>AP024673.1 GCA_025998675.1 Fimbriimonadales bacterium
TCCAGCACATCCACCACAAAGAGGTCAGGGTTGAGCGCCACGGAGTGGGCGTCGCTGGTCAGCAGGGCGTCGTCGCTCTCGTTCAGGTGGAGACCGTGTCGGATGGCGTTCAGGGAGACGCTGAGGTTATTGCGGGCGCGTTCTGGCTCCATATCCTCCCAGAACAGCTCGCACAGCGCACTGCGCATGAAGCGGTGGGGTGGGTGCGACGCCATGTAGCCCAGCAGCGCCGTGGTCTTCGCCGTGCGTAGACGGTGAACCCAGACGCTTCCACATCGCGCCTCAAAGCCCCCAAAGAGCTGAAAATACCAGCGCGGCTCTGTGCGCATACCGAACCCCACTTTAATTATAGCTCGAAGCTCTCGCCAAAATAGTATTTCCGTGCGAGAGGGTCTGTAATCACCTCTTCAGGCGCGCCCTGCGCCACAATCACCCCGTCGGCGAGGATGTAGCTGCGATCCGTGATGCGCAGCGTTGCGCTCACATTATGGTCGGTAATCAGCACGCCGATGTTGCGCGCGCGCAGCCCCAGAATAATCTCCTGCAGCTCCTCGATGGTCTTGGGGTCAATCCCTGTGAACGGCTCGTCCAGCAGCAGGAAGGCGGGCTGGAGCGCAAGCGCGCGGGCAATCTCGACGCGGCGGCGTTCGCCCCCCGACAGCGCGTAGCCCTTGTTGTGGCGCAGGTGCGCAATGTGAAACTCTTCCAGCAGCTGCTCGGCGCGGGCGCGTCGCTCGGCAGGAGCAATCCCGCGCATCTCCATCACCAGCAGCAGGTTCTGCTCCACGGTCAGCTGGCGGAACACGGACGCCTCCTGCGGCAGGTAGCCCAGTCCCAGCCGCGCGCGCTGATACATCGGCAGGCGCGTAATCTCACGCTCGCCCACGAACACGCGCCCTCCGTGCGGGCGGATGAGACCGACAATCATGTAGAAGGTGGTGGTTTTGCCTGCGCCGTTGGGTCCCAGCAGCCCGACGACCTCGCCCTGCCCGACCTCCAGCGACACATCGCGCACCACCAGCCGCTTGCGATAGGCACGTTTCAGGTTCTCCGCGCGGATGGTCATCGCGGCAATTCTACCTCCTGCGTGAGCTGGCGGGTCTGCTCGACATCGTGCGCCATTTGCACCAGCAGCGCGTCGAGGCTCTCGAACTTCTGCTGCGGGCGCAGGCGCTGGAGGAACTGGAGCGTCAGCGTGTGCCCGTACAGGTCGCGGTCGGGCAGCCCAATCAGATACGCCTCGATGCGTCCGCGGGCGTTTTCGAACATGGGCGGCGCGCCGACGCTCACGGCGGCGGGGTACATCTCGCCGCTCAGCTGCGCCAGGCAGGCGTAGACGCCCTCGGCAGGGGTCAGCAGCGGCTCCAGCGCAGCAAGGTTCGCCGTCGGGTAGCCCAGCGTGCGCCCGCGCCCGTCGCCGCGCACAACTACGCCCGTCCAGCAGAACGGCTCGCCCAGCAGGGCGCGCGCCTGCTCCATATCGCCCGCACGCACCACCTCGCGCGCGCGTGTGGACGAAATCGGCGCGCCGCTTGGATCGCGCACACGCGGCACGGCGAGCACCTCGAACGCCCCGACGCCCTGCAGGGTCGCCACAGTGCCTCTGCGTCCCTGCCCGAAGCGGAAATCGTCGCCCACCACCACCGCGCGGGCGTTCAGGCTGTCCCGCAGTATCCGCTCGATGAACGCCTCTGCGCTCAGCAGGGAGAACTCGCGCGTGAAGGGCTGCACGATTACGCAGTCGATGCCCAGCCGCCGCAGTTTCTGCACGCGATGGGCGAGGGGGCACAGCATCGGCGGGCGCTGGTCGGGCGCAAGCACAGCGGCGGGGTGCGGCTCGAAGGTGAGCGCGACGGTGGGTACGCCCCGCGCCCGCGCCCAGCGCACCGTCGCCTCCACCAGCGCGGCGTGCCCCCGATGGACGCCGTCGAACACGCCCAGCGTCGCCGCGCACCCGTCGGGAAACGCGCCCTGCAAACTCTCTGCGCCAATCACCCAGCTCATCCCTGAATCACCCGCGTCGGTCTTAGCAGCGGCGGCAGCCAGCGCGCAATCAGGGCGACCCTGCCCTCCGAATCGCGCACCACCACATAGCCCCCAGGCGTCCAGAGCGGATGCTCCGCCTGCACGAAGTTGCCGTGTTTCAATCGCTCCAGCACAGCAGCGGTCGGCGTCCACTGCGGCAGATGCGCCAGCGCGTCGGCGATGGGAATCAGCCGTTGCTCGATGCTCGCCCGGTCGGTCATCTGATCCAGCGTACAGGCGTCCTCCAGTCGAAAGTCGCCGACAGCCGTGCGCGTGAGTTGCGTGAGGTGCGCGCCCACGCCCAGCGCGTCGCCAATATCGGACGCCAGCGTGCGCACATAAGTGCCTTTGGAGCATTCGACCTCGAACGCCGCCGTCGGGTAATCGCCCGGCTCAAGGCTCAGGATCTCCAGTTTGTAAATCTGCACGGGGCGCGGCTCGCGGGGCACTTCCTTGCCCTCGCGCGCCAGCTCGTGCAGCTTTTTGCCCTGAATGCGCAATGCGGAGAACATCGGCGGCGTCTGCAGGATGCGCCCTTTGAATCGCTCAGCGGCGGCGCGTACCTGTTCCAGCGTCAGGTGCGGCGCAGGCTTTTGATAGAACACCTCGCCTTCGGCGTCCTGCGTGTTGGTGCGAATCCCGAACTGGATGACCCCGCGATAGGCTTTGGGCAGCTCCTGCAGGTAGGGGGTCAGGCGCGTGGCGCGTCCCAGCAGGCACAGTAGCACGCCCTCTGCGAGCGGGTCGAGCGTCCCCGCGTGCCCGACATCCTTGATCCCGGACGCGCGGCGCAGGTGGTCAATCACATCGTGCGAGGTTATCCCGCGCGGCTTGTTGAGGTTGAGGACGCCATCCATCGTCTTGCCTCGTTGACCAGGATACGCTCGGCTTCCTGCAGGCTGGTTTCGAGCGTGCAGCCCGCGGCGTTTTCGTGTCCGCCGCCGCCGAACTGTTGCGCCAGCAGGGCGACATTCACCGCGCCGCGACTGCGCAGGCTCGCCCGCACCTTGTGGTTGGGCGACTCGCGCAGCATCATCGCCACCTCCACCCCGCGCACCGAGCGCACGAAGTTCACGATGCCTTCCGTCTCCTCCTCGTGGGCGTGCGCCGCCTCAAACGCGCTGCGCGGGATCGAGACCCACGCAATCCTGCCGTCTTCTGTACGCTGGAGCGAGGCGAGCGCCAGCCCCAGCAACTTCACCGCCGAGAACGAGCGCGTTTCGAACACCTGCTCGTTGATATGGCTCAGGTCCGCGCCCGCCTGCTGCAACGCGGCGGCGATTCGTAGCGTGCGCGGCGTCGTGTTGGGAAACTTGAACGAGAAGGTGTCCGTGACGATACCCGTGAGCAGGCAGGTCGCGACTTCAGGCGTCATCGGCAGGCGCATGGAGTGCAGGAGCCGATACACCAGCTCCGCGGTCGCCGCCGCGCGGGTGTCCACCAGCGACACATCGGCGAACGGCTCCATCAGCACATGGTGGTCAATCTGAAGCATCTGACGCGCCGCGCGCGCAAGCGCCTCATGCTTGCCTGCACGATTGAGCTGGCTCTGGTCGACCACAATCGCCACATCGTAGGTCGCATGGTGCGAATGTTCCGTGCGTATCTGTTCCCAGTCAGGCAGGAAGCGATAGATTTCGGGCACGGGATCGTGGCTGACCACCACCACCTGCGACTTGCCCATCTGTCGAAGGGCATGGTACAGCCCCAGCGCACTGCCCAGCGCGTCCCCGTCAGGATGCAGATGGGGGACAATCAGAAACGACTCCGCTTCGTACAGAAGTTGGGCGGCGTGCTTGAAAGAGCCTCGTGAACGCATATCGCGCCGAATTGTACCCGAAGGCGGGAACTTTTCGGCGCGATTCTCCGTCTATACAAGTAGCAAGCAACTACACACCTCTCTTGGGGGCGGCAGGTTTTGCTCTCCTTTGCCTGTCGTCCCCTTTTTTCAACTCTCTAATACATCGGGCGCACTTCCAATTCCTGCTACTTTCGGGACGATTCGGGGGCAAATTCGATGCTGTGTGCCGAATACCACAGGTATGGCTCAGGATGAGCGATCCGCCCCCAGTTCCTGCGCAGTCGTCTCGATGTGCGCGTCGGGCAGCGTGTGGCGCAGCATCTGCAGCACCTGCGGCGTGGCCGACACGCGCAGTGCGGATTCGATCACGCGCGTGTGTCCGTTGATGGGCACCTGCACGCGCACGACCGCCTCGCCGGTATACCTCTCGATAATCTGGCGCAGCGTGCGTATCTGATCGGCGCGGCAGCGGGCGAGCCGAATCGAGACGCGCGGCGCGTCGGCGTCCGCCGCGCTCGGCTCCGGCGCCAGTTCAATCGCCTCCGCACGGAACTCCATCGCGCCGTTGCCCTCGCCGTTGCGGTTGCCGAACTCGCTCGACTGCATCCTGCCGCGAATCAGCACCACGCGGTCTTTCTGAATCGCGTCGCGGTACTGCTCGTAGGTGTTGGCGAACACCGCCACGCGAATCGCTCCTGTGAGGTCTTCGAGTTGCAGGATCGCCATGCGTGCGCCCGTCTTTTTGGAGACGCGCGTCTGCACGCTGGTGATGATGCCGCCGAGGGTCAGCGTCGCGCCCTCGCGTTCCATCGCCTGGGCAATTGGGGTCGCCTTGCCCGTCAGCACGCGCTGGTAGGGGCGTATCGGGTGGTCGGACAGGTAGACGCCGAGCAGTTCCCGCTCCAGCGCGAGTTTCTGCGGGGTGGGCAGGTCGTCCACCAGCAGCAGCGTGGGCTTGGCGATGGCGACTTCTTCCTGCCCGCCGCCTTCGAACAGCGAGTTTTGCCCCGTCGCCTTCGCGCGGGCAAGCGACTGCGCGTAGCCCAGAATCAGATCCAGCCCGTTCAGCAGCTGAGCGCGGTTGGGGTGTAGTGATTCGAACGCGCCCGCCTGAATCAGCGCCTCCAGCGTCGCGCGGTTGAGCGCGCCCGATTCCTGCAGGCGGGCGGCGAAGTCGAACACATCTTCGAACGCGCCGTTGGTCTCGCGCTCGCGCAGAATGGCTTCCACGGCCGCCTCGCCGACGCCCTTAATCGCGCCCAGCCCGAACCGAATGGCGTGGTCGTAGGCGGGGCGTTGCGACCGACGGCGCCCGCGCGTCGCACGCGGCGACGACTCGCGCTCGGGCTCGACGGTGAACCCCGCATGGCTCTGGTTGATGTCGGGCGGCAGCACCCGGATGCCCATCGTCTGGCACTCGTCGATGAACGCCGTCACCTTGTCGGTCTTGTCTTTGAACACCGCCATCAGCGCCGCCATATACTCGACGGGGTAGTTCGCCTTCAGGTAGGCGGTCTGGTAGGCGACATGGGCGTAGCAGACGGCGTGCGCCTTGTTGAAAGCGTAGCCCGCGAACGGCTCGATGAGGTCGAACAGGCGGTTAGCTTCTTCTTCGTCGATGCCTTTGGCGCGTGCGCCCTCGACGAACTCGGCGCGCATCTTGCGCATCTCTTCGGGCTTCTTTTTGCCCATCGCGCGGCGCAGGATGTCCGCCTTGCCCAGCGAGAAGCCCGCCAGCGCCTGCACCACTTTCAGCACCTGATCCTGATACACAATCACGCCGTAGGTCTCTTTCAGAATCGGCTCCAGCCACGGGTGTGGGTACTCGATGCGTTCGCGCCCGTGCTTGCGGTTGATGTAGGTGGGGATGTGATCCATCGGTCCGGGGCGGTAGAGGGCGACCATCGCCGCCAGTTCGCGCACATTCTGCGGGCGCAACTGCTGAATGTAGCGGCGCATGCCCGCGCTTTCCAGCTGGAACACGCCGGTGGTCTCGCCGCGCCCCAGCATCTCGTAGGTTCGGGCGTCGTCGAGGGGCAGGTTGCGCACATCCAGCTCGATGCCGCGCGTGCGTTTGATGTTCTCCACCGTCTGCGCCAGCGCGGAGAGGTTCGTCAGCCCCAGAAAGTCCATCTTCAGCAGCCCGATTTGCTCCAGCGCGCCCATATGGTACTGGGTCACGGGTTCGCCGTCCGCCGACCGCGCCAGCGGCACATGCTCGACCAACGGATCGCTGGAGATGACCACCCCTGCGGCGTGGACGCTCGCGTTGCGTGTGATGCCCTCCAGTCGGCGGGCGGTGTCGATGAGGCGGCGGGCGTCGGGGTTGCGCTCGTACTCCTGTTTCACCTCGCTGATGGCAAGCGCCTTCTCCAGCGTCATGCCGGGCTGGGTCGGGATGGCTTTGCACAGGCGGTCTACCAGCACGGAGGAGATATTCAGCGCGCGCGCCACATCGCGCAGGGCGGCTTTCGCCGCCAGCGTGCCAAAGGTGATAATCTGCGCCACCTTGTCCGAGCCGTACTTCTCCCGCACATATTTAATCACCAGATCACGCCGCGCATCCTCGAAGTCCATGTCGATATCGGGCATCTGGATACGCTCAGGGTTCAGGAACCGCTCGAAGGTGAGGTCGTACTCGATGGGGTCGATGTCGGTGATGCCGATGCAGTAGGAGACGAAGCTGCCTGCGGCGGAGCCGCGCACGCCGAAGTAGACGCCCTCGCGTCGGGCGAACTGCGCGAAGTCGCGCACAATCAGGAAATAGGGCGCGAAGCCTGTGGTCTCGATAACGCTCAGCTCGTACTCCAGTCGCTGGCGGTGCGTGTCGGTGTGATTGGGCACGAGGCGCGGCAGCGCGTCGTAGCACAAATCGCGCAGATGCTCCATCGCGGTTTTGCCGTCGGGCAGGTCGGGTGCGGGCAGCTGCACCCTGCCGAACTCCAGCTGCAGATTACAGCGCTGGGCAACCTCCAGCGTGTTTGCCAGCGCCTCCGGGTGCGCGGCGAACAGCGCCGCCATCTCCTGCGGCGATTTGACATAGAACTCCTCCGTGCCGAACTTGAGCCGTTTCGGGTCGTCGACAGTGGCGCCCGTCTGCACGCACAGCAACACATCGTGGATGGCGGCGTCCTCGCGGGTCAGGTAGTGCGCATCGTTGGTCGCCAGCAGCGGCAGGCGGTACTTCGCCGCAATCTCCAGCAGTCCCGCGTTCACCTGCCGCTGTTCAGACAGCCCGTGGTCCTGAAGCTCGATGTAGAAATTCTCCCTGCCGAAGATGTCGAGATACTCTTCGGTGAGTCGGCAGGCGCGTTCGAAGTCGCCTTTGAGCAGCGCGTCGGGGATTTCGCCTGCCAGACACGACGAGGTGGCAATCAGCCCCGCCGCATGTTCGCGCAGGATGCTCTTGTCCACGCGCGGCTTGTAGTAGAACCCCTCTAAGTTCGCAATCGTGCTGAGGCGCAGCAGGTTGCGATAGCCGACCTCATCTTTCGCCAGCAGCAGCAGATGGTAGCTGGTCTGATCCTGTCGGGTTTTGTCATGGATGGTGCGCGGCGCGAGGTAGACCTCACAGCCGATGATTGGCTTAATCCCTGCCGCCCGACAGGCGTTGTAGAAGTCGATTGCGCCGTACAGCACGCCATGGTCGGAGATGGCGACGGCGGGCATATCGAAATCCGCCACGCGCCTGACCAGTTCTTTAATGCGAGTCGCCCCGTCCAGTAAGCTAAACTCTGTATGCAAATGTAGGTGTACAAAACCAGCTTCCATGCGATTCCTCCCAAGATGTTGGGGTAGGGTTCGACAGGAGAGTGGGGATTCCTGCCGCTCTGGGGGCTGGAATCCCGAATCACTTGAGGGCGAGTCGGACGACGGTGTAGAGCATCACGCCGACGAAAATCAGGCGCAGGGCGAGCGTTGGCACGCGCTGCGCGACCTTGCCGCCCAGGCGCGCCCCAATCACAATCCCCAGTGCGGCGGGCACCACATAGTCCACCAGCAGCTTGCCCTGCACGAGGTAGAGCAACGCGCTTGCTGACGCCGTCGCGCCAATCAGGAAGGTGCTGGTGCCAATCGCGCAGCGCAGAGGCGTTTTGAGAATGGTATACATCAACGGCACCTGGATCAGCCCGCCGCCGACGCCCAGTAGCGCGGAAATCGCGCCTGCGAGCGCGGAGAGGCTGACGGCAATCCCGCGCTGGCGCGGGTTCCACTGTGCGCGGCAATCGGGGCGCACCGCCTGGGGCGGCATCGGATGGCGCATCGCCCAGAGCATCTGCCCCAGCACATACAGCACCAGCGCGATAAACAGCCAGCGCACCGCCGATTCGGGAATGTAGCCAATCAACAGCCCGCCCGCAATCGCGCCGCACAGCGTCGGAATCAACAACCGCACGCCCAGCCGCCAGTCCACCAGCCCCGCCTGCAGGTAGGTCTGCACGCCCGCGCAGGAGGTCGCCGCCACCGCCACCAGACTCGCCGCCACCGCCTGCTTAATCGGCACGCCCATCAACACGGTCAGCGCAGGCACCAGAATAATGCCCCCGCCCAGCCCCAGCATCGAGCCGAACGCGCCCGCCCCAATCGCGATGGGGAAAATCCAGAGGCTGTTCACGGTCGCATGTTGCGCGGGATACGCTCACTCATGGGAGGCAGCGGCGGCAGCGGCTTGTGCGGCTCCGTCTGGTACCAGTATGCCACACTGGAGTAGTCGTTCTCCTGAAGGTTCGCGTGCCCGTGTTCGATACTCACCCGAATCGACTGCGTGAACAGGATGGGGTCTTCCACATGGAACCGATAGGAGGTACATTGCCTGCGGTCGGGGTGTTTGGGGTCGTTTTCGGGGATGGAGGTTCCCGCGTACAGGTAGGCTTTGGGGTGCATGCCCCACGCATGGCAGAGGTAATCTTCGGAGCCTGTGCCGTGCAGGGAGGGCGGCCACGGCTCGCCGTCGATGAAAATCATATCGTCGCCTTCGCCCCACCATGTGTATTCGCGAATCACCTGCTCCTGACTGCCCAGCTTGCGAATCACGGGCAGCGGGTCGATGTTGTCTACCGACAGCACGCAGCCAACATAGTGCCCTGCGCCCTCGGCGTCCAGAATCAGGTAGTTCTCGGCGTCGCTCAGGTTCGGCGTATCCAGCAGCTCCCAGTAGTTCACGCGCTGCTCGAACAGGTTGCCTTTCGTGCCCGTCGTGTGATACTCCTGGCGGTAGTGCGCGTGGAAGCGCAGCACATGGTCGGGCAGCGGCGCGTCATACGATTCGTAGTCGATGTAGTAGTAAAACGAGCCGATTTCGGTGTCGCATTCGTTGACCACCTCGATACGCGCGCCCGTGCTGAAGGGCATCGCAAAGTAGCAGTTGAGCGCAATCCCGCCCCCGTAGTTGCCCTCGTTCGCCTCGTGGTTGACGGTGGTGAAGGGCATCGACATATAGGAGCGCGCGATTCCGTGTCCCAGCCCGAAGAAGTCGCCCAGCGGCGCGAGTACGCTCGGCTCGGTCTCGTCGTCCCAATACATCTTAAGAACGGTCTTGCGCAGGTAGAGTCGGTCGCGACAGCCGACGGTAATCCAGATGTGGCGGATACATCCCGCGCCCTCAATTGTTGCGAGGGTCGCCGTCTCGCCCTGCGGAATGGTCACAAAATCGCGATTGCCGCCCGTTTTGTCCCAGCTGGAGATTCGGCGGGAACGCCCTGCGCGGCGGTAGATGAGTTTCGCCAGTGGTCCTGTGCCATCGATGCCAGAGAGGATATCCATAACCTGTGTGCCTCCTGCGTGGGCAATAATTCTCCAGAATCGTTGGAACTCCTGCCTTGCTACGGGGTATATTAAGGCGAGGAGGTCGGCGTTATGGCGCTCACAACGGCAGGAACACAACCTGCCATCGAGTATCCCTCCACCGACGGGGAACCACTGGCGCAAAACACACGACAGTACCGCTGGGTCGTCACCATTCAGGGCGCAGCAGAAACGCCTGCGAACAGAACAGGAGCGCGGGCGGAGCGCCTCGCCCAGAAACTGCGCGAACTCGGTATAGAGCCAGAGTAGACGAGCCTCCGCGCAAGAGGATAGAGGGCAGGAATCGCACCCCTGCCCGCGAACTTGCTAAGCATGTGTCAGCCAGTCCAGCGGCGGCAACCCAAGCCGTCGGTGTGTGGAATCCTTCTTGCTATGAGCGCTGCGCTTTTTTTGCGACTGTGTTCTCCCGCGTGGGGTACGCCGCAGGGCGACATGCGCCCCCTGCACGATCCGATGCGCCCCGTGATGGAGATCGGGCGCGACTATGTGGTGTTGCAGTACCACACGCGTACGCCGATCGAGACGCGCGTGCAGATTCGACAGAGCGACCTGCCCGCGGCGGCGTGGCGTCCCGAAGGCAAGCGCGTCGACCTGTGGCAGGGCGCGGGCGTGCGCACTGTGCAGGGCGAGCCGGGCAGGCGTACCTATCACCGCCTGCGCATCAGTGGGCTGCAACCGGGCAAGCGCTACTTCTACCGCATTTATGACCCTGACCTGCAGCCAACTCCCGAAGAGCGACGCTGGGGCGCGAACCCGCCATGGCGACGCGAGTACGCCTTCGCGACCCTCGCCCCCGCAGGCTACAAGACCATCATCCGCCTGCCCGTGAAGGTGCTGCTGATGCCGAATGTGGTGAATATCGCGTCGGCGTATCAGAATCCCGACAATCCCGCGCCGCCGCCTGCGCCGATGTCGGACGCCGAGCTGGCGCGCATCCGCGAGGAGTACGCCATCGCCGCGCGCTACTTCTGGGTCAACAGCGGGATGCGCTTCTGGGTGGACTTCCAGATTTTCGTGGACAATCGCTGGCAGCGCTGGGGCGATGAGCCGCCGCAGGCGACAGGCTTTTACAAGGGGCTGCCCGTGTGCCGCTCGTACCCCGGCGTGGACTTCGCCCCGCCGGGCGGCGGCGCGTTCACGATTGTGGATACGGCGAACCCCTTGCGCACGACTGCAGAGCCTGTGTTCGAGGAGAAGCCTTACGCCGGGCAGATCGAGCAGGCGTTCCCGCGCCGCTGGAACGCGCAAACGCAACGCTGGGAGTTCTACAATAGCGGCGGCGGCACCTACGGCGTGGACAGCTTCCCCGATGGCGTCCCCGCGCGCAGTCAGTTTCTCGGCGGGGGCGACACCTCGTGGCTGGTCGCGCACGAGTTCCATCATCAGATGGAGTCGTTCGGCGCGTTCTCGCTGGCAAACCGCGAGGACGAGCGCATCGTGTTCAATCACCCTGACCCGCGCTATCGACGCAAAAACCCCGACGGCAGCGTCGCGATGAACGCCTGGAACACGGCAGGCAGGCACGGCGAACACTGGAATGTGATGGCGTACTGGGACCGCACGCTGAGCGACGCGCAGTGGCTGCGCCTCTACTTCGGCGAGGTCATCACCGTGCGCGATGCGGACGGCGACGGCTTCCCCGACGACGACCCGCGCCTGCCGCTGGACGAGAAACGGTTCGGCTCCAATCCGCGCCGCGCAACAACCGACGGGCAGATGAACGACCTGCACAAGGCGATGCTCAGCACATGGGCGCCTGCGCCGCTGCAGTTCACCTTCGTCAAACCGCGCTGGCAGTCGCGCACGCCCGACCCGCGCAAAACCGATCAGGACGGCGACGGACTGCCCGACGCGATAGACCCCTATCCGCTCTACCCGTGGCAGCCGTTTGTGTGGTACGCCCGCGCGACGGTGGACGGCGACCCCAGCGAGTGGGACGCCATCCCGCCCGCGGGCGAGCTGAACGCCGACGACACACGCCTGACCGTCAAGCATTGCCATGACGGGGACGCCTACTACGCGCTGTTCGAAATCACGGGCGAGTGGGAGCGACTGCACATGAGCTTCGACATTGAGGGCAAAGGCGTCTACTCGACCGATTCGGTGCTGTTTGTGGACATTCGCAATGGGAGCGAGGTGAGCTTGCGCGTGCAGGGGCGCGACGCGCCCGCGTGGCTGCAGTGGAAGGCGTCCCGCCGACGCGACCGCACGACCGTCATCGAGCTTGCCGTGCCCAACGGCGGCGAGAGTCCGTGGTTCTGGATGGGCGGCGGGCGCGAGCTGGGCGTGTCCATAGACCTCTACAAACCGTCGGGCGCCGGCTACTCGGTGTACGAGCCGTATGATGTGTTTTACTGCGTGATGAAGGAGCCGATAGGCGCGCTGCCGCTGCCGTCGGGCGCGCCGCCTCAGCTCACGCGCGAGCAGGCGACCCGCGTGCTGACCCCCCAGAACGCCGAAGGCTTGCACATCGGCGCAGGCTGGGAAGTGCGCAACGGCGCATGGGCATACGACGGACACGAGGAGTCGCACCTGCGCATCTCAGGGCTGAACGCGCGGGAGTTCGACCTGTGGGTGGAGCTGGAAGCCGTGCAGGACGGCATTCTCGCGGCGTTTTTGCCCAGTACGCGCGAATCGGAGATGAACGCCGGGCGCGACTACATCCTGTTCGTGGGCGGGTACGCCAACACGCGCACACGGTTCCGACTCTTCGGCGCAGAGACCAGCAGCGCCGAACAGATGATGACCCCCGGACGGCACACGCTGCAGCTTTCGCGGCGTGGGGGCGTACTGTGGGCGCTGTTCGACGGCACGCCCATCCTGTACGCCCGCGACCCGAACCCATCACAGCCGATTGGCGCGCTTGCCGTGATTGGCGGCTACAGCGGTAAACAGCGCGTGTACGAAATCCGCTATCGCGTCGGTGAACCAGCGCCATGACGCACGGCAAGCGCACGGAGTGGGAGGTTATCGTCGTCGGCGGGCTGGCGGTGCTGTTTCTGTTTCTGTACTACCAGCAGCCGTACACGGTCAGCGCGCTCCGCTGGCTGGGGTTGGGAAGCGAGCCTGCCGCCTACCGCGACTGGAACGAATATATCGTGGTCAGCTCCCTCTGGCTGTTGTGGCTGCCGGTGCTATCGCTGGCGTTTTTCGGCAAGGGCGAGCTGAGCCAGTACGGGCTGGCGCGCGGCGACGGCAAGCAGGGCGCGCTGCTCGCGCTTGGGATGTACCTGCTGATGCTGCCGATCCTGTACTATGTGGCGCAGCGCCCGGAGTTCCGCGCCTACTACCCGCTGGACAGGCGCGTGTTGACCGACCCCGCCTACGCCGTCTATTTCAGCATCGCCTACGGCTACTACCTGTTTTGCTGGGAGTTCTTTTTTCGTGGGTTCCTCACCTTCGGGCTGTACCGCTGGCTGGGCTGGTGGGGGATCGGGCTGCAGGCGGCGGCGTTCGCCCTGTTGCACTACGGCAAGCCGCTGCCTGAGGTGCTGGGTTCGATTCCCGCAGCGTTCGCGCTGAGCTGGGTCGCCCTGCGCGTGAAGTCGTTCCTGCCCTGTTTCTGGGTTCACTGGGCGGTGCAGTTGACGCTGGACGCGCTGCTCATTCTGGGGCAGGGCGCTGGGGGGTGAAGGATACTCGAACCGCCCCTTACGCCCGCTCCTTGCGCGCGATGAACCACACCGCAAGCGCCATCCCGATCAGATTGGGCAGGCTGCTGGCGAGCAGGGGGTCAATCGCGCCGCGCCCCAGAATCACCAGATAGCGCGCCGCCACCCAGTAGAGGAAGATAATCGCCACGCTGAGCGCGAACCCGCTGGCAGGGCTGGACCGCTGCGGGCGGATGCCCAGCGGCGCGCCCAGCAATGCGAACACCAGGCTCGCAAGCGGCACATTAATTTTATTGTAGAGTTCCACCATCAGCTGGCGGATTTGCGCCTCATCCGCCCCTTCGCGCTGGAAAAAGGCAATCTGCTCGCGCAGCTGGCGGAAGGAGCGCTCGTCGACATTCGTCAGCAGCGCCTCAATCTGCACAGGGGTGCGCTGGATGGCGAGGTTCAGGCGCGGCTCGGCGCGGAACACCACGAACGAGCCGTACTGCCCGTCGGCGGTGCGCCACCAGCCGTTGTAGAGCGTCCAGTGCGCCTCGCCGTCCCACTGAGCGCGCTGGGCGTACAGCACCACCTCCGGCGCGCGCGCGCCGTTCGCCGGGTACTTGAGCAGAGTGAGCTGGTATAGTTCCTGCGTCTGGGGGTCGCGCCCGCCCGCCACAATCACATACGAATCGAGCCTGCCCTCGCGGAACTGGGGAAAGCCGAACGCCTCCTGCTCGGTCAGGCGCAGCTGCTCCAGAATGCCCTTGCGGATTTCGGCGGCGCGGGCGGTCGCCCAGGGCACGAGCGTCTCGTTGAAGCCAATCGCCGCGAGGCTCACCAGCAGGCTCAGCCAGAACACGGGCGTCATCAGCCGCCGCAGGCTCACCCCCGCCGCGCGCGCCGCCGTAATCTCCCAGTCCGACGAGAGCCGCCCGAAACTCAGCAGCGTCGCCAGCAGCATGCCCATCGGCAGCGTGCGCACGGCTATCTGCGGTAAATAGAGCAACGCGAGTTCAATCACCAGTCGCAACGGCGCGCCCTTCACCGCGTACTCGGTAATCATAAACACATAGCCCCCCGCAAACACCAGCGCGGTGAACAATCCGACGCCGAAAAAGAGCGGGGGCAACAGCTCGCGCAGTATCAACCGATCCAGCAGGCGCATTATTAAAAGCATACCCCCAGCGCGCGTCGGGTACAATCTCCCGCGAAGGAGGCGTTTTTATGGACTTTCGGCTATCCGATGAGCATTTGATGGTGCGCGAGACCGTGCGCCGCTTTGTAGAGAACGAAATTAAGCCCCATATCCGCGACTGGGATCGGCACGGCGCAGACCCCAAAGTGTACCAGCGACTGGCAGACCTCGGGCTGCTGGGCATCTGCGTGCCGCGCAAGTGGGGCGGTTCGGGACTGGACTACATCGCGCTGGGGATTGCCTGTGAGGAGCTGGAGTACGGCGACACCTTCCTGCGCGTGGTGATGTCGGTGCATGTGGGCTTGACCGCGATGACGCTGATGGCGTGGGGCAACGAGGAGCAGAAGCGGCGGTTTCTCGCGCCGCAGGCGCGAGGCGAGCGGCTCGGCGCGTTCTGCCTGACCGAACCCAACGCGGGCAGCGATGTGGTCGGGATGCAATCTACCGCTCGACGCGAGGGCGACCGCTACATTCTCAACGGCGAGAAAATCTGGATTTCGCTGGCGGAAGTCGCCGACCAGTACCTCGTGGTGGCGTGGACCGACCCCGACAAGAAAGCAAAGCGCGACCATTCGGGCATGAGCGCATTTTTCGTGGAGCGCGAGCGCGCGGGCGTCAAGCCCTACACGCTCAAAGGTAAGCTCGGCGTACGCGCGGGCAACACGGGCGGCGTGGTGTTCGAGAATGTGGAAGTCCCCGTCGAGAACCGCATCGGCGAAGAGGGCGAGGGCTTCAAAATCGCGATGTTCGCGCTCGATCAGGGGCGCTACACCGTCGCGGCGGGCGCGGCGGGGCTGATCCGCGCGTGCCTCGACGAATCGGTGCGCTACGCCAAAGAGCGCAAGACCTTCGGGCAACCGCTGGCGGAGCATCAGCTCATCAAGCAGAAAATCGCGCAGATGGAGGCGGACTACCAGATTAGCGTGCTGCTCTACCAGAAGGTCGGCTGGATGAAGAATGTCGGTATGCGCAACACGCGCGAGACCTCGCTGGCGAAGTGGTACAGCACGGACGCCGCCCAGCGCGCCGCCAACGCCGCCGTGCAGGTGTTTGGCTCCTACGGCTTCTCCGACGAGTACCCCGTGGAGCGGTTCTATCGCAACAGCAAGGGCGCGACCATCTACGAGGGCACTTCGGAGATTCACACGCTGCTGCAGGCGGACTACGCGCTGGGCTATCGCGTGGACAAGCCGCTGCGCATCAACCTGCCGACCTATCCGTTCGCGGAGGACGCCGAGGGCTGATGGTCGCGTTCGACTTCACGGGCAAGGTAGTGCTGATTACGGGCGCGACGGGCGCGCTGGGGCAGGCGGTCGTGCGCCAGTTCCATCAGGCGGGCGCGACGCTCGCCCTGTGCGCCCGCGACGACGCTGCGCTGAGCCTGATGTTCGCCGACCTTGCCCTGGACCCGCAGCATCTGCTTCTCGGCGGGATTGACCTGCGCCAGCCTGACGACTGCGACCGCCTCGCGCGCGCCGTCGAGGAGCGGTTCGGCAGGCTGGACGCGCTGGTGAACACCGTCGGCGGCTATGTGGCGGGTCCGCCCGTGCATGAGACGCCGCTGGACGATTGGGAGTTGATGCTGGCGATGAACCTGCGCACGGCGTTTCTGGTCTCGCGGGCAATTGCGCCGTTGCTGATTCGGTCGGGCGGCGGCGCGATGGTGCATGTGTCGGGCAGGGCGGGGCTGGCGGGATTCGCGGGCGGCGCGGGCTACTGCGCCGCCAAAGCGGGCGTGATTCGTCTTACCGAAGCGCTCTCCGCCGAGCTGAAAGCGCATGGCGTGAATGTGAACTGCGTCCTACCCGGCACGATTGACACGCCTGCCAACCGCGCGGCGCGCCCCGACGCCGACTTCTCGCGCTGGGTTGCGCCCGACGCGCTCGGCGAGGTCATCATGTTCCTCTGTTCGCCCGCCGCGCGCGCCATTCACGGCGCGGCGATCCCCGTGTATGGATTATCGTAAGGTATAGCGCACGCTCCGCACAACTTCCGCATTGCTCCCGACACCTATTGGGGAAACCGGTGCGGGCACGCCGCGCGTTTGTACCTGTCGAGGCAAAATCTGCGTTTTACTGCACCCAAATTCCGCCAAAAACCTGTCATGCTCTCATAATAGGAGGTGTACAATTGCGGGTGGAGTTGAGACACAACACTCAAAAGGAGGCATAGTGATGCGTAGATGGCTAAACACACAATATGCTACACAAGCGATACGCCTCAGTATTGTGGCGACGATGGAACTCTCGGTTTTCGCGAACCTGTGTGCCCAGCGCCTGACCTGGCTTGGTGTT
The DNA here is from genome assembly GCA_025998675.1 of Fimbriimonadales bacterium. Lineage (GTDB taxonomy): Bacteria > Armatimonadota > Fimbriimonadia > Fimbriimonadales > GBS-DC > GBS-DC. The sequence continues at coordinate 16,717 of AP024673.1, forward strand.
ATCGAGGACTCCAGTTATGCTACAGCGGTGTCATCGGACGGCAGCGTGGTTGTTGGTGCAACGTTCAACGCTGCCTACGAAGAACGTGCGTTTCGCTGGACACGGAGTGGGGGGATGCAGAATCTGGGCGCACTAAGTGGCTACAGAGCTGGCAGCTACGCAGCTGGTGTGTCATCGAATGGTAGTGTGGTAGTTGGTACATCCTACAACGATGACTTTTTTGAGCGTGCGTTTCGCTGGACACAAAGCGGCGGGATGCAGAATCTGGGTACGCTCAGCGGCTACACAGCTGGCAGCTACGCGACTGCTGTGTCAGCGGATGGCAATGTGGTTGTGGGCGGATCCTACAACTCTAACGGTGTTGAGCGTGCGTTTCGCTGGACACGGAGCGGCGGGATGCAGAATCTGGGTACGCTCAGCGGCTACACAGCTGGCAGCTACGCGACTGCTGTGTCAGCGGATGGCAATGTGGTTGTGGGCGGATCCTACAACTCTAACGATGTTGAGCGTGCGTTTCGCTGGACACGGAGCGGCGGGATGCAGAATCTGGGTACGCTCAGCGGCTACACAGCTGGCAGCTACGCGACTGCTGTGTCAGCGGATGGCAATGTGGTTGTGGGCGGATCCTACAACTCTAACGATGTTGAGCGCGCGTTTCGCTGGACGCGGAGCGGCGGGATGCAGAATCTGGGTACGCTCAGCGGCTACACAGCTGGCAGCTACGCGACTGCTGTGTCAGCAGACGGTAACATAGTGGTCGGTTGGGCAGAAAACGACGACTTTGAAGTACGTGCCTTTCGCTGGAGGCAAAGCAGTGGCATGGAAGATTTGAACCAAACCTACGCTATTCTACTGACGAATGGATCTGTTCTGGAATATGCTTATGGTATCAGCGCAGACGGGCGCTACATCGTAGGCCAAGGTTACAATGCATCAACAGATCGTTATGAAGCGTTCTTGTTAGACACTCTTCCAAGCTGCACGCCACACAATGGAGATGTCAATCAGAGCAACTGTGTGGACGACGCCGATCTGCTAAGTGTGCTATTCGCGTTTGGCAGTAGCGGTCCCAGTGTAGGACGCGTCGATGTTAATTGTGATGGCACTGTAGACGACGCTGATCTCCTAATCGTGTTGTTCAACTTCGGTAACGGGTGCCAGTAATCGCCTCTGCTCCCCTCGCCAGCTCAGAAGGCGAGGGGGGGGCATTCTACGCCCTGAAAGCGAGTTATCGGCGGCTGTGTGCGTACAGAGATGTGAAGATGCTTTGCGAGAGCTGTCGCACGAATCGGCGAACCCCTTGACACTTGTGCGCCCGATTCGATATAATCGGGGTCAGTGCGACAGGAGGGGTATTCTGAGCCGATGCGCGCCGCCGCGCACGGACGCATCAACTACTGGGCGCTCAGCGCGTTCTGGCTGGGCGTGAGCGTTCACTGGGCGGCGTTCCTGACGATTGCGATGCAGGCGCGGGTGAACGACCTCGCGCCGCCCGACCAGCGCGGGGTGTACCTGGCGTGGCTGGCGGCGGCAGGCGCGCTGATTTCCACCGTGATTGAACTCGTCGCAGGACCCATCAGCGACCGCTGCACAGCGCGGCTGGGCAGGCGACGCCCGTTTATCCTGTGGGGCACACTGCTGAGCCTGCCGTTTGTCGTGCTGTTTATGACGACGCAGAGCTTCGCGCTGCTGATCCTACACTTTGTGGCGATTCAGCTGTTTCTGAACTGGGCGAACGGTCCCTATCAGGCGGTGATTCCCGACTATGTGCCCCCGCAGCGGCACGGGCTGGCGTCGGCGTACATGGGGATGATGACGCTGGTGGGCACGCTGCTGGGGCTGGCGCTGGCGGGCGCGCTGCTGGGCGAGCCGCCGCTGATTGGCGGGCAACTGGAGCGGGGCGCGCGCCTGCAAATCGTCGGCTACACGCTGGTCGGCTTCCTGCTCCTGACCATGCTGTGGACGGTGCTGGGGATGCGCGAGCCGCAGTGGCAGCCGCGCACGCCCGACGAGAAACGCCTGCGCTGGACGCTGTTTGTGAACATCCTGCTGAACGAGCAGCCCAACTTCCGCTGGGTGGTGCTTTCGCGGTTCGTGTTCAACATGGGCTTTTTCACCGCGCTGTTCTTTCTGGAGTTCTATCTGCGCGATACGATTGGGTTGAAGGGCGCCTCGCCGCAGCATGCGTTCGGCTTTATGGCGACGGCGACGCTCACGGGCGTGCTGGGCAACTGGCTGGCGGGCGCGCTTGCCGACCGAATGAGCAAAAAGCGCATCATCTACGGGTGCATCGCGCTAATCTGTGTGTGCGCCGTGATGTTTCTAACGGCGCAGAACCTCATGTGGGTGTACCTGACGGGCGCGCTGTTTGGGATGGCGTGGGGCGCCTACGCGGCGGTGGACTGGGCGCTGGCGAGCAACCTCGCGCCGCCGCAGGAATCGGGGCGCTACATGGCAATCTGGCATATCGCGATGACCATGCCGCAGGTGATTGCGCCGCTGATTGCGGGTCCGCTGGGCGACTACTGGAACGCGCAGTACGGGCTGGGCGCGGGCTGGCGCTGGATTTTCGCGCTTGCGCCGATTTACTTCCTCGCGTCGGCGTTTCTGCTGCGCCCCGTGCGCGAGGTTCCGCTCCAGACAGCAGGAAACCCGTCGGGTGTGTCATAATTAGGACGGGAACCATTACAACCGCTGTGCAGTCTAAGGCAGCGAGGACAGAGGGGCACGATCATGAGACGCGGATTTACGCTGGTAGAGTTGCTAACGGTGATTGCGATAATCGCCATTCTGGCGGCGATTATCTTTCCCGTGGCGGGCACGGTGCGCGAGAACGCCCGCAAAAGTCGGTGTTCGTCGAATCTGCAACAGATTTTCGTGGCGTTGCAGGCGTACAAAGAGGACTATCGCGCCTATCCGCCAGTGCTGGGCGCATATGCTGTGGATGCGAACGGGAACCTGACCTGTAATCCCGCGAACGCGGTTCCGTTCAACCTCGCCCCGAAGCCTCTGGGAAGCTACCTCCGCAACGATGAGATTTTCTATTGCCCGAACAACCCCATCGACGACAAGCGCGTTATCACGCAGGCGGTCTATCCGCAGGGGCACGCGCTGGCGGGGCAGCCGGTGCGCCTGCGTCCGGGCGACGCCAGCAGCCCTGTGGTGTGCTTCTATCGCTACGACAGCTACTCTACAGGACGTATCGGGCAGAGCAGCGCTCACGAACTGCACTACACGCTTTTCTGGTCTAATCAGGCGTTGAATCAGGTAGAAAACCAGCAGAACGGAGGGGCAACAAACTATGGCTTAGGCTACTTTGATGGACCGCTGGGTCCGAAGCCGACCGACAACCCGCGCCAGCTCGGCTATCGCACTCCTGACACGACGGCTGTGGTCACCTGGTGCAGCTATCATCGTTCTTATAATGGAAATGTACCGACACGCGCCAAGAGCGACATCGTGCTGTTCCTGACCGGGAATGTGAAGACGGTCGACTCATTTAAGATGTTCGAGTCGCCCTACACGATGCGCCCGTAAGCGCGAATCCGACCGCAGCGGCAGTGGAACCTGACGCGCCGACCCTGTGTCGAAGCGTCGTCAATCGGGGCGCAGCGAATTCCTGCGGCGCCTGCAATCAGGAGCGAGAGCATGTTAGGCATGGGTAAGCGACAGCAGGGCGCCTCGCTGGTCGAGGTGCTGGTGGTGATTGGGATACTGGCGATTGCGATACTGGCGTTCATTCGCCTGTATCCCAGCGGTTTCCTTGCGCTCAAGCGCACGGGGCAGAGCGACGCGGCGACGCGCTATGCCCAGCAGGAGCTGGAGCGGCTCAAGGCGCGCGCCGACAATCTGCCGCGTGCAATTGCGCCTATCAGCTACGACTTCTCGTCAGGGGAAGCGGTGCTGCTGATTGACCCCTCGATTGACCCCAACGACCTGGGCGTGCAGCCCAACCTGCCGAACGGTTTCCCCAGCCAGTTCGCCAGCGGCGTGAACCGCTTCCGTCGCGTGATTGGCGAGCGAATCCCGCTGGGCTTGCCCGGTCCGACGCTTGGCAGACGCGACCAGCTGACGGAGGGCATCGTCTACACGACACTGTTCGCGCCGATTGCCCAGCGACCGACAGGCGAGCGTGCGGGCGGCGGCGACTACCGCGACTATCTGGTGGTCACAAGCGGTCCGATGCGACGCCTCATCCTCAACTCCGAATTCCAGCGACCGAACATCCGCCTGTACGAATATGGCATCGACTATGACGCCGCGCGTGTGCTCCTGCGCCCCCTGCGCTACGCGCCCATTACCTACCTGGTGGAGTATAGCTACGCCTATGTCGCGCCCAGCGGGCGCGTCGAGACACAGTTTGTTGCGGCGGTGATCGAGCTGCCGCCGACGGACCCGAACGCGCCGACTCCGCAGTGGATCGATTTGCCTCTGCCCGACGGCTCCCCCGTGAGTGGCGTTTCGGGCTTTCTGGGCATCGCGCCCTTCTCAGATACCGCGTCGCGCGCCTTCACCGAGCTGCCGCTGGGCGCGTCATGGTCGTCTGAAAACCCCTATCAGTACCAGGTGCTGAACCCGCTCACGGGCACGATCCTGATTAACCCCAGCGCCTCAGGCTATTACGAGCGCTACTGGCGCGGTACGCGCCCCCTGGAAGCCTATGTGAGCTACTATGTGCATGACTGGACGATTATGCGCGAGGAGTTCACCGTGCCGGGGAGCGGACGCATCCGACTGGCGTTTTCCGACCTGAAGCAGTTCGGCGACCTGCAGGATGACCAGACAACCTACGAAGGGCTGGGGCTGGGGCGCGATGTGGAAAACGAGCCGCTGCAGGCGGATTTGATTGTGGTGGACCTGCTCACAGGACGCGCCGCCTACTTCCGACAGGGACAGCAGCTGCCCGATAGCGAGATTGCGCCTGATTTACGCGCCCAGACGCTGCCCAACCTGAACGCGACCATCGACTACGCGACGGGCAACCTCGAGATTGCCAACCCGCAGATGCGCGGGCGCAAAATCCGCGTCTTCTACCGCGTGCATGAGAACTGGGCGATCTCCGTGCAGAAGGCGGCGAGCCGCTACTACCTGGTGCAGAACCCCGTTGGCATGAGCTACGACTCCTGCTGGTACGACCTCGAAGCGGCGTACACGGGCAGCACAAGCGATCGCGCGCGTCGGCTCTACTTCACCCGCAGCGAGGCAGGTAAGACGGTGCTGCTCCGCGAATACTGGTATGTGGACGCGAACGGCAACACCCAGCGCGGCACAAACGGCGTGTTTCGTATCAGTGAGGTCGTTGACGATACGGGTCTCGTGTATATCGACCTGCGTGAGTCGCACCCGAACGCCGTGCGCTGGGATCCGGGCGTGACGGGGCAGGCGCTTCGAGGCGTGCAGGGACTGTCGGTCAAAGTGCGCGTCACGCACGAACCGCCCGGACGCCGCACGCGCATCGATTTCGATATGTTGTTGCCCGTCAGGGATTGACGCGGGAACTCGGACGCTACAGGTTGAGTCCAATCAGGGAGGCACACGAGATGCGATTCTGGCAGGCACATCGGGAGCGACAGGCGGGCTTTACACTGGTGGAGCTGCTGGTGGTGATTGCGATCACCGCCATCCTGCTCGGCTTGTTGCTCATCCCGCTGGTGCAGGGCTTTCGCCTGACCCGTCAGGGGCAGATTCAGGCGCAGGCGCAGGACACGACGCGGCTGGTCATCAATCAGTTCACCAACGACCTCAAGCGCGCCGCCTATGTGTTCGACAGCGCGGATCGGCTAATCAACCTGCCCGTGCTGAACGGGCAGGGGCAGGTGGTCGTTGCGCCCCTGCGCTACGCGGTCATCGATATGGTGATGCCTGCCTACGGCGACCCGTCGCAGGAGTCGAACGACCCGACCTCCGACATTCCGATTAACCCTGACGGCTCCTACAACGCCGAGATTGCCGTGCCGATTGCGCCCGGACGCACGGTGGTGCGCTACTTCATTGGGCTGATGGACAACGACAATCCCTACTTCAACCCCGACGAAGTGCCCCTCGCCGCCGCAACGCAGCCCGAAAACTACGCCGTGCTGTACCGCGCCGAGTTCCGACTCTATGTGCGGCAGGGCAATCAGTGGGTGCTGAACCCGGAGCTGTTTGGCAGCATCGACGAGTTTTTTGACCCGAACTTTTTCTACGGCGCGCGCCGCGCCGGCTGGCGCAAGGTCGCCAAGCCCGTCGTCCCGCTGGGGCAGGTGGACATGGTGAATGTGTCGTTCGACGAGCAGGGCAACCCGCGCGTCGAGTCGCTGATGCAACTCACGCCTGCGCTGGCGGTGAATCAGATGGGCGCGCCGATTGAGACCGACACGCTGGGCGACGAGGGCGCAGGCGCGCCGCCCCTGCAGATTCGCTTCCCGCAGGGGCTGTGGGATGTGAACCCGGAGACCCTGCGCCTGGTGGCGTTCCGCAGTCGCCCCGACGCGCTGCAACGCAACGAGCCGCTGCGCTACTTCTATCTCGCGCCCAACGGCAACGGCGAATGGTACATCCGCTACTACCGCGCGACCCCCGACGGACAGGAGCGCGACGACTGGGTGGCGAACCTGACCCGAATTCAGCAGATGGTGGAGACGGGGCAGCCCCTGCCGGACTGGTTCAACAGCGCGCTCAACTACTACACCGACGCCGAGCCGATGGCGTTCTATGTCAACAGCGAGGCAGGGCTGATTGACCTCGCGCTGCCGTGGTGGTTCCAGTACCCCGCGCAGGGCGTGAGTTTCAAAACGGGCGTCTTCGCCACGCCGTTCAACGACAGCAACCCCGACCTGACGACCATCAACGGGCGCTACAACGAGGCGTACAATCGCGACCCGAACAACGCGCCGAATGTGCGCCGCTATGTGTCGCTGATGGATCTGGACAACAACGGCGCGATGGACGGTTCGAGCAATCATCTGACCTTCCCGTCGGCGTCGATTGTGCCCGGTTCGGAAGTCGTGATTGGTCCCGACCAGCGCCCCGGACCGAACTTCGGGCGTCCCATCCGCTACCAGCGCGTCTCGGCGGCGAACGCAACGCCCGGTCCGAACCAGTACCGTATTCTCTATCAGGACGCCGCGCCCTATCAGGAAGTGATGAACGCCTACGGCTTCACGCCGCAGTTGCTGCGCGGCTATATCGAGTTCTACAGCGACCCGCGCACGCCCCTGCCGCCCAACGCGGAGATTTTTGTGACCTTCTTCTATCGCTTCAACCTGAACGGCGATAGCTATGTGGCGGACTACCAGACGCGGCGGCTGATGAACCTGAAGATGGGACTGAAATTCTACGGCGCGCAGCAGCCCGTGAACTACGCGCTCACGACGCAGCTGGAAGCGCCGAACATCGTGCAGGTGCGCGGAGGGATAAGGGCAAGATGATGAGAGGCTATCGTTTCACAGAACGCGGTCAGACGCTGGTGATTGCCCTACTGGTCAGCTTCGTGCTGCTGGTGCTGGGCGGCGTGTTCATCACCGTGATTGCCCGCAATATCCTGAATGTGCAGCAGGCGCGCGAGCGGCTCAGCGCAGACTACTTCGCCGAGTCGGGACTGCAGTTCGCGATTGACCAGCTGGTGCGCAGCGAGTTCGGCGCAGACTGGCGTCCCGTCCCCGACAACATCACCGCGCCTGCCGATCCCGACTACTTCTGGCTCAAGCCCTACAATCCCGCGGACGGCACAGGCGGCTTCACGCGCATCAACCTGCAGAACGGGCGCGCGCTGATTCGCGTGTCGTATCAACCGTCGGGTCCCGTCCATCGCCAGCCAGTGATTAAGATTGAGTCCATCGGGCGCGTGGGGATTGTCGACCCGAACGACCCGACGACTTTCACGCAGGCGGATCGCTCCCGCCGCGCCGAGCGCGTCGCCTATATGCAGATTGGCACGATCGATTACCTGCGCTTTGTGATGAACAAAGAGCAGCGCGGCACGCTGATGGACATCGGCGCCGAGGAGGTGGGGATTGGCGCGCCGTACCGCACGATTCTGGGCGTTCCGGGACAGGGCGGCGGCTCGATGTTCGTGAATGGCAACCTGCGCTTCAGCGGAACTGTGGAGATTGCCCTGAACCCTGCGCTGGGCGAGCGGGTCTATGTGGCGGGCGAGGTGGTGCATAACACAGGCGCGCAGGTGGAGCTGCGCGTCGGCGCGAGTACCTTCACCCTGCTGCCCAGCAGCGCAACGAACTTCACAACGGCGAACGGGCTGTACCGCGACGGTCGCCCGACGACCGCCGCCGACGGCTACCCGCGCGCGATTGCCTACCTGGAGCCGCCGCGCATGGACACCGTGGACCCCGCAACCGACCGCCCGCGCTACGCCGCCGCGACGCAGGAATCGGGCGTCTGGCGGCAGCGCCCCAACGGCGTGTGGTTCAACACGGGGCAGTACGGCTATGGGCGCGGCATCTACATCAATAACGCGCTCGACAAACAGGAGGAGAGTCGCGGCTTCTTCGGCGGCTACACCCTGCGCGGCGACTGGGTGAACCCCGGCAAATCGCGCTTCTGGAACGGTCCGTTCTACGAGCCGCCCGGCGTGTTCATCGAGCTGGTGGAGACGCTCGACCCCAACGGCGCCATACGGGCGCAGGGCTTCCGCATCACGCGCAATCAGGCGGAGCCGCGCGATGTGTGGTACAGCCCCATCACCGGGCAACCGACCAACCTGAAGACGATGAACTTCTTCTTCCGCAACCCGACGAACCCGAACGACCCGACGCTCACCAGCGAAATCACGCAGGGCGATACAAGCTTCGATGTGCCCTTCAACGGCGTGATTTACGCCGAGGGCAATGTGCGCGTCAAGGGGCGCATCCCCTCGGGCAGGCAGATTACCATCGTCACGAACGGCACGGCGTACATCGAAGGCAACATCGTCAAGGGCGACGAACGCTCCTCGCTGGCAATTATCGCGCGGGACTATGTGTGCGTGAACACGACGCAGTTCCTGCAGCGCACTTTCGATAGCCCCGCCAGCGCGCAGGGCGACCCGACCAATGTCGAAGCGCCCTACTTCTTCGAGGTGTTGCCCGACCAGCCGATGCGGTTGCTGTTCAGCTTCGGCGAGGACCCGCAGGGCTACACGGGCAACTACGGCGGGCTGCGGCTGTATCTGCGCCATGCCGCCAGCGGCGCGGGGTCGTTCATCAATCTGCTGGTCAACCCGTCGGAATTCGCTGACCCGTTCTATCGGTTCAATATCGCGGGCTTCCCGAATGTGATGTACCCGCTGGGGCGCACGGCGTTTCAGGTCTACCCGAACTACGAGAAGGTCGCCTTCCCGCTGACGCCGCCGCCCGTCGGCTCGAACTACGGATTGGCGCCCGAACCCGGCATCCCGAACCTGCTGCAACTGCAGCTCCAGCCGATTTCAACGCTGGGCAACTTCCAGCTGCCGACGGACAACACGCCCTATCGCTTCAGCGCGGCGGCGATTCAACCGCTGGACATCAAGATTCAGGCGGCGCTGTTCGCGCAGGAGGGGTGCTTCTTCGTGATTCCGGGCTACTGGTTCAACACTGACCCGCAGGACACGCGCGAGAACTTTGTGCGCACAGGCGCGCGCCCCGCAGGCGTCGTGTCGCCCGAATTCCCCTTCTATGGCGAACCGCTGGATATTCGCATCACGCTTGAAGGCGCGATTGCCGAGAACTTCACCGCGCCGCTGGGCGACCAGACCGAATGGCTGCGCAAATGGGGCTGGATCCCGCGCCGCTACGGCAGCTCCAACTTCGAGATACCGCTCGAACATCAGGAATACACGCACGATACGGCGGGGCAGTATGCGGTGAACCTGCTGATGCGCTACGATCCGATTTTCCGCAACCCGATTGTGGGCGGTCAGCCGATGCGGGTGGCGTACACGCCCGCGCAGGACCCGTCGGGGCAGCATCCGGGCAGAGTGTTGCCGCCAATCCCGCGCCTGCCCGTGTGCCCGAAACCGATTTACGCAGGCGATATTCGACCCTGAGGTGGGGTAATGGCTATGAGATGGACGCAGTGGATTCTGGTAGGCGTGATAGGCTTGGGCGTTGCGTGCGCGTGGGCGGACGGGCGCGGGTATGAGCCGCGCACCGTGCCCGTGAACGCGGGCGTCGTGGCGTTCAGCGCGAACGACTCCCTCGTGCGCGATGTCTACACTTTTTACGCGATGGATCGGCGCGCGGACCTCAAACCGCTGGGGCTGTCGTTCCGCAATCCGTTCGCGCCCGCAGGCGCCACACGCAATCAGGCGGTCTACTGGCTGGTGGATGTCAGCCGCCTGAACGACAACCAGCTCGCGCGCTACAAAATCCTGCTCATCAGCCGTACCAGCTGGGGGGGCATGACGGCTGAGATACGCGAGAAGCTGCGCCGCTTTGTGGACGGCGGCGGCGTGCTGTGGGTCGACACGCCCCAGCAGGGCGCGTCGGGCAGGCTGTTCTTCCCGGAAGTCGCGCCCGTCGCGAACACTGCGCCCATCAGTATTGTGAACCTGAACCATCCGCTCCTGCGCGGCTACTACACGCTAACGCCCGGCGAGATTGCGAGTCTGGGTCTGCGCGGGCGGGGTTTCGGCGGCGGCGCGGTCGATATCACAGCGAACCGACCGCTGTTGCAGATTGTGACCGCCGTGAACGCCAGCACGCCTGTGATTGCGGCGGCGACCTACGGGTCGGGGCGGATTATCGTCAGCGCGGCAGGAGTCGCCGCAGCCATCAACGCGCCCCTTGTGCGCAGCAACGGCTCCGTGCCCAATCAGGCGTCTGAATTTCGCATCGAAGCCATCCCCGACCTCGAACTGAAGTTTGCGTACAACCTCGTGCGCTGGGCGGGCGCGGGCAGCAGCGACGCGTTTAATGCCCGTCGCGCGAACGCCGTCGCCGACCAGTACGGCGCGCCGCTCGGCGTGCGCTGGCGCGACCGCAATACACAGTACGCCCTGCAAAACGGCACGCCTGTTGTGTATGGCGGGCTGGTGTTTGTGGTCAGCGGCAGCAGACTGATTTGCTATGACGCTGTGCCCAGCCGCGACCTCGACGGCGACGGACGCACCGACGACGGCATCCTCGACTACGAGCAGGGCGAGAGCTTCGACAAGGTATGGCAGGTCGATCTGGGCGGTCAGTCGTCGCCGCCCGTGGTGGTGGAGACCCCGCAGGGGCTGCAGGTTGTGGCGCTGGTGGGCACGGAAGTGCGCGGCTACTGGGCGCTGCCGCGCAACGCGCAGGGACGCATTCCCGAAGTGGGGCAACTGGTCTGGTCGGTTAGCTCGCCCGCGCCCGCCGCCTCGACGCCCACCACCGCGGATGGGCAAATCCCCCCGCCCATCGTGATTGACAACACGCTGCTGCTGGTTCCCTCGCTCCATCAGGCGGGCGCGAATGTATCGGCGGGCTTCTACGCTGTGCTGCTGAAGAATCCGCCCGAAGTGGTGCGCACCAGCGGCGTATTCCCTGGCGAGTGGTTCCAGCCGCGCACAGGCAACGCGGGCAGCTGGTTGCTGCCAGCGGCGGCGGGTTATGTGCCCAACTACGCGCAGGGCGGCGGCAACGATGTCGTGGTCTATCTCGGCACCCGACGCGATGTGGGCGGCACAGGCTCCAGCCAGCTCGAAGGCGTACAGGCGTTCTGGATTGGCGCAAAGGGCGAGGTGCTGACCCCCGCGATTAACAGCGCGGGCGTCTACCAGAACTATCTGCGCTCGCGCATCACCGGGCGCGCCCGCTACTATGTGCCCGCCGAGGGTATCACGCACCCGCTCTATCCGCGCGTGTTCCGAATCCACAACACCACCGGCGCCTTCGAGGACATTACCCGCGATTGCGAGTTCAACCCGCCCGCGGAACAGGGACGCATCAAATACACGGGCGACGGCAGGGGCGACATCGGCGACTACACCTACATCGTCGACTACTACATCGACTGGGCGTATGCGACGAACTTCAACCTGATGTTCCGCACCTTCGCGAGCCTGCCGCCGTATTCGGACAGCAGCTCCGCGCCGCCGCAGAAGCTGCGCGGATTCACCCTTGCGCCCAACGGCGTGCTCTATATTACAACAGGCACAGACGCGACCGACGCCAACACCGCCAGCGGCAGTGTGATTGCCCTGCAGGAGCAGTCGCCTCCGACTCAGCAGCAAACGCGCGGCGGCTCGAAAATCCTCTGGCGCTGGCAGTCGCACGGGGGCTACTCGCAGGCTGTGCCCGGCGCCGCCGAGCCTGTGATTGTGCCGCCCAGCGCCATCTACCGCGAGCCGAACGAATACTTTATGCGGTTCGTCGGACGGTTCCTGCGCTTCAGCAACGATTTCGTGCCCAACGCGAATGACGAGCCGCAGCGCCAGTGGATGAACTTCACTTTTATCGGCGCGCCGATTTACTACGACGGCGCCGTGTACGCCTTCGCCGTCGGACAGGCGCGCATCGGCGGCTTCCCAATCGGCATTCCCTATACGACCATCGTCGCGCTGGACGCCGAGCCAGAGCAGTTTGTGATTGACCTCGGCGCGCCCATCGCGACATCGGGCGATGTGCGAATCAGCCAGCGCGACTACGGACGCTCCGGACCGAACCCCATCACGAACATCGTCTCAACGCTGACCTATTCGCCCAACAGCCCGAACCCTGACATCAAGGTCGACTTCACGACCGGGCAGATTCGCATCACAGGTTTCGGGCAAGCGGACGGCGGCGGGCAGATTCGACTGCTGGAGAATGTGCTGAGCCTCACGCAGCCCGTGCAGGTGAGCGTCGGCAACACCTTCAACACGCTACTCGATCCCGACCGAATCGCGGGCAACTGGAACAACATGCGTTGGTACGCCGTGCTGCTGGGACAGCAGCTGAAGGCGAACCCCGTACTGGTGGGCGACACGATGTTCCTGCCCTGCGAGATTACCGTGCCGACCGGGAGCGGGCTGGAGACCTTCGGCAGCATTCTGGGCATCGCAGCCGACCCCTACCGCCTGCAACCTGACCTCGCCCAGCGCAAGGATCAGGCGGGAACCATCCCGCGCGTCGACCCGGTGAACCCCCTGAAGTATCAGTCCATTATCCGCTGGCCGTTTATCGACGACCTGATTACCGATCTGGAGGAAGACCCCGATCCCGGCGCGTTCCTGCGCGAGCTGTTCCGTCGGTTTGCGGAAGGCTCGCAGGTGGGCACGGGACTGTCGCCGATTGCGGTCGGCGAGGGGCTGCTGGTGATTAGTTCGGGCGAGGGGCTGCAGGCGTACAGTCGGCAGGGCACGATTATCGCCGATGAGAGCCGCCTGCTGGAGGTGGACACCGCCGGGCGCGTCATCTGGTCCACTGAGAACACGCAGCTCGACTTCTACACGGGTTCCATCGTTTCCAGCAAGGCGCGCTACCCGATAACCCCCAACGCGCGCGTGTACCGCTACGGCGAGAACGAGCTGCTGATTGTGGAGCCTGAACGCAACCGCGTCGCGATTCTCGACCGCGCAGGCGCGGAAGTGCGCACCATCACGCGCTTCATCCCTGACCGTGTGCCCCTGCGCGACAACGACGGCAATATGACGCAGATTGTCGACCTGCGCGACGAGGCGTGGGCGCAGGCGAACAACCTGCCCGGCTCCAACTACATCGCGGGCGCGCCCGACACGCTGCGCAACCCGACCGATGTCACGGTCTGGACCGAATTCGTGCCCGCCAGCCGCAACCCCTACACGAACCGCCAGCCGCTGGAATACTGGATCCACTACACGATTACCGACACGGGCAACGCGCGCGTGGTGGACATCGTGGATCGCTATCAGGCAGACCCGAACACCTTCACCGTCGGCGCTCCTGTGCAGGATGCACAGCTGGGTGCGATGCTGGGCGTGCTTTACTGGATGACGCCCACCCAGCGACTGGAGCGCGCCTACCGCTATGTGTCGGCGCAGCGGTTCGAATACTGGGACGGCAACACGACGCGCATCGGGTTTGCGACGCTCGTGCAAAACACCGCCGCGAGCGGCTTCGAAGCGACCCTCACAAGCGACCCGCTCGACCCGCGCACGCCTGAAGCAGGGATGATTACCCTGCAGCTGATTGTGAACGGGCGCGACCAGACGATTTACATTCGGCGGATGCGTCTGCCCGATGGGCGCGTCGTGCCCATCCTCGCGCCTGTCGCCATCGATACGGCGAAACGAAGCGCGAGCGGGCAAGGCAACGCGGGACTCTATCTGCTGGTGACGACCAGCACGGGCATCTATGAATTGCAAGTCCCTCTCACGGGAACCGTCGGCGACACGCTGAATGTCACATGGATGCTCACCAACGAGGCATACACAAACGCCATCCGTCGACGGCTGGACGGCAACGACCTCGCGGAAAACGGCGGCGACCTGTTGCGTCCGATTCTGTTCAAGCCGCGTCAGGCGCGCTATCTGGGCAACGGCAATGTGCTGATTGTGAACGCCTACAGCGGCACGACGCTGGTGCGCTCAGGCTCTAATATCGAGCCGCGCGAGTTTCCGGGTGAGGTGTTTGAGCTGGATGCGAACGATTACCGCGCGGGGCGCGACGACCTGGGCTTCAGCAACGCATCGATTGTGTGGAGTACGCTCGACCGTCCTGAACTGAGCGGCTCGACGCAACTGCGCAAGCCCAGCTCCGCCGATCGGGGAGGATTTTAGAGATGAGGTATCAGTGGAGGCACGGCATGAAGCGACTGTTTGCGGGGTTCTGGATTGGCGTGGCGACGCTGGCGCTGAGCGCCGCGCAGGATAGCTGGAGTACCCATCGCGGCAGCAATCAGCGCACGGGAACGACCACCAACGCCCAGAGCAGCCTGGTGAACTTCCTGCTGGCGTGGACGCTGCCCGATATGGACTCGGTGCGCCTGCCCGTCGTGGTGGATAATGATGCAGTGGGACTTACCAGCTCAACCCCCGCAGGCGCGTGGAAGACGCCCTCCGCCGCAGAGCGAGCGGTGGATCCGTATCTGGACGACCCGGATTCGACCGTGCCCTATCAGTATATTGAGTGCGTGCGTGAGCCAATTAATCCGGGCGACCCGGTACCCTCGGTCGCTCGCTTCGCATGGCGCAGTGGGCAACTCCCGCCGGGCTACTACCGAATCTGGGTTTATGTGCCCAGCGACGATACGCGCGTGGGCGGGTTTGCTGCATCCTACGCACGCCAGGCAGAGTATGAAGTGGCGGACGCGACGGGAACCCAACTAACGCTGTACCTGAACCAGACGCTGGGCGGGTGGCAACCGCTGGGCGACCGACCGTTCTATCACGACGGCGCGACGGAGATTGTCATCACGCTCAACAACCTCATTCGCCGAACCAGTCCCGACTATCCGCTGAGCATCACGCCGATTGTCGCGGCGGACGCGGTGCGCTTCGTGCCCGACTACGGCACGGTACAGGCGTCGCCAGTGGCGATTCGCAGCCCGCTGAACCCCGGCAATCACCTGGTGTATGTGGCGAACGGCAACGGCACGATTACCTGCATGGAGAACCCTGTCGGCACGCGCGGCGCGCGCGTGCGCTGGACTTTCCGCGTGCCCGATTTGCCCGATCAGGGCGGGGGACAGGTTTATGACGATGAGGACGCGAACTTCACCGCGGGGCTGTTCACGCCGAACGACGCACTGGGCGACCGCTATGAACGCCTCTACCACGAAATCGCGCCTACCAACGACTCCAGCAACATCCAGCGCGCCTACTGGAAGGTTCAGGCGCCGGACACAGGTCTGTATTATATCTATGCGTGGTTCCCCTCGGACGACCTGAACGCGCGGCAGGCGCAGTATGTGATTGAGAACGAGGGCGACAACCTGAGTGTGCGCGTCGACCAGCGGTTCGGCGGGCGGTGGGTGCTTTTGAATAACCTGCCGGTGGAGATGCGCAGCGGACGCACCTACGAAATCTCGGTGACCAACTACTCGCCGGAGGATGTCGTCGTGGGTTCGCAGCGCGTGATTGCGGACGCGATTCGCGTGGTGAGCGCGGACGGGCTGACGAACGCAGTCTTCAGCACGCCTGCAGTCGGCAGGGTGCGCGTGCGCGACGGCAGCAGTACCGTCCTGCGCTGGGTGGTGGTTTTCGGCGCACAAAACGGCGCGGTCTACGCTATCGACGCGCTGGGCGACGGCGAGAACGACACCCGCCGCGGCGAGACCAAACTCTACTGGATTGTCAAGCCCGCCAACTCCACCAGCTTCAGCTACGCCTCGCCGCTGATTCTGGAGAGCCAGGACCTGGTCGCGATTGGCAATCCCGCAGGCTCCGTCTACCTGATCAAAACCGATTTAGACCCTGAAGATGCGGACACCTACTTCCGCTGGCAGTACGATCGATTCGGCGCGTCGTTCGTCTCGACGCCTGCCTATAACCCCAGCACAGGGCTGATCTACATCGGCAGCTCGGAAGGGAGCAACCAGTTTGGGCGGCTGATTGCGTTGAATCCATCTCGCCAGGACGACCCCAACACAACAGAAGACGAGCGCGTGGCGTGGGTCTATCCGCCTGAGGATCAGAATCCTATTGAGCCGATTACCAGCACGCCTGCGGTCGCGCTGGGGCGCGTCTACTTCACCACAGGCGGACTGAACGGCGGACGACTCTATGCGGTAAAGGCGGACAACGGCTCGCTGGAATGGGCGCGCCCGGCGCTGAATGCGCCGCTGGTGGGGCTGTTCAACTTCTACTACAGCTCGCCGCTGGTGGTGCAGGGGCTGCTGTACCGGGGCGTTTCGGAAAACATCGTCTATGTCGGCGGCACAGGGGGGCGCGTCACTGCCTTCAACGCCGATACAGGCGAACTGCGCTACATCAGTGAAAACCTCGGCGGAGCCATCTTCAGCTCACCGATATTCACCTATGTGCGCGACACCGACGCGAATGGCAATCTGATAGGGGATCGCCCCGCTATCGTGGTCGCCACCAATTCAGGACTGCTGCTTGCGCTCCACGCCGACGAGCAGGTGAACGACCGCAACGGCAAAGCCTTCGAGGGGTGGGACCTGTACGCCAACACGGTGTTCGCCTCGCCGGGCGTGCTGGACAACTGGCTCTACGCCGCGGACGATGAGGGCATCGTGTACGCCTACAATGTGCTGGGAGTCGCCACAACTGCCCCAGAGACGGGACTGGGCGGCGTCATTCGCACGCCGACCCAGACCACAACCCCCGACGGCTCGGACTACTCCCGACTGCGCGTCTCGGTGACCACGCGCAAGGAAGACGCCGACGCCGTGCTGGCAGGCGCCATCCGCCCCGACGAGCTGGAGCCGCGCTTCCCCGATGCACTGGAGTGGGGCGACACGATTTATGTGGTCGTGTGGAACTTCAAGCAGGGCACGAACCCACAGCCGATGCGTATCCAGCTGATTGGTCCGGGCGTCACGCGTGTGGAGTATAAGCTTTCGCCTCGCCAGACGACCCGACCGCCCACAGGCAACCCCGACATGGATTGGGTGGCGGTGCAATCCATCACGATTCAGTCGTCGGGCAACAACTTCTACACGCCGGGCGAGAAGTACGAGCTGCAGGTGCGCTTCGGCAACGCGGGCTGGACCTCCGACCTTGCTATCGAGACCGCCCGTATTGACCGTCCTGCGGCTGGGGGCGGTCTGGAAGTGCCGCCCTACGGCGGCGACGACCCCGATGCGCTGCTCACTGGCGCGGGCTGGCGTTTCGGCGTTGCGAATCCGGTGGGACTGGAAGGCGTCGGCGTCATCGGTGCAGGCGGCGCCGAGCAAAACCTGTTCAACGGCAATAACGGAACGCTGGTCAGCGCGCGCTTCCGCAACCCGGCAGGCGGGATCGTACCTGTTGGCGCAGGCGAGCATGGCAAAACGCTGTTTGGCGACTTCTTCGCACGCGATCGCCGCACGCCGCAAACCTCGAATGTGGTACCTATCGCGATTAACGCCCGCGCCTATGTGGACGACATGCGCTGGCAGGGCGGGGCAGGGGCGGTCATCCGTGCGCTGCCCTGGGAGGTGCTGCCCACGCTCCCCAACCGCAGCCCGGATTACCCCGACATCTCCGGGCGACGCATCCAGATGCTGCTGGACGGCGGTACCGACCTGCAACGCGCCGCAGCGCGCCTGCTCTCGACAGGCAACCGCGTCGATGTGCAGGTCGAAATCCCGCGCTTCCAGCCCGCAAACCTGACCGGCTACTCCTCCCGTACTTATGTCTTCGCCGACTCGAACAACAACGGGCGATTCGACGGGCTGGAAAGCGTACTCCAGCCGGGCGTGTCGCAGAACCTGCGCATCGAAGCGTACCGCGAGCTGGTCTCCACCGCGACTGTCCAGCCCGATGAACGCCTCTTTGTGGAGGAGCAAACCATCGATCTGGGCTCGTTGCCCGGCGGGTTCGGCTTCAACTGGGGCAACCTGTTCGCGAACCATCCGTCGTCCACTTTCCGCCCCGACAACCCGATATTCGCGCCGTTCTGGAAGACCTTCACCGTGCGCAACGAAGGGAATGTGAACCTTTATCCTGTCTATCTGGGCAAAGCGTTCGGCAGCCCGTCGGGCACGGTGTTCCTCTTCTCGGACATGGTGAGCTTCTTCGCGGGAATGCCCGCGTGGACAACGGTCGCCAGCACGCTGGACACGCGCTTCTGGCCGCAGCCGAACCCGTTTTATCCGGGCAACAACCAGCCGTACCCGATTCTGCAGAAACCGCAGGTGGGCGACTACGCCTCGACGGTGCTCACACAGCCAGCGATTCCGCCGCGGCGCGACCCCAGCATCGTGGTCGAGCCGCGCAAGCCGCAGGTCTCGCTGGCTATCCCGCCGTTCCAGCCGATGGGCGTCTACTCGCAGCTGATTGCGCCGTACCAGCACAACGACGGCGGGACGCCCGGCGCCGTGAACGGCGCGTTTGCCACGCCGCCGATGCGACTCGTGGCGCGCGTGCGCGAGACCCAGCTCACGGGCGGCACGAATCGGGGCGTCGCGCCGATGATTGATACGGCGGCAAGCGCGATCAGCGACATCACACCCGCCGCGTTCCGCGACCCGGAGACGGGCAGGCTGCACCTCTACTGGGCGAGCAACCGTCCCGACCCCACGGGGCGCCCGAACAGCTTCTACCTCTACAAGGCGACGCTCGACTGGAACGGCGCGAACACCCTGCAGAACGGCATCCGCACGGCGAACGGCTGGTCGCCTGACGCGCTGAACCGCTGGTGGGAAGCGCCCCTCGGTCCCTACCCGAATGACCCCAGCGGCAACCTCTTCAGCGCGGCGCTCGGGCTGGGACGCGCGCTAACCCCTGCCGAAATTGCGACCATCAAGCACCATCGCCCGTTTGTGCGCGTGGCGCAGGACACGGGCGTGCGCGGCGGACGCCCCGTGGCGTATCTGTTCTGGACAGGCGAGGTCATCCTGCGCAACCAGAAGTACGAACTGCTGTTCTATGTGCCGCTGGACACGCAGACCGGCAACCCGGTGGGCAATCCGCAGGCGGTTCCGTTAGACCCGGTCATGCCGCGTTCCAGCCTCTCCATCGCGGGTGTAGACGGCGTGGGCAACTGGCTGTTCTATGTCGCCGCGCCGTCGGGACGCAGCCAGATGTTCGCCATCGCTTCGGAAGGCGACCTGTTCGGCGGCTGGCGGCGCGAGCAGCGCGTGCCCCTCTCGCCCGTGGTGCGCTCGGTGGAGAGCGTGAGCGCGAACATCTATCGCGTCGCCGCGAACCCTGACGCCAACAACAGAAACTTCATCTATCTGGCGGATGTCTACTTCATCGGCACAGTCGGCGACCGCAACGAGTCGGAGGTGCTGATGCAGCGGTTCTATGTGAACCCGCGCAACGGCAATCTGCTCACGCTGAGCGACAACCGCGCGGATCGCTCGCTGGGCGTCACGCAGGAGCGGTTCCTGCCCGTGGTCGCCGATGAGGTCGCCCAGAAAGACCCCGATCAGAATGTGTGGCGCACGCGCCACCTCGACTGGGCGTTCATCGAGCGCGGCTGGAACAGCGTCCCCAACGCGCCCGATGTCGACATCAAAATCAATGGCAGATCGATTCTGCTGACGCGCCGCGCCGATAACCCGAACCTGTTCACCCTGCAAGCGCCTGTGGTGGACGAGCAGACGGGGCTGCTGCAGTTCGAGTTCAACGAGCCTGTGCTGGGCGGCGGGGGGCAGGTGGTGAACCTGTTGCCGCGCGGGCGCATCGTGGTGGACCCCAACAACGGCACGGTGCGCTTCGTGAACTTCGCGCCGCGCCTGAACGACCTCGTGACAGTGACTTATCGCCCGCGCGTGTATCGCATCAGCGCGATTGCCCCCGGCTCGGCGGGAACCTATTCGCAGCTGCGCACGGTCTTCCAGCGCACGATGAACCCGCGCCACACGGAGAACAACCCCGGCGACTCGCCCGTGCGCAAAGGCGCGAACAACGGCGCATGCGAATTGGACGACCGTCCGCCAGTGGATCGAATCTGGCTCTTCTTCCGCCGCACGAGCGCGCCGCCCAACAGCTCGGGCAACTTCTTCTTCAAGACGCTGCGTCCGGGCGTGCGCCTGCAGTCGCCCATCCTGACCCAGCGCGGGCGCGTGCCCGTGCAGACGGGCGCGTTCACCCTCGCGCTGGGATCCAACCACGCGGTGGTGCAACTCACCCCGAACAATGTGGGGGGCGCCGGGTTAGGCGCGTATGAGTACGACGGCTTGCGCGGCAACATCTACTTCACCGCCGCCGACCTCGGCAAGGAAGTGCAGGTGCGCTACCTGGCGCGCGACCGTGCAGGCAACATCGTGGAGCTGACCGAGACGCTCATCGTGCGCTGGATCGACGAGGGCAACCTCGCACGCTCCTTCGCCACGGAGGTCGAATACACCTCGCCCGTGCCGATTGACCTGCCCACGAACGAGCTGTACCTGTGGACGACGCCGAATGTGGAGTTCCGCGGCAACCCGCAACTGGGCGGTCCCTACGGCGCGCTGGACGAGTCGATCCTGCTCTTCTGGAGCAGCACGCGCAACGGCGTGGGCAACATCTACGGCGGGGCAATCCAGCCGCGCTTCTACATCAGCCCGTTCGACGCTGACGGCGACTAAAAGTGAAGGGGAACCGCCGAAGCGGTTCCCCTGACGCCATTCGCTCGTGAACGCGCTCGTCAGTCCTCGCCCTGCGCTTTGGTGTAGCCCATCGCGCCGTCGAACTCCTGCAGCTTCTCGATGTGCGCCCAGCGGAAGCGGCTGCCCACGCGCTGAATCAGCTCCAGAATCTGCGCGTCGGTCGCATCGCCCTGCGCCTCGCGCAACAGGAATCGGCACCGGTACTGGTCAACGACATCCGTGATGGCGCCCGTGGGCGGGTAGACCTTCGTGCCGCGATTGGAAATCATCTTCAGGTGGAACGGCGACTCGGCGACCAGTTGCTCCAGCGCCTGCCCCAGCGGTTCGGGGAACAGCTCCGTCTCCACGAAGATGTCCACGCCGACCACGCGCCGCGTCTGCGGGCGCACGAACACAGGATCGGCAGGAACCTGCGGCAGCTGGATGGGGCGGTAGTCGCGCACCTGCGCCGTGGACGGCTTCTTGCCCAGATTGGCGATAATCGCGTCGGTGTATTCGGTGGTTTTCGCGCCCTGATCGTAGCCGACCACATCGCCTGTGCGTACCTTACCTTCTTCCAGCGTGTAGAGCAGGGCGTTCTCGATGGTCGCCGCCGCCTCGAACTCGCCCAGATAGCGCAGCATCATCACCATCGACAGGATTACTGCCGTCGGGTTAATCACATTCTTACCCGCGTACTTGGGCGCGGAGCCATGCACCGCCTCGAAGATGGCGACCTCGTTGCCGATGTTGGCGGACGGCGCGAAGCCCAGCCCACCCACCAGCGCGGAGGTCAGGTCGCTGATAATGTCGCCGTTCATGTTCGTGGTGACGATGACCTCGAACTGTTCTGGACGCTTCACCAGCTGGTGGGCGCAGTTGTCGATGATGATGTGGCTCGCCTCAATGTCGGGGTATTCGGGGGCAATCGCCTCGAAGGTGCGTTTCAGCGTGCCTTCGGCGAACTTCATGATGTTCGCTTTGGTGGCGCAGTGAACCTTTTTGCGTCCTTCGGCGCGCGCCAGCTCGAAGGCAAACCGCACAATCTTCTCGCAGCCCTTGCGCGAGATGAGCTTCAGCGTCTGCGCCACGCCGGGCGTCTGCATATACTCGATGCCCGCGTACAAATCCTCCACATTCTCGCGCACCACCACGAGGTCAATCCCACGCCCGCTGTAGGGAGTGGGCACATTCGGGAACTCGCGCACAGGGCGCACATTCGCGTAGGTCTCGAACAGCTTGCGCAGAGTCACATTCGCGCTCTTCTCGCCGTAGCCGACAGGCGTCTCCAGCGGACCTTTCAGCACCACGCGCGTCTTGCGAATCGACTCGATGGTCTCCTGGGGCACGCCTGATTCGATACCTTTCTTAAATACGCTTGCGCCTGCCTCGCGCACTTCCCACTCGATGGGCGCGTTCACCGCCTGCAGCAGCTTCAAAGCGGATTCCACGCATTCGGGTCCAATCCCGTCGCCCGGGATGACCGTGATGAGTTTTTTACCAGACTCGGTTGTGTACGCCATCGTCTCTCCTCCAGTCGGCGAGAGTATACCCGCTGGGTGGGTTGGGCAGGGTATACTTCCTCTGAGATGGCAACGCGGCTTGCCACAGAGAAACCCAGACGCACGAATGACTATGCAACTGCTCTCCAAAGTGATTGCGCTGCTGAAAATCTACATCGCGGATAGCCTTGCCTATCGCGCCAGCGCGTTCATCTGGATGCTGACCGATGTGGTGCATTGCCTGGTGATGCCGCTGGTGTGGCTGTCGGCGTATGGCGGGCGCGAAGCGATTGGGGGCTACAACCCCGGCGAGATGGTGACCTACTATGTGATGATTGCCTTCACCACGAACTTCATTGTGAGCCACCTGATGTGGGATTTATCGATGGAGATTAAAGAGGGCGTGCTGTCGCAGTGGTTGTTGCGCCCCGTGCCTGTGGTGTGGATGCTGTTCGCGCGGAATATCTCGTGGCGGGCGATGCGGATGGTGCTGTTTGTGCCCGTGGCGCTGCTCGCGCTGTGGTACTACAGTCGCTTCACGACGCTCAGCCCGCTAACGCTGGGATGGGAGTTCTGGCTGAGCGTGCTGCTGGGGCATCTGGTGTCGTTCTGGGTGGCGTATGCGCTGGCGTGTCTGGCGTTCTGGCTGCAGGAGACGCAGAGCGTGTTCTCGCTGTATTACGCGCCGATGTTGCTGCTGAGCGGCTGGGTCGCGCCGATTGCGCTGATGCCCGGCTGGTTGCAGGCGCTCGCGGTGGTGTTCCCCTTCCGCTACACCACCGCCGTGCCGGTGGAGATTGCGATTGGCAAGCTGCAGGGCGAGGCAATGTGGCTGGAGATTGGGCTGCAGGCGGTGTGGGCGCTGATTGGCGCGGGCGCGGCGCAACTCCTGTGGCGTAAGGGGCTGCGCCAGTATACGGGGGTGGGGATGTGAAGCGGCTCGGCTTCTACTGGCGGCTCTACAAGGCGTTCCTCCGCGCCAGCTTCGTGCGCGAGATGGAGTTCCGTGCGAACTTCTGGGCGAAAATGCTCTACAACGCGCTCTGGCTCGGCTTTTTCCTCGCCACGCTCAAAATCATCTTCCGACACACCGACTCCATCGCGGGCTGGAGCGAGTCGGAGGCGCTGATGCTCGCCGCAACGCTCTACTTCATCGACGCGCTCATCTCCACGCTGTTTTATTTCGGGCTGTCGGAGCTGCCCACGCTCGTGCGTCAGGGCACGCTCGATTTCGTGCTGTTCAAGCCTGTCGATTCGCAGTTCTGGCTCTCGTTGCGGCGGATTAATCTGGACCAGCTCGGCTCGCTGGCGGTGGCGGTGCTGCTGGGGGTGTATGCGCTCTTTCAGCTGGACTACACGCCCTCGCTGGCGAACCTCGCGCTCTATCTGGGGATGGTGTTGACGGGCGTGCTGATTTTCTATTCCTTCCACTTTATGATGATGACGCTGAGCATCTGGCTGGTGCGCGTGGAGAATCTGTGGGTGCTGTCGGATGTGTTCGCGCAGATTGGGCGTTTCCCGACGGATGTGTTCGATCGGGTGCTGCGGCGGGTGTTTACTTATGTGCTGCCGGTGGCGTTTCTGGCGACGATTCCGACGCAGGCGTTGCTGGGCAAGGCGTCGGCGGGGTTTTTGTGGTTTGCGGCGGCGTGGGCGCTGGGCTTTTTCGTGATGGGGCGCGTCTTCTGGAAGTTCGCCCTGCGCAGCTACACCAGCGCGAGTTCGTAGGCGACTACAAGCGATCGAACAGGCGGCGCACATTCGCTTCGGTCTGCTCCGAGAGCGCCTCCAGCGAGACCTCCCAGAGCGCGGCGACCTGCTGGGCAATCAGGGGAAGGTAGGCAGGCTCGTTGCGTTTGCCCCGATACGGGTGCGGCGCGAGGTAGGGGGCGTCGGTCTCCAGCAGTAGCCGCTCGCGGGGCGTCTGGCGCACAATCGCCCGCAGCGTCTCCGCGCTCTTGAAGGTAATCACACCGCCGATGCCCAGAAAGTAGCCCAGCGCTAGCCCGCGCCGAGCATGCGACTCCGCGCCTGAAAAGCAGTGGAGTACCCCGCGCACGGCGGGGTAGGCTTCCAGCACTTCCAGCAGCTCATCGTAGGCGTCGCGGCAGTGCAGTACGACGGGCAGCCCCAGCGACCGCGCGAGTTGCATCTGGGCGTGGAACGCCGCATACTGCGCCTCGCGGGGCGACAGGTCGCGGTAGAAGTCCAGCCCAATCTCGCCGATGGCAATCACGCGCGGGTGCTGCGCCAGCGTGTTCAGGGCGTCCAGCGCGTGCGCGTCGCAATTCAGTGCGTCGTGGGGATGGACGCCAACGGCGGCGTAGAGGGCGTCCGATTGCTCCGTCAGCTCGACGGCGCGGCGGCTGCTTGCGAGGTCGTAGCCAATCAGAATCAGTCGCTCGACGCCCGACTGCTGCGCCCGAAAGAGCGCGCCCTGCCAGTCGGCGTACAAATCGGGGTGGTTCAGGTGGCAGTGTGTGTCGGTCCAGCGCATGGCGTCTTTCTGGCGGAGAGGGTGGGATTCGAACCCACGATCCCCCTTTTGGGAGGATTCCCGTTTTCGAGACGGGCCCGTTCAACCACTCCGGCACCTCTCCGAGCGTATGGCGCCCTCGGAGGGATTCGAACCCCCGACGCCCTCCTTAGGACGGAGGCGCTCTATCCACTGAGCTACGAGGGCAAAACAGAATGGCGCGTCCGGAGGGACTCGAACCCCCGACCTCAAGGTCCGCAACCTTGCGCTCTATCCTCTGAGCTACGGACGCGAGCGTCGATGATTATACCCTATCGGGACGCGAAATTCAAGGGGGCGGTGTTTGAAAAATACATGACGGCTGAAGCCATTGCGATGAAACGAAACCAGCCCGCGTCGGCTCAAGTAGCACGTGCATCCTGCGCGTGAACTTGGGCAGGATGCCCAAGCTACGGGGAGCCAGCGCAGGCTGGCTTCGTTTGGTAAGAGCGGGTTCACCCGCCTGGATTCAAACACGCAACATTGTAGACGGTTTCTTGGCAGGAATCCCATCGAAAGCGTCGTATTTGAAGGTACACTACAACGGAGGGACTAAAAGATGAAACGAACAATTGCGTGCTTTGGGCTGCTGTGTGTCGCTATAGGCTGGTGCGCCGACAACCCGCTGGCGCAGCGCGTTTCGTATGACCAGCCTGCCCAGGCGCTCGAAACGCTCCTGCGCGACCTGTCCAAACAAACAAACCTGAAACTCTACCCCGCGCCCGAACTGAAGCAGGAGATTGTGCTGGTCGTCGTGCAGGGGATGCCGCTGCAGGAGGTGATGCGCCATCTGGCGTTTGTAGCGGACGCGGAGTGGATTGCCGAGTCGGCGCGTCAGTATCGGCTGGCGCGCACGCCCGCCGTTGCCGCGCGCCGCAAGCAGGAGGATGCCCAGAAGACCCTCGAGTGGCTCCGCAAAGAGATGCAAACCGAGCGGTTTCGCCAACTGACGCAGCCGCTGACCCACGAGGAGACGCGCAAAGTCATCCGACAAATCATCAGCCAGCTGGATAAACTCGTGGAGGGAAACACCTCAGAAGAAGAGGAATATCGGTTGACCTTCAATCTGTATGAGGCGTTCACGCCGTTGAACCCCGAAACGCGCCTGCTGTATCGCTTGCTACAACGGATGGACTCACGCCGACTGGGGAGCCTTGCGTTTGATGAGCGTCGGGTGTTCAGCAATGCTAATGTTACAGGGCGGTACCTGCTGCCGTTGCTGGTGGATGTGCGCCCGCTGCTGGAGCAGTGGCGTCAGGAGCGCGCGATTTATGATGCCGCGCGCGTTGAACTGCGCGACCAGATTAATCACGGCAAGTACAATGCCTATCGATGGTGTCTCGAATGGCTTTACGAAGATGCAGAGAAACCCGCGCGTGAACGCATCGAAGAAATACCCGCAAGGATTTACCTGGCAGCCATGCGGTCTCGGGCGTATGAAATCCTATTCGAACTGTATCTGGCAGATGAGGAGAACTCTGTGATAGCGTCTGCGAGTTATTGGAACGACTGGGAAGATGAGGACGATAAAGCAGAGCGCATGCTCCGCGAAGACAGCACGCTTGCCAAGCCTGTGGAGTGGCGTGCGGAGACCCAGCAGTGGCTGAATGCACTGCGCCTGTTCCAACCGCGGGCGCAGGTGGTTCCGCTGCCAGAGATTCTGGACCCCGCGAAGCACGAGCCGCTGCGATTTGTGCCCTCCGATGTGCTGCGGAGCTACGCCCATCATAAAGGACGCCCTATCGTGGCGCTGCTGGACGATTCGCTATTATGGTGGGCGAATCGTAGCGTCAGGAACCAACAGCGCCTTGTCGATTTCCTTGTTCGGCAGTTCGGATGGGAACTGCATTCCAGCGGCGAGGTCATTCTGGTGCGACCCGAACTGAGCGGTCTGCAGTGGGGGCTGCGCGCCGACCGTCGCGCAGTCAGCCGCTGGCTACATCAGTTAATCAAACGCGGCTTCATCGAACCAACCGATTCGCTGGATACGGCAGCCTGGTCGAGCCTGGCAGGCTTTTATCGCTATCAGCTCCGCGAGCTTGCCTTTCTTTCGGAGAGTCTGGACTATCCTGCTCTGTCTTCGGTTTTGGGGCGTCTTATGCACAGTGCGCTCGAAAGCACGGACGGACGAGCGGCGCTTCCGCTGACGCAGCTATCGCCCAGCGAATTTCGCGCGCTGGAGCGGCATATATACAACTCTGGCGACGTTTTCCTTGCACCGAATGAAGAGGAACACGATGAGGCGCTCGACAGTCAAGCGCGTGAACTAATCAGCCTACCGCACGCGCATTTCCCCAACGGTCTGCCTCGGGATGGAGCGCTGGTCGTGATGGCGGCGCAGACAAAGGGCGTGCTGGCTCGCCGTGCAGGGATAGGCGTCTGGGGAGGGTTTTACGAGACGAACGCACTCAAGTGGGCGCAGGAAAATGCAGACAAAAATGTAGACGCGCGCCGTCAATTGGACTATCTTCAGAACTCGCTGCTGCTGCCTGTCGAGCGTCAGATGATTGATTTCTCTGTGCGTTTTGGCGCGATAGAGGTACACACAGGATGGTATTTGTTCGGCTATCGCCCGCTGATGGGGCTGAAACCCCTGCGCTGGGACGAGTTGCCGCCCGAGTTTCTGAAATCGCCCGCTATGACAAACGAAGACATCTGAACGAGAACGACGAAGCATCAAGCAACTAAGGCTGGCAGAGTCTCGACGCGCTGATGATAGGCGTCTAACTCCGTAGCACGACTGAGGAGGTCTCAGCATGAGGCGAATTGCTGTGGTGTTGGGTGCGCTCTATGTCGCTCTGGGCTGGTGCGCCGACGACCCGCTGGCGCAGCGCGTTTCGTATGACCAGCCCGCTCACACGCTCGAAACGCTCCTGCGCGACCTGTCTAAACAAACGAACCTGAAACTCTACCCCGCGCCCGAACTGAAGCAGGAGATTGTGCTGGTCGCCGTGCAGGAGATGCCGCTGCAGGAGTTGATGCGCCATCTGGCGTTTGTAGCGGACGCGGAGTGGATTGCCGAGTCGGCGCGTCAGTATCGGCTGGCGCGCACGCCCGCCGTCGCCGCGCGCCGCAGGCAGGAAGACCGCGAGCAGACAAGAGCGGCGCTGCGCGAGATGCTTGCGGATCAAAACTTCCGTCGTTTCCTGGAGCCTTTGACGCGCGAGGAAGTGGTCGAGCGCGTCGAGCGCATCCGCAAGCAACTGCGCGAGGTCGCCGCCGAACAGCGCGATTGGGACAGCCTCTGGGAGTTTCATCACAACCTGCGGGCGCGGGAGTGGGAGCCGCTCGACCCCCAGCGCCGATTGCTGTGCCGAATTGTGCAACAGCTGGACATAGACGCGCTGGCGGAGATACCGCCCGATGAGCGGCGCGTGTTCAGCAATGCGTCGGGGCGTTATTTGCTCCCGTTGCGCATGAACCTGACGCCGCTGTTGCAACAGTGGCGCGCCGAACGAGAAACTTTTGAGGGCGTGCTGACCAGCGTAAGCCACCAGTTCACGGAGGTCGACAAGCAGGCGATGGGCTACTTCTGGTGGCAGGTCAGGCTGCCTGAGGCACAGACCCCGACCGCGCTGGACGCGCCGCTTCGAGTCTACATGGAGGTACACAGGGGCGTTCTGGAGAAAAGTTTCCGATTCATCCTGCACCTGGTGGACGAAAATAATCGTCTCGTTGCCAGCGCAGAGTATCCGCCAGACGGCGAGGCGCAGGGTTGGGAACAGCGGCGTCAGGAACTGTTCCAGAAAGACAGTGCGCTTGCCAAGCCTGTGGAGTGGCGCGAGGCGACGCAACGATGGCTGGAGGCGCAGCGCATGGCGCAATCCAGTCGTGAGGTCCAGCCGTTCCCCGACCTGCTGGACCCCGCCCGACACGAGCCGCTGGCGTTCGTAGCGACGGATGTGTTGCGCAGCTATGCCCGCCATAGACAACTGCCCCTGGTCGCACTGATGGACGACGGGATGCTTCTGCTGAATGCCAGAGTATCGGGCGAGCAGCAACTGCTGGCTGATTTCCTGCACGGCGACTGGTGGGAGATGGATAGAGCGGAGGGCGCGCTGCGCGTCAAGCCGCGCCTGAGCAGCCTCAATTGGCGCGCGCGTGAGAGCCGCGCCGCCGTCAGCCGCTGGATTCGGCAGATTGTGGCGCGCGGCTACTTCACGCTGGACGATTGGCTGAACGCGGCAGAGCATCCCGTGCTGGCGGATATGTATCTGGCGTTTCTCTCGCCGGGAACCATCTGGGGGCATCTCACGAGCTTCTCCCAGCGCAGCCAGCCAATCGTCCCTCTGATAAAACATCTGGCGAAAGAGACGGCTGCCCGTCCCGACGGTTCGCTGGAGCAGTTGTTGCATCGGCTTGCTGCCCGTGAGTTGCAATCGCTGGAGCGCGTGGTGTATCATAACCCGCAGGTGAAGGTATCCAGCGCCCGCATGGAGTTCGCGCCCCTCAGTGCGCGTGTAGGCGCGCCCGCGCCTCTGCCACATGTGCATTTTCCGAATGGCTTACCGCGCGATGCGACGCTCCGCTGCAGGATGGAGGCGACGGAAGGCGTTCTCAGAGGACGGTCGGGGGTCGGCGTCTGGGGCGATTTCTCGCCTGTGCGCTGGTTGCAGCGAGTCGTTCAAAGTGCGGACACAGACGATCAGTTTCTCCTCGAGGAACGGGACGCCCTGCAAAACTCGCTGCTGCTGCCCGCGTTGCGTCAGGAGCTGTACCTTTCGCTGCCGCTGAAGCCCGACGCAGAGGTGCTGATTGTCTCGCGTTTCGGCGCGCGCGGCTACCGTCTGACCCGCGGCGACAAGCCCCTGCGCTGGGATGAGTTGCCGCCGGAGTTTCTCAAGCCGCCTGAGGAAAAGGCAGGGACGCCCTGAAGCGGTTATGCACTGCGGTCGCGCTCTTCCAGCTCGGCGCGGCGCACATTCAGGTACAGCCCGACGCCGCGATTGGCAATCATCCCGCCCGCAATCACCATCAGCAGCAGGAGCAGTATCGATCGGATGCTCGCCCAGACGCCCGTGGCGATGCTGGGCAGGTCGGGCTCGTTCGTCTGGGGGTTGGTCAGCAGCGTGCGGGGGGGCGTGGTGAACTGCTGGTACGCCAGCGAGAAGCAGGCGACCATCAGCCCGACGCCCAGCAGGACAATCAGCAGGGCGACGACGCGCCCCAGCCAGTCGCGATGCGTTTTCATGGCGCGAGGCGTTGCAAGCCGCGCTGGGCAATCTGGCGCAGGGCGGGGTCGTCCGCGCGCGCGGCTTCCTGCAGCAGGGGGATTGCCGCCGCGCTGTTGCGCTCCATCAGCGCGAGCAGGGCATAGCGGCGCGTCATCGGGTCGCGCGCGGCTTGCAGCAGCGCAGGCTCAGCGGCGTCGATCTGGCTCAGCGCGGACGCCGCCAGGTAGGCGACGGTGGGGTCGGGACTGCGCATCGCCTGCAGTAGGGGCGTCATCGCGGGCTTGCCGATACGCGCGAGGCTGCGCGCGGCGTTCTGAGCGACGCCGCCGTCGGGATGGCTCAGCGCGCGTATCAGCACGGGTACAGCCTCCGGGCGGTTGACCTGTCCCAGCGCATCGGCGGCGGCGCGGCTCACTTCGGGCGCGGGGTCGTTCAGCAGGCGCCCCAGCAGGGCGACGCTCTGCGCGTCGGGGACGCCGCTCAGCGCGATGGTCGCCCGACGGCGCACGGCGGGGTTGTCGGCGCGCGTCGCCTGCGCGAGGTAGGGCAACGCTTTCGCGCCCGCCCGCTGCAGCCCCAGCGCGGCGGAATCGGCGACGGTCAGGTTCAGCTCGCCAAGCGCGTCCTGCAACGCGCGCAGGGCGTTCGGCGCGCCTATCGCGCCCAGCCCCAGCGCAACCTGCGCCCGCGCGTCGGGGTCGTCCTCTGCCGAGCGCAACGCTCGAATCAGCACGCCCTCCGTGCGCGGGTCGGCGATACTGCCCAGCGCGGCAAGCGCGACGCGCCGCTTCTCAGCAGGCAGGCTCAAAAACGGCAGGATCGCGTCGGTCGCGCGGCGGTCGCCGATGCGCCCCAGCGCGGCGACAATATCCAGTCGCAACCCCTCGTCGTCCTTTGTGCGCAACAGCTCCAGCAGTCCGGGCACGCTCTTCGCGCCGAAGTGCGCCAGCACCTCCGTCGCCGCGCCGCGCCCGCCCGAATCCTCGAACAGCTTCAGCGCGTGCGGGATGGACGCCTCGCCCAGCGCAATCATCACCTGCACCGTGCCGTTGCGCACCTTCGCGTCGCCGTTTTTGAGACCTTCGGCGACGGCGGCAAGCTGCGTCCTACCCAGCCGCTTGAGCGACTCCAGAAATCGGTCGCGCACGCGCGGGTCGGGGTCGCGCAGCATCGCCAGCGCTATCTTCACGCCGTCGGCGTTGTTCATCGCCTCGACGCCGTCGGCGACGCGCATGCGGGCAGACATCTTGCGCGACTGGAGCAGGTCGAAAAAGTCGTCCCGCTGCGCCAGCGCGGTGAGCGCGGCGACCTGTTGCGCGCGATTCTCGCCCGTCGCCTGCTCAATCAGGCGGTTCGTGGCGATATTGTTCCAGATAGCGCTGCCCATCACGCCGCCGACCGCTACGATGAAAAGGAGTCGAATCAACCAGCGATTCATCGGGTGAGATATTCGCGCCAAGAGAACAAGTTCCTGCACAGGAGACATCCCCAGCGGCGCTAAGTGCCTTTGCGCTATACTTGCAACAAGTGCGCGGAGCGCCATCTGTATGGAGTGCGGAAGCGGAGCTTCCGCGCTGATGTTTGTCATTTCTCCTCACCCGCTGCGCCCACCCCTTGACAGAAAAACGCTCCATCGGGTATCTCCTGCACACTATGAAAACACCAATCCACACACAGGAGCAACCCGATGGAGCTAACCCAATAACACACCCAGTATACCACCTCCAGCAACTCCTCCAACAACTCCCCACACGCACCCAACGCCCAGAACCTAACCAAACCCTCCGACAACTCCTCTACGCCGAACTCCTCGCACCCACCCACAAAACCATCGCCCAACTGGAACGCACCCACCAGCCCCACCGAACCCACCCACGCCCCGCCGCCTATCGCCTCTTCCAACGCTACTTCCAACCCGACGACGCTTTTCACACCCTGCGCCTGCACACCCTCCAACACTGCCCGCCCGAACAGCCCTACTGCGTCATCGCCGACGGCACGACCGTCCCCCGAACAGGCAAGTCTATTCCCGGCGCCTTCTGGCGACAAAACCCTCAAAACGCCCCCTTCGCGCGCGGACTACGCTGGGCGCAGAGCTTTGTGATGCTCGGCGCGCTTGTGCCCCCCGACGACGGCAACGCCCGCTGCGTCCCGATTGAGTGGCTGCCTGCATTCTCCCAACGCTGCGCCCGTGCCCAAGAGGGTTCCCGTCGCTCGGAGATAGCGGGCTGGATAGAAGGCGTGCGACGGGTGCGTGCGACGCTGGATGCGGCAGGGCGCACGCAGCAGTTGTTGGTCTGCGTCGGCGACGGGCGGGGCGACACGAAAGCGTGGGGTACGCTGCTGTTGCCCAACACGGTCTGTTGTGCCCGTGCGCGGCGCGACTCGCTCTGGTGCGACCTGCCTGAGGCGCACACGGGTCGGGGGCGTCGGCGGGTGTATGGGGCGCGTTGGTGGCGTCCGTGCGAGGTGTGGCAGGGGCGCACAGGCTGGCAGATGGTTCAGATACACGCGCGGGGGCGCGCGATACGGGTTCCTGTGCGGGTGCTGGGTCCGTGTCGTCGCAAAGACTGGGGGGCGCCGGTGTTTTTCGTGATTCTTGTGCGGGGGCGTCGCAAGCGGCGCAAGCGAGAGAAGACCCGTGCGCCGCAGGCGTTCTGGGTGCAAGCGGTTGGGGATGGTCAGGGGGGCTGGCAGTTGCCGTTGGCGTTGGAGCGGTTGGTGGGGTTGTTGTGGCAGCGTTGGGAGATAGAGGTGTGTTTTCGGAGCCTCAAGAGCGGGTTTGGGCTGGGGGAGAAGCCGTGCTGGGGGTTGGTGAGTGGGGAGCGGAGCGTGTCGTGGAGCGCGTGGGTGTATGGGGTGTTGGTGTTGAGCGGGTATCGGGCGTGGGGGTGGTTGCGGGCTGGGGGTGAGCGTCGTTGGACTTTGCGGGAGGTGTTGCGGGATGTTCGTTGGGGGGTGTTGTTGGAAAACTGGGCTTCAGGGGGCTGTGGGTGCTGTTTGGGTAAAGGGGCGAAAAATGGGTTGTGTGGGTGTTGGTGGTGTCGGGAGGGGCTATGGATCTGGTTGGGGGCGTTTCGTTGGTGAGGGATTGGGTGTGTTTGGGGGTGTTTTTGGGGTTTTGTGGGGCGTTTTGAGCGGACTTTTGGGTGGATTCTGGGGTCTGCGGCATATGTTCACGCCTGATGGAAATGACAAACATCAGTGCGGAAGCGGAGCTTCCGCGAGGCTGAAGCTCCCGCTTCAGCACTCCATAGTCGCAGGGTACGGGCAACAGGCACGCCTCTGCAGGTGTGCGTAAGGCAATTATCGAACTTTGACTGCGCAGTTGGCATCAGTCCCCAGCCCTTGTAGATACGGCGTCGACGGTATACTCTTTTGGGAAGCGGCACACCATGCAAATCCCGGACTGGGCAGACCGTATCGTTGTTGACCCCGCCCTTCATCATGGGGAACCCTGCGTGCGGGGCACGCGCGTGCCAATTGCTGTTGTGCTGGGCAGTCTGGCGCAGGGGCTGAGTCCTGAAGCGATTATACGCGAGTATCCCGCGCTCACTCCAGACGATATTCAGGCGTGTTTGGCGTATGCGGCAGAGGTGATTCGCTCGGGCGAGCTGTAGTCGAGAACGTTCGCCTTGAAGATCTGGCGGGGACGCTTGCCGTCGCTACTGTGCGGGGGTTGCGTGTGCGACGCCCGACGGGTTGAGTACCTTTCTTAAAAGGCTATCGGGTACATTATAAGCGTGCTGTGCCAAGTGCGCAGACATTTCGTGCAACAAGGGAGGAACGATTCGATGAGGAACGCTGACGCTGGCGTGCGCGTCGGGTGGGCAGTCATACCCGCACGCGCGGCGCTTTTGACGGTATTATGGCTGCTGTCTGGACTGTTTGCCTTTGCGGCGGAGGCGGTGGAGTTGCCGCCCTTCAGTTCACAGGAGTACCTGATTCTGGGCATTGTGTTGCTGCTGGCGTTCGCGGCGCTGGGGTTTGGGTTCTATCTGTTGCGCTGGACGCTGGCGCAGGACGCAGGCACGCCCCGCATGCAGGAGGTCGCCCGCGCCATTCAGGATGGCGCAAACGCCTACCTCAAGCGCCAGATTAGCACGATGATCTGGTTCGTGCTGGCGATTACGGCGATTCTGTTCCTGCTGTATCGCCCTGTGTACGAGCGGGTCTATCCCGGCGAGGGGCTGACACTGGGCTTGGGGATAGCGGTCGCCTTTTTCCTGGGCGTGTTCGCGTCGTATGGCGCAGGCTATGTGGGGATGTATATGGCGGTGCGGGGCAACCTGCGCACGGCGGCGGCGGCGCTGACCAGTTTCAAGCGCGCGCTGGAGATAGCCTTCCGCGCGGGCGCGGTGAGCGGGATGTTCACCGTCGGGCTGGGGCTGCTGGGCGCGACGGTGATTTTCCTGCTGTTCCGCGAGAAGGCGAT
Organism: Fimbriimonadales bacterium; assembly: GCA_025998675.1. Classification (GTDB taxonomy): domain Bacteria; phylum Armatimonadota; class Fimbriimonadia; order Fimbriimonadales; family GBS-DC; genus GBS-DC. The sequence continues at coordinate 51,409 of AP024673.1, forward strand.
GTTCGTGCTGGTGGGCTTCGGGTTTGGCGGGTCGCTGGCGGCGCTGTTTATGCGCGTGGGCGGCGGCATCTACACCAAAGGCGCGGATGTCGGCGCGGACCTGGTGGGCAAGGTGGAAGCCGGCATCCCCGAAGACGACCCGCGCAACCCCGCGACGATCGCTGATAATGTCGGCGACAATGTGGGCGACTGCGCGGGGATGGCGGCGGATGTGTTCGAGTCCTACGAGGTCACGCTGGTCGCGGCGATTATTCTGGGCGTGGCGGCGAGTCTGGTGCTGACGCCTGCCAGCGCGATGAAGCTGGTGATGTTCGCGTTGCTGGTGCGCGGCGTCGGCGTGATTGCCTCCATTATCGGTGTGCTGGCGGTCAAGGGCGAAGACCGCGCCGACCTGAACCCGATGAAGCCCATCAATCGCGGCTTCTGGGTCTCGGCGGTGCTGGCGGCGCTGGGCAATCTGGGCGTGGCGTACTTTTTCATGCAGGACATCCAGCTCAAGTCGGGCGCGTCGGTGGACTGGTGGCGCTTCTGGCTGGCGACGGCGTTCGGCGTGGTGGTCGCCGTGATGATCGAGCGCATCACCGAATACTTCACCTCGACGGAGAAGAAGCCCGTCAAGGAGATTTCGGCGGCGGCGTCTACGGGTCCCGCAACGCTGATTATTCAGGGCTTCGCCTACGGGCTGGAGTCGAGCGTGTGGGCAGTATTCGCGATTGCGTCCGCGCTGCTCGCGCCGCTGTTCATCTTCCCGCCCGGGCTGTACGACGGACCCATGCTCTCGTTCTACGGGATTGCGCTCACGGGCTTGGGGCTGCTGGCGACGACGGGCTACATTCTGGCGATGGACACCTTCGGTCCCATCTCGGACAACGCGAACGGAATCTTCGAGATGTCGGGCGCGTTGAAAGAGCGCGGCAACCAGCCCGCCGCGGGGGGCTTGACGGGCGACAAGATTGTGCATCGCCTCGACGCGGTGGGCAACACGACCAAGGCGCTCACCAAGGGCTTCGCGATTGCGACGGCGGTGGTGGCGGCGGTCGCGCTGTTCCACTCGTTTGTGGAAGACTCGCGCCTGGTGGAGTTGATTAATATCGCGACTCAAAACGGCGTTGCGCTGAAGGACGCCTTCGGCGGGCTGCCTGTGGATGTGCCTGTGGTGTTCATCGGGTTGCTGATTGGCGGCGCGGCGCCGTTTCTGTTCAGCGCGTTCTCGATTATGGCGGTCGGTCGCTCCGCGTTTGAGATGATTCACGAGGTGCGCCGCCAGTTCCGCGAGAAGCCGGGCATCATGCAGGGCACGGAGACGCCTGACTACGGGCGCTGTGTGGCGATTGTCACGGCGGCGGCGCAGAAGGAGCTGCTGGGACCGGGCATTCTCGCGATTGCGCTCCCGGTGGGCGTCGGATTCGGGCTGAGTATCGGCGCGGCGCCTGTAGTTATCGGCGGCAGCGAATATGTGTTCACGGGCGCGCAGGCGCTGGGCGGCTACCTCGCGGGCGCGATTCTGTCGGGGCAGTTGCTCGCGGTGCTGCTGGCGAACTCTGGCGGCGCGTGGGACAACGCCAAAAAGCGCATCGAGGACGGCTTCCTCGGCGGCAAGGGTACCGACGCGCACAAGGCGGGCGTGATTGGCGACACTGTGGGCGACCCGTTCAAGGACACAGCAGGTCCTGCGCTCAACCCGCTGATTAAGGTGATGAACCTCGTGGCGATCCTGATTGCGCCGATCGTGATTCAGCCGCTGCCCGACACGGTGCGGATTGGCGTCACGGCAGTGGCAGTCGGCGCGTTGCTGTTCTCGGTCTACTGGAGCAAGCGCGGCTCGGTTGCGGAGACCATCGAGCATGAGCTGGGCTATCACACGACCGAGGAGGTGGACGAGTACGCGCCCGTCGGCGGCAAAGGCGGACAGTAAGCATACGGCGCGGCGAGGGTCTCATCGCCGCGCCGTGCTGGTATAATTGATTCGTGCCCATCACTATCAACGATGTGGAAGACCTCGCGCGCCTGCTGGAACAGCACCCGGACTGGCAGGCGCGGCTGGCGCGTGTGCTGCTGAACAAGCAGACGCTTGCGCGCCTGCTGCAGGACGACCCCGCCCTGACGGAGACCCTGCGCGAGGCGCTGATTGGCGACCAGCTGGCGCGACTGATTGCGACCGTGCAGGAGCTGGCGGCGCTGGTGCGCGCCTCATCCGAGCGCTCCGAGCGTCAGGAGGTAGACCTTCAGGAGTTGCGTCGGATTACCAGCGAGCTGGTGGAGACCTCGCGTCAGGCGGTGGCGCGTCTGGATCGGCACGAGGCGGAGTTGCAGGAGTTGCGTCGGATTACCAGCGAGCTGGTGGAGACCTCGCGTCAGTCGATAGAGCGGATTGAGGCGCTGGAGCGCACGGTGGCGGAGCTGGCGGAAGTGTCGCGCCAGTCGGCGGAGCGCATTGAGGCGTCCGAGCGGCTGATTGCCCAATCGCTGCTGCGGCTGGAAGCGCTGGAAGACCTCACACGAGAGGTGGTGAATCAGCTGGGCGAGTTGCAAAAGTGGCAGCGGGGCGAGGCAGGCAACCGCGAGGGCGAGCGCTATCAGCGAATCGTTCGCAAGCAGGCGTGGCAGCTCTTCTACGGCGGGCAGGGCGGCGAAACCGACGAGCCCCATGTGGAGCAGAAACTGCGCCAGTGGCTGCGACACAACGGCGTGATTATCCAGCCCGAAAAAGAGGCAAACCCGGTGGACGCCGACCTCATCTGGTGGAAGGGCGATCGGGTTGCGGTGGTCGAAATCTCCGTCAAGGTCAACGGCAGGGATGTGAACCGCGCCGTTAAGCGTGCGCAGACTCTGCGCGAAGTGGGCGTCGACGCCATGCCCGTGGTGGTCGGGCAGGAATGGGCGCACCCCGACACCCGCGCCATCGCCGCACAGACGCAGGTCGCATGGAAAGTCGGCGACGATATTTCTGAGACCTTCATCGCGTTCCGTCAACTGCCTGAAGGTGATTAGGCACAGCAAATCCAACGGCTCTTGACAAGTGCGCACAAAAATAGGTATACTCCATGCTGTTATGGAGGTACTCACAATGGATCGACGCAGCATGTATATCGAGGGTATCCTTAAGGCGTTTAAGGCAGGTGAGATCGATATGGCAGATGCAGTGAAGGCTATACGGAGACGCAAGCCGAACTCGGCTAAGATTGAGGGCGCTCAGGAGTTTGCGAAGCTGATACAGGAGGGTAAGTACGAAGAGGCGTTTGCGAAGTACCGCTTCGGTCTCAAGAATGTACGTCAACCTCGCAGCTCTCGCAACGGCAAGTCCAACTGAAGCGCTTTCCCCGACCCCTCCCCAGCGGAGGGGTCTTTCATTTTGGGGTATCCTACCTGTATGCATCGGTTCGCCTTTGTGATTCATCCGGTGGATGTCAAGCGCGACGCCGCGCGCAAGTATCCCGTCGCCCGATTCCTGCCCGAACGCTGGGTGGAGAAACTGCTCCTGCGCAAAGAGCCGATGGTCGTCTCGCGGATTACGGGGGTACGCTCGCTCACAGGGGCGGAGGCAGAGGGCTGGTTCATCGGATGTCCGCTCTCGCCGCGCATGATGCTCTCGCTGCCGCTGGAGGTGGTCTACGATAAGATTGTGCGGTGCGGCGAGATCGCGCAGGAGCTGGGCGCGGAGATTATCGGGCTGGGCGCGTTCACTTCGGTGGTGGGCGACGGCGGGATTACGATTGCGAACCGTTTGCGCATCGCCGTCACGACGGGCAACAGCTACACGGTCGCAACGGCGATTGAGGCGGCGGCGTTGGGTGCGCAGAAGATGGGGATTGCGATTGAAGATGCGGCGGTGGCGGTGGTTGGGGCGACAGGCTCCATCGGGCGCACCTGCGCCGAGGCGCTCGCGCCGCAGGCGAAGTCGCTTTTGTTGCTGGGGCGCGACACCGCGCGGTTGGCTCCCATCGCCGAGTACCTGCAACCGCTCGCGCGCGGCGCGGTGCGCGTCTCCGACGACCTCGCGCGTGATTTGCCCAGCGCAGATGTGATTATCACCGTCACCAGCGCGGTGGACGCTGTGATTTACCCGCGCGACCTCAAGTCGGGCGCGGTGGTGGTCGATGTGGCGCGCCCGCGCGATGTGTCGGTGCGCGTCGCCCGCGAACGCGACGATGTGCTGGTGATTGAAGGCGGACTGGTGGAAGTGCCCGGCGAGGTGGACTTCGGCTTCAACTTCGGGTTCCCGCCGCGCATGGCGTATGCCTGCATGTCGGAAACAATGATGCTCGCGCTGGAAGGGCGCATCGAGAACTTCACGCTGGGCAAGGAGGTCAGCCTGCAGCAGGTGCAGACGACCCAGGCGCTGGCGCGCAAGCACGGCTTCCGACTGGCGGGCTTCCGCAGCTTCGAGCGCGCGCTGACCGACGAAGAGATTGAAGCCATCCGGGCGCGCGTGCGTCGCCCGTCGCACCCGGACGCTACACCCGCTATCCCTGCAGGTTAATGGTTGGGTTCCACCAGCCCTGCACCTGCTGCAGCAACGCCTGCGCCTGTTCCTCGTTCAGCGCGGCGGGGTCTACCGCTGCCGTTTGCGGGGTCAACTCGCCGACGAAGATAAGCGAATCGCCCCCTGACGCGCTGGGCGCAATCACGCCCACGCTGATGGAAGCGGTGTTCGGGTAGAGTTCGAAAAACGCCCGCGCCAGCGCGACTGCCTCCTGAAGCACGCGCACGCGGTTCAGCACGCCCGATTGGATGCGCACGCGCGCCTGCCAGCGGTTGGCGGCGGGGTCAAAAGCGCACCACACCGGCGCGCCGTTGAGCCGCTGGCTTAGTTTCGCCGCCAGGTCCGACTCGACCGCGCTCATTCCCGCGAACCCTGTCGGTGGCAGGGGCGCGCTGGACACAGCGGGCGGTTCAGAGGCAGGGGGCGGCGGGATACGCGGCGCATCGTCGGACGGCGTCGGCGCCAGCGCGCTTTGGGCGGGTTTCACTGGCTCTGCCGCCGCCTGACGAGTCGCGTTCATCCGCGCGCCCGCCACAAACGATGCGCCGACCAGAATCAGCCCCAGCACGCCGAACAGGGCATACGCCAGCGTCTTCGGCTTGGCAGGCTTCGCTTCGGGTTCGGGAATCGGCGGCGGGGGCGCGACCTGCGCTGCGTGCATCGCCCGCAGGTTGTGCAACTTCGCGCTGTAATGCACATTCGTGGGCGCTAACTCCACCAGCAACTCGTACCACTGGATGGCGTCCTCCAGCTTGCCCTGATCGGCGTAGATGTCGCCTAACAGCGCATGAACCGTCTCGTTGCTGGGGAATCGCCCCATGATACGGCGACAGACCTCTATCGCCTCCTCGTATTGCCCCTGCATCCGCAACAGGTTCGCGCGCGCCAGCTCCGGATACACTTCGCGGTCGGAGCCTTCCGCGTACAGGGGGTCTATGGTGTCCTCACGGATGCGCGAGCCGCACTCCATGCAGAACGCGCTTGTATCGGGTATCTCTGCAAAGCACTTCGGGCAAACCATCGTCCCTAACTTCGCCTCCCTAAGCATACTGCTATTGTCGGCAAGTGCGCGAGAAATTGTTCCACCACAGGGGATAGGATACCCATTTTCAGGTATAATGCGGGGTATGGCGCGACGATTCTGGTGGGTGATTCTCTGGGGGCTTTTGAGTCTCGCGGCGTGGGCGCAGCAGGCGACGCGCCCGGTGTACTACATCCAGTTCAAAGAGATTGTGCATCGCGCGTCGGCGGATTTCCTGATGCGGGCGCATGCGGACGCGGTGAAGGCGAATGCGGGCGCGTTCGTGGTGCTGCTGGATACGCCCGGCGGCGAGTTGCAGGCGACGCGCGACATCACCACCACCTTGCTCAACAGCCCTATCCCCGTGATTGTGTATGTCTATCCGTCGGGGGCGCGGGCGGGTTCAGCAGGGGTGTTCATCACGGTCGCAGCGAATGTTGCCGCGATGGCGCCGGGCACGAACATCGGCGCGGCGACGCCCATCTCCGGCGATGGCGGGGACATCCCCAAAGACCTGCGGCGCAAGGTGATGAACGATACCATCGCCTACGCCAAGACCATTGCCGAGCAGCGCGGGCGCAACAAAGACTGGGTGGTGAAAGCCGTCACGGAAGCCGCCTCCATCACGGAGCAGGAAGCCCTGCGCAATAAAGTGATTGATGTTGTGGCGAATAGTACGCAGGAGTTGCTGGTTCAGATCGATGGGCGCACCGTGAAGGTCGCGGGCGACAAGACCGTCACGCTCCGCACCAAAGACGCGCCGTTTCAGGAAATCCCCAAAAACTGGCGCGAGTCGCTGCTGATGTTCCTTGCGCACCCGAATGTGTTTTATATCCTGATGCTGCTGGCGATTTACGGCATTCTGGGCGAGCTGCAGAATCCGGGCGCGACCTTTCCGGGCGTGATTGGCGCGATTGCGCTATTGCTGGCGCTGTATGCGGCGTCGGTGTTGCCCGTGAACGCGCTGGGCGTCGCGATGATTCTGCTGGCGTTCGTGCTGTTCGTGGCGGAGCTGTTCACCACTTCGCACGGGGTGCTGACGGCGGGCGCGCTGGTCTCGTTCACTATTGGCTCGATTATTCTGTTCCAGTCCGATTCGCCGGTGTTTCGGGTGAGCTTCTGGCTGATTGGCTCGATGACTGCGCTGACGGGCGCGGCGTTCCTGTTCGTGGCGTATTCGGGCATTCGGGCGCAGTTCCGTCGCAAGGTGAGCGGGCAGGAGCGGCTGGTGGGGATGATCGGGCGCGCACGTACGAAACTGGAGCCTGAAGGGATGGTGTTCGTGGACGGCACGCTCTGGCGCGCGATTGCGCTCGACCCGCCGATTGAGGCAGGGGAGTATGTGCAGGTGGATCGCGTGGATGGCTTGACGCTCTATGTGCGCTGGCAGCCCTCGCCAGCGCCGACCGCTGAGGAACGGGAGTCGGCGCGCGCCTGATGTTGCGCACGCGCCTGCTGACCGCTCTGGTGGGGATCCCGCTGGCGCTGGCGGTGGTGTTTGCGCCCGGCGGGTGGCTGATGGCGTGCGCGCTGAGCCTGCTGGCGCTTGTGGCGTCGCTGGAGTATCGCCAGATATACCGACGCGCAGAGTGGGTTCCTCGCCCCAATCCCAACCTGATTTTGCTCACGGCAGGCGCGGCGCTGCCGTTGCTGAGCTGGGCGTTCCCGCAAATGAGCCTGACGACTCCGCTTTTGAGTGCGCTTGCACTGGCATCCGTGTACGAGCTGGCGCGTGCGTGGCAGGGCAGGAGCCTCGCGATTGCTTCAAACATCGGGTATGGCGTCTTCGGGATGCTCTTTATCGGCTGGCTGTTCAGCTTTGGCGTGCTGCTGCGGGGCGACGATTCGCCTGCGTCGCTGTGGGGCTGGCAGGTGGAGCGCGGCGCGCTGTGGGTGCTGTGGTTGCTCGCGATGCTCTGGCTGGGCGATTCGGGCGCATACTTTGTGGGCAGAGCCATCGGCAAGCGCAAGCTCGCGCCGAAGCTCAGCCCTGCCAAGACGGTGGAAGGCGCCGCGGCGAATCTTACCCTGTGCCTGCTGGTGGGCTGGCAGGGCGGGGCGGCGCTGGGGCTGCCCGTCGGTTGGGCAATCGCGGGCGGGCTGGGCGTCGGCGTGCTGGGGCAGCTGGGCGATTTGTTCGAATCCGCGCTCAAGCGGGCGGTCGGCGTGAAAGATTCGGGCGGTATTCTGCCTGGGCACGGCGGCGTGCTGGATCGGTTCGATAGCTTCCTCTTCAGCGCGCCGTGGGTGTGGTGGGTGGCGCAGATGGCAGGATAGGCAGCCCTTGCGCCGAACTTACAGGGGCGATGAGACGCGCCTCTGCTGTCGCCCTGCGCGGGATTGCAATTGCCGTCGGTCCGCTGCTGGGCGTTGCGCCGCTGCTGGTTCCCCCTCCCGAATCGCTAACCCCAGAGGCATGGCGGCTGGTGGGATTGACGCTGTGGATGGCGCTCTGGTGGTTCACGGAGTGCGCGCCCATCCCGGCGACCGCGCTGCTGCCGCTGGTGTGGATGCCGCTGGTGGGAATCGCCGACGAGAAGCAGGTCGCCGCCCGCTACGCCGACCCCATCGTGTTTCTGTTTCTGGGTGGGTTTATCATCGCGCAGGGGATGCAACAGTCGGGATTGCACGAGCGGCTCGCGCTGGGGATTGTGAAGCGGCTGGGGCGCACGCCGGGCGGGATGGTCGCGGGCTTTATGGCGGCGACGGCGTTCACCTCGATGTGGATCAACAACACTTCGACCACCATGATGATGTTCGCCGTCGCGCTGTCGGTGGTGGAGTGGGTGCGGCGCGCCTGTGGGAAGGAGGCGGCGCACAACTTCGCGCTCGCGCTGATGCTGGGCGTGGCGTACTCGGCGTCCATCGGCGGGGTGGGCACACTGATTGGCACTGCGCCGAATGCGCTGCTGGCGGGCTTTCTGCGCGACAACTACAACTACTCGCTGAACATGCTCAACTGGCTCAGCGTCGGGCTGCCGTTCGTGGGGCTGATGCTGCCGTTTACATGGGTGTGGCTCACAAAAGTCCAATTTTCTGCAAAAAACCTGAATTTCGGCGTCCTGCGCGAGTCGCTCGTGAGCCAGCTCGACTCGCGCACGCGCTGGAGCCTTGCCGAGCGGTGCGTGGCGGGCGTGTTCGCGTATGCGGTGGTGGGCTGGCTGGCGCGCGAGTGGGTCGGCAAGCAATTGGGAATCGCGCTTTCCGATTCGTTTATAGCGATGAGCGCGGCGCTGACGCTGTTCCTGTTGCCTGCCTCCCGCACGCCCTATAAGCCGATTCTGGACTGGCGCACGGCGGAGAGCCTGCCGTGGGGCGTGCTGATTTTGTTTGGGGGTGGGCTGGCGCTGGCGGGCGCGTTCGAGAGCACGGGGCTGGCGAAGGCGATTGGCGCGAGCGTGCAGGGGCTGGGCGCGCTGCCCGTGTGGCTCATTGTGCTGGCGGTGGCGACGCTGATAATCTTCCTGACGGAGCTGACCTCCAATACGGCGACGACGGCAACCTTTCTGCCCGTGGTGGGCGCGGCGGCGGTCGGGCTGGGCATCGACCCGCGCCTGCTGACGATTCCCGTCGCCGTGAGCGCATCAGCGGCGTTTATGTTGCCTGTGGCGACGCCGCCCAACGCGATTGTGTTCGCCTCAGGCGAGATACGCATCGCCGAAATGGCGCGGGCGGGACTGGCGCTGAACCTGTTCTGTATTGGCGTCGTGGTGCTGATTGCGCTCACCACCGCGCGCTGGGGACTTGGGATCCCGTAGATTAACCAACTGCGCCGTCAGAGTTCGTAATTGCCGTGTGTTTATAGCCAGAGCCACGCGCGTTTTGCCCTCACCCCCAGCCCCTCTCCCGCCGCGTGGGAGAGGGGAGCCATGCGTGCGGCGCGCGACGCGCTATCCCCCTCTCCCAACCCTTTGGGAGAGGGGGACAAAGGGGGTGAGGGCTACAGGTGTCGCCGCTTTACGAGCTACGACCCGCCGACTGGTATCAGAGGTCGGGCATTCCACCGCCGCCGAAATACTGCTCGAAGAACTTGCGTCCCATCTCCATCATCTCGCGCTGCTGCTCGGGCGAGAGGGTCTGCCAGTATTCGAACGACATGCGCATGCCTTCAAAAATCATCTGGTTGCGCAGATTCGGGTCGGCGTTCATCCACATGCTCATCGCCGATTGCAACGCCTGCTGGCGCTCTTCGGGACTCATCTTCGCGAGCAGGTCCATCAGTTGCTGCTGCATCTGGGCGAACTGTTCCGTTTTGGAGCCGCGCAGAGCGGTCGCGCTCTGCGGTTTGGGGTTCAGAATCACATACACGGGCTTCGCGCTGAACGGCGGCTGCATCTGCTCCAGCGTGTTTTCCAGGTCAGGCGGCGCGGGATAGTTCGCCACGAACGAGTTGAGCGTCGCCGCGCGCGGGTTCACCACCATTACCCCGCCCAGTTCGATGGTGATAAGCGCGCGCACCGCGCTGATAATCTGCTCCGCGTTCGGCTCGGCGCCCAGCACTTTGTTGGTGTAGACCTTGCGCCAGACCACATCACGCGCCTGCGCCGTCATTTCGTCGAGTGCGCGCTCCAGATCGTCCGCCTTCGGTGGGTTCACCCGCAGCGTCAGCGCAGGGTCCACCACGATTTGCACACTGAATTTTCGCGCGAGTTCCTGCGCCGCTTGCGCAATCGGAACGCGCCCATCCTCTTGCTGGGTCGCGCCGCGTTGCGTGCGCGTCTGCGCACTGCCCAGCGACACAACCGCCGCCAATCCCACCAACCACAGCGTTCGCATTTTCATATGCCTCCTTCCAAATCGGCAGGAATCGAGTCCCGCTCGCAGAAGATTATACCATACGCTCGTGCGGATGTGCTATAATTGTACGCATACGAGCGGCAGGGACTATATGGGTAGGAGTGATAACCAATGGCTATGACACGCAGAACAGCAGGCGAATATCTGCTGGAGAAGGGTCTCATCACGCAAGAGCAGCTGGAAGACGCTCGCCGTGTGCAACAGTCAACGGGCAAAGAGCTGATTCAGATTTTTCTCGACCAGACGCTGGTGAGCGAGCGCGACGCTTATGAGGCGAAGGCGTTCGAGCTGGGGATGCCGTTTGTGGATCTGGATCGTGTGCAGCCGGAGCCGTCCGCGCTGAATGTAGTCAAAGAGCATATCGCCAAGCGCTACAATGTGATCCCCGTGAAAAAAGACGGCAACATCCTCTATCTGGCGATGTCGGACCCCAGCAATGTGATGGCGATAGACGATGTGCGTGTCAACTCGCGCTGCACAGTGCGTCCGGTGATTGCCGCGCCCGGCGCGATTGAGGACGCCATTCGCAAGGCATACGGCGGCTCGGCGGCGGGCGACGGCGCGCCGGCGGCGCCGGGGGACGGCAACGCGCCTGCGCGCCCTGCCGACCTGCGCGGCAGCGTGATGACCGATATCGCCGCCTATAGCGCGCGCGGCGACGCCGAAGACGACGAAAAAGCCGTGCTGCGCGAAGCCGAAGAAGGTCCCATCGTGCGCGTGGCGAACACCATCATCCAGCAAGCCATCAACGAACGCGCCAGCGATATCCATGTCGAACCGCAAATCCGCAACCTGCGCATCCGCTACCGAATCGACGGCGTGTTGCACGAAGCGCTCTCCCTGCCCAAATATGTGCAGGCGCCCCTCATCTCCCGCTACAAAATCATGGCGGAGATGAACATCGCCGAGAAACGCCTGCCGCAAGACGGGCGTATCCCCATTCGCTACCAGAACAAAGACTACGACCTGCGCGTCTCGTCCATCCCGACCCCGCACGGCGAGAAAATCGTCATGCGTATCCTGGACAAGACCAGCGTGTTGCTGGGACTCAACAAGCTCGGCTTCACCCCCGAAACACAGGCGCGCCTTGAAGAGCTGGTCATCCAGCCGCAGGGCATGGTGCTGTCCACCGGTCCCACAGGGTCGGGCAAAACGACCACCCAGTATTCGGTACTCCACAAACTGAACTCCGTCGAAAAGAACATCTTGACGATTGAAGACCCGATTGAGTACCAGTTGCCGGGAATCTCGCAGGTGCAGGTGAACCGCAAGGCGGGCTTGACCTTCGCGAGCGCGCTGCGCGCGTTCCTGCGTCAAGACCCCGACATCATCATGGTCGGCGAGATGCGCGACCTGGAGACGGCGGAGATTGCGATTGAAGCCTCGTTGACGGGACACCTGGTGCTGTCGACGCTGCACACAAACGACGCGCCCTCCGCCGTGATTCGTATGGTGGACATGGGCGTGGAGCCGTACCTGATTGCGGCGACCGTCACGGGCGTGATGGCGCAGCGCCTCGCGCGCCGCGTGTGCCAGCACTGCAAGGAGCCGCGCGAAATCCCCGCCGCCGACCTGCGCGCCTTCGGGTTCCAGATTGAGAACCCCGACCAGATGGTCACCATCTGGGAAGGCGTCGGGTGCGACCACTGTCGCGGGCGCGGCTACGCAGGGCGCGTCGGTATCTACGAACTGATGGTGGTCAACGCCGAAATCGCCGAGCTGATTGTGCGCCGCGCGCCGCTGTCCGACATCAAAGAAGCCGCCAAAGCGAACGGCATGAAAGAGCTGCGCGAGGACGGACTGGTCAAAGTCCTCGAGGGGCTGACCACACCCGACGAGGTACGCCGCGTGGTCTTCACCGCAGGATTCTATTAATACTCAGGAGGTCTCACCAAGCCATGCATATGAACCAGACGCCGAACACACCGACGCACGGAGGCGGGGCGGCGACAGCGCCTGCCGCACAGCCCGCGGTCGCGCAACCGCGCAGCCTCGAAGATACCCATATCGACGAGCTGCTCTACATCGTAACCGAGAAAGGCGCGTCCGACCTGCACCTGTGCCCCTTTGTGGAGCCTGTGATTCGCGTGGATGGGCAGCTGCTGCGCCTCAACTACGAGAAAGCGCAGCCGACCCAGACCCAGCGCATGATGTACGAAATCCTGACCGACGAACAAATCCAGAAGTTCGAAACGAATTACGAGCTGGACTTTTCGTACAGCCTGCACAAAATCGCGCGCTTCCGCGTGAATGTGTACAAGGACAAGGGCGCAGTCGCCGCCGCGTTCCGTTTGATTCCCGCCCGTGTGCCGACGGTGCGCGAGCTGAACCTGCCGCCTGTGCTGGAAGAACTCACTCGTCGCCCGCGCGGACTGATTCTGGTGACGGGTCCCACCGGGTCGGGCAAGTCCACCTCGCTCGCGGCGATGATTAACCAGATTAACACCGAGCGCAGCGTGCATATCATCACCGTTGAGGACCCCATTGAGTACCTGCACCAGCACCGCTCCAGCATTATCAACCAGCGCGAGCTGGGACAGGACACCAAGTCGTTCGCGGCGGCGCTGCGCTCCGCGCTGCGTGAAGACCCCGATGTGATTCTGGTCGGCGAGATGCGCGACCTGGAGACCATCCAGCTGGCAATCACCGCCGCCGAGACGGGACACCTGGTGTTCGCCACGCTCCACACGAACAACGCCGCCGAGTCGATTGACCGTATCGTCGATGTGTTCCCGCCGGGGCAACAGGAGCAGATTCGCATTCAGCTGGCGAACAACCTGCAGGCGATTGTCAGCCAGCAGCTGTTGCCGCGCGCGGGTCAACCGGGGCGCGTGCCCGCCGTCGAGGTGATGATTGCCACGCCCGCCATCCGCAACCTCATCCGCGAGAACAAGACCCACCAGATTCACACCATGATTCAGACCAGCGGGCAGATGGGCATGCAGACGATGGATCAGTCGCTGCGCGACCTGTATGTGAAGGGCTGGGTGACTTATGAGGAGGCGATGTCGCGGGCGATTAACCCCGACGAGCTGCGCAAGATGATTGCGCCCACGGGCGGCGTGCCGGGCGCGCCGGGCGCACAGCCCCCGCGCGGACGCTAAACACTCAGGAGGCAAGCGACCATGCCGTACTTTAACTACACAATTCGGGACGCGAACGGGCAGACCCGTTCAGGCAAGGTAGAAGCGCCCAACGCGGAAGAGCTGAAGAAGCGGCTGCAGGCGGAAGGGCTGCAGGTGCTGGAGGTGTCCGAGGACCGCAAGGCGCCGCGCGTGCCTGCAGGCGGCTACGGGCGCGTCAAACTCAGCGACCTTGCCATCTTCGCCCGCCAGTTCTCCACGATGCTCGACGCGGGCGTGTCGCTGATTCGCTGTCTGGATGTGCTGCAGGCGCAGACCAACAACGCCCGCCTGCGCAAAATCCTGATGGACCTGTCCGCGCGCGTTGAGTCGGGCGAGAGCCTCTCCCGCTCGATGGCGCGCCACCCGAAAGCGTTCAGCCAGCTGATTATCGGTCTGATTCGCGCGGGCGAGGTCGGCGGCGTGCTGGAAGAGTCGCTCCAGCGCATCGCGGGCTTCCTTGAGAAGGATGTGGAGTTGCGCCGCAAAATCCGCTCCGCGCTGACCTACCCGGTGATTGTGTTGCTGGCGGCGGTCGGGATAGTGATTTTCCTCGTCTCGTGGCTCGTGCCGCAGTTCGCCAGCCTGTTCAAGGAGCTGGGCATCAAGGAGATGCCCGCGCCAACGCAGTTCTTGATTGACCTGAGCGCGCTGTTTACGCAACGCTGGTATGTGGTGATTATCGCGGTGGTCGCGATTCTAATTGCGTACAAGCTGTTCGTGAGTACGCGCGTGGGACGGCGCGTCGCTGATCGGGTCAAGCTGCGCGTACCCGTGTTCGGGCCGCTCCATCACAAAATCGTGATGGCGCGCTTCAGCCGTACGATGGGCACGCTGCTGGCGTCGGGCGTGCCGATTCTGCAGGCGATGGAGACCGTCGCGGGCGTCGTGGGCAACTCGGTCGTCTCGGACGCCGTGATCGAATCACGCGCCCGTATCCGCGAAGGTGAGAAAATCGCCGACCCGCTCCAGCGCAGCAAGATGTTCCCGCCGATGGTCGTCCATATGGTCAGCGTCGGCGAGGAGTCGGGCTCGCTGGACCACATGCTCAACAAAATCGCCGACTTTTACGAGAACGAGGTGGAGATGACCATCGCCAGCCTCACCGCCGCGATTGAGCCGGTGATGATTGTGCTGCTGGGCTTCATCGTCGGCTTCATCGTCATCTCGATGTTCCTGCCGATGATTGAGGTCATCTCGAATCTCAGCCAGACCCAGTCGTAATGCTTCCTGCGTGGAGCATTGTGTTCGGCGTCGCGTTCGGGGCGGCGGTAGGGAGCTTCTTAAATGTGCTCATCTACCGTCTGCCCCGAAACCTTTCGATAGCCTTCCCCCCTTCGCACTGCCCGAAGTGTGGGCATCGGCTGGGCGTGCGCGACCTGTTCCCCCTGCTGAGCTACCTGATGCAGGGCGGTAAGTGTCGCTATTGCCGTGCGCCAATACCTCTGCGCTACTTTCTGGTGGAGCTGTGGAACGCGGGCGTGTGGGCGTGGTTGTGGCATCAGTGGCTGATTGTGGGCGAATCGCCGCTACGGTTTGTAATATACGCGCTGGCGGCGTCCGTGTTGATTGCGATTTTTTTCATCGACCTGCAGCACTACATTATCCCCGATGAGCTGAATGTCGCGCTGCTGATTCTGGGCTTGCTCCATGCGGGGTTGCTGAAGGGCGCGCCGACCGACTGGGACTGGGCGTCGCTGGGCGCGCTGAGCCTGCGCAATGCGACAATTGGCGCGCTGATTGGCGCAGGGCTGTTCAGCGCGATTGCGATTCTGGGGCGGATTGCGTTTCGGCGCGATGCGATGGGGCACGGCGACATCAAGCTCGTGCGGGGAATGGGCGCGCTGCTGCTTGCGCCCGGCATGCTGGTCGCGTTCGGCGTCTCGATTGCGACAGGCGCGATTCTGGGCGGGCTATGGAGCTACTGGCGCGCTCGCCGCGCCCGTCCCGCACACGACGCCGCACCCGACGATACGGAGGCGCCGCTCCCGCCCGAACCGCTGGGGAGCCTGCTGCTGTCGTGCCTGCTCTATACGCTCTGGGTGGATGCGCTCATCACGCTGCTCCCGCGCCGCGTGCAACAGCGCGTCTACGCCTCGCTGGGTCAGACCGAGGAGGAACTCGCCGACGAATCCTTCGAAGAGACGCCTACCATGCTGCCCTTCGGACCGTTTCTGGCAATCGGCGCGCTGCTGGTGATGCTCTTCGGGGCGACCTTTTCAGGCTGGGTACACGCCTATCTCGAATGGGCGGGCTTTTAGGTATCGTCGCCGCGTGATTACGACTTGTGCGCGCACGCCGTCTTTATGGAGTGCGGAACCGGAGCTTCCGCGCATGCTGAACCTGCGCTTCAGTACTCCAAAAGGCTTTGCATGCGAAGCGCACTCTACCGATAAGGGCGCGGTTGCAAAAACAACACACGAGCGCTTAGAGGTATAATACTCCCGCCGCGTGGAGCGGAGGCAATTATGTTTGGGAGCATCGGCTTTAGCGAAATCATGGTCTTGTTCGTGATTGCGCTGCTGATTTTCGGGCCGCGCAAACTGCCCGAAATCGCGCGCTCCGTCGGGCAAGCCATGCGCGAATTCAAAAAAGCGGGCGAGGAAGTCTCCCGCTCGCTCGAGGAACCCGTCGACGAAATCCGTGAGCGGATCCAGAACATAGAGTACGACGAGGAGCGACAATGGAGATCTTAAAAGCAGTGCTGACCTGGGTGGACATCATTGTCATGGTGGCTTTTATCGGGCTGGTCGCGATTCAGACCTCGCGTTCGGAGGGCATCTTCAGTCCGGGCGCGGCGGACAGCATGTTTGGCAAGGCGAAGCCCGGCTTCGACGACAACCTGTCGCGCCTGACGCTGATTCTCGCCGTGACGATGTTCGTGCTGACCGCAGTGGTGACCTACATGCCCTGATGGTACATATCGAGAAACTGACGCTGGGCGTGCTGCAGGCGAACTGCTACCTGGTGCAGTGCTTGGCGACCCGCCAGACCGCCGTGATTGATCCCGGACTGGAGCCTGAACGCATTCTGGAGCGGCTGCGCGCGCTGGGCGACCCGCCCGTCGCGGCGATTCTGGCGACGCACGGGCATTTTGACCATGTGGTGGGCGTGCGCGCGGTGCAGGCGCACACAGGCGCGCCGTTCTGGATTGCCCGCAACGAGTGGGAGCTGTGGGCGCAGCAGGCGCATGAGCATCCTGTGTATCTGAATCTGCCGCCGACCGAGCCTGTGCCGACGCCGGACCGATTTCTGGCGGAAGGCGACGAGTTCTGCATCGGCGCACTGGCGTTCGAAACGCTCGATCTGCGCGGGCACGCGCCCGAACATCTAGGGTTCCTGCTGAAAAACACACAGCCGATGCGCCTGTTCTGCGGCGACGCCATCTTCGCGGGCAGCGTCGGACGCACGGACATTCCCTACGCGGATATGCACACCCTGCGCGACCACCTGCACACGCGCGTGATGCAGCTGCCCGACGACACGATTCTGCACCCCGGACACGGACCCGACACGACCGTCGGCGTCGAACGGGCAACGAATCCCTACTTATAACCGTTTTGTAAGGAGGCGCACGATGCAACCCAAAATCGGACTGCAACTCTACACCCTGCGCGACGATTTGAAGGCGGACCTTGAGGGAACCATCCGCGCCGTCGCGCAGATGGGCTACGAATACATCGAGACGACCGGCTTTATGGGCGAACACTCGCCCGCGATGGCGCAGTTGCTGCAGGAGACCGGGCTAAAAATCGCCGGGCTGGGCTTCGACCTGAACA
Source organism: Fimbriimonadales bacterium (assembly GCA_025998675.1). Taxonomy (GTDB): domain Bacteria; phylum Armatimonadota; class Fimbriimonadia; order Fimbriimonadales; family GBS-DC; genus GBS-DC. Next base: position 68,611 of record AP024673.1, read on the forward strand.
CGCTGGAGAGCGAGCCGCAGCAGGTCATCGACGCCTGCCGCCAGTGGAACGGACACTACGCCGTGACCTTCTGGATTGACGAATCGCAGCGCCAGTCGGCGGACGACTGGAAGCGCATCGCCGAGCGATTCAATCGGATTGGCGAATCGCTGGCGGCGGGGAATGTGCCGTTCCTGTACCATCTGCACGGCTACGAGTTTGTGGAATACGACGGCGCGCGCGCCATCGACATCCTGATGGCGAACACCGACCCGCGCTACTTCAATCTGGAGCCCGACATCTACTGGGTGGAGTACGGCGGCGCGAACGCCGTGGAGCTGTGCCAGCAGTACGCGGACCGTATCCGCGCGCTGCACATAAAGGACTACATCAGCAAGCCTGAGATGCACGATGTGGAGGTCGGCGAGGGCGCGATTGACATGCCCGCCATCCTGCGCCTCGCCTTGCAACACCAGTGGGAATGGCTGATTGTGGAGCAGGAGCGCTACCATCGCCCGCCGATTGAAGCCGCTGCCCGCTGCCTGCAAAACATCAAGCGCATGCTGTCGAATCTGTAGCAGGAGTTGTCGGCGCAGCGGCGAAACCCAAACTATGGAATAACCGAGAGGGATGATTTCTATGTTCGCGTTGAACTTCTATACGGACCTGTATGAGGACATGCTGCGTTCCCTGCGCAAAACGGCGACGATACGGTTGGGAGATAAGTCCCGCAAATACAGCGCAGGGCAGATTGTGTGGATTACGGTCGGACCGCGCTTCGGCAAGCGCAAGCGACTGTTCACAGCGATTCTGGATCGCGTGGAGGTCAAGCCGATTGCGGACCTCAGTCCGCGCGATATCGAGCGCGAGAACCCGGAGTTCCGCACCTTAGAAGATGTGATTGCCCTGCTGGAGCGTATCTACGACCGCCCCGTGTCGATGGACGACCTGGTGACGGTGATTTACTTCTCGCCTGTCGAGGAGGGCTGACGCCCGTCTTCGTACCAGTTTTCGAGCGCAACCCCGTAGGGCTGACAGCAGGATTCGCGCGAATTGGCACGCACTGCGCTACTGTTCCTCTCGACTGCGATTGGCAGTCGGGAGGAAACCATGAATAAACACTACGGTCTTCTGGGAGCAACGATTGGGTTGAGCGCTGTGCTGCTGAGCGGCGCTTTTGCGAACGCGACGCTGTTCAACAACGATAAAGTGTCCCTGCTGGGCACAGTGACCCTGACGCTGAATTCGGTTTCGCCCGGCGGTTCCGTGCAGATTACTTACAACACGAACCCGTCCACCACAACGGCAGGCGTTTTCAATCTCTCGACAACCGCACCTGAGAGTCAGGCGTTCTGCGTCGACCTGGACCATGTGATTAACTTCAGCCAGAATTACACCTACGAGCTGTGGCTGGCGTATGGTCGCGTCGGCGCGCTGTTGAACCTGAAGGACACCTTCATCACGGGTTCCGACCTGAACAACAAGGGACGCGCCTTCCAGATTGCGATGTGGGAGATTGCGCACGACCATTCGCTGGGCAACCCCGACAACTTGAGCGGAGATGTGTTCCAATACAGTCAGGACAGCACGGTTGTGGGGTATGCCAACTCGCTGTTGAGCGCGACGGCAGGTCAGGCGGACTACTACTACTTCCTGCGCAGTATTGACGACCCGCAGACCCAGAATCTGGCGATGGTTCCTGAGCCGGCGTCGCTGATTGCGCTGGGCACGGGGTTCATCGGATTGCTGGCGCGCCGTCGCCGCCGCTGAACGAAATCGGACGCCATCACTCGCGGCGCGTCTCTGCTTCGGCAGGGACGCGCTTTTGATTAAGTGTCTTTGCAGTGAATTTTCAGCGACTCCCCTGTCCGCGCATGCGCGTAATTTGGAGTGCTGAAGCGGGAGCTTCTGCCTCGCGGAAGCTCCCGCTTCCGCACTCCATAAAGACGGCGCAGCACGCGCATGTCGCAATTCTCGCGCAAAGACACTTAGCGTCGGGAGAGGTTCACTGCAATACCCCATTCCGTTGGCCCGCGTGGGGTATCCTGAATCGTATGCCGCGAATTGCACTCATCAGCGTCTCCGACAAGAGCGGGCTGGAGCCGTTTGCCCGCGCCCTGCACGCGCTGGGCTTCGAGTTTTTGTCCACGGGCGGCACGGCGCGCGCCCTGCGCGAATGGGGGCTGCCCGTGCAGGAGGTCAGCGACTGGACTGGCTTCCCCGAAATTCTGGATGGGCGCGTCAAGACCCTGCACCCGCGTATTCACGCCGCGCTGCTGGCGAACCGCCGCCTGCCCGAACACGAGCAAACCCTGCACGAGCTGGGCATCCCCCCCATCGAGCTGGTGGTGGTGAACCTGTACCCCTTCGAGCAGGCGTTGCGGGCGGGCGCATCGGAAGCCGAGCAGATTGAGCAGATCGACATCGGCGGTCCGACGCTGATTCGCGCGGCGGCGAAGAATTTCGAGCATGTGGCGGTGGTGGCGCGTCCGGCGGACTACGAGTGGGCGGCGGCGCGGTTGCAGGCGGGCGGCTTTACCCGCGATGAGCGCGCCGTGCTGGCGTATCGCGCGTTTGCCCATGTCGCCGAGTATGACGCGCTGGTTGCCGATTGGTTCCGCCGCTACGACCCCGACGGCGCGCTGCCGGAAACGCTGACGCCCACCTTCCGCCTCGCCCAGCGACTGCGCTATGGCGAGAATCCGCACCAGCAGGCGGCGTTCTACCGCGAGCCGTTCGCCCCTGCAGGCTGTATCGCAACCGCTGAGCAACTCTGGGGCAAGGAGCTTTCATACAACAACCTGCTGGACGCCGACGCCGCGCTGGAGCTGGTGCGCGAGTTCACCGAGCCTGCCTGCGCGATTATCAAGCACACGAACCCGTGCGGGGTCGCGCTGGGCGACAGCCTCACGGAGGCGTTCCTGCGCGCGCTGGAGGCGGACCCCGTGTCGGCGTTCGGCGGGATTATCGCCTGCAACCGCCCGATTGACCGCGAGGCGGCGGAGGCGATGGTCGCACCGGGCACTTTCTTTGAAGTAATTCTCGCGCCAGAGTTCGCCCCCGACGCACTGACGGTGTTTCAGGAGCGCAAGGGCTGGGGGCAGAATGTGCGCCTGCTGCGCACAGGGCAGTTGCTCCCGCCCGATCAGATGCGCGGCTACGCCCTGCGCAGTCTCACGGGCGGCGTCCTCTACACTGAGCGCGACACGCTGGACTGGAACCCTGACGCGCTGCAGGTGGTCACCGAGCGCATCCCGACCGAGAGCGAGCAGCGCGATTTGCACTTCGCGTGGCGCGTGGTCAAGCATGTCAAATCGAACGCGATTGTGGTCGCACGCGGCGGCGTGGTGTGGGGCGTCGGCGCGGGGCAGATGAACCGAGTCGGCTCGGTGCGGCTCGCGCTGGAGCAGGCGGGCGAGCGGGCGCAGGGCGCGTCGCTGGCGTCGGACGCCTTCTTCCCCTTCCCGGACAGCGTTGAGCTGGCGGCGCGGGCAGGCGTCCGGGCGATTGTGCAGCCGGGCGGCTCGAAAAAAGACCCCGAGGTCATCGCCGCCGCCAACGAACTTGGCGTCGCGATGGTGTTTACCGGGATTCGGCACTTCCGGCATTAGGGGAGTAGGTACCATTTTTGTATGATAGCACCTGAGGCAATAACGCAGGCTCCCCTGCTCACAGAACACACACACGCATCGGCAGTCCCCCTACACGAGTGGACGCTGGAGGTAGAGGGCAAATCCATTCCCGTGCGCGTGCCCAGCGCGTGGGAGGATTACGGCGTCCCGCGCGCGTTCGAAGGTCCGTCCACCTATCGGTGCGCGCTCGAAGCGCGCCCTGAAGCGGGCAAGCGCTACTGGCTGCACTTTGGAGGCGCGAGCTATGAGGCGCGCGGGGTTCTGAACGACGCGCCCATCGGCGCGCATCGCGGCATCTGGGATAGCTTTTGCTGGGACATCACTGACGCGCTTCGATCAGGTGAAAACCATCTGCGTGTGCAGGTCATCAAAAACGGCGGCGCGACCTATCCCGTGCCGCAGGCGCTGAGCGGGTTCCTGCCCTATGTGTCGTGCGCGTTTGGGGGGCTGTGGCAGCCCGTGTATTTGTTTGAGACGGGCGAGTCGTGGCTGTGCGACCTGTGGGTGCGCGGCGAGGCAGACGGGCAGGTGATTATCGAGGGCGCACTGGGCGGCGCGCTCCCCGCTACCGTCCGCCTCACGGTGCAAGACCCCAACGGGCGCGCGGTCGCCGACATGCAGTTCGAAGCCAGTGCGCCCCGATGGACGCACGCACTGCGGATTGACGACCCACAGCCCTGGACGCCTGCCCAGCCGCGCCTGTACCGCCTGACGGCGGAGACCTGGCAGGAGGGGCGGCGCAGCCACGCCTTCGAGACCGCGTTCGGGCTGCGCACGGTCGCTGTGGATGGCGCAACTATCCTGCTGAATGGGCAGCCGATTTACCCGCGCGGCGTGTTGCACTGGGGCTGGTATCTGCACACGCACGCGCCAAATCCCGACCGCGAGACCGCCGCACGCGAGCTGCAAGCCGCCCAGCAGTGTGGGTTCAATCTGCTCAAGGCGTGCCTGTGGGTTCCCAGTCGCGAGTATCTGCGCCTGTGCGACGCGCTGGGGATGCTGGTGTGGCTGGAGCTGCCGTTGTGGCTGCCGCAGATGGACGCCGAGCAGATTGCGCAGGCGCGACGCGAGTATGCGGCAATCGTGCGCCAGACGCGCAACCACCCGTCGATAATCCTGTGGACGCTGGGCTGCGAGTTGTCGGCGCGTTTCCCCAGCGACGCGCTGGGCGAGCTGTACGCGCTGGTGAAACAGCTCACAGGCAGCCCGCTGGTGCGCGACAACAGCGGCGGCGGCGAGTGCTACGGCGGCGCGTTGCAGGAGTACGCCGACTTCGCCGACTACCACCTCTACGGCGACGCCCACTTCGCGCGGACAACCTTCCGCGCCTTTCTGGACACGCCCCGCACGCCCGCGCCATGGCTGCAGGGCGAGTTCGCCGACCACGATACCATGCGCGACTTTGCGACCCTGCGCCAGCATACGCCCGCCGAGCAGCTCTGGTGGCTCTCACGCGACCCCGAAGTGAACCCGCAGGGCGTGCGCTGGTTCTACGAGACGCCCTTTGTCGAAGAGCGGCTGCATAGCGCAGGCGTCGCCGACGCGCTGCCTGAACTCGTGCGCACCTCACGCTTCGAGATGGTCGCCTATCATAAACTCGTGCTGGAAACGATGCGCGCGCTGCAGGGCGCTTCGGGCTATGTGGTCACGGCGCTGAAGGACACGCCCATCAGCACCGCGGGCATCCTCGATGAGCGCGGAATGTTGAAGATTGCGTCCGAAACCTATACAGGCTTCAACGCTGACACGGTGCTGCTGCTGGACTGGCATCGGCGGCGCGACTGGATTGCTGGCGGCGACCGACCTGCGAATCCCGACCCCTACAATCACTTCGCAGGGCGCACGGTCTACCCGCGCCTGAGCGTGTCGCACTACAGCGCGCCGATTGAGAACGCGACTCTGCACTGGCGGCTGGAGGCAGAGTCGGGCGAGCGCGTGCAGGCAGGCGAAACGCCTGTTGGACGAATTACCGGGGGCGTCGCGTTCCTGACGCAGGCGGAGCTGAGGCTGCCCGACACGCCTCTGCCAGCGAGCGTGCGCTTCGTCGCCGAATTGCACGATTCGTCGGGCGCAGTGGTGAGCGCGAACGAGTGGCGCTGGGGCGTCTACCCCCTGCCTGCGTGGGAGTCGCTGGGGCAGGTCTGTGTGTACGACCCGACGGACACGCTCTGGGGACTGCCGACGCCCGAAAACTTTGTGCGCCTGCAAAGTGGCGACGCGCCTCCTGCGGGAAGTGTGCTGCTCACCACGCACTGGGAGCCGTCGCACACGGCGTTTGTGGAGCAGGGTGGGTGTGCGCTGTGGCTGATGCCCGCGCCGACGCCCGCATGCGTGCGCGTACCCTTCTGGCGCGAGGCGGCGCACCAGTTCCTGCCCCATCCACTCTGGGAGCGCCTGCCGCGCCCGGAGTATCTGGACGCGCGCCTGCTGGCGTTCAGCGCCGACTTCGCGTTGCAGGCAGACGCGCTGCTGGGCGCGCCCCTGCGCCCCGTGTGGCGGCGCATCGACACGCGCACGGGGTACACCCATACCTACCTGGCGGAGGCGCATCTCGGAGTGGGCAGGCTGCTGGTCAGCACGCTCCACTTCGCGGGACATCAGGGCGACACGCCCATCACCCTGCGCTATCACCCCGCAGGGCAATACTGGCTCTGGGCGATGCTGGGCTATCTGGCGAGCAGGTAGCGTACAAATGCGTCGGTGTGGTCGGGCGCGTTCGGGTCGTCCGTGAGCGTGTAGCCGTGCGTCTCCGCCCACTCCTGTGCGAGCTGGCGCAGAATCTGCTGGCGCATGCGCTCGTTCGCGGCGAGTCGGGCGCGCGGGGCGTCGTGCAGGGGCTGTGCTGGCATGCTGACGCGCAGGGGTGGGGTGGACGCCTTGCGCGTGGGCGCAGGCGGCGGCGTCTGCGGCGGCGGCAGGTACAGCGCGGCAGGGTCGGGCTGATTCGCTAACTGCGCCTGCACCTCCTGCTCAGCGTTGCGCACATACTCGCGCCTGCGGGCGTTCACGCGCACGGCAATCTCCTGCTCAATCCGCAGCAGCCGCGCCTGATAGGCTGCGGCGAGGGCTTGCTCGCGCTGTTGCCACGCACGGTCGTGCTGGTCTAACTGCGCCTGCGCCCTGCGGCGGGCGTCGCTGTCGGGGGTGGTGAAGAGCAGGGCGACCAGCAGGGGGAAGCGCGCCTGTCCGTATGCCTGAAACGCCTCGCGCCATGCGGCGTCGTGTTCCGCGCGGAGGGCGCTCAGGTCGTATTCGGCGCGCAGCTCCGCCGTCCAACGCGCCTCCAGTTCGGGCAAGCCCTGCAGGCGCGCCTGCAGGAGTTGCTCGCGCACGGCGGCGCGCTGCTGCGCAATGCTCTCCAGCGCAAGCGCGCGTCGCCTGCGGAGCGCCTCGGTGGGCGCAGGCGCTTCGAGACGGGGCAGCACAGCCGCGTCGGGCGCCGCGACAATCGCCTGCGCGGGCAGCTGGATTGGCGGCATAGGCGCAGGGGCGAGCGCGACCGCCTGCGCCGCGCGTGAAAAGTCTATCCGCACACGCGGCTCAGTCCGACTCTGACACGCAGAAAGCAGCACGGACACGCCCAGCACAAACGCGAAGGTGATGGGGAGACGCCAATCATAGAGAGTCCGCGAGCGCGGCATCAGCCACTGGCGGAAGCTCCGCTTCCGCGCTCCATAGATCTCTTCACCCTGCGTGAACCGCCTGCGTGCCGGCATTTCTGCGCGCGAGTATACCCGCCTCAACCTCGAAACGCGCCCTTCCCCCTTGCATTTAACCCCCCGAATTGTGCTACAATATAGGCGGGGAGAAATTAGACTTCAGTCGCCGATAATTCGGCTGGCGAGCATCTCCTGATGAATCACTGGAGGTTGTATGGAAACATTCTATCGATACGATGTTGTCCAAATAGATGACGGCGACTATGCCGCGCTGGAGGGTCGAGAATGATGTGGCAACGCTTTACGGAGCGCGCGCGGAAGGTCATCTTCTATGCGCAGGAAGAGGCGCAGCGGCTGGGTGAGTCTCAGGTCAGCACCGAGCACCTGTTGCTGGGGCTGGTGCGTGAGTCGGACAGTGTCGCGGCGCGTATTCTGGATCGGATGGGGGTGAGCCTGCAGCGCATTCGCAACGAGATTGAACGCTACGCCACCCGTAGCGAGGCGCGCTACGGCGCGGAGATGCAACTCACCTCGCGCGCCAAGCGCGTGATCGATCTTGCTTATGATGAGGCGCGGCAACTGAACAACAACTATATCGGCACAGAACATTTGCTGCTGGGCTTGATTCGCGAGGGTGAGGGGTTGGCGGCGCGTGTGCTGCATAAACTCGGCGTCGAACTCGACCGCGCCCGCCGCGAGGTGATGAACCTGCAGGAGCATGAGGGGCAGCCTGCGCCTGCGTCGCGCCCGCAACGCTCGCGCACGCCCACCCTCGACGAATTCGGACGCGACCTGACCGAGATGGCGCGCCAGGGCAAGCTGGACCCCGTTATCGGGCGCCATAACGAGGTCGAGCGCGTGATGCAGATTCTGGCGCGGCGCACCAAAAACAACCCGGTGCTGGTCGGACCGCCCGGCGTGGGCAAGACCGCCATCGTGGAAGGGCTGGCGCAGCGCATCGTGCAGGGCGATGTGCCGGACCAGCTGCGCAACAAGCGGCTCATCTCGCTGGATCTGGCAGGGCTGGTCGCGGGCACCAAATATCGCGGCGAGTTCGAAGAGCGCATGAAGCGCGTGCTGGACGAAGTGCGCAAGGCGCAGGGCGATGTGATTCTGTTTATCGACGAGTTGCATACGCTTATCGGCGCGGGCGCGGCAGAAGGCGCGATCGACGCCTCCAACATCATGAAGCCTGCCCTCGCGCGCGGCGAACTGCAGTGCGTCGGCGCGACCACGCAGGACGAGTACCGCAAATACATCGAGCGCGACGCCGCCCTGGAGCGACGATTCCAGCCTGTACAGGTGCGTGAGCCGTCGCCCGAAGAAGCCGTGCAAATCCTCAAGGGGCTGCGCGATCGCTACGAGACGCACCACCGCGTGATTATCACCGACAGCGCGGTCGAGGCGGCGGTCAAACTCTCCAGCCGCTACATTACCGACCGCTTCCTGCCCGACAAGGCGATTGACCTGATCGATGAGGCGTCCTCGCGCGTGAAGCTGCAGCAGACCCTGCCGCCGCTGGAACTGCGCAAAGCCAAGGGCGAGCTGGAGATGGTGCAGAAGGAAATCGCCAGCGCGCGCCAGCAGAATGACTTCGACCGACTGGACGCGCTGGAAGACCGCAAGGTCGCCCTGCAAGAGCGCATCGAGGCGATGGAAGAGGAATGGGAAGCCTCGCGCCAGGAGATGACCACGCTGGTCACCGAACACGATGTCGCCCATATCGTGCAGAGCTGGACGGGCATCCCTGTCGCGCGGCTGGTGGAGAGCGAGACGCAGAAGCTGCTGCACATCGAGGACGAACTGCACCGCCGCGTGATTGGGCAGCACGACGCGGTCTCCGCTGTCGCGCGCGCCCTGCGCCGCGCACGCTCCGGGCTGAAAGACCCCAAGCGACCGATGGGCACTTTTATCTTCCTCGGTCCCACGGGCGTCGGCAAGACCGAGCTGGCGCGTGCGCTGGCAGGCTACCTGTTCGACAACGAGAACAACCTCATCCGCATCGACATGAGCGAATACATGGAGCGGTTCAATGTCTCCCGCCTGATTGGCGCGCCGCCGGGCTATGTCGGCTACGAGGAGGGCGGCGTGCTGACCGAAGCGGTGCGACGCCAGCCCTACAGTGTGGTGCTGCTGGACGAAATCGAGAAGGCGCACCCCGATGTGTTCAACCTGCTGCTGCAGGTGATGGAAGACGGGCGCCTCACCGACTCGCAGGGGCATGTGGTCGACTTCCGCAACACGATTATCATCATGACCAGCAATGTGGGCGTGCGCTCGGTCGTGGAGGAGGCGGGCATCGGGTTGCGCCGCGATAAGGCGACGGACCCCGAAGACCCGCGCGCCTACGAAGCGATGCGCAACCGCATTATGGAAGAGATGAAGAAGCTCTTCCGCCCGGAGTTCCTCAACCGTGTGGACGAGGTCATCGTGTTCCATCCGCTCACGCGCAACGAGATTCTGCAGATTGTGGACATCATGGTCGCGCGCGTGCAGGAACAGCTGGCGGGGCACAACATGCGCCTGGTGCTGGAGCCTGCAGTGAAAGAGCTGCTGGCGCAGAAGGGCTACGACCCGAACTACGGCGCGCGCCCGCTGCGCCGCGTGGTGCAGCAGATGATCGAAGACCCGCTCTCGGAGCAGCTGCTGCTGGGGCGCTTCGAGGAGGGCGACACGATTATCGCGCGGCTCAACGAGAACAGCGAGATCGTGTTCGTCAAAGGCGAAGACCTGCCGCCCACTGGCGAGAGCGACCTGACCACCGCCGCGCTCCAGTAAACCTTGCGCGCTGGCGACAGGCAAACGAAAAATGGGCTGAGAGTTTTCTCTCAGCCCTATTCTGTTACGCCCGGAAAGGAAGTCTCGGACTTACTTTTTGCGGCGCCGCAGGGCAAGCGCGCCGAGACCCGTCGCGAGCGCAATCAGGCTCGCAGGCTCCGGCACCCAGTCCTGCTCCACCAGCAGCAGACCCGCCGTGTCCACGCCCGGCGCGTTCGCGCCTGCAATATCGAGAATGAAGACCTCGAACACGGTGAAGTTGCTGGAAGGCGTTGTGAGCGCAATCGGGACATTCACGCTGAACGCGCCGTCCGCGCCGCCCGCATACGCGCCGCCCAGAAAGACGCCGGAGCCATCGTAGAGAACTTCGCTCGTGTCGCGGTCGACGACTTTCTTGAACCAGACGATGCGACCCGTGCCCTGCACAAAGCCGCTCACCACAAAGTTGAAGCCCGTCAGCGGACTCTTGGAGTTGGAGGCATCGTTAATCGAGTAGACGCCCGAGAAAGTGCCGTTCGTAAAGGAAGTGCCGTCGCCGACGAGAATCGGGTTCGGGTTGCCGTTCGCGACATCGAAAGTCACCTGAGGCAGCGGGTTCGAAATAACAATCGCCGGCACATTGGTCACAACACTGCCCGGGTTCAACACACCCGTGCTGTTGATAATCGTCACATTCCAGCCTGAAGCGTAAGCGCCTGCAACAGCAACTGCTGCTGCAATGCTCATTACCAGTTTATTCCATCGCGTCATAGACATCCTCCTTTCTGAGGGTGGACTACTGCGCTGGGGCGAACCAGCGCAGCGCAATCAAATTATAGCACATTTTACAGGGGATTGTCAAGGGCGCAGCAGCCGTTTTCATGGGGTTTTGGCATAATTTTGAGCGAATTTAACATTCGCGGACGCCTCCGCTGACGGGTACAATCATGCCCGCGCTATGGAGAACTGGAAACGGACGCACGAATGCGGTGTTTTGCGCCCGGCGCATGCCGGCGCGCAGGTTCGACTCAACGGTTGGGTGCATCGCGTGCGCGATTTGGGCGGATTGGTGTTTGTGGATTTACGCGACCGCACGGGACTGGTGCAGGTGGTGTTCGACCCTGCGGTTGACGCGGCGCTGGTGGCGCAGGCAAGCGACCTGCGCGTGGAATACTGTATCGCAGTTGCAGGCGAGGTGCGCCGTCGTCGCCCCGGCGCCGAGAACCCCAAGCTGGCGACTGGCGAAATCGAGGTGTTCGCGCACGCGCTCCATGTGTTCAGCCCCTCCAAAACGCCGCCCTTCCAGCTGAACGAGGAGACGCTGGAAGTCGATGAGAGCGTGCGCCTGCGCTACCGCTATCTCGACCTGCGCCGACCTGCGATGTACCAGCGGCTGGAGCTGCGCCACCGCATCGTGAAATATATCCGCGATTTCCTCTCCGCGCGCGGCTTTCTGGAGGTGGAGACGCCCATCCTCATCAAAAGCACGCCCGAAGGCGCACGCGACTACCTCGTGCCGAGCCGCCTCTACCCGGGCAAGTTCTACGCGCTGCCCCAGTCGCCCCAGCAACTCAAGCAGCTGCTGATGGTCGCGGGCGTCGAACGCTACTTCCAGATTGCCCGCTGCTTCCGCGACGAAGACCCCCGCGCCGATCGCCAGCCCGAATTCACCCAGCTCGACCTCGAAATGTCGTTCGTCACGCAGGACGACATCCTCAACCTCATCGAGGAACTCTACATCGGAATGATTGAGAGCTGCACGGACAAGCGCGTGATGAAACCCTTCCCGCGCCTGACCTACGACGAGGCGATTGCGCGCTATGGCACGGACAAGCCCGACCTGCGCTTCGGGCTGGAGCTGCATGACCTCACCGACCTGCTGCGCCAGACGGAGTTTCAGGCGTTTCGGGGCGTGATCGAGGCAGGCGGGATGGTCAAAGCGCTCTGTCTGCCCGGCTGCGCCGACTACTCGCGCAAGCAGATCGACGAGCTGACCGAATTTGTAAAGCGATTCGGCGCGAAAGGGCTGGCGACGATTGCCTTCACCAGCGAGGGCGTGCGCTCGCCGATAGCGAAGTTCCTCTCGGACGCCGAGCTGCAGGCAATTCGCGACCGCACGGGCGCACAGACGGGCGACCTGCTCGCGATTGTTGCGGATAAACCCCGCATCGTTCACGAGTGCCTCAGCCGCCTGCGCCATCGCATGGGGCAGACGCTGGGGCTGGCAGACCCCAACCTGATGGCGTTTGCGTGGGTGGTGGACTTCCCCCTGCTGGAGTGGGACGAGGACGAGGGGCGTTGGAACCCCTCGCATCACCCCTTTACCTCGCCGCGCGAGGAAGACATCCCGCTGCTGGACGCCGACCCCGGCAAAGTGCGCGCGAATTGCTACGACCTCGTGTGCAACGGCAGTGAACTCGCCAGCGGCAGTATCCGTATCCATCGGCGCGACCTGCAGGACAAAATCTTCAAGCTGCTGGGCTACTCGGACGCCGAGATTCAGGAGCGGTTCGGGCATCTGCTGGAGGCGTTCGAGTACGGCGCGCCCCCGCACGGTGGAATCGCGCCCGGCATCGACCGTCTCGTGATGCTGCTGGCGGGCGACGAGACGATACGCAATGTGATTGCCTTCCCCAAAAACACGGCGATGGTGGACTTGATGTTCGGCGCGCCGTCGCCCGTGAGCGAAGAGCAGTTGCGCGAGCTGCATCTGAGGATTGTGTCGGATGACGACGCTTGAGGGGCGCGCGCCCGCGAAGCTGAACCTGACGCTGGAAGTGCTGGGGCGGCGTCCCGACGGCTATCACGAGGTCGCCAGCGTGATGCACACGCTTGAGCTGTACGACACGCTGACGCTGGAGCTGCCCCCGCCGGAGCGTTTTGACCCTGTACGCGGCGCGATTCGAATCGCAGGCGACGGCGCGCCTGCGCACGAGGCGATTCCGACTGACTCGCGCAATCTGGTGTGGCAGGCGGTGGCGCGGTTTGCGGAGACGTGTGATGCCCTCACCCCCTCTGTCCCCCTCTCCCGCGTGGCGGGAGAGGGGGAAGTCAGCTCCCCTCTCCCACAGCGTGGGAGAGGGGCAGGGGGTGAGGGCCTGCTGTCATGGCGTGCGATACTCACCAAGCGCATTCCGTCGCAGGCGGGGCTGGGCGGCGGCAGCAGCGACGCCGCGCTCGCCCTGAAACTGCTCAACCAGTGGGCGGCGCGCTGGGACTGCGCCCTCTCGGATGAGCGACTGCATGCGCTCGCTCGCGCGCTGGGCGCGGATGTGGCGTTCTTCCTCAGGGGCGGGTGCGCGCTCGCACGGGGCATGGGCGAGCAGCTCCAGCCCCTGCTGACGCTGCCATCCTTCTGGTGGGTGGTGACGAAACCCCATGCGGTGGGCGTCCCCACAGGCTGGGCGTATGCGCAACTGAAGCGGGGCGACTACAGCGACGCCGTGCGCCCCATCCACACCGAACGCCTGCTGCACGCCCTGCCAACGATTCGCACGCCCGACCAGCTCGCGCCCCTGCTGCACAACGATTTCGACGCGCCCATTCTGGAAGCCGTCCCTGCGCTCCAGCAGGTACGCCGCCTGATGGAACGGGCGGGCGCACGGCGCGTAATACTATGCGGCAGCGGCGCGGCGCAGGCGGCGTTGTGCGAATCTGAATACCACGCCCAAACCCTTGCGAAAACCCTTTCCCAGCAGAATTACTGGGCGATTGCGACGCGCAACTGTTGATTCGCGTAAAAACTGGGGTATAATTAGAAATGCTTGCTTGAAGGCAGGCAAATTTTACCTCAGGAGGTCACTTATGAAAGGCTTTACTTTGCTGAGCGCGGTAGCGCTGACGACGATGGCGTTCACAGGCGCGGCTTTTGCGCAGAAGTCCGTTTCTGCGACGACGCTGACCGAGGAAGGCGTCCGCACCCTCACCCTCACAGGGCGCCCCACCATCCACCGAATCGACCTGCGCGGCGACTTCCAGCCCGCAGGCGCAACCCCCGATCCCTACCTCTACCTGCAGACGATGTTCGCGCGCTGGAACGATGCTGGGTCGTATATCTTTTCGTACTTCACCTTCGCAGGCGGACGCACGCTTGGCGACGATGTGGTGCTGCTGGGCGGCGCGCCAGACCCGGGCACGGCAGGATACGACACGACAACCCCCGTCGCCTGTATCTCCGAGATCACTTTTGCTTTGATTTCTGTAGACCCGATTGGCGGGGACCTGGCGCTCCGACTGGATATCCATCCGTGGAATGGAGTGTTTGGCACGGCGGCAGGCGCGTCGATTGCGAGCGCAACCCTCAACCTGACTATTCCGCCTGTGAGCAACCCGCCTGGGTTTGCCATCTTCCTGATTACGGTTCCTGTGCAGCCCAGCCTGCCTGTGCCCAAAGCGTTCTGGGTCGCCGCCACGCCGGACTCGCTCAGCTCCACCATTAATCTCGCGAACATCGGTCCGATGCTTGCCAACAGCACGCCTGGCAATGTCTCGATGCTTCCCGGACGGGGCTACTTCCGCGCAGCAACGCCTCCGACTGTCTTCACTGGCGTCACGGCAGGCTCTGTGTTCACCACGCTGCCGCAGGGCTCGTTCTATCTCGCCATTCGTGGCACGCATAACTTCGCAGGCACGGTGGACATGAGCGCGCTGAACGACCGCGCCAAGCCGAGCGACCCGCTCGCGTTCGAGTTCGACGACGACCCTACGGGCGATCCTGATGAGGGCATCGAGGAAGCCCTCCGCCGCAACATCGTCGATGTGGAGGTGGTCAACGACTCGGGTGCAACCCCGTTCACCTCGCGCTTCACCACCTACCTGGACGAGAATGGGCGGTTCACGCTGCCTGTGTCTGCGGAAATCGCCTCCGTCACGGTGCGCCGCTGGGATAACGGGCTGAAGGTCACCTTCAACCGCCCTGCAGGCGGCTGGAGCACGGATTCGTGCAACCCCACCGCAGAAACGCAGACGATGACCTTCGGCGATGTGAACGGCGACGGCATCATCGATGACGCGGATCTGCTGGCGGTGCTGTTCGGCTTCGGCAGCGGCGAGTAATTGCCCGCACCGGGTGTTCTTTCAAGCCCCCGACCTTATGCGGGTTGGGGGCTTTTGTTTTAATGCATGGGGAATGGCTGCTTATACCAATCAGCATGTCAGACTTCGTAATTGCCGCATGTCTACAGCCAGAGCCACGCGCCCTGTTGCCCTCACCCCCAACCCCTCTCCCGCGCGGCGGGAGAGGGGAGCCGTGCGAGCGGCGCGCGACGCGCTATCCCCCTCTCCCAACCCGTTGGGAGAGGGGGACAAAGGGGGTGAGGGCAACAAGCGTCGCCGATTTACGAACTATGACCCGCAGATTGGTATTACGCATGCGCCAGCGCCTGATCGAGATCGGCGATGATGTCGTCCACATCCTCGATGCCGACCGACAGGCGAATGAAATCGGGCGTGACGCCCGTCGTCTGCTGCTGTTCGGGGGTGAGCTGGCGGTGCGTGGTGCTGGCGGGATGGATAATCAGCGACTTGGCGTCGCCGATGTTCGCCAGGTGCGAGTGGAGCTTCACATGCTGAATCACGCGCACGGCGGAGTCGTAGCCGCCCTTCACGCCGAAGCCCACAATCGCGCCCTGACCCTTCGGCAGGTACTTGCGCGCCAGCGCGTAGTAGGGGCTGGTCTCCAGTCCGGGATAGTTCACCCACGCTACCTTGGGGTGTTCGCTGAGCCACTGCGCGACGCGGAGCGCGTTCTGGCTGTGGCGCTCCATGCGCAAATGGAGCGTCTCCAGCCCCTGCAGGAACAGGAAGGCGTTGAACGGCGAGAGCGCAGGTCCCAGATCGCGCAGCAGTTGCGCCCGCACCTTGATGATGTACGCCATGTCGCCGAACGCCTCGCGGAAGTTCAGCCCGTGATAGGATGGGTCGGGCGCGGTAATCTGGGGGAACTTGCCGTTGTCCCAGTTGAACTTGCCCGAATCGACAATCACGCCGCCGATGCTGTTGCCGTGCCCGCCGATGAACTTGGTGGCGGAATGCACCACGATGTCCGCGCCCCAGTCGAACGGGCGCAGCAGCACAGGCGTCGGGACGGTGTTGTCCACAATCAGCGGGATGCCATGCTCGTGCGCAATATTCGCGATTGCCTCGAAGTCATGCACATCGAGCTTGGGGTTGCCGATGGCTTCGATGTAGAGCGCGCGGGTCTTCGGGGTAATCGCGCGGCGGAAGTTGTCCGGGTCGCGCGGGTCCACAAAGTGAACCGTGACGCCGAACTTTTGGGGGAAGGTGTATTTGAACAGGTTGTAGGTGCCGCCGTACAGGCTGGTGGTGGAGACAATCTCGTCGCCCGTGTCGGCAATCGCGAGAATCGCGAGCGTTTCCGCCGCCTGTCCTGACGCAACCGCCAGCGCGCCAACGCCGCCCTCCAGCATCGCCACGCGCTGCTCGAACACGCCCTGCGTGGGGTTCATGATGCGCGTGTAGATGAAGCCCGGCGTCTTCAGGTCGAACAGGCTGGCGGCATGGTCGACGCTGTCGAACAGGTAGGATGTCGTCTGATAAATCGGCACGGCGCGGGCGCCCGTTGCGGGATCCGCCTCCTGACCGCCATGCACGCAGATAGTGCCCGGGTGATAGTGCTGTGCCATAGTGTACGCGAACCTCCTTCCAGAAGTAGGACGGGAGTATACCTGACCCGCTGTTCATCTGGAATTCATCTCCAGTTCAGTTTTTTCTAAGCGTATTCAGGCTATAATAAGGCTATGGTCGCCGAGAAGACAGATTTCGTTAGCTGCCGTTCAGAGGA
Organism: Fimbriimonadales bacterium; assembly: GCA_025998675.1. Lineage (GTDB taxonomy): Bacteria > Armatimonadota > Fimbriimonadia > Fimbriimonadales > GBS-DC > GBS-DC. The sequence goes on from AP024673.1 coordinate 85,440, forward strand.
GGCGTACCGACAGTTGCTGCTGGAGGTAAGCCTTTTCTTCCATCCAGACCCTGAGGTCTCGTATCGGTTCGTGGCGGATCGGCTGAGCGCGTTTTATGGGGGCGCGACCGCCGCCATCACCCTGCATCAGGGCGCGCAGATTCTGTTCAAGTATGTCGCCAACGCGCCTGAATGGACGCGCGGACTGTGCAGCATTCCGACGGAGGACGCCTACTGCGCCCGCACGCTCCGCAGCAATCGGGTGACCTGCATTCAGGATGTTCGCGCCGACTCGGAGTTTTGCCGGTTTCCAACGGTGGCGCTGGGCTGGACGCGCTATCTGGGGGCGCCCATCCGCGACACGCAGGGACGCCCCATCGGCACGCTGTGTATCATCGACAACAACCACGACGAGCCGCTGCACGCGCTTGATTATGAACTGGTCGCCCTGTTAGCGATGCGCGTGAGCGTGGAGCTGGAGCGCGAGCGCTTGTTCGAGGAGCGAGTCGCCCATCAGCGCCGTGCGCTTGAGGAGCGTAGTCGCCAGCTGGAGCGCACGCAGAGCGCGCTGGACGCCGTTGCGCAGGCGCTCCGCGCCGCCAATACGACGGAAGACCCCGACGCGCTGGCGCATGCGCTGGGGCGCGCCTTCGCGCAGGTGCGCGGCGTGCGCGGGGTCGCCGTCGTTCGTGCGGAGGGCGCGACACATGCGCTTCACACGGTCGCCCTCTACAGCAAGGAAGCGCCACTGGAGACGTTGCCTCCTGCCGGTCTCAAACGACTGTGGCGACAGTTAGCGGCGCACCCGCGCGCGACGCTCTCCTCCGCTCTGGCGCGCGCGCTGGGCGGGCAATCGGGCGTCGCGCGCGCCTACCATGATGCAGAAAGCGCCGCCGGCATGATTGTGATTGCCTACCACTCCGACGAGGAAGACGACGCCTTCCGAACCGTCTATCTGGAGCCGATGATGGAGCTGGCGGCGCAGGTGATGGAAGGCTATTACCTGCGCCAGCGATTACAATCGATGTATGAAGACCTCGCGCAGATGCAGCAGCAACTCATCCAGCATGAGAAGCTCTCGGCGATTGGCACGCTGGCGGCGGCGACCGCGCACAACATTCACAATATCGTCAGCTCGTTGAACCTGCTGATTACCCTCAGTCAGGACAACCCTGAACGACTGCTCGCCGAGCTGAAGCACCAGCTGGATCGGCTGAAGATTATGGCGTACCAGCTGCTTTCCTACGCGCGCCCGCGCCAGCTGGTGTTCGAAGAGGCGCATTTGCCCAGCCTCATCCAGCGCGTGGTCGATTTGATAGGCTCCAGCGCGCAGATGGCGCGCGTCTCGATTCAGCTCGACCTTGCGCCGCGCTTACCGCGCGTGCAGGCGGACGCTACCCAGCTGGAGAACCTGCTGTTGAACTTAGCGCTGAACGGTATTAAAGCGATGGAGCCTCAAGGCGGCGGTGTGCTGACCATCGCGGCGCGCCGCGCCCCGCGCGGGGTTCTCCTGTGTGTGAGCGACACAGGCGTTGGTATCCCCGAGCCGGTACGCGCACGCCTGTTCGAGCCGTTCGTCTCCAACCGAGAATCAGGATTTGGCTTAGGGCTGTTCAGCGTCAAGCGCACCGTGGACATGCATCACGGAACCATCCGCGTCGATTCGCGTCCCTCGGGCGGCGCGACCTTCGAGATTTATTTGCCGACTCGACAGCCTGGCACAGGAGTCGCCCATGCCCCATCGCGTTCTGGTGATCGAGGATGACGGCTTTTTGCGGGAGAACTTGATTCGCCTGCTGGAGCAGTATCAGTACGAGGCGGTCGGCGTTGGCAACGCGGCGGCGGCAATTCGCGCGCTGGCGGAAACCGAGTACCATCTGATTGTGCTGGATCTGGGGTTGCCCGACGCCGATGGCTTCGATGTGTGTCGGCGCATCCGCCAGAAGTGGCGCACGCCGATTCTTATGCTGACCGCGCGCACCGACTCGATGGATAAGGTGATTGGACTGGAGCTTGGCGCAGACGACTATCTGACGAAGCCGTTCGAGCCGAAAGAGCTGCTCGCGCGTGTGCGCGCCCTACTGCGCCGCGCTTACGAGTATCAAAGCGAGCCATCCCAGGAAACGACTCGTTGCTTCGGCGAAATAGTGATCGACTATGCGCGGCGTCAGGTGCTTGTGCGCGGGCAGCCCATCTCGCTCACCCGACGCGAGTACGACCTGCTGGCGTACCTCACGCAGAACGCCAATCGCGTCATCCCGCGTGAACAGCTGTTCGAGCAGGTGTGGGGCTACAGTATCGAGTTCAGTTCCAATACGCTCGATGTGTATATGTATCGGCTGCGCAAGAAAATCGAGCGCGACCCCGACCAGCCGCAGCACCTGATTACCCACCGGAGCTACGGCTACGAATTTCGAATCGCCTGATTTTTCAAAAGCTGATAATCCCCCGTTCATTCGCAGTTCAGATGCCCCATGTATACTGTGGGTGTACGCAATCGCGTGCAACCATACTTACAGGAGGCGTATGCAATGCGATACACAATCGAAAGGGTTCTCGGAACCTGTTTGGTGGGATTGGCGCTGACAGCGGGGTCTATCATCGGCGCCTATGCACAGCTGGTTTATGGCGTTACCGAAGACAATCGCCTGATTACTTTCGAGGCGAACAACCCGACCGCTCTGTTGAGCAACCGACCGATTACCGGGCTGGCGCAGCCATCTGAGTTAATTCTTGGACTCGATGTGCGCCCGCGCACGGGTGAACTCTACGCGCTGGGCAGCTCGAACCGCATTTATAAAATCGACCCGATGACAGGGATGGCGATGACGGTGGGCAGCGGGATGCCCTTCTCGCCCGTACTGCAGGGAGTCGAGTTTGGATTCGATTTCAACCCTGTGGTGGATCGGATTCGCCTGACCGCGGACAGCGGACAGAACCTGCGCTTGCATCCCGATACGGGAATGGTTATCGGCGTGGACGGTACGCTGCAATACAACGCCGGCGACCCCAACTTCGGGCGTCAACCGTGGATTGTCGGCTCCGCCTACACGAATAACTTCGACGGCACGACCGCGACTGTTCTGTATAACATCGATGCCCGCCAGGATGTGCTGGTGATTCAGAACCCGCCCAACGCGGGCGGGCTGGTCACGGTCGGCTCGTTGGGCATGAATGTCAGCACCGTGCTGGGGTTTGACATCCTGACGGTCAACGGCAACGACATGGGCTATGTGGCGATCATCGATATGGATCGGGGCGATTTCCGCTCGTGGTTTGGCGAGATTGACCTGAGTACGGGGATGATTATGCCCGTCGGTCCGATTGGCGGCGTCGCGCTGCGGGTGCGCGACATCGCAGTGGTCGTGCCGGAGCCTGCGTCGCTGATGGCGCTGTCGGCGGGGCTGGCTGCTCTGGCGGCGCGACGCCGACGACGTCGCAAATAACGCTACTCTGCTGGCGGGGGCGCGTCGCGCCCTCCGCCTGATACCGCTACGGAGGCAAACGCTATGGAGAAAACCGTGATGAATCGGCGTAAGTTTCTTGGCATGGCAGGCGCACTGGGCGTCGCCGCGTTGGGGAGTGTGGCTCTGAGTGGGTGCGGCGGCAACGGCAGCCCCACCACGCGCCAGCCCAGCCGCGATGAGGAGATTCTGGGCGCGGCGCAGATTGCCGAAGCGCTGGCGACCACGATGTATACCGCCATCATCGAGCAGGCGCCTTTCTTCCAGCGCCTGAGCGCATTTGACCAGAACTATTTCCGCGCCGCGCGCGAGGTGGAAATGGCGCACTACCAGTTGCTGATGTCCGCGCTCAATAACCGTCCCTCGCCCATTACCACTTTCTATTTCCCTCAGGGGATGTTTACCGACGCGCAGATTACGCTGGACACGCTGGTGACGCTCGAGGAGGCGTTTATCGCCGCGTATCTGGTGGGGGTGCGCGACCTCTCCACGCCCGAACTGAAGGTCACCGCCGCGCGGATTCTGGCGATTGAGAGCGACCATCGCACAGTTGCCCGCGTCGTCGCCGCCGAGGTAGACCCTGCCGACGGCGGACCTCTCACGCGCGTTCGCGGGCTGTCGGGGCAACAGGAGCCAATTGACCCGCCCAACGACAACGCCTTCGCGCGTACCTACCAGTTAGGCTCTATCGCCGACGCCGTGAATGCGCTGCGCCCGTTCATCAACCGCGAAGCGGCGCAGCAGGCGGGATACGATGTGAATCGCCCGATTGAATTTCGTCCCTTCACCCCGAACCTGCCCAACCCGCGCGGCGGCGTGAATGGGTAGGTCCGACATAGCCTACCACACCCCTCACTTGCGAGGTGAATGCTCTCTTCACCTCGCTTTTTTTGCAGGTACACTTGATTCCGCCATGCGTGCCGATACCATCGCGGCGATTGCGACTCCACCTGGCGAAGGTGGGGTGGGGATTGTGCGCGTCAGCGGGGCGGAGGCGTTTCCGATTGCCGAGCGGCTGTTTCGGCGTCGGGGGCGCGCGCCGCTGCAGAGCCATCGCGCCTCCTTCGGCGCAATTGTCGACCCCGCGACGGGCGAGACGCTCGACCGCGCGCTGCTGCTGCCCTTCCGCGCGCCGCGCAGCTACACCGGCGAGGATGTAGTGGAGTTTCACTGCCATGGCAGTCCCTACCTGTTGCGGCGGGTGCTGGCGCTGGTGTGGCGCGAGGGGGCGCGCCCTGCGGAACCGGGCGAGTTCACCCTGCGCGCGTTTCTGAACGGCAAGCTCGATCTGGCGCAGGCGGAGGCGGTCGCCGACCTCGTGCGGGCGCGTTCGGAGGCGCAACTGCGCAGCGCGCTCGCCCTGCACGAAGGCGCGCTTTCCAGACAGGTACACGCGCTCGGCGAGGAGCTGCTGCGCCTGCTGGCGACGGTGGAGGCGCATATCGACTTCTCTGAGGAGCTGGGCGATCTGGACCCCGACGCGCTCGCGCCTGCGCTGACGCGCCTGCTTCAGCAACTGGAGTCGCTCCTGCAGGGCGCGCGTGGGGGACGAATCCTGCGCGAGGGGGCGCGCGTCGCCATCGTCGGACGCCCCAATGTGGGCAAATCGTCGCTCTTGAACGCGCTGCTGGGCGAAGAGCGCGCCATCATCGCCGACATTCCGGGCACCACGCGCGACACGCTGGAGGAGAGCCTGCTCATCGGGGGCGCGCCCCTTGTGATTCTGGACACCGCGGGCTTGCGCGAAAGCGCGGATGTGGTGGAGCAGATTGGCGTCGAGCGCGCCCGCCGCGCCGCCGAACGCGCCGACCTGATTCTGTTCGTGTACGACCTGACCGCGCCCGACTGGGACGCCGACCGCGCCCTGCTGGAGACGCTGCCCACCCACACGCCCCGCGTACTGGCGGGCAACAAGACCGACCGTGCGACGCTCCCGCAACGCCAGCGCGCCCTGCAAGCGTTCCCGAATAGCGTGCTGATTTCTGCGCGGACAGGCGAGGGGCTGGACGCGCTGAAGCATGCTATCCTGACCGCGCTGGAGTTGCAGCGCATCGGCGAGGAGACGCCTGCGCTGACCCATCAGCGACACATTCAGGCGGTTGAAGACGCCCGCCGCGCCCTCGAAAGCGCGCACACGGCGCTTGTGCAGGGCTACCCGCCCGACCTGATTGCGGTAGACCTGCGCAGCGCGTGGCTCGCGCTCGGCGTCATCACAGGCGACACGGCGGACGAAACGCTCGTCCATCGCATCTTCCGTGACTTCTGCATCGGGAAATAGGCGTAAAGTATGGAATAATCTCCGTGCGGACGCAGGGTGATGCTATGCGAGTGCTAATTGCAGAGGACAGCGTCGTGGCGCGGAAGTTGCTGGAGCGCAACCTCCAGCAGCTGGGCTATGAAGTCATCGCCGCCCCGGATGGCGCGCGCGCGTGGGAGCTGTATCAGCAGTCGCCCGCGCCGATTGTGATTACCGACTGGGAGATGCCCCAGATGAACGGCGTCGAGCTGTGTCGCGCCATCCGCCAGCAGAGCCAGCCCCACTACATCTACCTGATGATGCTGACCGCGCGCGGGCAAAAAGAGGATAAACTGCAGGCGCTGGAAGCAGGCGCGGACGCTTTCCTGAGTAAGCCACTGGATATGGCGGAACTGCAGGCAAATCTGCGCGTCGCCGAGCGAATCCTCAAAGCCGAAGCTGACCTGCTTGCGCAAAAACAGCAGTTGCAAGACCTCAACGATGAGCTTACCAGTCAGAACGAGCAGTTGCAGCAATCGTATCGAATGGTTGAACACGCCAATCGCCGCTTCTCCGAGCTGTTCGAGAATGTGCCTGTGGCGTGCTTCACCGTGGACCTGGAAGGCATTATCCACGAGTGGAACCTCGCGGCGCAGCAACTCTATGGATACACCAAAGAGGAGGTACTCTTCCAGCCCTTCTACGCGCGGGTTTTTCGGGGCGCGACCGCCTCGAGCCTGCACGACATCCTCCAGCGCGTGATGCAGGGCAGTGTTATCACGGGCATCGAATCGGAGGATTACGACTCGGAGGGCAATCTGCACTATGTGCTGCGCAGCGCGTTCCCCATCCATAACCCCCAGCGCGAAGTGGTGGGCGCAATCGTGTCGGTAGTGGACATGACCTATCGCGTCGAGTACGAAAACCAGCTCAAGGCGCTCAATCAGAAGTTGCAGAACCTTGCGGTCACGGATGGCTTGACGGGACTACATAATCATCGCGCGTTCCAGGACTATCTGGAAGAGCAGTTCCAGGTTGCCATGCGCAACAAGCAGCCGCTGGCGCTGATCTTGATGGATGTTGACCATTTCAAGCAGTATAACGACACCTACGGGCATCAGGCGGGCGACGAGGTGCTGCGTCAGGTGGCGCAGATACTGTCCGAGCGGGTGCGCGACGGCGATTTTGTGGCGCGCTATGGCGGCGAGGAGTTCGTGATTGTGCTGCCGCGCGCCGATCTGGAGAGCGCAGTTGCTGTCGCGGAGCGATTGCGTCAGGCAATCGAGTCTGCCGAGTGGGGGCTGCGCCCCGTTACAGGCAGCTTTGGCGTGGCGTGCATCCGCCCCGACATGGAGACGCGCCAGGAGCTTATCGAAGCGGCAGATCAGGCGCTCTATCAGGCAAAACAGAACGGGCGCAACCGCGTGGAGGCGTGGAGCTACCGCCTGCTGCTCAAAGCCGCCTGACAGGAAAATTCACGCGAGTGGGGAACTCTTACACACAACAAAGGGTCAAAGCCATGATGAGTCGAGTGCGAACACAGACGCGCGTCGAGGTCAAAGCCGCGCCGCAAGCCAGTCTGGGCTTGAAGATGCTGGCGCGGATGCTCACACTCAACTCCGAGGAACTCCTCAAACTCATCGAGCAGGAGCTGGAGGAAAATCCTGCCCTCGAAGCGACCGATGAGGAGCGGGTGCGTGTTTTAACGCCCACACCGCCCATGCTGTCGCTGGACGCGGAGTATGGCGCGCTCAGCGACGAGGGCGACCTCGACGATTGGCTCGAACTGCGCCTGGCGACGCCCCCGATGGACTTGAAAGCGCATGTGGCGGGACAGCTGCGCCTGATGATCGAGCCTGCACTGCTGCCAATCGCCGAGCATCTGGTCGAATCGCTCGATATTCATGGTTATCTGCGCCCCGATGTGGTGGAAGAGGCGGCGCTCTTTTTGAGCGCGCCGCTCGAACAGGTGGAGTATGTGCTGGAGCAGTTGCAGGCGTGCGATCCGCCAGGGGTGGGCGCACGCGACCTGCGCGAGTGCCTGCTGCTCCAGCTGCGCGCGATTTCCCCCCTGCCCGACGACGAAGTCCTCGAGTGGACGCAGAAGGTCGTGCAAAAGGGCTGGGACGAGTTTTCCAGCGGACGTTGGGAAACGCTCCAGCGCAAACTGAAACTCGACGCGGAAGCCATCGAGGCGGTCAAGCGGTTTATTCGGAGCGAGTTGCGCCCATACCCTGCGTGGGAGCTGGAGGCGTCCGAGGCGCTGTATGAGCCAATCGCGCCGCAGGAGCCCGACATCATCGTGCGCGTTTCACAGAGCGGGCTGCGCATCGAGATTGGCGGGGCGCACGCCGACGCGCTACGGCTTAGCCCTGCCTATCTGGAGCAGGCGATACGGCTCACGCGCGGCGAGCTGCGCTGCGCCGACGACGAGCGCGAACACATCCAGCACTATCTGGAGCGTGCGCGCATCTTCCTCCAGGCGCTCCAGCAACGCTACCAGACGCTCAAGCGCATTATGGAGGTAATCGCCCAGCGCCAGTACGGCTTCCTGATGACCAGCGACGCGCGCTTTTTGCAGCCGATGACGCGCGTCGAGATTGCCGAGGCGACGGGCTTCCATCGCTCCACCATCGGGCGCGCCGTGCGCAACAAGCGGCTGCAGCTGCCCAGCGGGATGGTCGTGCCGCTGGAGATATTTTTTGACGCCTCGTATCGCACGGCGATGCTGATTCAGCAGATTCTGGAGGCGCATGAAGGCGCGGGCGCGCGACTCACCGACGCCGAAATCGCCGAGAAGCTTGCCGAGATGGGCATCGAGGTCGCGCGGCGCACCGTCGCCAAGTACCGCCAGCGGCACAACATCCTCTCGTCGCACTGGCGTGAACGGCAGCGGCTGGTCGGCTGAGCTACCGCTCCACCGTCAGCACCTGAATCATGTTCGTGTTGCCTGGCACATTCACGGGCACGCCCGCCGTCAGCACCACGCGGTCGCCCCCTTTCACCAGGCGCGTCTGCCGCGCGGCAATCATCGCCTGCGTGGTCATCTCGTCGGTGGTGTTCGCCCGCGGGATAAGAAGCGGCGCAACGCCCCACAGCAGCGTCAACCGCCGCCAGAGGGGCGCGTTGTCGGTCAGCGCGAGAATCGGCTGGTAGGGGCGAAAGTGCGACACCCAGCGCGGCGTGCCCCCCGAGCTGGTGGGCGTGAGGATGGCTTTTGCGCCGACCATTTGCGCAACGGTACATGCGGCGCGGGCGACGGCGACCGTCGCGTTGCCTGCCGTGTGCGCGTCCAGCTCGCCCAGCTGCAAAAACTCCAGATGCTCCTCCGCCACCTCTGCAATCCGCGCCATCCAGCGCACTGCCTGCGTCGGGTACGCGCCGACCGCCGTCTCGCCCGAGAGCATCAGCGCGTCCGTGCCGTCCAGCACGGCGTTCGCCACATCGGTCGCCTCCGCGCGTGTGGGACGCCCCTCGCGAATCATGCTCTCCAGCATCTGCGTCGCCGTAATCACAGGCTTGGCATGCTGGTTGCACAGGTGGATAATCTGCTTCTGCAGGATGGGCACTTCCGCGAGGTCTACCTGCACACCCAGATCGCCCCGTGCGACCATAATCCCGTCCGCCACCTCCACAATCGGCTCCAGATCGTCGAGTGCGGCGGGCTGCTCGATTTTGGCAATCACGGGCAGGTTCGCGCCATGCTCGCGGATGAGCGCCTGCAGGTTCATCACATCGGTCACGGAACGCACGAACGAGAGGGCAATCCAGTCCACCCCCGCGCGGATGCCCTCGAGCAGGTCGTCGCGGTCTCTGGGCGTCATCGAGGGCAGCGCGAGCGTGCGGTGGGGAAGCGTCACGCCCTTGTGCGAGCGCAGTTCGCCGCCCTCCAGCACGGTCGCCTCCAGTCGCTCCGTGTCCACGCGCGTAATCTGCAGTTCAATCGCGCCGTCGTCCAGCAGCAATCGGTCGCCCACGCGCGTGGCGCGGAACACCTCCGCCACTGGCAGCGGAATCGCCGAGTCGGACTGCTGGTCGCTCAGGGCAAACGCCGCCTGCTCGCCCTCACGCAGTTCCAGCGGCGCACGCAGGCTGCCGATGCGAATCTTCGGTCCCGCAAGGTCTAACAAAACGCCGAGCGGGGTTTTGTAGGTCTGCTCGGCGTCGCGCACCCATTCGATCCATCGGCGACGGGTGTCCCAGTCGCCGTGCGCGGAGTTGATGCGAAAGAGGTTCGCGCCCGCCTCGACCAGCTCGCACAGTTTCTCGGCGGAGTCGATGGCGGGACCGAGCGTGGCGATAATCTTCGTGCGTCGCATAGGCTACTCTCCGTACAGTCCGAACGCCATTTTGCCCGCGTAGACCGCGCTCTCGTCGAGTTCCTCCTCGATGCGCAGCAGGCGGTTGTATTTGGCGGTGCGTTCGCTGCGTGCGGGCGCGCCCGTCTTGATTTGCCCGGCGCTGGTCGCCACCGCCAGATCTGCGATAAACGCGTCTTCCGTTTCGCCGGAGCGATGGGAGATAATCGTGCTGAAGCCGTTGCGGTGCGCCAGCAGGATGGCGTCCAGCGTCTCGGTGAGCGTGCCAATCTGGTTGAGCTTGATCAGGATGCTGTTGCCGCAGCCCTGCTGGATGCCCTGCGTGAGGCGGTCGGGATTGGTCACGAACAAATCGTCGCCGACCAGTTGCACGCGCGCGCCAATCGCCTGCGTGAGCATCTGCCAGCCGTCCCAGTCGTCTTCCGCCAGCCCGTCCTCGATAGAGACGATGGGATACTCGCGCACGAGTTCCTCGTAGAGGCGCACCATCTGCTCGCGATCCAGCGTGCGCTCTTCGGCGCGGAGGATATAGTAGCCGTTTTTGTAGAGTTCGGTCGCGGCGACATCGAGGGCGAGCGCAATCTGGCTGCCCGCTTGATAGCCCGCCTGATCGATAGCGCGCATCAGCAGGTCCAGCGCGCGCTTCACGCTGGTCACAGGCGGGGCGAAGCCGCCCTCGTCACCGACGGCTGTGCCATAACCTTCCTCGTGAACCACGCGCTTGAGATGATGATACACCTCCACGCCCCAGCGCAGGGCTTCCGAAAACGAGGCTGCGCCCAGCGGCGCAATCATAAACTCCTGAAAGTCCGCGCCGCCCTCCGCGTGCTTGCCCCCGTTCAGCACATTCATCAGCGGCACGGGCAGCACATGCGCGTTCACACCGCCGAGGTAGCGGTAGAGGGGCAGCCCGCACGATTCCGCCGCCGCCGCCGCAACCGCCATCGAAACCCCCAGAATCGCGTTCGCGCCGAGTTCCGATTTGTTCTCGGTGCCGTCCAGCGCAATCATGGTTTCGTCGATGGCGCGCTGCTCCAGGGCGTCCATCCCCTCCAGTGCAGGCGCAATCCGCTCGTGAATGTTCTCAATCGCCCGCTCGACGCCCCTGCCCAGATAGTAGTCCGAGTCCCCGTCGCGCAGTTCCAGCGCCTCGTGCGCGCCCGTCGACGCGCCCGAAGGCACTGCCGCCCGCCCAAACGAACCATCCTCCAGAAAGACATCCACTTCAACGGTCGGGTTGCCCCGCGAATCGAGAATCATCCGTGCTGTAATCTGGTCTATCGTTGTCATCGCCATGCTCCTGCGGGCAATTATACCGAGTATGGCTTGTGAGCCGTCGGCTTTTCACGGACTTGCAGACGAAGGTAGAATTACTGCGCCATGCGCGAGATCAGCGACGCCCAGCGATTGGTTTTAGACCTGATGCGCCACGGGAATTTCAATCAGTTCGACGGAGACGCCGTCGCCGACGACCTGATGCAGCATTCCGATTTATGGATCGCCTGCTGGTTTGGCGATCACTCGATGCCGCTGCGTTCTCTGGCGAACCTCAGTCTCTACGGCTCGATACATGGCGACTCGCTCTATGTGCTGACCACTGAGGAAAACTGGGAATCACTCGTGAGCCTGGCGGAATCGTGGGAATACGACGAAATCTACGCCGTGTTCCAGAATTCAGACACGGTTCTGCTGATTGCAGGCGATGAGACCTACACCACAGACCCTGAGACGAAGCAGGAGCTGGAGAATAGCATGGGGTACGCGCTGGAAACCCTGAGCGAAGACCTGAATATCCCTGCGCTTGTGCTGCTTCAAATCTGGTGGGATTAGCAGTTATACCAATCTGCGCATCAGACTTCGTAATTGCTGTGCGCCTACAGTCAGAGCCGCGCGCGTTTTGCCCTCACCCCCAGCCCCTCTCCCGCGCGGCGGGAGAGGGGAGCCGTGCGAGCGGCGCACGATGCGCTATCCCCCTCTCCCGAACCTTCGGGAGAGGGGGACAAAGGGGGTGAGGGCTGCAAGCGTCGCTGATTTACGAACTATGACGCGCAGATTGGTATTAATTGGAGAAAGCAAGTTTACGCCAGCTGCGCAGTCATAGTTCATAAAGCGATAAGTTATGGAGTGCGAGAGGCGACGCTGAGGCTGGCGATTCAGCACCCCGAAAGACGCACACGCGAGCGCACACGAATAAAGGAGCTGCTGCAAATTTAATACAACGACAGTTAGTAGGATCGTAACACTCACACTATCCAGATATCAGACCCCCTTAGAAGATATTCTTCGCCATCCTTACGCCCCAACCCCACGCGCGCGCTTTGTCTCTCCCTGTCAGCCCGCACTGGGGACTCCATTGTTGCCAGACGCGATAGAGTTCGCGATAGTATCTCTGCGTGCGCTTGCTGCGTGGGGGCGGGTTGTTCGCCATCGTCTCGAGATACTTTTTCATCGCCTCTTCGTCGCAGTCTTTGAACAGGTAGTAGCCGATTGCCTTTTCCGCCTCGTTGAGGTCGATTTCTGCGCGGCGGAGCAGGTTCTCAAGCTTTTTCGCTGCCTCGATAATCGCGTCCCAGTTCACGGCGTCCTCCTGTCAGTAGGGGTCGGCAGGGGCGGTCTCATTCAGCCCTGCTTCGTCGAGAATTGACTCAATCTCGCCCAGCGCGTCGGGTTCTATCAGCGTGTCTGACGCCTCAAACCACTCTCTGAGCGCGTTTTCAAGCGCTGTACCCGTGAGGCGGGGCGGTTGTCCCATTCTGCCCGTGTTTTTGACGGTGGTTGCGCCGCTGTGCAGGGCGACGGCGTTGAGTATCACGCGCACGCTGCCGAGCCCCACGGGCTTGCCGCCGCCCAGCTTGATGGGGAAGGGATGCTCCGGGTGCAGTCCCAGCGCGGTGAGCAGCAGCCCCAGCTCGGCGGCAGTGAGGTTCGTGAAATGGATACGCGCTGTCAGCTCCGCGCCCGCTTTGATGCAGGTGCGGGGGTCGACGCCCTGCGGGTTGCGCGCGTGGTAGTAGAACTTGCGCCCCTTCGCCTGCCGATTGTCGAGATAGCGGGGTGGCAGCCCGCGCGCGCCCCGCGCGGGCGACCAGAGCAGCGGCGTGCCCAGCAGCACCAGTGAGCCTTTCGGCGCGAGGGCGTCCTCGAACTGCAGATGCCCTTGGTAGTCCTGTGCGCCGAACAGGCGGCACGCAAGGCACAATCTATCTGCGCTGAGGCAACCACCATACCCTTGCGGGATGTACGGACGATGTTTGCCCTGAGTCACGCGGACGCAGGAGCGCGAAATCGCCTCCACGATGCTGCGCACTGCCCCCTTGAGCGAAGAGCCCGGAATGAGGTAGCGTCTGCGGAGCGCGTTCTCTTCAACGACGCGCCTGGACGCCTGCAGCGCGGCAAGATACTCCTGATTGCCCGCTTTCACAAAGTCGCTGTAGCCCGAACCGACATGCACGGGCGTGAGCGTCTCGAGGGTCAACTCAAGCACGCCGCTCAGCCGATTCGCTTTCAGGCGATCCTGCCCGACGCCCGCCTCGCGTGCGGGCGGTTTGTTCGGAAACGGTACAAAATCGTAAGGCTTTTCTCCATTCATCGCTAAAACTCCTCCGTGTCGATGTTGGCGTAGCGACTGTAGCACAGGCGTTTCAGGGAGTCGTAATAGCCGCGCGTGCGGGCGACGACCTTGCGGGTTGCCTCGCGGCTGGGCGCGAGCGAGACCCCGTAGTCGAACGCGCTGGGGTAAGCGACATCGGCGAGGGCGGTCGTCTCGCTTCCGGCGCTTTTGGGCGGGTCGCCCAGCAGTAGACGCGTCTCCTCACGGGTCTCATACTCGCCGCAGGAACGCCATTCGTCCGAGGGCGTTAGCGATTCTGTGAGCAGCAGTACGACGGGTTTCCCCCCGCGCGCGAGCAGGCGCAGTTCCGCCTGTTCGCAAAACAGGCTCAGCCGCTCCCAGTCTGCATCGGGCAGGTCGCCTTCCAGACGGTTGGGCAGGTACATCGCCGTCTCACTCCAGCCGTACCACCACGCCTCGCCTGCGAGGTTCAGGCTTCGCCAGAGCGCAAGCGGGTTCATTTCCGCGCCTGTGTAGCGGTACACCCTACCCTGCACGCTGCACCTCCTCGACCCAGCAGGGCGCAGCGGTTTCTAACCATCGGCGAATCTCAGTGTCGTTATTGCTCTGCGCCTGATAGTAGAGCGAGTCGCGGCGCACGGGCTGGTATCCCTCCAGCGTTAGGGAGTCGCTGTCGGGTAGCGCGTAGCGCTGGCGTATTTTGTCGGGCGCGAGCGCGCCGACGCCCAGCAGCTGGTTGCCCTGACTGGCGCACTGGCGGAACTCGGCGCGGGTGAACTCGATGCATACGCGCCCCAGCCCGCGCGACTTGGCGTGCCCCAGCGCGACCAGCCCATCGGCAATGTCCAGTAGCGCCGCGCCCAGCAAGCCCAGCTGCCCCACGGTGAAGTTGCGCAGCACAATCCGCCCCTCAAACCGTCCGTCGGTGACCACTTCGAGGTCGAACGGTCCCACTGCGACTGCGCCCGTGATGCGGTCGATGGCGACGCCGAAGCGCGATTCGCTGAGCGGCGCGTGCGGCGGGTACAGGTCGCTCATCTGCACGCGCGAGGCGACGCCTGTGTTGCCAAACAGACGGCAGGCATAGCAGGACTCTTGGTAAAGCCGATCTGCACTCTCCTTATCCTCCTTCAGCCCCTTCTGGCGCAGGCAAAACTTTTTCGCCTCGACATAGCACGCGTGCCGCTCGTCGACCGTGCGCAGGAGCCGTTCGGCGTGTGCGCGCACGACCCCGCGCAGGCTGGAGCCGGGGATGTAGACCACTTCGTCCACGGCGCCGTCGGGCGTGCGTCGGCGCGTGCGCACAAACTGCATATCGGGCAACGCGGGGTCGATGCTCGCCTTCTGTCCCGACTTAATCAGCAGCGGCGTCTGGGGCAGAATCGCCACCTCAAGCGACAGTTCGTTGTAAAGTCGTCCGTGCATGGTTAGCCTCCCATCTGCTGAAAGAGCTGTTCGAGCCGCGCGTTAATCCATGCGGCGTCGACAGGCGCGGCTTGCCCCTGCTTCAGGTAGTTCAGCAGGTTCTTTTTGTCTACCCACTCGTAGCGTGCGTTTTCGAGTTTGACAACGCCCAGCCCGCGCCCCTTGAAGCCGCCGATGCGTATTGCGCCGTTTTCCAGCTCGCGCACGCCCAGCAACAGCAGCCCCAGTTCCACATCGTCGAGGTTCTCGGCGATGATTTCGAGCTTGAAGCGCACTCCTGCAGGCATCGCCTCGAAGTCGTACTTGTTGGCGACGCTCTCCTTCTCGCGGTCGATGGAGACGCTATCGCGCAGCTCTGGCTCCACGCGCTCCGTGAGCAGCGGCAGGTCGGTAAAGCGCACGCGCGAGGCGAGCCATGGCGAGCCAAACACGCGCTCGACGCGGCACGACTCTTCGAAAACCTCGCGCTCGTAGGTATCCCGATTCGCCAGTTGCCGCCTGCGTTCGGGCGGTATTGCCCATTCGCTGGGTTTCACGGGATTCGATGCGCCTTTCCCGCTGCCTGCATCTGGCTCGAATGCCCGTACGATGCGCTCCACATGCGCGCGCACCGCGCCGCGCAGGCTGGAGCCCGGAATGAACGGGCGTCCCTGTGAGTCTTTGATGACGGGCAGGTCGGTCGCGGTGGGCATCGCGGTCTCCGCGCTCATCCCCACGCGCACGCCTGTCTCTGTAAATAGATCGCCTGTGATGTACAGACGGTTCTCAAAAGTGTCCCACATCATCTGGCGCTCACCTCCCGAAACTGTGCGGGAATCTGGTCCAGGTATTTCAGCGCAATCAGGGTGCGACGCACGAAGCCGAGAAAGTTGGTGAGATGCGCGGCGGCATTCTGGGGATATTTCTCGTGCAGATGCTGTGCGTAGTCGTAGATTTGTTTGCCGAACGCGCCGTTTTTGCCCGCTGTCCGCCAGAACTCTTCGCGCGCCATCTGATAGCGCAGCCAGTTGCAGAACACCGTCACGGAACGCGACTGGTTGATCGCGTCGATGGCGTTGGAGACCTGTGTGCGACCTGTCGTGTTGGTTGAGTTCGACGGTTGTGAGAAGCAGTCGGCTACAATCTCCTCTGCTTTGCGCACCAGTTCATCAGTGATTTCTTCGCGATTCATTGCGCACCTCCTGAGTATTGGGTAATGTCGTTGTCGAGATGATAGCGGCTGCAGGCGACCAGTTGCCCGTAGCCTTCCGCTGTGCGTTCGCCGATGCTGTGCGTGTTGAGTTGCTGGAGCCACGCCTGCAGAGCGTCCCGATCGTCCTGGGCGTAGGTGTAGGTGAACACGCTGCCGGGCGCGAACGCCTGCTGCACAGGTTTGGGCATGCCCCACGCGCCCGACCAGCCGCTCACCTGCACGCGCTCGATGCGGGTCGCTTCGGGCAGAAGACGCACCGAGTCGGGCAGTCCGGGCAGGTACTCGCGCAGCAGTTCGGGCGAGAGGGTGTGTGCGGGCGCGCCGCTGGCGTCGTGAACCAGCACGGGCGTGCGCGCGAGTAGGGTGAACACGGGCGCGCCTGCGCGTTTCTCGAACGCGTCCAGGTCTGCCGGCGTTTCGGGAAGCGATTCGTCAGCGAGTTTCAGCACGACCTCGCCGAAGCCGCGCGTGCGCGCCGAGCCGATTCGCAGTCGCACCGCGCCGTCGCGCCAGCGTAGCGCCTCGAGAATCGTATTGAACGCCCTCTCGCAGGCGTCGTCGGGGAAGACGACCGCGCCCCGAAAGGCGACAGGCGCGCCCTGAGCGTCTGTGGGATCTATCGCCTCCAGTGTGTAGAGTACGCCTTCCTGCGCCGCCTCCAGTTTTCGGTTCAGTCCCACCCGCACGAAGGCGCGCGGGGCAGGCGTCGTCGCCTTGCGCCATTCGCCGTTTTTAGGGACGAGCCAGCCCCGCCCGCGCTCCAGACGCGCGCCCGTTCGGGGGCACTCCATCTCGTACTTCTCATCGCGCAGTAGGGCAAACAGCGTGTCGTAGAGATACTCGTCGCGTTGCTTGTTGAACAGCGCAGTCGCGGGGGCGGGGATCCAGTCCTGATTGGCGAAAGGCATCAGGAAGCCGAACTGTGCGCCGTCTTTGCCGAAGCAGGTTTCGAACGCCTGTTGGAGCGCGGGGTCGCCTGCGCCGAGCATGCGTCGGCTGGAGCGATGCATGCCGAGTTGCTCCAGCACGGCTTGCGCAAGCGCGCCGCGCAGCACGCCGCCGGGGATGTAGCGCATGCTCTCGCGCACATTGCTGCGCGAGGACATCCACTCGCCGACGGCAATCGGCGACTGCGCCTCCAGTTGCACGGCGATTCGTTTCATGGGCGCGCCTCCTGCAGCATGGTCAGCATGTCGTCAGGGGGTACTGGTTGCCATGCGCCGTTTTTGCGCAGGTGGAGCGTCTGCACGCAGACTGTGGCGCGCCCCAGCCCGCGCGCTTTTTGCCCGCCGAAGTGGGTGATGAGCTTCAGCGCGGCAATCAGGCGGGCAATCTCCTGCTCGGTCGCCCAGCCGCGAATCGCGCCTGTGTAGCGATTGACCTGCTGGTCGGTACAAGGATTCTCGTGATATTGGTCAGACTTGCCGCTAATCGTGCCTGTGTTGTGATTGACCTGCTGGGGCGCCGCCTCATAGAAGAAGAGTCGTCCCTCCTCGACGGTATTCAGTTTCCGATTGACGCCCACGCCGATGCGCGTGGTGGGTTCGGCGGCTTGGGCGGGCGCGAGATCAGTGAACTCCACACGCCCCTGTTGGACGGGCGCGCCGAACAGCGCGCAGGCGAGGCAGAGGTCGTCTGGGTCGTTGCACATCGTGGCGGGGTTGGGCGGCTTGCAGCCCTTGAGGTCATACCCCAGCGCAGAGAGCAGTCGCTCGTAGTGGGCGCGTGTGCGCCCTTTGAACGAGGTAGACGGTATCAGCGGACGCCCGCGCACATCCCGCTCGATACAGCGGTCGATCAACGCCACTGAGCGCCCCACACCCGAAATGTGCAGGTCGCTCTGCAAAACAACTGCCACTTCCAGTTCAAACGGATAGAGCATCCCAGCCTCCTAACGCAAACTCTTGGTGATTTCCAGCAGGTCCAGAATCGGCGCGAAGTAGTTGTGTTCAGGCTTGGCACTGTCCACAGTGATACGGGGGAGACGCTGAATGGGAAACAGTTGCGCAGTTGCACCCTGCCCATTCGACGCGCGGAGCTTGAGCAGGTTATCGAAGAACGCGGCGCGGTCTTCCGCGTTCTGTGCGCGCGCCTGCTGGTAGGCGAAGTGCAGCAGCGCGGCGGAGAGCGGCTGGCGCACGAACGGCTCCGCGAGGCGTTGCAGGCTGCCCAGCTGATTGGTATCGATAATCTGCTGAGCGCACTGCAGGAAAGCGTCCAGCTCCGCAGCGGTCATCGGCTGCATGGTGAGGTAGACGGGGACGCTCCCTGACGCGTCTTTGCCCGCGCGCGCCTCGCGTCGATAGTTGCAACGCAGGTGGTCGTTGTAGTCGCCTGGAATCTGGTCGGCGTTGGTGGTGAACAGGAAGGCAATTGCGCCGCGTTTGTGTTGGGGCACGCCGCGCTTGGCGAATTTGAGCAGCTGGCTCTCGGTGAACTCTACCACGCGGTACACGGGCGCCTTCTCGTCGCTAATCAGGCAGCCGACGCCGAAGCAGATGGGTGTGTCGCCGACGATACACTGATTGCTGTCGCCTTTTTCGAACTCCAGATCGGTCAGGCGCACGAACTGTTCGCAGAACCGCAGCGCCAGACGGCTCCATGTGAACAGGCTAAAGTCGTCGCCGCCAATCACCAGCGCCTCGAAGGGCATGCGCTGGAGCGTCGTGTTCTCGGCGAGCGCAGTCTCTATGCTGCGGCTGACGGCGAGCGCGACGGCGGCGCGGGTGACCAGCTCCGCGCGGCGCGTCCACTGCAGGCTCAGCGCCAGCGAGGTGAGGTTTTTCGTAATCCGTCCGAAGTTGCTCCCGTCGCCGTAGATAAAAGCAACCTGCTTTTTCTGCTCGGATTCGCCCGTTTCGGGAACCAGCTCGTTGAGACCGCCCAAGAAAGCTCTTGTTGGGTGCTTGAGCAGGCTCTGCCAGCCGACGACTCCCGCATCGTGCAAGAGTTTTTCACCTGCTTTGCGTCGCTCGTCAGCGTCGCCCTTTTCGCGCTTGATAATGCACACAGGGCAAATGGACAGCAACTCCCCATCGGGCGTGCGCTGGAGCGTCGTCGCTGCGCGCCTGCGGCAAAACGCGCACCGAGCTTCAAACGGCAGGCACTCCCACACGGGCAGCTCCGCCTGGTAGCGATCGGCGTCAAGTGCCGATAGGAACGCGCGCATCGAGTCGCTGTATTTATCCAGCATCTGATGTAGCGCGACCTCGTGCGCGGCGGCGGCGCAGAACGCGCTCAGGGTCTTCTCGTAAAACCTGCGCTTGAGCTGGTTCACCCAGTCGCCCGCGTCGGGCGCAAGGAAAATCAGCGTGGAAGCGACCTGCTGGAGCACGCACTCGCGCCCCAGCTGATCGGCGACTTCACGAGCCGCCTTCTCAACTACCTCGTCCAGCAGGATCGACGCGCCGCGAATTTCGGGCAAGCCGGGCGTCTCGAACACATACTGCTTGATGCGCTGCGCCGCCAACCCGACGATGCAGAGTGGATACGCATCAGGCAACAAGTCGGCTCGCCCGCCATGCACGGCGTCAATCAGGGTCTTGTGGTCGCGCAGGGCTTCTGGAGGTTCAGACGCCTCGCCTTTCAGATATTGTGCCAGCGCGAGTGCGAGGGGCGCGCCCTGCAGTAGGTCGCGCACTTCGGGCAGGTCAATCAATTCGTGCGTTAGCGCGCCCAGCCGCGCCTGATGCACGGTTTCCTCGTCCGCGCCTGCGCGGCGCAGGCACACATTCATCAGCGCCGCGGTAATCAGGTGATGGTCGGCGGCGAGCAGGGCAGGCGAGTCGGCTTCGGACGGCTGCGTCTCGGCGGGCAGAATCGGCGGATAGCGCATCTCGTCCAGAAAATGCGTGCGCCACTGGGCGGCGTTAGGGACACCAAGCGCGCCATTCGCAGAGGCGTAGGCGAGCGTTGCGCCTGTCGTGAACCCCGCCTGCACGCCCTCGCGTCCGAAGCGCAGCGGGAAGACGCGCTCGTAGTAGGCATGCCAGAACTCGGCGATAGCATTCGCCTGATCTTTAGGCGTCTTACCCTCGCGCGCGCAGGCGGCAATCTCGTGTGCGATTGCCGCGCGAATCGCGGCGCGCTGCTCTTCGCTAAGCCGATACTCGCTTCCCGTAAACCGATCGAGCCAGGTCGTCATCCCAAGCCTCCCTTTGCCACAGGCAGATACATTCATGATACGAAACGGTATTCCTGCCAGTTTCCTGTGCGAATTGGGGAAAATTCGGGCAATCGCACGGGTACACTCCATGCCGATGGCTGGGCTGACCGAGATTCGTCCCGTCGCGCGGGCGGAGTTGCCGATTCTGCTGCGCCTGATTCGCGCGCTGGCGGCGTATGAGCGTCGGCTGGAGCAGGTGGTCGCCACAGAAGTCGATCTGGAGCGCGCGCTGTTGGGGCAGCCGCCTGTCGCGGAGGCGGCGCTGGCGTGGCAGGGCGCACAGGCGGTGGGCTACGCGCTCTACTATCCTGTGTTCTCCACCTTTCGCGGGCGCGCCGCGCTCTATCTGGAGGATATTTTCGTCGTTCCAGAGGCGCGCGGGCAGGGCGTCGGCTACGCGCTGATGCGCTATCTGGCGCAGCTGGCACGCGCGCGCGGCTACGACCGCCTCGAATGGAGCGTGCTGGACTGGAACGCCCCCGCGATCGCGTTTTACCAGCGGCTGGGCGCAGTGCCCAAAGAGACGGGCTGGGTCGGGTACATGCTTACAGGCGAGGCGCTGGAGGCGCTGGCGCATGGGTGAACAGGCGATTCAGCAACTGCTGGACATGCTGGCGGCGGAGGTGGACACGCGCTTTGACGGGGCGCAGGGGGACTACCGCGCGCTGATAGTGATCAACCCCACCGACGCGCCCTACACAGGCGTCGCCGTGCTGCATGTGGACATGCCGCTCAAGGCAGGCTCGGAGCCGCGCCCCGCCGCCGTGTGGACGCCTGACGGCGTGCGCGCGCCCTGCCAGATTCTCAACAGCCGACTGGAGCCTGTATCCGAATGGCGCACGCCTGACGGCGCCGTGCGCGCCCTGCCCGCGGGCAGCCGTCGCTGGCGGTTCGACATGGCGTTCTGGGTGGAGAATCTGCCCCCGCGCAGCTATCGCGTGTACCGCTCCGCATGGAGCGCCGACGAGCTGCCCCTGCCTGCTATTCCCGACGCCGAGCCGCCCGTGCGCGTGCGCGAAGCGCTCCCACACGCAGGCGCGCTGGGCAAGGAAGGAGCGCTGGACGAACCCGCAACTGAGTCGCGCGATATAATCGGGTATTAAAGGTACACTCTTTTGGAACTATTCACGCTGTGAGAGCGTATTCTCACGCGGGAGGAGGGAAACGGATGGAGTTTATTACGGGACTTATTTGCATCGGAGCGGGCGCCATCGGATTGGCGATTCTGTACGCCATCCTCTACAACTCGCTGATTGGCAAAAAGAATCAGGTCGAGTACGCCTTCAGCGGCGTCGATGTGCAACTCAAGAAGCGCCATGACCTGATTCCGAACCTGGTGGCGACGGTCAAGCAATACATGGAACACGAGCGCGGACTGCTGGAGCGCATCACCGAGCTGCGCAGCCGCGCCCTCAGCCCGAACCTGCCCGAAGGCGAGCGCATGCAGATAGAAACCGCCCTGTCGGGCGCGCTGCGCAGCCTGATGGTCGCCGTCGAGAACTACCCACAACTGCGCGCTAACGAGAACTTTCTGCACCTGCAGGCGTCGCTGAACGAGATCGAGGAGCAAATCGCCGCCGCGCGACGCACCTACAACGCCGCCGTGACCGACTACAACAACGCGATTGAGATGTTCCCCACGAACTTCATCGCATCCACGATGGGACTCAAACGACGCGCGGTGTTCGAAGCGGAAGAGGCGGAACGCGCCACGCCCAGCGTCTCGCAACTGTTCCAGCAGTAAGCCATGCAGACCAGCCCGGTAGAGGTGCTGCGCGAGCTGGAGCCAATCCTGCGCGAGATAGAAGCCGAGCGCAGCCAGAAGGTACACCAGTTCGCGCAGATTACCCTCTGGAGCGTGATTATCGGCGGGATGCTGAGCCTTGCGCTGGCGCTGTTTCGCGTCGGCGGTTGGGCGCTGGCGCCGCTGGGGGTTGCCCTGCTGGTTATCGGCGTCGTCTACGCATCCAAAGCGAACGACTGGCGCAACACCTTCAAGGTGCGCGTGATGAGCCAGCTGGTCAGGTATTTCCACCCCAACCTGACCTATTACCCCCATCGCGCCATCGCCGAGCATGAGTACCGCCTGAGCCTGCTGTTTCACAACTCGCCTGACCCCGACCGCTATCGCGGTGAGGACTACATCGAGGGCGTCATCGACAAGACCGACATCCGCCTCTCGGAACTGCACACGGAGTACAAACAGGTCTCCTACGACAGCAAGGGGCGTCGGCGGGAGCACTGGGTGACCATCTTTCGTGGGCTGTTCATCAGCGCGGACTTCCACAAGGAGTTTCACGGCGTTACGCTGGTGCTGCCCGACACGGAGCAG
The DNA here is from genome assembly GCA_025998675.1 of Fimbriimonadales bacterium. GTDB lineage: Bacteria > Armatimonadota > Fimbriimonadia > Fimbriimonadales > GBS-DC > GBS-DC. The sequence goes on from AP024673.1 coordinate 108,123, forward strand.
TCGTGGCTGGGCGGGTTCGGGCAGTGGCTGCAGAGCCTCAGCGCGAAGCTGGGCAACCAGCCCGGCGAGCTGGTCAAGATGGAAGACCCCGAATTCGAAAAGCTGTTCAAGGTCTTCTCCACCGACCCGATCGAGGCGCGCTACATCCTCACGCCCAACATGATTCGGCGCATTGTGGAGTTTCGCAATAAGAGCAAGGCGCAGGTGCGGCTGTCGTTCATCGCCTCGCGCGTGTTCGTGGCGATTTCGACCTATCATAACTACTTCGAGCCGCCGTCGCTGTTTGCGCCTGCCGACAAGTTGCTCGACCCTGCGACGCTGGCGCAATACTTTGAGGAACTCAAATTTGCGCTGGCGGTGGTGGACGAGCTGAACCTGAACACGCGCATCTGGACGAAGCGGTAGCCCTCAGCAGGTATACTTCAGCAGGGAAACCCGCGCGTCTAACGAACATGGAGGTCGGTATGCGGAAAACGATTTGGGCGTTGTTGTTGGGCTTGATGTGGGCGGCGGCTTGGACGCAGACGCCTGCAGCGATGTGGCGATTCTTCGGCAATCCCGCCGCGAACAACCCCGCGCTGCCCGGCGTGGGCGAGGCGACGATTTACTATCCGTGTCTCACCCGCCTGTATGCGGTGAACCTCGCGGACGGCACGCTGAAATGGCAATATCCCGCGGACGCGCCGCTGGACGCCACCATCATCGGACAGCCTGTGGAGGGCGAGGGGCTGGTCTATGTCGGCGTGAGCAACGGGAACATGCTGGCGCTGGATGCGAACACGGGTAGCCTGCGCTGGGTGTTCACCGCCGACAGCGCGCCCACCGCACGCCCGATTCTGGACGAGGGCGTATTGTATATCGGCACGGGGCGGGGGGAACTCTACGCCCTCAACGCCCGCAACGGCGAACCCCTCTGGCGCGAGCCGTATCGCGCGGACGACTACATCGCGGGCAGACTGGTCAAAGAGGGCGACACGCTCTTTTTCGGCACGAACGGCGGCTTCGTGCACGCGGTGAACACCGCCGGGGGACGCCGACGCTGGCTGTTCCGATTGCCCGCGCCCAACTATGACCCGCAGCCTGTGTTCGCCAACGGCAGCCTCTTCGTGACCACCAACGATGTGGTGATTGCGCTCAATCCCAACAGCGGCGCGCCCCGCTGGACGCGGCGGTTCAACACCGAGTTCCGACTCGCGCCCACTGCCGATGAGAACTATATCGCCGTGCTGACGCGCGAGAACCGCCTGTTCGTGTTCGATCATCAGGGCAAAATCGTCGCGGGCGACCGTGAGCCGATTGAGATGCTGTACGAACCGCTGGGCGCGCCCGAGATTCACAGCGGCAAGCTGTGGGTGGCGACGCGGCGCGGCACGCTGCTGTGCTATAGCCTGCCCGACGGCAAGCTGGAGTGGGTCTACACGCTGCGCCCGCCGGAAGGCACGGTCGATCAGAACAATCGGCGCGTGGCGTATCTGGCGCTGACGGGTAAGCCCGTGTTCACACCGGGCGGTTTTGTGGTCGCCACGGCGGAGGGCAACCTCACGGCGTTCGGCATAGGCTGGGTGGATCGCACCGCGCCGCAGGTCGTGCGCACAAGCCCCGCTATCGGCGAGATGCTGTCGGGGCAGCTGCCGCTCGATTTCACCGCGCGCCTGCGCGATGAGGGCAGCGGGATTAACCCCGCCAGTGTGCAGTGGCTGTTGAACGACGAGCCGTTGCCCGCCGAATACGAGGCGTCGCTGGGCGAGGTGACGGTGCGCCTGCGCGCGGGAACCGCCGCCAAACCTCTGCCCGATGGACGCCATACCATGACCCTCGTCGCGACCGACTGGGCAGGCAACACCACCCGCTACAGCTGGGCGATTTACATCGACAACAGCCTGCGTCGTGCCCCTGCACGCCCGCAACAGCAACAACAAGGCGGTCCGGGCGCCCCCGGTGGACGCGGAGGACGCGGTGGCGGTGGTCCCGACCTCTAACCAGCATGCGCACGCGGCAGGAGAGACCGCCTCTCCTGTCGCCGTCCGCGCCGAGAACCTCACCAAAGAATTCAAACTCGCCCATCACGCTTACGCTTCGCTCAAGGGCTTGCTGCTCTCGTTCCTGCCCCGCCGCGTGGAGCGCATGGTCGCTCTGCAGCAGGTCAGCTTCACCATCCATCGAGGCGAGACCGTCGGCGTGATTGGGCAGAACGGGTCGGGCAAAAGCACGCTGCTGGGGCTGATTGCGCGGGTCTACCGCCCCACCTCTGGCGTGCTGGAAGTGAACGGGCGCGTTGCGCCCCTGCTCGAACTCGGCGCAGGGTTCCATCCCGACCTCACAGGGCTGGAGAACATCTATTTCAACGGCGTGATTCTGGGGCTGACGCGCAAACAAATCGCCGAGCGGCTCGAGGCGATTGTGCAGTTCGCCGAGCTGGAGGGCTACATCGACGCGCCCATCCGCACCTACTCGTCGGGGATGCTGATGCGACTGGGCTTCGCCGTCGCTGCGCATGTGGACGCCGACATCCTGCTGGTGGACGAGGTGCTGGCGGTCGGGGACGCGCGGTTCCAGCAGAAATGCTACGATAAAATCCGCCAGTTCCAGCGCGAGGGGCGCACGATCCTGTTCGTGTCGCACGATATGGAGGCGATTACGCAGGTCGCGGCGCGCGCGCTGTGGCTGGACAGAGGCGTACTGCGCGCGGACGGCGACGCGCCGAGCGTCGTACAGGCGTACCTGCGCGCGGTGCAGGCTGGGTAGGTATACTTACCCCCACCGATGGAGGGCTGGTATGGTTAACGGCAACTTGCGCAAAGGACACGCCGTCGTGTTGGGCGCGGGCACGATGGGCAGCGGGATCGCCGCGCTGCTGGCAAGCATCGGCTGGCGCGTGCATCTGCTGGATCAGGGCGACATCGCCGCACAGGCGCTGCAACGCTTGCAACAGTCAGGCGCGTTTTATCAGCCGCAGGACGCCGCGCGTATCACGCCCGGCGATGTGAACGCTGATCTGGACTGCGTGCGCGACGCCGACTGGGTCGTGGAAGCCATCATCGAGCAGATTGAGCCCAAGCGTGCGCTGTGGCGACAGGTCGCCGAGCGGGTGAATCCCGACGCGGTGCTGAGTTCCAACACCTCCGGGCTGGGGATTGCTGAAATCGCGCTCGCGCTGCCCGAACCGATGCGCCGCCGCTTTCTGGGCACACACTTTTTCAATCCCCCGCGCGTGATGCGCCTGCTGGAGCTAATCCCCACCGAAGACACCGACCCGGACTTGACCGTGCGCTTCACGACCTTCGCCGAGCGACTGCTGGGCAAGCGCGTCGTGCTAGCGAAAGACCGTCCGGGCTTCATCACCACGCGAATCGGCGTCTACGCAATGATGCAGGCGCTGGTGAGCGCGATTCAGCACGGGATTACGCCCGAAGAGGCAGACCTGTTGCTGGGGACGCTGGTCGGTCGCCCGCGCAGCGGCGTGTTCCGCCTGACCGATCTGGTGGGGCTCGATATCGCCGACAACATCATCCGCAACCAGAAGGAGCGGTTGCCTGACGACGCCTACATCCAGTCGCTGGAGACGCCGCCGCTGTGGCGCGCGCTGATTGAACAGGGGCGGCTGGGCGAAAAGGCGGGCGCAGGCTTCTACCGTCGCGAGGGCAAAGAGATACTCGCGCTGGACTACGCGACGCTGGAGTACCGCCCGCGCATCGAGCCGAACCTGCCGATAGACCCCTCGCTGAGCCGCGCGCCTTACGCTGAACGGCTGCCGGCGTTGCTGAACCTGCCCGACCCCTACGGCGCGTTTTTCCGCGAGGCGTTCCTCAAGCCGCTGGCGTATGGCGCGGCGGTGATGCCCGATGTCGCCTACGACATTCCCTCGCTCGATATGGCGATGCGACTGGGCTACAACTGGGAGCTGGGCGTGTTCGAGACATGGGACGCGCTGGGCGAGGCGGGACGCGACGCGCTCCAGACGCTGCGCCTGCCCGAAGAGCCAGCGACGCTGCGCGCCCTGCGCACGGCGGGACTGAAAACCTTCTACGCTACAAAAGGCGCGAGTCGACTCTATTTTGAGCCGCGCGACGAGCAGGGCGATTACACGCCGTTGATGACCCCGCAGTTTTTTGTGCGCCTCGATGACCTCGCCCACGCGGGCAGAGTGCTGGACGAGACGCCCGAATGCCGCGTCATCGACCTCGGCGACGATGTGGCGTGCGTTGAGTTCCGCACTAAAGCGAATGTGCTGACGCCCAGCCTGATGGAGTTTCTGCTGGCGTTTCTGGAGCGCGCGGAGCGCGCCCATGTCGGCGTGGTGATTGGCAATCAGGGGCGCATGTTCTCGGCTGGGTTCAACCTGAACCTGTTTCTGGAGTATATCGCCCGCGAGGACTGGGCGGGCATGGAGCGTGGGCTGTCTCTACTGCAGACGCTGAGCCAGCGCATTCGGTACTGTGGCGTGCCTGTGGTGGCGGCGGTGCATGGCTACGCGCTGGGCGGCGGGCTGGAGGTTGTGCTGCCGTGTGTGCATGTGCATGCGCATGTGGACGCGGGGCTGGGGCTGCCCGAAGCGTCCGTCGGGCTGATTCCCGCAGGCGGCGGCACGACGCTGATGACCCGACGCGCCCTGCAGAGCCTGCCGCCCGAAGCCGACCCGCTGCCGCACCTGCGCGCGCCGTTCCTGACGCTCGCCTACGGCAAACGCTCCAGCAACGCCTTCGACGCCTACACGCTCGGCTTTTTGCGCGAACGCGACACGCTCTGCTGGAACATCGATCGCCTGCTCTACGAAGCCAAGCAGCATGTGCTGGCGCTCTCACGGGCAGGCTACCGTCCCCCCGAGCCGACGCCGATACTGGCGACGGGCGTCAACGGCTACAGTCGCCTGATGATGGAGGTTCACTGGATGCATCAGGCGGGGCAAATCAGCGACCACGACCGCCTGATTGCCGAGAAAATCGCCTTCGTGATGACGGGCGGCGACCTGCGCGACGCAGTGCCCATGCCCGAAGCGCACTTCCACGCGCTTGAGCGGCAGGTGTTTCTCGAACTCTGTCAGACCGAGAAGACCGTCGCCCGCATCCGCCACATGCTGGAGACAGGCAAGCCGTTGCGGAACTGAGAGGGCAACGCGGGTATACTTGCGTCTATGAAACGGCGCGAGCACACTCTGCAGGAGTTCGCAGATCCGATACAGGAACGCGAGTATATCCGCGCGGCGCTTCGGAAGCATCTGCCTGAGCTACAGCAGCGCTATCGTGTGCGTGCGCTCTGGCTGTTCGGGTCGCATGCCCGCGGCGAGCAACGGCGCCATAGCGACATTGATGTGCTGGTGGACTTCAGCGAGACGCCGTCTTTGCTGGAACTGGCGCGCTTGCAACAGGAATTAACTCGGCTCCTGAGTAAGCGTGTTGACCTTGCCCTCAAGGATACGCTCAAGCCGAACATCGCAAAGCGCATTCTCAAAGAAGCAATTCTGATATGAAACGCTCGACGCGCGACATCCGAGATTACCTCTAAGATATTCTCCAGTATGCTGAGAAAGTACAACGCTTCACGGAAGGTGTTGAGTCGCTGTTCTGGGAACCTTTTCGCGCTGTTGGCAGTATCATAGAGTACCGCAGAATTACCATGAGGAGGATGACCCGATGACAACGGTCAAGGAGACGGTGCGCGTCAACGACGCGGAGTTCGAGATTGAGCTGAAGCCCGTGCTGCCGAACACGGTGAACGACCCGATGGTGCTGGATGCGCCGCTGCCGACGCCCGACGAGGTTCTGGAGCGTGTGCCCGCCGTTGAGCAACTGCCGCGCTGGGAGGATGGGGGCTGCTGATGGACGCACGCCTGAAGCGTATCCACTACGAGGTCGCGCTGGCGGCGGTGCGCTACTCGCGCACACGCAGCGCGGACTTCGACGACGAATCGGGCAGCTGGGTCATCGTCAAGGATTTTCCGCTCCCCGAAGGCTACAACTACGAGACGACCGACATCCTGATTCTGCTGCCGTCGAACTACCCGCAGACGCCGCCTGACTGGTTCTATGTGGACGATAATCTGCGTCTGGCGAACGGGCAGCGCCCAAGCCATGTGTTTTACCAGAATACCCAGCATGACCCGAATGTACGCCGCGCCGCCAGCGAGCCGCCCCAGATGAAGGGCTGGACGGGGTGCTGCCTGCATATCCGCTCGTGGCAGCCCGCGGCGAACCCTGTGGAAGGACACTCGCTGTTGAGCGTGTGTGAGTTGATCCGAGGCGCGCTGGAACGCTGGCGCAAGCCACAGAAGGCTGTGATTGTGGTCGACGATCCGTTTCTATGAGCCGTGTTATCGCCCAGGAGAGGCGTCCTTAGCAGGCGCGCCGAGCGACTGGGCGATGCGCTCCATCTCGGCTTTGGGCAGGTTGCCCACGATGCCGAACCAGTAGTCGCCGCTCTGCCAGAACTGGGCGTGCGGTCGCCCGCGTCGCCGCTTGCCGCCGAACTCGTCGGGGCGGCTCTTGTGCGCCTGAAAGAGGGAGAACCGTCCGCCCGTCGCGCGGTAGTGCAACACCACGACCTGTCCCTGTGGGCGCGGCTGCACAATCACACGCTCCAGCGACGCGCCCGCGGGCAGATAGCCCGGCGTGCGAATCGGGAAACCGACGGCGCGCTGCGCCTCCTCGACCGTTTCGTACATGCCCCCCAGCGGACGCACGACCACATCGGGCGGCAGCGTGAACAGCTCCGGCGACAGGCGCGGGCGCAGTTCCATGCGCCTGAGTTCCATGCGCATCACAGGCGCGCCCTCGCGCAGGGCGACCTCGCGTTTGAGCGCAAAGCCTGTCTCGCGGTCAATCCAGAGTGTGACTGAGGCAGGGAAGGGGGGACGCGGCGGCTCGTCGCGCATGAGCGGTGGGCGCACAAGCGTCAAGCGCACCACCACACAGGAGCGTCCCAGCAGAGTCGCTTCTGGCTGCATCTCCGCCAGCACCACGCCGCTCTGCACCAGCTCTTTGGCGGTCTTCAGCAGCATAGCGCCCTGAATGGGCATGCGGGGCATTTCGAACGCCTCTTTCGCATTGGGGCGCATCACGAGCCAGCGTCCGCCCTGATACAGCAGCACCTCCCCGCGCCGTTCCGCGGGGGCAAGCACCTCGATGCGTTCGGCGCGGGCGCCCTGTCGCCAGAACCGCTCCTCGATGCGCTGCACGGTGCGCCCTGCCGTAATCTCCACCACACGCACGCCTGTCATCGCCAGCGTCTCTTCTGCCTGTTGCGCGCGTTGGAGCCAGTGGATGGGACGCTCCTGCGCCCAACCCACAGTCCACACCAGCGCACTCAGCAGAAGGACGGCTCTCATCGTGTGTATCCTGTGCTGATAAAGTAGCTCGGCGTCGGCGAGGGCGACCAGTCCGCCAGCTCCAGCTGCTCATGCAGTTCCACGAGCGACTCGGTCGGATCTTCGGCGAGGGTGTTCGCGGCGGGCGACGGCTGCAGCGCCTGCCAGCCCCACCACATGGCGGCGGCAAGCAATCCGAGCGCGGGCGCGAGCGCGATGCGCCGTCCCCAGTGCGCCCAGTCGATTCGTCGGCGCGCGGGCGCGGCAGCGATTCGGCGACGCACCTGCTCCGACAGGTTTTCAGGCGCACGGCGGCGCGGCAGCGCATGCAGGGCGCGATAGGTCGCCTGCGCCGCCTCCAGCTGACGCTGGCAGTGCGGGCACGCCTGCAAGTGCGCCTCAAACGCCTGCGCCTGCGCGGGGGACAAATCCCCCTCTACATACGCCCACAACTGCCGTTCATAACGCTTGCAATTCATTCCAATCACCTCACTTCATAGACCGCGCCTGCGTGGGGGCGGGCGCGTCGTTCAGGTACGCCGCGACCTGCTTCTGAATCTGGGCGCGTGCATGGTTCAGGCGCGACTTCACAGTGCCCATCGGGATGTTCAGCACCCGCGCAATCTCCTCATACGACAGTTCCTCGACATCGTACAGCAGCAACACGGTCTTCAACTTGGGCGATAGATTGGCTATCGCCGTTTCGACCACCTGTTCCAGTTCACGGTTCAGCGCGGCGTCCATCGGGTTCGGCGTCTGCAGGTCGGGAAAGTCCCACTCGGTCGTCTCGCCGTCCTCGTCTTCCTGCGCGGAGTACGAGACGGTCGTCACGCGCCGCGCCCGCTTGCGCTGATGGTCGATACAGAGGTTCGTCGCGATACGGTACAGCCATGTGCCGAGGCTGGCGCGCCCATCGAAACTGGGCAGCCCCTGATAGGCGCGCAAGAAGGTCTCCTGCACGAGGTCCTCCGCATCGGTCGCGTTGCCCACCATGCGCAGAATGTAGTTGTAGAGGCGGTCGGCATAGAGGCTCATAATCTGCTCGAACGCCGCCTCATCCTGCGCTCTGGCGCGCTCCACAAGTCGTGCCTCGACGGATAGGGTGTCCACAGCGACAAAGCTCCTGCTTAAGGATACCGTCTCGCGGAACATCGTATGGGTATAGACGCTCTGCACACGGTTTAGTTCACTGAGTAGTATCGCCTGTGTGAGGCGCGAGCCGTTGCTGGATGGCGTCTGGGTCGTCCTGTTGGAGCGCGTCCGCGAGTTGCTGGAGCCGCTCGATGAGTTGCTCCAGCCAGCGGCGCGTCGGCTCGCGGTTGAGCGCCATCAGTTGCGCCCACAGCGCGGGGTCGCTCTGCGCCACGCGCGTCGCCGAGCGCCAGCTCCCGCCTCCCTGCAACTGCGTGGGGTTCTCGCGATGGAGCGCGACGAGGCTGAACGCCAGCGCGTGCGGCGCGAAGCTCAGCAGGGCGAACTCATGGTCGTGCTGCGCGGCGTCCATCGTGAGTGGAACCGCGCGCAGGGTCTGCACGAACGCCTGCACACGCTGCAGGGCGTCGGGGTCGGTCTGCTCGGTGGGCGTCAGCGCCCAGGGCGCGCCCTGAAACAGGTCGGCGCGCGCGGCGCGGATACCGTGATGCTCCGTGCCTGCAATCGGATGCCCGCCCACGAATCGGCTGGGGTAGGGCAGGTACTGCGCCGCCCAACGCAACACAGGCAGTTTGACGCTCACAACATCGGTCAGCACGGTCTCAGGGCGCAGGTGGGGCGCAAGCTGCTGGAACACTTCGGGGATTGCCAGCGGCGGCGTCGCCAGCAGGATGAGCGCGGCGTCGGCGCACTCGGCGAGGCGCTCGGCAAGCTGGTCCACCGCGCCCGCCTGCAACGCCTCGCGCGCCGCGTCGGGGTTCACATCGTAGCCCAGCACGGCGCACTCCAGCGCACTGTGCTGCAGCGCCAGCCCCACCGACGCGCCTATCCCGCCCAGTCCAACGATAGCCACTCGCATGCTTCTATGTGTCGTTATAGCAGGTTGTTAGCGTCCGCCACGCGCGTAATTTGGAGTGCTGAAGCGTCAGCTTCAGCCTTGCGGAAGCTCCGCTTCCGCACTCCATAAAGACGGTTCTGTGCGCATGCGCTTCAATTCTCGCGTGAAGATACTTAAGGATACCCACACACAGGTAGGGTATGATACAGGCGGTGAGCGCATGGCGATTACCGTACCCGCAAAGACTCGAATGACCGTCGAGGAGTTCTGGCGGCTCTGCGCGGACGGCAAGCCGCGTGAACTCGTTCACGGACAGGTGGTGGAGACGATGCCCGCAGGCTTCGAGCATGGACGCATCGCGCAGTGGGTCGCCGCCCAGCTCACGCTGTGCCAGCAGCAAATGCGTCAGTACCTGGGCGAGGTGGTGATCGAGACAGGGTTCGTGATACGCCATCCCGACGGCGATTCGGTGCGTGCGCCCGATGTCGCCTTTATTCGCAAAGAGCGCATTCCTGAGCCGCGTCCGTGCACTTTCGCCGAGTTTGCACCTGACCTTGCGGTTGAAGTGGTCTCGCCCAACGACTCCTACACAACAGTCCGCGAGAAGGTCGAGGCGTGGCTTCAGGCGGGCACAGAGGTCGTGTGGGTGGTGGACCCCCGCAGGCGCACGGTGGAGGTCTTTCAAGCCGACGCTCCTGCGCAAACGCTCCGCGAGGGCGATGTGTTGACCTGTGAGACGATTCTGCCTGGCTTCGCGCTGCCGCTGACGACGCTCTTTGGCGGGCTGCAGGCGCAGCTGGAGCCGCCCGCGCAGGGTTAGCCCACCGCCTCGAACACGCCCATCTGTCGGAATCGCTGGTAGCGGTGGTCGCGCAGGGCTTCGGGCGACAGCGCGCTCAGTTCGTCCAGTTGCTGCAGCACGGCGGCGCGCACACTTAAAGCTGTGGTCTGCGGGTCGCGGTGCGCCGCGCCCAGTGGTTCGGGAATCACCAGGTCAATCAGCCCCAGCTCCCGCGCGCTCTCGGCGGTCAGCTTCAGCGCGTCTGCCGCCTGCGGGGCTTTGCTGGGATCGCGATACAGAATCGCCGCGCACCCCTCAGGCGGGATGACCGAGTAGATGGCGTGTTCCAGCATCAGCACTCGGTTGGTCGCCGCCAGCGCAATCGCGCCGCCGCTGCCGCCTTCGCCCAGAATCACCGCTGCCGTCGGCACGGTCAGCTCGAACAGCGTCAGCATCGACTGCGCAATCGCCTCGCTGATGCCGCGCGATTCGGACTCCACGCCCGGGTCGGCGGCGGGGGTGTCCACCAGCGTCAGCACGGGCAGGCGGAACTTCTCGGCGAGGCGGAACAGGCGCATCGCCTTGCGATAGCCTTCGGGCTTCGCCATCGCGAAGTTGCGCTTCTGGCGTTCCTTCAAGTCGCGCCCCTTCTGCTGTCCGACAATTACCAGGTTGCGCCCGCCCAGCTTCGCCAGCCCGCCGACAATCGCGGGGTCATCGAAGCCGAGTCGGTCGCCGTGCAGCTCCAGAAAGCTCTCGCACATCAGGCGGATATAGTCCAGCGCGTAGGGGCGTTTCGGGTGGCGCGCCAGCAGCACCTTGTCCCACGGGCGCAGGTGAGCGAAGATTTGCTTGAGCAGGCGTTCGCGCTGCGCCTCCAGCTCGGCAATCTCGCGCGATCGATCCAGCCCCTTCTCCGTCGCCAGCTGGCGCAGCTCGGCAATCGCGCTCTCCAGCTCGTTGATGGGCTTCTCGAAATCGAAAATCGTCATCATGGCGCGTCGCCTCCTGTGCAGGGCGCTTGAAACATCTCCAGCAGGTAGCTCAGCGTGGGGCGGATATTGCGGCGGGGCACGATGAGGTCAATCATCCCGTGTTCGTGCTGGAACTCGGCGGTCTGGAAGTTGGCGGGCGGTTTGCCGACGCTCGCCTGCGCGGCGACGCGCTGCCCTGCGAAGCCGACCAGTGCGCCCGGTTCGGCGAGAATCACATCCGCCAGCGACGCGAAACTCGCCAGCACGCCCGCCATCGTCGGGTCGGTGAATACAGCGATATAGGGCAGCCCTGCGCGGTTGAGTCTGCCGACCGCCGCCGTCGTCTTCGCCATCTGCATCAGCGAAATCAGCCCTTCCTGCATCCGCGCGCCCCCCGACGCGCAGAACAGAATCACGGGACACCGTCGCTCGACCGCCCGTTCGAAGGCGCGCGCGACTTTCTCGCCCACGACGGAGCCCATGCTGCCGCCCATAAAGCCAAAATCCATCGCGCCGATGATGATGGGCACACCGCTCAGGCATGCCTCTCCAATCAGCATGGCTTCCGTCTCGCCTGCGGATGCTGTCCCTTTGCGCAGTTTGTCGGCGTACTCAGGGAAACTCAGCGGATCGCCCGGACGCAGGTCGGCGTCGGTCTCCTGAAAGGTGTCGGGGTCTACCGTCAGCAGAATGCGCTCGCGGGCGCGCAGCCGGTGGTGATGCCCGCAGTGGGGACACACCCGCAACGCCCGCTCAAAGTCGGGACGGAACAGGATTTTTTTGCAGCGCGCACACTGCACCCACTGTTCCGCATTCGCCTGCACAATCGCCCGCTTTTGCATCCCGCCCTCTCACGAAATACGCATGGTGCCGGAGGTGGGACTCGAACCCACACCTGGGTCGCCCCAGACCGATTTTTGAGACCGGCGCGTCTGCCTGTTCCGCCACTCCGGCGTGGAGCAGGATTATACCCGACTGCGTGCGCAGAAAGCGAACGCTACCGCGTCTGCACAGGCGCGCGCACGGCGCGCCACGCGACCACCGCCTCGCCCACCAGCCACACCGCCAGCGCGAAGATGACCGCGCTGAAGCCCAGCAGGAGCGTGTTGCCCTGCGTCGCGAAGTTGCGCATGCCAATCGTCAGCGCGGTGAGCGTCGCGATTAGCATAAAGCCCATCGGCAGCAGGGTATACAGCGTCGGTCGCCCCAGCGAGCGCAGGTAGAGCGAGATTACCAGCAACGCAAGCGCCGCCAGCAACTGATTGGACGCCCCAAACAGCTGCCACAGCAGCGCGCCCACCGACTTCAGCTCGCCCGTGAGGGGGTCAGGCGCTTTCAGCAGCGCGAAAAAGCCAATCAGCCCCACCGCCAGCGCGGTGCTGAGCGTGGCGTGGCGCAGCGGGGCAATCCCCCACGCGCGTCCCAGCTCCTGCAGGTTGTAGCGTATCAGGCGCGCGCCCGTGTCCAGCGTCGTGAGCGCGAAGCCAATCGCCACGGTCGCCACAAACACTTTGGCGAGCGCGAGGGGCACACCGACCGCGCTCACCAGCGCGCCCGCGCCATGCACGAAGTTCGCCAGCGCGCCCTTGCCCGCCGAGAGCCAGTCCGCATAGCGCGTCTGCCACTCCGCGCCCAGCCCCGCCGCCACCGCCAGCAGCGCGAGCGTCGCCAGCAAGCCCTCGGTCAACATCGCGCCGTAGCCAATCGGCAGCGCGTGCGAGGCGCGGTCTACCTGGCGCACGGTCGTGCCCGACGCCACCATCGAATGGAAGCCCGACACCGCCCCGCACGCAATCGTGATGAAAAGCAACGGCACCATCGGCGGCGCGCCTGCAGGCGCAGGGTTGAACGCTGGCGCGCTCAGTGTGAACCCGCCCACCAGCGCGCCCAGCAGCAACAGCCCCATCCCCAGAAACAGCTGGAACGAGTTCAGATAGTCGCGCGGCTGGAGCAGCAACCACACGGGCAACAGCGTCGCCGCCAGCGCGTAGCCCAGCAACAGGTAAGTCCACCGCTGCGCCGTCAGCTCCCACCCGAACAGGCTCGTGATGGGGTACTGCACGCCCAGCCATACGAACACCAGGCTCGCCAACAGCGCGGGCAGGGTGAGTCGGGATAGGGCAATCCGATAGCGATAGAACAGCACGCCTACCCCCAGCGCCAGCACAATCAGCATCGCGCTGGGCAGCACCGCTTCGGGCACATGCCCGCCCTCCGCGCCGCCCGCGCCGGGCGCAAACAGGTTGGCGATGTTAATCACGAACACGCCCATCGCCAGCGCGAGCGCGAAGATGCTGAACAGCAGGAACAGCGCGCGCGCCCGCACGCCCGCCACATCGCACGCCAGGTCAGCGACGCTCCGCGCCCGATTGCGCAGCGAGCTATACAAACAGCCCAGATCATGCACCGCGCCGATGAAGATACAGCCCAGCACAATCCACACCAGCGCGGGAACCCAGCCCCAGATAACCGCAATCGCGGGACCCAGCAGCGGTCCCAGCCCCGCAATCGACGCGAAGTGATGCCCGAACACCATTAGCGGCGGCGCGGGCACAAAGTCGCGCCCGTCGCGCATCGTGTGCGCGGGGGTCGGCTCGGAATCGTCCAGCGGGAACACGCGCGCCGCCAGCCAGCGCCCGTACCAGCGATACGCCAGCATTAGCAGCGTCGCAACGCCCAGCACAATCCAGAACGCACTCATAGACGCCACAGGGCAACCGTTGCCCTACGGCGCAGGATTCGCGTCCGCAGCGGGCGTTTCCTGCTGATGCGCCTGCAGGAAATGGTCGTGCCCGACATAGTAATGCACGGAATGCTCCGCAGGCTTGAACCACACGATGCCCTTCGGCATCACGGAAAAAAGCGGCTCCACGATGCGGTGGGCGTCCTCCAGCGCGACCTCCCCCCCGTCGACGCGCTCGACGCTGCAGTGCAGCAGGTCGTCCTCTCCCTCGAACTGAATGGTGTAGCCGTCCACTTCGGCGCGGTAGCGGGCGGCGTTGTCCAGACGAATGGGCAGCCCTGCCTGAAGGTCTTCAAGCAGGGCGTCCAGCATGCGCCGAATCGGCTCGGACATCGTTTACGCCTCGATGGACTTCACGCGCAGCACGGTCAGTCGCTGGCGGTGTCCCCAGCGCTTGCGCTCGTTCTTTTTGGGCTTATATTTGAAGCCGATGATTTTGGGCGCTTTGGTCTGCTTGATCACCTCGGCGACGACCTTCGCGCCGTCCACATAGGGCGCGCCGACTTTCACGCCGCCGTCTGTGCGCACCATCAGCACCGCGCTGATTTCAATCTCCGTGCCCGGCTCCGCTTCAATCTTCTCTACGCTGATGACCGTGTTCGGCTCCACGCGATACTGCTTGCCTCCAGTTTGAATAATCGCGTACATCGGTAGTTGCCTCCTGTTCAAAGGAGGATTATACCCGATGGGCGCACTGGCGCGGGTCTGCCCCCAGACGCCCGTAAAAATACCAGTTTTTCTTGCACTATGGAACTTTGGCACGAAAATTGCCTGTCCAAAGGTAGGCTTATGTGGGGTTGATTGTCTGTTACGCCCGATTCGCCCCTCCAAGCCGCAAAGGAGGTATCTGTATGATGCGACGAATGATTACTTCGGTCATGGTAGCCAGCGTGCTGGCGACTGGCGCATTCGCGTCCTGGAATGTTACGGTTCTCAACAGCAGCGGGGTTCTCAACCCGCCGTCGACGGTTGTCTCGGTGCCGACGATTGTGACCACCTCGCCCATGCCCCAGGTTACCTTTCTGACGGCGGCGGCGACGCCCAACCCGATTCTGGTCGGGGACGGCACACCCTTCACCAACGGTACCTTCTCGGGCGCCTACTCCATCTCGCCCGCCTCCAGCAGCGCGGGGATGCTCACGGGGTTCAACTTCGTGATTGCGGGCGTGGTGGACGGCAGCGCGATTATCACCTGGCAGAAGAAAGTCGTCCGCAACTCGGACAACGCGATTCTCTACAACGATTCGGGCACATTCGCGGGTTCGGGCTTTGGCGGCACGGACGGCGCGTTCAATGTGGTTATTCCCGTCACCCTGTCCGCGCCTGCCGACGATGTCACGGTGTACGAGAACTTCCTGCTGTTCGTGCTTCCGACGAACCCTGTGTCGACGGCGGGGCTGCTGCTCGTGGAGCAGGACTGGGTGCCTGAGCCTGCGAGCATGATTGCGCTCAGCAGCGGACTGGTCGGTCTGATGGCGCTGCGCCGCCGCAAGCGCTGAGCCGCAAGCCGCTGTATCCTCCTGTCAGAGGCAGGGCGGGCGGAATGCTCGCCCTGTTTTGTTTAATCGCGAAAAAAACGCCAAAAATACCAGTTTTTGCGAGGAAACGGCTTTTGGCACGCAAGTTGCTCAAATAATGGGCAGTGCGCGTCTTTCACGCGCCCAAAGAAACGGAGGAACTACCATGAAACGAGTCCTGACAACTCTTGCTGCACTGACCGTGTTCACGAGCGCGTTCGCCTCGTGGAATGTGACGATTCTCACCAGTAGCGGGGTTCTCAATCCCCCAAGTACGCCGATTACGGCGCCAACGCTGGTGCAGAGCAACCCTGTGCCGCAGATTACCTTCCTGACCGCCGCTGCAACGCCCCATCCCCTGATTGTGGGCATGGGCACGGGCTACACCTTAGGGAGCTTCACCGGTCAATACACCATCAACGACCCAACCAATAGCCTGCCTATGCTCAACGGTTTCAACTTCGTGATGGCGGGGTTCGTGTATGACTACGGGCGAATCACCTGGTTCAAGAAGGTGGTGCGCAACTCGGACAACGCCATCTTGTGGCAGGGCAGCGGCGTCTTCCTTGGCGGCGCATATGCAGGCGGCGCGAACGGCGCGTTCAGCGCTGTGATACCCGTCTCGCTCTCCGTGCCTGCCAACGATGTGACCGTGTACGAAACCTTCCAGCTCGGCGGGATTATCACCAACACCTCGTCTGCCGCGCTGATGCTGGTGGAGCAGGACTGGACCGTCGTGCCGGAACCGGCGAGCATGATGGCGCTGGCGACCGGGCTGGGCGGCATCCTGCTGCGCCGTCGCCGACGCTGAGTCTCCATCCTCCTTTCGCAGCGAATCACACGCGGGCGGTCGCTGACCGCCCTTTTTTTTGTTGGCAGGAGAAACCGACTCGCATGCGAATCGTCTTTGTGTATGAGGATGCAACGACGCATGTGGGGAGGCTTCTGTGCGCTGCTGCTTGCTGGTATACTGGCAGGCTGCGGCGGCGAAAATCGGGTCGGCGTGGTGTCGGGAACCATCACGGATATTGAGGGCGATCCCGTCGCCGACGCGGAAGTGTTCGCCGCCAACTCCGTCAACAGTCGCACCCGTTCGCTGCAAAACGGCACCTACTACCTGACGAATGTGCCCGACCGATTCACGATTATCCGCGCCCGCGCCGTGATTAACGGGGTGGAATACACGGGGCAGAATGTGGCGCAGGTGTTCGAAAACGAGCAATCCAAAAGCGTGAACATCATGATTGCGCCCGCGAATCAGCAGGGTACCGTGGAGGGGTTCGTGCGCGATGCGCTGGGGCGGGGGATTGAGGGCGCGCGTGTGTTCGCGGGCGGCGCGCTCAGTAGCGCGTTCGCCGTCACGGACCAGCGCGGGTTCTATCGCATTGCGGGGCTGCCCGCAGGCTACGAGTACCCCATCGTTGCCTCCGCGCCCGACTACGAAAACGACCGGCGCACCGTGCAGGTCGTCGCGGGGCAGACTTCCGTCATCAGCTTCACGCTGAACGGTTCGGTCAACCGCCCTGTGCAGACGCCGCTGAACCTCTCGGCGACGGCGTGGACGCTGCCGCGCACGCTGACCGCCACGCGCAGCGCGCGTGAACGCGACGCCTACGACGCGATCCGCGCCCTGTTCGACGACAAGCCGCGCCCCCGCCGCACGGTCGCCTCGCGCGCCACAGGCGATTACTGGATCGAGGTGAGTCTCAGCTGGGACTACGAGGAGCAGACCAGCCTGCTGGGGTACGGCATCTATCGCGGACGCACCCTCGAGGAACTCGACCGCAATGCGATTGCCTTCCTGCGCGACCCGCTGGCGGACTTTTTCGCCGATTTGGACCCTGCGCTGCAGCCGAATGTGACCTATTTCTACGAAATCGTCGCGCTGAACACCGACTACCTCAACGAGCTGCCCGGTACGGTTTCGGGGCGGAGCAACCGCGTGAGCGCGCGCCCGTTCACGCCCATTGCCCTCACGCGCCCGTTCCCCAACGAGATGGTGGACGGACTTATCCTGCAGTGGACGCCCGTGCCCAACGCCGACTACTACCTCGTGCTGATTTATGACCGCTTCCCCGACTATCAGGTCGCGCCGTACTACCCGACGGACCTGAACAATCCGGGCGCGGCGAAGGTGTTCGCTCCCGCGACCTCGCTGGTCTACACGGGACCGACGCTGGTGAGCGGGCGCACCTACTATGCGGTGGTGCTGGCGTTCACCAACGACCGCAGCACGCGCGCCATCAGCCAGATTGTGCCGTTTCAGGCGCGTTAGGGGTATACTCTCTCGCCGATGAGCGAGCGCAAACGGGTGCTAACAGGCGATCGCCCCACGGGCAAACTGCATCTGGGGCACTATGTGGGGTCGCTGCAGAATCGCGTGCAGCTGCAGGACGAGTACGAATGCTACTTCCTCATCGCCGACCTGCATATGCTGACCACGCGCCCGACGCACGCCGACATCGAAGAGATGCGCACGAATATCCGCGAGATGGTGCTGGACTACCTCGCGGTGGGGATTGACCCGCACAAATCCACGATTTACCTGCAGTCGGCGGTACATGCCGTGTACGAGATGAACCTGATTTTTGAGATGCTGGTCTCGCTGCCGCGCCTGACGCGCCTGCCGAGCCTCAAAGACATGGCGCGCGCCGCCAACATCGATGATGAAGCCATCCCCTTCGGACTGGTGGGCTACCCCGTGTTGCAGGCGGCGGATATCCTGATGCCCCGCGCGCACCTCGTGCCCGTTGGCAAGGACAACGAAGCGCATGTCGAAATCACGCGCGAGATTGCCCGCCGCTTCAATAACCTCTACGGCGAGGTGTTCCCCATCCCCGAAGTGATGCTCAGTGAAGTACCCACCCTCGTCGGCACGGACGGGCAGGCGAAGATGAGCAAGAGCTTGAACAACGCGATTTTCCTCTCGGACGACCCCAAAACCGTCGAGAAGAAGGTGCGCGGGATGTATACCGACCCCAAACGCATCCGCGCCGACATTCCGGGCACGGTGGAGGGCAACCCCGTGTTCATCTACCATGATATTTTCAACCCCGACCGCGACGAGGTTGACGACCTTAAGGCGCGCTATCGGCAGGGGCGCGTGGGGGATGTGGAGGTCAAGGAGAAGCTCGCGCGCGCCCTGAACGCCTTCTTAGACCCCATCCGCGAACGCCGCGAGCAGTTCGCTAAAGAGCGCGGGCTGGTGGAGGAGATTATCTACACGGGCACGCTCAGGGTGCGCCAGATTGCCGATGAGACGCTGGAGGCGATGAAGCAGGCGATGGGACTGCGCGGTATCTGGCGCAATATTGAGCGCAAGGCGCGCGAGCGTATGAAGGAATCGTCGCCAACCTCTTGACACACCCTGCAGGCTGGGGTATAATACCACCGAATCGTGCAGTCGCCCACACTGCATCGCGATGAGGCATGCAGACCTCCTATGCGCTGCCCGATTGCCCGCACCTGTCGGCAATGACGCCGCCTCGATAGGCGCGCATCTGCGCGCGCTCGCTGGCAACCCTGCCAGACACTATACACAATCAGAGGAGGTTCGTATGAGTCCACGCGAAGCAATCCAGTTCGCGCGTGAACATAACGCGCGTGTCGTTGATGTCAAGTTCACCGACCTGTTCGGCATGTGGCATCACTTCTCGATGCCGATTGAATCGTTCACAGAGGAGATGTTCGAAGAGGGCATCGGGTTCGATGGCTCCTCCATCCGCGGCTTCCAGTCCATCAATGTCTCCGACATGCTGCTGCTGCCCGACCCGACGACGGTGTTTATGGACCCGTTCCCCGAAGTACCGACCGTGAGCGTGATTTGTAATGTGGTGGATCCCATCACGCGCGAGCGGTACACGCGCGACCCGCGCTATGTGGCGCAGAAAGCAGAGACCTACCTGCGCTCGACGGGCATCGCCGACACCGCCTATTTTGGTCCCGAAGTGGAGTTCTATGTGTTCAACGATGTGCGCTATGCACAGGGGGCGCACTTCGGCTACTACTACATCGACTCGGACGAGGGCGAATGGAACACGGGACGCGAAGAGTCGCCGAATCTGGGCTACAAGATGCGCCTCAAGGGCGGCTACTTCCCGTGCCCGCCCGCCGACACGCAGCAAGACCTGCGCACGGAGATGATGCTCACCCTGCAGGAGGTCGGCATCGAGGTGGAGCTGCAACATCATGAGGTGGGCGCGGCAGGCCAGGCGGAGATTGACATCAGGTTCGATACGCTCGTGCGCATCGCCGACAAGGTGCAGCTGTATAAGTATGTGATTCGGAATGTCGCGGCGCGCAACGGCTACACCGTGACCTTCATGCCCAAGCCTGTGTTTCAGGACAACGGGTCAGGCATGCACACGCACCAGAGCCTGTGGAAAGACGGCGTGAACCTGTTCTATGACGAGCGGGGCTACGCGATGCTGTCGGACACGGCGCGCTACTACATCGGCGGGCTGCTCAAGCACGCGCCCGCGATTCTGGCGTTCGCCGCGCCGACGACTAACTCCTACCGCCGTCTGGTGCCGGGCTACGAAGCGCCTATTAATCTGGTCTACAGCCAGCGCAACCGCAGCGCGTGTATCCGCATCCCGACCTACTCCAGCAGCCCGAAGGCGCGGCGCATCGAGTTCCGCGCGCCCGACCCGACGGCGAACCCGTATCTGGCGTTCGCGGCGATGGTGATGGCGGGCATCGACGGCATCCAGAACCGCATCGAGCCGCCCGACCCCATCGACAAAGACCTTTACGAGCTGCCGCCCGACGAGCGCCGGGGCATCCTGACCACGCCGCCCACGCTCGCCGACGCGCTGAACGCGCTGGAGCAGGACCACGAGTTCCTGATGCGCGGCGGCGTTTTCACACCCGACCTGCTGGAGACCTATCTGGAGTATAAGCGCGTCAAGGAGGTGGACGCTATCCTGTTGCGTCCGCATCCTTACGAGTTCGCGCTCTACTACGACGCCTGAGACTCCCCAAACGAGAACGGTACGGGCGCAGCGACCGCGCCCGTACCGCGCCTCTATACAAGCCACCCCCGCTCTGAAGCGCGCCTTACGCCATCGCCTGCGCGACCTGCACGCGCTCGAACACAAACGCCCCGTCGCGATAGTCCACGCGCACCGTGTCGCCGTCCATGAACTCGCGGGCAAGCAGTCGCTGCGCCAGCGGGTTCAGAATCTCGCGCTCGATGGTGCGGCGCAACGGGCGCGCGCCCAGCTGCGGGTCGTAGCCCCGAATCGCCAGCTCCTGCTTCGCCTCCTCGGTCAACTCCAGCGCAATCTTGCGCTCGTCCAGACGCTTCTGGATGTAGCGCAGCTGCAGGTCGACGATGCGCTTAATCTGCAGGATGTCGAGCGGGTTGAACATGATAATCTCGTCGATGCGGTTCAGGAACTCCGGTCGGAAGTGCGCCCGCACCGCCTGCATGATTTGCTCGCGGATGTCGTCCTTGTTGAACTCGTTCATCTCCTGATACAGCACCGAGCCGATGTTGCTGGTCATAATCACCAGCGTATTGCGGAAGTCGACCGTGCGCCCCTGTCCGTCGGTGAGGCGTCCGTCGTCGAGCAGTTGCAGCAGCACATTGAAGACCTCCGGGTGCGCTTTTTCGATTTCGTCGAACAGGATGACGCTGTAGGGGCGTCGGCGGATGGCTTCGGTGAGTTGTCCGCCCTCCTCGTAGCCGACATAGCCCGGCGGCGCGCCAATCAGCCGCGCGACAGAGTGCCGCTCCATATATTCGCTCATGTCGATACGCACGAGGTTGCGCTCATCGTCGAACAGGAACTCGGCGAGCGCTTTCGCCAGCTCGGTCTTGCCCACGCCCGTCGGTCCCAGGAAGATGAACGAGCCGATGGGGCGGTTGGGGTCGGACAGCCCCGCGCGCGAGCGGCGGATGGCGTTGGCGACGGCGACGATTGCCTCGTCCTGCCCCACCACGCGCTGGTGCAGCCGCGCCTCGATGTGCAGCAGCTTCTCACTCTCGGTCTCCTTGAGTCGCTGCACGGGTACGCCCGTCCATTTGGCGACCACTTCGGCGATGTCGTCGGCGTCCACCTCTTCCTTGAGCAGTTGCATCTCGGTTTGCACTTCGGCAAGCTGCTCCTGCAGGCTCTGGAGCTGTTTCTGGAGTTCGAGCAGCACGCCGTAGCGCAGCTCGGCGGCGCGTGCGAAGTCGCCCGCGCGCTCCGCCTGTTGCTCCTCAAAGCGAGTCTGCTCGATGCGCTCTTTGGTCTCGCGGATGCGCGTAATCAGCTCCTTCTCGCGCTGCCAGTGGGCGACCAGTCGGCTCTTTTCCTCGTTGAGCGCCGCCAGCTCGCGCTCCAGCCGCGCGATTTGCTCTTTGGCTTGCGGGTTCTCCTCTTCGCGGCGCAGCGCCTCGCGCTCGATCTCCAGCTGGCGGATTTTGCGGTCGATCTCGTCGATTTCGGTGGGCATGGAGTCGATTTCCATGCGCAGTTTCGCCGCCGCCTCGTCGATGAGGTCAATCGCCTTATCGGGCAGGAATCGGTCGGTGATGTAGCGGCTGGAGAGTTTGGCGGCGGCGACGATGGCGCTGTCGCTGATGCGCACGCCGTGATGCACTTCGTAGCGTTCCTTCAGCCCGCGCAGGATGGCGATGGCGTCCTCGATGCTCGGCTCGCCGACATAGACGGGCTGGAAGCGTCGCTCCAGCGCGGGGTCTTTCTCGATGTGCTTGCGGTACTCGTCGAGGGTGGTTGCGCCGATGGTGCGCAGCTCACCGCGCGCGAGCAGGGGCTTGAGCATGTTGGCGGCGTCCATCGCGCCCTCCGCTGCGCCCGCGCCGACCAGCGTGTGAATCTCGTCGATGAACAGGATAATCTGCCCTTCGGCGCTGGAGACCTCCTTCAGCACGGCTTTGAGCCGCTCTTCGAACTCGCCGCGATACTTCGCGCCGGCAATCAGCGCGCCGAGGTCCAGCTGCACGACGCGCTTATCCTTGAGCGTGTCGGGCACATCGCCGGTGGCAATGCGCTGCGCCAGTCCCTCGACGATGGCGGTCTTGCCGACGCCGGGCTCGCCAATCAGCACGGGGTTGTTTTTGGTGCGTCGCGACAGCACATGAATCACGCGCCGAATCTCCTCGTCGCGTCCGATCACGGGGTCGAGTTTGCCCTGTCGCGCCAGCAGGGTGAGGTCACGCCCGTACTTTTCGAGCGCCTGATACTTCTCTTCGGGGTTTTGGTCGGTGATGCGCTGTCCGCCGCGGATGTCCTGCAGGGCGCGCAGGATGGCGTCGCGCGTGACGCCCTGCATGCGCAGCGCGCGTCCCGCTTCGCCTGCCGTGTCCGCCGCCAGCCCCAGCAGCAGGTGTTCCGTGCTGACATACTCGTCCTTGAGGCGGAGCGCCTCGTCGAAGGCGGTATCGAGCGCGGTCTTCAGTCGCTGGGTAATCTGTGCGCCGACGGTGGACGCGCCCGATACCTGCGGGCGTCGCCCCAGATCCTGCTCGATTGCAGACTCGATTGTGCGGGGCAGCGCGCCCAGCTTCTGCAGCAGCGACGGCACAACGCCTCCCTCCTGCCGCAGCAGCGTTAGTAGCAGATGTTCGCAGTCTATTGCAGGGTGGCGGTACTGCTCCGTGAGCTGTTGCGCCTCCTGCAGGGCTTCCTGCGCCTTGATGGTCAGTTTGTCAAATCGCATCGTCGTTCCTCCAAGTTGAGTGTGCTGTTATCAAGTTGCTTGATACGCACTGTATAATACCTGATGAGGGTGGAAAAAGTTCCCCGAGTTTGGCGGATAGAGGTTCGCTGCGCAGATATTCAATATACTCCGAGAACAGACGAGCCTTATTTCGAAGAGACCGTAATACGATGCATCCACGCAAAAATTTGGCTTAGGCATCGTAGCAACCGATACCAAACCACCTATTTCTTTGAACCAGTACAGTAAAGAGCATTACAACTGTTGACTTGCTCCCTCTAGACACAGTAGGATGTCCCGGCAAAAAATCCTGCCCTTTTCTGCCTCTTCTTGGGATATGGGTCTAGAATGCGCTAGAGAATTGCGTATACGAACCAGTACTTCCAGTCTTTCTTCAAACCTTAACTTTGCCTTTTCTTTGTCTTTTCCTAATATTTTATATTTGTATTTTTCTGAAAATAATGGATAAAACAATTTCCAAAAGCGAAATATAACCTTGAAAGGAAAATCGAAATCAGTATACCAAAGAATTTCGTTCAACGAGCAATCTTCATACCTCGAGTTTTCTTTTTTATACCTTCTATTAGCTTCCTCGATTTCTGATTTGAAAATTTTAGGTAGTTCGTGAATCCTTTCCATCTGTACCAGCTTGCTGGTGACGAACCGCCTAATTTCATCTTCTAACTGGCTGAGTAACTCTCGCAACGTGGCTGTCGGACTCGACACATATCTATCATAAAAAACTGTTTCTTCTGGAACGT
This sequence comes from Fimbriimonadales bacterium, assembly GCA_025998675.1. GTDB lineage: Bacteria > Armatimonadota > Fimbriimonadia > Fimbriimonadales > GBS-DC > GBS-DC. Next base: position 131,860 of record AP024673.1, read on the forward strand.
CGTTTTGGCATATCCACTCTTGACATGTAGTTCCTGAAATTTTGTATTTGTTTTGTTCTTTATGGGCAAGTCCCACATAACAAAGAACACGTAGAGCATCTCTAACCTTTCCCATTCCTATTTTCGTTCGCATGTTTATTTCCTCGGCAGATAGGAGGGTATTATCTTCCATGCTACGGTACACTCTGCGTTCATCTTCGCCTAAATGATCAAACCACCATTGTCTGAATATAACATCATGTTCGTCCCATAATTTTTGTTCTGCCAACTCTATGGCTCTAGTCCACTCGTCCGTTGAAGAACACACTTGGTACATAAGATATTGAATAAGAAAAGGATGACCTCCTGTCTTCTCCCATACTATACTGCACAATTCTTTTGGAAACCTGTTTTGCGTAGGCTCACTGACTAAGAGATAGCTGTCTTCTTCATCCAGTAACATAAGGTATTTCCATGACAAAACATTTGCTAGTGGAGAACCTGGGCTCTCCCGCAGTACCTGCATTGTTCTTGAGCCTGCGGCTACAATAGTTAGATAACCCGAAGTTTCTTGAGTGTTGTGTAGTAGAGATCTTAGATTGTTGAAAAACACAGGATGCCATCCGAATTCTCGAATGCTATCGAACTCATCCAGCAACCAGACTACCTTTGCGTACCCATGCTTTTTCTTTGCCTGAATCGTGCGTATTACGATCTCTATACCGCTTGCTGATAGTCCGATAGAGTCCTCCCCAGTAAGCCATGCGAGTGCTTGTGAGGCATCTGAGCAAGACGGCATCGTTTGGATGTCTATGTATGACACACTTAGATGATTTATACGCTGGAGCTCTTCATTCAGTCGCCTTAGAAAAGTCGTTTTGCCCATCCTCCGCCCGCCTACTAATGCGTAAGACTCGCCTCGCAGCAGTCCCTTAGATACCTCGTGGATTAGGTTCAAGCGGTGCTTCCCATAGAAAAGCGATGGGTTGATTCGCAGCCAATCAAATGGGTTCTCCATTACTCAACACCCCCGCATCGAAGCCACCTCTCGAATAGCTTCATTTGGAAAGTGACTCCACCGCCACTCCTAGAAATTAGTTGGTATCCTTCCAAGTGGCGGACGGCGATGGGCCAGTTTGGTATAAGCTGCTTCACTTCGTCAATCGAGAAACCAGAGACCAGCGCTTCCAGCAGATCCCACTCCTGAGGGTAGTCACGCTTTAACCGCTCCTTGATCTCGAGAAATACCTCATGAGATCCAATAAGGAATTCGTCTTCAAGGGATTTTAGTATGTCCACACTCACCTGTAAAGGCCGCTGTGGGTATCTGTTTGCAAGGACGCTACATAAACGACGTGTAAGAAACGGATGCCCACCAGAAAGTTCATGAATGAAATCTAACGCCTGCTCGTCGTAATATACCCCCATGCCTTTCCCAAGAGATACTATCATTTCCTTACATTCTGTCTCTGCAAGTAAGGGCAAAAACATTTCCTCAAAAAACTGAAAGACAGGATTGTCTTGCTGATGCCACTGTGGGCGTTCACAGATAGCAGGATTTGCTCCACATATGAAAACAACAAGTCTACCGTTAGATTCTTGCACCAAGCCTCTTAAAATCCTGAAAAGGTCTATAGCTCCTTCCCATGGTTCTCCCATTGGGGGAACGACTTTCTCAATCTCATCGATGAGGATGACACATTTGCTATCATAAGAGTTTTGTGATAATAAGTTTCTTGCATCTGAAACAAAATCTTTAGATACCTCTGCGAAATTCGGCAAATCCCGTTCCGAATGGTACCGAGCAAGAAAGAAATTCCCTTTCGAGTGTTTTCCCCAATCCTGAACGACTCGCCAGCAAATCCATGTTGCGGTCGTTGCGGCGGAAGCCTCTGGGTCAATATATGTCACGATGTCTCCTTTTCTGATAGATTTTAGCTGTAAAAGAAGAGAAGTTTTCCCGGATTTTCTCAAACCGAAGATGCCAATGCATCTGCCTTCTTCAACACTTTGATTCAACAAACCTATTTCACGCTCACGTCCAAAAAAGCGTCTACCTGAGACAGGATGATTACCCTTGTAGAGATCTCGCCTATGAACCCACTTGGTTAGTAACTGATCAAAATAAGTATGAAGCACCTCATTTTCCTGTAAAAGCGCACTCTCGACGGAAGGTTGATCAAGCGGAACGACAGTTGGATGGCTTTCGGGGTCTTCCAGAAGCATTCTCAGATAGTTTTCCAGCTGTTCCGAGTCAGTCACTATGAAGAAGAGGTCGTGCTTGATACTCGCGTCTTCTGCGCATAGCTGTTTGTGAAGTACCTCAGCAGCCCTCACCTGTGATTGTGTGACTTGTGCATGATATGGACAGTTTACGAATAACTTTCCGTCGAGCGAGAATGCTTCGGAGTTCCTGTAGTTCTTGGCGCTGACTAAAAACCAAGCATACGATGGAGCTGGAATTTTCTCTGAGGTGAATTCGATGCGCCACTTGATAATTTCGAATCCTGCCTCACGTAGAAGGTACCAGACTGCACGACTGCGATTCTGATGAAGTATCCACATTTTGTTGTATGAAGATCTCTCTCTAATATCTCCCTTGGAGTGTAGACTGTATGCTTCAGTGAAGTGATTACGCGCCTCCTCGAGGAGCAAAAAGTTTTTAGATTCTTCGGCTAAACTCACGAGGAGCTCTGCTAAGTGGAGGTGTAGTGTTACTCGGTTTGGCTGTTGCTGAATCGCCTCTCTTAGCAATTTAATTGCCTCTATTAAGAATCTCGTGCATATATTAGAATCTTTTGTTCTTTCCTTTGTTACCTCAGCCCTCTTTTTCTTCGCCATAGCAAGCATTTCAAGGATCCCCACGTCGCCTGGGAAATTTTCCCTTGCTTGATTGTAGATTGTTTCTACACGCTCCCAATTACCCAAATTCCTCTCCATCGCCGCATACGCCTCAAAAAAGTTTCGTTCGGGAGTTAGCGATATAGCTTTCTCGAACAGTTGGCGAGCCTCTCCGTAACGCTTTTCATTGCGGGCAATAATCGCTTCGCTAAACACTTTTCGTGCCTCTCTCGCTCGCACTTCGGGAACATCTTCCCACATCGACAAAGTAGCCCCAGTTATTGCCCTTCTGACACGAGCCGCTCTTGGACGATCTAGAGGATCGAATTCAAGAGCGAATTCAACCACATCGCCTTGGCGAATTGGGCGGAAGGAAATCTGTGACAGATGTACGAATATATCTGGCGAGTTCCCCTCAGTGACAATGAATCCAAAGCCTCTGCTCTCGAGCCACACCTTCACCTTACCTACTGGCATGGCTTACACCTCCGTGCGTGTTCTCTACCCATACTACACCCCAACGAACAGCGAAATTCCATACTGGGAGCAAAACCATAATAATCCACAGTTGCCGAAAAATAGGACCCGCGGAATGATGGAGATCTCCATCCCGCATTAGGCAGTCAAACGAAATCCCGGCAGGCGGGTTATTTTTGCGTCGGGCGTCCTGATGCCGAAAGTCCCGCACCGGCTCCGCAGCGTCCTGTTTCTTCCTCCCGCGTGGCATAGCAAGTTGATTCGACGAGTGTTGCTATTTTCCTGCCAGTGTATGGGTAGAAACAGCGAAATCCACCACAATGTGTCTTTGCGACAAGACTGCAACAGAGCGTCTTCTCTCCCGCTTGCGAGAGAGGAGCTGGGGGTGAGGGCTAAGCATACGCTTGTATGCGGACCGAGCAACCCTGTACCGTGTCAGCCCCCCAACCCCCCGTAAACGGGGGGCATAGTGCAAAAGCACTAAGAATCGGTAGCGCCCGCAACTGCCTTGCAGGGTACAATTTGCATATCAATGCCCATTATCGAGACTGTCGAGCAGTTGGCTGATTTTCTGGAGCGGAACGAGGAATGGCGGCGCAAGTTGTTCGCTATTCTCGTGCCGCGCGAGCTGGCGCGCCTGCCCGAAGAGTTCGACGCATTCCGCCAGGAAGTGCGCCGCGACATCCAGCAAATCCATGCGCGGCTCGACCGCATCGAGCGTGCGATGGATGAGCGATTCGCCCGCGTGGATCGCGAGTTTGAGGCGGTGCGGCAGGAGATGCGCGAGGGGTTCGCCCGCGTGGATCGCGAGTTTGAGGCGGTGCGGCAGGAGATGCGCGAGGGGTTCGAGCAACTGCGCGCCGAAATGCGCGAGGGCGATGCGCGACTGGAACGGAAAATCCAGCGCAACACCGACGACATCGCCGAGCTGAAGGGCATCTCGCTGGAGCGCGCCTACCGCGACAAGGCGCGGAGCCTGTTCGGCAGGTACTTCCGCGATGTCAGGGTTATCGACTGGGTCGATGTAGAAGAGCAGCTGGAAGCGATTGCGCTGCTGAGCGCACAGGAGCGTGCGGAGTTGAGCGTGGTCGATATCCTCGCGCGCGGCAGGCGCAGGAGCGACGGGCGCGAAGCGATTCTGGTGATTGAGGTTTCGTGGGGGATTGCGCCCAGCGATGTGGCGCGCGCCGTACAGCGGGCGGCGATACTCACCCGACGCGGCGTGCTCGCGGTTCCGATTGCCGCAGGGCGCGAGCTGAGCGACGAGGCGCGGCAGGCTGCCTCCGAGCAGGACTGCGTGGTCGTGCTGGATGGACGCTTTGAGGTCGAACAACCCCTGCGCGAGTAGCCCATGCGAACCGATTACATCTCGCAGGTATTGCGCCTGCTTCAGGAGACCTACACGCGCCAGCAGGAGACGCTGCAGACGGCGGCGACCTGGATTGCCGACGCGCTGGCGAGCGACGGCGTGCTGTATGTGTTCGGCGCGTCGCACGCAGGCATCATCACCGAGGAGCTGACCTACCGCGCGGGCGGGTTGGTTCCCGTCAGCCCGATATTTGTGCCCGGCTTGACCTGTGAGGTGCGCCCGCTGCCGCTCACTTCCGCGCTGGAGCGACTGGACGGCTACGCGCTGGCGGCGGTGCGGCACATTCCCATCAGCCCCAGTGATGTCGTGCTGGTGCATTCGGTGTCGGGGCGCAACGCCGCGCCTGTGGAGGTCGCGCTGTACGCCCGGCAGCAGGGCGCGAAGGTGATTGCGCTCACCTCGCTGGCGTACTCGCAGTCGGTGTCGCCGCGCTCCAGCACGGGCTACCGCCTGTTCGAGGTCGCCGATCTGGTGATCGATAACGGCGCGCCCGCAGGCGACGCGATTGTGCAACTGGAAGGCTTTCCGCAGCCGATTGCGCCCGTCTCCACTGTGCTGGGCGCGGCGCTGGTGAACGCTGTCGTCGCCGAAGCGTGCGCGATTCTGCTGGAACGCGGCATGACGCCGCCCGTGTTTATGTCCGCCAACCTCGACGGCGGCGACGCGCACAACGCGCAACTGATGGAACGCTATCGGGGGCGGGTGTTGTACCTGTAGTTAAAACCCGAAAACCCTGCGCAGGTGCGCCTGCACCGCTGCTAAATCTGCCTCGCTGAGACGACCAATATACTCAATCAGCTCTATTTGTTTGAATGTCGCAGGGTTGCATTTTACATAAGACGGTTTGCGTAATCCTGCTTCGCGCCAGTCGTGCAGGACGCAATCGGTCTGGCAACGCGCACGATCGACTTTGCTGCTGATGGGTAGAACGACAACATCGCCGCGACAGCGGAAATAGTCGGTTGTGTTGACAACGACAGCAGGGCGATTTTTCTGTTCACCGCTGGAAGTGTCAGGTATTAGCCAGACTTCCCCCAGCTCAGGCGTCTTCATCGTCGTCCCACATGCGCCTTCGCCCCATTCGGCTCCATGCGAGGTCTTCCGCCAGCTCCTCAATATCTTCGGCGGCGAAATACAGGTCAGGAGCGGGACGCGCCACGAAGGTAAGCAGCTGCATTTCGCGTGCAGGGCGAGTCGGTGTGCGGGTCGCTTCCGACCGATACACAGGCAAGAACCCCTGCTGCGCCCACTGCACGAGCGCCTGCTCCTCAAGCCCCAGCTTCTGCGCCGCTTGCTTCAGTGTGATGTATCGCATAGCCAGACACGCCCTCGAATCATCTGGGCGCTCCCTCGCCATAAGTATACCACATCTCCGCGTGATTCGGCAACTACCTGCTTCAGCCTTCAGGCGCGGGTATCCTCATGGCTATGGACGGCGAACTGGTCTGGAAAGGCAATATGCTGTTTGAGGGCGTATGCGACATCACGGGGCACAAGGTGCTGTTCGACGCGCATCCCCATTCTGGCGGCAACGATGTCGCCGCTACCCCGATGGAACATATGCTGCTGGCGGTCGCAGCGTGTACGGCAATGGATGTGGTGGCAATCCTGCGCAAGATGAAGCAGGAGCTGACGGGCTATCGAATCGAGATTCACGCCGAGCGCCATCCCGAACATCCCCGCCGATTCACGGAAGTTGCCATCACACACTACCTGCAGGGCAACAATCTGGACCCGAAAGCGGTGGAGAAGGCGGTCAAGCTGTCCGACGAGAAATACTGCTCGGCGTCGGCGACGCTGCGCCTGCCGACCGAAGTGCATACGGAGTTCGTAATCGAGTGAAGATGGTGCGCTCAGACGACTGGCTGTACCGCGTGGGCTGGGCGCTGGTGCGGGGCTTTGCGCGACTGGTATGGCGGCTGGAGGTGCATGGAGCATCGAATGTGCCGCTGGAGGGCGCGACGATTATCGCCCCGAACCATCTGAGCCTGCTCGACCCGCCGCTGATTGGATGCGCCTGCCCGCGTGAATTGCGCTTCATCGCCAAAGCGGAGCTGTTTCGCTACGGACTGTTCTCCAAACTGATTCGTCGGCTGGGCGCGTTCCCTGTGGAGCGCGGCGCGGCGGATGTGGGCGCGATCAAGACCGCGCTGAAGTTCCTGAACGAGGGGCGCGCGGTGATTATCTTTATCGAGGGCACGCGCGGCATGGGCGACCATCTGTTGCCGCCGACGCCCGGCGTGACGCTGCTGGCGCGTCAATCGGGCGCGCCTGTCGTCCCGACGGCGATTGTCGGCAGCGAGCAGGCGTGGCAGAAAGGCGCGAAACTTCCCCGCCGCGCCCGAATCAAGGTCGCGTTTGGCGAACCCGTGCGCTATTCGGAAGTGTTTGGGACGCGCACGGACCGCGAAGCGCGCGACGCCTTCAGCGCGCTGGTGATGGAGCGGATTGAGGCGCTGACGCATCAGCTGGGACGCCCGATTCCCCGCCTGCCGCAGGAAGCGGTATCGGCAGCCAGCCCGACCGATCCAGCTCCGCCCCATACACGGTAGTCCGCGCCATCAGGTAGGCGCGTTCGGCGTCCGCGAGCGGGCGGTGCGGCAGCCACAGGTGCAAGAGATTGCCCTCCTTCCGCGCCGACAGGCGGCGGTTGGGGTAGCGCCAGCGCGTGTCGCTCCAGTTGCCCGCCGCATCGACGCTGAGCAGCGTCAGTTCCAGCTGGTAGGGCGCGCGCAGGGGCTGGCGCGTCTCGATACTCACCCGCACGCCTTCGCGCCCTGTTTGAGTCTGCACGCTCGCGAGGTCGGCATGCGGCTGGAGGTGAATCGTCGGGTTATCGTCTGCAGGGAGGGTGTAGTTGGGATGTATAGGCGGCGCGGGCGCGAACAGCTCGCTGCGCCGCACAAAACTGCTCAAAAAGCGCGCCATGATGGCGTATTGCGACTCGTGGGCGTGTATTGCCGCGCGTTTGCGTGCGCGCGCCGCGTCGCCCAGCCAGAACACCTGCCATCGCTCATGCGCCAGTCCCAGCGGCGGCGCGAGGGGGCGGTCGGGATGCATCCCCTGCGGCAGAGGCCAGTCGCCATAGTGGACGAGGTAGTAATACAGGGCGGGCGCGCGCAGCTCGCCCGATTGCACCGCCTGCGCAATTGCCTCACGGGTCAGCATCGCGGCGGCGGCGTGGTCTTCGTGGTCGTCCAGCGGGTGCGTGGTGAATACGCGCGTCGGCTGAAATTCAGCAATCGCGCGGCGCAGGTCGGCAACCAGCGCAGGCGCGAGGTACGGCGCGTTCGGCGATTGCGCGTCGGGGTAGGGCACGCGCTGCGCGCCTGTCGCGGCGGATCGGTACACGCGATTGGGGCGCGTCGCCATCGGCAACAGCCCCCGATCGGGATAGCCCAGAAAGACCGCGTCAGGGGCGGAGAGTCCCAGCGTTTCCAAGCCCCGTCGCGCCTCCTGTGCCCGCTGCTCGCCCAGCTGCAAACACTCGGCAGGGTCGGGAGTGGAACGGGCGGTGAGCGCGGCGGCGACGGTGAAGCCATCGCCCGAAGTCAGGTACACCACGCGCACGGGGATGCCCTGCGCCGCGGCGGTCGCAATCAGCCCACCGCAGCCCAGCGCCTCATCGTCAGGATGCGGCGCGATAATCAACAGGCGGTCGTCGGGGCGAAGCGCAGGCAGGGCAGGGTGCAGGTGCGCCTCCTGCGAGAGGCTGGCGCGGTGCATCGCCGCAACAAACAGCAGCGCGCTCAGCCCGACATAGGAGCCAAGCCCGCCCAGCAGCGCCAGCGCAATCCGAACCGTCCAGCGTCTCACACGCAACTCCCCTGAGGCATGGCGGAGGGGGAGGGATTCGAACCCCCGTCCCACGCGAGGTGGGATGCGGTTTTCAAGACCGCCGCCTTCAGCCACTCGGCCACCCCTCCGCGCGGCAGGCTATTATACCTCGACGCGCGACGGCGCACAGTATAATAGTGCCGATGGGCGTTATCGTGGGTCTGGAGGGCGGCGGCACGAAAACGGGATGCGCCGTGCTGAGCGAACAGGGCGAGCGACTGACCTACGCCGAGGGCGGTCCCGCGAACCTGAACTTTGTGGGCGAGGCGACCCAGCGCGAGTCGTTCGAGACCGCGCTGAACGGCGCGCTGCAGGGCATCGACGCGCCTGTGCTGGCGCTGGGCTACTGTGTGGCGGGCACGCGCGGCAACTGGGATTGGGTGCTGCAGCGATTGGGCAATCCGCCCGCCTACCCGATTGAGGAGTCGCGTATCGCGATGCTCAGCACAGGCGTCGAGCGGGCGCACGGCGTGGCGGTGATTGCAGGCACGGGCGCGCTGATTGGCGGGTTTGTGAACGACGCGCTGGCGCGCCAGATGAGCGGCTGGGGCGCGCTGCTCGGCGACGAGGGCAGCGCGTATGATGTCGGCATGCGCGCCATCCGAGCCGCTGTGCGCGCATGGGACGGGCGCGACCGCGAGACCGCACTGATTGAGGCGGTACAGCGCTACTTCGGCGTGCAGGATTTGCGGGAACTCGTGCCGCTGTTTTACGAGCGGGGCGTGCCGCGCCATGTGGTCGCCGCCTTCGCCCAGCATGTGGTGGACACAGCGCGTGCGGGCGATACGCGGGCGAAAATCATCCTGCGGCAGGCGGGCGATGACCTGGCGCGCGACGCGCTCGCCTGCGCCGCGTATCTGTTCGAACGCGACGACGAGTTCACCGTTGCAACAACAGGCGGGATGTTCAAAAGCCGCATCTTCCGCATGGCGTTCCAGCACGCCTTCGAGTTGCTGTTTCCGCATGCGGTGTTTCGGGAGCCAGTGATGCCGCCTGCGGAGGCGGCGGCGCGGGCGGTCTGGCGTCGGCTACGCGCGGGGTAGCCACACGAAATCGCCCAGCGCGGCGCGTACTTGCACAGGGCGGTCGCTGGGCGGCAGGGGCACAATCACGCGCGTCGCCAGCGGTGTGCGCATGCGCAGGCGCAGCGAGATGCCCACATCGTACATCACATGCCCGTTCCCCGCAAGAATCACAAACGCCAGGCGCGGCGAGGGCACGGTGCGCTCCAGATAGCGCAGCGCGCTGTCCGCCATCGCCGTGTCCCACACCACCTGCGCGGCGTAGAAGTTGTCGTTCGCCTGCTGCCCTGTAGGGTGTCCCCCGCCGAGCAGCGCGTAGAAGAGCGTGCGGTGCGCCTCCACGCTGAGGTCGGGGTCAGGCACGCCCATGCGCTCTGCTTCGGGGATGCTTTGCCAGCCGTTGCGCGCCGTTTGACGCACCAGCGCGCGCGGCACATTTAGCCCCACCAGCCGCAGCCGATGGCGAGCAACTACCTCGAAAATCGGGCGGTAGAGCGCGAAGTCGAAGCCCCACTGTGTGCGCCACTCGCTCTGCTCGATAAACTCCGTCTCGCTAAGCCGATTCAGCGTCCACAGGTTGAGCGCGTGCTGCTTCGTGCGGTCGAACATCTCCATCCCGACGATGACGCTGCGCCCTGCCTGCGCCAGCGCGTCGATGACCTGCGCCTGAAACAGGTGATGCTGGGCGTTGTCGTGCTGCTCGCCAATCAGGATGAAGGTCGCCGGCTCGAGCAGGCGCGCCATCTCCCGCAGACTCACGGCGCGGCGACGGTGTGTGTCCACAATCTCGTCGGGGCGCATGGTCAGCAGGTACTGACGGCGCGGGTCGCCAATCGGCAGGGTGTAGACGGTCTCCTGTGCGGTGCGCATCACCCACGATTTCGTGAACTTATCGCCGATTCCTGCAGGAGTTATGCTATCAGGCGCGAAATGGCTATCAGGTACAATACACTTCGGAGGCAAACGAATGCAGAAGGGTGTGGATCCGATCGGGATCGGCGTGATTGCGCTCGGCGTGGTGATGTTGATTGTGCTGGTAATCATCAGCAACAACCAGATGCCGCAGCCGTTGCCCGCGCCGCAGGTACCCGACTTGAACGGTTTAGCGCGCAAGATTGAAGACCCGCTGTCGGCGGCGGTGGGCGCAGCAGGCATGGGCGGCGCGCCGATGATGGGCGGACCCACAGGCGGATTCGGCAGTGCAGCGCCGCCCAGTGCGCCGATGGGCGGACCTGCCGCGCCTCCCAGCGCGCCCCGCGGCGGTGGACGCGGCGAAATGCCCGAAGATTACTGAGAATTCTCGGAACGCTGGCAGGGATGCTCCGTCTATACACGCTGCAAGGGTCGTCCTGCTCTCAAGACACACCAGAGAGCATCTCTGCCAGAGGCTCGCACACCGAGCCTCTTTTTTTTCGGTGGGGCAGAGGATAGATATGAAGTTGTATCAATCCCTGGTTTTTGCCGCTGGGTGTAGACACATCTATGCTTGTTCTGGCAGCGCACAAAGAGGCGCGTTCCCTAACCATACTCCTCTAATACAAATCTGCTGGTCATAGTTCGCAAAACGGCAACTTATGGAGTGCGGAAGCGGAGCTTCCGCGTTCGCTGAAGCTCTCGCTTCAGCACTCCATAGTCGCGGGGCGCGGGCAACAGCACGCCGCTGCAGGCGCGTGCAAGCCAATTAACGAACTCTAACCGCGTAGTTGGTATAAGCCTGTGGGCTCTAGGAGTCGCCGAACAGGGTAGGGGCAAGGCATGCCTCGCCCCTACCGATGGCGCCGTCATGGCTTACCCCTCTCGTTCGGCGCGGGTTGGGGGTCGGGACGATAGAAAATCCCGCGCTCTTCGGGTTGCCCGTACAGCTCCGGGTGCAGGTACTTGCCCTGATAGTGTTCGGGCTTCTCCTGCTCGGCCTGGTAGCCGTAGCGTTGCACCCAGCGGTCGTTGCGGATGGCTTTCACCTCCCACGACACGCGCTTGCCGGGCGCGCCTCCCGCGATTTTGAAGCGGTTGTTCTGGATTTCCACGGCGATGTGCAGGTTCGGCATCGCCGCGCCGATGGCAGTCAGCGTGTAGCGCGGGTCGCGGTTGATGGCTTCGAAGTAGTCGGGCAGTTGCACCCACGCCTCGCCGCGCGCGTCCAGCACCACCACGCCGTTATAGATATTCTGCGGTTCGGGCGCTTCCGTGCAGAAGTGGTTCAGGAAGTGCGTTTCGGGGTTAAGGGGATGGTCAATCTGGAACGATTTCGTGCCCGAGGCGGCGAATTGTCCGCTTGAGTAGACGCCGTAGCCGTTGGGGCTGGCGCTGCGCCCGTGCACGCCGTAGGTCACACCGTTGGAGGCTCTTGCCCAGCCGTACACGCCCCAGCCTGAGGTGCTGCGACTTTCCCCGTACACGCCGTAGGTCTGGTCGCTCGTCGAGGTTGCCAGCCCGTAGACGCCCGTGCCCGCGTTGGTTCTGCCGTGAACGCCCCAGCCCGCGCCTGTGTGTTCCCCATAGACGCCGATGCTGTCAAAAGCTGTGCCCCGATTGACGCCCTTGACGCCTGCAGAGAGGCTCCCAGGACTGGATGCGCTCACTTCGCCATAGACGCCCACACCTGCAGGGCTGCGACTCTGCCCATAGACACCGTAGGTCGCGCCTGTGGTGGCGGTTGCCAGCCCGTAGACGCCCGTGCCCGCGTTGGTTCTGCCGTGAACGCCCCAGCCCGCGCCTGTGTGTTCTCCATAGACGCCGATGCTGTCAAAAGCCGTGCCCCGATTGACGCCCTTGACGCCTGCCGAGAGGCTTCCAGGATTGGAGGCGTTCACCTCGCCGAAAACGCCTGTGCCTGCGGAGCTGTCGCTTCGCCCATACACACCGTAGGTCGCGCCGCTGCTTGCGCGCGCCCAGCCGTACACGCCCCTGCCCTCGGGGCTTTCGCTTCGCCCATATACGCCGAGGGATGAGCCGCTGGTGGCGGTTGCCCAGCCGTACACGCCCGCGCCCTCGGGGCTGTCGCTTCGCCCATACACGCCGAGGGATGAGCCGCTGGTGGCGGTTGCCCAGCCGAACACGCCTCTGCCCTCGGGGCTGCGACTTTGTCCGAACACGCCGTAGGTGAAGCCGCTGGTGGCGGTTGTCCAGCCGAACACGCCCCTGCCCTCGGGGCTGTCGCTTCGCCCATATACGCCGAGGGATGAGCCGCTGGTGGTGGTTGCCCAGCCGTACACGCCCGCGCCAGAGGGGCTGGCGCTTAGCCCATACACGCCGTAGGTCGCGCCTGTGGTGGCGGTTGCCCCCCCGAATACACCCGTGCCATTGGGGCTATCGCTTAGCCCATACACGCCGTAGGTGAAGCCGCTGGTGGCGGTATGATGCCCGTAGACGACGCGATTGCTCGCACTCGTCTCCACATGCAGAAGATAAAGAGGATTGCTGATGCCAATCCCCACGTTCCCCGCGGTGTAGAAAATGTTGCTCCCTGACGCCTGCCAGAAGGCGTCGCGCAGGTCGTCGCTGGGCGCCCACGCGCTGCCGTTCCACTTCAGCACCTGCCCGCTGCTCGGCGCCGCCGACGACACCGCGCGCCCCTGCAACCGCGCCACCGTCGGGTTCGGGTAGCTCCCGCTCAAATCGCCCCCCGCCGCGCCAATCGGGTTCGCCGTGCCCGCCGTCGCCGCGCGAATCGCATACGGCGTCGGATTAATCTTCACACGCGGCGAAAGCTCCTGATAACTGCCCGTGCTGCTGCCCGGACGCACCGCTATCTCCAGATACCGATCCGCGCCTGTCCACGCCGACGCGCCAAAGTCGATCGTCGTCGTGAACAAGCCGTTCTGCACATTCAAGTCGTTCGCAAACTGGTCAGTTCCGACCTGTGTTCCGCCTGAGGGGGCGTCGTACAGTCGGAAGCGAAAGTCGTAAGTCCCGTTCGCGGGGTTGCCGCTCACGCGCAGGAACCCCTGATAGGTGAATGGCTGGGCGCTGCCCAGCGTCAGAGTCGTTATCACGCTCGCCAGTGTCAGCCATCGTTTGAGCATGGTAGTCCTCCGCTTGTATTATGCATGGGGGGTCTTACAAAAGTCTTAACAAATCGGGGTTTTTGCGGGTGCAGGCGTAAATCTGGTAATTTTGCGTGGGAGACAGGGAAACAGCGGATGGGGTACATTAAGTACCTGTGCGCGAGAAATGCGACATGCGTGCGCAGCGCCGTCTTTATGGAGTGCGGAAGCGGAGCTTCCGCATGCTGAAGCTGCGCTTCAGCACTCCAAAAAAACTTTGTACGCCGCATAAGCTCTACCGACAGTGCGTGGTTGAACATACAACGCAATCAAACCTGTGATGGAACCGAGTCGCCCAATTCTGATGCTGGTGCTGCCCTACACGCCGCAGACCGACCCGGCGCGGGCGCTGTGGGTCGCCGAGCGCGCGCTGGAGGGCGGGGTGAACTGGGTGATGCTGCGCGTGCGGGGGCTGCCCGCCCGACTCGCGATAGACGGCGCGCTGGAGTTGCGCCGCCTCACGCATGCACACGGGGCGCGGCTGAGCGTCAATCCTTACCCCGCGCTGGCGGAGTGGGTGAACGCCGACGCGCTGCACCTGCCCGAAGACGCGCCGCCCTACACGCCCCCCGCGCCCATGCAACTGGGCAGGTCGGTTCACAGTGTGGACGCCGCCCGACGCGCCGAAGCCGAAGGCTGCCGCTACTTGCTGGTCGGTACGATGTTCCCCACCCAGAGCCATCCCGACAAGCCGCCTGAAGGAATCGAGCTGCTGCGTCAGGTGCGCGCGGCGGTTTCGATTCCGCTGATTGCGATTGGGGGGATTACGCCCGAACGAGTCGCCGCGTGCATAGAGGCGGGCGCACAGGGCGTCGCCGTGCTGTCGGGCATCGTCGACGCGCCCGACCCCGCCGACGCCGCTACACACTACTGGGCGGCTTTGTGCGCGTGTGCAACTTGATGTTCAGAATCTCCACCGCCAGCGAGAACGCCATCGCGAAGTAGGTGTAGCCTTTGGGAATCTTGTAGCCGAAGCCCTCGCCCATCAGGTTGAACCCAATCAGCACCAGGAACGCCAGCGCCAGCACCTTCAGCGACGGGTGCGCGTCAATCACGCGGCTCACGCTGCCTGCGAACGCCATCATAAACGCAACCGCAATCAACACGGCGGCAATCATCACCCACAAATCGCGCGCCAGCCCCACCGCCGTGATTACCGAATCGATGGAGAACACCAGATCCACCAGCACAATCTGCAGAATGGCGAGACCGAAGGTGAGCCGTTTGGGTACTTTGACCTCGCCCTGCGCACTCTCGATCTTGTGGTGAATCTCATAGGTCGCCTTGCCCATCAGGAACAGCCCGCCCGCTATCAGTATCAAATCGCGTCCCGAAAACTCGTTGCCCAGCACGGCAAACAGGGGCGACTCCAGCCGCATAATCCATGTGATCGAGAGCAGGAACAGCACGCGCATCAGGAACGCGAGGCTCAGCCCCACGAAACGCGCCTTCGCGCGCTGTTCGGGCGGCAGCTTATCCGTCAGAATCGAGATAAAAACAATATTGTCGATGCCCAGCACAATCTCGAGCGCCGTGAGCGTCAGTAGCGCGACCAGTGCTTCCATGCTGGGCGATAGTGTACCATGTGAGGTATGCTTATGATATGCGCTGGCGGATTCTGGGCGCGGAGGAGCGTTCTCGCATCGGGCAGTTTGTGGCGGTCGCCGTCGCTGGGGACGATATGACCGCGACGCTCGTGCGCGATTACTTACGCACGCACGGCGTCGCGGCGAACTTCCCGCCCGTGACCTACATTTTTCGCGTGATTCCTGAAGGCACACACATCTGGGTGCATTACGACGACGAGGCGGATGCGCTGGGGCTATTGCGCCAGCTGGAGATGGAGTGGTACACGGAGTCGTAGATGAGAGTCGCGGTTGTTGGGGCGGGTTCGTGGGGCACGGCGCTGGCGTGGCTGCTGGGGCAGAAGGGCTTGCCCGTGTATCTGTGGGGGCGCGACGCCGTCCAGATTGCCGCTCTCGCCGCCGAGCGGGTCAACCGCCGCTATCTGCCCGAAGCGCCGCTGCCCGACACGGTGATCCCTACCTGCGATCCTGAGCCGCTGCAGGCGTGCGCGGTGTGGGTGCTGGCGGTTCCGTCGGGCGCGCTGCGCGAGGCGTTGCGCCTGTGCCCCCCGCCCGAGGCGACGCTGATTATCGCCGCGAAGGGGCTGGAGCCAGCGACGGGCAAACTGCTGACGCAGGTGGTGTGCGAGGCGCTGGGCAATCGCGAGGCGCGCACCGCCGTGCTGTCGGGACCGAACCTCGCCGTCGAGCTGGTGCGCGGCGCGCCGACCGCGAGCGTCGCCGCCTCCAGCAGCCTGCTGTGCGCCGAGCAGGTGCAGGAGCTGCTGATGACCCCGCCGATTTTGCGCGTCTACACCTGCGACGATGTGGTGGGCGTGGAGCTGGGCGGCGCGCTCAAAAATGTGTATGCGATTGGCGCGGGCGTCAGCGACGGGCTGGGCTTCGGCGACAACACCAAAGCGACGCTGCTCACGCGCGGGTTGGCGGAGATGATGCGCTTCGGCGCGGCGATGGGCGCGCGCCCCGAAACCTTCATGGGGCTGACGGGCGTGGGCGATTTGTTCGCGACCGCCGTGAGCCGACTCAGCCGCAACTACCGATTCGGGCGCGCGATTGCGGAGGGCAAGACCGTCGACGAGGCGCGCGCCGCGCTCGGACAGGTCGCCGAGGGCTACCCGACCGCGCTGGCGGCGCAGTCGCTCGCGGCGCAGCTGGGCGTCGAGATGCCCCTGCTGAACGCCATCGCCGACATCCTCACGGGCAAACGCGCGATTGCCGACGCGCTGCAGAGCCTGATGGCCCGCCCGCCCCGTGGCGAGCGGGAGTTTCGCTTCACGGCGTTGCAGGGGTGAGCGCGCACTCCGCCCGCGCCACGCCCGCCCGCTCGTGGCGGGCAATCAGGCGCACGGTACCGCCCTGCGGCGCGTGCACCACCCACTCCACCTTCGCGCGGTCGTCGGTCGGGTCGGCGTTCCACACGCTGGCGGCGGAGGGCTTGTAGGCGCGCCCCTCCAGCTGACCCAGCTCCTCGCGCGGTTTGCCCGTGCGCAGGGTCGCGCCTTCGGGCAGCTCGATCTCCGCAATCACGCCGCGCACGACCTTCTTCTCCGTCGCCTTTTTGGTGATGTAGGTCGGCAGCCAGCCCGTGTTCTGCACCACCAGCCGCACTTTGTAGAGCGCGTCGCCCAGCGGCTCCGCCGTCGCCTCGTATATCTCCAGCTTCGGCGAAATCAGCAGGTGCCACACCAGCCAGTCGGGGAAGCGCGCAATCTCTTTCTCCAGCAGCTCGGGCGGCGGGTTGCGCCACGCATACAGCATGTCCCAACCGCCCAGCTCCACTTTGCCCAGCTGGGGATGCTCGAACTCATACCAGTCCACATAGCCCCTGCCGCCCAGCGCCTCGTCGCTCCACTTCAGCAGCTTGAGGTCGTCCGCGACGGGATGCTCGCGGTACCAGTCAATAAACTTGTAGTCGGTGATGCCCGCCTGCTGCTGCGGACTCCAGATTTCCACTGTCCACGCGAACACGCCGAGGTGGTCGTACATCCAGTCGTCAAACACGCCTGTGATGTATTCCTTCGGGTGGTACTTGAAGTCGTGGTAGACGGAGATGTTCGGGTAGCCTGTGATTTCGGTACCCTTCGCGCCGATTTTCTGGTAGGTCCAGAGGTCTTCGGCGGGGAAGGCGTCGTCGGGCTGATGGCTGTAGGGGCGCAGCAGCACGCCGCTCCATGTGTGGAAAGTGATACCGCCCGTGATGTTGGGGTGTTTCGCAATGAAGTCCACAATTGCGCGCACTTCGGGTTCGGAGGTGGGGTAGGGACCCGCGCCATGCTGTTCGTATTCCTGCCGCCAGTTGCTGGGGAAGTTGCGGTTCAGGTCCAGCCCCTCTTTTTTCGGCTGGATGGTGAGGATGGCGGGGTCAAACGGCTCTTCGAACCTGCCTTCGGGCAGGATTCGATAATACTCGCCGCCCACCTCGTCGGGGTCGCGGCGCGCCATCAGGCGCGGCTCGTCGGGATGCTTTTTCCAGTTGCCGTTCGGGTCGGGAATGCGCATCATCAGCATGCGCCCGTCGCCGTCGATGTCTTCCTGCACCAGCCCGCCGATGGGGTCTTCGTCGTAGGGGTAGGGGCGCGTGCTGGAGCGGATGATTTTGGGCTTCTCGGCGAGCGCCCATTCCGCGCCGTCGGGGTTCACGCGCGGGCAAATATAGAACGCGCGCGTGTCCAGACAGCGCGTGATTTTCTCGTGCGCGCCATATTCGTTGACAAGGCGGTGAATCAGATACAGGCACGCCGCAGAGGGCGAGACCTCGCTCGCGTGGATGTTGCCGTCCACCCACAGCGCGGGCTTCTCCTCGGCGGGACCCGTGGCGAAGTTCGTGACGGTCAGCAGCCAGATGTCGCGCCCTTCGTAGCTCTTGCCAATGCTCTCGATACGCGCCAGCTGCGGATACTCCTCCGCGAAGGCGTGTAGAATGCGCGTCAGTTCCTCGTACCGATAGTAAGTATCAAAACGCACCTGTGGCATAGGGTATCTCCTCTGGGGGAGAGTTCGTCGCGGCGGGGCGCGCTCCTGCCGCTCCGTTCGTGCGCTGTTCGTGACGGCGCGCGGACGCAGCGAGCGTTGTCGGTCTGTTTCGATTTAAGAAGCCGTATGGGAATTGCGTGCCTAAGTGTCTTTGCAGTGAGTTTCAGCGACTCCCCTGTCCGCGCATGCGCGTAATTTGGAGTGCTGAAGCGGGAGCTTCAGCCTCGCGGAAGCTCCGCTTCCGCATGCTGCACGCGCGTGTCACAATCCTCGTGCAAAGACACTTAGTATTACAGCCACCGCAGGCAGGCTTCGTTTCGGTAGGAACGGCTTTAGTCGACTGGCATATCACGCGCCGTCTCAATCCCCAGTTTCAATTAGCACCCACCCTTGGGGGTGAATGCTACATGTGGACTTAACCCAAGTCGGGCAAATTTTGACCTGTCGCACATGGTTTCAATTAGCACCCACCCTTGGGGGTGAATGCTACTTAAAGAAAATCTTATAAAAATGGGACAGAGATTCTTAGGTTTCAATTAGCACCCACCCTTGGGGGTGAATGCTACAACGGGCACGAAGCCCGCACACGCGCCCGCCTTCGGAGAGAGTTTCAATTAGCACCCACCCTTGGGGGTGAATGCTACGAGATGCCCTACCTTCCCGCCGAGGTCGAGGCGCGCCTCGGTTTCAATTAGCACCCACCCTTGGGGGTGAATGCTACAGGAGGATAAGCCTTATGAGCGTCTCCGAGAGAAGGCATGTTTCAATTAGCACCCACCCTTGGGGGTGAATGCTACAATCGTGATACCCAACGCTTGGCGCATACGGCGGTTTACGTTTCAATTAGCACCCACCCTTGGGGGTGAATGCTACCCGCGAGGCAGCGGACTGCTGGTAAATCCCTGTTCTCCCACCGTTTCAATTAGCACCCACCCTTGGGGGTGAATGCTACTTTACCTGTACGAGCAGAAGGTCGTAGAGGATCTGCACAGGAGTTTCAATTAGCACCCACCCTTGGGGGTGAATGCTACCAACGCCACCTTGCAGGAGTTGAAACCGTTCAGTCTGGAGTACGTTTCAATTAGCACCCACCCTTGGGGGTGAATGCTACGTACCGTTGCACTTGCTCGATGCGTCTGCGAAGCATGGTCGCCGTTTCAACTAGCACCCACCCTTGGGGGTGAATGCTACGGCGTTGTGTCCAGCACGCACTTGACCGTCTTCACGCTCATCTGTTTCAATTAGCACCCACCCTTGGGGGTGAATGCTACAAAGGCAACCTGGTTGTGCACGAACAAGGCGAGCGGTGTTTCAATTAGCACCCACCCTTGGGGGTGAATGCTACGATGTTTTGGATGTAATTTCAAAATCCATATCTTTTAAGTATGCGTTTCAATTAGCACCCACCCTTGGGGGTGAATGCTACTTATCCGCCTAAAGGCGGAGGAGTGCGTCAAAAACTTGTTTCAATTAGCACCCACCCTTGGGGGTGAATGCTACTTCAAGGCGGTGGGTGCCCGGCAGGATGCCTCCACCCTCCAGTTTCAATTAGCACCCACCCTTGGGGGTGAATGCTACGCTTAAAAAGGTGTACGGCGTCAATTGCTACCGTCTTGCCGTGTTTCAATTAGCACCCACCCTTGGGGGTGAATGCTACTGAAAGTTATAAGACAATTATGCCAAGCTTGTCAGGTTCGTTTCAATTAGCACCCACCCTTGGGGGTGAATGCTACAAAAAAAAAATAAATACGAGTCGGCTATACAGTATAAGTTTCAATTAGCACCCACCCTTGGGGGTGAATGCTACCCGGGGCCAGACCTACTTTAACTAGGAGGATGAATATGGCTCGTTTCAATTAGCACCCACCCTTGGGGGTGAATGCTACAATTATGTTGCCGCGCTTGCCCTCTTTGAGTGTTTGTACTGTTTCAATTAGCACCCACCCTTGGGGGTGAATGCTACGTCGGGGTATTCGTCGCTGCCGTGTTCAACTACGGCGGCGTTTCAATTAGCACCCACCCTTGGGGGTGAATGCTACGAGTTCACTTGCAGTAGCTGGACGTGCCTCCACGAGGTATGTTTCAATTAGCACCCACCCTTGGGGGTGAATGCTACCTCGGAGGGGTTACTTACTGACCTGAAGCAGGCCAGTAAGGTCGTTTCAATTAGCACCCACCCTTGGGGGTGAATGCTACCTGGTCATTCTGTGCTTGTAACGGATCATCATCCTCTTAAGTTTCAATTAGCACCCACCCTTGGGGGTGAATGCTACTACACCTCTACGTAGCGCTCGCAAGTCGAGCACGGGGAGATTAGTTTCAATTAGCACCCACCCTTGGGGGTGAATGCTACATCCCCACTAAACTCACGATAATCACGAAAATCCCTACAAGTTTCAATTAGCACCCACCCTTGGGGGTGAATGCTACCTGAGACAAGAGATTCCGATTCTGCGGCTGCGCGGAATCGGTTTCAATTAGCACCCACCCTTGGGGGTGAATGCTACAGCTTTCGTACAGGGGTGCGCGAGTCGATGATATGCAAGTACGAGCTGTTTCAATTAGCACCCACCCTTGGGGGTGAATGCTACACTTCACAGCTGCCGCGTTCCTGCACCAGTGCATACACTGGGTTTCAATTAGCACCCACCCTTGGGGGTGAATGCTACAACCGATTGGCACGCTGCCCCCGATTGGCGAGTCAAAATGTTTCAATTAGCACCCACCCTTGGGGGTGAATGCTACGCCCGACTACCCACCCAGTTATAAGACCTTCGAGATTCGTTTCAATTAGCACCCACCCTTGGGGGTGAATGCTACTAGCCACTTGGGACGAACGATTTCTCCATTCCGAGGATCACCTGTTTCAATTAGCACCCACCCTTGGGGGTGAATGCTACGGTATAGTCTACCTCATCACACCCCCCCTTTGTCAAGTCCTGCGCGCGCTTCTTAACAATTGACCCCCCGATTTGAACTCAACGCTTTGCGCGAACCTCGACTCGATTTGAACTCAAGTGCGAATTTGGGGGAGGTTCGCGCAAAAAGTATCGTTGGGCGGCGGTTGGTGTGGGGGTGTGTTTTTGGGGTGTTTTTGAGTTCAGATTTAAGGGGTTGGTGTGGTGTTATTTGGGGGGTGAATTGGGTTCAGGTTCAACTATTTAGCGTGGCTAAGTGTTGCGCGAAGGTCAGTAGACGTTTGATTCAAGTTCAAGTGGTGTGGAGGTTCGCGCAGAGTTTAGCGTAGCTAAGGAGTTGAGGTGGATTGAGTTCAGGGTTTTGGGGTATGAAGTTGAAGTGATGCTTGAGGTTTGGGTTTGTGGGGTGTGGATTGGCGGGGGGTTCGCGCAAAGTTTAGCGTGGCTAAGGATTCGCCGGTGGGTTGCCTGCGTTTTGGGGCGCCGTTTAGCAGCCGTCGCCGAAGTTGAACAGCACCATCAGCAGGTCGGCGTCGTCCACCGTGCGGTCGCAGTTCACATCCACGCGCCCCAGCCCCTCGCCCGACTGCCCGAAGGCGAACAACACCGCCAGCAGGTCGGAATCGTCCACGCAGCCGTTCTGGTCGATGTCGCCGTTATGGGCGGCGCAGGTCGTCGTGTCGAGCAGGAACGCTTCGGTGCGCTGGGCGGCGGCGTTGTAGCCCTGCCCCACGATGTAGCGTCCGTTCGCCGAGATTGCGTTCGCCGTGTAAAGCTGCGAGCCGTCGGCGAGCAGGCTGGCGTAGACGGTATTCAGGTTTTCCATGCCGCGCGTTTCCGTCCAGCGGTAGGCGCGTCCGTCGGAGTTGCCCACCACTATCGCGCCGTCGCCCGACACGCCATAGGCGATGCTGCCGTCGGCGCCCTCCAGCGGGAGCCAGCCGAGATTCTGTACCTGCCCGTTCACCCAGTGGATGCTGGTCGAGGGTCCGTTGTCGCCGTTGGCGAGAGCGTAGCCCACGATGACCGAGCCGTCGTGCGAGGCGGCGAACGCCCAGCTGCGGCGGTAGCCGTCCAGTGCGCCGAGGAGCTGAATTGCGTTGCCTTGCCAGCGTGCGGCGCGCGCTTCGGGCAGCCCAAAGCTGGGGTAGAACGCCGCGCCGACGACTACCTGCCCGTCGCCTGACACGCCCCACCCGCGCGTCGCGATGGCGCCTGACGGCGCATTCAGTCCCACGACCGTGTTGACCTGCCAGCGCGCCACGCGGAAGTTAGACCCCCACCACGAATGCCCCGACACAACCGCGCCGTCCGCCGAGACGCCATACGCCTCGCTCCAGCGCACGCTGCTCAGGTGGCTCAACGCCTCCATCTGTCCGTTGCGCCAGCGGAAGGCGACCAGAGAGCCGTTGCTGTCGCTGCTGTAGCCGACGATGGTACTCCCATCGGCGGAGATTGCTGTCCCGCGCGAGAGTACGCCGCCCAGCGTACCCAAATCCTGCATGCCGCTCGTTTCTGTCCAGCGAAACGCGCGTGGGAAGCTGTCCGTGTTCGTCGCTGTGCCCGTCACGACCGCGTCGTTCGAGACGCCCAGCGCCTCGCTGCCAGAGCCGCCAGGTAAGTTGCCCAGCCAGACCAAGCGTTGCGCGCCGCAAACGCTTATCACACCCAGCGCCGCTACCCAGAAGAGAACCCTGCGCATCGTGATGCTATTATAGCTCATCTCAGACGCGAATGGGCTGTTTACGCTGGGGTAGAATTCGTGCATGGCTTGGGATGGAGTCGCGGTAGAAGTGCTGGGGCGGCTGGAGCGGTATCGGTTCCAGCCGAAGAAAGCGCACGCGGCGGCGATTCGGGGGGAGCGACTGTCGACGCGCAAGGGCATTTCGATTGAGTTTGCCGACTACCGCCACTACACGCCGGGCGACGACCTGCGCCATCTGGACTGGAACATCCTCGCGCGCTTGGATCGCGCCTACCTGCGCACCTATCAGGACGAGCAGGAGTTGCCCGTGCATCTGCTGCTGGACTGTTCGGCGTCGATGGCGTTTGGCGAGCCGACGAAGTTCGACGCGGCGCGTTCGCTGGCGGCGTGTCTGGGCTATATCGGGCTGGTTTCAGGCGACGCGGTGTACCCGACGGCGCTGCATCACCAGCCTGCGGAGACTCGCGCCTTGCGGGGCAGGGTCGCCTACACGCGCCTGCTGGAGTGGCTGCGCACGCGCCAGCCTGACGGGCGACACCTCGCCGCCGCCGTGCAGCGATTTGCGCACGCGAACCTGCCCAGCGGTCTCGTGCTGCTGATTACCGACGGGCTGGACGAGGCGTTCCCCGACGCGCTGCGCGCGCTGGGCAGCCGCCGCCACGAGGTCGTGCTGCTGCAGGTGTTGTCGGAGGTGGAGTTAGACCCCGATCTGGAGGGCGACCTCAAGCTCATCGACGCCGAGACGGGCGACGCCATCGACATCACGGCGACCAGCGGCGTGTTGCAGGAGTACCAGCGCCGTCTGAAGGCGCACCTCGAGGCGATTCAGACCGCCTGCCGACGGATTGGCGCAACCTATATTCAGGTGCGCAACGACCGCGCGCCGCAGGATGTCCTCGTGCGCGAGCTGTACGCGCGGGGCGTTCTGGGCGTGTAATCCTTATTGGCGCGGCAGCGTCCTTGATCGCCTCGCGCACATATCAACACGGCGTGCAGTTGCCTGTGCCTCGCTTCTTATGGAGTGCTGAAGCGTAGCTTCAGTATGCGCAGAAGTTCTCCCTCCACATCGCCGCTTTATGAACGATGGTCGCTCGGTTGGTACAATCTCGTCTCAGCGCTCCTTACGGGCATAGCGCTTGCGGACACAGCGATTGATGTACCCGTTCAAGCCCTCGCCCTTACACGCCAGCGCCTTCATCGTCTCAATATGTTCGCGCCCGGCGCTCTCATAGGTGTAGAGGTAAACAGAGCCATCTTTGAACTGGACACGAATGTAATCATCCCCTATCTCGTAGGCAGCCACGCCTGATTGCCCACTCAGGTCTGCATAGCGTTCCATAACCCCCTCCTCCGAGTCTATGCTACGGAGATTATACCGCAAGCCGATAGAGATGTGCCAGGAGCAATACAAGAGCCTTCCGAGAACTTCGGAAGGGCGCGCTCGTGAATAGGGTATGCAGCGAAAGCCACGCGCCTTGTTGCCCTCACCCCCAGCCCCTCTCCCGTCGTGCGGGAGAGGGGAGCCGTGCGAGCGTCGCGCAAGACGCTATCCCCCTCTCGCAATCCGTTGAGAGAGGGGGATATAAGGGGTGAGGGCAACAGGTATTGCCGCTTTCCGACGATGGCCGCTCGGCTGATATTACGCCGCTGCAGGCTCCGCCGCCTCGCCCACCGCGCGGATACTCACCACCCGATCGAGGCGAATCTCCATGTAGTCGGTAATCAGGCAGATGCCGTACAGCGGCACAAACGAGACATCCGAAATGAACAGGTTCCGCTCTTGCACATCCCCGCGCCGATCGCGCCAGGCGACCTGGCATTCCATCCCAATATACTGCTGTGCGTCCTTGAACGACATAGCGCAGCCTCCCCAAATGTGGTTTCTATGGGAGATTCTGCCCTGATTGCGCAGGCTCCACACTGGACGGAATACGGGATTCGGGTTACTCGCTCTCGTCGACGCCGCGAAACAGGGGATCCAGCACCTCAGAATACTGGTGTTCAATCGCTGCGAAGGTCAGATCCAGCGCGAGTGTCCAGAGCAGCATCACGGCGCGCTCGGCGGGCAAATCCAGCACATCCATGAAAAATTCTTTCATGACCTCCTCATAAGTGCGGGCGTTTTCGACGGGCATTTCGTAGCGTTCGCTCTGGCGGCGTTGGTTGTCCCACGCCTCCTGCTGGAGTTTGTCCAGAAACTCGCGCACATTGGCGGGTGTGGCGTTCTGCAGGTTCGGTCCGAACTCGGCTTCCACTCGCTGCTTGAATTCACTTAATCGCACAGGCGCACCTCGCCTCAATTGTACCCTGATTTCGGTTTACACCGACTGCGCCGTCAGAGTTCGTTATACCAACCTGCTGGTCAGACTTCGTATTTACCTCGCGCACATCTGCACAGACGTGCTGTTGAACGCACCCCGCGACTATGGAGTGCTGAAGCGGGAGCTTCAGCCTCGCGGAAGCTCCGCTTCCGCACTCCATAAGTCGCCGTTTTGCGAACTCTGACCCGCAGATTGGTATTATTCGGGGGCAGGAGTCAGCCGTTGCAGGGTGGTCGCGCCTCCGATTCGGTCATAACAGGGCAGGTCTAACGGCGCAGGCTCCGTCAGGCTCGGCGCATCGAGGGGAATCTGCGCAAGCGCGCAGGCAATCCCACACAGGGTCGCCCATTCGCCCTGCGCGGCGACGACCATGCGGGTTGCACGCGACCGGAGGCGTAGCAATACGCTCAGCACGGAGCGGGCGCGCTGTGTGTCGGGCGTAAGGTTGTAGGTGGTCAGGTAGGCGTAGTCGGTTCTGGGGGTAGGGCGGGGCAGTTCAGGCAGGCGCAGCACGGCGTAGCCCGCGCGTTGCCAGCGGCGCAGACTCGCCTCGCCCAGCGCAATCGCCAGTCGGGCGTAGCGGCGCTCAGGCAACACGCCCTGCCATGCGTCGGGCAGTGAGTCGCGCCGCGCGTCTTCAAGGCGATCTAGACCCAGCATGCTCATCAGCGATGCGCGCGCTTCCGATTCGAAGCGGCGCGTCCGTTGCCAGCGGGCAATCGCCTCGCGCGCCAGACGCTGGTACAGGCGCATCACTTCGTCGCCTGCGGGCGCATCGGCGGGCTTGGGCAGCGATTCGCCCCACACACGCAGCGCAGGGATCAGCGTCTCCCAGCGCAGGTCGGGCTCCTGCGGGACGCGCGGCAATCGCCAGTGTCGGGCAATCCACTCATAATACGCGCGGCGCGGCGCACTGCCCCACTGGTGCCCCTCGCCGTAGTGCGCGTGCGTGAACAGCGACTCGGCATGGAACAGCCCGTACACGCGCTTCAGAGCGGGCGCGACCGTGTCGGGATTGTCGCGCGTCCAGTCGCCTGAGTCCGAAATGAGCAGCATGGGGCGCGGCGCGGTCAGCGCGGCAATCTCCGGGTTGCCCGCAAACAGGCGCAGCAGGGGCGCGTTCTCGCACACGCAGCCGCCCTGCATCAGGCTGGAGACCATCTTCACGGGCGCGGCGCAGCTCAGGCGCGTCTCCAGCGCGCTCAGCAGGAAGGTCTGCGTGCCGCCGCCCGAAATCCCGCTGGCGCCGATGCGCTCGGGGTCAATCGCCCGTTGCTGGCGCAGCCACGCAAACGCGCACAGGCTGTTCCATGTCTGCAGTCCCGCGCGGCTGAAGCCCCAGCGACGCCACTCCAGCGGCTCCGCGCCCCAGTGCGGCAGCTGGAACTGGTCGTTGTAGCCGACCATGTCGTAGCTCAGCACATAGACGCCCGCCTGCGCCAGCGCGACGGCGCGCAACACATCCGACTCGTTGCGCCTGCCCTGTTCGAAGTGCCCGTGCGGTTGCAGCATCGCGGGGGCGCGCGCGTCGGCGGGCGTTTCGGGCACGAACAGGCTCCCCGTCAGGTAGAAGTCGGGCAGCGTCTCCAGCGCGAACCGCTCGATTCGGAACCCGTCGCCGCGATAGGCTTCCGCATGGAGGGCGCGCAGGGGCGCGTCGGGCAGGCTCGGCGTCAGCCCCAGCGACAGGCGCAAATGCTCGCGCAGCCGCCGCGCGAAGGCGTCCCAACGCGCGCGGCTCTGCAGCCGCTCCTCACGCGGCGGATAGGGCGTGTCATGCGTGCGGTCGAACGCCTGCGTCCGTCATCCCCCCTTCAGGAAACGGCGCGTGCTGACAACAGCAGGCACGGGCTTGCCCCGTATCTCCACGGCGCAGGGCGTCCCCGCTTTCGCATATGCGCTGGGCAGGTACGCCATGCCAATCCCCTGCTCCAGCGTTGGGGAGTAGACGCCGCTGGTCAGCGTCGCGACGGGCGCGCCGTCGATCAGCACGGGGTAGCCCTCGCGGGGCACGCCGCGCTCCTGCAGGCGCACGCCCATCAGTTTGCGGGCGACGCCCTGCTGTTTCGCCTGCAGGATTGGCGCTGCGCCGATATAGTCCGTGCGCTCGCTCACCAGCCAGCCCAGCCCCGCCTCGATGGGGTTCGTGTCGTCGGTCAGCTCGTGCCCGTACAGGTGCAGTCCCGCCTCCACACGCAGCACATCGCGCGCGCCCAGCCCGCACGGGGTCGCCCCCGCCGTCAGCAGCGCGTCCCACAGCGCCACGCCCACCTCTGCAGGGGCAATCAGCTCGAAGCCGTCCTCGCCCGTGTAGCCCGTGCGCGCGGCGAACAGACGCACGCCACGCCACTCCACAACGGTCGCCCCGAAGCGCGGCGTCTCGCCCAGCGGCGCGCCCAGCAGCGGTTCCAGTCGCGCGGTCGCCTCTGGTCCCTGAACCGCCAGCATCACTGTCTGCTCGGTCTGGTCGTCGATGTGCACATGCAGCCCCCACGCGCCCAGCCGGCGATGGAACCAGTCAAGGTCTTTCTGGCGGTTGGCGGCGTTGAACACCACCAGATACTCGTCGGGCGTGCGTTCGTAGAAGATAATATCGTCCACCACGCCGCCGCGCTCGTTGGTCAGCACGGTGTATTGTCCCGTCATGGGCGCGACTTTGCCCATGTCGGAGGGTACCAGTCGGCTGAGGAACGCGCGGGCGTCTGCGCCCCGAAAGTAGGCGCGCGCCATATGGCTCACATCGAACATGCCCCAGCGCTGGCGCACCGCCTGCACCTCCTGCAGGATGCCCGCGTACTGGACGGGCATCTCCCAGCCTGCGAAGGGAACCATGCGCCCGCCTGCCTTCAGGTGCGCCTCATAGAGTGCCGTGCGTTGCATAGCATCACGATTCGCGTGCGCAGGCGCGTTTCCTGCCTGAACCCGACGGGATGGGGTATCCTTATCGCCATGCCAGAGGAACAGCGCTGCGATATCCTGTTGCGCGGCGGGACAGTCTTTGACGGGCTGGGCAATCCGGGCTTCTGCGCGGATGTCGCCATCACGGATGAGCGGATTGTCGCGCTCGGCGAGCTGGAGGGTTGGCAAGCGGGGATCGAGGTTGACGCACAGGGCTTGTGCGTCGCGCCGGGCTTTATCGACATCCACACGCACGCTGACTTCTCGCTGAACCACCACCCGGAGCAGCTCAGCGTGCTGTTTCAGGGCGTCACGACGCAGGTGGGCGGCAACTGCGGCTTCGCCGTCGGGCAAATCGACGATACGCCTCTGTTCCGTCAGGAGCAGCGCTGGCTCAAGCCCTACGGGGTCGCGATTAACTGGCGCTCGTTCGACGAGTACCTGCGCCTGCTGGACGAGCTGGGGCTGGGCGCGAACTACATCCCCCAGTGCGGGCACGGCACGGCGCGGAAAAAGGTGATGGGCTACGAGAAGCGCCCGCCCACGCCCGCTGAGCTGGACGCGATGCGCCACGAGATTGCCCTCTGCTTCGATGCGGGCGCGGTCGCCTTCACCACAGGACTGGAGTATCCCCCCAACAGCTTCGCCGAGACGGAGGAGATTATCGAGCTGGCGAAAATCGCCGCGCACTACGGCGGGTTCTATGCGACGCACCTGCGCAACGAGGGCGACCAGCTGGTTGAGAGCGTGCAGGAGGCGATACGAATTGCCCACGAAGCGGGGCTGCCCCTCCAGCTGGCGCACCACAAGGCGGAGGGCAGGCACAACTGGGGCAAGGTGCATCAGACGCTGCAGATGGTCAGCGAAGCGGTTGCGCAGGGGCTGGACATCACGCTCGATGTCTATCCCTACACGGCGTATCAGACCTCGCTGGCGGTGGCGTCGCTGCCCGGCTGGGCGCTGGACGGCGACCCGGACGCGCTGATGGCGCGCCTGCGCGACCCGCACGAGCGCGAGCGGCTCATCCACGCGATGCGCGACGCCCAACCCGATTGGCACAGCACGGTGATTGGCAACACGCCGCACAACCGCGACTATCAGGGGTTGACAATCGCCGACGCGGCGCGACTGGCGGGCAAAGACCCCGAATCCTTCGTACTGGATTTGCTGCTGGACGCGGGCGGGCATGTGGGCGTGGCGTGGTTCAACATGGCGGATGATGACCTGCGCACGGTGCTGCGCTACCCGCTCACGATGGTCGCCTCCGACGGGGTGGGCACAGAGCCGAGCAAGTACGCCGCGGAGCGACCGCACCCGCGCAGCTACGGCACTTTCCCGCGCGTGCTGGCAAAGTATGTGCGTGAGGAGGGCGTCCTCAGCCTCGAGGAAGCCATCTTCAAGATGACGGGGTTGCCCGCTGCGCGACTGAAGCTCACTGACCGCGGCGTGCTGCAGGAGGGCGCGTATGCCGACATCGTTGTGTTCGACTTCGGAAAAGTGCAGGACCTGGCGGACTTTCAAAACCCGCACCGTCTGGCGCAGGGCGTGGCGCATCTGCTGGTGAACGGGCGGTTCGCCATCCGCGACGGGGCGTACACGGGCGCGCGTGCGGGGCGCGTGTTAAGGCGGAGTTAGGTCTACCTATTGAGGTCAAACGCGTTCCGATAGAGGCGTATCTGCGCGGGGCGTTGCGTGTAGTCCACCACCACGACATCGAAGCGACACTGGCGGAACACGAGGTCGGGGCGCGCGGCGAGGAACCGCTCGGCGAGCATTCCGAGCCGCTGCTGCTTGCGGGCGTCGACGCTCTCCTCGCCCGCGCCGCAGGCGTGCGAGCGGCGCGTTTTGACCTCCACGAACGCGAGCGTGTCGCCCTCCTGCGCGACGATGTCCAGCTCGCCCTCGCGAATGCGCCAGTTGCGGGCGAGAATCGTGTAGCCCTGCGCCTGCAGAAAGCGCGCCGCCTGCGACTCGCCCGCGCGCCCCAACCCCGTGCGACTCATTCGCCCTGTTGCCCGAAGTTGAACAATATCAGCAGCAGGTCGGCGTCGTCTATCACATTATCGCCGTTCAGGTCTACCGACGGGTTGTTCGCGCCGAAGTTGAACAGCACCTGCAGCAGGTCGGCGTCGTCGATCACATTATCGCCGTTCACATCGCCCGGGATCAGCGTCAGGTTCAAACCGCTCACGCCCGGATAGCGCATGCGGGCGTTGGGCGCGCGCTTGAGCAGCGTCCCCTGCGCGCGCACGGCGAGGTCGTAGTAGCCAAGATAGTTGAAGAAGCTCAGATCAAAGTCGCCTGTGCTATTCAGAACGCCGTTCGCCGTCGCCAGTGCGCTGCCGCCGCCCAGCGGACGCAACACCACCTCCACCGTGCGCCCGTTGTAGCTGCCCGCGTAGCCCTGAATCTGCACGCGCCCGCGCACAGGCACGGTGAGCGCCTTCTCCACCGACGCATGCAGGTTAATCAGCCCGTGCGCCACATAGTTGCCCGGTACGGGCGTCGCCGTCGACTCGATGAGTTCGCGCACCGCCTGCGCGCGCGCCTGCGAGCGGTCGGTCGGTCCGTCGGCGACGAGGCTATACAAGAGCGTCGCCTGCGCCGTCACAAACGGCGCGGCGTAGGAAGTGAACCCCTGCATGTTGCGCCCATAGGAGTTTGTGTTGCTATATGTGGTGGAGTAGACATCCCCGCTGGGCGCGGCGACATCCACCCAGCTGCCGAAGGTAGAGACGCTCGAACGCGTGCCATCCAGATTGCACGCCGCGACCGCGATGCACACCGGGTACCACGCGGGGTAGAACGGGTTCGTGTTGTTTCCGTTGCCCGCCGCGGCGACAATCACCACGCCCGCGTTCCGTGCGTTGTTGAGCGTCGTCTCGAAGGTTCCCATCGGGCTGGTACTGCCCAGACTGAGGTTGATGGCGTGCGCGCCCTGCGCTACGGCGTAGTTCACGCCGTCTATCAGGTCGTACAGGTAGCCACGTCCCTCGTCCGTAAACACCTTCACGGGCAGAATTTTGCCGTTGGGCGCGACGGCGGCGACCCCGCGCGCGTTGTTCGTCGCCGCACCCGCGATGCCCGTCACGAAAGTGCCGTGCCCGAACGGGTCGCTGGGGTCGTTGTCGTCGTTGCCGAAGTCGTAGCCGGGCAGCAGGCGCGGCTGCAAGTCCTGATGGTCTAATCGCGCGCCCGTGTCCAGGATCGCCGCAATAAAGTTATTATCCCCGCGCCAGAGTCCCCACGCCTGCGGCGCGCCAATCACGGGCAGCGCGGGCTGCTGTGGATAGAGCGTATCGTTCGGCGTCCACGGGTCGGCAAGCTCGATCCGCCAGTTCGGGTCTACCGCCTTGAACCAACCCGAGCGCATCAGCTGCGCCGCTATCTGGCGCATATCGGCGTAGGGGCTGAACTGCCAGAGTTCGTAATCGGCGTACCTGCCGCGCTTCGCCAGCTGCGCGCCTGCAACCTGCCGCAGCCACGCCCGCTGCACTGGCGAGACGCCCTCCCGAAACATCACGATTATCTGACCCGGCGCGTACTCCGCCTGCGGCGTTTCCAATCGCGTGCGCAAGCCCAGTTGCGCAACAGCCTGCCCTATGCTCAAGCACACCAAAAGCAACGCAAGCCTTCTCATAACTCCTATTATACATCGACAGGGGAGTTTTCGCACATTTGTCACTCAGAGCGCCCTCGAAGTGGGGTATAATAACACTGTTGAGAGGAGGGTTGTCTGCTTTATGCGGGGTAATTCACATGAGAACGCTAACAGCAGTGGGGTGTATCGCGTTATCCTGCGCGTGTCTCGTTTCGTCTATTGATGCACAGAGCCTAACCTGGCTGGGCAGGTTGGGCGGGACATCGAGCAGCGCGAGCGGGGTTTCCGACGACGGCTCAGTGGTTGTGGGCACAACAGGCTCGCCGAACGGCATTCGCGCGTTTCGGTGGACGCCCAGCACGGGCATGCAGTCGCTCGGCGTGCTGGCGAGCGGCGAGAGTTTCGGGGGCGCCCTCTCCAGCGACGGCGCCGTGATTGTCGGGACCTCCGATGCGCCGAACTGGCGACGCATCGCGTTCCGATGGACAGCCGTCAGCGGCATGCAGCCCGTGTTCAACAACAATCCCTACAATAGCGCTGCGGTAGATGTCTCGGCGAACGGCGACAGCATCGTGGTGAACCTGCGGTATTTCGACGGCAGCTCGTTTGTGGACTTCGCGATTTTCACAACGCCCGGCGGCGACTACACACTGAACCCGCCCGTCGGGAATGCGCTCTCCGCCGAACAGTGTTCCGCGGACGGTACAACGATCGTTGGCTCGATGACCATCTACCCCGCGCCGAGTGTCACGCGGCGCGCGTTTCGATGGACGGCACAGGGCGGTATCCAGAATCTGGGCGCGCTGACGAACGCCGCTTTGGCCAATAGCCAAGCCTACTGCGTGTCGGCGGACGGTTCAATCATCTACGGCTCGTCGGAACAGGGCAGCGGCGGCAATCGCGTGATGTTCCGCTGGACGCCAACCGAGGGGATGACCTCCACAGGCGCCGCGATGACGCCTGCGGACACAACAGCGGACGGCTCCATCGTTGTTGGTACGGATGCGGACGCGACGCGCGCAGTGCGCTGGACGCAGGCAGGCGGGATGGAAGATTTGAACACGACCTACGCCGCGCTGATTCGCGCCGGGTGGCGATTGACCGATGCAACGGCAATCTCGTCCGACGGACGCTACATCGTGGGCGTCGGTCAAAACACAAGCGGCACGCAAGCGGAAGCGTTCCTGCTGGACACGGGTTGCGGTGTGCATAACGGCGATGTGAACCTCGACGGCTGCGTGGACGACGCCGACCTGCTTGCGGTGCTGTTCGCGTTTGGCAATAGTGGCTCCAATCTGGGGC
The DNA here is from genome assembly GCA_025998675.1 of Fimbriimonadales bacterium. Lineage (GTDB taxonomy): Bacteria > Armatimonadota > Fimbriimonadia > Fimbriimonadales > GBS-DC > GBS-DC. Next base: position 164,735 of record AP024673.1, read on the forward strand.
GCGTCGATGTCAACTGCGACGGCGCGGTGGACGACGCCGACCTGCTTGTGGTGCTGTTCAACTTCGGGCAGGGGTGTTAAGTGCCTTTGCGCGAGAATTGCGACATGCATATGCAGCACCATCTTTATGGAGTGCGGAAGTGGAGCTTCCGCGAGGCTGAAGCCCCCGCTTCAGCACTCCAAATTACGCGCATGCGCGGACAGGGGAGTCGCTGAAAATTCGCTGCAAAGACACTTAGCGCCCAGCGGTATACTTGGGGCGTGCGCTACATTCTGGGCATCGAGACCAGCTGCGACGAGACCGCTGCGGCGGTGCTGGAGGGGCGCAGGGTGTGCGCCAGCATCGTCGCCTCGCAGGTGGATTTGCACGCGCAGTGGGGCGGGGTCGTGCCCGAAGCCGCCGCGCGCCAGCATGTGGAACGGCTGAACCCCATCCTGCAGCAGGCGCTGGACGAGGCGGGCGTCGGCTGGACGGACATCGATGGGATTGCCGTCACGAACCGCCCGGGACTGGTCGGCGCGCTGGTGGTGGGGCTGGCGGCGGCGAAAGCGCTGGCGTTTGCGCTCAACCGCCCCTATGTGGGCGTGCATCATCTGGAGGGACACCTCTACTCGGCGTTTCTGGAGACGCCCGACGCGCCGATTCCCTTCCCGCACCTCGCGCTGATTGTGTCGGGCGGGCACACGGAACTCGTGCTGGCGCGCGGGCACGGCGACTACCTGCTGCTGGGGCAGACGCTGGACGACGCGGTGGGCGAGGCGTTCGACAAAACCGCGCGCCTGCTACGGCTGGGCTATCCGGGCGGTCCGCAGATTGACCAGCGGGCGCGGCTCGGCGACCCGACGGCGTTCCGCTTCCCGCGTGCGAAGGTGGAAGGCTGGAACTTCAGCTACAGTGGGCTGAAAACCGCCGTGCGCCGCGAGGTGGAACGGCTTGAGGCGGACGATGCGCTCGACGAGGCGACGGTGAACCACCTGTGCGCGGCGTTCCAGCAAGCGGCGCTGGAGCCGCTGATCCACCACGCGCTGGACGCGGCGCACGCGCTGGGGGTGGACACCCTCACGGTGGTCGGCGGGGTGGCGGCGAACTCCGCCTTGCAGGCGCAGATGCGCGCCGCCTGCCAGCAGGCGGGACTGACCCTGTTCATCCCCCCGCCGCGCTACTGCACGGACAACGCGGCGATGATTGCGCTTGCGGGCTACTTCCGCCTGCGCGCGGGGCAATGCGACGATTATGACTTAGACGCCTACGCGAACGCGCCGCTGGCTCACCGCCAGAGCGACACATCTACCGCCCCGAACGCCTGATCGCGCACGCAACTCTCCTCGTAGACCTGCAGCAGGGCAGGGTCGGGCGACGCGCCGTCCGCCAGCTGCTGAATCAGCCGCGTGATGCTCTCGAACCGCCGCGCATGGTCGCGCAGGCGCACCTCCGCATAGTCGCGGGCGGAGCCAGTCGTGATGAGGAAAGTCCAGTCGGAGGACTCCAGCAGCAGCAACTCGCGCGCCGCCTGCTGCAGGTAGGGCGTCAGCTCGGCGCGGTCGCGCACACACGGCAGCAGGCGCACGAACTCCATCTCGGCGCGGTAGATTAGCTCCCACGCCCACGCGGTCTGCTCGTTCAGCCAGATGTAGTGCGACCCGCCCTCGCCCCACGAACCTTCGGGCAGGAAGAGCGACTCCTCCGGCGGGAACCGCTCCAGATACTCCGAAGCGGTCAGCATCTCTATATCGGGGTCTGCCGCCAGCCGACGGATGACCGCATAGAGCCATTCGGGTCCCTCGCGCCACCAGTGCCCGAACAGCTCGGTGTCGTACATCGAGACCATCACGCCCGGTCGCCCGTGCGCCTGATAGTGCGCCCAGAGCGTCTGCTTGAGCAGGCTCACGAAGTGGTCGGCGTGCGCCTGCACCGCCTCGAACGCCTCGTAGGGCGCGTAGGGTGACTTCGCGCCCAAATCCGCCTTGTTCTCGCTCACGCGCCAGTAGCGCAGGCGGCTGGGATAGTGCATCTTGTGGAACTCCAGATAGCGGGCGTCGCCGGGATAGCCATGCTCGCCGCTCCAGACCTGCAGCGTGGTGGCGGGGTCGCGGGCGAACACAGCCAGCGGCTCAGGCGCGGGCACGGCGTAGGCGCGATACGGCGTGCGCTCCGCCTGCTCTGCGCGGTAGTGCGCGGCGAACTGCTCGTACAGGCGTCGTAGCGCGGGGAACCGATCCCAGTAAGCGCCCAGCGGCGCGCCGCCGCGCAGCATGTGCGTATCCACAAAGAAGTAGCGCACGCCCGACTCGGCAAGGAACTGCTCGACGCCTGCGCGGTCGGCGGCGGGCAGAACCTCCTGCGCGACGGGGGGCAGCCAGTGATAGGCGGGTCGGTAGGCGCATTCGGGCAACCAGAACCCGCGCGGCGCACGCCCGAAGTGTTTGCGGTAGGTCTGCACGCCCAGCGCGACCTGCGCCCGCACGCATTCGTCGCGCCCCAGCAGGGGCAGGTAGCCGTGCGTCGCCGCGCTGGTCGCAATCTCGATGCATGCCTCATCCTGCAGGCGTGCGAACGCGCCCAGCACATCGCCCCCCAGCGACTGGTAGCGTTCCAACGCCGTCTCGTAGGCGCGCTGCCAAAGGTACGCCAGCCCCGCCTTCCAGCGGTCGCCCTGCGCCTGAAAGTAGCGCTGGTCGTCGCGGGCGTGCGCCACCTCCTGCTGCAGATAGCCCGTCGCTTCGGCGCGGAAGTCGGGATGCGCCAGCTGCTCCTGCAGAATCGGCGTGAAGCTCACGGTGTAGCGGGCGGGGACGCCCTGCGCGGCAAGGCGGTGCGTCAGCGCGTACAGCGGCAGATAGCACTCCGCAAGGCTCTCACACAGCCAGTCGGTTCCGTGCGGCGACTTGCCATGTGTCAGCACATACGGGATGTGCGTGTGCAACACCAGTGCCCAGTAGCCAAACGGTCGCGCCATCGCGGGCAGTATACCTTGTTCGCGTATAATACCAACTGTGCGGTCAGAGTTCGTAAAGCGTCGACGCCTGTAGCCCTCACCCCCTTTGTCCCCCTCTCCCAAAGGGTTGGGAGAGGGGGAGAGCGCGTCGCGCGCCGCACGCACGGCTCCCCTCTCCCGCCGTGCGGGAGAGGGGCTGGGGGTGAGGGCAAAACGCGCGTGGCTCCGGCTGTAGACGCACGGCAATTACGAAGTTTGACGCGCGGATTGGTATAAGTCCCCGGCGTTCGCGTAGAGTTATACAGCGTTCGCAGTGCCCGACGGCTGAAGCCGTTCCTATCACACGAAGCCGACCTGCGTCGGCTCAAGTCGCACGCGCATCCTGCGCGTGAACTTGGGCAGGATGCTCAAGCTACGGAAGCCAGCGCAGGCTGGCTTTGTGTTGTAGGAACGGGTTCACCCGTCTGGACTCAAGCGAAAAACCCAGACAGTCTCTGAATGCGCCGTCGTCAGGTACACTCTTACCGCCGTGTGGAACGACGATGCGCCGCGTGAGGCGTGCGGGCTGTTCGGCGTCTTCGCGCCAGGGGAGGATGTCGCCCGACTGACCTACTTCGGGCTATTCGCGCTGCAACATCGCGGGCAGGAGAGCGCGGGCATCGCCGTCTCCGACGGGACCCGCATCCGCGCCTACAAAGACCTGGGGCTGGTCACGCGCGTCTTTTCGGAGCCGATTCTGCAGAGCCTGCGGGGCGACATCGCCGTCGGGCATACCCGCTACTCCACCACAGGGTCGTCCACCCTGCGCAATGTGCAGCCGATTACCTGTTCCACCGAGCAGGGCAACATCGCCGTCGCGCACAACGGCAATCTGGTGAACGCGCACCGCCTGCGGGCGCAGCTGGAGGCGGACGGCGAGCAGTTCGAGTCGACCAACGATTCGGAGGTCATCGTGCGCCTGATTGCCCGCGCGCTGGAGCAGGGGGCGGATATTGTGGAGGCGATACGCGCGATGATGCGTCAGGTGCGCGGCGCGTACTCACTGGCGATTCTGACCCCCACGCAGCTGATAGGCGTGCGCGACCCGTATGGCGTGCGTCCGCTGGCGCTGGGCAGGCTGGGCGACTCGTGGGTGCTGGCGTCGGAGACCTGCGCCTTCCCGCCGATTGGCGCGGAGTATGTGCGTGAGTTGGCGCCGGGCGAGATTGTCGTGATTGACGCCGACGGGCTGCACGCCCACGAGGGGCTGCCCCCGACGCGCCATGCGCTGTGCATGTTCGAGCTGATTTACTTCGCGCGTCCCGACAGCCACCTGTACGGCAGGCTGCTGTATGAAGTGCGCCGTCGGATGGGGCGCATTCTGGCGCGGGAGCATCCTGCGGAGGCGGATCTGGTCATCCCCGTGCCCGATTCGGGCGCGCCGGCGGCGGTGGGCTACGCGGCGGAGTCGGGCATTCCCTACGGCGACGGGCTGATTAAGAACCGCTACGCGCCGCGCACCTTCATTCAGCCTGAACAGCGCCTGCGCGAGCAGAGCGTGCGCCTCAAACTCACGCCCCTGCGCGAGGTGATTGCGGGCAAGCGGCTGGTGGTGGTGGACGATTCTATCGTGCGCGGCACGACCACGCGCCAGATTGTGCGCCTGCTGTTCGAGGCGGGCGCGCGCGAGGTGCATCTACGCATCACCGCGCCGCCCATCCGATTCCCCTGCCACTACGGAATCGATATGGCGACTCAGCGCGAGCTGGTCGCCGCGCACCACACGGTGGAAGATGTGCGACGGCAGGTGGGCGCGACCACCTTAGGCTATCTGAGCATTGAGGGGCTGCTGGAGGCGGCGGGGCACGCACGCGAGCGGTTCTGCCTTGCCTGCTTCAACGGCGACTACCCCATCCCCATCCCCGACGATGTGGCGCTGGTGAAGGAACTCTTTGAAACCCCCACACCCGCAGGCGCAGAACACTGACAGGAATTTTATCGAAAGTGTGCTATAATTCGCCCGTGGAGGCGAGCGATGACGCCGAAGTCGCCGAATCGAGACGAGCTGCTGCAAATGACGCGCCGCTACTTTTTCAAAGTGTGCGGCTATGGGGTGGGCGCGCTGGCGTTGAATGCGCTGATGCAGCCCAAACTACTCGCCGCGACGAATAACAACCCCCTCGCGCCGAAGCCGCCGCATTTCAAGCCCCGCGCGAAACGAATAATCTTCCTGTTTATGGCGGGCGCGCCCTCACAGATTGACCTGTTCGACCCCAAGCCCATCCTGCAGCAGTATCACGGGCAGCCGTGCCCGGAGAGCCTGCTGAAGGGTGAGCGGTTCGCCTTCATCAAAGGCACGCCGACGCTGCTGGGGTCGCCCTACAAGTTCCAGAAGCACGGGCAGTCGGGCATCGAGGTCTCCGAGCTGCTGCCCCATACCGCGAAGGTGGTGGACGATTTGTGCATCATCCGCTCGATGCAGACCGACCAGTTCAACCACGCGCCCGCGCAGATTTTCATGAACACGGGGCATCAGCTGCCCGGACGCCCCAGCATGGGCAGCTGGCTGACCTACGGGCTGGGCACGGAAAACCAGGACCTGCCGGGCTTCGTGGTGCTACTGTCGGGCGCGAACCGTCCCGACGGCGGGCACGCCTGCTGGAGCAGCGGGTTCCTGCCGACGGCGTATCAGGGCGTGGAGTTCCGCAAGCAGGGCGACCCCGTGCTGTACCTCTCGAATCCCGACGGTATCGATCCCGAATCGCGCCGCGCGGTGATCGACGCTGTGAACGATCTCAACCGCATGAAACTGGAGCAGACGGGCGACCCCGAAATCGAGACGCGCATCAGCAACTACGAGCTGGCGTACCGCATGCAGACCAGCGTGCCCGAACTGATGGACATCAGCAAGGAGCCTGAGTATATCCACCAGCTGTACGGCGCGACGCCGGGCAAGCCCTCGTTTGCGAACAACTGCCTGCTGGCGCGCCGGCTGGTGGAGCGCGGAGTGCGCTTCGTGCAACTGTACCATCGCGGCTGGGACCATCATGGCACGGGCGAGGGCGATAGCATCTCCAGCGCACTGCCGCGCCTCTGTCGCGAGGTGGATCAGGCAAGCGCCGCGCTGATTATTGACCTCAAGCAGCGGGGACTGCTGGACGATACGCTGGTCATCTGGGGCGGCGAGTTCGGACGCACGCCGATGAACGAGGGGCGCGGCGGCTCGACCTATCTGGGACGCGACCACCACCCGCGCGCGTTCACCCTCTGGCTGGCGGGCGGCGGCGTCAAGCCCGGAATCGTCTACGGCGCGACCGACGAACTCGGCTACTCCGTGACCGAGAACCCCGTGCATGTGCATGACCTGCACGCCACCCTCCTGCACCTGATGGGCATCGACCACACGCGCTTGACCTACTGGTATCAGGGGCGCAACTTCCGCCTGACCGATGTCTTCGGGCGCGTGGTGGACGGGATTCTCGGCTGAGGGCTGACCGTATCACCCCATCCGCTTCAACAGCGCGATAGAGCCGTTCGGCAGGGCGATGCGGTCGGCGCTTTGATTCAGCTCCTGCGCCAGTGCGCCGCGCAAGCCCCGACACCAGGCGTTCTGCGGGAGGTCGGTCAGCGCCACCACCAGATAGTCGCGCGCCCGCGTGAGCGCGACATAGAGCTTGCGCAGGAGTTCGTCTTCCTCGCGTTGCTGGGCGTGTGTGTGCAGCACGCGCAACGGTACCGGCTCATAGGGCGTCGGGAGGTCGGGACGCGCCACCTGCAGCGCGACAATCCCGCGCTCGGCGTCTACCTCGATCTGCATATCGCGCCTGCGCGGGTAAAACGCGGTGTCCACCACGAACACCACGGGGAACTCCAGCCCTTTCGCGGCGTGTACCGTGTAGAAGCGCACGACATTCGCGCTCTCTTCGTAGGTCGGGGCGTTGCCCTCGCGCTGCTCGAGACGGCTGGTGAGTTCCAGTTGCTCGGCGAAGGCGCGCGGGGCGACTGTCGGCTGCTCCAGCGCCATCGCCAGCAGTTTGCGCACATTCGCGACCGCCTGCCTGCCCCGTTCGCCCTGCGCGAGCAGCTTCGATTCGTACTGGCTGGCTTCCAGCGCGCGCGCCAGCAACGCGCCGACGCTCCATTCGCCCACATGATGCGTCAGCGGCTCAAACCACGCCCAGAACGCATCCAGTCGTTCACGGTCCAGCGGGTCTAACTCGAGGTCTGCCTCCAGACACAGGCGCAGGGGCAGTTCGGCGTGTTCGGCGTGGAGCGTCAGCGCCATCAGCCCGTCGAGGCTCAGCCCCACCAGCGGCGAGCGCAACACAGCCGCCAGCGCGAGGGCGTCTTCGGGATCGCTCAGCGCGCGCAGCAGGTTCGTCAAGTCGCGCACCTCGTACTGCGTCCAGTAGCCGCGCCCGCCGCCGACCACATAGTACGGCGCGCCCACCGCGCGGAACGCCGCCTCGAACGCCTCCACCTTCGTGAACTGATGGAACAGCAACGCGAAGTCGCCGTACTGCGCGGGGCGCTCCTCGCCTGTTTCGGGGTCATGCACGATCAGTCGCTGCGTTTCGACCCAGTGCTGAATCTGGCTGGCGACGAGACTCGCCTCGCGCGCCGAGTCGCGCTCCCTCATCAGCCAGACCTGCACGCGCGGCTCTTCGGGCGAGGGCGCGGCGGGACGCATCGGCTGCAGGGTCAAAAACCGCTTGCCCCACAGATGCCCGAATACCTTCTCCACGAACGCCAGAATATCGGGGTGCGAGCGGAAGTTCGCCTGCAGGGGCACGAGTCGTCCATCATTCTGCTGCGCCTGATGCTGCCAGCTTTCGAACACGCGCGGGTCAGCGTAGCGAAAGCCGTAGATGGACTGCTGCGCGTCGCCCACCACCATCAGGCTGCCGCCCCCTGCAAGGATGTCGATAATCTGCGCCTGCAAGCCGTCGATGTCCTGCGTCTCGTCGACCAGCGTGTAGCGGAACATGCGCTGATAGCGGCGGCGCACGGTCGCCGACTCGCGCAGCAGTTGCAGGGCGCGGATTTGCATGTCGTCGAAGTCGAGCGCGCCGCGCGCCTGCTTGAGGGCTTCGTAAGCGTGCAGGTACTCGACGGTCAGCTCCAGCAGGGCGCATGCAATCTCGCGGGCGCGCGCCTCCAGATTCGCGTCGAAGTTAGCAAGCAGGCTCGCCATATAGTGAGCCGCCTCCTGCTGCTCAGTCGGCAGGTTCGCGAGGAGGACGCGCAGGTCGTCCAGCGTCGCGAGGTCGATGACGGTCGCCTCTGCAGGCGCGGCGGGCGTTTGCGTGCGGTGGGGGGCGTGCGCGTGCAACGCTTCACGCCCATAGTAGAGCGCCAGCGCGTCTGCGCTGGGGTAGGTCTGTCGCCACTGCTTCAGGTCGTGCGCGGTGTAGCCCTGATGGCGGGCGGCGTTCGCCACGCGCTGCACCAGCTCGTACAACGCCTGCAGGGGGTCGCCGCGCACGCTGTTGAGGTTCAGGTAGTCGGCGATAAGGTCAATCAGCGGGTCGGCTTCGAAGTCGCGCTCCTGATGCAGCAGGTTCGCCAGCGCGCGATGGAACGCCTCGCGTCGGAGCTGATTCGCCGCGGGCGCGGGCAAAACGCCCGGCTCCGGGTCGATGCCTGCCTCGAAGGGGTTCTCCTGCAGGATGCGGCGACAGAGAGCGTGGACAGTGTGGATGTAGGCGTTTTCGATACGGGTGCGTGCGTCGCGCAGCCCGCGCTGTTCCAGCTTGCGGATGATGCGCGTTTTCATCTCGGCGGTGGCGGCGCGGGTGAAGGTAATCGTCAGGATGCTTTCGGGCGCGACGCCGCGCTCGCCGACCAGATGCACAAACCGCTCGGTCAGCACGCCCGTTTTGCCCGACCCTGCGCCTGCGACGACTGCCAGTAGCCCGTCGCCATGCTCGATAGCCGCGCGTTGCGAATCGGTCCAGCGCATCAGCTTCGCTTGAATCGGCGTTCGATCTCCTGCCAGGTCAGCAGCAGCGTGATGGGACGCCCATGCGGGCACAGGTACGGGTTCTCGGTGCGGGCGAGGTCTTCGATGAGCTTGCGCATTTCGGGCATGCTCAGCGGGTCGCCTGCCTTGACCGCCAGCTTGCACGAGGTCGTTATCCAGATTTGCTCGCGCGCGATGGGCAGCCGTTTGCTCACGGAGAGTTCCGCCAGTTCGTCGACAATGTCGCGCAGCGTCTGCACGGGGTCGCCTTTCAGCGCGGCGGGCACGGCGCGCACCAGGTAGGCGTCCGCGCCAAACGGCTCCAGTTCAAACCCAATCGCCTCCAGTTCGGGCAGTTTCTCCTGCAGCAGCAGCGCGTCGCGCCGACTGAGCTGCAGCGTTTCTGGGGTCAGCAGATGCTGTTTCGGGATGGGCAGCGCGCCGCGCCTGTAGCACAGTTGCTCGTACAGCACGCGCTCGTGGGCGACATGCTGATCGATAATCACCAGCCCCTGCCGTGTGGAGGCGACGATGTAGGTGTTCTGCGTCTGCCCCAGAATGAACAGGTCTTCCAGCAGGTAGGCGAAGGGCAGGTGCGTCGTCTGCAGCGGTTCGGTTTCTATCAGCGGGGGCGTCTCTTCGGCGGGCGCGGGCGATGGCGCAGGCGCCGCGAGGCGCGCTGCACGCTCGAAGGGGTCTTCACTCGCTGTGGGGACGGCGGTCGCCTCAGACGGCGGTTCGGCGGCGGGCGGCTCGGGCGGCGTGGGCGATGCGTCCGTTTCAGGAGGCGCGGACGCCAGCCCGGCGCGCTGCAGCAGCATCTGGTGAATGACCGCTGCGTCGGGCGGGCGGGCAGGGGTGATGGCTGCGCCGCGCGAGGCGCTGGGCGGCAGCGCGCTGGGAATCATCCCGTGCTGCAAAAGCGCGGCGCGCAGCGCGTTCACCACCGCCTCGAACACCGCCTGCTCGCGCTGGAAGCGCACCTCGATTTTCGCGGGATGCACATTCACATCCACCTGGCGCGGGTCTATGCCCACCAGCAGCACGCAGGCAGGGTAGCGCTTTTCGGGCGTGAGGCTCTTGTACGCCTCATCCAGCGCGGCGGTCAGCGTCTTATTGCGCACGGGGCGCAGGTTCACATAAAAATACTGGTGCTGGCGCGTCGGGCGCGTCTGATGGGGCGGGGCAATCAGCCCCCACACGCGCACGCCGTCGCGCTCATAGTCCACCTCCACCATGCCCTGCACCATCTCGCGCCCCCAGAGCGCGGCGACCGCCGTCAGCAAGTCGCCGTTGCCCGGCGTGAAGATAAGTTCCTGCCGTTCGTGAACCAGCCGAAACGACACATCGGGGTAGGCGAAGGCGTAGCGCGTCACGGTCTCCACGATGTGCCCCAGCTCGGTCGGCACGGTCTTGAGGAACTTCAGTCGGGCGGGCACATTATAAAACAGGTCGCGCACGGTAATCGTCGTGCCGATGGGCGCGCCCACCTCCTCGACGCTTTTGAGTTCGCCGCCTTCCACCACGAGCCGCGTGCCCGTGTCTTCCTCAAACGCGCGGGTGAGGATTTCCATGCGGCTCACGCTGGCGATGCTGGGCAGCGCCTCGCCTCGAAAGCCCAGCGTCGCGATGCGCATCAGGTCCGCGTCGGAGGCGATTTTGGAGGTAGCGTGCCGCTGCAGGGCGTTCAGCGCGTCCTCGCGGGTCATGCCGATGCCGTCGTCGCGCACGCGAATCAGTTTGCGCCCGCCCATCTCCGCCTCGACCTCGATTCGCGCCGCGCCCGCGTCGAGCGCGTTCTCGATGAGTTCCTTGAGCGCGGCGGCGGGACGCTCGACCACCTCCCCAGCGGCGATACGGTTCACCAGCTGCTCGTCCAGCGCGCGAATGGGACGGCGTTCAGGGCGTGTGCGCATAAACAAGCAGATTGTACCTGAATCGAGACGGGACGAATATGGGGGTAAAATTCGGAATACTGGAGGTGTGTTTGATGAGAGCCTCAGTGTTGATAGGGTTTTGGGTGTGTGTGAGCCTCGCAAGTAGTCAGCCGCTCGTGGAGGCGTGGCGTTTATTCCTGGACAGCGGCGCGGTACGCTGCACGCCCGTTCTAATGGGCGCTTTGCCCGACACCGACGGAAGTACGTATGTAATCGCCTCGCTCGACTCTCCCAACTCAAGCAGTTCAGTAGCCTATGCCGTGATGAAAATCGGCGCGTCGGGGGGTATAGAGTGGATGGCGCAGTTGCCTGAGACGCCCTATCGAATCGCGTATGACCCCGGCGGGAACCTGCAGGTGCGCACGGGGAGCGCTATCCATCATCTCACCCGATCAGGGGCGCGTCTGCGACGCGAAGCCCTGCCGACAATGCCCGGAAACTTTGCCTCTGCCAGACCTTTTGTGATAGACGCGCTTGGCAATCGGTATGTTGGGGGCAACTCCACGGTGGTACGACTTTCGCCGAATGGAACCATCGTGTGGCAGCGCTCCTTCGCCAACCTCGTGATTTTTGACCTCTACTGTGGCTCTCAGGGCGACCTGTTCGTGCTGATGGGCGAAGCCACAAGCTACCCGTCCTGCTACGCGCCGCGCCTGTTCCGACTGAATGCAGACGGCGACATCCTCTGGACCTGGCAGATCAACACGGGGTGCAGCAGTCGGTGGCAGATTCTGGGGGAGACCGCTTCGGGGCGTCTGTGCCTGTCGCCGGGGGGCGTATCCTATTTCCTCAACCCCGACGGCACACTGGCGTACCGAACCAATCTGCAGCCGCCCGGCGGCGCCTACACAGGCTTTGGCTCTGGCGACGCGGCGCTCCTCGCGGACGGGAGCGCCGCGCACATGGTACGGTATGTGAACTTCACAACCGATCAGTATGCCGACTCTGTGGGCTTCAATGCACCGACGGGCAACTTCCTGCGCCATCAGCTGGCGCTCAACGTGTACGACAGGCGCAACTCCTTCGGAATGATCTGGCCGCGCCTGGTGAGCAATCGTGTGGACAGCTACTGGTACGCGGGCGCGAGTCGTGTGGGCACATCGCTCTCGGTTTCCGTGTACCGCTTCGATTCTTCAGGGAACATCCTCTGGCAGGATCAGCGGTCGTTGACCGATATGGCAAGCAGTCTGGGGGTTGCCATCCATCCCGACGACGCAAGCACCGTGCTCTGCGGTCAATCGCAGCAACTGCGTGTGTTGCGCTACACTCAGGCGGGAACACGGCTGGTGGACGCCAGTCTACCGACAAGCGCGAACACGCAGGATTCCGTGCGTGTTGCGCCTGACGGAGCCGGCGGCTGGTATGTATGGCTGGGTTCCAATCAGGAAGCGCGTCTTCAGCGATACGATCGGGCAGGGACGCTGTTGTGGGCGCGCGAGGCGCCGCGCTACGCCTCCCTGTTCAGCCATGCGGGAGAGGCGCGACTGCTTTACGCAGAGTCAGGGATAGTTTCACTCCAGCGGATAGATGCGGATGGCGCGCTCGTGTCCACACGCCAGTACCCCCAGATTCAGTCGTTCTGGTCGGCTCAAGGCGACTCGACGGGCAATCTCTACATTCTGGATGGTAGTCGGGCGATTGCCCGGATTAACGCCGACGACCTGCTGACCTGGCGTATCGCCTTCACCGATAATATCCGAATAGCGGTGTTCGACGGGGGCGTCTATGTGGTGTTGGAAAGCGCCAGTGGCAATCAGATACTGGCGCGATATGACGCATCCGGCAATCGTCTGTGGGAGCAGCCGCTGGGTTCAGCGTGGGTACAGAGGATCGCAGCAGACCCCAGTGGGGATGTGTACCTCCTGCAGCGCTTGAGCAGTTCCCGTTCGCGCATCACAGCGTATACGTCTTCCGGGATATTGCGCTGGCAGATGGAGATTCCTGACGCGCTTCTGGAGCTTGCAGCGGGGCGTGCGGGGCTGCTCTACGCCATCGGCAACCGCGCCAGCCTCCACTTTCTGCAAGCGTATGGTGCGCAGGGGCAACTCCTCTGGGAGCAACCACTGCCCATGCTGGAGACGGGAGATGCGTCGCAGCCGCAGATACGGGTCGATTCGCTGAATCGCGCCTATATACAGGCAATCGGCTCCACTACGCCGGGCGCATTGAATCAGCTGCATCTGGTGAGTTTCTCTGCGACCGGACAACCGCTGGGTCAGGCGATTCTAGAACACCCCCAGACGGTGGAGCAGTTTGGCAGGCATGCATGCGTGCTGGACACCCAATCGCGGGCGCTTGCTGCGTATGGGCAGTTCACGAACCAATCCGACGGCGGTTGGGACGCTTTCGTGGGAGTCTTTCGCATCCTCACGCCTGATGTGAACGGCGATGGTTGCGTGGACGACGCTGATCTGTTGACGGCGCTGTTCACCTTCGGCAGTCAAGGCGGCGCGGCGGATGTGAATGGCGACGGCGCGGTCGATGATACCGACCTATTGATAGTGCTGTTTGGGTTCGGCGAAGGGTGCTGAAGCCCGCTCCGCCCCTGCCACGAACGCGCGTCAATAGTAGCGCTCAGGGGTGAAGGCGTCGGGGGGCGTCTCGGCGCGGATGCGGCGCACCGAGCCGCCCAGCGTGAGAATCAGCACCCAGCCGCGCGCGCCCGTGATGCGGTCGGTCTGCCATGTGGGGTTGAACTGCCGCGCCCAGTGCCAGTGGCACTCCGACAGGGGCGTCAGCTCGCCCCACTTGCCCTCGCCGTAGGGCGGACCCGCCTCCCACCAGCCCAGCAAACGCGCCACCGCCCAGTTCGGCACATAGGTATAGCTCACGCCGCTGGGCAGATAATAGTCGCCCTCCAGTCGCAGGGAGTCGCCGAGCGTGTCGCGCGCCTGATGCTTGCCCTCCAGCGGGTCCACAGGGCATACGAATACGCGCGGATCGCCAGTGTAGAGGCGAACTGCCGACAGGTACGGGGGCAGCTCCCGATAGTCGTCGCGGTACATCCGCGCCGCCAGCCCCACCTGGCGCAGGTTCGAGATACAGACCGTGCGCTGTGCACCCCGCCGCGCACTCAGCAACACGGGCATCAGAATCGCCGCCAGCAGCGCGAGAATCCCGACCACGACCAACAACTCCATCAGCGAAAAGCCGCCGCGCATCAATCGGCGCATACATTGGGTTAGACGACGGGGGAATTGCGAGGTTTCCTGGAGCGTGTCCGTTTTTGCGAGGAAATCGAGTCTTATAGGATGGAGAGTACCTTCCTTCCTATAAAAATCCCCCTGCTGATTAGGCAGGGGGATTTTTTCACAGGGTGACCGAACGGGGCTTAGAACTTGAACTGCAGTCCTACCGTGAAGCCATTCACATCGTCGCGCTGGATGCCCGCGTAGCCGACGGTGAGGGCAAGCGGCGTCGTACCCGCGTTGATGTTGTAGCCCAGTTCGATGGCGTAGGAGAAGGCGGCGTCGCCATTCTTGGGGAAGCCCACCCCTGCGCCAAGGCGGTAGAAGAACTGCTCGTTCAGGTAGCCTGTGAAGGTCAGGTGAACGGGGATGTAGTAGCTATCGCCCGCGCCCTTGTAGCCGACGGATGCGCCCAGATCGTAGTAGTAGCCCGCCTCGGTCGGCTCGCTGGTCTGGAAAGTGTAGCCCAGATTCACGCTGAACCAGATATCTTCCGAGGCGTTGCGCACATCCTCATCGCTGGGGTAGAAGATACCCACATCGATGGTGAACCCCTGCAGAGCCGAATCTTGCGCAGAGGCAGGCGCGATCCAAGCGAGCGACCCTGTCAGCGCCGCCGTCGCAATCCACAGCAGTCCCTTGTGCATCATACAGAACCCTCCTTGTATGTGATGTCTGCCCACAGAATTACCTGTGGGCAACGAATTATACCTCATGCTACACAGTTTCGTTCGCAAAAGCCTACCAGCAGAGAGGCGTCGTGGTGGAGCCGCAGGTGCGCTCGCACACATTCACCACAGGCGTCTCCGGAATGCCGAAGAAGTCGCCAAAGCACTGCGCATGCGGGTTGACTGTGTTGAACTCGCCTTCGTTTTTGGGCGTACGGTTGTTCCAGCCCGGTGGGTAGTTGAAGAAGTAGTAGGTGGTCGTGTTGCGCTGGGGGCAGACTCCTGAGGCGGTTTGTCGCCATGCGGGCGGAATATCGCCGCCGCGCGGGATGCCCAGATGGTGCGACCACTTCACATGCCCGTCCAGATAAGCGATGTTGTTCCCCAGATGGTGGCGGGGCCAGACATCGATCTTGAACCAGTATTCGAACCAGTAGGTTCCCGCGTTGTAGTACCAGTAGCCGTCCACCAGCGCGATGGTGTCCGCGGGGCGCGGCACGAACGCCTCACTGATTACCTTGCCCTCGTTGCGGTAGCCAATCGTCGAGATGCGGCAGGTGTTCAGGCTGAACACGCCGTAGTTGGGCACGACTGCAAAATAGCGAAAAGTGCCCACGCTCCGATTCGAGCTATTTCGATGGCGCAGGCGCGCGGGCCAGTCCATCCCGCCGTTCTCATTGGGATACGAGGGACAGGTCAGTATCTCCGCGCTCTTGCGATAGGGATGGAGCAGGTCAAACAGGTGAATAATCAGTGTGCCCTCGCCGCTGATGCCGCGCGGGTAGAGCGTATCGTAATCGTTCGTGTACATCAGCACCGACTGAATGTTCTGGCGCATGTTGGACAAACACTGCGTCTGACGCGCCTTCTCTCTCGCCTGTGCAAACACAGGGAACAGAATCGCCGCCAGGATCGCGATAATCGCGATGACGACCAGTAACTCGATCAGGGTAAACCCTCGATAGCGCATTTTAAGAAGTACCTCCACACGGTATTATACACCATCTGGCAGGTTTTGCAAGGGGGTGAATCGTTTTGCGTCGCGACTGCCTCTAACGCTTCGGAGGTATCCGTACGATGATAATGGAGCGCACAGAGGTTTCTACGCAGGCGGCGTGCGCGACGGAGACGCCGTCGCGCGGCGCATTGCCGCCCTGGCTTATCTGGGGCGGGATGATTGGGTTGGTGCAGGTGTTTGCTATCGCGACGGTGCAACCGCTCGGCGTCTCAACCGCCTACCCCCAGCTGGTGGGCTATCTGGTGGATCAGGTTGTGCCGGGCTTTGCCGAATCGCAACCATATCTGCAGAAAATCGGCGCGAAGATTGGCTGGGAGGTTATGCTGGTGTTTGGGATGGCGCTGGGCGCGCTGCTCTCGCGCCTGCTGCCGGGCGGCGCGCGCACGGCAGCGTGTGAACTGCCCGCTCTGTTCCGGGCGTCGTGGGCGCGTGGGCTGGCGGCGTTCGTGGGCGGTTTTCTAATTTTGTTCGGCGCGCGTCTGGCAGGTGGCTGCACTTCGGGACATATGCTGAGCGGAATTGCTCAGCTGGCGCTGAGCGGGTTCCTGTTCGGCGCGGCGGCGTTCGCGACAGGTGTGCTGACGGCTTCGCTGCTGCTCAAGCGCGCGAATGGAGGTCGATAACGATGGAAAACACGCAACTGCTGGGTCTGATTACGGGTGTGCTGTTCGGATTCGCGCTGCATCGCGCGGGGTTCAGCCGCTGTGGGCTGGTGATGCGCGGGCTGGCGTTCCGCGACTTCACGATGTTGAAGGTGATGCTCACGGCGATTGCCGTCGGGATGGTGGGCGCGGCGACGCTGGCGACCTTTGCGCCTGAAGCAGCGCATCTGAAAGTGAAATCGCTCTATGTGTGGGGCGTGCTGGTGGGCGGGCTTATCTTTGGCGTCGGGATGGCGATTGCGGGCTACTGTCCGGGCACGGCGCTGGTCGGGCTGGGCGGCGGCGTGCGGGACGGGCTGCTCGCCGTGCTGGGCGCGCTGCTCGGCGCGTTCGCTTTCATCCTCGCGTATCCCGCGCTGGAACCCATCCTCATCCAGCCGCTGGATCTGGGCAAGTTGACGCTGCATGAGACGCTGAAGCTGCCCTATCTGCCGACTGCGCTGGCGATGGCGGTGATGCTCGGCGGGATTGTGTTCTGGCTGAATCGGCTGGAAACGAAGGCGCGCGCGGAGAGACGCTGAACATCAGAGCAATCGCGAGGGAGGGACAGTTAAATTGCCGCCCTCCCTCAGACCCGCACATCAAGGTTCTGACCCACCCCATCCAGTTGCTTGAGCAGGACCGCCGCCTGCTGCTTCTGCACATCCATCACCTTGCGCGCGAGGCTCACCTGCGCCTGGTTGGCGACCTGCTGCTGCGCGTGCGCAGGACTGAGCGCGACCGGGTTCAGGTTCGTGATTTGCATAGGAGCGATTGTCGGACATGGAGGACGATTGCTTCACCCAAACCTTAGCAGGTTAGCCCCTTTCCACGCACATACCCTCGGAGGAGGTTATAGACCTATGTTTCCAGGCGATTCGGCGAAGAAAATCGGAAACTAAACGCCACAATCAGCAGGAAAATTCGTAGGGCGGGAGAATCTTGCTTACACAAGGAGATTCGTGATGTCCGACCGAAGCAAGTGGGTGAATTGGCTAGTAAGCCGATTTGAGATAGATCCAGATGCGGCAGAGGATCTTGTGCAAGAGAGCCTCGTCCATTTCACAGAGATCTACAGGCGAGATTATCCCAACGCTTCCGAAACCGATATAGAGGCACACCTTGAAAACCTGTCGGATGCGCTTGTCTGTCACTCGCTTTGCTGGCGATTCCAGAATCAGTGTCGCAAGCGGAAACGGGAGGCTCATGCGTATGAACGCTGGATGACATGCTGTGTGTCGGAAGAAGACCCAGAGCAAATCGCCTTGGAACATCTGGAGTTCGAGGCATTACTGGCACAGATTCCCGACAACGCACGGGAAGTGGTGCAGTTATGGCTGGAGGGATACTCCTGGCAAGAGATTGCCGAACGCCTGAGTATTAATGTAGGCGCAGCAAAAATGCGTTTCCAGCGAGGGATTGAGCGAGTGTGCGAACACCTAAGGTCGCAATGTGACGATCCAGTGGTCTGCGGTGTTAATTTAAGCGGAGAGTGCAGCGGTGCTTCACAATAGAGATTATTGGCGAAGCCGCTTCACGCATATCAGATGCCTTTCGGGAAGCGCACCCCGAACTGCCTTGGCGCGAAATCATCGGCATGCGACATCGACTGGTTCATGGATACTTCGAAATCGACATCGACCTGGTATGGAAAACGGCACAAGAAGATTTGCCAAAACTAATTGAACTGATAGAAAAGTTAGTACCTCCTGAGGTGGAATAAGGTCTTACCCCCTCTCTGCGTGCGGAGAGGGGGCTGGGGGGTGAGGTTGAGATGCTTCGCGTTCGCTCAGCATGACGAATTGGGGGGCTGGGGGGTGAGGTTCAAACTCCCCCTCTCTGCGTGCGGAGAGGGGGCTGGGGGGTGAGGTTGAGATGCTTCGCCTTCGCTCAGCATGACGAATTGGGGGGCTGGGGGGTGAGGTTCAACCCCCCTCTCTGCGTGGGAAGAGGGGGCTGGGGGGTGAGGTTCAAACTCCCCCTCTCTGCGTGCGGAGAGGGGGCAAGGGGGGTGAGGTTCAACCCCCCTCTCTGCGTGGGAAGAGGGGGCTGGGGGGTGAGGTTCAAACACCCCCAACCAGTGGCAACACTAATCAGCATACCATCAGGTACAATAGAGCCAGCTCTCACAGGTATATTATAAAGTACAGGGAGGAGGTCTATGGAACGGCAACTACAGAATCGGACGGATGGCGCAACCCCTAAGCATGAGCCACCAACTTCGCCCCATACCCCCGCATGGGGACCCCACAACCCGCACCCGCTCTCCAAAATGAAGACCGAGCTGGTGTGGGAGGGCAAATACGACGAGTACGGCAACCGCCGCCCCGTCAAACTGCCCACCTCGCCCCTGCCCCTCCAACGCATCGAGACCATCGATGAACCCCGCGACCGACTGAAAGCGCAACAGCCCAGCCTGTTCGACGAAACCGCCTTCCACCAGCAGGCACACCGCGACGACTTCCGCAACATGCTCATCTGGGGCGACAATAAACTCGTGATGGCAGCCCTGCTGGAACAGTTCCGCGGCAAGATCGACCTGATTTACATCGACCCGCCGTTCGATGTGGGCGCCGACTTCACCATGCAGGTGCAACTGGGCGAGGATGCCGACCCCGTGCAGAAAGAGCAGTCCATTCTGGAAGCCGTCGCCTACCGCGACACATGGGGCAAAGGCACCGACTCCTACCTGCACATGATGTACGAACGGCTGACACTCATGCGAGAACTGCTCAGCGATACGGGCAGTATCTATGTGCATTGTGATTGGAGGCTCACTGCATTACTGAGGCTGTGTTTGGACGACGTTTTTGGTGCAGAATCTTTCCAGAGAGAAATAATCTGGCGGATCGGTTGGGTTTCTGGTTACAAGAGTGCAGCTTCCAACTGGATACGTAATCACGATACCATACTTTTCTATGTTAAGTCTCCCGATAGCTTTACGTTCAATAAGGAGTATATCCCCTATCCACCGGATTACCGTCGCCGAGGTGGTCAGGAAACAACAGGTAAGGGATACCCAATTGAAGACGTATGGAATGCTAATCCTTTCGAATTTGCTTTGACGGGTGAAGATAGCTTAGACTCAATACAAATCAAGAGTTTTTCCACAGAGAAAACAGGTTTTGAAACTCAGAAGAACGAAAGCCTGTTGCGCCGCATTATCAAAGCCTCGTCCAACGAGGGCGACTTAGTGGCGGACTTCTTCTGCGGCTCGGGCACCACGCTCGCCGTAGCCGAGAAGCTGGGGCGACGCTGGATTGGCGCCGACCTCGGACGCTACGCCATCCACACCTCCCGCAAACGGCTCATCCAAGTCCAGCGCGAACTGCACGAGCAGAACAAGCCCTACCGCGCATTCGATGTCTACAATCTGGGGCGCTACGAACGCCAGTGGTGGCAGATAGACCGCCTGAAAGGTTATGACGAGGAGCATCGCCGGGTCGTCCTGCGCTTTTACAAAGCGGCACCGCTGGAGAACCCTCCCAGCCCGCTTCTGCATGGCAAGAAGGGCACCGCCTATGTGCATGTCGACCAGATTGACACCCTCTTCACAGAGCAGGAGTTGCGCGCCGTTGCCCAAGCGGCTCACCAGGCGGGCGCACGCGAACTGCACTGCCTCGCCTGGGAGTTCGAGATGGAGCTCGGGCGCAAGAAAGAGGCGGTGGAGGCAGAGACCGGGCTGACCATCCGCCTGAAATATATCCCCCGCGAGATTATGGAGCCGAACCGCAACGAGGTGCAGTTCTTCGAGGCGGGCTACCTCGAGGCGAAGGCGGTTCAGCACGACGGCAAGGTCGATGTCCAGCTGGTGAACTTTGTGCCTGCTTTGGCGGAGGCGCCCGAAAAGGAGATGGCGGCTCTGCGCGAGCGTGCCGTTAAATCGCCCTTCGATTTCATCGACTTCTGGGCGGTCGACTTCGAGTGGCGCGAGGGCAAGCCGTTCGAACACCACTGGCAGGACTTTCGCACCCGCAAAGACCGCTCGCTGAAGACCTGCACCGACATCGGCTGGCAGTATCAGATACCGGGTAAACACCAGATTTGCGTCAAGGTGATCGATGTCTTCGGGGTCGACACCACCACCGTGATTGAAGTGGAGGGATAAGCGATGGCGTTTCAGGTGACTCAGAAGAATCTGTCTGCCCTCCAGCCGTTATTCCGCCCGTGGGAGGAGCCGAACAAGCACCGCGTGCCGAACGAGACACCGGGCGGTGCTGCGCAAACCAAGCCCGGACGCCGTCCGAGCAAGGTGCCTCTGGTGCGTGCGATTCGGGCTGAGGTGGATGGGTGGCGTCTTGGGGGCTACGCTGGGGTCAGCGAGACCTCGCGCACCCTGCTCCAGTACTGGTTCCACACCGAGCATCAGGTGCGCGATGAGGAGGGCAACCTCATCCCCTTCCACTACCACTGGGCACAGCGCGAGGCGATTGAGACCATCATCTATCTCTACGAAC
Organism: Fimbriimonadales bacterium; assembly: GCA_025998675.1. GTDB lineage: Bacteria > Armatimonadota > Fimbriimonadia > Fimbriimonadales > GBS-DC > GBS-DC. The sequence continues at coordinate 185,520 of AP024673.1, forward strand.
TGCGGGGCGTCCGAAATTTGGCGTCCCTGTTGACCGAGTTTGGCGAGGGCGAACTGCGCGACCTCGCACTGGGCATCTCACCCCGCGAAGACCGTTGGTCTAAGTACTGCTGTAAGATTGCCACGGGCGGGGGCAAGACGAAGGTGATGTCGCTCGCCATCGTGTGGAGCTACTTCCATAGCCTCTACGAACCGAACTCTGACCTGGCGCGCCACTTCGTGGTCATCGCGCCGAACCTGACCGTCTTTGAGCGCCTACAAGACGATTTCGAGAACTGTCGGATTTTCTACCAAGACCCGCTGATACCTGAGGAGTGGAAGAGCGATTTTCAGGTGCAGGTGGTCATGCAGGACGAGCCGGGCGGCGCCACCACCACGGGCGCGGTCTACCTAACGAATATTCACCGACTTTATCCCAGCCGAAACAATCGGAAGGGCGAGGACCCCGATGCGGTCAGTTCCATCTTCGGTCCGCCCGTGCGTCGTGAGAAGGCTCTGGACACGGGGGCGGCGCTCCGCGAGCGTATCACGACGCACCCGCGCCTGATGATACTCAACGACGAGGCGCACCACCTGCATGACCCCGACCTGGCGTGGAACCGAGCGATTGAAGCCCTGCACGAGCAGAGCCTGGGTCGGGGCAACTCTGGCATCTGCTTGCAACTCGATTTCACTGCCACGCCGAAGCACACGAACGGGGAGCTCTTTCGCCACATCATCTGCGACTTCCCGTTGGGCGAAGCGGTGGACGCCGGCATCGTGAAGGTGCCTGTGCTGGGCGAATCGGAGGAGCTGGTGGAGCGCGGGGATAAGAAGACGCCCGCCCACGAACGGTTCGCCATGCACCTGAAACTGGGCTACCAGGCATACGCGCGCACCTTTGAAGAGTGGAATAAGGTGCGCAAGCCCATCCTGTTTGTCATGACGGAGGACGCCGACGCCGCCAACGAGATTGCCCGCTACTTAGATAGCGACGAGTTTCCCCTGCTCAAAGGGCGGGTGCTCAACATACACACCCGCCTGAAAGGACGCATCAAGACCGTCCAGCGCGGGGGGCGTCAGGTGCAGGAGTTCGTGGAGAACGAGAACGCGATGACCACCGAAGACCTGAAGATTCTGCGGGAGTGGTCGCGCGAGCTGGACAGCAAGGACAGCAAGTACCGCTGTGTGGTCTCGGTGATGATGCTCCGTGAGGGGTGGGATGTGCGCAATGTGACGACCATCGTGCCGTTGCGCCCCTATTCGGCGAAGGCGGGCATCCTGCCGGAGCAGACGCTGGGGCGTGGGCTGAGGCGTATGATCCCACTCGGCGACATCCCCGAAACGGTGACCGTCGTTCATCACCCGGCGTTCCGCAAGCTCTATGAGCAGGAACTGGCACAAGAAGGGCTGGACATCGCTTTCCTACCCGTGCGGGAGGTGTTCAAGCAGACCGTGACCATCTTCGTGGACTATGACAACAAGCCGATTGACCAGCTGGAGTTAGAGATACCGCTGATTACGGACGCCATCACCACCACTTCGGAGCTGGACGGGCTGACCTTTGAGGAGGTGCGCGACTACTTCCGTAGCCGTTTCCAGCCACTCCCCATCGGTCAACCCCGCACGGGTCCAGTGCAGTACACCGAGCGCCATCTGTTCACCGACGAGGTGGTGGCACGCGCCCAGCTGGACGCGGGACTGCTGACGAATGCGTGGTCGGCGCCCAGCTACTTCGCGCAGATGCTGGGCAGAGCCTGCCGCCTGAGCAACGCCCACCCGGTGCTGGTGCCGCTTATTGAGCGGTTCATTAAAGAGGTGCTGTTCGAACGCCCCGTCGACCTCTATTCGGGCGAGGTAGACCATCGGATGCGCGATCAGGATGTGTTGGAGCATCTGCGCGCCACCTTTACCCCGCTCATCCTGCAGAAGACCGTGCGCAAAGAGGAGCGCAAGTGTGTCAGTCAGGGGCATCGGCTCTCCACTTGGAAGCCGTACCAAGCCACCAGCAACGACAAGCGTCCCGCGGTGCGCGCTGAGCGCACGATGTTCAACCTGGTGCCCTGCGACAACGATTTCGAGGTCGCCTTTGTCGACTTCCTCGATACCGCAGACGATGTGGTGGCGTTCGCGAAGAATGCGGGTCCGCAGAAGCTCCGAATCGACTACCTGCGTCTGGACGGGCACCGCGCTTTCTACGAACCCGACTTCATCGTGCGCCTCAAGGATGGCAGCTACTATCTGGTGGAGCTCAAGGGCAGGGTGGATAATCTGGTGCCTCTCAAGGCGCGTGCGGCGGTCGAATGGTGCAAGGCGGCTTCTAAGAGCGGGAGTCGGTGGGCGTATTTGTATGTGCCGCTCCACCTGTTTCAGGAGAATGCGACACTGAGCGTGCAGGTGCTGGCACGAGCCTGTGAGCCGTCGCTCCAAGACTTGCTGAAGGAAGCCAAAACGGGTCAAACGGCGCTACCGTTGGCGGAAGCCTCTGCACAAGCGGAGAGCGAGGCGCTGGTGGCACGCGTGCTCAGGGAGGCGGGCATCGATCAACCCCCACCTGAGGTGGCGGATGCGATGCGCCAGTCTATCCTGTTGCTGGATTATGCGGTGCGCGCCCGCATGGCATCCTTTGCCCATGCGTTCCAGCCCCTGCTTTATCCGCTCGATGAATATGCGCTCCGCATCCTGGAACGGTACCTGAAGCCACGAATCCCCCCCGACGCGGTACAACTCACCTCCTACTTTGAACCCTATTTCGACGACTCGCTGGAGCCGCGACAGAAAGCCCTACTGCAACAGAATGGTCGGTACCTCAAGAATAACTTGGTCTACGGTCGTTCGTTGATGCGGCTGGGGACGCTGGTCTTCTGCCTCGCCTATGCGGTCGAAGGGGGCTGGGGCGCATCGGGCGTATGGCAAGATGTTCAGGAGGTGTTCGGCGGCTCGGACTTCGCCGAGCTGTACCGTGAGCTGGACGCGGTCAACAAGTTCCGCAACACGCGGGTCGCCCATGTGGAGCAGCCGCTCGACGACCCCGAAGAGGCGTGGCAGGCGATGACGCTGTGGCTACGGTGCTTGAGCCGCATGGTCGCTCTGGGTTAGGGGGTTTGCCCTACTAGCAGGATTCTGTTCGGTTGAATCGTATCAACCAATTGCTATGGCAAGTGGACGCTTTGATTGGGTGTTTCGGTGGGATGGCGCCAGCGAGGGGGTCGCCGATGTGCGCAAAGTGGTGGGCATGGAGCCGATTCCTGAGAACGCCTATGTGGAAGCCCGCAACGATGGACACCTCTATATGGGCAACCGTCGTATCCGCTTCTGGGGCGTGAACTTCACGGCAGGTGCGAACTTCCTGCGCAAGCCCGACGCCCCCAAAGTTGCCGAACGAATCGCACGGGTCGGCTTCAACTGCGTGCGATGGCACCATATGGACGCCTTCTGGGCGAACCCCTCCCTGATCGACCTCAATCGCCCCGATTCGCGCCAGTTCAACCCCGAAGCGTTGGACTGTATGGACTTCCTGTTCGCCGAGCTGAAGAAGCGGGGCGTCTACAGCAACTTCAACCTGCTTGTGCATCGGCGTTTCAAATCGGGCGACGGGCTACCTGCCGAGATTGACCGGATAGAGGATGTGAAAGCCCAGCATGTGGTGGGCACCTACTTCCGCCCGATGATCGAGCTCCAGAAGGAGTACGCCCGCCAGCTGCTGACGCACCGTAACCCCTACACCGGACGCCCCTACGCCGAAGACCCCGCGCTGGCGATGGTGGAAATCAATAACGAGAACGGTCTCCTGCAGGGCTGGATGCTGGGCACGATAGACGGTCTGCCCGCCGTGTTCCAAGCCGACCTCCAACGCCAGTGGAACGAGTGGCTCCAGCGCAGGTATGTCCGTACTGAACGCCTGCGTGAACGCTGGCGCGAGCAATCGGAGCCGCTGGGGCGCGAGCTCCTGCGCAATCGCCGGTTCGAGCAAGGGCTGGCGGAGTGGACGCTGGAACGGCACAGCACCGCCCAAGCGGATGCCACGCCCCAACCCGATGGCGCGGTACGCTTGCGCATCACGCGTGCTGGCTCGGCGGGCTGGCATGTGCAGTTCTGGCAGGTGGGGTTCCCTGTGGAGCGCGGGCAAATCTACACCGTGCGGTTCCGTGCCCGCGCCGACCAGCCGCGCACCCTGATGGTGATGATGGGCATGGCGCAAGACCCGTGGGCTCCCGTCGGGCTGGCACGCACGATACGGCTGACCCCCGAATGGCAGGTGTTCGAGTTCACCTTCGGCGTCAACACCAGCACGAACGCGCGCATCGGCTTCACCGAGATGGGCACCCAGACCGGCGAGTTCTGGTTCGCTGACCTCTCGCTCCGACGCGGGGGCACGCTGTTCGCCCTGCCCGAAGGCGACCCGCTCGCCCAAAAGAGTCTTCCCATTATCAAACGCTCCGAATGGGGCACCTATCCCCCTGAAGTGCAAGCCGACTGGATACGCTTCCTGTGGGAGACCGAGCGCGCCTACTGGCTGGAGCTGTACCACTATATCAAAAGAGACCTGCGCTTTCGGGGCGTGGTGTTCGGCACGATTGTCGCCTGCAGTACCCCCCACCTGATGGCGACGATGGATGTGGTGGACACGCACGCCTACTGGCAACACCCGGAGTTCCCTGGCGGGGGCTGGTCGACCACCGACTGGTATGTGCGCAACATCCCGATGGTGAACGGCACGAACGACATGACCGTCACGCGGGTTGCCCCAAAGCGCGTGCTGGGCAAGCCGTTCGCCTGTACCGAGTTCGACAATCCGGCTCCTAACGAATACTGCGCCGAGGCGGGACTGCTTCACGCGGTCTATGCCGCGCTCCAAGATTGGGATGCGCTGTTCTGGTACACCTATAGCCACGCGCGCGATAGCTTAGACGCCCAGCGCATCACGGGCTTCTTCGACATCTACCAGCACCCTGCCAAGTGGGCGTTTCTGCCTGCGTGTTCGGCGCTCTTCCTCCGCCAAGATGTGCGCCCTGCACGCCAGCTGGTCGTCGCCCCGTTCACCGAAGACCAGGAGATGGCGCTCCTGCCCACTGCTGGCGCGTGGGTGATGGTGGACGGCTCGAATGTGGGGCTGACCGGCATGCTGGGCTGGCTCCACCGAATCGCTATCGCCACCGACCCGCGCGCGATGCCCTCTGGTGCGCTCCGTCATGACCAGGTGAAACTGCCCAGCGACCGACGCTTCGTCTCGGACACGGGCGAGGTTCTGTTAGACCAGAGCCAGCCCGAACGCGCGTTCCTGCTTGTGCGCACGCCACGCTCCAAAGCCGCTGTGGGGTTCATCGGTGGGCGCGCGCTGGATTTGGGCGACGGCTACCGCCTGCGCGTGGAGGATGCCCCGCTGGGTGGGTTCGCCGTCTTCTCGCTCACGGTTCATACCGATTCGCCCGAGCGGCGTGCGCTGGTATGCCTGATGAGCTCCGCCGAGAACGCGGGCTGGCGTATGACGCGCGAGGCGGGTAATCGGGTCACCCTGCGCGACCAGTGGGGTCAGCCCCCCAGCCAGGTGGTTGTGCCCGACGCCTTCACAAAGGAATCTTCAAGAGGATGCGGGCGATGAAAAGACGGAATGTGCGGTGGATTAGCGCACACTTGGGGCTTATATTGGCTTGTCAGTGGGGGTATCACGCCCACACACAAGAGCCAGAGTTCTGGTACATCGATAAGTTCTCTGGAGAAGCACGATACTACACGGTTCCTTTAAAAATCACAGACTTCCAGTGGGAGCCAAGTGAAATAGGGACTATTTACACTATAGCCATCAAGTCTTTTGGTGAGATTCCCCATAACGCTGTTTATACACTGGAAATCCACTATGCAGATTTTATGGTTGTTTACAACCATAACTATCCCGATATTCCTGGCGCCAGTGGTCCTTCAACTGTGGACATCCTTACGCGACACGGCGCGCATCGACTTGGTTCTGGAGAGATACATTACTATGGGGATACCATTGAAATTGCTGTCCCGATTCAGACAGAGGAAATCCCATCAATTGTGATTATGCGGTATCTCCCCACCCAATCGGATGCGGAAGAAGCTATCGGAGGGCTGCACGGGGCTATTGTTTCTTATCTCTGGATCAAGAGAAACATAAAGGGAGCTATTCCCGGATGGCCCTATCAGGCTCACTGGCAGCAATCTCAACAGGGTCGAACGGTCTCCTGGCAACCAAGAAATGATGTTTCAGTCCCAACCGATTCGAGTGATCGTCCCAGGCTTGGAGACCGAGTGAGAGGCGGAAACAATCGAATATGGCCACGAGACATATCCCTTTTACCCGATGACGGCGCTGTTGACCTCGGCGGAGGTAGGCTCATTGAGTGGGGACTGGAGCAAGGGTGGTTCCCATATGGAGGGTATGATGGTACGGATGCCTGGGTTGGTTTAGTGGGCATCGATCAGAATGGCGACGGACGTCTACAGCCGGGCGAAGTAACGGGTGTGATAGGACGCTGCGGACCGAATGGAGCAGATAACGACTTCTACGTGGATGGTCAAGGGTATGTTCACTGGATTAACTATGACGAAAATGGCAAGATAAATCATCACTACATTTACGACCCTTCCAGAGACATACTCAAGATTTACGACTCGAAAGGCAACTTAATATATATGGATCCACCCACGGGATGGAAAGACAAAATCTAGACTGCTGGAGATAAGCGATGAGACGACCGATTGAACTTGGGGTTGTTGTGCTTGCTGCTGCCTTCGCGGCAGGATTATACTTCTGGCGCGTGAATACGCACGCGACATCAGGCGCCCTGATTCAGCAAGGCGCCGAACAGACTTCGCGGGACACAAGCTACTACCTCAAAACGGATGAGGGCTTTGATAATGTTCGTTCTGTGCCGTTCCGTGTTCCATTCAAGCTTCAACGAGCGGAATGGCAGATTAAGGGCGGCAGAACTTTCCTTGTGGTGCAGTTTACGAATCCGATTTCTGCAGAAGTATGGTCGCAGGCAGGTTTCTGCCTGGAGATTCTTGCGAACGGGAAAAAGACCATCATCTGGTTGGGGCGTCACTTGCGTCCCAAGTTAGCGCCTGATTTGAAAGCTCATGAAGCGTTGATTGCAGACCTGAATAACAATCGAGTCGAAGGCTACGGTCAGGCACACTGGAGCGACAAACAAGTGGAAGTAGTCCTGCCTGCTGTGCTGGAGTCGGTGGATGTTGTCTACTTGCGCTATGCGCCTTCCGAGCAAGCGTACAGGGAAGGAAGCTTGCCTATGATTGTCTCGGCGCTGCGTGCAGAGGAGCCTCCTGCATGGGGGGCGCGTGTGCGTCGACTTCAAGGCGGGTATCTGTGGGTTGACGAATAAGCACGCGAATACGCCGCCCTTTCAGCGTGGATGGAGCTGCCCGGTAACAGTCACGGGTAGGTAGGCTCGGTCTTCCACGCGCGTACCATGATAAACTCGCGGATTTCGGGGCGGCGGCGGGCGTCCACCTCCGCCTGCTGCGCCAGTAGCCGCTCTTCGGAGGGCAGGGGCGGCGGCTGGTGGGGCGACGCGCCAATCGCAATCACCCGGCTCATCGCGTACACGCGCTCGCACAGCGGGTAATAGGGCAACCGCTCCACCCGCGCGAAGCCGACTTCCTGCAACAGGCGCAGCAAGGCGCGATCCGTGAAGACCACCAGATGGCGCGGGATGTCCAGCCCGACCCAGTTCTCGCGGTAGCGCGCGTGCCCCTGCGCGTCCAGATTGGGCGTCTCGAGCCACAGCCAGCCGCCCGGCTTGAGCAAGCGGTAGCAGTCGGCAAGCGTCGCGCGGGGATTATGTACATGCTCAATCACATGGTTCAGCGTCATGCCGTCGAACGCCTCGCGCTCCGACGCGAGGGTCTCCAGCCCGCCCAGATGCACCGTGAGTCCGCGCGCGCGGGCGACCTCGACCGCTTTCGGGTCTGGCTCCACGCCCACCGCCTGCCAGCCCGCACGCTGCGCAAATAGCAAAAAGTCGCCATTCCCACAGCCGACATCGAGCAGGCGTCCTTTGGGGCGTCGGGGCAGATGGCGTCCGCCCGCGTCCAGCAGCGCGCGGTAGTCGGGCATGAGCATTGCTGCCAGCACGCCCAGCACGCTGGCAGGTCGCTCGTGCATGCCGAAACGATAGTTGCGGTAGCCGTTGCCCAGCATGCGGCGCAGTTTGCCCAGCAGGCTCAGCTGCGCATAGTCGGGCGCATCGGTGTGCGCGTGCGTGTAATACGCTTCGTACAGCCTGCCGACCGATTCGGGCGTCGGGCGCGGGTTGAAGTAGCCCGAGCCGCACCCGCCGCAACGGTAGAAATCCCACGCGCCGGGCGTGTCGGGGTAGACCTTATCGCGCAGGGTTCGATACAGAACCGCCTGCCCCGTGCGCGCCTCACACACAGGGCAGGCGTCCAACGATTCCAGCGACTCAGGCGACCAGCCTTCTATGTGCCCTCCTGCCATGAGTCGAGGTACTTCGCCTGCTCGTCGGTGAGCGTGTCGATTTCCACGCCCAGCGCCTGCAGTTTGAGGCGGGCGACCTGCGCGTCGATTTCGGCGGGCACGGCGAACACCTCGCGCGGCAGCGCGCCTTTGTGTTTCACGATATACTCCACGCTCAGCGCCTGATTGGCGAAGCTCATGTCCATCACGGCGGCGGGATGCCCCTCGGCGGCGGCGAGATTGATCAGCCGCCCCTCGCCCAGCAGGTAGAGCCGTCGCCCGTCGCTGAGCTGGTACTCGTCGACGAATGCGCGCACGGTGCGCTTGCCCGTCGCCATGCGCTCCAGCGCGGGGATGTCGATCTCCACATTGAAGTGTCCCGTGTTGCACACAATTGCGCCCGACTTCATCACACGGAAATGCTCCTCGCGCAGCACATGGTAGTTGCCCGTGACGGTGATGAAGATGTCGCCCACCTGCGCGGCGCGCGCCAGCGGCAGCGCCTCGTAGCCGTCCATGATGGCTTCGAGCGCCCTGAGCGGGTTCACCTCGCACACAATCACATGCGCGCCCAGTCCGCGCGCGCGCATGGCGACCCCGCGCCCGCACCAGCCGTAGCCAATCACCACCACCTTGCGTCCCGCAATCAGCAGGTTCGTCGCCCGCATAATCGCGTCCATCGTGCTTTGACCCGTGCCGTAGCGGTTGTCGAACAGGTGCTTGGTGTAGGCGTCGTTGATGGCGATTACGGGGTACTGCAGCACGCCCTCTTTCGCCATCGCGCGCAGGCGGATAACGCCCGTGGTGGTCTCTTCTGTGCCGCCGAACACGCCCGCCAGCCCTTCGCGGCGGTCGGTGTGCAGTACGCTCACGAGGTCGCACCCGTCGTCCATCGTGATGTGCGGCTGGATGTCCAGCGCCTGATGGATGTGCCTGTAGTAGGTCTCTTTATCTTCGCCCTTGATAGCGTAGACGGCTATCCCTTCGTATTTCACTAACGCGGCGGCGAGGTCGTCCTGGGTGGAGAGGGGGTTCGAGGCGCACAGGGCAATCTCCGCGCCGCCCGCTTTGAGCGTGCGCATCAGGTTGCCCGTCTCGGTCGTGACATGCAGACACGCGGCGATTCGCACGCCCTGCAGGGGCTTCTCCTGCTCAAATCGCTGCCGAATGAGGCGCAGCACGGGCATCTCGTTGTCTGCCCACTCCATGCGCAGCGCGCCCTGCTCGGCAAGCGCCAGGTCCTTCACATCGTAGCTCATTGGATAGAAACCTCCAGTAGGCGAATTGTACCACAGTGCAGGGCGCGGGCGGAGGCTAACACGCCTCTTCAGCGAGGCGCAGCAATCCCTTCACGGACACGGGACCGTATTGATGGGGCAATTCAGAAACAGCGCATCTTGCGGCACTTCTGGCGGACACGGACGCACATCCGAGTAGAGATGCCATGTCGGTACACCCCCGCTGAGCGTGCCGCCCTCCTGCGTACACACCACCTGCACACGCACCCGCGCGACCGAAGCGTCGTTGCGCAAGCGCAGAATAAGCCCCGAATGCGAACCATAGGAGATTAGCGTGTCCTCTCCGGGCGTCTCTCGCGTCCCATGACTCTGGCACACAACAAGCCCATAGTTGGGGTCGGTCGCCATCAGAACGCGTGCGGACACCACATCGGGCGTGCGCTCCCTGTCGGTCATAGCGGCGTGCAGGAACCGCAAAATGCTGAGGTAGCTGGTGTCCAGACCCTCGCCGATAACTCCCTTGCCGCGCGTGGGGTCGGAGGGGCATAGATACAACTCCGCGCTCTTGACATACGGCTGCGTTCGCGCAAGATTCTCGGGGTAGACGCCGCCGTAGTCCTCCTGGTAGCTCTTGATAGCAATCCCGATTTGACGCAGGTTGCTGATACAGGCGCTTTGCCGCGATCGCTCCAGCACATGGAAGACCACGGGCGTTATCAGCGCCACAAGCAACGCGATTATCGCCACCACGACCAGCAGCTCCATCAGTGTAAAGGCTCTTCGGCTCATGATGCCCTCCAGAGGGTCGTTATGCCCCGTTTGTACAGCCAGAGAAGCGCCAGCAGACACATCAAAATCATCAGGAATTCCAGAAAACTCCAGAAGGGGGAATAGAAAATGTGAATCCCCTTCCCCGATAGTACCCACACCGCAGCCAGGGCAAAGAGCAGCGCGTACAGATAGAGTCTGGAATTGATGGTTTTCGTACCCAGATAGAGAACGGCGCCCAGCAGCACGCTCTTGAGAATGGTTATGTACCATCCGTGGAAAAAGGTATGCTGGAGCCGAGGCGTCAACTGATTCGACAGGTAGCCGCCGAAGCCGCCGAGTCGCTCCACATGCGCTCGATAGCTCTCGCTCAACACATACCCCAGCAAGTGAACCAGCGTTTGCGCCAGAGCGTCGAGAACCTTGTGTCCAAGCGCCAGAACGACGATACTGGCGAGTATCACCACCAGCCAGCCTCGAAAGTTTTCACCCCGCAGCGTCTCAAGCCACATGCCTGATCCCCCAGAGACCTGGAAGAGATTGAAACTCCCAAACAGGTTGTATCCAAAATACGCCATCAGCGGCGCTTTTTCCTGCCATTGCATCACACTTCGCCCAGCTCGTGAAAGCTGAATCGCGAGTTAGTATTGTATCTCCTCAAACAGCTCGGTGAGGGGCAGCTCAAAGTCGGGCAGCAGCGGCGTGCGCAACACATCGCCCTCGCCCAGCACCTGCACCTGAAGCGACGGCGTATAGCGATGCGCCTGCCTGCGCTCAGGAAAGATGAGCCAGACCTCCTGCGCGCCCGACTCAAAATACTCGCCCAGCTTCGCGTAAATCTCTGCAGGTCGCTCCGAGGGCGAGATAATCTCCACTGCCAGGTCGGGCGCGCCGTTGATGAAATCCTCGGGCGATTTGCCGCCTTCCAGCCGTTCCCGACACAACACCGACACATCGGGACTGCGGATGTTGCCAGAGTGCATGCGGAATCCCGTGCTGGAGTCGTAGACCTTTGCCCAGCGGCGCACCTGATTCCACAGGCGCGCAGCCAATCCTGCGCCAATCTCCCCGTGTCGTCCGTCGGTGGGCGCTTGTCGAATCCTCCCGTTCACCAGTTCGTACTTGTAGCCGTCGCGAGGAAGCCGCTTGAGGTCTTCTTCTGTGTAGCGTCGCTTGCGCCGCAGGGTCTGAGCCGAAGTCGCCACTGTATTTCACCCACCTGTAAGGATATCCAACAAACTGTTGCTGGAGTACGGGTATACTTTCGTTCATGGCAGTACCATCGGAACGGAGGCGACGCCGCGCGCTGGGCGAACACCTCACCCCCCAGCAACTGCTGCACACTTATATCCTGCCTGAAATCACGCCCCTGCTGACCCAGTACCGATGGGTAGACCTGTTTGCAGGCAGAGGCGACCTGATTTTGCCGATACTGGAACAGATACCTCCCGCTGAGCGCGCCGAGTTTTTCGCGGAACACATCCGCCTCTACGACATTCAACCGCAGATGGTTGCCCAGTGCATTCAGCGCGCCGTTGCGCTGGGCGTGCCAGAGCCGCTGGCGCGTGAAAACATCCGCCAGCAGGACACCCTCGCACACTACCCTGAAGAGATACTCCGCTCCGCGCTGCCTGTGTACCATGTCACCAACCCGCCCTATCTTTATCTGGGCTATATCCCCAAGCAGCCAGAGACGCGCCCATACCTGCAATACTTCACAGGGGACAACGAGGGGTATCAGGATCTGTATCAAATCGCCCTCATTAACGACATGCGCCATAGGATTCCTCGAATGGCGTACATCATTCCGTCCAACTTCCTGTTTGGATTCGCCATCTCCAACAAAATCCGCGACGACCTGCTGACCTATTACACCATCCGCGGGGCATACCTGTTTGAGGAAGCGTTGTTCGAGCATACAGGCGTGCATGTGATGATTGGTTTTTTCGAGCGCAAGCCGTGCGCGCAGCGCGAGGTGCAGGCGTTCGAGGCGACGAAGATTAATCACACGGTTCAGCGACGCCTGTACCGCCTTTCCCCGAAGCAGCACTATCGCGCGGGGGGCGAGTTTGAAGAGTTCACGGCACGCTATCGCGCCGCGCGCCCGCTTCAAGTGAGCTACTATCTGCATCATACGACGGTCGAGCAACATCGGGGGGAGCATTTGCTACGGCTGATAGACGCGAACGACTTCTCTGGCAAAGGCTACCGTGTTCTCGAAACGCGGGTAGACGCCGCGCTGTACGAGCAGGTAAGGGCAAACCCACTGTTTGTGCGCACGCTGGACACGGGGAGCGCGGACGGACGCGCGGGTCTCTACAGTATCCCGGAACAGTTCGGCGTGGACGGAATCGTAGTGACGAAGGCGACCTATCGAACGCACCCCATCCAGCTGTTTATCGAGCCGCGCCTGCCGCTGGATGACCTGCTGTGGCTCAAAGACTACTTCAACCTGCTGTTGGAGTACCTGCGCGCCCAGACCGACAGCGAGTTCATGACCACCTACAAGTATTCCGAGAGCGCGTATACACGTAAATATCTCGGCTTATCGCAGGCGAAAGCACTGATAGAGACCTTCCCATACTTGGAACTGACCCCTGAAGAGCAAAAAACACTTCGCCAGCTGGTTCGTGTAGGAGACGCGGAGGGGGTGGTGGGGTTTCTCAATCTTTGTACCCCATGCATTACACTCAGGAACTTCATGGTTTTCAAATATACCTTGATAACAAAGTGAACGGGTATACTGATGGTGTAATCAGGGGATGAACGATGGTAGGGAAAACTTACACTCGATATGTGAAGAAGACTGTCCGAGAGGTTGTGGACGATGCCGCGAATCACACTTTGAGCATACCAGAGTTTCAGCGCGACTTTGTTTGGGGACCCCGCGATGTTATGAGGTTAGCAGAGTCTCTATACAGAAACTATCCGATAGGGCAGCCTTTGCTCTGGGAGACTTCTATTTACAACAATCCACGTTCGAGAGGTAGTAAAAGCGCGGGAGAAGGTCAGGTGCCTTCATCTGGAGCAAGAAAGTCTTTGTGGATTGTCGATGGGCAGCAACGTATTACAGCACTCTGTCTTTTGCTTGGCGTTCGTCCGTCTTGGTGGGACGATAAGAAAACTTGGAAGGAATTAGATAGGAAGTGCGAAATTCTTTTCAGAATTATACAAAATGAAAATTCAGTTCAATTTGAATTTGCTTTACCGACTGATGTATTGCGAAGGGGTAAAAATTGGCATAGCTTACGGGGTTTTTTGAGTGGGGAGATAAAAGCAGAAGATATACTGAGCAGAGCAAAAAGTTGTTCAGAAAGAGATACTGTGAAGCGGGAGCTCGAGAATTTGCTCGATATCAAAAATCGCATTATCCCATTTGCAATAACTAAACATAATCTTGACGATGTTGCAGAAGTGTTCACTCGACTGAACCAGGCAGGCAAACGAGTCAAGGAAGCCGATGTTGTTCTGGCGCTTGTTGCAGTTCACAATCCGAGCTGGATACGCGACGAGTATCTGCCGTTTCGCGAGCAGCTTGAGCAGGAAGGGTGGTCTCTGGATGCAGGAGTCATAATCCGTACCTTGACTTGTATTGGGGAAGGTAAAGCCAATTTGTCGCATGTTAGGAAAGATTTCTGGACAAAATCATCGATGCAGAAATATTGGGAAGAAACGAAAAACATCATACGAGAAGTCATTGAAAACCTGCGTAGTTTCGGGGTATATTCAGACAGGATTCTACCTTCAACTAACAGCTTGATACCTCTGTTTACTCTTCACCAGAAATGGAGAAACAAACGCGGATACAATTTCTGTAAGGTTCTTCACTGGTTTCTGTTGGTCAATCGCGTTGGGCGCTACAGCGGATCAGCCATTACAAAAATCAATGAAGATGTAAGAATAATCCGAGACTCTCAGAACTTCAAGAAGGTTTTGGAAAGATTGAAGAGCCAAATACACTGGAGGCCACTGTCATCAGAGGAATTCTTGGAGAGCTACAACACAAGCAGAAGCATGTTTCACAGGTTGATGCTCTGGCTCATATTGCAGCACAAGAATGCTGGAGATTGGTTATCCAAAGAAAATATAGCCGAAATTGCCAGCCTAGAAATAAGCACATTAGATTTTCACCATATTTGCCCGCGCGATGTGCTCCTAAGAGCGAAGATAGATAGAGATCAATCGGATGCTCTTGCAAATATCACAGTTATTCTAAGCGAAACCAATAAGCAACTTTCTAACAAACTCCCAAAGGAGTATATAAGGAAGCATTCAATCAATTCTCAACAACTTAAGAAACACTGCATCCCTGATTCAGTCAAAAAGGTAGGTAACAATAATGTTTTAATAGAGTATGAAGATTTTTTGAAAGAACGCGCAGAATTATTAGCCAAAAATGCCAACAAGCTCTTGGACGATTTGATGAGGCGAAAGAAGTGCTTACTGGCAAATAGAGCAAGCGCCCAAAAGTCATCACGCGGGAACCGCACTCGTGTCAACGCGCATCGACAGAAGGACGCGGCGACCGCATCTCGGAAGAGGAAATCAACCTCGACTTAGGCTCAGACAGAGCATCTGCTCAGTAAGGAAGTGCGAGCACTTGCAGGGTACATATCACTAAACATCCCACTTGCATTCCCACCCGCCTGTGAGGTATACTTTGCGCCGTGAGCCGGTAGCTCAGCGGTAGAGCAACGGACTTTTAATCCGTGGGTCGTGGGTTCGATCCCCACCCGGCTCACCACCTTCAGATTGTATACCCTCTTCAGCTGCGCCCCCACAGGTTGTATCAGTGCGACGCTTCACGATTTTCCATTTGGCGAATCCGTTGCTCTATCAGAGCCGCAATTCGCCATTCACCTCCTGCCTGTTGTAGGGTCAGGCTCCCGATTGGGGTTCTCTGTGGGCAATCAGCAGGAGCTTTGGAGCGGTTGCAGAATCTGTGTCCCGCTTCAGCAGCTGCTACCTGCTGGAGCCACGCCAGCGAGTGCCCCTACACTGCGCTGGCGTTCTCTTTATTCAACGCGCCCGGCACGATTCCTGCTGCTCTGGCGGTAGAATTTCCCCATGAGCGACGCGCCAATCGCGAGTGCCGCTATATTCGTGATACGCGAGGTTGCGGAAGCAATTGACTCGTTGCCAGAGGGGGAACGCGAGGCGGTATGGAGTTGGCTGGAAGCGGATTGCCCAGAGCCTGTACCCGAAACCGTGCGCGAAGCTATCTGCAAGGTGAAACAGATACTCGACGCACAGTCCAATCAGCCGCCGAAGGAACCCCCGTTCGAGTGGAGCGCGAAGCCGAAGGTCGAGCTGTGGTGAACAGGTTCCCTGTGCATGTTGCGCACGGTCAGGTACGGCTCGCCTGCGCCAGCACCTCGCAGAAGTCCAGTTCGTGGGCGGGTTCTACCTCTACAAGCTCTATCAGCGGCTCAGATTCCGCAAGTTGCTGCTGCATACTCGGCGGGCGGTATTCGGGGGCGCGGCGTTCAAGGAACCACATAGCGGCTTTCAGGTCGCCCGCTTCGATTGCGCGAAACAGAGCGGTTTCAGCGAGCGCAATCTGCTTGGTGTACGCCAGCTCTACCGCGCCTGCGAAGTCGGGGTCTTTATGCAGCCACTCATAAAACACACGGCGCGATACGCCTGCAGCAGCGCACGCTTGCGATACCGTTGCGCCCTGTTCGAGCGATTTGACAATCGCCCGCTTCGCCTTGCGCCGTATCCGTTGCTTCATAACCGAGATACAGGATACCCGTATTTCGCGCATATTCGCGCTCTGAGGCGCGTCTAAACGCTGGGGGGTACTTTGGGATACCCCCTCAGCGCAGAATCTCCACGATTGCGCTCCAGTCCGCTGGCGTCCATAGGTACACCTCCACGCCTGCGCACTGCGCGAGCGTATCCAGCCACGCCTGCTGCTGGGGCGACGGGCGTCTACCCTCGCGCTTCAGCTCCACAAACAGGATTCGTCCGCTTCGCGCCAGCACGAGGTCGGGGAACCCAGCGTCGCCCTGAATGGGCGTCAGCCACCTGCCGCGCCTGTCAAGGGCGGGGCGGGCGTGGTGTGCCCGCCAGCCCCGTAGCCGTGCCAGCTCCAACAGCGTGCGCTGGAAGTCCCGCTCAGTCGTCAAGCTCGGCATGCGCCACCACCTCGCCCGCGAGGCGCACCTTCGCCAGCGCAGTCGGCAAGTCGCCGCTGAGTGCGAAGCGACGCTCACTGCGATACTGCCGTACCGTCAACACCACGCCGCGCGGGTGTTGTTCGAGTTCCACTGTGAACGCGCCTGTGAAGTAGACGGCGCGTTCCGTGCCAATCAGCACGGTCAGGGTCTTAGGTCGGTCGGTCATGGCTGTACCTCCAGCCTGAGCTGCGAATCGTTCGGGTCTTCAACACTCCAGCGTGAGAGGGCGACGGCATACTGCCTGCCGTAGCCGCGTTCGAGTTCCCAGCGAAAGTGTTCGAATCGGGTAGCGGAGATTCGGTAGACGCGCCCTGTTTCTGTGTCGTGTACCTCTATCGCGTCGAAGTGTCGCCGCCAGCGGTCGTACATGGCGGCGTCCAGCGCGATTGCGGGGGGCTTGCGGAGCAGGTGAATGCTCCCACGAATCTCTTTCTGAAGCGTGCGATTCTGAATCACGCCCCGCAGCTTGCCCTGCGCTCCACGAATCTCGATTCGCTTCGGTACACTTGTCTTCACCTGTTTCACCTCCTAACGGGGGCGGGCGTGTTGGCGGCACGCCACGCCCCTGTTGTGCCTACTCGAACGGGTCAGCGTCGGAATCGTCGGCGTGCAGGTCGTCTACCGCGTTATACTCAGTCCCGTCGTCTTTCCGTTTCCGCACAACGGTTGCAATCGCGGTCTTACCCACAAGGGCGTCGAAGTTGACGCTCTCCCCTGGCTTAATCGCCCGTCCGAGCAGAGCCGCCGCCCAGCGCATAGCCTTGCTCTTCAAGCTCGGCGCGACGCTGGAGTAGGCAATCAGAGTCTTGCCGTAATCCAGCACGGCGAAAGTCCAGCGCAGCTGCTGCCCATACTGCCCGTCGGCAAGCTCGATAGCCGTCAGCTCGACGCGATACTCGCCCGTCGGAATGGGCGCGTTCTCGGTAGCGGTTATGGTGATAGCCATAGCGTTAGACCTCCTGTTGTGTGAGTTGCGCGGGCGGTTGCACCGCTCCGCAATCGTGTTGTGTGTTGTGTTCTGGCGCGGCAGGTTCGCCTACCGCGTCCAAAGCGCGGTATCGCGCGAGGGGGTAATCAGGGATACGCTCTACGCGCCCCGCGCTCTGAAGCCGTTCCAACGCGCCCAGCAGCGCGTAGGCGTCGACGCCGTGCGGTTTCAGCGCGTCTACAAGCTGCCTGTGGTCAGGTTCCCCCATAGCGCAAAGCGTGCTGTAGACAAATTCGTCAAGCGCGGGCAGTCCAGTCGCGTCAGTTGCTGGGTCAGGCGCGGGGTCAGGCTCCAGCGCGAGCTGCTCCTGCGCAATAGTGCAATTGTGCAAGTCCTTAAGGGGCTGCACTATTACACTATTGCAATAAAAGGCGTACCCGCCACCTCGCCCGCGCGAGCCTTCGCGCTCCACGAGTCCGCCGGAGTAGAGCGCGTCAAGGTGATTGTAGACTGTCCGCTTCGATACATGCTCCCCGTTTTCGCGCAGGTGTTCGAACACCTCGTCAACAGTCGCCCGCCCAAGCTCCTGAATCGCCTGCAGAATCTTCTCTTTTGTGGAGTGGGCGCGTGTTTCGGGTAGCACCTCGCTGGCGACGCCCCTCACGGCGTAGGCAGAGCCGTCTTCGGATAGCTCCAGCACCAGCGGTTCGGGGGAGAGCGTCCAGAGACGCCCAGCAATCGGCGTCAGCAGTCGCTGGCGATTATGTTCGCGCACGGGCGCGAGCAGTAGAATCGCGTCTACTTCAGCCGTGAACGCATGGGAGCCTGCAATATCGGTAATCTCGCCCTCTGGAGAGAGGTTCTTTTTGGTGTGGTGAACCAGCACTATCGCCGTTCGGGGCAATCGTTGGGCGAGGTCGATAAACGGCGCGAGGGCGGTTGATACCGACGCTGAGTCGTTCTCGTCGCGGGCGGGCAGGAACCTGCGGATTGTGTCCACAATCACGAGGTCGGGTTGCGTCGCCTCGATTGCCTGCGCCCAGCGTTCAGGGTGGGCGCGAGGAATAGCGTTCAGAATCAGCTCGGCAAGTTCGGGAAACTGCCCAACGCGAAGCCGCCACACAGGTTGCGGGTCTTCCGAGAGGTACACCACCTTCAGCCCAAGCCTCAGCCACTCACGGCAAGCGTGTATCAGCAGCGTGGTCTTCCCTGCTTTGGGGTGTGCGCCCAGCAGGGTGATTGTGCCCCGCGCTATCAGCCCGTCAGTTCCCAGTAGTGGCAGGTACTCGATTGGTTCGCTGGCGTCGTTTTGGAGCAGTTCGCGAAGCGGGGCAAGCAGCTGCAGGTCGTCGCCGTCGGAATAGTGCAATAGTGCAATATTGCAATCCCTTAGGGGCGTTGCACTTTGCAATAAAACCGCCTCCCGAAACCGTTCAGCGTCGGCGTCCAGTTGCAGGTACAGCTCGTTCGCGTCCTTCACGCCCTCAGGCAGCTCCAGCACCTCGACGCGCTCCTGCAGCTCCAGCGGGCAGGTGTGCGCGAGTTTCTCCACCAGCTGGCGTCCTGCCTCGTCGGCGTCAGGGATTATACAGATTCGCGCGAAGCGTTTCAGAGGCTCCCACCATGCCTCGCGCCACACGCTCGCGCCAGGTATCCCCAGTGCTGGCAGCCCCGCGTGCCACAGCGTCAGCGCGTCCGTTTCACCTTCACACAGATAGACAGTTTCCGAATCGTCCCATAAGGGCAGATTCCACAGCCCATACATACAGGGGCGATTCCCACGCGCCCAGCTGAAGCGGTTCTCGCCCTCCAGCGCGTGGCGGTAGCGCGTTGCTACATGATTGCCGTCGGCGTCCAGATAGGGGATAGCGACTCCGCGTTCGCACTCGCGCAGTCCCCATTCGGGCAGGCGTTCCGCGTCCAGTCCCTTCGCGTGTGCGTAATCGTGTACCGTGAGGCGTTCACGCGAAGATTCTGCGGGCGCGGGCGTAGAGCCGTTGCGGGCGGCGTGCGCCCGTGGGCGCGGCGTGGGCAGCACAGGTACACCGCGTGCGGGTTCCACGCCCGCCAGCCGACAGAGTTCGCGCCACAGAGCCTCCTGCTCACAGCCTGCGAAGCACTTCACCAGCAGTGTGCCGTCAGGTTTTTCTGTGATTGACAGGCTGGGGTTGCGGTCGTCGTGGCACGGGCAGTGCGCCTGCACATGGCGCGTCCCGTTGCGCTTCGACACACGCTTGACGCGCAAGTGGGGTATAATCGCGTCCAGTGTTGGCGGCTGGGGGCGGTTGCGGGGCGTCATGCTTCGCTACCCCCCTTCTGCTCAGATTGGGCAGCCTGTTCGCGTCGAATCGCCTCTACTTCCTCTCGCAGGGCTTCCGCAAGGATTGCCCGCGCCTCGTCAGCCACACGGCGGTAATTGCGCCGTGCGCGGCGTTTCAGAGCTTCGCGCAGTATTGGCTCGTCATATAGCAATTCCCGCAGTGCCATAGTTTCTCACCTACGGGAAGTATGCGGGATAGGGGCTGTATACTATCAACAGGGCGGGGGTTTCGAGTTTACACTTTCTGGGGGGAAATTTCCCGAATGTGCAGCAGCTGCAGTGCTTCCAGCGTTGCCTTTCTCGCGCCTGCGCGTGTGATTGTGTCTTCTGTTATGGGTTTCAGCGCGTTGGCAATCTGCTGCCAGCTATGCCCCTTCTGAACGCGCAGGTACACCTGCAGCGCGAGTCGGTTGGTGTGCTTGTGGGCGAGCAAGCTTCCCAGCCGTCGCCAATCGGGTAGGTTCCGTTCCGCACTCCACTGGCGATAGCGGGCGTCCACGCCGCGCATGTATTCGTCTATCAGCGGTTTCAGCTGGGCGGTTAGGAACCTGAACACCTCGCGCTCATAATCCGTTCGCGTGTTTCGGCTGGGCGTGAACGGGTTGTAGTGGGGCAGGTTGTGTAGCGCGTCCTGCAGGTTCTGCAGCAGTTGTTCGTGCAGGTCAGCACAGCTCGGCTCGCTGGGGTAGCACGCGCTCCAGCGCAGGCACGGCATGCGTCCCTGCGCGAGTGCCTGCCTGTCCTCTGGCAATTGCACGGCTCGGTACACAGTGCGCCGCGCCCAGAAAGGCAAGTGCCAACGCAAGCAGAAGGCGTCCACCTCAGTCGGCAGTTCGGAATCGTGTGCCCACAACAGCGTGTGCTTCCCGCACGAGCAGGGCGTCCACTCAGCGCGTTCCCAGCTGCGTGGGAAGTTCACCATGCCCGTCCCGAAGTGTGGCGGGGTTGCGCAGTCGGCGGCTTGCGCCAGCTCCAGCCACTCGCGCCTGAAGTCAGGCTCGCGTTCGGTCAGCAGTTGCAGATACGCGAAGGTCAGCCTGCGCTGCACCTCAGCATAAATGCCCCCAGAAACAGCGTGTAGTTCCATACTCGCCCTCCTCACTTGGGCTTACCGTCGGGCTGCTGGCAGTGGTGAGGGCACTGCCAGCACTTACGGGGCGCATGCAGCCACGCCCGACGGCTACCTTCCTATTCGCGCTAACCGTTCCGATTCCTGCCACCTCGCAGGTTCCTCAGCGGGCTATGTTGTGCATGCGCCTGCTTCAGGTCAGCTTCCACCAGCGCAAGGTACTGGCGCAGTACCCCATAATCCGAGTGCCCCATAAGCTGCCTGAGCTGCTCCAAGTCGATTCCGTTGCGCAAGCTCCATGTGGCGAATGTGCGCCTGAAGGCGTGTGCGCCCAGCGGTTTCTGAAGTCCAGCACGCTTGCCGATTTTCTCCACCACTTCCATAATGCCCCACAGGGTCAGTGCGCCCCAGCGTCCGTGCCAGAGCGGGTCAGAGTCTGTGAGCTGGAGCGGGCAGGCACGCAGGTAGCGGCTGAGCGCAAGGCGCACTTCGGGGGAGAGGAACACCACGCGCTGCTTACCGCCCTTGCCGCGAATCAGCAGGCTCTCCTGCCGTGCGTCGCCGACGGTCAGTTTATGCGCTTCGTGTATCCGTAGCCCTGTGTCCAGCAGGAGCAGGATTAACGCCCTATCTCGAAGGCGCAGCCAATCCTTACCCTCACAGGCGCGTAGGATAGCGTCTACCTGTTCGGGCGTCAGAGCGGGCTTGACTTTCTGGGGTACTCTGGGCTTGTCTACCTTGCTGAACGGGTCATTTTCGGTCAGCCCCTCGCGCATACAGAATCGCCAGAAGGCATGCGCGGTACGGTAGAGCTTCTGCAGCGTGTGGGGCGACACCTGCTGCTTGCGCTCCAGCAGCCACTGCCGAATGTGCAACGGTTTCACGGCGTCAAGGTCAGCAATCCCCATACGGCTGAGCGTGTTCACGAATTCGCGTCCGACTTCGGAATAACTGCGCAGGGTCTTTTGTGATTCCGATTCGAGCTGTTTCTGAAGCAGCCAGAGCTGCAACGCTTCCTGCAACGGCGACTGTGCAACGGCTTGCAATCCGTTGGTCTTAAGCATGTTGCATACCTGCAGGTGAACCGCGAGCGTCGCAATATGCAGTAGTGGCGGGTTCGGGTTGCGCAATCGGTTGTGTAAAAACCGTGAGCCGGTAGCTCAGCGGTAGAGCAACGGACTTTTAATCCGTGGGTCGTGGGTTCGATCCCCACCCGGCTCACCACCTTCAGATTGTATACCCTCTTCAGCTGCGCCCCCACAGGTTGTATCAGTGCGACGCTTCATGGGTTTTCACACGGCGGATCCGTTGGTCATGACGCCTCGCGCTACGGATTGTTCGCGCTGTTCAGTCCCGCCAGTGCAAGCCCAGCGCTGATGAGGCTCCATACCAGCCCGATGTAGAGGCAGCTCAGCCCAAGCACGCCGATTTTGAGCGCGAGGATGATGTAGCCCGGCGGCACGGTCGTCGCCTGACGCTCGCCCTGTGCAATCGCCTGCGCGGTCAGCGCCGCGTCGATCACGCCGTACACCCACGGCAGCACCAGCCAGCCCGTGAGTAGAATCAGCACGCCTTTGAGCCAGTCGCCGTTGTAGAACTGCCCCAGTCCGGGCACGAACAGGCTGAACACGCCCGCCCAGAAGGGGCTTTGCGTGTGGCGGTCCACGGCGCATGGTTCGCAGTAGGGTTGCGTGTTCACGCGCACGAGGCAGACCTCGCACACAGGCTGTCCGCACTGGGCGCACTGCGCGACGGCTGGCGTGTGGGGATGGAGGTGGCAAGTCATCGCGGTTTGGGCGACTCCTGTGCGCGTTTCGCGCGGTCGGTCAGGTGCTTCACATACGCGCCGCAGATGGGGCAGTAGCGCCAGTCGAGCTGCAGCGCATAGCGGCACTTTGGGCAGCGCAGGGGCTGGTCAGGAGACACGGGTCGGCTGGGCGCAGTGCGCGGGTTCGCGGACGCGCCGCGCGCGGGCGGGGTCTGTTCGGTCGGCGCGGGCGCAGGGCGCGCCTGTGGCGGGCTGAGGGGCGCAATCGTGTACCCCTCGCTTGTCGGCTGCCAGCGCAGTCCCGTGCCCTCGCAAATCGCGTCCAGCGCGCCTTCAACCGACACGCTCGGCAGGTTCAGGTTGAAGCGCAAATCGGGCGCGTCGGGCGCGACGGTCACCTTCACGCCCGCCTGCTTGCTGATTTCCGCCGCGATTGCACGCAGGGTCAGCCCGTTGCCTACGAGCCGCACCGTGCGCGGGCGCGGAGGCGCAGTCGGGGGCTGGGGCAGCGGCGCGCTCGCAATCGGCGCGATGTAGTAGACCCCCTCGCGCACGCTGTAGCGCGTGTTCGTCGCCTCGCACAGCAGTTGCAGCGCGCGGGCAAACGGCGTCTCGCGCAGGGTGAGGTACACGGGGCGCTCGATGTCGACCTGTAGCACGAAGTTCGCTTTCGCCTGCGCGAACAGCTCGGCGAACACCTCGCGGGCGTCTTTCCCGCGCGATTCGAGCGTAATCAGCGTCTCCTGGCGTCGGAACATCATTGCTTCTCCTGCAGTTGCTTGCGCTGGATCAGGTTGCCTGCGGCGTCGTAGACCTCAACCGTGCCCTCTGGGGGCGTTGCGGGCGGAGCGGCGGGTTTGGGCGGCGCGCTCACGCGGCGGGGCGTTGCCGGGCGTGCAGGTGCAGGGGGCGACACAGCGCGCGGCGGCGTCTCGGCAGGCTTGGGTGCAGCCTCGACAGGCTTCGGCGCGACAGGAGGCGGCTCCATCGGCGGTGGTTCAGGGCGCGCAGCAGGCTCTGGCGGCGCAGGCGACGGCGCAACGCCCGCGCTCTCGACGGCTGCGGCGGCAGGCGCGCCGCGCGCCGCCAACCGCTCCAGCAAGGCGTCCCCCTGCACGCGCCAGAGGTAGACCCCCGCGCCTATCAGCAGCGCCAGTATCGCCAGCGCGGCGGCGCGGCTCAGCGTGAGACGGGGTTTCGGGCGTTGCAGGGCGCGCTGCTGCTCCGGGGTCAGCGGCTTGCCCGCCGCCAGCGCGTTCAGAGCGTCCTGCGCCAGCGTAAACTCGGCGCGGCACGGAATGCACACCTGCAGATGCGCCTCGACCTGACGCTTCTGCGGCGCGGGCAGCGTCCCGTCCAGATAGCGCCATTTGCGCCGACGCGCCCAACCGCACTTGCCCTGTCGCATCGCCTCACCTCGCCGACACGATTGTACCCGCCCAGAGGTAGAATTAACGCGATGTCCGACGCGCTCCAGGCAAAGCTCAAGACTCTCCCCAAGCAGTCGGGGTGCTACATCTTCAAGGACGCGCAGGGCGCCGTGCTGTATGTCGGCAAGGCGATCAACCTGCGCCAGCGCGTGCGCTCCTACTTCCAGAAGTCGGCGCAACACACCCCCAAAACCGCCCGCATGGTGCGCAAAATCGCCGACCTGGAGTGGATTGTCACCGACAGCGAACTGGAGGCGCTGATCCTGGAGTGCAACCTCATCAAGCGCTACCGCCCGCCCTACAATGTGCTGATGCGCGACGATAAGTCGTACCCGTACCTGTGCCTGACGGTGCGCGAGCGCTTCCCCCGCCTGCTCGTGACCCGCCGCGTGCGACAGGACGGCAACCGCTACTTCGGTCCCTTCGCGAACTCAGGCGCGGTGTGGGAGACGCACCGCCTGTTGCATCGCACCTTCCCGCTGATCCCGTGCGGCAAGGTGTGGGACGGCGCGCCGAAACAGCGCCCGTGCCTGTATCATCACATGGGGCGTTGCCTCGCGCCGTGTGCGGGGCTGGCGGACGCCGAGCAGTACCGCCAGATTGTGCAGCAGGTTGCGCTCTTTCTGGAGGGCAAGGGCGACGACCTTATCCGCCAGCTCACGGCGCAGATGGAACAGGCGGCGGAGAGTCTGGAGTTCGAACGCGCCGCCGCCCTGCGCGACCAGATACGCGCCCTGCAGGAGGTACTCCAGCGCCAGAAAGTGGTGCAGCCCGACGGCGTGAACGAAGATGTGATTGCGCTGGTCAAGGACGAGCGCGGCGCGTGCGTGCAGATGTTTTTTATCCGCAATGGCAAACTGCTGGGACAGCGCAGCTACTTCCTCTCCGAAGGCGCGGAAGAGAACCCCAACGCGATAATGAACGAGTTCCTGAAGCAGTATTATCAGGACGCGCCCGAAGTGCCCGACCGCATCCTGCTGCCCTACGAGGTCACGGAGGCGCAGATTATCGCGCAGTGGCTGCGTCAGAGGCGCGGGCGCGGGGTGGAGATTCGCGTGCCCCATCGCGGCGAGGACGCGCAACTGCTGGAGCTGGCGGCGCACAACGCCGAACTTGCCCTGCAGAGCCTGCGCGAGGAGCTGGCGCACCAGACCGAGTGGGTGGAGGGCGCGCTTGCCGAACTGCAGGACGCGCTCGGACTGCCCAACCCGCCCCAGCGCATCGAAGCCTACGACATCTCCAACATTCAGGGCGCCGCGCCCGTGGGCAGTATGGTGGTGCTGGAGAACGGGCAGCCCAAAAAGTCGGACTATCGGCGGTTCCGCATTCGCTGGCATCCCGAAAGCCCCGACGATTTCGCGATGATGCGCGAGGTCATCACGCGCCGCCTGCGCGAGGCGCTTTCGGGCGACGAAAAGTGGCGCACCCTGCCCGACCTGATGCTGATTGACGGGGGCAAGGGGCAGCTGAACGCCGCGCGCGAGGCGATGCAGGCGCTGGGGATGCACATCCCCGCAATCGGGCTTGCCAAGCGACACGAGCTGATTATCCTGCCCGACGCCGACGAGCCGCTGGAGTTGCCCCGCCACAGCCGCGCGTTGCAACTGCTGCAGCGCATTCGCGACGAGGCGCACCGATTCGCGCTGGCGTATCACCGCAAGTTGCGCGACCAGCGCGCCGTCAAGTCGCCGCTGGACGAAATCCCCGGCGTCGGACCGCGACGCAAAAAGATGCTCCTGCGCTTGTTCGGGTCGATTGACCGCATCCGCGCGGCGAGCGTGGACGAGCTGGCGTCCGTGCCGACGATGACGCGCAAACTTGCCCAGCAGGTGCTGGACTACCTGCGCGAGGGCTGAGCGCCGCTGCAACGGGTTTTCAGCACGGTCTCTGTCCGCGTCTGCGCTTAGACGCCTCCTCTGGAGTGCTGAAGCTCCCGCTGCAGCACTCCAGAGATTGTCGCATTGCGAACGATGCCCCGCCGATTGGTATTACTTCTTATACCCCACAGCATCTACATAGACAGCAGCATAAGCGTTGGAGGCTCCTATGGTGGCGTCAACCGTCACACGGACGCGCGTTGGTTTCTCCAGTGATAGGGTAAAACTATAGCCGCCTTGAATTGGCAAGCTCTTGTTGACTTCAGCGCCCTCCACCTTCGCCGAAACAGTGGATTGCTTTTCATCAACAAAGATGTCGATTGCATATGTACCAGCAGGTATATCGATCGTCCAGGTGTATGGCTTACCCCGATGAATGATGCTCGCATACTGCGAGTGCAACGACGACGAAAAGCCCGCTTGCTCCATCGCCTTTGTCACCTCTGAGCGGAAATCCGCAACATCTCCGAAAAATTTAATCAAATCTTCAAAATTTTTCGGAGATTTCTTTTCAGGGGTGTATACAATAACAAGGACCGGGAAGCCGCTTTTCTGCGTGTCTGTCGTGCACTGGATGGTGTAGGTTCCGCTCTGCTCAGGGACAAACTCGACTAAGGTTGCTGGCTCCGCTTCAGAAGCACGGGCGACAACTTTCCCGTCCGAATTCTGCACGGTCGCCATGAGCGGAACGACGGGTTTGATGTCCGACACAACTAACAGCCAGTATTTCTCGCCCTTGGTGAAATTCCGCTCAATCTTGAGCGAACGGCTTTCTGGCATTGGCATGTTGTAGAAACAGTTCGATCCGTCGTCAGCAAGGTAGAGTTCTTCGGCTTTCGTTTGCGCGTGTGCGCCCATCAGCAACAGCCCAGCGAACAGCCATAGAGTTCTCATAGTGCTATTCTACCGTGTCTCTATCGTGTGTACCGATGAAAAATACCTGTTTTAGCCGACCATCCCCCTGGTATCCGACGCCCGCCGCGCCCAGACTGAACTCCGTCAGGTACAATTCGCGCCATGCACGACGACAGCCGCCATCCCGTCGCAGAAGAGAGCCAGCTGGTACAGATTCGCAGGGAGAAGTTAGCCCAACTGCGCGCGCAGGGGCTGGACCCCTTCGCCATTGAGCGCTTCGAGACGACGCATACCCTGCAGGAGGTGCATGACCAGTTCGAGGCGTTGCAGGGGCAAACGGTATCCGTCGCGGGACGCATCGTCGCCATCCGCAAGATGGGCAAGGCGACCTTCGCGCATCTGATGGACAGCACGGGCAAACTGCAAATCTACCTCAAGGCGGACGAGCAGGGCGACCGCTACGAGTTGATTGACCTGTGGGACCTGGGCGACTATCTGGGCGTGCAGGGGTTCGTGTTCCAGACGCGCACGGGCGAAATCACCGTGCATGTGCAGCAGTTCAGCCTGCTGGCGAAAGCCATCCGCCCCGTGCCCTTCCCCAAAGAGAAGGGCGAGCAACGCTGGTACGAACTGCACGATGTGGAACAGCGCTACCGCCAGCGGTATCTGGATTTGCTGGTGAACCCTGAGTCGCGCGAGCGGCTGATTGCCCGTTGCGAAATCATTCGCGAGATTCGCCGCTTTCTGGACGCGCGCGGCTTTCTGGAGGTGGAGACGCCCATCCTGCAGCCGATGGCGGGCGGCGCGGCGGCGCGCCCGTTTATCACGCATCACAACGCGCTCGACCGCGAGTTCCAACTGCGCATCGCGCTGGAGCTGTACCTCAAGCGGCTGCTGATTGGCGGGATTGATCGCGTGTATGAAATCGGGCGCGTGTTCCGCAACGAGGGCATCTCCACCCGCCATAACCCCGAATTCACGATGCTGGAGCTGTATCAGGCATACGCCAACCTCGAAGACATCATGGCGCTGGTGGAAGACCTGTTCCGCCATGTCGCCCTGCAGGTGTTCGGCAAGACAGTGTTCGAGATGCATGGCGTACCGGTGGACTTCAGCCAGCCGTGGCGGCGCGTGCGCCTGATGGACGCGATCCACGAGCGCACGGGGCTGACCGAAGCCGACTTCGAGACGCTGGAACGCGCCGTGCAGGCTGCCGAGCGGGTGGGTGTGTATGTGGAGCGCAAGGACTCCATCGGCGGGATTATCGAGAAGGTGCTGGAAAAATGCGTCGCGGAGCATCTGCAGCAGCCGACCTTCGTGTACGGCTTCCCGATTGACACCTCGCCGCTGGCGAAGCGCGAACCCGACAAGCCGCAGTTCACGCGCCGTTTCGAGGGCTACATCTTCGGCAAGGAGGTCGCCAACGCCTTCTCCGAGCTGAACGACCCGATCGAGCAGCGGGCGCGATTCGAGCAGCAGTACGCCCTGCGTCAGGCGGGCGACGAGGAGGCGCACCCGTTCGACGAGGACTTCCTGCTGGCGATGGAGTATGGCATGCCCCCTGCAGGCGGGCTGGGGATTGGGATTGACCGCATGGCGATGTTGCTTACAGGCGCGGACTCGATTCGCGAGGTGATTTTCTTCCCGCAGATGCGCGAGGGGTGAACCGTGTACGCTGCGACGCTGAGCGTGATTGCCGACTGGGCGCGCGCGCTGGAGTTGCCCGCCGCGCTATTGCAACCGCGCAGTGCGGACGCGCACGAGACGCCGCTGACTGTGCGGATGGTGCGCACGGCGTTGCAGGCGCGGGCGGTGCTGGCGATTGGCGGCGGGCTCGAAGGCTACCTGCACGCACTGGAGCGCGCCCTGCAGGGCAGAACGCCCATTCGCACGCTACTGGGACGCCTGCATCCTGTGCCCGAAGACCTGCATATCTGGCTCGACCTCGACTACGCCCGACAGAGTTGCGAACACATCCTGCGCTGGGCGACGGACGATGGGCTGGCGGGCGTGGCGCAGCGCCAGGCGTGGCGCAGGACGCAGATACGGTTTCGGCAGCTGACGATGGAGGCGCGCGAGGCGCGGGGCGCGCTGCAGGGCAAGGCGTATCTGGCGGTTCACGACGCCTACCGACCCCTGACGCGGCGACTGGGCATGCGGTCGCTGGGCAGCCTGCAGCCCGACCATGAGCGTCCGCCGAGCCTGCAGGCGTTCCGAGACGCGCTGGCGCGCGCGCGGCAGGCGGGCGTCGCGATGGTGCTGGACAGCGAAGGCTCGCCGCTGGGCGCGACCGCCGCGCGTGTGCTGAAGGTTCCTCTCGTGCGCGCCGACACGCTGGAGACGCCCGACCCCCAGCGCGACTACTTCACGCGCATGGCAGGGCTTATTGACGCTCTGCGCCGCGCGGGTTAGCCCACTATCTGCTGTGGGTCTATCGACTGCAGCCCCAGCGCGGACTGCAACGCGCGGGCGGCGTCCTCCGCCAGCAGCACGCCCACCAGCTCGGTCGCAGCAATTGACGCCCCATGTTGGGCGGCAATTTGGCGCACCGCCTCCGTGACGCGGAACAGGTCGGTCTGGTCGGTCTGCGTGAGATTGAGCGAGACCTGCGCGACGCCGCGCGTGGGCAGCCACAGCCCCAGCGCACGCACGCCGCGCAGCGCAGAGTTCGTCTCGCGTTCGCGGCGTATCTGGCGGGCAATCTGGCGGGCAATCTCGGCGTCGGGCGGGTGCAGGTTGCAGTTGTAGGCAATCAGCGGGTCGCGCACGCCCATAATCGTCGCGCCTGCCGTCGGGTGGAGTCGTTTCGGTCCGAAGTCGGGCGCGCGTTCGCCCATCAGCCGCCTGCCCACCCAGCCCTCGAACTCCCCCTTGCGCAAGGTAGGCAAATCGCGGATGCGCCCTTCGCGCGCCGAGTGTTCGTACAGGTACACGGGCACGCGCAGCCGCCGCGCAAAGCTTCGAGCAACAGCGTGCGACCATGCGACCGCCTCATCCCGTGTCAGCCCCGCCAGCGGCACAAACGGCGCGACATCGACCGCGCCAATCCGCGGGTGCGCCCCCCGATGGCGCGTGAGGTCTATCCGTTCGACGGCGACCGCCCCCGCACGCACAAGAGCGCGCCTGACCTGCGCAGGCGCGCCCGAAAACGCCAGCACCATCCGATGGTGATCCGCGTCCCACGAGAGATGATGAATCTGTACGCCCGCGCTGGCGGCGGCGTCAGCGATGGCGCGAATCGTCGCCGCGTCGCGCCCCTCCGAAAAGTTGGGAATGCACAGCACCCGTGCGGCGTGCATGCTTCAATTATACTGACTGCGGGTATACTCGTGCGCGGAGGACGGTTATGGGGATTCTATTTCGCATTCTGCGCCTTCTGGGGGACCTACGCGCCTTGCGTCACGGGCGGCTGCACCAGCGGTTTCTCTGGCGCAT
The DNA here is from genome assembly GCA_025998675.1 of Fimbriimonadales bacterium. Classification (GTDB taxonomy): domain Bacteria; phylum Armatimonadota; class Fimbriimonadia; order Fimbriimonadales; family GBS-DC; genus GBS-DC. The sequence goes on from AP024673.1 coordinate 215,829, forward strand.
TATGCGCGACCTACTCTGGCGGTTCGGCAAGCGCAGGCGCTGGTGGTAGCCGAAAATGGTGTATAATTCACCATAGGCAACTACGCCGAAAGGAGGCTTATGACGATGCGACAGGTTTTGTGGACGCTGGCAGTGTGCGCGCTGCTGACGGCGGCAGGCGCACAGATCCATCAAGAACAGGGCGACGCAGGCGACCTGCCCGAAACCGCTCAGGCAACGGGAACCGACACAAGCACGCAGCTGGAAGCCATTCGCGGCGCGCTGGAAGCGAACGGCGTCGATATGTATGTAATCTACATTCAGGACCCAGCAAACTTCTCCGCAACCACCGTCAACAACGAGACGACCTTCGACACGCAGCTCTGGCTCTTCGATGCGGAGGGCAAGGGTGTGGTGTTCAACGATGAGGCAGTCGGTACGACCCTCACCCGCTCCACCATCGATAACAGCACGGGCTGCTTGACGGGGCGTCCGGCGGGAATTTATTACATTGCGATTTCGCGCTATGACCGCGACGCCGTTGGCTGTGGGGATGGGTTGATCTGGAACAGCTCGCCCTTCCGCGCGGTGCGCTGCCCCGACGGACCGGAGCAGACCTCTCGTGTGGCTGGCTGGTCAGGCACGACTGCAAGCGCAGGCAACTACGAGATTACGCTCACGGGCGCGTTCACCGCGCCTGCGCAGTCGGATATTCCGCCCTGCCCGCCGTTCGATGGCTGGGACGAAACCGATAACGGCGGCGGCGACGCGGGCGAGTTCCCCAGCAACGCGCAGCTGATTACCAGCGCAGAAGCCGAACCGTGCCAGACGCCTGTGCAGCGTGTGCGCGGGCAGATGGACGCCGACGATGTGGATATGTATGTCATCTGCATCACGAACCCCAGCGAGTTCTTCGCCACCACAGTTGGCAGTGCGGCATGGGATACCCAGCTGTGGCTGTTCAAGTGTGACGGGCGCGGCGTAATCCATAACGACGATAACCCGGATAGCACATCGGGCCTGCAATCGCGCATCGACAACCGCAACGACTGTATCCAAGAGGCGGGCGTCTACCTGCTGGCGATTAGCCGCTACAACCGCGACGCGGTAGCGGCGGACGGGCAGCCTATCTGGTCGCCCACAGGGAATGGACGCGGGGTGCGTTGTCCCGACGGCATCCGCGCGGATCAGCCGCTGGGCGGCTGGGCAGGCGCGACCCAAGCCGCAGGGCGCTACATCATCCAGCTTGGCGGCGCGTACTTCGTTAGCGAGAACGGTTGCTGCGCCACGGCAGGCGGCGATGTGAACCTCGACGGCTGTATCGATGACGCCGACCTGCTGGCAATCCTGTTCGCCTTCGGCAGCGCGGGTCAGTTCCTGCCTGAGGATGTGACCTGCGACGGCGTGGTGGACGACGCCGACCTGCTGCAGGTGCTGTTCAACTTCGGCAGCGGGTGCTGACACTAATCGGAACAGGAGGCGCACGGGCAAGCGCTCGTGCGCCTCTCTATGATTGAGAGAGCCGCTGGCGTCACTCCCACTCTTCGCAGAAGTTAGGGCGCGGGTAGCACATCAGCAGCATGCGGTTCGGGTCGCCCTCTTTGGGACGGCTGGGCCAGCCGAAAAAGCCCTGCCGATTGTGATAGACCCCGCCCTGAATGAACCAGCGCGGCATCAGGCGGTTGTCGATGGTGGTCGGGCGCGCGGTGTAGTGCGCCACATCGCCCCTGCGCCGCGCGTCGGGTTCGAGGCGCGCATGGAACGCCCGCACATGCCCATCCACGAAACTTGCCTGTCCCTTGCCTCGATAGCGCGTCTCATGACCCTGAAACACCCGATCGGGCGCCCGCGCGGACAGGCTATGACGCGGGTCGACGCCGCTGGCAGGCTCGAACCCCGCGCCTGAACTGTCTGCGCCCAGCCAGCCGTCGAACCAGAAGCCCGTCGCCGCAGGAAACGGCAGTCGCGCCAGACTCACGGGCGGCGTGGTGGGGTAGCTCACGGCGTTCACCGCCAGACACCAGTTGAGCATCAGCGACGCCTGAGTCGGCTCGTCGGGACACAGGGGACAGTCAACGCCGCGCACCCTGCGGAAGGCGGTCATGTCGGTCGGTTGCGGGTCTGCAGGGCACAGCGCGACGCGGTAATCGCGCAGGTAGGGCTGTAGCGCGCCCCATACGGTGCGCAGGCACACGCCGTTCGCGCCAGACGCCCGATAGAACGCCAGCGGGAAACACTCGTCGTGATCCTGCGTGTAGAGCAGGGTCGCCTTGCTTAGCTGGCGCAGGTTCGATGCGCACACGCTCGCCGCGCTCGCCTGACGCGCGGTCGTAAACACCGGAAATAGCAGCGCCGCCAGCACCGCCAGAATCGCTACTACAATCAGCAGCTCCACCAGTGTAAAACCACTCTGTCGACTCATAGAAATACCCCCTATAGAAGCGTGCAAGGGCGCACGCGAATAGATTGGGAAACAAACGAAGGTCTTTCGCAGTAGCAAAAGCAGCCTGTGGAGATTATCGGCGCGGGGGCGCAGGAACTTTAGACGCCCGCACGCGCCAGTTTGGGATGGCGCAGCCACTTGTGCGCCTCCACCACGACCACCACGCTGAGCGCCGCCAGCGCGCTGCGCGCCCACGCCTCCAGCTCAATCGGCTCCACGCGCAACACGAACTGGGTGGGCGGCAGATAGAGCGCGAGCGCATGCACCAGCGTTGCGCTGATCGCCGCCAGCAGCAGAAACGGATTGCGCAACGGGCTGAGCAAAAACGCCGAGCGAAACTCCGAACGCGCGTTGCCCACATGGAAGTTCTGGAACAGCACGACGGTTGTCAGGGCAATCGTCTGCGCACGGGTGAGCGAGCCTGTGGTCGTGTATTCGTAATGGAACAGCCAGAGCGTCACTCCCGCGATGAGCAGTCCCACAATCGCCGTGCGCTCCCACAGCAGCGGAGAGATAATCCCCTCGTCGCGCGGGCGCGGCTTCTGGCGCATGATGCTCCGGTCGCCCGGCTCGAACGCCATCGCCACATCCTGCAAGCCGTTGGTGACCAGGTTCAGCCACAGCAGCTGCGCGGGCAACATGGGCATCGGCATCCCCAGCAGCACGGCGAACAGGAACATCAGGATGGAGCCTGCGCCTGTGGAGATGAGGAAGAAGGTCGCATTGCGCAGGTTTTTGAAGGCGACGCGCCCTTCCTCGACGGCGTTGCGGATGCTCACGAAGTTGTCGTCCGCCAGCACGATGTCCGCCGCCTCGCGCGCGACATCGGTGCCGCTTTTGCCCATCGCGACGCCGACATCCGCCGCCTTGAGCGCGGGCGCGTCGTTCACCCCGTCGCCCGTGACGGCGACCGTCTCGCCGTTCGCCTGTAACGCGCGCACCACCCGCAGCTTGTGTTCGGGGGAGACCCGTGCGAAGATGTTCACCCGGCGCACACGCTCGCGTAACTGTTCGTCGGAGAGACGCTCCAGCTCCGCGCCTGTGATGACCTCCGCATCGGGCGGCGCGATATGGAGCTGGGCGGCAATCGCGCGCGCAGTCGCCGCATGATCGCCCGTAATCATCAGCACGCGCATGCCCGCCTGATGGCACTCCTCAATCGCTTCCAGCACGCCCGCGCGCGGCGGGTCAACCATCCCCACCAGCCCGATGAAGACCAGCTCGCTGGGCGGGGGCACGCCTGCGCGCGTATCGATGGGCTGCTCGCAGCGTCGGTACGCCAGCCCCAGCACGCGCAGCCCGCGTTGCGCCATCGCCGCCGCATGCGCCGTGATGGTCTCCCGCGCGGCGGCGTCCAGCGGCAACATACCGTCGGGGGTCAGCCAGCGCGTCGCCATGCCCATCACCCGCTCCGGCGCGCCCTTGACAAACACCCAGTGTTCGTCGCCCCGCGCACGCACGCTGGCGGAATATTGCAACTCTGGCTCGAACGGAATCTCGCCCACCACCGGGTGCTGTGCGCGCCACTCGTCGTGATCGAACCCCGCCCGAAGCGCCGCCATCAGCAGGGCGGCTTCCGTCGGGTCGCCGTGAATCTCGTACTCGTCCGCGCCGATGCGCTGCACCTGCGCCTCGTTGGTCAACACGGAAGTCAGCAGCGCCAGCACGAACGGGTGCTGGTCGTCGTAGGGGATTGCGCCGCGCTGGAGTTCCTGCACGCGATACCACTCGCCCGCCGTCCAGTATTCCTGCACGGTCATGCGGTTCTCGGTGAGCGTGCCCGTTTTGTCGGAGCCGATCACGGTTGTGCTGCCGAGCGTCTCGACGGCGTGCAGGCGGCGCACCAGCGCGTTGCGTTTCGCCATCGCGCTCACCCGCAGCGCGAGCGTGATGGTCAGCACAATCGGCAGCCCTTCAGGCACGGCGGCGACCGCGACGCCCACCACCACCTTGAACATGTCCACGACACTGTTGCCGACCGCCAGCCCCAGCGCGAAAATCACGGCGCAGCTGACGCCAATCACCGCGCCGACCGTGTGCGCGAAGCGGCGCATGCGCCGCTGGAGGGGCGTCTCGTCCACGCGCTGCTCGCGCATGCTGCCCGCGATTTTGCCCAGCTCGGTGTGCGCGCCCGTCGCGACCACATACCCGCGCCCGCGCCCCGACGCCACAATCGTGCCCGAAAAGACCATATTCGCCCGATCGCCCAGCGGCGCATCTTCGGGAATCGGCGCGACCTGCTTGTAGACCGCCACCGACTCGCCCGTGAGCATCGATTCGTCCACCTGCAGCGCAGTCGCCTGAAACAGGCGGATGTCCGCAGGCGCGCGCATCCCCGATTCCAGAACCACCACATCGCCGGGGACCAACTCGCGGCTTTCAATGTCGTGTTCCCTGCCGTCGCGAATAACCAGCGCGTGCGGCGCCGTGAGCTGCATCAGCGCGCGCACCGACTTCTCCGCGCGATACTCCTGCACAAAGCCGATGGTCGCGTTGAGAACCAGCACCGCCGCGATGACCGCCGTGTCGATATATTCGCCCAGCAACAGCGTCACCACCGCCGCCGCCAGCAGAATGTAAATCAGGGGGCTGGTGAACTGGTGCAGGAGCAGCGCGGGGATACTGATGGGCTTGATGCTTTCGATTTCGTTCGCGCCGTACTGTTGCAGGCGTCGGCGCGCCTCCGCAACGCTGAGTCCCTCCGGGCGGGTCTCCAGCCGCTGCGCGACCGCCTCCACAGGCATCGCATGGGGCGTCCATTCACGGAGCGTGTCGGGGGCTTCACGGGTTGGATTCGGCATCGGCGGGTTCCTCCCAGCCGAAGTATACCTGAATGGGGGGCTGGCGTCAGCAAGTATGACGAAAGCCCCTCCGCGTACGGAGGGGCTGACGAGAGGGGGAGAGAGGAAAAGCGCCCGATAGGTCAGCGCACGCGGCGGCGCAGGCGCATCAGCCCGACCAGCCCCGCGCCGAGCGCCAGCAGGCTCGCAGGCTCAGGCACGACTTCGAACTGAATCTCCTGGAAGCCGCTGCCGAGGTTCACTGTGCCTGCGTAGCTATCGTGGTAGCCGTCCCAGCGAATCACATAGTCCACGCGCACGGTCACGATGTCGCCGATGTTGTAGCTGGAGAGGTTCAGCAGGTAGCTGTTGCCGACCGCGCTGATGGCTTTGGTCGCGGGACCCTCGTTCACTGCGAAGGTGGTCAGTCCGCTGTTGCCCGACTGCACCGTCGCCGCGTTGATTTTGAGGTCTGCCAGGATGTAGGCGTCGTCGCGGAAGGGCGAGTTAATCGCGCCGAAGTACGCGCCGCCCGCGACCTGCCCGCGAAAGACCTGCGCGCCCGCCACATTCCAGCCAATCGTAATGGTGTGGTTGAAGAATTTGTTCACCTGGATGCCGGGCGTAATTGTGTCGTCGTCGGGAATGCCTGTGATAGTCGCGCTGGGCGACGCGCTCAGGCTCACCGCCGCGGCGTTGTTCGCCTGCGCGCGGGTGCGTGTGGTAAGGTCGCCGCCAAAGGCGGGCTTGTTAGAGAGCTGCTCCGTGCGGAAGAAGTGTCCCGAGCCGACCCATGTGGTGAAGGTCGCCACGCCGCTGGGGTTGTTGCCCGTGACGCCCCCCGCGCGGTTGGAGGGCAGCCGCCAGTAGCTCCCTGCGGAAGTGCCGCCGTCGCCCGAGAAGCGGAACACCAGTCGCCCGAACGGGTCGCCGCTGCTGAACGGAGACACATCGCGTCGCCAAGTGTAGCCGTTGCCCGTTCCACTAAACGATGTATCCGTAAGCACCCACTCCGCATTCGTGAACACGCCGCTGGTCGGACCCGAGAATGTGCGACTCAGGCTGAAATCCACATTATTCGGTCCATCGTTGTTAATCACCGCAAATTGCTGTCCGAGCGCAACAGAAAGGGTGAGCGCGCTGCTCACCGTCAGACCAAACCATCGATTCCTTCGCATAGCCTACCTCTCATTTCAGGATACGGGGCGCGTGTGCGCCTCCGAAAGGTAAAGACTCGAAAGAGCGTCTTAAACGGACAGCCTACCAGCGCGTGATTGGGAATCCTAACGAGATTTTAACCGTCCGTGCGGTCAGCCAACCGTCTGGTATAATTGCGCCTCTATGATACGGCAGCAGGTAGCGGAGTGGGTCGCGCGAGCGGCGCACGCGGCGCGTGAGTCGGGCGCGCTGGCGTTCGAGAGCCTCCCGGAGTTTGACATCGAGACGCCGCGCAACCCGCAGTTCGGCGACTACGCGGCGAATCTGGCGATGGCGCTGGCAAGGCAGGCGCGGCGCAACCCGCGCGAGGTCGCCGAAGCCATCCGCCAGCACATGCCCGACGAGGCAAGCGCGTGGGTCGAGCGCGTGGAGGTCGCAGGCGCAGGGTTTTTGAATTTTTATTTGAAGCCCGACTGGGCGGGCGCGGTGGCGCGCCACATCCTGCAGCGCGGACGCGAGTACGGCAACCTGACGCTGGGCGCAGGCAAGCGCGTGCTGATCGAGTTCGTCAGCGCCAACCCCACGGGACCCCTCACGCTGGGGCACGGGCGCAACGCCGCCGTGGGCGATACCCTTGCCCGTATCTACGAAGCGGCAGGCTACACCGTCGAGCGCGAGTTTTACATCAACGACGGCGAGAACTCCACCCAGATCCGCAACTTCGCGCTGTCGGTGCTGACGCGCTACCGCCAGCTGCTGGGCGAACCCGCCGAGATGCCCGAAGACGCCTACCACGGCGAGTATGTCAAGGAGATTGCCCAGCGCATCCGCGATCAGTTCGGCGACTCGTTTGCCACAGGCGACCCCGAAACCGTGCTGAAACGCTTCGAGCAGATTGCCAAGCAGCAGATGCTGGACGAGCAAGCGCGCGATCTGGCGGATTTCGGCGTGCGCTTCGACCGCTGGTTCTCGGAGCAGAGCCTGTACGATGCGGGCGCAGTATCCGCGACGCTGGACGCGCTGCGCGCCCGCGGCTACGCCTACGAGCATGAGGGCGCGCTCTGGCTCAAATCCACCGCTTTCGGCGACGAGAAAGACCGCGTGCTGGTGCGCGCGAACGGAATGCCGACCTATTTAGCCGCCGATGTCGCCTACCATCGCGACAAGTACGCGCGCGGCTACGATCGGATGATTGACCTGTGGGGCGCAGACCATCATGGCTATGTCGCGCGGATGAAGGCGGCGATGGCGGCGCTGGGCTACGACCCCGACCGCCTGCACATCCTGATCTACCAGCTGGTGAACCTGTTTCGCGGGGCGGAGCCGGTGCGAATGTCCAAGCGCGCGGGCGAGTTCATCACCCTGCGCGAGGTCATCGACGAGATTGGCGTCGACGCGCTGCGCTTTTTCTACCTGCTGCGCTCGCACGACAGCACGCTGGACATCGATATCGAGCTGGCGCAGGAGCAGTCGGAGAAGAATCCCGTCTACTATGTGCAGTATGCGCACGCGCGGATTTGCAGCATCGCGCGCACGGCGGCGGAGCGCGGCGTCGAAACGCCCGACCCCGACGCGACCGACCTGAGCGTGCTGACGCACCCTGCAGAGCATGCGCTGGTCAAAAAGCTCGCCGACTTGCCCGACGAGATTGCGCTGGCGGTGCGGCACGATGCGCCGCATCGCCTGACGGCGTATGCGCTGGAGGTGGCGCGGGCGTTTCACGGCTTCTATACTGAGTGCCGCGTGCTGGGGGCGGAGCCTGCACTGCAAGCGGCGCGACTGCTGCTGACGCAGGCGACGCGCCTCACGCTCGCCCGCACGCTCCACCTGCTGGGCGTGTCCGCGCCGGAACGGATGGAACGCGCCGACGAGTCATAATACTTCCAGCGCGCGCTCCAGATCGGCAATCAGGTCGTCGGGATGCTCAATCCCCACGGACAGGCGCACGAGGTTGTCCGTGATGCCCCGCTCCAGCCGCTCCTGCTCGGTCAGCCCCTCGTGCGACATCGTGGCGGGATAGCCCACCAGCGATTCGACGCCCCCCAGACTGCTGGCGAGGTTGAACAGCCTCAGGCTCTGGCAGAATCGGTTCACGCCCGCGCGGTCGGTTTTAAGGTACACGGCGAGCATCCCACCAAAGCCGCGCATCTGCTGCTTCGCCAGCGCGTGCTGCGGGTGGTCGGGCAAGCCGGGGTACAGCACGCGCTCAACTCTGGGGTGTTCGGCGAGGAACTGGGCGACGCACATGGCGTTTTCGCAGTGGGCGCGCATGCGCACGGCGAGCGTCTTCATCCCGCGCAGCAGCAGCCAGCTCTCGAACGGCGACAGCACCGCGCCGCCAATCGCCTGCTGGTCCCAGAGCGGCTCGTGCAAATCGTCCCGAGTGAACGCCAGCGCGCCGCCCAGCACATCGCTGTGCCCGCCGAGATACTTGGTGACGCTATGCACCACCACATCGACGCCCATTTCCAGCGGGTTCTGCAGGTAGGGCGTAGCGAAGGTGTTGTCGATGACCGTGAGCAGGTTGTGTCGGCGTCCCAGCGCGGCGAGCGCGGGAATGTCCAGCACATAGGTCAGCGGGTTGGTCGGCGATTCGAGCCACAGCATGCGCGTGTTGGGCTGGATGGCGGCTTCGACGGCGTCCAGCGCGCGCATGTCGGCGTAGGAGACGCTGACGCCCCGCTGCGGCGCGAGGTGCTTCCACATCGAAATCGTGCCGCCGTACACATCGCGCGTGCAGACCACATGGTCGCCCGGGCGCAGCAGCCCCAGCAGGGCGACCTCCGCCGCCATGCCCGACGCAAACAGCAGCGCGTAGCGGGCGTTCTCCAGCGACGCCAGGCACTGCTCCGCCGCCGCGCGCGTCGGGTTCGACACCCGCGAATACGAGTAGCCCTCCTGCTGGTCTATCGACTCGCGCTGGAAGTTGGTGGTCGCGTAAATCGGCGGGATGATTGCGCCCGTGTGGGGGTCTGGCTCCTGACCAATTCGTATGGCTCGCGTTTCAAACTGCATACTGGCTCGCTCCTGCGCAGGGGAGTATACCTGACGCGAGCGAGTCGCGCCCCGAAACGGAGCCAACAACACAGCCCCTCGCACCGACAGGAGTTTCACGCCCCTGTGCGAATCGGTTTACGGGAGGTTCGCTATGCTTGCCCGCCAGAACCGTGTGGAGAAGTTGCTGGCTGCGCTTCAGCGCGGCGAGTCCGCCGAAATCGTCGCCGAGGCGCTGGAAGAGCTGATCGACAAACAGGTGAAACCCCACGAAGCGCGCGCAGCGCTCCTTGCAGCGAAAGAGTCGTACCCAGCCGACGAGGAGACCGATCTGCAGAAACTCCTGCTCCAAATCGCCGCCGCGCAGCCCGATCCTGCGTTTGCGCCAATCATCGAGAACGACTTCGAACGCTACTCTCCAGAAGCGAAAGCGGCGGCGCTCCGACTGTTGATCGCTATCGACACATCGGAGGCGATACAGCTGTTCACCCGCTTCATGCAGCGCGACGCGCCAGAGCTGGACGAGATTCCGTTGTATGCGCTGGAAGAGGCGCCGCGCCACGCGCCGATTCTTTTTCCCGACCTGCTGGCGTTGCTCTCCGACGAGGACGCAGCGCAGCACCACTTTCAGATTACGCGCCTGTGCTGGCACTACTGTCAAGCGGGCGCGCTGACGCCCCAGCAGATTGCCAGCGCTGCGCCGCACATTCTGGCGTGCTACGACCGACTGGACGCAGAGCTGGCGCCGCAGCAGAACCCTGCCGACATGCGCTGGATCTGGGACGATGAAGACTACCTCGCCAGCCGAAACGATATGGCGGTGTTGCTCGACCTGATGGGTTATTTCGATGCGCTTGAGACGCGCGCGCGTCTACAGCGTGCGGCGGCGTATGCCGATACGCGCCTGTGTCTGTACGCCGCGCTGTCGCTGATACGGCTGGGCGAAGCCGCGCCTGCACAGGCGCTGGCGCGCGCGGCGCAGTCGCCCGAAACGCGCCGATGGCTCTTTGAGCGACTGCAGGCGATGGGACGCCTCGACCTCTACCCGCAGGCACATGCCACTCAGGAAGCGCTTGCCGAGAGCGTGATGGTGGACTGGCTGCTGTTCCCCACCGAGCTGGGATGCCCGCCCGACGAAATCCAGCTCGCGGGCGTCTACGACATTCAGACCGACGAGGGCGTCGCCGAAGCGTACCTGTTCCGTTTCCGCATGGAAGACGAAGACTGGGAGGTCGGGCTTGCAGGACCGTTTCTCAAAGCGGAGCAGCCGACCACGAGCGGGCTGGGAGCGACCTTCAGCCGATTCGAGAAGTGGCGCGACTTCCTGCTGGACAAGCATGTGGAACGGATTCTCGACCTGACGGGGGAGTCGGGATGGCGCGTGGTCGGCAAGCGGCAAATCATCCCCGACGGCGCGCCGTGAGGATTGACGAACGCTTCGCACCCGGGTAGACGGTGAAAAGAGCGCGCCCTCTCCTGTGCGAAGGGCGCAGGAGAGGGCAGGAAGCCGGGCTTAGCAGCCCGTGCCGAAGTTGAACAGCACAATCAGCAGGTCGGCGTCGTCGATGGTTCCGTCGCCGTTGGCGTCTTCAGCCAGCTCGCTGCCCGTGTTGCCGAAACTGAACAGCACCGCCAGCAGGTCCGCGTCGTCGATGCAGCCGTCCTGATTGATGTCGCCGCAGGCAAGCGTGATGGTCTCCCCGCGTGAGGGCGTCGTTAGCGTCACGGTCGCGGGCACAAACGGACGCCCACGCAGGCTGAAGCGGAACTTGTAGGTTCCCTCGTGCGAGTAGCCCGACGGAAGCAGGTTCGGGACGCCAATCAGCCCTGTGTAGTCGTCTGTACCATCCACATCATTGTAGACAGGGTCTTTCTTGGGCAGGCGTCGCTCCAGCGTCGCGAGCAGGGTATCGTTCGCGTCGTAAATCTCGATGTCGACAATCCAGCCTTCCACATCAGCATAGCCGTTGCTGTCGGTGCGCCAGCAGGCGGGCAGCACGCGCCCCACAAACAGCGCCTGACTGAACGCTTTGGGCACGCCGATGCCGACCTCCACATCGTCGAAGTAGATGCTCTGCACGCTGCCGGGGCGGGTATCTGCGAAGCAGCGCAGCGTGGGGGTGGTCATGGTGCGGTTGGGATTGGGCGCACTGCGGGCGATGCCGTCGATCACATAGGTGAATCGACGGGGGTTCTCCGCGCTGCCATCGCCCGTGAGCCAGATGGCGGCGTGGTGCCAGCCCTTCGAGCGCGCCACCTGACGGAAGTCCGCCCAGCCACGCGGGTTCATATCGGGTGTGAAGGTCGCCCGACCGCCGATGGCGTCCGCGCGGATGTTGTAGTAGCGGTTGCTGAGCGCGCGAGTCGTGCCGCCATACGGCACGCCCGAATCGGCGTCGTAGGCTCCCAGCGACGGAATCGATTGGAGCGTTGTGCCCGGAATGCCCGCGCTGAGGTCGGCGTAGGCGCGGAACTCCGCCATCGCACGCGAGGGCTTGCCGTAGGCGTCGTCGTCATAGAACCAGAATTCGAAGTAGCCGCCGTCGCCGATGCGCTGCTCCAGATTCACATACTGCGTGCGTGCGAAGGTCGCCAGCGCCCAGAGCATCTGCACGCCGCTGCGCGCAGGAGGAATCGGGTCCGGCTGCGGCAGGAACGGGTCCTGCGCCAGGCACGAAAGCGGGGTGAAAGACGGGTCAGGGTGCGGGTACGGAACCGCCGTGTTCACCAGCTGCATATTCGGCCAAGCGGGGATGCCGTGCCACACATTGAACACGCGGTAGAGCGGGCTGGTGTTGTCGCACGGGTCGTTGTAGAGGTCAGATGGGTTCGTGTTGTTCGGGTCACTGTTGGGCAGTTGTCCCGTGTACGATTCGAAATTGTCGGAGAAAATCACCTGTGCGTGTAGCGTAGTCGTCGCTGCAAGCGCCGCAATCAGCGTCAGGCTCAGTAGGCTTCGCATAGCTGCCTCCTTCGTAGGTAGTTCACCCTGCACCCTGTATTATACACCGAATTTTTCGCGCGGTCGGGAAACTTTAAAAAAACTTAACCGAATCGCCCGCAGGCGCGGCGTCGCAGGTATAATTCACCCCGATGAGCAAGGTGTACGACTATCCCGATAGCCCGCTGTATCGCCTGCGCCACTCGGCGGCGCACCTGCTGGCGCAAGCCGTGCTGGAGCTGTATCCCGACGCGAAACTCGGCGTCGGACCACCCATCGAGAACGGCTTCTACTACGACTTCGACTTCCCCGAACCCCTGCGCGAGGAAGACCTGCAACGCATTGAGCAAAAAATGCACGAAATCGCTGCGCGCGGGCTGGACATTACGCGCTTCGAGACCAGCCGCGCCGAAGCCGAGCAGCTCATCCGCACAATCGGGCAGGTTCCCTACAAACTCGAACTGCTCGCTGCCATCCCCGAAGGCGAGACCATCAGCTTCTACCAGCAGGGCGATTTCGTGGACCTGTGCCGCGGTCCGCACATCGAGAACACGCGCGAAATCCAGCATTTCAAGCTGCTCTCGCTGGCGGGCGCATACTGGCGCGGCGACGAGCGCAACAAGATGCTCACGCGCATCTACGGCACCGCCTTCTTCACGCAGGAGGAGCTGGAGGCGTACCTGCATCGTCTGGAGGAAGCCAAACGGCGCGACCATCGCAAGCTGGGACGCGAACTGGGGCTGTTTATGATTGCGCCCGAAGTCGGCAGCGGGCTGCCGATGCTGCTGCCCAAAGGCGCGACCATCCGCCGCGTGCTGGAAGAGTTCATCCTGCACGAGGAACTCAAGGCGGGCTACCAGCATGTGCGCACGCCCGAAATCGCGAATCTGAACCTGTACCGCACCAGCGGGCACTACCCCTACTACAAGGACTCGATGTACCCCCCGATGGTGTTCGAGGACGGCGAGGAGCTGATTCTGCGCCCGATGAACTGCCCGCATCATTTCCTGATTTACAAATCGGAGCCGCGCTCCTATCGCGACCTGCCGCTGCGCATCGCCGAGCTGGGCACGGTCTACCGCTACGAAAAGAGCGGCGAGCTGTCGGGACTGATTCGCGTGCGCTGCTTCACCATCAACGACGCCCATGTGTTCCTGCGCCCCGAACAAATCAAGGCGGAGGTGCAACACAACATCGAGCTGATTCACACCGTTTACAAACGGCTGCAGCTCACGGACTTCTGGTATCGGCTCTCGCTGCGCGACCCCGACGATAAGGAGAAGTATTACGACGACGACCAGATGTGGGAGACTGCCGAGGACTCGCTGCGCCAGGCGCTGGACGAGCTGGGGCTGAACTACACCGCCGTGAAGGGCGAGGCGGCGTTCTACGGACCCAAGCTCGATGTGGAGGTGCGCGACTGTCTGGGGCGCGAGTGGACGGTCTCGACGGTGCAGCTCGATTTTCTGATGGCGCATCGGTTCGATCTGGAATACACGGGCGAGGACGGCAAGCCGCACCGTCCTGTGATTATCCATCGCGCGCCGATTGGCTCGTTCGAGCGGATGATGGGCTTTTTGATTGAGCATTACGCGGGGGCGTTCCCGCTATGGCTCGCGCCCGTGCAGGTTGCGGTGATTCCCATCGCCGACCGCCATAACGAGTACGGCGCGCAGGTGCGCCAGCGGCTGGCGGACGCAGGCTTCCGCGTCGAGCTGGACGCGCGGCGCGAGACGCTGGGCTACCGCATCCGCTATCACCAGACGCACAAGACGCCCTATATGCTCATTCTGGGCGACAAGGAGCAGGAGGGCGGGCTGGTCGCCGTGCGCAGCCGCGAATCGGGCGATCTGGGGCAGATGCCGCTGGACGCGCTTATCGAACGCTTGCAACAGGAGGTCGCAGGCGCATGACGCTGGAGCAGTTCAGAGCGAGCCTGTCGCAGGACGCGCCGCCGGACCTGCCGCCGCCGCTGCTGGGGCTGTGGTACGACGCGCGCGGCGACTGGGAGCAGGCGCACAAGACCGTGCAGGACGACCCCTCCGCCAACAGCGCGTGGGTACACGCCTATCTGCACCGCAAAGAGGGCGACATCGGCAACGCGCACTACTGGTATCGCCGCGCGGGCAAGCCGCCATGCGCCGAGACGCTGGAGCGCGAGTGGGAGCAGATTGCGGGGGCGTTGCTTGCGGCGGGGTAGGGCTACTCACTCGCGGCGCGTTGCAGGCGGTCGCGAATCGCGCCTGCCAGCCCCTCTTCGGGCGGCAGCGGACACACGATGGCATGCACGCCCTGTCCATCCAGCGCGCGTAGCCCCAGATACAGTCGTTGCGCCAGCGTCGCCCAGTCGCCCCATGCGCCCCATTCGAACACGCGCAGGCGGTTTGAGTCGGGCAGTCGCCAGCCGTCTGGACGCATCGCGCCCACGAACGCATAGCGGCTCAGCGCGTCTTTGAGCGCGCCGTAGAACACTTCGGGCTGTGGCGCACACAGCAGCATACGCGCGCTGGGGGCGTAGTGGCGCGCGCTCAACCCCGGCGCGGGCAACGACTCGCCTTCCTCGAACGACCTGCCCAGCACGCGCACCTCGCCAACAATCGCCTCAATCGCCTCGCGCGACACGCCGCCCGGACGCAGCAGCGTCGGCGGCTCGGTGGTCATATCCAGAATCGTCGACTCCACGCCCATCGGCGTCGCGCCGCCGTCCAGCACCGCTTCTATCTCGCCGCTCAGGTCCTGCAGCACATGGTCGGCGGTAGTGGGGCTGGGACGCCCGAACTTATTTGCGCTCGGCGCGGCGATGGGCGTGCCGCTGTAGCGTATCAGCGCGCGCGCCACAGGGTGCTGCGGGATGCGAATCGCCACCGTGTCGCGCCCCGCTGTGACCACATCCGAGATGCACTCGCGCTTGGGCAATACGAGCGTCAGCGGACCGGGCATGAACGCTTGAATCAGCTTCGCCGTCAGGATGGAGTGGTCGTGCGTGTAGCGATGGATGTCTTCCGGCGCTGCAACATGTACAATCAGCGGGTCCCACGCAGGGCGCCCCTTCGCAAGGAAGATGCGTCGCACCGCCGCCGAATCGAGCGCGTCCGCACCCAGCCCGTAGACCGTCTCGGTGGGGAACGCCACCAGTCCCCCCGCGCGGATAATCGCCGCTGCCTGCTGAATCAGCGGCTTATCCTGCGTCTCATCCCCCGTCAGTATCAAACGCTCGGTCAGCATCACCGTAATTTTACGGGCGCGCCCGCGTGATTTTGACTCCCGCCAGCTCGGTGATGGTTCCCGTCGGGGGCAGGCGCTTGGCAATGAACAGCTCCACCCGCTGAATGGTGGGGAACCGCTCCAGGATTGCGGCGCACATCTGCTCCGCGAGGCTCTCCAGCAACCGCCGCTGCTGCGAAGTGCCTATCTGGATGACCAGCCGCGCGAGTTCGCCATAGCTCACCGTGTGGCGCAGGTCGTCTGTGCGTCCCGCCTCGCGCAGATCGATGTCCGCTACCAGGTCTACTCGATAACGATGTCCGATTTGCTGTTCCGCGTCGGGCACGCCGTGATAGGCGTAGAATTCGATGCCCTGTACGATAATCTGGTCAGACGGCATAGGCGCGGCTATTGTACCTGAAGGGGGTACACTAACGCCGTGATGGGGTATCGTCGCGCGTTCACACTGATTGAGCTGCTGGTCGTGATAGCAATCGTCGCCATCCTTGCCGCGATACTGTTCCCCGTGCTGTCTCAGGCGCGGGAGAGCGCGCGCCTGAGCGTCTGCGCCCAGCACATGCGGCAGGTGGGACAGGCGTTCTGGATGTACCTGCAGGACTACGACGAGCGGATGCCCGACCGTCGCGACCTCAAGCGCGCGCTGGGGTATCGCTCGTGGAGCAGCTGGCCCGTGTCTGACCCGCGCTGCGGCTGGGCGGGAATTGTGCTGGAGCCGTACACGCGCGACTGGAGTCTCTGGAGCTGCCCCAGCGTCGCTGGCAGCGTGCTGGGCGAAGCAGTGCAGGTCAAGCAGAGCGTGGACGCCCGGCGCGTTGCACGCTACTGGATGTGGCGCTTCGACCGCCTCGACGACCCCGTCTCGTCCGACAACTTCTGGGGCAAGACGCCCGAAGCGGCGGTCGCCGACCTGCAGGCGAACCCCAGTCCGTTCTACACACGCCCGGAAGGAGTGAGCGATGTGGAGCTGATGGTAGACCCCTACTTCCCGCGCACGATTGGCGCGGTGGAGCCTGCGCTGCGTGGGCGCGCGGTGCATCGCGGGGGCAGGAACCGCCTCTTTCTGGACGGGCACATCCGCTGGCAGCGCGACATCCGCACCGAGTGAGCCAGTTCGTGCGGTATAATTTGCCTGCGATGGCGTTCGAAGTTCTCCTGGTGGCAATCATCGCCTCATTCTGGGTGGGCGCGCTGCCGTTTGGCTACTGGGCGGCGCGACTGCGCGGGGTAGACATCCGCAGGGTGGGCAGCGGCAATATCGGCGCGACGAATGTGTTCCGTGCGCTGGGGGCGAAAGTGGGTCTCACTGTGCTGGCGCTGGATGCGCTCAAAGGCTTTTTGCCGACATGGCTGGCGATGCGGTCGGGCGCGGGCGATTGGGAAGCGATTCTGGTGGGCATGGCGGCGATTCTGGGGCACACCTTCTCGCCGCTGGTGGGGTTCAAGGGGGGCAAGGGCGTCGCGACAGGTTTGGGCGCGCTGCTGGCGGCGGCGCCGCTGACCGTCGCCGTCGCGTTCCCGGTGTGGCTGACGGCGTTCCTGATTACGCGCTGGGTGTCGCTGGGGTCGGTGCTGGCGGCGGCGAGCGTGCCCATCGCTGCCTATCTGGTTGGGCATTCGCTGCCCGCTGTCGGCGTGCTGACCGCAGCGGCGGCGATGGTCATCCTCAAGCACCGTTCCAACCTCTGGCGCATCCTGCACGGTGTGGAGCCGAAGCTCCAGCTGCGCAACTCGCGCCCCAATCTGGAGGGGGAGTGCCTGAATCTGGCGCGCACGGCGGTCGAGCGGATGGTGCTGGAGGGCGCGAAGATTGAACCCGATTTAAACCGCCTGCCGACGCTGCTGCGCGAGCCGGGCAGTGTGTTCGTGGCGCTCTATCAGGGCGAGCAGTTGCGCGGGCTGATGGGCAGTCTCCAGCCGCAGCAGCACACCCGCGCGCACGAGATTGTGTACCATGCGACCCGCGCCGCGCTGCTGGACCCCTATCACCCGCCGATTGACCCCGCTGAGCTGCCGACTCTGCGCTATGTGGTCTATCTGGTGGAGTCGTATGAGCCGCTGCGCAATCTGGAGCAGGTCGACCCGCGCCATGATGGGCTGCTGGTGGAGTGGCGCGGACGCGAGAGCGTGCTGGCGCCGCCTGCCCCCAACTGTAGCCCGCAGGATCAGATTCACTACGCCCTGACTCGCGTGGGCGCGCCGCGCAACGAGCGCCCCGTGGTCTATCGCGTGCGCCTGAACCGCCTGGGATAGCCGATGTGGGTCAAAATCTGCGGTCTCACGAACCCCGCGGACGCCGCCTGCGCGCTGGAGGCGGGCGCGGACGCGCTGGGCTTTATCTTCGTGCGCCAGAGTCCGCGCTACCTGCCCGCGCACGCTCCTGACTGGGAGGCATGGCTGCCCAGCCTGCAGGGCGCGACGCGCGTGCTGGTGGTCAGCGCGCCCGACGAACTGCCCGACGCATGGGAGCTGTTCGATGTGGTGCAGTGTGTACTCCCGTTTTGGAGTGCTGAAGCGAAGCTTCAGCCAGTCGCGGAAGCTGCGCTTCCGCACTCCAAACAGATTGTTCACTGGCTCGCGCTCCGCTTCCCGCCTGAATGTTCGTCTGAGGAGATACTGCAGACGCTGGAGAGCTGGCAGGCGCACGCCGAGCGGTTCGTGCTGGACACTTATCACCCGACGCTGCTGGGCGGCACGGGAGTCGCGCAGGACTGGACGCGCCTGCGCACGGTATGCGCCCGTGCGCCAAAACCCATCATGCTGGCGGGCGGGCTGACCCCTGAGACTGTGGCGGACGCCATTCGCACGGCGCGCCCCGCAGGCGTCGATGTGAGTTCGGGCGTGGAAGCCGCGCCCGGACGCAAAGACCCCGACAGGGTGCGCCAGTTCATCCGCAACGCGAAGACCGCGCTGGAGGGGGAGCGTGCCTAAGCCGCCGCCCATCCGCGAGCAGTACGGCGCGGCGGGCACGGGCGCGGTCGCCGTGCTGGTGTTCCTGAATATCCTGTGGGCTGGGGCGAACCCCGCCGCGCTGGTGATGATGCAGAATCATCGCCCCGAATGGGTCGCCGCGTTCCGCTTCATCGGCGCGGGGGCGATGCTTGCGCTGTTGCTTGCTGTCCCCGCGGCGCGGCGCACACTCGCGCCCCGTTTCCCGCGCCATCTGCCGCACCTGCTGACGGCGGCGGCAATCGGCGTCATGGGCGTGCCTGCCGCGTACATTTGCTACTTCTGGGGCGCGAAGCTCAGCACCGCCACCGAAGCGACGCTGCTGGTCTCCAGCTCGCCGATTTTCTACGCGCTGCTGGCGCGCCTGTGGCTGGCGGAGCGGTTCCCCGCCGAGAAGACGCTCGGCATCACGCTGGGGATTGTGGGCGTGTGGGTGATTGTGAACAAAGGCTGGCTGCTGCAGGAGTTTTCGGGCGCGACGCTGGGCAACCTGCTCGTGCTGCTGGGCGTGCTGATTGAGAGCGTGAATGTGGTGGTCGCCAAGTCGCTTGCGATGCGCTATTCGGGCGTCGCGCTGCTGACGATTGAGGCGTGCTGCGCGGCGGTCTCGCTCACCGTAATCTCGCTGCTGTTCGCAGGCGCGCCGAATCTGCGCTGGACGCCGCTGGACGCGGGGATGTGGTTCTATCTGGCGTTTGTGTGTACGGTGTTCGCCTTCTCGATATGGTTTTATCTGATGGAGCGCGCGCCTGTGGGGGCGATGGGCGTGACGATTTTCGCGCAGACGCCCGCCGCCGCGTTTATCGGCTACTTTCTGTTGCGGGAGGAACTGCACCCGACCATCTGGCTGGGCGCGGGGCTGATTATCGGCGGGATACTGCTCACGCTGCGCGCGAAGCCCGTCAGTACGGCGGCAGCGCGCGGCGGAGCGCGTGATCGAGAACCAGCATGAGAAACATCAGATTGCGTGCGACGCGCGGGGGTATCATTTCGGTGGAGGTTCTATGAAGCGAGGATGGTTGTGGCTTGGGCTATGGATAGCGTTGTTGAGTGCTGGCAGTGCGCAGGCAGTTCCCCGTTCGGTAGAAGCGATTCCGCGCAGCACGGAACGGATTACCCTCTTCTGGCTCCCGCCGCGGGGCGAGTCGCCCAGCGCGTATCGGGTGTTTCTGGACGGCGCGCCGGTCGCTGAGGTGGGCGGCGCGGTGAAATCCTACGACTTCACGGGGCTGAGCGCGGGACGCGAATATCGGCTGGCGGTGCAGGCAGTCTATCCCGATGGGCGCGTCTCTGAACCTGTGGAGCGCGTCGATCGCGCTTATCGTGCCCTGCCCCCGCAGGCGCGCTACCCGATTCTGGTGGTGGGCGGCACGGCGTCGGGCGTCGGCGCGGCAATCACCGCCGCGCGCATGGGCGTCAAGGTCGCCCTGATGGAGCCCACCAACCGACTGGGCGGGATGATTACCAACGGCGTCGCCGTGACCGATGTGCGCCAGCGCGACCGCATCAACGGGCTGTACGAAGAGTTCCGCCAGCGCGTGGAGGCGTACTACCAGGCGCGCGGCGACGATACCAGCGTCTACTTCTACCGCAACGGGCTGAACTTCGAGCCGTGGGTCGCGAACATGCTCCTCAAGCAGATGGTGTACGCCGAGCCGAATATCGACCTCTACTTCGGCGTGCGCCCTACGCGCGTGTTCAAACAGGGCAATCGGATTACGGGCGTGGAGTTTGTGTCGCTGGATGGGACGCGGCGCGGGCGGTTCACGGCGGATATCGTGATTGACGCGACGGCGGAGGGCGACATCGCCGCGTGGGCGGGCGCGCCCTACCGAATCGGACGCGAGCCGCGCAGCCCCGAAGAGCCGCACGCAGGCGTGCTGTATTACGACCGACTCAACGACCGATTCCTGCCCGGCAGCACGGGCGAGGGCGACCGACGCATCCCCGGCTATGCCATCCTGATGATTGTGCAGAACTACCCGACTCCGCAGGTGGGCAATCCCCCGCCGGGCTACAATCGGCTGGAGTATGTGCTGTCGCCCCCGTGGGAGCGGTCATGGGCGTACCTGTACGGACGCATTCCGGGCAACAAGTTCGAGGTGAACCAGCACCCGCACGGTACGACCCTGCAGGAGGTCAACTACCGCTACCCGACCGCCCGCTGGGAGGAGCGCCAGCGCATCTACCAGATTTACAAAAACCATGTGCTGGGCTACCTGCACTACATCCAGACCGAGCTGGGGCAGCCGAATCTGGGGCTGGCGGAAGACGAGTTCCGCGACAGCGACAACCTGCCGCCGATTCTGTATGTGCGCAAGGCGCGTCGCATCGAGGGCGAGGTGTTCCTGCAGCAGATGGACATCACACGGGCGCGCGAACGCATCCGCCCCGACTCGATCGCGATCGGCGACTACCCGATGGACTCGCACGCTGTGCGGCGCGTGGTGGTCAAAGAGGGCGAACCAGTGCCCGAAATCGAACACATGGGCGAGGGCGAGTTCTGGATTTTCCAGTATACGCCGTGGTACCAGATACCCTACGGCGTGCTGGTACCCAAACGGGTGGAGGGCTTGCTGGTCACGACCTGCGTGTCGGCGAGCCATGTGGCGATTGGCAGCCTGCGCATGGAGCCTGTGCGGATGAACATGGGTCAGGCGGCGGGCGTGGCGGCGGTCTTGAGCCTGCAGACGGGCGTCCCCCTGCGACGGATTGAACCCGCCGAAATCCAGCGCGTGCTGCTGCGCCAGTTCAACCAGTATATCTACTATTTCCCCGATGTCACGCCCGACACGCGCTTTTTTGAAGCGATCCAGTTTCTGGCAGCGCGCGGCTACTTCCCTGGCGAGCGGATGCAGCCGAACGCGCCCCTCACGCGCGGCGAGGCGGCGCGCATCCTGTGGAAACACCTGCGCATGGCGCGCCCCGACCTGCCCGAAGAGCATTTTCAGGGGCTGGCGTTCACCGATGTGCTGTTTGGACACCCCTACGCCGTGCCCGTGCAGAACCTGTTCCTGCTGGGCGTGATTGAGCGCACAGAGAACCGCCGCTTCAACCCCGACGAGCCGATTAAGCGGCGCGACTTCGTGCGGTGGCTGACGCGCGCGCTGGCGATTCTGGAGCCGACCGAATGGCAACCCCTGCAGGGGCAGCCGTCGCCGTTCGTGGATGTGTCCAGCAACGACCCCGACCTGCCGTTTCTGGCGTTGCTGCACGCGCGTCGCTTCTCCCCCGTCATCTGGGACGGCTTGGAGGCGTTCACACCCGCAGGGCTGCGCTTCCAGCCCGACGCGCCCATCCGCCGCGCTGACGCCGCCCAGACGCTGTACCTGCTGGGCGCGCGCCAGATACCATAAGCGCGGTACAATAATACCAATCTGCGGGTCATAGTGCGTAAATCGGCGACGCTTGTTGCCCTCACCCCCTTTGTCCCCCTCTCCCAACGGGTTGGGAGAGGGGGAGAGCGTGTCGCGCGCTGCTTGCACGGCTCCCCTCTCCCGCCGCGCGGGAGAGGGGCTGGGGGTGAGGGCAAGGCGCGCGCGGTTCTGGCTGTAGGCGCACAGCAATTACGAAGTCTGATGCGCAGATTGGTATTATGCCAATCTGCGGGTCATAGTGCGTAAATCGGCGACGCTTGTTGCCCTCACCCCCTTTGTCCCCCTCTCCCAACGGGTTGGGAGAGGGGGAGAGCGTGTCGCGCGCTGCTTGCACGGCTCCCCTCTCCCGCCGCGTGGGAGAGGGGCTGGGGGTGAGGGCAAAACGCGCGTGGCTCTGGGTGTAGGCGCACAGCAATTACGAAGTCTGATGCGCAGATTGGTATTATGCCTCGCACGCGCCTGCAGAGGTGTGCTGTTGCCCGTGCCTCGCTACTATGGAGTACCGAAGCGCAGCTTCAGCATGCGCGGAAACTCCGCTTCCGCACTCCGTAAGTCGCCGTTTTGCGAACTATGACCAGCAGATTGGTATTATCCTCCTGAACCCTGTTCCGAGTGTGCGATCACAGGCTCCTTCACGCGTCGCGGCGTGCGTCCACGCGGCTTGACCACGCGCGGCTGGGGCGCTGGGAACGACTCGCCTGTCGCACGCGCCGCGCCGTAGCGCACATCCCGCGCGCGGCGCAGCGTCGCCAGCAGCCCGCCCAGCAGCGTCAGCGGCGGACCCAGCCACACCAGAATCGTGAACGGCTTGTAATATACCTCCAGCGGAATCACCCAGCGCGGCGCAGTCTCAGGCTTGTTCGGTACCATCACCAGCTGGAACTGCACCAGCCGACGGTTCACATCCATCTGCCCAATCAGAATCTGCGCGCCGTCGGGCAACGGCACAGGTATCGGCACCACCCCGCCGCCCGTCACCATGCGGAATGGCTCCACCTCCACAGGCGCCTTCCAGTCGGGATGACTCACGCGGGCTTTCGCGATGGCGCGGAATCCTTCTGTACCCATCGCTCCGCCCGTCTGAAAGCCGAGAAACTCGATGGTGTAGCCCTCGACCGTGCCCTTCTCCTTCTCATGCAGCGCCAGCGTTAGCGGGCTGACATCGATCTGCGGCGGCGCGAAAAACGACACATACAAATCGTGATCCCACCAGCGGATAATCGCGGGCCAGACCACATTGTTGCCCGTCTCGCGACGCTGGTCCTGATAGAAACGCGGCTCCACGACGAACTTCTCATCGTGCGAGGCAATCTCGATGCGCACGCGATTGAACTTATCGGCGAGCGGCTCCCCGGGAAACTTCTCGTTGCCCGTCATGCCCAGATAGCGCCATTTGTAGCCCATCGCGAAGGTGTCTTGCCCCTGCAGAATCACCACGCGCTCCTTGCGCTCATAGCCGTAGGACAGAATCAGCCCCAGGATTGCCAGCGCCAATCCAACATGGGTGATCAAGCCGCCCAGCGTCAGACGCGAGGTACGCACACGCCGCCAGATGGCGCCCAGATTCGCATAGGCGGTGAAGGCGACCAGCGTGCAAATCAGCAGGGTAATCGGCTCGCGAAAGCCCAGGAAGAACAGCACGAACCCCGTCGCGACCGCCGCCAACCAGCTTTTGGTCAACCGCTCCAGCGCGCTGTCGAGGCACATCCCGCGCCATGTGAGAATCGGCGCCGCCGCCAGCGCAATCGCCGTAATCACAATCCACGGGATATGCACCTGATTGTAAAACTCTGGCTTGAGCGCCTCCATCTGCTTGCCGACTGCTTTCGTGATGAGCGGCCAGGAGGTGCCGACGAGGCTAATCAGCGCAGAAATACTCAGCAGCACAATCCCCCAGCGCACCGCCGCCTCGCGCGAGAAGCCCTTCGTCTGGTCAGGCGCAGGCAGGGGCATCTGCCGATAGCGCCACGCCCACAGCCCTAAGGTGAACAACACGCTGCCAATCAGCATGCCCAGCAGAATCTTGAGCGCATTCGTCTCCATGTTCACGAACGAATGCACGGAGACCTCCGCAAGCGCGCCGCTGCGCGTCAGGAAAGTGCCGTACAGGAACAGCAGGTGCGGCAACGCCAGCAGCAGCGGGTTCCAGCGCACCATCCGCCCGCGATTAATCTGCAGCATCAGCCCGTGTAGCCCCGCCGCCATAAACAGCCACGGGAAGTACGAGCTGTTCTCCACAGGGTCCCACGCCCAGAAGCCGCCCCAGCCGAGCGTCTCATACGCCCAGTAGCCGCCGAGCGCCAGCCCGAAACCGAGCATCGTCGCTGAGTAAATCGCCCACGGGCGCACCCGCACAGCGAACTCGTGATACTCGTTGCGCCAGAGCGCGGCGATCGCATAGGCAAACGGCACAGTCAACGCGGCGAACCCCGCGAAGATAATCGGCGGGTGAATCTTCATCCATGGGTTTTCCAGTACGGGGTTCAGCCCGAACCCGTCGCGCGGCGGCCACACCGCAGGCGCAGGGTCGGGCTTCGGCAGCGGCGCAAACGGACTCTGGAACGCCAGAATCGCCATCAGCAGCAGGATGACCCCGCCGTACACCGCCATCACCCAGCGCTCGTAGCCCCCTGCAGTGCGCATCAAAATCAGACCATAAACGCCCAACCAGAACGCCCACAGCAGGAAGCTGCCCTCCTGACCAGCCCACGCGCTGGCGATTTTGAACAGCGGCGTCAGCGACTCCTCGCTGAAACTGTACACATATTGCAGGTCGTACCGCCCCGTCAGCAGAGCGTACATCAGCAGCCCTTCCGCCGCCACAATCGCGGCGAACGCCCCCACAAACGCCCCGCGCGCCCCGCGCCTCAGCGCGGGACGCCTGCCGCTCATCAGGTACAGCCCGACCGACGCAAGCGCGAGCAGCACGCCCGCCCACACAACAACATATCCGATGGTCATAGCACACCTCGCCGCACAGGCGATTGCCCGCGCTTATCTGTTCGCAGTCTGGGTCTCACCCTGATACTTGCTGGGGCACTTCACCAGCATCTCCTCCGCGTAAAACACGCCATCTTTATAGCTGCCGATGGCGACCACCTGACTGGCAGCCTCGAAGTTGTTGGGCTTGCCCTTCGGGTAGACCACCTTCACGCGCCCCGTCTCGTCCTCGCCCTCAAAAGTGAGCGTCATCGTCTTGATATCGAACTGAACAGTGTCCTGGAGCGGTTTCAGGGGGAGGTGCACATTCTGCCCGCGGGTCTGCAACTGCTCGACCTTCACATAGGGGCTGGTGTTATTAACAAACGCCCGCACGGTGAACGCAATCCCCGCAAGTACCAGCACAAGCGTAAGGATACTGCCGAGTTTCATAGCGCGCTTATTATACCCCAGCGGGACAGTAGTTGGGGTATCATATGGCTATGCACAGGCTGGCGTTTCGACGCATAGCGACCTGGGCGGCAGTGGTCTGGCTGATAACGATTCTATCAGCCGAACTGCTGCACTTCGCTATCGAGGAGAGCAGCCAGACCGCGCAACGCGAGTGTCCCGTGTGTCTGTTTCACTCGACACACGGGCAGGTCAGCCAGCCTGAGACGATTCTCACCCCAGTTTTTGTGATTGCGTGGGTCGAGTGCGCGACGCTGCCGCGCTACGCGCAGGTACTGCCCACGCTCCCCCTGAACCGTTCGTGCGCCACGCGCGCGCCTCCTGTCCTCGCGCTGTAGGGCGCATACGCCGCCGCAGGGTGCGTCGGCGATGCTACCACGCGCGAGCGGGAACCTCCCGCTTGTGATTGCGCTGCCATCGTTGGCAGGCTCAATACACAGATAGGAGGCGATACGATGAAACGCAACGGCTTTACGCTGATTGAACTGCTGGTCGTGATAGCGATTATTGCGATTCTGGCGGCGATTCTGTTCCCTGTGTTCGCACAGGCGCGCGCAAAAGCGCGACAGACGCAGTGCCTGAGCAATATGCGCCAGATTGGCGTCGCGGTCAACATGTACCTCAACGACTACGACGAGGGCTATCCCTTCACGATGGCAATCATCAACGGGATACCCAGCACGGTCAACTACTGGGCAGTGCATAACTATCAGGCGTCGCTGGAGCCATACATCAAGATGGATCGCGGACTGCGCAACAAGCAGAATGTCTGGTGGGACCCGTCCGACCCCGATCGGAGCGTGCCCGCGATGTGGGGCTCGTTCACCGACAACGGCTTCTTCACGGGCATGCCGCGCCGACTGGCGGAGGTAACGCGCCCCTCTGGAACCATCTACGCCATCCTGCGCGGCGACCCGTGGACGCAGATTGTGGGCGTCACGCCGCCCAACCCGCTGCCTGTCAACAACCCCAACGACCCGTTCTGGGTGTCCGAGTTCTTCGACATGTGTTTAGACCCGTGGGCGGAGACGACCGATGTGAACCATCCCTACCACTGGTCGAAGGGACGCGCAGCGCCCCCGTGTAGCCTGTTCCCGAACGCCGCCAACTGCGGCGACTGGGACGAGCAAATTGCCAAAACGCGCTATCAGGGCGGCACAGCGGCGCTGTACGCGGACGGACACGCCAAGCATGTGCGCTTCTCCCAGACCTACCGCGCCATCGACGACAATCAGTGGAGCATCAACCTGTAAGCGGGCGCGGTTGATTGGAGCGTGTGTTCCCCCTGTCTGCATCAGCAACCTGCAGGCAGGGGGAACCTCGTTTTCAGGGGCGAATCTGTAGCCCGATGCACGAAGCGTACCAGACTCTCACGACGCTCATCCATGCGTTTGGGGCGCGTCCCGCAACGACGGACGCCGAATCGCGCCTGCGTGAGTACCTGCATCGCCGTCTGCAGGCGCACGAGCGGCTGACGGTCTTCGAGCAGCCGTTCCGCAGTGTGCCGTCGCTCACGCCTGCGTGGCTGACGGTCTCCGCGCTGTTTGTAGCGTCCGCTGTGCTGGGCTGGCTGCACGCGCCGATGCTCTGGTGGGTGGGCGCGGGATGCGCTCTGCTGGCGCTGGCGATGTTCTGGGGGCTGGCGAGCGGCGGCTGGGATGTGATGCGCCTGTTTCCGCAACGGGCGAGCGCGAACCTGATTGCCGTCGCGCCTGCGCAGGGCGAAACGCGGCGGCGCATCGTGTTGATGGCGCACATCGACACGCAGCGCGCCGCGCTGATGTGGCATCCGCGCCATGTGCGGGCGTTCGGGCGCAACTTCCAGCTGCAGGCGGGCGCGCTGACGGCGCATACGCTCGGCGCGCTGCTGCTGGCGCTGTCGCCGTGGCTGGGGCAGGCGTGGCTGCCTGTCGTTGCGCGCGCGGCAATCGCGCTCGGCGGACTGGTCGCGCTCTACGGGATGGCGCTGCTGATTCACCGCGAGCGGTTCCTGCCGTGGGTGCAGGGCGCGAACGACAACGGGTCGGGAACCGCCGCGCTGCTGACCGTGCTGGAGCGGCTCGCCGACAGCCCCCTGCCGCACACGGAGGTCTGGGGCGTGTTCACGGGCTGCGAGGAGGTCGGCAGACCCTGCGGCGCGTATGCCTTCGAACGCGAGTACGGACACCAGCTGCGCGACGCCGAGTTCCTGATTATCGACCACATCGGGCGGGGCGAGCCGCGCTACCTGATTGCGGAGGCGATGCTCCCCCGCGCGCATGCGCATCCCGAGATGGTGCAGGCGATGGAGCGGCTCGCGGCGGAGCATCCCGACCTGTGCCTGCAGCCGAGCGCGGTTCCGCACGGCGCGTACACTGATGCGCTGCCGTTCTACCGGGGCGGCTACCGCGCAATTGCCCTCTGGTGCGAAATCGAAAAAGGCGTCCCGCCCCACTGGCACTGGATCACCGACACGCTTGAGCATGTGTCGGCGTCCGACCTCCAGCGGGCGGTCGCCGTGATAGAAGCGTTCTGTCAGACGGCGGGTTCAGGACGCCCGTAGTCGCGCATAATCTCCTGAATCTGCTCCACCAGTCGCGCGGCTTCCTCGTAGGGGCGTTGCCAGATGTTGCGCCCGAAAATCAGCCCAATCGCGCCTGCGTCCATCGACAGGCGGACTTTGTTCAGCACATCGGCGTCGTTGCCCTTCTCGCCGCCCGACAGCAGCACGAAGGTGTTCACCGCTGAGCCGACCACGCGCTGGATGCGCTGCTCGTCGTTCTCTTCCAGCTCGTTGTAGGGCTTGGGGTGCTTGGCGCGCTCTTCAGGCGGGGCGAGCTTGGGGAAGTTGACCTTCACGATGTCCGCGCCGAGTTCCGCCGCCGTGCGCGCCGCGTAGTCGACCGCCCAGAGGCTGTCGCGCCCGCCTTTCGCCTGCACCGCCTCGCCGCGCGGGTACGCCCACACAATCAGCGGCATGCCGTACGCCTCCGCCGCCGCGCGCACCTCCATGAACTGATGGAAGTCCTCGTCCTGGCGCGGCGAGCCGACATAGAGCGTGTAGCCCACTGCGTCCGCGCCCAGCCGCACGGCGTCCTCCACGCGCGAATTCAGCGGCGAGAGCGCGTGCGCGTCCGAGGGAATCTCGGTCTTGCCGTTCAGCTTCAGAATCAGCGGGATCCTGCCTGCGAACTTCGCCAGATACTTCTCGGCGATT
Organism: Fimbriimonadales bacterium; assembly: GCA_025998675.1. Classification (GTDB taxonomy): domain Bacteria; phylum Armatimonadota; class Fimbriimonadia; order Fimbriimonadales; family GBS-DC; genus GBS-DC. The sequence goes on from AP024673.1 coordinate 244,258, forward strand.
CCGTACTGGAACGCCACCGCCGAAAAGCCCAGGTCAATCGCCAGCCGACAGATGTAGTCGGGGTCGCCCGACGGCGGGTAGGGGAAAAAGTCGCGCGGTCCGTGTTCCAGCCCCTGATCGTACGGCAGCACCATCAGCGTGCCGTTGCCGATGCCGTACTTATACATCATGCGGTACAGGCGGGTACGCTTGCCCGTACTCAAATGGGGCAAATCGCTCAGTGAGAGCCGTCTGGTTGGCGTCATCGTCGTCATTGTTCCACCTCGCTGCTGGGGATTATACCTGCTCGGCGGGTTTCTGGAGCAGGTACGCCATCGCCTGAACCGCCAGCAGGTAGCTGTGTGCGCCGAAGCCGCTAATCTGTCCCACACACGCGGGCGCAATCGCCGAGTGATGGCGGAACGGCTCGCGGGCGTAGATGTTGCTCAGGTGTACCTCGATTGCAGGCAGCCCGGCTGCGCGGATAGCGTCGTGCAAGGCGATGCTGGTATGCGTGTACGCTCCTGCATTGATGATGATTCCGTCCGCCCACTCGCGCGCCGCGTGCAGCGCGTCGATCAGCGCGCCCTCGTGATTCGACTGCACATGGCGCAGCTCCAGCCCCAGCGACTGGGCGTACTCGGTCGCGCGTTGCACGATGGACTCCAGCGTCTCCGCGCCATAAATCGCTGGCTCGCGCGTCCCCAGCAGGTTCAGATTCGGTCCGTTGAGTAGCAGTATGCGGCGCATACGGGGGTATTGTACCGTCAATTACACCCCTCTCCGAAACGCCACCGTGCCCACCATCATCATCTCCTTCCAGAGCGCATGCACGCCCTGTGAATTGTACCCTTCAGGGTTGGCAACCGCCTTCCTGTCGTCATCTCTGGCGTCGAGTAGAATTCCCGCGATGGCGCTGCCTGGAGATTACATTGGGGATCCCGACTTCGAACTGGCGGGTTTGAGGCTCTGGATACACGGCTACGAGTTCCCGCACCTGACCGACTGGCACGACGGGAACTGGCTGATTGCGACGGCGCACTACCAGAACGAAAACGCCAGTGTGTGGGTTCCTCACGAGCCGATGTTGCTCACATGGGAGCTGCGCGACTGGCTCAAAGCGATGGAGAATCTTTACCGTCGCCTGCGGGGAATTGCAACGCTGGAGCCGACCGAGCCGTATCTGTTTGTAGAGTTGCGCGCCGCCAACGAGCGCGGCGATATCGAGATGCGTTTGGAAATCACGCCCGACCCCTCAAGCGAACAGCATCGCTTCTGGAATGCAACCGACTCATCCTACTTGCCCGACGCGATGCGCCAGCTACAGGAGATCCTGAATCGCTATCCCGTGCGGGGCAGGAGCGATTACTAAATCCTGTTTCGCCTGCTAACGGAGGTCGTCAGGCGACTCTGATGCACCCGTCGGTTCCTCGAACAGGCGAAGGTAGGGCTCGAACCGAAATCGTCGGTTGCGAGCGTAGCCAGTGATTTCACGCAGCAGCCCACCTGCACTGACTTGATAAATGCTGTGTTGATGATGCGCCTGCTACAGCGTCTGTAGACAACGCAGCGAGTAATAATACCAACCTGCTGGTCAGACTTCGTATTTACCTCGCGCACATCTGCACAGACATGCTGTTGAACGCACCCCGCGACTATGGAGTGCTGAAGCGGGAGCTTCAGCCTCGCGGAAGCTCCGCTTCCGCACTCCATAAATTGCTGATTTGCGAACTATGACCAGCAGATTGGTATAAGTCCCTACGCACAGCGCTCTAACGAGCTACTCCTTGCCCATTGATGTGTACTCTACAGACTCGGCGAACCCTGCAACAGAAACGCAATCAGTCGAACGATTACATCCTTCTCTCGGGGGGGACTCTCAGCGACGAGCAGGGTCAGGGCAACCAATGCTTCCTCGGAAATCCGCGCCGTACCATCGTTGCGGTAAAGCCACTGGTTTTTCTCGAGAAAACGCAAAAATAGGGCTGCTCCAATCCGCTTATTCCCATCTACGAACGGGTGATCCTTTACGAGAAAATAGAGTAGATGAGCCGCTTTCTCGGCGAGTGTCGGATATGCGTCTTGTCCCCCAACAGTCTGAAAGACAGTCGACAATATTCCAGCAAGCCTCTGTCCTTGTTCCAGCCCAAATAACTGGCTGTTGGGGTAGTCAGACCTCATTTTTGCGATGAGTGTGCAAGCTTCCTCGTAGGAGAGTGGCTCAGCCGTCATGGGGGAGCCTGTCGGTTGGGGGATCTGCCCGTGGTCATAAGCATCCAACACGCTTAGGGCAAAGGCATACTCGTGCAGGATCCGCAGCAAACCTGTCGTCTCCTCACCACTCAACTCACGCCGCTCCGACACAGTTGAGATTAATTGGATTGCCTGCCTTAGTTCAGCAAGCCTTTGCTGATTGACAGTGTATCCCTTGAGGATATGGTCGCGCAGTACCTGAGTCGCCCAGATACGGAATTGCGTCCCTCGCCGGGAGTTGACACGATAGCCCACTGCAATAATCGCGTCGAGGTTGTAGTATTCTATCTGACGCCTTACCTGTCGTCCGCCCTCGTTCTGAACTGTTGCAAAAAATGCAACAGTTGACTCGCGGTCAAGCTCCCCTTCGCGGTAGATGTTGCGCAGGTGTCTGGAGATGACCGACTTGTCTCGCTCAAACAAGGCAGCCATTTGCTGTAAGCTTAGCCAGACAGTCTCTCGCTCTACACGCACCTCCAGGTGAATAGTCCCATCAGGCGATTCGTAGATGACCAGCTCGCCATTCGGCGTAGGTGCGGGACTTTCTGGCAGTAGCGGTTCATTCATGCATCGCTGCCTCTACTTCCTACCTCTTTTCCATCAGCAGGTGCGCGGTGAACAGGTACTGGTGCGCCCAGCCCGTCATGTCGCCAAATCGCTCGTGGAACCACTCCACCACCTGCCGATAGGTCTTGTCGGTCGGGTTTTTGCCCGCGAGGTCAGGCATCAGCCACTTGCCGACCGCCTGCCACATATGGGTGTCGACGGGCACGGCGTACATGTGATCCAGCCCGAACAGCAGCACGCAGTCGGCGACCTTCGCGCCGACGCCCGACAGATTCATCAACTCCTGCTTGGCGTCCCAGTAGTCCATCGTACGCAGGGATTCCAGCCAGCCTGCGCCGCGCTCCTGCAGGGCGCGCGCCACGGCGATGAGCGTTTTCGCGCGATAGCCGAAGCCCAGCTCGCGCAGAGTCGCCTCGTCCGCACTCGCCAGCCGCTCCACCGTCGGGAAGGCGTAATGAACCGTGTCGCCGTCGCGGTGAATTGGCTCGCCATAGCGCTCGCACAAACGCTCAATCATCCCTGTGATGCGCGGGATATTATTCGCCGGCGTACACAGGAACGAGAACAGGCACTCCTCCGCGCTCAGCCAGCGCATCAGGCGCAGTCCAGGCAGGGCATCTATCCACTCCGCCCAGCGCGGGTCGCGCCGAATAATTTCGTTTTGCACGCTTTTGAGATCGGCTTCCATTCGAAACAGGCGGAAAAACAGCTCGGCAGGCTGCTCGGCAGTGGGCGATTCAATGCGCCAGCGGTTGCCCGTCGGCTCGACAATCAGCAGGTGCGTGTCAGCATAGCCCAGCCACCGCGCGCCTTCCTGACGCCAGCGAAACACCTGCCCGCTCCCTACGCACAGCGGCAAATCCAGCTCCCAGGACGGTATCGAGATGCGCATTGCAGGGGAAGTGTACCTCAGCCGTTGCGCGCCGCCTGCGCCTGCGCAATCAGCGTGCGCGGCGGGATGAATTCCACATCCTCCTCCAGCACCTTCAGCGTCTCAACAACGGCGTTGGGGGCGAGGCTCAGCAGCCTGCCGACGATGGCTTCGGTGGAGCGTTCAGGGGTGGACGCGCCGCTGGTGACGCCAATCACACGCGCCTGCTCGACCCACTCCGGGCGCACTTGCTCAGGCTCCAGCAGCAGGTAGGCGGGTGTGCCCTGCGCCTCCGCAACCTCGCGCAGGCGATTCGAGTTGCTGCTGGTTGTGCTGCCCACCACCAGCACGAGGTCGCTCTGCTGGGCGAGCGCTTTGACGGCTGTCTGACGGTTGGTGGTGGCGTAGCAGATGTCCTCTTTCTTGGGCGTTTCCAAATGGGGGAAGCGTCGGCGCAGCACGTGCAGAATCTGGTTCACCTCGTCCACGCTGAGCGTGGTCTGTGTGGCGACTGCCAGTGGGACGCCTTCGGGGGGCTGCACATGCTCGGCTTCCTCGAGGTTATCGATAAGCGTGATTTGACCGGGCGCGTGCCCCGTGCTGCCCTGCGCCTCCACATGCCCCCGATGCCCGATATACAGGATGTGATACCCCTGCCGCGCGAAGCGCGTGATTTCGCGATGCACCTTGCTCACCAGCGGGCAGGTGGCGTCAATCACATTCAGCCCGCGTGCCTGAGCCTGCTGGCGCACGGCGGGCGAAACCCCATGTGCGCTGAACACCACATTCGAGCCGGGCGGCACATCGTCGAGGTCTTCGACGAAAATCACGCCCCGTTGCTCAAAAGCGCGCACCACATGCTCGTTATGCACGATGGCATGGCGCACATAGAGCGGCGCGCCGAACGCCTCCAGCGCGAGGTCGACCACCTCAATCGCATACGCCACCCCCGCGCAGAACCCGCGCGGCGCCGCCAGCAGCACTTTTTTCATCACCCCAAAGTGTACCTGATTTGCCGTCGGTGAACGCCCACTACGCGGAAAATAGTGTATAATACACAGGGAAAGGAGCCAGCCTATGAAACGGATGATGCTTGCAGGGGCGACCCTGTGGATGGGGATGACGCTTGCGTCAAGCTGGGCGCAGCTACAGCCAGATGCGCCGTGGCCCTCGTTTGGCAAAGATTATCGCAATTCGCGCAGTACCACACTCGGCGCGCCCACGAACGGCAGTATCCGCTGGACCTACAACGCGGGCAGTCGCACGCTCGGCTCGCCGATTGTCGCCGCGGACGGCACGATTTACTTTGGCGCGACAGGCGGCGTGTACGCGGTGCGTCCGAACGGGTCGCTGCGCTGGCGCTGGAACGCGGGCTATTCAGCGGCGACCACCACGCCCGCCATCGATGCCAACGGCGTTGTGTACGCGCTGGTGAACCCCTCCGACGCGATTCTGGTCGCGCTGAACGGCAGCACAGGCGCGCTCCTCTGGAGCCTCTACCTGGGCGGGACGAATGTCCAAGCCGCGCCTGCTATTGGACCTGATGGACGCATCTATGTGACCAACGGTGAGGCGCCCGGCGGCTACCTGTATTGTGTGAATCCCGACGGTACACTTGCATGGCGGCTGTATCTGGGGTTCGAGGCAAACAGCATCCCATGCTTCGGCGAAGATGGAACGATTTATGTTGGCTCCGAACGCCACCTGAACGCCGTCAACCCCAACGGCGCCTTCCGCTGGCGGTTTTCCGTGTTCTATCCGGTGCGCGGGTCTGTCGGCACATGGGGCAGTCGTGTGTTTTTCGGCGCGTTTGACGGCGGATTCCGCGCTGTCAATTTGTCGGGTGTGCAACTGTGGATGGCGCTCCTCGGTGCGTTCATGGAGAGCGGGATGGCGCTGACCGATTCGCGCATCTATTTCACCTCCGATAATCGTGAACTGCGCGCTTATAGCCACACAGGCGCACTCCAGTGGCGCCACAACGGCAACTACCGCGCCAGCACCCCCGCAGTCGGCTCCGACGGAATTGTGTATGCCGTTGGCAATCTGGGTGGCACGGTCTACGCCGTGAACCCCGCCAACGGACTGGTGCGCTGGACGGCTGGCATCAGCACGGCGAACTGGTACGCCTCACCTGCCATCGGCGGCGACGGCACGGTCTATGTGCTGAATGGGGATGGGCGGCTCTACGCCTTCGGACCGCTGGGCGGGTTCCTGTGGGCGGGCGGCGATGTGGACGGCTGGAACGGCGACTACACAGACAAAACCGCCGTCGTGCAGTTCTATCAGGACGGCGAACTCAAGTACGAAATGATCGCGCCTGTCCATCACGACGGAACTGTCGAACTGCATGACACTCCTGTCGGCGTGCATGATGTGAAGGTGCGAATTCATAACTCGCTGTTTGGACGCGCCCCCAGTGTGCCACTGGAGGTTGACCAGCCCGCGTCAGTGCAGGTGCGCCTGCTGAATGGTGATGTGAATGGCGACAATATCGTTGATGACGCCGACCTGTTGCATATCCTGATGTATTACGGCGACCATGCGCCTGACTTCGACCTGAACGGCGACGAGGTAGTTGACGACGCCGATTTACTGATTGTGCTGTTCAACTTCGGCGCGGTGGGCGAATAGACAGAATCCCACCCTCGAATTAGCAGGAGCCTCCTGCGCGCTGGCGAATCCCCCAGCCGTTGGAGGCTCCTTGTTATGCCCATCCGAATTGGTTTCGTCGGCACAGGAGGCATTGCGAACACGCATTTTGACGCGCTGAGCCAGTTAGAAGATGCGCAGCCTGTCGCCTTCTGCGATATCGACGCTGAGCGCGCCCAGCGCGCTGCGGCGCGCTTCAACGGACGCCCTTACACTGACTGGCGCACCATGCTGGAGTCTGAGACTCTGGATGCGCTTTATATCTGCCTGCCCCCACACGGGCACGACGGCGTTGAAATCGAAGCCGCCGAGCGGGGTATTCACCTGTTCGTGGAGAAGCCGGTCGCCCGCACTCTTGAGTACGCCCAGCGCGTCGCTGAAGCCATTCAAAAAGCTGGGGTTCTCAGCATGGTTGGCTACCACTTCCGCTACTACGGCGCGATTGAACGCGCAAAGGAGCGCCTGCAGGGATTGCCCGTGCTGATGGTCAAAGGCGCTTGGGACGGCGGCATGCCGGGCGTCGCATGGTGGCGGCAACATGCGCTTTCGGGCGGGCAGCTTGTCGAGCAGACCACCCACATCTTCGACCTTGCGCGCCATCTGGCCGGCGAAATCGTCGAGGTAGCCGCTTTCAGCCACTATAACCCCGCTTTACTCCATCATCCCGACGGCGATGTGAGCGTCGCGGATGTGGTCTGCCTCAAGTTCGAAAACGGCGCGGTTGGCGTCATCACCGACACGAACGGCTTGCACGCCCCCGGCGAGGTCGGATTGAAGGTCTACACGCCTGAGCGCGTCGTGGAGGTCTCATGGGGACGCATGACGGAAACAGAGCCTAATCGCAAGGAAGAGTATTTCTCGCGCGACAACCCATACCTGCGCGAGTCGGAGGCGTTCCTCCAAGCCATCCGCACGGGCGACAGGAGCCTCATCCGCTCTGACTACCGCGATGGGGTACACACGCTGGCGGTAACGCTTGCCGCCGACGAATCGGGGCGTACAGGGCAACCGATGCCGGTTGCGAGGATATGAAGCGTCTTCCCTACGCGCGACGGGGCAGTTCGCCACTGCGCCACCGGCTTTTGCATGCCATCCAGTGGTCTGTTCTGGGTGCAGGGCTGGCGCAGGCGACTTACCTGGCGTCGTCGGTGCTGACAGCTCGACTGCTCGGAAGTGAGGATTTTGGGCGGCTGAGCGTGATCCAGCTCACCCTCAACATGCTGGTAAGCCTCATTGCGCCCTCCATCGGCTGGTCGATTATGCGCGCGGCTGCCACCATGCGCACGCACGAGCGCCCGCAGTTAGCGCCGCTGCTCAACGCGCTCCTCTGGATAGGTATGCTGGGGAGTGCGCTCCTGAGTGCAGGACTATTCGGTCTGAGCAAGCTTCTCTGTATTCACTGGCTGGAGGACCCACCGTCAATTCCTGCGTTTGCGATAGCGTCGGTCTCGGTGGCGGTCAACGGCTATTTCTCGCTGGTGACCAGTTTGCTTTCGGGATTGGAGGCGTTTCGGGGAACGGCGCTTCTCAACACGGTTCGTGGGGTACTGATTGCCGTGATGATGCTGGCGGGCGCGGCGCTGGGAGGGTTGAACGGGGCGGCAGCTGGCTTCACGCTCGCCAGTGGGGCAAGCGCACTGTTTGCGTGGGTAGTTCTTCGGTGGTTGCTCAGGCAGCACACACTTGAACTGCGCGCATTTGATTGGGCGCGCGCCCGGCAGACGCTCGCCCAAATTTCGTTCCCGATGTTTCTTTCTACGGTCACAGGGGCAGTGACCCTCTGGCTGGGGGGGATTTTGCTGGCGCGCTACACGCAGGGGTTCTCGCAGATTGCGGTCTTCAACGCCGCCAATCACTGGAAAGCCGCCATCACTTTCCTGCCGACACAAATCACGCAGGCAAGCTCGCCCATCCTGAGCAACCTGTGGGGCGCACGCGAAATTGCGCAACTGAAGTCGCTCATCCGAACGAATCTTCGGCTCGTCGTTCTGACATGTGGCGCGCCCGCGCTGGTGGTCAGCGTCGCCGCGCCGCTCGTTCTGGGGCTTTATCTCATCGAGGGCGCGCAGGCAGCGTGGGCGTTTCGACTGCTGATTCTCTCCGGGTTGATGGCGTCGCTGTGCAGTGTGTTCGGGTACACTATGATCGCGATGGGAAAAGCGTGGCAATCGTTCGCGGTTAACTTTCTCTGGATGGTCGTGTTTATGTTGATTGCGTTTGTGAGCCTCTCATCCGGTGTGCTTGGACTCTCTGTAAGCTATTTCTGTTCGTACGCACTGCTCCTCGTTGTGGCGGCGGTCTATGTGCGTAGCGCGTTGCGCGGCTATCAGGAGGTTTGACATGCTGCTCAACATCGTGCGCAAAGTGGTGCATTCCCATCGCGAGCGACAGATACGCGCCATGCAAGGGCAGCCCGGATGGCGCCGTGTGCCTGCTGGATTCTGGATGTATATCGACCCGAACGAGTGGCTGGGAAAGACCGTACTCATGGGATACTACGAGTCGCACCTGGTGCATTTCATCGCGCAGCTCTGCCAGTCGGGGGATGTCTGTCTGGATATCGGCGCGAATCAGGGCTACACAGCGTTGCACATGGCAAAACATGTGCAGCCTGACGGGCGCGTGCTTGCGGTGGAGCCAGTGCCTACGACTTTCGAGCGGCTCCGCGCGAACACTGAGCGCAATCACGCCTCGTCCATTATTTGCTTGCCCTACGCGCTGGGCAGTCGGGAGACGGAGCTGATGATGTGGTACGACCCCAGCGAATGCGGTCACGCCTCAGTGCATAATCGCTCCTCGGACCAGGCATATCAGGTGCCCGTGCGCGTTGCTCGCGGCGACCAGTTGATACAGGAGGCGCTCACTCCCGATGAGAGAGGGCGCATCCTCATGATGAAAATCGATGTGGAGGGCTACGAACCCGAAGTGCTGGCGGGGATCGAGAACACGCTCCGAGAGATACAGCCGGTTCTGTGGCTGGAAAAGCACCCGAACTGTCTGGCTCAGGGTGGGTATTCGGTGAAAGACCTCATAACGCCCCTGCTAAAGGCAGGGTATCAGCTCTACGAAGTCGCGTTCCGCAGGAGCGCCGTTGGAATCGCCCACCTGACGCTTCTCCCAGCCGCCATAGAGAGCGAAGCGTTCCATTCCGAATTCGCCGATATTGTCGCCGTTGCGCCCCGCTCGAGGGGATGGGAACGGCTCCAGAGCAGCCGTATCGAGATGGGTTAAGGAGATGCTATGAGAACAGTGCTGATTACAGGCGGTGCAGGCTTCATCGGGCGCTGGCTTGTCAAGCGAGCCTTGCAAGCGGGCTATGCCGTGATTGTGTACGACAACCTGAACGTGGGGTCGCTGGAGAACCTGACCGAGATGGAGGGTACATTTGCCTTTTATCAGGGCGATATCCGCGATCAGGCGCATCTCGTGCAGACGATGCGCCGACATGCGGTCGAGCGCGTTTTCCACCTCGCGGCGCTCCACTATATTCCGTACTGTGAGAGCCATCCTCAAGAGACCTTTGAGGTCAATCTTGTGGGCACACTGGCGGTGCTGGAGGCGATGCGCGAAGCGTCGGTACAACGGCTGGTGTTTGCCTCTACAGGCGCGCTCTATCCACCGCTGGACACGCCGCTGAGCGAAGAGACGCCCCTGGAACCGCAAGACATTTATGGGCTGACCAAACTCCACTGTGAGCAGACCATCCAGTATTACCAGAAGCGGTATGGAATCCAGCCGACCATCGTGCGGCTGTTCAACACCTACGGACCCTACGAGACCAACCCCCACCTGCTGCCGCATCTGATCCAGACGCTCAAGCAGGGCGTTCGGGAAATCCCGCTGGGCAACCTGCAGCCGAAACGCGATTATGTATATGTGGAAGATGTCGCGGAGGGCTTCTGGCGATTGGGCGACTCGTTCGAGACCACAGGCGTCTACAATCTCGGCACAGGCGTCGAGCATTCGGTGGTGGAGGTGGTCGATGCGCTGAGCGCACTGATGAACACGCCGCTGCAGGTTGTTCAGGATCCGGCGCGGATGCGCCCTGTAGACAAGCTCCATCAGCGCGCCGACCTGAGTCGCCTGCGCGGTGTGCTTGGCTGGGCGCCCGATACCCCACTGGAGACGGGATTGCGTCGCTGGCTCGCGTTTGAAGGGCTTATCGAATCGTCATGAAGGTCGCCGTGGTGGGCGGGTTCCCGCCGAATCGGGAAGGGGAGGCGCATTACACAGGCTGCGTGTTTCGGGCGTTTGCGACGCAGTACCCGCAGGCGCATGTGCGCGTGATTGCCCATCGGCAGCCTGACGCGCCAGACGCGTCGTCGTTTGCGTCCAACGGGGACATCGTGCGTGCGACCGACGGCTACCACCGCTGGCGACGCCACCTGACGCCCCTGCAGGTGTATCGGTCGCTCCGTGCGTATGCGCCCGATGTGGTGCATTTTCAGGCGCCGCACAAGGGACTTTACGGTGGGCTGTATGGCGAACCGCTGCTGTGGGTGTTTCGCTGGTTGCGGCGCAAACGAATCCCGACGGTGGTCACTTTGCATTCACTCTGGCTGGAGGAGGACTTTCGCGAGATGGCGTCGGAGCGTCGCCTGAGCGAATCGAAACGGCGCGCGCTGCAGCGGCTCTATCGTCGCTACCACTGGCAACTCTTCCGCGCGGCGACGCAGGTCAACGCGCTCGTGGCAGGCGACCAGAACCCGCTCATCCAAGAGTTTCAGGAGTTGTGGGGTCTCACGCCGTTTTGCATAGAGAATGAGGCGCACCCGTGCGAGCCGCGCGCCTACACGCGGGAACAGAGCCAGCGCGCTAAGGAATCGCTCGGCTTCGTGCACCGCAAACTCGTGCTTGCGTTCGGTTTTGTTCGCCCCGACAAGGGGTTCCATTACCTGATGGAAGCGGCGGGTGCACTGATAGGCGCGGTACCGACGCTCCAGCTGCTGATTGCCGGTGAACCGCGCGGGGGACAGGGGCAGGCGTATGCTCAGCAGCTGCAGGCGCGCTACGAACAGATGGGCTGCCCCGACCAGATACGCCTGCACCTGAACTACCTGTCGGATGACGCGCTGGAGCAACTGCTGCTCGCCGCGGATGTACTGGTCGTGCCCTACACACGGGTGATGGGCGCGAGCGGTCCCGTGCATCACGCGCTGAGTTTGGGCAAGCCCGTCGTGGCGACGGCAATCGGTCAGAACCGGGGGCTGGCGGAGGTCTGTTGGCTTGTCCCGCCGCACGACGCCAGCGCCCTTGCCGCCGCCCTTCAGCAGCTGCTTACCGACGACGCGCGCTGGGACGACTATCACCGCCGCGCACGCGACTACGCCGCAACCCACACATGGCGCCATCTGGCGACGCAGTATTATCAGGACTATCAGCGACTGCTGGAGCGCGTGCGATGAGGGTGCTGTTCGTGAGTCTTAGCCTACCGCCGTTTGCCGAGTCGCAGACCATCCGCTCGGCGTACCTCATCCATGCGCTGGCGCGGCATGGGGTGGCATTTGACCTGATTACGGCGCATACTGCCCCCTCGTTGACCGACTCCTCGCTGGAGGCGTTGCTGCCCGAGTCGTGTCGGGTCTGGCGCACGGAAGCGCCTGCGTATGATCGGATGGTTGACCGATTGAAGCGCGCGGGGCGCCAGCGACTGCTGTATCTCTACAGCAACCTTGCGTATCGCATGTTCGCGCCCGATGTGCGTCGCGGCTGGGAGAAGCAGGCGGTCGCACTGGCGTGTGAGGTCGCGCGTCAGTCGCCGCCTGACCTGCTGATGTCGGCGTCAGGCAGTCTAACCGCGCATCTGGCAGCGGCGCGACTCAGGCGGTTGCTCCAGCGTCCCTGGATTGCCGATCTGGGCGACCCGTGGAGTTGGGTGGACTGGCAGCACCGGGACACATGGCTCAAAGCGATCCAGAACTGCTGGTACGAGCGTCGCACGCTCCCGCAGGCGGACCTGCTGCTCTGGACCACTGAGGCGACGCAGCGCGCTTATGAACGCTGGTATCGCGGGCGAATTCCACCGAGTGCGGTTGTGCCCTATGGGTATCGTGCGCAGGACTTTCCTGAGGTTCCTGCGCCCGCTGCGTTGCCGATTCGCGCCGCGTATGTGGGCGCTGCCAGCCGACGCGCCCGCAACCTGATTCCGTTGCTCGAAGCGGTAGCGCAGTCGTCCCGCGTGCCGATGGAACTTCAGATCGTGGGCGACGCCAGCCAGCATTTCCAACGCGCGGCGCACGCCTTGCAACTGCAGAATATCCAGTTCACAGGGCGCGTCGATTACGCCGAATCGCTGCGCTACATTCGGGACGCGGGCATGTTGATACTGGTGGGCAACAAAAGCCCGTATCAGATCCCGGGCAAAACCTTCCTCTACCTGGCGTCTGGAAGACCCATTCTCTACCTATCGCAAATGCCCCATGCTGACGACCCTACCTATCAGCTGCTCGCCGAGTTTGATGGCGTGGCGGCCGTACCTAACGAGACGCACGCGATACGCGAGTGGCTGGAGTCGCTGGACGAGGCGCGATTTCGTGCATGGGAAGCGCAGGCGCGCACGCGCTGCCATTCCGAGAGTCTCCGCAAATATGAGGTACACTCTTTGGGGCAAGATCTGTATGGCTGGATGAGACGAGTGCTGGAGAGGGAGGCATGCTCGGAATAGGCGTGATGCTGATGGTGATTGCGCACCAGATATGGCTGCGTGCGCGCGGCTGGCAGTTCAACGCCATGAGCCCCTATTTCCTCGTGGACTTTCTGATATTCGCGCTGATTGGCTTGGGATCTCTCGTAGAGCCATTGCCCCATCGCTCGCTTACGGAAGAGCTGCTCTTCACGGCGTTTGTCCTCTCTGGATTGGCGGGCTACTATCTGGGACTGCATTTTCCCTACGCAACCGCCTGCCGACGGTGGGTCGCGCCTTTCAGAGGGCGTTTTCCGGCGGCGCTCGCTATTCACCAGATCGGGATACAGACGCTTCTGCTGCTGTTCGCCATCGTGGGCGTTGCAGTACTGCTTTTGATGCAGCGGATGTCCGCGTTGGGGCTGAGTTTCGCGGATATGCTGAGCCTGAGTGTGCTGCAAGTGCATGCGCAGGTCGCTACAGAAGGCTTGGGCGCGCTCCCGGTCATCGTGACCTATCTGTTCACAGTGCTTATCCTGATTCATATGTATCGCTTGCTTGAACGGCGCCGTTTTCTACAGGCGTTTGGTTTCTACGCGGCTCTGGTGGTCGTGTACCTGTTGATCGCCTCGACGCGTATTCCCGTGCTGCTGTGTCTGTCTGCGCCGATAGCGTATTATCACTACGCTGTGCGACGCATTAATAAGTTGCTACTCGTGGCGCTTCTGGTAGGCGCGCCTGTGGCAATCACGCTCCTGCAGGGACTGCGGAGCAACGCGCTGTTCGCCTGGACCGTCTCCGACCGATTGGTCGCTGAGATTGTCGTGATGAAAAGTTTTCATAAACTTTGGCAAAACTATCTTGATGGAACGCTTGAGCTGGAGTGGGGCGCAAACTACTACTATTACTCCCCCCTGACTTTCGTGCCCAAAGCGTTATGGGCGTCCAAGCCCCAAACCTCCTTTGAAACACGCTGGACTATCAACCTTTTTGGGAGCCTGTTAGACGAGGATGGACAAATCTCTGTGCATACCTTCACCCCCTGGGGCGAGGGTCTGGTGCAGTTTGGTTGGATGGGTGCAGTGGTGAATCTGTTCCTGTACGGGGCGATTCTGCAACTGGCAATACGCTTTTTCCAGAAGCGCGCGCATGCATGCATGGTCTACTATTTCTATGCGGTGCTTGCAGCGACTTTTGTGCGCACGAGCGTTCAGGCGCTTGCTTTTACCACCGTTCTCTACCTGTTTGCTGTGTGGCTATACGAGCGGTTGTTGTTAGATCGTTCTCTCAAACAGGAGGCATTGCCCGCATGTGTGTAGTGATTGCGGCGCCCGCTGTACGAGCGGCGATGGGCTACCATCTCTGCTGCATGATTAGCCGTTTGCCTGCGCCAGGGGCGCGCCTGTTTGTTCCTGAGCATTTCGTCTGTGAGGACTACAATGCGCAAGTGACTCGGTATAAGCTTCCCAGAAAGGGCTGGGGCAAAAGCTTTGTGTATTGCAACCCGCTCTGGGCATGGCGTCGTTTTCGTGAGATTGCCGCCATGCGCCCCGATTTGTTGCATCTGTTCAACAGCGAAGGCTACCCCAGTTCGTACTGGTGGATTCGATGGGCGCGTACCCGATTGGGCATTCCCACGGTGGTAAGCGTCCATGACCCTGAACCCCACCCGGGAAACCCGCTGAGCGCACTGCTCCATCGAACGGGTCTAAAGACCATTCGCCAGAGTTTGCATGTCCACATCTTTTCGGAGTGTTTCCAGCCGCTCTGTAAACAGTGGGGCTTCCGAGAGGAGCAGATTTTCGTGATCCCGCTCTGTACCGATGTCTCGAACTTCACGCAGTATCGCTTCCCCGAGGTTCCCAAAGAGAATCTGGCACTCTTTTTCGGGCGTCTGGAAGCCTACAAGGGGATTCCTGTGCTGTTGGATGCGGCGCCGTATGTGCGTGGCAGGCTCCGCATCGCGATTGCGGGTCCGGGCAGGTTGCCTCCGTCGATTCTGCAACGCATCCATGCGGCGCCTGACCTCTTTGAACTCCATAACCGCTTCCTGCACGAGTCGGAGGTCTCGAGGTTGTTTCATCGTGCATCGGTCTGCGTGATGCCGTATGTGCAGGCGACTCAGTCGTCCGTACCCTGGGTAGCGACAGCATTCGGTGTACCCGTGGTCGCCACGGCGACGGGTGGGCTGGCGGCGCAGGTAGAGCAGTGCAACGGCATACTCGTACCGCCGAACAATCCACAAGCCTTAGCGGAAGGGATGCTTCAAGCAGTGGGCAGGCATGTGGTGTTCCCTGAAGCGTGGGATCCTTGTTTGATTGCCAGTCAATACCAACAGATGTATCAGCAAATTCTCAACTCCTGTGAGGTGGCGCGATGAATGTGCGTATTCTGCACATCGTTGGCGATTCCAAGTATGGCGGCGGCTCGTACATTATCCTCCGCCTTGCCCAGATGGCGCATGCGGCAGGGTGGGAACCATGGGTGCTGACGACCGACCCGGTGTTCCAGCAGGTACTTGCAGAAAACGACATTTCCTATACGGATTGCGCATTTATTGCACGCGAGATTAATCCTTTCAGAGACCTCCGCGCCTTACGGGAGCTGACGACGTATCTGCGCACGCATCGGTTCGATATTGTCCATACGCATACCTCCAAGGGTGGTTTCATCGGTCGTCGCGCCGCATGGAATGCGCGGGTTCCCGCGATTATTCACACGGTGCATGGGTTCGCCTTTCATGAGCAAAGTTCTCCTGTGATGGTACGCTTCTACGCGTCGATTGAGCGGATGGCAGCGCGCTGGTGCCACAAAATCGTCACGGTGAGTCGCTATCATCGGGAGTGGGCGATGCAACTCAAGATTGCGACCCCTTCAAAACTCGTCGCGATTCCCAACGGGTTAGACCCCCTGCGCGTCGAGCCCTCGCAGCCCGTGGACGCAATTCGTCGCGCCTTGCAGATTCGCCCCGATGCGCCCGTCATCCTCTCCACAGGGCGGCTGGCAACCCAGAAAGGGTTTGAGTACCTGATAGAGGCTGTCAATCACCTGAAACGCCAGCATTCGCAGCCCTTTCAGGTGATTATCGCTGGCGAAGGACCGCTGAAAGACTCGCTTCAGAAGCAGATTCATCGGCTGGGATTGGACGCCTATGTACGGCTCATCGGGTTCTACAAAGCGATTGGCGACCTGTACGCGATTGCCGACCTCGTGGTGTTGCCCAGCTTGTGGGAGGGGCTTTCGATTGCTTTGCTGGAGGCGATGGCGTCAGGCAAGCCGATTATCACCACCACGATTGGCAGCAATCTCGAGGCGACCGATCAGGGGCGCGCGGCGCTTCTGGTGCCGCCGAAGGATGCACCTGCGCTGGCGCGCGCGATTCTGCAACTTCTGAGCGACCCAGATCAGTCGGCGCGTTATGCCCATCTGGCGTACAATCATTTCGTGCAGCACTACACTGAGACGCGGATGCTGGAGCAGTACCACCAGCTCTACAGGGAGGTTCTCGATGCCGCCCGGTCTGATACGCGCTGTTCGGGCAAATGACCTGTCGCAGGTGGTCGCCATCCACCAGCAGGCGTTCAGGGGGTTCCACATGACCCTGCTGGGACCCCGATTCCTGCGCGGGTATTACCGCGCCGTGCTGGACTATCCGGCGGCAATCTTTCTCGCCGCGACGGAAGGTTCCCAGATGCGGGGGTTCGTGGCTGGGTTCGTGAACCCGCCGCGATTTTACGCGCATTTGCGCTCGCGTAAGCGGTCACTGGCGCTGGCAGCGGCGACTCACCTGTGCCTGCGCCCGCATCTGTGGCGGCGCACGCTCAGCAGCATGCGTCGGGCGCAGACCCTCGCTGATACGGATGACCAGCCCTATCTTGCCGAACTGGCGTCCATCGGCGTCAGCCCAACCGCTCAGGGGCGCGGCGTCGGCAAACAGCTCACGCTCGCGTTTCTGGAAACCGCACGCCAGCAACGCGCGACGGAGGTCTTGCTCACCACCGACGCGCACAACAACGACGCCGTGAATCGGTTCTACCAGAATCTGGGTTTCCAGTGCGTGCGCCAGTTCTGGATCACGCCCGACCGCCTGATGAACGAGTACCGAATCGCGCTCACAGGGGTACAATCTGTCCGCGAGGGAACGCCACATGACGCATAACGAGTTTCTCCCATATGCGCTGCCTGCGCTGGACGAGCAGGAAGAGCAAGCCGTGTTGGAAGTGTTGCGCAGCGGCTGGCTGACGACGGGACCGAAGACGAAGCAATTCGAGGAGGCGTTCGCCCATTATACGGGCGCGGCGCACGCCGTTGCCGTCAACTCCTGCACGGCGGCGATGCATCTTGTGCTGGCGGCGTGGGGCGTTGGGCAGGGCGACGAGGTGATTACAACGCCGCTGACTTTCTGCGCGACCATCGAGGCGATTGAGTATGTCGGCGCGCGCCCCGTGCTGGTGGACATCGACCCCGCAACAGGTAACATCGACCCCACGCGAATCGAGCCCGCCATTACTCCGCGCACGCGCGCGCTGCTGCCGGTGCATTACGGCGGGTTGCCCTGTGAGATGGACGCGATTCTGGACATCGCGGCGCGCCACAACTTGCTGGTGCTGGAAGACGCCGCGCATGCGGCAGGCGCGATCTACAAGGGGCGCAAAATCGGCGCCGTCGGGCACGCGACCGCCTTCTCCTTCTACGCCAACAAAAACATGACCACAGGCGAGGGCGGGATGATTACCACGAATGACCCCGACCTCGCCGATCGGTGCCGTATCCTGAGCCTGCACGGCATCAGCCGCGACGCATGGAAACGCTACACGGCGGCAGGCTCGTGGTACTATGAGGTCACCGAGCTGGGCTACAAATACAACCTGCCCGATGTGCTGGCGGCGATTGGGCTATGCCAGCTGCACAAGCTGGACGCGCTGAATGCACGGCGGCAGGCGATTGCTGAACAATACCACCGCGCCTTTCGCGAGATGGCGTTTCTGGAGCCGTTCCCGCCCTGTGTGCCCGAAGACCGCACGCATGTGTGGCATCTCTACACGATTCTGCTGCAACTGGACGCACTGCGCATCACACGCGACCAGTTCATCGACGAACTCAAGGCGCGCGGGATTGGCGTCAGCGTTCACTACATCCCGATTCACTTCCATCCGCATTACCGAGGCTACGGCTGGCAGAGGGGCGACTACCCCCATACGGAAGCCTACTACGCCCGCACGATTTCGCTGCCGCTGTATCCGGGCATGACCAATCAGCAGGTTGCCCGCGTCATCGAAACTGTGCAGGATGTCGGTAGGGCCTGGAGGCGATGAACCGTAATCGGGTATTCTCTCTTTCGCCATGGGAGCCAAGAGCAGAGCGAAAGCGCAGGAGATAGCCAGTCAGGTCAAGTCGTATCTGATACAGCGCTATGGCAGCGGCATCGATGCGGTTCTGCTTTATGGCTCTTGTGCACGCGGACAAGCCAGAGCCGAGTCGGATATTGATCTACTGGTGCTTGTGGAGAACTCAATCAAGCCCTCTGCGGTGCGCAAGGAGCTGAGTGATTTTTTATACGACATTCTTTTAGAAAAAGACGAACTGGTGTCGGTGATTGTGCTACCAAAATCAGTCTTCGAAAACCAAGACTCTCTCTTTCTGCGCCGTGTGCGTCAGGAGGCTGTTCGAGTATGAGGGAGATTCAAGTGAATAAAATGTATGAACGCTTAAAAAGAATTATTGACTGCTCATTTGCGGGGCTCGGACTGCTCCTGCTGGCGCCGCTGATGGGATTGATTGCGCTTGCGGTGGCGCTCGACTCGCCGGGGGGCGTATTTTTCGCGCACGAGCGCGTGGGACGCTACGGGCGCAAGTTCAAGGTGTTGAAATTCCGCACGATGGTGCAGAACGCCCCCAGACTGGGCGGCGCGATTACCGCGGGGCATGACCCGCGCATCACGCGCGTCGGGCGTCTCTTGCGGGCGACCAAGCTGGACGAGTTGCCACAGCTCTGGAATGTTCTCAAGGGCGAGATGAGCCTCGTCGGACCGCGCCCGGAGGTGGCGAAGTATGTGCAGCTCTGGGACCCCCACCTGCGCGAGCAGGTGCTGAGTGTGCGCCCTGGGATCACCGGCTTGACGCAAATCCGCTACCGCCACGAGGAGACCCTGCTGGCGCAACAGCCCGACCCCGAAACCTACTACCGTGAGGTACTGCTCCCACTCAAGTTGCAATCCGACGCCGAATATGTACAGCGGCGCACGCTCCTGTACGACCTCTACCTGATTTTGCGCACGCTGTTTGCCCTGTTCGAGCGATCGGAAACAGCGCAGACCGCTTCCCAACAAAAGTGATACCCATGTGGCGACTGGAAGAAATAGACCATCCCGACTGGCGCGCATGCCTGCGCCTCACAAACGACCTCCTCGAGCTGCGCATCCCCACGCAGTTCGGCATCCGCATCCTGCATTTTGGCTGGGCGGGCGGGGAGAACATATTCTGGACGGAGCCGACGGCTTCAGGCGCGCCCGACACATGGCGCGTCTACGGCGGGCATCGGCTCTGGCATGCGCCGGAACATCCCGTGCGCACCTACCAGCCCGACAACGCTCCCATCGAGTGGCGCTGGGACGGCGCACAACTCCTGCTGCGCCAGCCAACCGAGCCGCAGACAGGGATTCAGAAGGAGATAATGATAACCCCGCTGCGCGACTCGGTGCAGGTGCGCCATCGGCTTATCAATCGCAACCTGTGGGAGGTGCGTCTTGCGGCATGGGCGCTGAGCGTGATGCGCCCCGGCGGGGTCGCATGGATTCCGCAGGAGCCGTACCGCCCGCATTCGGAGGCGTTGCTGCCCGTGCGTCGGGTCGCACTGTGGGCGTATACCGATATGAGCGATTCCCGCCTGCGCTGGGGGGCGCGCATGATTCAGGTGCATCAGGACCCATCCGCAACCCATCCGCTCAAAATCGGTGTCAGCAACTCGCTGGGCTGGATGGCGTATGTGCTGGGCGAGACACTGTTCGTCAAGCGGTACGCGTTTGACCCCGACGCAGAATACCCCGACTTCGGGTGCAACACGGAGCTGTTCACCAACGCCGATATGCTGGAGCTGGAGACCCTCTCGCCGCTGATGACCCTGCCCCCCGACGGCGTACTGGAGCATACCGAGCAGTGGTCGCTACATCGACTTGACCGTCCGATGACGGACGAGTCTCTGCTGGAGGTGGTTGCGGCGCTTTCTCTGGAGTAAAGCCCCTCCCCAGATAGGGGAAGGGGCTTTCGGGGCATACAGCAGACGCTCAGCAGCCGTTGCCGAAGTTGAACAGCATCAGCAACAGGTCCGCGTCGTCGACCGTGCCGTCGCGGTTGAGGTCTTCCAGCGCGATGCAGGGGTCGTTCGCGCCGAACGCAAACAGCACCGCCAGCAGGTCGGCGTCATCGACGCAGCCGTCGCGGTTCACATCGCCCTCTACGGGAATGGGGATGCCTGCCGCGCTCGGCGCGCCCAGCGCCGCCAGCTCCGCATCGCTCATCGCGTAGCTGCGCAACTGCATGCTGTTGATGTAGCCGCTGGCGACCTCGTTGCTGTTGTCGGCGAACACGAGGAAAGTGTCGCCGAGCGCGTAGCGACCATCCACTCCCCAGCCCGACGGCAGCTGTACCTGATTCTGCAGCACGCCGTTCACATAGCTCTTGTAGGTGGCGTTGCCTGCAGGCGAGGTCGTATCGACCACCAGCGCGATGCGCTGCCACTCGTTGGCGGTGAAGCGCACATTCGTCGGGTCGCCGTAATCGCCGCTGATGCCAATCCCGTTGGCGGCGTTGATGAAGCAGTCGCCGTCGTCCGTGTTGGCGGGGTTCGTCTGGAACAGGCAGGTGAACCCGTTGAAGCTGGTGCGGTTGGATGGGAACTTGATGTCCATGATGACGGTGTACTGGTTCACCCGACTACCGCCGCCGTTGGGGGCAATCCCATGCTCGATGCGCAGGTAGGCGTTGCGCTCGAAGGAGAGCACCTGCGCGCTCTGCCCGCCGATGGTCTCGGTCGTGAAGCTGCCCGCGCCAATCAGCTGCGCGGCGATACCGACCTGCGCATCGTAGGTGTTGTCGAATGTCCACGAGCCTGTGACTCCCAGCGTGATGGGCAGGCTGCCTGCTGTCGGACCGCCCAGATCGGCGACCTCCGCGTCGGACACGGGGTAGTTGCGCAGCTGCAGGTTGTTAATCCAGCCAGGCGCGGTCTCGAAGTCCTCATCCGCGAAGATGAGAATCACATCCTGCAGCGAGAAGCGTCCATCTACGCCCCATCCAGACGGGCGCTGGACGATGTTGTGCAACGCGCCGTTGATGTAGACCCGATAGACTGTGGTATCATCCCCAGAAGGCGAGGTGGTATCGATCACGACGACCACACGCTGCCACTCGCCGTTCTGGAATCGGCTGAGCGGGTCGAAGTAGTCGCCCGCAACCCCCATCCCCCGCTGCGGATTGATGAACCAGTCGGCGTCGTCGGTGTTCTGGGGATTGGTCTGGAGCAGGGCTGTGAAGCCCGGAATCGTTGGGAAGAGCACATCCATAATCAGGGTGTACTGGTTCAGGAGCTGTCCGCCGCCGTTGGCGCACGCGCCATTGGGCACGATGAGGTACGCACCCGCCTCAAACGCCCAGACGCCTGCCTGCTGTCCGTTGATGAGCGCGGTCTCGAAGTCGCCGAATCCGAACCCAGTGATCGGCGCACCGATTTGCGCGTCAAAGTTGCCGTTGAACTGCCACGAGCCAACAATCTGCTGCGCATGGAGGCTGATGAGCGTCAGCCCCAGCAGCGCGCTTGCGATAAGTTTTTGCATGGTAGCCTCTCTTTACCCAGATCGGGCACACAGAGTATGCACCCGCTCGCGTTAATGAGAGGTTATGGCGGTTTTTCGGGGGGGCTCATACCAACTGCACTGTCAGAGTTCGTTAATTGCCTCGCACACACCTGCAGAGGCGTGCTTGTTGCCGCACCCTGCGACTATGGAGTGCTGAAGCGGGAGCTTCAGCCTCGCGGAAGCTCCGCTTCCGCACTCCATAAATTGCTGCTTTACGAACGATGACCCGCCGATTGGCATAGAACACGCCCCCTCCCCAGACTGGAGAGAGGGCGTGCGGGTTCATGAGACAGCGCAGACGCTTAGCTGCCGCAGCCGAAGTTGAACAGTACCACCAGCAGATCGGCGTCGTCGACCGTGCCGTTGTTGTCGACATCCGCCGGACCGCAGAAGCCGAAGCAGCCGAAGTTGAACAGCACCTCCAGCAGGTCAGCGTCATCGACCGTGCCGTCGTTGTTCACATCGCCTTCGCAGCCGCCGCCATCCTCGCAGCCTTGCTGGCTGACGAAGTACGCGCCCTGCAGCTGGATGGTGTAGCGCCCACCTGCAGCCGTTGCGCCCGTCCAACCGGCGATGGGGTTCGACGCGCCCGGTCCATCGGGACAGCGGACGCCTGAGAAGGGCGAGTTATTCCAGAGGAGGCCACCATTTACATCCACAGCATCGCGGTTGTAGCGACTAATTGCCAGCAGGTAGGTGCCTGCCTGTGTGATGCACCCAGAGGAGTTATCGATCGTGGACTGAAGGCCTCCTGAGTCGTCGTTGAATGCGACACCCGTCCCATCGCAGCGGAACAGCCAGAGCTGCGTGTCGAATCCAGCGCCGCCCACTGTGCTGGCAGAGAAGCTGGCGGGGTCGGTGATGCAGATGACATACATATCCACATCATCCGTGCCGTGTTCGCCGCGCACGCGGGTCACAGGCGACTGACAGGGCGTCTGGTCAGGCAGGGTCACCAGCTGCGCCGTTCCGGGCAGGTCGCCTGCGTCGCCGCCGCCGTAGTACTGTTCATCCCACGGCGTGGGCGGCGGACAATCGGCGGGATCGCCTGCAGACGCGCCGCGCACACCTGTGAGAGACACTATGTAGCGCCCGGTGGACGCAGAGGAGCCTGTCCAGCCCGCAACACGGGAGTTCGGCTCCGCGCCGTCGGGTGTGCGAATCAAGCGGTCTGCCGTAGACGCCCAGATGGGACCATCGTCACACCCTGCCGCACGCCGCGTCGCAACGCTCACCGCCAGGTAGTAGACGCCTGCCTGTGTGAGCTGCCCGCCACGATTGTCAATCCGCGACTGTGTGCCTGTGGAGGCGTCGGGATTGTCGTCGTTGAGCAGCACGCCCTTGCCGTCGGCGTCGAACAGTGAGAGTACCGTATTTAGCGACGTGCCATTCACCGTGCTGGCGCTGAAGTTCTGGGGGTCTTCGATGAAGATGGCATACACGTCCACATCGTTCGTGCCGCCGATTTGACCCCGGATGCCGCTGGCGATGAGGTCGCTGGTACTCTGGGCGGTTTCGGGCAGGTCGCCTGCATCCCCGCCGCCGTTCGCAGTCTCATCCCAGCCATTGAAAGGCGGACAATCGGCAGGATCGCCCGCAGTGGCGCCCTCCGCGCCCGTGAGGAAAATCGTGTATGCGCCTGCAGCAGTTGTGCTGGTGGTCCAGCTCGCGACCCGTGAAGACGGTTCCGCGCCGTTGGGGCAGTTGTTGACATTGGTAGACCACAGCCCACCATCGTTGCAGCCCAGCGGATCCTTGTTGAAGCGTGTAATCGCGAGGTAGTAGACCCCAGGAGAGGTGATACAGTTGTTCGTGTTGTTAATGAGCGACTGCAACCCATCGCCGCCGTCATCGTCGGCAACGACGCCCACGCCATTGGCGTCGAACAGAAAGAGCTGGGTGTCCCATGTTGCGCCGTTCGAGGTGGTTGCACTGAAGCTTGCGGGGTCGCTGATGTAAATCGCGTACATGTCCACATCGTTCGTGTCGAGCGTGCCCTGAATGTCGCTAAGGGCGCCGCTCCCTGTGGACTGGGCGGTTTCAGGCAAATCGCCTGCGTCGCCCTGTTCAAACCAGGTCTGCGCCTGCGCGCTAAACACAAGCGCGCCTACTGCCAGAAAAGACCAGAGTGTTCTGAACATCGTCGTGCCTCCTTTCGTGGCGGATTGCCACGCATGTGAAGTAGTATACCCCGTCTTTTAGAAAAATCAACAGCCCTGCACGCTCTCGCGCACGATGAGAGTGGTCTCAAAGAGCCGTGCGCCGCGCAGCAGTTCGCCCGTTTCGATTTGCTGCAGGAGCGCTTCGGCGGCGTGGACGCCGATTTCGTGGATGGGGCTGCGCATGGTGGTCAGGGGCGGTTTGACCAGCGCCGCCATCGGCGTGTCGTCGATGCCCACGATGGAGACCGCGTCGGGCACAGGCACGCCCTGCTGGGCGCAGGCGTCCAGCGCGCCCATCGCGAGCAGGTCGTTCGAGCCGATGATTGCGGTCAGCGGGGGCGTGATTTGCAACAGCCGTTCCGCCGCCAGCAGTCCGCCCGAATGCTCGTAGTTGCTGTCCGCAATCCATTCCGCTGGGGGGCAGATTCCATGCGCCGTCATCTCGTCCAGATAGCCCTGAACCCGCTGAATCGCGCTCCAGTGGTTGTCGGGGCCCTTAATCAGCCCAATCCGCCGATGTCCGTAGCCAATCAGGTAGCGCACCAGCGCGCGCATGGTGTTCTCGTTGTCGATGTCGATGCAGTAGTAGCCGTACTCGTCGGGGAGCGTGCTGCCCACGACCACGCATGGGAGCGCGCTGGTGGGCGGCAGCGCCAGAATCGGGCTTTCGCGCAGCGGCGCTATCAGCACAAGACCGTCCACCGTGCCGTCGTCCAGCTCGGTCCAGACGGCGTGCGGTTCGAGGCGGTGCGGGGTGATAATCTTGAGCTGGTACTCGCGGGGCAACAGGGCGTCCACCAGTCCGTCCATCACGGCGGTCGCGTAGGGGTTGCGCGTGAAGACGGCGTGCTGGCGTTCCATGACGACGCCGATGGTGTGTGTGCGCCGTGCGGCGAGGCTGCGCGCGACACGGTTCGGGCGGTAGCCGAGCTGACGCGCCGCCGTCAACACGCGCGCGACCGTCTCCGCGCTGTGCAGCTCGACTTTATTGCTCAAGATATTCGACGCCGTGCCTATCGAGACGCCTGCTGTCTCCGCCAGTTGCTTCAGAGTGGGGCGTTTCGCACGCCGCGCGGTCTTCACGCAATTAATTATACACCATCCTGCCCGCAGAGCCGACGCAACGCGAGGATAAGCGCCTGTGTGCCGAGCCGCTCGTCGCCCGTGTGTTCCAGCGCGGTGTAGAGCTGTTGCGTGAGCGCGGTTCCGGGCAGCGGCGCGCCCGCCCGACGCGCTTCGTCCATCAGGATGGCGAGGTCTTTCTGCAGGAGCTTAATCATAAAGCCGGGCTGGAAATCGCCCTGCGCGATGCGTTTGCCAAGGTTCTCCATCGCCCACGAGCCTGCCGCGCCCGAGCTGAGCGTCTCCACCGTGAGCGCGAGGTCCAGTCCCGCCTGCTCCGCAAACAGCAGCGCCTCCGACACGGCGAGCATCCCGACGGCAACGGCGATTTGATTGGCGAGCTTCATGCGCTGTCCGCTGCCGCTCGCGCCGACATAGACCACCTTTTTGCCCATCGTCTGGAAGAGAGGCAGGGCTTGCTGGAAGGCGTCGGGGTCGCCGCCGACCATGATGGTGAGCGTACCCGCCTCCGCGCCCCACTGTCCGCCCGTGACGGGCGCGTCCAGGAAGGCGACTCCGCGTTCCTGCGCCGCGGCTGCCAGTCGCTGCGTGAGGCTCGGCGAGGTGGTGCCCATGTCGATGGCGAGCGCGCCCGGGCGCATCGCGGGCAGCGCGGCGTTCTCGCCCGTGAGCCAGACGCGCTCCACCGTCGCATCGTCGGGCAGGCAGGTGATGACCACGGCGCACTGTTCGGCGAGCGCGGCGGGGGTGGTCGCCTCGCGCGCGCCCAGCTCGACCAGCGCGTCAATCGGCGGGCGACTGCGGCTATGCGCCACCAGCGGGTAGCCCGCCTGCAGGATGTGCCGCGCCATCGGACGCCCCATAATTCCCAGCCCGATAAAGCCAACGGTTGGCAGTGTCATACAGGCATGCGTTTCTCTGTTGCCTGCCCGAGTCCTGCCCCCCTGAGAGTCAGCAACCGCTCCCAGAAGGGTTGCAAAAACGGGCATAATAGGGTATAATAATGGCGTAGTTTGGCGGGTGGTTCTGTCAAGAACCGGCGTCGTATGGCGCTGTCAGCGAGTACGCTGAGCCCGTCATCAATCTTTTTCAGGGAAATTTCTGGATTCCCCACCCCCGGTAATCGCCTGCGGAGCCTCGATATAGCTTTGATTCGATTCGTTCAAAATAAAGATACTTGCTTTGAAACCCGTGCTGCCATTCGTCTCCGTAATCACAAAATTGACGGTAAATATTGTAGGCACATAAATCCGCGAGTTGAATCATGTTGTTTTCATGCGAGGGAATAAACAGCAAGCCTTCGGCAATTTGATTCACCTGTACCAATTCAGTTCCGCGCTCGAGATACTGTTGATGTTGCTGTGCCAGTAGGTTTTCATATCCTTTTTTCCTAAACTGACCCTCGCTAATCTTATCGAAAATCAGAACTCCGTAAGCATTTCCCTGTTGCTTGAGGAAGGAGTCGACTCGTTCAAAGAGTAAGCGATAAGCAAGCGCACTTGGCGATGGCGGCGACTGGCTCATTATTCGCGCCTGGTGCTTATCGACCACGCTGGCAATCAGCACGATGTCATATGATAGCAAGACGGTGTAGAGTTTTTCTGTGAACTCTTCCAGATCTGTTTCGCTTACTGAGTATTGCGACAGATAGCGCTTCTGGCGATCTTGCGGACGGCGTAGCCAGCTCGATTTGATTTCCACATCGACCCGGTTGAAATAAGTTCGCTTCAGGTTCAACACATCCAGGTTCAAAGCTCGCCACTGTTCCACAGGAACACCCAGAGCGCACAACACAAAATATTGGGATAGACTGGTGTATTCGCGCTCACCACTTTCGTCAAGATAAAAGAGATACATACTTGTCGCTCCATATTCTACAAATTCCCTCTAAATAACTAAGTTATGAGCAAAGTACGCTCTTCATTCCAGCGGAATCGACGCGCCCAGAATCAACACGCCGCAGGTGGCGTGCGCAATCAGCGTCAGCGTCCCCAGAATAATCGCAATCCATGCATGCGCTTTGCCGTGCGCTTCGGGATTCTGTTTCGCATGCGCCAGCCCCCGTATCCCCAGCGGTATCGCCGCCATCGCCAGCAGTGCGCCGACACAGGGAATGAGGCTGAACACGGCGAGGTAGTAGCCAATCAGCGCGGGGGTGTTTTTGTAGGGCACAATCTGGGACAGCGCGTCTGATGCGCCCGAAGCCTTCGGCGCGCCGCCCCCAAACGCCGCGCACCGCTCGCAATACTGGCGACCCTCCGCAATCTCCACGCCACAGGTCAGACAGCGCAACGCTCGCTCACCTCTGACATGAAAATGTTCCGTGTTCCCTGCGCCATTCCTGCCAGAGCATCTG
The DNA here is from genome assembly GCA_025998675.1 of Fimbriimonadales bacterium. Lineage (GTDB taxonomy): Bacteria > Armatimonadota > Fimbriimonadia > Fimbriimonadales > GBS-DC > GBS-DC. The sequence goes on from AP024673.1 coordinate 271,655, forward strand.
CCGTCGCGCACAGGTCATGAAGGCGGACCTGATGCCGCAGGAGCGACTGCTTCGGGTTTTTGTGAACGCAGGTTTGCGAACCCGCGCGCGCCCTCTTGACAAAAGCCCTTAGAATTTGCTACAATAGAACTGTAGAGCCTATAACGCATAAGAGGGGTATACGATTATGTGCGCTGCAGTAGGCACATGGGGTATGTTGAGAGCGCTTGTGCGAATGGAGAGGGGGCTGCGAAAGTGGCTCTGGACGCCTCTGGTATGCCTGAGTGTATTGGCGCTTGTTCCGGAGGCACTGGGGCAGGAGCGTCCCGATATTTTGTGGATGCGGGGCGCGGTCCTGGGAGTCGCTGATGTCGCTTTTTCGCCCGATGGGAATCTGATAGCATCTACTGGACAAAGTGTCCGATTGTGGCGTGCGTCGGATGGCTCGCTGGTACGCGCCTTCCAGAGGCAGCCATACGGTGTGGATGGTCTCGCCTTCTCCCCGGATGGAAGCCTGATTGTGTCCGGCAGTTCCGATGGGATCCTGCGGCTCTGGCGCGTATCGGACGGCGCACTGGTGCGCACTCTCAACGGGCATACGGACGCGGTTAGAAGCGTCGCGTTCTCTTCGGATGGACGCCTGATTGTGTCTGCAGGTAGGGATTACACTGTCCGATTGTGGCGTGTGGCGGATGGCGCCCTGATACGAACGCTCACAGGGCACACGGCTCCAGTTTTCTGTGTCGCAGTCTCGCCTGACGGTAGCACAGTTGCTTCAGGCAGTGCGGATAATACTGTCAGACTGTGGCGTGTGGCGGATGGCGCCCTGATACGAACGCTCACTGGGCACCTTGATTGGATTCGTGGAGTCGCTTTCTCGCCAGATGGGCGCCTGGTCGCCTCTGCAGGAGGGTCGGATGGTACCATCAGGGTATGGCGCGTGTTGGATGGTAGCCTGATTCACACCCTGACTGGGCACACAAACAGCGTTTTCGCCGTGGCGTTTTCACCGGCTGGAGACATCCTCGCATCCGGGAGTCTCGATTCCACCATACGGCTCTGGCGCGTGTCGGACGGCGCGCTGGTGCGTGTCCTCGAGGGCTATCCTGTTGGAGTCACCAGGCTTGGTTTCTCGCCGGATGGACGCTTTATAGTTTCTGCAGGGGATTGGTACTTTCGCGTGATTCGAATGTGGCGCGTATCTGATGGGACGCTGATACGAACGATTGAGGGACACGAAGGCGCAGCGCATAGCGTCGCCTTTTCACGCGACGGGAATTTTCTCGCGTCGGGGAGCAATGACCAGACGGTTCGGTTGTGGCGCTTGTCGGATGGCTTGTTAATGCGCACCATGACGGCGCACGGAAACGCGGTCATGGGAGTTGCCTTCTCGCCTGATAGTCGCTGGATTGCCTCAGCGGGTGGGGAGGGCGCTGTCAGGCTATGGCGTGTTTCCGACGGCGTGAACACGAATGCTTTCTGGCACTACAGCTATGTTTACACTGTGGCGTTCTCGCCGGACGGCAGCGTTCTGGCTTCAGGCAACTTCGGGGGCACGGTAAAGCTCTGGCGCGTATCGGATGGCGCGCTGCTGCGCACCCTCAACGGGCACCCAGGAGGCGTGTCCAGCGTGGCGTTCTCGCCCGACGGGAGTCTCCTTGTGTCAAGCGGCTACGAGGGCGCGGTAAAGCTCTGGCGCGTGTCGGACGGCGCGCTGCTGCGCACCCTCAACGGGCACACAGCAGGCGTGTCCAGCGTGGCGTTCTCGCCCGACGGGAGCCTCGTTGCATCGGGCGGCAGAGACGCGACTCTGCGACTCTGGCGCGTGTCGGACGGCGCGCTGCTGCGCACGCTCACTGGACATACCGATTTTGTCAACAGTGTCGCCTTCTCGCCTGATGGGCGTGTCGTTGGGTCTGCAGGCAGCGACGAGACCATCCGATTGTGGCGCGTGTCGGATGGGGCGCTGTTGCACACCTACGACGCGGGGACAAGCAGCGCGGTTCTCTCGCTGCAGTTCTCTGCCGACGGACGCATGTTCGGCTACGGCTGCGAGGACGGGACAGTCGCGGCAGCGCTCAATCCGACGGCGCGTCAGGATGGCGATGTCAACCGTGATGGCTGCGTGGACGACGCCGATCTGCTGATGGCGCTGTTCGCCTTTGGTCAAAACGGCACGGAACTGCCAGAGGATTTGAACAGCGACGGCGTCGTGGACGACTCTGACCTGTTGCTGGTGCTATTCAATTTCGGCAGTGGTTGTTGAGAAGGGTAGAATCCCCCTGTGAAACGGCGCGCGTTGTGGGGAGGGCTGGCGGTTCTGGTGGGCGCGGCGGTGGTCGTGCGCCTGCTCTATCAGCCGCCTGAAGACGCTCACGCGCGCATGCATGCGGAGGAGGCGAAAGCGCAAGCCGCCATCGACGCGCTTGCTGAGTTGCCCCCTGCGCAGCAGCTGCCCCAGCTGGAGGAGTACCTGTCGCGCCAGTCGTCGATTGCCGTGCGCATGGCGGCGGTGGAGGCGATTGCGCGGATTGACGCGCCCGAAGCGCGCGCCCTGCTGCGCGAAGCCCTGCGCGATTTCGCTTCGCCTGTGCGCGTGCGCGTCGCGGAGATGGCGACCCGCCAGCCGCAGGAGGACGCCCTCGAACTGCTTATCGATTGCCTCGCCGACCACGATACCGATGTGCGTCAGGCGGCGGTGCAGGGACTGCAGCGCCTGCGCGACCGCCGCGCGGTGGGCGCGCTGATAGCCCTGCTGCGCGACGACCCGAACGAGCAGACTCAGCACATGGCGATGGGCGCGCTGCGCGCCATCACAGGGCAGCCGTTCTACGCCCGCTACACCGACCCATCTGCGAAGCGTGAGCGGGCGCGCCAGCAGTGGCTGCGCTGGTGGACAAGCGCGTCGCGTCCGTTCGTCGCGCTCCTGCCGAAGCCCGTCCATCCCGAACGCACGCAGGACGCCCCCGATTTGACCCTGCGCACGCTGGACGGCGCGCAGGTATCGCTCCGCCGCCCCGAAAAACCGCTGCTGCTCAACTTCTGGGGCACATGGTGCGGCGCATGCCAGCAGGAGCTGCCCCATCTGATAGCGTTCCACCGCCAGTACGGCGACCGCGTGCAGGTGGTGGGCGTCGCCTTCGATGAGCCTGAGGGCGCGCAGGGGGTGCAGCGATTCTGCACGAACCGCGGTATCGCGTACCCGCAGGCGCTGGGCGACACGCGCACGCGGGATGCGTTCGACATTCACGGCGTGCCGCAGACGGTGCTGATCGACGCGCAGGGGCGCATCCGCTTCTGGTGGGTGGGCGCGCGCGATGTGGGCACGCTGGAGCGCGCCGTGAACCTACTGCTGGAGTAGTCCCTCTCACTCCCGCGTGATGGTCTCGTCGAGGTTGAGCATCGCGTGGGCGACCATCGTGAGCGCGGCGAGCTGGGCGTCGTCGTTGCCGACGAGTTTGCGCGTCGCTTCGGGGATGGCGCGATAGCGTGCCAGCATGCGCCCGTACAGCTGCGCAAGCAGTTCAGTTCGCAAACGCAGCGCAAAGATACTCAATAGCTGGAGGTAAACATCATCGGACACCTCTGTAAAGACTGGACTATAAACAGTTGTCGTCCTTCCGTATTCTTTTCAACAAACGCTTGTGCAGTGGGGCTATCTATCGCTGCCAGTGCTTGAAGGCACAGCACGCGCCGTACCTCTATCGCAGCAGCGTCAGTCTTGAACCCTACGGGCTGGCTCAACTCCTTCCACCAGCCAATCAGGAGTTTCACGGCTATCTCTCCACAGTCAGCTAATGCCTGCAGGTCATAGTACAGCTCCGCTCGGATAGCCGTCGCTGTGCGCAGGCGTGCAAGCAGCCATTCGGCACGCTCCTGACCCGTTCGCTGACCCAGCTCGGCAATCCAGTTCGCAATCGAGTCGGATTGCCAGTCAGTGCCCATCTCACTCAGCACACGGAACGCCTCTCGTACGCCCACCGCGTATGCTTCGGACGCCATCTCCGCAAGGAAACGGGTGCAAACCGCCTGATGACGGCTTCGCGCCGTTTCAGAGTCGCCTTCCCCTATACACTCCTGCAGGAATACGGCAACTTTGCGCTGCCAGTCTTCAGCCGTTCGTACCCGCGGAACCGCAACACCTGCTTTGATACGGGCAATCGCAGGTATCAGGTAGGGATGGTCTTTCCATTCTGGCTTCGAGCGCAACGCCATCAAATCGGGAAGGCTGCGGGCGTCCTCCAGCCGAGCGAGCGCCAACAGGACAGCGGTCTGCCAGTGCCAGTAGAACGGTGCTGTGGGGGCTGGCATCGCCACTTTGAGGCTGAATAGGGCGTTCGAGTCTGGCTTTCGCAGCGCGTGCAACGGCACCTGAAGTTGAGCGCGGTCTTTTCGCACGCCGATCTGTCGGACACGAGCAAGCTCGCAGAGAACCTCGTTTGCCGAATCGTTACCCGGCGCAGCTCCCTGTGCGCTGCCGATGTATCCAACGGCAACGAGGAGCCATTCCAGTACCATCCACCTCAATCCGCCGTTCACCTCATGACTTCCCTCCCATCAACACCCTTACCAATCTGACGCGCGTAACATCAGAGCGTATCGTTGACCCTCGTTCACTGGCTCGCCTTGCACCTCAGAGATAGTCAGGCGCGAAAATCACAACCGACGCGCGTCCTGCATGCCTCTGGGCGAGCAACCACTTTGCCTCTTCCGAGAGAGCGCCGCCCGAGCCAGCCAGATTCTCCAGCAGATTTACGCTCTCAGGGGAGTCTATCACGCTGAGAACCTCAAGCAGCATTCTTTGCTGGAGTATCGTTCGTTCCGACTGCCGAAGGCTCTGGGCGATAATAGGCGCAGCCTTCACGCCGCAATCTACCAGCGCCTGCATCGCATATCGCTCGCGCATTGTGCGAACCCCTGCGCCCGCCAAAAAGCGCACCAGCCACGAGATACGCTCTGCTTCGGGCTGTTTGCCAAACTGCACCTTGAACCATAGCCACTCGTCTTTTTCAAGCGCACTCCCCAGCGTCTCAAACGGCTGAAAGGCGTCCCGAACCCCCTGCGCAGTGGCGTCGGCTGCCATATCTGCCAGCTGGCGCAGGGCAAAAAGCTCGCGCGTAACCAGATACATCTCAGGAAGAGTTACGGTGCGAACCTGCTCTTCATACGCCTCCAGAACGCTTGCCCACTGCTCGCGCGGTAAATCAACCGCTTTCCGAAACGCCTGCATCTTCGCTTCCCATTCCGCAGCAGTTTTCACGGTAGGAAACTGGTTCTCCACCTGAATGCGGGCGATAATCACAGGCAGATAGGTGCGTGCGTTCGCGCTGAGCGTTTGCTGGAACTCTGGGGACTGGAGTGTAGGTAGTGTCTCAGGGGCAGCCAGTCGCGCCAGTGCAAGCAAAGCCGCTACCTGCAGGTAATGCGCCCCGTGCCGTGTGGTGGGGACACGCCCGGCGGCGCGCACCACTTCGGGCTGGAGCGCTTTCAAGACCCACTGCGCCTGACTTCTGTCGCGCTGCAAGCCAATCTGACGGAGACGGTTTATGAGCAACCCGAGTGCTTTCGCGCGCTCTTCATACAGCAACTCACGATGCGCTGTCTCGCTCGCGTTTGGCAGCGCCATTCTGGGGTCGTCTGAGGAAGTGAGGCGCAGCAGCCGCTGAAGAGGGTCTTGCTGGTCAATCAAGGCGGGCTCACTTCCTCGACTCTCCTGCTGTGCAGGCAGCTGGGACAGAAGTCCACCCCATCCCAACAGCACAGCCAGACTCAGTAATACACGAATGTTCATGTTTTTCACCTCCTGATGTGAGAACACTGGCAATCACTGTAGTAAGGTATGGATTGAATCTCTTCGAGTAGATCTGTACGCAGTACGTAATCAAGTCCAGTAGAGGAGTATCGCCAGGGAAAAGGAGAATGTGGAATGCCTCGTTGTAAACCGCTGTCTGCCCAGTCTAATTCCCATAAGCGTTTAGTACCTTTTATTTTTGCGTAAGCAATAATCTCTGCTAACACATCTCCATCTCCATCCGGATCTCCAAAAGGAAAAGAAAATGGAAAAGGATAGGCTGCTGACCAACGGTCGCAGGGGTCGAGACCTATTTGTGGCTCTATATCATCAGGTACCGAATCCCAGTCTAGATCGTGATTGTCTTCACCTCGCGGAACTTGAAGTCCTCTTCGATACAATTCTCTGTGCGCACGTTCGTGTTCAACGAGAGAGATAAACCGATGGATACCCCTAACCCAGAGTAGATCTCTCTCCAGACCATACCAGCTATGATATGTTGCTTGGGTAATCATGGGGCGCAAACGTCCGCAAGCATCCATCCGTGTTGCCAAGACAAAGAGGTAAACTGTCCACTCGCCTCGACTAGGAGAAGCACTATCGGCTATGAACACTCTATCTGAAGATCTACAGTAAAACGACATTTCGCCAGTAATATACTCGATATCACGGCATCCGTAAGCATCGGAATAGTAGAAAAACCAGTTCGGCGTCTCGGTTCTGACACAAGGGGTGCATGGAGCAGCAGAATTATACACCCACCCTGGCAATCCCCCAGAAGGATGGTTTTTACTATCAGCAGGATAGAACACCTCCACATCAGCGTAATCCACCTTCCCCTGATTGCTCTCAAACAGAACCCTCTTCTTCCCAAAATCCGAATTCTTCGGCGGCAAATATTTAGACCTGTACACCAAGCCGTCTCGCAGATTCTCGTCCACCAGACTCTGTGCCACCAGCAACGAGCCCCGCGCCACCGTCTGTACACCTGGCTTGGTGTAGTCCGTTGGTATCTCTGGGTCTGTGCTGAAACACACCTCGCTCGCCAACCACGCCGTGTCAGGATTATCCCATCCCCAAGTGTGAACCATCGCCGCTGTGTTTATTTCTAACTCTGCCGGAGTAGTTCCGCTCCACACATACTCATTCTCTCCTATCGCGGGCACACCCAGCGGGTCAGGCTGTACCTGAACAACCAAACCTCCAAACGCGCAAACAAAAGCGCCAGACCCCGCACTGCCACACTCCACTGAAGAACCGTGTGCTGAAATGCTACCTGTCATCGCTTCGTCATGACTAACCCGCTCGCTCCGACCAAAATCCACCTGATGTGCCTTGTAGCTTCGCCTCCCCTGACAATCGGGGGGATCACATCTGAGACCGCTATTGTCACCTCGCTGGGTACAATCCATGCACTCGGAATTGCAGCTACACGAAGCGCTCGCACTCGACGAAACGGAGGCAGAAACCATCGAGGTCTGGATAGATGCCAATACCCTCGCCGATGCTGAGCTCGAATCACAGCACCCGTCTTCTTGGTAAATGTCCGGTCCGCATCGCACGCCCGCAGCAGCGAACGAAGATGCACGAACTCCCTCCACAAAGTACAAAAATCCCAAAGACCGCTTGGGTACATAGCTATAACCCGTTATGCGCAGATCGGGATAGGGCGAGGTGAACAGAAAGGCGAGATTCGCATCCAAAGAAGCGCCTCCACTCCAGCTGTCGTTGCCGCCGCCACTCACCCCGCCCCCCAAAGTTAGATAGCTCGCGTTGAGTGTGACGGTTTGGGTTCTTTGACCCTCACAGAGATTCCAAAAAGAACTACAGTAATGATGCTCATAAGGGCAACCCAGCAGAAAACCGCAATCGGGGGTTCGTCCCATCACCTGCAGCGTGGCTTTCGTATCGCACTGGATGCTCTGCAAACGGCTTTGCGCCCAGCCGCCAATTCCGCAAGCGGCGCAGGCTACAATAAGGCAAGCTATCTTGATTATCTTCCACGCCCAGCAGTGCACTCGTACTCTAACCGCAGGGGATTTACGCCCCCCCCCCCCCGCGCTTCCTGTGTCGCCACGAAACCCTTGATTATCGCTCCCATCGCTCTCATCGCCATCGCCTCCTGTTTCCGCCGAGGGGCTGCCTGTCCCCTCTACCTCTGTTAACGATTCAAACGATTCAAAAGTCCGTTTCGATGGGTCGTACCCGAAAAACGCCACAAAACGCGCCCGCAACTCAGGCAGATACCCGCGCACAGTGCTGGCTTTCACGCCCAGCGCGCGCAGCCTCTTCCCACGAAAGCCCCTGCAAGCGCAACTGCACTACCGTGCGAAGACGCAACGACAACTGCGCCACAAACGCCTCACCGTCTACATTCCCCTGCACCTGTCGTCCCTCACCCTATCTCACTCCCGCGTGATGGTCTCGTCGAGGTTGAGCATCGCGTGGGCGACCATCGTGAGCGCGGCGAGGTGGGAGTCCTCGTTGCCGACGAGTTTGCGCGTCGCGTCCCGATGGGCGCGATGGCGTTCCAGCATACGCTCATACAGCTGGCGCAGGCGGTTCAGCTCCTGCGGCTGGGGGTAGCGCGCCGTGCAGCAGCGGAAGCCGTACTGGATGGCTCTCTCCACCGAGCCGCGCCCTGCTTTCTGCATGCGTTGCGCCAACCCCTGCGCCGCCTCCAGATAGGCGGGGTCGTTCAACAGCACGAGCGCCTGCAGCGGTGTGTTCGTGCGCGGGCGCGTCGCGAGACACACCTCGCGCGAGTGGGCGTCGAAGGCGACCATCGCGGGGTACGGCGCGGTGCGTCGCCAGAAGGTGTATAGCCCGCGCCGATAGCGGTTCGCGTCCGTGTCGGTAATCCAGCGGTCGGCGTTGAAGGGGATGTCCCACACGCCTTCAGGCTGCGGCGGGAAGACGCTCGGACCGCCCACCATGCGGTTCAGCAGTCCGCTCGCCGCCAGCGCGCTATCGCGCACCAGCTCGGCAGGCAGGCGATAGCGCGGCGCACGCGCATACAGCTTGTTCTCGGGGTCGCGCGCGAGCAGCTCAGGCGTCGCGCGTGAACTCTGCCGATAGGTCGCGCTGGTCACGATGAGCCGATAGAGTGCTTTCATGCGCCAGCCGCGCTCCATAAACTCCACCGCGAGCCAGTCGAGCAGTTCGGGGTGCGTGGGGTACGCGCCCTGCGCGCCGAAGTTGTCCAGCGTCTCCACAATCCCGCGCCCGAAGAGGGTCGCCCACATGCGGTTCACCTGCACGCGCGCGGTGAGCGGGTTCTCGCGGGCGACCAGCCACTGCGCCAGCCCCAGCCGATTGCGCGGCGCGTCGGCGGGGAACGGGTGCAGCACGGCAGGCGCGCCCGCCTCCACCACTTCGCCCTGCCGCGTGAACTCGCCGCGCGGGCGCACCACCGCCGTCAGCGGCTGGTCGGTCGGCTTGTCCTCCATCACCAGCGTCGTGGGGATTTGCGACTCCAGCTGGCGTTTCGCCGCGCGGAGTTCCATCAGGCGCGCCGAGTCGCCGTAGCCCCCGCGGATGCGGAAACAGCCCAGCACATGCTGCGTGTGCCGCTCGTACAGGCACTCCAGCGTGAGTACGGCTTCGGCAGGCGATTTCAGGCGCAGGGGCTGCTGCAGCAGAAGCGTCAGCGTGTTCGGCTTGCCGATATGCCCGTCCATCGCCAGCCCGTTCGCGCGATTGTTCGGCTCCAGCACGGCGCGGGGCTGGAAGCCGTTCTGCACGAACTCGGCGAAGGCGTCGCGGAAGGCGACGGGCTTGCCGTTCACCTGCAGGCGCACGCCCGTCAGCACGAAGTTGCCGTTCGGGGCGCGCCCCGGACCCTGCTGGGGCAGGCTGGGATGCGGCAGGCACTCGATTTGAATCAGGCGCAGTTCGCCCGCAGGCAGGCGCAGACGCACGCGATAGACCTCCGTGTCGGGCGTCTGCCCGCGCGCCAGCGCCGCGCCGTCGGGCAGCGTCGCCACAGGCGCGCCGCTCGCCGTCTCCACCTGATGCGGCGTCAGCGTCGGCAGGGGCGGCAGGGCGCGCCGCTCCAGCGCCTCAATCGCCTGCGTGAGCGCGTCCAGCTGGCGCTGCTGGTCAGGCGTCGGGGCGGGAATCTGCGCCTCCAGCCACTTCTCCTCACTCACACGCGCGTCGCCAACGGGATAAATCTTCGAGTTGTTGAAAAACGCCAGCATCTGGTAATACTCGCGCTGCTGGATAGGGTCGTACTTATGGTCATGGCAGCGGGCGCAGTTCATGGTCAGCCCCAGCCACACAGTCGCGGTCGTGTCCACGCGGTCGTAGAGTTTGTGTTCGTGCGCCTCTGCCTGATCGACCCCGCCCTCCAGATTCTGCATCGTGTTGCGATGGAAGCCGGTCGCGATGCACTGTGCCAGCGTCGGGTTGGGCAGCAGGTCGCCCGCGAGTTGCTCTATTGTGAACTGGTCGAACGGCATATCGCGGTTGAACGCCTCAATCACCCAGTCGCGGTAGCGCCAGATGCTACGGCGCAGGTCTTTCTCAAAGCCGTCGGTGTCGGCGTAGCGGGCGAGGTCTAACCACACCAGCGCCTGCCGCTCGCCATAGTGCGGCGAGTCCAGCAGTCGGTCTACCAGCCGCTCGTAGGCGTCGGGGCGCGTGTCCTTCAGAAAGGCGTCCACCTCTTCAGGCGTGGGCGGCAGCCCGATGAGATCGAGGTAGAGTCGTCGGATAAGCGTCTCTTTCGGCGCTTCGGGCGACGGCGACAGCCCCTCCTGCTCCAGCCGATGCAGGATAAAGGCGTCGATGGGGTTGCGCACCCATGCGCGGTTCTGCACTTCGGGGATGGGCGGTCGCTTGGGCGGCACAAACGCCCAGTGAACCGCGTTCTCCGCGCCTTCGGGCCAGTGCGCGCCCTCGTTAATCCACTGCTTGATGCGCTCAATCTGCTCGGGGGAGAGGGCGGTCATGCCCTTGGGCATGCGGGGACCCTCTTCGTCGCTGCTGATGCGCTTGACCAGCAGACTATTGTCGGCGTCGCCGGGGATAATCACGCGCCCGCTGATGCCGCCCTTGAACGCCTCGTCGCGGTTGGACAGGCGCAGCCCACCCTGACGCCGCTCGGGCCCATGGCAGGGGAAACACGAGGCGCGAAAAATCGGCAGGATCTCCCGCGCGAAGTCCACCTTGCGCTGCGCGGGCGGCTCTGGCGCGGGCGTACTCCACACCAGCCCACCCAGCGCGAGAGGCAAGCCGACATAACTCAGCCACAGCGCTGATAGCCCACGCATAACAACGATTAATTTAGGCGCACAAAATCCCGATTCCTGCTATCGCGCGCCCTGCAATCGGGCAAACGCTGCGCGAATCCAGCCGCCCAGCCGTATCGCGCCGACGCACAGCGCGTACAGAATCGGGTTCAGCCGTCCCCGATAGTGCTTGCGATAGAACGCCTCCAGCGCGCGGTGCGACTCGCGAATCGCGCTCAGGCGCACCTGGCGCGTGCTCGCGCCCCCGTGATGCAGAATCTGCACCTCAGGCACGAAATAAATCCGCCAGCCCGCCTGCTTGATTCGGTAGCACCAGTCCACATCGTTGAAAAAGAGGGGGAACGCCTCGTCCATTCCGCCGACCTGCTCCACGACGGCGCGGCGCGTCATCAAAAAGGTCGCCATCGGCTGGTCCACCTCCGCCGTGCGGTCATAGGTGAATCCGCGCATGCGGTAGCCGCCCAGCCCGCGCGGGAACAGCCGCGCCAGCCCCGACACTTCGCCCAGCAGGTTCAGAGGAGTCGGGAAACCCCGCACGGACGGCTGCACGCGCCCGTCGGGAAAGAGTTGCTTCGCGCCAATCGCGCCCGCCTCTGGATGCGCCTGCAGAAACGCCAGCGCGCGGTTCAGCGTGTCGGGGAACACCTCCGTGTCGGGGTTCAGCAGCAGCAGATACGCGCCCTGCGCCCGTTCCATCGCCTGATTGTTGCCCCGCGCGTAGCCCAGGTTCTCCGCGTTCGCAATCAGCGTCGCCTGCGGGAACTCGGCGCGCGCCATCGCCGCGCTGCCGTCGCGGGAGGCGTTGTCCACCACAATCACTTCAAACGGCGCGTCGGGCGGATGGCGGTACAGCGACTGCAGGCACGCCCGCAACAAGTCGCGCGTGTTCCAATTCACGATGCAGACGCTCAGCGTGGGCGGTTGCACAGGTCGATCAGTAGTTCTGGGGATTCAGCATTTTGCGGTTGAATAACCACAAGAAAGCGCCCACAATCCCACCAACGAGTCCGCCCAAAATCGCGCCGCGAGGGACGCCCTCAATCCCCCAACTGGTTAGCAGGGGTCTTAGAAGCACGACAACCAGCACGCCGAAAGGGACGCTAACCGCCAGTGCGAGCGCCAGACTGATTCGGGAACGCTCAAGGGTTCGCTTCTCGAACCGCTCCATCGCTTCGAAGTCCACAGGCTCCCCGCGCAAGTAAGCTTCTGCTTGTGTCAGCTCCCAAGCGTGCAGGTAGCGTTCCGCCTCGAAGATCGTGTGTCCCGTGCGATTCAGTTGCAGGGTCATCTCGACAGCGGTTCCTTCTGCGGCGGGCGCGAATCGCGCGGTCAACTCGACCGCCAGCTTGCGTGGCGTCCAGTTGAGCATTGAACGCGCCAGCGAACCGCGCCGCATCACCAGCGCGTCTGCTGACGCCATCGGCGCATATCCCAAGTGCGTGAAGTATACCTGCAGCCGTTGCCGCGCCTGCTCGGCAGGCGTCGGCGCGACAAACTCGTAGCGGAAGCGCAGAAATCGCCCCGCGCGTTCAATCGGAACCGACGGCACAGTTTGCCCAATCATACACCGCTGCGCGAGTCGATTCGCGGGGGCGGTCAGGAATCCTGCTGGGCGTCCTGCCCCTCGCGGGTGAGCAGTTCGGCGACCTGCGCGACATCCTTGTCGCCGCGCCCCGACAGGTTCACCAGAATCACCGCGTCGGGCGGCAGCGTCGGCGCGAGGTCTTTGAGGTACGCGAACGCATGGGCGCACTCCAGCGCGGGGATAATCCCTTCGTGCCGCGCCAGCCACACGAACGCGCCCAGCGCCTCCTCGTCAGTCGCAGCGGCGTACTCGGCGCGCCCAATCTCTTTCAGGTAGGCGTGTTCAGGACCCACGCCCGGATAGTCCAGCCCCGCCGAGACCGAGTGCGTGAGGCGGATTTGCCCATCGTCCGTCTGCAGCACGAGGCTGGCGGAGCCGTGCAGCACGCCGTACTCGCCCGCGACGAGGCTGGCGGAGTGCGCGTCGGTGTTCAGCCCGCGCCCCGCCGCCTCCACCCCAATCAGGCGCACGCCTTCATCCTCCACGAACGGGTAAAAAATGCCGATTGCGTTGCTGCCGCCGCCGACCGAGGCGACCACCGCATCAGGCAGCCGCCCCGCGTAGGCGAGTATCTGCTCCCGCGCCTCGCGCCCTATCACCGACTGGAAATCGCGCACCATCATCGGGTACGGGTGCGGTCCCACGCACGAGCCGATGATGTAGTGCGTCGTGCGCACATTGGTGACCCAGTCGCGAATCGCTTCGCTGGTGGCGTCTTTGAGCGTCGCCGTGCCGCTGTGGACGGGAACCACCTGCGCGCCCAGCAACTGCATACGGAACACATTCAGCGCCTGGCGGCGCATGTCCTCCGCGCCCATGTAGACCTCGCACTGCAAGCCCAGCAGCGCGCATGCGGTGGCGGTCGCCACGCCGTGCTGTCCCGCGCCCGTCTCGGCGATGATGCGCTGCTTGCCCATCCGCCGCGCCAGCAGCGCCTGCCCCAGCGCGTTGTTAATCTTGTGCGCCCCCGTGTGGCACAAATCTTCCCGCTTGATATACACCTGTCGCCCCAGCGCGCGGCTGAGGTTCGCCGCATAATAGAGCGGCGTCGGTCGCCCCGCGAAGGTAATCAGATAGTAGTTCAGCTCGCGCTGGAAGTCGGGGTCGTCTTTGAGCTGCAGGTACGCCTCGGTCAGCTCGTCGAGGGCGGGGATGAGCGTTTCAGGCACGAAGCGTCCCCCATAGCGTCCGAAGTAGCCCTTCTCATCGGGCGCGGTGTACGCAGGCATGTCGGAAGTATACCTCGACGGAGGGGGCAGCGCGCCCCTGGCAGTTGCGGGGTAGAATCGGGAGCGTGTCCTACGATGTGATTGTGGTGGGCGCTGGGGTAATCGGCGCGAGCGTCGCCCATCATCTGGGCGCGCTGGGGCAGCGAAGGGTACTCGTGCTGGAGCGCGCCGAGTCGCCGGGCGCAGGCAGCACGGGCAGGGCGACAGGCGGCTTCCGATGCCAGTTCACCACCGAAATCAATGTGCGCCTCTCGCTCCTCTCGCGCGAGAAGCTGTTGCGCTTCCCCGAAGAGATTGGCGTCGATTCGGGCTATCGCCCCTATGGGTATCTCTTCTGCGCTGCGAACGAGACCCAGCTGGCGCTGTTGCGTCAGGCGATTGCTCTGCAGCGTGCGGTGGGCGTACACGCCGTGCGTGAGGTCTTGGTCGACGAAATCCGCCAGATTAATCCTGCGTTGTTCACGGACGATCTGGTGGGCGGCTCGTTTTGCGACTGGGACGGCTTCACCCGCCCGTTGCAGATTCTGGAGGGCTACTGGCGCGCCTCGCAGCGGCTGGGGGTGGAGTATCGGTTTGGCGTCCCTCCTGTGCGCCTGTGGCGTGAGGGGGCGCGCCTGCGGGGCGTACAGGTCGGCGCCGAGCGTATCGAGGCGGGCGCAGTGGTGAACGCCTGCGGCGCGTGGGCGGCGGAACTGGCGCGCACGGCGGGCGTCCGCCTGCCCGTAGCGCCCCTCAAGCGACAGGTAGCCCAGACCTATCCGTTTGACCGACTCCCCGAAACGATGCCCATGAGCATCGATGTGAGCGACGGCTTCCACCTGCGCGTGCGCGACGGGCGCGTGCTGTTGCTCTATCCCCACGGGCTGAAAGAGGAACACACCTTCGATACCACGCTGGAGACCGACTGGCTGGAGATAGTGTACCAGCGCGCCTGCCAGCGCGTGCCGTGCCTCGCCGAGTCGCGTATAGACCCCCAGACCAGCTGGGCGGGGCTGTACGAGCTGTCGCCCGACCGCCACGCGATAGTGGGCGAGGCGCGGGGGTGCGAGGGGCTGTATCTGCTCAACGGCTCATCGGGGCACGGGGTGATGCACGCGCCTGCGCTGGGCGAGATAGGCGCGCGCCTCGTGCTGGGACTGCCCCTGCCCTTCGACATCACGTCCCTGCGTCCCACCCGCTTCGAGGAAAACGCGCCTAATCCTGAGACGGGCGTACTCTAATCGGCTCTCGATATGTCTGCGCCCTTTGCAGCAGCGCATTTTCAAGCATCATTTATTTACAGCAGGCAGGAACCCCCACGCGCGCCGTATCGTAATTCCCCATGCAACAGGAGCGAACCGATGATTACAGGCGCAGCCGTTGCGTTGCTTGCAATCGCCCTGCTCGGGCTGGGCGCGCTCATCCTCATCATTACCTCCAGTCAGCGTCGTCAGGAACGATTAACCCCCACTGCGAAGCGTTCTGCGTCCTCGTGGGAGCCTGTGAACCTGCCCCCGTATCTCGGCGTTCACCCGGAGGAGCCGTTCCGTCGGCTCGCCGCGCGCGTGGAGAACGCAATGCCCCCCGCATACCATGAGCAACTCAAACAGCGGGTCCTCCAGCGCTACCCCCGCTTCTCGGACGCCCAGTTCGAATGGGCGCTCTTTGAGCTGAAGCGCTACTTTCTGATGAACCTTGTGTTGCGCGGCGCGCCGATGTTCAGCGAGACCTGCGACGATGTGTGGCACGAGATGCTGATGTTCACGCGCGAGTATCAGGCGTTCTGCGAGCGGATAGCGGGCGCAACGATTCACCACACCCCCTACGCCGAGCGCACGCCCATGCCCGATGAGAAAGCGTGGTTCGACTGGGTCTACACCCATCTGTTCACGCTGACCCCGCACAGCGCGCGGCTGTGGCGCGGCTTTTTCCGTACCCCGTTCCCCAGAGAGCGCATCGAGTGGGCGCGACAGGCGAGCGACGCCGAAATACGCCAGCAGCTCTTCAACGACGCGCTCGCGGCGCAAGACCCCGATGTTGCAGCGGCAATCCAGCGGCTCATCGAGCAGTTGCGCCGCGAGGCGCAACTGGCGCACGGGGTGGATCCCAGCGCGGTACGCGCCGTGCGCGGGCAACACTGGCAGAGCCGCTCCGATGTGCGCGACCTTGCGCCGCTGTGGATGGGCGCGACCGTGCTGGGGTTGGACGCGGAGATGCGTTCCCGACAGGACAGTGGGGTGTCCTACTGTGGCGCGTGGGGCGCGTGCGACAGCCGCTTCGACGACAACAACGGCGATTCGGGCGACTCAGGCGGCGACGGCGGCGGAGACGGCAGCAGTTGCGGCAGTAGCTGCGGGAGCAGTTGCGGCGGGGGATGCGGCGGGGGATGCGGGAGTTGAGACATCGCTCACCTGCCTGAGCCTGATGGCGCAGCTGGCGTAGCGGGCGATTCGTCCACCGCCGCAAGCGCGACGCCGCCGCGCGCGGGGCGCGATTCGAGCAGGCACAGCAGCAGCACGCCCCACCACAGCGCACGCAACGCAACGGGCAGGTAGTAGTAGTGCATCAGGGGCAACAGCGGCGCGGTCGGCGCATACGCCAGCAGCGACCCCAGCCAGCCCAGCCAGCCATACCGCGTACGCAATACCTGACGCAACGCTATCAGGTACGCGACCAGCCCCACCTGCGCCAGCCAGAAGCGCGGAAACGCGAAATTCAGCGGCGCGGTCAGGGTCAAATCCACCTGCATCCACGCTTCGGACGCAGGCGGCGCGAGCCAGTTCGCCGCCGTCATCGGGAGCGTTTTGGAGCGCTTGACGCGCTGCTGATGGTACTGCGTCTGGGTCGGGATGCGCTCACGGTAGAATACAGCGTAGGGCGCCAGCAGCAGCAGGCACGCCAGACACACGCCCCACGCGCGTACCATGCGCGGGCGCGGCGCGCCCACCGCCCATACCGCCAGCGCCATCAGCACGGGCAACGCGACGAACTGCTCGTAGCTGAGCATCGCGCCCACAAAACCGCCCACCGCCAGCGCCGCCCAGCCCACGCGCCCAGAACGCGCATAGCCCGCCGCGCCCCACAGCGCCAGCAGCGCAAACAGCGCCATCAGCGTCGCCGTGCGCCCCGGAATCCAACCCATCGCGCGATAGGCAAACGACTGCATGTGAATATCGGGCAGGTCGGCGACGAAGCCCCACTCCACCACCAGCGCGAACGCGAGGCAACCCCACACCGCGCCGCGCCGCCAGTCGCCCTGCCCGTAGCCCCACGCCATCCCCGCCGCCAGCGCAAACGCGCCCACCCAGAGCGGAATCGGCGGCGCAAAGCCCGTCTGCCACAGCGTGAACGCCAGTCCCCCCGCAAGCGCAAGCCGCCGCTGACCCGTGAGCGTCGTTAGGAAGCCCACCAGCGCGAGCGCACACGCCGTCGCCAGCAGCCCGTTCGTCCACTTCCAGCGCAACAGATCCTCGCCCCACAGACAGTAGTCCAGCTGATACAGCACGCTGGGCAGCGGGCGATAAAAACCGTTCCCCAGCACCCAGTCGCCCACAAACCACTCCCCGACCGAATGGGGCTGCTGCAGGCGTTGCAGGATGACGCGCGTGTCGAGGTTCTCGAAGCTATCCCGCAAGCCGTCGTCGATGTGCCAGCGCGCGACGCCGAGCAGGTTCAGCAGCACAATCAGCCCCACGCCTATCGCCCACACGCGCACATATGCGCGATTCGCAGTCGGGTACACTTTCCCTGCTATGCGAAGGGTCGGCGTTTTACTCGGATTGCTGTGGGTCGCATGCGGCGGGGCGCAGGTGGACAAAGCCGCCGACGAGTGGCTGCAGAAATGCTTTCAGGCGTACAGCCAGCTCCAGAGCCTGCAGAGCAAAACGACGCTCACCGTGCTGATGACCACCCCGCGCATCCCCGACGGGACGCCCGTGCAGAAGTACCTCTACGCCTACACCGCGCAACCCCCCGCGCGCCTGAACCTGCTGGTGAAAGACCTCAACGCGAAAGACGACGGGCAACGCTACCTCGCCAACGGGCAATCCTTGCAGGTCAACGGCGAGTCGAAGCCCGTCGCCAACTCCGGCGCTGCGCTGCTGGAACAGCTCACCGAAGCGGGCGTCCTGCCCACCTATGACCTCGTGTTCCTCACGGGCGGGCGCAACAGCCAGGAGAAGTTCCGCAAGCAAATCACCCAGCTGCGCGTCGCCAGCGAGACCGACAAGCAAATCACGCTCACCGGGCGCATCAAAAACGAGCGCGGCAAAGAGGACGGGCTCGAAATCGTGCTGGACAAAGAGAGCGCGCTGATGCTCCGCCTCGCCATCCGCGCCGAAGTCAAAATCGAGGAGCAGCCCGGCGCGCTGACGCTGCTGATGGAGTTCGAGCCGAAGCCGAATGTCGAAGTCTCCGAGCAGACCTTTACCGCCGACAAGTAGTGTATAATACGCGCATGCGTGCGCTATTGGCAGTAGGCTTCCTCTGCTGGAGCGCGCTTTTCGCGTGGGCAGGCAACGAGGGGTGCGCCCTGTGTGGGCGCGCACACGCTGCCGCCGCCAAACACCCGGAAGTCGCGCTCCTGTCGTTCCCGCCGCTGATTCAGGACCCGCAGCTGACCGATGTGCAGCACTATGACCTGACGATTGAGGTCGTGCCCAGCACCCAGACCCTGATCGGCTCGTGCGTGATGCGCGTGAAAGTGCTGCAGCCGACTCTGAACGCTTTCCGATTCCGTCTGCGCGAGAACTTCCTGATCACAGGGCTATCGCTGGACGGACGCCCGATTTCGTTCGTGCGGGAGAGTATTACAACGGTGCGCGCCGAGTTCGACCGCCCCTACACGCAGGACGAGATTTTCGAGCTGCGCGTGGACTATCAGGGCGTGCCTGTCTCGCGCGGGTTCGGCTCCATCGAGTTCACGACGCGCTCGTCGGGCGCGGTGATTGTCGCCACGCTCAGCCAACCCTTCTACGCCTACACCTGGTGGCCCGCCAAAGACGAGAACACCGACAAGGCGACGCTCGTCTTCACGCTGATTACGCCGCGCGATATGTTCGCCGTCGCGAACGGGATGCTCACCGAGACCGCCGACCTGCCCAACAACCGCCGCCGCTACCGCTACCAGCATACCTACCCGATTGTGCCCTATCTGGTCGCCTTCGCCGCCACCAACTACCAGAGCTGGTCGCGCAGTTTCACCTACAACGGGCGCACGATGCCTGTAGACTTCTACATCTATCCCGAAAGCAACACGGCGAGCAACCGCGCGCTCTGGGAGCGGTGCATCCCGATGCTGCAGGTGTTCAGCGACCTGTACGGCGAGTATCCGTTTATGCGCGAGCGGTACGGCATCTACCAGTTCCAGTTCGGCGGCGGGATGGAGCATCAGACGATGAGCGGGCAGGGCGGCTTCGGCGAGTCGCTGACCGCGCACGAGCTGGCGCACCAGTGGTGGGGCGACATGGTGACCTGCGCCACATGGAACGACATCTGGCTCAACGAGGGCTTCGCGACCTACTCGGAGGCGCTGTGGGAGGAGTTCAAAAACGGCGCGAGCGACCCCACTGCCCTGCGCACGGCGATGCTGAACCGCCGTCCCACCAGCCTGAACGGCAGCGTCTACCGCTACGACGCCAGTAGCGTGAACACCATCTTCAGCTCGAACTTCGCCTACCGCAAGGGCGCATGGGTGCTGCACCAGCTGCGCTGGGTGCTGGGCACGGAGCAGTTTTTCGAGTTGCTCGCGCGCTACCGCCAGCGCTACGCCTACAGCCATGCGACCACCGCCGACTTTCAGGCGGTCGCCGAACAGCTCTGGGGCGGCTCGATGGACTGGTTCTTCCAGCCGTGGGTGTACGGCACAGGCGCGCCAAGCTACACATGGGGCTGGACGACCACGCGCGTGAACAACCGCGACTACCTGCTGCTCTCCCTCCGCCAGACGCAACAGAGCAGCTACGGTATCTACACGATGCCCATCGGACTGCGCGCGCAGATTGGCAGCCAGTCGCAGGATGTGCGCATCTGGAACAGCGCGGCGACCCAGTACTATGTGATTCCCGTATCGGGCGCGGTATCGAACCTTGCGCTGGACCCTGACGAGTGGATTCTGAAGGGCGGCTCGACTCAGGAGGCTTACCGTCCGGGACCGCCCGTCGTGGTGGAGATGAACCCCGCGCCCGGACTGACGACGCAGCCCGTGAGCCAGATTGACCTCTACTTCCAGACGCCCGTGCAGATTGACAGTGCGCAGGTGCAACTGACGGGCGCGACGCAGGGTGCGGTAAGCGTCAACTTTGCATACGACGCAACCGCGCGGCGCGTGCGCCTGACCCCGACCGAGCCGCTCAAGCCCGACGCCTACACACTGCGCATCGCGCCGACCGTCACGGCGACCAACTCCGGGCTGGCGCTGGACGGCGAATACTTTGGGCAGCTGCCCTCGGGCGACGGCGCGCCGGGCGGCGAGGCGACGCTGCCATTGCGCGTGCTGGCAATCAGCGGCGACATCAACGGCGACGGCTGCGTGGACGACGCCGATTTACTGGCGGTGCTGTTCGCGTTTGGCGAACAGGGCGCGCGCCCCGAAGACGCCAACGGCGACAACCTCGTCGACGACGCCGACCTGCTGCTGGTGCTGTTCAACTTCGGGAGCGGGTGCTAATACCAATCTGCTGGTCATTGTTCGTAAAGCACCACCGCAAGTAGCCCTCACCCCCTTTGTCCCCCTCTCCCAACGGGTTGGGAGAGGGGGAGAGCGCGTCGCGCGCCGCTTGCACGGCTCCCCTCTCCCGCGCGGCGGGAGAGGGGCTGGGGGTGAGGGCAAAACGCGCGTGGCTCTGGCTGTAGGCGCACGGCAATTACGAACTCTGACGGCGCATTTGGTATTATACCAATCTGCTGGTCATTGTTCGTAAAGCGTCGACGCCTGTAGCCCTCACCCCCTTTGTCCCTCGCTCCCAACCCTTTGGGAGAGGGGGAGAGCGCGTCGCGCGCCGCTTGCACGACTCCCCTCTCCCGCCGCGTGGGAGAGGGGCTGGGGGTGAGGGCAAAACGCGCGTGGCTCTGGCTGTAGGCGCACGGCAATTACGAACTCTGACGGCGCATTTGGTATTATACCAATCGGCAGGTCAGAGTTCGTAAAGCACCACTGCAAGTAGCCCTCACCCCCTTTGTCCCCCTCTCCCAACGGGTTGGGAGAGGGGGAGAGTGCGTTGTGAACCGCTTGCGCGACTCCCCTCTCCCGCCGCGTGGGAGAGGGGCTGGGGGTGAGGGCAAAACGCGCGCGGCTCTGGCTGTAGGCGCACGGCAATTACGAACTCTGACGGCGCATTTGGTATTATACCAATCGGCAGGTCAGAGTCGTAAAGCACCACCGCAAGTAGCCCTCACCCCCTTTGTCCCCCTCTCCCAAAGGGTTGGGAGGGGGATAGCGCGTCGCGCGCCGCTTGCGCGACTCCCCTCTCCCGCGCGGCGGGAGAGGGGCTGGGGGTGAGGGCAAAACGCGCGTGGCTCTGGCTGTAGGCGCACGGCAATTACGAACTCTGACGCGCCGATTGGTATCAGCCCACCTGTAGAGAGGAGCCGTGCGCTGGCGGGCAGAGGCAATCCCCCAGATTTTGGGGCAAAATTTAACATTCCACCCCCTTAACCCCTTGACAACGCCGTCAACGGATTGGGTATACTGCGCTCGCAGCCACAACGCAGTGTACCGCTACTGGTTGTGGCTGCAGGCGAGAAAAATCGCGCTTTGGCGAGATTAACTACAATAGATGGAGGGTTCTAACGATGGCGCTGTTCGAGAAACGGGTGCATTTGAAGCCGTATGAGTATCCCGACCTGCTGAAGTTTCGGGACGCCATCCGCCATTCCTACTGGCTGCATACGGAGTTCTCGCTGTCAGGCGATGTGCAGGACTGGTACGCACGCACCGAGCCGCACGAGCGCAACGCGCTCAAAAACACCATGCTCGCCATTTCCCAGATCGAGATTTCGGTGAAAACCTTCTGGGCGCGGATTTATGACCGCATGCCCAAGCCCGAAATTGCCGAAGTCGGGATGACCTTCGCCGAGAGCGAGGTGCGCCACGCCAACGCCTACTCGCACCTGCTGGATATGCTGGGACTGAGCGGCGAGTTCGAAAAGATTCACAGCATCCCCGCGATTATCGACCGCGTGCAGTATCTCCAGCAGGCGCAGGAGGGCATCCGCAGCAGCGACAACCGCCAGTTCGCCCTCACCGTGCTGCTGTTTTCGGCGTTTGTGGAGCATATCTCGCTCTTTTCCCAGTTCCTGATTATCATGGCGTTCAACAAGCACCGCGCCGCGTTCAAGGGCGTCTCCAACATCGTCGAGGCGACCAGCAAGGAGGAGCAGATTCACGGCATGTTCGGCGTGGAGCTGGTGCGCATCCTGCAGCACGAGTACCCCGAATGGTTCGGCGCGGAGACCGAAGACGCGATTTTGCATGCGGTCGAACGCGCCTACGCCGCCGAGCAGCGCATTCTGGACTGGATTTTCGAACGCGGCGAGCTGGAGTACCTGCCGCGCCATCAGGTGGACGAGTTCCTGAAGAACCGCTTCAACAACTCGCTGCGCAGTGTGGGCATCGCGCCCGCCTTCACGGTCGACGAAACCGCCCTCGCCGCGACGCGCTGGTTCGACGAGGAGCTGCTCGCCACCAAAGAGAACGACTTTTTCAACAAGCGGAGTATCACCTACTCCAAGAAGATGAAGAGTTTCAGCGAAGACGCACTGTTTTGAGCGGAGCGCAGGCGGGGCAGGTCGGCGCAGGGGCGCTCGGCGTTGCCCCGCACGCATTTTAAGGAGGCTGTCATGCGGACATCTACGGAGAGACCCCCATTCTACTGGCTCAACGAGGAGAGCCGACGGTTTTTATCGCGCGATTATCTGTTGCCGGGCGTCAGCGCGGAGCAGCGCATCCGCCAGATTGCGGACTATGCCGAGGGGATTCTGGGCATCGAGGGCTTCGGCGATAAGTTTTACGACTACATGGCGCGCGGCTGGTACTCGCTGGCGACCCCTGTGTGGACGAACTTCGGGCTCCAGCGCGGACTGCCCATCTCCTGCTACGGGAGCCTGATTGAGGACGATTCGGCGTCGATTCTGTTCACGGCGTCGGAGGTGGGGATGATGACCAAGCTGGGCGGCGGCACTTCGGCGTATTTCGGCAAGCTGCGCCCGCGCGGCGCGCCCATCCGCGACAACGGCTACAGCAACGGCAGCTTCTCCTTCGCCAAGCTGTTCGACCGCATGATCGAAGTGTTCAGTCAGGGCAGCACGCGCCGCGGGCAGTGCGCCGCCTATATCGACATCGAACACCCCGACCTCGAAGAGTGGCTCTGGATCCAGCGCGAGGGGTGCGAGATTCAACTGCTCTACTGGGGCGTGTGCGTGGGCAACGAGTGGCTCCAGCAGATGCGCGACGGCGACGCCGACAAACGCCGCCTCTGGGCAAAAGTGCTGGAGTCGCGCTCCGAAGTGGGCATCCCCTACATCTTTTTCAAGGACAACGCCAACAGCGGCGCGCCCGAAGTGTATCAGCAACTGGGCAAGCGCATCTACGCCTCCAACCTCTGCACCGAGATTATGCTGCCCGCCAGCGCGGACGAAAGCTTCGTGTGCTGCCTCTCGTCGATGAACCTGCTCCATTACGACGAGTGGAAAGACACCGACGCCGTCGAAACGATGGTCTTTTTCCTCGACGCGGTGATGGAGGACTTCATTCGCCGCGTGCAGGACATCCCGTTTATGCAGCGGGCGTACAACTTCGCCGTGCGCCATCGCGCGCTGGGGCTGGGCGTACTGGGCTGGCACTCGCTGTTGCAGTCCAAACGCATCCCCATCGAGAGCATGGACGCCTATCGCCTGAACACGGAGGTGTTCCGCACGATTCGCGACCGCGCCTACAACGCCTCCGCCGACCTCGCGCGCCGCTTCGGCGAGCCAGAGTACCTCAAAGGCTACGGCAGGCGCAACACGACCCTGCTCGCGATTGCGCCCACCAAGTCGTCTTCGTTCATTCTGGGGCAGGTCTCGCCTTCCATCGAGCCGTTCATGAGCAACTACCATGTGAAAGACCTCGCGAAGGTGAAGACCACCTTCAAAAATCCCTACCTGCAGGAGGTTCTGCGCGCGCGGGGCAAGGACACCGACGAGGTGTGGCAGAGCATCGCCGCGCACGACGGCTCGGTGCAACATCTGGACTTCCTGAGCGACGAGGAGCGCGACACCTTCCGCACCTTCAGCGAAATCTCGCAGATGACGCTGGTGCAGCAGGCGGCGCAACGGCAGGCGTTCATCGATCAGGGGCAGTCGCTGAACCTGATGATTCACCCCGAAACGCCCGTGCGCGACATCAATCTGCTGCTGTTGCGGGCGGCGGAGCTGGGCGTGAAGTCGCTGTATTACCAGTACAGCGTGAACGCCGCGCAGGAGTTCAACCGCGAGCTATTGCTGAGCTGCCGCGTGTGTGAGGGGTGATTGCCACCCCCACGCCGCGCAGACGATGGCGTCAATCTGCTGTTGCGCCTCCAGCGTGCGCGTCAGCGCGGTGACCATCCGCTGGTAGGTCAGCCGCTCGTCATAGGAAAGCGTCGCGTCTTTGCGGTCGCTCAGCCACTTCTCGCATACCGGGTAGCCGCCCACCCGAAACGCCCACACCGCTGGCGGCACGGGTTCGAAGTATTGCGTGGCGTTAATCCACACGCGCCGATGGGCGTCGTCGTAGCGCACGCGCGCCACGCGATGGTCGCCCGCGACGGGGTACTTGCACGCAGGCGTCTGCAGGGCGGGGTCGCGCAGCAGGTGCAGGTCTATCAGCGCCCTGCCCAGCCGCGCCAGCGCGTCGAAGGTCGCCCGGTCGGGCGGCAGGGGCGCGCGCGGGAAATCGCGCCTGAGAAACTCCGCGTAGCGCGCCCGATAGGCAGGGCTGTGCAACACCGCATAGAGATAGCCCAGCGCGTCTTCAGGCGCAGGCGCGCCGCCAATCGCGCCCGCCAGCGCGCTGAGAAACCCCGCCGACAGATTGACCCGACGCTCGGTATCCATCAGCAGGGAGGACTGCTCCTGCGGCTCCTCTGGATACAAATATAGCGGGAACAGATAGGCAATATCCGTAGCGAAGTGCCCTTCGCTGGGCAGGTCGGTGATGAGAACCTTACTCCAGTGCGGCTCCTGCTGGGCTTGCCCGCGCGTCGTCATCAGCGCCACATTCTCCCCCGTTAGCAGATGGCGCATCACTTCGGGGCGGGGCATGCAGTGAAACCCGCGCGACCTGCCCGTGTAGAAGGTATAGCGCACATCAAAGGGGCGGTACAGGATGGGCGTGATGTGCGCCTGCGCAGATGGATTCGGAACCCCCGCGTCCCGCAAGTCCTGCTGGGCGCGGGCGACCGACCAGTCGCGCACATCCTTGCCCAGCCGAAACCGTTCCCGCGCCGTTTCAGGGTCCAGGCGCACGAAGTCGCACACCGTCTGCCACACCGCGTCGGGCGTGCGGTGGATGGTCAGCCCGTCGCGCGCCGTGACGATGCCCACGCTATGCACAGGGAAGATGTCGGGAATGCGCCAGCCCTGCTGATACTCCTCCTCCAGCGCGGCGTCCTGCGGCACGAACAGATACATCGGGGCGCGGGGCTGGAGGGGCGTCCAGTTGATGGCGTCCAGCGTCGCCGTGCGCAGGAATGCGTACTTTGCTTCGCGCGCGCCCCACACATCGCAGGAATACACGGGCGCGTCCCCCGCCTGCAGCTGCGGATGGCGAATCGCAATCAGAATCGCCACGCCCTGCTGGATGTCGAACACATTCTCGTCGTCGCTCCCGTCGGGGGCGCGCTCCTTGCGACGCTTGTTGCCGTGCAGGTTCACGATATACAGCTTCTGGAAGCTCTTGAGCAGATGCGCGCGCATGCCGCGAAAGGTCGGGTTGTCCAGATAGGCGTGATTGGTGATGAACGCCACGACGCCATGCCCCGTCTGCTGGATGCGCTGCTCGGCGAAGCGCAAAAACTTCACATAATCGTCCTGCAGCCATTTGGGGTTTTTCTCGTCCAGCGGCTGCCCGTCCACCTGTTTGTAGTCTTCAATGAGTTGCCCGATCCAGGTGAGTTGTTTGCGTGTGCGTTTGCGCCCGTTGACGGTTTCTCGAATCTCGATCACGCTTCGGTTGGCGGAGTGTCCGCTGTAGGGCGGGTTGCCCAGCACGACGAGGATGGGTTTGTCGCGTTTGACATCGGCGGCTTCGCTGGCTTCGCGGGTGATGAACTCGCCCAGCAGCAGTTCGGCGGGCTTGACGGCGGGGTCGAGCGCGTTGGTGAGGTAGATACGCAGGCGTTCGGCGGGCGGCGCGCCCAGATGGCGCAGCTCCAGCGCGAGTTTGAGATGGGCAATTGTGTAGGGCGCCATCAGCAGCTCGAACCCGAACAGGCGCGGGGTCAGTTGCTCGCGGGCGTAGTCCGCCCACTGTCCCTCGCCCAGCTGCTGGCATACCTGCGTATGCACCTGGCGCACCACCTCGTACAGGAAGCTGCCTGTGCCGCATGCGGGGTCCAGAATCAGCGCGCGGGGGTCCATCAGCCCCTGCGCCATGCCGAACTCGCGGCGCAGCACGGCGTCCACCGCGCGCACGAGGAACTGCACGACGGGTTCAGGCGTGTAGTAGACGCCGCGCACCTCGCGCTGGGCGGGGTCATACGCGGCGAGGAAGTCCTCGTAGAAATGCACCACGGGGTCTTCGCGTCCCGTGCGTGCGCCGAAGTCCTGCAGGATGGCGGGCATATCGGCGCGTTCGAGCAGGCTCGCAATATCGTCCATCAGCCACGCCAGCTCAGGCTCCAGCTCGTGCTGGGTGAGCGCGCTTAGCAGGCGTTTCAGGAAGGGGATGCTGTCGGGGATGACGCGCGCGGCGTCGTGGCGGGTGAATCGGCTCTGGGGGGCGTAGCAGCGCGCGGCGAACAGCCCGTAGGCGATGGTCTGCGCGTACAGGTCGGCGAAGTCGGCGGGTTGCAGGTCGGGCAGCAGGGCGTGTTGCAGCGCGCGGTACATGTTGCGCAGCTCCAGCGGCGCGTCGGGCGGCTGGGCGAGTTGCGCGCGCAGGCTCTGCTCGACGGTCGTTTTCAGCAGGCGGGCGCGTTGCGCCAGATGCTGCGCCAGTGTGCGCGCGTCGGCAATCGGCGCGGGCGCGTAGCTCGCAAACGCCTGCAGCAGGTCGCAGAGTGCCTGCACGCTCTGGGCGGGCAGGCTGAGTTTGCCCTGCGCGGGGGGCTGGGGCAGGCGGGCGCGCTTTATCTCCTGACCCGCGCGATAGAGCCGAAACTCCAGAAAGCTGGTCAGCAGGAAGTTGTCCAGGTGCGTGCGGAACGCCTCGCACTGGGCGCGGGCGTGCGGGGGCAGGGCGTCGAGGTCTATTCCATACGCTTCGGCTTCCACATAGCCCACGGGCGCGCCGTTGTGCAGCAGCAGGAAGTCGGGGCGTCCTGCGGGGGTGCGCGTCGGCTCGTGAACAATCTGCAGGTTCGGGCACAGCGCGCGCAGCAGCCCCTCCAGCGCGCCGTGATAGGAGAGTTCGCGGGTTGCATGCGCGTCCTGCGCCGCCGCGCGCACCCGCTCCAGATAATCACGCACCGCCTGCATGCTGGCAGGAGTGTACCTGAAGGCGGGGAGTTGTGCGTTCGATCCCCATCGGTGGGTCAGACTTCGCAATTAGTCTGGCTCTCTCGACGAAATCGGCACACTCTTTGACCCTCACCCCCAGCCCCTCTCCCGCACGGCGGGAGAGGGGAGCCGTGCGTGCGGCGCGCGACGCGCTCTCCCCCTCTCCCAAAGGGTTGGGAGCGAGGGACAAAGGGGGTGAGGGCTGGACCCACGCCTGCGATGCGGATCAAGCGACCTTGCACGGCGTCAGCCCCCCACCCCCCCGTAAACGGGGGGCAGTTGAAAATCTAATGCAAAGACACTTAATCCTCGATAGGCGTCTCCAGCGTCAGGTACTCTTTACGGCGTGCGTGAGGAGCTGGTGTGGCTGGACGAGGAGTCGTCGGGGCGCAGGGGCGCGCTGGGGGCGTCGCTGGAGTTTGTGGGCGCGCTGGGGCTGCTGCTGTTTGCCAGCGTGCGCGGAATTGTTTTCGGGCGGCTGGAAGGGCGCGAGACGCTGCACCAGATGGCGTTCATCGGCGCGGCGTCCGCCCCGATTGTCGCGCTCACCAGCGCGTTCACAGGCGCGGTGGTGACGCTCTATTCGGCGTCGCTGCTGGTGGATGTGGGGGGCGGGGGCTTTGTGGGCGGCGCGATTGCGCTGGCGATGACGCGCGAGCTGGCGCCCATCCTCACGGGCATTATGGTCACCGCGCGCTGCGGCTCGGCGATTGCCGCGCACCTGGGCACGATGAAAATCACCGAGCAGATCGACGCCCTGCGCGCGCTGGCGGTCAGCCCCGTTCAGTATCTGGTGCTGCCGCGCATGCTGGCGTCGCTGGCGATGTTCCCGATGCTCTGTATGGTCGCCAACGGCGCAGGAATCCTGGGCGGCTGGGCGGTTGCGCAGGCGTTCGGCGTCTCCACCAACAGCTTTCTGCAATCGATTCGGCTGTTGACCGAGCCGTTCGACCTCATCGGCGGGCTGATTAAGACGCTGGCGTTCGCACTGATTGTGTCGCTGGTGAGTTGCCAGCAGGGGCTGGGCGCGCGTGGGGGCGCAGCGGGCGTGGGACACGCGACCACCCGCGCCGTGGTGCTGTCGATGGTGCTGATTTTCGCCGCGAACTACTTCCTTGCCGACCTGCTGTTTGCCGAGCGATGAACGAGACGCCCGCCCTGCAGACGCGCCAGCTGGTGTACGCCGTCGACGGCAGAACCATCCTGCACGGGATTGACCTGCAGGTTGCCTATGGCGAGGTGCTGGGCATAATGGGCGCGTCGGGCAGCGGCAAGACAACGCTGCTGAAGTGCCTGTGCGGGCTGGTCAAGCCGACGGCGGGCGAGGTGTGGGTGGAGGGGGTCAACATCGCGCCGCTGACGGAGCGCGAGCGGATGCCCATGCGCCTGCGGCTGGGAATCGTGTTCCAGTACGCCGCGCTGTTCGATTTCCTGACGGTGGCGCAGAATGTGGCGTTCGGGCTGGAGCGCCATCGGCGGCTGCGCCCGGCGCAGATTCGCGCGATTGTGCGCGAGCGGCTGGCATGGGTCGGGCTGGAGGGCGTGGAGAACCTCTATCCGTCGCAACTGTCGGGCGGGATGCGCAAGCGGGTGGGCTTGGCGCGCGCGCTGGCGATGGACCCGCATATCGTGCTATTCGACGAGCCGACCAGCGGGCTGGACCCCGTGAACGCCTATCACATCGACCAGCTCATCACGCGCCTGAACCGCGAGCTGGGCTTGACGGCGGTGGTCGTGTCGCACGATGTGGTGAGCCTGATGCGCACGACGCATCGAATTGTGATGCTGGATGCGGGGCGAATTATCGCGGAGGGCGCGCCCGACGCGATTCGAGCCAGCGACCACCCGCAGGTGCAGGCGTTTCTGCGGATGGCGTCGGCGGAGACGCTCTAAGCCTTGTGTCGCCAGTTGCCCCGCACGCGCTCGGCGACCAGCTCGGCGGAAATCAGCGTCATCGGGATACCGTTGCCCGGCTGCGTACTGGCGCCCACCAGGTAGCAGTCGCGGAAGGGCGTCTGCACCGACGGGCGGAAGGCGGTGGACTGGAAGAAGGTATGCGCGATGCCGAACGCCGCGCCCTGCCACAGTCCCATTGCCTGCCACTCATGCGGGGTCAGCGTCTCCACGAACTGCATCCGCTCACGCTTCAGCCCCACACGCTCGATGACCGTCTCCAGCACGCGCGGGGCGGCGGCGCGGGCATCCTCGCCAGTCAGGTTGGGCGCGGGAACCAGCACATACAGATTCTCGCACCCTGCAGGCGCGTCGTCGGGGTCGGTGCGGTTCGAGAGGCAGGTGTAAAACGACGGGTCGCTCGGCACGCAGTTTTCCACAAACAGCTCGCGCAGGTTCGCCTCGAAGTCGCGGCTGAAGTAAACATTATGATGCAGCTGGTGGGGCAGCGGCTCCGTGTAGCCGATATAAAACATCAGCGCGCTGCACGAGTTGCGGTAATTCCGCTGGGCGTAGGGCGTAGGGGGCAGCAGTTCGCGGTAGGCGGTTGGCGCGTCGGCGTTGATAATCACGCAGTCCGCCTTCAGCACTTCGCCCGACGCCAGCCGCACGCCCGCCGCGCGTCCGTTTTCAATCAGCACTTCCTGCACGCGCTGGTTCAGATAGAGCCGCGCGCCCTCCTCCTGCGCGATTCGTGCGATTGCTTCGGGCAGGCGGTGCATCCCCCCGCGCGGATACCAGACGCCCTCGCCCGACTCCATGTAGGTCAGCACGCCGTAGACCCACAGCGCGTCTTGCGGCGACAGCCCCAGATACATCGTCTGGAACGAAAACAGCATGCGCAGGCGCGGGTCGCGCACATAGCGTCCCACCCGCCGCCAGAGGTTGTCCAGCAGCCGATGGCGCAGCAGCAGTCCAATCTGGTACGGCGTGAACAAATCGGCGAGGCTCTCATACTGGCGGCGCACAAACGCAGGCACGACCGCATGGTACATTGCGCTCAGGTCTGCCATCAGGCGCAGGTAGCCCGCGACCTCATCGGGGCTGATTTTGTGCGCAATCTCGCGCGCCATGCGGGCGATGTTGGGCGTGGAGTCGAACACCGTGCCGTCGCCGAAGTAGACGCGGTACGACGGGTCGATCAATATGAGGTTCAGGTAATCGTCGATGCGGCGGTGCAGGTCTCGAAAGAGCCGTTCCAGCGGCTCCAGCATCATCAGCAGGGTGGGACCCGTGTCGAATCGGTAGCCGTCGCGCCTCAGTTCGCCGATTCGCCCGCCGATCTGCGGACGCGCCTCGAACACAACGACCTCATAGCCTGCGTGGGCAAGGCGCGCGGCGGTGGCGAGTCCGCCCATCCCCGCCCCCACAATAACGACCGTTTTCATAACGCCGCAAGTATACCCGTAGGTATACTTGCGTGCTGCAGGGAGGCAGATAACCTATGTGGAGGCTTGGATACCTTTGTGCAGGCGTTTTATTTGGTTTGAGTTCGACGATTCTGGTGGACGCTCAGTCCGCAGCGCTCAAGGATACGCAGTTCTCAGGCGTCTTGCGGCTCCAGTGGAGCGATACCCAGGGACGAAATAGCCGCGATGGCTTCGAGACTCGTTTGGCGCGCCTGATTGCGGTTGCGCCGCTGGATGCGCGTACAACAGGGCGTATCATGGTGGAGTTTGCTTCAGGAACGACGGCGCGCAGCGCGGATCTGCTGGACGCTTTCATTACCTGGCGCGCCGA
Organism: Fimbriimonadales bacterium; assembly: GCA_025998675.1. GTDB lineage: Bacteria > Armatimonadota > Fimbriimonadia > Fimbriimonadales > GBS-DC > GBS-DC. The sequence continues at coordinate 302,843 of AP024673.1, forward strand.
TGCGCAAACGACGGTCTACGCCGGGCAGATGCGGCTTCCGCTGTCCTACGATATTCGTGCGGGGATAATTACGCTGGATGTGCCTGAACGCACATTGATGGTGGGCGCCTACTTTGCAGGGGTGCGTTCGCAGGGCGTCTATGCCGCGCGCCTGCTGGACAGAAACAACACGCTGGAGTTGGGCGTGTGGAACAGCCTGACCATCAACGACCCGCAGGCGAATGTGCGCGGCGGCGAGGGCGCGTACATCGGCACATTCAGCTGGCGCTACCGCCAGGGCGGGACACAACTCGCGCTGGGCGGCGCGGTGGGCAGACGCCCGGGATTCGCAACGCGGGACTCTGTGGGCAATCCGATAGTAGTCGCAGACGCCGATCGACGCGCATTTTATGTGGAATTCGAGCAGCGTGTTTCCAGCGCGCCGCTGACCCTGCGGGCGATTTACCTTGCAGGACGCGACAGGAACCCCGTGGGCGGTCTCACTGCTCCCCAGTTCACGGAAGCCTCCGATTACAGAGACTGGGTGGCTTATGCTATTTACAATCTGACAGCGCGCCACCAGCTGGCGCTGCGTTGGGAGGACTTCGATCCAGACACCGCGCGCCCCAACGATCAGCGTCAAGCGCTCGCTATCGTCTATCACTACTTTCCTGAGGAAAACATCCGCATGAGCCTCAGCTACGAACGGTTTCTGGAACAGGGCGCGTCCGTCGACAACGACCGCATCATCGCAGCCGTGCAGTATCGCTTCTGACCCCCCCGCGCAGGTATACTTGGGGCGTTAGGGAGGCATTGTATGGCGACTTATGAAGCGGATGTAGTGGTGCTGGGCGCCGGTCCCGGCGGCTATGTGGCGGCGATCCGCGCGGGGCAACTTGCCAAAGAGCGCGGCGGCAGCGTTATCTGTATCGAGCGCGAATATTTAGGTGGAACCTGTCTCAACTGGGGCTGTATCCCCAGCAAGGCGATGATTGCCCACGCCGAACGCTACCAGCATGTGCTGCATGCAAAGGAGATGGGCATCCTGATTGAGGGCGCCGTCGATTACGATTTCGACCAGATGCAGGCGCGCAAAAACAAAATCGTACAGACCCTGCGCGGGGGCATCGGGATGCTGTTCAAGAAAAACGGCGTGCAGAGCGTGGAAGGCACGGGCAAACTGATTGACCCCCACACCATCGAGGTGACGCGCCCCGACGGGAGCAAAGACCTCGTGCGCGGCAAGCACATCATCCTCGCAACAGGCTCCAGCGTGATGAAAATCAACATTCCGGGGCTGGAGGGCGAGCATGTGTGGACGAGCGACGACGCGGTGAACGCGCCGTTTGTGCCCGACAGCATGCTGATTCTGGGCGCGGGCGCGGTCGGCGTGGAGTTCAGCTTCGTGTTCAACGCGCTGGGCAGCCATGTGACCGTCGTGGAGATGATGCCCCACATCCTGCCTACCTTCGACGAGGAGATTGCGAAGGAAGCCGAGCGCGCCCTGGCGCGGCAGGGCATTCAGTTCGTCACGGGCAGCACGCTCAAGTCCGCCGAGCGCGTGGGCGACCGCTGGCGCTGCCATGTCGAAACGCCCAGCGGCATGCAGCAGTACGAGGTGCAGGTGGTGCTGATTGGCGTGGGACGCAAGCCGAATGTGGACGGCATCGGGCTGGAGACCGTCGGCGTGCAGATGAACAAGCGCTGGGTCGCCGTCGACGAACACATGCGCACGAACATCCCGCACATCTACGCGATTGGCGACATCACGGGGATTGCCCCGCTGGCGCATGTGGCGAGCGCGCAGGGCATTGTGGCGGCGGAGAACTGCTTCGGCGCGGAGCGCAGGATGGACTACCGCGCCGTGCCGAATGTGGTCTACACCGTGCCTGAGGTCGCAGGCGTCGGGCTGACCGAGCAGCAGGCGCGCGAGCAGGGCTACGAGGTGCGCATCGGCAAGTTCCAGCCGCGCATTCTGGGACGCGCGATGGCGGTCGGCGAGCGCGACGGGCTGGTCAAAGTCGTCGCCGACGCGAAATACGGGCAGATTCTGGGCGTTCACATCTGCTGCGGGCACGCCAGCGACCTGCTGCAGGAAGCCGTGCTTGCCATCAAGCTCGAAGCCACCCTCGACGAGCTGGTGGACACCATCCACCCGCACCCGACGATGGTGGAGGCGCTGATGGAAGCCTTCCACGACGCGGCAGGACACTGCATCCACAAGGCGTAGGGTAGCGTCAGGCGATATGCGCGCCCGAGCGATTAATTGCTCGCGAGCGATTCCGATTCGCGCATGTAACAATTAATCGCTCGGGCGCGCGATTCCTCACGCCGCAAAGTCAAGCCCCATCAGGTATCCTTACCACCGTGGAGGCGCGTATGAGCAACGAAGCGGTGATTGTCGCAGCGGCGCGCACGCCCATCGGCAAAGCTCCCCGCGGGAGCCTGCGCCAGACCCGACCCGACGACCTGGCGGCGATGGCGATTCAAGCCGTGATGGCGCGTTGCCCCGCCCTGAACCCAGCGGAGATTGAGGATGTGATTTTCGGATGCGCGACGCCCGAAGGCGAATCGGGCATGAATGTGGCGCGGGTCGCCGCGCTCCGCGCAGGACTGCCCCAGAACACCCCCGCCGCGACGGTGAACCGATTCTGCGCGTCGGGGCTGGAAGCAATTGCGATTGCCGCGCAGCGCATCCGCTCTGGCGATGCGGAGGTCGTGCTGGCGGGCGGCGTGGAGAGCATGAGCCGCGTGCCCTTTCTGGACATTCACACGCACCCGAACCCGACGCTTTTTCGCGACGCGCCCAACACCTACCTGAACATGGGGCTGTCGGTGGAGCAGCTCGCGCGCAAGTACGGTATCTCGCGCGAGCAGGCGGACGCCTTCGCCCTGCAAAGCCACCAGAAAGCCATCCGCGCACAGGATGAGGGGCTGTTCGACGCCGAGATTGCGCCCGTACAGACCGAGCTGCAGACCGTCGACGCCGAAGGACGCCCCCAGCGCGAGCCAATCACCCTCACGCGCGACGAAGGACCCCGCCGCGACACGAGCATGGAGTCGCTGGCGAAGCTCAAGCCCGCCTTCCGCGCAGATGGGATTATCACGGCGGGCAACGCCTCGCAGCGCAGCGACGGCGCGGCGGCGGTGCTGGTGATGAGCGAGCGCAGGGCGCGCGCGCTGGGCGTTCAACCGCTGTTGCGCTTCGTGGGCTATACGACCGCCGCGCTTGCTCCCGAAGACTTCGGCGTCGCGCCTGCCTACGCCATCCCCAAACTGCTCGCGCGCGTGGGGGTGGGTATCGAGGCGATAGACCATATCGAGTTCAACGAGGCGTTCGCGGCGCAGGTGCTGGCGTCCAATTGCGTGTACGAGATGCCGATCGCGCGCGTGAACCCGCTGGGCGGGGCGATTGCGCTGGGGCATCCGCTCGGCTGCACGGGCGCGCGGCAGACAGTCACGCTGGCGTATGCGCTCCAGCGCACGGGCGGACGCTACGGGCTGGTGACCATGTGCGCCGCGCTGGGGATGGGCGCGGCGGGGCTGTTCGAGCGCATATGAACACGATGCGGGCGATGGTGCTGGAACAGGTCGGGCAACCGCTGACGCTGCGCGAGCTGCCCATCCCGTCGCCAGAGCCGCAACAGGTGTTGATTCGCGTGCAGGCGTGCGCCGTGTGCCGTACCGACCTGCATATTGTGGACGGCGAGCTGCCCCATCCGAAACTGCCGCTGATTCTGGGGCACGAGATTGTCGGCGAGGTCGTGCAACTGGGCGCGGCGGTGGAGACCCTGTAGGTCGGTCAGCGGGTGGGCGCGCCGTGGCTGGGCTGGAGCTGCGGCGAATGTCGCTACTGCGCGGCGGGGCGCGAGAACCTGTGCCCGTTCGCGCGGTTCACGGGCTACACGCTGGACGGCGGCTACGCCGAGTACGCCGTCGCCGACGCGCGGTATGTGCTTCCCATCCCCGACGGCTACGATTCGGCGGCTGCCGCGCCGCTGCTGTGCGCGGGGCTGATTGGCTACCGTTCGTATCGTATCGCGCGTCGCGAGATGCTGGGCAATCGGCTGGGGATTTACGGCTTCGGCGCGGCGGCGCACATTCTAATTCAGATTGCCCTGCGCGATGGGATGCGCGTGTTCGCCTTCACGCGTCCGGGCGACTACGAGACGCAGGACTACGCGCGCGGGCTGGGCGCGTGGTGGGCAGGCGGCTCTGACCAGACGCCCCCTGAACCGCTGGATGGGGCAATCCTGTTTGCGCCTGCGGGCGAAACCGTGCCTGCCGCTCTGCGCGCGGTGGACAGGGGCGGCGTGGTGGTGTGCGGCGGCATCCACATGAGCGACATCCCGTCGTTCCCGTACTCGATCCTGTGGGGCGAGCGGGTGGTGCGGTCGGTGGCGAACCTGACGCGCGAGGACGGCGCGGCGTTTTTCGAGCGCGTGCGCCTGTTTAAGGTGGAGACGCACACGACGCCCTTCCCGCTGGAGCAGGCGAACGACGCGCTGGAGGCGCTGCGCACGGGCAAACTGCACGGCGCGGCGGTGCTGGTTCCGTGAGGGGAACGCGCTACCCCTCCAGCATGCGTTTGAGTTCGTCGAGTTTGAGCAGCGCCTCGACGGGGCTGAGGGTAGCGACATCCAGCGCACGCAACGCTTCCAGCGCGGGATGCTCCGCCGCTTCGAACAGCGTGAGCTGGAGTTTGCGCGTGCGGGCGGCAGGCGCGTCGGCGGGGGGCTGTATCGCGCTCTGCACGCCGCGCCGCTCGAACTCGCGCAGAATCTGCTCCGCCCGCTGTACGACTTCGGGAGGCGCGCCCGCCATCCGCGCCACATGCACGCCGTAGCTGCGGTCAGTGCCGCCGGGCAACACCTTGTGCAGCCAGATAATGCGGTCGCCCTGCTCCTTGACCGCCACGCGATAGTTGGCGACGCCCTCCAGACGGTTCGCCAGCTCGTTGAGGTAATGGTAGTGCGTGGCGAACAGCGTCTTGCAGCCGATCGCGTGCAGGTACTCGGCGACTGCCCACGCGATTGCCAGCCCGTCGTAGGTGCTGGTGCCGCGCCCGATTTCGTCCAGAATCACCAGGCTGCGTGGGGTGGCGTTATTGAGGATGTTCGCCGTCTCGGTCATCTCGACCATGAAGGTGGATTGCCCTGTGGCGAGTTCGTCGCGTGCGCCCACGCGCGTGAAGATGCGATCCACCAGCCCAATCGCCGCGCTGTCGGCAGGCACGAAACTGCCGATGTGCGCCATAAGTGTTATCAGTGCATTTTGTCTTATATACGTACTCTTGCCGCTCATGTTGGGTCCCGTAAGGATAATCAGTCGTTGGGAGGCGTCCAGGCGGCAGTCGTTGGGCACGAAGGCGTGTTCGCTGAACCGCTCGACGACAGGGTGGCGTCCGCCGACGATGTGGATGCGGTCTTCGGTATCCACGACGGGGCGCACATACCGATAGCGCACGGCGTTCTCGGCGAAGGCGCACAGCACATCCAGCTCGGCAATCGCCTTCGCCAGCGACTGCAGCTGCGGCGTCTGGCGGGCGACCTCGCCCCGCACGCGCGAGAACAGCTCGAACTCCAGCGCATTAATCCGCTCCTCCGCGCCCAGCAGAATCGCCTCCTGCTCCTTGAGTTCGGGCGTGATGAAGCGCTCGGCGTTCGCCAGCGTCTGCTTGCGGATGTAGTCGGCGGGCGCTTTGCTCAGGTGCGGCTTGGACACCTCCAGATAGTAGCCGAACACGGCGTTGTAGCCGACCTTGAGACTGGGGATGCCCGTGCGCTGGCGCTCTTTGGCTTCCAGCTGGGCAATCCACTGTTTGCCGTCGGTGCGCACCTGCCGCAGGCGGTCGAGTTCGGGGTCGTAGCCGTCACGGATGACGCCGCCCGATTTGAGGTCGGCGGGCGGCTCGTCGACGAGGGCGCGCTCCAGCAGGGCGCACAGCTCGTGCATCGGCGCCAGGCGTGGCGCAAGCGTCGCCAGCAGCGTCGGGGGCTGGGGCAGGGCGCGCAGCAGGCTCTCCGCCTCTGTGTGCAGGGCGGGCAGGCGTTGCAACGACTGGCGCAGGGCGACCAGATCGCGCGCATTCGCTGTGCCCGTGCTGGCGCGCGCCGACAGACGCTCCAGATCCGCGAGTGGGCGCAACATCTGGCGCAGGGCGTCCCGCTGGAGGCTCTGCTGCGCCAGCGCGTCGACGGCGTCCAGCCGCGCGGCGATGGCGTCTGGCGCCAGCAGCGGCTCGTCCAGCCAGCGTTTGAGCAGCCGCGCGCCCATCGGCGTGCAGGTGTTGTCGATGCTCGCCAGCAGCGTGTAGCGGCGACTGCCGTCCATCAGGTTCTGCGTCAGCTCCAGATGGCGGCGCGCCGTCGCGTCCAGATACATAAACCGCTCCACCGAATAGGTCGCCAGCGTGCGGATATGCTCCAGCGCGGTTATCTGGGTCTGCTGCAGGTAGCGCAGGGCGAGCGCGGCGGCGTCCAGCCCGCGGGTGTATTCCTCGCAGCCGAACCCGCGCAGCGACTCGACCCCGAAGTGCCGCAGCAGTATCTCGCGCGCCTCGCGCCCCACCCATTCCCCCAGCGGCACGGGCGTGATAGTCGCGCTCAGTTGCTCGCGCAGGGTCTGAATCAGCTCTTCCTGGTCTTCGGGTACCAGCACCTCTGCAGGCTGCAGGCGGAACAGCTCGTCGAGCAGCTTCTCCCCGCGCCGCTCGCCCGCGATTTCGGTGGTCAGAAACTCGCCCGTGGAGACATCGACCACGCCCAGCCCGTGAATCGGGTCGCCCAGCACCGCCGCGACAAGATAGTTGTTCGCCCGCGCGTCGAGCATGGAATCTTCCAGCACCGTGCCGGGGGTCAGCACGCGCGTCACGCGCCGCTTGACCAGCCCTTTGGCAAGTTTGGGGTCTTCAATCTGGTCGCAGATGGCGACGCGATAGCCCTTCTGCACGAGTTTGGCGATGTAGCGTTCGTAGGCGTGGACGGGCACGCCCGCCATGGGGATGCGTCCGTTGCTGCCGTCGTCGCGCCCCGTCAGCACGATTTCCAGCTCGCGCGCGGCGATTTCGGCGTCTTCCCCGTAGAACTCGTAGAAGTCGCCGACCTGCATCGCCAGCAGCACATCGGGATGTTCCGCTTTCAGGCGAAAATACTGCTGCAGCATCGGCGTCTGGGGTTGGAACTGCCCTCGCATCGCGTGGGATTATACCTCGCGCGGGCGTGGGGCGCTCAGGCGAGGGGTATCTGCTCGGCGCGGGCTTGCGTGAGCAGGTGCGCCCGCAGCGCGTCGCCGACCGCCTCCAGCTGTCCCGCCGCGACGCCTGCGCGCAGTTGGAAGGTGTAGCGCGCCGTCTCCAGCGTGATAGGTCCGCGCAATTCGAGGGGCGTCTGTAGCGCTGGGTGGGTAAACGCCGCGCAGGCGCGCTCCAGCCATGCGCGTGCAGCGTCCAGTCCGTAGTCGGCGGCGAGGCTCACCTCCAGGCTCAGCGTCGCGCGCCCGCGACTGTGGTTCGTCACGCGGCTGATGCTACTGTTCGCCAGCGTAATCAGCCGTCCCTGCGCGTCGCGAATGCGCGTGATGCGCATGCCCATCGTCTCCACGACACCCTGCACGCCGTCGATGGTCACCTCGTCGCCGACGGCGAACTGGTCTTCCACGAGGATAAAAAAGCCGTTCAGCACATCGCGCACGATTTGCTGGGCGCCGAGGCTGATGGCAAGCCCCGTGACGCCCGCCGTCGCCAGCACGGGCGCGAGGTTGACCCCCACCGCGCCCAGCACGCTCAGAAGCCCCACAAACAGCAGTCCATAGCTCAGCACGCTGTTGAGCAGTGTGCTGACTGTGTTAATCTGCGCCTGTCGGCGTTCGGAGGCGTCGATTTTGCGGGTCAGCGCGCGGGTAATCAGCCCAATCACCCGACCACCCAGCCAGCGCGCCACAAGGAGCAGCGCGACAATCAGGGCGACCTGAAGCGCGTTCAGCACAATAGCGTCGCCGCGCTGCTCCCAGAAGCGTTGTAAAGTCTCGCCCACGATGGAGTCCTATTTCCCGCGCGCTGCGTCAGTCCCACTTCTCCCACAGGTCGGGGCGCTGCGTGCGGGTATATTCCACCGAGGAGCAGAAGGTGTTGTTGTTGCGCTCGCATTCCGATTCGGGCAGCCCGTACAGCGCCTCGAACGGCGTCGCTTTCGTGTGCCCGTCGGCGAAGACCACATTCACCTGCTTCGCGTGGCGTCCGTGCGGGCGCTGATGGAAGGCGGGCGGGAAGCCCGGCGCGACATTGAACCCATAGTGCTGCCACTCGGTGCGCATAAACGGCGAGTGAACAACATTCATATAGAACCCATTCTGCTCCCACAGCGGTCGGCTCGAGGGACCCGACGGTACCGCGTCCATGACCATCACATGGCTGGCGGGCGCGGTAAGTTGCGCGAGGCTCTTACTCGGCGGGTACACACTCGGCGGGAAGGAGCATCCCGCAGAGAAGCCCATCGGCGAGGGGTACGCTGCGCCGTAGCCAATCCGTCCCTCGCATGCCAGACGCCTGCCTGTGCCTGCTTCGGGGCTGGTAATCGGCTTCGCGCTGGGACAGCGGGAGTAGAGGTTATCCTTCGAGTAGGGCTGCAGCCAGTAGAGGTAGCCGATGGAGGTGCAGCTTGTGTAGCCGCCGCCGCAAAAGCCGGGCGGTGGAATCAGCTGGTTCTCGGCAAGCGGGTACACCTCGTCGTAGTCCTGCACATACATCATCGCCGCTGTGCCGACCTGACGCAGGTTGCTCAGACACATCGTCTGGCGCGCCTTCTCGCGCGCCTGCGCGAACACAGGGAAGAGAATCGCCGCTAAAATGGCGATGATTGCAATAACCACCAGCAGTTCGATAAGCGTAAACCCGTTCCGTCGCTTCATTGCTTGCATATTTGCAATTATACCCCAGTGGAGTGGGCTTAACAAGATCTCTCATAAGGCTGTTCTGAATCGCCGGGAATACCTTTCCATCCCTTCGTGCGTCTAATCGTGCAGGAGGTACCAGCGATGCGTACAAGCTTATGGCTGTGCGGTATAGTGGCGGCGGCGCTGAGCGGCTGCGGCGGCGACGCCAGTCCCAAACCGCCCGAGGAGGCAACCCAGCCTGTGCAAATTACGGATGAAACCCGCGCGGCGAACCTGCAGTTCGCCCTGAAGATGCTGCAGCAGTTAGACGCCCCCAACACGGGGCAGAACCTGTGCTTTTCGCCGCTGTCGCTGGCGCTGGCGTTGCAAATGACGCTCAACGGCGCAAGCGGCGACACCTACGACGCCATCGCAAACGCGCTGGGCTACGACGCTCTGAAACTGGACGCCGTCAACGCCCAGGCGCGCGTCCTGAATCGCCTGATGCAACCTGCCGACGAGGACATCACCGTCCACACGGCGAACGGGTTGTGGGTGCAGCAAGGCTTCCCGTTGAATCCTGACTTTCTGCGCGTGCTGCTGGTGCATTACGAGGCGCGCACAGAGACCGTCGACTTCCGCCAGCCGCAATCCGCCGCCGATACCATCAACCGATGGGTCAACGAGCAGACGCAGGGGATGATCGAGAAACTCTTCCAGGCAGGCGACTTCGATGCGCAGACGCGCCTCGCGCTGGTGAACACGCTCTACTTCGAGGGCAAGTGGCAGTACCCGTTCCCGAAGGACGCCACCCAAAACGCGCCGTTTTATCTGGAAAACGACAAGACGCAACAGGCGCCGATGATGCAGCTTTCGGAGCGGCTCCCCTACTATCGGGGCGAGGGCTTCCAGGCGGTTGCGCTGCCCTACGGCAAGGGCGACTACTGCTTCTACCTGTTTCTGCCTGATAGGGGACGCACGGTGGCAGACCTGCGCAAACAGCTCACGCCTGAAAACTGGGCGAAATGGCTGGCGGCGTTTCGGGTTGTGAACGGCAACCTGCAGATGCCGCGCTTCAAGGTGGAGGCGAAGTACGACCTGAAAGCCCCGCTCACCGCGCTGGGGATGGGCGTGGCGTTCGACGCTGAGCGCGCCGACTTCAGTCGAATCGCCGATGTCTCGCCCGAGCGGCTCTTCATTCAAAAGGCGATTCAGAAGGCGGTCGTCGAGGTGGACGAGGAGGGTACAAAAGCCGCTGCGGCAACAGGGATTACAGTCGGCGTGACCTCCGTTCCTGTAGAGCAATTTAATGTAGTGGTCGATCGTCCGTTCCTGTTCGCGATTGTGCATCAGTCGACGGGCACGGTGCTGTTTCTGGGGGTGGTGCGTCAGCCTTCGGGGTAGGGATGCGCGGAATCGGGGGAAATTCGGGGGGAATTTGCCCCAAATTGGGCTTAACCCCTTGACAACGCTGTCGTGGACATGGTATTATATAGCCCGCCTCAAAGCAAGGGACTTTGGGGCGGAGTGAGTACCTTGAGATCCCAGAGACTGCGTGCAGAGGGCTATGCCCTTGACAAACGCGCTTGGGATGTGGTATAATCAGACTCGCCGACGATATGCCGAACGGCGTGTTGGCGTGTGCGCTTGCTGCAAGGGCGGCAAGCGGATTGTTGAACCTTGAAAACCGGGCAGGTAAGAACGCTTTGCGAGCTCAGTCAAACAGGAAAACGAACCTGCGCACGCAGGAATCGCGTTTTCTGACGGAGAGTTTGATCCTGGCTCAGGGCGAACGCTGGCGGCGTGCCTTAGACATGCAAGTCGAGCGGCAGGCGTCCCTTCGGGGGCGCCGAGAGCGGCGAACGGCGGAGTAACACGTGGGTAACCTGCCCCGAAGACTGGGACAACCCGGGGAAACTCGGGCTAATACCGGATGTGGATGCGCGGGCTTCGGTCGGTGCATCTAAATGGGTTTCCGCTTCGGGATGGGCCCGCGGCCTATCAGGTTGTTGGTGAGGTAACGGCTCACCAAGCCTACGACGGGTAGCCGGTCTGAGAGGATGATCGGCCCGAGGGGCACTGAGACACGGGCCCCACTCCTACGGGAGGCAGCAGTCGGGAATTTTGGGCAATGGGCGCAAGCCTGACCCAGCGACGCCGCGTGGAGGACGAAGCCCTTCGGGGTGTAAACTCCTTTTAGTGGGGACGAACGCAGACGGTACCCACAGAAAAAGCCCCGGCTAACTACGTGCCAGCAGCCGCGGTAATACGTAGGGGGCGAGCGTTGCCCGAATTTACTGGGCGTAAAGCGCACGTAGGCGGCTCCGTAAGTCTGGTGTGAAATCTCACGGCTCAACCGGGAGGCTGCACCAGATACTGCGGAGCTCGAGGACGGGAGAGGAGATTGGAATTCCCGGTGTAGCGGTGAAATGCATTGATATCGGGAGGAACACCAGTGGCGAAGGCGGATCTCTGGCCCGTTTCTGACGCTGAGGTGCGAAAGCTGGGGGAGCGAAAGGGATTAGATACCCCTGTAGTCCCAGCCCTAAACGATGGGCGCTAGGTGTTGGGGGATTAGCCCTCGGCGCCGTAGCTAACGCATTAAGCGCCCCGCCTGGGGAGTACGGCCGCAAGGTTGAAACTCAAAGGAATTGACGGGGGCCCGCACAAGCGGTGGAGCATGTGGATTAATTCGATACAAACCGAAGAACCTTACCTGGGCTTGACATCCACATGAAACGCCCTGGAAACAGGGCGCCTCGGTGGGGAAACTCATCGACATGTGGACACCGGTTGCATGGCTGTCGTCAGCTCGTGCCGTGAGGTGTTGGGTTAAGTCCCGCAACGAGCGCAACCCTTGTCCTCTGTTGCCAGCGGGTTATGCCGGGCACTCTGAGGAGACTGCCGTGGTCAACACGGAGGAAGGTGGGGACGACGTCAAGTCAGCATGGCGGTTACGTCCAGGGCGTCACACATGCTACAATGGGTGGTACAAAGGGCAGCCAACGCGCGAGCGGGAGCGAATCCCAAAAAACCACCCTCAGTTGGGATCGCAGTCTGCAACTCGACTGCGTGAACGCGGAATCGCTAGTAACGGTGGGTCAGCCATACCACCGTGAATACGTTCCCGGGCCTTGTACACACCGCCCGTCAAGTCACCCGAGTCGGTTGCACCCGAAGTCGGTCGCCTAACCCGCACGGGAGGGAGCCGCCGAAGGTGTGGCTGGTAAGGGGGACTAAGTCGTAACAAGGTAGCCGTACCGGAAGGTGCGGCTGGATCACCTCCTTTAACGGATACTCTCGGCTTGCAAAGCACTGCCTGCTCGGTTTTGAGGGAGCCACATACGGGCGCGTAGCTCAGTCGGTTAGAGCGCACCCCTGATAAGGGTGAGGTCATTGGTTCGAATCCAATCGCGCCCACCAGTGGGGGCGTAGCTCAGCGGGAGAGCACCTGCTTTGCACGCAGGGGGTCACCGGTTCAAATCCGGTCGCCTCCACCAACCTAACCCTCAGCGCCTCACGGGGCGTTGACGGTTGGGCTGTAGGCGCCAACAATGGGCAACGGACCCAACGATTTCCACTTTGACAACTGGACTGGAGTCATCGAGAAGCGCGCCAAAGTAGGCAAGCTACTAAGGGCGCACGGCGGATGCCTAGGAGCAAGGAGCCGATGAAGGGCGTGGTAAGCTGCGATAAGCTGCGAGGAGCCGCAAACAGGCGTTGATTCGCAGATCCCCGAATGGGAGAACCCGGCCACCGAATGGGTGGTCACCCACCGCTGAACCCATAGGCGGTGTGGAGGGAACCCGGGGAACTGAAACATCTCAGTACCCGGAGGAAAAGAAATCGAATGAGATTCCCTCAGTAGCGGCGAGCGAACGGGGAAGAGCCTAAACCAATCGGGCGTGCCCGATTGGGGTCGTGGGACCGACATCAGAGAGCGAACCGCTTAGCAGAAGTGTCTGGAAAGGCACGCCACAGCGGGTGACAGCCCCGTATGCGAAAAGTGGAACGCCTCGTCGGAATCCCGAGTAGCACGGGATAAGAGGAACCCTGTGCGAATCTGCCCGGACCACCGGGTAAGGCTAAATACTCCTTGCTACCGATAGCGCAACCAGTACCGTGAGGGAAAGGTGAAAAGCACCCCGGCGAGGGGAGTGAAATAGAACCTGAAACCGTGCGCTTACAAACAATCGGAGGACTATACCCCTCTGGGGGACAGTCTGACGGTGTGCCTTTTGCAGAATGAGCCGGCGAGTTGTGCTCAGCGGCAAGGTTAAGCGTCTCAGACGCGGAGCCGTAGCGAAAGCGAGTCCACACAGGGCGTCCCAGTCGCTGGGTGCAGACCCGAAACCGCGCGATCTAACCCTGGTCAGGCTGAAGCCGTGGTAACACACGGTGGAGGGCCGAACTGGTGACCGTTGAAAAGGTCTCGGAGGAACTGGGGTTAGTGTGGTGAAATGCCAATCGAGCGCGGAGATAGCTGGTTCTCCCCGAAATGCATTGAGGTGCAGCGTCACGGATTATGCTGTGCAGGTAGAGCCACTGGATGGGCTAGGGGCCCCACCAGGTTACCGAACCCAACCAAACTCCGAATGGCATAGCAGGAACCGTGGCAGTGAGACAGCGACGGATGAGCGCCGTTGTCAAAAGGGCAATAGCCCAGATCGCCCGCTAAGGTCCCTAAACACAGGCTAAGTGTTAAAGGATGTAGGGTCGCGTAAACAACCAGGAGGTTGGCTTAGAAGCAGCCATCCTTTAAACAGTGCGTAACAGCTGACTGGTCGAATGTGACCCTGCGCCGATAATGTAAGGGGGCTCAAGCCTGTTACCGAAGCGGCGGGTTCCCAGCAATGGGAGCGGTAGGGGAGCGTTCTGCTCGCAGGGAAGGTGGAGCGAAAGCACCACTGGAGCGTGCAGAAGTGAGAATGCCGGCACGAGTAGCGAGAAGACGGGTGAGAATCCCGTCCGCCGAAAGCCTAAGGGTTCTTCAGGCAGGTTCGTCCGCTGAAGGTTAGGCGGTCCTAAGTCGAGGGCGAAAAGCCGTAGGCGAAGGGCAGTGGGTCAACATTCCCACCCCAGGTGGTGGAGCCAAGCGGTGACGCTTCAGAATCGGTCGGGCGCAGAGTTGGAAGGCTGCGCTCGCCCCAGCGGCAACTCTGGGGCGACGAAGGGATCCTTCGGGTGAACGAAGCGACTGTGACTGGAGCCGAGAAAACCCGTGTAGCGTTGAAACCACCTGACCGTACCGCAAACCGACACAGGTAGGCGAGGCGAGGAGCCTCAGGCGCGCGAGAGAAGTCCCGCTAAGGAACTCGGCAAATTGACCCCGTAACTTCGGGAGAAGGGGTGCCTCGAAAGAGGTCGCAGCAAAGCGGGCCCGGCGACTGTTTACCAAAAACACAGCTCTCTGCGAAGGGGAAACCCGATGTATAGGGGGCGACGCTTGGCCAATGCCCGTAGGTTAAGGGGAGGGGTCAGCCGCAAGGTGCAGCCCTGAACTGAAGCCCGGGTGAATGCCGGCCGTAACTCTAACGGTCCTATGGTACCTTCGCTGCCCCCCTCATGGGTAACCATGAGGTGCGCACCCAGCTATATGCTGGAAACTCCGAGTATCCAGCGGTACTCGCAGGAAATTCTCACCCGTGAGAAAATACAATTCCTGTGAGTAACAATCCGTCTGGTGCGGACAACCAGCAGGAAAGACTAATCACTTTCGGTGATTAGAATCCTCAGAGACCATACGCTGGGTACCTCAATGACGAGGTGAAGAGATGGTCCCATCTGCATGGCGACATGCAGGAGCTATCCCCTATGACAAGGAAGGGTGTGGCTCGCTCGAGACAAATCTCGGGTAAGACGATAAGCGAAATTCCTTGTCGCGTAAATTGCGACCCGCACGAAAAGCGTAACGACTGGGCCACTGTCTCAGCGGGACTCTCGGTGAAACTGTAGCACCCGTGAAGATGCGGGTTACCTGCGGTAGGACGGAAAGACCCTATGGAGCTTTACTACAGCTTGAGATTGCATTTCGGTATGTCATGTAGAGCGTAGGTGGGAGCTTCGGCGCCAATGGAACACCACCCTTGACCTACTGGAATGCTAACCTGCGCCGTGATCCGGCGTGGAGACAGTCTTAGGCGGGTAGTTTGACTGGGGCGGTCGCCTCCCAAAGTGTAACGGAGGCGTCCAAAGGTCCGCTCAGCGCGGTCGGAAATCGCGCGTCGAGTGCAAGGGCATAAGCGGGCTTGACTGTGAGACCAACGGGTCGAGCAGATGCGAAAGCAGGGCCTAGTGACCCTCTGGCTGTGCGTGGGCACGCCAGGGTTCAACGGATAAAAGCTACCCTAGGGATAACAGGCTGATCCTGCCCGAGCGTCCACAGCGACGGCGGGGTTTGGCACCTCGATGTCGGCTCGTCGCATCCTGGGGCTGAATAAGGTCCCAAGGGTTGGGGGGTTCACCCATTAAAGCGGCACGCGAGCTGGGTTCAGAACGTTAGCCCAACAGGGCGTGGCGTCCCACAGGAGTAATCCTGTGGTGCCTACCGGCTCATATCGGTAGACCCCTCCTGCAGTCCACCGAACGCTGCAGAGGGCAATACCGAGGGAAGAACGGGAGCTGAAGATGAAGGACCTTCTGATTGGTATGATTCTCGGAGATGGCTATCTCGAACCGCACGGGCGCGGCGTGCGCCTTCAGGTCTTGCACGCCGAACGCTTCCGCGACTATGTGGCGTGGAAGCACGAAATGCTGGCTGATTTGAAACCATCCCCGATGAATCGTCAATCCAACAGAGGCTACCCATACTGGCGTTTCGTCACCCGATGCCATCCGCTCCTTGCAGAGCTGCGAGCGCTTTTCTACCCTCATGGGAGAAAAGAGGTTCCAGAGAACATCGTTGAATTGCTCAACACGCCTCTGGCGCTTGCAGTCTGGTACATGGACGATGGCACGCTTGACAAACGACAGGGTTCGGTCAAAATAGAGACGCAGTGCTTTTCCAGAATCGGTCTGGAACGCCTGTGTGATGCGCTTGAAGCAAACTTCGGTTTGGAGGCGCATATCCACACAAGTCCGAAGCGACACGCACACTGGCTCTATCTCCCAGTGAAACAGGCGCAACGGCTTGTGCAATTGATTGAACCCTATGTTGTGCCAGTGATGCGGTGCAAGCTGCCGTTCCCCGTAACGACTGAAGGCTTTACGCCTGAGATGGGCGTCCTGCCCTAAATAGGGCAAATCTATGGCGCTCATCACACGCCGGCTCCTCCTGGTCCTTCGGGAGGATGGAGGTATAGTCTACACCCTTGGAAACAAGGGAGATATGTGCGTGAGACAGTTCGGTCCCTATCCACCGCAGGCGCAGGAGACTTGAGGGGAGCTGGCCCTAGTACGAGAGGACCGGGCTGGACTGACCTCTGGTGTACCAGTTGTCCCGCCAGGGGCAGACGCTGGGTAGCCATGTCGGGACGGGATAAGTGCTGAAAGCATCTAAGCGCCAAGCCCACCCCAAGATAAGGTCTCCCATCCGGTTAACGGAGTAAGGTCCCCGGTAGATGACCGGGTTGATAGGCGGCATGTGTAAGCGCAGTAATGCGTTGAGCTGAGCCGTACTAATTGACCGAGGGCTTGCCTATTGACGCACTTCCGACGACTCCAGCTCCAGTTGTCAAACACCTCCTGAGAGGGAACCGACCCTCTCAAAAGGTGCGATTACCCTTTCAATCTGGGTGTCCATAGCGGAGGGGAAACACCCGTTCCCATCCCGAACACGGCAGTTAAGCCCTCCAGCGCCGAAGATACTGCTCTGGTAACGGAGTGGGAAAATAGGTCGATGCCCAGATTGAAATCACTTCACCTCCACGGCTCCAGAACTCTCTGGAGCCGTTTTCGCATTTAAGGGTACACTATGGCGTACCCATGAGCCGTCTGAGCCTGAACGATTGGTACCGATACCTCGAAAGCCAGTTTGCGGACGACGGGAGCGAGGCGTCCGCGCCCGCGGCGGAGCCAGCAGCGCCCGAACCTGTGTCGCCGCCCGCCGATGCGCCGCCTGCGGACGCGCCTCCGCTGGAAGTGCGCCCTGAAACGCCCCCCTCGACGCCCGTCGAATCGCCGCACGCGCTGGTCTCCATCCGCGTACCCCACATCGTCGAGTTTGTACCGCTCCTGCAGCAGGAACTGAACTGGAAGCCCCCTGCAGCATCTGCCCATGCGACGCCTTCTCCCGCAGAGCCGTCCGCGCTGTCGCCTGCGGAGCCGCCCTCCGACGGGCCGCGCCTGCGCAAACGCAAGGGGCGCAAAAAGGTGGACCCTCAAGCCCTCGTGCCGCCCGAAGCGGACGAACTCTGGGCGAAGCTTCCCCAGTACCTGCGCTATCTGGCGGAGTGGACGGACGACGGCGTGGCGCGCAAGTACTACCCCGTGCGCGGGCGCGACGAGAGCCGCGAGGAGCTGATTGCTCGCCTGACCGACCCCGTGCTGACGCTGGAGGAGACGGCGCGCCTGCTGGGGGTGTGCCCCGCGACCGTGCGCCGCTACACCGACCGCGGCTGGCTACACTGCTTCCGCACCGAGGGCAATCAGCGCCGATTCCGCCTATCGGACATCGTGGCGTTTCTCGAAGAGCAAGCCCTGCGCCAGCCCCGCGGGAACCGCAACGCCCCGCGCGAATCGGACACACCGTGAAAGTCGCCATCTTTTCCGAGAGCTACCTGCCGTACCTGAACGGGGTGAGCATCTCGATACGCATGCTGCACGAGGAGCTGACCCGTCGCGGGCACGAGGTCTGGATTTATGCGCCGCACTATCGCGGCTATCAGGACCCGTACCCGACGGTGCGCCGCCTGCCGTCGGTCTACACCCCGTTTGAGCCTGACTACCCGATTGCCCTGCCTGTTGCGCTACGTCTCTGGCGCGAGTTTCGCACGCTGGGCTTCGATGTGGTGCATACGCATACGCCGTTTTTCACGGGGATTGTGGGCGCACGCTGGGCGCGGCGATTGCGCATCCCACTGGTCAGCACCTATCACACGCTGTATGAGGAGTACCTGCACTATGTGCCGCGCATCGTGCCGCGCGCGCCTGTGCGCCGCCTGCTGCGCTGGCATCTGCGCCGCTACTACGAGGGCGTCGACGCTGTGATGACCCCCTCCGAAATCGGCGCAGAGGTGTTGCGCAAGTATGGCGTGCGCAAGCCGATTACGCCCATCCGCAACCCGGTGTTGCCGTTCCCAGAGGTCAGCCAATCGGAGGCGCGCGCGCAGCTGGGCATTCCCGACGATGTGTGGATGCTGCTGTATGTCGGGCGGATGGCGCCCGAAAAAAATGTCGGCGTGCTGCTCGACGCGATGCCCCACATCGTGCGCGGCTGCCCGAACGCGCGCCTGTGGCTGGTGGGTCCTGGTCCTGCGCTGGAGTCGCTCCGCGCCGAAGCTGAGGCGCGCCAGCTTACCCAGTGGGTGCATTTCACGGGTCCTGTCCCGCGCGACGAGGTATCGCTCTACCTGCTGGCGGCGGATTTGTTCGTGTTTCCGTCGGTGACCGAGTCGCAGGGGCTGGTGCTGGATGAGGCGCAGGCGGCGGGCTTGCCCTGCATCGTCGCCAACGGCGGCGGCGCGCCCGAAGCGGTCGATTACGGGCAAACGGGGCTGGTAGTGGAGCCGACCCCTGAGGCGTTCGTCGAGGCGGTGCTATATCTCACGCGCCATGAGTCGGAACGCGAGGCGCTGCGCCAGCGCGCGATTCGCAAACGCGAGGCGCTCTCCGTGCCTGCGGTGATGGATCGTATCGTGCAGGTCTACGAGTCGGCGCGGCGCGCCAACAGTTCGCCGGCGACCCTCTCGGTGGCGGAATAGGTTGCGCGTATCGGCGCGCGCCACTCCGCCCACGCCTTGTACGCCATGTAGGGCAGGCGCGGCGCATAGTAGCCCATCACGCCCAGCAATCCCCGCCACGCCGACGGACGCACCGAATGCGGCGCTACAGGCTCCCAGCGCCCCGTGCGATAAGCGTGATTCAGGCAGGCGTAGGCTCTAAGAAGAGACTCGCGCGATGCGTCCGCAGGGCAGGGTTCATAAGAGCGCGGAGTCAGGCACGCATGGATCGCATCGGAGATAGTCTCTTGCAGCAGCGCCTCTGGAATCTCGTAAATCGCGGCGAGTTCGTGTCGCAACGCCTGCAGGTCGGGCGTATAGCCGACGCACGCCGCCTGATGGCGCAACGCGGCGTAGCGGGTGCGGTCGATGGGGCGCGCCGTGGGCAACTGCGCAATCGCCTGAGCCGCCTGTAGCAGCACGCGCAGACGCTGGATGTCCCACACAGGGTCGCAGACGCGAATCTCCACTGTGCCCAGTCGCCGCGAAAGTATTAAATCCTGAAAGCGATAGTAGGGGTCGTCGCGCAGCGCGCCGATCGCAAACGAACGCGCGACCCGATACGATTGCCCGAAGTAGCGCCCGCCTGCGTAGGGGCTGCTTGCAGACAACAGAATCAGCAACGGCAGAAAGTGCGCCAGATTCGCGTACACAATCGGCGCGCGGTCAGCAGGCGCGCCGATATGAATATGCAGTCCCGCCGTGTTGGTCGGCGCGTCGAGGTCAAGCAGATGCCCCACAGGAACCAGATAGGCGTCGCCTGCGGCGTCCGCCAGCGCCGCGCGATGCGCCTGCAGCTCGTCCAGCAGGGAGCCGATGTCTGTATGGGGGCGCGTCGCAATCTCCACACTGCTCATCAGGCACCGCCGAGCGTCGCGTCCCCGCGAAAAGTTGCTTGCGGAGTGCTTGTAGTAATAGCGCGGGTTGCGCCAGAGCAGTTTCGCCAGTGCATAGAGCGCGTCCAGCGACGGGCGCGTTGGCGTCGTGATAAAAACCTCCTCCTCCAGCCCCAGCGTGATGCCCGACGCCTCGCGCATACTCACGCCTCATAGGATACCCGACATGCTACACTATTCGGGATGCTGTGCGCCGATTCCATCACTGCGGGCTATGGCAGGACGCCCGTTGTTCAGGAGGCGTCGCTGCAGGTCGCGCGCGGGCAGGTCGTCGCGCTGCTGGGACCGAACGGCTCTGGCAAGACGACGCTGCTGCGCGTGCTGGCGCGTACCCGTGCGCCATTTGCGGGGCGGCTGACGCTGGACGGGCAGCCCTACGACGCCTACCGCCCCACCGAGTTTGCGCAGCGGGTCGCCTACGCGCCGCAGGAGACGCCCGCCGAGATGGGCTTCACTGTCGCCGAGCTGGTGATGATGGGACGCTACCCCCACCAGAAAGGCTTCTGGGGCGCGAGCCGCGCCGACTGGGACGCTGTGCGGCAGGCGATGGCGCTCACGCAGATCGAAGCGTTCGCCGAGCGCACCATCAGCCAGCTCAGCGGCGGGGAACGCCAGCGGGTGAACCTCGCGCGCGCGATTGCTCAGCAGGCGCACTACCTGCTGCTGGATGAGCCAACCACGCACCTGGACCTGCGCCATCAGACGCACCTGATGCACACCCTGCGCCAGTACGCCAGCGAACAGGGGATTGGCGTGCTGATCGTGCTGCACGACCTGAATTTAGCCAGCCAGTACGCCGACCACATCGCGCTGATGCACGCGGGCAGAATCGTCGCGCAGGGAACGCCTGAAGCCGTGTTGCAACCCGCCTTGCTGGAGTCGGTCTACCAGACGCCCGTGCTGACCCAGGTCAATCCGACGACGGGCAAGCCGCTGGTGTTTGCGCTTGCCGCAGACAATGCGCCGCAGGTTCCGCCCGATGCGCCGACGGCGTTCGTGATTGCGGGCGGCGGTTCGGGCGCAGCCCTCTACTACACACTGCTCACGGCGGGCTGGCGCGTCTGCACGGGCGTGCTGAACCTGCTGGACACCGACGAGGAAGCCGCGCGCGCCCTGCGGCTGGAACACATCACCGAGCAGCCTTTCTCGCCAATTTCGGACGAAGCCTTCCACCGCGCGCTTTCGTTGTTGCAAACGGCGGACGCCGTAATCCTCGCGGAGACGCCCTTCGGGCGGGGCAACCTGCGCAATCTGGAGCTGGCGCGCGCGGCGCAGGCACAGGGCAAGCCCGTCGTTGCGCTCGCCAGCCGTCCAATCGAGTCGCGCGACTTCACCGACGGCGCGGCGACCGCTCTCTGGCACACTTTGCTTCAGAACGGCATGACCCCAGCGCCCGACCTGCCGACGCTCCTCGCACGGCTCGCGACGCTCACTCCAGATGGGGCTGCGGCTTCGTCCACAACCGCAACATCGTGAAGCCAATCACGCCCGCCAGCGCAGAGCCTGCCAGAATGCCCAGCTTCGCATAATTCAGCAGGTCGCCTGTGAACGCCAGCCCGCCGATAAACAGCGCCATCGTGAAGCCAATCCCTGCCAGAAAACCGACGCCCACAATATGCACAAAGGTAATCCCTTGCGGCAATTGCGCCAGCCCCAGCCGTACCGCCAGCCATGAGAAAAGCCCTATCCCCAGCGGCTTGCCAATCAGCAGTCCCAGCGCAATCCCCCAGATGACGCGGCTCGTCCAGTTGACGCCGTTCTCGCCGCCCAGCGTCACGCCCGCGTTCGCCAGCGCGAAAATCGGCATCACGGCGAACGCCACAAAGTAGTGCAGCTGATGCTCCAGCCGCTGCAGGGGGGACTGCACGCGCAACGCCTCGCGCTCGATGGCTTCCACCGCCGACTGCTGTTCGGGGGAGAGGATAATCGTGCGCTCGGCGGTTGGCTGGTCGAACTGATTCAGGTATTCGCGCACGCGGGCAAGGAACAGCTCCGGGTCGATTCGCGAGCGCACAGGGATCGCGAATGCGCCCAGCACGCCCGCCACCGTCGCATGCACGCCTGACTTGAGCATGAAAAACCACATCCCCAGGCTCACGATGAAGTAAATCAACGCATTGCGCACGCCCAGCCGATTCATCAGAATCATCCCGCCCCAGAAGAGGAACGAATAGAGCAGGGCGTCCGTCTTGAGGTTCTCGGTGTAAAACAACGCAATCACCAGCACCGCGCCGAGGTCGTCCACAATCGCCAGTGCAGTGAGGAACACCTTGAGCGCGAGCGGCGCACGTGTGCCCAGCAGCGCGAGCGCGCCCAGCGCGAAGGCAATATCCGTCGCCATCGGCACGCCCCAGCCCCGAATTTCGGGCGTGCCCCAGTTAAACGCGGTATAAATCAGCGCAGGCACGACCATCCCACCCAGCGCCGCCGCCATCGACAGCGCGGCTTTGCGCGGCGAGCGCAATTCGCCCACCAGCAACTCGCGCTTAATCTCCATCCCCACCAGAAAGAAAAACACCGCCATCAAGCCGTCGTTAATCCAGAGCAGCAGCGGCTTGTTGATGTCGATCAGATTGCCGAAGCGCACCTCGACCGGAGTAGACCACAGTCGGAAGTAATACTCGCCCAGCGGCGAGTTCGCCCATAGCAGGGCAACAATCGCGCACGCCAGCAGCACCATCCCGCCCGCGCTGGACTGCTTGGCGAATCGCGCAAACGGCTTCAGAAGCCGCTCGATGGGCAGCGGCTCCAGCGGCTGAACCTTTTTGGGCTTGAGCTGCGCCATCGTTTACATCCCCAGAATGTGATAGCCCGCGTCGATGTAAATCACTTCGCCCGTAATGCCGCGCCCCATCTCGCTGAACAGGAACACGGCGGCGTCGCCCACTTCATTGGGGTCGGTGTCCCGTTTGAACGGCGCGTGATGGCGCACATACTCCATCATTGAGGTGAACCCGCGGATACCCCGCGCCGCCAGCGTGCTGACCGGTCCGGGCGAGAGCGCGTTCACGCGAATCTGTCGCTCGCCCAGCTCGTAGGCGAGGTAGCGCACGCTGGCTTCCAGCGCGGCTTTCGCCACGCCCATCACATTGTAGCCCGGCACCACGCGCTCGCTGCCCAGATAGGTGAGCGTGAGCAGGGACGCCCCGTCGCGCAGAATCGGCTCTAAATGGCGCGCCGCCGCCACGAAGGTGTAGACGCTGGTCTCCATCGCGACCTTGAACCCCTCGCGCGAAGTGTCCAGGTAGCGCCCCATCAGCTCCTCGCGCAGCGCATACGCCACGCAGTGCGCCATGAAGTCCACCTGACCCCACCGCTCGCGCAAAGTCGCGACCACCTGCTGGATTTCGGCGTCGTTGTTCAGGTCGCACTGGAGCGTGAAGGCGTCAGGCAACTCCTGCGCCAGTGCGGAAACCTTCTCTTCGAATCGGTCGTTCTGGTAGGCAATCGCCAGTTGCGCCCCGTGCGCGGCGCACCGCTGCGCAATCTTCCATGCCAGACTGTGCTGATTCGCAACCCCGAAAATGACGCCCTTCTTCCCTGTCAGCATACAAAAAACCTCCTGTCGCCTAAAGGATACCCGAACACTGGTCTCACGGGGGATAGTTCTGGAAAACTGGCTGGTGTTCTCTGTGAGTTTGCGTTATATTTGCAACAGGCGCGCGAAGCGCCGTTTGTATGGAGTGCGGAAGCGGAGCTTCCGCGCATGCTGAAGCTGACGCTTCAGCACTCCAAAAGAGGCTCCTGTCAGGTGGGAGAAAAGCAGGGATGGCTGATTTACCTGCGTTATGCGCCAGAATTGAAACGCACGATTTTCTCCCAGTCCAGCTCGCCCTCTGCGTTCGCAAATTCGTTTAACAGATCGCGTGTGAAGCGATTGACGGCTTTTGCCCACTCTTGCTGATACGCCTGCTTCTGTTGCTCTGGATAGTCTTGCATCAGGCGAACCAGCTCAAGATAGAACTCAGGATCGCCTGTTAGCTCTTCCCAGAACGCCTTTCCCGACACAATTCGGTACCGACGCCTGGTTGTCGGGGGGCTGACACGCTTCCCGTAAGCGCATCCAAGCACAGGGTCAAACTGCTTCCCCAGCTGGCTCAGATGTTGACGCAGACGGTTATACAACTCCTGAAATTCGTCATTCATACGCGCCGTCTGACTGGAGTTGAACACATTCGGACCAGACTTCACTGCGATTGCCTTATATTGTGTTCCCGCGTCAATCTCCAGATCGATGCCCTTTGCGCTTGATTTGTGTCCGCCGCTGATGGCGAGCGCAATCGGCTCTACGAAGGTTTCACCAAAGATTGTCTCATCGGAAGCCTGTGTATGCATTTGCAGCAGAAACTCTACCAGCTCCGCGGCTGTTCGGAGACCGATCGCGCGTAGCAGATACGGATTCTTGCGTTTCAGCACCTGCTTGAGTTGAAGGTTCGACAGATTGCCAATACGCCGTTTATAAAAATCTTCCAGACACTTTTTCACGAGGTTCTGAAGCGCTTCAGGATTCATACGAAACCCCATTCTCTGCGAAGGTGTACAGATTGGGTTCTGCGCGTTCGCGGGCAATCCGCTCTTCTGCAAGGCGGACATACTCTTCCATGAGTTCAATCCCGATATAGCGGCGGTCATGGCGGATGCAGGCGACCGCCGTCGTGCCCGAACCCATGAACGGATCCAGCACAATATCGCCCGGCTCTGTGAACAGCTTGATGAACCACGCAGGTAACTCCACAGGGAAGGTCGCCGCGTGATAGCGATTGTAGCACTCGGTCGCCATGTGCAGCACATTCGTCGGGTAGGCGTGCTCGCGTCCGATCCAGTTCGCCACACGCTTGCCAAAGCCGCTACCCGCGCGCGAGTTGAACCTGTGTAAATCGTTCGCCCCCAGCTTTTTCAGCCGTTCGTGTCGCCACTCGCCCATGGGAACCATCACCGCTTCCTGAAACATTTTGAACTGTTTTTGCTTTGTGAAGTGAAGCAATCGTTCCCAGGCATCGCGGAAGCGGTTCGGCCATTTGCCCGGATAGCAGTTCTTTTTGTGCCAGATATACTCTTCCGTCCACAGCCACCCCTGCTGACGCATCGCAAGGATAAGTTCCAGCACATAGGTATGCCGCTCGCCGTTGACCACGCGCTCTTTGATGTTCAGCACGAATGAACCCGTCGGCTTGAGGACGCGCTGGAGCTCGGCGGCAATCGGCAGAAACCACGCCACATACTCGTCGGGATGGACGCCGCCGTAGACATTTTTGCGCTGGTCGGCGTATGGGGGCGAGGTGATGATGAGGTCCACGCACGCATCGGGCAACTGCGCCAGCACGGTGCGGCAGTCGCCGTGCAGGATACGGTTCACAAACGGCTTCACTAGCGTCTCGTGTGCGTCGGGCATACTACCCAGAGTATACCGCAGGCGGCTCAATCACAAAGGGGGCGGGCAAGCCGCCCCCTGCGATGCTCACTCAAACACAAACAGCAGATACTGTGCGATTCCGATATCGCCCTCGATCTGCAGTTCGCCCGTGTTGTAGGCGTCGAGCGGGTCGCGTTTGCCTGTGATAATCGCCACGAAGACCTGCGCGGGCGCTTTGACGGTCACGGACGCCTCGGAGGGGGTTCCCTCGCGGCTCAGCGTCGCCTTACCCTCGGCGATGCGCAGGTAGAACTCGCCCGCGCCCTCCAGCACGAGGCGGTAGGTCGCCTTGAAGTTGCCCGCGCGGTCGGGACGGAACCGCTGCAGGTACTTCTCCAGCTCCTGCTCCACGGGCGACTTTTCGCCCGATACGGCGGCGACAGCGGTCGGCTGACGGGCGGTCATCTGCCCCATCATCTGGCGCGCCGCCTGCACCATCGCGGGACCAATCTCCGAACCGACCGACATGCTCCGCTCGTAATTGTAAAGCGGCAGGTAGTAGTCCTCCAGGCTCAGGATGTAGCCCAGCTCGTCGTTCGCCAGCCCGAACAGGAACACGGGGTCGCCGTAGGGGGCAAGCAGTCGCTTGAGCAGGATGCCTATATTCGGCTGTACCTCGCCGGGCATGGTGAACATCACGGCGTCGCCCAGCCGAATCAGGTGCGACTCGGTCGTGACCTTGCCCGCGTTCAACGATGCGCCCGACGGAATGACGCCCGCCGCCATCGCCAGCTTGAAGTTCTCGTTCTCCAGCGGCACGGTGTAGGTCGCCTCGCGGTGTTCCAGCGACACGGCGTCTGTGAAGTTCGCCTTCGCGATGGCTTCTAAGGCGCGATTGGCGATGGTCGCGCCGTATCGTTCCGCGCGCGCCCAGTCGCGTCCTTTCGGCGCGGTTCCGTCGCCTGCCGCAGGCGAAATCATCCCGCCCAGCGCGCCGTTCGCAAAAATCGCCACCCCACCCACCGCGCGCTCGACGGTCTGATAGTACCAGTGGCACATATCCGAAGTCAACTGGTCGTTGTTCAGCACTTCAGGATGGCACGCGAAGTTGGTCAGCGTCGCGATGGTCTTGCCGTCCGCCTTGCTGCGGAACTGCATCACCGCCGCTTCGGTGTCCAGAATCTTCTCGATGCGGTAGTTGTACGAAACGCCTTCGACGGTCGTCTTCGCAAAGCCGACGGTCGCGGGCTGGAGCTTGCTCGCCGCCTCGTCGACGGTCTTCGCGACGGTCTCGATGACGAAGTTCACATACTCGTTATCGCGTCCCGACTGGGCGGGCGTCGGTCCCCACAGTCCAATCGTGTCAGGCGCGGAATGCACATGCGTACACAGCACCATCACGCGGTTGGGGGGTACTGATTTGACCTGCTGGCGGATTCGCTGCACATCGTCGCGCAGCAGTCCCAGCAAATCGCACACCACAATCGCCAGCCGCTCGTTGCCGACCTGCACGACCACCGCGCGCGCCCAGATGTCGTCATGCACGCCGCCTGTGTTCGGGCGGTTCGAAGCGTAGCCCGCCAGAAAGACCTGTTTCGTCGGGGTGATTTTGTTCGCGGCGGCGCCTGCCTGTAGCCCCTGCGCCCAACCTGCGAGAAACAGCGCGAAACTCAGCGTCGTTGCCAATAGCCTCATGAAAGTTCACCTCCAGTACCGAACGGTTGTTCGATACTGGAGGCGCGTTTCCTGCCGTGCCTGTGCGTTATCGGCTCACGACGCGCCAGAAGTCGCCGTGTCGCTTGACCGTGTAGTTCGAGCCGACAAGCAGTTTTTGTAAAGCCTCTTCGATAGGCGCATCCTGCACATCCAGCACGACCAGCGGCTCGTCGCCGTTGGGAACCCACTCGATGGGCGTCTGGTAGGCGCTGGCAATCTGGCGCAGGGCGTCGCTCAGCTTCGCCTGCAGGCGCAGGGACGCCAGTTTCGCCTGCGGATAGCCTGCGGGCACATACAGCACGCGCGACTGTCGCTCCAGCGTCCAGCGCAGGGTCAGCACGCGCTCGCCCGAAGTGTGCAGCAGGGTCTGCAGCGGGATTTCGACGGTCTTGCCGGGCTGCAGGCGTCCGCTCCAGACAAGAATTGGCTCCGTTCGCTCTTTGCTGTCGGGCGTGTAGCGCAGTTCGGCGTCTGCTTCGCGGTTCATGCGCGCCTCGAGCACGGGCGCGCGCGCGCCGTCCGTCGTTGCGCGATACTCCAGAAACACGCCTGCCTGCACAGGTTGGGGCGTTTCGATGGCGGGCTTGCTTTTGGCGTTGAAGCCGAAGGCTGCTTGCACGCCGTCCGATTGCGCCGCGAAAAAGCCCATCACAAACAGCCCCGCAGCGACCGCCGCCGCGCCCGCCCAGCGCCAGAAGGCGAATCGCTGCTGCGCCTCGCGCGCGCGTGTGTTCGCACGCACATGGGTCATAATCCGCGCGTGCAGGTCGGCGGGCGGCGCGACTTCGGGCAGCGCGCTCAGCCCACGCCAGAGGGCGTGCGTAAACTGTGCCTCGCGCTGGCACGCCGCGCACCCGCGCAGGTGCGCCTGCACGCGCTCGCGCATCGCTTCGCTCAATGTCCCCTCACAATATTCATTCAGCAGGCTCTTCACCTGTTCACAGTGCATCATGCGCCTCCTGTGGCATTCCGACTGTAGGACTCGCCTCCACGCCAAAAAGTTCCCGATATGGCTCCAGCAGCTGGCGCAGGGCGTTTCGGGCGCGGTTCAGACGCGACTTAATCGTGCCCAGCGGCAGTCCCATAATCTGCGCAATCTCTTCGTAGGGGCGTTCCTCGATATGGAACAGCACCACCATCACGCGCTGGTATTCGGGCAGTTGCTGAATCGCCGCCATCAGCACGCGCTTCTGCTCCTCCTGCAGGGCGTGCCCCATGATGTCCACGCTTTCGTCCTCGATGGGCAGTTCGTAGGGTTCGTCGCCGTCTTCAGAGGGCACATCCAGCGGCAGGTGCTGATGGCGCGCCTCGCGCTTGCGAAAATCGAAAAACACATTGCTCACCACGCGGTAGAGCCATGTCGACAGCTGCGCGTCGCCGCGAAAGCGTTTGAGCGAGTTATACATCCGCAGGAAGGTCTCGGCGGCGACATCGGCGGCGTCGTCGGGATTGTTGGTCAGGCGATACGCCAGCTGATAGACCTTCTGCTCGTAGCGGCGCACCAGCAGGTCGAACGCGAACTCGTCGCCTTCCTTGAACCGCTCGATAAGCGCCTCGTCGCTGCTATAGTCGTAGATGCTCATGCCCTCCGCCTGTTGACGCCCGCGCTATTTGAATTGACTCGCCTCGCGCAGCGCGTGTTGCTCCTCCTCGGACAGCCCGATACTGGACGCCCGATTCTGAATGGGTTTGGCGTACACGCGCATCTCGTGGCGGCTGTGGATGCCGCTCAGCACGACGCCGTCGCCCTGCTCATTCAGCACCGCCAGCGCGAAGCTCTGCTGCCCGCCCATGTCGGGGAAGGCGTCGTAGCGCACCAGCCCGACCCGTTGCAAGCAGGTATTGGTTTGACTCTGCAACTGCTGGAGATGGTTCCCGTGCGCTTTGAGCGTCTCTTCCATCACGGAGACGCGGCGCAGGGTCTCGTAGAGGGTGTGTTCCAGCGAGCCGCCTTCCGAGTGCTGCATCAATTGCTTCCAGCGGCGCATAAACGCGCCCCAGCGCCACGCCTGCGCCAGATTCCAGAGCAGCAGCACGGCGACTGCGATGGTTAAACCAACGACCGCCTGCGGCTGCTGCGCCCACTCCATCAGTGTGTGTCCGTTCATACCGTGCGGGGAATTGTACCTGCCCAGAGGTATAATCGCGGGGGAATGCGTCGATTCCACATCGGTTCGCCTGAATGGTCGCCCCCGCGCGTGCCGCTGCAGTTGCCGCTGGGGTTTGGTTCGCTGGGTTGGCTCGCGCACCTGATTCGCAAGCACAAGCTGGATCTCAACGAGGTTGACCTCGCGCCCGTGGCGCAGGCGTGCTACGACTACTGGCGCGAGGTGGGCGATATGGACGAGGCGGCGGACGCGCTGGCGACGCTGGCGTACCTCGCCGAACGCAAGGCGCAGCGCCTGCTCGCGCCCGACCCAGAGCCTGAACCTGAGGAGGCGGCGGACTGGCTCCCGCCTTCAGGACTGCCCGACGCATACCTGCAACTCACGGAGCATCTGCGTCAGCGCGAGGGCGAGCGCATGGGGCTCTTTTTTCGCGGCGGCGCGATTGACCCGCGCGACTACGAACTGCCCCCCGAATTCGGCGCGGAGCTGCCCGACCAGCTCTGGCTCGCCTTCAAACGCATGCTGGAACAGCGCATGCCCATCCCCGACGCCATCCCGCACCGCCGCTACTTCTCGCTGCACGCCCGCATGATCGAGATTCGCGAGCGGCTGAGCGTCGCACGCGAGCCGTTGCCCTTCGACGCGCTTGCCCGCGATGCGCTCGATGTGCTGGATTTGCTCGTTTCGTTTCTGGCGATGCTGGAGCTGTGGCGGCTGGGGCATATCGCGGTCAGCCTCGACCCAGCAGGAGTCGTGTGGCTGCAGGCGGAATCGCAAGCCGCTGAGGGGTGAACGCCCACCAGGCGTGATTTGGGGCAGTGATCCCTGAAAGTCTACCTGCTGCTTGCGCAGGCGGATGCGGCAAATTCCCGATGTCGTCTGGAGGGCGCTATGAACCTGCATGAGACGCTTCGGGATGCATTTACAGTGAAATACATCATGACGCCGCGCCAGCATCTGGAAGTGGGGTCTGTCAAGCCCGTGCTGCGCGGCGAACCCTGCTATGATGTTATTCCAAGAACCGAGGACGATTGCTTCGTGGGTCTCTGGGTGCTTCGCGAGGGTGAGTATCTGCCTGAACCCATCACCGAAGAGTGGATTGTTGCACACTCCACCCCCATCCCCGAAATCATCCGCATTTTCAGCGGACCACACGCCAAGCCAGCCTATCTTGTGGTCAACGGCGCGCGCGTGGACGGGATTGTCTCACCCGCCGACCTGAACAAGGTCGCCTGCCGTACCTACCTCTTTACACTGGTGGGTGAACTGGAGTATTGTCTCGCTCAACTATTACGAGAATACTTCCAGTCTTCTGAGGAGAGGATGCTGGAATTTCTTTCCCCAGACAGGCAGACGGAAGTCCGAAAGTTGCGTATGGAGCGGCAGGCTAACGACATGGATACGGGGTACATCGAGGTTTTATCGCTGAGCGATATTGTGAATATCATCTGCAAAAATGAAGACTTACGCTTTCAGCTAGGGTTTAGCTCTCGCAAGCAGTCGGAAAATTGCTTGAATGGGCTTGTTCATTTCAGGAATGTTATAGCGCACCCAGTACGGGAAATGAGTTCTGCATACAAGGTACGGGACATCCTTGAGAAAGTGGAGCTAATTGAGCGTGTTCTGGAGCAATTAGCGCGTACCCCTGCGGCTGGTCAGGAGGAGAGCGTGCAGATGGCAAGTTAGAAACAATCCAAGAAAGCGGGCAAGCAACGGAACGTGGGGCGTTTGTGCCAGACGGCTGAAGCCGTTCCTATTACACAAAGCCGACCTTCGTCGGCTGAAGTAGCAAGCGCATCCTGCGCTTGATTTTGGGCAGGATACCCAAGCTACGGGGAGCCAGCGCAGGCTGGCTTCGTTTGTTATACCGATCGGCGGCTCATAGTTCGTAAAGCAGTAATTTATGGAGTGCGGAAGCGGAGCTTCCGCACTCCATAGTCGCGGGGCGCGGGCAACAAGCGCATCTCTGCAGGTGTGTGCGAGGCAATTAACGAACTCTGACAGCGCAGTTGGTATTAGGAACGGGTTCACCTGCTCTGTTGCAAAGAATGGGGGCGCTGGGGAATAGGACGCGGGAACCGCGTCCGTACAGGCATAAGTAGGGGCGCGGTCGCCGCGCCCCACGCGGCGAAGAGAGCTGTGCCAGAAGACAAAACAAGCATCCTTGCAACAGAGCAGGTTCACCCGTCTGGATTCGAACACGCATTTCTGAACGGCTTCTAATCGCGCTTACATAAGGTGTCTCGCACACTTCGCGACGCTCACCAGCGTACCTTGCAAGGAATAGGGCTGCGTGTGGCGAATCGACCGCGCGGGGGTAGAAGCCATGCAAACGCGCAAGGGGATGCGGTGGACATTGAGCGCGCTTATCACGCTCCTGACGCACACTGCGGCGGCGCAGTGCGAGATACAGCACTTCGAAGGCTACTCGAACGGTCTTAACGGCGTGGTGATGTTCCGCCAGCCGAGCTTTTCGGGCACGACCAGCGGCTTTCTGGCGTACACAGGGACGTGCAGCAGCGGTCCCAACTGCGCTCAGATTAGTCTGGAGCGCAACCGCACGCCGTCGGGCAGCCGCGCGCTGAAGGTCGTCTGGCAGTTCAACGGCAACCCCCGCGCGTGGCTGCGCCTGACAACCTTCAACACGCTCTATTACGCGAACCCGACGATTAGCTTCCAGCGTCGGCTGAGCCTGTGGCTGTATGTGCCCAGCAGCACGCCCGACTTTTACCTGACGCTGGGCGTGCGCGAGACGCAGCCCAGAGCCGCCTGCGGCGCGAACGGCGGCGCAACGGGCGGCATCGAGTGGGTGGGCGCGACGCAGGGCGACGCCAGCAACCCGCCCATCGGCAAGCGCATCCGCCAGAAAGACCGCTGGGTGCAGGTGGTGTTCGACCTGCCCAGTGAGCCTGTGCTGCCGTTTGCAGGGGGCGCGAACGGCGTACTGGACGGGCGCGCGGGCGTGCTGGAGCATCTCGCCTTCACACCCGTAGACCCCAGCGACGCGCGCCCCTACACGGTCTACATCGACGACATCCGCGTGCTGCCCAACGAGAACGACCCGGTAGATCCCCCATGGATTTTCGGGCTGCACGAGCCGGGCGGCGAGTTTGCCGCCGTCGCGGAGGGCAAGCGCATCTGGATCCTGTTCACGGAAGAGCTGGGCGCAGACCCCAACAACCAGACCGGGCGCGACTATCGCCCCTATGTGAACGCGGGGCACGGGGTGATTGTGCGCCTGAACTACGGCTATCATCCCAACGGCACGCTGCCGCCGTCGTCGCAGTATGCGAACTTTGCCCAGCGCGTGGCGAACTTCGTGCGCAACTCGCATGGCGCGCATATCTGGATTATCGGCAACGAGACGAACCTGCCCGCGGAATGGCCCGGCGGCGAGAACGGGGAATCCATCACCGTCGCCCGCTATGTGCAGGCGTTTCGCATGTGCCGCGACGCGATTCGGTCGATTCCCGGACACGAGGACGACTGGGTCTGCGCCGCGCCTGTGGGAACCTACGCGCCGCCCTTCCCGCAGTACGGCATTCCGGGCTTTCTGGATTACTGGCAGCAGATGCTGGACGCCATCGGCGCGGAGCAGGACGGGATTATTCTGCACGCCTACACGCACGGCAGCGACCCGAACAACATCTTCAGCGAAACGCGCATGCAGCCGCCCTACGATCAGGTGTACCTGCACTTCCGCGTCTATCGCAACCTGCTGAGCCGCGTGCCGCCGTCGCTGCGCCATCTGCCCGCCTTCATCACCGAGACCAATCAGGGCGAGCCATGGACGAACACCAACAACGGCTGGATTAAAAACGCCTATCAGGAGATACACACCTGGAACCAGAACCCCGCGAATCAAGCTATCTGGGGCGTGTGCCTGTATCGCTGGCCGCAGATTGACCCCTACTACATCGAGGGCAAGTGGAACACCATTCAGGACTGGCGCGAGGCGATGCGCAACGACTATCGCTGGCGGCGCGATGCGGTGGGCGATGTGGACGGCGACGGCTGTGTGGACGACGCCGACATGCTGGGGGTGCTGTTTCGTTTTGGGCAGGGCGGCTACAACCGCTACGACCTGAACTGGGACGGCGCGATTGACGATGCGGATTTGCTGCATGTGCTGTTCGCCTTCGGGCAGGGGTGCGACGGTTAGGCGCGCCTGTCCCTCACCAGCGGCGTCGTCATTTTCCTGTGCAATCGGGTACAATCTACGCCGCTGGAGGAAAACACGATGAAGCGAACCTATCAACCCAATAATCGTCATCGGCACAAGGTGCATGGGTTCCGCCGTCGGATGCGCACCAAGGACGGGCGGAATGTGTTGAAGCGGCGTCGGCTGAAGGGGCGCTGGCGCCTGACCGTCGAGTAAGATGCTGCCGCGCGCAGGGCGATTGCGCAACACACGCGATTTCGAGCGGGTCTATCAGCAGGGGCGACGGGTGCGTATGGAATCGTTTACGATGTATGTCTATCAGCGCGGGGACGATGCGCCGACACGCATGGGCTTTGTGGTCGGGCGTCGGCTGGGCGCCCATGTGGCGCGGAACCGCGTCAAGCGGCGGCTGCGCGCGGCGGCGCGTGAACTCTGGGAACAACTCCCGCACGGCTACGACCTCGTGTGCGTCGCCCGACCGCCCGCGGCGACCGCGCCGCTGGACGCGCTACGCGCCCAGCTCCAGCAGGCGCTCCAGCAAGGAGGCGTGCGATGAGCCTGCCTGCACGACTGCTTGTGGCGGCGATTCGGGTGTACCAGCGCGTTTCGCGCCTGACGCCCCCATCCTGCCGCTACTATCCGACCTGCTCCCAGTATACGCTGGAAGCCGTCCAGCGGTACGGCGCGCTGCGGGGGGTGTGGCTGGGGCTGAAACGCATCCTGCGCTGCCATCCCTTCGCGCAGGGCGGCTACGACCCCGTGCCCGACGATTGGACAACACGAGGCAATCATCATGGCGCAACAGGAACCTATTGATCAGAGAAAACTCTTCACCCAGACGCTGGTTATCTCGATGATTATCTGGCTGCTGGTGCTGATGGGCTGGAGCTACTTCTCGCGCCCGCCCGTCAGCGACAAGCCGCCCGACGAGATTGTACGCGAAATCGAGAAACTGCGCGCGGAAAAAGACTATGTAGAGGCGACCCGCCGCGCACAGGAGCTGGCGACGCGCTATCGCGGCGCGGAGTTCGGCGCACTGGGCATCCTGCTGGAAGCGCAGATTTTCTACGAAGATAAACAGGACGCGCGCGAAGCCTACAATCGCCTGCGCCAGCTGGAGGAGCTGTACCCCAACACGAAGGTGTATCAGGAGCAAGGACGCCCCCTGCTGGACAAAGTCTCCGTGCAGATTGACCAGGAGAACCGCCAGCTGCCCAGCTATCAGGCGCTGGACGCCGTGATGCGCCTGTTCGGGTTCGCGGGCGACGCACGGTTCATTCTGGGAATCCTGTTCATCGCGGCGGTCGTGCGCCTGATTCAGGTGCCGCTGGTCAATCGCCAGTTCGCCAGCATGCGCAAGATGCTCCAGCTCCAGCCCAAACTGCTCGAACTGCAGCAGAAATATTCGGGGCAGGAGCTGATGCAGCGGCAGATGGCGCTCTACAAAAAGTACGGGGTGAACCCGATGGGCGGCTGTCTGTACGCGCTGCTGCCCATCCCGTTCCTGATTCTGGTGTATAACGCCTTTCTGGTGTATCAGGTGCAGTTTCGGGACGGGCACTTCCTGTGGGTGAACCCTGATATGGCGGCGCGGTTTCCGGGCATGGTGGGCGCGCATCTGGGGCAGTTCGATGCGCCGCTGGTGCTGATTTACGCGCTGAGTATGTATATCACCAGCCGCCTGACCATCACCGACCCGTCGCAGGCGCAAATGCAGAAGACGATGGCGGTCTTCACGACGCTGATGCTGATGGTCTTCTCGTGGCAGTTTCGGTTCCCCGCGGCGTTTATCCTGTACTGGCTGTTGACGAATGTGTTCTATACCATCCATTACAAGCTGTATATGCGCACGCCTGCGCCGGAGTTAGTTGCTGTGGACGAGGCGCAGGAAGGACGCAACGGCGCGGCAGAGAAACCCAAGCCGAGCGGTGGGTACCAGCCGCCGAAGAAACGCTCGAAGCGCAAATAGAGAAGGAGGGCAATGCAGACGATGACATCCGTTGAAGCAACGGGCAACACCCTGGAAGAGGCGAAGAGCAGGGCGTTAGGGATGCTGGGCGTGGGACGCAACGCGCAGGTGGAGTTCGAAGTGCTGGAGGAAAGCCCTGCGCGTGTGCGTGCGACGCTGATTGAGGAGGAGCCGCCGTATGTCGTGACCCCGCAGGTCGCCCGCAAGGTGGCGGACTACATCAGCCATTTTGTGCGCCGTCTGCCGCTACAGGTGCAGGCGGTGCTGCGCGGCTCGCACGGACGCTATGTGGAAGTGGAGCTGGTGGGGCGCGACGCGAATGTGCTGGTGGGCAAAAATGGCGAGGTGCTGGATCGCCTGCAGTTCCTGCTGAACAACATCGTGCCGCGCGTGACGGAGCCGCAGGTGCGCGTGACGCTCGACGGCGCGGGCTGGCGACGCCGACGCACGGAACGCCTGCGCAATCAGGTGATTGCAATCGCGAATGAGGTCAAAGCGCGCGGCGAGGAGGCGGTGCTACCCCCTATGCCCCCGCACGAGCGGCGCATTGTGCATCAGGCGCTCAAGGACGACCCCGAAGTGATGACCTACAGCGAGGGCGAGGAGCCGAACCGCTATGTGGTCATCTCGCCGCGTGGGTGAGGCGCTCGGCGAACGCGCTGAGGCGGCGCACCGTCTCATGCACATCGTCCTCCGTTGCGCGGTAGCTGAGGGTACACATCCGTAGCGCGACGCGCCCGCGCAGCACGGTGGAGCTGACCATCGCGTAGCCGTCGGCAATCATGGCGTCCACCATCGCGCGGTTCAACGCATCGGTGCGCTCCGCGTCCCAGCCCGGCGGCGCGTAGCGGAAAGCCACGATGCCCATCGTCGCGGGCGAGACAATCTCCCAGTGCGGGCGCGCGCGCAACGCCTGCTCCGCAACCCGCGCCAGATGCAGGTTATGCTCCATCGCCTGACGGAACGCTTCCACCCCGTGCGTCTTGAGCGAGAGCCACACCTTGAACGCGCGGAAGTTGCGCGACAGCTCGACGCCGTAGTCGCACATGTCCACGCCGACCGCGCCGCGCTCCTTGTCCTGCAGGTACGGCGGCAGGATGCGGAAGGCGTCGCGCAGGTGTTCGAACACGCGCACAATCGCGCAGCCTGCCATCATCGGCTGATAGAGCCACTTGTGCGGGTCTACCGCCAGCGAGTCGAGCCGTTCGATGCCCTGCAGTCGCTGTTTGCCCTCTTCCGTGAGGATTGCCGCTGCGCCATACGCGCCGTCCGCGTGCAGCCACAGCCCTTCCTGCGCGCACAGGTCTGCCAGCGCGTGCAGGGGGTCTACCGCGCCTGTGTTGGTCGTGCCCGCGTTCGCCGCCACACAAAACGGCAGCCAGCCCGCCGCGCGGTCGCGCTGAATCTGCGCCTGCAGCGCGTCCAGCGGAATTTGAAAGTTCTCGTCGGCGGGCAACACGCACATCTGCTCCTCGCGCAGTCCCAGAATGCGCCATGCCCGCGCCACGCACGAGTGCGTCTGGTCGGAGCAGTAGACCCTGCCGCGCGTGAGCGCGTCGGGGTAGCGCTGACGCGCCGCCGCCAGACACACCAGATTCGCCACCGAGCCGCCGCTGACAAATAGCCCGCCCGCCGTCTCAGGCAGCCCAAACCAGTCGCACAGCCAGCGGATGACCACCCGCTCGACCTGCGTCGCGCCCGCGCCCACCATCCATGTGCCCACGAAGATGTTCATCCCTGCCGCAATCACATCCGCCAGCACGCCGACATACTCGTTCGGCGCAGGCACGAACGCGAAATAGCGCGGATGGTCGACTTTGATGAGGTGGGGCAGCACCTTCTGCAGAAACTCGTCCAGCGATTGCTCAAAGGGCTGAGGCGCCGTGGGCGTCGGCTCCGTCAGAAGCGACTCCAGCGTTGCATGGTCGGCGCGCGCGCCTATCGGGCGATTCGGCAGGCTCTGCCAGTAGTCCACCAGCAGGTCGATGACCCGATAGCCCATCTGGCGCATCGTGTCGGCGTCCAGCGCCAGTGGTCGCTTCGAATCATGGGTAGGATCGCTCATACGGGCATGGATTGTATCCGATAGGCGGCTCACAATTCGATGACGCTGGGCGTCCATTCGAGCTGGCACAGAGCGGCGCGGTAGTCGTCGGGCGTCAGCGTTTCGGGGCGGCGTCCCGTGAGCGCGACAATCACGCCCTCCATCACATTCGTGGCGAAGCTCTCGCCCTCAATCACGGGCGTGGTGGTAATCACACGCGCCGCCCCCGCCTCGCGCAGCAACTCAATATCCGCCCGACGCACCGTGTTCGTGAGGACAGTCTTGCCAGGGATGCGGTCGGGCATATAGCGGCGGATGTAGTGCCAGTCGCCCGCAATCACATCGGCTTCCTCGAACAGGCGCGCGGCGCGGGGCGTGCGCTTCTCCTGCTTCTCGCCCGTGGGGTAGAACCACTGGAACGGCAGGCGCGTGATAATCGGCAGCAGCAACCTGCCCAGAATCTCCACCGTGCGATAGGAGCGGATGGGGAAGGGCAGCCCGACCGCGAACACGAGGTCGCCGTAAATCACGCGCCGCGCGAGGCGCGCCAGCTCCTGCGCCATGCCGAACCGATCGACGGCGGCGACCAGCAACACCGTGCTGCGCGAGAGGTCTACAACCTGACGCTCCTGCACCCAGCGCAGCGCCTCGCGCTCCAGCGTGTTTTTGAGACCGCTGCCGTCCACCACAGGGGTTTGCCGCGCAACGGAGACCAGCCGCTGAATCGAGCGGAAGGTGTAGCGGCGATTGCCCACCCAGATATAGAGGTCGGCGCCGCCGATGCCCAGCGCGTCGACGGCGCCGTCCAGCGTCGCGAACATCTGTTGAAAACGGCGCAGGTCGCCGTCCGTGCCGATGCGCTCAATCAGGAACGGCTCCCCCGCAATCACGACCTCGCTGCGCTTGTCCCGCCTCGACGAGCCGAGACTGACCGAGACGATGTGTTTCACCGATAGTTCTGGAACAGTTCGCTGACCGACTCGTCGTGGTGGATGCGCTTGATTGCCTCGCCGAGCAGGGGCGCGACCGACAGGCGCACGAGTTTGTCGAACTGCTTGTGCGGCGGCACAGGGATGGTGTCCGTGCAGATGACCTTCTCGATGGGCGATTCGGCGAGCCGCTGCGGGGCGTTGCCCGAAAAGACGGGGTGCGTACACGCCGCAATCACGCTCACCGCGCCGCGTTTGAGCAGCGCCTCCGCGCCCTGCACGACCGAGCCGCCCGTGTCGATCATATCGTCAATCATAATCGCGATGCGCCCCGCCACATCGCCGATGATTTCCATCACCTCGACCTTGTTGGGTTCGGGGCGTCGCTTGGCGATGATGGCGATCGGCGCGTCGAGCGCTTCAGCGAGCGAGCGGGCGCGCGGCACGCCCGCCACATCGGGCGAAACGACCACGATGTTCTGCTCGTGGTAGCCCTGCGCCATCAGGTACTCGGCGATGATCGGTCCCGCGTACAGGTGATCCACGGGGATGTCGAAAAAGCCCTGAATCTGCTCGGCGTGCAGGTCGACGGCAATCACGCGCGTCGCGCCCGCTTCGGTAATCAGGTCTGCCACCAGGCGCGCCGTGATGGGTTCACGCGGCTTGATTTTCTTATCCTGTCGCGCGTAGCCGTAGTAGGGAATGACCGCCGTGATGCGCCGCGCCGACGCCCGTCGGAAGGCATCCAGCAGCACCAGCAGCTCCATCAGGTTGTCGTTCACGGGTGCGCAGGTGGACTGCACGACGAACACATCCATCCCGCGCGCGCTCTCCAGCACCTGCACGCGCACCTCGCCGTCCGCAAAGCGCGTGCATATCATCTGCCCCAGCGGTCGCCCTAAGTAGCTTGCAATCCTCTCTGCCAGCTCGGGGTTGGCGTTGCCGCCAAACAATAGAATCTCCTGCCCGTTATTCATTGTTCGTTGCCTCCCGCGCCTTGTTTAGATTCGCGCCGTTTGCGCACCCATCCTGCCTTAACCGTCTGATAACTGCGGGCGATTGCCAGCGATTCGGGGGGCACATCGTCGGTGATGGGGCTGCCCGCCGCGATATACGCGCCGTCGCCAATCGTCAGGGGCGCCACCAGAGTCGCGTGCGAGCCGACGAACACCCCGTCGCCAATCACCGTGCGGTGTTTGCGCTCGCCGTCGTAGTTGCAGGTAATCGTGCCCGCGCCGATGTTGGTGTGCTTGCCGATGGTCGCGTCGCCCAGGTAGGTCAGGTGCAGCACTTTCGTGCCCTCGCCGATTTCCACATTTTTAATTTCCACGAAATCGCCCACCCGAACGCCCGTATGCAGCACGGTACCGGGGCGAATGTGTGCGAACGGTCCCACCGAGACCTGCGAGTCGAGACGCGCCCCCACGATATGCGATCGAAAGAGATGGCAGCCGTCGCCCACCGTGCTGTCCTGCAGGTACAGGTCGGGTCCCAGCGTGCAGTTCTCGCCGACGATGGTCTCGCCGCGCAGGTGCGTATTGGGCTCGATGACCGTGTCGCGTCCGATGCGCACAGTTGGCTCGATGTAGGCGCTGGCAGGGTCCACAATGGTGACGCCTTCCATGCAGAGTTGGCGCAGCAGGCGCATCCGCAGCGCGTGTCCGACCTGCGCGAGTTCCCAGCGCGTGTTGACGCCCAGCAGCAGGGTCGGGTCGGGCGACTGCCATGCGACCACGCGCGCGCCCATCGCCGTCAGCACGCCAATCGTGTCGGTCAGATAGTATTCGCCCTGCGCGTTCTGGTTGCTCAGGCGGGGCAGGGCGTCGCGGAGGGCGTCCGCGCGAAAACAGTAAAACGAGGTACAGACCTCGCGAATCGCTTTCTGGTCGGGTGTGGCGTCCTTCTCTTCCACGACGCCAATCACATCGCCTGTCGGGGCGCGCAGGATACGCCCGTAGCCCGTGGGGTCGTCCAGCACGGCGGTCGCCAGCACGCACGCGGCGTCCGTCTGCTGAGCAGTCTCCAGTAACGCATGGAACACATCGGGTGTGATGAGCGGCGAATCGCCCGCGGCAATCAGCACATGGGTCGCCTCTGGAGGAAGGTAGGGAACCGCTTGCATCACGGCGTGCCCCGTGCCGAGCTGTTCCGCCTGGAGAGCGTACAGGTAGCGTTCGCCCAGCGCGCGCTGCACCTCTGCCGCGCCGTGCCCTACGACCACGATGATGGGCGCGGCGCCCGCCGCCTCCAGCGCGCGCAGCACATAACTGGTGAGGGGTTGACCCAGCAGCGGTGTAATCGCCTTGGGACGCTCCGATTTCATGCGGGTGCCCTTACCCGCCGCCATCACGATTGCTACCGGTGTGGACGCCATCTGCAGACTCCCGACCGCGCGAGTATTATACCCCTGCACGGACAGCGAGACGGGCTGCCTCACAACGCAGGCAGCTCCATGTCGCTGCTGTGTCCGGGAAACATTTTGGCGGTGGGGTCGATAACGCTCTTGGCGTGGTTGACGGCGGTGCAGACCTCGCCGACGCCCGTGGCGATGAGTTTCAACTTACCCGGATGCGTACACACATCGCCCGCCGCGTACACGCCGGGCTGGTTCGTTTGCATGTATTCGTCCACCACAATCTGGTTGCCCTGCAGCTCCAGTCCCCAGCTTTTGATGGGTCCCAGCGTCGCGACGAAGCCCAGATTCAGAATCACGGCGTCCACAGGCAACTCCATCTCTTCCTGTGTCTTGTTGTGGAAGATGACGGCGCGTTCGACGCTTCCATTTCCGCAGACGCGTCGCAGTTCGTAGGGGGTCAGCAGCTTCACGGGCGCGCGGCGCAGCTCCTGCACGCTCTGTTCGTGGGCGCGAAACTCGTCGCGGCGGTGGATGAGGGTGACCTCATGGGCAATCGGGTAGAGGTTCAGCGCCCAGTCCACTGCGGAGTCGCCGCCGCCGACAATCAGCAGCCGCTTGCCTGCAAACAGCGATTTCTCGCGCACGCCGTAGTAGACGCCGTTGCCCTCGAACGCGGCGACGCCTTCGGCGTTCAGCTTGCGCGGGGAGAACGCGCCCGCCCCCGCGCAGATAACAATCGTGCGCGTGTGGTGCGCCTGTCCTGTGTGAGTCGTAATCGCCCAACCCTCATCGGTACGGGTGAGCGTCTCAGCGCGCTCCTCGAGGCATACCGTCGGCTTGAAGCGCAGCGCCTGGCGAAT
This sequence comes from Fimbriimonadales bacterium, assembly GCA_025998675.1. GTDB lineage: Bacteria > Armatimonadota > Fimbriimonadia > Fimbriimonadales > GBS-DC > GBS-DC. The sequence goes on from AP024673.1 coordinate 343,964, forward strand.
CATCTCCCGCGCGAGGTCTTTCGCCAGCACTTCGGGGAAGCCGGGCATATCGTACACATACTTTTCGGGGTAGAGCGCGGTGAGCTGCCCTCCCAGTTCGGGCAGGCTGTCGATGATTTTGACGCGCATCCCGCGCAGTCCTGCGTAGAACGCGCCAAACAAGCCCACCGGACCGCCGCCGATAATCGTGATGTCGTAGAGGTCGGAGTGCATACGCCTGAATTGTACCCGAAAGGGGGCAAATTAGGACTTAAGTCCCTAACATTTCGTCGAGGGCGCGGTGTATCATGCTGTCGATAATCCAGGCAGAGGCGCGGCTGGGCAGTGCGTGCTTCGATGGGAGTGCCGCGCTGCGGGCAACGATGCAGGCGAGCCGAGACGCTTTTATAACAACACGCACAGGGCAAAGTCCCTGCCGTGCCTGCCAACCCGGGAAGGTTGACCAGCCCTTCCCGGGATTTTTTAGAGCATCTGATACTCCGCCGCGCTGAAGACGATTTGCAACGCGCCCTGCACGGTCTGGCGGTCGCGCTGGCGCAGGGCGTTCACGCCGCCGCGTTTCTGCAGGTATTCCAGCAGGCTCGCGCGCGTTCGGGGCTGCAGCGCAACATCCAGCGTGCGCTCCAGTCGCCCGACGAACTCTTCGAGGGTGCGTGAAGCGGGTAGCCCGACCAGCTCGTTCAGTGTAGCAAAGCCCACCGCGCCGCGCTGAGGCAGCAGAAACTCTGCAAAGCGCATCCGTTCCAGCATCGTGGTGGAGGTAATCCACGCCTTACCCCATTCCCACCCCGCGACATCGGGCGGGTAGAGCAGCAACTGTCCGATACGGCGCGTCCACTGGGTCGCCACGCGCAGGTACGCCGCCAGCAGTCGCTGTCCCGCGCCGTCGCTGAGGTTCACCGCGCGCAGTCGCTCGCCGACGCCCACCTGCCGCAGCGCGCCCACCACGAATTCCACCGGGCTTTTCACGCGCTTGCGCCAGTTCAAGTGGCTCCAGAACGCGGGCGTGAGCAGCAGGCGACGCATCAACGCGCGGATGCTGTAGCCCGACTCGCGGAACACCTTCGCCAGCTCCTGCACGGTGCGCTCGTCAGGCGGCTCAGTGTCGTTAATGAAGTGCTGGTAAAACTTGCGCGCGATGTGCTGCGCGGTGGCGGGGTGTTCCACCGCCATCTCGATGATGTCCTCGCCGCCGAACGCGCCGCGCCTGCCGAAGACCTCCTTCTCGCCGTCGTCGTGCTGGTTGCGATTGAACACGAAACTGGCGGTTACGCGGCTGAACGACCAGCCTGTGAAAGCGCGCGCCGCCTCCTGAATGTCGCGCTCGGTGTAGTGCCCGATGCCTGTGGTGAACAGCTCGAACAGCTCGCGGGCGAAATTTTCGTTCGGTCTGCCTTTCACATTCCGCACGCCATCCAGCCACACCAGCATCGCCGGATCGCGAGCGACTTCCAGCGTGAGCGTCTTGAAATTGTCCAGCCCCAGTCGCTGGAACAGTTGTATCTGGATGAGCATCAACCTGCCCGCCTGCACTTTGGAGGCGGAGGCAGCGAAGTGATTGTGCCAGAACAGGGCAAGGCGCTCCTGAATCGGCTGCTGCGAGACGAGCATGCGGTAGAGCCACCATGCGCTGACCGCCTGAGGCTGCAGGTTGTTCATGTCCCCTTGCAGCAGGCGCAGCACCGCTTCGTCGTCGATGGTGTGGTCATAGGGGCTTTCCAGCAGCCTGTCTACCGCGCCCTCGATGCCCAGCGAGATGAGCGGCTCAATCTCGCTTTCGCGTGCGCTGAAACCCGTGCGTCGACGCAGGTGCGCCAATCGCTCACTCAGACTCGATTGCATCGTATCGTCCCGCATGGTATTGACGATTATAGGCAGCGGGGTGTTCAGTTTATAACGGTCTACACGCGGCGCAGTGCGCGGGTTTCGCGAAGGGGTATAATAAGCGCCAAGCACGCAGGAGGAGAGACGCCTTGAATAAACACTTTATTTACCTGGGTATCGTTCTGTTGCTCGCGGGGCTTGCGGGCTACCTGTTCGCCACGCTGCCCGCACGGCGCGGGCTGGATGTGCAGGGCGGGTTGCGCATGACCCTGCGCGCCGAAATCGAGAAGCTATCCGACGAAGAGCGCAAGCTCTGGACGCCCGAACGCATGCGACTGGTGGTCGACATCCTCACCCGACGCATCGACTCGCTGGGCGTGATTGAACCCACCATCTATCAAAAAGGCGATACAGAGATAGTTATTGAGCTGCCGGGCTTCACCGACGAGCAGGAGGCGCGCGATTTGCTGCAGACCACCGCACGGCTGGAGTTCCGCTACCTGCGCGATGTGCGCACCGAGAAGCAGCCCACCGGACGCTACGAAATCGTCCTCGAACAACAGGGCGGCGATGAGATTGTCAAATTCCGCGACCTTACCAGCCCCGATGGGAAGGTCATCGAGCCGGGCACGCCCGAATATCAGAAAATCATCGAGTCGTCGCCGCTAATCGTCACGGGCGACGAGCTGGAACGCGCGGAGGTGGTGAGCCAATCGTTCTCGCCCGAAGTGCTGCTGATTTTCAACCGTGAGGGGCAGGACAAGTTCGCGCGCGCGTCGTCGCTCTATCTTAAGGAGCATATCGCCATCCTGCTGGACAACAAGATTATCTCCGCGCCCGTGATTCAGTCCGCCAATCTGCGCGAGCCGGTGATTCAGGGCAACTTCACCCTGAAAGAGGCGGCGCGTTTGCGCGACCTGCTGAACGCGGGCGCACTGCCTGTGAGCCTCTCGCTGGAGTCGATCAACCGCGTGGAGGCGATTCTGGGCGCGCAGGCGTGGGAGCGCATCATTCAGGCAGGCGTCATCGGGTTTGCGGTCATCGCCGCGTTTATGGCGCTGTATTACCTGCTGCCCGGCGTGGTTTCTGTGATTGCGCTGGGGCTATATGTGCTGTTCGCGACAGCGATGTTCAAATCGCTGGGCGTGACCTTCTCGCTGCCGGCGATTGCGGGAATCATCCTGTCCATCGGCATGGCGATCGACGCGAACATCCTGATTTTCGAGCGTTTGAAAGAGGAGCTGCGTTTGGGCAAGACGCTGCTGGCGGGGCTGGACGCCGCCTTCAAACGCGCGTTCCCCGCAATCTTCGACTCGAACCTGAGTACGATTATCATCTGTGTGATTCTCTACTCGTTCGGCACGGGACCTGTGCAGGGGTTTGCAACAACGCTTGGCTTCGGTGTGGCGATTAGCTTTTTCACGGCGATTTTCTGCACGCGCACGATGCTTTACACGCTGGTCGGGCTGGGCGTGCATCCGAGCGAGCGGCTGTTTGGCTTGCGGCGTCAGTTCGGTCAGGAAGTGGGCGAGCAGCTGGGCGCGGCGAAGGATCGCTTTGACTTTGTGAATAAGCGCGGGCTGTATTACGCGATTAGCGGCGTCGCCATCCTGATTGGGCTGGTCTTCTGGTTCGGGCTGGGCGGGCTGAAGCCGGGCATCGACTTCGCGGGCGGCAGTGAGCTGGTGCTGCAGCGACCAGCAGCGGGCGTGTCCCAGCCGAAGTCAGAGGCGCAACCGCCTGCAGCGCCTGCGCAGAACGAGCAAGCAAACCCGCAACCGCCCGCAGCGACGCAGGGCGAGCAGACGAATCAGCAGCCGCCCGCGGCGACGCAGAACGAGCAGACGAATCAACAGCCGCCTGCCGCACCTGCGCAGAACGAGCCGGCGAACCAGCAACCGCCTGCAGTGCGCCCCGAACCGATTGAGGCGAATCTGGCGCAGGTGCTGACTCTGCTGCGTCAGGCGGGCTTCGAGAAGGTCGGCGCGCTGTTCGGCGACGGCAACCGCCAGCTGATTGTGCATGTCGCCGACGCGGGCGCAGATAGCCAGCAAAAGATTGTGGACGCGCTCAAGCCTCTGGGCGAACTGCAGGTGGTGAGCTTTGCCAGCATCAGCCCGCGCGTGCGCGCCGAGACCGTGCAACGCGCCATCACCGCCGTGACAGTTGCGCTGCTGGCAATCCTGCTCTATATTGCGCTTCGTTTCTCCATCGAGGGTGGCTGGAGCGGGTTTAAGTTCGGCGTCGCCGCCACGATTGCGCTCGCGCACGATGTGCTGATTATGGTCGGCGGCGCGGCGATGCTGGGCTACCTGCTTGGCTGGGAGATTAACGCGCTCTTTATCACCGCGCTGCTGACGCTGGTCGGCTTCTCGATCAACGACACGATTATCGTGTACGACCGCGTGCGCGAGAACCTGCGCCACAGGGCGCGCGGGGAGACCTTCGCAACGATTGTGAACCGCAGTCTGAACCAGACGCTGGCGCGTTCGATTAACACGAGCCTGACCCTGCTGATTGTGTTGGTCGCGCTGGTCATCTGGGGCGCGGTCACGCAGGATCTGCGCTTCTTCTATGTTACCATGCTGATTGGCGTGGTCGCGGGCACCTACTCGTCGATCTTCGTGGCGAGCCAGCTGATGGTGAGCTGGCAGGGCGCGCGTGAGAAGCTCCATCAGCGTCAGATGGAGGCGGCGAAGGCGACGGCGGTCGCGCCAAAAGCGAGCGGCGCGTCTACCCCTGCAGGCGCAGCGAACGCGACCAGCGCGCCAAGCAGCGAGGACGCCCCCCGCAAAAAGCATCACGCGCCGCATGTCGGGAAGCGCAAGCGACGCTACTGATGGCAATCCAGCGGATTACGCCCGAAGCCGATGAGCGGGTCAAGCGACGCGCCCTGCTGGCGGTCTTCATCACGATTTTCGTCAGCCTCATCGGCTTCGGGATAGTCATCCCGCTCCTGCCATTTTATGCCCAGCGCTTTCAGGCGAGCGAGTTGCAGATTGGTCTGCTATTCGCCTCGTTTTCTGTCGCCCAACTGATTGCCTCGCCCATTCTGGGCGAGTGGTCTGACCGCTGGGGGCGTCGTCCCGTGCTGATTCTGAGCCTGCTGGGGTCGGCGGCGAGCTTCGTGATGCTGGCGCTTGCGCCGAATCTGTTCTGGCTGTTCCTCTCGCGTTTGCTGGACGGCTTCACGGGAGGCAACATCACGACGGCGCGCGCCTACATCGCTGACATCAGCCCGCCAGAGCGGCGCGCGCGCAACTTCGGGCTGATTGGCGCAGCGTTCGGGCTGGGGTTCATCGTCGGTCCCGCGCTGGGAGGTGGGCTGGCGTCGTTTGGGCTGGCGGTTCCCGCGTGGGCAGCGGCGGTGATTTCGCTGCTCGCGGCTGGGTATGCGTTCGTGGCGCTGCCTGAAACGGCGCACCTCGCGCCTGCGAAACGCCCCTCCCCATGGCGCGAGATGCCCGCGCTGCTGACCCGAAGCGCCGCCGCCCGCCTGCTCTGGATGAACTTTATCCTCTGGCTCGGCTTCTCGGTGTATCAGACGACCTTCCCGCTGTTTGTGGCGGTGCGCTTCGGACTGGGACCGCGCGAGATTGGCTACATCCTGGCGGTGGTGGGACTGGTGGGCGCGCTCTCGCAGGCGGCGCTGGTCGGGCGCGTGGTGCATGCGCTGGGCGAGCAACGGACGCTGCTGGTCGGGCTGCTGCTGAATGTGGTGGGGTTGTTCGGCGCGGCGTTCACCCAATCGCTGTTCCTGTTCTACCTGCTGGTGGGAGTCGCTTCGGTAGGGGGCGCGCTGGCGTTGCCCAGCGTGGTGAGTCTTATCAGTCGCTCCGCGACCGACGCCGAGCAGGGGCGCATTCAAGGCGTTTCGGGGTCGCTGGAGAGCCTTGCGCGGATTGTGGGACCCATCGGGGGCAACGGCGCGCTCAAATACAGCGACGCGCTGCCCTACGCCGCCGCCGCGGGGTTGCTGGTGTTCAGCATGTGGCTTGCGCTCGGCGTGCGCCCTGCAGAGAAGCCGCCCCGTCCCGACGGGCAGTAGGCGCAACTGTGCAACGGGCGATGCGGTACACTCTCCCTGTGCGCTATCGTGTGGTTGGCTCGCCGCAGCCGCTGGCGGCGCCTGTGGAAGACCCGCTGCATCGGGCGGCGTTCGCCTACCGTGTGCAGGGGCTTGCCGAGGGCGCGACGCCGACGATGCTGTTCGAAGTCTACGCACAGCGGCAGACTCTGTACCCTTACGCCGAGCGCGCCTGTCGGTTGCTGCTGGCGTGCTACGAGCTGGCGCGTACACGGCTGGGCTTGGATCATTCGCTGCGCTACGACCGCCTGCTGCGCGTGTTTCTGATGACCGAGGGTAGGGCGGGCGCGGAGCAGCAGCAGAACCTGATGTACCTGTACGACCTGAGCGAGCGCGTGCCCCCGCACGAATGGCTGCGCGAGCTGACGCACGAGTACGGGCACTGGATTATTCCCCCCATCAACTCGTTCACCGAGCCAGAGGCGTGGGCGAACGGCGATCTGGGCGAGCGGTGGTTCACCCAGCACCTGATGGCGCGGGCGCGAAACGCAGGCGGCGAGGCTGAGTTTCTCATGGGCGCATCGCCGAGTGCGTTGGAGTCGTACCTGCGCCGCGCCGTCGAGCCGCTCATCGCGCGCATGGCGCGGGAGGGCTTGAACCCGCAGCGGTGGCGTTCGCGTGGGCGGGCGGGCTACGAGGAGTACCTCGCGCTCGCGCTTTACATCGACCGCGTGTACGGCAGCGAGCGACTGGGCAGAGCGATGCTGTGCGCAGGCGGGATTGAACCAGACGATTTTCTGCGCGGCGTGCGGGAGAGCCTCACCGAACCCGACCGCCTCACGGCGCAACTGCCCTTTGCTAATGGGTATCTGTTCCTGCCAGGGGGCGTACCGCGCTGGCGGGTCGTTGAACCCCGCGAGGCGACGCTCACGCCTGACCCTAAGCGCCCCGAATGGGCGCGCTGTACGGCGACCCAGCTGGTGTTGCGCCGGCGTTAGTTCCAGGGCGTCGGCACGCGGTTGGGGTCTTCAATCCGACGCGCCTCAATCAGTACGCCCTGCTCGCTTAACTCACGCGCCTGACTCTCTGCCTTGCGCCGCGGCAGGTTCGTGAGCAGCACCATCGGAACCGTCTCCAGCAGCTTTTTCACATCGGGACGGTTCAAATCCAGAAACCGTTCCAGCGCCAGGATTGCCTGCTCCTCCTTGAGGCGATCGACGCCCAGTAGCACGAGTTCATAAGGGGTCGGGTCGTCCTGCGCGGGGATGGGCATCCCGGCGGGCACGCGCCCCGTCGTGCGGATGGGAAACTCGCGCTGGCACTGCTCACAAATCGCCGCCGCCGCCTTGACCGAGACCTGCTCCATCGAGCCGCAGTGCGGGCACTTGACCGCGATGACCTCCATCACGCGCCCGTTCTCGATGGGCACCCGCTTGAGGCAGTGTTCGCAGGTGAAGTCCATCTGCGGCGGGGCGACCAGCACCGTCTCCTTACGGCAAAACGGGCACTCGACAGGATGCGCGGGCACTTTCGTGGTTTTGTAATACGACCAGCCCGCGTAGCCCCACGCGCCCAGCCAGAGGAGACCAAAGCCCCACGAGAACGAGTAAAACATGCCGCCGTACCGCCAGAACAGAAAGGTCAGCCCCAGCGCCACCAGCCCCACGATGCCGTAGATGACTGCCTGCGTGTATTCCTTCTCAACAGCGTCTGAACGCTTAATGGGTTCGTCCACGCTCTCGCCTCCTGTTTTATAATACGCTCTGGCGAGGCGTGATTCCTGCTACTGCGCCAGTTGCGGGTCGTACAGGAGCCTGCCGCAGCTTTCGCAGGCAATCAGCGCGTCCTCGTTTTCGAGGCGTTTGAGGGTGTAGGGGGTGAGCAGGGTGTGGCACACGGTGCAGGCTTTCTGCGCCACGACGGCGACGGCGGTACCGCCCAACCGTTCGCGTAGCGTCTGATAGCGCGCCAGTGCGTCGGGGTCAATCTGTTGCGTCAGTTTCTCGCGCTCTTTCTCGTGGAAGGCGATTTCCGACTCCAGCGCGGCTTTACGCTGGCGGTACTCTTCCACATGCGCCTCGTAGAAGCGTTCAATCTGCTGCAGGTCGCGCTCGGAGGCGTCGATGTCCTTTTTCAGCGATTCGAGGTCGTCCCACATTTTGAGCATCTGCATATCCAGTTCCTCGCGCGTCTGCTTGGCTTGCTCGATTTCCTGTTGCATCAGTTGCAGCTCGCGCGGGTTGGTGACGCGCCCGGAGTAGAGGTCGGCTTCCGCCTGGCGGATGCGCTGGTCGAATTCCTGCAGGAGGCGTTCCTGTTCGGCGGCGGCGGCGTAGCTCTGCTCGTAGCGCGCCTTGATTTGCTCCATACGCGCGCGGGATTGTTCGAGCTTGACGCGGATACGCTCGCCCGAATCGAGCTGCGCCAGTTCCTTACGCAGGCGATCGATGTACGAATCGATCGCCTGCAGGTCGCGCAACAGGCTCATCTGTCGATGCATATGCTACCCCAGCAGATAGGAACGCGCCTTTTTGGTGATGGGTTTGCCGATGTCGTCCTCTTTGAGGTGCCACACGGGCGAGCCGCGATGCAACTCGAAGCACGGGTACGCGCTGAGGATCGAGGCGGTCTGCTCCCGGCGCGTGCGACGGATGATGTTCAGTTCGTTGTGCAGGGTCAGAAAGTCCGCCCCGCGCGGGTGGTCGCGCATCAGCTCAATGAGCAGGTGGTAGGTGGAGAGGGCGTCGGCTTGCGCCTGCAGGTTCAGCAGCCGCTCGTAGCGCGCGGGCGAGATGGCGAGCAGCGGGTCCACCTCGCCTGTGTAGCGCAGGCGGTACGCATCAGGCTGATCGGTGCGCTCCAGCATAAAGATAGCGCCCGAAATCGGGTCTAACGCCGCGAACTTGTCGAACAGCCCGTAGATCAGGCGCGTTTCGTGGTTCAGCCACACCTCATAGGGCTGGTCGTTCTCGTCGATGAAGGTCAGCTGCTGCAGGAACGGCTCGTCGGGCAGGAAGCCCAGCGGAATCTGGCACATCGGGATGGTGCCCAGGTCCTTGTGTGGCTGGCGCAGCACGATGCGCACCGCGCTGGGAATCTGGTCCGGGTAGGCGGGCGTCTCCTCGTCCAGCACATCCTGCGCGCGCACATCGAGAATCTCATCGCGCAGGGTCTTCGGGTAGCCCTCGGGGTCAATCAGCACATCGTAGGGGTCGCCCTCCTCGTTGCGCAGGTCGGGCAACTCAGGGAACTCGAACACTGAGGGCACGGTGCGCACATATTCGGGCACATCCTCGTCGCGCCCGAAGCGGTCGAACCCGAACCACACGAGCCGCCCATCGCTCCAGAGGGCGTTCACCAGCGTGTCGAGGTCTTCGCGGAAGGTGCGGCTTTTCGGCGTGACCTCGAACAGCTCTTCGAGCAGCTTCGATGCGCGGGCGATGCCCTCCGTTTTGAGCAGGTTGGCGACGATATGCTCCACCTCGTCGGGGCGCAGTTCGAGCGGCTGAGTCTCTTCGGCGGGCATCTCCTGCAGCCACTCCTGCACCTGCGCTTTTGCGCGTTCCCGCCACTGCTCGGCGACTGCGCGGGGATACCACTGCCCGTCGCTGCCCCAGACCCACTCGTCGGACTGATAGATGGCTTCGAACAGCGCGACGCCGTCGTAGGGGTAAACCCAGCGCGGGTCGGGGTCTAAGGTGAAGTACCAGCCCAGAAAGCCCACCACGCGATTGGGCACAGGCTCGCCCAGCTGGCGCACGAACGCGAGGGCGGTTTCGGGGCGCGTCCAGTCCATGCCCTGCGCCTGCGACACATAGCGCTCCACCTCGTCCCATTTGAGGTCGTTGTAGAACAGGGCGTCATGGACGGCGCGTTCGCGCTCCTCGGCGCGCTCCCACTCGTAGGGGATAGGTTCAATCCAGTCGGGCACGAAGAGCCACTCGCGCAGCCCCACCTCGCCGCTGCGCGTGATGAAGAGCGTTTCGGAGCTTTGGGCAAGGCGCGGCAGGATGGTCTCATAATGCTCGAACGAGCGTCTGAGGTGCGCGCCCAGCTCGACGGCTAACGCGGTGCGCGGCACGGGCGCGCCGACCGCGCGGATGATACGCTCGGTAAGCGCCAGCACGGGAATGTTGCGATGCGCCTTGCGATAGAGGGGCTGCCAGCGACGCTCTTCCTGAAAGAACTTGTCGGGCATGTTCAACAGGAGTGCGCGCAGCTCGCCCGAAGACAGCTCCAGCGACTGGATGCGTTCTCGAATCTCGTTGGCGCGCAGGGGCATCGGCTCGCCCTGCATGAAGGCGCGTAAGACCTCGCGCGCGAGATAGTCCAGCTCCAACCGTGTCTCGATTTTCGTGGCTTCCATACAGTTATCCCGCGCGAGAGTATACCCGAAACGCACAAAAACAGGGGCGCAGGATGTTCCCGCGCCCCTGCAGGAGTATTTACTTCTCGAACTCCACCTTGACGGCTTTCGGCTTCGCCGACTCGGCTTTGGGCAGGCGCACCTCCAGCACGCCGTTGCGGTAGACGGCTTTCACGCGGTTCTCGTCGATCGCAGTGGGCAGCGTGTAGGCGACGCTGAACTTGCCGTAGCCGCCCATGCGACTGACATAGTGCGCCTGTACCTGATCGCCCTCGATGAGCGCCTTGCGCTCGCCCGACACCGTGAGCGTGCCGTTCGACAGCTCCACATGCAGGTCTTTCTCGGACACGCCCGGCGCGGTCACGAACACCACGAACTCATCGGGCGTCTCGTACACATCCAGCGCAGGCGTGAACTCAAGCTCCGTCGGCGTCGTCAAGGTCGGTCGCCAGTCGAAGAAACGACCAAACAGGTCGTCCATCTCGCGTCGGAACTGCTCCATCTCACGGAACGGATTCCAGCGCACAACAGCGCTCTCAGGCTCGCGTCGTACCAGTCCTCGCATCATGCATCCCTCCTTGTGAGTGTCTCTATGGAAGGTCTCTTGAGCGCCTTCCACTCAATATTACGATTCGGCGTTTCGGAAAGTTCCCGCCCGTTTCGGAAAATCGCCCGCATGTGCCATAATATAAGCGGAGGCGCGACGATGAGCCAGAAGACTATCACGGAACGAAAGCAGCGATTCGAGTCGCTGTCGGGTATCGAAATCAAGCGTTTTTACACACCGCAGGATATTGCCCATCTGGACTACGCGCACGATCTGGGCAACCCGGGCGAATATCCCTTTACGCGCGGGCTGTACGAATCGGGCTACCGCACGAAATTGTGGACCGTGCGTCAGTTTTCGGGCTTTGCCACCCCTGAGGAGACGAATCAACGCTACAAGTACCTCATCGAGCAGGGGCAGACGGGATTGTCGGTGGCGTTTGATCTGCCGACGCTGATGGGCGTAGACCCCGACGACCCCGAAGCGGAAGGCGAGGTGGGCAAGTGCGGGGTGAGCGTCGCCTCGCTGGAAGATATGGAGATTCTGTTCGATGGCATCGACCTCGCCAGCATCACCACCTCGATGACCATCAACGCGCCCGCGATTATCATCTGGGGCATGTATCTCGCCGTCGCTGAGAAGCGCGGCATCCCGCTGGAACAGCTATCGGGCACGATTCAAAACGACATTCTGAAAGAATTCATCGCGCAGAAGGAGTGGGTCTACCCGCCTGAGCCGCACATGAAGCTCATCGTGGACACGATTGAGTTCGCGACGCACTATGTGCCGAAGTGGCATCCGATCAGCGTCAGCGGCTACCATATTCGCGAGGCGGGCGCGACGGCAGTGCAGGAGCTGGCGTTCACCCTCGCGGATGGGCTGGAGTATGTGCGCTGGTGTCTGGATCGGGGGCTGGACATCGACGACTTCGCGCCGAAGTTTTCGTTTTTCTTCAACGCGCATATCGACTTTTTCGAGGAGATTGGCAAGTACCGTGCGGCGCGGCGCATCTGGGCGCGCGAGATGCGCGAGACCTTCGGCGCGAAAAACCCGCGCTCGTGGTGGATGCGCTTCCATACCCAGACGGCGGGCGTCTCGCTCACGATGCAGCAGCCCTATGTGAACCTGATCCGCTCCACCATCGAAGCGCTGGCGGCGGCGCTGGGCGGCACGCAGTCGCTTCATGTGAACTCGTTCGACGAGGCGTGGGCGCTGCCGACCGAAGAGGCGGTGCTGCTCTCGCTGCGCACGCAACAGGTGATTGCCCATGAGTCGGGCGTCACGAACACGGTGGACCCGCTGGGCGGCGCGTATTTCGTGGAGTGGATGACCGACCAGATGGAGGCGGGCGCACGCGAATACTTCCGCCGCATCGAAGAGGAGGGCGGCGTTATCCCCGCCGTCAAAAGCGGCTTCTTCCAGCAGGAGATTGCCGACGCCGCGTACCGATTCCAGCAGCGCGTAGAGGAGCGCGACTTCGTGTGGGTCGGCGTGAACGAATACCAGATGGCAGAGGAGCCGATCCCGTTCCGCATTCTCAAAATCGAGCATGAGGCGCACGAGAAGCAGGTCAAGCGTCTGGCAGACCTGCGCCGTCGACGCGATAACCGCGCGGTGGCGCAAGCCCTCACCGACCTCGTGGCTGCCGCGCGGCGTGAGGAGAACCTGATGGCGCCCATCCTGAACGCCATCAAAGCCTACGCGACGCTCGGCGAGATGGTCAACGCGCTCAAAGAGGTGTACGGCACTTACACCGAAGGCGCGATGATCTGAAGACCAATTAGCTGGTTAAGCGCCAAATTCCAGTCGATAGGTGCAAGTCGCGCGACGCTGTCTGTATGGAGTGCGGAAGCGGGGCTTCCGCGCATGCTGAAGCTCCCGCTTCAGCACTCCAAAGGATTCGCCTTGCACGCATGGGCGCGAATTGTCAGGCAGGAATCTCTTTCCCGCCGTCGAATCCGCCGTCTGTGATGCGAGGACTGAGGTGGTTTGTAGGCTGGTTGCTTCTCGGCGTTATTGCGTGGGCGCAGGATACGCCCTATCGTTTACCCGATGTGTATGCTTTGCGCGGCGCGAAGATTGTATCCAACACCGCGCCGCCGATTGAGAACGGTGTGCTGGTGGTGCGCAACGGCGTCATCGCCGCGATTGGCGGCAGTGACACGCCGATCCCCGCCGATGCGGAGGTCATCGACGCGAGCGGGCACACGGTGTACCCCGGCTTCATCGACGCCTTCACGAGTCTGGGCATGCCTGCGCAGGCGAACGACCCCGCGTATGCCAGCTACGAGCGCGGCAACACGCACCCGAACGCGCAGATTCGCCCGGAGCGTCAGGCGACGGTGCTGATGCAGCCCGATTCGGCGCAGCTCACGCGCTGGCGTCGCGCGGGCTTCGTCGCCGCGCATATTGCGCCGCCGCACGGAATTATGAGCGGGCAGAGCGCGGTCATCAGCGTGGGGACGGGCGCGCCTGCGGCGCTGGTGATTGCGCCACAGGTCGGCGTGGTGTTGAACCTGCGCGGGCGCGGCGGCTTCGAAGGCGGGGGCGGCTACCCCAGCTCGCTGATGGGCGCGATTGCGCTCGTGCGGCAGACGCTTTATGACGCCCAGCACCAGATGCAGGTCTGGGAGGCGTACCTGCGCGACCCGACGGGCAAGCCGCGTCCGGCGATGAACCGCGCGCTGGAGGCGTTGCAGCCCGTGCTGAAGCGCGAGACGCCCCTGCTGGCAATCGCCAACAGCGCGGAAGACATCCGCCGCGTGCTGCGCATTGCCGACGAGTTCAACCTGCGCGTGGTGATTGTGGGTGGGCAGGAAGCGGCGAAAGTCGCTGCAGACCTCAAAAAGCGCGACATCCCCGTGCTGCTGACCCTTGAGATGCCCGAACCGCTGCGCAGCTACGACCCGCTCAACCCGCCGACGCTGACCAGCCTGCGCAATCGCGCGCTGGCGTATCAGAACGCCGCCATTCTGCACGAACACGGGGTGCGATTCGCCGTCACGACCGAGGGGCTGGGCGACCCGGAGCGGCTGCTGCGCAACCTGCGCACGGCGATTGCGAACGGCTTGCCCAAAGAGGCGGCGCTGCGCGCCCTGACGCTGACCCCCGCCGAGCTGATGGGGCTGCAGAACCGCTTCGGCGACCTCGCCGTGGGCAAGACAGCGAGCTTTGTGGTGGTGCGCGGGGAACTGTTTGAGCCGCGTGCGCGAATTGAGTTCGTGTTCGCGGACGGCAAGCGCTTCAAAGTGAGCGACGCGCAACAGACCGCGAGCGCGCCTGCCACGCCGCCCTTCCGCCGCCCGCGCGCCTGGGACGCCGAGAACACAGGCAGTCTGCTGGAAGCCTCCTGCTGCTTCCACCATGCGCACGGCAGCACATTAACCCACATGCAGAGCCACGACCACGAGGCGCATGCGTGCGAGGATGCATGCACCGACCACCTCACTGCGGGTGTGCCCCCGCGACAGGACGCCCCGCGCGAGCAGAGCAGTCAGCCGCCCGCCGAGCGCACGGAGCAGGCAGGCGCATCTGACGAGACGCCGACTCTGCCGCGCGTGAAGCTCACGCCGCTGATGCCCCCGCCCGCCGATGAACACAACACATGGCTCATTCGCAACGCCACTGTGTGGACGATGGCGCACGATAAACCGCTGCCCAGCACCGATGTGCTGGTGGTGGACGGCAGAATCGCGGCGGTGGGCAAAAACCTGACCGCGCCGCCCAATGCGCGTATCATCGACGGCACGGGCAAGCACCTCACGCCCGGACTGCTGGACTGCCACTCGCACACCGCCATTACCGGCGGCGTGAACGAGGGCACGAATGTCTGCACCGCCGAAGTGCGCATTCAGGATGTGATTAACCCCGACGATGTGAACATCTACCGCCAGCTCGCGGGCGGGCTGACGGGCGCGCTGATGCTGCACGGCTCGGCGAATGTGATTGGCGGACAGAGCATCACGGTCAAGTGGCGCTGGGGCAAGCCCGCCGACGAGATGATTTTCAAAGAGGCGCCCACAGGCATCAAGTTCGCGCTGGGCGAGAATGTCAAGCGTTCCAACTTTCGCACAGGCGGACCGACGCGCTACCCCGCCTCGCGCATGGGCGTGGAGCAGGTGATTCGCGATCGGTTCCTCGCCGCGCTGGACTACAAACGCCACTGGGACGAGTATCGACAGGGCAAGCGTCCGCTGCCGCCCCAGCGCGATTTGCAACTCGACGCGCTGGTCGAGATTCTGGAGGGCAAGCGGCTCATTCACTGCCACAGCTACCGTCAGGATGAGATTCTGATGCTGCTGCGCGTGTGCGAGGAGTTCGGCGTGCGCGTGGGCACGCTCCAACATGTGCTGGAGGGCTACAAGGTCGCCAACGAGATTGCCCGCCATGGCGCCGGGGCGTCCTCGTTCTCCGACTGGTGGGCGTACAAGGTCGAGGTGTATGACGCCATCCCGCACAACGGCGCGATTATGTGGGAGCGCGGCGTGGTGGTGACCTTCAACTCCGACAGCAACGAGCTGGCGCGCCGCATGAACACCGAAGCGACCAAAGCGGTCAAGTACGGCGGCGTGCCCGAAGTGGAGGCGCTCAAGTTCGTGACGCTGAATGTCGCCAAACAGCTCGGCATCGACCGCTATGTCGGCTCGATTGAGGTAGGCAAGCACGCCGACCTCGCGCTCTGGAGCGACCACCCGCTGAGCGGCTACGCCGTTTGCGAGAAGACCTTCGTGGACGGCGTGCTTTACTTCGACCGCGAGCGCGACCGCGCATGGCGCGAGGAGCTGGAGAAGGAGCGTCAGGAGTACCTGAAGGGGCTGCGCGCCGAGTCGGTGTTCGACGAGCGGCGGCGCGAGCGCGAGGAGTCCACGCCCCGTGAGACGCCGCCGACAGGCGCGCCCGTGCGATTCGCGGGCACATGGCGCGGAACCATCACGGGCGGCGACCCGCTGCCCCCTGAGGGCGTGCCCTTCACCCTGCGCATCCGTCAGGAGGGCAACCAGCTGCGCGGCGCGCTGGAGACGCCGCTGGGCACACAGGAGTTCAGCATCGCCGCGCCCGACGGCGAGACGCTCACGCTCACCCTGGAAGCGGGCGGCATGAGCTTCACCGTGAACGCAACCGTGTCTGGCGACCGCCTCACGGGAACCCTCAACGCGATGGGGCTGAGCTTCACCATCGAGGCGCAGCGTGTGCCTGAGAGTGCGCTCTAACCCGCCATGCGAGTGCTTATCGGGTTGCTGGTAATCGGGCTGATGCTATCGGGCTGCGGGCGTTCCGAGCCGCCGCCCCAGAAGAGCCTGTTGGAGCAGGGCGTGCAAAAGCTGGAGACGCGCGACTACGAGGGCGCAGCGGCGCTCTTCAAGCAGTATGTGGAGCAGTCGCCCAACTTCGTGGTTGCCTTGCAGAATGTGTATCGCGCCTACATGGCGCGCCCTGAACGCCCCGCCGCGCAGGCGTATGCGTTTCTGGTGCAGTACGAGCCGCGCGCGGGCGAAATCCCCGTGCAGATCGACCGCGCGGGCTTCTATCAGGCGCTGGGCACGCTGGCGTTTCTGGCGGGCAAGCGCGACGAATACGCCCAGTGGTTCGAGAAGGCGCTCCAGTTAGACCCGCAGAACCATCTGGCGATGAACGACTACGCCTATGCGCTGGCAGAGGACGGGCGCGAACTGGAGAAGGCGCTGCGGCTGATTCGGCGGGCGATTGCCATCAAGTCGAATGTCGGCGCGTACCACGACACGCACGGCTGGGTGCTGTATAAACTGGGGCGGTACGACGCGGCGCTGCGCGAGTTGCGCCTGGCGGTGCAGACCGCGCCCGACACGCCCGACCTGCGCTATCACCTCGCGGCGGTGTACGCCAAACTGGGGCAGCGGGACGATGCGCTCGTCGAGCTGGAGAAGGCGCTCGCGCTGAAGCCCGGACACGAACCGTCGCTCCAGCTGCGCAAAGAGCTGCTCGGCGAGAAGGAGGCGCGTTAGACCAACCTGCGGGTCATCGTTCATAAAGCAGCGACGCAAGTAGCCCTCACCCCCTTTGTCCCCCTCTCCCAACAGGTTGGGAGAGGGGGATAGCGCGTTGCGCGCCGCACACACGGCTCCCCTCTCCCACCGCGTGGGAGAGGGGCTGGGGGTGAGGGCAACAGGGCGCGCGGTTCTGGCTGTAGGCACACGGCAATTAACGAAGTCTGACACGCGGATTGGTATTAAACCCGCAGGGCGCGGCTCAGCTCGTCGGCGGTGTAGGCAGGGCGACCGCCGCATGCCAGTCGCGCGCCCGCCTGTCCATGCAGGTAGACCCCCAGTTGCGCCGCGGGCAGCGGTTCCAGCCCCTGCGCCAGCAGTCCCGCAATCGCGCCTGTCAGCACATCGCCCGACCCGCCTGTTGCGAGGCTCGGTTCGGCGAACGGCGCGAGCCACAAGCCTTCCTCGTCCGCAATCACCGTGTACGCGCCCTTCAGTACACAGAGCGCACGGTAGCGCTCGCGCAGCAGCTCCGCGCTGCTGTAGCGGTCCTGCTGCACCTGATGGGTCTCAATCTGCAGCAGGCGCGCCGCCTCGCCTGGATGGGGGGTCAGAATCGTGCGCGTCGGCAGGGGGGTATCCGCGCCCAGCCGCGCCAGCCAGTTCAGCCCGTCCGCATCGATGACCAGCGGTCGCTCCTGCACGCGCCACGCCTCTAACAGTTCCAGCATCGCCTTGCCGACGGTCTCGTGCGCGCCCAGCCCTGGACCGAGCGCCAGCACGCTGAATCGCCCAAGGCGTTCCGCCAGCCACTGTGCGCCCTTCAGGGTCAGCGCGCCTGTGTCGTCGTCGGGCAGGGGCAGGGTCATCACTTCGGGGTAGAAGCTGGCGACCTGCGGCTGGATGCGCGTGGGGGTCGCGACGGTCGCCAGCCCCGCGCCGACGCGCAGCGCAGAAATCGCCGCCAGCGCGGGCGCGCCCGCCATCCCCAGACTGCCGCCCACCACCAGCACATGCCCCCGATGCCCCTTGTGCGCGTCCAGCGGCATGCAGGGCGTCTGCGCAAGCGTCTCCTGCTCGGTCATCAGCCGCGCCACGCACGGGGTCGCCTCCAGTCGGCGCGGGGGGATGCCAATCGGCGCAATCGCCCATCGCCCGACGCAGTGCGCCCCGTCGTTCTGGAAAAAGCCCGCTTTGGGCAGCGCCATCGTGACTGTGTAGGTCGCCCAGACCGCCGCGCCCAGCGCGACGCCCGTGTCGGCGTCGATGCCCGACGGGATGTCCACCGCCACGATGGGGCGTCCCGCCCGATTCACCGCGTCGATCACAGCGCACAGGCGCGGGCTGAGGTTGCCCTGCGCGCCAATCCCCAGCAGCGCGTCCACCAGCAGGTCCTCGTCGCGGAACAGCGCAGGGTCGGGCGCGTCGGGCAGCGGCAGCGCGGGGATGCCATACGCCTGCACCATCCGCCACTGCGTCGCCGCGTCGCCCCGAAACTCGTCGGGCGCGCACGCCAGCCACAGATGCGCCTGCGCGCCCGCTTCGTGCAGGTAGCGCGCGACGACCATCCCGTCGCCGCCGTTGTTGCCCTTGCCCGTCAGCACCGCCACGCGCTTGCCCGACAGGGGCGCGAACCACTCCGCTATCCGCTGGAACACGCCGTAGCCTGCGCGCTCCATCAGCGTCAGCGACGGGATGCCGTCTGCCTCTATCGCCGCGCGATCCAGCGCGCGCATCTGCTCTGAGTCGACAATCGGGATCCCGCGCATCTCAAATCTGGTCAATCTGTTGCGCCAGCTCGAAGTCCTTCTCGGTCAAGCCGCCCGCCGAGTGCGTGCTGAGGCGCAGCGTCACCTGCTTGTAGCGAATCTCGATGTCGGGGTGATGGTCGGCGCGTTCGGCAAGCAGCGCGACCTGCATCACGAACCCCATCGCCTCGCGGAAGTTGCGGAAGGTGAAGGTACGGGCGATTTCGACGCCCTCGCGCGTCCACTGGGGCGCGCGCTCCAGATAGCCCGCCAGCTCCGATTCGGGAATGCGTTGCATAGCGCCTGTGCGATTCGGCGGGATGGGTAAGATTCCTGCCCTGTCAGCCTCTCTGCAGGGGCGTCTCATCGGGCGGGGACGCCCACACGACCGCCGCATGCCACAGCGCCGCGCCCGTCAACCCCACGCCCGCAATCACCTGCAGCCAGTTGTTCTGCGCGTAATGCACAAAGGTGAAGTTCGCGAAGTAAAGCCCCAGCGCGACCATCAGCAGGGCGACCGCCCACTCAGGCGGCGAGCGGCGTCCCATCCCCAGCGCGCTGACGATGCACAGCCACCCGAGCACGAACCACAGCACGCGCTCGACCGCGCCCAGCTCGCCCAGCGGCAGCCCCAGCCATGTCGCGACCGACTTGACGATAAAGTAAAGCCCCAGCCCGTAGGCGAACAGGATCAGCAGCCGATGGCGCACGGCAGGCAGGAAAAAGCCCAACCCCGCCAGCAACGCCAGCAGCAGCGCGTGCCGACGGACTATCGGCATATCCTGCAGCAGGAACGCCGCCGTCAGCCCCGCCGCCGCCGTCAGCAGGGGCAACCAGCGCAACCGCCACGCCTCGCTCCGCACCCACTGCGCCATCAGTTCGGGTTCAGCAACTCGTTGAGCTGGTTCTCGATGACCCCCAGCCATTGTTTGGCTTGTTTGATCTGCTGCTGCACCGCTTCGGGCGCGGTTCCGCCCAGGATGGCGCGCGCGCGCACCGCCTGCATGGGGTCAATCGCCTCCAGCGCGTCCGCCTCAAAACGCGGATGATGGCGCTGGAGCGTCTCCAGCGTCAGCGATTCGAGCGCGACGCCCTGTTGCAGGCATTCGCGCACAATCCCGCCGACAATTGCGTGCGCCTCGCGGAAGGGCACGCCCTTGCGAACCAGATAGTCCGCCAGCTCCGTCGCCGTCGAGAAGTCGCCCTGCAGCGCGGCGCGCATGCGCTCGGCGTTCCAGCGCGCCTTCTCCAGCATCTGGCGCATCAGCGTCACGGATGAAATCGCGGTGTCCATCGTCGCGAACAGCAGCGGCTTGTCGTCCTGCAAATCGCGGTTGTAGGTCAGCGGCAGCCCCTTCAGCAGCGCGAGCATGCCCGTCAGGTTGCCAATCGCCAGCGCGCTGCGTCCCCGGATTAGCTCGGCGATGTCGGGGTTCTTCTTCTGGGGCATGATGCTGCTGCCCGTCGTGTGTTCGTCGGAGAGTTCCACATAGCCGTATTCGGGCGTACTCCAGAGAATCAGCTCCTGCGCGAGGCGGCTCAGATGCACCATCAAGAGCGCGCACACAAACAGGTACTCGGCGACGAAATCGCGGTCGGCGACGGCGTCCATGCTGTTGGGCGCGGGCATCGCGAAGCCGAGTTCCGCCGCGAGCAGCTCGCGATCAATCGGGAAGCTCGTGCCCGACAGCGCGCCTGCGCCCAGTGGGCAGAGGTTCATGCGGTCGCCCGCGTGCGCCAGCCGCGACAGGTCGCGAATGAACGCCCAGCAGTGCGCCATCAGGTGCTGCGCCAGCGTCACGGGCTGTGCGTGCTGCTGGTGCGTCAGCCCGGGCAGGAGCGTCTCCAGATGTTGCTCGGCGAGTTCCATCAGTTGCCCGCACAGGCGCAGCATGGCGCGCGCGAGGTCGGTCGTGCGCTCGCGCAGCCACATGCGCGTCTCGGTCGCCACGAGGTCGTTGCGACTGCGTCCCGTGTGCAGCTTGCCCGCCAGCGCGCCGATTTTCTCATACAGGCGCGCCTCAATCGCGGTGTGAATGTCCTCGTAATCCTCCAGCGGGAGCCACTCGCCCTCTTCGATCTCCGCGTGGATTTCGAGCAGGGCGTCCACGATACGGTTCGCCTCGTGCGCGCTGAGCATGCCCGTGATGCCCATCATGCGGGCGTGCGCCGCGCTGGCGCGCAGCTCTTCCTTCCAGAGCCGAAAGTCGTGCTGTAAGGAGTAGGAATACGCCTCCGCTTCGGGCGAGAGTTTGCCTTCGAATCGCCCGCCCCACATTTTTCGGTCGCCGTGTTGCATCGTGCGGGATTATACCTGTTGCAGGCTGAGTTGCCCGCCGTGCTGAGTGAGGGCGCGCGCGAGTCGGCGCTGCGGCGCGGAGAGGGGATAGCTTGCCAGCGCGTCAGGTACGACCCATGCGACGGCGTCGTAGGCGTCCGCGGGCTGCGCCTCGCCCGACGCCCACGCGCACAGGTAGCCGTACAGCCGAATACGCGAGTTCGTCACGGCATGCTGCAGGCTGGCGAGCGTCTGGAGCGGCTCGATGCGCACGCCCAGCGGCGCCGCCGCGCGCTGCGCGACGCTTTCGAGGCTCTCGCGCCCCTCGCGCGAGGCGCGCGGAAACTCCCACAGCCCACCCCACAGCCCGTCGGGCGCGCGCCGCGCGAGCAGGCACTGCCCCTCGCGCAGGATAATCGCGGAGACATCCACGCGCGTCACGGTCGCCGCGCGTTTCGACGGTTCGGGCACGGCGGTCGGCTGCCCGCGCTGATACGCCGCGCACAGATGGCTCACGGGGCACGCCCCACAGCGCGGCTGCGCAGGCAGGCAGACCGTGGACCCCAGCTCCATCATCGCCTGATTGAACGCGCCGGGCTGCTGGGGGTCAATCAGTTGCTCGCTGAGTTGCCAGAGTTGCTTTTGCGCGGCGTGCGTTTTGAGGTCGCCCTTGAGCCATAGCAGCCGCGCCAGCACGCGCGTCACATTTCCGTCCACCACGGGCGTTGGCTGCCCGAAGGCGATGCTGGCAATCGCGCCCGCCGTGTACGCGCCAATTCCGGGCAGCTCGCACAGGCGTTCGGCAGTTGACGGCAGCCGTCCGCCATTCTGGACAATCTGCTGCGCCGCGCGGTGCAGGTTGCGCGCCCGCGCGTAGTAGCCCAGCCCCTCCCAGTAGCGCAGCACCTCCTCCAGCGGCGCGTCCGCCAGCGCCTGCACCGTCGGGAAGCGCGCGATGAACCGTTCGAAGTAGGGGATGACCGTCGCCGTCTGCGTCTGCTGGAGCATCACCTCCGACACCCACACGCGATACGGGTCGGGATTGTCGCGCCATGGGGTCGGGCGCTGATGCACGGCGAACCATGCCAGCAGCGCCCGCCGCAGTTCGCGTATCCAGTCCGTGTCGAGCGACGCCTGCGCCACAGACGGAATTGTACCTGTCGTCCAAGTGTCGTTGCAGAAGCAGTCTCTCTATCCGCGCATGCGCGTGTTATGGAGTGCTGAAGCGGGAGCTTCAGCCTCGCGGAAGCTACGCTTCCGCACTCCATACAGACGGCGCTACACGCGCATGTCGCAATTCTCGCACAAAGACACTGGACTACGCCGCCATTTGCTGCAGCGCCTCGCGGGCAGTGCTATTGTCTGGGTCGTACGCCAGCACCTGCTGGTAGTGCGCTTTCGCCTGCTCGGTGTAGCCCAGTTCGTAATAGGCGATGGCGAGGTTGATGTGCGCCTCCGTGTAGCGCGGGTTGATACGGACGGCGACGATAAACTGGTCGATGGCTTCCTCGTCGCGTCCCAGCGCGGTCAGCACGACGCCGAGTCGGTTGCGCACATCGGCGTAGTTCGGGCGCGCGTTCAGCACATGGCGGAAGCACGCTTCGGCGGTCTGCAGGTCGCCGCGCTGGTACGCCTCATCCCCCCACTGAATGTATTCTGCGTAGTTGTCCTGGGCGTTGTGCAGCATCTCCTCAAACGCCTGTTGCGCGTGCGCGAAACGCGACTCGCGGTGCAGGGTAAGCGCTTCGTTGAACTGCTCAGGCGTGATGCCCAGCTGCACCGCCCACTGCTGCAGAGTTGTCAGTGCCTGCTGGCGCGCGCCGCTGGCGTATTGCGTGAGTCCCGACAGGAACCAGGCGCGTCCGAAGCTGGGATTCACCTGCGTCGCCTGCTGCAGCGCGCGCAGGGCGTCTGCGTACTGTTCTTGCTTATAGGCGGCGTAGCCTGCCTGAAACCACCAGTCGGCGTACTGGGGCGCATAGTCGGTCGCCGCCGTGAAGTAGGCGTAGGCGCGTTCCCAGTCGCCCTGATTGATACGCCGGTAGCCCAAGCGGGCATACGATTCCGCCAGATACGCCCGCGCCAGCTTCTGAACGGTCGGGTCGTTACATTCGCCAATCGCCATCTCGAAGAGCGGAATCGCGTCGCTGTACCGCTCCGCTTCATAATACTCTAACGCTGAGTCGTAGGCGGGACTCTTGCCCAAGCCCATGAATCGCTGTAGCGAAGCCATTGATTAATCCCTCCAGTCCAATTATCGGCAGCGGTAGGGGCAGACTTGAATGCCCTCCGCGAATCGTTTGGCACAAAAGTTGCTGTAGCACATACAGGTAGATTGGCAGTTATTCTGGGCAGAAAGGAAGAATTCTGAAGCTTTTGAGAGGAGAGTCACGCAGGGCGGGCAAAACCCGCCCTGCGTTTATTTCGGTCGCTCTACGGCAGGCGGGTAGCCCAGCAGCGGGCGCATCAGCGCGATGGGGAACTGGCGCGCGGTCTGCTCGTAGCGGGCAGCGGCTTCCTCGAAGCGTTTGCGCTCGACGGCAACCCGGTTCTGGCTGCCCGCGATTTCGTCCATCAGGCGCACCGCCAGCCAATCGTTGCGCAGGGCAGGGTCCTGCAGCAGTTGCTCGGCGGCGGCGCGTGCGGCGGCGGGGTTCTCGCGCAGGGCAATCGCCAGCGTCTGCAGTCGTTCCCGCTGTTGCGCGTTCGCCTGCGCCATCAGCTGCTCCAGTCGCGGGATGAGGTTCGCCTGACGCTGTTGCACATTCTCCAGCTGGGCGCGTCGGAATTGCACTTCTGCGAGTGCCGCGCTCAGGGCGCGCTGGCTGTAGAAGAGGCTCATCAGAAACAGCGCGGCGAACACTCCCAGCGCGATCAACCCGTAGCGCACTTGTCGGGCGCGTCGTTCGCGCTCCTGGGCGACTTTGCGCAGGGCGTCGCGCAGATGTTGCGGGTCGACGCCGATCTCCGCGGCGCTGGTCTCCAGCGTCTGCGTATCGATGGCGTTTTCCTGCTCCTGCTGGAGGCGCACCGCCTCGCGGATGACCTCCTGCGCCTGTTCGGGAGTGAGTTTCTCGTCGTGCATTACCAGCTCCTGCCTGCGCCGCCGCCCCCAGACGACCCGCCGCCGAAACTGCCGCCGCCAGAGGAACGGCTCCCGCCCGACGACCAGCCGCCGCCGAAACCGCCCGACGAACGCCCGCTGCCCGAGGACCAGCCGCTATCGCCGGACGACCAGCCGCCAGTGGTCCAGCCGCCGCCGCGCGTGCGTCCCCACCATTCGTCGTCGAACCGCTCGCGTTTGGGCAGGATACGCTCGCGCTCTTCCGAGAAGTTGCAGCGCGGGTTCTTGCACTGGCGCAGGATGAGTTCCAGCCCTGTGCGCGTGTAGGTCGGCGCGCGTACTACCCGCGCCGTCTCGCGCACGGTCATGCCGTCGCACTTCGGACAGCGGTTGTAGGCGTTCAGCAGCGCGACCTTGCGAAAGATCTCCAGCGTGTCGCATGCGTCGCACCGCCACACGAGGTAGTTCACGCTGCCCAGTTGCTCTTCGGCGCGCTGGAGTTCATTCAGGTAGGCGTCGTCGGCTTGCTCGTCCAGCAGGCGCATCCGCTGCTGGCAGGTGGGGCACTTCGGCGGTCGCTCGCGCAGGGCATACGCCAGCAGCCCCAGCGCGCCGCCGCCCAGCAGCAGGATACCGCCGATGGGCAACGCGGGCTGCGGATTGTACGGCTCTCTGGTAATGGGCGACGGTTCGCGCGTATCGTAGCTCCGAGGAGTGTAGGGGAGGGTTGGCGCGGTTGGCTCATACGCGCCCGACTGCTGCGCGTCGCGGATTCGGTCGGCAATCGCCTCTACGCCTGCTATTACGCCGCCCGCAATATCGCCCGCGCGGAAGCGGGGCACGACCGCCGTGTCCAGTATCTCGCCCGCGACGGCGTCGGGCAGGATGGCTTCCATCCCGTAGCCTGTCTCGATTTCCACGCGCCGATCGCCCAGCGCGACCAGCATCAGCACGCCGTTGTCCGCGTCGCGCTTGCCCACGCCCCAGCGGTTGAACAGCTCGGTGGCATACTCTTTGGGGGTAGCGCCCTGCGTGCGGCGCAAAATCACGACGGCGATTTCCGCCCCTGTGTCGCGCTCCAGCTGGTCAATCGTGCGGTTCAGCGCAGCTTTCTGTTGCGGGTTCAGCACACCCGCCATGTCCACCACCCAGCCCCCGTCTGTCGCGCGCGGGTTGGGCACGCGCGCTATCGGCTGGCTCCAGCCCCCCAGCACGCCGAGCAGCACTATTGCGCTCAGTACCCAGCGTCCCCATAATCCTTGCATGCCTGTTCCCCAGCAGGAGATTATACCTGAGCAGGAAAGTGCAGGCGACACGCGAATTGCCGTTTCACTATGCGCCGATGCATTCCGCTGTGGGGACTCCCGTTGCTGCTGGCGACCGCCGGCGCCGATCGGCTCGTGCTGCATGATGGGCGCGTGATTGAGAACTGCTACATTCGCGACGAGGGCGTGCGCCTGGTGGTGTGGAAACGGCTCGAAGATGTGGGCACGGACCGCTGGACAATCTACCCGCGCCGACTGGTCAAAGAGTTCCAGATTGAACGCGACGCGGCGTGGGACGCCAAGCCGAACCTGCCTGACCTGACCATCACGCATATTGAGCTGAACCCCAAGCTCGCGGGGCTGCACGGGCGCGTCGAGTACGACCAGTACGGACGCCCCCGAATTGCAGGCGGCTCACTGCCCGACCTCGGCGAACGCGCCTACATGCAGCCCGAAGCCGTCGTGCAGGGGCTGAAGTTCCAGTATACGCCCGGCGAGACCCTCACGATGACCGCGCATGTGAAAAATGTGGGCTTCGCCGACGCCGCGCCCTTCGAGTATGTCTGGCGCGTCGACGACAAGGAGATTGCCCGCGGGCGCGTCACGAAACGGCTCAAACCGCAGGAACGCATCGAGCTGCAGACCCGCTGGCAGTGGCAGGAGGGGTTCCACCATGTGCAGTTCCAGATTCTCACCAACCAGCGCGAAATCGCCACGATTAATAACCAGATTACCGACCCGCTGTGGGGC
Organism: Fimbriimonadales bacterium; assembly: GCA_025998675.1. Classification (GTDB taxonomy): domain Bacteria; phylum Armatimonadota; class Fimbriimonadia; order Fimbriimonadales; family GBS-DC; genus GBS-DC. The sequence goes on from AP024673.1 coordinate 369,796, forward strand.
TTCGCGTTTTTCTACATCGTCCACAAGGAGCGCGTGAAGGTGTGGAACGAGTTCCGCAACGCCTACGGTACTTTCGCGTGGGAGGACTACTACCGCTGGCATCTGGAGATTATGAACCTTTTGTTCGAGCAGAGCGTATACCCCTCCGCGCCGGAGGGGATTAAGGCGCGCGTGCGGCTGGATCGGATTATCTACGCGGATGACATCGACGAAGCGGTGCGCAACCGCTTCTCGGCGGACGGAATCGCCTACGATCAGGGCGGCTGGATTTTCGTGAGCGACGAAGACCGCGCCCGCACATGGAAAGCGCCCGAACCGCAGTGGCGCAACAATACCGAGTGGTCGCTGCCGCACGAGCTGGGACACCAGCTGGGGCTGACCGACCTGTATGTGCTGGACTATCACGGGCACGAGAACCACCGCATGCCCGACAACGGCGACATGCTGACCCATTACTATCGCGGCTACAAGACCATGATGCACTGGCACGGTCCGCACCTGTGGTCGGAGGTGTGCGCGGGGTATCTGAACCGCACATGGAACAAGCCGCGCGGGCACTTCGGCGACTACTACTTCGCGCTGCCTGCCGAGAACTTCCTGCAGGTGGTGGATGTGAACGGGTTGCCTGTGGCGGGCGCGCGGGTGGAGATATTCCAGCGCGGCGTGGTGGTGGACACGAGCCAGCCGCCCCAGCAACAGGCGGGCGTGCGCTTCTACGCGGTGGTCGAAGACGGCAACTTCGGGCATCCCGTCTCCAGCGATCCCGTGATTGTGGGCGAGACCGACGCGCAGGGGCTGCTGCGCCTGCCGAACCGCCCCGTGCAGGAGGTGCGCACGCTCAACGGCTACCATCGCCGCCCCAACCCGTTCGGCAACATCAATGTCGTGGGGCAGCGCGGGCTGCTGCTCGTGCGCATCACCCAACACGACCGCCCCTGCTACTACTGGCTGGAGATTACCGATTTCCTGATTGCCTATCTGCGCGGACACACGGAGCGGTACACCCTCACCCTGCGCACGCCCTACGGCTCGCCCGACTCGCCGCCCGCGCCGCGCAATCTGCAGGTAGAGCGCATCGACGAACATCAGGTGCGCCTGCGCTGGGACGCGCCCGAAATCACGCGCGACCAGCACTCCAACGACATCATCGTGGCGTATCGGGTCTACCGGCGCGTCTCCAGCGACGGGCTGAACGACCGCCCGTGGTTCCCGGTGGCGACCCTGACGCCCGACACGCGCAGCGCGGTCATCGACCTGCGGCTGCAGATGCATCAGGACCTCTACTGGTTCTCGAACGCCAATCGCTTCGCCGTTTCGACGGTGGGCACGGGCGGCGTGGAGAGCGCGCTGGTGGAAATCGTGCTGCCGAGGGAATAAGTGGCTTGCGCTCCCGTTGCGTCAGGTGCGCGAAGCGCCGTTGATATGGAGTGTGCGGAAGCGGAGCTTCCGCATGCTGAAGCTCCCGCTTCAGCACTCCAAAGGGCGCGCCTACGCGCACGCGCGGATAGAGCGGCTGCTGAAAACTTACCGCAACCGCACTCAGCCCCCTAGCTCGCGCGTGAGCCACCCGGCGAAGTCGGCGTTCACACTGGCGAGCGGGATCTCGCCCACGAAGTGCGTGTAATCGATGTGGCGGCGGGCGATGGCTTCTATCTGTTCGCGCACGCCCGCACGCGCCTTCACAATCAGCACGGTCTCCGACTCCTGCTGCACTGCGCCCTCCCACAGGTAGGCGCAGGTGATGGGGAACCAGTTCGTGCAGACGGCGACCTTCTCGCGCAGGAGGTCATGAGCGACCGCCTGCGCCTGGTCAGGCTGGCTGAAGGTCAGGTAATACAGCGCAAGCATGGCTACCGTCGTCGCGCGCCGCGCACCATGCGCTCCACCGCGTCGGGTTCGCGCGGCAGCGCACGGCTCAGGTTCTCCACGCCGCTCTCGGTCACCAGATAGTCGTCCTCAATCCGAATGCCGATGCCCTCCGACGGGATATACAGCCCGGGCTCGATGGTGAACACCATGCCGGGGCGCAGGGGCTGGTTCGGGTCGAGGTCATGCACATCCATGCCCATCATATGCGACAGTCCATGCACGAAGAATCGGTCGAGGGTCTGCTCGTTGCCGTTCTCGTCTTTCGCGCGGAGTTTGTGATTGCGGAAGAATTCCACCACCTTCTGATGGAGTTCGCGCAGGGTGATGCCGGGTTTGGCTTCCTTCTCGGCGTATTTCATCGCGTCCAGTACGGCGATGTAGAGTTCGCGCTGGCGCGGGGTGAATTTGCCGGAGGCGGGGTAGGTGCGCGTGATGTCGGCGGTGTAGTAGGAGTATTCCGCGCCGATGTCCACCAGCACCAGCTCGTTCGCCTGCACCTGTCGCTTGTTCGCGTTGTAGTGCAGGATGCAGGCGTTCGGTCCGGAGCCGATAATCATCGGGTAGCCCTCGCGTTCGGAGCCGTGTCGGCGGAACGCTTCCTGCGCCGCGCCTTCGAGTTCGTATTCGTAGACGCCGGGCGCGAGCCGCTGGGCGAGTGCGCGATGCCCTGCGATGCTGGCGGCGACCGCTTTGCGCAGCAGGGCGATTTCGGCGGGCGATTTGACCACGCGCATGGGCGCCATCAGGCGATCCACACTCGTTATCTGCGCCTCAGGGTTCGCCTCGCGGATGGCGTCCGTTAGCAGCGTGCGCGCGGGGCGGTTCACCAGCACGCGCGGATGTACCTTCAACGCCTCCGCCAGAAACGCGCTCAGCTCACTGCGCTCGCGGATGTCCTCGATGCCTGTCTCGCGGCGCGTCTGGTCGTTCGGTTCGGGGAGCGGTCCCTCGAACAGGCGCGACACGCGCGACTGACGCGGCAAAAACAGCACGACGCGCTCCTCCAGCGGGCTATCGTCGGGCAGGATGACCAGCACGCTGTTCATCGCCTCCAGCCCCGTGAGGTACATGAAGTTGTTGTCCTGTCGGAACCGCATTCGGGTGGGCGGGCTGGTCTCGCTGGCGAAAATGGCAATCTGGTCGCTCTCCAGCGTCTGGCGGAGTTGCTCGCGTCGCTGGGCGTACTCGGAGACGGGAATGCCCCACAGCGTGGGCGTCTCGCCGACAGCGTACAGGCTCTGGCTAATCAGAATCAGCCCCAGAATCCAGACAAGCGATGGGCGTCGCATAATAAGAGTGTACCCGCTGCACGCGCGTGCAGACACCTGGGATGTGCGCCGGTCTTCACGGGCTGTATCTGTATAGCGTGCAGAAGCGCCGCTTCCGCACGCTATACTTGACAGGCGTGTTGCGAATATAACGCAAAGGCACTTAACACCCTTCTCCGAACGCGAACAGCGCCATCAGCAGGTCGGCGTCGTCCACGATGCCGTCCCTGTTCGCGTCGGCGTCGGGGTCGTCACTGCCGAAGGCGAACAACACCGTTAGCAGATCCGCGTCATCCACGCAGCCGTCGCCGTTCATATCGCCGGGCACAATCCGAACCACAAGCGAAGGTCCATCCGCTTGCCCGTCGAAGGGCGTGATTTCGCACTCCAGCAGGTCGCCGGGCTGATAGATGCCCCAGGGAATCGCGTCCGAATGAGCCGCGATGGTTTCCTGGCGAACCGTGTTGCCGTTCACGCGCCATGTATACCGGTAGCGAACCAGATCGTAATCGGGGTCATCGACGAGAACCGAGGTATTCAGGCGGCAGAAGATTGCGTCGCCGGCGCCCGGTCGAGGCGGATCAAAAGCCGCCGCTTCGATGGCAAAGGGCGGGCGGTTGACGATTTCTGGCTGCGTGGCGACCACCTTGAAGGGCGCGTCCATCATCAACTGATTGTTGATAAACAACTGAACGCGCCATGTGCCGACAATATTCGGGTTGAGATTGTATCTCCACCACCACCACGCCGTGGAGTACGGGACATTGTTGCCAAAGTTGCGGTTGCCACTGTTGAATGCTAAGGTTCCATCTGGATACAGAAAGCGCACGCGCCAGGTGCTGTTAGCCGGCAGGTTGACAAGCACGATCCACCAGCTGACAAAGGGCGCGCTGCTCAGGAAAGTGCCCGTGCGGGGCATGTCGTAGGGCAAGCCCGGATAGTTTGCAATCAGCACATCCGTCATGTTGAAATCCCATAAGGACATATCACGACGGATGGGAACCTGATTGACCCAGTAACTCTGCCCCGGTCGGCAAGTTCCTGCGTGCGGCTCATAAGGAGTCAGCGGATCGCCGTACGCCGACTCAAAGTACAGACGGGGAAGGCGGCTGCATCCGCTGCTGCCGGTGAGACCCAGTTGCTGACCGGCGCGCACCGTCTGGTTGACGGCAACCGCCACACTGCCATTCCGCAGATGGGCATAGATGCTGTAATGGGCGCCGCCATGCCAGAGGACAACGCTGTTACCGAGGGGGTCCTCCTGACAAGAGGCGTTGTAATCAGCGTACCCATCCATAGTGAAAACTACCACTCCATCCAGCGCGGCATACACCGGCACGCCAATATCCTGTTCACCGTAGTTGAAGGTTCGAAGGAACGAGGTTTGCCCGGTACTCCCATCGATAGCGTAATCGGTGCAGTCCCAATCCAGAACGCTGCCGGAGACAGGGTCGAGATCAACATAAAGGGTGGCGAGATCACGCCAGAGATTTCCCGCCTGCGGGTAGAAGGGATAGGGTGCAGGTCCGCCGGCAGGATGAAAGGAATAGCCGTACCGGGCGTGATAGTCGGCGATCCCCTGCATGATGCGCGCCCACTGTTCCGGCGAGATGCCTTCTTGTAAAGCGGGATCGTAGGCGAACAGGGAGCCGCCTCCAAATTCGTAGGTCGGAGGTCTGGAGAGTTCTCTTAGCGCACCCAGCCAGCTGAGGCTCTGGGCATTCAACAGGGTCGGTGTGCCAAGCATCCCGCTCAGCACCAGCACAAACAGCCATCCTCGCGCCGGCAGTCTCTGCGGCGCCGATCTTCTCGAACTGCATCTTGTGTGTTTCATCATGTGTCTCCTGCGTTGCTTCTGGTTCCTCACTGGGGCTCAAGAGATTCAGCCGATGCCCCAGTCAGGCGTATTTACCGCTGGCTCGGTTTACGGGCTTCCAGCTCCGATACGCGCTGCTCCAGGGCGGCGATACGCGCCTGTTGCTGCTTGATGACTTCGTTGAGATAGAGCACCATCTTCTCGTAGTTCACCCCATCGGGACGCCCCTGCAGGTCGTACTCTACCAGACGATGCAGCCCCAGGTCATGCACCTCCTCCGCGAGGTAGCCGATTTCCCAGCGGTTGGGATCGCCGCCGATGCGGGTGTAGGTCTTCGGCTGCAGAGAGAGGACTCTGGCGAAATCGTCCTCCAGCGGGGTGATGTTCTCTTTATAGCGGTGGCTGGAGGTGTCCCAGCCAATCTCGCCTGTCGACTGGTTCCACTGCATGTTGCGGAAGTCTCCGATGTTGCGCAGACCTGCGGCAGCGAGCCGTCCATCATCCTGGACCGCTAACAATGTAGTGCCGTCCGCTTTTTCGACGACGAAAGCATAGGTATGCCCGGTGTTCCGAATGGTGAAGTTTGAATTGCCATAAATGAAGCGATGCCCAATCCTGCCGTCAGGTGCGATGTAGAGATCCCAGCCGCCCGGCGGGTTGTTGTCGCCTGCAAGTCGTAGGTCATTAAAGCCCACAAGGCGGTCCAGTCCGAAGATGCTGGCATCATCAGCAACCCGAATGTTGCCGTTCACATGGAGCCTCTCGGTTGGACTGCTTGTGCCGATGCCCACATTCCCCCCAGCAGCAAGAAACAGGCGCGCATCCGCCACCCCAGTCTCGGCGAAGTTAAGCCCATTCCCCAGATTGTTGAGATGCCATTTGTCCGCACCGGCGACGGTGTCCCTGAACTGGATCCATTCCGAATGAGTGCCGTGACCTCTAATGGTCAACGGGCGATTAAGATTGTCCGTGCGGATGCCGAAAAAACCCCAGTTGGTATTGACATTACCGTCGTCTAACCCGATTCGCAGCTTCGATACACCCGCTCTCACAAAATGGAAACTATCGTCCGAGTCACGGTATTGTAAGCCCCAGTTCGTAGAAGTGGGCGAATGGGCAATCACCATGCGGTCGGGATTGCCACCGCCGCTTTCGAACAGGCGCAGCGCGCTGGCATACGGCGTCGGGGTGATTTTCACACGGGGTGAAAGGGTCGTGGAACCCACCTGAATCTCCAGATAGCGGGTTCCCCCATCCCAGACCGAAGCGGGGAAGTTCAGCTCCACACTGAACAAGCCGTTGCTCACCGCAACATTCAGCGGTCCCACCGTGCCCAGCGGCGTCCCGCCAGTTGCCGCGTTATAGAGCCGAAAGGTCATCGAGAAGGCGCCGTTCGCAGGGCTGCCGCTGTCTTTCAGCATCCCCTGATAGGTGAACGGCTGGGCGCACGCGAGCGCCACGAGCATTATAAATCCCAGACTGCAGAGCGTTATGCGTTTCATTGTCAGACCTCCTTCTGTCCTGTGAGAAGGCGGGCGCTAACACCCGCTGCCGAAGTTGAACAGTACTACCAGCAGGTCGGCGTCGTCCACGACGCCGTCGCCGTTCGCATCGGCGTCGGGGTTGTCGCTGCCGAAGGCGAACAGCACCGTTAGCAGGTCGGCGTCATCCACGCAGCCGCTGCCGTCCACATCGCCTGCGCGCGGCGCCACCAGCCACACACGCGCGGTGTTCAGAGCCGCTGCCGAATGGCTGACGGTGTATCGCATGGTGTAGGCGCCCGGTTGATCGGGCGTGTAGGTCGCCTCATTGCCCGACAGGTTCAGGCTGCCGGACGCCGGGTTCTCCACGATCTGGTAGGTCAACTGGTTCGGCTGGGTGAGATACTCGGCGAAGGCGCCCAGCGTGAAGGCGCGCCCGCCCGCGGGCACATGCACCGTGTGAAGGGGCGCGGTGGAGCCGAGCCAGCGCGCGTTGCTGAAGGTTCCGTTCGCTCTGCTGGGCGACGAGTCGAGGGCGGTGGCGGCGCCGTTGCCCCATTCATCGAGGCGCCAGTAGCCGATGAGTCCGCGCTCGTTGCCTCGCAGCACCGCGTGCATATCGCGCTGGATTTCACGCTGGGTGCGTGCGCGGTTCCAGATGCGCACCTCGTCGATGAACCCTTGGAAGCCCTCAGGGCCACTGCCGCTGCCAATCCCCAGCGTGTAGTTGCCAGGGGTGAAGGGAGTCATGCCAGTCTTCTGGGCTTCCAGAACGCCGTTGCGGTAGATGCGCATGTAGTTCCCGCTGCGGCTCGCCACAAAGGCGAAATGCTGCCATGTGCCGATGATTGGCTGGGGAGGCGTGTAGGAAACTCGTCCCTGCGTGGTGAGGTTGCCGAAGTCGAAGTAGACCCTGCCATCGATCCAGGGGCTATGCACCACGATGCGATTGGTGCTGGCGCCGCCGTTGATGTCGATAGTGGCGCTGCTGCGCGTGGCGCCCGCCAGTTGCCAGAACTCGATGGTGAGTTCATCGGCGGAGACGCGATTGCCGAAGCCCGGCACGCTCATCAGGGAGTTGGTGTTGCCGTTGAAGTAGCGCATCGAGCCGCCCAGGCTGGCGTGCGGTGCATTCGTGCGCTGAATGGCTCCCGATGCGGTGTTGCTGTTGACAAGCCCATCGCTGACGCGGTAGCTGAACGCGCCTGAAATACCCCCGATGGGGGGCAGGAAGGTCGCGTTCGGGAACACGCCGCCCACCCACTGCCCGCCGCTGGGCGCAGTGAGCAGGTTATAGTTCAGCGCGTCCTCGTTGGCGTCGTAGGCGTTCAGGCGCGATGTACGCGGCACGCCTTCCACGACATACAGGAACTCGACGGGCGCGCTGGAGGTCTGCCACAGGGGCGCGTTGAGGAGCGTCGCCGCCTCGCCTGATACAGCCTCTATGGTTTGGTTCCCCGATCGCTCATCGAATCGGAAATAGGCAAGCAGCCCAGTCTCGTCGCCGACGAGGCTCGCCTTACGGTTCACCTCATCAGTTCCGACAACGGCGCTGTTCCAGAGTTTCACCTCGTCGATCTCGCCGTCGAAGTGCCCGTTCAGTGGCGTGCCCGTATAGCGCCCAATCATCAGCGGCGTGGTGGTCGCGCATGCGCCCGGCGAACCCGTCCATGGGCGGCTGGCGCGCAGCGCGCCGTCCACATAGAGCCGCCCGCCACTGGCGTCCACCGTGAACTGGATATGATGCCACGCGCCGTCAGCAATCGCCCCTCCGTCCAGCCCCAAGCCGCCGTCCCAGATGTAGTTGTTCAGGTCGCGGAAGTACCATGCATACACTCGCCCGTTGCGCTGGTATATCTGGTAGCCGTTGCCTGAGCCACTCACATACTTGTTGACGATGCCGCGTTCGAGGTTCGCTGTATCCAGCGTGCGTACCCAGCAGGAGACTGTGAGCGGATAGGCGTTCAGTTCGGGGCGGTGGTCAAACTGCACAGCGGTATTCGAGCCGTTGAACAGCAGGCTCGCTCCAGCAAGGGACGCTTCAGGCGCGCTGTTGACCACAGACACGGTATTGGCGGCTACATTTGCAAGGAACAGGGAATCGCCCAGGAATTCCACACGCACGGTGTGGTTGCCGCGCGCAGTGCCCCGCGGGATGGTGTACGCGGTGCGGAAGACGCCGCTGGAATCGGTGTTGCCGCTGGCAATCGGCGCGCCGTCCCAGAGGATATTCAGCGTGCGGTTCGCAATCGGCGCGCCGGTGGCGTCCGAGAGCCTGCCGCCCAGCGTCATCTGCTGCGAGACCGAGACCTGCGATGGCTCAGTGATGGACGTCAGGATTGTTGCGCCGCGATTCACCGTGAGCGTGGTTGTCTGAGATGCAGGCAGGTAGGCGGCGTTGCCCGCGTACTCCACCCGCAGCGATTTCGCGCCTGTGCCCAGCGATTCGGGCGGGAGATAGCTCAGCGTCGCCGTGCCGTTGCTCTGGGTGTCAGCAAACCCGATGAAGGCGTTCTGCACGAAGAATTCCAGCCGCTGACCCGCAATCGGCAGGTTGTTGTCGGGTCGTCGCAGGGACGCCGTGAGGTTCACAGGCGTGCGAATCGCGCCCGTGGCAGGCGGCGCGGTCAGCGCGACCGCGACCGCGTACACCTCATCCGCGCCTATGTCGATGGTAACGCCGTTCACCCGCGCCTGCCCGTCGTAATCGACCAGAATGCCAGCCGCGTCGGGCAGGCTGCCCCGATCGATGCAGGGCGAGTCGCCCAGATGGAAGTTGTTGTTGCTTGCGTCCACAAAGCGTGGGTCGAGATTGATGTCGCTCGCATACGCGCTGGCGGCGATGTTGCGATAGTTGGCGCTGGACGGGTTGTACACGCAGTTGTTGCGCAGGGTCACTGTCGCGGTGGACACATTCTTGCGATCAATTCCGGGACCGTTCCCCTGAAACGCCACGATGTTGTTGGCAAGCAGCGTGTTGGTGCTATCGGAGCAGTAGACGCCGCCTCCGAGAGAGGCGCTGACACTGGTGTTGTAGGCGATGGTGTTGTTGATGAGTTGCGCGCTTGCGTAGCGCAGATAGACGGCGGCGCTGTTGTAGGCGGCATTGCGCGCGATGAGATTGTTGAGAATCTGCACATTCGCGCCGAACGGATTTGCCCCCTGTACCAGGATGCCCGCGCCGCTCCCGGAGACATCCAGCGAGCGGTTGTTGATAATCAGGTTGTTGGAAATCACGACGACGCTACAGTCGCCACTGATCAGCACGCCCGCGCCGCCTGCAGGGCGGTTGCCCCTATGGAGGGTGAAGCCATCGAGGGTGGCGTTGACTGTGCCCGCGTTCACCGTCGCCACCGTGCCGCCCCACTGCCCGTCGAGGCTGCTCTCGTTGGCGAACAGGTTGCGCTGGCTGCGGCTGGTCTCGTTGCCCGCAAAGCCGCCGTACACATGCACATTGCTTCGCAGGGTGATACGCTCGTTATAGGCGCTCGCCTTGACCCACACCTGCGCGCCGCCCGCAGAGGAGGGCGCGGCGGCGTTGATGCCCGCCTGCACCGTGCGCTTCGCCGTCGCCCAGCTCAAGCCGTTGTTCGCATCGTTGCCCTCAGGACTGACATAGATGATGCGCGCGTCGCTGACCGTGAAGGTGAGCGCGTTGGAGTCGATGCTTGGCTCGTTGCGCACGGTGATGGGAAAATCGCCCGCGTTGCGCAGCAGGTGGGCAGGAATAACGGCGCGCACAAGCGTTGGACTCACAAAGGTGGTGTTAACGGGCGTCCCTCCAAAGTAGGCGCGCGCCGTGCTTTCGAAGCCACTGCCCCAGATGTCCACCTGCGTTGCAGGCGCGAAGGTCGTGACGCTGCTGGGGTTGAGCCCGGTCAGCGTGGGCGCAGGGTTGCGCACGGTGAACCATTCCTCGTTGGAATCGATGCCGTCCGTTTGCGGGTTGCGCACCTTCACGATATTCACGCGCCCCGTGTTCATCGTGCCCGCGGGCAGTGTGAAGCGCAGGCGGGTGTCCGAGAGGCGTGTGGTCGCCAGCGGTGTGCCGTTGAACACGACTTGACAGCCGGGACGGAAGCTCACGCCGCGCACCTCCACAAAGCTGGGCGGCGCGTCGCCCCGATTGACCACATTCGGCTCGCACCGCTCCACGACAGGGATCGGGTTCAGCACATCAAACCCTTCGCCGCTGTCCGAAGTGATGTAGCCGCCTCGCCCATCGGGATGGCGGATTCCAATCAACACACGGCGAGGCGTCTGCATCAGGTCGCCCGGAATCTGCCCCATCAGCTCCGCCGTGCTGACATACTGGGTGGGCAAGGGGATTGCGTTATTGGGGTTCCAAGTGTCGCCCTCAACCAGGATCAGCTCGGTGACGCCTTTGATGAACCAGGTGCCGCGCACCCGAATAGGGATGCCCTGCGCCCCGATGGAGCGCCCGCGCCGTGGGTTCAGCCGACGATCGTAGTCTTCATCCCACTGAAGCGACGGGTGGGAGGCGTAGATATTGTAAGTGGATTCGCCGCCGCCTGGACCCCTGTTCACCACCTTCAGCGCCATCGTGCCCGGCTGCCACAGGTACCGATTGGGAACTCGAATCCGCATGTAGTTGGAGGGGTTCTCGCTCCCGCTCCCAATCTGTTCGATGGCGACTGCCTGATCGTTCCAGTAGACCTCCGTCACGCCGTTCCGATAGTAGGAGCTGTCTGAGCCTGCGGTGGTCAGTTCCAGCTCCAGGTCGGTACTCGGAAAATCGACGCCAATCGTGTAGCCTCTGTAGTCTTCTCCGGGCAGGCAGTCGCAGCGTACATCCCGTATCACGGGCTGCCTGTAGCCGACGGCGAATGCGAGGGCGTTCGTGTCGGGCTTGCCCGGCGTGCGCACAAACAGCGTGTAGTTGCCGATTGTGGTGAGCAGGCTGGCAGGGATGACTGCTCTTACCACATTGGACTGAATCAGCGTCGTGCTGATCTCTGTGCCTCGAAACACCACCCGCGACTGGCTGGTGAAGTAGCTGGCGGGACGGCACTCCAGATAGAGGGTGGCGCTGGAGTCGTACACCCGCGCGAAGGTGGGGCTGTTGTAGTTCACACTGTAAAAAATGCCAGGGGTGGCGTCGGTGTTGGCACGCACCGTCAGCGCGCCCGCCGCCTGATCCGAAAATCCGCTCAGCGTGAAGGTGCGATTGAAGATGCGAATGGGCAGGGTGCTGCCGATGCCCATCTCGTCCACAGGCTTGAACTCAAAACTGCCCAGTGAGATGTCGCCGAGGTTGCCGCTGGCGTACACATAGAGCGGCAGGAAGTAGATGCCTCCAGAAAGAGTCAGATAGGTGATATTGGTGAACTGGTTGTCCATGACCACCGAGGCGTTCACGCCCAGCGCGCCCGACATGGGGAGCTGGATGGCGACGCTCTCGCCTGCATAGAACTCGACAGGCGCGCGCCCATCCGTGAAGGTCAATCGGATTTTGGGGCGCGGCGCGAACTCAAAGTCCTGACGGAACCCAAGTCCCGCTCGTACCTCCGTTTGCAACAGCGAGTAGCCCGCCTCCAGTCCGGGATACGAGATGCTCTGGCGCAGGTAGTTGTTCGGCGGCTGTCCCAGCAGCGTTTGAATCAGATAGATGGTCGCGGCGGTCAGATCGCCCGTCAGCGTGACAAATCGGTCGCTGCCTGTGGCGGTCAGGCGCGTCTCTACAGGCGAGATTGGGTTGCCCCCTTCCGTGATAATCAACGGGCGATGCACATTCAGAGTCAGCAGCCCCGGAAAGCTCGGAATGAGATCGAAGTCCCGATCCCAGATGTTCAGGTTGTCCGTGTTGACCAGCTCCTGCACATAGTTCACGCGCGGGATGTTCACCGAATTATTGATTATATCTCTACTGAACGCGCGTGCACGGACGCTGAATGAGCCGGCAAAATCCAGCACGCTCGACATCACGAAGCGGGCGGTGGGCGAAGTGGTGCTGAGACGCGCGCCCTGCTGGAGCCTGTAGCTGGACTGGATAACGGCAATCCCGCCGGGTACCAGATACTCGCGGGTGGGGAAGGAAAGGGTCAGCTGCATCGGGTAAATGACCGACACATCGCCTCCCGTCGTGTAGGCATCGAACTGGAGTCCGAGCCGACCGCTCGCGGACGCGCTGCCCGATGCGCCAAACTCGCCCAGAAAGGGGATAGAGAAATAGCCGCCGCCCGAACGCGAGCCGTTGAAGTTGCCCCCCAGAAAGTAGGAGTAGCCGATATTGCAGGCGCCTGGCTGCCACATGCACTGGTTGGCAGTGGTAAAGGTCAGGTTATAGGTATAGACCTCGCGGTTTTGCTGCGCGAACCCGGCAACGAAGGCGCATCCCAGAACCAGCGCCAGAACGAGAGCAAGCCAACAGAAGCGAGTTTGCTTCCCTGCCTCTGCACGGAGACCTAGTGAACGCCCAGAATAGAATCGCATGGTGTCCTCCCGTGATAGCCAACCCAATCATAGCACGGGAGGGTCTCCGTTGCGTAATTTTTCGGAAAATTGCAACACCCTATCACGTTGCCTACTTGATTTGCGCGGTGATTGCCTCTACCCGGTTCCGCACCTGCCAGAGGTTGTTCGCCTGCACCAGCTGTTGTGCGCGTTCCACCCACAGGAGCGCTTCCTGATGTTTGCCAACGCCGTGAAGCGCGCGGGCGTAGATTCCCGCCTCGTGCAGTTGCTGCATCAGCACCGAATCTTCCTCCCAGCCGAGCGCCAGGTGCCTCTCGAGCACCTCCAGCGCCTGGTGCGGGCGCTGGAGATTGAGCAGCACCTCAGCGTGCGAGAGCCATACATTTCTATCATCGCCCAATCCCAGTCCTTTGCTGACGGCGTGCGCGCTGGTGCTCACGGCGGCGCGCGTCGCGTGCGTCAGGCTCATGTATTCCGCAATATCGCGCAGGAACCACGCCTCATACTTGATCGCGGTGGCGGCGGCGACAGGGAGCCAGTCCTGCAAGATGCGGATGCCTGCGGTGGGATACGGCTGGGCGCGCTTCTCGGCGGCGTCTTTCGCGGTGGCATGCACCACCCACAACCAGTGTGGGCGTGGGTTCTCCCAGCGACCAATCAGGTGCATCGCACGCGCGGCTGGGGTCTGCGCGTCGATCAGGCGGGCGTCCTGGAGTAGATGGCGACAGTGGCACACATAGGCGTCGATGAGCAAAAGTCGCCCCACCTCGCTTTGTTGACTCACGCCCCAGAGGTGTCGCTCCAGAGAGAGAAAGTATAAATCGGCAAGCGCTCTATCGAGAGCAATCTCCGCGTTGACAATCTGGTGCAATAGATGGTCCAAGTCCTCCAGCTGTGATGAGAACGCCTGCGCTTCGGCGTGGAAATGCAGGCGCCCAGCGGAGAGAGCCGCCTGTTCTGGAGCGTGCGCATGCAGCAGGGCACAGAGTCTGTGCAGCTGCTCGTCCGAGGGCCACGCCTCCGAGTGTTCCCAGCGGTGGAGGGTTGTGGCGCTGATGTGCATCTGCTTCGCGGTCTGCTCCAGAGTCCAGCCCCTGCGCTGTCGCATTGCACGCAGCAGGTCGCCGGGAATGGGGATGTGCGGTTTCACCTGTGAGCCGGGCGGATTGGGTTGCGTCGTGTGTAGCCGGGACAGTGCGCGCGGCGCGTCAATCAGCTCCAGGGCGCGACGCCGCTCAGCGTCGCTGGCGCCCAGCGCACGCATCAGCGCATCAAGCTCGTAGAGCGAGGGGCGCACAGCACCCGATTCCCAGCGGCTCACAGTGGAGGGGTGAATCCCCGCTTTCTGGGCGAGTCGTCGGATGGAGAGTCCACGCACGCGCCGGAGATGCGCCAAATACTCCGCGAAGTTGTTGATGGTTTACCTCGCTTTCCTGAAGAGGCTCCCAGTGATTCTGAATAAGATTATACCACTTGGATGGATTATTGGGAGACTGCGTGTCCGCGTGTGAACGCGGGTATAATGAAGCCCTGACCACGAGATTCTAAAGGTTGCTGGTGGGAATCGTGCAAAATCGCTGAATCGTTGCAGCAACGGCGCGGTGGACATCGAAGATGTATCGTGGGACGCCATTCAGCGATAACGGCGCGATTCCCGAACCGATAATTGAGAATGCTATGAGTGAGATTCTCATCACACCGGAAGGCTACGAGCGGCTCAAGCGCGAGCTGGAGGAGCTGAAGACGGTCAAGCGGCGCGAGATTGTGGAGCGCATCAAGGCGGCGCGCGCGCTGGGCGACCTCAGCGAAAACTTCGACTACCAGGACGCCAAGCGGCAGCAGGCGTTTCTCGAAGGGCGCATCAAAGACCTGGAGACCGTGCTGAGCCGCGCGAAGGTCGTGCCGCGTCCTGATAACGCCGGCGAGGTGGCGCATCTCGGCAGTAAAATCACCCTGCACGACCTCGAGACAGGCAAAGAGCGCACCATCGCCCTCGTCGGTTCGTTTGAGGCAGACCCCCTGCAAGACCTCATCTCCATCCTCTCCCCGCTGGGCGAGGCGGTGCTGGGCAAAACCGCTGGCGAGGAGATTGCCGTCAGCACGCCCAAAGGCGTCGTGCGCTACCAGATTGTGCGCATCGAGTAGCAGGAACGCCGCACGCGGGCGCGAATCCCCTCTCAGGAGGCTCATTATGGCACGAGTCACTTTGCTGATTGGCTTGACAAATGGGCAGGAGATTGACTGCCCGATTAACTCGCGCGACGAGGCGCATCAGGTTATTGAGCAACTGCGCCGTTCTGATGATCTGGTGAACCTGCCGGGCATCTGTTTCATTCGTACTTCTGGCTCGTCGGAGCTGGGCGCACGGGGGGTGGTCGCCGTACACCCCCAGCAGGTGGTCTACACGCAGATTCTGGGCGTCGATGAGTAGCTGGCGGCGGGGGCGCTAAATCGCCTCCATATCGCGCCAGTTCGCGCCGACCTTTGCGTCTACGGTCAGCGGCACATGGAGGGGGTATGCCGCCTCCATCTCCGCGCGCACCGCTTCGGCGACCGCCGCCACACGCGCGCGCGAATCGGGCGATTCCAGTAGCAGCTCGTCATGCACCTGCAACAGCATCCGCGCCGCAGGCTCCAGCGCAGGCAGCCGCCGATGCACCCGTATCATCGCCAGTTTCATGATGTCGGCGGCAGTGCCCTGAAACGGCATGTTAATCGCGGCGCGTTCGGCGGCGAGCCGCTCGTTACGGTTCGCGCTGTGCAGTTCGGGGATGTCGCGCTTGCGCCCCAGCAGTGTGCGCACATAGCCTTTCGCGCGCGCCTCCTCCAGAATCGACTGCGTAAACGCCTTGATGTGCGGGAACCGCTGGAAATACTGCTCGATTATCTGTTTCGCCTCGCCGACGCCAATCCCCAGCTCCTGCGACAGCCCATAGTCGCTCATCCCGTACAGCACGGCGTAGTTGACCGTTTTGGCGCGGCGGCGCAGCTCCGTGTCCACCTGTTCAGGCGGGACGCCAAACAGGATGGACGCCGTCGCCGTGTGAATATCCTCGCCGCGCTCGAACGCCTGCATCAGCGCCGGATCGCCCGACATGTGCGCGAGGATGCGCAACTCAATCTGCGAGTAGTCCAGCGAGAGCAGCAGGTAGTTCGGGTCGGCGATGAACGCGCGTCGGATTTCGCGCCCGATCTCGGTGCGGATGGGGATGTTCTGCAGGTTCGGCTCGCTACTGGAGAGGCGTCCGGTGGCGGTCACGGTCTGGTTCAGCTTTGTATGGATGCGCCCCGTGAGCGGGTTGATGAGCCTGGGCAGCGCGTCGGCGTAGGTGGAGCGCAGTTTGCTCAGCTCGCGGTACTTGACAATCAGCGCGGCGATGGGATGCTCCGCCGCGAGCGTCTGGAGCACCTCCGCGTCGGTCGAGTAGCCCGTCTTGGTCTTTTTGACGATGGGCAGCCCCAGCTTCTCGAACAGAATCGCGCCGAGCTGTTTGGGCGAGCCGATATTGAACTCCTCGCCAGCGAGCGTGTAGATGTCGCGGGCGACATGGTTCATTTCTGCTTCCAGGCGTACGGAGAGTTCCTGCAGGTAGGGCGCGTCGAGTCGCACGCCGTGCCATTCCATCTCGGCGAGGATGGGCGCGAGCGGCTGCTCGATTTGCTCCAGCACACGCAGCGTCTCCTCACGCTCCAGAATCGCGCGCAGGCGGGGCTGGAGCATGCGCAGGGCGCACGCTTCGGCGGCGGGACGCGCCTCGTCGTCAGGCAGACGCAGGCGCAGCACATCCTCGCAGAGCCAGTCGAGCGTGTAGCTCGCGCGGCTGGGCTGCCACAGGTACGCCGCCAGCAGCGCGTCGAAGTCGGCAGGGTGCGCCTCCACGCCCGCCCCGCGCAGGAGCAAACACTCAGTCTTCAAGTCCCACACGACACGCGGGCGGCTGGGGTCGTTCAGCAGGCGAGTCAGCGGCTCAGGCAGGAACAGACTCCCGCCCAGCTCCAGCCACACGGCGCGGTCAGGCGACACAGCGAGCGCCACGGCGTCCAGCGTCGCGTCGCGCAGATGGTTCAACGCGCCGTAGAGCCGCATCCCCACAGGCGCGTCGCCTTCCAACAACCGCGCTAAGGTCGCCTCGTCGGGGTTGCGAATCACCTCGGGTCGCAGCGTTTCATACACCGACTCCACAGCGGTCGGCGCGCCGCCGAACTTCTCAATCAGGGCAGGCAACCGCTTCAGAATCGAACGGAATTCATACGACTCCAGCACACGGTGCAACGCCTGCACGCGCTCTGGGGTTAGCGCAAAGCGCGGGATGTGGTTTATCGATAGGGGCGCGTTGTCCAGAATGGTCGCCAGCATGCGGCTCTGACGAATCTGGTCGGCATGCTGGCGCAGCGCCTCGCGCAGTTTCTCGCTCTCCACCTGCTCCAGATTCGCCAGCAGGTTCTCCACACTGCCGAACTGCTGGAGGAGTTTGACGGCGGTCTTTTCGCCGACGCCGGGCACGCCCGGAATATTGTCGGAAGCGTCGCCTGCCAGCGCCTTGAAGTCCACAATCTGCGCGGGGGTCAGTCCGTACTTTTGCTGCACGGCGTCGGCGTCGAAAATCTCCAGTTCCGAAACGCCGCGCTGGGGCGCGCACACACGCACATGGGGATTGATGAGTTGCAGCTGGTCGCGATCGCCAGTGAAGATGAGCGCATCGTAGCCCTGCTCGACGGCGTAGCGTGCGAGCGCGCCCACGAGGTCGTCCGCTTCGAAGCCCTCCTCGCTGAGCGTGGGCACGCCCATCGCCTCCAGCAGCCGGCGCGTCATCTCCACTTGAGGGCGGAACGCTTCGGGCGTCTCGCGGCGATGCGCCTTGTATTCCGTGAACGCCTCATGGCGGAAGGTGGGCGCAGGCGCATCGAACGCGACCACAATCGCATCGGGCTGCACGCGCTCCAGCAGCGAGAGCAGCATGTTCGTGAAGGCGTAGACCGCGTTGGTGGGTGTACCGTCGGAGGTCGTGAGCGGGCGCGTTGCATAAAACCCCCGATAGAGCAGGCTATGTCCGTCAATGATTACCAGCGTCGGACGGCGTTCGGCTTGGGTCATCGGCATGGGATTGTACCTGACCATCCCATGGTGGCAAGCAGATTATGAAGGTCGCGCCTTTGCCTTCCTCGCTTTCAACGGTGATGAAGCCTCCGTTCTGGCGCACGATTCCGTACACGGTCGCCAGTCCCAGCCCTGTGTTGCCCAGCCCTTTGGTGCTGAAAAAGGGTTCGAAGATGTGGGCGCGCGCCGATTCGGGAATGCCCTCGCCCGTATCCCGCACAATCAGACAGACATACTCGCCCGCACGCGGCTCCTCGTATGCGTCAGCGGGCAACTCTTTTTCCGAGCAGAAGCGTCGCTCCACCGCTATGGTCAGCACGCCGTTCTCTTTGTTTCTCATCGCGTCGCGCGCGTTCAAGGTCAGGTTCATCACAATCTGCTCCAGCTGCGCAGGGTCGATAAAAACCGTGTTCTCTTGCTCGGTCAGGTGTAGCCGAATCGTGATTTCCTTGTCCAGTATGTTTTCCAGCAGGGGCAGTAGCTCCTGAATCACAGCGTTCATCGAGACGGGGCGCGGCTGGGTGAGCTGTTTACGCGCATAGCCGAGCAGCTGGCGCACGAGGTTCGCCGCCCGCAGGCTCGATTGCACAATCCGCTCAATATCCTGCTGCACGGGATGGTCGTGAGGGAGGCGACTCTGCGCCAGCTCCGCAAAGCCCAGAATCGCGGTCAGCAGGTTGTTGAAGTCGTGTGCGACGCCGCCTGCCAGTCGCCCAATACTCTCCAGTTTCTCTGCCTGAAAGAGCCGTCGCTCCAGCGCCTTGCGCTCCGTGATGTCGATGTCCGCACAGATATAACGAGTCTCGCCTTCGTATTGGATGGGGAACAGCGACGACAGGATGACGCGCTCTGTGCCGTCTGCCGTGCGAACTTTCCATTCCTGCAGGGGGGCGGGCTGTCCCGTCGTGCGCACTTGCTGCAGTTTCTCCAGAAACTCTTGCTGTTCGTCGGGCGTGAAAATGAGCGCGTCCAGTGTTTTGCCTTCTGCATCCTGTGCGCTGTAGCCATAAAACTGCTCGGAGGCGTGGTTCCAGAACAGGATACGCCCCTGATGGTCGTACATCTGCATCGCGACGGTGGGCGCATTTTCGAGGATGTTGCGTACCTGCTGGTAGGCGCGTTCCAGTTCCTGACGCGACTGTTCCAGTTGCAGGGCGTAGGCGCGTTGCTGCGTGACGGCGACTGCCACAGCCATCAGCGTACAGAAGGTCAGCACAAGGAAGAGCCAGCCAAAAATCGCTTGTTTGAACTCCAGAGGCGCACTCGGATTGTCGCCATGCGCAAAAATTGCCAGTGAGATAGACGCCGTCAGCTCGAGCAGGCTTACGCCCCGCTGTTGATAGAGGAACGCCCCCGCAACCAGGAGCGGAAACAGGAGCAACAGCGAAGGTGCAGGGAGCCCCGCTGCCTTCTGAAGATAGAAAGTCAGCCATCCCACGACAAAGGTCGCACACGACAGGACTACCAGCATTCCGTAATCCCGCTTGCGCATCTGCCAATTGCCCCACCATATCAGCAAAAAACTTCCCACCAGCAGATAGCCGAGCCAGTCGCCCATCCAGCGATAGAGCGTCACCGTGCCCCAGTTGTCTGGACTGATGACCCCGTAAGACACACGCAGTAAGACATTCAGCGTATTGGTCAAGCCTCCGACAAGGGCGCCTGCTCCAAGGAGTTTCAGCACATCCTGCAGCGATTCAAAGCGGGGGTTGAGACGCCAGGCACGCAATAGAAAGATAATCAAGGCAATCCCTGTACACACGATGAGCGCACTGATGAGCGCGAGGTCCCACTTGCCCCAGCGCGCCCACACCACATAGGAGACGCCCAGCATTGTGCCTGCCAGACCCGCGCGATGCCCCCACCAGTAAGTGAACCCAAGCGCTGCGCCGGTCGGCAGCCAGAGCAGGCTGCTACCGTCCGGCAGCACTGCCAACCGCAGGCTCACCTGCGCCAAACCGATATATGCCAAAGCTGTGAACACGATTCGCAACAGGATCGTCGCGAACGGTTCTCGCCCCTCCGCCATCACTGGTCGCTCCTGTGCATAATTTATGCATTTATGGGCGCAGTTCCTGCCGCAGAATAGTACGGATACGCTGTGCGGCGCGCCCATCGCCGTAGGGGTTCACGGCGCGCGCCATTTGCGCGTAGGCGTCGGGGTTGGTCAGCAGACGCGTGGCTTCCTGCACGATGCGCGTGCGATCTGTGCCCACCAGTTTTGCTGCGCCCGCCGCCACCCCTTCCGGGCGCTCGGTCGTCTCGCGCAGCACCAGAATCGGCTTGCCGAATGCGGGCGCTTCCTCCTGCACGCCGCCCGAATCGGTCAGAATCACATCTGCGCGGCGCATCGCATGCACAAACGGCGCGTAATCCAGCGGCTCGGTCAGCGCCGCGCGCGGGTGGTCGCCCAGGATTGGCAGCAGGCTCTGGCGCACAATCGGATTGCGATGCATCGGCGCCAGCAGCAGCAGGTCGTCGAAGCGTTCCAGCAGGTCATGAACCGCGCGGGCAATCGCGCCCATCGGCTTGCCCCAGTTCTCGCGGCGATGGGTGGTCAGCAGCAGCACTCGCCCCGAATGGGCAAGCGCGCGCTGTAGGGCAGGGTCGTCCGACTGCAGCGACTGCTCCGCCACCCACTGCACGGCGTCGATGCCCGTGTTGCCCGTGACCCAGATTCGCGCGTCAGGGATGCCCTCGCGCCGCAGGTTCTCGCGCGCGGTCTCGGTCGGCGCGAAGTGGAACTCGGCAATCGGCGCGGTCAGCCGACGGTTCATCTCTTCCGGGAACGGTTGATATTTATCGTAGGTGCGCAGTCCCGCCTCCACATGCCCGAAAGGGATTTTATGATAGAACGCCGCGAGCGCCGCGACGAAGGTGGTCGTCGTGTCACCCTGCGCCAGCACGACATCGGCAGGCGATTCCTGAAGCGCCCGGTCCAGCCCTTCCAGCGTGCGCAGGGTAATTTCCGTCAGCGTCTGGCGCGGGGTCATGATGTTGAGATCGACATCAGGCGTGAGTTCGAACAGGCGCAACACCTGGTCGAGCATCTCGCGGTGTTGCCCGGTGGCAATCAGGCGCACGGTAAAAGCGGGGTCTTCACGCAGGGCGCGCACCACAGGCGCCATTTTGATGGCGTCCGGGCGCGTGCCACACACAGCAACCACACGAATCGGTTCGCTCATGCGGTTCAGAGTGTACCCGCTCCCAGAACTGCAAGCGGCGTCCCGTTGCCGAGACGCCGCCTGTCCCTCCCACGCGGAAGAACTGCCCGCCTTACTTCAGTTGAAACAGGCTCTGCGACGCGCTGAGCAGCTCGTTCGCACGCTGCAGAAACAGCTCCGATTCCTCCAGCGTCATGTTGAGGCGGTTCAGCACGCGTGTATCGAACGGCTCCTGTGCCGCTTCGGGGTTCATCTGGTAGCCCAGCTGGTTCGCGCAGTGGTCAGCGTACTCAATCAGGGCGCAAGCAGGGTCGTCTACCTCCAGCGATTGGTGATGGTAGCGAATCATCTGCGCGATATGCGTCGGCAGTTTCCAGCGTTCGACCAGCAGCGCGCCGACCTCCTCGTGCGTGAAGCCGAACAGTTCGCGCTCCGCCTCATGCACGGGTTTGCCCTGATGATGCACCAGATCGTGCAGTTCGCCCATCCAGTTGGTGAGCGCGGCGCTGATGACCAGTTTGCCCACATCGTGCAGCAACCCAGCCGTGAACGCTTCGTTGCGCACTCGCGCGTCGAACTGGCGCGCGCCTAACTGCGTGATCAGCCCCACCGCCAGCGAGTGCGTCCACATCCCGCTCACATGCGGCGTGTAGCCAATCAGTGCGCGCTGAAAGAGGGGATAGGTCGCCGCAATCAGCGCGAGGTTTTTGACCGTGTTCATCCCCAGCACCACCACCGCCTCCTCAATCGTCGCGACCTGGCGACTCATGCCATAGTAGGCGGAGTTGGCGATGCGCAGCACCCGTGTGGTGAAGCCCTGATCCTTGCTGATTTCCTGCGCCACCTGCTGCGCATGCACATTTGGGTCGTCCACCATCTGATACACCTGCATCACGACCGCAGGCAGGCTGGGCAAATCCTGCATCCGCGCAATCAGTTCTTCCGCCGATTGAAAACTTCGAGTAAGCGTTGTTGGCATGGCATTCCTCCGCAAAGGGGTCTTTCCATACCGCAGGGCGGTTTTCACACATCGGGTACACTTTTAGTCGATGCGCCAGCGGGTGGCTTATCGGTTCGCTTTTGAAGCGTCGCATTTTTACCGCTTATCGCACCTCAGCGACGAGGAGAACGCGCGTTTATTTGGCAGGGCAACGCGCCATCACGGACACAACTATCAGGTGGAGGTGGTCTACACGCTTGAGCCGGGCAGTGCGTCCGCGTCCCTTGAGCCGCTTGCCCACGCCACGCGCCAGCGCATCGACGCGCAGTTCGACCACCGCTGCATCAATATGGAACATCCCGCGTTCCGCGAGCAGCTGCCCACTACCGAGAACCTCGCCGTCTACCTCTGGCGCGACTTGCGCGAGGGGCTGCACGCGCCTGTGGAGTCGGTCAGCGTCCACGAGTCGGACACGCTCGCGTCCACCTACGCAGGCGAGCAGGCGACCGACGCGACAGGCGTGGCGCGTCCTATCGTGTCGATGACGCGCGTCTACACCTTCTCCGCCGCGCACAGGCTGTATAACCCCCAGCTCAGCGACGAGGAGAACCGCGCCCTCTACGGCAAGTGCGCCAACCCCTACGGACACGGGCACGATTACCGACTGGAAATCACGGTTCGGGGCGTCCCCGACCCCATCACAGGCATGGTGATGAACCTCACCGAGCTGGACGCGCTGACGCACGCCGAGGCGCTCTGTCATTTAGACCACAAGTACCTGAACGAGGAGACGCCGCCGTTTGACCAGATTCCGCCCACCTCCGAGAACCTTGTGGCGTTTCTTGTGGAGCGGCTCAGCCCCCATCTGCAGGGCAACGCGCGCCTGTATCGCGTGCGCCTGTGGGAGACGCCCCGCAGCTACTTCGAATGGACGGCGAACGATTAGCGAGTATCTGGGGTATTTAATTCTATCAGGGGGACGCAACACCGATGTGGGTGTGGATTCTGGACGCTTTTGGACATCTCTTTGATGCGCTGTTGGCTCCTTGGCGAGTCGATCGTGAGATGCGCGAGGGGCGATGGGACGAGGACGACTCCGAAGACTCCCGCGCCGTGAAGCGGCGGACGCGCCGACGCCTCCCCAGACGCTGGAGGACGCGATGAAGCTGGGATGCCTGCTGGCGCTGCTGGAGTGGTTTGTGTGGGATATTCTGCTGGCGCTCTGGGACTGGCTGACCCGTCGCCGTTCGCGTCCGTGATAAGGGCTGTGAAGGTATACTCCCTGCTGGTGAATGGGTGATGTCCCGTGCGGTTCAGGAGCGATTGAGCGCGGCGGAGTTTGAACGGCGCTATCTGGGCAAGCGCGCGGAGCTGTGGCGCGGGGAGGTGCGCGAGTATATGCCTGCAGGCTTCAGACATGGACGGATTACTGCGCGTCTCACAGTGCAGATGGGCGCGCGACTTACAGGCGCAAACGCAGGAGAGCTGTTCGCTGCGGAGACGGGGTTTGTGGTGCGCACGCCCGCAGGCGAGAGCGTGCTTGCCCCCGATGTCGCCTTCATTCGCAAAGAACGCCTGCCCGAAACCGAGCTGCCCAGCGGCTTCTGCCCGATTGCGCCCGATCTGGTGGTGGAGGTCGTCTCGCCCAGCGAAACCGAGAGCGCGGTGCGGGAGAAGGCGCAGGAGTGGCTGGCAGGCGGGGTGCAGGTGGTGTGGGTGGTCGACCCGCAGCGGCGCGTGGTGGAGGTCTGGCGTGCGGACGGGCAGGTGCAGGCGCTCACTGAAGCCGACACTCTCGACGGCGCGCCCGTGCTGGAAGGGTTACGGATACCGTTGCGTGAACTGTTTGAGTAGGCAGGAATCCCCCTACAGGCGTGCGAATCTACCCCATGTTATGCAGACGCTGATGAGCTGGAGCCTGTCGGGAGTCGCGCTGACGCTGATGCTGCTGGGGGCGGGGCGCGCCGCGTCGCATGCGCCCCAACCGCACACCGACGACCTGCCCAAAGTGCGCGGCGATTGCCAGACCTGCCACCCCAACGAGGCGAAAGACTGGGCGGAATCGCGCCACGCCGCCGCATGGGAGAGCGAATCGTTCGCGCAGACCTCGCGCAACCGCACGCTGAAGATGTGCCTGCCGTGCCACGCGCCAGAGCCGATTCTGGTCAAGGGCTTCGGCGAGCATCCCGCCCTGCGTGAGGACGAGCGCCTGCACGGAATCGACTGCATCAGCTGCCACCAGGACGCCAACAACGCCTATCACGGCACGCTGGGCACAAAGACCGACGCGCACGCCACCGTCAAAAACGAGAAATTCGGCACAGTGGACATGTGCGCCACCTGCCACGAGATTTTCGGCACGGTGGACTGGTACAAGCAGAGCGCGTGGGGCAAAGACCCCAACGGCTGTGTCAACTGCCATATGCCTGTGGTGGAGCGACCGATTGCTACGGGCGACGGCTTGCCCGCTCGCAAAGCGCGCGTGCATAAGTTCGAGGGCGCCACTCCCGCGATGTTCCAGAAAGGCGTCCGCATGGCGCACGAGCGACGCGACGACTACCTGCAAATCAAGATGGAGAGCGTCGAGGTGGGGCATACGGTGCCGACGGGACCCGAATATGTGGTGGTGATTGTCGAGGCGCAGTTTCTGAAGGGCGAGCAGGCGGTCGGCAAGCACCAGACGCTGCTGGCGGATAATGTCGCCATCGACGGCAACGATACGCGCCTCAAGCCGGGCGAGCGGCGGGTGATACGCGCGTCCATCCCGGACGGCGCGACGGAGGCGGTTGTGCGCGTGCTGCATAAGCGCAATCGCGAGTGGTCGGACGACAAGGCGCGCGTGCTGTACGAGGCGAAGGTCGCGCTATGAGGCGTCTCATGTGTCTGGCGCTGATGGGGGCGACCCTGTGCGCGGCGCGCGCCGACCGCCTCATCGAAATCCCGACGGGACGGCTTGTCTACCCGGAGCGCCTCACCATCGAGGCGGGCTTTCTGACAGGCGCGCCCGAACGCGAGCGTGCACTGCTGAACCTGCGCGTGGGCGGGCTGCTGGAGCTGCAGGGCGCACGCACGGGCTTCGAGAACCGACTGGAGCTGTACGGCGTGCAGTATAGCCTCTACCCGGAGATTCCGGGCTACGCGCCGGGCATCTCGGTGGGCGTCTCCGATGTGTTCGACCGCTCGCCGCAGGGCAGGGGCTACTATCTGGCGATTTCGTATGGCATCGCCGCGCTGGGCGAGACCCCGTTAGACCATGACCTGCGCGTTCATCTCGGCTTCGGTTGGGAGGGGACGCCTGGCTTTTTCATCGGCTTCGATGTGCCCCTCACGAACCAGCTTTTTCTGCGGGCGGAGCATACGGGCGAGCGCATCAACGCCGCCCTTGCGTGGCGTCCCAGCAACCAGATCGAGCTGCGCGGCGCGGTGATACGCGACCGCACCAGCTGGAGTATCATGATACGGTTATGGGAGGAGTGAGCGGCGCGGCGCATGAACGCACGGGCTGGATCGAGATAGCCCCCGTTTCGGGCTGGGCGCGTGGGAGCCATGCGCTTTTGCTGGTGGGGGTGCTGGTGATGGTGGGCGTGGGGTTGTACCTGACGCCCGACCCCGCCGGGCACGGCACGCACCAGCAGCTGGGGCTGCCCCCTTGCACCATCTACTTCCTGACCGAGCGCCCATGCCCCTCGTGCGGGCTGACGACCAGCGTGAGCGCAATCCTGCACGGACAGTTTGCGCTGGCATGGCGGGCAAACCCGTTGGGGTTTCTGATTGTCGCGATTGCTATCGCGGTCGCGCTCAACAGCCTGATGGCGCTGGGCTGGGGGCGCACGCTGCGCATAGAAAACACGCGCTTCACCTTCCTGTTGCTGGGGCTATTGACGCTCTGGCTGATGCACGGGGCAGTGCGATTCTGGCTTCATCAGTGAATGCGCCATCGCCCCAGCTGCTCCCAGGGGGAGGGTAAGCGTTGGGCGGCGTCGCGTCCCGCGGCGCGCGTGGGGAGCGTGCGCGTGAGCGGCTCCAGCAGCGCGAGCGCGGTCAGCACCGGTTCAGGCGGGAGATTCTCGGCGCGCGACACCGTATGCTCCGCGAGAAACCCCGTGTGCAGGTCGCCTGCCTGAAAGGCAGGATGGCGCAGCAGGTCTATGAGGAACGCCTGATTGGTGCGCACGCCGAGCGCGACGGTCTGTTCCAGCGCGTTGATGAGCCTGCGGATGGCGGCGAGGCGGTCGGGCGCGTGGGCAATCACCTTCGCAATCATCGGGTCGTAGTGGGGCGTGATGGTTGCGCCCGTCTCGACGCCCGAATCGAAGCGCACGCCGGGCAGGTGAGGCTGGGCGTAGGCGAGCAGCGTACCCAGCGCAGGCGCGAAATCGTTGTCGGGGTCTTCGGCGTACAGGCGCGCTTCGATGGCGTGCCCGTGCTGAGGGGGCGTCTCCAGCGTGAGCGGCTCGCCCGCCGCGATGCGCAGCTGCCAGTGAACGAGGTCGATGCCCGTGACCATCTCCGTGACGGGGTGTTCCACCTGCAGGCGTGTGTTCACCTCAAGGAAGTAGAACTGCTCGGTTTGCGGGTCATAAAGGAACTCCACCGTGCCTGCGTTGGTGTAGCCGACGGCTTCAGCGAGGCGCACGGCGGCGTCGCAGAGGGCGGCGCGCGTCTCTGGCGGAAGGTTGGGCGCGGGGCTTTCCTCGATAATCTTCTGATGGCGTCGCTGGATGGAGCATTCGCGCTCGTGCAGGTGGAGGACGCGCCCGTGCTGGTCGGCGAGGACTTGCACCTCAATATGGCGCGGGCGCGCGAGGTAGCGTTCGAGCATCAGGCGCGGGTCGCCGAAGGCGTTCTGGGCTTCGCGCGACGCGCTCTCGGCGGCTTCCAGGAAGGCGCCGGGCGTCTCGACGACGCGCATGCCTTTGCCGCCGCCGCCCGCGACCGCTTTCAGCAGCACGGGGAAGCCAATCTGCTGGGCGGCGCGCTGCAGTTCTTCAGCCGACGCCGCATGCGCAGGGTTGTAGCCGGGCACGATGGGCACGCCCGCGCGCTCTGCCGCGCGTTTCGCTTCGCCCTTGTCGCCCAGCAGCCGAATCACTTCGGGACGCGGACCGATGAACACGATTCCCGCCTGCGCGCACGCCGCCGCAAAGTCGGGATTCTCAGAGAGGAATCCGTAGCCGGGGTGAATGGCTTCCGCGCCTGACCATCGGGCAATCTCCAGAAGGCGCGGGATGTTGAGGTAACTCTCAGAAGCGGGCGCGCCGCCCAGCAGGTACGCCTCGTCCGCCTCGCGCACAAACGGCGCGCCCGAATCCGCCTCCGAATAGACCGCGACGCTTTTAATGCTCAGCTCACGGCACGCTTGAATCACGCGCCGCGCAATCTCGCCCCGATTCGCAATCAACACCTTGCGAAACATCGGGGCGAGTATACCCTGTTCAGGGCGCCTGCTGGCACGACGGCGCGTAGTAGTTCGACTCCGGGAACGGAATCTTCGGGCAGAAGTAGTGTTTGGGCACGGTGTCGCGGCACTGCCCGATACGCGACTCCTGCGCCGTGTGGCGGGCGCGAATCCATTTTGAGTGCCCGTCGTAGAACTGGAAGTTCGCGCCGCCGTTGTGCTTGATGGAGGGGCAATCCACAAACTGGTTGCCTGCCAGCGCCCAGAAGTAGCCGTCGTTGAGCGTCTCGCCCTCATCCACCAGCTGCACAAACTCTGCTGGTCGCTCGACGACAGGTTCAGGAATGTAGCCCGCGACGGCGTTCATGGAGTAGCTGAGCTTTTTCTCCTGCCCGCGCCGATCCGAAGGGCAGATATAGATATCGGGGTTTTTCACATAGCTGTAAATCACGCCCTTCGTCACATGCCCGTACAGTAGCCAGATGCCGCTCACGGTGGAGTTCGGGTCGTCGACGCGCAACAGCACCGAATAGCAAGGCACCCACTGCGCGTCCAGCCGCGAGATGAACCCGGTCATCCAGCTGGGCCAGTCGGGCTGGTACCACTGTCCGGGGCAGTGTCCGCCGTCGCCCGGTCCGGGGTTTTTGCCGTCCCAGTCGGCGCGGTACATCACAAACGCCGTCCCCAGCTGACGCAGGTTCGACAAACAGGTTGTCTGGCGCGCCTTCTCACGCGCCTGCGCAAACACCGGAAACAGGATTGCCGCCAGGATGGCGATAATCGCAATCACTACCAGCAACTCGATGAGTGTAAAGGCTCTCCTATGCATCAGCGCCTCCTCGTGTGTGCAATTATAGCCCAATTTTTTCACACCACGAGGAAATTCCTGCCTATCCGCAGCCGAACGACATTCCGCAGTTGAGGCACTGGTAGCATGCGCCGGAGCGGGTCATAATCATGCCGCAAGTGGGGCAGGGCGGCGCGTCCTGCTGCAGCCGTATCAGTTTCGACCAGTCCGTGGTCTGTGCGCCCTGCCCGTGCGGAGAGAGCGTCTCGCCCGCGCCGCCCTGCACGCCCGCCTCTACAGGCAGTGCTTCCGCAGGAACGCCATTCTCGTGCAGCGGTTCCGACGGCTGGGGTGGGGTGTTCAGGAACTTCGCGCCCAGCCAGCGGAAGATGTAGTCCACGATGGAGGTCGCCACAGGGATCTGCGGGTTGTTGGTGAAGCCGCTCGGCTGGAAGCGCGTGTAGGAGAACTTCTCCACCAGTTTCTCCAGCGGCACGCCGTACTGCAGCGCGAGGGAGATGGCGGTCGCAAAAGCGTCCATCAGCCCCGAAATCACCGAGCCTTCCTTCGCCATCGTGAGGAAAATCTCGCCGGGCGCGCCGTCTTCGTACATGCCGACGGTGATGTAGCCCTCGTGCCCAGCGACGCTGAATTTGTGGGTGATGCTGCGGCGTTCGTCGGGCAGGCGTCGGCGGACGGGGCGCGCGCTGGCTGGCTCTGGCTCGGCGTCGGGCTTTTTGGTCGACAGCGGCTGTGTGCGCTTGCTGCCGTCGCGGTAAATCGCGATGGCTTTCAGCCCCAGCTTCCACGCCTGCAGGTAAATCTGCTCGATGTCTTCGGGCGTGGCGGTGTG
Source organism: Fimbriimonadales bacterium (assembly GCA_025998675.1). Taxonomy (GTDB): domain Bacteria; phylum Armatimonadota; class Fimbriimonadia; order Fimbriimonadales; family GBS-DC; genus GBS-DC. Next base: position 398,905 of record AP024673.1, read on the forward strand.
CGGCATGTTGACCGTTTTGGAGATAGCGCCGCTCAAAAACGGCTGCACCGCCGCCATCATCTTCACATGCGCCATCGGCGCGAGGCTCCGCACGCCCTTCGCGGGTCGGAACGCGCAGTCGAACACGGGCAGGTGTTCCTCTTTCAGGTACGGCGCGCCCTCGATGGTATCGTGTTCATCGATATAGCGCAGGATGGCTTCGCGCTCCTCGTCGCCGTAGCCCAGCTGCTCAAGCGCGAGCGGCACGGTGTTGTTCACGATTTTGAGCATCCCGCCGCCGACCAGCGTTTTGTATTTCACCAGCGCGATGTCGGGTTCGATGCCCGTCGTATCGCAGTCCATCAGAAACGAAATGGTGCCCGTGGGCGCCAGTACCGTGACCTGCGCGTTGCGGTAGCCGTGCTGCTCGCCCAGCTGAATCATTTCGGCGTACAGGGCGCGCGCCTGCTGGAGCAACTCTTCGGGAACCAGCGCGTCGGGAATCTGGTTCAGTGCGTCGGCGTGCATGCGCATCACTTCCAGCATCGGCTCGTGGTTCAGCTCGAAGGCGGGGAAGGGCGCGCCGCAGTCGCGGGCGATAATCGCCGACTGGCGGTACGCCTCGCCGTGCATCAGCGCGGTCATCAGCGCGGCGTAGGCGCGTCCCGCATCGCTATCGTAGGGCAAGCCGAGCGACATCAGCAGTGCGCCCAGATTCGCATAGCCCAGCCCCAGCGGGCGGAAGTTGTGGCTGTTGTCGGCAATTTTCTCGGTGGGGTACGCCGAGTTGTCGACGATAATCTCCTGCGCCGTGATGAAAATGCGCACCGCCGCGCGAAAGGCGTCGGCGTCAAACCGTCCGTCGGGCAGGCGGAACTTCATCAGGTTCAGGCTTGCGAGATTGCAGGAGGTATCGTTCAGAAACACAAACTCCGAGCAGTTAGCGACAACCAGCCCGTTCACGATATAGGTATGGTGGAGCGGCTCCGTGAGGTTGTAGGTGAGTTCGTACCCGTCCGATACGCGCTCGACCAGCCGCGCCTCTACAGGGACTTCGTAAAATCGGTGTTCACGCGCCCATCGCTCCAGCGTCTGCTGTTTGCTGGGGAGGGCGAATCCAATCTGCTCATAGAAGCGCCTCAGCGAAGAACCCGTGATACGCAAATCATACGAGGCGCTCGGCGATTCGTAAACTCTCAGTTGTCCGTCGCGCTTGCGAGTGTAGCGGAAAGAGGCTCTCTTGGGCGGTTGCGTGTAGATTCGGCTCTGGACGCCAAACATCAGGAGCAGTTGCTGCACCTGCTGCAGGAGCGCGCGCGACTTGCTGCCCAAGCCGACATAGCGCACGCCTTTTTTCTGGTCGTCGCGGGCGCATCCGTCTGCAGTGAATAGTCCGCGCAGGTAGGCGGCGACGATTTCTGGCGGCGCTTGAAAGATCGACGCAGGCACCTGCTTGTCGTGCGCCTTGGCGCGGCGTACTCCCAGCGATTCGAGGAAGCGACTGAACGCGGCGCGCACCACGCGCATTTGCACGGTGCCATTCACTTGCTGACTCACATGCGGGCGCAGTCCAAGCGATTCCAGCACGGCTCGATGGCGCGGGAGCAGGTGCGTCTGCTCCTCCTCGCCGCCGTAAATCCAGATGACCATCGGGCTGGAGTGGACGAACGATCCATCGCCTGTGAGGTGTCCCAGCAGTTCGGCAAACGCGGGCGACCATTCCGCAGGCAGGTTCAGTTGCGCGTGCCGCTCGCCCTTCGCGCGCAGTTGTCGCCAGTCTGCAGTGGCGGGTATGCGCCATGAGGCATCTGTGGGGAGACAGGGCGTATCCGTCACCAGCACGGAGTCTTCGGGGGTCAATTCATCCGCACGCACCATCCCCCGATTGCGCGTGAAGAAGTGATGATTCGGCGTGCAGCGCACCTCGATGCCGTTCGAGAAGTGCAGCCGCACCACCTCGTGAACGCCTGTAATCATCCACTGAGTCGGCTCACTCAGCCGCACGCCTTCGCCGGGCTGGGCAGCCGTGCGATTGTGCGTGTAGATCAGGAACGACTCGCCTGCGTTCACACGCTGGATAATCTCGCGGAAGGGGATTAGTCCTTTGCTGGTGTAAACGAGGCTATCGCCCGTAAAGCACGGATTGCTCGCCTCAATCGCGCCGCTGTTTTTGACCGTGTGCCAGCGGTTGGTGGCGTCGTGGAACTGCAGTCCGGGGTCGCCGCACACCCACGCGGCTTCCGCGATTTTGCGGAACAGGTCGCGCGCGCGATAGCTTCCCAGCGGCTCGCCTGTGGTGCGGGCGATGGTGCGCCATTCGCCGTTGGTCTCCACCACTTGCATAAACTCGTCCGTGACGCGTACGCTGTGGTTGGCGTTCTGGAAAAAGACCGAGTCATATGCGCCGCCGGGCACATTGAAGCCGGGGTCGTAGCCTGCCTCGATGAGCGCCCACGCCTTCTTCTCCTCGTTCGCCTTACACTCGATGAACTCCACGATGTCGGGATGGTCGATGTTCAGGATGACCATCTTGGCGGCGCGGCGCGTCTTGCCCCCGCTCTTGATGACCCCTGCGAAGGCGTCGAACCCGCGCATAAACGACACGGGTCCCGACGCGCGCCCCCCGCCCGAAAGGTACTCCTGCGAGCCGCGCAAGCGCGACAGATTCGAGCCCGACCCGGAGCCGAATTTGAAAATCATCCCCTCCGTCTTCGCCAGCTCCAGAATCGACTCCATCGTGTCCTCGACGGAGACGATAAAGCAGTTATGCACCAGCACAGCGTTCGACAGATAACAACCGCTCAGCGTCTGGATATCGTAGACTTCCATCTCACCAAGCGGTTCGATGGAGGCAATCTGCTGGTAGCGCACGGTGGGGCATCTCTTGCCTTTCACCTGCAGAGAAGCAAGTAGTCGGCTCTGCTTCGACTCAGAAACAAACCCTATCTGCTCTGCGAATTTCTGCCTCTCCGAAGCAATCGAGATATCCAATTCCCACAAATCGTAACGGTCAGGTCGCTTTTCTCGTTTTTGCCGCGTACGCGCGTAGATCCCAAAGCGCGTGAGCAACACCTGGAGTTCCTCGACCCAGTGGCGCGAAATAACAGCAAACGCAATATGCGCGCTTGGATAATGAACCGCTGCGTAACCATCAGCTTGGAAAAGACTCTTGAGATAAGCAACGACCACATTATTGGGGGCGTTCCAGATTGGGCGTGGCACGCGAATATCGTTTCCGCGACGCTGTAGCTCATACTTCTCGACAAAGGGGCGGAGAGTGTCTCCGTACAGGCGGATACGCAGGCAGGGCTCCTTGAGTTGTCGAGTTTGTACTTCACGGATGTGGTAATGGTGATCTGGAAAAACGCGCTTGAGATGGCTCATCACCCAGTCGAACTCTTCTTGTCCGACCACCATAAACTCGATTGTCAGCGACCTGTTTGTGCCACTGGGATACTGTCCAACAAACCCGTCTGCTTGAAGCCAGCCTGCAAGCGCTGCTTCCGCAACCGCTTGTTCATCACCATCTGGCATATAGGCGCGTGGGAGATTCGCATACACACGCATCCACATGCCTGGCTTTAGGGCATCGACGCGTTGCCACTCAAGCCTGTTGGTGCGTCGCGTTCGATGAGCGCACACTAAATGGTCAGCGGTCGCGTCCACATAGAACCCGTCATTCAGTTGTACACGATAGACAGGTTTTCGTCCATTATGTTTTACGGCTACTACTGGGGTTAGTCCCTGACCGTCCCAGACAGGTAGCCCGATAAGGTTCTTCTCGACAATCTCGCCGATTGGCATTGGTCCGTACAGGGTATTGACAAGGGCATGGTACGGTTGGCACGCCGAGCACTGAGCGCGAGGCTCAATCCCGACATTGAACCAGACGGGGCTGTTGAACGCGCCGTACTGGTGCAGCAGGAGGTACTTTAGCTCGTCGCGGAAGGCGTCGGCGTCTTCGTCGGACGCGAAGTAGCGCATCTGCCTGCCCCAGTCGGTCAGGGTGTCCACCACGCGCCCGATGACCTGTCGCACGCTGGTTTCGCGTTCGGGCGTACCTATCTGTCCACGAAAGTATTTGGAGACGACCACATTCGTCGCCAGCTGGCTCCAGAAGGCGGGCGTTTCCACCTCGCGCTGTTCGAACACCACGCGCCCGCGCTCGTCGGTGATGACCGCCGTGCGCCGCTCCCATTCCACCTCGTCGAAGGGGTCCACACCCGCGCGGGTGAAGCGCCGTTCTATCGTCAGTCCCCTGCCTGTGTTGAGGGTGTCGTACTTCTCGCGGGGAACGAATCCGTAGCGTTCGGCGGCGCTGCTGGGCTTGGGGCGGGTGGGTTCGCGCGTTTCGACCACCGCGCCGTTGGTCTCGAAGCCCAGCTCGACGACTCCTTCCTGGGGGTTATGCATGGTCGCCCTCCTTGCTCACGATTCGGCGCGTGTGGCGCGTTTTTGCTGGCGGGTGAGCATCTGCACCACGCGGCTGAACTGCTGCGGGTCGTTGAACTCCTCGTACACGGAGGCGAAGCGCACATAGGCGACGGGGTCAATCTGCAGCAGTTTGTCCATCACCATGCGCCCGATTTCCGCGCTGCTGATTTCGGTCTCGTCGCGGTTCTGGATTTCCTGATCGATCTCCTCGACGGCTTTTTCGAGGACATCCATGCTCACCGGGCGTTTCTGGCACGCGACCACCATGCCGTTGAGGATTTTGCTGCGGTCAAACGGCTCGCGTCGTCCATCCTTTTTGACGACCATGAGGGGGCGCTCTTCGTAGCGTTCGAAGGTGGTGTAGCGTTTGCCGCAGCGGAGGCACTCGCGTCGTCGTCGGATGACCGCGCCGCCCTGCGAAGGGCGCGAGTCCACTACATGGTCTTCATCCACGCCGCAGTATGGGCATCGCATCGTCTCGCCTCACTTTGCCACATATTTGCAGGGCGCGTCCTGTTGCCCCTACATCTTGTGGCTATCTATATTATAGCACATCAGGACGGGTTTGTCAAGGGGAGCCGATGCAAACCTGCAGCACGCGCTCCAGCAACCCGCACGCGGCGCTCTTCAGGGCAGGCGCGGTCTGTTGCAGGCGCGTGCGGAGCGTTTCGCGCGGGAACGCCTCCCATGCCTGCAGCATCTCGGTTTGTAGCGCGTGGAGGGGCACAGTCGGCGCGTCAATCTGTGCGGCGAGCGCGTCCACCTTCGGGTCGTAGGCGACGCACAGCACGGGCGCGCCTGCCGACGCCGCGAAAATCGCCCCGTGCAGGCGCATCGCAATCATCGCCTCCAGCCGCGCCATCACGCCGAGCAGCTGCGCTGGATGCTGGGGCGGGGGCAGGGTCTGCGCGCCCGACTCGGCGGCAATCGCCTCGCACAGGGCGCGATCCTGCGACTCCTGCATGGGAATCAGCAGCGCGCGGTAGCCGTCCGCTTGCATGGCGCGACAGAGCGACGCGAACGCCTGTTGCACGGGCGCGTCCTTCCAGAGGCGCGGCGCGACGCCCACCCAGCGCGCGTGCGCCTCTAACTCGACCTGCGAGGGCTGCGGCTCCAGCGCCCAGGTGAGGTCGGCGTCCACTGTCGCCCCGCGCACGCCAATCTGTTCCAGCAGGCGCGCGGTGTCGGCGTCGCGCACGCTGAGGAATGGAACCCGCCGCAGCAGGTTTGCCGTGAGCCTGCGACTGACGCCCCTTCGTAGCGGACCGACGCCCTGTCCCACCAGCAACACCCTGCCGTGCGCCTGTAGCCCCCAGCGAATAAGCGCGAGGTAGTAGAGGAGCGAGCGCAGGCTGGTCGCATCCTGCAGCAGGCTGCCGCCGCCGAAGATGAGCGCGTCCGATTCGCGAACGGCGCGCCGCACGGCGCGAAGCTCCGTGCGGGGCAGGGCGCGCACGCCGTAAATCGCTTCTGTGAACGCAGGGTCGCCCGACAGCACGCACACCGCCTCGCGCGGCAGCACTTGCAGCAGGGTCGCAAGCGAGCCTTCGTCGCCCCAGTTGCGGTAGCCGTAGTAGCCTGCAATCAGGATGCCCATCGGCGAGACTCTACCCGATAGCGAGCGCGGAACTCGCGGTACATCGCGTTATAGAGGCGGGCGTGTGCAGAGTCGGGCAGATAGCGCGCCTGCACGGGCGCATGCCGCTCCAGCGATTGCCAGTCTGTCCAGCCCATCGCGACGGCGGCGAGCATCCCTGCGCCGCGCACGGTCGCCATCTGCGGCTGCGCCATCTGCCAGAGTTCGCGCTGGAGCACATCGGCAATCACCTGCGCCCAGACTGCCGAGCGCGCCCCGCCGCCAATCAGCCGAATCGGTTCCAGTCGCCTGCCCGCGAGCCGTTCCACCGCCTCCAGCAGCCAGCGGGCGTTCAGGGCGACGCCCTCCAGCACGGCACGCGCCATCTCCGCACGCCCATGGCTCAGGCTCAGGCGGCAGAATCCGCCGCGAATGTGCGGGTTTTCGACAGGCGTGCGCTCGCCGACCAGCCACGGCAGGAAGCGCAAACCGCCTGCGCCTGCCCCTGCCTGCGCCGCCCAGGCGTCCAGCTGTGCGTAGGCGTCGGGCGGCGGGCACGCGCCCCAGAGGAGACGGCACAGCCAGTCCACGCATGCGCCCGCCGTCTCCTGCTCGTTCGCAATGAAGTAGCGCCCCGGAATGCCCGCGGGCAGGGTCGCGATGTTGCGCCAGAGGTCAGTGCGCTTGAAGGGCACATGGCAACTGATCCATGCGGAGGTGCTGAGCGCCATGTGCGCCTGAAAGTCGCCCAGCCCGCCCGAGCCAATCGCTGTCGCGTGCAAATCGGGCGCGCCCAGCACAACCTGAACCTCGCGCGGCAGCCCCCATTCGTCCGCGACTGACGGCAGAATCGCGCCCAGAACCGCCGTGCTGGGGTAGAGGTCGGGCAACTGTTCGCGGCGTAGTCCCGCCATGCGCAGCAGCGTCGGATGGTAGTCAATCCGCCGAATGTCGCGGTTGTCGGTGAGCCAGTGCAGGGCGAGCGTCTCGCAGGAGCTGGCGAATCGCCCTGTCAGGCGCAGGTTGAGATAGTCCTTCGGTTCGAGGAACTTGTGCGCCGCGTGGTAGCGTTCAGGCTGGGCGTGTTTGAGGTACAGGATATGCGCAAGCGGGTCTTTGCCCGAGCGGGCGGGCGCGCCGCCTGTGAGACGCAGCCAGGTGCGCAGCTTGAGCAAGTTGTACCCCATCAGGCTGGGGAACCCGCCGATGAGTTCGGCGATGTAGGGCGCGCCGCGCGTGTCCATCCACACAATTGCGTTGCCCAGCGGCTCGCCCGCTGCGTCCACCGCGACCGTGCCCGACCACTGCGCCGTGCAGCCCACCGCGCGAATCGCGTCGCGGTGTTCGGGCGCGCTGGCGAGCAGTCGCTGCACGAGGCGCGTGAGCGTCACCCACCAGACGCGCGGGTCCTGCTCCACCCCGCCGTCGGGCGTGAACAGCAGTGATTGCGGCTCGGCGTCCCACGCGAGCAGCTCGCCCTGCGCGGAGACCACCGCCGCCTTAATCGCCGTCGTGCCCAGATCGAGCGCGAGAATCATCCCCAGTCCGCAATTCCACACTGATGCGCGAATCTCCTGCGAAGCAGCATAATGACCCCCTTGCGCTATGAGTGCGCCCCGTAGAGCAAGCCGCAACTACTATGGAGTGCGGAAGCTCCCGCTTCAGCACTCCAAATTACGCGCCTGCACGGACAGGGAAGTTGCTGAAAATCTACCGCAAAGGCACTTAGAAACGCTTACTGCAACCGCCCATAGCAGGAGTCGCGCGTCCTGCATGGAATACTTAATCTATGGCGCGAAGGCTTCTTCTGGGCTGGCTCTGCGCGCTGCTAATCGGCGCGTGGGGTCAGGAGCTGGAGTCGTATCTTAAGACGCGCACGGCGCACAAAATTCGGGGCGCGACGCCGATTGCGGGGCTGGAACTCGCGGTGGGTTCGCGCGTGCTGGAGGTAGAGGGCGTCGTGGTCGGCTCGGTCGCTGTCGGCGAGGAGCGCTCCATCCTGATGGAGGTCGAGCCGGGGCGCAGTCTCGTGATCCAGATTGACGAGTCGCACGGCTGGCTCACGCGCGGGCAGATGCGCATTCGCGCGATTGTGCAGGTGCGCCGCGAGAGCGAGCTGGTCACGCCGACCTATCGGCTGCTGGACGCCGCGTTCGCCAGCACAGTTGCGAAGTGGGAGGCGCAGCAGCGCGCGCGCCCGCAAGCGCAGGCGAGCCGCCCATCCCAGCAGAAAAAGCCCTCCACGCGCCCGCCTGCGCGCGGTGGGAGCGTCGCCAGCCGCGCCAAAAGCCCCAACCCGCCGCAGCGACCGCAGCCTGCGCCCGATTGGGACACCTTCCGCGCAAACCTGAGCCTCTATGTGCCAGAATACGCGGCGTTCATTCGCAGCCGCAACCCGCGCCTGTCGCCCCAGCAGGCAGACCAGATTGCGTGGGCAATCCTGCGCTTCAGCGCACACTATGGCGTCGACCCGCGCTTCATCGTGGCGATTGTGCTGGTCGAATCGGGCTTCAATCCGAACGCGACCTCGCGCAAGGGCGCGGCGGGACTGGGACAGCTGATGCCGGGTACAGCGCGCGGGCTGGGCGTAGTAGACCCCTACGACCCCATCCAGAACCTCAACGGCACGGTCAAGCTGGTGCGCGGGCATCTGGAGAAATACTGGGCGCAGACGGGCGACCCGAACGGCTGGGAGCATGTCGTGCTGGCGCTGGCGGCCTACAACGCGGGTTCGGGCGCGGTGCGCAAACACGGCGGCGTGCCCCCCTATCGCGAAACGCAGAACTATGTGCGCAAAGTCATCCAGGTCTACAAGCAACTCTGTGGAATCCGTGAGTAGCGACGGCGAGACGCTGACGATTGAACGCATGACGGAGGCGCACCTGCCCGAAGTGATGCCCATCGAGCGGGCGGTGTTCATGCCCGGCTGGTCGGAAGAGACCTTTCGCAGCGACCTGCGCAACCCCGCCGCGCTGTACCTGATTCTGAAACTGAACGGCAAAATCGTCGCCTATGCGGGGATGTGGGTGGTGGTGGACGAGGCGCATATCACCAATGTCGCGGTGTTGCCCGACTATCGCGGACGCGCCTTCGCCAAGCGGCTGATTCACCGCCTGCTGAGTCTCGCCCGCGAGCGCGGCTGCGTCAAAGCGACGCTCGAGGTGCGCGTGAGCAACACCGCCGCGCAGAAACTCTACGAGAAGTTCGGCTTTCGTCCCGTCGCCACACGCGCGAAGTATTACGACAATGTGGAGGACGCGCTGATTATGTGGCTGGAGGGGTTGGAGACGCCCGAATACGGCGAGGTGCTGGCGCAGATAGAGCGCGAGTTTCGCGGGCAGGGGAAGTGATGCGGTCATGCAGGCAGATTTCGTAATTTTCGTGCGTATCCATCAAGAACCGCGCGCTTTTTTGCCCTCACCCCCAGCCCCTCTCCCGCGCGGCGGGAGAGGGGAGCCGTGCAAGCCTTGCGCGACGCGCTATCCCCCTCTCCCAACGGGTTGGGAGAGGGGGACAAAGGGGGTGAGGGCAACACGCGTCATCGAATTACGCACTGCGAACCGCTGATCGGCGCTACTTGCGGAACGGCATGCCCATCGCTTTGAGCAGGGCGAACGCCTCTTCGTCGGTCTTGGCGCTCGTGCAGAAGGTGATGTCCATGCCGCGCAGGCGGTCTACCTGATCGTAGACGATTTCGGGGAACAGAATCTGCTCGCGCAGTCCCATCGAGTAGTTGCCGCGCCCGTCGAAGGAGCGGGGCGAGATGCCCGCGAAGTCGCGAATGCGCGGCAGCACCACATTAATCAGCTTCTCCATGAAGATATACATCCGATCGCCGCGCAGGGTGACCTTGCAGCCGATGCGGTGTCCCTGGCGCAGTCGGAAGTTGGAGATAGCTTTTTTGGCGACGGTGACGACGGGTTTCTGTCCCGAGATGAGCGCGAGGTCGCGCACAGCGTTTTCGAGCTGTTTGGGTTCCTGCTCGCCCTTGCCGACGCCCATGTTAATCACGATTTTCTCCAGGCGCGGGATTTGCATCGGGTTTCGGTAGTTGAACTGCTGCTGGAGCTGTGCGCGCACGACCTGCTCGTAGTGGGTGCGCAGGCGCGGGGTGATTCGCGCGGCGGCGCCGTCGCCTGTTTCGAACAGCTTCTCCGTTTTTTGTTCCTTCGTTGCCTTCTTGCCCTGTGGTTGCTGGGGCGGGGGCGTCTTCTGTTTAGCCATCGTTCATCCCTCACTTCTCAGCGTCGATCATCTCGCCGCATTTTTTGCACACGCGGTACAGGTTGCCGTCCTGTCCGCGCACGCGCCCCACGCGGGTCGTCTTGTCGCAGTGGGGGCACACCAGCATCACCTTGCTGGCGAACAGCGGCGCGGGCATCTGAATTTTCGTGCCCTTCTGATTGATCATGCGCGGTTTCTGATGTTTCCAGACGAGGTTCAGCCCGTCGACGACGACCCGGTTTTCGCGGGGCATGACGCGCTGCACGCGCCCGCGTTGCCCCTTGTCCTTGCCCGAGATAATCTCGACGGTATCGCCTGTTCGAATCTTCATGCGCAGGGGTCGCTCCCGTTTGCGTATCATGGTCGTACCTCCTTACAGCACTTCAGGGGCGAGCGAGACGATGCGCATGAACTGTTTGTCGCGCAGTTCGCGGGCGACGGGTCCGAAGATTCGTGTGCCGCGCGGCTCGCCCTGATTGTTGATAATCACGCAGGCGTTATCGTCGAAGCGCAGCGTGCTGCCGTCGGGTCGGCGGATGGCTTTGCGCGTGCGCACGATTACGGCGCGCACCACATCGCCTTTTTTGATGGGCATGTTCGGGGTGGCGGCTTTGACCGACGCCACAATCACATCGCCCACATGCCCGTAGCGCGCGTTCGATCCTTTCAGCACGCGGATGCACATCACCTCGCGTGCGCCTGAGTTATCGGCGACTTTCAATCGGGTAAACGGCTGTATCATAGCAATCCCTCCTGTTTACTGGGCGCGCTCCAGGATGGCGCGCACGCGCCAGCGTTTGTGTCGGCTGAGCGGGCGCGTCTCGACAATCTCGACGCGGTCGCCCACGCGACAGGCGTTTTGCTCGTCGTGCGCCATGTACTTTTTGGTGCGCCGTATCGTTTTGCCATAGAGCGGGTGGCGGTAGCTGCGCATCACAGCGACCACGACGGTTTTGTCCATCTTGTCGCTGACCACCACGCCGACGCGCACCTTGCGACGCCCCTTATAGGGCGTCGTCTCGCCAACGGGCGCGCCCGGCGCCTGTGTTTCCTGCTGAATCGTTTCCTCGTTCATAGATGCTGCTCCTTAGAGATTTGCCTCGCGTCGCTTCTCGTTGATAATGGTCGTAATGCGTGCGATGTTGCGCCGAATCTGGCGCATCGAGTCGGTGTCTTTGAGCTGTCCGATGGTTTTCTGCACGCGGGCTCGATACTGCTCGTTGCGCAGGTTATCGAGTTCCTTTTGCAGTTCGGCAAGGCTCATCCGTCGCAGTTGGTCGGCGTTCAGGGGTTTCATGCGCTTTCACCTCCTGCGGCTTCGGTCTCGACGCCGAGCTGGAAGTCGGCTTTCGAGACGATTTTGGTTTTGATGGGCAGTTTGTGGCTGGCGCGTCGGAGCGCTTCGCGGGCGCGCGCCTCATCGACGCCGCCGAGTTCCATGATGACACGCCCACGCTTGACGACGGCGACCCAGCCTTCCACGCTGCCTTTACCGGAGCCCATACGGGTCTCGGCGGCGCGTTTGGTGTAGGGCTTATCGGGGAAGATACGGAACCAGGTTTTCCCGCCGCGGCGCAGGTAGCGCACAATCGCGACGCGGGCAGCTTCCATCTGGCGGTTGGTAATCCATGCGGGTTCCATCGCCACCAGTCCGAAGTCGCCGAAGTGCAGTTCGCGTGCGCCTTTCGAGACGCCCTTGCGCCGTCCCCGTTGCTGTTTACGATATTTCGTTCGTTTCGGCATTAACATAGCGGTTCACCTCACTCTGAGACAGGCTTTTCGCTGATTGGCGGGGATGTGTCGCCGCCTGGGCGTCCTCGTCCACCGCCGCCCTGGCGTCCGCGTCCACCGCCACCGCCTCCGCCGCCCTGGCGTCCGCGTCCACCGCCGCCGCGTCGCCTGCGTCCGGGCTGTCGCTCACCGCCGCGTCCGCCCGGCGCGCCTCGACGCGCCTCGCCCGGCATCGCGGATTCCGGCGTGGTCACCGAGGAGAGCAGAATACGCCGCTCCGAGCGCGGAATCTCGCCCTTGTAAATCCAGACCTTCACGCCAATCGTGCCGTAGATGGTGTAGGCGGTGGCGAAGCCGTAGTCGATATCGGCGCGCAGCGTCTGCAGCGGCACGCGCCCCCAGCGATCCCACTCGGTGCGGGCGATTTCCGCGCCGCCCAGCCTGCCTGCGACCATCACCTTGATCCCGCGCAGGTTCATGCGCTGCGCGCGGGCGAGCGTCTGGCGAATCGCCCGTCGGTGCGAGATACGGCGCTCCAGCTGGCTGGCGATGTTCTCCGCCACCAGTTGCGCGTCCTGGTCGGGATTGCGTACATCTTCGACATCGATGCGCAGTTCGGGCTTATTGGGGTGCAGCGCCTTGAGGACGGCGCGGTTGACCTCCTCGATGCCCTGTCCGCCACGCCCGATAATCTGTCCGGGGCGCGCGGCGTAGATGATGATGCGCACGATGTTCGCCGCCCGTTCAATCTCGATTCGGGAGATGCCCGCGCCGTACCAGCGCTGCTTGATGGTGCGCCGAATCAGGTAGTCTTCGTAGAGCGTGTGGCGGTACTGCTTCTTCGGCGCGTACCAGCGGCTCTCCCAGTCGCGCGTGACGCCCACGCGAAAGCCAATCGGGTTGATTTTCTGACCCATTAGTTCTGCTCCTCCTGCTGCGGCTGCGCTTGTCGGCGCGTGGCGGGACGCCTCTGAGTTGGCGTGACGATGCCCAGCTCGATGGTGATGTGGCTGGTGCGCTTGAGGATTCGGTACGCCCGTCCCCGGTCTTTGGGGAGGATACGCTTCCAGCGGGGTCCCTCGTCGACATAGGCGCGCGCCACGAACAGCGCGTTGGGCGCGAGACCGCCGTTATGGATGGCGTTCGCGACGGCGGATTCCAGCACCTTCCGCGCCACACGCGCCGACTTGTTGGGGAGTTGCTGCAGAATCGTCAGCGCTTCGTCGACCCGCTTGCCGCGCACCAGGTCAATCGCCAGGCGCGCTTTGCGCGGGGGTATCCGAATGTATCGTGCAACCGCTTTCATACCTATCTCCTTACCGTTTGCGCACCTTCGAGGTCTTCTCCGAGCCTGCGTGCCCGCGGAAGGTGCGCGTCAGCACGAACTCGCCCAGTTTGTGTCCGACCATCTGTTCCGTCACATAGACGGGCACATGTTTGCGCCCATCATGGACGGCGAAGGTCAGCCCAATCATTTCGGGCACAATCATCGACCGGCGCGACCATGTTTTGATGGGTCGCTTCTGGGCTGGCGGCGCGTCCATCATCGCCAGCACCTTCTTCATCAGTTTCGGGTCTACATAGGGTCCTTTTTTCAGCGAGCGCGCCATAGGTTATTTCCTCCGCTTGAGAATGAATCGGCTCGTGCGCTTGTTGCGTCGGGTCTTGACGCCGAGCGCAGGTTTGCCCCATGGGGTTTTGGGGTGGGGCAGTCCGATGGGCGCTTTGCCCTCGCCGCCGCCGTGCGGGTGGTCGCGCGGGGTCATCGCCGAGCCGCGCACATGCGGGCGGCGTCCCATCCAGCGCGATTTGCCCGCCTTGCCCCAGACCTCGTTCTCGTGATCGAGGTTGCCCACCTGTCCGACGGTCGCGCGGCAGCTGAGATGCACCAGTCGCATTTCGCCCGACGGCATGCGCAGGGTCGCGTAGTTGCCCTCTTTCGCGAGGATTTGCGCCGCCGCGCCTGCGCTGCGCACCAGCTGTCCGCCCTTGCCCGGATTGAGTTCGATGTTATGCACCAGGGTGCCAACCGGGATGTTCTGCAGGGGCAGGGCGTTGCCCGGCAGGATGTCGGCGTCGGGTCCGTTCATCACCGTTGCGCCGACCTCCAGTCCGACGGGCGCGAGGATGTAGCGCTTCTCGCCGTCTTCGTATTGCAGCAGCGCGATTCGGGCGGAGCGGTTCGGGTCGTACTCGATGGCGATAACTTGCGCCGCGACGCCGTCCTTGTTGCGCTTGAAATCGATGATGCGGTACAGGCGTTTGTTGCCGCCGCCGCGATGACGCGCCGTCACGCGCCCCATGTTATTGCGCCCGCCCGTCTTGCGCAGACCGACCGTGAGGCTCTTCTCAGGCTCTTTTTTGGTAATCTCCTCGTAGGTCGAGGTCTGCATAAAGCGTCTTCCGGGCGAGGTCGGTTTCCATTTCTTAATTCCCATTTCTCTCTACCTCCGCTTACAGGTTGAAGTCTTCGATGGTCTGGTCGGGCTTGAGGGTCACGATGGCTTTCTTCCATGCGCGTGTATAGCCCTGACTGCGCAGCCCGACGCGCTTCGGCTTGGGTTTGACCCAGAGCGTGCGCACTTTGACCGCGTCCACATTGTAGAGCTGCTTGAGCGCGTGCTTGATGTCGATTTTGGTGGCGTCGTCTGCCACCTCGAAAAAGTATTGATTGTCGAGCATGCGCAGGCGTGTGCCTTTCTCGGTAATCAGCGGACGGATGATAATCTGTGCGGGATGTTTCATTGCGCCCACACCTCCTCCATTTTCGCGAGAGCCTGTCGGGTAGCAATTACGCGCCGCGCGGGGATGATTTCGTGGAGCGCGAAGGCGGGCGCGATGCGCACCAGCACATTCGGGATGTTGCGGAACGATTTGTAGACGACCTCGTTCGGTTCGTGAATCAGGATCAGCACGCGCTCGTCCCCGACGCCCAGCGCTTTGAGGAACGCCGCCGCCTGTTTGGTTTTGATTTCGGGGAAGTTGAGTTCGTCCACCACGAGCAGCGCGCCGCTCTCGGCTTTATCGGCAAGCACGGTGCGGAAGGCGAGCCGTCGCTCCTTCTTGTTCACGATAGGGTTGTAGTCGCGCGGGGTGGGTCCATGCACGATGCCGCCCTTGCGCCAGTGCGGGGCGCGGATGGAGCCCTGTCGGGCGCGTCCGGTATGCTTCTGACGCCACGGCTTGCGTCCACCGCCGCGCACTTCACTGCGCGTTTTGGTATCGTGCGTGCCCTGACGCAGGTGCGCCAGCTGCGCCACGACGGTGCGATGCACCACGCTTGTCTTACCCTGCGTCCCGAACAGGCGGTCGCTCAGTTCGACCTCGCCTATCGCTTGACCTTGCGCGTTATATAAACTGGCTTTCGGCATAGGAATCACCTCTACTGTTTCTGCACATAGACGATCGAGCCGCGTCCACCCGGCACGGCGCCTTTGATCAGCACGCGGTTCTGCTCGGCGAGGATTTTCACGATGGTCAGGTTGCGCGTGGTCACCTGGTCGCCGCCCATGCGTCCGGGCGAGCGTTTGCCCTTGAACACGCGCTGGGGACCGGTCGCGCCGCTGGAGAGGGGGCGGCGGTGGGTCATCGAGCCGTGCGTCATGGGACCGCCCGCGAAGCCGTAGCGGCGCACAACGCCTGCGAAACCTTTCCCTTTCGAGACGCCTGTGACTTTGACCGTCTCGCCCTCGCTGAACACATGCTCCGCGCGCACTTCCTGCCCGCTCGCGGCTTGTCCGTCCACGATTTCGAACTCTTTCAGATGGCGCAGGGGTTTCTCCAGCTCGGCTTTTTTGAACACCCCGCGCATGGGCTTGTTCACCCGCTGGGTCTTCATCGGCTCGTAGCCAATCTGTGCGGCGTGGTAGCCGTCCTTTTCAGGCGTGCGCACCTGTACCACATGGCAGGGTCCCAGCTCCACAACGGTCACGGGCACCATGCGTCCGTTCTCGTCGTAGATGTGGGTCATGCCGAGCTTGCGTCCGATTAAGCCCTTCAGCACGGGCGGCGGGGGCAGTTCGCGTTTGGGCGTTGCGGGCGCGGCAGGCGCAGGCTCCGCTTCGGCTGCGCTCGCTGCCGCTGCAGCAGGCGTTTCCGAATCGGCGTCGGCTGCCGCCTCTGGAGAATCCTCTGCAGACGCCGTCTCGCTCGCGGCGACTGCTTCTGTAGCAACCTCTGCGGGCGCAGTCGACTCGGCAGACTGCGCGCTCGCCTCCATCGGCTCGCCGTTTGCCTGCGGGGTCTCTTCAGGTACCTGTTTTTCTTCTTGCATCGCTTACTGCCTCCTCAGAGTTTAATCTCAATATCCACGCCGCTGGGCAAATCCAGGCGCATCAGTGCATCAATCGTTCGATTGTTCGGATCCAGGATATCGATGAGCCGTTTATGGGTGCGGATTTCGAAGTGTTCCATCCCGATTTTATCGATGTGCGGACCGCGGATGACGCAGAATCGGCGGATGTCGGTCGGCAGCGGCACGGGACCGCGCACGCGCGCGCCCGTGTTTTGCACCTGCTCGACGATCCGCTTCACCGAGTCGTCCAGCACGCGATGATCATAGGCTCGTAGTCGTATCCTGATTTTGTCGCGTTTCATCGTCCTCTCCTCCAGAATCGGGGCGGAGAGAGAGTATACCCTATCCGCCCCAACCTGATTGCCTGCGCGTTTAGTCGAGCATCTCCGTGACGACGCCCGCGCCCACCGTGCGACCGCCCTCGCGAATCGCAAAACGCAAGCCAGACTCAATCGCCACAGGAGACACCAACTGAACCTCCATATTCACATTATCCCCAGGCATCACCATCTCCACGCCCGCGGGCAACTTAATCTCACCTGTCACATCCGTCGTCCTAAAGTAAAACTGCGGACGATACCCCGTCACAAACGGCGTGTGGCGACCGCCCTCCTCCTTGCGCAACACATACACCTCCGCCTTGAAGTGCTTGTGCGGCTTGATGCTCCCAGGCTTGGCTATCACCATCCCGCGCTCAATATCGTCCCGATCCACACCGCGCAGCAGCAGACCCACATTATCGCCCGCCTCCGCGCTGTCCAGGATCTTGCGGAACATCTCGATGCTCGTCACCACCGTCTTGCGCGTCTCGTCCCGAAAACCGATAATCTCCACCTCTTCGCCGGTCTTCAGCACGCCGCGCTCCACGCGACCCGTCGCCACCGTGCCGCGCCCGGTAATCGTGAACACATCCTCTACCGCCATCAGGAATGGCTTGTCCAGCTCACGCTGCGGCAACGGGATGTAGCTGTCCACCGCGTCCATCAGATCCCATATCGCCTTGATCCAGCGGTTGCTGGTGTTGCGGCTCCAGTCCTCGCTGTCGGGCGCTTCCACCACCTGCAGCCCGCTGCCGCGAATGACGGGGATTTCGTCGCCGGGGAAGCCGTACTTGGAGAGCAGCTCGCGCACCTCCAGCTCCACGAGATCCAGCAGCTCTTCGTCGTCGACCATATCCACTTTGTTCATAAAGACCACGATCGCGGGCACATTCACCTGTCGTGCGAGCAGGATGTGTTCGCGGGTCTGAGGCATGGGTCCGTCGGTGGCGGCGACGACGAGGATAGCGCCGTCCATTTGTGCGGCGCCTGTGATCATGTTTTTGATGTAGTCGGCGTGTCCGGGGCAGTCGACATGGGCGTAGTGTCGGGTTTCGGTCTGGTATTCGGCGTGGTAGATGTTGATGGTGACGCCGCGGGCGCGCTCTTCGGGCGCGCTATCGATGCGGTCGTAGGGTTGGTACTCGGCGAACCCGCTTTTGCTCAGCACGCGCGTGATGGCGGCTGTGAGCGTGGTTTTGCCGTGGTCGACATGTCCGATGGTGCCGATGTTGACATGTGGTTTCGTGCGTTCAAATTTCTGTCGTGCCATCGTTCTCTCCTCCTATGATCGTGTGGTCTGGAGCGCCTGTTTGCGCTCGATGATGCTCTGCGCCACCTGCGCGGGCGCTTCCTCATAGTGCGAGGGGTGCATCGTATAGGTCGCGCGTCCCTGCGTCAAGGAGCGCAAAGTGGTCGCGTAGCCGAACATTTCGGCGAGGGGCACAACCGCTTTGATGACCTGCGTGCCGCCCACGCCGGGTTCGATCATCTCGATTCGTGCGCGGCGCGAGTTCAAATCGCCAATCACATCGCCGACATGGTTGTCGGGCGTGGTGACCTCCAGCTCCATGTACGGCTCCAGAATCACGGGCTTGGCGCGGTTCACGGCTTCCTTGAACGCGATGGAGCCTGCAATCTTGAACGCCATCTCGCTCGAGTCGACCTCGTGGAAGGAGCCGTCGACGAGGCGCACTTTCACATCGACGACGGGGTAGCCCGCCATGACGCCTGCGTCGGCAGCTTCACGGATGCCCGACTCGACGGCAGGGATGAACTCGCGCGGGATTGCGCCGCCGACAATCTTGTTTTCGAAGGTAATGCCAGAGTTCTGTTCGCCGGGCTCAATCTCGATGATACAGTGCCCGTACTGTCCGCGCCCACCGGACTGGCGCACGAATTTGCCTTCGGCTTTGGCGGGTGTGCGGATGGTCTCTTTGTAGGCGACCTGCGGGCGTCCCTGGTTCGCCTCCACTTTGAACTCGCGGTAGAGGCGATCCAGAATAATCTCCAGGTGCAGCTCGCCCATGCCCGAGATGATGGTTTGTCCCGTCTCGTGGTCGGTGGAGATGCGGAAGGTGGGGTCTTCCGCCGCCAGTCGCTGCAGCGCGTTCGCGAGCTTGTCCTGGTCGGCTTTGGTCTTCGGCTCGATGGCGAGCGAGATAACGGGTTCGGGGAACTGCGGCGGCTCCAGCAGGATGGGATGGTTCGGGTCGCAGAGGGTGTCGCCCGTGGTGGTTTGCTGGAATCCGATGATGCCCACGATGTCGCCTGTGAACGCCTCTTCGATGTCCTCGCGGCGGTTGGCGTGCATCTGCAGGATGCGCCCGACGCGCTCGCGCGTGTCTTTGGTGGCGTTGAAGATGTAGGAGCCTTTGTTAATCTTGCCGGAGTAGACCCGCACATAGGTCAGCTTACCGACGAAGGGGTCGTTTTGAATCTTGAAGGCGAGCGCGCACACGGGTTCGTCGTCGGAGGGCAGTCGCTCCAGCTCCTCGTGGGTGTCGGGATGGACGCCCTTGACCGCGCCGATGTCCACTGGCGAGGGCAGGTAGTCCACGACGGCGTCGAGCAGCAGCTGCACGCCTTTGTTCTTGTAGGCGGAGCCGCACAGCACGGGCACGAGTTTGAACTGGAGCGTGCCTTTACGCAGGGCGCGGCGGATTTCCTCGTCGCTAATCTCGCCGCCTTCCAGGTAGCGCTCCATCAGCTCGTCGTCCATCTCGACGGCGGCTTCGATCATCTTCTCGCGCCACTCCTGCGCCTGCGCCTGCAGTTCGGCGGGGATGTCGCGATATTCGTACTGGTTGCCTTTCTCATCGAGCCAGTAGACTGCCTGCATTCGAATCAGGTCGATGACGCCAGCGAAGTTCTCTTCCTGCCCGATGGGGATTTGCACGGGCACGGCGTTGGTGTTGAGGCGTTCGCGGATGCGCTCCACCACGCGGAAAAAGTCTGCCCCGACGCGGTCCATCTTATTGATGAAGGCGATTCGGGGCACTTTGTAGCGGTTGGCTTGCCGCCAGACGGTCTCGGATTGGGGCTGCACGCCGCCCACCGCGCAGAAGATGGCGACAGCGCCGTCCAGCACGCGCATCGAGCGTTCCACTTCGACGGTGAAGTCCACATGTCCAGGCGTGTCGATAATATTGATGCGATGGTCGTTCCAGAAGCAGGTGGTGGCGGCGGAGGTGATGGTGATGCCGCGTTCCTGCTCTTGTTCCATCCAGTCCATCGTGGCGGCGCCTTCGTGGACCTCGCCGACGCGATGGATTCGTCCTGTATAGTACAGGATTCGCTCGGTCGTGGTTGTCTTGCCCGCGTCGATATGCGCGGCGATGCCGATATTGCGCGTTTTTTCTAACGGGTGCTGTCGCGCCATAGTATTTGCCTCCTTACCATCGATAGTGGGCGAACGCGCGGTTCGCTTCCGCCATACGGTGGGTATCTTCGCGTTTTTTGTATGCGCCGCCTGTTTTGTTGTAGGCGTCGATAATCTCCTGCGCCAGCCGTTCGTGCGCGGGGCGTCCGGTCTTTTTGCGTTGCAGCGAACTCACAATCCAGCGGAGCGCGAGTGAGCGTCGGCGTTCGGCGCGCACCTCCATCGGCACCTGATAGGTCTGTCCCCCCACACGGCGGGGGCGCACTTCGACCTGGGGCGCGACATTTTCGATGGCTTGCTCGAACACCTCCATCGCAGGCTTGCCCGTCTTCTGCTCGACGATTTCCATCGCCTTGTAGAACACGCTCTCGGCGACCGCTTTTTTGCCGCCCTTCATCATGCGGTTGATGAATCGGGCGACCAGTTCGCTATCGTACACAGGGTCGGGCAGCACCACACGCTTGGGAACGGGACCTTTTCTGGGCATAGGGTGTCCTCCTTACTTCTTCGCGTCTTTGGGTCGTTTAGAGCCGTACTTCGAGCGTCCCTGCATGCGGCGGTCCTGGTTGCGCGTGGTGGGCTGTTTTTCGATGCCTGCGCAGTCGAGCGTGCCGCGGATGATGTGGTAGCGCACGCCGGGCAGGTCTTTCACGCGCCCGCCGCGCACCAGCACGACCGAGTGTTCCTGCAGGTTGTGCCCGATGCCCGGGATGTAGGCAGTGATTTCGATGCCGTTGGTCAGGCGCACGCGCGCGACCTTCCGCAGGGCGGAGTTCGGCTTTTTGGGCGTCATCGTGCGCACGATGGTGCAGACGCCCCGCCGCTGCGGACACGCCTGCAGCGCGGGCGACTTCGTCTTCCGAATCTTCGGCTTACGACCCTTCCGTACTAATTGATTAATCGTCGGCATATAAAGACGCCTCCTGTCGCTGGAGCGTAAAAGAAAGCCCCTCACACGCGGGCGTGGAGAGGCTCCGTGCGCCTCTTCAGGCGCATCTCAGGTCAACTCGCAACGCCGCTTCCGGCGTCGCTTGTTGTGCCTCGTCCCGCGTGCGAAATCACGCTCGTACAGGGTGCGGTTCATAGTGTACGATGAACCTCCAGCGTGCGCCAAAACTGGCTACGCCCCAGCGAGCCATATTATAACCAATTGCACGCGAAAAAGTCAAGGGGTTGGGCAGGGCGCGTCTCCACGCACATGGTTTCGGCTGTGGTATAATTTCTTTGTTGAACAATCGTCTTCTGAGCCGACAAGTCTTGTGGCTGCTGGCGCTCTGGGTAAGCCTGTTGACGCCGCTTGCGGCGTGGGGCTGTGTGCAGGCGTGCGTGCGCGTCTGGGATGCGCCGCAGTGCTGCGCGTCCGAGACCACGCTCCCGTGTTCCGACCACCCGTGCTCGTGCGCGCCCTGCCCGGTCTGCAGCGCGCCTGAACCGTCGCCTCTGTGGACAAAGGCGGAGAGCGTCGTTCCACTGATTTCCATCCTTCCGGGCGTCCTGACGCCGGCGCCGACGCTATCCCGACTTGCGGTTCAGCCAGTCTTGCTGCCCGAACCGCCGTTCATTCCCCCAGACACCGATGTCAAGTGGGGGCATCCCCACCGCGCGCCTCCTGTTTCCCTCTAATCGGCGACTGCCATGCGCAGGCAACCTGCCTGCGGCTTGCACTTTCACTTTGCGTTGCTCTGCTGTGGTCAGCAGAACGGAATTTCTTTGGAACAGGAGGCATTATGCGCATACGGAATGGTTTTACGCTGATTGAGCTGCTGGTGGTGATTGCGATTATCGCCCTGCTGGCGGCGATGTTGTTCCCCGTGTTCGCGGGCGCGCGTGAGAAGGCGCGTCAGACCGCCTGCCTCAACAATAATAAACAGGTGGGGCTGGCGTTCGTGATGTATCTGGGCGACTACGAGGAGACCTACCCGCTGGGGTTCGGCTACGCGGGCGGCTGGCTGTGGGATCGCTACCATGCGACGCCCCACGACTGGCGCGCGAGCGTCCCGGTGGGCAGCCCGCTCCATCAGGCGTATCAGGCGCACTGGTCGAACGCAGTGCAGCCTTACCTTAAAAATGATGGCGTGTACGGCTGTCCCTCTGCGCCGCCTGTGCGTCTGAACACCAGTGATTACGCGACGGCGCGACGCACGCCCGCGCGCGTAAGCTACACCTACAACGGGCTGCTGCACGGGCTGTCGGCAGCAAGTGTGGCAAGCCCGGCGACCCTGCCGACCCTGTGGGAAGGGCGCGGCAAGGCGGGTGTGGAGGGCTTCGCGCTCACCAACCCCAGCCTGCGCTGCGACCGCGCCGACCTGCCGTGCCGCTATTTCAGCTGCGTCGGCGGCGCGCCTGCGAATCCCTATCCGCCCGGCGTGATGTTCACCCTGGACGGCGCGCTGTGGATACACAGTGAGGGCGCGGTGTTTGTGATGGCGGACGGCAGCGCAAAGTGGCGGCGGCTGGGCGCCCAGCTCGCGCCTGCGAACACCGACTGGCGCGTGGACCCCTACACTCTGTACGACTCGCAGGGGCGTCCCGCGCAATACTGGTACGACGGCTGCAATCCGTGGCTATTCCGCCCCGACTACGACCCGAACAACCCGACTGGCGAGTGTCGCGGGCGCGGGTGTGAACACTGCACGGACTGAGCCGACGCTGCTGGGTGCAGGGACGCTTCCCTGCGCCCAGCAGCAGGAATAACCAGCGCGTCGTCGAATCGCGCGTGCGAGGTGAACTCTATGAGACGACGCGAATCGGGACGAGTTGCAGGCATTCTGGCGCTGCTGGTGCTGCTGGCGGGCATCGGCGCGGGCGCGTGGTACTTTCTGGTCTATACCAAGTCGCCCCAGTACGCGCTGAACCAGTTCTTCGCCGCCGCGAAAGCGAACGATACCGAGAAAGTCGAGCGCTACATCGACAAGTCAGGCGCAATTGTGGGCATGCTCGCTGCCGCCGCGACGATGAACCCCAATATGGCGGGCGCAGACCCCGTGCGCGCGATTTATCCGGGCTACATAGACGCCTCAGTGGGGCAGACGCAGAGCTACAGCATCGATTCAATCACGGTGGAGGGCGACCGCGCGCGCGCGCAGGTGACTCTGCAGGTCGCGATGGACGGCAAAACCGAAACCCTCAAGCCCGTCTATGTGCTGGTGAAGACCGACGAGGGGTGGAAAGTGCATGTGCAGGACACGATGTTCGGCTCGTTCAATCAGTTCTTACCCGCCCGCGCGCGCCAGATGATGCGCAATCAGCTGCGCGCGATTGCCAATAGCCCCGCAGGCGCGATGGCGAAGAGCCAGTTGCAGGGCATTCGCGCGGAGATTGAGAAGTACCCTGAATTCGCCAAGTTGCTTCGGGAAGTGGGGCTGCTGTAATGTCGGTCGCCCCCGAATCGCGTGCCCGACGCTGGTACGACGGGCTGACGGGCTATCACTGGCTGGTGCTGACAGTCGCCGCGCTGGGGTGGCTGTTCGACACGATGGACCAGTGGCTCTATGTGCTGGCGCGTCAGCCAGCGATGACCGAGCTGCTGGGGCCCGACGCGACTCGCGAGGATGTGGCGCGCTATTCGGGGGTGGTGCAGATGATTTTCATCGCGGGCTGGGCGACTGGCGGCTTTTTGTTCGGCATCATCGGCGACAAGCTGGGGCGCACCCGCACGATGATGATTACCGTGCTGATGTACGCGGGCTTCACGGGGCTGAGCGCGCTGGCGCAGACCTGGGAACAGTTCGCGATTCTGCGCTTTCTGGTGGGGCTGGGGATTGGCGGCGAGTTTGCGGCGGGTGCGGCGCTGGTGGCAGAGACCTTCCCTGCGCACGCCCGCCCAACTGCGCTGGGCATCATGCAAGCCAGCTCCGCGATTGGCAACCTGCTGGCGGCGGTGATTTACCTGCTGGTGGGCGCGAATCCCAATCTCGGCTGGCGCTGGGCGTTTGCGGTGGGCTTTTTCCCGGCACTGCTGGTATTCGTGATACGGTTATTTGTGCGCGAGCCAGAGCGCTGGCAGCAGGCGCGCGCGATTGGCGAAAAGCTTGGCTCGTTCGCCGAGCTGTTCAAAGACCCGCGCTGGCGACGCCATACGTTGATTGGCGTCGGGCTGGCGGCGGTCGGCGTGATTGGCTTCTGGGGCATCGGCACTTGGTCGCCTGAACTGCTCAAGCAGGCGATGAACCCCGCGAATGACCCCGCGCTGAACCCGCTGGTGGAAGAGCGTAAGACCTACGCCGTGATGATGCAGCAGGTGGGCGCGTTTTTCGGCATGCTCGGCTGGGCAATCCTGGCGCAGCGGATTGGACGCAAGCCGACCTTCGCGCTCACCTTCGCGGCGTGCCTGGTGGTGGTGCCCGCGACCTTCTTCCTGACGACCTCGTTCGAGCGCGCCATGCTGATGTACCCGCTGCTGGGCTTTTTCACGACCGCGCTGTTTGCGGGCTATGCGGTCTACTTCCCGGAGCTGTTCCCGACCCGCCTGCGGGCGACGGGCGTGGGCTTTTGCTACAATGTCGCCCGCTACATCGCGATTGTGGGTCCCTACACTTTTGGCTTGCTCACAGCGGCGTACAGCATCCAGTGGGCGGCGACGATTCTGTCGGGTGTGTTCCTGCTGGGGTTTGTGGCGCTGGCGTTCGCGCCCGAAACGAAGGGCAAGCCTTTGCCTGAGTAAGGCTACCCGCTGGTATCGAGAATTTGAGAGACATCTCTGGGATTCACAGCATGGATGGAAGTGTATCTCTGGAAGTCTACTTGATTGAAAGTCAGCAGGTAGGAAATGCTGTGCGCTTCCATACAGGCGACTATGCGGGCGTCCCAGACCTGTCTGCCGTGTACCGCATGAGTGTGCGCGAGTGTATACCATCGCACAAAAACATCGGGCGGTTCCAGAAGCAGGCGATGCGTGGCAATGAATTCTTCAATAGCAGTTTGTGCCTCAGCGACTGTAAGACCTAAGCCGCCCCGCGCATCTGCCGGGCGTGTGGCGACTGACCAGAATTCAATCAGACACTGGGGTACAACGCATAACATCCAGCCGTGGTCTATCAGCTGCTCGATGGCTCTTACTGCGACAGGGTGCGCTGGATCCTGTGTGGCGCGTTCACGCACGATAACGCTCGTGTCAATCAGAATCGCCTTCATCGTAGAGATGTTCACGACGCAGTTGCTCGTCTGTAAACACAGCGTTCGTGGGGTTCTGGCGGAACCGCTCCAGCATCTGGCGATAGCGGACGCGCAGGTGTTCAGGGGATTGAGACGCCTCCACTGGATGCTGCAGCACAATCAGCACCCACTCGCCAGCCTCCAGAGACACAGGGTGTTTGGGCACAAAATGCACGCCGTCGAACTCCGCCTGAACAACAATCATCATCTCACCATTGCCCAGTATACCCTCGAAGCAGGGAGTGTGCATTCTCCATCGAACCTCTGAGGTGTGCATATCGCCCTGTTTGGCGGTACTTTTGACCCGGTGCATTACGGACACCTGCGCCTTGCGGAGGAGGCGCGCGAAGCGGCGGCGCTGGCGCGCGTGCTGTTTGTGCCTGCGGCGGTTTCGCCCTTCCGCGTGGGCGAGCCAATCACCCCCGCACAGCACCGCCTGCAGATGTTGCGTTTAGCGACCGCTGATAACCCCGCTTTTGAGGTATCTGAACTCGAGATCGAGCGCGGCGGCGTCTCTTACACGATAGACACTCTGACAACCTTGCAACAGCAGTATCCCGATGCAACGCTTTATCTGATTCTGGGCACAGATGCCCTGCAAGACTTCATGAGCTGGCGTCGGGTAGACGCGATTGCACAGGCGTGCCAGTTGCTGGTGGGCGTACGTCCGAACTACGACCTGCAGGCGACGCTGGCGCAGCTGCCCGACGCAATCCGCCAGCGCGTGCAGCCCGTCGCGATGACTCCGCTGGGCATCCGGGCGCGCGATATTCGCGAGCGTGTGCGCACGGGACGCTCGGTGCGCTATCTGACGCCCCCAAATGTGATAGAATATATCCAGCAACATCGGCTGTATCAGGAGCCATAGCGATATGACAGCAGAACAGAAGCGTCAAATGATACTGGACGCAGCGGAGGACGCGAAGGCGGAGCGTGTGAACGCGCTGGACTTACGCGGCAAGACGCTGATTGCGGATTACTTCATCGTGTGCAGCGGCACTTCCGATGTGCATGTCCGCTCGGTGGCGGACAAGATTCAGGACGCCCTGCGCGCGGCGGGCGAGCGCGCCCTGCGCGTGGAGGGCTATCGCGAAGCCACATGGGTGCTGCTGGACTACGGAGATATCGTGGTGCATATCATGCGCGAGGAGGCGCGCCAGCATTACGGGCTGGAAGCGTTCTGGCAAAACGCGCCGCTGATTGAGAGCTTGAGGGAACATACAGGCGATGGGTCTCGGAAACGAGCTGGATCCGAAGCGGGACGAGATTGAGCGTCTGCTCCGCGCGGCGCACATTCACCAGGTGCGCGGCGAGCGCGAGAAGGCGAAAGCGTTGCTCCAGCAGGCGCTGGAGCAGGACGCCGAGAACGCGGGCGTGTGGGAGCTGCTGGGCGACTATCAACGCGAGGCGGGCGACTGGCAGGGCGCGCACGACGCCTACAAAAAAGCGCACGAACTCGCCCCCGAAAGCGCGCCCCTCGAGCGCAAGTACGCCGAGGCAATCTTGCAACTCACGCGCCAGCAGGAGCAGTACCAGCAGTGGGAGCGCGCGCTGGAGGGCAAAGGCGCAGGCGACGAGACGCTGCTGCCGCGCAATCCGGGGCTGGCGTTCCTGCTCTCGCTGCTGATGCCCGGCGTGGGACAGCTCTACAACGGGCAGCTGGTCAAGGGCGGGATTATTCTGGGGCTTGTGCTGGTGTGCGCGGTGGTGTTTACGCTGACGCCGGGGGGGAGCGATTTCGTCTACAACCTGCTGGCGTATCTGGTGAACCCGGCGCGCGCGCGGGGTACGATGAGCGGCGTGCAACTGCTGACCGCGCTGGTGATATTCATCGCGTGGGTCTATGCCTTTATCGACGCGCCGCTCACCGCCGCCGCACGCAATCGGCTGGTATGAGCGGGCAGGGGGCGCGCCTTACGCCCCCGACAGCCCGCGCTCAACCAGCGATTCGGCGTTTTCGAGGTTCTCGGCGACGGCGTTCAGGAACTCCGCGCCGCCCACGCCATTAATCAGGCGGTGGTCAAAAGTCAGCACGAGGTTCACATGCGGGGCGCCGTCCACCATAAACGCTTCCCCGGCGAACAGAATCGCCGCCGCTGGCGAGACCAGCACGGGAATGGCGTCCACCATCTGGAACCCGCCCATGTAGGTGAGTAGCAGTTGGATGCTGGAGTCTGCCTGATCTTCGCCCCCACGCGCCTTGCGGATTTGCGTTTGCAGTGTGCGCACGAAACTCGCAAAATCCAGCGCGGAAGCGTTTTTCACCAGTGCGGTCACCAGTTCGTCGCCCGGTCGCGCAACGGCAATCCCGAGGTTCACATGCGCGTATTGGCGCAGGGTCTCCTCGCCGACCAGTTGCGAGCGGAACTTGGGGTGCTGGAGGGTCGCCTGCGCGGCGCAATAAGCAAACACCTGAAATTCGGACGGCTGTACGGGCGCGTTCGGGTTCGTCTTGAACTGCGCGACGACGCGCTGCACGGCGTCCCAGCGCGCGGGTCGGCGCAGGGTCGCAGGCACGACCAGCTGCGTGCTGCGCTTGAGCCGATAAATAAAGGTGCGCTGCTGCTGCGGGAGCGGGTAGTCCACATACTCCGCGACGCCGTCGCCCGTGCGACTGGCGAGATAGGCGTCGATATCTTCGGGCATCAGCTTGTTGCCGGACGCCGCAGGGATTCGGCGCAGCTCCTCCTCCGAGACGCCCTTCTGTCGGGCGTAGGCGCGTGTGCGGGGCGGGATGACCAGCTCCAGTCGCTCGCCGACCGCCGCCGGTTCACGCGCAGGCGCGGGGGCGGGGGCAGTCGCCGGCGCTGTGTGGGCGGGCGCATGGGCAACGGGCGCTGCGACCTCGACCGTGCCTTCGACCTCCATGCGGGCAATCGGCGCGCCAATCGGCAGAATGTCGCCCTCCTTCGCCAACCACTCCACAATCACGCCCGCGTAGGGGCTTTCGACTTCCACATTCGCTTTATCGGTCTCCATTTCGTAGATATGCTCGTCGCGCGCCACGCGGTCGCCCGGCTGCTTCAAAAAGCGCATCACGCGCACTTCCTGCAATCCTTCGCCTAACTGGGGTACGATTACCTCTACAATCGCCATCGATAACGCCTCCTACGGGAACAGATTGTACCCGTTTCGGGTATAGTTCAGTATACGGAGACGAACACTATGCGAACCCTATGGATGGCAGCAGCATTTATGGCAGCAGCGGCGGTCGGCTTTGCTCAGGGGGACGCCAAAGCGTTTCTCAAGCAGGTACAGCAGAAATACCGCAACGCGAAGTCGTGGGAGATGAGCATCGACATCACCGCCGAGTTGAATTTCGGCGGCAATTCGCAGAAGCAGCAGTCCAGCTCCACAATTGCGATGCAGCGCCCGAATCGGGTAGCGGCGAAGGTGGGCGCAAGCGGCTTCAGCCCTGCGCGGGAGGTCTACTCCGACGGCAAGACGGTCTATGTGTATGTGCCCAGCGCGAAACAGTATATGAAGCAGCCTGCGCCGTCTAACCTCAGCGGCGCAAACGCGGGGCTGCTGGGCGAAGCGGGCATGCTGATGGGCATCGCCGAGCAGGACCTGGACAAGCTGGGACCGAACGCGAAGATTCAGTTCCGCGGCACGCAAACCGTTGCGGGCAAGCAGACGCGGATTGTGGAGATTACCGACTCGCAGGGCAACGCCTCCGTGAATCTCAGGCTGTTTGTCGGCGCGCAGGATCGCCTCATCTACCGTGTGGAGCTGAATCAGACGATGCGCCCCCGTCAGGGTGGTCAGGGCGGCGGACAACCGCAGCAGCAGTCGTCGATGAAGGTCACCGCCAACCTGCGCTATATCAGCTTCGATAAGCCGATTCCTGCCGCGCGTTTCCGCTTTACTCCGCCCAAGGACGCGAAGGAGATGCAGCCGCCGCAGCAGGGACAGCCGATGACCCCGCCGCAACCGCCAGGGCGCGGCAGGTAAGCGCATTCTATCGGGAGTCGCGTTCGGAGCGTCATGGAGGCGCCTTTGCAGATGGGGTATGACCCTTCGCGCATCTGGCTGTTCCATGAGCGGCTGAGCGCGATTCCCGAAGAGATGGGCGCGGTGCTGGAGTACGCCGCCTGCTCGCCCAATATCAAGGAGCGGCGCGACTATTCCTGCGCACTGTTCGACGCGCAGGGCAGGCTGATTGCGCAGGCGGCGCATATTCCCGTGCATCTGGGCGCGATGCCCCTGCTCATGCAGTACCTGCTGCCGCGCTTCGAGTGGCGCGACGGCGACATGGTACTTACCAACGACCCCTACCATGCAGGCACGCACCTGCCCGACTGGACGCTGATTGCCCCTGTGTTCGTGGCGGGGCGGCTGGTCGGGTTTGTGGCGAGCCGCGCGCACCATGCCGACACGGGCGGCGCGACGCCAGGTTCAATGCCTCTTGCGACCGAAATCTACGAAGAGGGACTGCGCATTCCGCCCGTCAAACTCGTGCAGGCGGGCGCGCTGAACGAGCCGTTGCTGTCGATTATTCTGCACAATGTGCGCACGCCCGATGAGCGGCGGGGCGACCTGATGGCGCAAATCGGCGCGAACCAGACAGGCGTGAAGCGCATGCAAGAGCTGCTGCAGACGGAGGGCGTCGCCGTGTGGCAGGAACGGTTCGAGATGCTCATGCGCTACAGTGAGCAGCTGATGCGCGCCGCGCTGGATCAGATTCCTTCGGGCGAGTACGAGTTCGTGGACTATCTGGACGACGACGGGCGCGGCAATCGCGACTTGCCGATACGGGCGCGTGTGGTTGCGCCCGCGCAGGAACCGGGTACGGTGCGCTTCGATTTCACGGGCAGTGCGCCGCAGACGACGGGGGGGCTGAACGCGCCCGAAGCCGTCACGCGCGCGGCGTGCTACTATGTCGCGCGGTGCCTGCTGCCCGAAGACGCGCCCACCAACGACGGCTGCTGGCGACCGATTGAGGTGGTTGCCCCTGCAGGGACAATCGTGAACGCGCAGCCGCCCGCCGCCGTCGCAGGGGGGAATGTGGAGACCTCGCAGCGGATTGTGGACGCGCTGCTGGGCGCGCTGGCGCAGGCGTTGCCGGACCGTATCCCTGCCGCGTCGCAGGGCACGATGAACAACATTCTGTTCGGCGGCTACGACCCCCAGCGGCGGCGCGCGTTCGTCTACTACGAAACGCTGGCGGGCGGCGCAGGCGCACATCCCGACGCGGACGGGGCGAGCGCAATTCACACGCATATGACCAACACGCGCAACACGCCGATAGAGGCGCTGGAGAGCGCGTATCCGGTGCGCGTGCTGGAGTATCGGATTGCGCCGCGCACGGGCGGCGCAGGGCAGCGGCGCGGCGGCGATGGGATTGCGCGCACTTACCAGTTCCTGACGGAGACGACGCTCACCCTGCTGACCGACCGTCGTCGGCGCGCGCCCTACGGATTAAACGGGGGCAAGCCCGGCAAGCGCGGGCAGAATCAACTGCACATCGACGGCGAGGTGGACGCCGAAGTCGGGAAGGGCGTGATTCGCGTGCCTGCGGGCGCCATCCTGACCATTCGCACGCCCGGGGGCGGCGGCTGGGGAACGCCCTGACAACAGGTACAATACGAAGGAAGCGGTTGACCGAAGCGCTTCGTGCGAGAGGGTAGACGCATCAATGTCCTACACGCGAAAGGTTCTCTCCGTGTGTGAGTCGCACGCGCCGCTGGCAGCGTGGCTCGATCAGGCGCGGCATGGGGGGCGCGTGCTGCTGATTCTGGGAGAGCCGGGCACAGGGCGCAGTGCGACCCTGCGTGAACTGCAGCGTCTCGCGGCAATGCAGGAGATTGCCGTCGCAGAGACCTGGTGTCGCGGCGACGCCGCCGAACCGCCGCATTTGCCCCTGATGAGCCTGCTGGAGAGCCTCGCCTACGAATCGGGCGAGAAGGGCGCGCCCCTGCGCGACGCGCTGGACAAGTGGAGCCAGAACCCGCAGGCGTGGCATCTGGCGTCGCGACTCATCTATCCCCTGCGCGAGCTGGCGCGCTGGCAGCCGGTGTTGCTGCTGATGGACGATTTTCACCGCGCGCACGAGAACCTGCAACGGATTGTGCTAAACTGGCTGGTGGCGCTGCGCCTGGAGCCGATTGGACTGGTGATGACCGTCGCCACGCCGCACCGCAGCCCCCTCCTGCGCGAGCTGGAGCAGGTGATTGGCGAGCGCGCGGTGGGCGAGGTGTGGAGCCTGCGCACGCTTACACGCGAGGAGACCGCCCAGCGCGTGCAGGCGATGCTGGACGGTCTGCCAGACGCGGACGCCCTCGCCAGCGCGCTGCACGACCTCACGGATGGCACCCCCCTGTTTCTGAGCGAGATACTCACCAGTCTGCAGGCGGATACGGCGCGCGCGTCGACCGATGTCGGCGCGCTCATCCCCCAGAGCCTGCGGGAGGGCGTGCTGCGCCGTTTCGAGGGCTTGCCGAAGTCCGCGCAGGACATCGGGCGCGCGCTCAGCCTGATGGACGACGCGCTCTACCCCGACGCGGTGCAGGCGATGCTGCGCCTCAGCGAGAGCGCGTTTGCGAAGGGGCTGGACGGGCTTGTGTCGCTGGGCTGGATCGAGGCGCAACCGAACGGGCAGTTGCGCTGGCGCAATCGGGTGCTGCGCGAGGTGGTCTACTCTACGATGGAGCCGCAGGAGCGGGCGCGCGGGCATGAGCGGCTGGCGGCTGCGCTGGAGCAGACGGGCGCGCCTGAGCTGATTGTGCTGTTGCAGCAGCGGTGGTGTAGCCCCTCCCCAGAACGGTTGCAACGGATGCACGCCGCCTATCTGCGCTTGCGCACGCAGTTGCCTCCGCGCACGCGACTGGAGCTTGTGGAGGCGTGTCTGGGCGCGGCGTCGCAGCTGGGCGATGGACGCGCGCGCGCCGCGTTTCTGTGCGAGCGCCCGTACCTGCTGTTCCAGTTGCAGGATGGGCTGCTGCACGCGCTGGACGCTTCGCAGCAGGCGCTGGCGGCGCTGGAGGCATACCCTGAAGCCGACCCTGACCGCGAGTTGTGGGTACAGGTGAGTTGCGCCCGAGCGGGACAACTCACGCAGCTGGGGCGCATGCGTGAGGCGCAGGAGACGCTGGCGCCGCTCCTTGCCGACCCGTCGCTTCAGGAGTCGCAGCGGCTGATGGTGGAACTGAGCATGGCGTATATCTTCGCCTGTCAGGGCGATTTGCGCGCCGCGTATGTGATTCACCAGCGCGTGTGGGAGCGGCTGCGGGCGAATCAGGACTGGCTGATGCGCTGGGGAGGCGTGTTGCGCTACACCATGCAATACGCGCTGGCGTTTGGCGACCGCGCGCTGGCGCGCGCGGCGTTGCAGTGCGTCGGCGCGTGGGCGTCGCAGCCAGGGTTCCCCGAACGCTTTGAAATGCTCTACCATCTGATGAGCGCGGAGATGGCGTTTTATGAGGGGCACGGGGTGGAACAGCAGGCGCGCGCGCGTCTGGCGCTGGAGCGGGGCGAGGCGTCGGGCGACCCGACGGCGGCGCTGGAGGCATGGTTCCAGACGCTCCTGTATCGCCAGCCTGCGGAGGCGGCGCGCGTGGCGGACCGTGCGCTGGCGCTTGTACGGCGCGCGCTGGGGCAGGAACGTGAGGCGGAGTGGCTCACGCGCCGCGCACTCGCCTTACTGGAGGCGGGGCAGTACGCGCGGGCGATTGAAGCCGCCGACGAGGCGCGCCGCGCCGCACTCAAAATCGGCAGCCAGTGGCAGACCGCGAAGGCATGGTTGGTCGTTGCGCAGGCGCATCTGGCGAACAAGCGCACGACCGACGCCCATCACGCGCTCCAGCAAGTTGCGCCCATCGCCCGCACGCTGGACGCGCCTGAGCTACGCTGTGAACTGCACCTGACTCAGGCGACGCTGTTGCTTATGGAGGAGGCGCGCGCGGAAGCCCTGTCGGCGCTGGAGCAGGCGTGCGCCCTCGCGAACGAATGGGGGCACGCCCTCTATCGCGGCTTGGCGCTTGCGCTGACTGCCGATGCGACGGGCGACCCCGACGCCCGTGAACGCGCGGACGCGCTGCTCACGGAATACGGCGCGCCGCTCCTGCGACGACTGGCGCAATCGCCCACGCCGAAACCCATTCCGAGTCGCGGCTGGGATATCTACCTCCAGCTGCTGGGCGAAACGACCCTGCACTACCGCGCGGCGGCGATGACGCCCCGCATGTGGCACAGTCCGCGGGCGCGCGCCCTCTGCGTCTCGCTCGCGCTTCAGGAGGGCAGCCCCGTCGACTCGTTCACGCTGATGGAGTGGCACTTCCCGCACCTGGACGCCGACCGCGCGCGGGTGAACCTGCAGACGACGGTCTCGGCGGCGCGTCGCTCGTTGCGCAAGGCGTTCGGTGAGCCGGCAGGCGACTGGATTCACTACGAGAACGGCGTCTACCGCTGGGCGCCGCCATGCACATGGCGACTCGATGTGCAGGAGTTCGAGTCCATCGCCAGCGACGCGCTCAGCATCGCCCAGCCCGACCTGCAGCTCGCGCGGCTGGAGGAAGCCATCCGCCTCTATGCGGGCGATTTGCTGCCAGAGTTCGCCGACGAGCCGTGGTGTAGCGTCGCGCATCAGCGCATGCGCGTGCTGCTGGTCGAATGCCTGCTGGCGCGCGCGCAGCGCCTCTATGTGCGCGGCGACTATGCGGCGGCGTCGGCAGACTGCGAGCGCATCCTGCAAATAGACCCTGCCGACGAGAGCGCGCTATGCCTGCTCCTGCAAATCTACGCCGCGCAGGGACACCGAGCCGAGGCGCTGCGCCTGTTCGAACACACGCAGCAGCATGCTCGCGAACGACTCGGACAGATCCTCTCGCCGACCACCGTGGAGACCTTTCAGCGACTGTTTCACTGAAACGCCGATTTTCAGTGGATTTTCAGTGCCGTAGCGTATCCTGAGGCTACCTGTGAGGGGATACCTATGGCAACTGAATGGGATGACACGGTCGAGCTGACGCTGTGGCTCCAGTTTGCGGAGCAGTGTGCGGAACGGTGGTTGAGCAAGCGCAACGCGCAGAGTGCGGCGCCCCTATGCTGGGACGACCTGCAGGATATTCTCTGCGAGGTGCGTGTGGCGGTGTTGCGCTTCAAGGTTCCTGAGACGGTGCTGGACTGGCAGCCGCTGCTGGCGAAGTATGTGCAGCGGGTATGTGAGCGGGCGTATGCGCGTGCGCAGCGGGCGCGGCGAAAAAGCGCGTCGCTGGAGGCGCTGCCCGAAAGCCTGCACCCCTGTATCGAGACGCGCACGGAGCCGCTGGACGAAGCGTGGTTCCTGACGCGGGTGGCGTCTGTCCTGAAGCAGGCGCCCCTCCACCACACGGCGGCGTTCGTACTGTCGCTGGAGGGCGAGCTGGCGCAGGCGTTGCAGGCGCACGGCGTCTTGCCCGACGCGCTCGCGCGATGGGCGCAGGAAGCGCCATTGACCGACAAAGCGATTGGCGCGCTACTGGGTCTGACGCCCCGCGCCGTCATTCGCGCCCGCCAGCACGCCCGCGAGAAGTTACGCCGCCAGCTGTGCGATTTATAGGCGTTAGCCGTAC
The DNA here is from genome assembly GCA_025998675.1 of Fimbriimonadales bacterium. Lineage (GTDB taxonomy): Bacteria > Armatimonadota > Fimbriimonadia > Fimbriimonadales > GBS-DC > GBS-DC. Next base: position 433,547 of record AP024673.1, read on the forward strand.
TTCGGGTAGCAGCACTTTTTGTATTTCTTGCCGCTGCCGCACGGGCACGGGTCGTTGCGTCCGATCTTGCCTGCGGGCGCGCCAGCCTCTGCGAGCGGTTCTGCGCCGTCCGACAGTTTCTGCACGCCCATCCCGCCGCGCGCGCCTGCGACCGCCGGGTTCGCGTCGCCCGCAATGCGCACCACCTGACGCGGCTGCGGCGGCGCGACCTGCGCGTGGAACAAAAACAGCACCACATCGTTGCGAATGGCGTGCAGCGTCTCGGCGAACACCTTCGCCGACTCCTGCTTGTACGCCACCAGCGGGTCAATCTGCCCGTAGCCGCGCAGCCCAATCCCCTCGCGCAGGTACTCCATCGTCGCCAGATGCTCCACCCAGCGACGGGTGATGACCTGCAACATGAAGTGGCGCTCCAGCTCGCGCACCAGGTCCGCGCCGAGCTGCTCCTCGCGCAGGGCATACGCCTGCTCCGCCCACTCCTGCACCTGGTCGAGCAGCTGGTCGTGGCGCGTGAAGGTGAAGTCGTCGGGCTTGACGAAGAACTCCAGCGGGAAAATGGTGTTCAGTCGCTGGTAGAGCGCGGGCAAATCCCACTCGGTGGGCGGCAGGTTGCGCGGGGCATACTCGTCCACCGCGTCGGCGACCACCTCACGGATGTATTCCAGCGCCAGCTCGCGCGTGCCGACGCCCTCCAGAATCTGGCGGCGCAGGCTGTAGATGGTCTGGCGCTGGTAGTTCAGCACATCGTCGTACTGCAACACATGCTTGCGGATGGAGAAGTTATGCAGCTCGACTCGCTTTTGCGCCCCCTCGATGGCTTTCGTGAGCATTTTGGCTTCCAGCGGCTCGTCTTCCGGCCAGGTCTTGAGCAGGGGGCTGTTGCGCAGGTTCTCTGCGAACAGGCGCACCAGCTCGTCGTCCAGCGAGAGGTAGAAGCGCGACTCGCCGGGGTCGCCCTGTCGCCCGGAGCGTCCACGCAGCTGGTTGTCAATGCGTCGGCTTTCGTGGCGTTCTGTGCCCAGCACGAACAGCCCGCCGAGCTTGCGCACCTCTTCGGCGGCGACGGAGCGCTCTTGCTCGGAGAGGGGCAACGGCGGCGCGGCGCGCACCTTGCCCCCACGACGGAACGAAATCTCTTCATGCGCCACTGTGTCGGCGTTCTCGGCGTCCGATTCGCCTTCGGGCTTCGGCTCCTGCTTGACCACCGAGCCGCCCAGCAGGATGTCCACGCCGCGTCCCGCCATGTTGGTCGCGATAGTGACCGCGCCCTTGCGCCCCGCCTCGGCGATAATCGCGGCTTCCTTCTCGTGGTACTTCGCGTTCAGCACATTGTGCGGGATGCCGTGTTCCATCGCCTCGACGAAATACTCGGCGTTCGCTTCGGGCAGCTCCCAGTGTTCGAGGAACCACTTCACATGCGCGGGGTCGGTCGGGCTGGTGGGCAGCCCCAGCTCACGCAAAATCGGCGTAATTTGGCGCATCGAGAGCGTGTTGAGCGGCATCAGCAGCGTCTTGCGCCACTCCTCTTTTTTCTGCTTGTCGACGCCCTTGCTGGACTCCAGCTCGCGGCGGGCGCGTTCGATGAGCGTGAGCAGTTGCAGTTTATCGAACGCCAGCCGCGCGGAGACCACCTCCGACATCTCAATCGAGCGCGTGCCGACCAGCACGGGCTGCTGCTTGGTGTAGAGGCGCAGAATCTCCAGCGCAATCCCGCGCAGCTTCGCCTCGAGGTTTTTGTAGACGACATCGGGGTGGTCGGTGCGAATCATCGGACGGTGCGTGGGGATACACACCACATCCATGCCGTAGATTTTGCGGAACTCCTCCTCTTCGGTTTTGGCGGTTCCCGTCATGCCCGCGAGTTTCTGGTAGAGGCGGAAGTAGTTCTGGAAGGTCACAACGGCGATGGTCTGGCTCTCCTGTTTGATGGGCACGCCCTCTTTGGCTTCGAGCGCCTGGTGGATGCCGTCGCTGAAGCGTCTGCCGTGCATCAGGCGTCCCGTGAACTCGTCGACGATGATAATCTCGCCGCCGCGCACCACATAGTGGATGTCCTTTTTGAAGTAGCCGTGCGCCTTGAGCGCGGCGTTGATGTAGGGCATCAGCTCCACCTCATCCGCGAGGTTCGGGACGCCCATCATCTGCTCCAGCCGATTTGTGCCCTCTTCGGTGAGCGTGACGGCGTGGTGCTTTTCGTCCACCACATAGTCGCGTTCGGGCTGCAGGCGGCGCACATATGAGTCGACGCGCGTGTAAATCGTGAGGTCTTCCTCAATCTGCCCAGAGATGATGTGCGGGGTGCGCGCCTCATCGATGAGGATGCTGTCCACCTCGTCGATAATCGCGAAGTAGAGGTCGCGCTGCGAGAGCTGGTCCACCGAGTAGACCATGTTGTCGCGCAGGTAGTCGAAGGCGTACTCGTGGTTGGTGCCGTAGGTGATGTCGGCGGCGTAGGCTTCCTTGCGGGTGACCTCGCGCAGGTGCAGGTAGCGGGGGTCGGGGTGCTGGTAGCCCGGCTCGTAGATGTACGACCCGCCGCGCTCGTCGGTCTCCGCGCTCTGCCCCTGAATGACGCCGACGCTCAGCCCCAGCAGGTGGTAGATAGGCGCCATCCAGACCGCGTCGCGCCGCGCGAGGTAGTCGTTCACCGTTACCAGATGCACGCCCTTGCCCAGCAGCGCGTTCAGATACAACGGCAGCGTGGCGACCAGCGTCTTGCCCTCGCCTGTTTTCATCTCGGCAATGCGCCCCTGATGGAGAACGATGCCGCCCAGCAGCTGCACATCGAAATGGCGCATGTTCAGCGTGCGTCGCGCGGCTTCACGGCACGCGGCGAACGCTTCGGGCAAAATATCGTCCAGCGTCGCGCCGTCCTGCAGGCGCTTCTTGAATTCGTCGGTCTTCGCGCGCAGCTGCTCGTTGGATAACGCTTTGAAATCGGGTTCCAGCGCGTTGATTTTCTGCACGATGGGCATGAGCCGCTTCACATCGCGCTCGCTGGTGTCCATCATCTTCTTAAGCCACTCTCGAACAATCATCATCTCCTCCGTGACGGGGCAGGGTATATGATACCCGATTGCCCCCAGATGGAGATTGTCGGCGGTTGGGCGGGGTGGGGATTAGCGCATCTCGATGGGGTGGCTTTTGACCAGTGCGCCGAGCCGTCGGGTCTACATGCAGCAGGCGAAGAGCCTCCCTCCATAAGGGGAACTTCTGAATGCACGGTTAGTATCACTTATCCACAAGCGCGTACAGCCCCTGTAGCGTCTCGTCGAAGGCGGGCTGCTCGTCGCGCGACTGGCGCAGGAACTGGCGGATGGCGTCCATGCGGGCGACGGCGGCGTCCACCAGCGGGTTGGCGCCCTGCTGATACGCGCCGATGGCGATCAGGTCTTCCGCCTCGCGATAGGCGGCGAGCAGCTGGCGCAGGCGGTTCGCCGCCTGCAGGTGTTCGGGCGAGACAATATTCGGCATCACGCGCGAGAGGCTTGCCAGCACATCAATCGGCGGGTAGTGCCCCTGCTGCGTGAGCGCGCGCGACAGCACGATATGCCCATCGAGGATAGCGCGCGCCGTGTCGGCGATGGGGTCGTTCAGGTCGTCGCCGTCCACCAGCACGGTGTAGAGCGCGGTGATGCTCCCCTGCGCGCTGTTGCCCGCGCGTTCCAGCAGGCGGGGCATGAGGGCAAACACGGAGGGCGTGTAGCCGCGCGCGGCAGGCGGCTCGCCCGCCGACAGCCCAATCTCGCGCTGCGCCATCGCCAGGCGGGTCAGCGAGTCCATCATCAGCAGCACCTGCCTGCCCTGATCGCGAAAATACTCGGCAATCGCGGTGGCGGTGAAGGCGGCTTTCTGGCGCACAATCGCGGGCTGGTCGGAGGTGGCGACCACCAGCACGGAGCGCTGGAGACCCGCCTCGCCGAGGCTGTCCTCGATGAACTCGCGCACTTCGCGTCCGCGCTCGCCAATCAGCGCAATCACATTCACTTCGGCGGCGGTGTTGCGGGCAATCATGCCCATCAGGGTGCTTTTGCCGACGCCGCTGCCTGCGAAGATGCCCACGCGCTGCCCATAGGCGCAGGTGAGCAGGGCGTCGATGGCGCGTACCCCCAGCGGCAGAGGCGTGCGCAGGGGTGGGCGTTCCAGCGCGGGCGGCGCATCGGCAAGCAGCGGGTAGCGACGGACGCTCTCAGGTGCGGGCTTACCGTCGATGGGGTTGCCCAGCCCATCCAGCACGCGTCCCAGCAGCGCGTCGGACACCCCGACCGCGGCGGTCTGGCGCGTCGGGATGACCTCGCTGCCCGGCGCAACGCCCGTCAGCTCGCCCAGCGGGGTCAGCAGCGTGCGCCCGTTGCGGAAGCCGACCACCTCCACCTGTAGCGGCGGCTCGTGTCTGCCGCGCTCAATCAGGCAAAGCTCGCCCAACTTCGCCGGCGGGCCCTGCGACTCGATGAGCAGCCCCACCGCGCCGACCACGCGCCCATGCACGCGCACGGGGTCCAGCGCGCGCACCGCTTCCTTCGCCGCCTCCCAGTTCACAAAGGCTATTTTCGGCAGGCGGGCGCAGCAGGCTCACCTACCCGCCTGTCGGCGCGGGATAGGGGAAACTGCGATACTCGTGTTCGAACGAGCCGTCGTCGTAGAGGTCTACCAAGCCCCAGCCTGGCGGCGTCTGATGGTAGTTGCCGCGCCACCATCCACCGCTGACCGCTCCATCGCAGATGTAGGCCACGCCGTTATACTCCACGCGGTCAAAAAGGTGAATATGCCCGCTCAGGCAGAGCTTGACATTTTTGTGCTGATAGAACAGCTCCACGATGCGCCGCGCGTCGATATGCACCCACGCGCCCGGCACGACCCAGTCGCCCGACTTCTCGTTCTCGCCGTCGAACAGGGCGCAGGCAGAGACGATGGGCATATGCGACAGCACCAGCACGGGCATCGTAGCGGGCGTGCGCCCCAGCTCGGCTTTGAGCCACTCGAACTGCTCGTCGTCCAGCCGCGCTTTGTAGCCGTTGCCGTGCGAGAATGTGCCGTCCAGCACGATGAACTTCCAGCCCGCCTGCTCAAAGCTATAGTAGGGCTTCTCCAGTCCCAGCGCCTCCATCGCCCACTTCTTGCCGTATTTGGGTTCATCGCCCGTGCAACCGCTGCGCGATTTGTCCCAGCCCCACACATCGTGGTTGCCGATGCAGTGGCGGATGGGGATCTGGCAGTGTTCTTTGATAAGGCGCGTCCAGAGGTCGAACAGCACGCGGGCGCGTTGCTCATTCTGGGCGAACACATCGCTCACGAAGTCGCCGCCGTTGAGAATCAGGTTCGGGCGGTCGGGCATTTCATGGACGGTCTTCAGGCAATCGATGAGTCCGCGCACGGAGACGCCTTCGGGCGCGACATGGATGTCGGTCAGGTGCGCGATTCGCAGCACGCGCTTGCGTTGCGGGTTGGGCGAGGCGTCCATCGCGCCGCGCAGGGTCAGCCACGCTGCCGCGCCCAACGACGCCGCGCCGAGTCCTTTCAGCACCTCGCGTCGGGTCAATTGTTCCATCGGCTCCTCCATAACAAAGTAGAGTACCTGTGTTTGTATAAAGCGTGTGTTAAGGATACCACTTGACCGATAGCCGCGATACAAAAACCCCTCGCCCATATGCAGGCGAGGGGGCGATGAAACGAGCAATAGTTGTGCGAATTATCGTGTGCGGCGGCGTAGACCGAGCAGGCTCGCCAGACCTATCCCCAGCGCGGCGAGGCTGGCGGGCTCAGGCACGACTTCGAAGTTATAAGTATTGGAGTTGCCGCCGAAGCCGAAAGTGATGTTGTCGACGGCGCCTTCGAACTGCCCGTTCCAGCCAGAGCCGATACCAGCGTTCACGGAGATTACGAACAGCTGGGCGTTCACGGCATTCGCAGCTGTAAGCCAGTCAGGAATGGTCTTCAACACAGCATTGAAGTTGACATTCGGGTCGCCGAAGCCCAGCGAGGCAGTCGCCCAGAGCTTGTAGTTGCTGGCGATAATATCGTCCGCCACCCATGTATTGGTCGGTGCAGCGCCTGTAAACCCGTTGTAGACGCCCTCAAAAATCAGGTAGCCCGTGTTCACCGAGTTATCGGGGTTGACCCGCAGGATGCCCAGCCGCAACACGGGGTGTAAGTGATTAATCACCGTTGAGCTACCGTCCCGATACCACTCGTAGCTGAGCGCGGTGAGTTGAGAGAGGTTACCCAGAATTGAGTTGGGATTGAGGGGGTTGGGCGCGAAGTTGCCGCCCACGCTCACGTGGTCAGCGAAATACTCGATATCTGCCTTGCCAGAGCTACTGGTGCTGTTGAAGTAGACCGAGCCGTTGCCGTTGCGCGGGTAGTTGTTGCGAATACCAACTGCGCCGCCGCCTCGCGTGTTGTTGTAGACCCAGTTCGGATGCCCGAAGCTCTGACCCTGATTGGTGGTACTTGAGTTGGTAAACAGGTCGCCCGGAGCGTTATTTTGCGAGAACACCGTCTGTGCGCTGGCGTTTACTGCAATCAGCGCGGTCAAGCCAATCACTAAACTCGTGTGTCGTATCATCATGTGACCTCCGCTAAGTGTGTACCACAGTATATAGACTCAAAACCCCGCCAAAAGCGGACAGGTTTGTGAGTCGATTCGGGCGTTTTCTGGTTGACAGTGCGTGAATGGCAATTTCTGTGCCAGAGTCTGCAGCGTTGTTCGGTAATCATGCGAGTTTTGGGATGGGGTGGAGCTGGCTCCACCCCGTATTCAGCGGTCTATGCCTTGCGGCGTTTGCGAAGCGCGACGAACGCCAGCCCGCCGCTCAGCGCCAGCAAAGAGGCAGGCTCGGGTACGACAGTCACGCTGAAGTCTTTGAACCCATATCCCAGAGCTGCAAAGTCCACCAGCATCTGCGTTTGCCAGCTGCTTCCGTCCCAGTAGAGGCGGTAGAGACCAGGAGAATGGGTTGCAGCGCCAGCATACCCTGAGTCCGTGACGCCAAGCAGGATATCGCCCAGATAGTCTTCCAGGTCGGGAATCTCAAACAATCGAACGGTGCTGGCGCCCCAGTCGCTAACATAAACGAAGCGCCCCGTGATCACCGTCGCCACAGCCGCGCGCAGTCCCAGCGGGCTATGAGTTGTAAAGGTACCTGAGACAGGGTCCACTGTGTACATGAGCGATCCAGGTATAGCCCCATAACTCCCAGAAGTGACGGAAGGCTCTTCACGCAACATCAGCAGATGCCCCGCGTATGAACCATATTTTGCTGGGTCATTAGGCAGGACCGTCATTCCACGCACCTGTGAGAGCGGCGGCGCTCCTGTGCGAACAGGTTCAGCGCCCACGAAAGTCAGGTTCCCGAAGCCGTCTGCACGGTAGAGATGAACACTCTGGATGCTGTCGTCCGGCTGAAACGCAATCAGCAGGTCATAGTTCCAAGCCCCCGTATGATCCACATGCAGGGCAAGGTTGTCTGCGTTGGTTGCCAAATTGGTCGTTGGCAAATTCACGAAGTTGGACGATGAGGTTCCATCTGGTGAGTATCGTCGGATGTGGTAGGTAGTTGCGGTACCAGTGCCTTCGCGTCGAAGCGCGAATATCTCATCCTGTATAAAACCGTTGGGGAGATTCCGTTGTACTCCCGTCGGCGCGACTCTTCGCCATCCCGTTCTTGTGCGAGCGAGGTCTCCAAAATCGAAAACATTGCTGCTGGGAGCTGTTTGCGAACTGACATCGGGGGGAATGTTGTTCAGGTCAATCTGCCACAGGTCTCTGTCAGGGGTTGTCGCCTGCGGAGCGCCTGCGACTGTATCGCCTACAATGCGGTGGCGTCCAGGCTGATAAACCAGCGAATAGGGATTCTTGACACGCCCGACATCTGTGACCGTGACTTGAGCGAAGACGATGGACAAATTGGCTGCAGCCAGTAGGGGCGCCATCGCAAGCATGACGCCTGCTTTGTACACCTTCCGATTCAGCAAGTTCACCTGATGCATGGTACAAGCCTCCTATTTGATTGGAAACTCAGAATGAGTTCCACTCTATACAGACTCAAAACACTGCCAAAAGCGGACATGTTTACGAGACGATTCTGGTGTTTTGCGGTACTAAGTGCTGTGGCATTATACTTTCAACCGCTCCTCGTTTACGGGGGCTGAGCCGGTGCAAGGTCGCATAGTCTGCATAGTAAGCGTTCGCTCGCCCGCACCCTCAGCCCCTCTCCTGCAGGCGGAAGCGGGGGGCGCTTGTGTTGCAGTCTTAGCGAAAAGGCACTTAATATAGCCAAAGGGGATTCCTGCAGGAACCCCTGCGGCAAGGTTGAACTATATCCTCACAGGAGGTGTGCTTATGTCCAACGGAGGCAGTAGTACGAACGCCACGCTGATTCTGGTGCTGGGAATATTGGGAATAGTGTGCCTGCCGATTCTGGCGCCTGTGGCGTGGATTATGGGCAATAATGCGTTGAAGGAGCTGGATCAGGGGTTTGGCGACCCGAACACGCGCGGACTGGTGGTCGCGGGGCGTATTCTGGGCATCATCGGGACGGTGCTGCTCATACTGGGCTGCATTTACGGGATTCTCATGTTCGTGTTCTTCGGCGCGATGGCAGCCAGTCAGGGCTAATCGGTCGCGCGTGCAGGCGGCGTCTCCACAATCAGCGTGACGGGTCCGTCGTTTTGTAGGCGCACCTGCATCTGCGCGCCGTAGACGCCCGTCTGCACGGGGACGCCCTCCGCCTGCAGGGAGGCGCAGAACTGCTGGTAGAGCGTTTCGCCCTGTTCGTAGGGGGCAGACTCGGCGAAGCTGGGGCGTCGCCCTCTGCGGCAGTCGCCGTACAGCGTGAAGTTGGACACCACCAGCATCGCGCCGCCGATTTCCAGCACGGAAAGGTTCAGCTTGCCCTGCGCATCTTCAAAAAAGCGCAGGTGGGCGAGTTTCTGGGCGAGCCAGCGCGCCTCCGCGTCGGTGTCGGCGGCGTGGACGCCCAGCAGCACGAGCGCGCCCTGCTCAATCCGCCCGACGATACGCCCCTCGACCGCCACCTCCGCCCAGCTAACTCTTTGCACGACGGCGCGCATCCTTGCTTTTGCCCTCCATAATGCGGGAGACCGCCAGCACATCTTCCAGCGAGGCGAGTTTCTGGGTGATGGCGCGCAGCTCCTGCGCGCTGTGAACCTGCACCTCCATGTCCACCTGCGCGGTGAGGTTGGGCGTGCGCTTGACGCGCACATCGGCGATGTTGACCCCTGCCGTGCCCAGAATGGTGGTGATGTCGCCCAGCACGCCCGGGCGATCGAGCGTTTCGAAGCGCAGCGCGACGGGATAGGCGCGGTCTTTGTGCGCCAGCCATTCGATGTGCATAATGCGTTCAGGCTCCTTCTCTTCGAGGGCGCGCAGGTTGGGGCAGGCGGCGCGATGGACAATAATGCCCCGCCCCCGCGAGATGTAGCCGCGCAGCTCATCGCCCGGCAGGGGGTAGCAGCAGGTCGCGCGGCGGGTGAGGTAGCCGTCCGCGTCTTCGATTTGCATCGCGCGCACTTCACGCCCTGCAGTGGTGGGCGCAGGCGCCTCCGTCGACGGCGCGCCGCCAGCGGCGCTGCGCACGCGCTGCACAACCGCCTGCACGCTGGTCAGACCCTCGCCGATGCTGGCGTACAGGTCGTCCTCGGTGCGCAGATTGAGCGATTTGAGCAGTTCGGGCAGCGCGTCGCGGAAGCCGCTGAGGGGCAGGCGCAGGCGCTCCAGCTCGCGTTCCACCAGATTGCGCCCGTGCGCGATGAACTCGGCGCGGCGCGCCTCGCGGAAGTAGGCGCGTATCTTGCTCCGTGCGCTGGAGGTGCGCACAATCCGCAGCCAGTCGTAGCTCGGCTGCGGCGTTGGGCGCGTGAGGATTTCCACCATATCCCCTGTGCGCAGCTTGTAGTCCAGCGGCACGATGCGCCCGTTCACGCGCGCCCCTGTGCAGCGATGCCCGATGTCGGTGTGGATGCGATAGGCGAAGTCGAGCGGCGTCGCGCCTTCAGGCAGGTCAATCAGGTCGCCCTTCGGGGTGAACACCAGCACCTGGTCAGTGCCCATCTCGCGAAAGACGCTGGTGAGGAACTCCAGGTTGCTCTTGAAGTCGGTCAGGTCGCGCAGTTGCTGCTGGAGGGCGGGGAGCTGGATGGGCTTCTGGTCGGCGCCCTCTTTGTAGCGCCAGTGCGCCGCGACGCCGTATTCGGCAACCTGGTGCATCTGCCAGGTGCGAATCTGAATTTCCAGCGTGCGCTCGTTGGGACCGATGACTTTGGTGTGGAGCGACTGGTAGCCGTTGGGCTTGGGCGCGGCGATGTAGTCATAAAACATGGACGGGATGGGCTTCCAGAGTTCGTGGACGACGCCCAGCGCCATATAACACTCTTCCACCGTGTCGGTCAGCACGCGCAGGGCGATGAGGTCGTAAATCTGGCTGAAGTCCAGTTGCTGCTGTTGCATTTTGCGGAAAATGCTCCACAGGTGCTTGGGGCGTCCCATCACATCGGCGCGCACGCCGCGCTCCCAGAGCCGCTCTTTGAGCGTATGCACCAGCTGCAGCACCTCCTGCTGGCGTTCGGCGCGGGTCTGGGCAACCTTCTGGCTGATTTCGCGGTACTGCTGCGGATAGAGATACTTGAACGCGAGGTCGTCCAGTTGCGCCTTAATCTGATAGATGCCCAGTCGGTGGGCGAGGGGGGCGTATACCTGCAGCGTCTCCGTGGCGATTTGCACCTGTTTTTCGGGGGGCATCGCGTCCAGCGTCTGCATGTTGTGCAGGCGGTCGGCGAGCTTGATGACCATCACGCGCAGGTCTTCAGCGACCGCCACGAGCAGTTTGCGCAGGTTGTCGGCGGACTTGGCGATGCTCATACGCCGACGGCTCGCCTCGTTGAAAATCTCCATCTTGCGTTCGGAGTGGTGTAGCTTGCTGACCCCCTCCACCAGCTGGCGCACCGTTGTCCCGAAACGCTGCTCCAGTTCGTCGGGCGTGGTCTGGGTGTCTTCCAGCACATCGTGCAGCAGCCCCGCGATGACGGTGTTGACACCCATTTGCAGGTCGGCTAAGATGTGCGCGACGGCGAGCGGGTGCGTGATATAGGGCTCGCCGCTTTTGCGTTTTTGTCCGTGGTGACGCTCCTCGGCGAACAGATAGGCTTCCACCAGCCGCGAAATATCGGCGTCGGGCGCATAGTCCCGAACCTTCTCGATGAGCGACTCGACCTGTTCGGGGAGTTCGTAATCCAGCGCCTGCATGCTACATCACGCGCATCACATCGATGTCGCGCTCGTCGTCATTAATGGGCGGTAGGGTCTGCAAGATGCGCAGCTGCGCCTGAATCGACTCCTCTTCACGCGCGAAGATGGGGTCGCCGTTCTCGGTCGCCATCTGCCAGAGCATGGCGTCGCGCGGCGTAATCAGCATGAGGTCGAGGTAGTAGTCGGGGTTGACAATCGGGTGCAGGCGCGCCGCCAGTTGGCGCATGGTCTCCAGCTTGTCCTCGTGCTGAAGCGCCTCGTCAATCCACACGCCAAAGGTGGCGTCGCTCTGCATCACGCCCTCCGCGCGCACGGTGAACGCCAGCACCACCTCCACCGCCTCCACCTGTTCAAACACGCTTACCAGCATCGGCACTCGCTCTGCAGGAATCGGCTCACGCCCCTCAGGACGCGGATCGTCCAGAAAACTGCGTTCGTTGGTCATGGTGAAAAGTCTCCGCCCTCAGTATACCTTAAGAGAATTACGCGCTTCAGCGCAAGTGGGTTGCGATGGCGGCATACGCCGCGCAGGTTTTGCAGCTGGGGTTCGCTGCGGGCGGCGCGTCTTGCGAGAGGATTGCCCACGCGCGCGCCAGCAGGGCGTCTATCTGCTCGTCCCGCCGCTCGATGGGCAGCCACTGGGCGCGAAACTCCATCAGGAAGCTGTCGCCGTTGATTTTGTGAGGCGCGTCCACTTCCGTGATGGGGTCGTAATACATCAGCCCCAGCGTCTGCACGCGGCACGGGTAGGGAAAGCCGTGAATCGACTTTCCGAGGTTCTCCGCGATTCGCGCGTAGACATTCAGTTGCACCTCGTAGAGGGGGCGGAACGGGTCGTCGAGCTTGAAGCGGGCGGTCTTGTAGTCGATAATGATGAGTCCGCCGCCGGGCGTTTGCAGGATTTCGTCGGGCGCGCCGCGCAGCACCAGCGAGCCGTACCGTGTCGCGACCTTGAACCACGAGAAGTGTGGGGCGGGGAGCGGCGTCCCGTGCAAGCCGAAGCGGGCGAACCATTCGGGCGCGCTGCCGCTGTGCTGCAACGCTGCCTGCAGCACCTTCTTGGAGTAGGAGTCGATGCTGCTGAAGATGCCCGGAAAAGGCGTTGGCGGCGCGCCGATTTTCTGATGGAGCCAGAAGCAGCATTCGCAGGCGTCGGGCAGCGCGAGCGCGCCCAGCGTCCGTGCGCTCAGCAGATTCCAATCCTTGCGCATAGTGCGCACGGAATACGCTGTTAGCCTGCAGATTCCTGCAGGTGTTTGTTGCGCAGCACCCGCCATGCGAATCGGGGCAGGTTGCGCACTTTTTTGATTTTGCGGGGGTCTTGCATCAGCCGCCAGAGCCACTCGCAGCCGATGCGCTGGAGCCACTGGGGGGCGCGTTTGACCACGCCTGCGTACACATCGAAGCTGCCGCCGACGCCAATCATCACGGGCACGCCCAGTTGCTCTCGATGGCGCCACGCCCATTTTTCCTGACGGGGCATGCCCATCCCGACCAGCAGCACCTGGGGGCGCGCGGCGGCGATTTGGGCAAGGATGGCTGGCTCGTCCGTTTCGGAGAAGTAGCCGTGCTGCACGCCGACAATCTGTGCGTTGGGATAGCGCTGGAGCAGGTTCTGCGCCGCGCGTTCGGCGACGCCCGGCGCCGCGCCCAGCAGGTAGAGGCGGTAGCCCTTCTCGTGGCTCAGGCGCGTCAGATGCTCCACCATGTCCACGCCCGACACGCGCTCGGGGAAGGGCTGCCCCAGTCGCCTGCCCGCCCACAGCAGCCCGAAACCGTCGGGGGTCACCAGCGCGGCGCGTTCCATCAGCGCACGAAACTCGGCGTCCTCCAGCGCAATCAGCACCGCGTTCGCGTCGGCGGTAATCACCAGACCTGGTTCCTCGCGCTGAATTAGACACTCTAACTGCCGCAGCGCCTCGTCCATCCCAACGCGATGCACGCGCACGCCCAGAATCCGCGCCTCTTTCAACGGGGCTGCTCTCTCCTCCTGCAACGCCTGTTCCATCCGCTCTAAAAGATACCCGCTCGCAGCGCAAGTGTGCTATAATACAGGGGGGTCCCCCCAAAGGAGTTTGATGATGCGAACGATTAGCGGAGTGATAGCGGGTTTAACTTTGACGATGAGTGTCTATGGGCAGGCGTTCATCCATCAGAAGTTAGGTGAGAACTTTACAAGCGTTGGCACGGGTATTCTCACGGAGAGCGGGCTGCCGTTCTGGTCGGCAGTGGCTTCGGGCAGCAATCTGGACATTTTCCGAATCACGGGCAACGACAACTTCACCGCCTCGATTCTGGGCAGTAACCGTCTGGCGTATCCTGTGGCGTATCACGCGACTGCGGGACTGCTCTGGGAAGGGCAGGGCAGCGCGCTCTCGGGCAACACGGATGTGTTTGTGGAGACGACGAATGTGAGCGCGTCCGTGCTCGGGTCTAACCGAATCGCGTTTGGCTTCGGGTTCACCAGCGCAGGGCAGCCGGTATGGTACGGCGCAGGCAGCGCGACCAGCAACAATCTGGACATCTTTCGCGGCGGCGCGAACCTGACGGCGTCCGTGCTGGGCAGCGGCTCGCGCGATGCGGTGCCGATGGCGCTGATGAACGACCGCCTGCTCTGGGACGGCTCTGGTCCCAACACGGGCGTCAATCGGGATGTGTTCCGCACAGATCTCAGCAGCTCGACCACCAGCAACATTTCGCAGTCGCCGCTGGGAAGCAACCGTTTTGCCGTCGCCGCTGCGCTCAATACGAACGGCGACGCGGTCTGGTACGGCAGCGGCTCGGCGACGGGCGACTACAGCGATGTGTTTTTCAACAGCACGAATGTGAGCTTCCCCGTGATTGGCGGGGGCAACATCAACAACCCGCGCGATGCGGTCGCGTTCGATGTGAGCGGCAACAACCTCATCTGGCAGGGACGCAGCGCGACCACGAGCCAGTTCTTCGACTCGTTTGTGACCACCATCGGCGGCGGCACCGTTAACCTGAGCCAGTCGCCGCTGGGCACGGGACGCGATAGCCAGCCGATTGATGTAGAAGGCGCGTCCGTACTGTGGAACGGTTTTGGCGACAGCGTGGGCAACTTCGATGTGTTTGTTACCCGACCGGGCACAACGCGCAACCTGAGCCAGCAGCGTTTCGGCGGCGGCAACACGCCCGGCGTGCGCGAGGGCTACGGGGTCGGCGTGTTCGCCAGCGGCAACGCTTTCTGGCTGGGCGCGCACAGCACCACGAACTCCAAGAGCCACCTGTTCCACTACAACTGGAACGCCAACAGCAGCACGAACCTCGTGCAGGAGTCGGTCAATCGCGACGCGGACGCGGTCTACATCGCGCACAATAGCGCGGAGCAGGTGCTGTGGGCGGTTCCCACGGGCAGCGGCAGCTTCGAGGTCTACCTCTCAACGCCGAACATCGCGACCACCCTGCAGGGCACGGTGGCCATCGCGGGCTTCGCGGGCAACACGAACCAGATTGCGCTGACCATCCGCCAGTACGACCCGTACACGGGCAATGTCGCCGCCACGCACACGGGCAACATGAACAGCGGGTTCACCTACTCGATTGCCGTGACGCCGGGCTTGTACGACGGGCTGCGCATCACCGCGCCGCGCTGTCTGGCGCGAAACATCCCCGGACTGCGCCGTCTGCTGGGCGCGACCACGCTTGACTTCAGCCTGACGCTCGGCGATGTGAACGGGGACAACATCATCGATGACGCCGACCTGCTGGAGGTTCTGTTCAACTTCGGCAATAGCAGCAGCGCGCCTGTCGACCTGAACGGCGACGGCATCGTGGACGACGCCGATCTGCTGATAGTGTTGTTCAACTTCGGCGCGCAGGGAGACTGAGCCATGCGTATCAGCTGCGCCGCCTATTCGTTTCGGGAGGCTCTGACCAAACGGGAGATGAGCCTCCCGGAGTTCATCCGCCTGTGTGCGGAGCTGGGGCTGGACGGCGTGGAGCTGACGGGCTACTACTTTCCCGACACGAGCCGCGCGACGCTCAACAGCCTCAAGCGGGAGTGTTTCCGCCATGGGCTGGCGGTTTCGGGCACGGCGACGCGCAACCACTTCACGCACCCCGACGCTGACTTCCGCAAGGCGGAGGTGGAGAAGGTGAAGCAGTGGGTGGACATCGCGGTCGCGCTGGGGGCGCCGATGCTGCGCATCTTCACCGATCGGGGCATTCCTGAGGGCTATCTGGAATCGCAGGCGTACAGCTGGTCGCGCGAATGCATCGAGCAGGTGTTGCCCTACGCCGAGTCGCAGGGCGTCGTGCTGGCGATCGAGACCCACTGGGGGCTGACCGCCGACGCCGAACGCACCCTGCGCTATGTGCGCGATATCAATAGCGATTATTTTGGCGTTCTGCTGGACGGCGCAAACACCCGCGAGAAGCACTACGAGATGATTGAAAAGCTTGCGCCGTATGCCGTGAGCGTCCATGCGAAGACCCACTCGCGCAATGCCCGCGACGAGTTCTTCGAGCTGGACTACGAGCGCATCTTTCGCACCCTCAAGGCGGCGGGCTTCAAAGGCTATGTCGCTATCGAGTATGAGTATACGGAGCCTGCGCTGCCCGCCGTGCGACGATTTGCCAAAAAACTCCTCACCCTGCGCAACAAAATCCGTTGATAAGGCAGGAGTCGATGCTGAGGGGGCGAATCGACCGTCGCAGGAGGGAAGCGATGCGAGCGTTGATGACTCTGGCGACGATGGCGCTGCTGTGTATGGGGTTGCTGGCGCAGCAGAAGCCTGCTGTGAACCCTGTCAAGACGACGGTTGCCGCGCTGATTGAGAACCCCGACAAGTTCCACCGCAAATTCGTGGAGGTGGAAGGCGAGGTGGACGACCTGAAAAAGAAGACCTCTCGCGCAGGCAACCCCTACACGACCTTCAAACTGGATAGCGGGAGCAAGCAAATCACGGTCTTCTCGTATGGGCATCTTGACCTGCGCAATGATGATAAGGTGGTTGTGATTGGGAAGTTCTACAAGGAGCGGCGTGTGGGGCGCACCACCTTCACCAACGAGATTGACGCCAGCGCAAAAGAGGGGGGTAGTGTACGGCGAAAAGAGTGACGCCTACGGAGCGAGACTATCGCCAGCAAGAGGCTTTCCATCGCCTGACCGACGTCCTGCGTTGTAAGTGGACGGTGGCGGTGCTGGACGCGCTGGGGCAGGGGATTAATCGCCCGGGACAGATTCTACGCGCCTTGCCGGGCTTGACGACAAAGGTGCTTTACGAGCGCGTCCATAAACTGGAGCGCTATGGGTTGGTCGTGCGCCGTGCCTACCCCGAACTGCCGCCCCGCGTCGAGTACGAGCTGACAGAGCGGGGGCAACAACTCATCGAACTCATACGACAAATGCGCGCATTCGCCCAGGCATGGGTCGACGAAGTTGCGGAAGACGCGAGTTTTACCGAAAAGTGAATACTTACTTTTTGGAAAACCTCTTGCGTTGCACGGCGCGGGCAGGGTAGAACTCCTCGCAGGAGGTAACGACCATGCGAGGATTCCTCATCGGAACGGCTTTGTGTATCGTGCTGGGCGTCGCGGCGTTCGCGGGGCAGTCTAAAGCGCCGACTCCTGAGAAACTGCCCGCGGGCTGGCGCAACTGGACTCACATTACGACAGGCGTCATCTATAGCGAGCAGCATCCCCTGTTCGGCGCGTTCGGCGGTGTGCATCACATCTACGCGAACGCCGCCGCAACAGAGGTCTATCGTAAAAACGGCAATCGATATCCTGATGGCAGCCAGATTGTGTTCGTGCTATACGAAGCGAAGGACGCCGACGGGATGTATGTGGCGGGCAAGAAGAAGGTCACAGCGCTGATGGTGAAGGACAGTCGCAAGTATCGTCAATCGGGCGGCTGGGGCTGGCAAGCCTGGGACGCCAGCGGAAAAGCAATCGTCACGGATCCTGTGGGGCAGTGCATGGGCTGCCATCAGGCGTCGCCGAACCGCGACCTGGTGATTAGCCGATGGACGCCGTAGCGCGTTGAACGGGGCGACGGTATTCTGTCGCCCCTAAACTGGCTCAAAGTGGCAGCTGAAGTGGCGCAGGAACGGCGTCTGCCAGGTGATTCGGTAGCCGCGTAGCTGCTCGCGGCGGCGGTAGACCTCCAGAATCACCTCCACCACATAGTCCACATGGCTCTGGGTGTAGACGCGGCGCGGGATGGCGAGCCGTACCAGTTCACGCGGGGCGGGCTGTTCCGCGCCCGTTTGCGGGTCGCGCGGCGCAAACATCACGGAGCCAATCTCGCAGCTGCGCACGCCGCCCAGCCGATAGAGTTCCACCACCACAGACTGACCCGGATACTGCAGCGGTGGAATGTGCGGTAGCATGCGCCCAGCGTCGATATAGATGGCGTGCCCGCCCGGCGGTTGCACGATGGGCACACCCTCCCGCGCGATGTGTTCGCCCAGATAACTGGTCGAGCGGATGCGATACTGCAGGTAATGTTCGTCCAGCACTTCACGTAGCCCAATTGCTATCGCTTCGAGGTCGCGCCCCGCCAGCCCGCCGTAGGTGGGGAAGCCCTCTGTGAGGATGAGCAATTCGCGTTCCTGCTGGGCGAGCGCGTCGTCGTTGGTGCAGAGGAAGCCGCCGATGTTGGCTAAGCCGTCTTTTTTGCCCGACATGGTGCAGCCATCGGCGTAGGAAAACATCTCGCGGGCAATCTCCAGCGGGGTCTTGTCGGCGTAGCCCGGCTCGCGGAGCTTGATAAAGTAGGCGTTCTCGGCGAATCGACAGGCGTCGATGTAGAACGGGATGCCGTGCTTGCGGCAAATCTGGCTCACTGCGCGGATGTTCGCCATCGAGGCGGGTTGCCCGCCGCCAGAGTTGTTGGTGAGGGTCATCATCACGAGGGGGATGTTCGCAGCGCCAACCTCTGCGATGAGTCGCTCCAGCGCGTCGGTGTCCATGTTGCCCTTGAAGGGGTAGGGGGTATCGGCGTCGCGCGATTCGGGGCAGGGGAGGTCTACCGCGCGCCCGCCGAGATACTCGATGTTCGCGCGCGTGGTGTCGAAGTGGGTGTTGTTGGGGATCACGCTCCCCTGCTTGCACACCAGCGAGAAGAGGATTCGCTCCGCCGCGCGCCCCTGATGCACGGGGATTACATGCCGAAAGCCGAAAATCTCGCGCACGGTCTCCTCAAACAAGTAGTAGCTGCGGCTCCCTGCGTAGGATTCATCGCCGCGCATCACGCCTGCCCACTGCTCGGAACTCATCGCCGAAGTGCCTGAGTCGGTCAGCAGGTCAATCATCACATCGTCGGCGCGTACGAGGAACAGGTTATAGTGTGCGCCGCGCAGGATGGCTTCCCGTTCTGCCTGCGTTGTGAGGCGAATGGGTTCAACAACCTTGATGCGAAAGGGTTCGATGATGGTCTGGAACGCCATGCGTGCCCTCCAGAGGGGGATTGTACCCCGCTTAGCCCCCATGGGACATCCACCGTGCCTCCCGTCAACCCCCACATATGGGCAAATTGCCCCCAAATTGCCCCAATTCTGGGGTAAATGGGGCGCAACCCCTTGACAAATCACGCAAAATGCGCTATAATATTGGTCAGTGGAGACTCAGTGGTAGCCGAGTGGAGACTCGGTGGTAATTAAGGTGGTTGCCAATGGCTATCCTGCAAGGCGGGAGCAACATCGCAGTGGATGACAAGGGGCGCGTGATTATCCCCATGCGCTTTCGTGCGAGCCTTGGGGAGCGCTTCGTGATGACGCGCGGCTTCGATGGCTGCGTGTTCGTGTTCACCAGCGAACGCTGGCAGGAGCTGGGGCAGAAGTTCGAGTCGGGCGCGACTTTTGACCCGCGCAAGCTGAAGTTGCAACGCTTTCTGTTCAGCGCGGCGACGGAGGTGGCTCCCGACGGTCAGGGGCGCGTGGCAATCCCGCAGGATTTGCGCGAGTGGGCGCAGATCGAACCGAACTCGGAGGTGATGATTGTCGGCTGTGCGAACCGACTGGAAATCTGGTCGAGAGCGGCGTTCAACGATCTGTTGGGCGATGCGCTGAAGAATGGAACCCAGCTGATGGAGTACGCGGCAGAGATGGGAATCTGAGATGCATAAGCCTGTGATGTTGCGTGAGGTGATGGAGTACCTGAACCCGCCCGCTGGGGGCGTTGCGGTAGACGCCACCGTCGGGGCAGGGGGGCACGCGCGCGCCCTCGCCGAGCGCCTGGGACGCAACGGGCTACTCATCGCCCTCGATCGCGACGCCCAGATGCTTGAACTTGCCCAGCAGAATCTTGCCGATGTTCCATGCATGACGCATTATATTCACGCCGATTACAGAAATTTACCTGAGGTGTTGCAGGAATTGCAAATAGATGCGGTAGACGCGATATTGGTGGACATGGGGGTCTGCAGTGAGCAGCTGGACGACCCCGAGCGCGGGCTGGCGTTCCGCTACGACGCGCCGCTGGATATGCGCCTCGATAGGGAACAGCCCACCACTGCCTACCACCTGCTGCAGCGCGTTCGGATGCCCGACCTGATGCGCATGCTGCGTGAGTACGGGGGCGAGCAGTGGGCGAAACCGATTGCCCGCGCGATTATTCGCCGACGCAATCAGGGGCGTATGAACACCACAGGCGACCTCGCCGCGGCAGTGCTGGAAGCCATCCCCAAAAAGTTTCAGGATAAGCGCATCCATCCCGCCACGCGCACCTTTCAGGCGATACGGATTGCGGTCAACCGTGAGCTGGACGACCTGCAACCTGCGTTTGAGGCGATGGCGGGCTGCCTGAAAGTGGGCGGAGTCCTCTGTGTGCTGGCGTACCACTCGCTGGAAGACCGCGCCGTCAAGCACGCCTTTCGGAGCCTGAGCCAGCGGGCGCGCGCGCCTGTCGGGGCGGGCGCGGCTGGGGCGGCGACCGAACGCCCTGTGCTGGAGATTTTGACCCCGAAACCCCTCGAGCCAAGCGAAGCGGAGATTCAGGACAACCCCCGTGCGCGGAGCGCGAAACTGCGCGCCGCCCGTCGCGTTGGGTAGGGAGAAGGAGGATGACCATGCCAACAACAGCGAAACCGAAACCGAAAGCCGAACAGGGGCGCAGGCGAACGCCGTCGGCGCGTCCAAAGCCGACCGATGCGCCTATCGCACGCCCGCGCCGAAAAGCGCGCACGCGCCCAGCGCTGCTGGCGCCCATCGGCGTTCTTGTGGCGGTCTTCACAACCCATCTGACTGCCGTGGCGATGTTGAACTACGAGAACGCCCGCCTCGCAAACCTGCAGAACGAGATAAACCGCACGCAACTGAATATCGACCGCCTGCGTGGACAGATTGCCGTGTATACCGACGAGGTTGCCCTGCGCCAGTGGGCGGAGCAAGCGGGGATGGTGCGCGTCGACGAGCAGCCCGAACTGACCATCATCGGACTGGATACACCTGCGCCGCTGCCCAAGCCTGTAGCGCTGAGCGATGTGGAGCCGTGAGGTGAACTATGGCGAAAGCGCGTACGACCCATCGCCATGCCGCCGTGCGTCTGAAGTCGCAGGAGCTTCAGCGGATAGGGTGGGCGCAAGCCGCGATAGGGGTGTGCGGCGCGCTGGTCGCGGCGCGCGTGGTGCAGTTGCAGGTGTTTCAGCATGATTCGTTGCACGAGGCGGGCATGCGTCGCCGCCTGCGCCGCCGTCCACTGCTGGCAAAACGCGGCGCGATTCTGGATCGAAACGGGAAGCCGCTCGCGCAGAGCCAGATTTGCTGCCATATTGCGATTGACCCTACCACTGTGCGCGCGCCAGAGGTCGTGGCGCGTATCCTCGCCCGACGGCTGGGGGGCAACCCCGCGGAGATGCGCGCGCAGATTCTGCAGGCGCAGCAGTCGGGGCGCCGCTACCTGCGCATCGCCGCCAGCGCGCCCATCGAGCGCTATCGCGCGTTGCAAACTGACCTTGAGTCAGCGTTCCGCCACCTCAAGCGCGACGAGCGACCGGCGCTAACGCGCGAACACACACCTACCCGCGCCTACCCGCAAGGCTCGATTGCGCCGCAGGTAATCGGGCTGACCCAACTGCGCGAAAGCCGTGAAGAGGGCAACACGCTTATCGCCGTGAGCGGCGTCGAGAAGCGCTATGACGCCGTGCTGGCGGGCAAGAACGGCGTGGAAGAGGGTGAAATCGCGCCCGGCGGCTTGATAATTCCCGAAACTCTCCGCCGGCGCGAACTGCCCACGGATGGCGAGTCCGTGCGCCTGACGCTGGACACCGATGTTCAGAAAGCGGCAGAGAATGCGTTGGAACAGCTCTGGTGCAAGCATCGTCCGAAAGGCGCGCTCATCATCGTCATGGACCCCCACACAGGCGACCTTCTGGCGGTTGCGAACCGTCCGACCTTTGACCTCGCCACACGCAAGGGGCTAACCGCGCCGCGCAACGATACGCCCGCCGAGCGCGACCGCGCGATGGAACCGCTGCGCAATCGCGCGGTGGAGTTCCTGTACGAGCCGGGCTCCACCATCAAGCCGCTGGTGGTTGCCGCCCTGCTGGCGGAAGGCGCGATCAGCCTCACAAGCCGCTACCACTGTCAGGGAGCGATGCGCGTGGGGGGTAAGTCGATTCGCTGCGTGGTGCATGGGCGGGGCAAGGGACACGGACATCAAACGCTGGAGGATGCGCTCAGCCATTCGTGTAATGTGGCGATGGCGCAGATGGGATTGCGCGCTGGGCTGGAGGGTGTGTACCGCGCGCTGCAACGCTTTAAGCTGTTCGAACCGCTGGAGGCGGGTTTTGCGGGCGAGCAGGTCGGGCGCACCATCCCGCCTGAGGATGTGCGCTGGGGCAGGGAACTGCGCGCGACGAATCTCGCTTTCGGGCAGGGCTTGATGGTCTCTCCGCTGGCGCTTGTGGCTGCCTACGGCGCGCTGGCGAATGAGGGACGCTGGATTGCGCCCCGTATCGTGCTGGAGCCTGCCCCCGTGCGCCGCGACCCGCAGCCGATTGTGCCCGTCGAGCATACGCGCCTGGTGATTCGCGGGCTGGTGCAGGCGGTCGAGGAAGGCACGGGCAAAAACGCGCAGCTCAAAGGCTACTGGGTGGCGGGAAAAACGGGCACTGCGCAGAAAGCTATCGAGGGAGGGCGCGGCTACGCGCCGGGCAAGTATATCGCGTCGTTTGTGGGGATTGTGCCTGCCGACGCCCCGCGCGCCGTGATACTGGCGCTGGCGGATGAACCCCAGAATGGCTACTACGGCGGCGAGGTCGCCGCGCCCGCATTCCGTCAGGTGGCGCAGTTTTTGATGTGGCACTGGCGCATTCCACCGTCGCGACGCGAGGGAGTACGCGCCCAGCCTGCCCTTTTCAATCCGCGCACACGCGCAGGGTGAGCCGATGCGACTGAGCGAACTCATACACGGGTTGCCGATACTGGAGGCGCGGGGCGACGCCGAAATCCGGGGCGTTTGCGTCGACTCGCGCCGTGTGCAACCCGGCGACCTGTTCGTGGCGCTGGTCGGTCGGCAGCAGGATGGGCATCGCTTCATCGGGGATGCAATTCAGCGGGGCGCAGCGGCAGTCATGGCGCAGGCGCCAGTCGAACGGTTGGCAAATGACATGCCTTTTGTGCGCGCGCCCGATACGCGCGACGCGCTCTGGCGCATTGCCCAGCGACTCTACGGCGATCCCACCCAGCACATGCTGACCGTCGGCGTCACGGGCACCAACGGCAAAACCACCACCACCCATATGCTTCAGAAGATTCTGGTCGCCTGGGGCAAACCGACGGTACTGATTGGCACCTTAGGCGCGTGGATAGAGTACCCCGACGGTCGGCGCGAGACGCTCGCGCAGGAGGGCGAGTTCACCACGCCAGAGGTCTATCAGTTGCAAGCGTTGCTTCAGCAGGCATATACGCTCGGCGCACAGGCGGCGGTGATGGAGGTCTCGTCGCACGCGCTCGACCAGCGGCGCGCGGACGGTGTGCGCTTCGATGGGGGCGTGTTCACCAACCTGACGCAGGACCATCTGGACTATCACGGCACGATGGAAGCCTACGCCGCCGCCAAACTGCGCCTGTTCACCGACCTCGCAGAACAGTCGGGCAAGCTGTTCCGCGCGGCGATTAACATCGACGATGCGTGGGGCAGGCAGTTCGCGGCGAAGGCAAAAGGCGCAGTCTACACCTACGGCGAGAACGAATGCGCTCTTGTGCAGGCGACGCGCGTGGAGTATGGACAGGACGCGCTGCGCTTCTGGATTCGGACAGCTATCCACTCCACCCTCACCCCCGCCCCCTCGCCCAAGCCGCTGGGAGAGGGGGATGCAGGGGGTGAACGGGTGGTCGAGCGGCAGCTACACACCGCTTTAATCGCCCCGTACAACCTCTACAACGCGCTGGCGGCGACGACTGCCGCCCTGTCGCTGGGCATACCGCTGGAGAGTGTTCAGCGCGGGCTGGCGAATCTATCTCAGGTGCCGGGACGCTTCGAACGCGCGCCGATAGACGCCGACTACACGGTGATTGTGGACTTCGCGCACACACCAGACGCGCTGGCGCGGGTGCTGCACGCAGGGCGGCTGCTGAACCCGACGCGCTTGACCGTGCTGTTTGGCTGCGGCGGCGACCGCGACGCGACCAAACGCCCGATTATGGGCAGGATCGCCGCCGAGCTTGCCGACCGCGTGATTCTGACTTCCGACAACCCGCGCACCGAAGAGCCAAACCAGATTCTGCAGCAGATTTTCGCAGGCGTGCCCGAAGACCTGAGAGCCAGAGTCGCGCTGGTGGAGCCAGACCGTCGCCGCGCGATCGAGTACGCCCTGCACACCGCACAGGCAGGCGAGTTGATTCTGCTGGCAGGCAAGGGGCACGAGCCATACCAGATTGTGGGCAACGAGAAACTGCCGTTCAGCGACATCGAGGTCGCTAAGGAGGCAGCAGGAGCGAAGCCATGAGACGAGCGATGCGACTCTCGGAGGTGATTGCGGCGACGGGCGCGAAGCCTGTGAACCTGCGCGACGCTGAAGCGGTCGCCGTCACGGGCGTGTGTACCGACAGCCGCGTGGTGCAGGCGGGCGACCTGTTCGTCGCTCTGCGCGGCAATCGCACGGACGGACACCAGTACCTGCAAGAGGTGTTCGACCGGGGCGCCGTCGCTGCGCTGGTGGAGTATGTGCCGCTGGGCGCGGAAGAGATGCCGCTGCTGCGCACGGCGAACACCGTTCACGCGCTGGGACATCTTGCGCGCTGCTACCGCAGGCAGTTCGATACGACGGTTGTGGGCGTCACGGGCAGCACGGGCAAAACCACCACCAAAGAGATGATTGCCGTCGCGCTGGAAGCGGGCTATCCGGGCGCTGTGCAAAAAAGCGCAGGAAACTATAACACTGAACTCGGCGTCCCGTTGACCCTCTTTGAGCTGGATGCGCACTGTCGCTACCTCGTTCAGGAGATGGCGATGCGCGGACGCACGCAGATTGCCTACCTGGCGGAGATTGCCGAGCCGCGCGTGGGGGTAATCACGCAGATTGGCTGGTCGCATATCGAGCAGCTGGGCAGTCGCGAGGCGATTGCCGAAGCCAAGTCGGAGATGGTGCAGTCGCTGCCGCCCGACGGGATTGCCATCCTGCCGCGCGACGACAAATTCTACGAGTTTTTGCGGGCGCGATGCGCGTGTGAGACCATCTACACTTTTGGGCGTCATCCTGAGGCGCATGCCTGCCTGACGGAGGTGCAGTTGGGCGAGGACTACACGGCGGGCGTCGTGGCGCTGAACCTGCCCGATGTGCAGGCGCGGGTGTGGCTGGAGCTGCCCGTTCTGGGCGAGCATCTGCTGGTGAATGCGACGGCGGCGTTGCTGACGGCGGTCGTGCTGGGCGTTGCGCCCGAAGCGGCGGCGCGCGCGCTGAGCCTCCTCCAGCTGCCCGAGATGCGGATGGCGGTGCAGCGTCAACCAGAGGGCTGGACGCTGATCAACGACGCCTACAACGCGAACCCGGACTCGATGCGCGCCGCGTTGCAGGTGCTGATTCATCAAATCCCCGCGCGGCGGCGGATTGCGGTGCTGGGCGATATGAAAGAGCTGGGCGCGTACAGTATGCGGTTGCACTGGAGTCTGGGGCGCTGGCTTGCGACGCAACCGCTGGACTATGTGGTCTTAGTTGGAACCGAAGTGCTATGGACGGCGGCTGCCGCCAGGGAGGGCGGGTTTCCCCCCAGCCGACTGTTGCACTTCGAGACGCCCCAGCAAGCGCGTGAGTGGCTCCTGCGCACGGTGCAGAGGGAGGACTGCGTGCTACTCAAAGGCTCACGCGCGCTGGGGCTGGAGCAGGCGGTGATACGATGAGCGAGGCGGGCGTATTCCTCGGGGCGGCGCTGACCACCCTGCTGCTGGGCAAGCCGGTGATTGGCTGGCTGGCGGGCATCAAGGCGCGGCAGACCATCTACGCCTACGCGCCGGAAACCCACCGCGCCAAAGAGGGAACGCCCACGATGGGCGGGCTGTTGCTTATACTCGGGGTGGCGGTGGGGCTGGCGCTGGGAGGCTGGCAGGCGCGCGACGCGCTGGTTCCTATGCTGGTAATTTTCTCAGGCGCGGCGTGGTTCGCGCTGATTGGTCTGGTGGACGACTACTGGATTCGTCGCTGGACCGGGCAGCGTGGGCTGGAGTGGAAACAGAAGCTCGCGCTGCAGCTGGCGGCGGCGGGCGTGAGTGTGTATGTGCTGTGGCTTGCGGCGTCGGGGACGCCGAGTACCGGCTCCCTGTTCGGGATTGCCAGTGGTGGGGAAGGGGCGCGGCTGCCGCTCTCCGCGCTGAGTCTGGCGGTGGGGGTGTTGTGGGTGGTCGGTTGGGTGAATGCGTTCAACCTGACGGATGGGCTGGATGGGCTGGCGGCGGGACTGACCGCGCTGGCGATGGGAGGAGTCTATGCGATTAGTTCGGGGCACGGCGGCTGGACGCTCTACGCGCTGATGGTCGCAGGCGCGTGTGTGGGCTACCTGTGGTGGAATGTTTACCCTGCGCGCGTGTTCATGGGCGACACGGGGTCGATGTTTCTGGGTGCCAGTTTCGGGCTGCTGACGCTTCGTTCGCTGATTCACGCGCCTGAGGCGCACTGGTGGGGCGCGTTTACGCTGATGGGACTGGTGTTCGCGGCGGAGATACTCAGCGTCGTGGTGCAACTCAGCTCGGTCAAGCTGCGGGGCGGCAGGCGTATCTTTCGGGCGACTCCGATCCACCATCATTTTGAGTTGCTGGGCTGGGCGGAGCCGACGATTGTGATGCGGTTCTGGCTGGTGGGCGCGATTGCCGCCGCGTGCGGCGTTGTGGTGAGCCGATGGTGAACCGACATGGATGAGTTTGCAGGCAAACGCGTGGTGGTTCTTGGAGCAGGGCGCAGCGGCGTCGCGGCGGCAAGTGCGCTCGCGCGACGCAACGCGCGGGTGGAAGTGTACGACCGAAAGCCCCTCACGGAACTGCCGCACGCCGATGCCCTCCTGGCGCAGGGCATTCCGATTCACACCGAATGTGACGCGCCCGCCAGCCTGCAGGGGTACGACCTTGTCGTGGTCAGCCCGGGCGCGCCGCCCAGCCACCCGATTTTCGCACTGGCGGATGCGGCGGGCGTGCCCGTGTGGAGCGAGATTGAACTCGGCTACCGTATCGCGCGTGCGCCGATTATCGCGATTACGGGCACGAACGGCAAGACGACAACCACGATGCTGATTCACCACATCCTGCGCGCGATGGGGCAGCAGGCGCACCTGTGCGGCAATATCGCGGGGATTGAGGACGAGCAGACGCTCACCGAAGCCGCCGAACGCGCCGCGCCCGATGCATGGCTCGTGGCAGAGGTTAGCTCGTTCCAGTTGTTGCACACACACGCTTTCCGTCCCAAAATCGCCGTGATCACCAACATTCGGAACGACCACCTGGACTATCACGGCAGCTGGGAGGCTTACGCACTTGCGAAGGCGAAGATTCTGGCGAACCAGACGCCCAACGATTGGGCAGTGCTGAATGCGGATGACCCAGGCGTGCAGTGGGTGGTGGAGAGGGGGCACGGGGAAGCGGGCAAAATCCTCTACTTCTCCACCGCTTCGCCATTTGTAAAAGTTTCGGGCGAAAACCTGAATATTGCTGACATGTTCAAGCCTGCCTTACATGGGGTGCATGGTCTGGAAAACGCGCTCGCCGCGGCATGCGTCGCCAGTATTCTGGGATGCACTGCCGGGCAATTGCGTGAAGCGTTCGCAAGTTTCAGAGGCGCGCCCCATCGAATGGAGTTCGTCGGCGAGTGGGGCGGCGTGCGCTACATTAACAATTCGATGTGTACCAACGCGGACGCGCTGGAGAAGTCGCTTCAGGCGACGCCCAAGCCGTGTCTGGTGATTGCTGGCGGGGTGGACAAAAACGAGAGCATTCCTCAGCTGGCGGAGTCGCTGGCGCGCCATGCGAGGTATGTGCTGCTCATCGGGAGAGACGGGCAGGCGATTGCCGACGCGCTGCAGGCGCTGGGATACACGCACTGGGAGTATGTGGAGAGCCTCGCGCGGGCGGTTTCTGAAACCTCTCGGCTTGTTCGCGCTGGGGATACGGTAATCCTCGCGCCGGGCTGTGCCAGCTTCGACCAGTTCCGCAACTTCGCCGACAGAGGGGAGCAGTTCAGACGCCTGATACGGGAGGTGCATGAATGCGACGGTCGCACACACTGAGAAACGGTTATTATTCGATAGAGCCGCCTCACTCTGCGCTGGCTCCCGCGGCGGGGGGCGCTGGGCGTGTGCCAGCTGCCCTCTGGTGGGCGCCGCTCGCGCTTGCGCTCGTGGGGCTTTTTTTTCAGGGCAGTGTGGTGATTGTGGAGCTGGGGCGCCTGGGCAAAGACGGCTCGATGCCCGATGTTGCAGGCGCCGTGCGCCCCGTGCTGATGCAGCTGCTGTGGCTGCTGATCGGCGTGGGCGCGCTGTGGGGCTGCAGCCGTGTCAAGGGGCGTTTCTGGCTGGCGAGCGCGTGGCTGTGGCTCCTGTTGAGCTGGGGCGCGCTCCTGTGGCTCGCGCTGGATTTGCCGGGCGCACTCACCATCAATGGCGCGACGCGCTGGATTGGTCTGCCCCTGCTAAACGGCGCGACGCTGCAGCCTGCCGAGTTCTACAAGCTGGCGACGCTGCTGTGGATGACCGCGGTCTGGAGCGCGCCGCGCGTCGGGCGCGGGGTATGGATAGGCGTTCTGCTGTGGCTTTCGGGGGCAGCGCTCATCGTGCTTCAACCCGACAAGGACACGGCGACGCTGGTGTTGATGCTGGGCTTTGGGGTCGCCTTCCTTGGCGGCTTGCGCTCCCAGTGGGTTCTCTTATCGATGCTGGCGGGCGGGGTGTTCGCAGGCGCGCTTATCGCGACGCCGCTGCTGCTGGGCGCGCTGCGCAGCCAGCCGTGGGAGACGCAGCCGGGCGCGTATGTGGTGAAGCGGATTCAAGCGACGCTGAACCCGTGGGCGCACGAGCGTGAGGTGGGCTACCAGATGGTGCGCGCGCAGATTGCGGTGGGCAGCGGTGGGCTGTTCGGCGTGGGCATCGGCGAGGGGCGCGAGAAGCGCAGCTTGCCCGCGGTCGAGAGCGACTATATCTTCGCCGCAATCGCTGAGGAGTTCGGACTGGCGGGCAGTCTGAGCGTGATGACGCTGTTCGGGATACTGGTGTGGGCATGTTTTGCAAGTGCGCGGCGTGCGCCCACGCGCGCAGGCAGGCTCTACCTGGCAGGATTGGGCGTATGGATTGGCGTCGGCGCGCTGATGAACCTCAGCATGGCGGTGGGCTTGTTGCCCACGATGGGCTTGCCGTTGCCGTTCGTGAGTGCGGGCGGCTCCGCGCTGGTGAGCCTGATGGCTGCTGTGGGGATAGGCGTCGCGCTCACGAGAGAATCGCCATGAAGATTGCAATCGCGGGCGGGATTACAGGCGGGCATCTGTTCCCAGCGTTGGCGGTAGCGCAGGCGTTGCAGGCGCGGGGACACGAGGTGCTGTATCTTGGGGCGCAGCACGGCATCGAAGGGCGCGTCGAGCTGCCTGTGCCGCATGCGCTGCTGGAGATGAGCGGGCTACGCTCCACACGGCGCACCCTGTGGTCTGTGCCGCTCGCGCTCTGGCGCGCGCGACGCGCGGCTTACAGGTATCTGCACGCATTTGGCGCAGAGCTGCTGTTCACCACGGGCGGCTATGCCTCCATCCCCATCGCGATGGCGTTTTTGCGATTGAGCGAGCGGCTGGCGCTGCTGGAGCCAGACGCGCTGCCTGGCAAAGCGAACCGCTGGCTGGCGCGTCGCGCGATACGGGTCTGCGTGAACTTTGAGGAGGCGGCGCAGGTGTTTGGCGGCGCGAAGACGGTGCGTACCGGGCTACCCGTGCGCTCCGAGGTCTACCTGCCCGAAGTGGCGCCTGCCGAAGCGCGCGATTACTTCGGGTTGAAGCGCGACCGATTCACCGTGCTGGTGGTCGGAGGCAGTCAAGGCGCACAGGCGTTGAACGAAGCCGTGCTGAACACTGTGCAGTACCTGCCGTCGGGCGAACTGCAGTGGCTCCATCTCACGGGCGAGGCGAATTTTGAACTGGTGCGCAGCACAGCGGAGCGACTGGGGCTGAACGGAAACTATCACCCGCATCCGTTTCTGACGGGGCGCGCGATGGGGCTGGCGTATCGCGCAGCGGATGTGGTCATCGGGCGCGGCGGCGCGGGCAGTCTCACCGAGTTCGCGCTCAACGGATTGCCCATGATTGTGATTCCGTACCCCCATGCGGCGGGGGGGCATCAGCGGTATAATTGCGAGGCGCTGGCGATGCGGGGCGCGGCGGAGGTGATGGACCAATCCGCGCTCACACCCCAGCGACTGGCAGAGCGGTTGCTCGACCTGCGCAATTGCCCCCAACTGCGCGCGCAGATGCAGGCAGCTGGACAGGCATGGGCGATTCCAAACGCGACCGAGCGCATCGTGCAACTGCTGGAGGAGGTTGGCAGGTGTACACACCCACAGGCATCCGTCTGACGACAAATCGGGAACCGAGCCTTGCGATGCAGTTCCACTTTGTTGGGATTGGCGGCGCGGGGATGTCGGCGCTGGCGCGCTGGCTGCGGCACAAAGGGGCGACCGTGAGCGGCTCCGACCTCGCCGAGTCGCCCACGCTGGACGCCCTGCGCCAGATTGGAGTGGACGCCTACGCCGCGCACGACGCCACCCGCCTGGGACGCCCCGATTGGGTGGTGGTCTCCGACGCCATCCACCCGGACAACCCCGAAGTGATTGAGGCGCTGCGGCGGGAAATCCCCATCTGGCGACGCTCGCAACTGATGGGGTGGCTCCTGCGCGACTATAAAGTCATCGCGATTGCGGGGACGCACGGCAAGTCCACCACGACCGCCATGACCGCGACGATACTGGAAGCCGCGGGCTACGACCCCACCGTGCTGATCGGCGCGGATGTGCCCATGCCGCCTCCGTGGCAGGGCAACCTGCGGCTGGGCAGCAGCGAGTGGGCGGTGGTGGAAGCCTGCGAAGCCTACGAGTCGTTTCTGGACATCAAGCCGTACCTCGCGCTTATCACCAACATCGAGCCCGACCATCTGGACTATCACGGCACTTACGAGCGACTCCTCAAAAGCTTTGTGAACTTTGGCAAGCATGTCTCCCATGAGGGCTACCTGATTGCCTGCGGCGACAGTCCGGGCGTGCGCGAAATGCTGAAGATGCTACACGGGATGGGCGGGCATGAGCGTCCCCCGATTCTGTACGGGCTGGCGTCGCACAACGACCTGCGCGCCGAGATACGTGAACGCACGCCGACCTACACCGAGTTTCAAGTTTACAACAGCCACTGGCTCTCGGACTCCGAGCCGACGCTGCGGATCCCCTATCTGGGCGAGCAAAATGTGCAAAACGCGCTGGGGGCGACCTGCATCGCGCTGTTGCTCCAGATACCGACGGAGGTCATCGCGTCCGCGCTGGCGAGCTTTCGCGGGGTCAAGCGCCGGCAGGAAATCGTCGGCGAGGCGATGGGCATCACAGTGGTGGACGACTACGCGCACCACCCGACCGAGATACGCGCGGCGTTGCGCGCGTTGCGCCAGCGATTTCCCAATCGCCGACTGGTGGTACTCTATCAGCCGCACCTTTACAGCCGCACGCGCGACCAGCTGCACGGGTTGATTGATAGCCTGAGCGCGGCGGATTTTGTGGTCATCACCGACATCTACCCCGCCCGCGAGCAACCGATCCCGGGCGTGAGCGCGTCGTTGATTGCCGAGGGACTGCTGGAGCGCGACAGCCCGCCCACGCTCTATGTGCCGATAAAAGAGCAGATTCCCTCGCGGCTGACGCCCCACCTGCAGCCCAACGATGTGGTGGCGGTGATGGGGGCGGGGGATATCGAAAAAGTTGCACCCGCGCTCCTGCGTCGACTGGAGACGCGTGGTCAGGCGCGACGGCTCACAGTCGCCGTTCTGATGGGCGGCGATTCGCCTGAGCGCGATGTGTCGCTCCTGTCGGGGCTGCGCGTGATGCAGGCGCTGAACCCCGACAGGTATCACGCTGTAGCCGTAGACCCTGCCCTGATTAAGGGCAAGGAGGGCTACTGGGGCTTGCAGGAGTTGCTGACGCGCGAGCGCCCCGATGTCGCGTTCATCGCGCTCCACGGCAAGCACGGCGAGGACGGCGCGGTGCAGGGGCTGCTGGAGCTGCTGGGCATTCCCTACACAGGCTCTGGCGTGTTGCCCAGCGCGCTCGCGATGAACAAATACATCGCGAAGATGGTGTTCCGCGAGGTGGGGCTGACCACGCCGAACGCGCTGCTGGTGGGCGACGCTTCCGACGAGACGATTGAGCGCGTGCAGCGACGGCTGCGCCTGCCCATCATCGTGAAGCCGAATCAGGGCGGCTCGACGCTGGGGGCAACGCGGGTGTTCGAATGGGACGCGCTCCCGCGCGCGCTACGCAAGGCGTTCGCCTACGACGAAAACGCGCTGGTCGAGGAGCTTATCGAGGGCGTCGAGGTCTCCGTGCCCGTGCTGGGTCGGCGCGAGCCGTATGCGCTGCCTCCCGTGGAGATTGCACCCAGGAGCGGCTATTACGACTTCCATGCCAAGTATGTGCCTGGGGAGACCGAAGAGATAGTGCCTGCGCGCCTGCCCACCGAGATCCTCGACCTGTTACAGCAGACCGCTGTCGCCGCGCACCTCGCGCTGGGCTGTCGGGGGATGAGCCGCGTGGATATGATTGTGCGCGAGACGACCCCGTATGTGCTGGAGGTGAACACGATTCCGGGGCTGACGCCCACCTCGCTGTTGCCGCGCAGCGCGGAGACCGCAGGGCTGAGCTTCGGCGAGCTGGTCGAGCGCATCCTCTGCGATGCGCTGGAGGAGGTATAGCCGATGCGTTTGCAGGAACGAGGCAAGCGAGTGCGGATTCGGAGCCGGGCAAGCGCGCCACGGTACGCTCCTGTGCTGGAGCCGACGGGGCGGTTCAGCCTGCCTGCGCCCGCACCCGCGCCTGCGCGCGCCGCTGGGCGCGTTCGGCGTCGGGCAAGGCGTGCGTCGCCGCTCTGGGCGTGGCTGTGGCGCAATACGGAACCGCTCCTGTGGTGCGCCGTGCTGAGTGCGCTCTCGCTGAGCCTCTGGTTCTCGCCGCGCACGCAGTTGACACGACTGGATGCCGCGGGCGCGCCGTCGGAGGCGCATACCGCGCTCTATGCGCTGCTTGAGGCGTACATAGAATCGCCGATTCCCCTGAGCGACACGCCGCGCCAGCTGGAACGCGCCGCCGAGTCGCTGGACTGGGTACAACAGGCGCGCTGGCAGGCGCGAGGCGTCGGGAAGGCGCGCCTGCAGATTACCCCGCGCGAACCGTTCGTTGAGATTCAGGGCGCAAATGGCGACCGATTGTTCGCCGACTCCACAGGATTCGTATTTCAATCGCCGAATCCATCCATGAAGCCGATTGCAGGCGTGATTCGCTACGCGCAGGATATGGCGCCCATAAACAGCGGCTGCACTGTAGAGGGCGAGATGCAAGCAGCGCTGAAGATTCTGGAGGAGATTCGAAACCATTCGGAGGTGAAGCATCCGCGGGTGCGTGTGTCCCGTGCAGGCGGGATACAGCTCTTCGCGGCGGTACAACGCGGCGCGGAGCCGCCCGTCGCGGTGCAGATCCGCTTCGGCGATGCAACCGCACTGGACGCCCAGCTGAAAACGATGCGCCGCCTGCTCAATACGCCCCTGACGGAGCTGCGCCAGTGGGAATACATCGATATCAGCACGCCGAACGCGGAAGCCGTCAAACCGCGTGCGGCGGCGGGGGGTGAGCCATGAGCGACAATAAACTGAAGCAGATGACCGTCTTTTTCGCCATCTGGCTGGTCGTAGGGCTGCTGGTCGGCATGGCGTTCAAGGAGCAGACGCGCATCCGTACCGCTGAGCTGCCCAGCGCCCGCCTGCCCGACCTGGCGCGCGCCTATGTGCAGGAGAAGCGCTCCAACGCGGCGCTGGAAGAGGAGATTCGCCAGCTGCGCCAGCGCATCAACGAACTGGAGAACGCCTTCGCCAGCGGCACCAAGCAGGCGCAGGTGCTGAACCAGAGCCTGCAGGAAGCGAAGATGATTGCGGGCTTGCTGGAGGTGGAGGGTCCCGGAATTGAGCTAACCCTGCAGGACAGCAAAAAGCGTCCGTCGGGCGACTCGCCCGAACTGCTGCCTGAACTCTACACGATACACGATTACGATCTGTTGCGTGTGGTGAACGAGCTGCGTCAGGCAGGCGCGGAGGCTATCAGCATCAACGGGCAGCGTATTGTCTCGACGACGGGCATCCGCTGCACGGGTCCCGTCGTGTTTGTCAACGATGTGAAGATGGCGTCGCCGTTCGTGATTTTAGCGATTGGCGACCCGAAAACGCTGGTGGGCGCGCTGGAGATGCCGGGCGGCGCGCTGGCAGACCTCAAGAGCGTCGACCCGAAAATGGTGCAGATACGACGGCTGGATACGGTGCGCATCCCCGCGTTCAGCGGCTCGACGCAGTTTCGCTATGCACGCCCCGTGACTCTGGAAGGAGGGACTGAGCCGTGATTGCTGTGGGCTTGATTGGCTTATTGCTGGGCGTGATGATTGCCTCGGTCGCGCTGGACATCCCACTGCCTGAGGAGTGGGCGGCGTATCTGTCGCTGGCGGCGCTGGCGGGGCTCGACACAGCGTTCGGGGGCTGGCGTGCCGCGCTGGAGGGGCGATTCCACCCCGATGTGTTCGTGTCGGGCTTCATCGTGAACGCGCTGCTGGCGGCGCTGCTGGCGTATCTGGGCGATCGGATCGGCGTGGACCTGTTTCTGGCGGCGGTGGTGACGCTCGGCGGGCGGATGTTTCTGAACCTGTCGCTCATTCGGCGCTACTATCTCAACCAAATCGCACTCAGGCGGCAACGAGGATGACGCTAATCACAGGGCTCGATATCGGCACGACGAAGGTGTGCTGCTTCGCGTTGCAGCGCGGGGCGGATGGAACGCTGCACCCTGCGGGCTACGGCGTTGCGCCCTGTCGCGGGCTGAAGCAGGGGCAGGTGGTCGATATGGAGCAGACCGTCGCCGCCATCCAGCAAGCCGTCCATGAGGCGCAGGCGATGGGCGAAATCAATATCACCGGCGTCGTGCTGGGCGTCACGGGCGAACATATCGAGTCGATTCAACGGCGCGCCGAGATTACCATCACCCGCCCCGACCGCGAGGTGCTGCCCGAAGACCTGGAGCGACTGCGCTACAACCTGCAGCAAATCCATCTGCCCCCTGACCGCGAGCTGGTGCATACGCTGATTCGGCAATACATTCTCGATGGGCAGTCGGGTATTCTTAACCCCCTCGGCATGAGCGCCTCGCATCTGCAGGCGGAGGCGACGCTCGTGACGGGCGGGCTGACTTTCCTGCAGAATCTGCGTCGTTGCGTGGAGCGCGCGGGGCTGGAGGTGCAGGCGTTAGCGCTGGAGCCGCTGGCGTCGGGACTGGCGACGCTGACCCCCGAAGAGCGCGAAATTGGCGTCGCGCTGATTGACATCGGCGGGGGCACGACCGATGTGGCGATTTTCATGGACGGCGCGCTCGTCTACACCAGCGCCGTGCCCTACGGCGGGAATCAGGTCACCCGCGATGTCTATATCATGTTTCGCCTGGCGGACCCACAGGAAGCCGAGCGATTGAAACACGAATTCGGGAGCGCGCTGGCGGCGCGTGTGCCCGAAACCGAGAGGGTATCCTATCGGGAAATGGGAACCAACGAGGAGCGTCGGGTACCCCGGCGGCTATTTACGGAGGTTATCGAGGAGAGGATGCGCGAGATTCTGGAGCTTGCCCGCGAGGAGTTGGAGCGCTCTGGGCTGTACGACCGTCTGGCGGCAGGCGTCGTGCTGACTGGGGGCGGCTCGTGTCTGCCATGCACCACCGAGCTGGGGCGGCAGGTGTTCGACGCGCTGCCGGTGCGACTGGGGACGCCGCAGCCGCGTGAAGTCGCGCTGCCCAGCGCGCTCCAGAAACCCGCATACGCGACAGCGGTCGGGCTTGCCCTCTACGGCGTGCAGCTCTTCCCAGAGACCGACCACCCGAGCGCGCCCACTCGTTTATGGAAACAACTCGTTCGTACCGTGCAACGCTGGTTCCAACGCAACCGCTAATCCCACCGTTTCAGGAGACTCGTCATGGCAAAGGATCGCACGAATCATCGGGATACTGAACTACTGGAAGTGCAAGCCGTGTTGAAAGTGGTCGGCGTCGGCGGCGGCGGCGGCAACGCCGTGAACCGCATGATCGAGGTCGGCGTGCAGGGCGTGGAGTTTATCGCCATGAATACCGATGCACAGGTACTCAACAAATCGCGTGCGCCGATCAAGATGCAGCTGGGCGTCGGAATTACCCGCGGGCTGGGGGCAGGGGGCAATCCCGAAGCGGGTCGAAGCGCCGCCGAAGAGAGCCGCCACGAAATCCGCAAGGTGCTGGAAGGCGCAGACCTCGTGTTCATCACCGCCGGGCTGGGGGGCGGGACGGGCACAGGCGCCGCGCCTATTATCGCGGAAATCGCCCAGGAACTGGGCGCGCTTACCATCGCAGTCGTCACCAAACCGTTCAAATTCGAAGGACCTCGACGCTGTAAAGTCGCCGAGGAAGGCGCGCAGCAACTGCGCAAACATGTAGACGCAATGATCGTGGTGCAAAACGACCGCCTGATTGATGTGTCGGAGCGCACCACGACAATGACCGAGGCGTTTCGAATGGCGGACGATGTGCTGCGCAGCGGCGTGCAGGGCATCTCCGACATTATCAACTACGCAGGCGAGATTAATGTGGACTTCGCGGATGTACGCACCATCTTCGAGAACGCAGGCACCGCGCTGATGGGCATCGGCAAAGGCACGGGCGAGACCCGCATGATTCAAGCCGTGCAGGAGGCGTCCACCAGCAAGCTGCTCGAGTCGTCCATCTTCGGCGCGCGTCGGCTGCTGGTGAACATCACCACAGGCGAGGACATCGGCATCTTCGAAGTGCAGGAGGCGATGAATCTGCTCTACCAGATGACCGACCCGAACGAGGCGAACATCATCTTCGGGCATGTGATCAAGCCGGGCATGACCGATGTGGTGCAGGTCACTGTGCTGGCGACGGGTTTTCCTGAGGAGCCGTTGCCCCATGAGGCGGCGGTGCAACTCAAGGCGCAGCCGGAGCCGCACCCGCTGGATTTCCTGCGCACGCGCCCGGAGACGCCAACGCCAACGCGCACGCCTGCGCCAGAACCGCCCCGTGCGGTGAATCCCACCCCCGAACGCCCCAAGCCAGAGACGCGCGTGTCGCGGGAGGATCTGGAAGTGCCTACCTTTCTGCGCCGGCGCGGGCAGTAGACGCCTGCGGTAGCATAACTCATCTGCACAGCCCCCGAAGGTATCGGGGGCTGTGCTTAATTGAGGAGTGGGGTACAATACGGCGGGGAGCGATGACGAGGAACGGCACGACAGACACCGACGCGCCCGCTGAGCGATTGATGCGCGAGGCAGTGGCGCTGTACGAGCAGGGGCGACTGGAGGAGGCGCTGCTGGCGTGCGAGGGCGCGCTGGCGCTGGACGACAAATACGCCCCCGCTCTGTCGCTGAAGGGGCTGATTCACGAGCGCCGCGGTCAGGTCGCGGAAGCCATCGACGCCTACGAGCGCGTGCAGGCAGTGAACCCGCTGGGGGTCGCCGAGCGTGCGCGGCTGGAGGCGTTGCGTCGCCAGACTCGCGCGGCGGTGCGCCCTGCGCCCGTGCGTCCCCTGTGGCAGGAGACGCTGCCCGTCGCGCTGGCGTTTCTGGGGGTGGGGCTGGTGCTGCTGATTGGTTTCGCGCTGATTTTGCGCTGGAGCGCGCCGACGCCTGCGCCCGCGCCTGTCCCGTCGGCGGCGACAAGTGGGGAGACTGTGGCGCCGATCAACCCGCCGTCCAGCACAATCCCCGCGCCGCCTGCGGAGCCGCCCCAGCAAAGTCCGCCGCAGGCAATCGTCCCCCCCGTGATGGTGGACCCCTCCCGATTGGCGCTGGCGCCTGCGGAGCCTGCGCCGCCGCGCGGCGCGATTCCGACCCTGCCCGCGCCCGACTCCGAAGCCAAGCCTGCGCCCAAGCAAGAGACGCCCAAAACCAACGGCGCTGCCAGCCGCGACTCTGAGGTGATGCCCGATGTGAAGGTGGAGGAGACCCAGCGCGGCGTGTACGAAATCCGTGTGGAGCGCGCGCCCTCTCAGTCGCAAAGTCGTCCTGCCAATCGCGCCTCTGATGCGCTGACGCAGGCGCAGAACCTGCAGCGCGCGGGCAACTATCGCGAGGCGATTCAGGCATACCTGCAGGCGTTGCCCACCGCGCCCAACTCCGCCGAAGTGCATCAGCAGATTGCGACCTGCTACCTGCGCCTGAACGAGAAGGCAAACGCGCGCACGCACTTCCTGCAGGCGATTGCCGAGTACGAGCGACAGATTCAGGCGGGGCGCGATGTGGAGACGGCGCGACAGGGCATCGCCGCCTGTCAGAACGGGCTACTGTTATGCAACGAGTAGTCGCGCTGCTGGGGCTTGCACTCACGCTGTGGGCAGTTAGCTGGGCGCAGCCGATACTGCTGATTTTTCCCGATCCCGCGCCGCCGACGCAACACAACGACCAGCCCTACGACCCCAATATCGACCTCAAGCCGCACCTGACGCCGTTCCTGCAGGAGCTGCGCAAGGTGCGCGTGGAGTGGTACGCGCCCAGCCATCGGGCAGCGCAACAACTGGCTGCCGCGCGTGGACTGAATGCGGAGCAGCTGGCGAACCCAACGCCTGCCCTGCGCGGGCAACTGGCGCGCGCGTGGGGCGCGGAATTCGTGATGACGGTGCGCTGTACCCGCGCGCCCGAACAGACCAGCTACGAGTACGCCATTCGGGTCTGGCGGCTGGGCGCACGCGCGCCTGTGTGGGAGAGCGAGGGCTTCCAGCAGGTCGCCTCCCAGCAGGGACGGTCGGACGATACGACCGCGCTCCAAACGCTGGGGCGCACAGTCGCCATGCGTTTGGACATCGAGCTGTGGGACACACTCCCGCGCGTCGCCGAGCAAATTCAGACTCCCGCCCCTTCTGTCCCGCCCAGCGGGGGCGCACCGCCCGATGAGCCGAAGGCGCTTGCGGAGCAACTGCTGCGCGAGGGGAAACTGACGCAGGCGTTGCCCCATCTGCGCGCCGCCGTGAATGCGCAGCCCGACGACGCCAGCCTGCGTATGGAGCTGATTCGTCTCTACCGTCGCCTGAACCTGAACGAGCAGGCGCAACGCGAGCTGGCGCGCGTGATACAACTGCGCCCCGAGGACGAGCGATTCGCGCTGGAGTGGGCGTCGCTGCTGCAAGCGGAGGGGAAAGCGACGGAGGCGATTGCTCGCCTGCAGGAAGCCCTGAATGCACAGCCCGATTCGGTCGCGCTGCGCCTGGCGCTGGTCGATCTGCTTCTCGAGCAGGGCGACGCGAGCGCCGCCGCCCGAACCCTGCAGCCGATTGCCGAGCAGAACGGCGCGGAGGTTGCCTACCGACGCTACCTGCTTCTGGGAGCGACACGCGCGCTGGGGAGTCTGCCCGACGGGACCTACGAACTTACCGACGCGCGCGCCGCGCTGTGGCTGCAAATCGCCAGTGGGCTGCTCACTGACCTCGCCAGCGAGTTGCTGGATCTGCGCCGGCTCGCCAGCGATCCCAGCCCGAACTGGAGCGCACTGCGCACACGGGGCGAGCAAGCGGTGCTGCACGCGCTGGACATCGGGCGTTGGCTGGAGCGCGTCCAGCCTGCCGAATCGACCCGCCGCACAGTCGCCCATGCCCGCTTTGCCAGCCAGATGCTGGTGCAAGCGGCGCAGCAAATGGCACGATATTTGCTGTCGCGCAACCCGGAGGAGGAGGCGCGCGCCAGCCTGCTGCGCGTGGAAGCCCTGCGCGAACTGGAGTCGGCGCGAAACGCGCTTCCGAAACGCACGCCATGACCGACTGGACTTCGCTGGGGATTGGGTTGGGACTCGCGCTTGCAGGAGGGATGCTCATCGCTCTGGGCAGCCGCCGCTGGAGTCTGTGCCCCCTGCAGAGCTGTCCCGCGCTGGAGACGGGGCAGCGTGTGGCGTTCACGGTCGCAGGGAAACAGTACGCAACGGCGCTGCAGGGTGTGGAGGGCGATTCACTGATTCTTGCGCCCCCGTTAGAGCGCGGGTTGCCCGTGTCGTTTGAGGTGGGAACCTTCGCTGAAGTGCGCCTGACGACTCCTGCGGGCGTGTACGAGGCGCGCGTCCAGTTTGTGGGGCGTCGGGCGCAGCCCCAGCCGTGTCTGATGGCGCGGGTCGCCTCGCGCTGGCGGCACATCCAGCGACGCCGCTACGAGCGCGTACTGCTGCCCGATGAGGTGACGGTCGCGTTGCAGGTGGGCGACGACTGCTGGGTCGGCTGGGCGCACGACGCCAGTCAGGGTGGACTGCGTTTGAACGCGCCCGTCGCGGTCGCCCCCAGCGCGCCTGTGGTGGTGGAGATACCCGCTGCGTTGAGCGGCGTCCTCTGTTGCACGGGCGCGTGCCGCGCGCGCGTGGTCGCCTGCGAGCGCGCCCCGACACGCTACGGCTACATGTACCAGCTGCGACTTGCGTTCGTCGATGGATAGTCGCCCCGATGTGTCTGTGGTTATCGTCAGCTACAACACGCGCGAGCTGCTGCGTGAGTGTCTGGAGTCGGCGCTGTGTGGGCAGGAGAGCAACGGCGCGCCTGCAGTGGAAGCAATCGTCGTGGACAACGCCTCTGCCGACGGTAGCGCGCAGATGGTCGCCGAGCAGTTTCCCCATGTGCGCCTGATTGCCAATCCCG
Organism: Fimbriimonadales bacterium; assembly: GCA_025998675.1. Taxonomy (GTDB): domain Bacteria; phylum Armatimonadota; class Fimbriimonadia; order Fimbriimonadales; family GBS-DC; genus GBS-DC. The sequence goes on from AP024673.1 coordinate 474,166, forward strand.
ACAATCGCGGGTTCGGCGCGGCGTGCAATCAGGGGCTGGAGGCGGCGCAGGGACGATACGCCCTCATCCTCAACGCCGACATTCGTGCGCAGCCGAGTGCGCTGCGACGGCTGGTACAGTTTATGGACGCCCATCCCGACGCCGCGATGTGCGGGGGACAGTTGCGCTATCCCGATGGGCGCATTCAGCCCTCCTGCGCGCGTGAACTGACCCTCTGGTGGGTCTTCTGCGAGCAGAGCATGCTGGCGAAGCTGTTCCCGCGCGCGCGCCTCTTCGGGGGCTACTGGCGCACGGAGTGGGACTTCAGCGCAACCATCGAGACGGAGCAGGTGATGGGCGCGTGCATGCTATTGCGTCGCCCGTTCCCGCGCTTTGACGAGGCGTACTTTCTCTATTGCGAGGATACCGACCTGTGCTACCGCGTGCGCCAGTCGGGCGGCAGGATTTACTATGTGCATGACGCGGTCTTCGTGCATCATCTGGGCGCGAGCGGCGAACCCCAGCGCGCACAGATGGTGATTTACTACAATCGGGGCAAGGAGCGCTACTTCCGCAAGTTTCACGGGGCGTGGCAGGCGCGGGTCTGCCGCTGGCTGAATAAAGGCGGCGCGCTGCTGCGCGTAGCAATAGGCGTGCTGGGAACCGCGTTCACGCTGGGCAGGCGTCCGCGCTTACGTCAATACGCTGCGACTTTCTGGCAGGTGTGGCGCGGGTCATAGTCCCAGCGCGTGCAGGGCGGCGTCGCGCATCACCGACACAGGCGCAGGCGCGCCCGTCCAGCGTTCGAACGCCAGCGCGCCCTGATGCGCCAGCATGCCCAGTCCGTCGATGGTTTTCAAGCCGTGCGCCTTCGCCGCCTGTAGCAGGCGCGTCTCCAGCGGGCGGTACACCAGATCGCACACCCAGCACGCTTCAGGCAGCGCCTCCAGCGGCAGGGGCGGCATGCTCGCTTCATTGGGCGTCATCCCCAGCGCGGTACAGTTCACGACGCCGTGGATTTGCGCCGCATGCGGGGCGAGCGCGTCGCGTTCCAGCGGCAGCACGGTTCCAACCCCAAACGCCTCCGCCAGCGCATGCGCCCGATCCAGCGAGCGATTCGCCAGAATCACCGTACAACCCTCTGTCTGCAGGGCATACACCACTGCACGCGCCGCGCCGCCCGCGCCCAGCACAAGCACCGTCTGGTGTGCTGGGTTCACGCCTCCCTCGCGGAGCACGCGCAGGAACCCCTCCGCGTCGGTGTTGTCGCCCATCAGTCGATCGCCGTCCCAGAAGAGCGTGTTGACCGCGCCGATGCGACTGGCGGCGTCTGTCAGCCCGTCGAGCAGCGGGATGACCGCCTCCTTATGCGGGATCGTGAGGTTCAGCCCGCGTATCTTCAGCCCGCGCATGCCCTGAATGGCGTCCGCGAGCCTGTCGGGAGCGACTTCGAACGCCAGATAGACCCCGTTCAGCCCCAGCGATTGGAACGCCGCGTTGTGCATCGCAGGGGAGAGCGAATGGCGCACGGGGTAGCCCAGCACGCCCGTTAGCCATGTGTGCGCGTCTATCATCAGCCGTCCTCTGTGCGGTAGGGTTCCAGCCGCTTCAGGAGCCACTTCTCCACCTGACGGCTGAGCTTCGTGCCGATGAATTCGCGCGGGTGCATCGGATGCACCCAGATGGTATAAATCCCCAGCCGATTCCCGCCCCAAACATCGGTAAACAATTGGTCGCCGACGATGGCGGCGTGTTCGGGCGCGACGCCGAGCATTTCCAGCGCGCGGCGGAGCATGGTACGGCGCGGCTTCATGGGACCCCGCGCATAGGGGATGCCCAACTGCTCGCTGAGCCACTGTAGCCGCCCCAGGTTGCGCGTGTTGGACACAAAGCAGAGCTGGATGCCTGCCGCCTGCATCTGCCGCACCCACGCCGCGACTTCGGGGGGCACTTTGCGACTGCGCCAGGGCGTGATGGTGTTGTCCAGATCCAGCAGCAGCGCACGGATGCCCCGCGCCTGCAGGCGTTCGGGCGTAATCTCCGCCACACTCGGCACATGTTCATCCGGGCACCAGCGCTTGAGCCAGCGCGGGGGCGCATCCTTCCGAAACCGCATACTAACTATTATGGCATGGCGTCGTAGGCTTTCGCCAGAATCTCCATCGGGTGGAGCACCTCGACGGGCGCGCCCGCCTCCTGCAAGCCCTGCTGGATCCAGAGTGTGCAGCCGGGGTTCGCGCTCGCCACGATGGTTGCGCCCGTCTGTTGAATCGCGCGTACCTTGCGCTGGAGCGCGTCGCGCGCGAGTCTGGGCTGCAGGAGATTGTAAATGCCCGCCGAGCCGCAGCACATCTCCGCGCCGTCCATCTCGACGAGCTTGAGGTTGGGCAGGCGACGGAGCAGGGCGCGCGGCTGTTCGCGAATGCCCTGCCCGTGTACCAGATGGCACGCGTCGTGATAGGTGATGGTCAGCGAGTCCTCACGCGGTGGATCGGGCAACTCGGCGTCGGCGAGCAACTCATGCACATCGCGCACACGCTGGGCAAACTGTTCTGCCGCCGCGTGCAGGGGCGTCTCGCGAAAGAGCAAGCCGTACTCTTTCATCGTAGAGCCGCAGCCCGCCGCGTTCACTGCGATATAGTCCACCTCACGGAACGCTTTCAGTAACCGTTGGGCGTTGCGCCGCGCCTGCTGTGGGTAGCCGTTATGCACCCACAGTGCGCCGCAACAACCCTGTGCCCGCGGAATATGCACCTCATAGCCCGCCAGCGTGAGCATGCCCACTGTCGCGCGATGCACGCGCCCGAACAGTACCTGCATCGCGCACCCCAGCAGCAGCCCCACACGCGCACGCGGCTGCGCTGTTCGGGCAGGGTACACCGATTGCGTCGGTCGCCACGCCTGCTGGGGCAGATGCGGCAGGCGCACCACCGACTCGCCCGCGCCCAGCAGACGCGCCATCCAGCGCGGCGTGCGCCGTATGCCCAGCGCGCCCGCCATGCGCAACATCAGGCGCAGCTGAGTCGGGTTTGTGAAGCGCGCAATCGCCTGCTGACGCACGAATCGCTGGAAGGGCGTGCGGGCGCGTTGTTCGACTGCGGCGCGCGCCCCCTCGATGAGCGTGGCATAGGGCACGCCTGACGGACACGCCGTCTGGCAGCCCAGACACCCCATGCAGGCGTCGATATGGACGCGCGCCTGCGCCCACTGAATGCGCCCCTCAACTGCCTGTCGCATCAAATAAATCCGCCCACGCGGCGACTCGACCTCCTGACCCGTGGACACATAGGTCGGACACGCCTGTAAACACAAGCCGCAGTGAATGCACTTCTGAAGGTCGCGCTGGTCGAGCATCGTAAGGGGAGTATACCTGCTTGATGGAATTCAGGGAACTTTTTCGCGTCCCAAGCGTATAGATATATGCACATCGGTCTATGAAAGAGCGACGCGAGTTGACGGAGCGACAGGCAACTCAGGTGGCGCGGGCGCTGGCAGACCCGACGCGCCTGAGCATTCTGCGCACGCTGCTGCAGCACGGGGAACTTTCGTGCGGCGAGCTGGCGGAGCGGTTCCCCATCGCGCAATCTACCGTATCCCACCACCTCAACGCGCTGATGCAGGCGGAGCTGGTCGCCATGCGCAAACAGGGGCAGCACCACTACTTTCGTGCGCAGCGCGACACCCTCTGCGCCTTCGCCCGCTGGCTTGCGGCGCTCGATGAGCCCGAGTGCGAAAACATTCCACTCTAAGGAGGAGGTTGATGATGCGTAAACACACCCGAGGTTTGGCGTATCTAACAGTTCTGGCGATGCTGGTCGGCTCCCTGCAGTCGGTGCAGGCGCAAGCGGTGACCTACCGCATCGACCCCGTTCACTCGTTCATCATTTTCCGTGTGAAGCACCTGAACACGGGCTTCGCCTATGGACGCTTCAACACCTTTTCGGGCACGATCGTGGTGGACGAGCGCAACCCCGCGAACAGCTCCATCGAGCTGGAGATTGACGCGAACAGCGTGGACACGGGCAACAGCCAGCGCGACGACCACCTGCGCAATCCCGATTTCTTCAACACGCGCCAGTTCCCCAAGATTACCTTCAAGAGCACGCGCGTGCGCAAGATAAACGACACGACCGTCGAGGTGCAGGGCAACCTGACCGCTCGCGGCGTGACGCGCCCTGTCACGGCGCGAGTCACCTTCACGGGCAAGGGGCGCAACCAGCGCGGACAGGAGATTATCGGCTTCGAGACCACCTTCACCATCCGCCGCAGCCAGTTCAACATCAACTACGGCTTGAACGGCGGTCTGGCGGATGAGGTGCGCGTCACCTTCGCCGTGGAGGGCATTCGCCAGTGAGCGTTGTGATTGAAAGTGCGCTGACGGCGGGGCTGGCGTCTCTGGCGGCTGGTCTGTTCTGGCTGCTGGGCTGGCGGCTCCGCCGCGCCCACGCGCTGATGAGCGCGCTGGGCGTGAGCGTGGGCTTTCTCGTGCTTTACTGGCGCGTGCAGGGACGCCCGGACTTTCCCCCGATAGACGCGACGCAGTGGGTCTTCTGGCACGCGCTGTTTGTGCTGCCGCTCGGCTGGCTCGCGGGGATTGGCGCGTCCTATCGATGGGTGTGGGTATGGGGCGCACTGCTGGGCGCGCTGTGGCTGTTCGCGCCGCCGTTCCTACCGCTGCTGGAGTCGGGCTTCTGGCAGATGCCTGTGGGCGTGGGATACATCGTGGGCTTCGCGCTGGCGACCTGGCTGCTGATGACGCTGAGCGCGCCGCTGGGTGAGGAGCGCGGGCTTGCGACGCCGTTTCTGATTGCTCTAGTGGGCGGGGTGAGCGCGGGCGTGCTGTTCTACGGCGGCAAGAGCGCGTCGCTGGCGCAACTGGCGGGCACGCTGGGTGCGGTCGTGGGCGTCGGTGTGCCGCTGGCGTTCCTGCGTGGGTTCGCGATTGGGCGCGGCGCGGTGGCTGTGGCGATGTTCCTGTTTATGCTGTTGTGGACGACTGCGCTGGGCTTTGCGAACCTCACACTGGGGCAGCTGGCGCTACTGTACCTGCTTGCCCTGACGCCTGCACTGCGGCTGTTGCCCTTTGTGCAGCGCTGGTCGCCCATCGCGCGGTTTGCCCTGCCTGCAGCAATTCTATTGCTGGTCGGCGGCGCGTTCGTCGGAATCGCCTACAACGCGTACATGGCGCAGAGCGGCGACTACTATAGCTACTGAATGAAAACCGCGTGAAATCCTCGCTTCTGTGGGCACGCAGGTATACTTCAGGGCGTCTAAGGTTCTGGAGGCGACTATGCGAATTGTGGCGTGCTGGACACTGATGATTGGATTGTTGGGAACGATGGGTGCTCAGTCCGTGCAAGAGGCGGTCAACCTCGCCAATCAGGGCAAAACGCAGGAGGCGATTGAACGGTTTGAGGCGCTCTATCAGCGCGATGAGAACAACCCGACCGTCGTGAACTGGCTGGGATACCTGTACCTCAAAGCAGGCAAGTACGCTGAAGCGGTTCCCATGCTGGAGAAGGCGACTCAGCTCGCGCCGCGCAACGCAGAGGCGTGGAACAATCTCGGCAACGCCTACCTGCACACCAACCAGCTGGAGAAGTCCATCAACGCCTACCGCAAGGCGATAGAAATCAAGCCCAGCGACGCCGACGCGCACTACAATCTGGGCAACCTGTATACAAAAACGCGCCAGTATCAGAAGGCGGTGGAGCATTATCAGCAAGCCATCCAGTCCAATCCGCGCGATGCGAACGCGCACAACAACCTCGGCTACGCTTATCAGATGATGCGGCTGCCTGCGCGAGCGGCGCAACATTACAAACGCGCGACCGAGTTAGACCCGAACAACGCCACCTTCAAGTTCAACTACGCGCTGGTGCTGGCGGAGCAGGGTCAGTGGCAGCAGGCGGCGAACCTGCTGGAGCAGGCGATGCCCAAAATGCCCAACGAAGCCAGCGGCTGGCTCAAACTGGGCGAAGCGTACGCACGCCTGCGTCAGCCTGAGAAAGCCATCCAGACCCTGCAGAAGGGCGTCGCGGCGAATCCCGACAATCCCGACCTGCACTACAATCTGGGCGTGGCGCATGTGCAGCGGGGCAATCTGGCGGCGGCGGCGACCGCGTTCGAGAACGCGCTGAACCTGCGCCCCAACGATGCCGACGCGCTCAACCAGCTCGGTTTTGTGCAGCTGCGCCAGCGACGGCTTGATGACGCCGAAGCCACACTCCAGCGCGCGCTTGAAGTCAACCCGCGCCTGACCAGCGCACGGCTGAACCTTGCGACGGTCAAACGGCTGAAGGGCGACAGCGAGGAGGCGCTCAAGCTCTACCAGCAGGTGGTCGCCGAGAACCCCAAGAGTCAGGAGGCGCGGCTGGCAATTGGCGACCTGTTGATGGAGAAGGGCGACCTGCGCGGCGCGGAGGCGCAGTATCGCGCCGTGCTGAAAGAGAACGAGCGCTCGCATGTGGCGTGGAATAATCTGGGGCTGGCGCTGATGCGCGCCAACCGTTTTCAGGAGGCGATTCAGGCGCTGGAGCGTGCGGTCGCGCTCAGCCCGCGCACGGCGATTTATCACAATAACCTTGGCGCGGCTTACGAACGCGCGGGGCAGGTCGCCAAAGCGCGCACGATGTATCAGGAGGCGCTCAAACTTGACCCCAAATTGGAAGATGCCCGCAAAAACCTGCAACGGCTGGCGAATCGATAATGGCGGATGTGCTGATAGTGTTTAATGTGGGCAAGCCCGAAGCGGCGCGCCACGCGCAGGAGACGGCGCAGTGGCTGCGCGCGGCAGGGTACGGCGCGGTGCTTGCCGATCAGCCGACCGCCGCCCGCTGGAGCGAGCCGCCAGACCCGAATATCGCGCTGGTCATCACACTGGGCGGGGACGGCACGCTGCTTACAGGCGCGGCAATCGCCGCCCCCGCAGGCGCGCCCCTGCTGGGCGTGCATCTGGGCAGGTTCGGCTTCATCGCGCAGGTCGAGCCAGAGAACATCACCGCCGCGCTCCAGCGCTGGCAGGCGGGCGACTATCAGGTGCAGGAGCGGTTGATGGCGCAGGCGCGAGTCGACGACGAGGCGCGCGTCGCTATCGCGCTGAACGAGATCACGCTGCTGCGGATGCCCACCGCGCCGATGCTGGACTTCACGATTTGCGTGAATAACCTGCTGTTGACCACCTACCCTGCCGACGGCTCGCTGGTCGCCACGCCGACGGGTTCAACGGCGTATGCGCTCTCGGCGGGCGCGCCCGTGGTGCATCCGCAGACGGAGGCGCTGATACTCACGCCCATCTCGCCGCACACGCTCGGCGCGCGCCCGCTGGTGCTGCCCCCCACGGCGCGTATCAGTATCACGCTCCACTGCGCGGCGACGAACGAGCCAAACGCGCAAGCCATCATGACCGCCGACGGCAGACGCCATCGGACGCTGGAGATGGGGCAGACGGTGCATATCACCGCCGCCCCCTACCGCGTGAAGCTGCTTTCGTTCAACGAAGGGGAGTTTTTTGAGAAGCTGCGCGACCGCCTGCTCTGGGGCGCACGGGTGAACGAGTAGCGCGGATGCGGGCAACCTCCTGACGCAACACCTCCACCGTGTAGGCGAGGTCGTCCCATGTCGTGTCGCGTCCCAGCGTGAAGCGCACGCCTTCCTGCGCCGCCGTCTCGTCCCAGCCCAGCGCGAGCAGCACATGTGACGGCTCCAGCGACCCCGCGCTGCACGCCGCGCCGCTGCTGGCGGCAATCCCCGCCCGATCGAGCGCAATCAGCAGGCTATCGGCGGGCGCGCCCGCAAACCGAAAGTGCGCGTTGCCGGGCAGCCGCTCCGTCGGGTGTCCCGTCAGCGCGGCGTCGGGGATGGTCTCCAGCACAGCGTGAATGAACTGGTCGCGCAGGGCGGTCTGGCGTTCGGCTTCGGCGGGAATGGTCGCCTGCGCGAGTCGCACCGCCTCTGCGAAGCCCACGATGCCCGCGACATGCTCCGTGCCCGCCCGACGGTCGCGCTCCTGCCCGCCGCCCACCATCAGCGGCTGCAGAGGGGTCAGCGCCCGCACATAGAGCGCGCCGACGCCCTTCGGTCCGTAGAGCTTGTGCGCCGAGACGCTCAGCAGGTCGCAGCCAATCGTCGCCACATCCACAGGCAGCAGCCCGAAGGTCTGCACCGCGTCCACATGGAACCACACGCCGCGCTCCCTGCAGATTCGGGCAATCGCCTCGACGGGCTGCAGCGTACCCATCTCGTTGTTGGCGTGCATAATCGACGCCAGCCATGTCTCGTCGCGGATGCGGGCGCGCACGGCGTCGGGGTCTACCTGCCCGTAGCGGTCCACGGGGATGTAGTCCACCGTGTAGCCCAGCGAGATGAGCCACTCGGCGGCGTGTAACACGCAGTGATGCTCAATCGCCGAAACAAGGATGTGCCTGCGATGGGGCGGAGCCTTGAGGGCGCAGCCGATGACGGCAAGGTTGCACGACTCCGTGCCCGACGAGACGAAGAGAATCTCAGCGGGGTCGGCGTTCAGCGCGGCGGCGACGGTCTCGCGGGCGGCGTCCAGCGCCATCCGCGCGCGCCTGCCCCAGCGATGCAAACTGGACGGGTTGCCGTACTCCGCCTTCAGGTACGGCTCCATCGCCCGCCGCACCCGCGGGTCTAACGGAGTCGTCGCCGCATGGTCTAAATAAACCGCGCGCATCATCGGATGAGTTTGCCCGTGAGCAGTTTGTAGATGTCGAGCGAAAAGACCGTCACGAAAATCATCAGCACGATAATCAGCCCTGCGAACTGCACGCGCGCCATCGCTTCGGGGCTGAGCTTGCGGCGGCGGATGGCTTCCACCGTGAATATCATCAGATACCCGCCGTCCAGCACGGGAATCGGCAGCAGGTTGATGATGCCCAGCATCACGCTGAACTTGGCGGCGAAGTCGGCGACCTCCACGATGCCCAGCTTCGCCGTTGCGTTGGTCGCGCTGGCGATGGAGATGATACTGCCCACCTCGTGAATGCTGCCCTCGCCGAACACCATGCGGCGCAGCCCGTCCACAATCGCGACGGTCATCCCGACGGTCATCAGCCCCGCGTGCGCCAGCACTTGCACGAACGGCTCGCGCTTGCGCTGTACATGCCACAGCACGCCGATTTGACCGATTTTCTGCGGCTTGCCGTCTATCTCGGCGTCCACCTCTTTCGGCGTGATGGCGACGGTGAACGGCTCGCCGTCGCGCTCAAGGGTCAGGCGCAGGGGCTTGTTGGCGCTGGCGCGAATCATCTGCCCCGCCTGCTCGGTCGTCTTCACAGGCTCGCCGTTGATGGCAATCAGCACATCGCCCGTGCGCAGTCCCGCCGCCTGCGCGGGCGAGTCGGGCATCACCATCCGCACCTGCGGCGTCGGGTCGTCCAGCGAAGGCAGCCCCGCCGTCAGCCCAATCGCCACAAACAGCAGGTAGCCAAACAGAATGCTCGCCAGCGGTCCCGCCAGCACGGTCAAAAACCGCGCATAGAGCGGCTTGGACTGGAAACTGCCCTCCAGATGCTCCTCGTCGGGCATCATGCCGGGGATTTTGACGAACCCGCCGATGGGCAGCGCGCGCAGGGTATAGAGCGTGCCGTCGCGCCCGCGCCAGAGCCGCAGCAGGATGGGACCAATCCCGATGGCGAACTCTTCGACCTTCATCTTGAACCGCTTGGCGACCCACATGTGCCCGAACTCGTGCGCCGCCACCAGCAGCGTGAAAATCCCCACTAAGTAGACAATCGTCAGCAGCGTCATGGTAGTCCTCTGCAGGGGCGTACCCCACCTCTATATTATGGCACATGCGGGGCGTCTGGCATGCGTTGGCGGAAAACCTGCCCCGTGCTGGCAGGAAACGCCCGCGCACGTGCGAATCATTAATACTTTATGTGCGCAGACTCTGGATGTGTGCCAGCGATGGAAGTGCAGGGCGTGGAGATTGAGGCGACCATCCCGTGCGCGGAGGGCAAGACGCATCCTGTTCGCCTGCGGTTCACAGGCTGGGGCGAGTACGAGGTCGTGCAGAACCCCTGTGCGGAGGTGCTGGGGGAGGCGCTGGCGCGGATGGCTACCTGCAGCCACGCCCTGCAGGACAAGAGCTGGTGGGCAAGCACCGCATCGAGAAAACAAGTCGTGGAATCGCTGAGGCAGTCGGGCGCGCTTGCCGTACCCATCCTCATTCAGGCGCTGGGGGATGGGGATAGTGGTGTTCGCGTGGCGGCGTGTAGGGCGTTGGGGCAGATAGGCGATTCGCAAGCTGTGCCCGCGCTCATAGAACGGCTGGGGGATGAAGAACAGAGCGTTCGCGCGGCGGCGTGTGGGGCGTTGGGGCAGATTGGCGACTCCCAAGCCGTGCCTGCGCTTATTGGGGCAACGAGAGACTCAAGCAGTGAGGTTGTCAACGCGGCGCGTGAGGCGCTGCAGCAGATTCTGGCGAAAAACACGCAGGGTTAGCCTCTGCTTGCCGCCGCCCTGCCCAACCCGCTGTGAACGGGCTGGCCAGTAGCCCTCACCCCTTTTGTCCCCTCTCCCAAGGGGTTGGGAGAGGGGGATGGCGCGTCGTGCGAGGCTTGCACGGCTCCCCTCTCCCGCCGCGCGGGCTTAAAGGGGTAGGTTTTTTCGCAGGGGCACAAACCAGCCTCCCCAACACCGCCAAAAACCCTGAAAAACGCCACATCACCACAGCCGTCTCCCCCCAATACGCGCCCAACTAAGCCACACATCAGCCATACCCCACCCCTAAACACCTCTGCACACACCCGCCACGCGCCAACAACCGCACACGCCTGCCCCACACAGCACGCAGACGCGCCGCACACACAACGCATAACCTACTTGCCCCGACGCGGCGGCGCACGCGACGAACGCTCCCAATCCGACAACATACCCCACGCCCCAGCATCCCCCGAAAGCCACTGCGCCCACAACGCCAGCCGCCCCAACCGAAAACAACTCACCTTGCCACGCGCCCCCAACCGCGCCTCGTCCACAGAACCCCCAACGCTCATCACCCACAGCGTCGCTATCGCCAACGCCAACCACACACGCGCCGCACGCGCACCATCCTGCATCTGCGTCCTGTGCCACTGCCAGCCCCGACGCTTCAAGTCCGAAAACCCGCTCTCTATCCACGCCCGCTTCGCGTACCACGCAACGCACGCCTCCTCAGGCGACAGGTCGGTCACAATCAGCCACGCTTCTTTGTGCCCAACTTCCCAGCACGCCAACAGCGTACACGGCAACGGGTTCGCTTTGAAACACACCACACGCCCGCACCAGTGCGTGCCCGCGCACGGCGCAACCGTCGCCAACTCGCGCACCGTCGGGTCGTTCTCCAGATGATACTGCCCTTGTGCGTTGATGCGCAAAAACGGATGCCACCCCAGCGCCGTAATCAACTCAAACAGCCACGGGGCGTACAGCCCTCTATCGGCGCAGACCAACACCGTCCAAGAAGCAGGGATGCTCCCCTGCAACGCGCGCAGCAGGGCTTCCCAGTGGGGACGCCAGCTGCCCTGTTGCGTGGCAGGGAGTATCTTCCACGCGACAGGCAGAGCGCGTCCGCGATACAGCACACTGACCGTGAGGGCGGTAAAGCGTTGTCCGAGAGTGGTGGCGTCTAAGGCAAGTATCAGGCGTGTATCGCTCCAGAGGTGGGTAATCCAGCGCATCAGGGGCGCGAAGCAGGTGGCGGGGTCAAGTTCGCGTCGGTGGGTTCCTTTTTTGTGGGAGGCGTCTTTATAGTATTCGCGCAGGCGTTGGCGGACGGTGTTGAAGGGTTGGTTGAGCAGGAGAGCGAGGCAAGTCGCGAGGGTGGTCAGTCCGCAGGTACTGGTCGCGACGATCCCGAAGCTGTAGAGGGCGAGGGTGTAGGCTTGGGGTTTTGTGAGGTGTGGCAGATGGGTGCGGATGGTCAGGTATAGTTGTTCCAGTCGTTCGAGAGCCGTCGTTGTGTGCATAGTAGGGATTGTATCCCATCGGTTGGCGGCTCTCTTTTTTTGTGTGTCGGGCTACCCCCAAAAAACCTACCCCTTTAAGCGCCGCGCGGGAGAGGGGCTGGGGGTGAGGGCAAACAGTGCGTGGCTCTGACTGTAAGCGCACAGCAATTACGAAGCGTGACGCGCCGATTGATATTAGCACCCATCCCCAAAGCTAAACAACACCGTCAGCAAGTCCGCGTCGTCCACAATGCCGTCGTTGTTGAGGTCTTCCGCGCCGCCGCTGTTGCCAAATGCGAACAGCACCGCGAGCAGGTCAGCGTCGTCCACACAGCCATTCTGGTCAACATCTCCTGAATGCGCCGCGCAACCAACGAAACCGGCAAGGTCTCCCGGACCGCTGTTGTATCCACCACGATGCGCTGAAAGCACATCAGATCTGGGGCTAAGGTTCGTCTTTGCAGGGAGTCCCGCGTCCGTATGCTCTGGTCTACCACCCGTGCCTACCAGGGTTCTGACACGATGCGTAGTCCCTCAACACGCTCGAAATGGCGCGGATTCGTCGTCAGCAAGATGAGGTTATGGTGAACACAGGTTGCAGCTATCAACAAGTCTATATCCCCAATTAACAGATTCTGCTGACGCAGACGCGCGCGCTCCTGACCAAACCAGCGCGCGATGGGTTCCGTTATTGACAAAATCTCCTTACTGAAATAAAAGCCAACAACGCCTGCTCTGCTGTTTGCGGCTCACGAGCGCGGAACACCCCTTCGTAAAGCTCGGCCAGTGAGAGAATGCTAATAGCCACTTGTTCAGAGCCGAGTTTCAGCAAGTTGTCTGTGTACGCCTGTATGCCGCGCAGATGCCGCACAATCCAGCCCGTGTCCAGCAAATAGGCTGGGTTCACAGATGCACCTCCGAGCGTGTGTTCACAAGGCGATTGGCGTACAACTCCTGCTCGAATGCTTCGCAGTCCAGCAGCTCTGCCCACGCACCCGCAGTTGTCTTGATAGTCTCGTCTGCTCCTGCCATATCCCCCAGTGCAGGTATCATCACGGTCAGCTCGACGCCTTCTTCCAGCCCCAGCGGCTCCAGAACGCCGCCGCGATACTTCACCTTGACTACCCTGACCATCGCCATTCCCCGATAAAAGTATACCCCCTTCAGGTCTGTTGGCGGCGGTCAAAGCATCCCCAAAGCAGGATTCGCTCAAAAGGAAGCGTATTTGTACACAGGTGGAACCATGTTCAAAGGCGTGCCGTTGACGCTGGGCGTCGAGGAGGAGTACCAGATTATCGACGCGGAGAGCCGCGCGCTCGATTCGTATGTGTCCAAAATCCTGCCCGATGGGCGCGTGCGCTTGCAGGATCAGGTGAAGGAAGAGTTCATGATGTCGCAGATCGAGGTGGGCAGCCAGGTCTGCGCGAATGTTCACGAGGTGCGCACGGAGCTGTGTCGCCTGCGCGGCGCGCTGGTGGAGATTGCCGAGTCGCAGGGCAAGCGCATCGTGGCGGCGGGCACACACCCCTTCTCGCGCTGGATGGAGCAGACCATCACCCCGCGCCTGCGCTACAAAGCCCTCGAAGAGAACATGCAGGACATCGCTCGACGCCTGCTGATTTTCGGCATGCATGTGCATGTGGGGATTGGCGATCTGGAGCTGACGATTGATATTTTCAATCAGGCGCGCTATTTTCTGCCGCATTTGCTTGCGCTCTCGTGCAGCTCGCCCTTCTGGGACGGCAGGCGCACGGGGCTGATGTCCTATCGAAGCGTGGTGTTCGAGACCCTGCCGCGCACGGGCATCCCCGACTTTTTCGAATCCTACGCCGACTACGACCGCTTCATGAGTACGCTGGAGCGCGTCGGGGTGATTGACGACCGCACGAAGGTGTGGTGGGATGTGCGCCCGCACCCGAAATACAAGACGCTGGAGTTCCGCGTGTGCGATGTGTGTACGCGCATCGACGATGCGGTATGCATCGCGGCGATTGTGCAGGCGCTGGTCGCGTTTCTGGTGGATTTGCGGCTGGGCAACCGCTCGTGGCGGATTTATCACCGCGACCTCATCCGCGAGAACAAGTGGCGTGCGGTGCGGCATGGCGTGCGCGGGGACCTTATCGACTTCGGCGCAGGCAAGAGCGTGCCCTTCGATGAACTTGTAGAGGAGATGCTCGCCCTGCTGCGCCCCTACGCGGAGCAGCTCGGCAGCTGGGAAGCGGTCAAGCACGCCCGCAAAATCGTCAAGGAGGGAACCAGCGCCGACATGCAACTGCGCGTGTACGACGAATCGGGCGGCGACCTCAAGGCGGTGGTGGACTGGCTGGCGGAGGCGACCTGCGCGGGCGCATGCTCTTAACCTGTTCTTAACATTTCAGCGGGCATGCTTTAAAAGCCATGAAACTCAGCATCGGATGGATTCTTGCGGCAAGCGTGGCAGTTCTGACGCTTGCCGCGTGTGGCACGCAGTCTTCGGAAGGCAGCAAGACCGAGCAATCGTCCCTCTCGGGCACGATTCGCATCGATGGCTCCAGCACCGTGTTGCCGATTTCGGAAGCCGTCGCGGAAGAGTTCGCCAAGAATCACCCGAATGTGCAGCCGACGGTCGGCAAGTCGGGCACGGGCGGCGGTTTTAAGAAATTCGCCAACGGCGAGATAGACATTACAGGCGCGTCGCGCCCCATCCGTGAGGACGAAGACGCGCTCTGCAAAAAGAATGGGATTGAATACATCGAAATCCCTATCGCCTACGACGCGATGGCGGTGGTGGTGAACCCCGAAAACACCTGGTGCGATTCGCTGACCGTCGCGGAGCTGAAAAAAATCTGGGAGCCAGCCGCGCAGGGCAAAATCACCAACTGGTCGCAGGTGCGTCCTGGTTTCCCCAATGAGCGGCTGGTGCTGTTCGGCGCGGGTACCGATTCGGGCACTTTCGACTACTTCACGGCGGCGATTGTCGGCGAGGAGAAAGCCAGCCGCGGCGATTACACGGGCAGCGAGGACGACGACATTCTGGTGCAGGGCGTCTCGCGCACCAGAGGCGCGCTGGGCTACTTCGGGCTGGCGTACTACGAAAACAATCAGGACAAGCTCAAGCTCGTGTCTATCGACAACGGCAACGGTCCCGTGAAGCCCTCGCGCGAGACGGTGCTGGACGGCACTTACCAGCCGCTGGCGCGCCCGCTGTTTCTGTATGTGAATGTGAAGTCGCTGGAGCGCCCCGAAGTCGCCGCGTTTGTGCAGTTCTGCCTGGAGAACGCGGGCAAGCTCGCGGACGAGGTGGGCTACATCGGGTTGCCAGAGCAGATTTATGAGCTGATTCGCCAGCGTGTGGAGAAACGCATCACAGGCTCCGCGTTCGGCGCGCACGGCTCGCAGGTGGGCGTCAAGCTGGAAGACCTGTATAAGATCGAGGAGGGTTCAAACTAAGGTGCCCAATCACGCGCCCACGGAGGTTGGAGTGGCGTACTCGCGCGCAGTGGTGCAGGTCGGCGTAAGTAGTCGCAACCGCCGCCGCGTGCGCCTTGAGGAGCGCATCGTGCGGGGCTTCCTCTTTCTGTGTGCGCTGGTCGGCGTGCTGACGACTTTCGCCATCGTCGCCATCCTGTTCACTGAGAGTCTGGGCTTTTTCGAGCAGGTTTCCGTATGGGAGTTCCTGACGGGCACGGTGTGGACGCCGACCTTCGCGAACAAGTCGTTTGGCGTGCTGCCGCTGGTGACGGGCACGCTGCTGACCTCGCTGATTGCGCTTGTGCTGGCGGGACCAGTGGGGCTGCTGACCGCTGTTTACCTCAGCGAGTACGCCTCGCCGCGGGTGCGCCGTGTGGTCAAGCCGATTCTCGAGGTGCTGGCGGGCATTCCGACGGTGGTGTACGGCTACTTCGCGCTGACCTTCCTGACGCCGCTCTTGCAGCGGTTCATCCCCGCGCTGGAAGGGTTTAACGCGCTTTCAGCGGGGCTGGTGATGGGCGTGATGATTCTGCCGACGATTGCCTCGCTGAGTGAAGACGCGCTGTACGCCGTGCCGAACAGCCTGCGCTATGCCTCGCTGGCGCTGGGGGCGACGCGCTTCCAGACGGTGTGGGGCGTGGTCGTGCCTGCGGCGATGTCGGGCGTGTCGGCGTCGTTCCTGCTGGGCGTCTCCCGCGCGATTGGCGAGACGATGATTGTCGCCATCGCCGCAGGGCAGCAGCCCAACTTCACTTTCAATCCGCTGATTGCAGTGGAGACGATGACCGCCTACATCGTGCGCATCACGATGGGCGACACGCCGCACGGCTCGGTGGAGTACCGCACGATTTTCGCCGTCGGGCTGCTGCTGTTCTTCATCACGCTGCTGCTGAACCTCGCCAGCGAGATGGTGCGGCGGCGCTATCGGGGGGCGCGCGTATGATTCAGGTCGCCAGCACGCCGCAGTGGCGCGCCCGCGAGCGCCGACGCGAGCAGCTGTTCCAGCTGCTGGGCGCGCTGATTGTGCTGTTCGCGCTCACAACACTGGTCGTGCTGCTGGCGAAGATTCTGCTGGACGGCTTCGCGCGGCTGAATCCCGAATTTTTCACCAGTTTCCCCTCGCGCCGTGCGGCGAACGCGGGGATCCTGCCTGCGCTGGTCGGCAGCGCGTACCTGCTACTGCTCACGGCGGCGATTGCCATTCCCATCGGCGTCGGCGCGGCGGTCTATCTGGAGGAGTTCGCGCGGCGCAACTGGTTCACCCGCCTGATTGAGATTAACATCACCAACCTGGCAGGCGTGCCCTCCATCATCTACGGGCTGCTGGGATTGCAGGTGTTCGTGCGCACCCTGATGATGGACAGGAGCCTGATAGCGGGCGCGTGTACGATGGCGTTGCTCGCGTTGCCTGTGATTATCACGGCGGCGCGCGAGGGATTGCGCACCGTGCCCAAGAGCCTGCGCGACGGCTCGCTGGCGCTGGGCGCGACGCAGTGGCAGACCGTGCGCTACACTGTGCTGCCTGTCGCGATACCGTCTATCCTCACGGGGGTTATCCTGTCGCTCTCGCGTGTGGTGGGCGAGACGGCGCCTCTGCTGGTGATTGGCGCGGTGGTCTACATCAGCAGGCTGCCCGACGGTCTCACCTCGCCGTTCACCGTGCTGCCTGTGCAGATTTACAACTGGACGACACGCCCGCAACACGCCTTTCACGAAAACGCGGCGGCAGGGATTATCGTGCTGCTCGCGCTGCTGCTGACGATGAACGCCGTCGCCATCTACCTGCGCAACAGATACCAGAAGCGGCTGCCGATATAATTAATCCCATGCTTACTCCGGTCTGGCAGGAGTCCCTGCCGAAAGACACGCTCAGCTTCGATGTGTTGCGGCTGCCGCGCCAGCCTGCGCAACTGCTGACCCTCGACGAGGTGCGGATTCAATTTCGCGTGTGGGAGGGCAGGCAGTGGCGCACCGTGCGCGCCGCGACGCACCTTATGCAACGCGACCTGTACGCCCTGCACCCTGCGCACGAGGGCAAGACGCTGATTTTCACCGACGGCGGATGCTGGATTTATACCGAGAAGGAAATCATCTCCAGCGACCCCAGCCGCACCGTGCCCATCGGACGCATGGTGGACAAAGAGGGCGTTGCACGGATTGTCTGCTTTGACCATCAGGAGCAATCGCCCTACTACTATGTGCTGGAGAAGCCCCTGCTGAACGACCAGTTCTACCTTGCGCCTGACGACCTGCTGGGGGACGAGATTCAGAGCCTCGTGATGCAGATTCCCCGTCGGGCGCGGGCGTGGAGCGTGTTCTACACGAACGGTTATCGGTTTATCGTGCTGTTGCGTCCGAAGGAGAAGTTGCCCGCGCAAATTTATGGCGTGACGCAGGATCGTCTCGTGCGGCTGGAGATTCGCCAAAGCCGTCCGTATCCTCTGCAGCGGGTGAGCCTGCCTGAGGTGGGACCCCTGCGCCGCGAGATGCCCCTGTGTGTGCGCTTCGGCGACCCCAAAAACGAAGAGGCGACGCGCCTGCTGGTGATGCAAGCCACGCGCGAGAAGGTATTGCTGACGGCGTATGGGGTATGAGGCTCTTAGCACCTCACGGCGACGCCCCGCGCGGCGAGGTACTCTTTCAGGGCGCGGATGGTGTAGACCCCGTCGTGGACGATGGAGGCGACCAGCGCGGCGGCGGCATGCCCCTCGGTGAGCGCGTCGTAGAGGTGTTCAGGCGCGCCCGCTCCGCCCGACGCTATCACAGGAACCGACACGGCGTCTGCGACCTGTCGCGTGAGGGTGAGTTCGTAGCCTGCCTGCGAGCCGTCGCGATCCATGCTGGTCAGCAGGATTTCGCCCGCGCCGAGCGCAACGACGCGCCGCGCCCACTCGACAGCGTCCAGCCCGGTTGGCGTGCGCCCGCCGTGCGTGTAGACCTCGTAGAATGCGCCGTTCCAGCGGGCGTCGATGGCGACCACCACACACTGGCTGCCGAACTGTTCAGCGGCGGCGCGGATAAGGTCGGGATTCTCCACCGCAACGGTGTTCAGGCTCACCTTGTCCGCGCCTGCGTGCAGAATCGCGCGAATATCGTCCAGCGTGCGGATGCCCCCGCCGACGGTGAAGGGGATAAATACCTGCTCGGCGACTCGCGCGGCGAGTTCGAACACGGGCGCGCGTCGTTCGTGGCTGGCGGTGATGTCCAGAAAGACCAGCTCGTCCGCGCCTTCGCGGTCGTACAGACGCGCCAGCTCGACGGGGTCGCCTGCATCGCGCAAGCCGACGAACTGCACCCCCTTGACCACCCGCCCGTTCTTGATGTCGAGGCAGGGGATGATGCGTCGGGTCTCGGCGGACATGCTACTCCTCCTCGCCGGGGCGGCGCCACTGAATGGCGATGATGGGCGTCTCGGTAGGGGCAGGCGCGTCGACCTGTGCTGTGCGCTCCGACTTGCCTCTGCGTCTGCCGCGGGCGCGTCGGCGAGCGCGGCGTGCGGACCTCGGCGCGGGCGTTGACGGCTCAACCAGCTCCATCGCCTCGTCCGTGTTGTCCACATCCAGCGCGTCGATCGCCTCAATCGGCTCAAAGGGCGACTCCTCAAGTTGAATCGGCTCCAGCACAGGCTCTTCCCAGTCGGACTCCGCTTCAAGCGCGATCGGCTCTGTACCTTCCGGCGTTTCGGGCGTGGCAATCAGTTGGAAATATGGCTCCAGTGTGATGGGTTCGCCCTGCAGGAGGCGCAGCAGCTGCTCGTGGGGGGCAGTCAGCATCAGGCGGCTCTCGCCCTCCTGCAGGTACAGCGTATGCTCCATCACGCTCTCGGCGACGATGGCGTCCTCGGCGGGGTCGTAGACGCTGAGGGGGAGCGGGAACTGCAGCGTGCGCGTCCCACCCTTACGGGCATGCACATGCACCCATGGGTAGCGCGCCTGCACCAGGTCGCCCGTGTCCAGCCAGATGTGTCCGCCTGCCCAGCGCACCAGCGCGCGCACAATCTCAGGCGTCAGGCGTCGCTCGCCCAGAAAGACCGCCTTCCAGGTGCGGTGGTCGCATACCGCGAGCGAGGGCAGCCCCGTGTCGATATACTCGCCGATAGTGTCGCAGCCTTCGGCAATCGCGTAGAAGGACGGCTCCCACGGTTCGGGCGCGCCGAGTTTATCCACGCCGAGAAACCGCGCGAGTGGATGTCCCTTGTTCACAATTTGCGTGCCCTGCAGGCTCGCCCATGGCTGACGCGCAATCGCCACGCCCAGCGTTTCACGCGCGCTTGCCAGCGCGTCGCGATGCCCGTGAAACAGTGTGCTGGCGTAGACCCAGACCAGCACGCGCCCATCGCGTTGCAGGCGTTTACGAATCGCCGCGTGCGCCGCGCGCGACATCCGCCAGGCGTTCAGGAAAATGACCACACGGCTGGGCGGGAAGTCGTTGCGGGCGACATCCTCCAGCAGGTAGAAACCGACCGACGCGCCGCTGCGCAGAACCGCCTCACGCGCCTGAACAACCATCTGCTCAATCAGCGGCGAGCCTGTGCGCACATAGCGGGTACTTTCGGGGTCAATCACGATCGCCACTTCCGGCGGAGTCGACGGCGTGCGTTCGCGCAGGCGCCAGAGCGTTTGCGCCTCGCGCGCGGCTGCCCACGCATCGGGATGCGCGAGCCAGCCCTCGCCCCAGGTGTCCATCCACATCTCCCCGTGCCCCAGCGCCAGCGACTGCGCCAGCGAGCGGCGATGCGCCTGCTGAACCGCTTGCGCGGTGTGCAGGGGCGGGTTATAGTCGGCGTCGGGGGTCGCCTCCGCCAGCGCCGAACCCAGATGATGCCCTGTAGAGGGATCGGTCAACCGCGACGCCCTGCCGAACGGCGTGCGGTAGTCTTCCTCGGACAGAAAGAGCTTCTCGTGCAGATTCAGCGAGTCCACAGGCAGGGGCAGCGCGCCCAGCTCGCCCGGCAGACGGTTCGCGTAGCTGAGCGGCGCGGAGAGAAAGTCGATATGCTCCGAGCGCACCAATTGGCTCAGCGCGAAGTGTCCTGCGTGCGGGTGCTTCCACTCCAGCACATAGCCATACGGCGCGCCGACCAGCGCGCGCCCCTGCGAGGTTTCCTTGACCGCCTGCGCCAGCCCCAGAATGCGCCGCGCCGTCGTGTCGGACAGGAACCGATGGTAGTCAATCCAGCGTCCTTCGCGGCGGGGGTGATAAAAGTGCTTCACGCGCCCGTGCGGCAGGCTCGGCTGGAACGGCGGGATGGTCGCCGTGCTGAAGGAGACCTCGCCGTTGAACCAGCAGGCGCGCAGCACCACGCTGTCGCCCTTGTACTGGCGGCGGAGCCAGTCGCGGAACGCCTGCAGCGCCGCTTCGCTGGTATCGTAGCCGCCCGATTCGGACAGGAACCATTCGCCGTAGTCCAGATGGTAGCCAATCGTCGCGGCGCCCTCGTCTTCTTGCTCCACCAGCTTCACCAGCGCGATGAGTTGCTCTTTCGCCAGCTGCCACCAGCGGTCGGCGCAGACCGACGGACCCCCGACGCTGCCGTCCGCAAAGCGGATGACCGCTTCGGGATACTCCGCCTGCCATTTGCCCACGGGCGCGAAGGTAATGCGCCACAGGAAATGCGCGTCGGGATTGGTCTCGCGCCCCAGAGTTGTCCAGTAGCGAATCTGGTCAAACGCCTCGATTGCGCCTGTCTCACGCACAGGGAGCGTGATGAGCAGGGAGTAGAGATGCACGCCCGATTCGCAGGCGAGTTGCATCTGCTGATGCACGCGCACGCCTGCTTCGGTCGTGAACGGATTGCCAAAAAAGAGCATCGGGGGGAACGCGCGCTCGCCAAAAAGGATGCTCGGCGCGCCGTTCTGAAACTGTACGCGGACGAAGGGATGACGCACGGGCGGCAGTGGCTCAGGCGCGGGGGCTTCCTCAACAACAGCGGGGGTTTCGATCGCCGCGACTGCCGATTCCTCAGCCGTTGTTTTCCTGCGTCGACGGGCGCGTCGGCGTCGAGGGGGCGTCGGTTCGGGTTCCGCCGCTGTCTCAGTCGCTTCAAGGGCGACTGGTTGCGCGTCGGGCGCGGGCGTCTCAGCCTCAGGCGCAGGCTCCATTTTTTTGCGTCGGCGGGTGCGTTTGGGGGCTTCGGTTTCGGCAGACGGCGCTTCCGCAGCGGGCGACTCAGCGGCGACAGGCTCTGCAGAAGCAACCTCTTCCGCAGCGCGTCGTCGGGTGCGTCGGCGTTTTGCGGGCGCTGGTTCGGTAGGGGGCGTTTCAACGACGGTCGCCGCCGCAGGCTCAACGGTTTCAGGCGCAGACTCCGTTTTTTTGTGTCGGCGCGCGCGTTTGGGGGCTTCGGTTTCGGCAGGCGGCGCTTCCATAGCAGGTAGTTCGGCGGCGACTGGCTCTGCTGGAGTCGCCTCGGTCGCCTTGCGTCGACGGGCGCGTTTCACGGGGGCAGGGGATTCGGCGGCAGTGTCCTGCGCCGACGCCGTTGCGGGCGTTAACGCCCTCTCAGGCGCGTCCGTCTTGCGTCGTTGCCGTCGCCGGGGTGCAGACTCGGGCGCCGATTCCGCCTCAGCCGGTGTCGCCTCCTGTAGCGGCGCCGATTCGAGCGGCGCGCTCGGTTCCGATTCCGAAATCGTCTTCTTTCGCCTTGGCATGGTCTTCTATCACTGGCAACTGCTCGACCCACTCGAGCAGGTCCGCAGGCGTTTCGAAATAGTAGTCGGGCTGTGTCGCGCGCAGGTCTTCGGGCAGGTGCGCGCCCCAGGCGACCGCGGCGACCTGCACGCCCGCCGCGCGTCCACAACTGATGTCGAACACAGTATCGCCGATGTAGATCGCGCGTTCAGGCGCAATTTGCAAACGCTCCAGCGCCTTCTGCACCGGGTCGGGATTGGGCTTATGGCGTTCCGTGTCGTCGGCGGTCACCACCGTGTCTACGAACGACTCCAGCCCCAGCTTGCGCCAGCTGAGCATCAGCTCCTCGCGATTTTTGGAGGTGACCAGCCCGACCGCATAGCCCTTGCGATACGCGGTCTGTACCGCCTGCACCGCTTCGGGGATGACGCGCTCCAGATGGCGATTGGCGGCATAGTACGCCACCTCATCGGCTTCCATGCGCTGGTGCGGCACATCGCCCGACACGCGGTCATCCAGATAGTGCATCTGCGCTTTGAGGGGCAGCCCGATCAGGCGACGAATCTCGTCGCGGGGCAGGGCAATCCCCAGATGCTTGCGGTAGGTGTAATCCAGCGCCTTGACAATCAAATCGACCGTATCGATAAGCGTGCCGTCTATGTCAAACAGCACCGCGCACAACGGTTCGGGTTTTCCCATCGACCTGAGTATACCTCACGACAGTTCGGCGGGCACTGCCTGCGCTTTGAAGGGCAGATACTGAACAATCTGGTTCTTTTCGTTGACCAGCACCATTTTGGGTTCGACCCACTCGTCGGTAAACACCGTGCTGGCGATAATCACGCGATGCCCTTTCTGCGCTTTGTGCGCGGCAGAGCCGTAAATGGCAATCTCGCCCGATCCGGGCGGCGCGGGAATCGCATAGGTCTGGAATCGCTCGCCGTTATCCATGACCCACACATGCACCATTTCGCCGGGCTCCAGCCCGATTGCGTCCATCAAATCTTCGTCGATGGCGATGCTGCCGATATAGTCCAGGCGGGATTCGGTGACCCGCGCCATATGAATCTTGCCTTTTAGTCGCTCGACCAATCGCATAAACGCTTCCTCCGAGAATAGGCAGTTGATACCGAGTCTATGATACCCAACGGCGTGCGATGTTCAGTCCTCTTCGCCGAGCGGAAGCGTCGGCTCGCTGGGCGTGCGCTTGATGAGGCGGTGTTCGTCGGCGATGCGCCCGCGCGCCAGACGCTGTTCAATCATCTCGTGATACTTGGGGTCAATCTCCGCCGACACGAACCGCCGCCCCAGCCGCTGGCACACCTCCAGCTCCGAACCGCTCCCGCCGAAATGCACCAGCACCACATCGCCCGCCTGCGTACAGCTGAGGATGAGCATCTCTGCCAGCTTCTGAGGAATCTGGCAGGCATGGAAGGTCTTCTCGCGGCTCACATTTTTCACCAGATCATAGTAGAACCAGCTGTAGGGCATCCGCCCCTTCTGCCCCTGCGCCATCCGCTGGCGAATGCGCCTGTCCGTTGGGTTCTGATAGGGCTGCGCCACGGCGTCCTTGAAAAACTTATTGTGGCGCGTCTTGCGGCAGTGCAGAATGCTCCGATGCGCCGTCGTGAAACGCTTCGGGCTGTGCCCGATGTTGGTGTTGTAGCACCACACATAGTCCAGCACCTCGTAGCACGCCGAGTCGAGGTAGCGCACGCGCAGGTAGGCGTTTTGCCTGGGGTAGTTGATGAAAAACATGTTCCCGTCGTCTTTGAGGACGCGCAGGGATTCACGCGCCAGCTCGATGTACCACTCGATATACTCTTCAAAGGAGCGCGTGTAGGAGCG
This sequence comes from Fimbriimonadales bacterium, assembly GCA_025998675.1. Lineage (GTDB taxonomy): Bacteria > Armatimonadota > Fimbriimonadia > Fimbriimonadales > GBS-DC > GBS-DC. The sequence continues at coordinate 498,024 of AP024673.1, forward strand.
GTCGTTGTAGCGCACGCCGACATTGTAGTCGGGGTCGCTGTAGACCATATCCACCGAACCGTCGGGCAACTGACGCATCAGGTCAAACACATCGCCCAGATAGACCCGATTGATGAGATGTTCTGGAATTGCGTTCATCCACCTACCTCCTGACCAGGCGATACTCTGCCTTGCCCTCCAGCACAATAGAGTCTATCCGATCCAGGTCAGTGAATCGGTAGAGGTACATGCGTACCCGCACGGTGCTTTTTCGCTTTTGGCGCAGTACATAGCAGGCGTTTATCTCTTGCGGTTGCAGTTCGACCTCTTGTAGCTTCTGGCTATAATATTTTATAGGGTGAAAAATTTGGTAGATAGAAAAGTCTTTCCTAAAACTGTTCTTTGCTTCTACGACCGTGACGACCCCGTTACACTCTATGGTAAGGTCAATTTCCATTTGCTGAGAGGTAAGGTTCAACTGCGTATTCCCTACCCAGTAGCTCAAGTCTGCACGAGTGCGACCAGGAATGTAGATTCGCGGCGCTGCTGTGATGTCCTCATAAAGGAAGTCGTGCAGAATCCGCTGATTGAATGCAAGCGAGAGTGTGCTGGCTTCGCCTGCTTCCAAGTCGTTCAGAAGACTGCTCCGATAGCGCCAGATCCACTTTTCGTTATCGTCTATAGGCTCGAAGTCATGGTACCATTTATCAAGTGCCTGCACGAATTGGTGTTGTCCTTTGCCAAGGTGCGCGATACAGTAATTTCCTTGTATCATAACATCAGGGAGCGTAGATTTACTGTCTATCTTGGTCGCATCGAAAGGATTGCCAAAACCAAATCGTTGGCAAACAGACTTTACCGCACTGTTATTGAACACAGGATTGCCTGTGCGTTGGTATTGCTGAAATAGCGCCTCCAGAACCTGCCGTTTTTTCGACGGACTCGATTGCTTGGCTGCCATGCGCAGCTAAATTCGCCGCCATACGCCCATTTCCTCCACGAACAAGGGGCGTTCTTCTCGCATTCTGGGTATACTCATGCACGCCCGAAGCTGGGCAGGAGAGAGGTTCTATGGCGGAAGTGCGCTCGATACTGGCGACCGACTGCGGCAGCACGACCACGAAGGCGATTTTGATAGAGAAGCGCGGCGAGGAGTACCGTCTGGTGAATCGCGGCGAAGCGCCCACCACCGTCGAAGCCCCGTTCGACGATGTGACGATTGGGGTGCTGAACGCCACACGCGAGCTGGAAGACCTCACGGGACGCCAGCTGATTCAGGACGGCAAAATCCTCACGCCGCAGCAGGATGAGAAGCGCGGGGTGGACCTGTACCTCTCCACCTCCAGCGCGGGCGGCGGGCTGCAGATGATGGTAATGGGCGTGGTGCGCCAGATGTCCGCCGAGAGCGCACAGCGCGCCGCTCTGGGCGCAGGCGCGATTATTATGGATGTAATCGCCATCGATGACGGGCGCAAAGACTATCAGAAGATTCAACGCCTGCGCGAGCTGCGTCCCGATATTGTGCTGCTGTCGGGCGGCACGGACGGAGGCACAATTACGCACCTCGTGGAGCTGGCGGAGCTGCTGATTGCCGCCGACCCGCGCCCGCGCTTTGGCACGATGAACCTGCCCGTTATCTTCGCCGGCAACAGAGACGCCCGCGAGGAAATCCAGCGCGTGCTGGGCGAGCGGTTCGACCTGCGCATCGTGGACAACCTGCGCCCTGAACTGGATCGCGAGAACCTCGGACCCGCCCGCGAAGCCATCCACGAGCTGTTTCTGGAGCATGTGATGCAGCAGGCGCCGGGCTACTCCAAGCTGATGACCTGGACCTCCGCCGATATTATGTCCACGCCGAACGCGGTGGGCAAGATTATGGTCACCATCGCCGAGCAGCGCGGGATTAACATTCTGGGCGTGGATATTGGCGGCGCGACGACCGATGTGTTCTCGGTGTTCGAAGGCAACTACACGCGCACGGTGAGCGCGAACCTGGGCATGAGCTACTCGATTTGTAATGTGATGCTGGAGGCGGGCATTCAGAACATCCGCCGCTGGCTGCCGTTTGATATTGAGGAGTACGAGGTGCGCAACCGCCTGCGCAACAAGATGATTCGCCCGACCACTATCCCGCAGACTTATGAAGACCTCTTGCTGGAGCAGGCGGTCTCGCGTGAGGCGTTGCGGCTGGCGTTCATTCACCACAAGCAGCTGGCGCGCGGGCTGAAAGGCGTGCAGCAGCAGCGCACGATTGGCGAGGCGCTGGATCAGACCGAGACGGGCAGAACGCTGGTGCAGATGATGACGCTGGATATGATTATCGGCAGCGGCGGGGTGCTGAGCCACGCGCCCAAACGCGCCCAGTCCGCGCTGATGATGATGGACGCCTACCAGCCTGAGGGCGTCACGATGCTGGCGGTCGACTCTATTTTTATGATGCCGCAGCTGGGGGTGTTGTCGACGGTGCATCCGGAGGCGGCGGCGCAGGTGTTCGACCGCGACTGCTTGATTCGGCTTGGTTCGTGCGTGGCGCCTGTGGGGCAGGGCAAGGACGGCGAGCCGTGCCTCACGATTGACTACAACGGCAAGAGCGAGACCTTCCGCTACGGTGAGTTGCGCGTGTTGCCGCTGGGCGTCGGCGAGACGCTGCAGGCGACTCTCAAGCCGGCGCGCGGATTCGATGTCGGCGCAGGTAAGGGACGCCCTGTGGAGGCGACGCTGGAGGGCGGCGTGGTCGGGATTGTGGTGGACACGCGCGGACGACCACTGCAACTGCCCGCCGACGACGCGGCGCGCCGCCAGAAACTCATCGACTGGATGAGCGCGCTGGGGCTGCCCAAACCGTAGGCGCGACTTCAGGTATTATTGTCAGCGATGGAACGCTGGGCAGAACGGCAGGAAGTTCTCTCGATACAGTGGTTGGCGGATGCGCTGCGCCGGCAGTGGAGGTGGGTCGCGGCGGGCGTCGTGCTGGGCGTCGTGCTGGCGCTGGCAATGGTGGTATTCGGCGAGCGGCGCTACGAGGCGGAGGCAAAACTGCTGGTGGAAAGCCCAACAGGCGCGGGGTTGGGAGGCGGCAGCGGCGCGCTCGCGTCCCTCATAGGCGCAGGCAGCCCGGACCTGAATACGCAGGTGGAGATTCTGCTCTCGCGACCGCTGCTTGAGCAGGTGCGACAGCGATCTGGCATCGACGAGCCGTACCGCGACTTCGCGAAGCGGTTCCGTGCGTCCGCCCTGCGCAACACGAATGTCGTGCAGCTGACCACATCGGATGCCACTGCCGAAGGCGCGCAAAGGCTGGCGCAGACCTGGGCGCAGACCTATCTGCGGTATGTGCGCACCCTGTACGAGCAAAATCCCACCACACTGGTCGAGAAACTCAGTCGCGAGCTGGACGCGCAGGAAAAACGCCTGCAGGAAGTGAGCCAACAGCTCACGGCATTTCTCAAGCGACAGCAGATGGTCGCTCCCGAAGCGGAGTTGACCAAAGCGATCGAAAAGTACGCTGATTTGCAGGAGCAAAGACGCACGCTGGAATCGCAGCGCCTCGCGCTGGAGCAGCAGATCGACGCCATTCAGAAACAGCTCCAGCGTCAGCCGCGCTTTTACGAAGCGGCGCGTAACCTTGCTGTCCCGCCTGAGGTGCAGCAGTTAAATGCCCAAATTGCGGAGCTGGAAATTGAACGCAGCGGCTTGCTGCAGGAATTCCAACCCAGCGCGCCCGAAGTTAAGATTCTGGAAGAGCAGATTAGGCAGGCAACGCGCGAGCGCGAAGCTATCCTCGCCCGTGCCATAGACCAGCAGTTTTTAACCCTGTCCAAGCAGGAATCGGTCAATCCTGTGTATCAGGATTTGTTGAAAGCGTTGTTGGAGGCACAGAGCAATCTCCAGGCAACTCAGGCGTCACTGGGTGTGTTGGGGCAGCAGCAAGCGCAGTTCGAGCGTCTGTTCCGCCAGACGCCCGATGTGATGGCAGAGTACGCCGACCTGAAGCGCCAGTACGACGCCGCGCTCACCATCTGGACAGAGAAAACGCGCGCCTACGAGCAGGCGCGCGCGCAGCAACTCATCGGCAAGGTCTCGCCTATTTTGTTGCAGCCGCCTGCTGTACCAGACCGTCCTGTGTTCCCGCGCCCCGTGTTTTCTACAGGGCTGGGCATGGTGTTGGGGCTCATGCTGGGGATTTTTATAGCGCTGGCTGCGGCGTTGCGCAACCGCGCGTTGACCAATCGCTGGGAGGTGGAGCGCTTGCTGGGTGCGCCTGTGCTGCTGGAAGTACGCGGTTCGATAGAGCCTGCACAGGCTCAATTGCTTGGCTGGCAGCTGCGCGCGCTGGGTGGTGGCGAGGGCTGGCACACCGCCGCGGTGATGCCTCTTGACGCGCATGCGAAACCCTTTGCCCAGCAGCTGGCGCGCACTTTTGAGCCGGGAGGCGCGTCCGATTTGGAGCCGAGCCTGCCTGCTGTACCGTCTGCGAACGGGGTATTGCGTCTGCAGGCAGCTTCGCCCGACGCGCCAAATGCGCCTGCTGCAGAGCGGCTGATTCTCGTCGCGCCCAGAGGCTACCGACTGGATGAAGCGACCTATCGAATGCTGCAACAGACGGGCGACCGACTGGTGGGCGTGGTGCTTGTGGAGGAGGGCGGCGTATGAGAGCGTTCTGGGGCTTGCTAACGGCGCTGATGGTGGTTATGGTTTATGCGCAATCCGCCGATTACACCCTCGACACGAGCGATGTGATTACCGTGGTGGTGCTGCGCCATGAGCAGTTCAGCGGCGAATATACCGTGCCGCCTGATGGAAGTGTGGTGTTTCCCGGCGTGGGCAGCGTGCAGGTGCGTGGGCTGACCTTACAGCAACTGAGCGAGTTGTTACGGGAGCGGCTGGCGAGTAGGTTGCGCAATCCTGAAGTGTTCGTTTCGCTCAAGCAGGCGCGCCCGCAGCTGGTGTTCGTGGAGGGGCAGCTGAATCGACCGGGCGCGTATCCGATTCAACCGCGCTGGCGTGTGGCGGACGCCATCGCGGCTGCGGAAGGCTTGAAAGCCCTCCCGGAGCGCACTGTGGCGACCCTCATTCGTGGGGAGCAGACCCTTTCTATTGACCTGCCTGCGATTCTCCATCGCGGCGATCAGCGCACGAACTACCTCCTGCAACCGGGCGACCTGCTGAGCGTGCAGCAGAAGCCCGCCATTCGAGTCGCCATTCTGGGCGAAGTGAAGCGTCCGGGCAACTACGACCTCGACGCTGGTGTGCGCGCCCTACAGGCAATTGCGCAGGCGGAGGGCGTCACGGAGTCCGCTGCTCTCAAGCGCGCCTTCATCGATCGGCAAGGAGTCATTATCCCCTTCGACCTTTACCGCGCCAGTGTGCAGGGCGACACCAGCGAAAGCAATAACCCAGCCCTGCAGGACGGCGATGTGATTGTCGTGCCGCAGAACCTGCAACGGTATGCCATCGTGGGGCAGGTGGCGCAACCAGGCTATTACTCTATCCCCGAAGGCAAGCCGTTTCTGCTTTCCGATGCGATTGCGCAGGCAGGCGGTATGACCCCCCGCGCGATTACCTCGTCCGTGACCGTGTTGCGCCTTGAGGGCGACTCCCTCAAACGCCTGCGTGTGCCCTACCAGCAGTTCCTCAAGCGCGGCAAACTGGAGGCGAACCCGCCCGTTCAGGAAGGGGATGTAATCTACCTTTCAGAAGTGAACCGCCTCGAACTGGGACAGATTTTGACGGCGGTCTCCATTCTCAATCTCGCGGATCGATTGGGCTGGGTGCGGTAAAATTAGGGCATGCAGTTCCAGTCGCTGGGGGCGTTGCTCTGGTTCATACCCGTGGCAGGGTTTATCATCCTGCTGTACCTGCTGAAGGTGCGGCGGCGCGAGGTGCGCGTGCCCGCGAAGTTCCTCTTTCCCGCAATTACGACCGATGTGCGGGCGAACGCGCTGTTTCAGAAGCTGCGCCCGAACCTGCTTCTGTTTTTGCAACTGCTGGCGGCGCTCTTATTGCTGACCGCCCTCGCGCGCCCGATGATGCAGGCAAAGGGGCTGCCCGGACAATCGGTCATCGTGGTGGACACCTCCGCCAGCATGCGGGCGACGGATGTGTCGCCCTCGCGCCTCGACGCCGCCAAAAACCGCCTGCGCCGATTCGTGCAGGAACTCAATCCGGGCGAGCAGCTGGCAATCATCGAGGCGGGCGCGCAGGTGCGTGTGCTGGCGTCGCTCACCAGCGATAAGCAGAAGCTGCTCAGCGCCATCCAGCAAATCCGCCCAACGGACACGGCGGGCGCCCTGGACGAGGCGCTACGCCTCGCCGCCGCGCTGGTGGGCAAATCGAACGAGAGCCGTATCGTGCTGCTCTCCGACGGCGCGTTCCCGCCCGTGAGCGACTTTTCGGCGGGCAGCGCAAAGCTGGTGTTCGAGTCGCTGGGCGCAAGCCGCGACAACCTCGCGATTACCGCGATGGATGTGCAGGAGCGCGGCGGCGGGCTGGAATGGTTCGTCGGCGTCCGCAACTACGGCGAGCAGCGCAAGCAGGCTGTGCTGGAGTTCTACGCAGGCGACAAACTCATCGACGCGCGCGCCGTCACGGTCGAAGGCGGGCAAACTGTCGGGCAGACGCTGACGGCGCGTCAGCTGCCCGAACCGCTGGAGGCGCGCCTCAAGGTGGACGATGCGCTGGAGACGGACAACCGCGCCTTCCGCGTGGGCGTGCTGCAGAAGCCCGTCCGTGTGCTGCTGGTGGGCGAGGGGAACTTCTTTCTGGAGCGCGCGCTCGCGCTGGAGCCGAATGTGAAGCTGGAAAAATCGCCCAGTGTGCCCGACAGCGAACGCGGCGAGCGCGTGGGCGGGAGCAATTATGAGCTGATCATTTTTGATAGGGTTGCGCCTGTACCCGTCAGAGCGCGCGCGGTGATGGTCATCAAAGCGCCGGGCGGTCCGATTGCCGCGCTGGGGCAGCCCGTGCGTGCGCCGCGCGTCGTGCTGTGGGAGCGCGAACACCCGCTGATGCGCTATCTGGAGCTGGGGAGCCTTCTGATTGACAGCGCGCCGCGCATCACGCCCGCGCCGTGGGCGAAACCGCTCGCTGAGAGTCAGCAGACGCCCCTGATTGTGGCAGGCGAGCATCAGGGCAGGCGGTGGGTCGGTATTGGATGGGACCTGCTGGAGTCAGATTTCCCGCTGCAGCCCGCGTTTCCGATTTTCATCGCGAACCTGTTGCGCTGGGCGGTCGGCGAGCTGCAGACCGCAACGGATTTGACCGTGCGCACGGGCGCGCCCTTCAACCTCGCCGTTGACCCCGCCGAGACCGAACTCACTCTGCGCGACCCCGACGGCAACACGCGCGCCTTCCCCGTGAATGAGGGCGCGGTCGTGATTCCCGGACTGGAGCGCGTCGGCGTGCATACCCTGCAGGGGCGCAAAACCGAGATTCGGCTTGCCGCGAACCTGATGCACGCCGACGAGTCGAACATTCAGCCGCGCACGAGTATTCAGCTGGGCGGCAAATCGATCGCGGCGCAGAACACGCTCACCACCCTGCGCGATTTGTGGAAGCCGATTGCGCTCGCGCTGCTTGCGCTGCTGATGGTAGAGTGGTGGGTGTTTGTAAAGCGGTCGTGAGCGCGAATCGGGTACACTTCAGCCTCGATGCCCGTTCTGCAGAGCAATATCAACCCGAACGACGAGGAGTTTCGCGCGAATCGGGCGCACTTCGAGACGCTTTTGCAGCAATACCGCGACGCGCTGGCGTGGGCGCAGGCAGGCGGCGGCGCGGACGCGCTCGCCAAGCACCGCGCCCGCAACAAACTCACTGCCCGCGAGCGCATCGACGCGCTAATTGACCCCAACACGCCCTTTCTGGAGCTTGCGCCGCTGGCGGCGTATGGCATGTACGGCAACGAGGCGCCATGCGCAGGCATCGTGTGCGGCGTCGGCGTCATTCACGGCAAAGAGTGCATGATTGTCGCCAACGATGCGACGGTCAAGGGCGGCACTTACTTCCCCATCACGGTCAAAAAGCACCTGCGCGCGCAGGAGATTGCGCTGGAGAACCGCCTGCCGTGCCTCTATCTGGTCGACTCGGGCGGCGCGTACCTGCCGCTGCAGGCGGAGGTGTTCCCCGACCGCGACCATTTCGGGCGTATTTTCTACAATCAAGCGCGCATGTCCGCGCTGGGCGTCCCGCAGATTGCGCTGGTGATGGGTTCCTGCACGGCGGGGGGCGCGTATGTGCCCGCGATGAGCGACCAGGCGATTATCGTCAAGCAGCAGGGCACGATTTTCCTGGGCGGCCCGCCGCTGGTGAAAGCCGCCACGGGCGAGGTGGTGAGCGCGGAAGAGCTGGGCGGCGCGGAGGTGCATACCCGCATCTCAGGCGTCGCGGACTACTTCGCCGAGAACGACCTGCACGCCATCCAGATTGCCCGCGACATCGTGGCGCACCTGAATATCACTAAACACCTCCCCGCCGACCTGCAACCGCCCGAAGAGCCGCGCTACGATCCCGCCGAAATCTACGGCATCCTGCCGCGCGACCTGCGCCAGCCGTTCGAAGTGCGCGAGGTGATTGCCCGCATCGTGGACGGCAGCCGCTTTCTGGAGTTCAAGGCGCGATTCGGGCAGACGCTGGTGTGCGGCTTCGCCCACATTCACGGCTTCCCCGTTTGCATCGTCGCCAACAACGGCATCCTGTTTTCCGAGAGCGCGCAGAAGGGCGCACACTTTATCGAGCTGTGCTGCCAGCGGCGCATTCCGCTGGTGTTCCTGCAGAACATCACGGGCTTTATGGTGGGCAAAAAGTACGAGAACGAGGGCATCGCCAAGCACGGCGCGAAGATGGTGACGGCGGTCGCCAGCGCGGAAGTGCCCAAGTTCACGGTGGTGATGGGCGGCTCGTATGGCGCGGGCAACTACGCGATGTGCGGGCGCGCCTACCAGCCCCGCTGGCTGTGGATGTACCCCAACGCCCGAATCTCAGTGATGGGTGGGGAGCAGGCGGCGAATGTGCTGCTGACGGTTAAGTTAGACCAGCTGGCGGCGAAGGGGCAAACCATGAGCGAGGAAGAGCAAGTCGCCTTCAAGCAGCCCATTCTGGACAAGTACGCCGAAGAGAGCAGCGCGTTTTACAGCACGGCGCGCCTGTGGGACGACGGGATTATCGACCCTGCGGATACGCGCACGGTGCTGGCGCTGGCGCTTGCCGCTGCCTACAACGCGCCCATCCCAGAAACCCGCTTCGGCGTGTTTCGGATGTAGCCCAGTTAACGCGCCCGCGCCGCCGCCCCCGTGAACCCGAAATCGGCAAATCTTGCGCACACTGGCAGGATTTGGGGGCGTTGAGGGCGTATAATCTTTTCACTCGCATCGCCCGAAAGGGGCTATGAATCTTTCATCGGAAACACTGGCAACGCTGGAGCAGTGGTTCCAGACCGCTGTTGCCATCTGTCGTCGGAAAGGGCTGACCGAGCAGGACGCCGAAGACTGCGCCGCTGAAGTGCGTCTGCACCTGCTGCGCCACTTGCAGCGGGGCGGACTCCTCTCGTATGCATACTTCCTGCGCGTGCTACAGGGCTGCCTGGCTGACTTCTGGAGCGCTCAACTGCCCACCGTGCCCCTTGAGGTCGCCGATTTGTGCGGGGGGGGGGGCGTTCTGCGAGCTGGCAATCACGGTACGCCTTGCGCTGGAGCAGCTGGAACCTGCCGATAGAGACCTCCTCTGGCGGCACGATGGGGAAGGCTATACCCTGAAAGAGCTGGCGCTCCATTTTGGCTGCACTGAGGTGTGCCTGCGGCAGCGGTTGCATCGCGCCCGCCAGCGCCTCAAGCGCCTGCTCGCCGACACCGAATAGCCCTTTTTGCCCCCAAATCGGCAACCCCCTGTCACATTTTGGCGGTTTTTGGGGATTCTAAAGACGGATTTCGCACACAGGAGGTTTGAGGGCAATGCGAGTGTTCTGGGTTTTTGGGCTGATAAGTGCGCTGCTGCTGGGCGGCGCGGCGCAGACGCTGGTGCTGACCAACGGCGACGCGAACGGCGATAATGTGGTGGATGACGCCGATTTGCTTGCAGTGTTGTTCGCGATGGGGCAATCGTGTCCGAGTGGTTGCCCAGAGGATTTGAACGGGGATGGCGTGGTGGACGACGCAGATATGCTGCTTGTGCTTTTCAATCAGGGGGCGCAGGGGGCGTCGGCGTTTGCGGGCACGGTGCAGTCGCCGTCGGGGTCGTTTGGGCGCACGATAGGCGTGCGGTTGGGCGACTGGGTTGGGAGTGCGCAGTCGGTGAAGGTGCAGCTCAAGCCTGTGGGCGCGGAGGATGACCCGAATGTGCCGATTTACGAGTGGACTTTTTCGGTGGGGGGCACGCCGCAGGATGTGCAGCTGGTCAATCTGCCTGCGGGGGCGTACACGGTGCGGGCGTTTGTGGCGAGTGGCGCGCGCTGGCTGCGGACAGAGGGTAAAATCGTGACGGAGGTGCCGTGGATCTTCGCGGCGCCGACGGGGGCGAATAAGGTGACAGTCTACTGGGATCCAGTGCCGGGTGCGACGGGTTATCGGGTGCGCTGGGGGACGGTGAGTGGGAGTTATCCCAGCGCAAGTGGGCTGTTATCGGGTTCGGCGCGGCGCTACACGGTGTCGGGCTTGGTGAGTGAGCGGGAGTATTACTTTGTGGTGGAGGCGGAGTGGAATGGGGTTTGGGGTCCGCCTTCGGAGGAAGATAGCGCAGTGCCGCATGTGGGGGCGATCCGATGGGATTCTGGCAATGTTAGCTGGATTATGAAGGATGTTCGGCGTGTGATTGGCTCTATGGCAGGGTACGATATGCTCGATGTGTTAGGTCCTGACGGTCTAATCTATACTGACAGTGGGGTAAGGCAGCCGACGACCTTCTTTGACACGAATCGGCAGGTTTTCCTTTTTACCGACTTTCCTAATTTGCAAGTTCCAGCGGTTGACGCAGGGCGTGAAGAGTTAGAGAACACCTGCACCGGACCCTACCGTCGTGTGCGGACAAGAGGGGATCGAGGTATCACAGCTGTTTGTGGAACTTTTTGGGTACCCTCCACAACTTCACCGCGCTGGCCGTTCATTCAGATTTCCATACTTCCAGTCGTGGATGACCCCAACAACAACTTTAGAACCGCAGATACACCATACATGTACTTTGGTTTCGCATTTGGCAACACGGATGTTGAAGGTGGTTTGATGTATCATCGGGCGGGTAGAGCTGGTTTGGGCTACCCACGCTGGCAGGCTTATATGAAGGTTGTGCATCAAGGTCGTGTTAGAAATGTAGCGATTACAGATACCAGCAATATGAGAGGGCACATCTTGGATAATGTATATGGTGGGACACCTACTGTAGTCGAGCTGTACGCTTTTAGTCGGGATCGGGCAGCAATGCTCCGCATACAGCCTATAGATCCCAAATACGGCAACACAATTTTCCTCAGGGAGATTTTTGCTACTGCCAAGCTCAGACAAAATATATCAGGAGCACGTTTTCGGCGTGTTTTCTCGATAGCTCAAAGAAGGGAGTCAATGCCAGGGTGCCCACTAATGCCCGGCTATGTAAGAACGGGTAGTTATGTAAGCGGAATGGGAATAGGGTATAATCCTATTGAGGGTTCTCCTTTAGATCCACCTGGGCAGATTTCAACGGCTCCCTTTCTTTGGTTCGAGTGGATAAGACGCGATTATACCGATCAAGCTGGCTCATATCCAGGTTCAAATGCTGGGATTGTTTCGTGGGTCGAGATAATCCAAGATTCACGGGAAGCAGTCACTATATACTTAGGAAATTGAGGAGGTTCTTATGAACAACTTGCTGGCAGTAACTGACCCGAAGATACCAGACCGATTTCGGTTTGTGGTGTTTGATGGGCGAAGGGGTGTTGCTTTCTATCAGGTGTCAGACGGCAAGCTCATACAGAAGGAATGGCTTGTCCAGTTTTCTGGTTACTGGTACATCTCTGGGGCAAATCCCACCCTTTCACCGAATGGGCGATGGATCTACCTGCCCCTGCACGCTGATACTGCCTTGATCGACATCCAAACAAAAAGGTTGCACTGGCTGGGACGCGCCCGCCGCCTGCCGGAAGGAGGATACATTCCAGAGGTCTATCGGCTACGCTGGTCACCCAATAGCCGCTACCTGTTGGGACAATCGGCGCCTCAAGGGCGCGACTTGATTTTGTGTCAACCTTTAGGACAGGCTTATCGGGTGCTGGTGAAAGACGGGGTGTATGGTTATGGCTGGTATCCTGATAGTCGGCACATCTGGTATGTGCAAAAGGATGGAAGGGGATATTTCCAGTGGTATCGACGGGATCTGCAATCGGGTCGCGTGGAGCGATTGAGAGCATCAGAGCGGCAGCGAATCAATAGCGATTGGGATTTGACGTTAGGTCCGTTTCGGTGGATGGAGGTGGAAGTTCGTCGGCTGCTTAAGCCGGCTGAATGGACGGCTTTGATGGTGATTGCATGTACGGCAGATAGGCAGTTGCGGGTTCTGCTGCCAGCGCAGAACCTGCACCGTCGGATGTTGATTGAGTGGCGGAATGGGCATTCAGTAGTGCTGGAGGCACCTCCGACAGTGCGCGCGATGAGCTTGTGGGATTTATCGGCGGACAAGCAGTGGGCACTTGTGTGGAGCCAAGAGCAAGGCGATGGGCACTGGTATGTGGTGCATCTGGAGCGTGGTCACTGGGAGCGACTGGTTTTTTCTGCAGAGGTGGAGCAGGCCTTGTCGGTTGTTGATGGGGTAATTCGCGCAGATTTTGAACCAAGCGCACGCCTTCTGCGATAGATTAGCATTCCTTCGACGGGTATAATCAGCGTCGAACAGCCGATTAGACAGTGGAACCGCGAGGTGGTAAATATTGATCTACGCTAACTTCGTACGAGGAGGTACCAAACTATGGTTCGGCAGAAGAGACAAGAAGGGGTATCACCGCCGCCTGTTGTTTATGTCTTCTTGGACGTAGACCTAAACCAACCCGCACCTGAAGGGCATTACTGGATTAGCCTCCATCGTAAAATCTTACGCTATCGCGAAGGGGAAGTCGTTGAGGAACCTCTGCAAAGTATCCCCCTTTTTCTCGATCCGATAAAGAACGAGTTTCGCCATAAGGACCTCTCGCCTGATGGTCAGTATTACTACTATGCGGGGGTATCTTTCACCTATTGCGGCAGAGTGGGCGACGCGAGTTCCAAACCGATTGTGCTGAACAGCCTCTATCGCTGCAAGTTCTCGCCTGATGGTCGTTTCCTGTGCGGATACGGAGGGGGCGAGGAAGAGGAGATGATAGTGGTAGACTGTGCCACGCGCCGTGTGCGCCGCTTGGCAACGCCAGAGTATCCGCGCGACACCGAGGATCCAAATGCCGACTATCGGTTTGGGTGGTATCCAGACAGTCGGCATATCTGGTATCAGGAAGATGTCGGGGCGCTCGATTATCATCGGCTGCGGGCTTCCAAGCAGGATGTGGTCAGTGGGCGTCGCTGGGTGTTGAAAGGGCGCCAGCTGGATGAGGTGTACCGCGAGTGGGCGTTGTTGGATCCACGCTACCGACGGGTCCTGTGGGGATGGATAATAACTGTGCCTTCCGCTACTCTCCCCGTCAACAGGTTCGGGCGCGGGTGGAGCCGCTCGCCGCGGCTTCGTATCTTGAATACCGCCCGAGGCGTCAGCAAGTGTCGGTAGAGTGGCGGTATGGGCGTTCGCGCGTGGGGATAGAGCGAGGGCAACACCCCTGGGTACGGATACTTCCGCGAGATGTGACGGAGGATGGGCGCTGGGTGCTTCTTTCCGTTGGGAAACAGAAGGATGAGGAGAACTTTCATAGCGAGCTGCTTGCAGTAGAAGTGCCGATGGGCAGGAGGTACAGCTATGTTCAATTATCGGGGAAAGGTGTTGGTCTGGTTGGTATCCCGCGGCTGGCAACTCCATACGATAGACCTTTGTACCAGTTTTGGCGAGGCGAGGCAAATACTTGAGGGCGTCGCTATCTCGCTACAGTCTACAGGGATGAGGCGCCAGGTGCGATGAGGTATCGGGTGCGCTGGGAGATGGTGAGCGGGAGTTCGCCCGGTTTTCTCGATCGATGAGGATGCTGGTGAGCAAACTTGGGGTGGGACAAGTCCAAGATATTATCGCGAAACAGTTGGCGTCGATCTGAGGAGGCGGTAGATATGGGGATAGCTCAAGAAACCGTAGAGAAACGGCTGCCGCCGATAGAATATTTTTCGGTTTCCTCGCACCCGAAACGCAAAGGCTTTCGAACGCTATATCTCGCTCGATTGCAGCAAGGGCACCAGCACCTCAAGAGAAGAATCGCCACCTTCAACGAAGCCGCAATGGTGGACCCCTTCTGGGGGCTGGCTGTGCTGTCGATAGTCCTTTCACCTGACCAGCAGTACTACTGCATCACAGGCGCCAGTCAGAGCATCATCGGGCAGATAGGGCAGCCTCCGTTCAAAACGATAGACGACGCTTTTTACGGTCGTTTCTCGCCCGATAGCCGCTACCTGTTGGGCTACCGTGCCCTCAGTGGCAATCTGGAGCTGGTAGACTGCAGACGCAGGCAAACCCGTCGGCTAACAGAAGCGAACAGCACACTGGATCGGGATGCCAGCAAAGAGTACTTCTACCACTTTGGCTGGTATCCCGATGGGCGCGCGGTCTGGTTTCGTCTTGACTGGATTACCCCGACAGGACCGCTGCCCGAACGCTACTATCGGCTGGAGCTAACAACAGGGCGTAAGCAGGTGTTGGGCGCCGCACAAAGCCGCCAGTTGCATACCGACTGGCAGTTGCTCAACCCACGCTATCGCTACTGCAGTCCCTTTTTGCAGGGCAATCGGTTGTATGCCTACTCGCGTGATGGGCGATGGCGTGTACGGGTGGAGCCTTATTATCCCTATTCGGTTGATCATCCTGAGGACAGGGCAAGGGTGTATGTGGAACAACGAGGTGGGGTTTCGCGGTTGGTGGTGCAGGCGGAGCGGCATGGGTGGGCAAAGGTGTATCCGCAGGATGTGTCGGTGGATGGGCGGTGGGTGTTGTTGATAGTGGAACGCTGGGGTGTGGATGGAAACGGGCAGCGGGTGTTGCAGGGAGAGTTAGTGGCAGTGGAGGTGGCGCGTAGGACGGTGCTATATCCGCTGGTGAAGGGTGGGAAGCGTGTTGCCCAGTTCGTGCGGACGAACCAACTGGAGCCAGCATACTGGTTCAGCAAGTGAAAGGCTGTCCAGAGGGCGATTCTGATGGCGGGAATGCTCTGTTGCAAAGAGGATCAGGTAAAATGTGAGGCGGTCAGGAGGAGACTGGCATGAAACATCACCCACCTGTTGAACTGATGACGATGCGCGAAACGAGCAATCCTCCTTACTATGATCTCTATCTGGCTCGCTATCAACAACTATGGACGCTCCAAAAACTGCTCACGGTTGGGATTACTATCTTTAGCGACGACCTCTCGTGGGACAAACAGTGGTACTATCTCGCCTCGGTAAACAACGGCACCTTTCTGTGCAAGGTGGGACAACCAAAACTCAAAAAAATCAGTGAGGAGCTGCTGAACTGTCGTTTCTCCCCTGACAGCCGCTTTCTGCTGGGAACTACTCATTTCAGAGGAGGAATGGTTCTCTTTGATCTCAAGTATGACACTCATAAAGTAATTGACAGGGGCTACGCAGAATATACCTCCCATGCGTCCAGCTTTCCCTTCGGCTGGTATCCTGATGGGCGTGCCGTCTGGTATTGCCGCCCAGCGAGAGGTGGAGAAGAAAACGATGTCTACTTTCGGGTGGTGGTTGGGAGCTGGCAGAGTCAACGGCTTTCAGCTCGTGAGGTCAGGCAAATTCAGATGGGCTGGGATTTGTTAGACCCGCGTTTCCGCTACCCCAGCGAGCCAGTCCTGACATTGCACCGCCCTAAAACAGCCCCAAAGGGATACTATGCAGCTGAGGTTAGATATGCGTATTCACGGAACTGTCAGTTCCGACTGCGAGTAGTGCGGTATCGGGAGGATTTAGCTCCTGAAGCGATACCTACGCCAGAGCAACTCCCGCAGGTGAAACATGAAGTCGTGCTGGAGAGCCGCAGTGGACGCTCACAGGCGCTGGTCAGCCTGAACGACCCCCCGTGGACCGATGCGGAGCGGATCATCCCGCAGGCAGTATCTAATGATGGGCAGTGGGTGCTGTGGGCAGCGGAGCGCCCCCTGTACGATCCTTTGCGGAGGGAAGAGGGGTTTCGGATGCTGGGCGTGTTGATGAATGTTCAATCAGGAGAAAAACAGTTCCTGCCCGATGAAATTCCAGGCATAGGAAGGTATTCGTCTGCCCGTATGTGGTTTGATGAGGGGTGAGTCTGTGCGTATTCCGACTATCCAGTTGATCGGCTCCGGCCCCTGTGGACAAAAACGGCACTCCCACAGGGCAGAGCTTCGTGGAGCACGACAGGCGTGCTTGGGCAACTATACGCAACTACCCGTACAGGCGAATTGCAGAACCCCTGTGCGCGGCTGTATCGTTCGGGCAAGAACTTTGCGGAGCAGAACTGGAACCTGGTGGTATCGTTTGCGGTGTGGGGGTATAATACCGCTGACCCGAACGCCGATGCGGGTGTGGTGTACCTGTCGGGTGTGGACGCCCTGTCGCGGTTGTTGCTGGTGGGCAGCGAGTGGGGCAGCTATGCGACAGGTGTGGGCGGTGTGCGCCGGGGCGGCGTGGCGCGCGGGGCAGCCAAGCTCAGCGGCGGCTCTCGGCTGGCGGGGCAATCTGCAGAGCTGCCAACGCCGCGAGCAGGGCAAAAAGTCTACCGTGTATACGGGGGCGAACCGACGGAGGTCAATGCTTGGATGCGGAAGGAGTATTCGGGACCAATGGGAAGGTACTGGACGCCTGTGGACCCGCGCACTGTGCGGAACTATAGGTACAAAGCTGGCTTACCCAAAGAAAATAGGGGACGCTTTCTGATTATTGGACGGATCGTGGATCCCACTGGTGTAGAGGTGGGACGCGCCGCGCCTATTTGTAGCAATCGCGGCGGGTTGGTTGAATACAAAATCCCAGACCCAGAACGACAAATCGAGATTCTGCGAGTACTAGGCTTAAATCCGCCTCTGTGATTGCTCCTTGCATGTTGGGAGGCAGTTATGAGAAGTGACTATTACTCGCTGGTGAAGGTACTTGAGCGGATTGCTCGGTTCTTTGAGCAGCTTTCGCAACCCAACAGAGGAGAATACTTCAATCTACTTGCCGGGATGATCCGCGAGGGGAGATACGAGGAAGCGATTGAAGAGTTAACTGGCTTGCGCCTATGGGGAGGTGCAGGGTCGTATGTGGATCTTGTACTCTACCCTAAAGATGGGTTTGTTTTCGGCGAAGAGGATTTCGGACGAATAAACGCTGAATATTGTTCTCTACTTCTCGATCTGCTAACCCAGCTGGAGCGGATAGCGCCACGTTCGTGGATGGGAGACATGAAGGACTCGTTAATTCGTTTGAAAGATTATTACTCGGCGATTAATAGGTGCTGAGATGTAGTGAGGCGTCTGCTTGCCTCGATTTCGATGCTTGTGGGGTAGGCGCTGCGGCTGACAGGTGTCTCTGCTCTACAAAGATGGGTATCGCCGCGAGTGTATTGCCTGTGAAGGGCGTGTCAGTCGGGGGCACTTGAACTCGTGAGAAAACCCGATCGGAGTCCCCTTCAAAAGCGCAGGTGTCTCTGTTGCCGAAGCAGGCTACCTCTCAGCCGATCCTTCCGCTCCTGAAGGCATAGCCTTTCTGAAAGCGCTGCACGCCAGCGCAGGGATTGCCCAGATTGCGCTGGAGATAGAGGGCTATGCTTCCCTGCTCCGTGCGCTGGGCGCTGTGGGCGTGGATACGCATAGGCAGCGCGTTCTACAGCACGGCGCGCCTGTGGGACGATGGGATTATCGACCCTGCGGACACGCGCACCGTGCTGGCGCTGGCGCTCTCTGCCGCCTACAACGCGCCCATCCCCGAAACCCGCTTCGGCGTGTTTCGGATGTAGCCGACTATTCACGCACGGGCAGAGGCATGCCGTACTCGGCGGCGCGATAGGCGGCTAAGGCGACGGCGGCGGCGCGGTAGCCGTCCTCGCCGGTCGCCAGCGTCTGGCGCGGCTCGCCCGCAACCACTCGCACGAACTCGTCCACCATCAGGTAGTCGATGTTGTCGCCCCAGAACGCCTGTCGGATACGCTCGGCGCGGTCGTCGTAGTGAACGAGGTGCTGCGCGAACATGTCCATCTCGATAATCCCGCGCGCGCCGACGGCGGCGAGGGTCACATCGCCCCAGGTGGGGAAGGTCTTCGGGCGCGACCAGCTGGCGTCCAGCGTCGCGAACACGCCGTTCTGCAGGGTCATGCTGAGCATCGCCGTGTCGTCATACGCGCCGTGAAACATGTTGTTGCCCGTCTCGGCGTACACTTCGGTAATCTCCTGTCCCGTGAGCAGGCGTATCAGGTCGGCGACATGCACCGTGTGGTCAATCAGCGCGCCGCCGCCCGATTGTGCGGGGTCAGTGAACCAGCCGCCGGGGTTCGAGCCGCGGTTCGTGCCGCGCAGCGCGAGCAGCTCGCCGATAGCGCCCGATTCGTAGAGCTGGCGCATCTGCTGAAACGCGGGGCTGAATCGGCAGGGAAAGGCGGTGAACAGGTGGACGCCTGCGCCCTGCGCGGCGGCGAGCATCGCCTTGCCGTCCTCCTCGCGGGTCATCAGCGGCTTCTCGCACAGGATATGCTTCCCTGCCGCCGCCGCCATCTGCGCCAGCGGCGCGTGGCGCACATTTTCCGAGCAGATAATCACCGCCTGCACCTCGGACGCCAGCAACGCCTCATAACTATCGAACGCCTGCGTCTCCCACTGGAGCGCCTTCGCCTGCGCACGCTGTTTATCGTGGTCGGCGATGCCGACCAGCTCCGCGCTGGGGTGTGTCTTGAGGCAGTGCGCGTAGCTGTCGGCGTGCAGGTGCGCGAAACTCATGATGCCCACTTTGACCTTCATAGTCGAACAACCCTCCCTGTTTGCGCCGATTCGATCGCGGCGAGCGCGAGCCGCACAGCGTTGTAGCCGTCCTCGACGGTGATTTCGGGCGTCTGCCCCGACTGCACGCAGTCCACGAAGTGGCGCAACTCCAGATAGTAGGGGTTCTGCACGGCGGGGCTTTCGGGAACCTGCACGCCGCCTGCGCCGTTCTCCGCGCGTGTGGCAATCTGCAGGGCGACCTGGCGCGTCGAGTCGTACTCCAGCATGCCCGAATCGCCGCACACCTCGAAGTTCACCTTGAAGCCGCTGGGGTCGCACCATGTGCCCTCGATATGCCCGACTGCGCCGTTTTTGAACTTCAGCGTGACGAGCGTGTAGTCCAGATGGCGCAGGTTGCGGAAGGTGAGCGCTTTCGCGTAGACGCGCTCGACCGCCCCCAGCGTCCAGAGCATCCAGTCGAAATCGTGGATAATCAGATCCAGGATAACGCCGCCGCTTTTCTCGAAGTCGGCGTACCAGTCGCTTTTGGTGCGCGGGAAGTCGCCGCCGCGTCGCATGCGCACCGCCGCGATGGCGCCCAGCGCGCCGCTTTTCACCAGCCGATTCGCCGCGCGGTACTCCGGGAAAAAGCGCAGCACATGCGCGGGCATAAACGGCGTGTTGTGTTGCCTGACCGCCTGCACAATCCGCTCGCAGTCTTCCAGCGTGCGTGCGAGCGGCTTCTCGCACACGACCGCCCTGCCTGCCTCAATCGCAGGGAGCGCGTACTCCGCATGACGATAGGTGGGCGTGCAGATGTCGACAATCTCGCACGCTTTCAGCAGCGCGTCGTAATCGTCTGCGACGGGTACGTCGTACTCCTGCGCGAACGCGGCGGCGCGATCCGTGTGGTGGTCGTACACCGCTGCGATTTCTACATCGGGCATCTGACGGTAGGCGTCCATGTGTTGCCGTCCCATCGTGCCCAAGCCAACAATCCCAACTTTTACCATCGCGTCCGCCCGATTCGCGCCTGCGCGCGAAACTCCTGCTCTGAAGAAATCGCCCGCTGCACGCCAGAATTACCAGTATGAGTCAGGGCGAAGTGCTGGAGGCGGCGCGTCAGGCGATGATGGTTGGGTTGCAAGTGGCGATGCCCGTGCTGCTCGCTGCGCTGGTGGTGGGGCTGATTGTGAGCGTGTTTCAAGCCGTCACGCAGATTCAGGAGATGACGCTGCAGTTTATCCCGAAGATGATTGCTGTTGGGCTGGTTGCGTTGTTTGCGGGCGGCTGGATGCTGACCCAGATCGTCGAGTTCACCGTGCGCGTATTCACGAACCTACCGCCGCGATGAGTCTGGACACGGAGTGGTTCTGGGCGTTTCTGGTCGCATTTGTGCGGGCGTCGGGGCTGGCGCTGGTCGCGCCTGTTTTTGGCAGTCGGCTCGTGCCCGCGCCGATACGGGTGGGGCTGTCGGCGGTGCTGGCGTTTGCGCTCGCGCCGCTGATTCAGCCATACACGGGCGCGCCGCCCACGGACTGGGTTCCGCTCATTCTGCGGATTGCAGGGGAGGCGATTGTTGGAGTGGCGCTGGGCTATGGGGTGAGTCTGATTATCGGCGCGGCAGTGATGGCGGGCGAGGTGCTGGACACGATGATTGGTTTTAACCTGATGCAGGTGCTGAACCCTGTGTCCACCTTCCCGACCACGCTGCTGGCGCAGTTCCATTACCTGCTGGCGATGACGCTGTTCGCGCTGGTGAACGGGCACTACTGGCTGGTGCACGCGCTGGCGCGGAGTTTTGAGACGCACGCGGGGCTGGGCAGCCTGAGCGTGTGGTCGGAGGCGAGCCTCGCGACGGCGACTCAGCTGGGCGGCGAGGTGATGATGCTCTGCGTGCAGATTGCCGCGCCTGCGGGTGGGGTGCTGCTGGTGGTGGACGCGGCGATGGCGGCGGTCTCGCGCGCTGTGCCCCAGATTCCCGTGTGGCTGATTGGGATGCCCGCCAAAATCGCCGTCGGGATTGTCGCGCTGGGGGCGAGCCTGCCTGCGCTGGTGAGCGTCAGCGCGCGCATGACCGACCTCTCCGTGCGCTATCTGGAGCAAATCCTGCGCTTGCTGGGGATCTAAAGCTGTTAACTGATTGCAAATCATTCTATATAAAAATCACCTGAACCCCAAGCTTTGCAACATGTTGGAAGTGTGAGTCGCGCGTCAGCAACGGCAACTGATGTGTTGTTGCAAAAGCCGCCATCCACAAATCATTTTCTGGTATAGGAGTACCGCCTTGCTTGAGTGCGCGCTTCAGTTCTGCATACACTGCTGCTACAGATTCATCGGTATGCAAGATGGGATAACTCGACAGGAACTGCTTCAACTGCTGCAGATTGTGCTCGGGACGCCCTGATATTAACGCACCGTAGTACAGCTCTCCTACTGCAATCACGCAGACAATCAGTTCGGTTTCTGGGGGAAACGCAAGCTGCAGAGAGCCTCGTATCAACTCCACAAGCACGCTCGTATCCGCCAGATACTTACCATTCATCGGGGTCTACCTGTTCACATCCTGCTTCGATAGCCTGCAGGATTGCATCGGCGTCTTCTGCACTGAGCAACCCTGCATGTTTCTCAAACTCTGCCAGTGGAATCCCTCGCAGGGGGACATTCTGAGACAGCCGCTGCGCGTATTCCAGTACCTGCTGCTGCAGCGGCTCTGGCAGACGCTCGACCATCTCGCGTACACGATCCGCGATAGTACTCATCGCTTCGATTATACCGCCCACACCTGCAGCAGCAGGAATATTGCTCTCGACGCCGAATCATCCCCGCTATCAGGGGGATACTGATGGAGAACGGCAAACAAGCGGCGGAGTGGTTCCGCCAGACCTACGCCGCGCTCAAAACGCAGGTCGGGCGCGTGGTGGTCGGTCAGGAAGAAGTCGTCGAGAACGCACTGGTTGCGGTGTGCGCGGGCGGACATGCGCTGCTGGAGGGCGTGCCCGGACTGGGCAAAACGCTGCTGGTGCGCACGATTGCGCAGGCGCTGCATCTGGAGTTCGCGCGGATTCAGTTCACGCCCGACCTGATGCCCGCCGACATCACGGGCACCAACATCCTTGTAGAGAGCGAGACGGGCGCGCGCACATTCGCCTTCCGCCCCGGTCCCGTGTTCACCAACATCCTGCTGGCGGACGAGATTAACCGCGCCACGCCCAAAACCCAGTCCGCACTGCTGGAGGCGATGCAGGAGCAGGCGGTCACGGTCGCGGGCAAGCGGTATCCCATCGAGCCGCCCTTCTGGGTGCTGGCGACGCAGAACCCCATCGAGCAGGAAGGCACCTACCCGCTCCCTGAAGCGCAGTTAGACCGATTCTTCTTCAAGATTCTGGTGGGCTACCCGACGCTTGACGAGTTGCGTGAGATTGTGGATCGCACGACTGGTGTGGAGACGCCCCAGCCTGAGGTCGTGGCGGATAAAGAGACGCTCCTGCGCATGCAGCGCCTGGTGCGCGAGGTGCCGATTGCCCGCCCCGTGCAGGAGTTCGCGCTCAAGCTCATCGTGGCGACGCATCCCGGCTCAGAGTACGCGCCCCCAGAGGTGAACAAATATATGCGCTACGGCTCCAGTCCGCGCGGGGCGCAGACGCTGATTCTGGCGAGCAAGGTGTTCGGTTTGCTGGATGGGCGCTACAATGTGGCGCGCGAGGATGTGCAGCGCGCGCTCAAGCCCGCCCTACGCCATCGCGTGCTGCTGAACTTCGAGGCGGAAGCCGACGGCGTCACGCCCGACCAGGTGCTGGACGCCATCTGGAGCCATGTCAGCCGCACGGAAGGCGAGCCGCTGAAGGTGTGAGTGGAGAAGCCTCCACGGGATAGTACGGGCGCGATGTCTGCGCCCGTACCTGCAGGGTGGTTAGTTCGTATCCGCTTTCTCTGGCTTGCCCTGAAGCGCGGAGAGTTGTTCGGCTTTCTTCGCGTAGGTTTCAGGGTCTTTGAGGAACTTGTTCTTGCAGCCGTTGCAGCAGGTGTAGTAGACCTTGCCGTTGTAGGTGAAGCGCACGGCGTCGGCTTCGGTCAGTTCCTCGCCCGACACAGGGCACATGAGTTTGTTTGCAGGCGCGGCGGCAGCGGTCTGGGTGGTCTGTGCCTCCTTCTTGTCGCTGCAGCACGACGCGCTTGCGGTCGCCTTCTCGCCGCCGCTGCAGCAGGATGCGCCAGCGGCTTTCTCAGCGCTGTTGCAGCACGATTCGCCTTCCTTCTTCGCAGGGGCGTTGCTCACCGTGCGCACAGCAGCCGCTTGCTTCACATACTTGTCGGGGTTCTTTTTGAACTCGGCAAGGCAGCTCTGGCAGTTGAAGTAGTAGGTCTTACCGCGATAAGCATACTTGGGCGCCTTGTTGGTATCCGTGATGACCTTGCCCGAGACAGGGCAGCGTACCTCCTGCTTGGACGCAGTTTGCTTGGTCGCCTGCGTCTTCTGGGGGGACTGCTTCTGATTGCTGGACTTATTTGTCTGCACAAATGCGATGGCGCTGAGTGCAAAGCTCATCGCAAACACAGCTACGGTTAATCCGAAGTTTCTCATGAGATTACCTCCGTGCGTATTATACCCCGCGCGGTATGCTTTTGCAAGGGTATAATTGAGCGCGTTTGCCCAGGTGGCGGAACGGTAGACGCGGGGGACTTAAAATCCTCTGGGGCAACCCGTGCGGGTTCGAATCCCGCCCTGGGCACCATACCCCACAGGTTGCACAACCCCTGCGCCCAACCTACTACTCCTTGCCCTTGTGTGTCCATCACTGAAACGCCCTGAATCATAAATCCCCAGGTCGAAACCTGTCCCTTTCGCGCCTGTTATTATTGGAGTTGCAGGCTCTCCAGAATGAGGGGCTTTCAGTGGCTATACCGTGAGGGGGGCAGTGAGGTACAATACCTGCGCTGCTGCAACCGCACTGCAGTAGCCACGCCCGCCGTGCCCCTAACACGGGCGGGCACTCATATTATACCGCGCTTAATGGAAGATTCCTGCCAGAAACGCGCCGAAAATGCACGGCTTTTCGCCCCGTTTGCGGGCAATTGTTGCAGGCGCGTAGGTTCATTTGTCTACTTTGTCTACAGGCGTGCGCCCCCATTTTAGGTACGTTTGTCCAATTTGTCCAATGGTTTCGGGGCAATTTCGCGCGAATGCACTCGCAACAGGGCGACAGGAACGCCCCGTATTTTCCCTCTCCGCAGGCTTTGGCGCAAGGGGGTAGAGATGTACCCCTGCGCTCTCAGAGGGGCTTCAGAGGGCGAATACGGGGCAAGTTCATGCGCTTTCAGGAGCGATTCTGCGCAGGTTCGTTGCGCGAAAGTGAGTTCAAAATCTGACACATCTGACACAAAGCGGGGTTTCAAGGCGTGTCGGGCGACAGAGTTGCCACGATGGACGCCCAGTCCGATGGACGCCAAAGGTAGACTTCCACGCCGTTGCACGCTCTGAGCGCGTCCAACCACGCCTGCTGCTCTTTGGACACCCTTCCTTTCTCGCTTTTGAGTTCGGCGAATACAAGGCGGGGCGGTCTTAGCAGAATGAGGTCGGGTAGACCCGCTTCGCCTTGAAGTGGAGTCGCCCACCTGCCACTGCGGTACTGGGCGGGGCGTGAGTGGTACACGCGCCAACCGCATAGGCGGGCGAGTTGAATCACACGCGCCTGAAACTCACGCTCAGGAACGGCGTCGCTGAGCAGGAGCGGTAGATGTTTTTTGCTCATGGCGGGACGGCTCTGCTTCAACATCGAGCGGGACGGCGCGAAGTAGCACCACATTCGTAGGAAGCCAGCCGACGGCGTGGCAGGCGTCGTGGAAACTGAGCGCGTCCACCACCACACGCCGACGGGACTCGATGTGCTGGAGTTCGTAGCGTTTCATCACATCACACCTCCAGCAGGGCGAGTTGCGGTTGCTGTTGCGCTGCAGCAGGGTCATGGCAGTGCCAATACCGCAGGGGGCAGGCATACTGGGGTGGGAACCCGCCGCGCTGAATCGTGAACCGCTTGGCGTCATACACACTCGCACTGATGGTATACACACGCCCAGACTCTTCATCAGTGAACTCCAGCGTGTGAAACTGGGCACGGTAGGCGTCGTATAAACCCGCGTCGATGCAGAGGGCGGGCGGTTTCTGGAGAAGATGGCGGGACGCTCTGAATCGTCGCTTAAGGACGCCATTCTCCAGCGTGGCGACACAACGCCCGTCTAACTTCAGGTACACTCGCTGCATAGTTCATCACCTCCTGGAATGCGGGCGGGGCAGGAATGCCCACGCCCGCGCGTCGCTGTTTTACTGGGCGAAGGGATCCCCCGCCGTAGGTTGGGTTGGCGTCGCCTGTGGGGGCAGGAGAGACTCGATGCGGTTATAATGCCCACTACCATCACGCTTGGGTTCCTGTTTCACAACGAGGCGACACGGCTTGCCAATAAGGTCGGCGAGGTTCAGCTCGTCATTCGGTTGCAACGCCTTGCCCAGTAGCACGGTTGCGTAGCCAACGAGCTTGGACTTGGGCGAGGTCGACAGGCTCGTGTAGCAGCGCAAGGTTCGCCCGTCGTACTGCCCGCCATGAACCGTGAAAGTCCACTGAAGTTGCTGCCCGCCATCCTCATACGGGTTGGACACCACCTCCAGCGAGGTGAGCGTTGCGCTGTAAACATCCGTAGGCAGGGGTTCGTAATTGCCCTGCGAGACCTTGAGTGTAGGTAGTTGTGCCATCGGTTTTACCTCCTCAGTTGATGAGTAGCCCCGCGCTGTGAGCGTCGGGGCAAGTGCCCGCGCTATGCGCGTCGGGCGTGTGTGTAGGCGCATGGGCAGTAGCCCGCGCGTCCAAAAGCGTGAGCCGTTGCAGCGCGAGTGGCACGGCAGGCGTGCCCGCCATCAGGCGCATGGCTTCTAACCATGAGGAGCGCGTCGCCAATATGAGCAAGTCGTATTCGGGCAGCTCGATGCGCGGGTAGTTGCGCTCTTGGGCGTGCGCCCACAGGTGTTGCAACAAGTCCACCTCGTGGGGTTCGAGCGCGAAGTCATCATCAGGGCGTGAGAGGGTTTCAAGGAGCGCGTGGAAGTCGGCGTCGTCAAATTGCACACCTGTTTCCTTAAGCCCCGAATCGTGTGCAATTTGTGCAATTTGGACACCTGTTTCCTTAAGCCCCGAATCGTGTGCAATTTGTGCAATTTGGACGGTTGGTAGTTTTACATACGCAACATTCGGGAACCCGCGCCTCTCCACCATCACCATACCTCGCGCTTTCCAGCGGGACACCCGCGCCTGCAACGCGCGTTCCGTGAGCCTGAACCCTGCTTGTGCGAGTGCGTCCATCAGTTGGGCATAAGTCGCCTCGCCCGCCTGCTGGAGGTAGTCTTTCACAGTGCGCCATTCGCTGGCGGGTAGGTTGGACTCTTCACACGGTACAAAGCGGTAGTTCTGCCGTAGAAACCGCGCCTGCCACTTCTGCCCATCACGGCACTTGGGCACGCTCAGTAAAACGGCGTCTTCTCCACCACGCGAATCGAATCGTAAAAGCGCAACCGTGTCGGCTTTGCCTGCCCAACGAATACTGCCCGCAACGGCAGTTGTGGTCGGACTTGCGCTGACCTCGCTCTCTTTGCGCGGGTGATGTAAGCACAGGAACGCCGCGCCCGTTTCCTTTGCCAACGCGCGAATGAGGTTCATCTTCTCGCGGGCTTCGGCTTCATCATTTGAGTCGACGGCTTCTACCCAGTCGAGCAGAGTGTCCACCACCACCACGCCCACGCCTTCGCGCTGAATCAGGTCTTTGTAGGCGTTGTATGTACCGTAGGACAGGGGCAGGAGTTGCTCACGGGGCAGTACGATGATGTTGCGCTCGCGCGAGCCGTAGTAGGTTTCCATCACTTCCTTGAGGCGGGCAAACGGGTCATCGAAGTCGAGCCAGAGGACTTTACACTGCGGGACAGGGACGCGCCCCCAAAGCGTGCCCCCACATTCCAGCGCGTCGGCGAGTTCGAGGGCAAAGACGGACTTGCCCACGCCAGGGACGCCACATAAGATGGTGAGCCTGCCCGCGTGGAGAAGGTTCGGTACTAAGACCTCTGCTGTTTCGGTTTCGAGTGCGCCGTAGCTAACGGGCGTGAAGGTGAGTTCATCATCACGCCCGGTCTCGCCGTTCCCAAATTGCCCAAATTGCACAAATTGCACAAATTGCACGCTCTCATGGGGGTCTATAGAATCGTGTGTAATTTGGAGGGCGTGTGCAATTTGGAGTCGTTCGCGCAGCACATTTTTGAAAGCGTCGGCGTCGCCGCCAACCGCTTGCCAGAGGTTATTCGCGTCTTTGTGTCCATCAGGCAAGGACACCACCCTGACGCGCTCTGCTAAGTCGGGCGGGCAGGTGGCAGCTAACTTGCGTAGTAAGACCGCGCCCTCAGCGTCGCCATCAGGAATGATGTAGAGGTTCGCGAACCTTTGGGCTACATTCCAAAAGTGCTGCAGCACATCATCGGGCGGGTTATTATTCGGGAACCCCAGCGCAGGTAAACCCGCGTGCCAGAGTGTCCACAGGTCGCTCACGCCCTCAACACACCACAGATTTGCGCCCGAATACTCGCTGAGACGCCATAGCCCGTAAAGCGCAGGGGAACCTTGCCTGCGAAACCGCTCTCCGCTGAGTCCAACCCGCCACTGAACCGACACGGTTTCGCCCTGCTCGTTCTGGTACGGGATTCTTACGGCGTCCACGCCCCCGTAGCGTCCATCAGAAACGCCCCAC
The DNA here is from genome assembly GCA_025998675.1 of Fimbriimonadales bacterium. GTDB lineage: Bacteria > Armatimonadota > Fimbriimonadia > Fimbriimonadales > GBS-DC > GBS-DC. Next base: position 525,784 of record AP024673.1, read on the forward strand.
TGCCTCAGCAGGTCGGCGTTCAGCATTTTGGCGTCGGCGAGTTGCTGCAGCGTACACCCCTCGAACTGGGGCGCATCGTTGCGTTCACGGCGCGGGCGTGTGTCTACTCCTGCCAACCTGCGCAACGCCTCGCCGACGGCTTCTTGCGGGCAGCCCGCGTGGCAGTGCCAGAGTAAACGCCCGTCTTTCTCGGTTAGGTGGAGACTCGGCGTGCGGTCATCATGCGCTGGGCAGTTCACCATGTAGGAGCCATCAGGTTGGCGCAGGGCGCGTGGAAAATGGGGTAAAATACTGTCGAGGTTCATCACCTCGCCACCACCACGCCGCGCCCCCTGAACCTGAACGGGGGGCAGGCTACGCCTCATGAGGCTTCCACCTCCTGCGGTTCAGAGTCGTAGCCCAGTTCCTGCAACGACACGCCGAGCAAGTCGGCTATTTTCTGTGCTACTTCGCGTCGCTTGGGGGGCAAGCCCCAAGTTTCCCAAAGCCACCAGCAACGCAGGCTCACACCCGCCTTTCGGCAGGCTACTTCCACAGGCAAGCCCCTGCGCTTTCGCGCTTCCCTTAGTTGCGTATTCGGCATAGTGAAGACCTCCTTACATTTACACTGCCCTTAGGTATACTTAACCCCACACTAAGGGGCTTAGTATGGGGCTAACTCTGAGGCAGTTATTAGAGGCGCGTTATGAACTGCCCGAAGTTGTGTGGCAGGAACTACTCACGCGCGGGTATGCCTATGCGTATGAACTCGCTGCTGATGAACAGGAGCGAGAGGAAGCGTTCGATGCTGCTCTCGCCTACCTGAAGCGCAAGGGCATTCGCCTGCGCCCGAAGTCGCCTGAACCTACCTTGCTCACACTGTTCAGTAGCCACGCGCTTTCGCGGGCGTTTACGGCTATTCAGTGGGGCGAGTTGCGGGGGCTACTGAACGCGCCCTTAGACGCGCTCACAAAGCGGGAACAGGTGTTGCGCAACGCCATAGAGGAGTTTCGCGCGAAGTTCCTGCCTGAAGGCGCGATTCCTGTGGAAGCCATTCCTGAGTGGCTTCGCGCTCATGAGCAGTTTCACCCTACCTACTGGGCGACGGTTCACCTGCCCCGTGAGGTGTGGGAACGCCTCGCGCAGGGCGAAGCCGTTTCACTCACGCTCTCGCGCGAGAATGTGCAACGGTTAGGCGGGGACGCGCCTACCCTGCGGTACAACGGCTATGCCTACCGTGTCGCCCCTGAACTCGCGCGGGCGGTACAGGAACTGGGGCGGTTCACACACTGGGCAGAGTCGCAGTGCTTAGAGTTCCTGCTCTCGAATGCTATGCCCGACGGCTTGCCTGCGGAAGCACACCTCACCTTTGGGCTAAGCGAAGGTACAACCTACATCACCCTGCGCCTGCCTGCGTTCCTTGTCGCCGATTCGGTTGCGCTGTTGTACCGCAGGCTACAGAAACGCGCCTACGGGAACCGCAAGCGGTTGCAAGGTATTCAGGAGCGCATAGCGGAACTCATTCGCTTCGTGGAAGCCTACCGCGCTCAGAATCCTAAGGCGCGTTGGCGCGAGGTGGCAGGCGCGTGGAATGCGCACTGCCTACAGCAGCAACGCCCTCCTGAGTGGCGGGCTTCGGAATCTACCTTGAAACGGCATTATGAGCGGTACATTCGCACTGTGTTGGAGTTGGTGCGAGGTTCCCCTGCAGGCGAATCCGTGTAGCCTCTACCTGTTGCAAGCGGTTATGCACCTCGCGCAAGCACTGTTCGAGCCGTGCTAAGCGTTCCTGCAGGCGCATAACCGCTTGCCGTTCCTCTGGCGTCATGCGTCCATCATACCCACCGCTGCTAAAATGCGACACATGCGACACGCGAAGGTATGCTTACCGTCGCCCGCGCCCGCGTTGCAGCAGGGCGTTCACAGGGCTATGCTCCTTATGCGCCTGTTGCAGGTCGGCTTGTGCTAATGGCAAGTAGTGTTGTAGCACGGTATAACTGGAATGCCCCATCATCAGGCGCAAGCGTTCTAAGTCGAGTCCGTTGCGCAAGCACCACACGGCGAAGCAGCGTCGAAGCGCGTGGGGCGAGAGTTTCACGCCTGCCCGTTTCCCTATGCGCTCGACGGCTTCACATAGCCCGCTCAGTTGCAGTGCGCCATGCCTGCCCCACCACAAGAGCGAATTTTCAGAGAGGGCGTGGGGGCAGGCTTGCAGGTACTTGCGCAAGGCGAGGCGTGTTTCGGGCGACAGGAATACGGCGCGTTGCTTGCCCCCTTTCCCTCTCACGGTTAGACACTCCTGCTGAGCGTCGGCGACGGTTAAGCTGAGCAGTTCACTCGCCCGTAAACCTGTGTCTAATGCCACCATCAGCAACGCTCTGTCGCGCTTGCGTAGCCAGTGCGTTCCCTCGCAGGCGCGAAGGAGTTTCTCCAGTTCCTCTGCTGTGGGGATGGGCTTCGCTTTCGGCGGGGCTTTGGGGCGTTGCACCTTAGCGCAGGGGTTCGTTTCAAGGAATCCCTCTTTCGTTAACCAGTTCAGGAAGGCGTGAATATGCCTGTAGTCTTTGGCTAAGGTGTATTGGCTTATGCCCTGCGCCTTGCGCTTCAAGAGGTAGGCGCGAATGTGGACGGGTTGTATGGCTTGCACGGTATGGACGCCCTGCTGCTGCAAGGAGTCTATAAACGGTCTGAGCACTTTACGGTAGGCTACTGGAGTATGGCGAGACTCGCTGCTCAGCGCCACGGTTTCTACCCAGAGGTTCAGGTATTCGGTAAGTTCAGTGCGCTCTGCTACTTTCAGGTGTCCCCAGGTCGAAGGCATATACCTTTCCTTGCGAAAGGGGCGGTTTCCACAAGGGGTAGGGTACAAGGCGTGTGAGGGTGTCTATGGGTTGTATGGGCAAGTTCAACGGTAGACGCGGGGGACTTAAAATCCTCTGGGGCAACCCGTGCGGGTTCGAATCCCGCCCTGGGCACTTGGCACAACCCGCTGTACCCCTCGCGCTCATAACACGCTACAGGTCGCAGTCCCCAGAAACCCCACACGCACCCATTTCCGCAAGTCCTCAGGGCATGCTACTGCTTGATATGAATCGACGGCGGCTGGATGTAGAGCGGCGTGAGGGTGAACGGATGTACCCATTCCTGCGCCTGAAAGCGCCGCCAGCCGACCTGCACGACGCCCTCTACCGACGGCGAGTCGATAATCCGCCAGTTCAGATGGGGCAGGTGAGGCGCAAGCCATTCCCGCGCATGCGCCGCGCCGATTGCCTGTACCTCCCCGCTTGCAGGGGTGGTTTGCGTCAGCCAGTCGCCCAGCGCGTCGCGCACGATAAACGCGGGTTCACTCAGCGGCTGGGGCAAGCCGTCGGTAGGGGGCAGCAGCCACTGCAGGTAGAGCGCGTCGCGGCGGGCGGGCAGCGCAACCAGTGTCGAAGCCCCTTCAGGCATCTGCATCGCGCACGCTTCGAACGCGCTCACCGCGACCAGCGGCTTGCCCAGCGCGTGCGCCCAGCTTTTAGCCAGCATCACACCTATCTTCAGCCCCGTGAACGCGCCTGGTCCGACATCAACCGCGAAAGCGTCCACCTGCGATAGGGTCAGCCCTTGCCGTGCGAGCAGCCACTCCGCCGCCCGCAGCAGACTCCCCGACAGGTTCATCCCGTGCGCCAGTCGCACCGCGCCCAGCAGCGCGCCCTCCTGCGCCAGCACAACGCCGCACACCGCGCCCGTCGACTCAATCGCCAGAATTCGCCCCATACGCCGCATAGTACCCAATCAGGTATACTTATTGTGTATCCAGCCGGGTAATTGGCAGGGAGGCATACGAAATCTATGGCGGTCAAGCGGAAATCAGGTAAGTCGGAAACGCCCACGCCCGTCAACGAACCCATCGAGACGCAGGGCGTGGAGGTGATTGGCGAGGCGACCAACGGACTGAGCAGCGCGGTGGAGGGCGATTACACCGCTGAACAGCTCACAGTACTGAAGGGACTGGAAGCGGTGCGCCGACGCCCCGCAATGTATATCGGCGACACAGGCGTGCGTGGGCTACATCACCTGTTCGTTGAAGTGCTGGACAACTCCGTCGACGAGGCGCTGGCGGGACACTGCGACCAGATCGATGTGATTCTGCACGCCGACCAGAGCGTGTCGGTTATTGACAACGGGCGCGGCATCCCTGTGGACATCCACCCCGAAGAGCAACGCCCCGGCGTCGAGGTGGTGATGACCACCCTGCACGCGGGCGGCAAGTTCGGCGGCGGGGGCTACCGCGTGTCGGGCGGACTGCACGGCGTCGGCGTGTCGGTGGTGAACGCGCTCTCGGAATGGCTGGAGGTTACCGTCGCGCGCGATGGCTACCTGCATTATCAGAAATACGAGCGCGGCGTACCTGTCGCTCCGCTCAAACGGCTCAAGCCAACCTCCAAACGCGGCACGACAGTGCGATTCCTCGCCGACCGCGACATCTTCGGCGACTACCGCTACGACCCCAATATCTTTATTAAACGACTGCGCGAGCTGGCGTACCTCAACCCGAATGTGACCTTCACCTTCACTGACGAGCTGAACGGCAAGCCGAAGCAGACCTTCAAGTTCAGCAAGGGCATCGCGCAGCTGGTGGACGCGCTCAACGAGAACAAAGACCCCATCCACAAAGTCGTCTACTTCCGCAACGCCCGCGACGAGACCGAAGTGGAGGTCGCCCTGCAGTACCATACGGGCTATCAGGAGACGCTGCTCTCCTACGCGAACAACATCCATACAGTGGAGGGCGGAACACACCTGTCGGGCTTCAAGACCGCCCTGACGCGCGTGATTAACCAGTACGCCCGCAAGGCAGGGCTGCTGAAGGACAAAGACCAGAACTTCACGGGCGACGATGTGCTGGAGGGCTTGACCGCTGTGATTGCCGTGAAGCTGCTGCACCCGCAGTTCGAGGGGCAGACCAAGACCAAGCTGGGCAATCTGGAGGTGCAGGGGCTGGTGAACTCCATCGTGGGCGAGGCGTTCAGCGAGTATCTGGAGCGCAACCCGTCGGTGGCGCGCAAAATCATCGAGAAGGCGCTTACCGCCCAGCGCGCCCGCGAAGCCGCCCGACGCGCCGCCGAGCTGGTCAAACGCCAGAGCGCCCTCGACAGCGGCTCACTGCCCGGCAAACTCGCCGACTGCACCGAGCGCGACCCCAGCAAATGCGAGCTGTTCCTCGTGGAGGGCGATTCGGCGGGCGGTTCGGCGAAAATGGGGCGCGACCGCCGCTTCCAAGCCGTGCTGCCCCTGCGCGGCAAAATCCTGAATGTCGAAAAAGCGCGACTCGACAAGGCGCTGGAGAACGAGGAAATCCGCTCGCTGATTACCGCGCTCGGCACGGGCATCAGCATCGATGCCAACGGCAGCGCCAACAGCGGCGAGTCAGACAGCCGATTCGACATCTCCAAGCTGCGCTATCACCGCATCGTGATTATGTGCGATGCGGATGTAGACGGCGAGCATATCCGCACGCTGCTGCTGACCTTCTTCTTCCGCTACATGCGCCCGCTGATTGAGAACGGGCATGTGTATATTGCGCAGCCGCCCCTGTTCCGTGTGCGCGCGGGCAAGGACGAGCAATACTACGCCAAAGACGAACAGGAACTGGACGAGATTCTGAAGAAAATCCGCAAGAAGAATGTGCAGGTCACGCGCTTCAAGGGGTTGGGCGAGATGAACGCCGAAGACCTCGCGGATACGACCATGAACCCTGAACGGCGCGTTATCCTGCAGGTGCAGCTGGACGACGCGATGGAGGCAGAGCGCATCTTCAGCGTGCTGATGGGCGACAAGGTGGAGCCGCGTCGCCGCTTCATCGAGGAACACGCCAAAGAGACGACCGACATCGACTGGCACTGCTGAACCCGGTTCGGAATAACACCAGCGACGCGCGGGGTACAATAAGCCGTCTATGCGGTTGCTGGAGCCGGCGTATCTGGCGCTACTGCCAATCGCGCTGCTGGGGGTCTGGTGGAGCGGGCGGCGACTGCTGGGGATGAGTCGCGGGCGCAAGCGGTTCGTGCTGGCGCTGCGGATGCTGGTGTTCGCGCTGCTGATTCTCGCGCTGGCGGCGCCGCAAGCCGTGCGCCCCAATCGCGGAACCTGTGTGCTGTTCGTACTGGACGCCTCCGACAGTATCTCCGACGCGGGCAGGCAAGCCGCCCGACGCTACCTGCAGGAAGCTGTCAAAAACCGCGGCGAGCAGGATGTGGTCGGACTGGTGGTGTTCGGGCGGGACGCGGTGGTGGACTTTCTGCCCGCCGAAGTGCGCGAGTTGCCGACAATTTACTCCAAGCCCGCCGCCGACGGCTCGAACATTGCCGCCGCCCTGCGCCTTGCCAGCGCGATGTTCCCCGACGGCAAGAATCGGCGCATCGTGCTGCTGTCGGACGGCAACGAGACGGAGGGGAACGCGCAGGACGCTGCACTGGTCGCCGCGACGGAGAGCATCGAAATCGATGTCGTGCCGTTGCAGACCGCCTTGCCCGAAGCAGAGACGCTGGTGCTGGAGACTCAGGCGCCCAGCGAGGTCAAAATCGGCGAACCGTTCAACCTGCGTGTGGTGATTGAGTCGCGCAAGGCGGCGTCAGGGACGCTGATTATCGACCGCGACGGCGAGCCGGTCAAGCGCGTGCCGGTGGAGCTGTCGCCAGGCAAAAACGCCGTCGTGGTTCCCCTCCGTACTGACCGCGAGGGGTTCCATCGCTACCGCGTGTCGCTGGAGGCGAGTCCCGACGGCGACCCGCGCAACAATCTGGGACGCTTTTTCGTGCGGGTGCAGGGCAAGCCGCGCCTGCTGCTGGCGGAGGGCGGCGTGCCCGACCCGACCCGCGCGTTGGAGAAAGCCCTCCGCGCCAACAATCTTGAAATCACGCGCGTATCGCCCGCGACCTTCCCCAGCCGCGCCGAAGACCTGCAGAACTACGACGCCATCCTGCTGCACGATTTCCCCGCAACTGCCCTCTCGCCGCAGATGATGCTCGCCCTGCAGAGCGCGGTGCGCGATACGGGAATCGGCTTCGCGATGATTGGCGGCGTGAATTCCTTCCTGCCGGGCGGGTATTACGAGACGCCCATCGCCGAGATGTTGCCCGTCGATCTGGATGTGCGCCAGCGCAAGGTCTTCCCGCCCGCGACGGTGGTCATCATCGTGGACATTTCGGGCAGTATGGAAGTGCCCGAAGACGGCATTCCGAAGATTCAGCTGGCGGCGCGCGCGGCGATTGAAACGCTCAAGCTGCTGCGCCCCCAGGACCAGTTCGGCGTGATTGTGAGCGGTACAGGGGTGGACTGGCTCGCGCCCATTCAGAAGGCGGCGAATCGCGAGGCGGTCATCGGGCAGGTGTCGAGGATGTACGCGGGCGGTGGGGGCATCTATGTGCGCCCGTCGCTGCTGTTCGCCGAGAACGCGCTCACGCCTATTCAGACGACAACGCGCCATGTGATTCTGCTGGCGGACGGCGACGACGCGGACGAGCAGGAAGGTTGTTTCCAGATTGCGCAGCGGATGCGGGCGCTGGGCATCACGATGTCGGTCGTGTCGCTGGGGCGAGGCAAGGATACGCAGTTTCTGCAGCAGCTGGCGCGCGTGGCGGGCGGAAATTTTTATCTGACCGAGCGGGCGCGCGATTTACCCCGCCTGTTCACCGCCGATGTTGCGCTGATGACCCGCTCTGCCATCGAGGAGGGCGCATTCACGCCCAAAGTAAGCGCGGGCGATGAGCTATTGCAGGGCATCGACTGGAGCAGCACGCCGCCGCTGCTGGCGTATGATTTGACTTCCGACCGCCCCCTTGCGCGCACGCTCATGCGCACGCACAAGGACGACCCGCTGCTGGCGGTGTGGCAGTACGGCTTGGGACAGTCGCTGGCGTTCACCTCCGATGCGAAGCCGAAATGGGCGCAGCGCTGGGTGGGCTGGAGCGAGTTCGCGCCGTTCTGGACGCAGCTCACGCGCGGCGTCCTGCGCAAGGGCGGCAAGCAGCGCTACGAGACCGCCGTGCGTCTGGAAGGCGGTGAGGCGATTGTGGAGATGCAGGCGTTCACCCCGCAGGGCGAGCCGATTAACTTCCTGCAGCCAGAGGTGCGTGTGGGCTTACCGACGGGCGAGGGGCTGACCCTCACGCTGGCGCAGGAGGCGCCGGGTCGCTATGTGGGGCGGTTTCCCGCGCGCGGCGTCGGCGACTACACGCTAAGTGTGATTGAGAAAGACCCCGACGGAACAACGCGAGTCAGCACGACGGGCTTCGCCATCCCGTACCCCAGCGAGTACCGTTTCACGCGGGCGAACCTGCCGTTGCTCACGCGCCTGGCAGAGCTAACGGGCGGCAAGGTGACCCCCGCGCCTGCCGAGGCGTTCCGCCCCGTCGCACGACAGGGGCAATCGGTGCGCGATTTGTGGCGGAGCTTTCTGTGGCTGGCGCTCGCGCTGCTGCTGATGGACATTACCATACGCCGTGTGGTCATCCCGCTTGCCGAGTGGGCGATGGTGTTGCGCGGCGCATGGAATCGGCTGCTGGGACAGGGCAGCGCGCGGCGTTCCGCGCCGCAGACTCAGGCGACGGCGCGCCTGCTGGGCGTGAAGGCGCGCGCAGGAACCCGCCGCGCCGAACCCGACGGCGCAACCCCCTCGCCGACGCCAGCCGCCGCGCCTGTGGCGTCCCAAGCTGCCGCAAGCGACGCGCCGCCGCCTGCCAGCGCGCCTTCATCAGCGCCCACAGCGACAACCACCCCCGCCGATACCACCAGCCGCCTGCTGGAACGCAAAAAACAGCGGCGGCAGTGAGCGTGCAAGGTACAATAGACGCCGACGCTTATTAAACGAATCGCCCGAATCGTTTAATAACGCGCCCGCGTATTAAACGATCGTTGAATAACGGAAGCGCACACGATGAAACGCGATGCCGGTTAATCTCCCAGAAACCGCACGCGCAGTTCCTGCTCCAGAGCCGCCTGAAGTGTCTGCACGGGGAGGCGTCCGTCCAGCACGAGGAATCGGCTCGGTTCGGCGTGTGCAAGCTGCAGGTAGCCCTCGCGGATGCGCGTGTGGAAGGCGAGCGTCTCCGCCTCGAAACGGTTGGGCGCGTTCGCACGCGCGAGGGCGTCCTGCACAGGCAGGTCAATCAGCACGGTCAGGTCAGGGGTGAGGTCGGCAGTCGCCAGCGCGTTCAGTCGCTGAATCAGGGCGATGTCCAGCCCGCGCCCATAGCCCTGATAGACCAGCGTGGAGTCGGCATAGCGGTCGCACAGCACCCATGTTCCCCGTTCCAGCGCAGGCAGGATGACCTGCAGGGTGTGCTGGCGGCGGTCGGCGAGGAACAGGAACAGCTCCGCCCATGCGTCCAGCGGCTCGTGCAGCAGGATGGGGCGCAGCTGCTTGCCGAGTGCGCTCCCGCCCGGCTCGCGCGTCAACAGTACGGGCACGCCCTGCGCATGGAGCCAGTCCGCGAGGCGTTGCGCCAGCGTGGTTTTGCCTGCGCCTTCAACGCCCTCGAAGGTGATGAACGGCGCGCGGGGCATCAGTCCTCCCGTTCGGTATCCGTATAGATGGGCAGGATGCGCACGCGGCGGTTCGGCTCCTCGCCCACGCTCTCGGACAGCAGGCGATACTTCTCGACAAGCTGGTGCTGCAGGCGGCGCAGGTAGCTGTTCTGGGGCGTGAGTTCGTAGGGTTCCGCCGTCGCCAGCACATGCTCGACGCCCTCTTCCGCTTCACGCAGGGCGCGCTCCTCCGCCGATTCGCCGTTCTGGGGCTTGTGGAACAGGTCGCGCAGAGCGCTCACCAGTTGCGCATAGGTGTTGCTGCGCACGACAGCGACGGGCAGGTTGCGCTGCAGCGCCTCGCGCACTTTGGGCGGACGCCGCTGGTAGGTGGAGTGAAGCACCACCACGGCGTCGGCGTCCGACACATCGCGGGCGACATAGGCAGGCAGGTGCAGGTCGCGCAGCGCCTTCTCCAGACGGCTGCGGCTCACGCCATACGGGAACACGCGGGAGGGCGCGCTGCGACGGCTGTCGCCGCTGACGATGGCGGTCGCGCGGGGGGACGGCGGCTCATACTCCGACTCGTGCAGCGGCAGCTCCACCTGCGGCGCGCGCGGCAACAGGTCGCTCCGCTGCACCACCTCGAAGCCGCCGCTGTCGGTCTGCACGCGGATTTCGGGGCGGGGCGGATTGCCGCGCAGCATCCGATCCACCGTCTGCGCCACATCGTGATGGATGGCTAAGCGGTGGTAGTCCAGAATCTCAATCAGCACATCGAAGGTGGGCGGGGCTTTGCGCTCCAGCACGGTCTTTTGCGTCCCGCGCCGCCGCGCTTCCTCGTCCGACAGCGTCACGGTCTGGATACCGCCCACAAGGTCAGAGAGCGTCGGGTTCATCAGCAGATTCTCCAGCGTGGTGCCGTGTGCCGTGCCGATGAGTTGCACGCCGCGTTCGGCGATTGTGCGCGCGGCGTAGGCTTCCAGCTCGGTGCCGATTTCGTCAATGATAATCACTTCGGGCATGTGGTTCTCCACCGCCTCAATCATCACGGCGTGCTGCAGGCTCGGTTCAGGAACCTGCATGCGTCGGGCGAACCCGATGCCCGAATGGGGAATGTCGCCGTCGCCTGCGATTTCGTTGGAGGTGTCCACCACAATCACGCGCTTGTCGTACTCGTCGGCAAGCACACGGGCGACCTCGCGCAGGCGCGTGGTCTTACCCACGCCCGGTCTGCCCAGCATCAGCACGCTCTTGCCGGAGGCGATAATGTCGTGAATGATGTCAATCGTGCCGTAGATGGCGCGCCCGACGCGACAGGTGAGCCCCACCACCTTGCCCTGACGGTTGCGCATCGCGGAGATGCGGTGCAGCGTGCGCGGGATACCGGCGCGATTGTCTTTGCCGAACTGCCCGATGCGGTCGGCGACATACTGCAGGTCATACTCCTCTACCTGCACGCCCTCCAGTCGGATGGTGCGCTGCATGAAACGCGCCTCAGGCAGGCGTCCGAGATCGAGTACCACCTCCAGCAACTGGCTCAGGTCCGGCTGCTCCTCCAGCCACTGTCGGATGGCAGGGGGCAGAACTTCCAGCATCGCGTTCAGGTCGTCCGCAAAACTCTGCTGCTGCGTCGGCGTCGGTGCGCCGGCGGGTTCCTGCGGCATGTTTTTTCGCTCTGGCATGGATATACCCAATTATACCCCGCAAGCATCCGTGCGACGCACCCGATTGGGTATACTTTGCGTTCTGGAGGTACCAACCGATGCCGAATATCAAATCAGCGAAGAAGGCGTTATTGAAGTCGCGCGAGCGGTATCTGCGCAACCGCTCCACCAAGTCGGCGATTAAGACCTACTCGCGGCGCGTGAAGGAGCTGGCGGAGAAAGGCGACGCCGAAGGCAGCGTCGCGAGCCTGCGCCGTGCGATTAGCCTCATCGATAAGGCGGTCAAGCGCGGCATCCTGCACAAGAACACGGGCAACCGCAAGAAGTCGCGCCTGATGATTGCGCTCAACAAGCGACTGGCGCAGCAGCAGGGCGCATCGACTCAGGAATAGGGCAGGGTATACTTTCAGTCATCACATACTGCGTCCGACGCGCGCGGGTGTCTCCAACAGGAGATTGTAAGCGCGGATGACGACGCAGGAGGAACCAACCCGGAGGAAACCTATGGCAGAACTTGGTATGCGTGAATTGCTGGAAGCGGGCGTGCATTTCGGGCATCCGACCCGCAAGTGGCACCCCAGCATGCGCCGCTACATCTATGGCGCACGCAGCGGAATCCATATCATCGACCTTCACAAGACCGTCGAGATGTTCGACAGAGCGCAGCGCGCCGTCAAAGAGATTGTCAACAGCGGCGGGCATGTGCTGTTCGTCGGCACGAAAAAGCAGGCGCGGGACGCCATCAAGGAAGCTGCGTTGCGTAGCCGACAGTACCATATCACCTATCGCTGGCTGGGCGGCACACTGACCAACTTCCGCACCATCCAGTCGCGCGTGAAACGCCTCAAGGAGCTGGATCGCATGATTCAGGAGGGCGAGCTGGAGCGCATCCCCAAAAAGGAGGCGTCGCGCCTGCGCAAGGAACACGAGAAACTGGAGCGCAATCTGGGCGGCATCAAGGAGATGCCCGGACTGCCCGCCGCGCTGTTCATCGTTGACCTGAAGGAGGAACACACCGCCGTCGCCGAAGCCCGTCGGCTCGGTATCCCCACCATCGCAATTGTGGACACCAACTGCGACCCCGATGAAGTGGACTATCCCATTCCCGGCAATGACGACGCGATCCGCGCCATTCGACTCATCGCGGGGCGCATTGCCGACGCCATCATCGAGGAGAAGCAGCTTGAGTGGCAGGGCGCGGCGGTCGTGCGTGAAGAGGAAATCCCGGTAGTAGAGGAAGAAGCCCCGCTCCCGCCCGAACAGGTGGCAGAGTACGGCAAGATGTTTGGGGAAGAAATCCCCACTGAGAACCGCCCGCCGTCGGACGAGGAGATTATGGGCAAAGAGTGGGAACTGATGAAGCGACACCGATTGGAAGACTTAGAGGAGGACTATCGATGAGTATAAGCCCACAGCTGATCAAGACGCTGCGCGACGAAACGGGCGCAGGATTTATGGACTGTAAAAACGCGCTGGAGCAGGCGGGCGGCGATGTGGAGAAAGCGCGCCTCATCCTGCGCGAAAAGGGCGCTATCATCGCCAGCAAACGCGCCAGCAAAGAGGTCAATCAGGGCGTGATTGCGGGCGCGCTGAGCAGCGACGGACGCACCGGCGCGCTTATCGACCTGCGCTGTGAGACCGACTTCGTGGCGCGCAACGAAGAGTTCCTCAAACTCGCCGACGAACTGCTCCAGCATGTGCTGGCGGTCGGTCAGGAGGGGCAGCTGGACGCCATCCTGCAGCGACCGTCACTTTCGGACAGCAGCCTGACCGTTGAGAAGCAAATAGAACTCGCGATTGGCAAGACGGGCGAGCGCATCGCGTTCCAGAACTATGCGCTGGCGCGCGTGCCCGACGGCGAAAACGGCGTCGTGGACATCTACATCCACCACAACAAGCTCGTCGGCGTGATGGTCGTATTGACTGGCAGCGCGGACAGGGACGCCATGCAGAATCTCGCCCACGAAATCGCCATCCAGATTGCCTGGAGCGCGCCGCAATACCTTTCGAAGGACGACATCCCTGCAGAGATGCTTCAGCAGGAGCTGGAGATCGAGAAACAGCGCGCGATTAACGAGGGCAAGCCCGAAAATGTCGCGGAGAACATCGCGCGCGGGCGCGTGAACAAAGGCTTTGTGCAGAAGGTCGCCCTGCTGGAGCAACCTTTCTACAAGGACGAGTCGAAGACCATCGGCGATATGCTCAAGGCGGCGGGCAGCGACCTGAAGGTCGTGCGCTTCGTGCGTCTGGAGGTTGGCGCGTCCTGAGTTTTGCTGATTCACGCTCACACAGCGCGGTTGCCTGCATGGCGCCGCGCTTTTTTATACCGACTGTGCGGTTATAGCGGATGGGTATTATGCCAATCTGCTGGTCATAGTTCGCAAAACGGCAACTTATGGAGTGCTGAAGCGGGAGCTTCAGCGTCGCGGAAGCTCCGCTTCCGCACTCCATAGTAGCGGGGTTCGGGCAGGAGCACGCCTCTGCAGGCGCGTGCGAGGCGATTAACGAACTCTGACTGCGTAGTTGGTATTACTTCCCGCAGGGTGTGCTGGGCGGCAATCCGCAGAAGAGCCGATCATACGCGGTCAGAAGCGCCTGCTCGCTGCGCTCCCAGCTCAGGCAGTCCAGGAACCGCTGACGCCCGTATTGGCTCATGAAGCGCCGACGCTCCTCGTCCATCAGCAGGTCGAGAATCGTGTCGCCGAACGATTCGGGGCGGTCGTCGGGCGGGGAGACGAGCGCTTCCTGCGCCGACCACTTGTTCTCGATGCTGCGCGTGGCGACAATCGGCACGCCCACCGCCATAAACTCGATGATTTTGTTCATCGTGGAGCGCGCCGTGTAGGTATTGTCAGGGTCGCTGGCGACGCCCACATCCGCCGCGCTCAGGTAGCGCAGCAGCAGGTCGCGTTCCCGCACGAAGCCCGTGAAGGTGATGTAGTCCTGCAGGTTCAGCGCCTGCGCGAGTTGTTTCACCTCTTCAAGACAATCGCCTGAGCCGATTGCCAGGAAATGCACATCGTGGTAGCCGCGGGTGTGGACGATATGGTGCGCCGCTTTGACGAAGATGTCCGTGCCGTCCTGCGGGCCCATGATGCCCAGATAGCACACGAGGTGTTTCTTGCCGCGCTTGACGCTGGTGTCTGGCTCGGCGGGCGCGAACTCGGCGGCGCGTGGACCGCTGCGCACAATCACAATCTTCTCCGGGTCCGCCTTGCCGCGCTCCAGCGCGTTCTGGCGGTACGATTCGTTCATCTCGATAATCATGTCCGCCAGGTGATACGACCAGCGTTCGAACAGCACCTGCAGATGATAGAACAGCCCGCGCTTTTTGAAGCGCACCTCATACAGTTCCGGGCACAGGTCGCGATGCTCGTACACGAACTTTTTGCCGCGCGCCTTGTAGTACAGCCCGATAGACCAGAAGATGTCGAGCGGGTTGCCGACATGGAACACATCGAAGCCCTGCTCGCGCTCCACACGCTTGCTCAGGCGGAGGGTGTGCCACAGGCAGTAGAGCGCTTCCTTGACGAAGTTGCCGACACTGTGCGTCGGCGGCAGCATGGGGTAGCGATAGAGATGGATGCCCTCCAGCACGCAGTAGTCGGGGTCTTCAGGCGGGCGCGGCGAAATCACCGACACATGGTAGCCCGCGCGACGCAACGAGGTCGCGACCTGCCACATGCGGCGGTCGTGCGGCACAGGCAGGTTCTCCAGTACCAGCAGAACCTTCCTCGGATGTTCCTCGGGCAACTGCCCCTTCTCAGGCTCTTTTAGCATACAAGCTCCTGCGCGATTGGTTGAGGGAAGAGCGTCAGTCCCATCAGCTCACAGACTTTCTCGGCGTGCGCTTTGATTGAATACTGTTCGGCAGTACGCCGCGCCGCATGGCGCAGCGTCTCGCGATTGAGATAGGCGCGTTCAATTAGCGCGGCAAGCTGTTCGGGGTCGCGCTCGGTCAACACATAGCCGTTCTCGCCGTTTCTGACCACTGCAGGCATGCCGCCGACATTCGTGACGACCGCGGGCACGCCGCACGCCAGCGCTTCCAGCAGGGCGGTCGGCAGCCCCTCCCACAGCGAGGTCATCACAAACACATCCGCCTGATGATAATACGCCAGAATCGCCTCGCGCGGCAGCAAGCCCGTCATCACCACAGAATCTGAGACTCCGTGCTGCGCGATGGCGTTGCGCACTTCGGTCTCGACGGGGTTGTAATCGTGCGAGCCGCCAACAATCGTAAGGGTTGCGTCGGGATAGCGCTCGCGGAACCGCGCGAAGCCTGCAATCAATAAATCCAGCCCTTTGGAGGCGTCCAGCCTGCCCACGAACAGGATACGGGGCGCGCCGTCGGGACGGGTTGCGGGCGGCGTGTATTCGTCGATTTCGATGCCCAGTGGCGTGTAGTGAATCTTGTGCGCGTGCTGGGGGAACTTGCCGACATAGTAGTCGTAGTCGGCGGGGCTGATGGTGAATACGCCCTGCGCGCGGGCAATCACACGCGCCTCCATGCGCTGGAACCACGCCCGGAAGGCGCGCCAGCGAAACAGCGGATGTGAGACCCACTTTTCGAAAAACGCCGACTGTCCATGCGTGTTGAAATAGAGCGGGATGGCGTCGTGCATAAACGCCAAGCCGTGTTCGGCGCGGTGAATGTAGACCGCCGCGCCCATGCGCTTGAATTCCGCCTTTTGCTGCTTGAGCGCATTCAAGAATTTGAAATTCAGCGGAATTTTTGAGCGACGCTGTTTCTCATCGTCCACATAGAGCAGGGGCAGGAAGGGGCGCTCCACATCTTTGAGGCGCACCGTTGTCCACTGGCGCAGGGGCAGGTCGGGATTGGTGGTAATCCCGACGCAGTAGAGTTCAACGGGGGCGTACCGGGCGAAGTTTTTCGTATACTCCAGTACGCCGCCCATCGGGTACTCCGCAAAGTCTCCCGCGTATGCCACAATCAGTTTGCGCATCGTCGTCTATTTGCCAGTGGTTCGTCCACGCCTGCAGGGCAGTTCCATCAGGCGATCGTAAAACTCCACCAGTTTCTCACGGCTGTGTTCCCAGCTCAGGCACTCCAGAAACCGTTTGCGTCCGAACGCGCTCATCTGTGCGCGGCGCTCCGAATCGCCCAGCAGGTCAATGATTGCCTTCGCGAAGGCTTTCTCGTCGTTATCAGGAATGTAAAGCGCCGCCTCCTGCGCCGAATAACGCGACTCTTTGAGGTCAAACGAAACTATCGGCAGTCCGACCGCCATGTACTCGATGATTTTGTTCATGGTAGAGACATCGTTGAGCGGGTTGAGTGGATCGGGCGCGAGGGCAATATCTGCGGTGCTGAAGTAGCGCAGCAGGTCGTCGTCGGGGATGCGCCCGGTGAACTCCACGAAGTCTGTGAGGTTCAGTTCTTTTGAGAGGTTCACCAGGTCGGGGTACATATCGCCGCCGCCAATCAGCGCGAAATGGCAGTGGTGGTAGTTGAAGGTATGCACCACATGGGCGATTGCGCGCAGCAGGTAATCCACGCCGTCCTGCGCGCCCATCACGCCGAGATAGACGCCCAGGTAGGGGCGTCCGCGTTTGAGTGCAGGGTCGGGATCGACGCGCTGGAATCGGCTCGCCAGGGGTCCGCTGCGCACCACCGTGACCCGATCGGGCGGTACGCCGCCGCGCTCCATCGCCACGCGCCGATACGACTCGTTGGTGGCAATCACGGCGTCCGCCGTGCGATAGGTTTGTTTCTCCAGCCACTGCAAGCCTTTATAAAACAGGTCGCGCCGATGGAAGCGCGACTCGTACAGCTCGGGGCACAGGTCATGCTGGTCGAACACGAACTTGACGCCTTTGCGCTTGTACCATCGCCCGATGAGCCAGAAGGTGTCGGGCGGATTGCATGTTTGGATCACATCGAATCCGCGCTCTTTCCAGACGCGCCGCGCCAGCCGCCATGTCTGCAGCCAGCAGTAGCTGAACTCGTACAGGAAACTCACGACGCTTTTGGTGGGCGGCGGCATGGGGTAGCGATAGAGATGCACGCCGTTCAACTCCATGTATTCTGGCTCGTCGGGTGGGCGCGGTGAGATGACCGACACCTCATAGCCCGCCTCTGTGAGCGCGAGCGATTCCTGCCACACGCGCCTGTCCATCGGCACGGGCAGGTTCTCCACCAGAATAAGCACTCTTCCTTTCGGTTTACCAGTACAATCCGACATAGCGCCCTCTCAGTGCTTCAGGGGTCAACGCGCGGGCGAGATCTACCACGACCTGCGTCTCGCGATTCTCTGCGAGAACAACCTCGCGCGTCGCCGAATCGAGGTGCCCAATCACAAGCACTTCAGCGTGTTGAATGACTTCCCGTGCGTCTTCGCGCAGGATTTCACGGATGTGCGGGATTTCGCGCTCGATAAATGCTTTATTGGAGCCGTAGAGCGCCGCGTAAGAGACATTCGGGTCGTGAATGAGCAGGCGGTAGCCTTTGCCGATGAGCTGTTCGGCGAGTTCGACCAGCGGGCTTTCGCGCAGGTCGTCGGTGCCGGGCTTGAACGACAGTCCGAATAGTCCCACTTTGCGCTTACGCAGGCGCACGATGCTTTTGACAACCTCTTCAATCTGACGGCGGTTGCTGGGCAGGATTCCTTCCAGCATCGGCAGCTCCAGGTCGTTTGAGCGGGCGCGGTAGGTGAGCGCGCGCAGGTCTTTGGGCAGGCACGATCCGCCGAACGCGAAGCCAGGCGTCAGGTACTTGGGCGAGATGTTGAGTTTCGTATCGGCGCAGAAGACGCGCATCACCTCGTGGCTATCCACGCCCTCCGCTTTGCAGAGCATGCCCAGCTCGTTGGCGAAGGTAATCTTGAGCGCGTGAAAGGCGTTGCAGGCGTACTTAATCATCTCCGCCGTGCGGATGGAGACGAGGAACAACTGCGCTTTTACTGTCTCGTAGAGGGCGGCGACCTTCTCGGCGTCCGCCTCCTGCAGCGCGCCGACCACCGTGAAGGGCGGGTCATAATAGTCGGCAATGGCTGTGCCCTCACGCAGGAATTCGGGGTTCACCGCCAGCCCGAAATGTTCGTTGACCCGCTTGCCCGACGCCTCTTCCAGTATTGGCAGCACAACCTCTTCCGCCGTGCCGGGCAGTATTGTGCTACGAATCACCACGATATGGTACTCTGGCTTTGTGATGAGCGCCTCGCCAATCTGCCGAGCGACGCGCTCCAGGTAATCCGTGCGCAGGTCGCCGTTTTCCTTGCTGGGCGTGCCGACGCAGAGCAGGGAAATCTCCGTGTTGTGAACGGCTTCGGTGGCGTCATCGGTGACGGTGAGCCTGCCCGACTCGACTGCTTGTTTGAGGTACGGCTCCAGGTTCGCCTCCACGATGGGCGCTTTGCCCTGACGAATGAGGTCTAACTTGTAAGGGTCCACATCGACGCCGACCACTGTGTGTCCCTCTTTCGCGAGGCACGCCGCCGACACCGCTCCGACATAGCCTAATCCAAAGATACTCACGCGCATAGTCGCCACCGAAGGCGTTATTCCACACCGCCGCCTATATTATAGCCTAAATGCGCGGCGAAAGATGTGCTTCTATTCCCAACGGGTATGCAGGTACTCGCTCCAGACGCGCGTGTAGACCTGCTGGGTTTGCTGGGCGATGCGTCGCCAGTTGAATTCGCGCTGGACGGCTTTCAGGGCGTTCTGGGCGCGACGGCGCGCAGCTTTGGGATCGCGCAGCACGCGCAAGACGCCCCACGCGAGGCTCTCCGCGTTGCCCGCCCAGGTGAGGATGCCCGTCTCTTCGTGGCGCACGACCTCCTTGAGACCGCCTGCGTCGGAGACCACCACGGGCGCGCCTGCCGCCATCGCCTCCAGCGCGACAATCCCAAACGGCTCGTACAGACTGGGGTAGACGGCGACATCAATCACGCGGTACAAGCGCAACAAGTCGCTGTCGGGGATGAAACCTGTGAACTGCACGGCGTCTTCCAGATGGCAGAATCGCACAAACTCTTCCAGATGCGCCCGATAGCCGCCGCCGACCACCACCAGCTTCGCGCGGGGGAACTCCACGCGCACAATCGGCAGCGCCTGCAGCAGCGCCTGCACGCCTTTTTCGCGCACCATGCGTCCCACGAAGAAGATTAGCGGCTGGTCGGGCGCGGCGAAGCGTGCGCGGAACGCCTGCCGCTCGGCGTCGGGGAAGTCGAACTGGAACTTTTCGGCGCGGATGCCGTTGGGAATCACATCCAGCTTGTCGTAGGGGGCGTTCAGCGCGTGCATCACCTCGCCGCGCATGAATTCGCTGCACACAATCACGCGCCACGCCTCGTAGCTGAGTTCCCATTCCATCTGATGGATGGCGCGGGAGAGGTCAGAGTGAATGCCCCCGTGTCTGCCGTGTTCGGTGGCGTGGATAGTGGCAATCAGGGGCAGCTTGTGGCGATGCTTGAGCGATTTCGCGGCGGGGTGCGCCAGCCAGTCGTGCGCGTGCAGCAGGATAGGCTCGCGCTGGGCGCGTGCAGGCTTGCCGCGCAGCAACTCTGCCAGCAGGGCGTCCGCGCGCGCCTCAAACGCGGCGTTCATCGCCCACACCCCGTGCAGAAAGTCACCGTGAGGGGAGGGCGGCGCGCCCACTCGATGGAGATGCACCCCGTTCTCAATGGCATCGTCAGGCGCATCGGGATGGGTCGCTGTAATCACATGCACCTGCACGCCCTGCGCCGCCAGCGCCTCCGACAGCTCCTGCACATGGCGGGCAATCCCCCCGACGATGCGCGGAGGGTACTCCCACGAAAGCATGATGACACGCACAAGCGCACAGGTTCGCCTGCGCCCGCGCGACTCCTACTGCAGCGCGACCGTGCCCAGGTCTATCTGCTGGGTGAGGCTATTGACCGTGAGCGTGCGCGTCGCCGTGCGCGACTCTTTGGTGAACACGAGTCGGTATTCGCCGGGCAGTAGCCAGAGCTGGAATTCGCCACTGGGCTGCGACAGGATCACCGACTCGCTGGCGATGAGGGCATCGGGGGGCGTGTAGATGTCGATACGCACGCCGACGGCGTCGCTGAGCGGAACCTGCACCACGCCGCGCACATTGCCCGGCTGCCCGGGCGGGTTGTCGTCCGTTTCGCGCAGCAGTAGCAGGTCGCCCACCTCCATCACGCCGTCAATCACGGGCTGGTCGGCGAGGAATCGGCGGGGGATATAGCCCGTTTTCTGCACCTCGCCTTCGGGGTCCAGCACGCCTTCGGGGTCATAGGCGACGCCGTTGAGGGTGAAGCGCCCCGTCGTTGGGTTGCTTAGGGCGCGCTGTCCCAGCAGCGACACGACGGCTTCGCCGACGGGCTGCTGCGTGAGCGCGTCCACGATGCGCCCCTGCACGGAGATGGTCTGCGCGCCCACATACAGGTCGCCGAGGTCTACCGTCTGTCCTGCCTGCAGGGGCGGCAGGGTGAAGGTGAAGTCGGGCAAGCCGGGCGTGCGCACGAGCAGTTGCGTAGCGGTCGGGGGCACGCGCAGCTGGAACGCGCCCTCCTGGGTGCTGGTGGTCACGCTCTGCCCGCCGACGATGACCGTCGCGGCAGGGTTCGGCGGCTGACCCGTGCCGACCAGCACCACGCGTCCCTGCAGCAGCGTCGAGGGTCCGAAGCCGCCTCCGCCGCCCCCGCAGCCTGTGAGCAGCAGTCCCATCAGGACGAAAACAGTTAGTAGCACTACCCAAGGAGCAAATCGCCTGTTCATCGTGTTCACCGTGTGAGGAGGATGGGCACGGTCGCGCGTGCGACGCGCCCGTCGCTATCGATGGCTTCGATGTGCGCCATGTAGGTTCCCGGCGGGAGCGCGCGTTCGCTGGCGTCGCGCCCGTTCCAGGTGAGGCTCTGTATGCCCGCGCCCGCCGCCCGGCTGGGCGTCAGCACGCGCAGCGTCTCGCCGCGTGCGGAGCGTATCTCGGCGCGGAGGGTCGCCTCGCCCGTGAGCTGGAACTGCAGCGTCGTTTGCCCGCCGCGCGAGACGGTCGCCGACAGGTTCGTGATGCGCACAGGGGCGGCGGCGGTCGGCTCCAGCACCACGCGCAGCGTTTGCGCCTCGGCGGGCGTGAAGCGGTAGAACTCGCGCTGGCGCATGTCGACGCGCTCGCCCGTGAGCGGATTCTCCAGCGTGATGCGCCAGCGTCGGGGCGTCGTGTCGGGAATGCGCCAGGTGAGTGTATGCTCGCGGTTCGGCTCGGCGGGCGCGACCTGCAGCGTCCACTCCTGTCGGCTGGCGGCGGGCTTGACCGACTGCACCAGTCGCCGTCCTGCCTCGTCCAGCACGCCGAACGCGCTCACGCCGGGCAGGGCAGGGGGCGCGTCGTGATTGTAGAGATGGCTGCGCGTGCGCGCAGCGTTGTCAACTCCCAGCGTCGCTACGCCGCCGCCCACAGGCGATTGCACCATCAGCTCCATCGCCCATGCAGGCTCCAGCGTTGCGCGAGCGGCGCGGGACGCGCCGCCCACGGGGGGCGGGATGAGCAGCGTCACGCCTTCAGGGCGCAGCACGCGCACCCAGTAGGCGCGTCCGGGCTCCAGCTGCGTCGCCTGCACATAGACGCCCGCGCTGCCCAGGGTCCACACGCGGCTGCCCACCAGCGGCGGCTCGCCGCCCAGCGACTCGGTCGCCGTCTCCCACGACACGGGCGCACTGAACTGATGCACCGCTTGCAGGCTATTCACAGGTACAGGCTGGTTATAGGGCATCCCCACCAGATTCCAGCCGGGCTGAAGCGCAATCGCGAAGGGGCGGTCTGTAGGAGAGGGTTCGCCCTGTATTGTGATGTTGATGGGGCTGCTCAGCTGCAGGAAGTAGCCCACGCCGGGCGCAGGGGGCGGAGTCGCAGGGTAGTAGGCGTAGCCGAAGCTCTCCTGACGCCACTGCGCGAGGCGCAGCTGGCTGGCGGGGATGTTGAGCAGCTTCGCCATGTCGGTCTCGTAGGGGCGCAGGGGCAGGCTAATCATGTGCAATCCCGCGCTGCGATTGAGCGTGAAGACGCCCGCGGGCGTCAGCAGCGTCGCCTGCACATAATGGAAGCCGACGCCCGTGTTCGTGCGCCATGTGCCCACCTGTGCGCCTTGACTGTTAAAGAAGGTGAGCGTCGCCGTGCGCTCGCGGGCAAGCGTCGCCTCGCTGAACTGCATGCCGAACGCGCCTTTGGTGACGGGCGCGCTGCGCGTCTCTGTGCCTATCTGCGCCTCGACCGTGCCCTCGTCCAGCCCGAACACCACGCCGAAAAAGTTGTTGCGGAAGTTGACGCCCTGCACCTTGCTGCTGGGGTAGTAGACCTTCGCGTTCTCCGTGCCGACGCTGAAGTCCACCGTGAGGCGCTGGTTGGCGGTCTCCGCGCCGACGAAGCTGGGCACGACCGCGCCCGTGCCGACGCGAATGTCCACCCGCTCGTACTGGGGCGAGAGCGTGAGGCGGTTGTAGGCGAAATCCCAGTAGATGGGGTAGCTGGTTCCGTTCAGCAGCGCCTCGTCCCAGCCGTTGCCCACGCGCGTCGTCTGAAAATAGGTCAGGAACACGGTGAACACCGCCTGCTCGTCGGGCTGCAGCCCCGACGCATAGGGGAACATCTGCGCGTGCAGTTTGCGCCCGTAGGTCACGCTCGTGTCCAGAATATACTGACGGCGCACCCACTGCTCGAAGGGGACGCCTTCCACCGTCGGGTTCGGGTTGCCCGAAATCGCCGCGAGCGTTTGCCGCGCGAGGTTCAGCAGCTGCGCCGTGTCGCCGCGCAGGGCGGGGGTGTAGCTCTGATAGTACCGCTGGTTGAACTCGCGGAAGAAGCTGGGGTATTCGGTCGCCAGTTTGAGCCACACGGATCCCCCCATCAGGTAGCGCACGAGCCACAGCCCGCCCGTCGTGCCGCCCGCAATCGGGGGCTGACGCAGCGACGGCGCGATGAAGCTGGGGCTGCCCAGCGTCGGCTGGTTCCACGCATCGTAGTACGGGCGCGCGTCGTAGGTGTTGTCCAGCGTCTGGTCGATGAAGTCGCCGTTCAGCCCCGCAAGGCTGCGGAACGCGCTCCCGCGTGCGATTCGCGCCGTGACCGCCCGTGCGAAGCCTGCCTCCCACACATCGTAAAACGGCGCGACATCCGCATGGAACGCCTGCACAATCAAATTCAGCAGATTCACCGCCGCCGCCTCGCGCGAGTTGTAGATGGGGAACAGGAATCGGTTGTTGCTCACATCGTAAATCCCGCCCACCACCGCGTCGCGGTCGCCAATTTCGTCGTCATAGTTCACCACCTGGATGGTGAGCGTGCGCGCGGGCTTACCGTACTCGGCTTCCACCAGCGCGGGCGCGGCGTTCAGAATCGTCTGCAGCAGCGCTTTGTAGGCAGGCGGGAAGGGGTCGTCGCCGTCCACAATCTGGAAGCTCAGCGCGCCGTTGCCCAGCCCATCCGAGCGCGTGCGCGAGGGCAGTATCAGCTCCCCGTTCCGACGCAGCACGACCGTGTGCAGGATGGGCAGGCGGTAGTCTTCGGGGAGCAGACCGAGCTGTTTGTAGAGGCGAATCTGGGCGCGCGCGCCCTGAATCTGCGCCCGCGTCGCCCGCTCCACATGCGCCCGTATCAGCCGATCCACCGCTTCGGGCGAGCGCCCCACACGGTCGATGTCCACCACAATCACATGCTGGGGACCGTTGCTGACCGTTTCGAAGGGGCGGTTGACGATGTTGCGATAGACCTGCGCGTGTAGCCCGTACAGCAGTCCCAGCGTCGCCAGCGCCGCGAGGAGGCGCATCATCCCTGCCTTCATCATTCCCATCCTTAGACGCGCGAAGCTTTTGGGGGTTTCCCGCCTGCCGCGCTGGGGAGGAGTGTACCTGATGAAGCAGGCAGGTACTTTACCGCCTGCGCCGAAATCGTTAGCGATGCGTAGCGTGGTGATGATGGTACTGATGATGCTGAGCGTCGCGAGCCTCCCCTCCGCCCAACCGGCTGCGCTGGCGGGCGAAGGGTGGGAGGCGCGTCCGCGCGGGGGCGACGGCGTGCAACTGCGGGTGAGCGGGGTGTTGCTCAGTCGCGGCTCGTGGGCGCAACTCGCCGCGCCCGACTGGAGCGCAGGCTACTACAGCTCGCAGGGGACGCCGCCCACCCCCCAGCTGGACGGCGAGACGCTGACTCTGCGGCACGCGGTGAATCCCGAACTCGGCGCGATGACTGAAACCTTACGCAAAGTTGCGCCCGACTCGCTACAGTGGCGGCTGGAGGTGGAGTGGCGCAGCGAGAAGCCCGCGATAGTGGAGTGGTGCATCGGACTGTGGAACGCCGACTACCTGCTGGGCGCGACGCTCACAGGCGACGGGACGCTGGCGACGCCGATGCTCACCCGTGAGGCGCGCGCCGTTGAAAACGACACCCTTTTCTCAGGACGCCAGATTAAGGTGGAAGCGCGTGTCGCAGATGTGGAAATTTCCAGTGAAAACCTGCACATTCTGGATGGGCGGAACAGCGGGCGGTGGTGGTCGCGTGAAATCCCGACGCTCTGGGCAGGTGTGCTGCGCCGCGAGCTAAGACAGGGCGAACGCATCGCGCTGGAGATGCGCCTGCGCCTCCAGCCCAAGCCCCTAACTGCGCCCAGCACGCCGCTGTCAATTCAAGCCCCCGTGCAGAACATACCCGACCGCTGGCAGCCGCAGCCGCGCGAACCTGAACTCATCCCGCCGCCCAAAATCCTCTGGCGCGACGCAGGCGAGCCGTTCCGATTGCCTGCCGACCAGACCGCACAGATTGTAATTGAGTCGGACGCCTATCACCCCGCGGCGGATGCGCTCCGCCGCGAGCTGCAGCGCTACGGTATCCGCGCGGAGGCGCGCGTCGGCGAGCCCGCGCAGGGCAGTGTGTTCATCGGCGGCAGCCCCGCGCTCCAGCGCCAGTATCCCGTGCCTGACCAGCAGGGCGCATACTATCTGCAGGCGTCGCGGGAGGGCGTGCGCATCATCGGTCGCCTGCCTGAGGGCGCGTTCCACGGCGTGCAGACGCTGATGCAGTGGCTCCAGCCGACAGTGGGCGCGCTGGAAGCCCAGCCCGTGCGCATCATCGACTACCCCCACCTCAAGTGGCGCGGCGTGCATCTGTTTGGCAGCACGGAGGCGGGCTTCCTGCCGCGCCTGATAGAGAATGTAATTGCCCACGCGAAGTTCAACCACCTGATTATCGAGTGCGGCTACGGGCAGTGGGACGCCATCCGCGAGGCGTGGGTGGACATCTCCGCGCCCAAGAGCCTACTGCGCGAGGCGGTACAGGTTTCACGACAAAACCTGCTCGAACCAATCCCGCTCATCCAGTCGCTGGGGCATATGTACTGGGTGTTCCGCAACGACGCGAACAAGCACCTTGCGGAAGACCCCGAAACCCCGTGGGCAATCGCGCCGCGGGGGACAGGGACGCGCCCGTTTCTGCAACGCCTGTACGACGAGGTGTTCGAGGTGTTCCAGCCGCGCCATTTCCATATCGGCATGGACGAGGTGACCATCCGTGGCCGGTTTCCCAACCGTCCGGAGAGCATGGGCGCGTCGGTAGCAGAGCTGTTTACTGAGCATGCGGAGTGGGTTCACGGCGAGATGAAGCGGCGCGGCGTCGAGAAGGTGCTGATGTGGGGCGATGTGCTGCTGGCGCCGGGCGAGGCGAACGACGGCGGCGCGCACGCCGAGACCCCCGACGCCGCGCGCTTCACCCGCGAGCGACTGAGCAAGCTGCAGGATGTGGCGATTTGCGACTGGCACTACACCCCCGCCGAACTCGAACGCTACATCAGCCTCGATGTGCTGCAGCGCTCGGGATTCCGCGAGATTATCGCGACCACCTGGTACAACCCGCGCAATATCGCAACCTTTGCGAAGGCGGCGCGCCAGCGACGGATTACAGGCTTGCTGCAAAGCACCTGGGCAGGCTACAGCCTCAACGAGCGCACCCTGCAGACCATCGAGCTGCGCCAGTTCGTGGCGTACCTGCTGGCGGGCGCGTATGCATGGGACACCGACCTGCCAATGCCCGAAGAGTTGCCTCACGACTTCGAGCGACTGTTTATCGAACGCTATCGGCGCGAAGCCGTCCCGCTGCAGGCGCATGGGGGCTTTGTCGTCGACCTGTCGGCTGCATACAACTATGATCTGGCGACGCTCAGCCCGCTGTTTGGCGAGCTGCCTGGGGGCGCGGCGCGTCTGAACGGGCATCGGTTTGCGCTGGGCGGCGCGCGGGGGCTGATGCTCGCCAGCTACCTCGCGCAGGAGTCGCTGCCCCGTGAAGCGCGCCTGACGCTAGAACGCCCTGTGCGCACACTCTACCTGTTGCACACGGCGGGCTGGCAGACCGAGCAAGGAAAAGAGGTCGGGCGCATCCGTATCGAGTACGCGGATGGCTCATATGCGGAGCAACCGATTCTTTACGGCGTCCACCTGCGGGCGTGGAACGACCGCCTCCATGCGCTGGACGGGCTGCCCCTCTGGCGCGCGCGCGACGCGCAGGGCAATCTGGCGACGGCGCGCCTGCTCGAATGGCGCAACCCCCACCCCGAGAAGCCCGTTCGAGCCGTTCACTTCGTCGCAACAGACCCCATCGCGGGATGGACGCTGCTGGGAGTGAGCGGCGAGTAGGCGCGCCCTGTAAAATCCACCTACCTGTGCCGACAATCCCAGTGGAATGCGTATCCTGGTGGTGGACGACGAACCGATGGTGCGGTTCCTGCTCACGCGCTTCCTGGAAGAGGAAGGGCACGCGGTGGATGAGGCTGTAGACGGCATCGACGCGCTGGAACGCCTTAAGCAGCGCGAATATGACCTGCTCATCAGTGATGTGCATATGCCGCGCATGTGCGGGATTGACCTGGTGCGTGCGATTCGCCGCCTTGGGATACGCTTACCGCTGATAGTGATGGACAGTTATCCCGAGCTGTTCTCGGAGAGCGAAGTCGGCGCGGAGGCGTTCGCCCTGCTCGCGAAGCCCTTTGACCTCAGCGAGGTACGCCGCGTTCTCCGTGAACTGCAACTACAACCTGTATGAGGTGATTCCTATGCGAATCGTTTGGATTCTGGCAGGCATAGCGATTGGCGCTGGACTGGGGTGGGCGCAGCGCACTTCGGAGACGGGTGAGTGGCTGTTCGCCGACCCGCAGGAGGTGGTCAAGACCGCCACGCGCACGGAACGCCCGATAGCGGAGTCGTTCACCACTGTGCGCGTACTGACCCGTAAAGAGATTGAACTCAGCGGCGCGCAGACCATTCAGGAACTGCTGGAGCGCATGGTCGCCGACTTTGAGGGGCAGGAGTCGTCCCAGCACCGCTTTTTGAGCATGCGCGGCGCCTACAGCGCGTCCGAGTTCAATGAACGGATGCTCTTTCTGCTGGATGGACAACCGCTGAACGACCCCGTACTGGGCAACTTCCCGGCGATGAGCCTCAGCACGCACGATGTGGAGCGTGTGGAGGTGGCGTTCGGACCGGGTTCGGCGATGTACGGACCGAATGCGTTTGCAGGGGTGGTGAATATCATCACCCAGCAGGAGTCGACGGCGCGTCCCTCGCTCTGGAACGGCTACACGGGGCGCGGCGGCTACAACGCCTCGTTGCGCTGGACGACCGAGCCGACCAGCCCCACGCGCGTGAGCTTGCAAAGCTCCTTCTGGCGCGATCCGGGCAGCGACCGGGCGTGGAACAACGACACGAATGTACGCACGGCGCGCCTGTTTGCCTCAGGCGGCAGTCCAGAACGCGGGCAGTGGCGGTTCAACTATCTCTACTCGGATCTGGAGCGCGGGCAGGTCGGTATGCGTTACTTCACCTATCCGACGCCGACCGACCGCAGCCACTGGCGCACGCACTACTGGCAACTGGAGTATCAGCGACAGTTCGGTAAAGCAACTCAAACCGCGCGCGTGTACGGATTGAACGGCTCGCTGGTCTTCAACAAGGTGCAGACCGTGCCGCCGCTAACGGGCAGCGAGCCGCGCACGCGCATGCCGTTTTCGCAGAGCATGCTCGCCGCTGAGACCTACTGGCAGTGGGCGCTCCCAACTGTGCAGGTACTGGCAGGTGCGGACTATCGTGTAATGCGCGTGAGCAGTCAAAACCATCTGGGGGGCGCGCACAACGCCCAGAACTTCGCGCTCTACGCACAGGCAGAATGGCAACTGGGACGCTTTCAGCCGATTCTGGGCGCGCGCTACGACGACCATTCCATTTATGGCAGCCAGCTCAGCCCGCGCGCAGGCTTTACTTACATCGCCGACTCGCAGAACCGATTCCGCGCCTCCGTCGGGCGCGCGTTCCGCGCCCCCAGCTTCACTGAAATGTTCCTGCAGAATTACTATGTCTGGATGCCAGCAGGCGACAATCCCGTACCGTTGAGCATCGAGGGCAAGGCGGATTTGCGCCCTGAAGTCACGGTCAGCACGGAGCTGGGCTATCGCTACCTGCACCCGCGCTGGCAGCTGGATGTGTCGTACTTCAGCAATCAACTGGACGATGTGGTTTCGGTGTTCACCAAAGATCCCAACCAGCCCCTGCTGCGTCAGTACACCAATCTCTACAGTTTTCGCGTTTGGGGTTGGACAGGCGATGCGACCATCAAGCTCGCTCCCGACTGGACGCTCAGCGCGGGCTACATGCATGTGCGCTACACAGGCGGCGTTGAGGAGGACTATAAGCCTGCACGGGATCGGGTGGTCATCAGGCTGGCGCACTGGCGCGAGCGCGGGTTGAGCGGGCAGCTAACCTTCAGTTATCCCGCCGTTGGACAGGGGTACTCGGACGCGCACGCCTGGAACACCTACCTGAACCTCGTCTACCGAATGGATGAACGCAGCCGTTGGAACCTGCGCGTCGACAACCTGTTCAATGTGCGCACGGAGATGGCGCGCTGGGTACCAGGCGGGCGACGCAGCGTGTGGTTCACCTATCAACGCGACTGGTGAGAGCGTGCAGAAGCTGGGAGCCGTCTTCGCCGTGTGGGGAGTCGTGTGCGCGCTGCTGCAGGGGCAGGGCGTCGATGTCGCCATTCTGCAGAGCGGCGAAGGCGGCTTCTATGCGGAAGCCGTGCAGCGGTTCCACACAACACTGGAGCAGCAGGGCTACGCCGTTCAGACGCTCGTCTTCGTTCTGAAGGGTGACCGCTCGGACGCCGATTTGCCCCGTCGAATCCTTGAAAAGCGTCCCAAGATTATCCTGGCAGTCGGCACAAACGCCGTCAAAGCGATTCGCGCCCATTACGAAAAGGTTCCCCCGCAACAACAGGCGCCCGTTGTGTTTCTGCAGGTGATTGACCCGATTGGCGAGGGGTTGATTAAGAGTGTGGAACGCAGCGACACGCGGTTTGCGGGCGTCGCGCTGACGGTGCGTCCTCAGCGGCAACTGAGTACCTTGCTCGATATCGCGCCCGAAACGAAGCGGGTGGGGGTTATCTACAACCCCAGAGACAGCGTCTCGCAACGCCTGATGGAGCAGGCGCGTGAGGACGCCTCCAAACTGGGCGTTGCGCTGCAAGAGGCGCTTCTCGAGCAGGCGTCGCAGATTGGCGACGCCCTGAAATCGCTGGAGGGCAAGGTAGACGCGCTGTGGCTGATTCCCGACCCTGTGTGCGCCGCGCCGGAGCCGTCCCAGCGTGTACTGGAATTCGCGGAACGGCACAAACTGCCCGTGCTGGCGTTCGCGGGGGCGTTTGTGCAACGCGGCGCGCTGGTCGCCACAGGCGTTGACATGGCGGAACAGGGCGCCCTCGCAGCGGAGCAGGTCATCCGCATCTTGGAAGGCGAGGCGCCCGAATCGCTGCCGTTGCTGACCCCAAGACGCACCCTGACCTTTTACAACCTCAAGACCGCGCGCGCGCTCAACATCACAATCCCGGATATGCTGTTGAATCTTGCGGCAAAGGTGTATGAACCATGAAACGGCTGGGGCTTCGTGAGCGGCTGCTGTTGTTTTACGCGCTGATGGCGTTGACGCCCGTCGCGCTCTCAGGGACGCTCCTCTACTTCTACCTCAATCGTCAGGTCGGCGCCTCAGCGCAGGCGTTCCAGCAAGGTGTGCAAAACGATTTGCAACGCTCCCAGCGAGCCATCCGCGCAAGCGTGAGCGAGACGCTGCGCCGTTCGCAGCAGCAGGTGCAGACGCAAATCACACAGCACATGGACGACTCGCGCACGCAGATGCTGCAACAACAAAAACGCCTGCTTCAGGATACCGTCGGCACGCTCCAGCAAACGACCGAGAGCGCGTTGCAGCAGACGGAGCGCAACACCATTCAAAACCTGAATCGCACGCTCAATCAGGTGGATACGCAAGTGCAATCCATTCAGGAGCAGTCGCTCGCCTCGCTGCAGGAGACCACCGCCAGCGCCGCCCGCGAGGTGCTTCAGCGACTGGTTGCCAGCCATTTGGCGCAACTGAGCGCCCAGGTCTCGCGTCAGGTGGAAAGTCTCCTGCGCAACTACACGGCGCAGCTGAATCTGATTGCCCAGCAGCCTGCCATTCAGCAGGGCAGTGCGCAGGAGAGCCGCTGGATTCTGCAGGCGCTGCAGGATCGCGAGCCAGCGTATCAGTACCTGGCGTTGCTGGATAACACAGGCGCGCCTGTGGTGGAATCAGGCGAGGCGCCGGAAGATGCAGCACAGGCGCAGCAAGCTATTCGCACGCTATGGACGCAGGTGGAGCAGAACCGCGAGATTGTGCTGGGCGAGCCGAGCCTCTACAAAGTGGAAGGCAAGAATCAATCGCTCGTGCCGGTGATGGCGCCCGTGAGTCAGATGGGGCAGCAGTTTCGGGGCGCCATCTTCGCATGGGTCAGCCTTGACGAAGTGAGTGCGCTCACACGCACCTTCCGCGTAGGCGAACGCGGGATTGCGATGCTGGTGCAGCGTCAGGGGATTGTCATGGCGCACCCGGACAGCCGCCAAATCGGCGCGGGGACGCCCTATGCGCGCCTGCTTGAGAATGCGCCGTTGCAGGCGCAGTTCGCCGTCTACCCCACTCCCGAAGGCGACCAGCTCATCGCGGCTGCGCCTGTGCGTCGCCTGCAGGCGTGGCTACTGGTCGTTCAGCCGACCGAGGAAGCCTTCCGACTGGCGACCGAGCTGCAAGCGACGGTGCAGCAGAACTTTGCGCGGCAGCGGGAAGCGACCACGCGCGCCCTGCGCCGCACGCGCGACCAGGCGCAGGCGCGTATCACCGCGCAGGTTCAGGCAGAACAACAGCACACGCGTCAGCAGATACGCCTGTCGGAGGCGCGCGCGACCCAGCAGTCCGCGCAGATGCTCTCGCGCCTTGCCGACTCCCAACAGCAAACTCTTGTGCGTGCAATTGCCGTGTCCCTAAGTGCGGTTCAAACGAATCTCGAGAAAAACCTGACGCTCCAGCTGAATCGGGCGTTTGAAGAGACCAGTCAGCAGCTCCGCGCCAGCGCGGAAGACCTGCGCGTGAACATCGACTCCCGTCTGCGCGATGCGTTTATGGTCGCCTTGCTCTCTGTGCTGGCGTTCCTGTTATTTGGGGCGGCTTTCCTGGATCGTGCGCTGGTGCGTCCGCTGCGTGTGCTGGTGCGCGTCACGCACGAAATCGCCGCAGGCGATCTCACCAAGCGCGTCGTGCTACCGAAACGCGGCTGTCCCGACCTGGATGACCTCGCCGACTCGTTCAATCACATGGTGGACGCCGTGCAGCGGAGTCAGGAAGAACTCAAGCAGGCGGAGGCGCAGTTGATTCAGTCCAGCAAGCTTGCCTCGCTGGGCACGCTGGCGTCGGGTGTGGCGCACGAGCTGAATCAGCCGCTGGCGATTATCCGCGCAATCGCCCAGCAGAACCTCGAGACCATCGACAGCACACCAGCGCCGCAACTGATTCCGATGCTGCGCGAAGACCTGCAGATTATCCACCGTCAGACCGTGCGCATGAGCCAGATTATTCAGCACCTGCGCGCCTTCGCACGCAAGCCGCGCGAGGAATTCGAGCCCGTGAACCTGAACGAGATTGCCCAGAACGCGCTCATCTTGCTGCGCGAGCAACTCCGACAGCGCGGGATTACCCTTGTTGAAGAGTACGCGCCGAACCTGCCCCCGGTGCTGGGCGAGGCGAACTCGCTGGAGCAAATCGTGATCAACCTGCTCACGAACGCGCGCGACGCGCTGGAGAACCTGCCCGACGGACAAATTGCGATCGAGACGCGCACCTACGACGACGGCAAGCGCGTCTACGCCGAGCTGTGCGTGCGCGACAATGGGCCGGGCGTCCCCGACGACATCCGTCAGCAGATTTTTGACCCCTTTTTCACCACCAAAGACCCCAACAAGGGTACCGGGCTGGGGCTTGCCATCTCACTGGAGATTGCGCAAAAACACAACGGCTTCCTCCTGCTGGGCGAGACGGGGCGCGGAGCGGCGTTTCTCTTGCGCATTCCCGTCGCCGAATCGCGTCAACAGGCAGCTTAGGCGCACAAAACTTGCGGTTCATTCGGTACAATTGA
This sequence comes from Fimbriimonadales bacterium, assembly GCA_025998675.1. Classification (GTDB taxonomy): domain Bacteria; phylum Armatimonadota; class Fimbriimonadia; order Fimbriimonadales; family GBS-DC; genus GBS-DC. Next base: position 558,421 of record AP024673.1, read on the forward strand.
AGGCGTGCGTCGTCTAAGAGCATGAAGGCGCGATGATGGAACCGAGAGTGCATTGTCCCGAATGGGAGGAGAAGCTGAGCCTTTATGTCGATGGGTTGTTGAACCCGTTCGATGAGAACGCGGTGGAGGCGCATATTGCCCGCTGTGGCGCGTGCCGTGCGACGGTTGAGCTGTGGCGCGCGGTGGGTCAATCGGTGCGTCGGTTGCCGCGTGAGTTGCCGCCGCCCGACCTGCGTGAGGCGATTCTGGCGTCCACAACGCGCCGTCGGTCGAGAGCGCGTCGCTGGGTTTTCGGCTGGCGCACGCTTGCGCCGGCGCTTGGGCTTGCAGTAGGGCTGGCGTGGTGGACGCTCCCGCGCCCTGTGAATGACCCCACGCCGACCGTCGCAACTGTCCCGCTGCCGCGCGTGGAGACGACCCTTCCGCTGGCGCCCGCGCCTGTGAGCAATGAAACGGAGGCGTCGCCTCAGACGCCGCTGGTGATTGTGCTGCAGTCGTCGCCTGCGTTCCGCACCGCGTCGCCTGCGCCGCGCTGGACGCCCAACACGCGCCTCAGCCCCGCGCCCAACCCGCAGGAGAGCGCGCCGCCCGTCATCGTGTGGAACGACTCCGCCCCGCGCTTCACGCCGACCGGCGCAACGCGCCCGACGATTATCACGGAAGTCGCCGAGCCGACGGAGGACTCATTAAACGCGCCGCTTCCTATCGCCTCGCTAACGAACCCGGGACCGAGCGAACCTGCGACCGCCGTCGCCACCCGCGACCTGACCGACTGGCTGGTGCGCCTGAATCAGCAACTCCGTGAGGAAGACCGACAACGCATCTCTGGCGCAGCGAAGCGCGAACCCAACCGAGGCGGCTTTTTCGTGCCGATTGTGAGTGTAGACCTGAAGTAAGCGGCAGGGCGTCGCGCCGTCGAAGCCGACGAGAACGCGCCAGCCGTTGTGGAGCGCACTGTGAGACGGATCGCGCTAATCGGGCTGATAGGGCTTGCGCTGAACGCCTCAGCGCAGGAGAACGCGGTGCCTCTGCTGGACTTGAACGGCGCGGCGAAACCGTCTACGCCCACTGCCTCTGGCGTGATTGGGGAATCGACCGCCGATGTCATCCCTGGCAACGGCACGCGCGGTGGCTACACTACCCGCTATGCGCCCATCGTCCCGTATTCTGAATCCGTTTATGTAGACGGCAAGCGGCTCCAGCGCGATCTCGATTACTGGATTGACTACGCTTCGGGGGCGATTGCCTTCGCACAGCCTGTGCGCCGAGTCTCCACCGTGCAGGTCTACTACCGCTACGACCCGAAAGGCAAGCGTGAGGGCGTGGTGGGCGCGTTGCCCATCCTCTCGCTTTCGTTCGGGCAGGGCGGCAGTCTGAACGCGCTTTACATGCCCGGCGTCACGGAGACCGCGCGCGACGGAACCGCCTACCGCCTGAGTGTGTATGGCATGCAGAACGCGCTGCGCTTCGGCGGCGGCAGCCTGCAGGGGTACTTCTTCGTCGGCTCGCGCGAAGCCATCAACGCCTACGCCGCGCCCAACACGCGCGACCCGCAGAAGCCCACCATCGCGCCTTCCGAAACCGCGCAGTTTATCGTGCAGCAACTGCAGATGGACACGGGCGCGCTGCAAATCCGCGCCAACTATCAGGACATCGGCAAGGGCTTCTCCGCGCAGAAGATGCTCGGCATGCAGAGCGGGCTGGATGCGAACCAGCTGGCGGCGTGGGAGCGTGAGCGGGGCATCAGGCGCTACGACTACGCGATTGGACTGAAGCTCGGCGGCGCGTCGCTCCAGCAGACCCAGCTGCGCATTCAGGACGACAAGGGCGCAATTGAGCAACAGGGCTGGCAGTTCGCAAGCAACTGGCTGAACCTCAACTGGACGCGACGCGAATCCGCCGCCGAGTTCCAGCGCTACAAAGACCTCGGCGACGCGCAGAAGGGCGACTGGCAGCGCGAGCGCGGACTCGTGCGCGAACAACTCGCTTCCAGCCTGCAATTCGCGCCGAACAGCACGCTCAAGTATGACCAGCTGCTGCTCAAGCAGGGCGCGGCGCGCATCGAGCGCGATGTCTACGCGCTGGAGATGCCCTGGTTGAAGGCGTCGCGCATGCAGCAGCGGGTCGGCGAGGGGTTCACACGCTTTGGCGACCTCTCGGAGGGCGACAAAGGGCAGCTCGCGCGCGAAGTGGGCATGCAACGCGACCAGACCCAGCTGGAAATCACGCAGCCGAATTTCAAACTCGCCGCCGCCGAGCAGGAAGTACGCTCGCCCACCGGCGCGCTGGAGCGGGAAAGCCTCAAGATAGAGACCGCGCATGTGGTGGTGGAGCATACGCACCGCGCCGTCTCGCCTGAGTTTGGCAGGTTGCCCCATCTTGCCCCGCAGGAGCATCAGCAACTGGTGGAGGAGGTGCGCCAGTTCCACGACACGGCGAACGCGGTTCCGTTCGACCCCAATCATGACCTGCCGCTGCTGATGCGCGAGCAGGGGTTGGAGCGCACGCTTCAGCGCGTGGAGGTTAAACCTGCGAAAGACCTCTCGCTGCAGATGCGTCGCTATGAGACGGCGAACCGCGCGGGCGAAGGCGACCTGAAAGGCGTCCAGTGGCAGCTGCGCACGCCGACCCTGCAACTGCGCCTGCACGAGCGCGCCGTTGCGCCGACTTTCAATCGCCTGCGCGACCTGACCCGCATCGAGCAGGCGCTGTTCCACAACGAGCAGGGCATCCACCGCTTCGACTGGGACGCCGCCATCACCACCCGACAGTTCGGGCTGGCGGTCTCACAGATGCGCGTGCGTGAGATTGGCGCCGGCTTGCATCGGCTGAGCGCGCGTCTGATCCATCCCCTCGTGGAGCTGCACTATCACCAGCGGCAGGTAGACGCCGACTTCGCGCGGGCGCACGACCTCGCCGACCCGGAGCGCGATTTCTTCGCCCAGCTGCGCGGCTACCGTCAACACGACTGGACCGCCAAACTGCGTCCCGCCCAGAACCTGCAGCTGGAGCTGTTCGGTTTTCAGGCGAGCAACCCGCTGGAAAGTATCGCCAACCGCCGCCAGCGCTATCGCGTTGTGTGGCAGCCCTTCAAAAATCTCACCTTCGGACGCCATCAGGACGCCTACGAATCGGACAAAATCGTGGAGCGCCTCTATCAGGATGAGTACGACCGCAGCGACCTGCAGTACCAGCTGGGCTGGGGGCAGCTGAACGCCTATCAAGAGCGTCGGCGCATCGGCGGCACGCTGGCGAACCCCCTCTATCAGGACTCCGAGTTCTGGCGCTTTCAATCGAGCGCGGTGCGCAACTTGAACCTCGCGCTGGAGGAGCGGCGCACGACGGCGACGGGCGCGCCCAGTGAGCGCTATCGGCACTATCAGACCGCCTACACGCTCAACCCGCGCACGAAACTGCAACTGGCGCATATGGAAGCCAACCGCGAGGGCGCGCCCGACGAGAGCGCACAACAAATCGGGCTGGAGTACGAACTCAAGCCGGGCGCGAAGCTCACCTTCTCCGAGACCCGTCAGGCGAAAGAGGGCGCAAACGGCAACCGCGTGCTGTCGGCGGGGCTGACCCAGACCGCCTTCGGCGTGCTGAGCATCGGCGGCGTGTATCAGGAGCAGCGCATCGACCGCACCAACACCCGCGCCCAGAGCCAGGTGGTCGTCCAGAGCGCGAAGCCGTTCAGCTTTCTGGGGCTGCAGGAGTTCCAGTTCGATTTCCGCTACGGCGCGCTGGCGGATCGCGGGATGTGGCATCAGGAGAACAAGCACTTCACGGCGCAAGCCGTCGCACTGCGCCACAAACTCGCGGGCGGCTATGTCGGGCTGTATGTGCCGGGGCAGGGGCGCGCTGTGGATCGCTACTATCAGCTCGAATCGCCGCCCCATCCGCTGCTCACCTACCGCCTGCTGTATAAGACGCGCACCTATCAGGACGGCAGGCTGTTCCTGGTGCGCCACTACAACTTCGCCTACAAGCTGGACGGGCGGCTGACGCTCACGCACGAGTTCCAGACCCACCCTGAACAGGCGAACGCGCAGGTGGTGCTGGGCTCCGTGCTGCAGCCGACGGGCTTCTCGGCGTGGGGGCTGGAGTGGCGCTGGACGCCCCGAATCATGCTGCGCGGCGACTACCGTATCGAGTGGAACGACCAGCAGAACCGCCGCACGCGGCGCGGCGGGCTGACCCTCAGCGCGAACCAGAGCGACGGGCTGCAATACAGCTTCGGCTACCGCGTCGACTCCGAGCGGTTCGGCGCGCGCAACGCGATTGCGCACACCTTCTTCCTCTCCACCGAGCGCAAGCTGGACTCGGAGAACTTCCTGATGTTCGGCTTCCAGTGGACGCATTACGAGCGTCGCCCCGACGCGAGCATCCCGCGCGACCAGCAACGCCTCGTGCTGGAATGGCGCAAGCCGTTTTGAGAGGGGAGGCGCGCTCAGCGTCGCCGATGGGTAGAATTCTCTGCGAGCGCAGGAAAACCCCGCGCCGCGAGTGTTAGGGCTATGTTCAAGTTGATACAGGGCGATTGCTTAGACGCACTGGACGCTATCCAATCGCAGGGCATTCAGGTAGCCCTGACCTTCTTGGACCCACCCTTCAATCAGGGAAAAGAGTACGCTTATTTTGACGATGACCAGCCAGAACCTCTCTACTGGGAGTGGCTGAGGCAGGTATGCCGCAAGGTCTATGCGTGTACCGAAGCGGGCGGCGCGTTGTACCTGATGCACCGCGAGAAAAACGCCGAATGGGTACTGCGAACCGTGCGCGAGACGGGCTGGACCCTGCAGAATCTGATTATCTGGCTCAAAAAGACCTCCGCTGTACCCAACACACAGCGGTTCGGCAAACAGTACCAGATTATCGCATTCGCAACTAAAGGGACGCGCCCACGCTGTTTCCATCGGCTGCGGATTGACCTGCCACCCGAACCCAACTACAAGTTTCCCCGCGCCGACGGCGTCTTCGTGACGGACTGCTGGAGCGACATTCGTGAGCTGACCTCAGGCTACTTCGCAGGCGATGAGGCGATACGGGATGCCTGCGGCGAGCGCGTTCATAAACAACAGTCGCCAGTCGCGCTTCTCCTGCGCATTCTGCTCTCGTCTACGAAACCCAACGACTGGGTGCTGGATCCGTTTGCAGGCACGGGGACAACCGCCGTTGTAGCGGAGCAGTTGGGACGCCACTGCATCGCTATTGAAGTAGACCCCGAATACACTCGTCTTATCCAGGATCGCCTGCGCCAGCGGCGCGCCGCAGACTCCATACTCCGCTGGCGCCCTTACTACCGCTTCACGCCTGAACTGGAGGCTATCTGGCCTTCGGAAACAAGTGAACGGTGGCAACACGACTCTCAACCCGCTCTGTTCAGTGAGGGGTGATACTTTGGCAATATTCAGGCTTTATTTTGATATATTGCACTACCTGCATAATCATCCAGACAAGATGCATCGGGCGTCGCTTGAGGAGATTGCGGGACAGCACACCTGCTACGCGTACTACGGCTCCCGAAAGACGCTGAAAACCGAAGTGGAGGCGCGTGCTGCCTTTCTCGCGCAACAGGGTGAAATTGCTGAGGAAGTGATTCAAAAATGGTATAATAGAAAGGATTGGGACAAAGACTCTGGAGATTTTCCCGATTTTGTGCTGGTGTATGAGAACACTGGCGCTATTGGCGACGGCGGTATTATTGAACTAAAAGACAGCGGAGAGACCTCTATAGCGTCTTTCAACTCTACAATTCCAGAAAAGCGCAAGAAGCTGAGTGAACTGTCGCCTTCCGTGCAGACGGCAGTTCGCTGGTATCAGGAGCGAATAAATATTCCGACTCCTGACGACGATGTTCGTGATTGCTTCTATATCGTGCGCACGAAAAAAGGTGATAAGAACAGTGTAAGGCTTTCCATAGTAGATGGCTCTTTCTTTTCGACGATTCCGACTCAGAAATTGCTTGAAGATCTATGGCGGCAGGTTTTGCAAGAGGCGTCTTTGAAGCCGAATACACAGTGCTACAAAAAAGCGTTGAAATGCCTGTCGAGTCTCACACGCGACGAGATTGCTAAAGTACGCCGTGTGGAAGGCGCGTCCATCAAGCCGCGTTTACGGCTTATGGCAGAGGTCGAGCAGGAGGGCAATCCTCATACCTACACTGAAATAGGCAGTCGCACTGTGAATCTGATATTCCAGTACTCAGAGACAGGCGCTGATGGAATAGCAGAGCCACTGGTTGGTATGTTTGTGCAAGACGGCGTAGTCGCTAAAGTAATCAAGCCTGACGAACTGGAAATAGGAGGGTTCCCTGTCAAATTGCGCTATTTACAGCACAAGCGCAACGGTCGCTACACGGTGATTCAAGCGGAGAATCGCTGAAACTGCCCCACCAGCCACACCCATCCCTTTTGAATGCGCGTGAACGCGCGCAGGTTGCCCGTGTGCGCCTGTTCGCGGGCGCGTTCGGCGTCCAGCAGTTCGGTCAGCAGGCGCAGCGACCCTTCCCGAAAGCGCAGGGCGTCCAGCGTTTCGAGGCGCGCCTGCAGGTCGTTGGGGCAATCCAGCGGCAGGTTCAGCGGCGCGAGCAGGTCGCACGCATCCAGAAGCGCGCGCGCCCGCCCGCACGGCACCGCAGGCGTCGCTGCCCCAGCCTCCAGCGCGGCAAGCTGCTCCCGACGAAAGAGTTGCCACACGCGCTGGGCATACGCGGGGTCTACCGCCTCGTCGCCGAACGATTCAATCCAGCGGCGGGAGAGTCCCCGAATTTCGCTGGGGATATGCTGTGCGTTCCAGCGTTCCCACGCACGCTGGAGCGTCTGGCGCTGGCGTTCAGAGTGCTGCTGCAGGCGGAGCAGAGCGCGCTGCACGCCCGCGCGATGTTCGGATGCGGGCTGCTGCGCGGCGACCCACTCTATCAGGCGCAGGCAGTCGTGCAGGGCGTATAAGGCGCGCAGGATTCGCCGCAGCCTGCGCTTCCAGAGCGCGACGCGCGGCGTGGGGTAGCCCCGCGCGAAGAGCGTCAGGCAGGTCTGCAGGCGGTGGGCGGCGTCCAGCGCGGCGCGCACGCCCTGAATGTCCGCAGGAACGCCCGACGCCATGCGCTCAGACAACGCGCACAGACATTCGGTAATCCGCCGTGCGCCATACGCCTGATACCCCTCCCGTCGCATACTGAGAGTGTACCTGCATAGGGTACACTTGTGGCAGGGGACGGAGCATGCGAAAAACGATCCTGGGATGTAGCATCGCGCTCGGCGCAGTGCTGATTTGTGGCGGTGTCGGCTGGATAGTCGCTGGCACGCGCGTGAAAGCCAGCCCTACGACTGCTAATGCACGCACTTTCGTCGTCGAGCGCGGAGAGGTTTCGATTGAGGTCAGCGAGTCGGGCGCGGTAGAGCCAGTGCGCGTGGTGGAAATCAAATCGCGCGTGCCCGGACGCATCGAGACATTGCTGGTGGACGAGGGCGCGATTGTAGAGCAGGGGCAACTGCTGGCGCGCATCGACCCGCGCGAAATCAAGCAGCAGGTGGAGCAGGGCAGCGCGCAGGTCGAATCGGCGCAGGCGAGCGCCCAACGCGCCCAGATTGCGCTGGAGATGGAGGCAAAGCAGGCGCGGCTCCAGCTGCAGCAGGCGCAAATCCGCTATGAGCAGGCGCTACGCGAGGCGGAGACCCAGCCCACTCTGACCCAATCCACCCTCAAAAATGCGGAGAGCGCCCTCAAGAGCGCGCAGGAGAACCTGCGCATGCTGCGCGAGGTGAAGCACCCGCAGGAGCGCGTGGAACTGGCGAACGCTATTCGCGACGCTGAGACGCGCCTGCAGGAAGCCCAGCGCAACTACGAACGGCTACAGAGCCTGCTGGAGAAGGGCTATGTCTCGCGCCAGCAGTTGGACGCCGCCGAGACCCAGCGCGTCGCCGCCGAGAGCCAGCTGCGCAACCTGCAGCAGCGCCAGCAGCAACTCGCCCAGCAGCACGCTATCGAGCTGGAGAACGCCCGCCTGCAGGTCGAGTCGGCGCAATCGGAGCTGGAGCGCGCCCGCGCCAGCGCGGTACAGGACGAACTCAAGCGCAAGTCGCTTGAAGCCGCCCGCACGGAGCTGGAGAACGCCCGCCTGCGCCTGCGCGAGATTGAGATGCGCCAGCTGGAGCTGAAGCAGGCGCGCGCCAGCGAGAAACAGGCGGTCAGCCAGTTCCAGAACCTGATGATTCAGCTCTCGGAGACCGATGTACGCGCGCCCATTCGCGGGGTGGTGACCCGCCGCTACCGCGAGGTCGGCGAGCTGGTGATGTCGGGCACGACGGGCTTCGGCGAGGGCACGCCCATCCTGCAGGTCGCCGACCTGTCGCAGATGCGCGTGCGCCTCAACCTCAATGAACTCGATGTCGCCAAAGTGCGCGTCGGGATGCCCGTGGAGATTACGGTGGACGCGCTGCCCGAACGCAAGTTTCGGGGCGAGGTGCGCAAAATCGCCCCCGCCGCGCAGTCCAGCGGGCAGCAGACCAGCGCGCTGGGCGTGGTCAAATTCGCCGTCGAGGTGTACCTGAACCAGACCGACGACGCGCTGCGTCCCGGGATGACCGCGCGCTGCCGAATCCTCACCGCGCAGAAGACCAACGCGCTTCGCCTGCCGCTGGAAGCGCTTGGCAAGGAAGGCGACCGCGACTATGTGCTGCGCATCGTCCCCAACCAGACCCAACCGAACGGCGAACCAAAGACCGAGAAGGTGTTTGTGAAGGTGGGACTGCGCAACGCGAGCCATGCCGAGATTCTGGAAGGCGTGCGCGCGGGCGATAAAGTCCTCAAGCCGCCCTTCAGTGGACCCCAGCGCCGCCAGTTCGAGTTCAGCGAGGAGCGCAGCGACGACGAAGGCGACTGAGGTATCCTATCGACGGGATGGCGTTCACAGTTGAGGATTTCGACGATATGCTCCGCATTCTGGAAGCGAAGCCAGAATGGCAGGATCGGATGCGGCAGGTAATTCTGACGCGCGAGTTGCTGGAACTGCCCGCCCGCTTCGCTCAGCTACAAGATACGGTGCGAGAGCTTGCGGAGGCGCAGCGTCGCACGGAGCAGCGCGTGGAGGAGCTTACGGAGGCGCAGCGTCGCACGGAGCAGCGTGTGGAGGAGCTTGCGGAGGCGCAGCGTCGCACGGAGCAGCGTGTGGAGGAGCTTGCGGAGGCGCAGCGTCGCACGGAGCAGCGTGTGGAGGAGCTTGCGGAGGCGCAGCGTCGCACGGAGCAGCGTGTGGAGGAGCTTGCGGAGGCACAGCGTCGCACGGAGCAGCGTGTGGAGGAGCTTGCCGCGTCGCATCAATCCGCTGTGGCGGAGATTCGTGAACTGCGTGCGAGCCTCGAAGAGATGCGGCGCATCTTCAACGAGCGACTGGAGAGCCTCGAACGATGGCAGCAGGGGGAGACAGGCAGGCGCAAAGGCGAACGGTTCCAGCGGGAGACCGTCGCGCGGGCGCCTGTGCTGTTTTTCGGGGGAACGGGCGGCTCGCCCGCCGAGCCGCAGGTGCGCACGCAGGTCGGCAGGTGGCTCCGCCCCTACTTTCAGCAGGGCTACGAGGTGCCCGACTGGGAGAACCCGCTGCTGTCAGACCTCATCTGGTGGAAGCGCGACAAGGTGCTGGTGGTCGAGATAGGCGTGAAGATTAGCAAGGACGATGTGCTTCGTGCGAAAGCGCGCGCGAACACTCTGCGACAGGCGGGTATTGACGCAACGCCCGTCGTTGTCGGGGAAGAGTGGGGAACCCCAGAGATTGAGGCGACTGCCCAGCAGGAGGGCGTGGAATGGTATGTGCGCGGGGGGCTGTCGGCAGGTTTTCTGGAGTTCCGACGCCTTGAGGATGGGCTGGACTGAATGGACGACCTGATTATCGTGGGCGCGGGTCCGATTGGGCTGGCGGCTGGGATTGAGGCGAAACGGGCGGGGCTGCAGTTCCAGATACTGGAAGCGGGCGCACTCTGCCAGTCGCTGGTAGAGTATCCGATTGGCATGCGCTTTTTCTCGCCCGCCGACGAGCTGGCGATTGGGGGCTATCCGTTCCCGACGCCGCACGATGAGAAGCCGACGCGCGAGATGGCGCTGAACTACTACCGCAAGGTCGCCTCCGCTGAGAACCTGCCCGTGCGCACTTACCAGCGCGTAGTTCGCCTCGAGCCGCAGGCGGAGGGATACACGCTGCACGCCGAGTGCGCCCTCCATCAGACGCCTGCGACATACCGGGCGCGCTGTGTGCTGCTGTGTACGGGCGTGTGGGGCAGGTTCCGCCGCCTGCAGGTAGCGGGCGCAGAGCTACCGCATGTGCTGACGCGCTACGATGAGCCGATCCGCTTCTGGCGCAGGCGCGTGCTGATTGTCGGGGCGGGCAACTCAGCAGGCGAGGCAGCCATCCGACTCGCCGACGCCGACGCGCAGGTGTGGCTGGCGGTAGACCAGCCGCGCCTGGAGCAGTGCAAGTTCCGCCCGTTCATCCTGCGCGAGCTGCTGCTGCGCGTGGAAGAGAAGCGCATCACACCGCTAACACAGGCGCAGGTGCTGCGGATTGCGCCCGATTGCGTCGACCTGCGCTGCGCCGAGGGCGTGGAGAGCCTGCCTGCGGACTTCGTGCTGACGCTGATTGGACTGTCGCCTGACCAGAGCCTGCTTGCGCCGCTGGGCGTCCCCTTCAGCGAGGACGGCAAGCCCCTGCACGACCCCGACACCTACGAAACCCCCGTGCGCGGGATTTTCGTCGCGGGCGCGCTCTCGCAGGACGGCTTTATCTATGTCGCGCGGGAGCGGGTGGGCAGGGCAATAGAAGCGATTGCTCATCAGACTCGTGAAGAGAGTCGTCACAAGCGCAGGGGATAAACGGTTCACGATATGATGCGTATGATTTCCCTTGAATCATACATAATTTGCCAAAAGGCGTCGCCGCACGCGCCCAGAAAGTCGCTGCCCACCGACTCCACACGCCAGATTGCGCCCCCTGAATCGTGCGCGCTGTGAAACGACGCACGCAGCCACTGCTTTGTCGGGTGATCGATGAGCAGGTTATACTCCCACGCTACTTCCCGTTTCAGTCGGTATTTCAAGAGATCCGCAATTCCAGACAAATATTTTGTTATCAGCCCCGTGTCCTCCACATAGAGGAGGCTTACCTGGGTGGTACATAGCCCTTTGCGTAAGCCCGCCATCAGAGTAGCGGCTCTTCCGAAGGGCGAGGCACTGGCGGCAATATCCCAACCGTAATCTCTGAGAAAGATTCGCGCACAACAATCACATCCCTGACGCACCAGCCGATTGCCTCGCAGGGTAATCTGGTAGTCTGCATTATCCGAGTCTTGACTAAGTATCGCGCCGCCGCGCAGGATGGGAGAGTATTCGCTCTTATCCAGAACTAAATCATATGTGTGCGCCTCTGGTCTGTAGACAAGCAACCGCTCAAATTCATTCAGCAGCGCGTCCAGATGCTCTATCAGAACCTCAGTGCGCAGGAAAAAGTGAGGATGCCACTCGTCTATATGAATACGCCATAAGTCAGCGGACAGAGCGCGCAGGGCGAATTCCGTCAGTTCGTGCATCTGTGAGTAGTGTTCTGGATAAACAGTCATACTCGGAGCAGGCTGCTGTTCTGCTGCGCAGGGGGCTGGCGCGCGTACCTGTATCTGCACCTGCGACGCCGCGTCGCCAAGAGCGCGGTTCAATTGCTCCTGCAGGCGATGATAATTTCGCCGTTGATGATATTCCAGCAGCCTGGCTCGCAAACGGTCATTCTGCATGCGACTCCCTCCGTATAAAGAGTACCTCAATACTCCAGTATCACGGTCGGCTCCATCGGATAGCAGCCCATCTGCATGCCGTAGACGGCAATCCCGCCGGGCAGGTCGGGGGGCACAATCAGGCGAATGGTGAGCCTGCGCTCCCCTTGCAGGCGGGCGCGCAGCACGGGGTTCAGCTCCAGCGTCGCCTCGCACAGGTAGCCGTAGGAGCCGCGTTCGACGCCCGCCCAATGGGACAACACGCCGCGCGCGTCGGCGGGGTCGTCGGGCAGCTCCCACACGGCGACGCGCTCACTCGCCAGCTCCACAATCACGCGCGAGGGATACTTTTTGCCGTCGGTCTGGGGGTAATCGTCGGGGTGAACGCGCTGCGCCCAGTCCACCTTCTCGCGTCCCGCCTTCGCGCTCACCTCCATGCGCAGCCGTATCCGTTTGACATCGCCCAGCGAGACGCCTTCGGGGATGGCGACGGCGTACTCCAGCGCGCCGTGCCCACGCGCCCAGTGCTTGCCCGCTATCGGACGGTCGGGCTGACTCTGCAGGTTGAACGCGCTCGCGGTGTACGAGTCGGACTTGAAGCGCAGGATTACGCGATTGCGCTGCGCCTCGAACGCGGGCAGCTGCTCCAGCCCCACCAGCCACTGGGTGTAGTTGGTATGGATGCGCTGGCGGTTCCAGTCCTCAGCCCACACGACCAGCGTCGCGAGGCACGGCTCGTCGGGCAGCTGGAGTTCGGCGACGGTCAGCGGCGTCAGGCGATAGTCGGGAACGCCTACCACCACCTGCCGTTGCGCCCTGCCGCGACGACGGTTGCCCAGCGCGTCGATGGCGTCCAGCCGATAGAACAGGGTGAAGGGCTTCTCGCGCAGCCTGCCCGAATAGTGGCTGATGAGAATGGGAACCTGCAGCTTCTCGCCGGGCGCGGCGCGCTTGAGCGCGGGCACATCCAGCACGAGGAAATCTTCCGCAAACAAATCGCGCACGCCCATCCGCTCCGCCCAGAAGTCAAACCCGTACTCTTTGGGGCTGCGGTCGTAGTTGTAGACGCCGTTGTGCTCCCACTCGATGTCGGTCAGCTCGGTGTAGGTGTAGCCGACAAGTCGGTCGAGGCTGCGCAGGGCGTTGGTCATCACCAGCCCGCCCCACGACCAGTCGCCGTCGCCGTCGAACGCCGCGAGGTAGCCGAACTCGTTATTGATGAACGGCTCGCCGCGACTGGCGCGCCTGTCGATGTAGTTCCAGCGCTTGCCGACGCCCACCTCCTGACGGTTCACGGTCTGGTACTGCTGGCGGAACAAATCCAGATTGCGCCCGTACCAGTGGAACGAGTTGAGGTCAGTCTCTAAATGCGACCAGCCTGAGTTGTCGTGAATGAGGCGGGTGGGGTCCAGCGCGCGGGCGAGGGCGACCATCTGCAGCACCCATTCCACGCGATGGGCGCGATTCTCATCGGTCAGGCGTCCGATGCCCCACTCCTCGTTGAAAATCGTCCACGCGATGACGCTGGGGTGGTTGAAGTCGCGGGCAATCTGGTCGCGCATGGTCTTTTCGAACAGGGCGCGGGCGCGCGGAGAGGGCGTGAAGAAACACGGGATGTCCGCCTGAATCAGCATGCCCAGTTTGTCTGCCCAGTAGAGTTTGCGTGGCTCGTCCGCCTTGATATGAATGCGCATCATGTTGAATCCTGCGCGTTTCGCCAGCTCGATGTCGCGCTTGAGGAACTCGTCGCCGGGGGCGGTGTAGAGCCCGTCAGGGTTGTAAGACTGATCCAGCACGCCGCGCAGGTAGATGGGTTTGCCGTTGAGCAGCACGAAGCTGTGGTCGGCGTCGCCATGCTTGCCCCAGCGGATGGTGCGCACGCCGAAGTAGCTCTGCACGGCGTCGTACACGCGCTTGCCGTCCGCCGAAAGCAGGCGCAGCTCGAACGGGTACAGATAGGGGCTGTCGGGCGACCACAGGCGCGGGTTCTCCAGAGTCAGGCGGAAGGTTTTTTCGGAATCGGTCTCCAGCACGCCGAGGCGCACGGCGGGGAAGGCGCGATTGCGGGAGCGCAGCTCCAGTTGCAGCGGCTCGCGAACGGCGTCCCGATCGAGCGACACGCGGAACTCCACGACTCCTGTGGGCGCGCCCGCGTCGTCGGTGAGGGGAACGCACTGGAACGCCGCCACACGCGCCGCGCCCGTCGCCTCCAGCCACACGCTCTGCCAGACGCCGCTGACGCTGGTGTACCAGTCGGGAACCTGCTTGCCGAGCGGCGTGTCGCGTTCCGTGCGGTCTTCCACGCGCACGGCGAGGCTATTCGGGCGATCGTAGCGCACATGGGGGGTGATGTCGAATCGGAACTCGGAGTAGCCGCCTTCGTGTTCGCCGACGCGCGCGCCGTTGACCCACACGGTCGCATGGTGGTCGACGGCGCCGAAGCAGAGCCACACGCGCTGCCCACGCCAGCGTTCGGGCAGGGTAAACTCGCGTCGGTACCATGCGACGCCTTTGTATTCCGTATCGCCTATCCCGCTGAGCTGGCTCTCCCAGGCGTAGGGCACGCGAATCGTGCGGGCGTAGGGGCGTGAAAGCGTGTGCCAGCTGGCTTGCACGCCTTCGTTCCCAGGGTCAAACTGGAACTCCCATACACCGTTGAGCGACTGCCACTGCGCGCGTTCAAAGTTCGGGCGCGGATGCTGAGCAGTCGCGAGGGTCAGCTGCGCCGCGAGCGTCATCCCTGTCATCAGCCACACCGTCCGTGTCATCTGACGGTGCGTTCGACGCGCGCGGCGCAGTTCCTGCTCTCAGGTGTTCGCTGTGCCGCCTGGCACGCCCGACAGGTCGCAGGGCAGGGTGTAGGTGTCGACTTCGCGATTGCCCTCGAAAGACTTGCCCGGTATCTTGCCGTAGCGGTGATACCAGCGCGCGTGCCCATCGGCGAAGTTGATGTTAATGCCGTTCTTGTGGCGCGGGTCGCCCGGGAAGGTGGACCAGTGGAAGATGAACTGCGGGCGCGGGCAGTTGGGGTCAATCAGCGGGGCGGACGGGTGCTTGTAGACCGAGTCGTAGAACATAATCGTGTTCACGGGGTCCTGCAGCGCCGCCATCGGCACGACGGGGTCTTGCTCCCACAAGCCCGGTGGGAGCGACGGGTCCTGAAACAGCGCGAAGTTATAGGCGTACGAGCCGTAGCGGAAGTTGCCCGCCGTGCGCAGCTGAATGGTCGCCAGTATCGCCTGCCAGTCGATACCAGGGCGATTCGAGGGGCACACGATGATGTCGGCGTTTTTCATATACGGCATCACGGCGTCGAACACGGTGAACACCCGATCGTTGGTACCGGGCAGAAGCAGCAGATTATCCATGCTGTAGACGCTCTGGGGGAACACCTCGTCGTAGTCCTGCACATATTGCAGGGTGGCCAGGGCGAACTGGCGCAGGTTGCTCAGACAGCTGCTGCTGCGCGCGCTTTCACGCGCCTGAGCGAACACCGGGAATAGGATAGCGGCAAGTATCGCGATCATCGCAATCACGACCAGTAACTCGATGAGCGTAAAGCCCTTCACACGGCGTGTCATAGCCATCACCCGTGCGTAGTCTACCGCTCACAGGGTTAAGGTTTGGTTATAGGTGCGCCGCGGGGGCTACTTCGCGGCTACAGGCGCAAGCGCGGCGCGGAGCGCGCTGATTTGCGCCATCAGGCGCGTGAACGCCTCGGGCGTGAGCGACTGCGCGCCGTCGGAGAGCGCACGGTCGGGATGCGGATGCACCTCAATAATCAGCCCGTCCGCGCCCGCCGCCGTCGCCGCCAGCGCAAGCGCAGGCACATAGCGTGCGTGCCCGATTCCATGGCTGGGGTCGACGATAATCGGCAGATGGGAGTGGTATTTGATGACGGGCACAGCGTTGATGTCGAGCGTGTTACGCACATAGGCGCGGTCGATGGGCACAATCCCGCGCTCGCAGAGCATCACCTGTTCGTTGCCGTGCGTGAGCAGGTACTCGGCGGCGGCGAGCCACTCGTCGATGGTGGCGCTGGGAGCGCGCTTGAGCAGCACAGGCTTGCCCGATTTGCCCGCCGCCACCAGCAGCGGGAAGTTCTGCATGTTGCGCGCGCCGATTTGCAGAATATCCACATACTCACACATCATCTCCACATCGTGGGGGTCAATCACTTCGCTGACGGTCAAGATGTCCGCCTCCTGCCCGACCGTGCGCAGGATTTCGAGCCCCTCGCGTTGTAGTCCCTGGAACGAGTAGGGCGAGGTGCGGGGTTTGTACGCGCCTGCGCGAAGAACCTGTGCGCCCGCCGCCTTAACCGCACGCGCCGCCTCGCTCAGCTGCTCGTAGCTCTCCACGGCGCAGGGTCCCGCCATCACCGTGAAGCGACCGCCGCCGATTTCCACATGCCCAATCCTAACAATCGTGTCGTGCGGGTGGAAATCGCGTGAGGCGCGCTTGTACGGGCGCGTGATGTGAATCACCTGATCGACGCCGTCCATCGCCGACAGGTGCTGATCCAGCACGGGACGCAGTTCGGGCGGAATCGCGCTGGGAATGCCGACGGCGACACGCGCCCCACCGGGCAGCACCAGCGACTCCATCCCGTGTTCGTGAATGACTTCACAAACTGCCTGAATCTGTTCCTCGGTTGCTTCGCGCTTCATCAGAATCATCATATGCAGACACTCCCTTAGCCGACAGCCCCCTCGCTGAGCGCCGATTCACCAACCGCAACACTGCGTAGCCTATTATACCCCGATTTGGGAGGATTTTGAGGCGGTATACTTGGGTGGGCGATGGGAAAGTATCAAATTTTGGATCACACGGCGGATAAGGGGCTGGCGGTGGAGGCGGCGAGTTTGCCCGATTTGTTCGAGACCGCCGCGCAGGGGCTGTTTCGACTGATGATCGACCCCGCGCAGTATCCGCCCACCGAGCAGGTCGCCATCACGCTGCACGCGCCTGATTTAGAAATGCTAATGGTGCGGTGGCTGAACGAGTTGCTGTACCAGTTTGAGGTGTATCATAGGCTGTTCAGCCAGTATACCGCGCTGGAGGTGGGGGAGGCGGACGGTCGCTGGAGTCTGACGGCGCAGGCGCACTATCGCCCGATTGAACCCCAGCAGCTGGAGTGGGACGGCGCGCCCGTGAAGTCGGTGACCTATCACGGGCTGCGCCTGGAACGCGACTCAGAACGCTGGATTCTCCGTTTCTTCGTAGATGTCTGACGATTTGCCGTTCGCGACGAGGTTGATGGCGTCCTCGCCGGGCAGGATGCGCACGAGGCTATTGCCGTCCGCCTGCTGGGTCAGCTCCACGCCTGTTTTGACGAGCTGGGGCACGAGCCACAGCAGCGTGCGCAGGTGGCTGGTGGCGCGGTGGGTCGTCCATGCGCTGGCGCCTTTCGCGAAGAGCGCGGGCAGAATGAGCTGGTCGGACAGGAAGTAGTCCACGGCGGCGCGTGTCTTCGCCCACTTGGTGAACTCGTCCCACGCCTCCTCGACCACCTGCTCGATCGCGATCCCGCGGCGCCCCAGTCGGATGAAGCCAGCATAACCATGCTCTGCCTCTGCCGCCAGCGTCACGGATAGCCCAAATCCGCGCGAGGGCAGCACCCGATGCACGAACTCAGGGCGCAAGCCAATAAGCCCGATGAGCGTTTCCGCCGCCTGATCGCCCCGTCGGAGAATGTTTTCAGGCAGGTTCGACAGAGTGAAGATGAGCCGAATCGCCTTGAGTTTGCCGCGTTCGCGCCAATCGATGGGCGTCAGGGGCGTCTGCGCGGGTTCGACATACAATACGGCGCGCCCGCCGCCGCGCGGGTAAAAGCCGCCCTCCAGCGTCTCCACACGCGCGTTCACTCCGAAATGACGCAGGGCAGGCAGGTACACATACTCCACATAATCGGTCCCCGGGCTCCAGCCCACATGCGTGCCGCCGATGATAGTAATCTTCGCCGATTGCCCTTTGAGCGCAAGGGGCAGCAGCACGGTCTGGGCGACCAGCATGACCGCGCCTGCGGAGCCTTGCCCAGAGATGTCCTCGATGTCGAACATAAACTCGCCGCCGACGACCTCGTTCGGTTCGAAGCGCAGCTCGGTCGAGCCGATTATCGCGCCCTCGACGCGCGCATTGCTGATGGTGGCAGCGGCGTGAATTGCGGTCAGATGCTGCGGCTGCAAGCCCGGATTGGGGCGCTTCACGCGCAAATTGTAAAACTCCACTGGCTGACCTGTAATCATCGAAAGGGCTAACGCCGTTCTTAATATCTGCCCGCCGCCTTCGCCATAGGAGCCATCAATTCGAATCATCTCTCGACTGCTTGGGTACTCTACCATCTTACCTGTAGTATACCCCAAGACTGGGGTAAAATCCCACCGCCATGAGCCTGTTGCTGAGCCGCGAGATTAGCTTCTACCGCGATCGCCTGCGCCAGCTGCACCTTCGCCTGCGCGACCATCTGTACCGCCACATGCGCGCCCAGAATCCCCATGTGCTGGCGCAGGTGAGCCATGATGCAGGGGGCGACACGCAATACGCTATCGATGCGCACCTGGAGACGCTACTGATTGACCTGTGCCGTGAATGGGCGCAGGAATCGCCCTTCGTGCTGATTGCCGAAGGGATTGGCGACGACGGCTGGTATCCGCTCCCTGAAGGCACGCCCGCGCGCGAAGCGGAGTTCCTGCTGATCGTGGATCCCATTGACGGCACGCGCCCGATTATGTACGATAAGCGGAGCGCGTGGCTGCTGAGCGCGATTGCGCCCAACTTCGGACGCGAGACGACTCTGGAGCATGTGCTGCTGGCGATGCAGACCGAGCTGCCCACCACGCGCTGTTATCTGGCGTATCATCTGTGGGCGGTGCGTGGGCAGGGTGCGCACGCCGAGCTGCACAACATGCTCACAGGCGAGATTCAGCCCACCCCACTGACGCCCAGCCGCGCCGAGAGCCTCGAACATGGATTCGCATCCTTCGTAAAACCGTTCCCCGAAGGCAAGCAGACGATTGTCGCGCTGGAATCGGCGTTCTGGGCGCGTGCGCTGGGCGCGAGCGTCAACCCACTGGTGTTCGAAGACCAGTACGCCTCAACGGGGGGACAGCTGTTCGAGCTGATGAGCGGACGCGATCGGCTGATTGCCGACATCCGCCCGTGGGCGTTCGCGCGGGAGGGGCTGGCAATTGCGCCGCTGACCTGCCATCCCTACGACATTTGCACCGCGCTGATTGCGCAGGAGCTGGGCGTGCAGATTACCGACCTGCACGGCGAGCTGTTGCGCGCCCCGCTGGACATCCGCGCGCCCGTCGGCTGGATAGGCTACGCGAACGCGACCCTGCGCCGCAGGTACGAGCCGCTGCTGATGGAACTGCTGTGGGGGGAGGTATAACGATGTCCATGCGCACGCACGCATGGCGACTGACGCCCGACGGCGACTATCACTGGGAGTCTATAGAGCTGCCGCCCCTGAGCGCTGGCGAAGCCCAGATACGCCTGCGCGCCTGTGGGCTTTGCACCGGCGAGGTGATGGACTGGTACACCCTGCGCAAAGCGCCGCTGACGCCCGGACATGAATTGGTCGGCGAGATTGAGGCGCTGGGCGCAGGCGTGCAGGGGCTGGCGGTGGGCGACCGCGTGGTGGCGCATCACCATGCGCCGTGCCTGAAGTGCGCGCTATGTCGGCGGGGCGCGTTTGTTCACTGCCCGACCTGGCGGCGCACGAAGCTCACCCCAGGCGGGCTGAGTGAGCGGTTCATCGCGCCCGCCGAGATTGTGCAGACGGACCTGCTACGCATTTCCGACGATGTGTCGGACGAGCGGGCGGCGTTTGTGGAGCCGCTGGCGTGCGTGGTCAAGTCGCTACGGCGTGCAGGGCTGAAACACGGCGACACGCTGGCGATTGTCGGCATGGGCGTGATGGGCATGCTGCACCTGCTGCTGGGGCAGGCGTGGGGCGCAGGACAGATTTTCGCGATTGACCGACTGGCGCATCGGCTGGCGTTCGCCGAATCGCTGGGCGCGACGCCGTTGCACGCCGACGATGCGCCCCGCAGTCTGCCAGAGGGCGCGGCGGTGGTGGTGGTCGGCCCGGGTAACGAGGCGGCGCTGTCGCTTGCGATGCAGGTGGTTGCGCCCGATGGGGCAATCGTGCTGTTCACGCCCGCGCCGCCTGAAGACCGATTCCCCCTGAACTGGCACGACGTCTATATGCGCGAAACGCGCCTGATTCCGAGCTACTCGGCGAGCCATGTCGAGATGCGCTACGCACTGACGTTGATTGCCAACGGGCTGCCTGTGGAGCGGCTGATTACGCACCGCCTGCCCCTGTCGCGTGCGCCGGAAGGGTACGCCCTGCTGCGCCGCGCCGAGGCGCTGAAGGTGATTGTTGCGCCATAGCCTCACTTACCGGTTCACAGGCAACGCCTGCGAGAGGTCAATGTGCCCACCCAGGCTCTCGATGGGCTTGCCTTCGACTCGAATCTCGACGCGCTGCACATTCGGAAAGCTGCCCGCCGTGCTGGTGATGGCGTTCACCAGCGCGGCTTCGTCGTCCGAGCCGCCTTCGAAGTTCTGGGTCAGCTCCTGCGAGAAGTTGAGCTGCAGTTTGCCGTCCTGCAGGGTTGCGCCGAGCAGTCGCACGCCTTTGGGGAACACGCCCGACTCGCGGATGAGCGTTTCGAAGACCTCCGTATACGCCGCGCTGGGGTTCTGGATGGCGACGGGCTTGCTCTCGTAGGTCAGCTCGCCCTGCGGGTTCACCTTGGGGATGTAGATTTTCGCCTCGCGGGGCGGTTGGGCAGGCTGGGGCGGCGGCGCAGGAGTCAGGCGCAGCCACACCCCCACGGCGATTGCCAGCGCGGCAATCGCCACAAAGAGTACGCCCAGCATACTCTGCACGCGGCGCGCTTCGTTCATTTTACGCCTCGTCGGTCGGTTCGGTTTGCGTCTGCGCTTGGGCATCAGGTTCAGAGGTGGATTCGTCGGCAGGCTCGGCGGGCGTCTCAGCCGCCCACTCGATACGGAACTGTGTTTTGCCCAGTGTCAGCACTGCGTCGGGGGGCACGGTGGTGGGCATGTTGGGCGCGATGCGCGTCTCGCCAATAAAAGTGCCGTTCGTGCTGCCCAGATCGGTGATGCGCACATCCGCGCCGACAATCTCAATGCTCGCGTGCTGTCCCGACACATAGGCGTCGGGAATCACGATGTCGTTGCCCGCGCGTCGCCCGATGCGCTGAGGGCGTGCGTAGAGTGGGAAGCGCAGGCTGGAGTCGCCGACGCCGACCAGGTACGCCAGCGGCGGCGCGACTTCGGCGGCGACGGTCGGCGTCTCGAAGCCTTCGGGCAGCTCCAGCGTCATCTGCACGCTGCCGAACTGAAGCGTTGCATTAGGCGGCAGGGGAGTACGCTCTGCGCCGACAGGCTGCCCATTCAGCTGGGTGCCGTTCGTGCTGCCCAGGTCCTGCAGGTAGGCGTGGTTTTCTTCGATGAGAATGCATGCGTGCCGTCGGCTCACCGTGCCATCGCTAATCAGCACATCGCTGCTGGGGTCGCGTCCGATGATATTTTCACCCGCTTTGAGCAGAAACTCGCGTCCCGCACTGTCGCGCAATTTCGGATACGCGCCTGCAGGGGCGGTTTCTGTCGGCGCAGCGCTGCTGAGCAGAAAGCCGCACTCGATGCAGTAGAGTTCGCCGGGTGGGTTCGTCTGCGCACAGATGGGGCACTGCGCGGGCGCCATCGCCTGAGTCGCTTGCGGGGTGGGCGTCATCGCCACCGTCGCCTCGCCGCCCACAGCCACTGTCGTCTCGGTCTGCATATCCTTATGATACCCTCAGAAACGCCGTCAGAAGTAGCAGGAACGATTCGCGTCGTCGCGAATAGAAACATGGGATCCCCCAATAGAACACGGAGGTTGACTGAATGATGATGAATCGCTGGATACGCTGGAGCGCGCTGAGCGCGCTGATGACTCTGGCTTTTGCGACGGCGTCGGCACAGCTGGAAACGGCGGCGGCGCGTTTGCGCTTCGGGGCATACTTCCCGTCGGACACCGACCTGCAGGCGTTCAACAAGACCTGGTTCGCCGTCGGGCTGACCTTCGCGACGGATGGCGTACCGTTGCTGGGCAGCGACGCGACGGAGCTGAGCGCGGATTTGTTCACGCACCAGACGGGCGGCTCGCGCGGCGCGATTACCAGCCTGCTGGTGACGCAGGTGTACGAGCAGCCAGTCGGCGATAGCGATATGCGCTTGCAGCTGCGGTTGGGCGCGGGTCTCTACATCGTGGACACGACGGGACCAAGCAAGAATATTTTTGGCGGGCGCGTCGGGCTGACCCTCTGGTTCAACGACTCCTACAGCGCGGAGCTGAACTTTGATGTTACCGACCGCTTCGGCGCGAACCGCGACCGCGCGAACGGCTTCTCGTTCACGATTGGCTACCAGTTCTAAATGGCAGGCGTATCGCGTCTGTTGTGCATGCTCTGGCTTGCGGCGTGGCTGTTCACGGGCTGCCGTGAGCCAGAGCATACAATTCGTCGAACCCTGCGCCCAGGCGACCAGTGGCGCTACACGCTGACCCTGCAGGGCTCGCTGCAACAACAGACCGACACGCTGGAGCTGCGCTATACGGACCGCGTCCAATCCGTGGATGCGGACGGCAGCGCGATTGTGGAGCGGACGCTGCAAATGGAACCGGACGCTCTGAAACGCCTGCAGGCGAGTGCGGCGCCCTTTGGCGCGATTAAGCCCCGAACACGCTGGAGGCTGTTTCCCGACGGGCGCGAGACCCCGCTCGACGAGGGGAGCTTTTTTATTGGCGCGTTCCGCTATGCGTATCCCGACCGTCCCGTGCGGATTGGGGCGCAGTGGGGGCGTGTGGAGCGCGTTGGGAGCCTCGAAGTGAAGTACCTCTGCCAGCTGGAGGGTATCGAGACGCTTGAGGGCGCGTCGTGCTACCGAATCCGCGTGCAGGTGGAGCCGATGCCCGACTCGCTGCCCCAGATGGAGGGCGCGATGACGGTGCATGTGGACACGCAGTCGGGCTGGACGCGCCAGATTCGAGGTACACTTAACATGCGTGCAGGAAAAGTGGCGGGTGATTTCGCACTGACTCTGCGCGGCGCACCTGTTGGAGAGCAGCCATGAGAGAGCGATTGTGTCCAGTGTGTCAGATAGAGCTGAAGCCCGAGGTGCATTACGGCGTGACCATCGATGTGTGTCCCGCCTGCGCGGGTATCTGGTTCGACGCCGACGAGTTGACGCGCCTCAACTCTATCGACGAACAGATTCTGCCGCGCCTTGATACCCTGTATCAGCCCGAAGTGGTCGCCTATGACCCGCCTTGGGAGCGATTGTGCCCTGTGTGTCGGTACGCGTTGCGTCCGTACCATTATCTGTATAGCTCGAATATCGAGCTGGATACCTGCGATCAGTGCGGCGGGGTGTGGGTCGATAATGCGGAGCTGGAGAAGATGGCGCGCGTGCTGCAGGACGCCCGTGCGATGGAGATTCCGCCTGAAGCGGAGGCGGGGATGGCAATGGCGCAGATAGAGGCAGAGGCGATGGAAACGCGCGCACGCGCGGAGTTCTGGCGGGGCTTGTTCAGCTTCATGAGTGCGCGTCTACGATTTCCTTTCTGAGCATGGAACCAGTGCGCATGGGGGTGCATGTCGCGGCGATTACGCCGTTCACGGGGGAGGGCGTCATCGACGCGCCCTATTTCGCGCGGCTGCTGGCGTACTTCGAGGCGCAGGGGGCGCATGGGGCGGTGGTCGCAGGCTCGACGGGCGAAGGTCCCTCCCTGAGCGCGCCCGAAAAGGCGCAGCTGTACGCGCTTGCCGTGCAGAGCAGGGGACGGCTCCAGATTACAGCGGGGGTGCTTACCTGTAGTCTGGACGAGACGCTCTACCTGGCGCGTCAGGCGGCGCGGGTCGGCTGCGACGCGCTGATGGTCGCCCCGCCGTTCTATTACCCCGCGCCGCTGGAGGGGCTGATTGCCTACTACCGCGTTGTGCTGGACGCCAGTCGGCTGCCGGTGATTCTGTATAACATCCCCCAGCGCACGCGCGTCAAAATCACGCCCCCGCTTGTGGACGCTCTGCTGGAACATCCGAATCTGCACGGCGTCAAGGACAGTTCGGGCAGCGTGCGTTCGATGCGCCAGTTTCTGAAGTACGCGCCGCGCCTGCGTGTGTGGGTCGGCGAGGAGAAGCTGCTCTGGCAGTGCTTGCGTGGGGGCGGCGCGGGGTCTATCAGTGGGCTGGCGAATGTATACCTGCCGCGCATGGTCGCGCTTTGCCGCGCGTTCGAGCGGGGCGAGGAGTGTGCGGGATTGCAATCGTTGATTGACGCCGCCGCCGACACCATCGACGCTTACCCCGCGCCCGCGAACTTCAAATGGGCGCTGGAGCGGGCGGGCTTCCCCGCAACGCATGTGCGCCCGCCCCTGCGCGACCTGACCGACGCCCAGCGCGCGCAACTGGCACAGGCGTGGCAAGACATCCTGTAGACGCCCGCAGGCGCTTGCCACTATCCCTCGCCCGTCGCGCCGAAGTTGAACAGCACTATCAGCAGGTCCGCGTCATCGACCACGCCGTCGCCGTTCACATCCGCGCTGCTGGAGGCGCTTCCGAAATCGAACAGCACCTGTAGCAGGTCCGCGTCGTCAATCACATCGTCGTTGTTCACATCGCCCGCCTGATCAAGAGTCAGCTCCAGGTAGGCGAATCCCTGAGGGTCGATGGTTACCCCATCGCGACGCACGGACAGATAATTCCCGACCTTGACCGTCACTGTGTAGTTTCCGTCCCCCGGAACGCGCTCGGAGAACTTCCCATAGGCGTCCAAGCGTGTGTCAATCACCTGCGTTTCAGAGTCTTTGCGCAGCGTGAGACGCAGGGGCTGATTCAAGAGACGCCCCTGATACCCCGCCAGCGACACCTTGCCGTTGAGTATCTCAGGCGGATCGACGGGGCGGATGCGATGGATTCGGTTTGCGAGATGCGAGACGACATAGAGGTAGCCATCGGGACCGATTTTGATATCCGATGCAACCCCCCAGTTCGTGCCCCAGGAGTTCAGGTTGCGCTCATCAGTGCTATCCGCCACCAGATCCTGCAGGCGTGAGTCCGTGAAGCTGAATCGGTTGCGAGTCGCATTCATCTGGAACAGGTAGAGACGCCCGTTCACGGACTCGCCAATCACGCACTGGTCGCGCAGGTCGGCGTCGAATCGCGCCGAGCGCAGGAAACAGATTGCCGCGACGCCGATGGGCGTCAACCACGAAAAGCGCGGGTCATCATAATAAGCGTTCTGGAGCATAACCAGATTCTCTACGCCGTAGCCGTAGTTGCCGTTCTCGCCATAGCGTGCATCGCGGCTGTCGGGTCCCATAATCTTCAGCCAGCCGCTGTTGAAGCCCGGAAGCGCGAGGTTGACCTCATCGTACATATTGGGTCCGTTCTCGGTACACCAGAGCCAGCCCGTGAGCGAGTCGAAGGCTAACCCGAAGGAGTTGCGAATGCCGTAGGCGTAGAGCGCCTTTATGCGATTGTCCGGGTAATACGCAAACGGGTTATCTGCGGGAATGCTGCCATCAGGGTTGAGGCGGTAAATTCCTCCCGCGCCAAGAACGCTACTCATTGTTTTATTGATCTCGATGGCGCTCGGAGAGAGGTTGAAATGGTCGCCGATAACGATATAGAGCTTTCCATCAGGACCAAAACGAATTACACCCCCAAAGTGAGCGCTTACACTGCTACGGATATTGACCGTCCAGATACTGACAGGATCTACCAATTCCACGCCGTTGAATCGGTATCGTACCAGACGGGACCGTTGTGAGATTGTGGGGTTGTCGGAAGCCGACTCTGTGTAGTAGAGATAGACATACCCGTTCTCACGGAAGTTCGGGTCTAACTCTATGCCCAGCAGTCCATGCTCCCAGTTGGCGGAGGAGACGGGAATCGTCAGGAGCGGACCGCTGACGGTTCCGTTCGTGACGCGACGCACGCGCCCAACGACGGGATTGGAACCCTGAACAACTTTCTCCAGGACGAAAAAGTCGTTTGGGTTTGCAGGGTCGAGCCACGCAATCATAATTGGGCGAGATAGACCCGAGCTGACGACCGTTTCGCGGATAAATCGGGAGTCGTCGATGGTCTGCGCGACGCTCGTTAGTATAAGGAGAGTCGCTATGATAGCCCAGCACAATGTCTTCACCATAAGCACCCACCTGCTCCTTTACAGTCAATATTATACCTCAATTGGAAGCCATATTGGAGCCAAATAACGGTGGATGCAACAGGCAACGCTATGTCATCGCTTCGCCGTCCAGAATCTCGTAGCGCGTGTTGCGCCGTTTGGGGATAAACCCCGCGCTGCGAATCACACGCTCAATCTCCTGCGCGTTCAGGATGAATTTTGACCCCTGCGCCGAGACGACATTTTCCTCAATCATGGTGGAGCCCATATCGTCCAGCCCGTAGCGCAGGGCGACGGTAATCACTTTGGGACCCTGCGTGAGGATGCTCGCCTGCAGGTGGTCGAAGTTGTCCAGCATCAGCCGCGCGACGGCGACGGTGCGCAGGTACTCGGCAGGGGTCGCCTTGCGCACGGTCGGCAGGTCGGTACCCTCGGGCTGGAAGTTCCAGCACACAAACGCCGTGAAGCCGCCCGTCTCGTCCTGCACCTCGCGCAGGCGGATGAAATGCTCCACACGGTCTTCGATGGTCTCGACATGCCCGTACATCATGCTGGCGGTGCTGCGCAGTCCCAGCAGGTGCGCCTCGCGCATAAAGTCGAGCCATTCCTGCGCGGTGTCTTTGAAGGGGGCAATCTGCTGGCGCACGCGATCGACCAGAATCTCGCCGCCCGCGCCCGGAATGGAGTTCAGCCCCGCGTCGATGAGCCGCTGCAGGCACTCGCGCACACTCAGACGTGAAATGTGCGCAATATAGAGAATCTCCGTCGGCGACAGCCCGTGGATAATCACCTGCGGGTAGTGCTGCTTGATGAGGCGGAAGAGCCGCTCGTAGTAGTCGATTTTCAGTTTGGGGTTCAGCCCGCCCTGAATGAGCGCCTCGACGCCCCCCTGGCGCGCCAGCTCATCGATTTTCTGCAGAATCTCTTCGTCGCTAAGCAGGTAGCCCTCCTCGTGATTGGGCGGGCGGTAGAAGGCGCAGAATTTGCAGCGCACCCAGCACACATTGGTGTAGTTGATAATGCGCCCGATAACATAGGTCACATAGGGATGGGGGTTTTTGCGCATGCGCACGGCATGCGCCAGTGCGCCCAGCGCGGGCAGGTTGGGGTAGTGGAACAGTGCGACGCCGTCCTCGAAGGACAGCCGCTCGCCCGCCAGCGCCTTCTCGGCGATGGCTTCAAAGCGTGTAGACTCGGTACGAACAGGCGTTTCTAACATTGGTAGTGATACCTCGTGGAGATTATACCCGACTGGCAGGAATTTGCGGGGTGCGCTATAATAAAGGCGCTATGAGCCAGTCTATCACACGCCGGGAGTTTTTGAAGGCGGGCGTGGCGTTGAGTGCGCTACCGCTCGCGTCGATGGTGCATGCGCAGGGTTCGGACCGTATCAAGGTGGGGCTTGTGGGCTGCGGCGGGCGCGGCACAGGCGCCGCCATCGACTGCCTGCGCGCCGAGGAGGGCACGGTTATCTGGGCGCTGGGCGATATCTTCGAAGACCGTCTCACCGCCAGCTACGAAGGGCTGAAAGAGCAGTTCTCCGAGCGCGTGCAGGTTCCGTTGGAGCGTCGCTTCGTGGGGTTCGACGCCTACAAAAAGGTGCTGGAGAGCGGGATTGACATGGTGCTTCTTTGCACGCCGCCCGCGTTCCGCCCGGTGCATTTTCTGGCGGCGGTGGAAGCGGGCAAGCATGTGTTTATGGAGAAGCCTGTCGCTGTGTGCCCGGAAGGAGTGCGGATGGTCTTGCGCGGAGGCGAGATGGCGCAGCAGAAGCGGCTGGGCGTGATGCCGGGCACGCAGTACCGCTGGCATCCGGGCTATCAGGGCGTGATTGAGCGCATCCGCGCGGGGCACATCGGCGAGATACGCGCTGCCTACGCCTACTACAACGCCGCCAGCCCCGCGCCCAAGCCGCGCGAGGCGGGCTGGAGCGATATGGTCTACCAGCTGCGCAACTGGCTGTTCTACACATGGATTGCGGGCGACCAGCCTGTCGAGCAGTTCGTGCATAACATCGATGTGATGAACTGGGTGATGGGTAGCGTGCCCGTGCGGGCGATGGCGATGGGCGGGCGTCAGGTGCGCACCGCGCCCGAATACGGCGATGTGTACGACCATTTCGCGATTGAGTACGAGTACCCCAACGGCGTGCGCGTGCTGGCGATGTGCCGCCAGATGGACAACACGGCGTACCGCGTTTCCAACACGGTGGTCGGCGCGGAAGGGCAGGCGCTGATGGAGCAGTTCACCAACTTCTATGTGCGCGGCAAACAGACATGGGAGCCGGGCAGGCAGTGGCTGAACCCCTATGTGGAAGAGCATCGCGTGCTGATTGAGAGCATTCGCAAGGGCGCGCCGATTAACGAGACGCGCACGATTGCCGAAAGCACGCTCACGGCGATTATGGGGCGCATGTCCGCCTACACGGGCAAGGTGGTCACCTGGGACGCCGCGATGAACTCGAAGCAGAACTATGTCGAGCGCGTGCTGAACATCGGCTACGATAGCCCCGCGCCGCAGGACCCTGTGCCTGTACCGGGCAAGACGCCGCTGGTTTAAGCGGTACACTATCGGCGTGCTGGACGTTCTGGTCGGGCTGGTTGCGGTCGTTGCGCTGACGCTGGCGGGCGGCGTGTGGGCGCGTCGCTGGACGCCGAACCGACTGGAGCAGCTGGCTTACGGCGGCGCGTGCGCGCTGGGCGTGTGGGCGTACCTGATTGCGGGCTGCGCCGCGCTGGGGCTGATGGACTTCGTCCCGTGGACGCCGCTGGTTGTGGCGGGCGTGCTGGGGTTGTTGGGATGGCGCAGGAGGTCCCATACATCCCAGCAGGCTCCTCTGCACGAAGCGTCCCCTGTATGGAGTGCGGAAGCTCAGCTTCCGAATGCTGAAGCGGACGCTTCAGCACTCCAGAGGACGCGCCCAAGCGCATGCGCAAGCGGAGACGCTGCTGAAAGCTCACTGCGCCTGCTTCAGGGAGCTTTGTATATTCTGAGCGGCGCGTTGGCGGCGCTGAGTCTGCTGTTGTGCGCCCTGCCGCCCGACGGCAACGAGTGGGACGCGCTCGCCTATCACCTCGCCTTTCCCAAGCTCTACCTGCAGGCGGGCAGGATGGTGGAGATTCCCTTTATGCACCAGAGCTACTTTCCGCCGTTGCAGGATATGCTGTACCTGTGGGGGTTGAGCGTGTCGGGCGAGTCGGCGGCGAAGACGACGCACTGGGCGGTGGGGATGCTGACGGCGCTGGGCGCGGCGGGCTTTTTGCAGCGGCGGGGCGTGTCGGGCGCGTGGGCAGGGGCGCTGGTGCTGGGCGCGCCTGCGTTCCTGTGGCAGATGTTCAGCGCCTACGCCGACCTTGCGACCGCGCTGTACGCCTCGCTGGGCGTGTTCGCGCTGGCGTATGCCATGCAGGAGGGCAGTCGCCGCTGGCTGTGGGCGTCGGGCGTGCTGATGGGCTTCGCGCTGGCGACCAAATACACCGCGCTGCTCACGGCGGGGCTGTGGGGCGTGGTGGGGCTGGTCTGGCTGCTGCGGGCGGGGCAGTCGAAACTGACGCCGACGCTGGTGGGCGCGGGGCTGCTCGCAGGTGTAATCGGCGCGCCGTGGTACCTGCGCAACTACCTGTGGACGGGCAACCCCGTGTATCCGTTCGCCTACGAGATTTTCGGGGGCAAGAACTGGAGCCAGGCGCAGGCGGACGCCTACCGCAACGACCAGCTCAAGTTCGGGCTGGGGCGTGAACCTGCACAGCTGCTGCTCGCGCCGTGGAACCTGTCGGCGTCGCCTGCGCCATTTGCCGACCCCATCGGCGCGCGGGTGGGCGAGCGGGTGTTCCTGTTGCCGTCGTTGGGCGTGGGCGCGCTGGGACTGCCGAGCCTGTGGCTCTCAGGCGGGCTATCTCAGAGCGCGGGCTACCTGCTCGCGTTCGTGGGGTTGCACACGGTCGGCTGGTTCTACCTGATGCAACAGATTCGCTACTGGCTGCTGCTGTTGCCGCTGCTGGCGGCGGGCGGGCTGGCGGGCGTCGGGCGCGCCGCGCGCTGGGCGCAGATGGGCTACGGCGGGCTGCTCGCGCTGCAGGCGGGCTTCACGCTGTGGCTGATGGGCAGCGTCTACCTGCCCGTGCTGCCGCTGGCAATGCGCGACCGCGACGCCTATCTGAACCGACGCCTGCAGATTTACCCCGCCGTGCGCTTTCTGAACGATCAGTCGCCCCCTGATGCAGGCGTCATCCTGCTGGATGAGACGCGCGGCTACTACCTGCAGCGACGGTATATTTGGGGCAACGCGGGGCATCATCGGTTGATACCTTACGATACCATGCGCGACGGGAACGCGCTCGCCGACTGGATGGCGGCGAATGGGTATGCGTACCTGCTCATCAATCGCCAGTTCACGCCGCAGGGGACGCCCGAAGCGTGGCGTGCGCTCTACTACGACGCAATCGCGCGCGGACGCCTGCAACTGGTGTTCGCCGAGCGGATGGTGGAGGTGTATCAGCTCAGCCCACCGCCATCTGCGCCCTGAGGTAGGCGGCGGCTTTCGGCAGCTCGACGAGGGGGTTGCCCGCTATGCCGCACTCCAGCGCCATGTAGCCCGTGTAGCCCATCGCGCGCAGGGCGGCGAACCCGCTGCGAAAGTCGGTATGCCCCTGCCCGGGCAGCAGGCGGTTGCTGTCCGCCAGATGCACATGCGCGAGATGGTTGCCTGCGGCGCGCAGCGCGGCGGGAATGTCCGCCTCCTCGATGCTCATGTGGAAAAAGTCCGCCATCAGCTTCAGGTGGGGATGGGGCAGCGCGTCGCACAGGCTTACCGCCTGCTCCAGTCGGCGCAGGAAGTGCGTTTCGTAGCGGTTCAGCGGCTCCAGCAGGATGTGCGCGCCTGCTTTCTCGGCGGTCTGGAGCAGGTCTTCGAGCAGCTTGAGCAGCAGGTCGCGCTCCAGTTGTTCGGGCGTCGCGAGCGGGCTGAGGTCGGGGATGCGCGGCGCGCCGAAGATGGGCACAACAATCAGCCCGACCGCGCCGACATCGCCCGCGACAAAGAGTAGCTCGCGGATGTCCTGCATCGCGAGGGCGCGCTGGCTGGGGTCGGCGTCGAGCAGGCAGCCGCGAAAGCCCGCGCAGATAGTGCTGGCGCGCACAGGGCTGTCGCGTAGCGCGCTCTGGACTTCGGCGACGCGCTCCTTGATACCGCCGCCCCAGAACTCGATGCCCTCGTAGCCCCACGCGGCGAGCCGCTCCAGACGCTCCGGCAGGCTGTTGCCGGGCACAAGACCTTCCTGACAGGCGAGTTTCATAGCCTGCCGATTCGACATGCGGTTCGGTTTTCCCGCTTACATGCCCTGTTTTTTCAGCTCGGCGGCGATGTTGGCAAGCGCGAAGATTCGATGCTCCGCGTAGGGCAGCCCGCGCGCCATCCGCACCGCCTCGCGGTAGCGCCCGCGCTTCGCCAGCCCAATCGCGTACCCCGCGCGATAAGTCGCCGCTTTGTCGTCGGACAGGCGACCCGCCCGCTGCAGCAGCGCTTCCGCCTGTTCGAGCCGTCCCGCCTGCGCCACCGCCGCGACGCCGTGAACCCAGTAGACTTCCTCCGGGTCAGTCGCCCGTATCAACTCGTCAAGCGCAGGGTCGTCCAGCCCCAGATAGTACGCGGATTGGAACACAAAAGGCGCGTCTTCATGAGGATTGACAGAATCGGTCCAGCGTATTACCTGCGCCGCGTCCTGGAAGAATCGCTCCGAGCCAGACGCCACAATCCCCAGCGCCAGAGAGTCGGCGTAGTCTGGTTCCAGAAATTCGTACTGCACCACCCACTGGCGCGCGATTCGTTCAAGGGCGCGCAGCGTTTCTGGGGGTATCGTCGGGTACTTTTGCTGGAGCTGTTGCAGCTGGGATTGCACCCAGCGTGCGCGGTCCGATTCGGGGTCTTTGCGAGTCAGCGTGCGCGCCTCCGACACTTTGCCTGCCTGAAGCAGCCCCGCAATGGCAATCCAACGCGACGGGATTCCTCTGATTTCGAAGTCACTGTCGCGTTCCCGCGCGGCGGTCAGCGCACCCCAGCGCCTTGTGTTCACCAGCCCCTGCAGATAGCCGCCGCGCAGGTGAGTCTCGGCGCATTCGTAGGCGTCGGTCGGCAGCCGATTGAGGATGCGTTGCATGGTTTCCGCGGGCAGGCATTCGGTGAAGCGCACGGCGAGCGTGTACAGGGCGTCGAAATTAATCGTCTGCTGGGTGTGCGTGCGCAGGTAGCGGCGCAGGGTCTGTTCGGCGTGCTGGGCGGCGTCGTTCGTGCGCCCCGCGCGCGCCAGAGCCGATGCGTGCTGCACAGCGGCTTCCAGCGCAGGCGGCAGCGCGACGAGAGCATCGTCTTTTTGCTCCAGTCGCTTTATCTGGTGGTTCAGGAAGTTCAGGGCGCGCGCAGGTTGACCGCGCTGCAGCAGGGCGTTCACCACAAGGAGCGTCTCTCCAAAGGCGCGATGCGCAGGCGCTTGCTCCAGCGCGTGGATGGCAGTGTCTATCTGACCCGCCCGAACCGCCCGACGCGCAATCACCAGGTAAGCGGTCTCGTACATGTTGCCCGGCTCTTTCTGGCATGCCCAGCGGACGGCTTGTAGGGCGTCGTCGTAGCGTCCCGCCTCTATCAGTTCGCTGGCGAGATACCCGTAGAGCGACTCCGGCTCATCATACGATTGCCAGGGGAGTTTGTAGTTGCCCGGTGTGATTTGTTCGCGGGCGCGTTCCAGCGCGAGATCCAGCGCGCCAGCAGCAATGAGCGCGTGGATGAACTCGTGCTGCACGGGGGTCTTGATTGCGGAAGGCAGGGCGTCCACGAATTCAATCGCTTGCTGCATCTCGCCCGCGCGGGTCAGCGCGCGCACATAGAGCGCCGCGCCGTGCAATCGGTGCCAGAGATGTTGCTGCGCCGCCAGTTCCACCCGCGCCTCCCGAAAGAGCGCACTGGAATGGATGGGGCGCAGCTCCTGCACCACCCACGGCGCGAGAATCAACAGCAGACCGCCCACCACGGGCATAAGCAGCCAGCCAAGCCATCGGTAGCGTTGCCAGCGTTGTTGCATCATGCTCACCTCGCAGCGATTCGGATTCGGAACGGGTTGCTGTGCGCCTGAAACGGCGCGTACATCCCCCACAGGTGCGCTGGTAATAAAGTATACTCGCCCGGCGACTCCGCGCGCACGAGCAGGGTGTAGCGGTACTCATCGCCGCGTTGCCAGCGACTGCGGAAGGCGACGGCGCGGTCATCGCGTACCTCTTCGTGCGCGTAGTCCCACCACCAGCTGGTGTAGAACGCCTCGGTTTCGAACGGGGCGCAGCCTGCGGGGAAGGGCGTCTCCAGCACCGTGTAGTCGAGGCGGGAGACCTTCTGCGGCATGCGGGCGACGACATCGATACGCAGCAGGTCGCCCGTGCGCACCGTGTCGCCTGAGCGCAGGGGACGCAGCCGCTCGCCCGGCGTCGTCATCTCGGCAGGGCGTTCCACGCGGTAGACGCGCAGCTTCAGCGGTCCCGTGGGCGCGTCGGCGTGCTGGAAGCTGAGCTTGCGCGGCTGTTCGAGCGTCATGCTAATTAGCGGCGCGCCGCGCGTGGGGCGCAGCAGGAGCGTGTTCTCGCCCCTGCGCCATGGCAAGCCTGTGAGTCGCAGCGTCTGCGCGACTCGTCGCGCGCCCTGCGCCTGCACGGTGATGGTGCGCACCTGTTGCCCATTCAGCCACACTTCGTAGGCGCCTTCGAGCGCGTTGTCGCGTTCGTAGCGCAGGCTGTACGCCAGCAGCGCCTCCACCGCGCGCGCCGTGTCGCGGCTGGAGTACCATGCGCGGTTGCGGTAGCCCAACGCCAGCCCCACAGCGGTCTTGCTCACCAGCTGCTCGTAGCGCATCAGGCTGCCAAACAGCGCCTCTGCCAGCGGGCGCGCCTCCAGCAGTGTGAGCAGGATTTCTGCCTGCGTCTCCGCCTCATACCAGGCGTAAGACCACAGGTCATAGGGGTCGTCCGTGCGATTGGGCGACCAGTCGATATAGCTGCGGTCTTCGAGGGCGTCGCGTTGCATCGCTTCCCAGAGCCGTTGCAGGTGCGTCGGGGCGTCGGGCAGGTCGCGCCAGCGCAGCAAGATACGCGCCAGTGTCGCGCGATAAGGTTGCAGCCATTCAGGGGGGATATAATCCTCGCTATTCGGCGTGCGGGGCTGCGTTGCCCACTCGACCCACTGCGCCACCTGCTGGCGATCGTTCAGCCGGGCAGGCGCAGGCGCATCCGTTTGCGCGAGCGTTTGCAACACCAGCAGCGCCTCGTGGGTCGGTACCCTGAAACCCCATTCATCGGGGGTCAGGATGCGATTGAGCATCTCCTCAGCGTGTCGCGCCAGCGCCCGCACGCCGCGCTGATACATCGTTTCGGGCACGGATACGCCCGCTTGCCTGGCGGCGTGCAAACCCCACACGGCATAGGCGGTTGTCCACGCCGACGACTCGCGGTCCTGCCACCAGCCCCAGCCGCCGTCGTCGCACTGCATCCGCTGGAGGCGTTGCAGCGACTGCTGGGTAATCTCGTTGATTTTGCGTCGGGTCGCCTCGTCGAGGGGCAACTTGAGCTGTTTTGCCGCCTGCAGCGCCAGCAGGGCGGGCACAAAGCGGCTCACGGTCTGCTCCACGCAGCCGTAGGGATAGTCGAGCAAGTAGGGCAGGCTCTCGACGGCGATTGCGCTCACGCTGGGGAAGCTGCGCAGGGTCAGCGCGGCGCGTTCGGGAAGGGCGTCCGCGTGCATGGTGAGCGTCAGCGTGCGTTCCGCGTTCAGCGCGACGGCGCGGCTGTCGGTCTCGGTCAGGCTCTGCGGCTTGACCAGCAGGGTGCGCTCTTCGGCGTCGCGCAGGCGTCCATTGCGTTCGCGGGCAATCAGCACGAATTTCTGCTCGCCCAGCGCGCTGGGGGCGTAGTCCCAGCGCAGGGCGACGGAGTTGCGGGCAGGCACGCGAGCAATCTGTCGCCGCACGCCGTCGGGCGCACGCAGCTCGACCTCCACCTCGCGCGGCTGGTCGGTGTCGTTGCTCAGAATCGCGTTAATCTCCGTGCGGTCGCCCTCCACCAGCCACATGGGTAGGCGCAGGCGCGCCGTCAGGTCTTTCGCGGCTTTGACCTGCGCGCGGGCGTAGCCGATTCGTGTATCCGTCGTGTGCGCAATCGCGGTCAGCCGCCACTCGGTGATGTTGTCGGGCAGGCGCACACGCACGGTCGCCCCGCCGCGCGCGTCGGTGCGCACGATGGGCAGCCAGAAGGCGGTGTCGCGGAAGTCGCGCCGAATGGTCTCCGCCGCGCCCTTGTCGCCCTGCAGCGCAAGCCAAACGGCGGAAAAGTCCGTATTCACCCTGTTCCAGCGTCGACTGTAGAACGCCCTGCGCACGACGGCGGGGTCGTCCTCACGAATGGCGTAAATCGCCTCGTCCACCACCGCCAGCGAGAGTTCGGCGGGCACGGGGTTGCCCTGCATATCGGCGGTTTGCAGGCGCACCTGCATCGTTTCGCCGGGTTCGTAGCGCGGTTTGTCGGTCTGAATCTGCACGCGCATCGCGCCCAGCCGCCTGCCGACGCGATACTCCAGCTCCCGTCGCACCAGCTGCTTGTCGCGCACCATGCACACGGAGACGAAGGCGTTGGGGATTTGCTCACGGGTGATGGGCAGGCGCACGCGGGTGAGCGCGCCCTGCGCTCGTACGACTTGCGAATGGTAGAGGCGTTCGCCCTCGAGAGTGATGTAGAACACGGCGTCGCGATGCGGGGTGCGCAGCGCCAGCTCCACCTTTTCGCCCGGTTCGTAGACGCGCTTTTGCAGGCGCGCTTCCAGCGCGTTGGCGTCGCGCGCGCGAGCGCTCCACTGCGGCGTGTAGGCGTCGTCCCACACCCACAGCAGATGACGCGCGTCCACCGAGTAGCCCTGTGCATCGCGCGCCGTCAGCGTAATCTCCCAGTCGCCTCCTGTTTCGGGTGTGAACTCGAAGGCGGCGTAGCCCTGCGCATCCGTTTGGAGCGTGCCTTGATGTTGCTCGGCGATGCGCCTGCGGTCGCCCGCCAGCAGGTAGGTCGCCGCCTGCCACTGCAGCGACGCCTGCACCGGCGCGCCCGTGCGCCGGTCGATCAGCCGCACGCGGTAGCGATAGACGGTTCCCGCGTCGCCGAACTCGCGCTCTGATTGCAGGCGCGCCTCCCACACGGAGGGGGCGACCTCGAACGAGGCGTATCCCTTCGCGCCCTCCCAGCCCTCCGAAAGCGCGTACACCTCTACGGTATATTCGTAGCTGATGCTTGCCGCGTCAAGGAAGGAATCGGTTGGGCTGGCGTCCATCAGCAGGTCGCGCGCCCGCAGGGTGAGGGTCGCTTGCCCCGCCGCGTCGGTCGTGAGTTCGCCTGTAGCAATCACCTGACCTGCATATTCGGTGCTGTAATCCCACCCCTCAGCGGCGTCCTCGGACAGCTCGTCTTCCTCGGCGGGCAGGGCGTCGTAAGCCTCGTCGCTCCAC
Organism: Fimbriimonadales bacterium; assembly: GCA_025998675.1. Classification (GTDB taxonomy): domain Bacteria; phylum Armatimonadota; class Fimbriimonadia; order Fimbriimonadales; family GBS-DC; genus GBS-DC. The sequence goes on from AP024673.1 coordinate 594,905, forward strand.
CAGCGCCACGCCTCGCGGCGGTAGATGGTGTAGGTCAGCTGCGTGTTGGGCACGGGCATCCCGAAGTAGTATTCGGTCTGGATGGGGATACGCACGGTCTCGTCGGGCATGTAAAGCTTGCGGTCGGGCTTGAGGGTGATGCGGTAGGTCGGTTTGCGGTACGCGCTGAGGGGGACCCACCCTTCCACCGCGCCGTAGTCGCCCACCTGCGCACGAATAGTGTAGTAGCCCGTCTCAGCTTCCGGAGATGTTGGAAAGCTGCCAGTGAACGCGCCCATCGAGTTGGTCGCTGTGCGCGCTTCGTAGACCACCTCGTCGCGGGGGTTCAGCACGGTGATTTGCACGGGCGTGTTGGGCGGCGGCAGGCGATAGTCGGTCATATTGCCCAGCCGCGCGACGCCCTTGAAGTGAACCGTGTGTCCGGGGCGGTAGATGGGGCGTTCGGTGTAGAGCGCGCCTGTGAACGGTTCTCCCGTGCGCGGGTTGTTCCACGAGGCGACCTGCAGGTTGCCCCAGTGAACAACATCGCCCGTGCGCGGGGAATACACGGCGACGAGTGTTCGGTTGTATCCGTCGTTTTCATAGGACGCCACGCGCCCCAGCCGCGCCAGCCCGTCGCGATTGGCGCGCGCCTCGGCAATCAGGCGCGTTTCGTAGCGCGGCGGCGACTCGAAGGCGTCAGCCCTGACCTCCCGATACACGCGGACATCGACATTTGCGATTGGTTGCCCCGTGCGCAGGTCGGTACACCACAGCTCGGTCGCCTCGTCGCCGACTTTGGACACGACGCCGATGGAGGAGACCACCACCAGCGCAATCTGGCGGTTTGGTCCCGACTGCGCCTCCAGCAGGTACGCGCCTTCAGGCTGCTGGAGCAGCTCCACATACTGGGTGAACACGCCTTCGGGGTCGCGCCCGTGAATGGGCGTCTCGCGCGATTCAAGACGCTCCAGATGTTGCCTGTAGGCGTCCAGCGCGTGCGTCAGTGCCTGATCGGTCTGCCACCACCCGTACCGCGTACTCTCGAGAAAGCGATACAATCCCACAGGCGGCTCGCTTGAGGTGCTGAGGCGCACCTTGTAGAAGTTCAGGCGGATGCTCTCGTCGTCGTTGAAGCCGCGCAAGCCGACGCGCAGCGGTTCATCGGGGTAGTAGACCGCCTGCGGGTGAATCAGCTCCAGAAACGGCTTGGGCGGCTTGAGGGCAAGCTCCAGCTCGGCGCGTCTCCCCTCGCGCACCACCACGCGCATTTTCCGATTGGGTTCGTAAGGATAGTTCTGGGGGTCATAAAGGGTGTGCCATCTGCTGTTCGCCTCGATGGTGTAAACCCCCGCAGGAATCCCGCGCAACTGGAAGCGTCCCTCCCGGTCGGCAATCACTTCCCATGTGCGCCCGTCGGGTTCGCCGCTGAAGCCGCACTCGTACCACTCCAGCCATGCATCGTCCCATCCCTGTCGGCGGGAGGACATCTGCTGAGGCTCCTCGGGCGGAGGTTCTGTGGCAGGCGGTTCGGAAGCCCTGGACTGTCCCAGCGGCTCCTGCAGATAGAGGCGGACATAGGTTTTCGGGAGCGGGTTCAGAGTGCGTTCAGAGTAAGCGACGCCAAACACACTGCCTCGCGGCGGTTCGTTCTGCACCAGCCCGGCAATCCCGTAGAGCTGGAAGCCTATCAACAGTGCGCATCCAAGCGCGATATGTGCGACCTTGCGCCAGACCATACCATCACCCTGCATTCAATATTCGACGCGCGAAAACCATTCCTGCTGGGTTTATTCACCGTTGCAGGAAATTGGGGGCAGCGGCAGTATAATAACGGAGGGGAAACTGGTATGACGCTGGAGCAACAGCAATCGGCTGACGCGCAGGCGCGCTATTCGCCAGAAGAGGCGGGCGAGATTCTGCGTCGGGCGGCGAACCTGCAGGACAGCACCTTCACGGTCGAGCAGCTGCGTGCGATTGCCCGCGAGGCGGGCGTCGCCGACGAGAATCTGGAGCGCGCGATTGAACAGCACGAGCAGGGGCGTATGCAAGCCGCGCAAGAGGCGCAGGCGCGCACAAAACGCAAGCGGCTGCTCAAATGGTTGGGACTGGCTGCCGCTGGATTCGTGCTGTCCATGATACTTGGCGTTGTCGCGCTCGCTGGTTTCTGGGTCGTTGCAACCACGCCGCAGTCTTTTGAGGCGACCACGCAAACCTCCTATGGTCTGGGCGATCTGCTTGCCTCCTCCAGCAGCTACGCGGTCTATCGTGTGAACACTCTATCCTCAGGGCAGGAACCGGCGCAGCGGGTGGTAATCCGCAGCCGTTTCGGGGACGAGTATGTGGTCGGTACCGAGTTCCAGCGGGTGTCTTTTGCTTCATTTGCACCCTATGCCTCTCGTGTAGCGCTCTACGACTCGGCAACGGGTGAGATATGGGTCGTTGAGTTAGGTGGCAAGGGGCTGCAGCGGATTGGACGCAGCGGCGAGCCGCTTGCGGTGGGGAATCGATCCGTAGGAACGATTGCGAACGGCAACCCGATTGTGGGCTGGGAATCGGACAGCGTTTCCCCCCGACTGCGCATACGGCTGGAAAATGGTCAGGTCGTTGATGTGCCTGTTCGACGGTGAAGTGCATAAGGAACGCTGTGTCTCATCTGAACACGAACACTGCCATCCCGCCACCCTGATTGTTGGGTACACTCTTGGAGCGGAGGAGACAACTCATGACGACGCGAGCCACACTATCAGTGGAAGGACAGAGCTACACCTACTACAGTTTGCCCGCCGCAGAGCAGCACGGACTGGGCAGGATTGACCGATTGCCCTTTTCTATTCGCGTTTTGCTGGAGAATATGTTGCGCCTGGCGGAGTCGCCTGAGGGCGCGACGCTGCTGGGTTCCGAAGCGGAGGCGACCCTGCGCGCGCTGGCGAGCTGGCAGCCCCAGCCAGAGCCGCGCGAGATTCCCCTGATGCCTGCCCGCGTCATCCTGCAGGACTTCACGGGCGTGCCCTGCGTGGTGGACCTCGTGGCAATGCGCAACGCGATGCAGGAGCGCGGCAAAGACCCCCAGCGCATCAACCCTGTCGTGCCCGCCGACCTGGTGATTGACCACTCGGTGCAGGTGGACTTCTTCGGCACGCAGTACGCCTTCTTTTTGAATGTTGAGAAGGAGTTCGAGCGCAACCGCGAGCGGTACATGCTGCTGCGCTGGGCGCAACGCGCGTTCGATGGCTTCCGCGTCGTGCCGCCCGGCACGGGCATCGTGCATCAGGTGAATCTGGAGTATCTGGGCAGGGTGGTGCAGACGCGGCAGGTCAACGGCGACGCGATTGCGTTCCCCGACTCGCTGGTCGGCACGGACAGCCACACGACGATGATTAACGCGCTGGGCATTCTCGGCTGGGGCGTGGGCGGGATCGAAGCCGAGGCGGTCATGCTGGGGCAGCCCTACTATATGCTGATTCCGCAGGTGGTCGGGTTCAAACTCACGGGCGAGCTGCCCGAAGGCGCGACGGCGACCGACCTGGTGCTGACCGTGACGCAGATGCTGCGCAAAAAGGGCGTGGTGGACAAGTTCGTGGAGTTCTACGGACCGGGCTTGAGCAGCCTGACTGTTGAAGACCGCGCGACGATTGCGAACATGGCGCCCGAATACGGCGCGACGATGGGCTTTTTCCCTGTAGACCAGCGCACGCTGGACTACCTGCGCTTCACGGGCAGGCACGAGAGCCTTGTGCGGCTGGTGGAGGCGTACTGCAAGGAGAACGCGCTGTTCCGCACCGACGCGACGCCCGACCCCGAATACTCCGACACGCTGGAGCTGGATCTCAGCACGGTGGAGCCGAGCCTCGCGGGACCGAAGCGCCCACATGACCGCGTGCCCCTGCGCGAGATGCAAGCCAGCTTCCGCAAAGCGCTTTACACCCCCCTGCGCGAGGGCGGCTTCGGACTGCAGGCGCCCGAACCCACCCGATGGGACGACGAATCGCCCGTGGAGGAGACCCCTGCCGAGCGCGGGCATGTGGGCGTGCCCGTTGTGCTGGACGGCGAGGAGACCTTCCTCAAGCACGGCGATGTGGTGATTGCGGCGATTACCTCCTGCACGAACACCTCCAACCCGGCGGTGATGGTCGCGGCGGGGCTGCTGGCGAAAAAGGCGGTAGAGCGCGGGCTGCAGGTCAAGCCGTGGGTGAAGACGAGCCTCGCGCCGGGCAGCCGCGTGGTGTCCGACTATCTGGCGAACGCGGGGCTGCTGCCCTATCTGGAGGCGCTGCGCTTCCATGTGGTCGGCTACGGCTGCACGACCTGTATCGGCAACAGTGGTCCGCTGCCGCCCGTGATTTCGGAGGCGGTCAAAGAAGGCGACCTCGTGGTGGCGGCGGTGCTGTCGGGCAACCGCAACTTCGAGGCGCGCATCAACCCGCAGGTGAAGGCGAACTACCTCGCCTCGCCGCCGCTCGTGGTCGCCTACGCGTTGGCAGGTACGGTCGACATCGACCTGCAGCACGACCCGCTGGGCTGGGATCCGAACGGCAACCCGGTGTTTTTGCGCGACATCTGGCCCACCCCCGCCGAAGTGCGCGAGACCATCGCCCGCGCGCTTCAGTCGGAGCTGTTCAAGCACCGCTACGCGCAGGTGTTCGACGGCGACGAACACTGGCAGTCGCTGCCCGTGCCCGACTCCGAAGTCTATCAGTGGGACGCGAACAGCACCTACATTCAGCGACCGCCGTACTTCGATGGGATGCCCGATACGCCGCCTCCGCTGAGCGACATTCACGGCGCGCGCGTGCTGGCAATCTTCGGCGACAGCATCACGACCGACCACATCTCGCCTGCGGGCAGTATCCCCATCGACAGCCCTGCGGGGCAGTACTTGATTCAGCACGGCGTCGACCCGCGCGATTTCAACACCTACGGCTCGCGGCGGGGCAACCACGAGGTGATGATTCGCGGCACATTTGCCAACATCCGTATCAAGAACCTGCTGCTGCCTGGCGTGGAGGGCGGCTACACCATCCACTGGGACACGGGCGAGCGCACGACCATCTACGAGGCGTGCCAGCGCTACGCGGCTTCGAACACGCCGCTGGTAGTGCTGGCGGGCAAGGAGTACGGTTCGGGCAGCTCGCGCGACTGGGCAGCCAAAGGCACGGCGCTGCTGGGCGTGCGCGCGGTGATTGCCGAGAGCTTCGAGCGCATCCATCGGGGCAACCTCGTCGGGATGGGCGTGCTGCCGCTGCAGTTCATGCCCGGCGAGAATGCGCAGTCGCTGGGGCTGACAGGCGAGGAGGTGTTCCATATCGAAGGCATCGCCGACCTCGCCCCGCGCAAGACGCTCACCGTGCGGGCGGTCAAACCCGACGGCAGTGTGCGCGAGTTCCGCGTGCTGGCGCGAGTCGACACGCCGATTGAGGTGGAATACTACCGCCACGGCGGCATCCTGCCGATGGTGCTGCGCAAGATGATGGCGTAAAACGCCTGCGCGTCCTCCAGTTCTGGGGGCGCGCAGGGTATAATTGCGCTGGTGAGTGCTATGACACAGACCCAGTTCCCAATCCGTTTAACGGAGCGCGCGATTGCTCGAATCAAGCAGGTGCTGGCGCGACAGGGCAAGCCTGACGCCTACCTGCGCATCGGCGTGCGCGCGGGGGGCTGTTCGGGATTCGAGCATGTGATGATGCCTGTGGACTCGCCGCGCCCGAACGACCTGATGGCGGAATTCGACGGCGTGCGCGTGGTGGTAGACCCCAGGAGCGCGGAGATACTGGAGGGCGCGACCGTCGACTACACGGGTCAGCTGATTGGGGGCGGGTTCCACTTCGACATCCCGAAAGCCAAGCGCAGCTGCGGCTGCGGCACATCGTTCAGTCTGTAGCGCCGTCGCTTGAATTGCGCGGCGTGTTGGGGTATAATTCACATGCGAGCGGGCATAGCTCAATGGTAGAGCTCCAGCCTTCCAAGCTGGCGGTGCGGGTTCGATTCCCGCTGCCCGCTCCAGTTCCGTTTTGCCTCCCACACAGAGCCCCAGCTTGGAAGGCTGGCGGTGCAGCGTTACTGGGGCTTGACCTCTTCTATCGCGCCGTCGCGACACACGAAGGCGTTGAACCGCTGGGGCTGCGTCGCCGCCAGCCCGAACTCGCCTTTGGCGGAGATGGCAATCACTGCGCACTGGTGCTGGGCGACATCGGGCAGTCGTCGCAGCATGAAGGCGACACAGCGCGCGCACGCCTGCTGCGCCGAATAGCCGGCTCGCATCGCCTCGACCACGCGGCTGGCTAACGCAAACCGCCAGATTTCCTCGCCGACGCCTGTGCAGACCGCCGCGCCCGCCTCGTTGTCCGCGTACAGTCCCGCGCCGACAATCGGCGAGTCGCCTACGCGCCCGGGCAACTTCCACGCCAGCCCGCTGGTGGTGCAGGCGACCACCAGATGCCCCTCGTGCCAGCCCAGCACGCCGACAGTATCGTGCGATTCTTCGGGGGCGTCGGCGCGTTCGGTGGAGACCTCTTTCGGCGCGGTCTGCTGGGCACGCCACTGCTGCCAGCGGCGCAACGATTCGGGCGTGAGCAGTTGCTGGGGCGTGTAGCCGTGCTGGAGGGCGAATCGCGCCGCGCCGTCGCCGACCAGCATCAGGTGTGGGGTGCGCTCCATCACCGCCCGCGCGAGATAAATCACGGGCATGAACTGGCGCACGCCCGCGACCGCGCCCGCCCGCAGCCGCGCGCCCTCCATCACGGCGGCGTCCAGCTCCACCTCGCCGTCGCGATTGGGCAAGCCGCCATACCCAACCGATAACACCTGCGGGTCGCGCTCCGCCGTCGCCGCGCCCTCCACCACCGCGTCCAGCAAGCGCAAGGCAGAGTCCGTCTCCGAAGATTCCTGCCAGCGTCGGTGCGCCGTCTCCACACACGCGCGCCCGAACCACCATGTCGCTGCAAAGAGGGTGTTCACAGGGGCGTCGATTCGGCACACTGACAAATCTTCCTGTCGCTCTTTGCCATGGGTATACTTACAGTCAGAATCGCTATGGAAGCCCACGACTACACGGAACGCGCCTACCTGTCGGCAATCGAGGCAGCCAAGTTTCTGGGCGTCTCTGTGCGCATGATTCATCAGCTCGTCGCGAGGGGGCAGCTTCCGACGGTGGTGGCTGCCAGCGGACAAAAACGGTTCCGCCTTGTCGATCTGAAGCGGCTCAAACAACTGACGCCACTCTTGACCACAAAGTGTCTGCCCACCGAACCGTTCACGGAGACCCTCATCCTGAACGGAACAACCCAGCAAATCGTGGTCGATAATGCACAGCACATGTCCAGTGTCTCAAACGACAGTGTCCATCTTGTCGTTACCTCGCCGCCATACTTTAACGCGAAAATGTATTCGCGTGAGGCTATTCCGGGCGACTTGGGCAATCTGCACTCACTGGAAGAATGGCTGGAGCAAATCGCGGTGGTCTGGAGCGAGGTGTACCGCGTGCTTCAAACCGGACGCAAACTGTTTATCAATATCATGAACCTGCCTATCCGCACTAATGGCACTTTCCGCACGCTCAATCTGGTGGGCAAAACTATAGACCTCTGCGAGCAAATTGGTTTCATTTTCAAACGCGACATTATCTGGCATAAAACGAATTCTGTGCGCGCTCACTTTGGAACCTACCCCTATCCGGGCGGTGTATTGATAAATCACATGCACGAATTCATTCTGGAGTTCGAGAAGCCAGAGCCAAAGGGCTACAAAAAGTACGCGCACCTGACCGAGGCGCAACGCGAAGAGTCGAGGCTGGATAAAGAGTTCTGGATAAATCTCAAGAAAAGCGATGTGTGGCTCATCAAGCCTGAAGGAAGCGGCGACCAGCGTTCGCATGTAGCGCCGTTTCCGTATGAGCTACCGTATCGCCTCATCAAGGCGTACAGTTTCGTCGGGGAAACGGTTCTGGACCCCTTTGTTGGTTCGGGTACCACTCTACTTGCCTGTGCAAATCTGCGACGCAACGGAATCGGCTACGAGATTAATCCAGAAATCGCCGTCGAAGCTCTCCAGCGACTGCGGAGCTTCCGGGTTGGCTTGCCACTTGTAGAGGGATGAGGTACACTAAGGGTACTGGGGGTATTACGATGGCGTTGAACGCTTTGAACTGGGTGGATCGGTTGCGCCCCTATCGACGGCGCGTGCGACTGTTGCTGATGTGGCGCTACGGCGCAATTGCGGGCGTTGCAGGCGCGCTCGTGGCGACAATGCTCAGCCTGCTGGACTGGCGCGGCGCGCTGACGATTTATCCCTGGCAACTGGCGGCGTGTATCGCGGCGGGCGTGCTGATGGGCGCACTGTACGGACTGCTGATTCGCGTCTCCGACGCCGCAATCGCCCAGCTTATCGACCGACGCGCGGGGCTGAAAGACCGCTTGCAGACCGCGATGGAGCATACCGACGGGGCGCATCTGTTCGACCTGCCGCTGATAGAAGACGCGCAGTCTGCCCTGCAGGACGCTCATCCGAAGCGTATCCTGCGGTTCCAGTTCGGCAGGTGGCAGAAACTCTTCGTAGGGGCAGTCGCGCTTACCCTGTTTGTGCAGTTTTTGCCCCAAATCTTGGCAATTGTGATTCCTGAACGGCGCGAAGAGCAGAAGGAGATTAAGCAGGCGGCGGAAGAGGTTAAGGAAGTCGCCAAGCCGATTCTGGAGGAGGCGAAGAAACCCGACGCAGACGAGTTGACCAAACGCATCGCGCAGAATGTGGAACTCTACAACAAACGCGCGCGTGAGGCGAAGATGAGCAAGCAGGAAGCCCTGCTGCGCTATAACGAAATCCTCGAGCAGGCGCGCCAACTGGAACAGCAGACCCAGAAGCAGCTGGAGCAGGTCGCCCAAAAAGCCCAGACCGCAGGCGAGCAGCTCCAGAAACTGGCAGAACAGTCCAACCCTCAGCTGAATCAGCTGCACCAGCAACTGCAGCAGGAGATGCAGAACCTGCAGCAGCAGCTACAGTCGGGCAAAGACCTGCAGGGGCGTCCGCTGAGCGCGCAGCAACGCGCCAACCTGCAGCAACAGCTTCAGCGCCTGCAGGCGACCCTGCGCGCGATGCAAAACCCGAACCAGGCGAATCTGCAGAGCCAGATGGACGACCTGCAACGCCAGATAGACGAACTGCAAAAACAGCTCCAGTCGGGCAAAGACGCAAACGGCAACCCGCTCACAAAAGAGCAGATGGAGCAGCTCAAAAAGCAGCTCGAATCGCTCCAGCAGCAGATGCGCGCCCTGAAACTCTCGCAGGAAGCCCAGGAGTTCATGCGCAAACTGATGAACGACCCTGCTTTCAAAGAGGCGATGGAACACTTGCGCAAACTCGCCGAGAAGATGCAACAGCAGAGCCAGCAAACAGACCCCCAGCAGCGCCAGATGACTCAGGAGGAAATTGAGAGACGCCTGCAGGAACTGGAGCGCCAATTAGAAGAATTGGCGAAAAAATATAACTCCGACGAGAAGATTCGCGAGCTGGCGCAGCAGATTCTGGAGCAGGTGAAGCAGATGAAGGAGCTGAGCCAGTGTCAGGGCGCGTGTATGGGGCTGGGGATGTGTTCCAGCTTCGGGCTGGGGCTGGGCGCGTTCGGTACGAAGCAGAAGCAGGCGTGGGACAAGGGCGAATACATGGGGCAGCCTGAGATGTTCAATCAGGGCGACAAACAGCCTGAGCTGAAAATACCCATGAAAGACACGCCCGTCAGCGGTCAGCCGCCGCTGGTTCCCGGCGCAGGCGACTATATGGATTACGAAGCGCCCCCGACGCCCGGCGGCAGCTCCATCCCGCTTACGCAGGCGCTGCCAACCTACCAGAAGAAGGCGGAGCAGGCGCTGAGCCAGCAGAATGTGCCGCCCGCAGAACGTAAGCGCGTCAAACGCTACTTCGAGTCGCTGCAGAGTGGGAAGTGATACCAACCTGCGGTTGATGGTTCTAAACCGGCACTTTATGGAGTGCGGAAGCGGAGCTTCCGCGACCCTGAAGCCCCCGCCCCAGCACTCCAGAGCGCAGTCAAGCAGGATTTCGCCCCGCGCGAGCGTATTTACAGACTATGCGTCGCTTTATCGGAGCGGGGTTCTGGCTTGCCTGCGCGTGCCTCGCGCTGGGGCAGGCTGTCAGTGAGCGCGTCGGCGTCGTTGCGGCGGGGAATAACCTCGCCGTGCGCCCAGAGCCGTGCAGCACGAACACGCTCGGCACACTGCCTTCGGGCATCGACGGGGCAGTGCAGGGCGTGTCCCAGTCGTGCGGTGGGCTTACCTGGCTGCCCGCGCGCTGGGCGAACGGACTGCATGGGTGGGTCGCGACAGGAGCAGGCGGGGTGGAGTACCTCGCGCCGCTGGCGGGGCAGGGCGTGTTTCCGAATGTCGCGGCGCCGCTGGCGTACCCCGTGCGCGTGGGACCGAACGCCTCCGCGTTGAATGTGCGCACAGGACCCGGCACCGAGTTCTCTATCCTGACAACGAAGTCTGCAGGCGCGACAGGCTGGGCGATCGAGGCGTTCAACAACACCGCCGCGAACATCGTGTGGTGGAAAATCCGCTGGGACGACGGTGTGGTAGGCTGGTCGGCGGAGGGCGTGCGCGGTGCAGGAATTTACCTCTCGCTGGCAGGTCAGCCACGCCCTAAAGCGACGCTGTACCTGCAGGTACTGGGCGCAACAGGTATAGAAGTGCAAGTTTTGCCAGCAGACTTAAACATTGGCGCATCAAATGTCTTGCTGCCTGCGACGCTGGTCTATCTAACGGGGGAGCGCGTCCAGCTCACTGCGCCTGAATATGCTCCGAACGGCGCGCGGTTCACGCGCTGGGTGGTGAACGGGGAGAGCTTCCCGCGACGCACGCTGACTCTGTACGCGGGGCAGGTGAGTCAGATTACGCTCATCTACAGCCCGCGTACCCCCCAGACCGAAGAGCAGTTCCTGCGCAGCCTGCTCGCCCCATGGCGGCAGGGGCAGGTGTGGCTGCCGTCGACTTACGACTCACACGCAGGCAACAATCCAGAGTACGCCGTTGACTTCAACCGCCTCTCCAGCGCGCGGGCGACCTGCCCGTATTATAACGGCTTCCTGCAGGACTGCAACGAGCCGATGCTGGCGTCGCACGCGGGGCGCGTCTACACGCGCGCGCAGAGCGGCTGCACAGGCTACGGCAACTACGCCGTCGTGGTGAGCAATGTGCGCCCTTCGGGCGCAGGCAGCAACACCTATCTGGCAACCATCTATGGACATCTGAACTACTTCCTCGCGCCGAACGGGGCGTATGTGGAGGCGGGCGCGCCCATCGGCAGGCTCGGCAGCACAGGCAGCTCGACGGGACCGCACCTGCATTACGAAATCCGTCAGGTCACGGTGTCAGGCGGCACGCTCACACTGGGCGCGCGCCTGCAGGTGCTGAATAACCCGCGCATCCGACTGAGCGGGCAGCCGCTGCAGGTCAGCTTCAGCTGTCCGATTTCGGGGCTGGGGTACGGCGGTCCCGCAATTACGGGAACCGCGCCTGCAATCAGCCTGCCTGCTAATATCGAGCCGCCCTGCACGCCGTACAACTGTCCCGGCGGCTTGACCGACGGACTGGACGGCTTGCCCGACTTTGAACCCAGCCGTTGCGAGGGCGAACTGCCCGACACGCTCACGCTCTACCTGTCGGATGTGAACGGCGACGGGTGTGTGGACGACGCTGACCTGCTGCAGGTGCTGATGCGCTTCGGGGACGCCTGCGACAGCGGCGAGGACATCACATGGGACGGCGTTGTGGACGATGCGGACCTGCTGCAGGTGTTGATGGACTTCGGGCAGGGCTGCGACGGGGCGCATTAAGTATCATTACAGTAAGTTTTCAGCAGCCGCTCTACCTATGCGTGCGCGAGGCGCGTCCTTTGGAGTGCTGAAGCGGGAGCTTCAGCATGCGGAAGCTCCGCTTCCGCACTCCATACAGATGGCGCTCCGCATACATGTTGCAAATTTAGCGCATAGGCACTTAGCAGGAATCGCTGGCGTTCTGGGGAATCGCGCGCCCATGCAACGAATGCGAATTTTCGGATGGGCTTTGCTGGCGACGCTGCTCACAGCAGGCTGGGCGCAGAAACCGCTGGACGACTACTTCAAGCGTCCAGAACCCGCCTACCGCTGGGAAAAACGCGAAACCAAACGCGTCGATGGCGTCACAATACACACGCTGTTTATGATTTCCCAGACATGGCAGGGCATCGAGTGGGATCACTTCGTGCAGGTGTTTTATCCCGATCGTCCGCGTTTCCCGCGCTTTGCTGGGCTGTATAATACGGGCGGGCGACCTGACGCCGACGATGAGGCGTTCGGGACACATATCGCGCGCGAATCGGGCGCGCCGTTCGTCGTCCTCTACGGCATCCCGAAGCAGCCGCTGTATAACAACCTGTATGAAGATGCGCTGATTGTCTACACCTGGCAGAAATTCATCGAGACGGGCGACACGACCTGGCCGCTGCACTTCCCGATGGCGAAGGCGGTGCTGAAATGCATGGACACCGTGCAGGCGTTTTTGAAAGCGGAGCGCAAGCCCGTCGTGGAGCGGTTTATGGTCACGGGCGCGTCGAAGCGTGGCTGGACCGCGTGGCTGGTGGGCGCAAGTCAGGACCCGCGCGTGGCAGGAATCGCGCCGATGGTCATCGATGTGCTGGATTTGCCCAAGCAGGTGCCCCATCATCTGGAGTTCTACAAGGGCAAGCCGAGCGAGCAGATTGGCGACTATGTGGCGGGTGGGATGCTCCAGTTGCTCAACACCCCCATCGGGCGGCGACTGATTGAGCTGGAAGACCCCTACAGCTATCGCGACCGCTACACGATGCCCAAGTTGATTATCAACGGCACGAACGACCGCTACTGGGCGCAGGACGCGCTGAACCTCTACTGGGACGGCTTGCCAGAGCCGAAGTGGATTCTGTACGCGCCCAACAGCGGGCACGGGCTGGACGACCGCACGCGCGTGCTGGCGACGCTGGTCGCCTTCATCCAGACGCTGGCGCGCGGGCGCTCCCTGCCCAAGATGGAGTGGACGCTGAATGAGACTCCGCAGGGACTGGAGATTCGCGTGAGCAGTCAGCCAGCGGCGCGGGAGGCGCGCATGTGGTTCGCCAGCACGCCCGACTATGATTTGCGCGAGTCGCGCTGGGCAAGCGCGCCGATGACGCGCACACGCGACGGCTGGCAGGGGTTCCTCAAACGCCCGCAGCGTGGACGCGCAACCGCCTACGCCGAGCTGGTGTTCGACATCGACGGGCGGCTGTTTACGCTCACAACCCAGCTGAAGGTGCTGGAGGCAAACACACAGTAGGAGGCAAACGATGAAGCAACCGAACACACTCACACGGCGTGAGTTTCTGAAGGCGTCGGCGGGCGTCGCCGTGGGCGGCGCGCTCGCGAGCCTGCCGATTGAACTGTTCGCACATGCGCAGGGCAGCGACCGCCTGCGCGTCGGGCTCATCGGCTGCGGCGGACGCGGCACGGGCGCCGCCATCGACATCATCGACGCGCATCCCAGCGTGGAACTCTACGCGATGGGCGACGCCTTCAAAGACCGCCTCGATGGCTCTCTGAACGCGCTGCAGGGCGAGTTGCAGGATGAGCGCAAGGCGCGCCTGAATGTCGGCGACCGCAAATTCGTTGGGCTGGACGCTTACAAGGGCGTCATCGCCAGCGGGGTGGACATCGTGCTACTCTGCACGCCGCCCGCGTTCCGCCCCATTCACTTCCGCGAAGCGATTCAGGCGGGCAAGCATGTGTTTATGGAGAAGCCCGTTGCGGTGTGTCCTGCGGGCGCGCGCCTGATGTTCCAGATGGGCGAGCTGGCGACGCAGAAGGGGTTGAGCGTCGTCGCGGGTACCCAGCGCCGCCACGAACCCAATTACATCGAGACCATCCAGCGCATCAAAGACGGCGCGATTGGCGAAATCGTCGGCGGCGCATGCTACTGGAATCAGGGCGGACTGTGGCATGTGGACAAGCGCCCCGAATGGAGCGATGTGGAGTGGCAGATGCGCAACTGGCTCTACTTCACATGGCTCTCTGGCGACCATATCGTGGAGCAGCACATTCACAACATCGACGTGATGAACTGGGTGCTGGGCGCGCATCCCGTCCGCGCGATGGGCATGGGTGGACGCCAATCGCGTGTGGAGCCGCACTACGGGCACATCTACGACCATTTCGCCGTCGAGTACGAGTACCCCAACGGCGTGAAGGTGCTGAGCATGTGCCGACAGGTGGACAACTGCGCGGTGCTGATTGGCGAGCGGGTGTACGGCGCGAAGGGCACAGCCGACCCAGCAGGCAGCATCACCGTCGGGAGCGAGACATGGCGCTACGATGGGCAGCGACGCAGCGGCTACAAAAAAGAGCAGGAGGACCTGGTGCAAGCCATCCGTTCGGGCAAGCCGCTCAACGAGACGCGCGCCGTCACCGAAAGCACGCTGGCGGCGATTATGGGGCGCATGTCCGCCTACACGGGCAAGGTGGTCACCTGGGACTTCGTGATGAACGAGTCGAAGCTGAACTTGCTGGAGCGCGCGGAGAAGCTGGAGTTCGGCGCGATGCCCGTCGAGTCGGTCGCCATGCCGGGCAAGACGCCGCTGGTATGAGTGGGTATCCTGTAGCCGCGTGTGGTTGATTGTGTCTGCGGCGCTGGCGGTACAGCTCAGTGTGCTGCTGTATAACCTTGCCTACTGGCGCAGGCGGCGACTGGGCGCGGCTGCTGTCGCCGACCTGCCGACCCTCTCGGTGCTGATTCCCGCGCGCAACGAGGCGGAGAACCTGCCCGCGCTGCTCGCGACGCTTGTGCCGCAACTAAGCGCGGGCATGGAGTGCTGGGTATGCGACGACGGCTCGGACGACGGCACGACGGAGTGGCTGGCGCAGCACGCGGAGCGGCTGGGCGTGCGCTGGTTTCCAAGCGAGCCTCGTCCAGATGGCTGGGTGGGCAAAAACTGGGCGTGCCATCAACTCTCGGCGCGTGCACAGGGCAAGTGGCTGCTGTTTCTGGACGCAGATATGCGCTGTGAGGCGGGCTTTGTGGACGCGCTGCGGGCGTACCTGCAACGAACGGACGCGCATCTGGTGAGCGCGATTCCGTCGTTTACTCCTGCGAGCCTGCCGATTGCGCTGTTGAAGCTGATGGTGCCGTTCTCGGTGTTCACGCTACTGCCGCTACTGCTGGCGGAGGCGCATCCGAACCCGGCGTTTGCCTTCGCGAACGGGCAGGTGATAGCCTTCCGCAGGGACGATTACCTGCGCTGGCTGCCTCATCAGGCGGTACGGGGCGCAGTGCTGGAGGATGTGGCGCTTGCCGCGCTGGTGAAGCGGCGGCAGGGGATTGTGCGCCTGCTGGACGCGCGGGCGTGGCTGCGCGTGTCGATGTACCCGACGCTGGGCGCGGCGATGGACGGCTTCTCCAAAAACGCGGTTGCCATCTGCCGCACGATCCCTACCGCACTGCTGGTAAGCGCACTGCTGGCGATTGTGTATCTGTACCCGCTGGTCGGCGCGCTGCAGGGGCAGTACCTACCTGCCGCCGTCGCGGGTGGGGCGTCAGTGCTTATCTTCGGGCTGTCGGCGCGGGTGGTCGGGCTGCCGTTCTGGCTGGGGCTGGGCTATGTGGGGAGCGTGCTAATTGGCTTGTTCACGCTGGCGCGCTCGGTGGTGTGGTATCGGCGAGGCGCGATACGATGGAAAGGACGGGTCTATCGGGCGCGTTCGTGAGGGCGCAGGCGCGGTTTGTGGACTGGCTGATTCAGCGCGACCTGCGGCGCTGCTTTCGAGCGGTCTATGTGCGCGGCGCACGCCCCGACGCCGACCGCCCGCTCATCCTGTTCGCAAATCATCATTACTGGTGGGACGGCTATCTGGGCTACTGGCTGATACGCTCGTGGAGACGGCGCATGCTGGTGTGGATGGAGTCGTACCGCCGCTTCCCGCCGTTCCACGCCGTGGGCGCACTGCCGTTCCCCGCTAACAACCCCCAGATACGCGCGCACACAGTGAGGCGCACCGTGCAGGCGCTGAACAGGGAACCCGCCGCGCTGCTACTGTTTCCTGAAGGCGCGCTGCACGGCGATACGGAGCGGCTGCTGCCCTTCCAGCGGTCGTTGCACTGGCTGGCATGTCGTGCGCCGCAGGCGATGCTGCTGCCGCTGGCGATCCACATCGAGCCGTGCTATCACCAGTACCCCCGCGCGTTTCTGAGCGTCGGCGCGCCGTTCGCGAGCGAGGCGACCGACGCGAGCGAGTGGCTGGCGGCGGCGGCGGACGCGCTCCAGAACCTGCTGCGCCAGACCCGCGCCGACGCACGCGCAGGCGTCGACGATGCGCAACACGCCGCGCAGGGCTTTCAGGTATTGCTGCGGGGCGCGCGCTCCATCCACGAGCGGTTTTAGGTATCCTACAGGCGATGCGTTCGCTGCTGACGCGCTTCGGGGAGGAGTCGACACTGGCGCAGGATTACGCGCACTGTCGCGCGGTGCAGAAGGCGCACGGCGTGAGCTACTACTTTGCAACGCGCTTTTTTCCGCCTGAGACGCGCCGCGCGGTGCATGCGCTCTACGGCTTCGTGCGCTACCCCGACCAGTGGGTGGACTGCCCCGATACGAACACGCCCCCAGAAGCAATACGGGCGCGTCTGGACGCCTACGAGCGCGACCTGATCCGCGCCGTGTGCGGCGAGCCTGTGTCGCTGCCGCCGCTGCGCGCGTTTGCCGATGTCGTGCGCCGCTACCGTATCCCCCTGCGCTACCCGCTGGAGTTTCTGGACGCGATGCGCATGGATCTGACGCGCACGCGCTACGCAACCTTCGAGGAGCTGCAGACCTACACATGGGGCAGCGCGTCGGTAGTGGGGGTGATGATGTGCTACATTCTGGGGGCGACAGGAGAGGCTGCACTGCATCACGCCTCACGGATGGGGCTGGCGATGCAGATGACCAACTTCCTGCGTGATGTGGGCGAGGACTGGCAGCGCGGGCGGATTTATCTGCCGCAGGACGAGCTGCGACGGTTCGGCGTCGCGGAATCGCAGATTGCGCAGGGGCTGGTGGACAGTCGCTGGGTCGCCCTGATGCGCTTTCAGATAGAACGCTGCCGTGCGCTCTACGCGGAAGCAGAGCAGGGGATTTCCTTACTGCCGCGCGAGGCGCAGTATCCCGTGTTGCTGGGAGGGCGGCTATATGCGCGCATTCTGTATGCGATTGAGCGCAACAACTATGATGTGTTTCGCCAGCGCGCCCGCACGACGCACGCCGAGAAGCTCAGGCTGGCGGCGGCGACCTACTACGAGTGGCGCTACAGCATCACCACGAACCGCTCCGCCTCGCGCATGTAGGTGTTGAACGGGTCGCGCATGTCCACCTGGCGGTTGCGATCCACATACACAATATCCCAGTCGATATAGTAGCGGTTGTAGCGTCGGTCGGCGAGCTTTTTGATAACATAGCCGCGCGCGCAGGCGCGGGTGTCGGCAGGGGGCGTCGTGATGCTGGCATCGATCTGCACATCGTCCACCACGCGCTTCACCTCGCCCATCTGTTGCAGGGCGTAATACAGCCCCTGCTCAGGATTGATGTTGTGATACTCCAGGTCGATGGCGTGCAGCGCGTCGTCGCCCCACTGCGCGCCCGTCTCTTCCATATACTCGCGCAGGATACGCAACTTAATCAGCCAGTCGATGCGGTCTTCCAGCGCTTCGGGGTCGGTTTCTAAGGTGTCCAGCACATATTCCCACTCCTGCAGCACCCAGTCGGTTTCGGGGTCGCGCCCTGCGAAGCGTTTCTGCGCGAGCTGCAGGTAGGCGCGCTGGAGGTCAATCGCCGAAATCGTGCTGCCGTCGAGCATCGTGACAATCCACTTGCGCGTGGGGTCGCGCGAGATGCTCTTAAGGGTGTGCAGGGCGTCCTGCAGGCGGAGCCAGTTGGGCAGGGCGCGCGCTTCGGCGAGGTCCAGCACAAGGCAGGTCGTGCCGATTTTCAGCGCGGAGGCGTACTCGCTCATGTTGCCCTCGCCAAACAGCAGGTGCAGCCGCTGATAGTTCTGGTAGCCATACACGCTGTCCCACTTGGGGTTGATAATTGCGCGGTTGAAACGCACGCGCGAGGCGTTCTCGCGCACGATGTGGTCGGCGCGTTGCGAGAGCTGATACTGCACGGTCGGGTCAGGCTCCACATTATACACATTCGAGACCCAGATGAAATCAATCGGGTGGTCGGCGACTTCGGAGAGGGAGGGGCGGAACCCCGCGTGTTCGAGTCGGTGTCCGCCGACGCGCCCCGCACCCGCAAAAATCTGGCGCGTGGTCAGAAACGGCAGAATCAGCTTGTGCCAGTCGCTGGGGAGCCGCTCGTCCGTGCGCACGAGGTAGTTCTCGTGGCAGCCGAAGGTGTGCCCCGCGAAGTGGTCGACATTATTGTTGTGGAAGCTCACGCGCTCGTCCCAGTTCATCTGTTTGAGCGTGTTGTAGACGATGCGCTGTCCCGCCTTCTCATGGGCGACGATGTCGAACAGGCTGGCGCACTCAGGCGTGGCGTACTCGAGATGGCTGCCCACCGCGTCGATGTAGAGCCGTCCCCCATTAATCAGGAACCCCCCGCTACGAGCGGGTTCGAACGCCTCATCGCGGGCGGTGAGATCAATCAGCCCCAGCCGTATCTTGTGAAAGACATAGTTCTTGACGGCTTCTACGACAGTTTCAGAAGTGCCCACGCGGTCGTCCCGCACGAAGCATCCAAACTCGGTCTCGATGCCAAACACGCGACGCCCTATCATCTTCGGCTCCCCCTACGGCTCATACCCTATTATACACCATGCGGCGGCGTTTCGGTTCCTGCGGCGTGTGTGCGCACGCGGAACGCGCCCAACAGCAGCGCGAGCAACATCATCCCGCTTCCCCACAGAAACAGCGACTCGTGCGTCTCCACCGATTCAGGGCGCATCATGGCATCGAGGAAAGGCCTGAACACCCACATCCGCGCAGCGAGCGACTCGGCGTAGCCATCGAAGAACATCATATCTACCGTGATGGGGAGCGTGGCGAGTGCGGCGATGGCGACCAGCGTCAGGGCGCGCGCGGCGACCAGTGAGCGCGCCTGCAAACACACCGAGCAGAACCGCCCTATCCCCCAGAACAGCATCCATAGCCCCGTGAAATAGGTCAGCAGCGAGGCAAAGTAAGCCCAGAAGAGGGGATCCAGCATGCCAAGCACGCCCGTCCAGTAAAACGCAAGCAGAAACGCGCCCACCATGAGCAGCCAGGCGGTTGCGAGGAAGGGCAGCGCGCCCGACGGTGAAGGACTGAACATACGAGAGGGGCGGAATGTACCGTCGTCGATGCAGAAAGCCTCGTCGTCTCTGCCGAAGGGCGCAATCCACGCCGCCAGGAGCAGAAAAGGTGCAATGCACACCAGAACGACCACCACCGCATACTCTGTGGGCGGTATTCCTGCGACCCCGCCTGCCAGCGCCAGCAGGGGAAGCACGCATACAAGCGCATTCAGTGGCAACAAAACCAGCAGCTGGCGTCGAACGGAGGGCAGCATATCTTTGTCATACAGCCCGACCTTACGCGCCGCGGCGGTGAGCGTCAGGCGTGTGAACAGCAGGCACAGCACGACGCCCACAATCCAGCTGGGAACCTGCCAGCCGCTGAAGTCCACCTGGGTATCTGCCACGAACGGCGCGGCAAAGGGGTTGAGCAGGGCAGCTGGGAACGCCAGATTCACGGTACCGACGCCGCCCATGCCGCCTCTCCCGAATATCCCTGCCGCGAACAGCTCCTGCAGCATCACGAGGACGCCCGTCGCCAGCAGGAAGCCCCCCACGCGCAGGTAGCTCCACAGAACCGCTAGGGTGGAGCTACGAGCGTATGCGGAGGTGAAGAGCGCAATCGCGCACAGCACCAGCCCCCCGCACGCAATCAGCAGGTACGCTTTCAGTAGCTCAGGGAACGACACCCCGCCCAGAAGCACGCTCACGGCGCTGATAGGCAGCGTCAGCGCCAGCAGCAGCACGATAAACGCGAAGGAGCCGACCAGCTTGCCCACCAGCAACTGGCGCGCGGTCAGCGGCGTCGCCAGCAACAGGTCCATCGTTTTTCGCTCGCGCTCCAGCGTAATCGCGTTCGCCGTCAGCGCAGGCGCCACCAGCACAATCAGCAGAATCAGCGTACTCAGCACCACACGGTAGAACTCCACCAGCGCTTTCTGAATTTCGACAGGGTTCGTCAGGTTGGGGTTGTCGCCGATGGCTGCCTGATACGCCAGCGCCACGACCAGTATCAGAAACGCGAGGTAGAACGCCTGAAGCAGGTATCCGCGCTCCATACGCACTCGTACGCGCAACTCCCGCCCAATCACGGGGTTGCCCAGCACCTGCGTGAACACCCCGACCACATACTTGCGCCAATCGATTAGAGCCGTGCGTATCGCTGCCATCGCCTTATAGGCGTGATTCGCTTAGCTTATGAGGGATTCCTGCAAGGTGCGCCTGTTTTTCTGGGGGCTGAATAGGTGTTTTATTGCTCCTGCGCTCCATTTGCACCAGGCGCGCGCAGCGCCGTCCGTATGGAGTGCGGAAGCGGAGCTTCCGCGAACGCTGAAGCTGACGCTTCAGCACTCCATAGTAGCGGGGCGCGGGCAACAGCACGCCTCTGCAGGCGCGTGCGAGGAATTAACGAACTCTACTGCGCAGTCGGTATTATACCAATTAGCGTGTCAGACTTCGTAATTGCTGTGCGTCTACAGCCAGAGCCACGCGCTTTGTTGCCCTCACCCCCAGCCCCTCTCCCGCGCGGCGGGAGAGGGGAGCCGTGCGAGCGGCGCACGATGCACTATCCCCCTCTCCCGAACCTTCGGGAGAGGGGGACAAAGGGGGTGAGGGCTACAGGCGTCGGCAATTAACGAACTCTGACTGCGCAGTTGGTATTACTCTGGGATTAGCACGCTTTTCACCGTGCGCCGCTGTTCCATCGCCTGGAATGCGTCGCGCCACGCCTCCAGCGTGAAGGCGCGGCGCATGGGGGCGAGTTTGAGCCGTCCCGCGCCCATTAGCGTTAGCACGCGCTCCCATGTGCCCCATGTGTGGCTGAAGGTTCCCTGCAGGCGCAGGTTTTTGCCGACCAGCGGGTCCAGGCTATAGCCCAGCGGTTCGGGTCCCCAGCCGACTTTGGTGATTTGCCCGTCGGGGCGGGCGATGCGCAAACACGGCTCCAGCACGGCGGAGCTGCCCACCGCATCAATCACGAGGTCTGCGCCCAGCCCGTCTCCCTCGCGGCGGATGATCGCCTCAATATCGTCGCGGTCGGCGCACAGTATCGCCCCCGCGCCGACGGCTTCCGCCACCTGCAGGCGTGCGCCATCCGTGCTGAGACCGACCAGAATCGCCTTGCGCGGGCTGAACAGCTTCGCCATCTGCAGGCACAGCAAGCCAATCGGACCGCTGCCAAACACGACCACCAGGTCGCCCGGTTTGGGCTGGGAGCATTCAATCACGGCGTGCGCGGCGACGCAGCAGGGTTCGGTCATCGCAGCGTCCTCGAAGCTGAGCGTGTCGGGCAGACGGTGCAGGATTCGCGCGGGCGCACGCACATAGCGGGTCATCGCGCCGTTCACCCCGTAGCCGAAGCCGAGCCGCTGGGGGCAAAGGTTATAGCGTCCCGTGCGGCAATAGGCGCACCGCTCGCAGATGACCGCCGCCGTCTCGCACGCGACGCGGTCGCCCACCTGCCAGCCCTGCACGCCGTCGCCCACCGCCTCGATGACGCCTGCGAACTCGTGCCCCAGCACCACGGGCACATTCACCTGCCACGACTGCGTGTTGTGATACTGGTGCAGGTCGGAGCCGCACACCCCGACGGCGCGCACACGCACAATCGCCTCGCCTGCGCGGGGCGTCGGCTCCGCAATCTCGCGGAGCTCCACGCTGCACGGCTCCAGCGCGTAGTGGACGACCGCTTTCATTTGTCCACCGCAACCTGCACGCGCTTGCGCAGGGTCGCTTGTGCCGCCGCCAGCCGCGCAATCGGCACACGGAACGGCGAGCAGCTCACATAGTCCAGCCCGACCTCGTGGCAGAAGGCGATGGAGTCGGGGTCGCCGCCATGCTCGCCGCAGATGCCCACCTTCAAGTCAGGGCGTACCGCGCGCCCAAGGTCGAACGCCATGCGGATGAGCTTACCGACGCCGTCGCGATCCAGCGTCACGAACGGGTTTTCGGGCAGGATTTTATGCTCCACATAGTAGGCAAGGAACTTGCCCTCGGCGTCGTCGCGGCTGTAGCCGAAGGTGGTCTGCGTCAGGTCGTTCGTGCCGAAGGAGAAGAATTGGGCGTACTGGGCAATCTCATCGGCGGTCAGCGCGGCGCGCGGGATTTCGATCATCGTGCCGAACTTGTAGTCCACGCGCACGCCCTCGCGCTCCATCACCTCTTTGGCGACGCGCTCCAGATACTCGCGTGCGAGTTTCAACTCGTTCACATGCCCCACGAGCGGAATCATAATCTCCACATGGGGCTCGTAGCCGCGGCGCTGGGCTTCGGCGGCGGCTTCGAGAATCGCGGCGACCTGCATCTCCACGATTTCGGGGTAGAGCAGCGACAGGCGCACGCCGCGCAAGCCGAGCATCGGGTTCGCCTCGTGCAGCTCTTCCACGCGCTGCAGCAGGCGTCGCTTCTCCGCGAGGGTCTCCGAGTCGGGCGCGGTGATTTCCAGCTGGGCGACCTCGCGCAGCAGGTCTTCGTAGCGCGGCAGGAACTCGTGCAGGGGCGGGTCAATCAGTCGAATCGTCACGGGTAGCCCGCGCATGACCTCGAAGATCGCGAAAAAGTCGCCGCGCTGGAACGGCAGCAGGCGGCTCAGGGCGTCCCGCCGCTCTTTCTCGGATTTGGCGAGAATCATCTCCTGCATAATCGGCAGTCGCTCCTCGCCGAAGAACATATGTTCGGTGCGGGCAAGTCCGATGCCCTCCGCGCCGAACTCCAGCGCTTTGGCGGCGTCGTGCGGGTTGTCGGCGTTCGCGCGCACGCGCAGGCGACGGAACCCATCCGCCCACTGCAGCAGCGTGTGTAGGTCTTCCGTCAACTCAGGCGCGACTGTGGGCACGGCGCCCCTGTAGACTTTGCCCGTGCTGCCGTCGATGCTGATGAAGTCGCCCTCGCGGACAGCAATCGTCTGCCCGTCCACCGTCACCGTGAACAGGTTTTCGTGTTCGTCGACGCTAATCGCCTCGCACCCCGCGACGCATGGGATGCCGAATCCGCGCGCGACCACAGCGGCGTGGCTTGTGTTTCCACCTCGTGCTGTCAGTATCCCCTTAGAAGCCAGCATGCCGCCCACATCATCGGGGTTCGTTTCGGGGCGCACGAGGATAACAGGCTCGGTCTTGCCCAGCTCCATCGCGCGTTTGGAGTCGAACACGGCGCGCCCGCTGGCGGCGCCGGGCGACGCGCCCAGCCCCTGCGCCAGCAGCAGATACTCGCCGCTTGCGAGCGCGTTCTCGTCGAAGTGCGGGTGCAGCAGCTGGTCTAACTGGCTCGGTTGGACGCGCAGTAGAGCTTCGTCGCGCCCGATAAGACCCTCCTGCGCCATCTCGACGGCGATTTTGACCGCCGCTTTGCCCGTGCGCTTGCCCACGCGACACTGCAGCATCCACAGCCGCCCGCGCTCCACCGTGAACTCCAGATCCATCATGTCGCGATAGTGGCGCTCCAGTCGGTCGGCAATCTCCAGGAACTGCGCGTACACCTCAGGCATGCGCTCGTGCAGCGCGCTCAGGGGCAGGGGCGTGCGCACGCCCGCGACGACATCCTCGCCCTGCGCGTTTGGCAGGAACTCGCCGTACAGCTCGCGCGCGCCGGTGGCGGGGTCGCGTGTGAAGGCAACCCCCGTGCCTGAATCCTCGCCCATGTTGCCGAACACCATCGCCTGCACATTGCACGCCGTGCCCAGGTCGTGGGGGATTTTCTCGCGCTCGCGGTAAATCATGGCGCGCTCGTTGTTCCACGAACGGAACACCGCCTCAATCGCCATCTCCAGTTGCTGGTAGGGGTCTTCGGGGAACTCCTTGCCGAAATCGCGCACGATTTGCTTGAACTCGCGCGCCAGCGCCTGCAGGGCGTCGGCGGGCACTTCGGTGTCCTGCTTCACGCCCAGATGCTCTTTGAGCGCCTCAAACCGCGCCTCAAAATAACGCTTCGGAATATCCATCACCACATCGCTGAACATCATGACGAAGCGGCGGTAGGCGTCGTACACAAAGCGCGGGTTGTTCGTGAGCCGAATCATCCCCTCGGCGGTGGCGTCGTTGAGACCGAGATTCAGAATCGTGTCCATCATGCCGGGCATCGAGAATTTTGCGCCCGACCGCACGGAGACCAGCAGCGGGTTGTGCGGGTCGCCGAATTTTTTGCCCACGCGCCCCTCCACGATTTGCATCTTCTCGCGCACTTCCTGCATCAATCCGTCGGGCAAGCGCTGGCGCTTCATGTAGCCGCGACAGACATCGGTTGTAATGGTAAAGCCTGGGGGAACTGGCAGACCGATATTGGTCATTTCGGCGAGATTCGCGCCTTTGCCGCCCAGTAAATCGCGCATGTCCGCGCTGCCTTCTTCAAATAGGTACACTCGTTTCATAGTCGTGCCTCCTGTAGTCGTTGCTTAGAGCGCGACGGCGGCGTCCGCACAGCCTCCGGCGCTGGAGGCAGTAGCCGATATATTATGGCATATTCACAGCGACGAGGATGGTCAGGGGCTTACACCTGCGAGGGGCAGCCCCGTCGTCTGCGGCAGTTCCAGCAGGAGGTTCATGTTCTGAATCGCCTGACCTGCGGCGCCCTTGACGAGGTTATCGATTGCGCTGATGATGACGGCAGTCTTTGTGCGTGTGTCGACGGTCAGCCCAATATCGCAACGGTTGGAGCCGTACACCTCGCGCGTGGCGGGATACTCGCCCAGCGGACGCACAACGACGAACGGTTGCCCGCGATAGAATTCCGTGTATTGGGCGTAGAGCGTCTGCGCCGGGAGCGGCTCCCGTAAGCGCACATACGCCGTGCAGAGAATGCCGCGCGTCATCGGCGCGAGATGGGGTGTGAAGCGCACGCGCACAGGGGCTGGGCTGAACGCTTGCAGGGTCTGCTCGATTTCGGGCGTGTGGCGGTGCTTCTCCACGCCGTAGGCTTTGAAGTTCTCGTCCAGCTCGGTGAACAGGTACTCAACGCTCACGCGCGACCTGCCCGCGCCCGACACGCCCGACTTTGCGTCGATGATAATCCCGTCAGGCGCGGCGACGCCCATGTGCAAGATAGGCGCGAGCGCAAGTCCCGCCGCCGTGGGGTAGCAGCCGGGGTTCGCAATCAGCCGTGCGTTTTTGTAGGCGTCGGGGGGCGTGAGTTCGGGCAGCCCGTACAGCGATTCATCCAGCCATTCACGGGCGGTATGCGCCTTGCCATACCATTCGGTGAACTGCTGGGGGTCTTTCAGGCGGAAGTCGGCGGAGAGGTCGATGACTTTCAGCCCGCGCTGGAGCAGAGCGGGCGCATGGTCCATCGCGAAGCCCGTTTCGCCTGCCAGGAACACCACCTCGCAGGCGCGCGCCAGCGCGTCCGGGTCGAACGCGCTGAGCGTCGGCAACGACAACCCGTTCAGGTGGGGCAACAGGGTGCGGATGGATTTGCCCGCCTCAGAGCGTGAGACAAGCGCGGTGATTTCCGCCTGCGGATGCCCGCTGAGCAGGCGAATCAACTCGCTTCCTGTATAGCCTGTCGCGCCGACGATGCCTACGCGATACATAGGGATACTATACCCGTTCGGCAGTTTTGCCGAAAATTTGCCCCGTGAACTGGCTGAAGGTTCTTTTGCAGCGTCTGGAGGATAATCGGGATGCGCCCTACGAGCGCGAGCTGCTTGCAGGCGTGTTGCGTATTCTCGGGGAGTATGCCTTTGAGACTCACAGACGGCGTGCGCACACGGCACGGCGGGAGTTTTTGCGCCTGAGCGAAGACGCGGCTGCGGGGCGCTATGGCGAATTGACCCCCTTCCTGCGAGAGCAACGGCGCGACGAGCAACAGTTCGTGCAGGGGCAGTTGAACGACCTGCGCGACCTCACATGGAACCTGCTCGACGCCCTCTCCCGAATGGCACAACAGGAGGCGCAGGATGATGCGACGCTACACCATCAGGTGCGCCAGATGAGCCTTCAAGTACAGCAGCCCGAATCGCTCGATGTGCAATCACTTCGCCAGACCCTACAGACCCTCACCGAACTCATCACGGAGCGCGAGCGACGCCACCAGCAGATCCTGCGCCATCTGGAGAGCCAGGTGAACCACCTGATGCGTGAACTGGAGCAGGCGCGCCGCGAAAGCACCACCGACCCGCTGACGGGACTTTACAACCGACGCGCCTTCGAGGAATGCCTCAACCATACCATCGGATTGAATCGCCTCTTCGGCTATCCCGCGACGATGCTGCTGATCGACATCGACCACTTCAAGCAGGTGAACGACACCTACGGACATGCGGTGGGGGATACCGTGCTGAAAGCCGTTGCCGAGCAGATTGTGCGCGTGTGCAAGCGCAAGAGCGATTTCGCGGCGCGCTACGGCGGGGAAGAGTTCGCTGTGATTATGCGCGAGACGACCCTCCGCGAGGCGCAGCGGATTGCCCAGCAATTAGCCGCGCAGGTGCGACAGCATTCTATCTCTGTCGCCGACGCCGAGCCGCTGCGAATCACGGTCTCAATCGGCGTAAGCGAGCTTGGAGATTATGAGAGCGCAGAGGAGTGGTTTCGTCGCACGGACACACTCCTGTATCAGGCAAAACAAGCAGGACGGAATCGAGTGGCAGCGTAGTGGCGCAGGGAAGCTGACCTCCCCTGCGCCTGTTCGTACCTACAGGGTCCATTCGCTCCGATTAAGCGCCCCCGACTGCACCGCGCCTGAGAAGTGGTAGGTGTAGGCGTTGACGCCGCTGCCGCGCCAGAACGAGAACTCAATCGTATCGGCGCCCTCCGCGTTATCGACGATGGTGAGCGTGAAGTCGCCCAGTTGAGGCGCGCCGCGCCGCCCGCTTGCAGGCGGGAAGCCAAACTGCCCCAGCAGCCCCGTGCCCGATGCAGTAATCACAACGGCGTCCTCGCCTTCCTCAACCTGCAGCGAGTTAAGGCGATGGATGCGCACGGACTGATTGTGCCCATTCACGCTCCATGCGAAGCTTCCGTTGCCGAAGTATCGATGGGTAGCCCCCTCGCTACGCTTGAGCGCGTTCAGCTGGAAGTCCAGTCGTCGGTTGAGCGAGTCGGTTGCGTAGCCGCGCGCCTGCACGCGCAGGAAGACAGTCGCTGCAAATGCGGTACTCACCAGTATCAGCGCCGCCACGGCGCCCAGTGCCTTGAATCGCATCAGTATCCTCCCTCTGTGTGGTTTTGGGGAACCCTCCCCAGCGAGAGTGTTCCATATCCACTGCCGAGGGCGTCAGCGACTTTACGGGGTTTCCGCTTGCTTCACGCGCTGTAAAGGCATCCGTCGCCCGTAGGTCAGGCTGCGCCAGAGCCACTCCATCGGTCCGTAGGCGTGCTGCGCCAGCCAGAGCATGCTCACGACCACCTGCACGCCCCAGAGCGCGAGCGCAATCCCCGCGCCCTGTGCGACTCCAACCTTCGCGTGCAGCCCCAGCCCGTAGCCATAGAAGAGCAGGGTACAGACCACCGACTGGGTCAGATAGTTGGTGAGCGCCATCCGCCCCGCCGCCGCGACGGGCGCAAGCAGGCGTTGCACCCCCTCAGCAGTCGACCAGAGCCAGCAAAATGCGCCAACATAGCCCAGCGCCAGCACAGGTCCGAAAAGAATCCCCAGCGTGAGCCAGCCATAGGCTTGCAACTCGTTCTCGTTGCGCAGCGCGTTCTGCACGCCTGTCGCATACAGCGCGTTCAGCGCAATACCGATAGGAATGCCCGCCACTGCCAGCCAGCCCATCGTCCTGCGGTAAGCGTCCAGCTGACCAAACACGCCTGATTTGCCGAAGTAAAGCCCTATCAGGAACATCAACAGCACATCAGGAAGAATGAAGATTGCGTTCACCTGCATCACAAGCCACTCGACGAATCGGAACTGTTGCGCGACCCAGTAGCTGGACTGGGCATACGCCTGGCGCCCCTGCTCGATATAAGTTGTGAAGAAGTCGCCGCCCGCCGCCTGCGCGTCCTCCGTCGCCGCCCACCAGAAGGTGACGCCACTGCAACTCAGACAGCACAGCAACTGCACGCCCCACAGCCCCAGCACCCAATATAGCACGGCGCGTGGACTCAGCCGCGCAAAGAGCAGCAGCACCATCCCGCACAGCGCGTAGAGGAACAGCACATCGCCCGTCCAGATGAATAGTCCATGCAGCAGCCCGAAGCCCAGCAGTACAAGCAAGCGACGCAGCATAATGCCCGTCGCGTTCACGCCGCGCGCCTGCAAGCGCTCTATCTGCAACGCGAAGCCCAGCCCGAACAGAAACGCGAAAATGGGGTAGAACTTGCCCGTGAACAGGGTCTGTATCAGCAGGAACGCGGTCTGGTCGGCGGGTTGCACAAGGCTCTCCGGGCGCGGAAACTGATCCAGCGTGCTGAGTCCCTTGAACGAACCCATGTTGACCATCAGAATGCCCAGCAGCGCAATCCCGCGCAGCGCGTCCAGTGCGTGAATACGCTCCCCCTCGCCGACAGGCGCCGGTTGAGTCGTGTATGTCATCGTTGTCCCCCTTCGACACGGCGTCCCGTGTCAGAAGTAGGTTCGACACATGAGGACGCGCTCCTGTTGAAGCGCTGCAGGAGGTTGCGGGAAGGGCGCGAATCAATCGCCTATGACCCGCGATGCGCTGATTCAGTGGATTGAAGACCACACCGATGAGATGATACGCGATTTTCAGGCGTTGCTCCGCGCCGAGAGCGTGCGCACTGAGGAGCGTTCTCCAGGCGCGCCTTTCGGCAAGGGCGTGCGCGACGCGCTGGATGTCGTGCTGGCGATGGGCGAGCGGTTCGGGCTGAACCCGCGCGACTTTGACGGCTATGTGTGCGATCTAACGCTGGGCGAGGGCGCAGAGATGGTCGCCTCGCTGAGCCACATCGATGTCGTGCCCGCAGGCAATGACTGGAGCTACCCGCCCTTCGGCGCAGAGATCCACGACGGCTACATCTACGCGCGCGGCGCAACCGACAACAAGGGCGCGACGCTGGCGAGCATCTACGCCCTGCGCGCGCTGAAGGAGCTGGGCGCGCCCCTCCAGCGCCGCGTGCGCCTGATTATCGGCTGCGACGAGGAGAGCCGCTGGGAGTGCATGCAGCACTACCTGCAACGCGAGCCAGAGCGTCCCGTGTGGGGCGTTAGTCCCGACGCGGGGTGGCCGTTTATCTACGGCGAGAAGGGAATCGCGAATCTGTATCTGGAGAAGGCGATTGAGCCGTCCGAAGGCGTGCGCGTGCAGTGGGCGCGGGGCGGCGAGCGGCACAACATGGTTCCCGACCGCGCCGAAGCGCTGGTGAACCTCGCGCTGCAGCCCACAACCAGTGTTGAGGGCGTGGCGTGGGTGTCGGACCCTGCGGGCTGGCGCGCCGTCGCGAAGGGCAAGTCGTCGCACGGGAGCTACCCCGAAGGCGGTATCAACGCCGTGACGCGCCTGCTGGAAGCCCTCGAGCCGCTGAACCTGCCCGACAACGAGCAGTGGCTGCACACCGTGCTGGAGTGGTCGAAATCGCTGGACGGCGCGGCGCTGGGGATTGCGCACAGCGACGAGCAGTCGGGCGCGCTGGTGTGCAATCTCGGCGTGTTCGAGTACGACGGCGCGCGCGTGCGGTGCGTGTTCAACATCCGCTACCCCGTCACATGGTCGCTGGAGGCGTTGCAGGAGCGGTTGCAGCCGACGCTGGAGCGCACGGGCTTTCACCTGAGTGAAGTGCGCCACACCCCGCCGCTCTACATCCCGCCCGACACGCCGTTTTTGCAGGCGATTCTGGAGGTCTATCGCGCCGAGACGGGCGACCACGCGAGCCAGCCCGCCACGATGGGCGGCGGCACTTACGCCCGCACGATGCCCAACCTCGTGGCGATTGGCGCGGCGTTCGAAGGCGACGGCGAGGCGCACCAGGCGAACGAACGCATTAGCATCGAGAGCCTCAAAAAACTCGTGCGCTGCTATGCGCGAATCTTCGAACGGCTGGCAAATCTGGGGGCTTAAGCTGCTTCGGAGGCGACTTCGAACAGACGTATCTCGCGCACGGTTTTCTCGATGAGGTCGGTCTCCAGCGTCAGGCAGCGGCGTCCGTAGTGTTCGGCGGGCTGCAGCTCCACCTGTTGCCCGCCGATGTTCGCCCAGCCATTCAGGGGCGTGAACAGCAGCAGCCCGAATCGGTAGAGGGTGGTCATCGAGAGCAGCCCCATCTCCAGCTGACCGGGCAAGCCGCTGAGTTTGTAGCGAATGTTCTGGCGTGCGCTGAGCCAGTTCACGATCTCCTGTGCGGTGCGCCACTCCGCGCCCAGATGCCGTGAGCGTCCCAGCAGGCGCATCAGCGCGTCGGCGTGCGCCTGCGTGTCCAGCACGGAGGGACGCACGGTGATATGATAGACGCCGTGCGCTTGCACGGCGCGCTCCAGCAACAGGTTCGCCTGCGCCGCGCTCACCCACTCTATTGCGCGATAGGCGGTCAGCGGCAGCGTGAACAGTTTATACGGCTCGGCGGGGCGATGAGGGTTCAGGGGACGAAAGGGGTGCGCCGTGCCGAAAGTGAAGCCGCCCGCCTGGGGATGATACCCCCCACGGCTGAGGTCGCTCAGAATCTGGGCGTTGTCGGCGTAGTGGTACAGGTCGGTACAGCCGCGCCATGCCAGATCGGCGACCTGCAGGGCAGTGATGGCGCGCACGCCCGTGAAGCGCCGCAGGCTGTCCACCTGACCCTGCATCGTGCTGGCGCGGCAGAAGTGTTCCTCATCGGGCACAAAACGCACGCCAATCTCGTGTTCGCGCTTGACGAGGTCGCGATAGAAGTTGGGATGGTGAATCGCCTCACTGAGGCACCACACGGCGCGCACACCCGTGAGCGTCAGCAAATGGTTGAGCGGCGTTTCGTGATGGGCGGATTCCGATTCAGAGGCGATGCTCAGCACGCTGACAGCAGGGGCAAGGTTGGGGTAGTACCAGAGCATGGGCACGACCTCGCCGCGTTGCTCGCCCGCCCACAAAATCGCGCGAATCAGGCTCTCCGCCCAGAGGTCGGCGACAGACCTGGTGAAACACAGCACGCCATCCTCACAGGGCGCGCGATCGAGCGTCCAGTCGAGCCGTGTGGCGTCTTCGCTGTGCGGGCGCGGCTCGTCGTCGGGCGGCGCGTCAGGGGGCAGAACCTGCGGCTCGACCACGGGGCGTCCCATCTGAATACGCGCCATCGTCTCGCCCACATGCACGGCATAAAAGAGGGCGTGCCCTGCACCCATGCGACGATGGGTGACGGCAGGCGCGCCCGTGTCGCGCCCGTGCGGGTCTAACCAGCGCGCCCACACCTCGACGCCCTCACCCGCAGCGACCATCGTCCCGCCGAATGCATGCAGCATGCCCCACTGTTGACGGAAGGCGGGGCAGTCGCGCTCGGCGCAGGTGTAGCCCTCGCCCAGCTGTTTGGGCAAGCCGTTCGGGTGGGTCTGAATCGCCACGCCCAGCAGGTCGCCTGCATCGCAGGGACTGCCGACGGCAATCCAGACGCCGCCGCTCTCCACAAACTGGTGCAACGCCAGGCGCATCTCGTCGCCAAACGCGCCACGCCCGATTGTAATCAGCACGCTCAGATGCGGCAGGCGCGCGGGCAACTCGGTCGGCAGCAGCCAGTCTACTAAAAATCCCGCATGCGCCAGTCGGTAGCAGGCAAAGTAGTCAAACAGGTGCGCGTTCAGGGGCACAACGCCGCCGCTGATGCGCCCTGTCGCCGTCATGGGGCACACGCCGACCCGCATCCACTTCCAGACCGCGCTCATGACTCAGCGATATTATCGGCGGTTGGGAAAGGAATCATTAACTTGAGGTACAATTCCACTGGAGATAACGCCTATGGCACAAACGCGCCCTGCGTTTCAGAGACCCGACACGGAAATCCGCCTGCGTATGAGCTACGAGGAGTTCCTCGAGTGGGCGGATGAGGATGTTCACGCGGAATGGGTGAACGGCGAGGTAATCGTGTTTATGCCCCCGAAAAACCGACATCAGGAGATTGTGACTTTTCTCGCGACGCTGATGCGCCTCTACGCCGACTTTTTCAATCTGGGCAAGGTGCTGGTCGCGCCGTTCGAGATGCGACTGACGAACTCGGCGCGCGAGCCTGATATCCTGTTTGTGGCGCGGGAGAGCCTGCCGCGCCTGACGCAGGAGCGATTGCAGGGACCTGCCGACCTGGTGGTGGAGGTAGTCTCGGAGTATAGCGTGGGGCGCGATCGCGTCGAGAAGTTGCTGGAGTACCAGACCGAAGGTGTTCGCGAATACTGGCTCATCGACTCGCGACCCGGCAAGGCGGGCGCTGAGTTTTTCGTGCGGGATGCGCAGGGTAAGTTCAACCCTGTGCCTGCGGACGAGGGCGGCGTGTATCGCTCGACGGTGCTTGCGGGCTTCTGGTGGCGACTGGACTGGCTCTACGCGGATGAGTTCCCCGACACGCTGTTGACCTTCGCCGAGATAGCGGGCTTTCCCGCAGAGGTTGTGGAAACGCTCCGACAGATGGGGGGGCGGGAACGGGCAACCGACTGAGATAGGGGGTGTGGAAAATGGCGACCGTTATGCAGAAAACCCGTCGGCGCAGGCGTAAACTCAGCGAGGAAGCGTTCGCCCGCTTGCCCGACGACGGACGCAAGTACGAGCTGGTAGACGGGGAGGCAACGGAAGTGCCCACAAGCGTCAAGCACGATGTCATCGGAATGAAGCTCGCCTTCTCGCTGAGTCCCCATCTGGCGGACAGGGCGTATTTCACGGGCGCGCAGGCGGGCTTTCGTATGGCGTCGGGCAACATTCGCATACCCGACATCGGGGTTATCCTCAAGCAGAGCCTGCCAGAGGGCAAACTTCCCGAAGGCTTTGGCGACCGTGCGCCCGACCTTGCGATTGAAATCGTGTCGCCCAGTGAAGATATGCCCGACCTGATGCGCAAGGTGGGCGAATACTTTGAGTCTGGCGCGCAGGAGGTGTGGCTGCTGTTTCCAGAGTCCCAGCGCGTCGTGCGCTACACCAGCCCCTTCGACTCGACCGTTTTGCACGCGGACGACACACTCACCACGCCCCTTGCGCCCGATTTTCGTGTGCGTGTGGGCGACCTGTTTGCAGTAGAGTAATCAGCCGATTTCGTGGACGCCTGCGCCCAGTTCTTTGCCGCCGAGTATTGCCGTGTAGCCGCTCGGAATGGTTAGCCGCCCGCGAACGTCGCCCGCGTCGGACTGCTCCAGCGCGAATTCCAGCACGCCGTCGGGCAGGGGCAGCCGCCCGTGCGCCCAGCGCAGGTCGCCCAGAGAGGGGTTGAGTTCGAAGCGTCGCCAGCCCGCCTCCAGCGGCTTCGCGCCCAGCACGGCAATCGGCAGGAAATAAGCGGGCGCGGCGCTCCATGCGTGGCAGTGGCTGCGCGTGAAAAACTCCGTGCGGTGCGCCTGAAGCGGCGTGGGCACACGCTCGCCCTTGAACTGCTCCCAGCAAGTCACTGCGCCCATCGCCAGCATGAAGCCCCAGTCCTCGCGGATACGGTTCAGTATCTCGTCGCGACGATTGAGCTGCAGCAGCGTCTCCAGCAGGAAGGCGGTCATGAACGGGCTGCCAATGCGCACGAAGCCCTCGGGCGGCGCGGCAAGGTAGCCCTCCAGAATCGCGCGCCGTTCGGGCGTGGGCACATCGCACAGCAGGGCGACCACCTGAGTCTGGATGCTGAACACGGGGCTGTGTGCGCCGTCGGGCTTGAGGCAGTCGGTGTAGGCGCGTCGCTCCTCGTTCCAGAGGCGTCCATTGATGGCGGCGCGCAGGTCGCTCGCCCACTGACGCCATGTTTGCGCCAGCGTCGCCTCGCCCATCAGGTCGGCAAGCTTCGCCGTGTCGTCCCACACGCGCACCAGCCACATGTTCTGATGGCTCACGACGCCCTCGCCCGGGGTGTCCATCGGCGCCCAGTCGAGCATGTTCCACGCGCGTATCTCCAGCAGCCCCTCGGAGTTCAGATAGCGCTCATGTAGGGTCTGATTCTGCTGGGCGATGTAGGGGAACACCTCGCGCACGAACGCCTCGTCGCCTGTGAACAGGTAATGCTCGTAGCAGGCGATTGCCCACAGAAGCGACCACGCGGTGAGGATGTTCTCCCACGCGCTGGGTACCTGGCTCTCCACCAGCGGCGATTGCCTGAGCGATTGCCCCGCCAGCAGCAGACACCGCCGCGCCAGCGCGTAGTCGCCGAAGCCTGAGTAGGCGAACAGCGCCTCGTTGCGGGCGTCGCCCACCCAGAAGGTCTGCTCGTAGGTGGGGCAGTCGATGAAAGTGTCCTCGCTGCACAGGCGCACGGTCTCGCGCGCCATCTCGTAAATCTGGTTCAGGAGCGGATCAGAGCAGGCGAACGCGCCGCGCGCTTCGTAGGGGTAGACGCTATGGAAGCAACTCACCTTGCGCAGGCGGACAGGCTCCGTCGCACCTTCGGGGAAGCGGATGGTGAGCGTCGCGTAGCGGAAGCCGCGCTTGACCACGCTCAAAAACCGCTGCCAGCCCCGCCGCGTGATGTACCGAAAAGTGTTGTTCAGCCCCCATGTCCACTGCACGCGGTCGCGTTGCACAGGGTCGATATACTCGAAACCGTTGAAGTCGAGAACGACGCCTGCGGGGGCTTCCAGCTCCAGCTCCACATAGCCGAACACCTCGCGCCCCCAGTCCAGTCGCAGCTCAACATCGCCCGACTGCGGGGGATAGACGACGGTGGCGTCATCGATGGCGTGGATGCAGGCGTGGGTGTGTTCCACGCGGGGCGTTTCGGGCTGGGGGCGGGCGTGGTGGTTGGTAAGCGCAAAGATGGGAGCGCGCGCCGTGTGCATGGGGTCGAAGCTGCGCGCTTTCGGATGGTGGCGCAACTCGGCAACGCTACGCGCCTCGCGCACGCGCTGCAGCTCCACCTCGTCTCCGTCAAACGGTCCCAGCACCACCCACGGGTAGTCGGCGCGCTCCATCAGCGGGTTCACGAAACGCACGGGCGCATCGTCGGGCGCCTCCACCACGAGGTAGCGAAACCAGTCGTGATACCAGCGCGAGACATCAATCGTCAGCAGGTGCGACCCCGCTTGGAGACGCAGGGTGTGCATGCCTCCCCCGTGCGGCGCGAGTTCTCCATTCAGGCGCACATCGGCGGGGCGCAGCCCGTGATGCACATCGCCGATCCGCAGGGTGCAGGGCAATTCGGCGCGGATTTCGGTCGCCACGACGCCCGACAGCACGCGCGGGTTCGCGCTCAGGTCGTCGGGCGCAAGGTACGGCTTGAGGTCGAACACCCACGCGCCAAACGGCGGCTTGACCACACGGACGCGCTCGACCACCTTCGGCTGGACTGGCTCCAGCGTCAGGAAGGGGATGGGGCGCGGGTGCAGCTCGCCCCACGGCGCACAGCCCGCCTCGCCAACCTCCACCGCCTCGTTCCATTCGTAGTCGTCATAGCGGGGCATCGTCCAGTCGCCTATTGCGCGGCGGGCGTCGTAGAGTTCATCGAAGCCCAGCTGGCACGACATCCGCGCGGTTGCCCGTTCGAAGGCGGGGTGAGGCACATTCAGCCAGCTCGCGTCGGAGGCGGCGACGATTTTGCCATCGCACTCGACCTGCGCAATCAGCCCGCCGCGCCCGCCGCCGCGCACAAAGTCATTCTGAAATGTGCCTATCCCCAGATGATGCACCAGCACGGCGACGGCGTTCAGCCCCTCGTGCGCGTACTGCGTCACATCGTGCAGGTCGTAGTGCCAGTGCCCGTAGAAGCTGCGAATCGGACCGTGCCCGATGAGGCGTCCGTTGAACCAGAGGGTATAGCGGGTGTCTGCGCTGAGGGCGACCGTGACTTTGCTGAAACCGCGACTGATCTGAAACTCCTTGCGCACGCACCAGTAGAAGTTGCGCGGGGCAGCCTCGCCCGGCGACCAGATCCAACGCGCTCGCCAGTTCATGGGTAGGGTTTTCGGCGCGGGCTGCAAGATTCCTGCCAGCGCGAGCGGCGAGTCGGGTATAGTTCCCCCGTGCGCACACATCCAATTCAGTGGGTACGGTTCGAGAGCGTCGCCAGCCTCAATCCGCTGTTGGAGGCGAGCCTGCTGGTGGTCGATCCGCAGGCGTGGTTCGCGGCGCGGGGGTGGCTGACAGCGAATCCGCGCAGTCTGGCGCGCGCAGAGAGCCTCGACGCCCGCGTGCTGGATAGCCTGGTGCATACGCCCGAAATGCTGGACGGGGTGGAGCGCATCGTGGGGCTGGGAGGCGGCACAGCGATGGACACGGCTAAGTACCTCGCGTGGCGCACAGGGCTGCCGCTCATCCTGGTTCCCAGCGCGCTCACGGTCGACGCGCCGTTCACCGACTCGGCGGCGGTGCGCCGCGACGGACGCATTCACTACACAGGGCATGTCGCGCCTGAGGCAGTTATTATCGACGCAGACCTCATTCGCACCGCGCCCGCACACCTCAATCGCGGGGGCGTGGGCGACATTCTGTCGATTCACACCGCGCTGTACGACTGGCGGCTGGCGCACGAACATACAGGCGAACCCTACGACGCCGCAATCGCCCAGCAGAGCGCGGCGCTGCTGGAACGCCTGCGCGCGGGGAGCGCGGAGCTATACGCCGTGAGCGACGCGGGCGTGCGCCTGCTGACGGAGCTGTTCTGCGAGGAGGTGTATCTGTGCCTGCAGGCGAGCAGCAGCCGCCCTGAAGAGGGGTCGGAGCATCACCTGCTGTATACGCTGGAGTATCTCACGGGGCGCGCCTACCTGCATGGCGCGGCAGTGACGCTGTGCGCCCTGCTGATGGCGTATCTACAGGGGAACGCGCCCGACGAGTTGCGCGCCCTTGCTAACGCCTGCGGGGTGGAGTACCGCGCGATTCTCGACGAGGCAGGCGCGGCGGCGATACGGCGCGCCCTTCTGCACGCGCCCGACTACGCCCGCGAGGAGGGGCTACCCTACACTGTGCTGACCGCCATCGAGCTGAC
Organism: Fimbriimonadales bacterium; assembly: GCA_025998675.1. Lineage (GTDB taxonomy): Bacteria > Armatimonadota > Fimbriimonadia > Fimbriimonadales > GBS-DC > GBS-DC. Next base: position 632,126 of record AP024673.1, read on the forward strand.
GCCCGCACGCGCCGACGCCGCGCTGGAGTGGGTCAAACGGAATGCGGTATCATGCGAATGAGGGAATGCGAATGAGCATCACTGTAGAAGCGAAATACGAAGGACAGCGCATTGTGTTGGAGAACCCGCTGGATCTACCCGATGGTCAGCGTGTGCGCGTGACCATCGAGCCAATAGACTCGCCAACTATCGGGCAGCAGATTGTGGCGAAGTGGCGCGCAGCGGGGGTGATTGGCGCATGGGCGCATCGAAACCCCTCGCGCGAAAGTACGCGCTGGGCGCGCCAGCTGCGTCGGCGCGCTGGTCGGCAAACGCGATGAGATATGTGCTGGATACTGATGTGCTCATCGACATTCTGCGGGGTTATGAACCTGCAGTGGACTGGTTTTCCACTCTCCTGGAGCCACCTGCTGTGGTCTCGCTTTCGCTGATGGAGCTGGTGCAGGGATGTCGCAACAATCAGGAACTGAGCCAGGTGGAACAGCTGGCGAATCCACTGGAAATCTGGTATCCAGACGCGGAAGAGATGCGCTCAGCGCTGGTGTTTTTTCAAGCACATTATCTCAAATGTCGGCTCAGTATTATTGACGCGATTATTGGAAGTGTCTGCGTCGCGCGTCAGGGGATATTGTGTACTTTCAATGTGCGTCATTACCGATGGATTAACGATTTACTCACACTTCAACCGTACTTCAGGAACCCCACGACGGCACAGTGAGGAAGCATATTTCGTGTCAAGCAATTTCTCACTCCTCGACCGTTTTCTGCAGCAGCGAGGGCGGCAGCAGGTGTCCCAGTTTCTCGGCTTTGGTGCGCAGGTAGCGCAGGTTGTGCGGGTTCGGGTTGGCTACCAGCGGCACATGCTCAACAATCTCCAGCCCGTAGCCTTCCAGCCCTGCGATTTTCTTGGGGTTGTTGGTAAGCAGTCGGATTTTGCGCACGCCGAGGTCCACCAGCACTTGCGCGCCGAGTCCGTAGTCGCGCAGGTCGGGCTTGAAGCCGAGCGCCTGATTCGCCTCAACAGTGTCCAGCCCGTGTTCCTGCAGGTGGTACGCCCGCAGCTTGTTCACGATGCCGATGCCGCGCCCCTCCTGCAGGATGTAGACCAGCACGCCGCGCCCCTCAGCGGCGATCGCGCGCAGGGCGAGTTCGAGTTGCGAGCCGCAATCACACCGCAGCGAGCCGAGCAAGTCGCCCGTGATACAGCTGGAGTGCATCCGCACCAGCACGGGCGCGCCATCGTCCACCGTGCCCATCACCAGCGCAAGGTAGGGGTTCGGTTCGACATCCGTTTCGTAGGCGTACACGGTGAAGTGCCCGTACTTCGTGGGCAGCGAGACGGGCGGCGCGGCGCGGCGAATCAGCTTCTCGTGCTGGCGGCGGTAGGCAATCAGGTCGGCAATGGTCAGCACCTTCAGCCCGTGCTTGCGGGCGATTTCAATCAGCTGGGGCAGGCGCGCCATCGACCCGTCTTCGTTCAGAATCTCGCAGATAACGCCCGCGGGGAACAGCCCCGCCAGCCGCGCGAGGTCAACCGCCGCTTCGGTATGCCCCGCGCGTCGCAGCACGCCGCCAGGCGCCGCGCGTAGCGGGAACACATGTCCGGGGCGCACGAAGTCGTCGGGCTTGGCGTCGGGGTCGCAGAACTTGCGGATGGTCAGCGCGCGATCGAACGCCGAGATGCCTGTGCTGATGCCCTCGCGGGCGTCGATAGCTTCCGCCATCGGCGTGCCGAACTGAGCCGTGTTCGCTTTGGTCATCATCGGGATGCCAAGCTCATCGAGGCGCGCCCCGTCCGTCGGCAGGCAGAGCAGCCCGCGCCCATGCACCACCATGAAGTTCACCGCTTCGGGGGTGACCTTCTCCGCCGCCATCAGGAAGTCGCCCTCGTTCTCGCGGTCTTCGTCGTCGACCACGATGAGCATACCCCCGCTGCGGATAATCTCGACGGCTTCCTCTACCGACGCGAACACGGCAGGGTCGCGCTCCTGCGCAGTGCCTGCGACGCCTGTTTGCGGATTCATCCCAAGAAATTATACCTCAGAGGGCGGACTCCTACGGCACTCGCAGGGTGGTCTGGCGTTTCCGATTGGGGTATAATGCGGCATCGTGCGGCGGGTACTTGTCTGGCTTGGCTGGCTACTGGTGAGCGTCGGTCTGGCGCAGGGCGGCGCATCGCCCGACCTGTCGCGTCCCCCCGATGTGGTGGTGGTGATTCAGGCGCTGCCCGACGGTTCGCACCCGATTTCGTGGACTTTCCGCACGCGCCTGCCTCACAACACGGTGCAAGAGCGCATTCAGCGGTTTACGCAGTGGAGCGAGCGTCCCGTGGCAGGGGTGGAGATTGGCGACGATACGCTTGCGGCGAATCCCAAGCCCAACGAGCGGTTCACTGTCGCCAGTTTCGCCGCCAGCGGTCTGGTGAATCTCAAGGAGGGCACAGTGAACCTCACGCCGCTGGCGCGTACCTTCGCCGATTTGCCCGTGGTGCATGTCTATGTGCTGCTGCCGAACAAGACCGAGTACGCGGGCTACTTCCAGTACGGCACGCCGCACCTGCAGATGTGGACGGACGCGCAGCCGACCGTGTGGCGCACCGTGCTGAACATCTACACGCCCGATCCTACGGTGCTTGAGATCCCGCTCAAGCGTCCCAAACCGCAACCGCAAGCGGCAACTCCGTCGGCGCCCGCCGCGCGCCCGCCGCTGGGTGGACTGATACTCCTGATACTGCTGATTGCGCTGCTGGTGGGGGCAGGAATCTTCTGGGCGACCTCGAAACTTCTCAAGCGACAAACGGGCGCATCTCCCGTCCAACCAGAAACAGAACTGTAGCAGGAGGCGTTTTTATGCTGGATTACACCTTAGACGATCTGATTAAGACCGCGTATGAACTGCGCGCATCGGATATTTTCATCAAAGCGGGCGCGCGCCCTGTGATGCGCCTGCACGGGAAAATCACCCCTTTTGAGCAAGCCCTTGAACCGCTCAAGCCGAGTCAGTCGCGCGACCTGTGCTTCTCGCACATGAGCCACGAACAGGTCGCCAAGTTCGAACACCGTCTGGCGATCGACCTTGCGTTCACGGTGGAGGGCGTGTGCCGAATCCGCGCCAATGTCTATATGCAGCGACAGACGGTGGCGGGCGTGTTTCGCTTGATTCCGCTGCAGCACTGGAAGCTGGAGGAACTCTGGCCCGAGGAGCCTGAAATTCCGCGCGTGCTGGCAGGTCTCACGCAGTACCGACAGGGACTGGTGCTGGTAACGGGACCGACAGGTTCGGGCAAGTCCACCACACTGGCGGCGATGATTGACCTCATCAATGAGACGCGTCGTGGGCACATCGTGACCATCGAAGACCCCATCGAGTTCGTGCATAACGATAAGCTCTCCATCGTGAGCCAGCGCGAGGTTGGAATCGATACGGAGTCGTTTATCGACGCAATGCGCTCGGTCGTGCGCGAAAGCCCCGATATTATCCTCATCGGCGAGATGCGCGATGTGGAGACGATGCATGCCTGCATGCAAGCCGCCGAGACAGGGCACCTCGTGTTCTCCACCGTTCACACGCCCAGCGCGTATGAGACGATGGACCGTATCGTGAACATGTTCCCGCCTGATGAGAAGAAGCACATTCTACAGCGTCTGGCGAATACGCTGCGCGGGATTGTGGCGCAGAAGCTGGTGCCGCGCGCGGGCGGACAGGGGCGCATCGCGGCGGTGGAGATTATGATCAACACGCCCACCGTCGAGAAGATGATCGAAGACGGGCACATCGGCGAGATTTATCACGCGATTCGCGAAGGCGAACACTGGGGCATGCGCACGATGAACCAGTGTCTGTACCGCTATGTGCAGAAGCAGCTCATTACGCCCGAAGATGCGATGAACTACGCGGGCATCCACTCCGAGCTGCGTCAGATGCTGCGACGCATGTAATCTGCTGGCGCGGCGGCGAGGCGTCGTCGCGCCCCCTCTGCATATGATTATTCTGGGCGTCGATCCGGGAACGGCGACGATGGGCTATGGCGTGCTGGAAAAGACGGGCAACCGCTACCGCGCCCTTGCCTGTGGCGTGCTGGAGACGCCCAAAACCGACCCCGCGCACGAACGGCTGCTGCAGCTCTATCGCGGCTTGCACGCCCTGTGCGAGACCTACCAGCCCGATGCGCTGGCGACCGAGCAGCTGTTGTTCCAGACGAATCGGCGCACGGCGATTGCTGTTGCGCGCGCGGCGGGGATTGCGCTGTTGGTCGCGGCGGAGCAGGGCATCGAGTGGCGTGAATACACCCCCCTGCAGGTCAAGCAGGCGGTGACGGGCTATGGCGGCGCGGACAAGAAGCAGGTGCAGACGATGGTGCAGCGCCTGCTGGGGCTGGAAACCGTCCCGAAGCCCGACGACGCCGCCGACGCGCTGGCAATCGCCATCTGCCACGCGCACCACGCCGCCATGAACCAGCTGGTTCGGGGGACGCAATGAATGTGCCCTTTGTGCTGGTGTGCCTCGCGATTATCGCCCTGCTGAGCTACTGGGCGTATCGGCGCGTGCAGGCAATCAACGCTCGTATCGCCGAGCTGGACGAGGCGCGCGCGAACAATCCGCTCGACCCGTTTTCCGCGCTGATGGAACTCTATCGCCTGCAAGAGGAACACAAGCGTGGCAAACGGGAGTAGAGCGCGTCTGTACCGCGCCGCAGGTTTCGTGGTCGGGTTGCTGGCGCGTGCCGTGGGCGGGGGCGCGCTGTTCTGGCTGATATTTCCGCTCTGGCTGAGTGTGTTCTGGGGTGTGCAGGGCTACCCGCCGAGCCTGAGCGATCTGGGGCGCTGGTACGCGCTGGGGGCGTTCAACGCCGCGCCGATTGTGGCGACGGCGCTGGTCGGTCTGCCCGCGACGCTGGCGCTGGGGCTGCTACGGGCGCGCGGCAGATGGCTGCCCCTGCTGGGCGGCGCGTTGTATTTGCTGGCGACGCCGCCTCTCGCCTACGCGCTGCTGCTGCTGTATGCGGAGATGTGGCGCTATCGCGCGTGGGACGCGGCGGCGCCAACGCTGATGCGGGCGTATGGGCTTGTGGGCGGGGCGGCGTTTGTCGTCGGCTGGGCAGTCGGTTGGAGCGTGCGCCCCAGCAGGCGCAGTGCGCCCGCTGGGGCTACTGCACGGAGGAGCTAACCAGTCGCCTGCGCTGCGTATGCAGGCTCTTCACTCAGGGTCTTCTCACGCGCGATGAGGTACAGGAACAAGCCGAACAGCGGCTTCGCGGTCAGGTCAGCGATGCTGTAGCCCACCTGAAGCGCGACCTCGCCCGCCGCGCCGCCAATCCCGACCATCGGCGCGAGATACGCCAGCGGGTAGAACATCCAGGACACGAGGAGAATCGCACGGGTCGTGCCAATCAGCTGATTCACGCGCGGGGCGAACTTCGCCTGCGCCACCACGCGCCCCAGCTCGCCGTACAGCACATACAGAATGTAGACAAACGGGATGCAGCTCAGCACGAACCATACCGTGCGCATGGTCATGTTCTCGCGCTCAATCTCTCCGGGGTAGCCGAGCGCCAGCATCAGCACCGCCGCAATCACCAGGCGGGTGATGAGGCTGTTCGTCTTGTCGCGCGCCAGCGCCATCACATAAATCAGCTCCGTCAGCAGCAGCGGCACGGTGATAATCCAGTCCGCGTACCGATAGAAGTCGTTGAAGGGCTTGCCCGACGGAGCGTATGCGCCTGCCTGCGTAATCGTGTAGGCTTCCTTCCAGCTCTCGAAGATGCGGAAGTAGTGGTAGCAGGCGATGAACACGACTAACGCGGAGAGATAGAGCGCGATATGGTACTTCGGGGCGACATAGCTGCGCGCCATCAGGAAAAAGATTCCCGATGCGCCCATCACAGCTACGGTGAGCGACAACATGTTAAAAACCAGCCAATACTGACTGTAGGATAGTTCTGGTAGGTTCATAGCGCACCTCCGCACAAACTTTACCTGAAGGATAACAAGCGTTGTCTGTGATTCAAATCACGGAATTGTTAAGGGCGTGTAAAGGTAGTCTCTGAGCGGAGGTGCGTGATGCGAATTCGCAAGATGACGGGGTTCACGCTAATTGAGTTGCTGGTGGTCGTCGCGATTATCGCGATACTGGCGGCGATACTGTTCCCCGTGTTTGCGCAGGCGCGTGAGCGAGCGCGGTCAACGCAGTGTATCAGCAATCTGCGTCAATCGGCGACGGCAGTTTTGCTCTATGTTCAGGATTACGAGGATACTTTCCCTATTAATCTGTACCTTCAGTTCACGGCGAGCGGTGCGTGTGTGTTCTCGTTTTACCAGTCGCTCTATCCCTATCAGAAAAACGGCGAGATTATGCTGTGCCCATCAGACGGGGCGCGCGTGAGTCCTGCATTAGCGTTCCAGCTCGCAGGCTTGCCGCCGATTTGCCCGCCTGTGTTGTCGGAGTTCAGCTACACGCACAACTACGGACTGATTGATTTCGGCATCGATAACAATCTATTTCCCAACACGGGGCGAGCGGTGAAGTCTCTGGTGCGTGTGGAGTTTCCTGTTGAGACGGTGATGATTTACGACGGGTCTCTGGTGCTGCCGGGCGGTCCATTTATCCCGTTCGATACGCCGATTCAGGCGCGCCATTTTGGGCTGGTGAACGCGAATTATGTGGACGGGCATGCCAAACCTGTTCGGGCGCGTCCGCTGACCGACGCGCAGGGCAATCAGCTCTTTGGGCGCACGCTGGACAACCGTCATACGGTGCGGGCGTGGACGGTCGCCGACGGCGGTCCCTACAACGGCAGGGTGCGCATTCGGGGTGTGCCGTACAAGGACGCCAGCGGCAACTGGCAGCTGCTGGACGAGTGATTGGGGCGTTCTGGAGCGGGAGACGGGATTCGAACCCGCGACCCTCGGCATGGGAGGCCGATGCTCTACCCCTGAGCTACTCCCGCACGCCCCTAATTATACCCTCGAAGGCGACCTGTCAAGGGGGTTGTGGGGGGCAGGGCATTCCATAATCGCACGCAGGACGGCGCAGGCGAGCTGTTGGGCGTCGGCAATGGCAATGTCCTCGGGCACGCGCTGTCCCGTCGTGAAGTAGGCGAAGGGGTGCGTGCTGCGCAGGGCGAGGTTGACGCAGTTGCCCAGCCGCGCCGCTTCGTCCAGTTTGGTCAGGATGAGCGCGTCAGGTTCAAACACGCTGAATCGCTGGGCGGCGTCCAGCAGGGTCGCGCTGTCGGCAGTCGCGCTGAGCGTGAGGTACACAACCCCCTTCACGGGTTGCAGCGCCTCGCGCATCTCCTGCAGGTGCGCCTCGTCGCGTTGCCCGCGCCCGATGGTGTCGATCAGCACGAGGTCATAGCCCGCAAACTGTTCCAATCCCTCCTGTACCTCGTCGGCGTTCGTGGCGATGTGCAGGGGCAGGTTCATCAAGTCGGCGTAGGTGCGCAGCTGCTGAATCGCGCCGATTCGGTAGGTGTCCAGCGAGAGCAGGGCGACTTTGCGATTGTAGTCCAGCGCGTGGATGGCGGCGAGCTTGGCGATGGTGGTCGTCTTACCGACGCCTGTGGGACCGACCAGCACGGCGACCTGCTGGTGTCGGCTCTCGCGGGGCAGCGCGCCGCCGATGGGAATGCGCGCCATCAGCGTGCGTCGCAGGGCGTCTACCGCGGCGTTCTGGGGCAGGCGGGGTACGCGCCGCAACAACTCACGCGCGACTTCTTCATCGACGCCCGCCGCCATCAGAGGGCGCAGCAGGGGATGCTCGTCTAAAGTTGTGGCAATCACAGGAGGCGGGGTTTCGGTGTCTGCCCCCTCTGGCGTTGCGCCGCTGGTGATGTAGGCGTGCATTGTCTGCACCAGTGCGCGGATTTCCTGCATTTCGCGCTCCAACTTGCGCAGGCGGGTCTGGGTGGGGTCGTACTCGTCGATGCCTTTCGGCTCAGCTTTGGGCGCGGGGCGCGGCTCGGCTTTCGGCTCGCTTTCTGCGCTCTTGATGCCCACCACAATCTCCACCATCGGCTTCTTGCTGAAGAGCCTGCCTTTTTGTATGGTACGCTCGCTCAGGATGACCGCGTCCGCGCCATGCTCCTCGCGGATTTTGAGCAGCGCCTCCAGCTTCGTCGGAGCGAGATAGGTTTTCGTCTGCATAGCACTTCCCCGCACAATTATCGGCAGGGAAGGCGGATTTTTAGAGAGGGGAGAGGTTCGTCTGGAGGATGCGCGCAAGCAGGTAGCCCGCGCCGAAGCCGTTGTCGATGTTGACCACTGCCACCCCAGGCGCGCAGGAGTTGAGCATCGTGAGCAGGGGCGCGAGTCCGCCGAAGTGCGCCCCGTAGCCGACGCTGGTCGGCACGGCAATCACGGGGCAGGCGACCAGCCCGCCCACGACGCTGGGCAGCGCGCCCTCCATCCCCGCGACGACCACAATCCCGCCCGCACCGTGCAACAGCGGCAGGTGTTCCAGCAGCCGGTGCAGTCCCGCGACGCCGACGTCGTAGCGCGTCTCCACCCGCACGCCCATCATCCGTGCGGTAAGCGCCGCCTCCTCGGCGACGGGGATGTCCGCCGTGCCCGCCGCCAGCACGACGCCGTAGGGCGCGTCGGGCGCTTCGGGGAACGCGCCGACGGTAATCGCGCGCGCCTGCGGGTGATACACGGCTTCGGGAACCTGCGCCTGCGTTGCCTGATAGTGCGCCTCGCTCGCACGGGTCGCCAGCACACGCCCACGAGTCGCCAGCGGCGCCACAATCGCGGCGACCTGTTCAGGCGTCTTACCCTGACAGAAGACCACTTCGGGGAAGCCCTTGCGCAGGGCGCGATGGTGATCGACTCGCGCGAACTCCAGATTCTGGTAGGGCAGGTCGCGCAGGGCGGTCAGGGCGTCCGATACACTGAGCGCGCCCTGAGCCACCTGTTCCAGCAGCGCCCTGAGGCGATCAATCTCCACGCGCCATCGCCTCCGCCCGCGCCTTGACGCCCTCCAGAATGCCCTTCAGGTTCTGCGTCACGAGGTGATGCACCACCTTCTGCACAATCGCGCCCAGCAGCGGCACGCGCAGCTCATAGTCCAGCGTACTTCGAAACAGCGCGCCCTCGGCGTGCGGCAGGAACTCCCACAGCCCCTCCATCTGGTCGTAGTCGCCCTTGACCTGTCGGAATCGGCAGGTGCGCGCCACATCGTCCCAGAGGTCTTCCTCGACCCACTTGACCTGCAGCTTGAGTTGCGAGGCGTAGGCGACCCATTCCGTGAGCGTGCGGCTGCCGTCATCGCTCTTTTCGAGGATGCGCACCGATTTGACATCGGGCATAAACTGCGGGAACGCCTCCACATCGCGGGCGACGGCGTAGACGGTCTCCAGCGGGGCGCGGATGACCACCTCCAGCTCCACACGCGCCATCGTCAGCCCTCCGCGCGCTGTTTGAAGCCGTTGAGCCAGTCCTGAATGATGGTGTTGACCGCGTTCTGCGCCAGCGCGGCGAACATCGGGGGCACATTCGCCTCGTAGTCCAGCGTCGCCGTGAGCGCGCTGCCCGCGCCTTCGGACGCCACGCGCCACTCGCCGCGCAGCTTCACCAGCGAGTCGCCCTCAGGCTGCATGCGCACGCTATGGTTCGCCGCGTCGATGGTATGGCGCGACTTCCAGCGCACGGGCATGCCGACGCCGGGCGCAATCACCTCCCAGTCCAGCAGGGCGCTGTCTTCCGTGCGCTCCAGCGTCTGCACCTGCTTGACATGGGGCAAAAACTGCGCGAACGACTCCGCCTGCTGCAGCACTTCGAAGACCTTCTCCGCAGGCGCGTTGATGGTAATGGATTTCTCGATTCTGGGCATACTCTCCTCCTGATGGGGGAGAGTATACCTGAGGCGGCGCAGGGTCAGCTCTCTTGCGCAGGTAGACGGGATTTGCAGGGGCGCACCACCGTGCGCCCCTACGAAAGCGCCCCCTCCCCAACCCCCTGCGAGAGGAGGTACAGGGAATGAGGGCTACCGCGCCCGTCGCCGACGCAGCCCCAGCAATCCTGCCAGACCTGCGCCCAGCGCCATTAGCGAAGCAGGCTCTGGAACTGTATCCAGCAGGAACGCCTCGTTGCGCCCCGACGCCGCGTGGAAGCCGTATCCCACGATGTAGCGCCCATTCAGGCTGATGCCACGCGCATCGTACAGGATCGAGCCGCCCGTGAGCAGGCTGGCGTAGGTCAGGTTCAGATCTTCCAGCCCGCCGTCCTGCGTCCAGCGAAAGGCGCGATCCTGGTTGCTGGCGTTGTATGCTCTGCCGACGATGATTGAGCCGTCGCCCGAAATATCCTGTGCGAGGCTCTCATTCCCGCCGAATGTCCCAAGGTCTTGCATGCCCGTCGCCTGTGTCCAGCGAAAGGCGCGCCAATGGCTGCTGGCGTTGGTTGCCCTGCCGACGACCACGCTGCCGTCCGCCGAGACGCCATACGACTCGCTATCCACTCCGCCGAGCGTACCGAGGTCTACCATCCCTGTCGCCTGTGTCCAGCGAAAGGCGCGCCCCCGGTTGCTGGTGTTGTGCGCCCAGCCGACGACCACCGAGCCATCCGCCGAGACGCCATACGCGGCGCTCTGCCCACCGCCGAGCGTGCCGAGGTTCTGCATTCCCGCGGTTGTCCAGCGAAAGGCGCGTGGCAGCGTGCTGAGACCGGGACGCGCCCAGCCGACGATTACTGAGCCGTCTGAGGAAACGCCCCAGGCGGCGCTCGCATTCCCGCCGAGCGTGCCAAGGCTGTGCGCCCATACACCGACCCAGCGATAGGCAAATGGTCCGGGATTGCTTGTTGAGGGAGATCCCCACCCAACGGACACCGTACCGTCCGCCGAAATTCCAGTCGCTTCACTCGAAATCCCAATTGTGCCACGGTCGTACATCGATCCGTTCTCCCAGTAAAAGGCGCGGAAACGACCGTTGGCAAAGCGCGCGCTGCCGACGACCTGCGCGTTGTTTGACACACCCCAGGCGCCGCTCTCCACTCCGCCGAGCGTGCCGAGCCAGGTGATACTTTGCGACCAACTCACGGTTGTTACCACTGACAAAACCATCGCGCTCACAAGCACATGGGCTCGCTTAGCGAATATTCGCTGCATCGTTTAACCTCCTCACATCTTGAATGTATCCAGCCCAGCACTTGGAAGCGCGTAGGCTTCTTTCATCGCAGCGATTTTTGTGCCAATCGGAAACAATCACGAGCAAATGCGCAAAAATCTGGTAAATTTCAGGGGGTTGCTTATCCCTGACGGGGATAGGCTAGAACTTTCCTTTCAGCGTCACGGGTTGCCTCAAAAAGTGTCTGGTAAGTGCGCCGCAGGCTTTGTCGCCGTGCGCCGTGCAGGAACCTGCCCGCACACGGCGAACAGAGGCGCTATGCGGTTTCCGAAGGGGTTTCTGTGGGGCGCGGCGACAGCGGCGTATCAAATCGAAGGCGCGCCGCTGGCGGACGGCGCAGGCGCGTCCATCTGGCACCGGTTCAGCCATACGCCGGGCACCATCCTCAACGGCGACACGGGCGATGGGGCGTGCGACCATTACCATCGCTGGCAGGAAGACATCGAGTGGATGCAGCGGCTGGGGCTGAACGCCTATCGCTTCTCTGTGGCGTGGGGGCGCGTGCTGCCCACGGGGCGCGGCGCGGTCAATCCGAAGGGGCTGGACTTCTACAAGCGGCTGGTGGACGGGCTGCTGCGGGCGGGCATTACGCCGATGATAACGCTCTATCACTGGGATTTGCCCGCCGAGCTGCAGGATATGGGCGGCTGGGCGAACCGCGACTGCGCCAAGTGGTTCGCCGACTACGCCTGCCTGATGTTCCGCGAGCTGGGCGACCGCGTGTCGCTGTGGGCGACGCTGAACGAGCCGTGGGTGGTGATGGCGCTGGGCTACCTGTGGGGACAGCACGCGCCGGGGGTGCGCGACATCGGCGCGGCGGCGAAGGCGGGGCATCATATGCTGCTGGGGCACGGCAGGGCAGTGCAGGCGTTGCGGGCGCAGGGACTGCCCAACGCGCAGATTGGCATCGTGACCAACCTGGGACCGCAACAGCCCGCCAGCGACAGCCCGCAAGACCAGATGGTCGCCGCCCTGTGGCACAACTTCATCAACCGCTACTTTCTGGACCCCATCTTTCGCGGCGAGTACCCCGACACCGTGCTGAACTTTATCGGCGAGTTCGCGCCGAAGGTCGCCGCCGACGATATGCAGGTCATCGGGACGCCCATCGACTTTCTGGGCGTGAACTACTACACGCGCAATGTGGTCGCCTACGACGCCAGCGACCCCATCGGTTCGCGCACCGTGCATCAGGAGGGCAAACTGCATACCGAGATGGGCTGGGAGGTCTACCCCGAAGGCTTGTACGAAATCCTGAAGTGGGTTCACGAGGAGTACGGTCCCATCCCGCTCTACATCACCGAGAACGGCGCGGCGTTCCCCGACGCGCCAAACGCGCAGGGCGCGGTGGACGACCCGCTGCGGGTGGACTACATCCGTGCGCATCTGGAGCAGGCGCACCGCGCGCTGCAGGAGGGCGCGCCCCTGCGCGGCTACTTCTACTGGTCGCTGATGGACAACTTCGAGTGGGCGTTCGGCTACAGCAAGCGGTTCGGGCTGCTGTATGTGGACTTCGCGACCCAGAAGCGCACGATGAAGACCAGCGGACGCTGGTACGCCGAGTTCATCGCCTCCCAGCGCGGCTGACGGCGCGAGATGTGCTATAATACGGAACGATTGTGCGCACTACTTCGTCTACTGATTCAGACGCGCCGTGGGGAGAAACCGATGCGAGTGTTCTGGAAGCCGATGAGCCTGCTGATTGCCTGCCTGCTGCTGGTGGGGGGGAGCCTGTTCGCGCAGGAGCATGCGCACGACCATCCGCCCCTGTCGCCCCGCGACCAGCAGGAGGTCGAGTTCGGCAAAAAGGTCGTCGCCGAAATCGAGAAGCAATACAAATTCATCACCGACCCCGAGATGGTGGAGCGCGTTAATCGGATTGGGCAGACGCTGGCGGAGATTGCCCGACGCACGCAGACGGAGGCGCGCTATGGCGAGTCGGGACCCGCGCCGTTTGAATACACCTTCCGCATCATCGATGAGAAGGATGTGAACGCCTTCTCGGTGCCGGGGGGCTTTATCTTTGTGAATAAGGGGTTGCTCGATTTCGTTTCCAGCGACGACGAGCTGGCGGGCGTTCTGGCGCACGAGATTGCACACGCGGCACATCGACATGTGATGAAACTCATCCGCGACGACGCGAAGGTGCAGCAGAGCGTGCTGTTGCCCGCGCTGCTGGTGGGGGTGTTCGGGCGGCTGCCGTCGCAGGACTTCGCGGGGCTGATGACGGGCGCGCAACTGTACCGCATCGCCCGCGTGAGCAGCTTCAGCCAGGAGGCGGAAATCGACTCCGACCTGACCGCGCTGGAGTACCTGCGTCGGTCGCCGTACAACCCTGTGGGGCTGCTGGTGTTTATGGAGCGGCTGGCGGCGGAGGAGCGCAAGCGTCCCCAGATTGACTGGGGCATTTTCCGCACGCACCCGATTACGCGCGAGCGCGTGGAGACCATCACGCGCGCCCTGCAGGAGTACGGCATTCCCATCCGCCGCCGCGAGGTTAGCCCCGCGCTGGCGGTTCACGCACTCATGGAAGACCCCCAGCAGCCTGAAGGACTCTATACCGTGCAGTTCGAGAAGATTCGAATTTTCACCCCCGCGTCGCTTGGGGAGCAGGGGAGTTCACGCGCCCGCGCCGAGCGTATCGCGGGACTGCTGAACACGCTGCTGGACGACGGCGTGCAGTTGTTCGAGGTACAGCTCAGCGCGGATAAGCGCGCCGTGCTAATCAGGGGGCAGGAGGTCGTGCGCGTGCTGGACGAAGACGCGCAGCTGGCGGGCAAGTCTGCAGAGGCAGTCGCCGAATCCGCCCGCGAAGCCATCCGCCGCCTGCTCTGGAGCGACGCCGTGCGGATGAGTTTCTAAGTGCCTTCGCAATTTGTCTGCAACATGCGCGTGAAGCGCCTCTGTATGGAGTGCGGAAGCGGAGCTTCCGCGCATGCTGAAGCTGGCGCTTCAGCACTCCAAAATGCGTCGTGCGCCGCGCTACCCTACCGACAGCGGCGCGGTTGCACATTCAGAGCAAAGCATTTAATCCTGCAGCAAGGCGTTCCACACCGCGACCTGCGCGATTCGTTGCCAGTGCGGACTGGGTTGTTCGCCCTCCAGCGCGCCGCCGCTCTGTTCCGAGGCTCGCAGGGGAACCTGCAGCGCAATCACATATGGCTTACTGAGCGCAATCAGGCACGCTTCCTCAATCCAGCGCATCGGCTCCGCGCGGGAGAAGACCCCGTACCCGTTTTCGGGCGGGAGGTGCAGGGTCAGGTGAATCGGCTTGCCCAGCTCCCCGTAGCGCTCCAGCAGCGCGTCGAGGTCATAGAGCGAGCCGTCGTACCAGCGCCATTCCAGATGCACCGCCTCAAAGGGCACGCCAGTCTCCACGCAGAGTCCGAGCAAATCGTGGGGGCTCTGGGATTCATAGAAGCCGTGCTTGCCGTGTAGCAGGCGCGTGATGCCAAAGTCAGCCGTGCGCCCTGCCTCGCACAGCATCGTTAGCTGCCTCGTGGTGTGCGCCGAGACTTCGCATCGATGCAGGTTCGCGGCGATGTTCCAGTAGCGCACGCCGCCGCGCAGTGATGCGACAGCATCCCGCAGGCGGTCCACCGATTGCTGCAGGAGCGTACATTCCGACCAGAAGGCGGCGACCGAGAGGCGCATGCGCTGCGACTGTTCCAGAAGCGGGCGCGTTGCGCCATCCTGCGCCAGTGTGCGCAGAGTCATCAGGTTCAGCGGCGGCTTGAGCGCGTCGAGCAAAGCCTCACTGCACGCCGCGTCGTCGATAACGACCCCCCAGAGAAACGCCGAGCGTCCATGCATCCGCTGCAGCTTCGCCCGCGCCAGACCAACCACAGCCGCCTCCGCCGCTGCAACGCTCCTTGCAAGGCACTCCGCCCATTCGTTTGCCTGTTGCGCCGCCTGCGCCTGTTGCAAAGGCTGTTGCGCCGCCGCCATGTCCACTCCGCGCCGTGCGTACTGCTTGACAAGCGCGCTGGCGGCTTTGAGGTAGCGCATCGCCAGCGCGCGCTCCAGCGTCAGCGATTTCTCGCGCGTGGTGAACCCGTCCGCCCACAGGTAGATACGCCCCACGCCTTCCAGCGGCGGGGGATACGCGACTCCGAACGGGGCAGGGGGCAACTCGTTCACCGCACCGACGCTCGGCGGCGGTACAGGCAGCGCATCGCCTGCGCTATTCGTCCAGCGCAGTAGCCCCCAGTCGTCGACCGTGCCCTCCGTGCGTATTTCCAAAAGGCTCACATCCCTATTTTCGGTTTTTCGCAAGCGAAAGTGCAGGGTACTATACCTCGCGGGCGTACTCTTCGAGAGGCTTTCCGTAGAATTCACCGCTTGTGTTATCAAAAATCCTTGACAAGGCTTGCTTGCAGGGGGTATTATCCTGTCAGTGAAGGAGCCTGCGATGAAGGGATGGCTGATGTCGGTTGGTATGACGCGCTTGAGTAGCGCGCTGCGTATCGTCGTGTTGTTGCTGGCTGTGTGCTTGCCCGTGCTGACCTGGTCTCAGGGAAGACCCGATGTGCTCTGGACGAAAGAGGGTTCGGAATTCTTCTCCGTCGCCTACTCGCCTGATGGACAAATCCTCGCCGCCAAAAGTAGCCATGGCATCCACCTGTATCGAACTTCGGATAACGCTTTGTTGAGAACACTGACTTGCGGCTCATCGGAACCCTCTCTCGCGTTTTCACCTGACGGACAATACATCGCTAGCTTTATTACTTACTATCAAGGCGGTACACAATATGGAATGATTGCTGTCTGGCGCGTCTCAACGGGACGGATGGTTCATTTCTTCGAGATTGGCGGTTGGAGCGGAACCCCCCATATTGACTTCTCAGCAGATGGGCACTCCCTTATGATGTTTCTGTTGGGAACTGGCGGCAGTTACAACAGTCGTTTTATGGTCTGGCGACTGTCAGACGGATTACTCCTGCGAGATACCTACCTTGCGAATATTTACTACCCCGAGGCTGCAGCCTTCTCACCCGACAAGCAGTATCTGGCGATTGCCGACTATGAAAGCAGACGGAGAGTCAAGATTTTCCGTGTCTCTGACGGCAGCCTCATTCGGTCGTGGGATCGTGATACCTATTCGGATAGCGCGTCTGCATCCTGTGTCGCTTTCTCTCCAGATGGACAGTATGTCGCTATCGGTGGAGGAAATCGCTACTCGTCGAGGCGCGGTTATGTTGAGGTGTACCGCGTTTCAGATGGACGGCGCATGGGGACATACACGCATTACGACAACTACGATGGCAGCGATGTATCTGCATCCGTTACTTCAGTCGCCTACTCGCCCAGTGGACGCCTTGCCTCGGTGGGGATTCGCAGACAATCGTCGAGTACCGAAGTCTCCATACGCTTCTGGGACAACTACAATTACAGTACCGTGATTGTATCGGATCACACATGGGCAGACAACCCGAAAATTTGTTTCTCCCCCGACGGGCAGCATCTGGCGATTAGCGCAGGGCGCGGTCATGTGCTGCGCCTGTCGGACAACACCTTTGTGCATTCGTTCGGGGCTGAGGTGAATATCAACAGAGCCGCGCTCTCTCCCGATGGCGCGTGGCTGGCGACTTCAGGTCAGTCTGAAGTTCGTCTGTGGGATGTCGCCAGCGGCAACCTGGTGTTTTCGCTTGCGGAGGGGGCTTCCGATATTGCGATCTCTCCGAACGGTCAGTACCTGGCGACGGCGGGTTCAAGGGGAATAAAACTTCGTCGGGCGTCGGACGGTTCGCTGATACGCACCCTCTACGCGCCCTGGGTGCAGCGAGTCGCTTTCTCGCCCAACGGTCTCTACCTCGCTGCGGCTACCTCGTCTGCCGTTCAGCTATGGCGCATTGATGGTCTGCTGATGCGCACGCTGGACACCTATCCCTTGAACACTAATGCAATCGCCTTTTCACCTGATGGTCAACTGCTAATGGCGGTTGGGAACCAGATACAGATCTGGCGTTTGATGGACGGCACGCGGCTGCGCACGATTACGCTGGATGGCTGGATTCGGTGCGGCGTATTTTCGCCTGATGGGCAGTATATCGCCGTTGGGGACAAAATCAGCGACAGTCAGTCGAGTAGGCAGTTCGGGCGTGTGCATGTGTGGCGCGTGGCGGACGGCTCGCTCTACCGCACCTTCAGCGCGCATGTGGACGGCGTGAATGGGGTCGCCTTCAGCAGCGATGGGCGGTTCCTGATTTCCGCCAGCGACGACGCCACCATCAGTATCTCGCAGTTGTCCGACGGCGCGCTGATGCAGATTTACGATCAGGACACTGCGTCGGGCGTTACTTCGCTTGCGACGGCGCCGCGCGCCCATCCGCTCTTCGCCTACACGCGCGGGGATGGCACGCTGGTCGTGGCGCGCTACCGCATCTGGGGCGACATCGACGGCGACGGCTGCGTCAACGACAACGACCTGATGCAGATACTGTTCGCTTTCGGGCAGACGGTTGACGGCGACGCTCCCGAGGACATCAGCAGGGACGGGGTGGTCGACGATTTAGACCTGCTGCTTATGCTGCTGTATTTCGGCAGTGGGTGCTGACATCCTGTCGAGAGTGCTGTGTGCGCGCCGTTGGGCGGAAACGCCCAGCGGCGCGCGCTTTCTCAAACTGCACTGTCTGTAGCCCGACCCCCCCTGTTCCTCTCCCGCGCGGTGGGTGGAGAGGGGTTGCTTATACCGATCGGCGGGTCAGAGTTCGCAAATCGCCGACGCCTGTAGCCCTCACCCCCTTTGTCCCCCTCTCCCAACGGGTTGGGAGAGGGGGAGAGCGCGTCGCGCACTGCCCGCACGGCTCCCCTCTCCCGCGCGGCGGGAGAGGGGCTGGGGGTGAGGGCTACAGCGCGCTCGGGTTTCGCTGCCCAGCGGGATAATTACGAACTTTGACTGCGCAGTTGGTATCAGTACACTTTCCCCCTTGACAAAGCCGTCGGAAGCATGGTATACTCCCCTCAGGCTATTAGACCTAAACGGTTCAATAGCCTGATTACACCCTGATAACTGATGGAGGCAACGCGATGCGAGAGACTCAGGAGAGCTTTACGCCTACCGGCGCAGTGGCGTTTTTTATAACGATGGTTTTTGTGTATGCGCTCGTGTGGTTCGCAACCTACGGTGTGTTGCTCAAATGGAGGTGATTGTATGGATCGGTTCGAGAAACGCGCGATGGCGTTGGCGTTGTCGCTGGTGTTGATGTTCTTCGGGCTTGTGGTATACGCGGCGAAAGGGTTGCAAGCAGACCTGCCGACCTGCCTGCCGAATGCGCGCCTGTTCGATCGCGGGCGTCTGGTGGAAATCGGTCCCAATCGCTATCAGGTGGACGCCGTCGCGTTCATGTGGGGCTTCGACATGGGCACACTGAACCAGATTAAGCTCCCGCGCGGCGCGGTGGTGGATTTTTATGTCACCAGCCGAGATGTGGTGCACGGGTATCACATCGACAAGACGCTGGTCAACCTCAAAGCGGTGCCAGGCGCGGTGACCTATTCGCGCGTCAAGTTCGACAGGGCAGGGGAGTACCAGATTATCTGCCACGAGTATTGCGGGCTGGGGCACCAGAACATGGCAGGTAAGGTGATTGTGGAGTAAGGAGGCAAGCGATGCAAGTCAAGGGAGCCACTCGGTTTATTCTTCTGAGCCAGCTGATTATCCCGTTCATCCTGCTTATTCTGGGCGTGCTTTTGGGATTGTATCAGGTGCTGGCGCGGGCGGGGATCATTCGCTCCGCAGATATTTTTGGCATCAACTACTATCAGGGACTGACCCTGCACGGCGTGATTAACGCGATTGTGTTCACCACTTTCTTCGCGGTGGCGTTCGGGAATGCGATAATGATGCATCAGCTGAAGCGCCCCTTGAAGGTCGGCGTGCAGTGGGTCTCGTGGCTGCTGATGGTGGGCGGCACGCTGATGGCGGCGTGGGCGATGCTCACGGGGCGCGCGACGGTGCTGTACACCTTCTACCTGCCGATGGTCGCGCACTGGACCTTCTATGTGGGCGCGACGCTGCTGCTCATCGGCTCGCTCGTGCCGTACTTTTTTGACTGGATTCCCAACACGCTGGCGTGGCGGCGCGAGAATCCGAAGGCGAAGTTGCCCTTGGCGGTGCTGGGCAACCTGGTGAACTTCACGCTGTGGTTCCTGATTATCCTACCGCTGGCGGTCACAGTGCTGTTCCAGATGTTGCCGATGTCGCTGGGGCTTTCGAGCGAGGTGAACCCGCTGCTCTCGCGCACGCTGTTCTGGTTCTTCGGGCATGCGCTGGTCTATTTCTGGCTGCTGCCATCGTACATCATGCTCTACACCATGCTGCCGAAGCTGGCAGGCGGCAAGCTCTACTCAGACCCCGCCGCGCGGCTGGCGTTCCTGCTGTTCCTGCTGTTCTCGATTCCTGTTGGGCTGCACCACCAGTATACCGAGGGCGGCTTGAGCAGCGGCTGGAAACTCTGGCAGGCGTTCCTGACCTTCATGGTCGCGCTGCCGAGCTTTATCACGGCGTTTACGGTTGCTGCGTCGCTGGAGCATGGAGCGCGGCAAAATGGCGGTCAGGGGCTGTTCGGCTGGTGGGGCAAGCTGCCGTACTGGAGCAAGGAAGGCGACAGGTGGCTCTTTGCCTACTTCATCTCGGGGCTAATCCTGTTCCTGTTCGGCGGCATCACAGGCATTATTAACGCATCGTACAGCCTTAACCTGATTGTGCATAACACGGCATGGATTGTCGGGCACTTCCACACGACAGTCGGTGGGTTGGTTGCCCTGAGCTTTCTGGGCATGACGCTCTATCTGGTGGCGCAACTGCGCGGGGTAGAGATAAAGGCGAAACCGTTCGCGCTCGCGGCGCCGTACCTGTGGATGCTGGGCTTCGTGATTTTTGAGATTGCGCTCTCTATTACGGGGCTGCAGGGCGCGCCACGCCGCAGCAATATCGGCATCAGCTACCTGGATCCCACCAACGAACTGCTCTACCGTCCCGACTGGCTTTTCTGGTCGCATGTGGGCGCGCTGGGCGGCACACTGGCGGTTGTGGGGTTCCTGAGCTATCTGGTCTCGTTCGTGGGCACGCTGTTTGCCAAACCCGTGCGCGCGTCTCAAATAGACTTCCCAATCGCGGAAGCCGTACACGACGCGCCGACGCCGCTGGTGGTGAACCTCCGTCCGTGGGTGACCGCGACGCTCGCGCTGATTGCGGTCTCCTATACCTACCCTGTGTACGAATCGATGACGCGGGGCATCATCACCAAATCGCCCGGCTACCAGAGCATCGAGAACAACCTCGTGCCTCAGCAGACGCTGCGGGAGCAAACGAAACTGCCATGAAAGCCTTGCGACTTGCTGGATACCTCCTGTCATTCGCGCTGGGATGCCCTGCCTTCGGGCAGGGCGTCCCGCCCAACCTGAGCCGCGTGCTGGGCACACAGCTGCCCGATGTGAAGTTCGTGGACACGCAGGGGCGAGCCTTTACACTCAGCGAGCTGAAGGGCAGACCCGTTATCCTCAGCCCCATCTATGCAGGATGCCCCAGCGCCTGCATCGTCATCAGTCGCAGTGTCAACAAATCGCTCTCAAGATTAAACTTAAGTGCTGAAACTTATACAGTCTTGAGCTTTTCCTTTGACCCGAAGGAGACCGTCGCCGATATGAAAAGTTTTCAGCAAAAACATCAACTTAACGCTCGGAACTGGAGAATCGCCTGCGTGCCCGACGATGAGGCGCTGTTTCAACTGCTGGACGCCATCGACTTCCGTTTCACCTATGTCTCGGAGCAGGTGAAAGACCACCCCAACCTGCTGGTCTTTCTGGACAGCGAGGGGGTGATAAGGCACTATGAGTTTGGCTTGGAGTTTACGCCTGAGCAGCTGGCGCGGGGCTTGCGTATCGCGCGCGGCGAATATACGCTCTGGGAGCGTGTCAGCGACTGGATTTTCCCTATCGGCGCGCTGGGCGTGCTGACCACAGGCGCCTGGATTATGCTCACGGGGCGGCGCAGGCAATGAGTATATTCAGGTCAGTGGTATAATTTAGTTGAATGGTTGCGAGGAGTGAATTGGTATGACGAAGCTACTGGACTTGGGAGCGCGGACAGATTATGCGGTGAAAGCGCTGGCGTTGTTAGCGCACCGCGGCGAAGGCGCAATCGTCACGGTCAAGGAACTGGCGGAGGAGACAGGTATTTCCCAGCACTTCCTCTACAATATTTTCGATGACCTGGCAAAAGCGGGGATTGTGCGCTCTTTTCGCGGGGTGAAGCGAGGGTTCGCGCTCTGCCGCCCGCCCGAGGAGATTAGCTTCTACGATATTGTGTCGGCGGTGGAGGGGCTGATTGAGAAGCCGCACTGTCTGCTGGATCGGGGTCGGGTCTGTTCGGCGACAAACCCCTGCGCGGCGCACTTTTTCTGGGTCGGCTTGCGAGACTACGCGGAGCAGTCGATGCGCGAGTTGACGCTGGCGCAAATCGCACGCAAGACGCCGTTCACGCGGGACGGTAGCGACGGAACGCAATTACGCCCTGCGAGTAGACGCCCTTGACCACGAACTCGACGCCTTCTTTCTGGGCAGTGCGCGGCGTCTGACGGTGCGCCCACTGGGCTCCAATCACCACCGCCAGGGTTTCGAACCCTGCGCGGCGCAGCACTTCCGCCCGTCGCCTCGCGCGTTGTACATCGTAGCGGTCGACTTTCACAGAAATCTCCGCCAGCACGACACGATTGTCCTTCCACCAGATGAGGTCTGCCTCCAGGGGGTCGTCCGCCTCGCTGATGTCCTCATCGAGCAGACCTGCCTGATCGAGCCAGAGCAACACCTGATTGCGGACGGCTGAGTCTTCTCTGGGCGAGCCGCCCTGTCCGTAGCCGAAGATGCGTCTCGCCCGCCGCACAACACTGCGCTCGTAATCTTCGCCCTTGCGTCGGGCAATCTCCCCCTGCTGCCAGTTGCGCTGCTCCTCGACCATTTCGCGGAGTTCTGCCACCATCCGATCTAGCCTATCTATTCGCTCGTCCACCTGATTGAACCGTTGTTCAGTAGTCTGTTCCAATCGGTCAACACGCGCCTCTACTCGGTCAAAACGCTCGTCTACCCGATTGAACCGTTGTTCAGTAGTCTGTTCCAATCGGTCAACACGCGCTTCCACTCGGTCAAAACGCTCGTCTACCCGATTGAACCGCTGTTCGGTAGTCTGTTCCAATCGGTCAACACGCGCCTCTACTCGGTCAAAACGCTCGTCTACCTGATTGAACCGCTGCTCAGTCGCCTGTGCGTTTTGCTGGATGAGAGACGCAAGCGCATCGATTTTTTCAGGAACCTGAAGCAGCGCGTCGGTCATTACCGCTTTGCGCAGGGTATCCTGCAGATTGGAATCGGACAACAGCCGCCGCAGGGTACGGCTGGTCAGAAACGCGCGCGCGAACTCCAGCTGAAGGTCTTCATCTTCCTCCAGCAGGTTCACAAAATCCTGTATCAGCTCGCGGGCGCGGGACACCGCCGTATTATACCTTATTCAGTGCTTTTCCCCTGGAACGCCATCCGCGCGCGTACCGCCTCGCCAACCTGTTCGATGGGGTGCTGCGCGCTGGCTTGCTCGAGCGCGTGAAACACGGGACGCCCTGCGAGGTTTTCCAGAATCCACTCGCGGGCGAATGCGCCCGTCTGGATTTCGTGCAGAATCTGGCGCAGGGTCTCGCGTGTATGCGTGTCGACAATCCGCGCGCCGCGCGTCAGTGCGCCGTAGTGTGCCGTGTCGGAGATGGCGAACTCCATCCCGCGAATGCCGCTTTCGTAAATCAGGTCCGTAATCAGCTTCAGCTCGTGCAGGCATTCGAAGTAGGCGACTTCGGGTGTGTAGCCCGCTTCGACCAGCGTCTCAAAAGCAGCGCGTATCAGCGCGGGCACACCGCCGCACAGCACCGCCTGCTCGCCGAACAGGTCGCACTCACACTCCTCGCGGAAGGTGGTCTCATAGACGCCCGCGCGCGTCCCACCCAGCGCCCGTGCGTAGGCAAGCGCAATCCCCTTCGCCTCGCCCGTGTAGTTCTGATGAACCGCGATCAGACACGGCGCGCCGTGCCCCTGCAGGAACAGACGGCGCAGCTGGGGACCGACCGCTTTCGGCGAGACCATAAACACATCGATGTCCTCAGGAGGCGTTATCTGCCCGAAGTGAATGTTGAACCCGTGCGCGAAGCCGAGCGCGTGCCCAGTGCGCAGATGGGGCGCAATCTGCTCGGCGTACAGGCGCGGCTGCTGCTCGTCGCTGACCAGCAACATCAGCACATCGGCGCGAGCGACCGCCTCCGCAACAGGAGCGACGGGAAAGCCGTCCGCCTGCGCGCGCTCCCACGAGAGTCCCTGTCGTGCGCCGATGAGTACCTGTAGCCCGCTGTCGCGCAGATTCTGCGCCTGTGCGCGTCCTTGGGAACCGTACCCGATGATGGCAATCGTTCGATCCTGCAACGGCGTCAGGGGCGCGTCTGCTTCCGTGTAGACCTGTGCCATCAGGCGTCCTCCTTAGGCTGGGATTGCGTTTCCGACTCGGCGGGCGGCTTCGGGCGCGTCGGTTCGGGCTGCGCCTCGCGCTGGATACGCACACGCACGGTGACCTCCCGCGCCCCCAGAATCTCGACTCCGGGCGGCGGCTTGAGGGGCACACGCATTTCGGCGTCGCTGGTCTTATTGCGCAGCGAGATGGGCGCGGTTTCAATCACATTGATTTGCGCCAGCCGTGCAGGACTGCCGCGCAGTTGCACCGACACTGGCTCCACAGAAAACCAGATGACCCGGTATGGGAAGGGGGGCAGGTCATCGAGGCGGGGACTCACAGGCACTGTTCTGGAGGTCGGCTGTGGAATCAGGCGCACCTTCAGTCGCACCTCAGCGGGCGCAATCTGCACGCCCATCACAGGCTCGCCGCGCTCGTCGATGGGGGTTGGCGCCATCTCCAGCTCCAGGTCGCCCTGTAAGCCCGTCATGTCGAAGTTGATTTGCACAGCGCGCACGCGCCGCACCTGAGACGCTGCGCCCGAAACGCGCACGCTGGCAGGCTCAGGCACAGCCTCCGCCAGCACTTCCTGCAGTTCTGGTATCCCCGTCAGGTTGACCCGCACGGGAAACTGGCGACTCAGGCGCGGCTCCAGCGTGACCCGCACGACGGGGCGTTCGGGTGTGACCGTCAGTTGTTCGCGCCACTCGATGGGGTAGTCCAGGCGTATGGCGAGTCGGTTCTCGCCCGGCTTGGCGCGGCTCAGGTCTACCGATGCGCGGATTTGCTCGGCGCGAGTCTGTTCCACCAGTTCCTTGACGCCCCGTAGGATGACCCGTGCGCGCGGGCTGCTCTCCAGCCGCACCTCGTAGTTCTGAGGCGTGTTGATGAGTTCAATCGGTACCTCGTAGGTGCGCTCGATGACGGGGTGCAGCTGCGACTGCACATACAGCGCCAGCAACACCGCCGTCGTCAGGGCGCCGACTTTCTCCAGCAGGTTCTCGCGCCACCGCATCGTTGGTAGTGTACCCTGTTAGCCGCGCCATGCGCCCCGCGCGACCGCGGGCACGAAAGTTTCCAGTTCGGGGCAGGGCAGGGAGACGGTCGCGCCGCGCTCTGCGCTCAGATACGCCGCCATCAGCAGCTCGGTAATCCGCGCGCCGTACTCCAGCGTGCAAAACGGCGTTTCGCCCGCGAGGAAGCACTCTGTAAAGTAGCGATTCTCGGCGATGTAGCCGTAGGCGTGCGCCTCGTCCGCGAGGTAGGGCATCAGCCCCTGTTCGGCGTTCTGTTTCTCGACGAGATCTTCGCCTGCCGCGCCCTGAACCGCGCGACTGAAAAAGATTTCGCCCTCGCCGCGCAGGGTGTTGATGGCAAGCATGTATTCGGGTCCCAGTACCTCGAAAGTCAGCCGCAGCCCCGCGCCCACGAAGCACCACGAGGTGCTGGCTTCCACCATCGCTTTGTTGCCTGAGGGCGTGCGGAACTCGATTCGGGCGGTCGCGTAGTCTTCGGCAGGCGCGCGCGTGTAGTCCACCTCCATCGGGAATTTTGCAAAAATGTGCGGGGTGATGAGTACGTGTGAGGGGGGATTTTGCAAAATTGGGTTTGGGGTTTGCAAAAATCGGGGTGAAGAGTTGAGTTCAATGGGTGTGAATTTTGCAAAATTCGTGGACACAATATGTTGTGGTGGGGGTCATGTTTGTGGTGCGGTGGTTATATAGTGTAGTGTTTCATGGGTTTATAGAGCGGCTTGGTTCTACTAAGCTGCGTGCGGGTTTATCATATAGTTGTCTAAATTCACTGAATCGCACTTGGCTGCCCCACCTGTTGATAGCATACTGGATAGCTTCCAGTCGTTGCTGGTAGCCTTCATCATCGTAAGCAAGATTGACAGCCAGTATTGCTATTTTGCCCCGTGCGACTACCCAATCAATACGTTTTTCGATGGACTGTATTTTAGTTTCTGGGAGCATACCTGTACGGGTTGCCCAGTGCCATCGCCAGTTTTCGAAGAAAAATCCATCCAGCATATTTACGAATTCTTCGGCAAGTTCGCTGAATTGGTTGTTTTGGGTTGGGTTAAAATGTCCGCCTTCGTAGACATTTGCAATGAGTATTGCGCGAGGATGGATTTGACGGAGTGCTTGGCAGTATCGGTTGTATCCAAGCAATATTTGGTGATTGCTTAGGTTGGCTCGTTGGCAGTTGGTGATATATTCGGGCAGGTTATCGAGGAAGAATCCTTCTATGTAGTTTTCAAGGTATCCCAAGAAGGGTATGTGGCTTGTTTTTTGTCCGAAGTTGAATGTTGTGTATAGCAAGTCTGTATCATCGATAATGCCGTCTCGGTTGGTGTCGTAGGAATTGATTTGGTTGGGGAGTTGATTGCCATATCTAAAAAGGATTCCGTGCAGTGTGATGTCGTCTATGGGTTTGATTTGATAGGTTTGTTCCATTTTTGTTTTTATGTGTTGGATGTATGGTTCAATATCGATTTGGGCGAGGTTTATCCAGTATCGTTGACCTGTGCTTGGGTAATCGATGATGGGGTTTTGGCTGAGGTATCTAAGTAGGGGCAGTTCTTGTGGGTTGAGTGGTGCGGCTTCGAAGAGATTGCCATAATCGAGCCAGGTGCGTGGTTGTGTGGGTTGGATTTGTCCTTGTGCGTTTTGCGTGTATTGATATAAGACGGCGGGATAAGTGTAGATGAGTCCTTTGGTTTGGGCGGTTGGTACTTGGGTCAGGATTCTTTTGTGTTGATTGTAGCTGCAGTGTGCGACTTGGAATCGCGCAAAGTTGTGAATCTTTTCGTTGTTCATCCAATCGTTTTTGTTGACTGCGTGCCAAATCATTGTTGCATCACCTTTTCTCTGATTTTGATGAGGTCGCTGACGCTGCCAAAATACAGGTAGTCGCTCAGGACTCGAACGATGAGATACATCTCTTCGAAGGTTTCGACGATGTTGTTGAAGTGGGGCAAACCTGGTTTCCATTCTAATACACCGTCGAATCGAGTATAAGGGGCGATCAAGTTGAATCCAATATTCGCGGCGGGGTGGACATAGCACGCACCGAGCATGGTGGTGTTTGCCCAGAGCCAGCTGCTGACGGTATAACACAGTGCGCGTCGGTAGGCGCGTCGTGCGGTGTTTGGGTAGTCGCTGGTGATGTCGCCTGCGTTGTCTAAGCCCCACGAGCCGACAGCGTGGTAGGTGGCAGGTACGCCTGGGTAGTACAGTCCATAGCCCCCATATTCGCTGTCGCTGGCTACATCGATATTGTAGTGAGGCAAGAAGTGGAACCCTTCCCAGATGTAGTTGGCGGGGATGGTGTTGAGTTCGTAGTGATTTCCAGCGTTGCATCCGTAGCTGCTTCGGAGCGCTTTGTATCCGTATTCGCGTGCGGCTTGCCAATAGGCGGGCCCTCCTGAACTGTTTTTCGCGCAGTTGGTGTAGCCGTGTTCGCCGCCGTGTCCGTCGGGGAACCCCATCGCAAGCATTTCGGCGATATTGCTTTCAATCACCATTCTTGCGGCTTGGAGTGAGCCTGCAGGCAGGTTGAATTGGATTGCCGTACCTGTCATGCTTCCTGATGGGTAGTTCCACTCCACATACTCGCCCGATTCGGACGGGATGAGCGTTGTGTCGCCTTCGCCAGGTTGGACGGGTGAATGCTCGCGTTTGACGCAACACTGTCCTTTACGGTATCGCACATCGTTCGGCGCTTGGAGCGGGAGGTTGACGCCTGATGGGTTATAGGGGCTATCGTATTGGTCAGCGCTATGGCGTTGGAATCCTGTATAGGTTAATGTTTTCCAAAAACCCCCGCCTTCTCCTGTGGGGAGTGTGTGGTCGTGGATGCCGCAGGGTGTAGCGCCTGAGCGGTGTCCCGCGAGCAGGACATCGTGGCAGCGTCTGGCGGCTTGTTCTATTTCGGGCGTGCCCCAACTGTATCGGGTGGCGTGGATATATTGCCAATGTCGGTTGTTTCCGAGTGTTGGGAATGGTCGCGCCATACCGCCCGTGACCACGGCGTGGTGGGTGACCATTCCTGTTCTGAAGTGGAAATCACGCATGTAGTCGCTCATATAGGTACAAGCGTTAAAGATTTCTACGGTGGTTGTGCCGTCGGTTCTATTCGTCGCCCAATCCAATGGGTGGTCGGTTTCGAAGTAGATGGGGAGTTTCCATGCGGGTTTGACGCCTGACAGTTTGAGTCCGTAGAGTAGCCAGAAAGCGTCTGGGAACGGCGTGGTTTTGATATGTCCGTAGATTGCGTCGCTGCTGCGCAGGAGTGGTAGGAAAAGGTTGTTATAGTATCGGTAGGCGATAACGGTGTTTGAGGGGTAGTTTTCGTCGGGTTGTGGGGTAGGTGTTGCTAAGATTTCGCCTGCGCGGTTGTTGGGCGCAACGCGGTGGGTATAGGGTGTTTCGCTGAGCGTGGGATGGTTGTCCGTGTTGAGTCGCCAATAGGCGATTCTGCCGTCGGTGTGGTGGGTGCAGATTGAGGGGGTATAGATGGAGATGTTTTCGCGGTGGAGTCTGGGGTATGTGCCTGGTCGTCCTGAGAAGGTGCTGATGGCGATGATATTGTTGTCGGCGATGGCGATGGTGTTGGGTATGTCGGCGTTGTTGGGGCGTATGAGTGGGAAATCGGCGGGAATGTATGGATTGACGCCTGTGGCGGCGACGCTGAAGTTCCAGCCGAAGTAGAGTTTGGGCGGGTCTTCAGGTGCAGTCCATTGGAGCCATGCGCCTGCAAGTCGTACGGTGTTTCCCGAATTGAACGATTGTGAGTTTCTGACGATAAGCACGGCGTCGTATTGTCGGAGGTAGTTGCGACAATCTGTGGAGTCTGGTGTGAGGAGTCCGAGGCGTGTTTGGAGTCCCAAGCTGGGGTTATCGCCGATGGCGAAATCGTAATCGATGCCCATGTTGCGCAGAAGCACGGCGACATATTGCGCCGAGTGTGTAAGTTTATCTGAAACGATGAGTACTTTAGGCATTAGCGTCGCACCCCAATGATTTTAGAGGTGATTGTGTTTGTGCCTGAAGCGACTTGGACGCGGATGCGGTACTGGTCGAAGTAGAGTCCATCAGGCGCTGTGATGACGACGCGGAACCAGCTATTGGCTGCGCCTGTGATGGTTCCTGTTGCGACTTGGAACCATCCGCTTGCTAAGGGCCCGCCTGAGTTGATGTCGGTGCTTCGTGCTTCGATGATGTAGTTGACATCTGAGGCGGCGCTTTTGACGCCTGTCCAAATGAGTGTGTGGTATGGGGAGCAGTGTGAGAGTGTGGGCTGTTCTGCGGATGTATTGCCCAAGATGTCGCGGTTGGCGTTAGTGTCTGCGTTGACGACGGAAGTGAGGAGCGGGGTCGTGATCGTGTTAGAGGTAATAGGGAGGGGCGAGGAAGGGGATACAGTTATGAGTTGGTCGGCGGACAGGTATCCGATGAGGGTGGGTTCCAGTTTACGCATCTTTGTCCTCCTGTGGTTGCGGCTTATCCTGCGCCTTACTGGTTGGTTGTTGGAATGCATCGGCTTGCGCAGTAGCGTCTGACTCTTGCGCGGTAGGCGTTACAATCCCAACCCCGTCGATTTCGTGCGGGTACTGGGGCGTTGTGGGAGTAGTATCTGATCGTTTGCGGCTCATAGTCTCACCAACCCGTAGAGGGATTTGATGCGTCGGATTCGTCGGGCGCATTTGTAGCCCTCGCGTCCGCCTTGGTCGTTGGTGTTGCCCTCGATGGTGGTTATCACTCCGAGGGGCAAAACGCGCTCCACGAATCCTGTGTGGGCGACGCGGTTAAGGGCGGGGTAGTAGAGCAAAAATACATCGCCGGGTTGTGGTTTTGCGCCGAGTTGGATTTCCTGGCGCGTGATGAGTTTGCCTGACTGTTTGCCGTAGCGGAGGATTTGGGGTGTGGATGCGGTCTTGGGCCAGTCGGTAGGGATACCCAACTCATCGGCGGCTTTGTGGATGACGTAGCTTACAAAGGCGGCGCACCAGGGTTGTGGAGGCTGCAAACCCGTAAACTTGATAAACTCGTCGATGTACGGTCCTCGGTTGGAGCCTTTGGGGGACTCCTCGATGCCAAGGTACCTACGGGCGACAGTGAGGATGTGGGTGTGGAAGGCGTCGCGCCCGTTGTGGGGTTGTGTGGGCGCGCCTTCGGGGTCGAGGCGCAGGCGTGTCCAGATAAGCTTGTCCAGTGTGCGCAGGTGGATGGCAGCGCGGATGGAGGCGTAGGCAATAGCTCCGATGGCGACAAGCGTGATGACGGTTTCGGTCATAACGGGTCTTCCTCCTGTTCAGTCCTCGCCCCCTGCCCTTCTCCCGCGCGCGGGAGAGGGGAGTCTGTCGCCCTCACCCCTTGCCCCTTCTCTGCAAACGGAGAGGGGGAGTTTTGGGTGCGCAGGATGAGGTGGACGGTTTGCTGGATGTCGTCGATTTGGTGTTTGACAGCGACTGCCCACTCGATGAGGCGTTGTGTGCGCACGCCGTGTGCGCTCACAAACCACATGAGCCACGCGCTGACGGCAATAGGGTAGCCGAGTTTTTCGATTGCTTGGAGGATTTCCATAGTGGGGGGCTTCGTCGGCGGGACGCCGACGCTACGGGGTGGGATTGTCGCTTGAGCGAGACGCTCAAGCGACTGGGGAGATTATACCTGATGGCGGGCGGATGCAAGGGATCGTTTTGTCGGCGGGACGCTGCGATAGTGTCGTCGGCGGGACGCCGACGCTACGAAGTGTTTCGTCGGCGAGGACGCCGACGCTACGGCAGGTAGAATCTTGGTATGGCTCGCATCTACTTAGCCCCCCAAGATGATTTGCGCCAGACAGCATATCGCGTGTATTACGATGATGCGTCGCTGCAGACGGCGACGCCGAAGTCGAACGAGAATACAGCAGCGATGACGGCAAACAGCGCGCCCAATCGTGTGCGGATTGAAGTTAAAAACGACGCGCTGGATGTGGGGTATACGCTCCACTTGCTGCTGGAGTACCGTGTAAATTCGGGGGGCTGGGAGCCGTGCACGACGAGCAGCGCGGTCAGGATACGCAATTCCGCGCACTACAACACGGGGGATGCGACGCTAACCAACCGCCTGATGACCAACACCGCCAACTATGTGCAGGGGGTGGGTGTGGACACGCAGGCGAGTGCGGGGGCAATTAATCTGGATGTGGGGGAGCATACGGAGTGCGAGTGGTGTGTGGAGTGCGTGGGGTTGCAAGCGGGGGATGTGGTACAATTCAGGGTAGTCAACCTAACAGCGGCGTGGAGCGGCGACCCCAACAACTACACCGCCGCGCCGCTGACCTACGACTACTACCCCACATTAACCCTCACAGGAGGCTCCCTTATGGCTATCGAGACCGTGAGCAATTTGACGCGCTACGGCATTGCTGTGGCGAGCGATGAGACCAAGGCGTACAAGGCGGTTGCGCTGCTGGATGTGGTGAGTTGCGATGTGCAGCCGCGCACGGAGCGGATTATCACCTCAGCGGGCAGGGGCAGTTTGTCGCCGCGTCGCGCCTTGACCAGCAGGGTATGGTGCGAGGGCAACTTGACCTGCGAGCTCACACCCAACCATGCGCCGTATCTGCTAATGCTGGCGGGGTACGCGCCGACGACGGCGGGCACAGGCCCGACCTACACGCACACTTTTAATCTGGGCGACGGGTTGCCCGCTAAGTCGGGAACGCTGGTTGCGTATCACAACAACGGCTCCCCGCCGACGCATGAGGTGTATGCGGGTCTGGTGGCGCGGAGTATGAGCCTTGAATACAACGCGGAGTCGGCGGATACGCTACAGCTCAGTATGGATTTGATTGGGCTAATCTATGGCGTATCGCAGACGACGACGCTCACTGACCTGTTTACCAGCGCGACGCCGCCAGCGGACGCGGATCCGCCGTTTGCGCAGCCTGTGTGCAGCGTGCAGCTCCCTGACGGCACGGCGATTAACCGCATCGTGCGAGCGGCCGTGTCGGCGGAATTGCAGCGCGATGTGCGCTGGACGCTGCGGGGTCGAGTGTTTGGGCGCGGGCAACAACCGATTCGCGCTCTGAGAGTTACGGGGAGTTTGACCGCGGTGTTTGATAGCGACGCCGACCTCAAGCGCGCGCTCAATCAGACCGCCAGCCCGCCGTATATGCATCTGGATGCGCCGAGCGCGCCGACGACGAGTCTGCGCCTGCGTGCAAACAACGGGCTGAGCGGCAACTCGGCGCGGCAGATCGATGTGATCGTTCCCGCAATTGTGATTACCGGCGTATCCACTCCCAAGCGTCGCGACGAGGCGGTGTTGGTGGAGATGGAGTGGGAGGCGATCTACGGCGCGGCGCAGGCGGCGACGCTGATTATTGAGGTGCTTAACGCCGCGGCGGGGACGACTTACGCCGATGCGACGGCGACGATCAGCGGGATGAGCCTCTGATGCGCTTGCACAAGCGACTGGCGGATTACCGGGCGTGGTTTGCCGACAGCGAGGGTGAGCCTTATATTGACGGCATCGAGGGCCACCGCCGCACGGGTCGCTGGTATAAAAGCGCCGCCGCTTATTATCAGGCGCGGATGGAGGGTCTGCAGGCGCGCGCGCTGGTTGCGTCGGCGGGGCATAACGCCAAGTTGTATGTTCCTGGTGCGCCCTATCACCGCCTGCGACTGATTCTCGGCAACGGGAATTATGCGGCGCAGGGTCAGGCGGCAGTGGCGGGGAGTCGCCGTCTGGGGGATTATGGGCAAATTGCGCAGTATAACCTGCCCAGCAATGGTTATATCGTGCAGGATTTTGACGCTAAGGCGATAGGGAGCGGGGATTACTATCCGACGGTGTATCGGGTCTCGCTGCTTGCGGGCGGGTCTAATCCTGCGGAGCTTGGGGATTTGTGGCTGTACGCTTACGCGGATTTGACGCCTGCGCTGCAGGATCTGACGCCCGTGCGCACGAGTTATGAGGCGAGCGTGTTTGCGCCGCTGGGCGAGGGCGCGCTGGTCGGTCGGTATCTGCAGGGTCGGGCGTATCGGGTCTCGCTGCTTGTGGCGCGGTCGGACGAGTCGCTGCCGTGGTTGTTGTCGCTGCGCGAGGGCGACGAGGTGGAGTTGGAGTATGGCGGGGTGTATTTGCCGTGCTCGGTGCAGTCGGCGGAGTCGCGCCCTGCGGGCGGCGCGTTGTGGGAGATTGAGTATCAACTGGTCGCCACGTCGGCGTATGGGTATAGCCCGCAGCGGTATGTGGCGGTGTATAACCACTCAGGGCAGTCGGATTTGCATGGGTACGAATTGCCGGGGAATGCGCCTGCGCCTGTGGAGGTGCGGTTACAGGCAACAGCGACGCATGCGAGCGATATCGATATCCATTTGCCTGCGTCGGGCGAGGTGGTGCGGATACGCCCGGATGCGACGGGCATCTGGAGCATCCACGACACAGGGCGTATCTACCATATCCCAACCGGGTCGCAGGCGCAGTGGATTGACCGCACGGATGTGCTTAGGCAAGGCGCGTTGCCGATTGTGCTGCCCAGCGGGGACGGGGTGTTTGCGTTGGCGCATGCGTCGTCGTGGGGGCTGCCGCAGGTTGCGCTGGCGGCGTATCCGCGGTATATGCCGGAGGTGGCGCTCTGATGCGCGTGGTGGGCTATGTGCGGAGCAGTTACCGCAGCGGTTGGGGCGTGCTGGATACCGTGCGCGATTTGACGCTGACCGTGAGCCTGTCGCGCGCGGGGTGGACGGGGGATGTGCAGTG
This sequence comes from Fimbriimonadales bacterium, assembly GCA_025998675.1. Lineage (GTDB taxonomy): Bacteria > Armatimonadota > Fimbriimonadia > Fimbriimonadales > GBS-DC > GBS-DC. Next base: position 665,493 of record AP024673.1, read on the forward strand.
GGAGTATCCGAAGTCCTATCCGTTAGGCGCGGAGTTGCAGGCGGTGGACGCATCCAGCGGCGCGACGCTGTGGCTGGGCAAGATTGTGGAGCGGAGTTGGCGCAGTACGGAGCGTCTCTACCGGTACCGCTTGCGGGGGATTTGCGAGCATTTTTTGGATTTGCCGTTCCCGTTCGGGAGTTATGATTACCAGCGCACGCGCACAGGGTCGGCGCAGTCGGTCTGGGAGTACCATTTGGCGCGTCATCTGCGGTATCACACGCCGCGCTATCAGCCTGTGTATAACCTGAGTTTGGCGAGTCTTACGACGCGGGATTACCAGCTCAGGACGGTGCGGGACGCTTACAAGTTGTATCAGTCGCTTACGGCGTGCAAGATTAGCCCCGAGCTTTTAGCGGGGGGTCGGGTGCGCATGCATTTGGATCCGCTACCACTCACGCGCTACGCTTTGCCGCGCGATGCGGTGTGGGAGGTGAGCGAGTCGATCTTGGAGAGCGCGACGCGCATCTCGCTCAGCGAGCCGGCGAAGCAGATGGTCAAGGACAGGCGCATTACCAACCCTGAGTATTGGGAGTTGGTTGTGCCTGCAGGGGCGACGGCGAGCGTGTCGGTGCAGGACGCCAATGAGCGGGGTTATCTGGGAGCGTATGCGACGCGGCTGGATGTGGAGATTACACAGATGGTGTGGGTGGGGCTGCGGTATCGGGAGACGCTGCGCAGCCCGAAAAACAGTCAGGGGCAGTATTTGCCGCTGGCGATTGGCTGGCGGGCGCGCGGGGAGAACGCGAGTGTGCGCCTCAACTTTCGAGGCATGCCGACCAGCGCGCAGGGATACAACTCGCTGGATACTTATGTGGAGCAGGCGTACCTTGCGACCCCCACGACGGACGATTTTTGGTTTGCGATTGAGGCGCAACCGACGACACCGACGCTGCCCGCGACGCTGATTATTGATGGGGTGTATTGCGCGCCTGCGGCGTCGGCGGGATTGGACGAGCGCGATTACCAGCCGCACTTGCCGATTAGCGACCAGATTCCGAGCTATTTGACTGGGGGGATTGTGGCGACGATTAATGCGGTGTCCACAGTCTCCAGCGGGGTGTACGACTTGGTAGCGGCGTGGGGCGCGTTTCCGTCGGGGCTTAGCGCGGGGACTCCCCTGCAGGTTTTGCAAAATTCGGGTTATCTCAACGGGACGGTTGTGAGTCGCCAGAGCGCGACGACGCTGCGCGTGCAGGTATCGGGGGGCGCGCCGCAGGCGGGGGATGTGTTGTATGTGCGTTATGGGGCGGGCGCGGAGGGCGAGTATCAGTTCGACGCGCTGTATGCGCAGTTGGATGCGCCAGTCGCGCTGGATGGCGCGAGTTTGGCGGGGTGGGTAGACGCTTTGGCGTCGCCGCAGGCGCGGCTCACGGCGCAGATAAGGCTTGGCGCGTCACCGCTGCCCGTGGTGGGTCAGGCAGTGGCGCATCCTGAAAGCGGAGCGTTGCTGCCAATCTACGAGGTGGAGTTGCCGATTGTGGCGGGGCGGTTAGAGGGCGTGCGGTTGCAGGCGGGCAGCCCTGAGTTGACAATGCGGAGTTTGATGCGGGAGATTCGGGGGGTCGGCAGGAGGGTTGGGGTTTAGCCCTCACCCCCAGCCCCTCTCCCGCACGCGGGGGGAGGGGAGTCTGTAGCCCTCACCCCATACCCCCTCTCCCGCACGCGGGAGAGGGGAGTTAGTCGATGGGGATGGTTTGTTGTCCTGCGTCGCGTTCTATGCGCTGTGCCTGGGCGACGCCCATCAGGAGCGCGCTGCTGGGGATTTGGAAGCCTTCGCCTGCGAGGAGTTGGGCGATGGTGCGGATTTGGAGGCGCGGGATGTGGAGGTTGCCGAGTGGTGAGGTGTAGAAGCCTAACTTGTCTGCTTCTTCTTGCATTTTGGATGTGGGCGGTTCCAGTGTGATAAATAGTCCGAGGGTTGCGTTTTCGCGGTCTATGACGCCCCGAAAGTCGCGGATGTGGTTTACGCTGACTTTGCCTGATTTTACTTGGATGAGGGCGGTTTTGATGGTTTTTGGGTCGTCTTGGAAGCGGAGGATGCCATCAATGCCTGTATCTGCGCCTTTCTTTTCTTGGTAGGGGCGTGCGCGTGGGATAAGCCCGATTGCCCATTTTTGGAACTCGTCGCGGTCTTGCTGTGCCAGGACGCGCGCTTCGGCTTCGGTGGTGGGTTCGCCGATGACCTGATAGTCCTTGCCCTCTTGGAGGTTGAACATATCGCTGAGGCGGTACTTGATGAGGGCAATCGCGAGGTGCGTGATGTCGATGCCAATCCAGCGGCGACCCAGTTTATGCGCGGCGACGATGGCGGTGCCGCAGCCGCAGAACGGGTCTAACACCACCTCGCCCTCTCGTTGCTGGAGGCTTGGATGATGCGTTCCAGCAGGGCCAGCGGCTTCTGGGTGGGATAGCCCAGACGCTCTTTCGCATGCGCCGAGAGCGGCTGGATGTCGGTGATCACATCCTGGATGGGGTTGCCGGGGCTTCTATCCAGATAGCGTTTGTCAGCGGGGCACTTTGCCTTGGGCGGGCCATCACGATATAGCCTGCCGCTTCTAAGGCGTCCAGCTGCTCTTGCACGGTCATCTGCCGATGCGCGCTCCTTGCCGACAGTCTCTTCGACCAACTGTCTGGGGCACTGCCCAGTGGCGTCCGACCTTCGCTGGGGTCGACTCCCTTCCACGGCTGACCTGAATCGGCCACTGGTTGTACCTGCGCCTGTGAGGTCCAGACAAAGTATAGCGCCCTCGTTCATCCTCGAATCGGTAGAACGCTCTCCACATACTCAGGGTTGAGCTGATGTCATAGACGGGATTCCAGGTGTAGGCGTCGCTTTTGGTATAGAATAGCAAGATGTCGCGGCATGGGTCCCCAGCGTTTGGCTCCGCTGTGCGCGCTGGTGCGTTTCCACACAATCTCGTTGCGGAAGTTCTTCGCCCCGAAAATCACATCCAGCATCACTTTGAGGTAGTGGCTGGCGGTTGGGTCGCAGTGGAGGTAGAGGCTTCCTGTGGGTTTGAGGACTCGGTGGAGTTCTATGAGGCGTGGCGCCATCATCACGAGGTAGGCGGTGAGGTCGTTTCTGCCGAGGGTGTTTACGAAGCCTTCTATGAGGCGTGCGAGGGCGGGGTGCGGGCATTCCAGGAGGAACTCTTGGTAGGCGTGTTCGCTCCATTGCCAGGTATCGGTGAAGGCTTTGATTTGGGCTTGCGCGGGTTCGCCCGATTGTTCTTTGAAGAGGAGGTTGTAATCGCGGTTGCTGTTGAAGGGCGGGTCGAGGTAGATGAGGTCTACCGTCTCGTCCCCGATGTGTTTGCGCAGCACTTCCAGGTTATCGCCGTAGTAGAGCGTTCGCGTCATGGCGGGAATTGTACCGCGTGGTATAATTGGGGTATGCCCAAGTCTAAAACCGCCCTGAGAGACCTCGCCAATCCCGTGCGCGAATTTGTCTGCCGCGGCGGGCGCAATATCCCCTACAAGCCGCTCACGCTGCGCCAGCTTGCCGAGTTGGAGACGCGCCATGGGAGCATCGACGCGCTTATGGGGAGGATCGCGGCGGGCGAGGTGGGGGCGATGTTGGCGTTGATTGAGTCGGCGGTGCGCGGGGCTGGGTTTGAGGGCGATGTGGGGGAGATGTTTGTGCTGGGCGATCTGCAGGAGGGGGGCGACGCTTACAACCTGCTGATGGAGATTCTGGGGGCGTCGGGGTTTGTGGTGGACACAGGTCAAAAAAAATAACCGAACCTGACTGGGCGGAGATTTACGCGCTCGGTTTTCGGTTTGGGGTGACGCCTGCAGATTTGTCGGAGATGACTCTCCCCCAGATTAGCGCGATTCTGGGCGCGCTGTCGCGGGTGTGGGATGGGAGTCTGTAGCCCTCACCCCCTTCCCCTCTCCCAGAGGGAGAGGGGAGTTTGTGAGGGTATAATCGTGGCATGCCCCTTGCTTTGCTCTCCAGGGTCTCTCAGTATCTCCAGCGCGGCAAATCCAAGCCCACCGGTCAGGCGCAGTCGCTGCCTGCGATAAGTCCTGCGCAGTCGCTATTGCAGCGTCTGGGCGAGTATAACCCCAAGGTGCAGGGTCGCGAGTGGTTTGCGGTAGTAGACAAGATGCGCAACAACTCGCGGATTATGGCGTTGGAGTATATCTTGACGCTGCCGATTGTGGCGACGCACTGGGAGGTGTATGCGCCCAAGGGGGCGGGCGCGTCGGCTCGCGAGGCGGCGGATCTGCTCAATAAGGATTTGCTGGAGCGGAGTAAGACAACGCTGCATGAGCTTTTGCGACTTGGCGTGCTTGCTCGGTTTTACGGGTTCAGGGCGATGGAGCCTGTATGGGGGATCGATTCGGGGCGGGTGCATCTGGTGGATATAGCGGATATCCATCCCCAGACGATTGCGCGTGTGGAGTTTGACGAGCGGGGCGCGCCGCAGCAGTTGGTGCAGCGCGTGGTGGGGGCGGGTTATAAACAGGCGGAGGTTGCGCTGGAGTGGGCGGATTTGCTGGTGTTCACCTGGCGCAGGGAGGGGGGCGACCCGTTGGGGTACGCTGATTTGCGCCCACTCTATCCTGATTGGTATCGGTTGGAGTTTTTGTATTCGGTTCTGGGCGTGGCGGCGGAGCGCGCGGGGATTGGGGCGTGGAGCGCGACGCTGCCGCGCAACCTGTATGACAATGAGCAGTTGCGCCGCGAGATGGTGAGCATCCTCAAATCGATCCGCTCGTATGAGGGAGGCGCTCTGATATTGCCCGAGGGCGTGAGCGTGGAGGTGCTGCGCGCAATTGAGCATCAAGGGATTGACGCGATCCTGAGGATTGCGCAGCACTACGAGACCAACCTCGCAACCGCTATCTTAGCCAACATCTTGCAGCTTGGGATGCGGGATGTGGGCACACAGGCGTTGGCGACGGTGCTGTTTGATATGTTTTTGTTGCAGCTCAACCACACCGCGCGTTGGCTTGCGGACGCGATCGATACGCAGCTTGTGCGTCGGTGGATGGCGTACAACTATCCGCAGTTGCCGCCTGAGCAGCATCCCAACCTGCAATACACCGATCTGCGCTTACTGCTCAAGCGCGAGGCGGTGGTGGACGCGGTGGTTAAGGCGGTGCAGGCGGGGGTTATGCCGCCGGATGCGGGGCTTGAGGATTATCTGCGCGACCTGCTGAGTTTGCCGCCGCGTGCGGGTGGAGGCGGCAGGGTTTTGCAAAATTTAGCCCTCACCCCCGACCCCTCTGCTGCACGCGGGAGAGGGGAGTCTGTAGCCCTCACCCCCGACCCCTCTGCTGCACGCGGGAGAGGGGAGTCTGTAGCCCTCGATTCCAGTCCCGCGCCCTCCGGGGGCGGAGAGCAGGTGTTGCTTGCGCGGGGGCGGGAGGATGCTGAGGCGTCGGAGGCGGGATTTGAGCGGGCGATGCGGGAGTATCTGGGCGTGGTGGAGGCGAGTTTGGGGGCGCAGGTGGAGGCGCGGGCTGCGCTGGCGCGGGAGGCGGAGGACGAGGAGTCGCGCGGCGAGGCGATTCGGGGGCTTGCAATGGTAGGGCTGCCCCCAGAAGCAGAGGCGCGTTATACGGAGCTGGTGTATAGCTGGCTTCGGCGGTTTGCGGTGGAGGCGCGGGCTGCGCTGGCGCGGGATTATAACCGCGCGATAGAACCGGAGTCGCTGCCTGAGAGTTTGGATGCGTATCTGCAGAGCAAGGCGCGGGCGTTGGCGCGCGATCATGTGGAGCGGCTCAGGGCGGGGGTGGTGTATGCGGCTTTGAGCGAGGCGCTGAAGGCGACGCCTGTGTTGACGGGCAGGGAGATTGTGCGCAATATTGCCAGTCAGCGGGTCAACACGGATTTGGGGCGATTGGGGGAGGAGGCGCAGTTGTTGTTAGAGCGGGCAAACGAGCAACTTGGGGGCGGGGCGGATGACTCCTGATCTGGAGCAGGCGTTGCGTGGGGCGGCGTCGGTGGCGTATACGGAGGTTAGCAACCTTGCGGAGGATTTGAGTCTGCCTGAAGATGAGTATCCGCTCGCGCAGATTGTGGAGGTGCTGGATGATGAGCTCTGCGATTTGTGCGCGTGGCTCAACGGCAGGATTATCCGTCGGGGGACGCCTGAGTGGGAGCGGTATCGGTTGCCGAGCCACATCAACTGCAGGCGCGCCTTTGCGTACGTCCCCGCCGACAGCGACGAGGAGCCTGACTTTGCAGAGCCGCCTCAGAGCCTGATAGACAAGCACGGGCATTTTTTGCGGGATCCTGAGCGTTATGAGGAGTTGCGCGCGCCTGCGTTTGCGGATCGGCGGCAGTTTATTTACAGGCGGATTAAAGACCCCGTGACGGGGTTGCTTCGCAGCGTGTTGGAGTGGCTGGTGGGGCGCGAGGGGGATTAGCGATGCCGGTACGGTTGGATTTTGAGATTACGTATCCGGGCGAGCGTCCGCTAAGGCGCGCGCTGGTGGTGTATGAGCGTGTGCAGGATTTAAGCCCCGCATTTGAGCGGATACTCCCCTTGCTACAGGATTACACGGAGCGTTATTTGGCGGCTGGGGGCGCGTTTGAGGGCAACCCTGCATTTGCGCCGCTGAGCGCGAGGTACGCCCGTTACAAGGCGCGTCGGTATCCGGGCGCGCCGATACTGACGCGGAGTGGTCGGATGCGGGCGTCGCTGGCGGGGTTGACGGGCGATAGTATTGCGGATGTGTCGCCCGATAGGCTTGTGTACGGGACGCGCGCTCCGTATGCGCTGTATCATCAGATGGGCACGCGCAAAATGCCCAAGCGACCACCGTTGCGCTTATCTAAACCGCTCACGACGCGGATTTTGGCGGCGCTGCGTCGGTATTTGGTGGAGGTTGGGGAGGGTTAGTTTTTTGCCCTCACTCCCTGCTCCTCTCCGTAAACGGAGAGGGGGTGCAAACGCTCACCCTTCACCTCTGATCTTTTCCCACACACAGGCAAGGGTTGAGATTCCTCGCTGCGCTCGGAATGACAGTGCAAGCATTCGTCGGCGGGACGCCTGTGGCGCGGGTAAGGGTGTAGTTATTGGGATTGCGGAGTAGAGGGGCATCTCGAACGATGCCCAACAAATGTGAAATGGGCAAATTTGGGGCGGGCGGCGGCAGGAATTTTTGGGGGGCTGTTGAACTGGGAGAGTATGAAGCGAGCAGGGAGGCGAATACGGCTTACGGGACACCCGATTAGCGACCGTTTGCGGATGGAGATGCTCCATCTTGGAGTGACGATGAGCGAGGTTGCACGGATGCTGGGGGTAGACCGGTGGGATGTGTCGCATGCGCTCAGCCCCCGCGCCAAGCGCAAGCGGTATGTCAAGCTCCGCCAGCGGATACGGCAGTTATTGCGCAGGCTCAAGAGTCGTCGCCCGCGTTGGGGGTGGGAGGCGGCGGAGCGGATGGGGTATCGGAGTTATTGCGAGTATCAGGCGTTGATTGCCGAGACGCTGGACGCGGCGGTGCGTTTGGGGGAGGTGTTGCCGCCGATCAGCGTGTGGTGGTGTGCGATGTCCTGGATGGGCAACCCGTCCACCTACCTCAAGGCACTCAGGGGCGACCCGAAGATCAGCGAGGCGACCAGGCAGAGGGTGTGGGCGAATTTTGTGCAGTATCTACGGGAGACTTGGGAGCAGTGGGTTAAGGCTCCCCTGCCTCGCTGTTTAGTGCATCCAACACCTTATTAAATTGCTCCGGAGGCAGCTCGCGTTTGAGGGCGTCGAGGGTGGCTTGGAGCAGCTCGTCGCGCGTGCGGGCGAGTTTGAGTCGCTCCACCTGGGATTTGAGCAACTCGCGCTCGATTCGCGCGTGGTCGGGGTCGGCGGGCTGGCTTAGTTTGGCGAGGAGTTGCGCATGGTGTTTGCGGTGTTTGTAGAGGGTGTGGTCGCCGATAGCGTAGCCCATGCGCAGCAGGTCGCCCTCGATCTCGCGGATGGGTCGTCGTTGCTGGTATTGTTGGTAGAGCCACTCCTGCAGGCTCAGGGGGAGTTTGCAGGCTTTGCAAGGTTTGCGGATATAGTAGGCGAGCAGTCGCCAGTCAGCGGTCATGCGCTCTCACCTTGCCTGTGGCTGACGATGATCTGGAGCGAGATCGCCGCGACGCGGAGGTAGGGTTGCCCCGCGCCCTCGACAGCGGGGCTGAGGTCAACGAGGCGGGGGTACTGGATGAGGTAATCAGCGGATTGGGGAGCTCCCTCGAGGGTTTGCACAACGGCGTCGACGAGCCTGATGATTTGGCGCAGGAGCGTCTCCTCGTCGCGGTGGGCGTGGTAGATGTAGACGATGGCGGGGATGACCTTTTGCCTGCGGCTAACGCCTGCCCCGCCGAGGGTGCGTGTGGCAAGCTCTTCGCGGTCGAGGTCGATGGCGACGATGGGCATCTGGCTGGCGCGGCGGAGGTCGGGCGCGCCGAAGAGGTAGGCTTTGGGGACGGGAGTGTCGATGTATGGCGAGCCGTTGGCGTTGATGGTGTTATCCAGTTCAAATTCCAGATATGACAACACGGTCTGGATCGCGCGCTCGGTAAGACTCACAACGACTCACCTGCCTTGTGTTTTGGCTCGGTTGGCTCGCCGAAGTCGGCGAAGGCGCCGCCGATGGGGGCGGACTGGGCGGGGAGTTGCGCCTCGCCGCGCATGATGTGTTTGAGGAGGTCTCTGGCGGCGCGGGCTTCGGGGGCGAATGGGTTGAATTGCGCCTGCGGGTAGGCGAGGGCGTAGATGCGTTCGGCGGCGAGGCTGAGCGCAAGCCCCCGCACAAAGAGGATCGATTCCGCGTCTGTGAGGGGGATAACATAGCGATTTTGCAAGTAGGAGTGAATCTCGGCTTCCACCTGCTCCAGGATGGCTTCAGCCTGGGCTGCGGTGGGCACAGTGCTTGCGCCGAGCGCGATCTGGGCGTCGACGAGTTTGGGTTGGAGGTCGCTGATGGATGTGTATCGGGGCATGTGGGGAGTATACCTGATTTTGCCCTCACCCCTTGCCCCTCTCCCAGAGGGAGAGGGGTTGTCGCTACAGGGCGTTGCTGACGAGGGCGCGGGAGATCTCACGGTTATCGAGGTAGAGGCGGATGGAGTTGTTGATTTGCCGTTGGGTCTGTGGGGTTAAGTTGGGGTCGAAGGCGGCGCGGTATCGCCCTCTGCCCATCCCGAATTGCGATTTGATGCGGTTGCGGAGTTCGTCGGTGTGGGAGTAGAGTCCTGTGCTGAGGGGGATGATTTTGGGTTTTGGAGGTTCACTGCGCCTGCCCCCGAGCAGCCCGCCAAGCAGCCCGCCGACGAAGGCGCCGATGGGTCCGCCGATTGCCATGCCGATGCCTGCGCCGATGGCGGAGCCTGTGGGGTTGAGTCCGAGCATTTGCCCGCCGAGGTAGCCAAGCCCCGCTGCGCCGAGGATTTTGCCGAAGGGCGACGCGAAGAAGTTGCCGAGCGCGCCCGCTCCGCCTGCGCCGCCGATTGCGCTTGCGGCGTCGCCCCCAGCAAGTTGGTTGGCGACGCCGCCGAAGATGGCGCGTCCGAGTTGCGCCGCCCAGGACTGGAAGACCTGCAGGAGGGGGTTGAGCAGCTCGCGCAGGAGGATGCGCAGGAGGGAGCGACCGAGGTCGCGGAAGAAATCGGCGAATACATCTTTGGTTTTGCGCAGTCCGAGCAGGGCGTCGGCGAGGTTGTCGGTGAGTCGCTGGGAGAGGTCATAGACGGCGCGCCGCCAGACCTCGAAGGGGTTATGCTCGTCGGCGACGACGGCGAGGTTGCGGAGCTGGCGTTCGATTTGCATCAGCCCTGCTTGTGTGCGGGCGATTTCGAGTTCCGTTTGCGCGCGTTGGAGGGCGAGCTGCTGAGCGAGGGCGAGGTTGCCTTCCAGCGCGGCGCGCATTTGGGCTATCTCGAGGCGTTCGGTTTCGGTTTTTAGCAGCTCGAGCGCAGCAAGGAGCGATTGTTTCTGTTGCTGCAGATACTTTGTTTGCGCCTGCGCGATTGCTTGCTCCTGCGCGGCGAGAATCTCGCGAGACGCGCCTTGTTGTTGGAGCATCTGCAGGGTATCGCGTGCGTTTTGGAGTTCAGCTTCGGCGAGCACGAGCGCGGATTCGGAGCGCAGTTTATTGAGTTCGCGTTCCACTTGAGCTGTCTGGAGGGCGAGTTGGTACTGCTCTTCGGCGCGCTTGCGCTGCTCGTCGGCGATTTGTTGCTCCAGTTGCTGACGGCGGCGCGCGATTTGCTCCTGAATGAGTTGGATCTGGGCGACGCTGACGGCGGCGCGTGCGCGGTCGCCTTGCAGTATGCCTTGCGCGAGATCGGCGGCGTGGGGCGCGCTGAGCATGGCTTGGAGCGCGGGGAGTTGGCGCATCGCCTCTTGGGGCGAGAGCGCGCTGATGCGCTCCTCCATCAGGCGCGTCTGGAGCGCGTGGAGTTCGCGCTGTGCCTGGGCGAGTTGTTCGCGCTGGATGCGGATCTGTTGCTCGGCTTGCTCTTGTTGTCGCTTTTTGGCGTCGGCGATTTGCTGCTCGAGGTTAAGGATGTTTTGCAAAATTTCGCGGCGTGTTTGCTCGGCGATGGTAGCTCGTTCGCGGGAGGAGGGGGGCCTGCCGAGCGCGGCGCGGGCTTCGGACTCGCGCAGGCGCGTATAGGCGGGGAGCAGTTGTTGGAGCTGGGAGCGCACCTGGGCGAGCTGCTGGGCGGCGGCTGCGAGGTCGCCTTGAGCGATAGCGGCGCTGATGGAAGGGATACGGAGCTCGGCGGCTTGGCGGGCGAGGTCTAAGGCGGCGCGCCTTTGGGCGAGGGGGTCTTGGCGGGCGCGCGGGGGTGTAGTCGATGCTGCGCCGCCGACGCCGAGGCTGGCGGGGGTGAGGGTTTGAGGTGTCGCAGGCGCGTTGGGGGTTAATGTGGCAAAAAACGCTTGTCTTGCGGCGCGCATGCGATCTTGAGGTGTATTGCCTTGCGCGGCGGCGATGATTTCGGGGTGGCGACGCAGATAGTCCTGGGCGCGCTGGCGGAGCGCGGTCAGGTTGCTGCGCAGGTCAGGCTGCCTGCGCACCATTTCGCGTTCGACGGCGGCGAGCGCGTCGGTGTATTCGGCGGTTTGAGCCGAGGCGGTGGCGGGCGTCAAGGCGAGCGAGGCGACGCCGCCCGCGCGCAGCAGTGCGGCGGCGTTGCCAAGACGGGAGAGCCACCGAGCTGCGCCAGCAGCGGCGGCGGGGATGGCGCGGAGCGCGTTGATAAGCGCAACTGCTCCTTTGAGCAGGTTAGCAAGTGCGGATGTGGCAAGCGCGGCGGGACCGGCGAGGGCGATTGCGCCGACGGCGATATTGCGCAGGGGTTCGGGCAGGGCGGCGAGCGCGCTAAGCAGGGACTGGGCGACTTTGAGTAGGGACATGCCCACGGCGGCGAGGTCTTGCAAGGATTTGGCAAGCGAGCGCGCCAACGGCTCCAGCTCGCCCGACTGCGCCATGCGCGTGAGCTGCTCATTAACGCCTTTGAGGATGTCCACCAGCGCGCGGGAGAGGGGTGTGCCTGCAGAGGTGAGGATGCGGTTGAGGTTGTCCTGCAGGTTGGAGAGTTGCCCGACGGGGGTGTTCATCAGCTCCTTGCGCAGCTCGCCGAAGTTGCGGGTGAGTCCGTTGACGAGCGCGGCGAGGGCTTGCGCCCCGCCGACCGTGCGTTTGCCCTCCATGAGTTCCGACATTTGGGTGGATGTCAGCCCCAGCTCTTGCTGGATAATGCGCAGGGCGGGTACGCCTGCGTCGGTGAGCTGGTTGATCTCCTCCATCGAGAGCCTGCCCTTGGCGGCGATTTGCGCAAACGCGCGGGCGATGCGTTCGGCGGTGTATTCGGATGCGTCGCCCGTGGCGGCGAGGGCGGCGTCGATGCCGCGCAAGATGGGGAGAATGGCTTCGGGTTTGATTTGGGCGGCGAGCAGTTGCTGTGCGCTGCGGAGCATTGTGGCGCGCTGCATGACGGATTGCGCCGCCTCGCGGTTGATATCCTCAAAAAGTTTGCGTCCTACTTGTGCGGAGCCTGTGAGGGTGCGCAAGGCGGCTTCGGTCGCCATCGCCTGGTTGCCCGCGCGGACGAGGGCGGCGGTGAGCGCGCCCATCGCGCCCGTGAGGACTAAGCCAACATTGCGGGCGGTTCGGCTGATGTCGCCGAGTTTGGTTTCGATTCGGGCAAGACTAAGCGCGGATCGCTGGCTGGTTTGCTGGGCAGCGCGCTCAAGTTGTGCGAACGCCTTTTGGACATCCGCAAAGGCTTGCCTGACGCCCGCGAGGGTTTGGGCGTCGATGGTGATGGTGAGGTCTGCCATGGGGCGCGGGGATTATACCTGTTTCGCCCTCGCCCTTCCGCGTCAGAGCGACTCTATTTGCTCGATTGCCCAGCGCCGGAGCGCGGACTCGATGTCGTCGATGGTTTGCTCGCTGAGTTTGAGCTGGCGAGCAAGATCGTGTTTGCGCGCGGCGGGGAGCCGCAGGGCGCGCTCGTCGAGCCAGCGGATGAGGGCGGGCTTAATCAGTCGGATTATCCAGCGATGCATCTGGGACCACCTTGCGTTTGCGGGGTTTAGCCCTCGCCTTTTGCTCCTCTCCCGCGAATTTCCCCTCACCCCCTTGCCCCCTCTCCGTAAACGGAGAGGGGGAATTTGCTTGCGCGAGGAGATTTTGCAATTGCTCGGCGAGGTTCGTGTTGTGGAGCCTGTCGTACTCGGAGGCATAGAGCAGGGCGGAGCCGGGAGTTTTGACGCCCTGCTCTATGAGCGCAAGGAGACGATCGAGGAGGTCGTTAGTCTTACGCATTGGCAACTCGGATGGCAGTCTGCCAGAAGGCAGGGGCGACGGCGTAGCGCCCGTCGACGCCGATCAGGAATCGCTTATTGTGGAACAGCTCGGTCTCGGCGACGACGGAATTGAAGTCCTGCAACCGGGCGGCGCGTCGGATTTGGACGAGCGCAGGCTTGACAGGATGCTCGAGGCACATCGCGATCCAGTCCGTCTGGTCGGTCAAGTATGGGTTGACGATGATTTCGAGGTTTTGGTACCACCTGTTGTTTGTGTTGGCAATCGTCTGGGCGGACTGGATGGTACGGAATTTACCGATGAGCGCGGGCGGGCACATCACATGCGTCACGCGCAGGGGTCGCCCGCCAATCATGATGGGGTCGCCTCGGTCGTTTCTGAATGAGGCGAAGCGCGCGTCGGCGGCGTCGAGGTCGGCGATGATTTGGTCCAGGTTTGTCCCTGCGCCTGTGATGATGTTGCTCTGCACACCGCTTTGCCCCTCGCTGTGGTTTGCGCTAAAGAGCGGCTGCCCGTCGTAGCCCACAGGGTTGGCGTCAAACAGGCGCAGCGCGAGTTCGGAGGGGTGGTTGCGCGCTTGACGGGCGAGCATCTCGATTGCCGGGCGATAGAGTCCGATGCGGTCGTCCTCGATGGCGTTCCGGTCGATGGCGATAGTCTCTTGCCAGTCGCGGTTTTCGATCGCATACTCAAACGCGCTGAGCTTGTCGATGACGCGCGAGCCGACCCACTCTTTGAGCGAGGGGATCGCGCCGAGCCAGTTGTGGACTTCGGTTTGCCCGCCCGAGGGCACCTCCATCGCGTACACCTGATAATCAGGCAACTGCTCGTCGTAGATCTGCGAAAAGAGCGTCCGCACAGATTCGTAGATGCTGGTGAGCGTGCTGATGTCGATGGACATGGTCTACCTCCTTAGATGTCGTAGTTGTTGTGCTGGTCGCGCAGAGTTGAGAGGACGCCCGACTCGCTTGCGTCGTAGGTGGCGTCGATGGTGGAGCTGGGCGCTCCGAGCGGCACGCCGGGGTAGGGGATATAGACCCAGACCCCATCTGGGTCGACGGCGACGATTTTGCCGACTTTGACGCGGTTCGTGGTGAGCGTTACTGAGACGGTGTTGTCGTCAACGCAGTAGGCGACGCGCCCGATGTGGGTGCTATTGATTGTGCCGCTGGCGTTGAACTTGAAGGCGCGCCCATAGAGCACCTCCACCGCGCGCGCGCCGTTTGAAGCGGTGTTGTTGACGGCGCGTTTGGCGGCGACGCCGAGGATGACGCGGTTGGATGCGTCGCTGGCGGGCACGGCAAAACCGCTGGTTGTATCGAGCGCGACCAGTGCGCCTGCGTAGATGGTGGTGTTGGCGGCGACGCCGACGACGCTGGACGTTGGGGCGCGTTCGGGCGTGAGCCTGTCGGTAGTGAGCATTGGCATCTCAGACTCCCTCCTTGCGGTTGTATTTGAGGTAGGTTTCCTCGCTCACGCCGAGCTGAGTAAGGTACTTGCGGGTAGCGGGGTCAATCTCGGTCTGTTGGGCAGGCTTGGGCTGTGCGGATTGGGAGAGCTTAACAAGGGCGACGGGGTTGTTGCGCAGACTATTCAGGGCGTCAGTGCGGTCCGGTTCGGGCATACGCGCGAGCATCGCGGCGAATTGGCGCGCGACGGCGGGCGGTATGGCGTGATCGCCGTCGTAGCGCCACGACTCGATTTCGCGCTGCAGCGACTCGATTGTGCGCTCGGTTTCGCGTTGTTGCGCCTCGCTGGTGAGTCTTACGATGTGTTGCTCCATCTGCTCCAACCGTTGCAGGATGGGCTGGAGCGCGGCGGTCAGATGGTCTTGGGTCATAGTGGATTCCTCCTGAATTGGGATTGGGGGCGCGTAGAGGGTGATTGCGTCCTCGCGCGAGAGCATGATGGCGGCGGCGCCGTATTGGGCGGGGTCGTTGGTGAGGGCTACGTGCAGCAGCGACCAGCCCTCGATGGCCTCGCCTGACGGCAAGCGGAGGTTATAGGCGAGTCCTGGCGAGACGTAGCCGTAGGCGCGCTGCTGCACAACGAGCGTCTCGCCTTCGGGCGTGAGCTCAAATTCGGCGTATAGCCCCTCATCGTCCTCGCGCAGGTTGCGGAGCCAGCCGACGGCGCGCATGCCCCAGTGCCCTTCGCGCAGGTCGGGGGTTTGAGGGTTGCGCCCCGCTTGGTAGTTGTCAAGGATGGACCGCCCGACCTCAGAGACGAGGATGGGCAGCCCGTCATAGTTGGGCAGGTACGACGGTTTGCCGTTATGGTTGTAGGCAAGGATTCTTGCGGTCATGGGTTAGTGAGGAGAGGATAAGTGGAGTATGCGGTTATTATACCTGATGCGTGCAAGGATTGCAAGGGTTTTGCCCTCGCCCCTTACCCCTCTCCCAGAGGGAGAGAGGATGGGCGGCGCGCAATTAAAGGATTCTGGGCTCTAAACGGAGGGGCAGGTAGAAGTTGTCTGGGGTAAGCGCAGTGGGCGGGATATAGCGAGCGTCGCTGCGGGCGATGAGCAGCGCGTAGTCGAGGGCGCGTCCGAGGTGGTCTTCGCGTCCGCGCGCGTAGCGACGGTTGCCCTGCGCGTCGCGCTCCACGATATAGTTTTGCAGGTGTTTGAGCAGCCGCTCGGTCTCGCGCATGTGGCGTGGGGGCAAGTGGACTGCATGGCTCAGCAGCGCGCTGACGGTGGCGTCCATTAGTTCGGTGCGCGGGTAGACAAGGCGGGGGACAGGGTCGCCGAATTCGGCGTCCTCTTGCCCCGCGCTGGGCTTGGCGTCGTCGGATGCGTCGTAGATAATCGCGCCGCCGATGCGGGGAGCGAGGTCGCGTAGGAGTTTTTTCGCGGAGTCTTTGTACGGCATCGCGTTGACGCCTACAGATTGCACGCGGAGGTTTTGCAAAATTTGGCGCAGGTCATCCCATTTATTGGGGCCCTGTAACTCCTCAATCGCCGCCACATACCATGCGTTGCCATCGCCCATCTCAATAACAACGAGGCTGAGCGTGTCGCCGACGTCGACGCCAGCGTAGCGCGGGGCGTCAGGATTGATGGGGGCGAGTGGGTAGTTGTGGTAGGCGAGTTTGTCGGGGTGGATGGGCTGGGTGTCGCCCCCTGCGTAGGGCAGCCCCAGCACGGAGTTGTAAAACCGCTCCATGCGGTTAGGGGATGTGAGTGAGAGTCGGTAGAGGCGGGCGACCTCGTCGGGGGTCATGGTGTGCGAGTAGAGCTGGGTGAGGTGGTAGCCGTGCGCGTCGCTGGAGCGGGAGGGGTATTTGGCGACCCACCGCCAGCGGGCAGCGAGAGGGTTAAAGGGTTTGTGGCAGCGGGGGCAGAGGTAGGTCGCCCTCGCCCCCGACCCCTCTCCCAGAGGGAGAGGGGAGTCGTCATCTTTGAGGTAGCCGAGGCAGTGGGGAAAAGACTCCTCAAGCATGAATTCGGCGCGGCAGGAATCGCAGGTAAAGAGTTGATGCCGCTGGTCGGTGAGCTGGAATCGCTCGTCGATGCCGTAGCCGACGGCGGTGGGCTGTGAAAACCAGCGCTCCCACTTGAGCGCGCTGTGGTAGAGGCGTTCCTGAAGCGCGTCGGCGAGTTCGGGTTTGAGAGTTTCCACCTCGTCCGCAAAGACAGCATCGAGCGGGAAGCTGCGCACATCCGCCTCGGATTGCAAGCCCATATACAACAGGGTGGCCCCGTAGAGGCGTTTGAGCGTGACGTTGTCGGCGAGGCGGTATTTGCGGGGGACTTTGCGGTCAGATTCCTCCTCGTCGTCGGCGGGCATCAGGGCGTCCAACAATTCTTTGTTGGCGGCGATGACGGGCTCGACGCGGGATTGCACCAGGAGGCGCATGTAGGCGCGAGAGCGTAGGAAGTAGGCGGCGCTGTAGCCTCGCCTCGCGAGGTAGAACTGGAGGCGTATCATCATCTCTGTGACGCCTTTTTGCGCGGCTTTGCGAACGATGACGATTCGGGCGTCGTCTTCGGCGATGGCGGTTAGGTCGTTATGCTGGGCGAGGTTATAGGGTTTGCCGCCGGGCAGGGCGATGCGCTGGATGTAGTCTAAGGGGGATTGCTGGGGCGTGGATGCGGGCTTGGGGGTGTAGCGTTTGGTCAGGCGTCGCAGCGTATCGGGGTCTGCGACGCGCCTGCTGTTAAGCTTGGTTTGCAGAGTCTCCAAGAGTCGGTCAATCACTGCTTTACCTCGCCGAGGTATTCGTAGAGAGTGACGAGGGCGATCTGGTCGGCTTCGGCGGCGCGGGGGATGAGACGGCGCAGGGTATCGCGCCACGTAGGGATGTAAGGGTCGGGCAGGAGGTCGCCGATCGCCTCGCAGTTTTTGAGGTAGCCCGCGAGGTGGCAGAGGTGTGCGTAGGGTTTACGCTGTGTGTACGGGGCAAGGATTTTTCGCCAGGCTCGGATTTGGTGATTCATAGACAAGATTCTACCTTCTGCGCAAAAAAATCCCCGCGCCTTTCGGCGCGGGGCAGGAGGTCAGTCGGGTGAGTGGTTGGTCAGGAGTCGTATTGGCTGGAGACCTCATCCAGTGTGAGGGCGACGATAAGTTCGGCGAGGTCCGTGTTGGCGAGATCCCGGAAAGATTGCACGGGTTTGGAGAGGATCTCAGAGGCGTGTCTTAGGCGCGTGTCTCGGTCGTATCCGCGCTCGCGGTAGAGGATTTGTGCGGTGGCGAGCAGTATTCGACGCGCGTCGGGCTGGCAGGCTCGGATGTAGGGGTAGAGGTACAGCCGGAACGCTTTAAGCAGGGCGCGGGATTGGAGTTGGGAGAGTTTGGTTTCAGTCCTCACACCCTGCCCCTCTCCCGCACGCGGGGGAGGGGAGTCTGTGTCGGTATCGGCGTCGTCATCGATGGTATGGGCGATAGCGTCGGCGGCGATAGTGCGGTCGCCGTGTTTGAGCGTGGCGAGGGCTTGCCAGAGGTCGCCGATGGGACCGACGCGGACGGCGTAGTCGATGCCCAGCTCGTTTGCGAGGTAGAGGTACAGGTCGAGCGTGGGCAGGAGTCTGCCCTCATCACCAACAGCCCAGAAGTCGGCAGGGGCGCGGTCGAGCAGGCGTGCAATGCGGTTAGTCATCATCTCCAACATCCAGACTATAGGACACGATGGTTGCCGAGGATCGCAAGTTAAACTGCGCCATGAGAGTGTTGTGGGCGGCGTCGTCAAGGTCAAATCGTAACCCTTCGCCGTTATAGCGCACATAGACGGACTTGCCTCGCACCTCAACATACTGGATGTTGTTGACATTGAGGTAGTAGACACGGGCGTTCGCATGGACACAGATATAAGGCGCCATCATCGCAGAGTCACCTCCAGCGCAATCAGCACCACAGAGATCATAGTTAGCGCAACGATGAGCCGCCTCAATAGGCGGTTTTGGCGGACGAGTTTGCTGGTCTGGATGACGGCGTAGGCGTCGAGGATGCGCCCACACCGCTTGCAGCGGATTGGATAGCGGCTCAGTTGCGCTTCCGGGTATCGGCATCGGCAGTAGCCTTTTGGGGTTGCGGTCTTAGTTTGCATGACTTACCTCCTCTATCTCGGTCGCTGAAAGCACGATCACAAGTTTTCGCCCCAATTCGGGGTGGTAGACAACGGTTTCGGCATAGACATTTGTCTGGTCGCTGTCGCGCAGCAGGATCATCAGGGCGCTAGCTGCTGCAACGACGGTTTGTTCAAGGGAGTAGCCGCGTTTTCTGCCTGCGCTCAGCAGGTTTTTAATGTGCGGCAAGAGCGACTGGATGACGTTATGTCCTGTGAATCGGGTGACTTTAGGTTGTTTCATGGTTGTTCCTCCTGTGCAAAGATTGAGGACTGGGACTTGAGATCGCGCAGGCGAGATGTAAACCAGTCCTTGATATGGGCGGCGATTGCGCCCTTGTTCCAGCCCTCGCGGTTGAGGTAGGCGAGGGGGGTGTAGATGTAGTAGGGTTTGCCCCGCAGCGATTGGACAAGCTCCATCTGGAGCCAGGTCGCTGCGCTGTCAAGCGTCCAGTTGCGCTTGACGGGCATCCTCGGTAGGATGGACTGGATAAGGCGGGGGACGTCGGGGATGTTGGTTTGTGCCTCAACCCTCGCCCCCTGCCCCTCTGCTGCGGGTTGCACCTCACCCCCCTGCCCCCTCTCCGTAAACGGAGAGGGGGTGTTGGGGGTTTGGGAGGTTGTGTCCGAGATGCGACGGATGTAAGCTTGGCGGTACGGTTCAGGGATATGAGCGAGCGGCTCGGATTCGGGTGTGGTGGAGGTTTGCCCGGCGGTGTAAGATGACCATTCGAGGTAGGTGGTTTTGAGGGCGCGGAAGGGCTCCACCACTTCCTTAACCCGATGCCCCAGTCGCCCCAAATACTCGCGGAGTTCCTGCGGGCTTGCAGGAAGGTAAAAGCCGTCGTTGCTGTCGGCGCAGACGGGCACACCGACGGCTCTTAGGTCATGCACAAGGGCGCGGACGACGCGGGCGGGGTCGCGGTGCGTGGAGGGGATGTACCCCGCCTTGATGAGTTGTTGAGCGAGGTCGCGCCCTGTGATGGCGTTGTCGCGCCCGACGGGGATGATTTGCAGGAGGGCGAGTTGGGGGTTAGTCATTGTTTTCACCTTCCCCTTCACCCTGCCCTGATGGGAACATGTTTTCAATGAATAACCCGACGGCATCGACAGCCAACCTGCAGGCTTCTGTGATTTTCTCTTCTGCGTCAAGGTCGTCGTCCTCGTTTGTGGGGCGGGTCAATTGCCAGTACGCCTTGTCAAGTAGTTTCGATGCGTCGTGCAGTTTGTGCCGCGCCTCTATGAGCCAGTACCACTGGTCTCGCATCTTTCATTCCTCCTTGCCGTTTTGCTTGGACGCCCCAAGATGTAGCGGTCGGCGAGGGTGTTAACCAGACCTGTTGTAATGGCGGTAGTGGGGACTCGTTGCAACCTGTCTATGAGTAGAGCAAGGTGTCTATAGTTTCCACCTGTGCGGCTATAGATTGTGGCTGCGACATCGCGAGGTACTTCGTACAAGGCTTCGATGTCTTTAGTGTTGAGCGGGGGCACGCGCCACACACCACAGACACGATGGACAATCGTGTCGTAGTGTTGGAGTTTGCGCTCCAGTTCGGATGTGCCGATAAGCACAATCGTCACTGGGTATCTGTCGTGCAGGTCGCGCAGGGCGTCGAGGCAGGGTCGCCGTAGGCGCACCGCCTCGTCGATAATCACGCGGGTAAGCGGTTGGGACTCCGCCCAGTCGCAGAGCAGGTAGTACGGGTCGTCGTTCGGGTTGTGGTCGGGCGCAAGGTGGACGGCGAGGTAACGGAGCCAGCGCCTGACGGTCAGGTCTCGGTCGGGTGGAGGCGTGATGTAGGGGATACGGTTTCGCAGGGCGTAGTGCGTCGCGCCGAAGGTTTTTCCGACGCCGGGTTCGCCGAGCAGCACCCAGATGCCGGGTGAGCTGCACGCCTCGTCAAGCCACTCTTGGGTGGCTTGGTATGCGGATGTTTCGATGATTTTGCCTTCATCAAAGACCCATGTTACTTGCGGGATTCTGCGCATGGTTTACCTCCATCGGTTCTCGTACCATTTCTGTGCGCGCTCTCTGAGGGAGCGCAGGTGTTGCCTCTCGATCTCCCATAAGAGTTCGTCGGTGATTTCGGACGCCGACAGGGTGTCGGCGTCAAGGGTGGAGACTGGCGAAGGACCCGTCGGCGCGTCGCCGCGAGTAAGTTGTGCGTCGCCGATTAGGGCGGGGCGCGCGTCCGTGCTTATTGCCCTCACCCCCAGCCCCTCTCCCGCACGCGGGAGAGGGGAGTCGGGGTCGCCGTCCGCGTGGCGTGCGCCAGCCTCGGCGACGGGCGAAATAGCCCTCACCCCCAGCCCCTCTCCCGCACGCGGGAGAGGGGAGTCGAGATTGAGACTGCTTCGCGCGGCGTCGAGGTTGGGGAGGTGTTTCTCGACGGCGTCCCAAATATGGGCAATCACGAAGTTGACTAAGAGTCGGTGGTCGGTGATAGGGTTGCGGCGCACTTCGTTGATGGCATAGCGCGCTTTTTGGTTGACGGCGCGCACGAGGTTCTCCCAAGCGATATGGTAGGGGTCGTCCTCGAAATGCTCGTCGCGGTTGTACCAAGTGGCTTGCGAGCGCTCCCAGGGGTGGGCGTTGGAGTTATGGACATCGCCCATCGGATAGAGCCACTCGGTGGGGATTTCGTTCGGACTCTCGGGGTCAATGCGGTAGAGGTAGACGCGCGTTCGGTCTGTGATGCAGTATCGCGCGTAGACCTTCGCCCTTGTACCGTAGATGGCGCGCAGGGCTACAAGGGCGGGGCTGTAGTAGCGCCTGCCCGCAATTTGAATCGTGCCGTCTTCGTAGACGGTGCGCGTGCAACCCGGGAGTAAGTAGGTTTCGGGGAACTGGAGCGACAGGTGGGGGTTGTGGACTGTTGCGCTTTTCAGTCTTGCCACGCGGGGAATGTTGCGATACCGAATGTCGCTTGACTCTGGGAGTTCGTTCCACTTTTTAGCGTAGCGGATAAGCTCCTCGTTGAATTCGTCAATTGTTAGCAGGACGCGCCCTGCGGCGTCGGTGTAGACGAGACAACCTTTGACGAGGTGCTGCTTGGGTTTACCGTCCCAGCAGCTGGGCTGGTTTTGGGGTCGGTTGTCGGAGCCGCAGTAGCCGGGGAGTTTCGATTCCAGGTTTTTGTGTATAGGCGCGATAACCCCGCCTTCAATCTCGGCTTTGTCGTGCGGGGTGTAGGGTCGCGCCTTCAGCACAAGGACTCTGTGGTACTCCAGAAACTGGATGATTCGGTCTGCGCCTTCGGTTTTGCCCCAGTCCATGAGGAGTTTTTGGGGGAGGTGGGGCGCTCCTGTGAGTTCACCGCGCGCGGCTTGGAGGATGGCAGAGCCGATAAGGTGGGCGTCGAAGTGGAACTTTTTGCGCGTGGTGGTCTGTTCGGAGCGGTAGGCTGCACCGATGGCGAGGATGGCGCGGGTGGCTTTGTCGATGATAACCACACATTCCGGCCGCGCTGCGTTGCCCGTCATGGGGTCAATCACGAAGACATCGGCGCGGAATCGGTCGATGAGCCAGCACTCACCGGGTAGGTCGGATGAAAAATGGACGCCGTGCAGGTAGCGCTCCCGCCGTTTGCGCGTGTAAGCTTCGGGGAGCGAGTTGAGGTAGCGGTATACGGTGTGGTAGCTGGGCGGATTGTTGACGCGCTGGCAAAGGATTTGGTACTTGCCGCGGTGCGATAGGTGCTGGGTGGCAGGGTTAGCATTTAAAGCGGCGAGGATGCGGATGCACTCCTCGCTAAGCGCAGGGGGTCTGCCGCCTTTCTTGGGGTCTTTTGGTTTGGGCGCAGCTTTGATGATTTGCTTCGCCCTCCGCTCGGAGATACCGAGCAAAAAGGCGAGTTGCCGATGATCGATACGTCCTTCTATGGCTGCCTGTGTGATGAGCTGGGCGGCTGTGTCGGGGTCGGTTTGCTTGGAGAGGCGTATTATGTAGGCGTGGTTCACGCCTACAGTCTTAGCTATCTCTCGCAACCCGCGCCCTCCCTCCTTGAGCAGCGACACCAGCTCCGCTCTTAGGTCTGGCAATGAATTCCACAAGACACGAATATCGTCACGCATCTTTACCTCAAATCTTGCTCTCTGCCTCTAATTCCAACATCCATTCGCGCACGGCATACGGAGTGACTCGTATGCCTGTCAGATCATAAACCATAAACGCCAACTCCGAGTAGGACACGCCTTGTTTGCGCGCCTCGACCAGATCCTCAACAAGGCGTGGATACTTCCGTATCGCTTCTCGCAGTTTGTGCCTCCGCACGGTTAGAGTTCGCATTCCTGCCTCCGCGTCAAGATGTATGACATTATACCACATTTCTTGACAGGAAGTCAATAGGTACTCACCGTTTCGGGTTATAATTCAGGTGCTATGGAAACCAAATTGGGGCATAAGATTCGCGTCGCGCGTACTGAGGCTATGATGTCTCAGTCTGAGCTTGCCGCCAAGGTTGGCGTCTCACGCAGCACCATAGCTTCTTACGAGAACGAGATTAGCGAGCCTTCAATCGATGTTATTAAGGCTATAGCCCGCGCCACTGGTAAACCTGTTTCCTACTTTATTGGTGATAACGAGTCTGATTTAATATTCGCTCAAGCGCGACAACTTATCACCATGTTGCGCTCTGCCAGCATTTCTGGCGCTACTCTTATTCCGATATTGGGGCATGTGCCAGCAGGTGATTGGCAATCCGCCGAGATACCCGAAGCAGTCGACCACATCAGTCTTGATGAAACACTTGGTAAACGCGCTCATTTCGGTCTTTTTGTTGATGGTATGAGCATGTCACCAACAATCGTCGACGGCGACCTTGTGCTGGTGCAGCAGGGTCGGTTGCCCGCCAACCGCGATATTGTCGTGGTGCGGAATGAGCATGGAGAGGTTACTCTTAAGCGGTACATAAAGACTCGTGAAAAAGTGTTCCTCAAACCTGACAATCCTGCTTACGGGGAGCCGAGTTCTGAGGTTGGGTTCATTATTGGAGTCGTGATCGGGGTGGTACGATATCTTGGGGGTCGTTTGAAATAGGTGGTGACTCGCAAATTTGGAATGTTTCTGGTGACTCAAATTGGCGAATTTTGGTCACCAGGTGGTGACTCACTTGAGTTCAAGTGGTGTTGGGGTTTTGCAAAATTGAGTCACCGGTTTGAGTTCAAAATTTGCGCTGAGGTTTTGCAAAATTCCCCCATCTCGTGTGCGTAAGCTTCGCGCAATCGCTGGGCGTATTCCGGGCGCGCCCACTTGAGGCAGGCAATCGTCGCGGAGACGGAGCAGGGGAGCATGGCAGTGAGCGGCTGGTCGGGCGGGGTGAGCGCGTACCAGCCTGCCGCCACACTGTGGCACATCATATCGTTCAGCACGCCGCCGCCCTGCAAATCGCCGCGCCAGAACCACGCGCGATGGGGACCGCTGTGTTCCTCCGCGCAGCGCGCCAGATACGGTTCGCCTGCAACCGCCGCCCCACGCCGCCAGAGCAACTCCTTCCCGCGCACAAGGGCAGGGGCGAAGAGCTGATTCTCAAGGTAGCCGTGCGGAATGCCTGCCGCAGAAACCGCCTGCAGAATCTGACGCGCCTCGTGCAGATTGCGTGCGAGGGGCTTTTCCACTGCCAGTCCCTTGAGCGTTGCGCGCCCCGACTGCACCTCATCGGCGATTGCTTCAATCAGCGCCACGCGCACATAGTTCGGCGCAAGGAACCAGATGGCGTCCACCTCAGCGTCCCGCGTCAACGCCCGCACATCGGTATAGACCCGCGGATCGCCCACACCCAGCGTTCGGCAGAAGGCGGCAAGCTCGGAACCTTTGGCTGGATTGGTCGTCATAATTGCTGTGATTTCGGCGTTGCGGACGCTGGCGAACGCCTGCGCGTGGAATCGCGCCACAAACCCGCTGCCAACAAAGCCAATTCGCAAACGACTCATACGGGAGAGATTTCCGTAATTTTCTCTGGATTCCTGCCTGCAGGTTTGCAGGAGAGGGCAGAGGAACGCCAAAATAGATACGCAGGAGGCTAACTGTGACGATGAGACGCTGGACAACTGCTCTGATAGCTGGAATCGGACTGACAAGCGCATTCGCGCAACCTGCCATCACAGAACCGTTGCTGACGGACGCGCCCTGGCCCACCTGGGGACGGGATATGCGGCGCAGCCACTTCGTGGACGACCTATCGGGACCCAATCAGCCCGCGGTGCTATGGTTCTCGCGCGGCGGCGCGCTGGAAGAGCCGGCAATCCCGGGAACCAGCCTCTGGGCGCCACAACACCCGGCAACAGGCTCACGCTACACCCGCTACACTTTTTATAACCCCGTCAATGGGCGCGCAACAGGCTCGTTTGGCCCCTTCTGGGGACAGCCATCCACGCCGATTTTTCTCAACGCAGCGATTTTTATCGTGGACAACGATGGAGTGCCTGTGCTGCCTCCCGTGCCATGGGATGCGCTCATGCTTTCGGGCGGGCAGTATGAGTGTCTGCTCTTCAGCGCCACCCCTGTGGACGGCTATCCCGATGTGTTCTGGACGATACGCGGCGTGCCCGCCTATCGCACTGGCTTTGGCGCGACCACCGACGGCAATTACATTCTGCCCGTGTTCGCCGATAATTTCGGCAACATCATCTTTTTGTTCCTGGCATGGTTCGTAGAGGTCAACGATAGCTTCGAGATTCAGGATGTCGTTGCCGATTACGGAGGGCTGATTTTTGATCAGATTCCGTCCGCCGCGCTCAGCTCGGTCTCCTCGAATCAGGACGGCTCGCTGCTGCTGTTTGGTTTCCACAACGGATTGGTTGTTGCGATTGACTTCACGATTTTCGACTACGCCTGGTTCACCGATATTCCAACCCTGAGCGATAGCGGCAGCGGTCCCGAAGTAGCGTCTGACTCTGTGGATCGCCCGATTGCGGTGACTTCGGATAACGCGACGGCGATTGTGTGTGGATCCAACAGCGGGCGCGTCTACGGCGTGGCTCTGGCGGATGGCTCTCGGCAGTGGGAGTATCGGGCAGGCGGCGCGATTATGGCAGGTCCCTCGATCGGTCCCGACCCCGGAAACGGCAACGAAGACACAGTTTACATCGTGGTGCGCCACTCGGCAACTCAGAGCGCGATTCATGCAATTCGCGCGTCGGATGGGGCAGGGAAATGGGTGCGCGTGCTGCCGAATGTGAGCCGTTGCACGCCCACGATTGACCAGGACGGCGTGCTTTACATCGGCGACGATCGGGGCTTCCTGTACGCGATCAACCCCAACAACACGGTTCGCTGGCAGACCTACCTGGGCGCGCCGATTCGGATTGCGCCTGTGATGGGCGAGTTTATCTATAACGGCAACCCGACGACCATCATGTATGTGGCGGCGTCCAACCGATTCCTGTACGCGATTGTCGACCAATCGGTGCTGTCTACCAGGACCCCCCCCGGCGTCGGCACAGGCAGGGTAGGTACTGTACCGCTTCCCGGAGGGATTCAATAACTTTTCGCGTGCAAGGGCGCGCTCTCGGCGCCCTTGCATACTTTTGCAAATGGGGTATAATTGGCGTACTGCGATGGATACTCCCCCTGAACGGCGCATAGCTAGCGCAGGGATGGGCAACTACATTGGACGGGATAGGCAACGATGAGAAGACGAACGCAAACCACCACCTCGACTGAGGAGTCTGTTGAGACTTTGACCAACGGCGCGGGCGATACCCTCGAAGTGGAGATGCGCCCCAAGCCGAAAGAGACCGCCGACTTCAAACAACTCTGGCAGCAGCCGCTGAGCGATCTCAAGCGCCGCGCCAAGCGGGTTGGCATCAGCGACGATATCGACGACAAGGCGGAACTGATTTACTACATCCTCCGCGCCACTGCCAGCGAGCCGGGCAGCGAATACGCATGGGGCGTGCTGGAAATCCTGCCCGATGGGTGGGGCTTCCTGCGCCGCCATCCGAACCTGCAGAGCGTCAGCGAGGATGTCTATGTCTCGCAGTCGCAAATCAAGCGGTTCGGGCTGCGCACGGGCGACCTGGTGTTCGGGGTGGCGCGCCCGCCCAAAGAGGGCGAAAAGTATTACGGGCTGCTGCGGGTGGAAGCCATCAACGACGCGCCCGCCGACGAAGCGCGCCGCCGCAAGGATTTCGAACAGCTCACCCCGCTCTATCCAAACCAGCGCCTGGTGATGGAGACCACCCCCGAAAACACCTCGGGGCGTATCATCGACCTGATTGCGCCCATCGGCAAGGGACAGCGCGC
Organism: Fimbriimonadales bacterium; assembly: GCA_025998675.1. Classification (GTDB taxonomy): domain Bacteria; phylum Armatimonadota; class Fimbriimonadia; order Fimbriimonadales; family GBS-DC; genus GBS-DC. Next base: position 692,128 of record AP024673.1, read on the forward strand.
GCTCATCGTCGCGCCGCCGAAAGCGGGGAAGACCACACTGCTGAAAAACATCGCCAACAGCATCACCACCAACCACCCTGAAGTAATTCTGCTGGTGCTGCTGGTGGATGAGCGCCCCGAAGAGGTCACCGACATGCGGCGCTCGGTCAGGGGGCAGGTGATCAGCTCGACCTTTGACGAGCCGCCCGAAAACCACATGCGAGTGGCGGACCTGGTGCTGGAGCGCGCCAAGCGACTGGTGGAGCAGGGGAAAGATGTGGTGATTCTGCTGGACAGCCTGACTCGTTTCGGGCGCGCGTCGAACCTGACCACCAGCCCCAGCGGACGCACCCTTTCGGGCGGTCTGGACCCCGCCGCGCTGTATCGCCCGAAGCGCTTCTTCGGCGCAGCGCGCAATATCGAAGAGGGCGGCAGCCTCACCGTGATTGCGACCTGTCTCATCGACACAGGCTCCCGTATGGACGAGGTGATTTTCGAGGAGTTCAAGGGTACGGGCAACATGGAGCTGGTGCTTTCGCGCGACCTTGCCGAGCGACGCATCTTCCCAGCCATCGATGTGAAGCGGTCGGGAACCCGCCACGAAGAACTGCTGTATTCCAAAGAGGAACTGATGGCGATCTGGCAACTGCGACGACTGCTGGCGAATCAGGAGGACCTTGTCGAAGCGGCGGAGCAACTCATCCGACTGCTGCAGCGCACGAAATCGAATCGCGACTTCCTGATGGAAGTGGTCGCGCGCACCCGCTCAGGATAGGAGAGACAAAACCATGCGCGACGACGAACGCAAGCGACCGTTCGACGAAGACCCTGACGACGAGTTCGAAGACCTCTTTGAGGAGGAGGACGATCCCTTCGCGGACGATGACGACGACCCCTTCGAGGGTCTGTTTCCAGAATCGTCGGAAGAGGCGGAACTCGAAGAGATAGAGGCGCAGTTGCAACGCCTGCTCGGCGGCGAGCCGACCAGCGAGCTGGAGGAGCGCGCCCCGCGCTTCGATCGCGGACGCGAGCTGGAGGTGCGCGTCACAGGCGTGTATGAACGCATCGAGCATGGGCAACCCCGCGCGCTGCTGGTGCAGGTGCGCGACAATTACGGACGCACCGTGCCCATCGTGATTGGTCCCTTCGAGGCGCATGCGATTGTCTCCGCGCTCAACGACGACACGCCGCCGCGCCCCATGACGCACGACCTGACGCGCAACATCCTCACACGACTGGGCGTGAGCATCGACCGCGTGGTGATCGACGACCTCTGGCAAGGCACTTTCTACGCCAAAATCTACCTGCTGCACGGCGACGAAGAGATTGAGATCGATTCGCGCCCCAGCGATGCGATTGCGCTTGCGCTGCGCTTCCGCGCCCCGATTTACATGGCGGAGTCGGTGCTGGAAGCGGAAGGTCAGCCTGAGGACTATAGTTAACATAATACCACTTATCAGACTCTATGCGCGCCCTCTGGAACCGTATCGTTTTCGACCTCGCGTATGTGTTTTTCAAGGCGCTGTTCGCGATTAGTTTTCGGTTCCCGTTTTTTGTGTGGCTGCGCATCGAGGGGCGTCGGCATGTGCCGCGGCGCGGCGGGCTGATTGTGGCGGCGAATCATCTCTCGCTGGCGGATCCGCCCGTGCTGTGGTACGCCGCGCCGCGCCACCTGTGTTTTATGGGACGCGCGGACATCCCCAGCATCCCCATCGTCGGCGCGATCGCCCGACTGGCGAAGATGGTTCCCATCAAACAGCGCGCCCCCGACCGCAACGGGCTGAAACTCGCCATCGAGACCGTTCAAAGCGGCGAGGCGCTCGCGATTTTTCCTGAAGGCGAGCTGTCCGAGTCGCGCGATTTGCAGCCCTTCCTGCCAGGCGTGCTGCTGATTTTGCGTCAGACGCGCGCGCCGGTGTTGCCTGTGGGAATCACGGGCACAGAGCGAATCCTGCCCTACGGAAAGCTGGTTCCCAGACCTGCGTTTGGTGTGGTGTGTGTGCGTTTCGGAGAGGTCATTCCCGCCGAGCAGATATTGAGCCTGCCCAGCGCGGAAGCGCAGCTGGCGTTTCTGGAGGAGCGGGTCGCCCAGCTTTCGGGACAACACAGGGCGCGCGCCCACACCGAGTAAGCAGGGTACAATTCAGCTATGGCGCCGCCCAGAAGCCCGTTCCCAGGTATGGATCCGTATCTGGAAGACCCTGCGCTGTGGGGGGATGTGCATCATACCCTCATCAGTGTGCTGCGGCGTCAGCTGAATCAGTCTCTGCCCGAAGGCTACATCGCGCTCATTCAGGAACGGGTCTATCTGGAGACCAGCGAAAGCAAATCGCGCTATGTGCCCGATGTTTCGGTGGGCGTTTCACATCCCATCCAGCGAAGCCGTCCCGATGCAGGCGCGGCGGCGCTGGCGGACGCGCCCGTACACATCACCGTGTATACCGAGCCAGTGCGCGAACCGTTCATAGAAGTTTACTCGTTGCACGCCGCTGAGCGTACACTGGTGAGCGTGATCGAGATTCTCAGCCCGACCAACAAATCGCCTCATTCGGAAGGACGGCGGCTGTACCTGCAAAAACAGCGCGACTTGCTCAATAGCTCAGTTCACCTGCTGGAGATTGACCTGCTGCACACGGGCGCGCACACAGCGTTTCCGCCCGTGGAAGCGCTCCAGCGCGTGCGTCCCAGCTGGGATTACCTGATATGTTTGCATCGCGCAGGCTGGGCAGGGCATGAGGCGGATGTGTGGTTCGTCGACCTTGCGGAGCCGCTCCCCTCGGTGCTGACGCCCCTGCTTGCGCCCGACCCCGATGTTGTGGTACACTTGCAAGAGGCGTTCGAACAGGCGTATGCAGAGGGACAATATCACCGGGCGATTAACTATACGCTGCCGCCGCCTGTCCCTCTGTCCTCCGAGAAACTCACATGGCTGGACGCGCTCCTGCGCGAGGAGGGATTGAGGACATAACCATGGAGACGCACGCACAGTCTGGCGATTGGCGCATCACGACGCTGGGGACGGCGGTACTGCAGTCGCGGTTTCGCACGCTCACGCGCCCCGCGACGCCGTTCGAGTTGATGGACGACGCCGTGAGCTACTACCGCGAAAACTTTCGCCCACTCTTCACTATCTCGCTCTGGGTCTACCTCATTCCGATTGTGGTGTCGCTCCTGCTGCTTGTGCCGATGGTGTTCATGGAAACCGCGACTACGGACGGCTTCTTGGGGGCAATCATCGTGGAGTACCTGGGGCTTTTCATGCTCTTTCCGTACCTTGTGGTCGCGCCGATGGTGCATGCGGCGTTCACGACGCTGGCGTTTCGGATGCTGGCAGTGGGCGAGCCAATCACCCTGCGCGGGCTGTGGGCGCGACTCAAGCCCCGATTCTGGCATCTGGTTGCCAACCAGCTGCTGGCGATGCTCGCTCTGGGCGGCATCTTCACGGTGCTGGGGCTGGGGTACTTTCTGGTGGTCCTGGCGGTTGTTTTGGGAGTCGGCGCGCTTGCGTCGGGCAGCCCTACCCTTGCGCTGGTGCTGGTGTCTGTGCTTCTGCTGGTTGTCTCGATTCCGACGCTGGTGCTGGCGGCGATGGCGAATGTCTGGTTCCTGATTCTACCGCAAATCATCGTGATGGAGGAGCGCACGGACGCCATCACCGCCTTCGCGCGGGCGGTGGAACTGGTACGCCCGAACCTGCGCCATGCAACGCTCTGCTGCCTCGCCTTCTGGGGCGTGCAAGCCGTCTTCATGCTTGCCGTGATGATTGTGGTGTTCCTGCTGCTGGGGATTATCGCAGGCATCATCGGCATCTACTCGGATTTAGAGCAGGTGTTCTCCCGATGGTGGCTCTCCCTCAATCAGGTGTACGAATCGTTCTCTTATATTGCCTACATGCTGGTGATGCCCGCGATGTATCTGACCAGCATTTTGCTCTATTTTGACCTGCGGTATCGGAATGAGGGGCTGGACATCTATGAGGCTTTACAGCGGGGCGAGTCGGGCGTGTAGTCTGTTCGTGGCGCTCCTGCTCTGCCTGCGTATGTGGGCGAGCGAGCCGATGATGGACGCACTGGCGCAGGCGGAGCGCGCCCTGCAGGAGGCGTCCCGTGCGCGCCCGGCAGACCGAAAAGTTTTCCTCGAGCGGGCGGAACGCGCTCTGAATCCCCTGCCCCAGGCGACGCGCGAGCCGCTGCAGGAGATGCTCAACGAGGCGAAGACCAGCGGCGAGGCGTCCGACCTTGCACGCGCACGGCAGAGTATCCGCGCCTACCGTGAGACGCTCACCCCCTCCCCTGCCCCGCGCCCGACCCCAGAGCAGGTCAAGCAGCAACTGGACGCCCTCTTCGCCGAGCCAGATATGCAGGTTCCCCCGAAGTCGCTTCTGGAGCGGGCGTCGGAGGCGTTCCTGTACGCCATCGAGACGCTCGTGCGGTGGCTCAATCGGCTGCTGGGCGGTTTGGGCGGTGTGGGCGCAGGTGGGTTGACGCCCTTCCTGCAGTGGTTCGTGATTGTGTTGCTGGTGATGACGATTGCGCTGGCGGTCTCGTACATCGTGGGGCGTGTGCAGATACGGCGGCGGGCGCGGGCGACGGCGCTCGAACTGGACGCTTCGCTGCACGATGCGCGCGCGATGAGCGCGGCGGAGTGGCGCGAGCGGGCGCGACGGCTCGCCTACGAGGGCAACTGGCAACTCGCCGCACGCGCCTACTATCTGGGGATTCTGCGCCTGCTGCACGAGGCGAAACTGCTCGACTACGACCCTGCGCTCACGAACTGGGAGCATCTGCAGCGATTGCGTCAGCCGCCGCTCGCCGCCCTGCTCCCCTCCCCTGCTCCCCTGCCCGACCCCGCCCTGCGCGAAGAGGCGTACCAGCAGCTTCGCCCGATTACCCTGCTGTTCGACTCGCTCTGGTACGGCGGGATGACGCCCGACGCTGCTGTCTGCCGCCAGTTCGAGGAGGTGTTCGAATTCCTGTACGAGAGGCTCCGAGCGTATGCGGTTCCTGCGTGAGCGGTTGGGACTGGTGTTGCTGATTGGCGTCGTGGCGGCGCTGTTGCTTTACTCGCTCCGCCTGGCGCAGGAGGCGCGCGACCCGCGCTTTGCTCCCCTGCCCCTGAGCTATAGCCAGCATCGCTACGGCGTCAAGGGCTTTGCCCGCCTGCTGGAGCGCAACGGATACACGGTGCGCTCGCTCAAGCGCGCCTATCGCGAGCTGCCCGAAGACGCCGACCTGCTGGTTATCTTTCCCCCGCCCTTCCGACTGGACGCCATCGGCGCGGACGGCGACTGGACCGAAGAGGACGCGGAGGCTCTGGACGCCTGGCTCAAGGAGGGCGGTCGTCTGCTGCTCTTCAGCGGCGATTCCCGCTTGCCTGAGTCGCTCGCGGAAGATTCTCGTATGCGCCTGCCCATCGCGCAGTTCCCCGTCAACCGATTTGTGGACGCGCAGCCGAGCCTGCCTGCGCCGTGGCTGGAGGGCATCCAGCGCGTGCGATTGGCAGATCAGCGCGTCAACCTCTCACCGCGTAAAGAGCGCTGGGTTCCCCTGCTCCATACGGGCGGCGCGGTGGAGGCGGCGCTCTGGTATTACGAAGCGGGCGTGGTGTTCGAATGCACCGACTGGCAGTGGCTGAGCAACGAGCAGTTGCGCGAGGCGGACAATGGCGCGTTTATTCTGGCGGTTGTGCGCAAACTATTGCCCGACGGCGGCGTGATTTATTTTGACGATGCGGGTCAGGGCGACCTTGAGCGCGCCCCGCGTGAAGCGCGCGGGTTCTGGGGCGTCGCGCCGATGGGCGTGCGAATCGCCTTCGCGCACCTGATGCTGATTACGCTCGTTGCGCTCTACTCGCTAGGTAAGCGGTTCGGACTACCCCGCCCCGCCCCGCCCCGCGCCCCTGCGCTGGGTGAATATGTCGACGCGCTGGCGGACATCTACGCGCGTGCGCAAGCCGTTCACCCCGCTTTTGAGATCGTGCTGGACTCCATCCGCCGACGCCTCTGCCGCCGACTGGGACTGCCCGCGGGCGCGACGCTGCTACAGCTCATCCAGGCGCTGCCCCCCGAATCGCCCCTGCGCAGCGCGCTCAGCGACGCCCTGCAGGCGCTTCAGAACCCCCAACTCACCGCCGATGAGGCGCGCCGCATCCTGCAGCGAATCGAAGCGGCAAATTAGGACTTAAGTCCTATGCCCGCGCGTGCGCCCGTGCGTCATAATTGACTGGAATGGACGCTGTAGTGATTGCAGGTGGGCGTGCGCATGCGCCCCTCTCCGAGATTGCAGGGCACTCGGTCAAGGGGCTGTTCTCATTTCAGGGCGCAACGCTTATCATGCGCGTGATCCATGCCCTCCAGCAGAGCGGAACCGAGCGGATTGCTGTGGTAGGGTCGGAGCTGCTGCTGCATGCGCTCCCTGCGCTGGATACAGAAATCGTTTTCGCCGTTGAGGGGAGCGACCCGATTGACAACCTGCTGCGCGGGGTGGAGCGGCTGGGGCTGCCGTCAGACGCGCAGTTCCTGCACTGCGCGGTGGACCTGCCGATGCTCACGGGGCGTGCGCTCTGTGATTTGATGCGTGCTGCGCCGCCCGACGCCGATGTGGTGGTGGGTTGGACCCCAGAGCCTGCGTTTGTGCAGATGTTTCCGGGCGCGCCCTACACGGCGCTCCAGTTCGCGGAGGGGCGATTCCTGAGCGCGTCGGCAAGCGTGCTGCGGGTAGGCTTTCTGGAGTCGCAGACCCCGCTGCTGCATCGGCTGGCGGCGGCGCGTAAATCCGCAAGCAGGGTCGCTCTCATCCTCCTACGCGCCTTTCACTATCACCTGATGTCGACGGGCGCGCCCCTTGCCGCGCGGTTCCTCACGGGACGTCTCGCGCTCAGCAGTCTGCCCCCGATTGCGCAGCGGTTGCTGAACGCGCGCCTGCACCTCTACCTGAACGCTGCGCCCGAACTGGCATATGATGTGGACACCGAAGAGGATTACCGCTATGCGCAGGCGTGGCTGCGCGCCCACAGCAGGTATACTCTCTGACACAGCATGCTGGGGAGGATCTGGCGGCTACTGATTGGACCGGTGCTTTCCACGCGGCGGGCGCGCCATGAGCGTCTGCCGGTGCTGCTGGCGCTGCCCGTCTTCGCCTCCGACGCGCTCTCCTCCTCCGCCTACGCCACCGAAGAGATGATGCTCGTTCTCTGGTCCGCGGGCGAGGACGCGCTACGGCTGGCGTTTCCCATCTCGCTGGCGGTGGTTGCCCTGCTGTTTATTGTGGTGTTCTCGTACCGCCAGACGGTGTACGCCTATCCGCAGGGGGGGGGCGCGTTTATCGTCTCGCGCGAGAATCTGGGCGAGTTCTGGGGCGTGCTGGCGGCGTCCGCGCTGCTGGTGGGCTATGTGCTAACAGTGGCGGTGAGTATCGCGGCGGGCGTGAACGCGATTATCTCGGCGTTCCCTGCGATGCTCCCTTACCGCGTGTCGCTCTGTATCGCCTTTATCGCGTTGATGACGCTGATTAACCTGCGGGGCGCGCGCGAGTCGGGGCTGGTGTTCGCGCCGCCGACCTATGGGTTCGTGTTGACCTTCGCCATTCTGATACTGGTCGGGCTGGCGCGCGGGTTTGCAGGCGATATTGAACCTGTTCCCTACCCTCCCTACGGCGAGGGCGCGCAGGCGCTCAGCCTACTGGTGATTCTGACCGCGTTTGCGCGCGGCTGCTCCGCGCTGACAGGCGTGGAGGCGATTTCGGACGGCGTGCCCGCGTTCAAATCGCCCGAATCGCGCAACGCTGCGCTGACCCTGTTGCTGATGGCAATCATTCTGGCGGGGCTGGTGCTGGGAATCACTTACACCGCCGCTTCGCTGCACATCCTCCCGCTCAAAAACGAAGACGGCGAGATTGTCGAGACGCTCACTTCACGGCTGGCGCGCACGGTGCTGGAGGACACGCCGTTTGTGTGGTTCTACTATGTGGTGCAGATTGCAACCACGCTCATTCTGATACTGGCGGCGAACACGGCGTATGTGGACTTTCCCCGCCTGTCGTCGGTGCTGGCGAACGCACGGTTTGCGCCGCGCCAGCTGGCGAATCTGGGCGACCGCCTCGTGTTCAACAACGGCATCATCCTGCTGGGGCTGCTCTCTGCCCTGCTGATTATCTACTTCCGCGGCGACACGCACGCGCTCATCCCGCTCTATGCGGTGGGCGTGTTCATCGGCTTCACCCTGTCGCAGGCAGGGATGGCGCGCCGTTTCGCACGGGTGAAACCCCCGCGCTGGCGGGTCGGGATGGCAATCAGCAGCTTTGGCGCGTTCACCACGGGGCTGGTATTGATGACCCAGCTGGTCGCCAACTTCCGCTACGGCGCGTGGATTACGCTGGTCTCTATCGGCGTGCTGATGTTCCTGCTGTTCAAAGTGCATGAGCATTACATGACCATCAAAGGGCAGCTCAAGCCGAAGCCCACCGAGCCGCGCGCCATGCGCCACAAGGTAATCGTGCTGGTGCCCAGCGTGCATCAGGGCGTGCTGCAGGCGCTGGACTACGCGCGCACTCTGAGCCATCCAGACGAAATCGAGGCGGTGCATATCAACCTCGACCCGCGCCCGCCCGCCGTCTATCGCCGCGTGCTGAAACGCACCAAAGATGAGGAGACCGAACTGCGCCTCGTGACCCCCGCCGCCGAAAAGATGCAGCAGGAATGGCATCAGTTTGTGCCCGACATCCCGCTCACGATACTGGACTCTGAACACCGCTCGCTCGTGGAACCGATTGAAGACTACATCGACGAGCTGATGGCGCGCGAGTCGCTGGATCAGGTGACGGTGATTATCCCCGAATTCTATCCCCGCAAGTGGTGGCACCACCTGCTGCACAATCAGTCGGCGTGGATTTTGCGCCTCGCGCTGATGAAGAAGCCAAATGTGGTGGTCTCCACCGTGCGCTATTTCCTGGAGCGATAGCAATGCGAACGATTCTGATGGCGTATCGCGGCAGCGAGCATGATAAGCGGATACTCCGATGGCTGTGCCGCTTCGCGAAGCACACGCGGAGCAACCTGCGGCTGGTCTATGTGCTGACCGTCGGCTACACGCATGAGGTGGACGACCCCGAACCCCCTGGCGCAAAGGAGGCGGAGCAGATGCTGCTGGAGGCGGAACACCTCGCACAGGAGGAGGGCGTCGTTGTCGCCGCCGATCTGGTGCAGGCGCGCGAGGTCGGTCCAGGGCTGGTCAGCGAGGCGGAGGAGGTAGAGGCGAACCTGCTGGTGCTGACCGACCACCGCAAACTGCTGCCGATGGAGAACCCGCTGGGTGTGGGCGTGGTCGCCTATGTGATGAAGCACGCCCCCTGCCCCGTGTGGCTTTGCTACGAGCCGCTTTAGACGCCCCCGCACGCAATTTCACGGTAAAGTTTTTGCCCCGCCCTGCCCAAAATACTCTCGGCTCGAAACCTGCCGAGGGGGTCGTTATGGAACAAAACTTCGACTGGCGTAAACTGGTTGGGCTGGAGGCAGCGGACGACGAGGAGCAACCGACCAACAACGCAACCGATGTCACCCTGCAAATCGCAGGCGATGAACAATCTGTAGAGGACATCAGCATCGACGACCTGCTGCGCCAGTGCGTGGAGCGCGGCGGTTCGGACCTGCATCTGACCGCGGGGCTGCCGCCGACCATTCGGCTCAGTGGACATCTCACCCCCCTGCCCTACAAGCCGCTCACGCCCCACGACACGCGGCGTCTGGTCTACGAAGCGCTGAACGACCAGCAGCTGGAGCAGTTCGAGCGCCACCACGAGCTGGACTTCGCCTACACGGTCAAAGACACGGCGCGATTCCGCTTCAATGTCTACATGCAGCGGGGTTCTGTCGCCGCCGCCATGCGCGTCATCCCCTCGCGCATCCCCTCCATCGAGTCGCTGCGCCTGCCATCGGTCATCTACGAGGTGGTCAAAAAGCACAGCGGGCTGGTGCTGGTGACGGGACCCACAGGGTCAGGCAAGTCCACCTCGCTGGCGTGCATGATTGACCTCATCAATCAGACGCGCCCGTGCCATATTATGACCATCGAAGACCCCATCGAGTATGTCCATACGCACAAGCGCGCGATGGTGAACCAGCGCGAGGTACACGCCGACACCGAGAGCTTCCACAACGCCCTGCGCGCCGTGCTACGTGAGGACCCCGATGTGATACTGGTCGGCGAGATGCGCGATCTGGAGACGATTCAAGCCGCGCTCACCCTCGCCGAGACGGGACACCTCGTGTTTGCCACGCTTCATACGCGCAACGCCCCGCAGACCATCGACCGTATCATCGATGTCTTCCCGCCGCACCAGCAGGAGCAGATTCGCGTGCTGCTGGCAAGCACCATCGAAGCCATTTTCGCGCAGCAGCTCATCCCGATGATTGGCGGGGGGCGCGTCGCCGCCATCGAAGTGCTGATTGCCAACGCCGCTATCCGCAACCTCATCCGCGAGGGCAAAACGCACCAGATTTACTCCATCATGGAAACCCAGTCAGGACAGGGCATGATTACGATGGATCGCGCGTTAGCCGACCTGCACCGCAACGGCTACATCACCTATGAAGAGGCGGTCAACCGCGCGATGGACAGAGAGAACTTCACGCAACTGCTGAAGACCGCGTAAGGAGGATTGGGTATGCCACTCTACGGATACGAAGCCGTCGACAACAAGGGACGCACGCTCAAAGGCGCGATTGAAGCGGACAACGAGCAACTGGTGCTTGCCAAGCTCCACGAACAGGGGCTCCATGTGGTGCGTGTGGCGCCCCAACGCGCCAAAACCCAACTGTTCAGCGGCGTCGGCAAGTCCAAAAAGCCCAAACTGCAGGCGCTGGTTCTCTTCACCCGCCAGTTCGCGACCATGATCGACGCGGGCATCCCCATCCTGCGCTGTCTGGACATCCTGCACACCCAGACCAAAGACCAGGCGCTCAAGACCGCCATCGACGCCATCCGCAAGGATGTCAAATCGGGGATGGCGCTCAACGAGGCGATGGAAAAGCACCCGTTCGTTTTCTCCGACCTGTTCGTGAACATGATACGCGCGGCGGAGGTGGCGGGTATTCTCGATCAGATTTTGGACCGACTGGCGACCTTCCTCGAAAAAGACCTCGAGGTGCGTCAGAAAATCAAGTCGGCGATGATGTACCCCGTGATGGTGCTGGCGTTCTCGTTTCTGGTGCTGATTGCTATCTTCACCTTCGTGCTGCCGAAGTTCAAGGAGATATTCGCCAGCATGAATGTGGAGATGCCCACGATGACGAAGTTCCTGTTCAGCGCAAGCGACTTCATGGTGGGCTACTGGTGGGCGATTGCGGGGTTGCTGGCAGGCGTCGTGTTCGCCGTCAAGGCGTATATTCGCAAGCCGCGCGGGCGCTACCAGTACGACTACCTCAAACTCAAGTTCCCAATCTTCGGCGATCTGGTGATGAAGCTGGCGGTAGCGCGGTTCGCCCGCACCTTCGGCGTGCTGGTCGCCAGCGGCGTGCCGCTGATGCGCACGCTGGAAATCGTGGGGCAGACTTCGGGCAATCAGGTGCTGGCGACCGCCATCGAAGGCACGCGCCAGAGCATCCGCGAGGGGCAGCCACTCAGCGCGCCCTTCGCCGCCACAGGACTGTTCCCCTCGATGGTCATTCACATGCTCGACATCGGCGAGGAGTCGGGACGCCTCTCCGAGATGATGGTCAAAATCGCCGATTTCTACGAGCAGGAGGTGGACGCGACCATCAAGGGACTGACCTCGATGATCGAGCCGATGCTGATTGTGTTTCTGGGGGGCATCGTGGGCTTCATCGCGATCTCAATCATGATGCCAATGTTCAAACTGATTAATGCGATACAGTAGTCCATCGGGGCGAGCGTCCGCTCGCCCTACCCGTGCGGTCGGGATGACTGCGCGACACAGGCTCAGGAGGAGCGCGCTATGCTAAAACGGGATACGGAGGAACTGGTGCTGGAATATTGTCAGACGCGCGATCTGGAACTGCGCGACGCTATTACTATCCAACTGTCGGGGCTGGTGGAGAGTATCGCGCGCAAGTTCGTCGGCTCAGGCGAGCCCATCGAAGACCTCATTCAGGAGGGCTATCTGGGACTGCTGAACGCGCTGGATCTGTTCAAGCCTGAAAAAGGCGTCAAGTTCACCACCTACGCCACGCACCTGATTGTCGGGCAAATCAAGCACTACCTGCGCGACAAAGGCAAAATCATCAAGGAGCCCGCGTGGCTGCAGGAGCTGAACAGCAAAATCAATCGCGTGGTCAACGAGCTGAGCGCACGCTATGGGCGCCCTCCCAGCACCCAGGAGGTCGCCGAGTTCCTGGGCATGACCACAAAAGCCGTTGAGGATGTGCTGATGACGCGCGAGGTGTTCAAAGTCAGCTCACTGGACGCTATCTACGAAGACGAGGAGGAGGAATGGAACGGCTACGACCTCGATAAGCTCAACTGCGAGCCGTGCCAGACCTTCAACCTGCCAATTGAGGAGCGCGTCGTTGTGGAGACCGCCATGCAACAGCTGAAACAGATTGAGCAACAGGTGCTGCACCTCTTTTTCGAGGAGGGCTACAATCAGACCGAGATTGCGCACCAGCTCAAAATCTCGTGCAATTATGTGTCGCATATCCTGCGCAACGCGACTCAAAAGCTACGGCGCATCGTGAGCGAGGCGGAGTGGATTGACGAGCAGCGATTTCGGGCGCGTGCGCTGGCGCGGGGCGATTTCGAGGCGCGCATTCTGGACCCGCAGACGGGGCTGTTCTCAGCGGACTACCTTGGCGTGCGCCTGCGCGAGGAGGTGCAGCGCGCCGCCCGTTATAATCAGAGCGTCGGATTCGCCGTCTTCGAGTTCGTCGCCGAGAAGCGCGCGCTCGATGCGCTGGGCGAGTTCGCGATTGGCGAGTTGCTGCTGCAAGCGTCGGCGGTCGTGCGCGACGCGGTGCGCAAAGCAGACATCGTGGGGCGCTACGGACACACCACGCTGGGCTTGCTGCTGCCCTACGCGGGCGAACACGCGCCCAGCATCGCCGCGCGCGTGGCGGACGCGCTCACCGAGTGGCTTCAGACCGCCTTCAGCCCCTCGATGCGCGAACGATTCCACATCCACTGCGGCTGGGCGTTCTACCCGCGCGATTGCGACGACCACGAGCAGCTGATGCGCCAGGCGGAGCAGCGACTGCTGGAACACCGCGCCCGCGCTCGCCTGCACACCGACGCGGCGTGAAACTTTTCGCATACGGGGCTACTGCGCTGCCTGTTGCACGCGACGGATAGCGCACAGCGTCCGCTGGATTGCGTGTTCCCGCGCAATCTGTTCCGCCTGCGCCAGCGCGCACGAGGCGCGCGCCTCATCGCCCAGCGTGCAACAGATTTCGTACAGCACCATCAGGTAGTTCGCTTGCGTCGCGGGGAGCGGATTCACGGGGGGGCTGAGGATTTCCAGCGCCTGACGGGGCTGCCCCACGCGGGACAGCACCCGCGCGCGCGACACCAGCGCGTGCTGATATTCCGCAGGGTTGCCTGCTCGCTGAATTATCTGGAACCCCTGCTCTGCGGCGCGGATCGCCTCCTCGTATCGGCGCGCCTCCGAGTAGAACTCGGCGATTTCACGATAGAACCACGACTCATGCTCCAGGGACTGACTGACGGGGGGCAGCCACTCTTGAAGAATCTCCGCCGACTCCGTAAGGCGCGCGGCATCCCGTTTTGGCTCCGCGTTTCCGATGGCGATTGCCATAATGAGCCAGGCGGCGCTGCGTGGAAAACTCTTCGCGCCCTCCAGCAGTCGCAGCCCGCGATAGCCATAGCGCTCGGCGTCCTGCACGCGCCCGTGCAGGGTATACCACTGGCAACAGAGGGTGTAGACCTCGCGCAGCATGTCCGCGTGGCGTGGGCACTGACGCACATGCCACCACGCCTGCGCCTCCAGCGCAAGCAGGCGCAACTCCATCCCTTCCGTAACGCCCTGCCACACCATCTGCCGCATCTGCTCAATGCGTGTGTTCAGCAAGACGGCTTCCTCGCATACCGATTGAACCGGCGGCGGCTCCAGCCAGAGCGGGCGCGCGAGCAGGAAGGCGACCTCCTCCGCGCTCGCATGGAGCACATAGCAAAGTGTATGCAAGTGTTCATCGGACGGAATCGCTTGCGAGCGTTCCCAGCCGCGCACGCTCCGCTCCGACACCTTCAGCGCCGCCGCCAGTTGCGCGACGCTCCAGCCCTGACGCCGACGCAACGCGCCCAGCAGGTCGCCCAGCAGCGGCGGGTTCAGCTCGCCCGAAGGGTGCGGCTGCCGCCGCGTCCACTGCTGCAGGGTAATCAGCGCGCGCGGCGCATCCAGCAGGCGCAACGCCTCCAGCCGCTCTTCCGAAGAGACGCCTAACGCCTGAAGCGTCTGCTCCAGTTCGGGTATGGATGGTCGGGTCTGTTCCCGCTCCCAGCGGTTCAGGGTGCTGGCAGACACACGCGCGCGCTGCGCCAGCGCGTGCTGTGAAAGCCCCCGCCGCTCACGGGTCTGCCGAATCCACGCCCCGATGGACTGCGCCATAAACATCCTCTTCTATTGTACCGCTAAAGTTGTTCCCCAAGCCATCGAATCGCGCCCTTTTGCAATTTCACTTCCGCACCCCCCAAAACCCCATCCGACGGGTTATACTGGAGATGAGGAGGTAAGCGTGATGCGAGCGGTACGATGGAAGCGGATGATAACTCTGGTCGCTTTGACTGAGACAGCGACCCTGGGCACACTTTCAGGGCAACAACCGCTGTGGGTGCGTCACAACACGCTGGGCAACACAGCCAGAGCGATGCTGGTAGACAGCGCTGGCTATATCTATGTGACAGGACAGGGCTGGCGTCAGGGAACAGGCAATGACTTCGTGACGGTTAAGTATGACCCCGATGGCAACCTGGTCTGGCAGCACGCTTTTTCGGGTGAAACGATCGCCTTCGACGACCATGCCGCCGCAATTGCAGAAGACCAAGCGGGCAATGTTATCGTGACCGGTCAAGTGGATGTGGTAAGGAATAATACTCCTGGCACTGGTTATGCAACCCTCAAATACCTTTTTAACTCGACAGGCACACCCACATGGGGACGGAGATACATGGGATCGCAGCAAGAGTTTCCCTCGAATGCGGCCCGTGCGATTGCAACTGACTTTCTAAGTAATGTCTATGTAACTGGTATGAGCCGAGGGAATGATAGTGCAGAGGACATCGTGACAGTCAGCTATGGTCCAACTGGCAACGAACGATGGGTGCGTCGCTACGCTGGGGGAGGCTATTCTCAAGATTGGGGCAATGCAATCAAGGTCAACTGGTTTACAGGCGAGATCTATGTGACAGGAAAAACCGGGAACTTCCCCGTGCTCATCAAATACAGTTCGGGCAGCAGCGAGCTGTGGACGGCTATCGAAGGTAGTTTTCCGGGAGAAGCTCGAGCCATCGCCCTCGACACCAGTGGCAATATCTACATTGCCGGTCTCCATGCGTGGGATACCAGAAACTATTTCATCAGCAAGTACAACAGTGCGGGAACCCGTTTGTGGAATCGGGTCTACGATGGGGGCGGGCATGATGATGTCGCAGCGCTCGCCGTTGATGTGGACGGCAATGCCTATGTCACGGGAACCAGTCAGGGCACGGATACGGGCAATGACTACACCACCGTCAAGTACGACACGAACGGCAACCTGCAGTGGGTTCAGCGTTATCACTCTGGGGACGATCGGGCGTCAGGACTGGCGGTAAGCTTCTTCACAGGTGATGTCTATATCACAGGGCGCAGCGACAATAAAATTGCCACCCTGAAGTATGACACGAATGGCAATCTGCAGTGGGTGCGTCGCTACGAGCATCGCAATGGTGCAGGCATCGGAGTCGGACTCTACGAATACGAGCTGGGAATTCCGACCGTCTATGTGGTGGGCACAACACAAAGCGATTATACCATCATCAAGTACCCCCCGTGCTATGTGGTGGGTGATGTGGACGGCAACTGCTGCGTGGACGACGCCGATCTCCTGCTGGTGCTGTTCGACTTCGGACAGACAGGAATCGATTTGCAGGGCGATCTGAACAGCGACGGCACTGTAGATGACGCGGACTTGCTGACGGTGTTGTTCAACTTTGGGAGTGGGTGCTGAGCTATGAAGCGGCAACGCACACCTTACGGGAGGCACATGATGAAACAGATGAGATTCAGTACGGCAAAATCGACGCCGCAGGAATGGCAGATGCGAAGAGGGCTATCCGTACTGGCGCTGAGTGTGATTCTGTCTGTTCCGATTGTGTTGAACGCTCAGAGTTTGATGTGGTTAGGTACCCTGGGTCAAAGTAGCACAGCGCATGGTGTATCAGATGATGGCAGAATGGTCGTTGGATATTCAGTACTTATGAATGGCATGAACCGTGCTTTTCGCTGGGCGCCAGAAACGGGAATGTTGTCTTTGGGGACGCTACCAGGCGGCAACCAAAGCGTGGCATACGGTGTTTCTGCAGATGGAAACAGCATTGTTGGGGAGTCGCCCTGGAATTGGCAGGGCGCTGGTGGAGGTGCTTTCCTCTGGCGTGCTGACAGAGGAATCGGTTCGTTGGGTACTCTTCCAGGAGGTCTATCCAGCGGGGCGCGCGCCGTGTCATACAATGGGTCAGTAGTTGTCGGCTGGTCTTCCACTGCAGGGTACTCACCCATCTATGCTTTTCGCTGGAGATCGGGCAGTGGCATGCAATCGCTGGGCACGCTGGGCGGCTCCGAAAGTCGGGCGCTCGGCGTCTCGCGCGATGGCTCGGTCGTCGCCGGCTGGTCGTTCAACCATCTCAGCGAGCGATGGGCGTTCGTCTGGAAAGCGAACACTGGCATGCAGGCGCTGTATCCTCTCGCTGTCTGTTGTGGCGAAGCCTACGGCGTCTCGGACGATGGGCTGGTGATTGCAGGGCGCTCTCATTCCGCCACAACCGAACGCTGGCACGCCTGTCTGTGGGTCTGGAATGCCTCCGACTATTCGCCCCGCGATTTAGGGACGCTGGGCGGCAACGAAAGCATCGCCTATGCCTGCACGAATAACCAGATTGCCGTCGGCTGGTCGCACAACGCCAGCAATCAGCGACGCGCCTTTCGCTGGACGCCCACAGCCGGGATGATAGATCTCTCCGAAGCCTATACCAGCGTGCTGCCGCCCGGCGCGTACCTGGAGGCGGCTTACGACATTACCCCCGACGGGCGCTACATCGTGGGGCGCGGCTACAACGCCGAGAGGGGACGCTTCGAGGCGTTCCTGCTGGATACCCTTTGCCTTGCGAACGATGGCGATGTGGACAATAACGGCTGCGTGGACGACGCTGACCTGCTCGCGGTGCTGTTCGCCTTTGGCAGTGCGGGGGAGATTCTCGGGCGCGTGGATACCAACTGCGACGGCACTGTAGACGACGCGGATCTGCTTACGGTGTTGTTCAACTTTGGGAGTGGGTGCTGAGCTATGAGGCGGCAAAGCACACTCTAAGGGAGACACATGATGAAACAGATGAGATTCAGCGCGGCAAAATCGCCGCCGCAGGGATTGCAGACGCGAAGAGGGCTGTTTGTACTCGTGCTGAGCGGGATGCTTGGCGCACCGACCTTGCTCCACGCCCAGAGCCTCACCTGGCTGGGGACGCTGGGGCATCCCAGTAGCGTCGCGCGCGGCGTCTCGGATAATGGCAGTGCGGTCACAGGCTGGTTTACACGCGCCGATGGGAAAAACTTCGCGTTTCGCTGGACGCAGAGTGGCGGGATGCAAAATCTGGGCACACTCCCGCAACACACAACCAGCGAGGCATACGGGATTTCTGGCGACGGGAACAGAGTCGTGGGCGTCGCTTTTTACATCATCCCTTACGGGGGAAGCTGGAGAGGCTTTGAATGGACACCGCAAAACGGGATGCGCGATATTGGCAACCTGCCAGGCTCCCCCCTGAGCCGCGCCGATGCCATTTCAGCAAACGGCTCCGTGATTGTTGGTACAGGCGAGGACTATGGACCAGTGCTGCGTGCTTTCCGCAGAACTTCAGGCGGCATGCAATCACTGGGCACGCTGGGCGGCTCCGAAAGTCGGGCGCTCGGCGTCTCGCGCGATGGCTCGGTCGTCGCTGGCTGGTCGTTCAACCACCTCAGCGAGCGATGGGCGTTCGTCTGGAAAGCGAACACCGGCATGCAGGGGCTGTATCCCCTCGCTGTCTGTTGTGGCGAAGCCTACGGCGTCTCGGACGATGGACAGGTGATTGCAGGGCGCTCCCATTCCGCCACAACCGAACGCTGGCACGCCTGTCTGTGGGTCTGGAATGCCTCCGACTATTCGCCCCGCGACTTAGGGACGCTGGGCGGCAACGAAAGCATCGCCTATGCCTGCACGAATAACCAGATTGCCGTCGGCTGGTCGCACAACGCCAGCGGTCAGCGACGCGCCTTTCGCTGGACGCCCACAGCGGGGATGATAGATCTCTCCGAAGCCTATGCCAGCGTGCTGCCGCCCGGCGCGTACCTGGAGGCGGCTTACGACATTACCCCCGACGGGCGCTACATCGTGGGGCGCGGCTACAACGCCGAGAGGGGACGCTTCGAGGCGTTCCTGCTGGATACCCTCTGCCTCGCACACGACGGTGATGTGGACAATAACGGCTGCGTGGACGACGCCGACCTGCTCGCGGTGCTGTTTGCGTTTGGCAACGCAGGAGAGATTCTCGGGCGCGTCGATACCAACTGCGACGGCACGGTGGACGACGCCGACCTGCTGACGGTGTTGTTTAGCTTTGGGAGTGGGTGTTAGGTGCTGTAGCACAATTTCAAACAGCGTCCTGTCCGCGCGTACGCGCAGACGCGTCCTTTTGGAGTGCGGAAGCGGAAGCTTCAACAAGAGGAAGCTCCACTTCCGCATCCATACAGAGGCGATCGACACACTTGTTGCAAATACAGCGCATCTGACTTCGTAATTGTGCGTGCCTACAGCCCGAGTCGCTCGTTTTCGCCCCAGTTCAGACTGAACCGCTGCACACGCGCGGGGTGCTTGTGCAACAGATACCCCAGATCCGTCGCAGGCGTACAGGTGGTGGTGATGGTCAGCAGCACGGGAGAATTGTACGCTAAAACCGTTCGAAGCGTTCCACATTCAGCACGAACACGACCGCGCCGCCGACCTCGACGGCAATCGGTGTGGGCAGGAAGGTTCCTATCGGCGCGGCGTCGGGCGGCATCGGGTTCACATACTGCTCGCGCGTGCGGCAATTGCTCTCCAGCAGGCGCAGCAGTGGCTCCAGCTCGGAATCCTCAACGCCGATGAGCAGCGTGGTGTTCCCCTCGCGCAAAAAGCCGCCTGTGGAGGCGACCTGCGTGAACTTGAACTGGCTCTCCAGCAGGGCGTCCACCACGCGACCCTTGTCCCGATTGTGTATGACCGCAATCACCAGTTTCATGCGATGTAAACTTTATTCGCGCCGCTTGCGAATTTTCCTGCTAATTGCCCCGAACACCCAATCACCGCCCATTTTCGCAGGGCGAGGCGCTTAGCTCAATCACCTGCCCATCGTATGCCAGTTCCATCCCATCGGGCAGCTCGGCGCTGGCGGTCGCGTAGTCCAGATCGTGCGTCAGGTGCGTGAAGAGCGTGCGCTGCGGCTGGAGTTGTTGCGCGACTTCAATCGCTTTTTCGAGGTGGAAGTGCGTGGGGTGCGGCTCGCGGCGCAGGGCGTCCAGTATCAGCACGCGCAGCCCCTGCAGCCGCTCCCAGGTGTCGGGCGGGATGTAGCTCACATCGGTCACATAGGCGAAGTCGCCGATACGGAACGCCAGTATCGGCATCTCGCCGTGAAACACCCGCAGGGGTTCAATTGCCAGCGTCCCAATCTGCAACATACCTGCAATCTCGCGGAACTCGATTTGCGGCGTGCTGACGCCGGGCGGATAGGGAAAAAAGATGTACCGGAACACGCGCCTGAGGTCGTCAAGCGCGCTCGGCTCCGCGTACACGGGCACGGTGCGCCCCGTGTAGATGGTGAACCCGCGGATGTCGTCCAGCCCCATGATGTGGTCGGCGTGCGTGTGGGTAATCAGCACGGCGTCGAGATGCTGGTCCAGCCCTGTACGCAGCAGTTGCAGGCGCAGTTCGGGCGGCGCGTCGATGAGAATCTGCGTCGCGCCCTGCTGGATGTGAACGCTGGGGCGCGTGCGGTGGTTGCGCGGGTCGCTGGAGGTGCAGACGGCGCATCGACAGCCCAGTTGCGGGACGCCCATCGAGGTGCCGCAGCCCAGAACCGTGATGCGCAATTAGCCCTCCTTCTCTTGATGGAGCAGTGTGAGCGCGTGGCGCAGGGTCGGAATCAGACGGTTGGCGACCGCCTGAGCGGCGACGGAGATGGCTTGCCGCACCGCGTAGCGGTCGGAGCGCCCGTGCCCGATGATGCACACGCCGTTCACGCCCAGCAGCGGCGCGCCGCCCCACTCGCGGTAGTCCAACCGCCGCTTCAACCGTCCGAACGCCGGCTTGAGCAACGCCAGCGGCAGTTTGTTGAGCGCGTTGCGGGTCAATTCTTCCTTGACCACCTTCATCACCATCTCGGCGACGCCCTCGCTGGTCTTCAGGAAAATGTTGCCCACGAATCCGTCGCACACCACCACATCCGCCAGCCCCTCGTAGAAGGTCTTGCCCTCCACATTGCCGACAAATTCGTCCTTGAGCTGGCTCTGGAGCAACTGGTACGCCTCTTTGGTCAGGCTGTTGCCTTTGGTCGCCTCCTCGCCGATGTTGAGCAGCCCCACGCGCGGGTTGGGCATCTCCAGCACCTGCGCGGCGTAGATTTGCCCCATCAGCGCGAAGTCGAGCAGCTGGCGCGGGGAGCAGTCGACCGTCGCGCCGCTATCGAGCAGCACGCAGCGCCCAGAGTAAGTCGGCAGCACGGTCGCGATTGCGGGGCGGTCCACATACGGCAGCCCGCCCCAGAGCAGTTTGGCGACCACGCCGACCGCGCCCGTGTTGCCCATCGAGACCAGCGCGTCCGCCTTGCCCTCCTTGACCAGCTTCGCCGCGACCACCAGCGACGAGTCGCGCTTTCGCCGAATTGCCATCACGGGCGCATCATCCATCGTGATGACCTGTGAGGCGTGGTACACTGTCAGGTTCGCAGGTCGCCCGCGCGCGGGCAGCAGGGCTTCAATCTGCTCCGTGTCGCCCACGAGCGCGATTTCGAAGCTCACCTGCCGCGCCGATTCGAGCGCGCCCAGCACAATCTCGTGGGGAGCGTGGTCGCCCCCCATCGCGTCGACAGCGATACGCATGCCTTATTCGCCCGCCACAGGCGCGACAATCGCGGCTTCGTACTTGCGCTTCTTATAATAGCCGCACACGGGGCACGCGCGATGCGGGCGCACCGCCGCGCCGCAGTGCGTGCAGCGGCTTGTACCAGGCGTCTCCAGTTTGTAGTGCGTGCGCCGTTTCGCGCCCCGCGCATGCGAATGTCGTCGTTTCGGGTTCGCCATCGTTTGCCTCCTTGTGTTTCAGTCCTCGCTGTACCATGCGCGCGCCAGCGCCTCAAAGGCGGGATGCCCCTCTTTGGGCGCACAGGCGCAGCTGGCTTCGTTCAGGTTCTGTCCGCAGGTCGGACACAAGCCCTTGCACTCCTCCCTGCAGACGGGCGCCATCGGCAACTCCAGCAGCAGATATTGCCGTAGCAAATCGTCGGCATAGAGCCAGTTCCCCTCGAACACGGGGAACGAGTCCCGATCTTCCACTTCGGCGTAGCCATACGCGCTCAGCCCTGCAGGCGTGCCCGCGAGCGGGAACTCCTCGTGTATTTCGAACGCCACAGGCAACTGGAAGTAGGTCAGGCATCGCCCGCACTCCAGCCACACTACTGTGTGAAACGCGCCCGAAAGGCGCAGGATACGCCCGCCGCTTTCGGCAACCAGCGCGCCGCGTATCGGCTCTGCCAGCGGGGGAGCCTCTTCCCGCTCCAGCCAGAGTTCGATCGGGTACTCTACGCGCCGTCCCGGATGCTGGACGACATCATTCAAATCCAATCGATACACATTCATCGCAGCTCCCCCTGTAGCCGCTGGCTACGGTTTATAAGTGTACCCCATCCCGACGCGATTCGCAAGATGGGCAGGTATACTCCTTCATGATGCGAAGGCGTCGATGGGGGTTTGTGCTGGGGTTATCGAGCGTCGCGCTGGTGCTCGCGGGGTTCGCCGTCGGGCGCTGGACGCGCACGCGCTGGGTGTCTGTGCCTGCGCCTGTCGCTGAACCCATCCGTATCGCCGTGCTGGGCGACTTTCACCTCGTCGACGAGACCAGCCTGCGCCATGCACGCGCCTGCCTGCAGACGGCGATGGCGCAACAGCCCGATGTGATTCTGCTGGTGGGCGACTATGTGCATTCGCGCCCCGGGCTGCCCTACCTCACGCGCGCGCTGGAGGGCGTGCGCGCGCCGCTGGGGGTCTACGCCGTGCTGGGCAACCACGACCACTGGGCAGGCAGGGACGCCGTGATTCGCGCCCTGCGCGAGGCGGGCGTCGTCGTGCTATGCGAGGAGAGTCGCACCTTGCGCAAAGGGGACGCACGCCTGACGCTGATTGGCATCGACGATTTGTGGAGCCGCTCGCCAAACTGGGAGCGCGCCTTTCGCAGCGCGCCGTCGCGCCCTGACCATCCTGTGATTCTGCTCTCGCACAATCCTGACGCCGCGCTCTCGCCGTACCGCGACCGCACGACGCTCATCGTGGCGGGGCACACGCACGCGGGGCAGGTCTGGGCGCCCACGACCGCCCACCGCGCGATGCAACGCCTCTTCGGACGCAGCTATATCCCCAAGACGCGCTACGGAACTGCGCATCCCTACGGGCTGTATCAGGAGGGCGACACTTTCGTCTACATCACCAGCGGCGTCACGCACGGGCGCTCAGTGCCTCGCTGGTACACGCGCCCCGAAGTGAGCATTATCGAACTGACGCCTGAGCAATCGGATTGAAGAAGGCTATATCAGCTGAATCCCATCAGCGGTAAACGCCTGAAAATCGCTTACATTCAGCGTGAATAGTTTGTCCAGCCCATGCCCGCGCATGTAGGCAATTAAACGCGCATCGTGCGCGCGGCGCCCTACAATCTGAAGTTTTACGCAGAGTCGCTGCCACTCATCGACCATACCTGGGGGGTCTTCAAGCAGAGTAAAGCTCTCTCGAACTGCTGTCAGGCATCGCTCAGCCGCCTCGCAACTCAACCCAAACCCGTTCCTATCTGTGGGGCGTGTCAGCACAACCCACAACTCATACAAACACTGCGGTGCAATACAGAGCTGGTATCCCTGATGGCGCAGTGCGATGACTTTTTCGATTACAGAAAGATTCTGTGGGTGAACAGGATCGAGGTAGGCGATAAGAACGCAAGTGTCCAGCAAGACAGCTCTGCCGCTTTCAATAGCGTTCCTCATAGAAGTTCTCGCTCCGTGAGGCGCTTATGGCTCCTGCAGCAGGCGCGGGTACGCTCCCTGCGAGTAGAAAAATGCGATAGGTACGCGCCAGCTCATCCTGTCCGTCATACACAACGACTGCCTCGCATTTCTGTGTGTCCCACTGCCAGACACAGTCGTAGATGCCCCAGAGTTCCTCTCCCCAGCGCACAGAAGCCCAGGGGTTCAGCAGAATTGTCATAACCGCTACCTCAAGGGACTTCCTCGACTGTACTGTTGCGCAAACTTCTTCCAGCGGCGTGAAGCGATGCTCTCTGCGGGAGTCGCGATCGAGGACTCGCTGGTAGACCTCTGCCGCGTCGACCTGTTCCAGAACTGCGAACGCGCTAATCTGGGGAGCGCGCTTCAGTTCGGCAACTATTCGGTCAGCCGCCAGAGGGACAGGAGGACACCCTGCCGTTGCCAGCAGGTAGGGTAGCCCGTGCTGCATCACAGGGAGTGCTTGCGCGGCTTTACGCGCGATTCTGCGGGCGATTTCTTTGAGAACTTCAGAAGGCTCCTGCTCAACGGGTAGCGCCCACAGATCTTCGGGCGCTGATTTTTCTGCATTGACCGCCAGATCTATCGTTGCCCTCTCGATAACGAGCGAGGCGTCAATCGCTGCAACAGGGCTGCCCGCTTCCGAGAGAATCACCGCATCTGGTTTTTTGTCGCCGAATTGGTACTCTTCCCAGGCGTAGCGCCAGCCGCGCTCGCTCAGGTAGCGTTTCAACAGCGCCTCAAGCGCCTGCTGGTCAATCACGCTGCGACGCTCTTTTTGGACTGCCATTTCGCTTGTCTCATACGGGAAACCCAAACGCCTGCAGCATCTGGCGACCTTCGTCCGAGATGCGTTCGGGCGTCCAGAGCGGGTCGAAGGTGAACTCCACATGCACCTCTTTGACGCCGGGGATGCTCATGGCGCGGTCGCGGATTTCGTCGGCGAGCATATCGCCGACGGGGCAGCCGGGCGAGGTAAGCGTCATCAGGATCGAAACCTCGCCCGCGTCGCTGACCTGCAGGTCATAGACAAGCCCGAGATCCGCGATGTTCAGCGGGATCTCGGGGTCGTACACATCGTGCAGGATTTCCCACACCTGGTCGTGCAGCGTGTTCATGCGATGCGCACCCCTGAAGTCATCGCTTCCAGTCGGCGCACGCGCTCGGCGACGGGCGGGTGCGTGCTGAAGAGCGCCATCAAGCCGCCGCCGCGCAGCGGGTTCACGATATACATATGCGCGGTCGCAGGCTGGGCATGCTCGTTCGGGATACGGTGCGCCGCCGCCTCCAGCTTGCGCAGCGCAGACGCCAGTCCGACGGGCGTGCCTGCAATCTCCGCGCCGACCTTATCCGCCTCGTACTCGCGGGCGCGGGAAATCGCCAGCTGCACAATCATCGCCGCAATCGGCGCGATAATCACCAGCGCCAGCGCCGCCAGCGGGTTGCCCCCTCGATCGTCGCGGCTGCCAAACAGCAGCGTCGCGTAATAAAACATATGCGCCAGCGCGGAAATCGCGCCCGCAATCGTCGCCGCAATCGCCATAATCAGCGTGTCGCGATTCTTGATGTGCGCCAGCTCGTGCGCAATCACGCCCTTGACTTCCTCGTAGTTCATCATCTGGAGCAAGCCCTGCGTGACGGCGACGACGCCATGCTGCGGGTCGCGCCCCGTCGCGAAAGCGTTCGGCTGCATCTCGGGAATCAAATACAGGCGGGGCATCGGCATGTTCGCGCGGTGCGTCATCTCACGCAACATCTGGTACAGTTCAGGCGCCTGCTGCTCCGAGAGCGGCTGCGCGCCCGTCATCGCAATCACCAGCTTATCGCTGAACCAGTATGAGCCGAGATTCATAATCGCCGCAAACACCAGCGCGACGATGATGCCCGTCTGACCACCCAGCATGTTGCCAATCCAGACCAGTATCAGCGTCAGCCCTGTGAGCAACAGACCTGTTTTCAACATATTGAGCATACGCAATACCCTCCACGCCCTATTATACCAGACCTGCGCGGGGGAGAGTTCCCATGAGGTATACTGGCAGCGTGGCAGTAAAGCGTATTCGCCTGTGGGCGCTGCTCTTCATCGCCCTGCTCAACAGCGGGGGGATGGGTTACTGGGTCTGCCACGAGCAGGTTCGGAGCGGCTGCTTCTGGCTGCGGGCGTGCAGCGACGATGTATCCCTCGTGCTGCAGGCGACTCAACCGCCCCTGCCCTCCAGTACGCCCGCGCTCCAGGCGCGCCCCTGCGACTGCGAGTTCGTCGCGCTCACGGCGCCCGTGCCCGCACCCAGCCAGGCGGACGCGCCTCTCGTGTGGGCAGACGCGCCGCTTCTACATACCCTGCACGAGCTGTCGGTCGCATACGAACGCCTGCCAATTCCAGCGAACCATTCCCCGCCCCCATCCTCATCATCTATCCGTTCCCATCACCTGCGCGCGCCTCCTGTCGCCTGAACCCCCTGAACGCGCTGTCATAGCGCCCGTTTGTTCTCACAAGCTCCCATCTCAGCACATTTGGGTTCCAGGTAGGAGGCATTATGAAACGAGTATGGTGGTATCTTACGGTAATAGGCATCTCTGGGCAGGTATATGCCCATTCGGAGACCGAGTCGCAGGTGATTGCGACGGTGATTACGCATCATCCGCAGGCGCGCGCGTTGCGGCAGGTGGTGGAAAGCGAGTCTCGATTACGGCGCAGCGCGCATGCGCTGCAATCGCCGACAGTTTTTCTCGCCCCGGAGTTGAGCGCGGGCGGCGTGGGCGAGCAGTTTCTGTTGCATCAGCCGCTGGAGATGAACGGCGCGCGCCGCGCACGGATCGAGCGCGCCCATGCCGATTACACGCTCGCCCTCGCGCAGGCGCAGGCGGAACTGAATGACCTGCTGGCGAACGCGCTGGAGGCGTACTACGAGTATCTCTACCGCGCGCAGATAGCGGCGGTGGCGGAGGACGCGCTACGACTTGCCGAGCAAACCCGCGAGAAAGTGCGCCTGCAGGTAGAGGCAGGCGTGCGGGCAGGCATCGACCTGATTCAAGCCGAGATTGAGCAGGAGCGTGTGCGTCAGTACGCGCTGTTGCGTCAGGCGGAAGCCGCCATCGCCCGCGAACAGCTGCAGGCGGCGCTCGGGGGCGTCTCTCCAGAGACCCTGAACGCCGTCGACGCACGCACACCCCCGATGGCGACGCCCTCCCCCGACGATGCGCCTGTCGTGCGCATCGAGCGCGCGCGGTTGCAACAGGAGCGGGCGCACATTCAGACGCTTCGGGCAACGGGCGTGCCTGATGTAGGCGTTCAGATACGCATCGAGCGGTTCCGCGGCGAGCGCACCCGCCCTGCGTTCGGGCTGAGCCTTAGCCTGCCCTTCGTGGACTACGGCGCGCGACAGGAGAGCCTTCGCGCAGCGCAACTGCGGATCGAGGCGCAACAGGGCTACCTGCGTGC
The DNA here is from genome assembly GCA_025998675.1 of Fimbriimonadales bacterium. Classification (GTDB taxonomy): domain Bacteria; phylum Armatimonadota; class Fimbriimonadia; order Fimbriimonadales; family GBS-DC; genus GBS-DC. The sequence continues at coordinate 719,046 of AP024673.1, forward strand.
GACGCAACTGCAAGCAAACAGCAACATTCGCGCCGCCGAACAGCGCGCCCAGCAGGCGCGCGCGCGTGCAGAAGCCTACCGCACGCAAATCCTGCCCAAAGCGCAACAACTCGCCCAGTCCGCCCAGATAGGGCTGGAATCGGGGCAATTTACACTCCTGCAACTGCTGGAGGCGCAACGCACCGCCCGACAGGTGCAGGAAGAAACCCTGCAGGCGGAGATGGAGTGGAAACTCGCGGAGGTGCAACTCCGCCAGCAGCAGGGAGCATTTGCAGTCTATCTGGAGGTGAACCGATGAAAAGCGAAGTTGCAACGCCCCGCCGTTGGACGCGCTGGATCGGCGGCGTGCTCCTGATAGCGCTGGGCGGCGGTCTGCTGTGGTTGCTCAATCGCCCCGCGATGGAGACGCCCACGGCGGAAACGCCTGAACACGCGCTGCCCGAAACCATCACCCTGTCGCCTGAAAGCCTTCAACTGGCGGAACTCTCAATAGAGACGCTTCGCCCGCGCGACCTGATACGCACCCTGCGCCTGTACGGACGCATAGAAGCCCTCCCCGCCAATCAGGTGAATCTCAACTCGCGCGTGACGGGGCGCGTGCTGGAAATCCGCGCGCAGGTAGGCGATAGGGTGCGTCAGGGGCAGACGCTTGCCGTGCTGGACAGCGAAGAAATCCATCGTGCGGAGGTCGCTTACGCTCAGGCGAAACGCCAGCTTGCGTTTGCGCGCGCCGAGTTGGAGCGGCGGCGGAAACTCGCGCAGATGGGCGTCTACACGCACCCGATGGTGGAGGAGGCGCGCGCCCGTCTGGCGTCCGCCCGCGCGGAGCTGCAAACCGCACAGGCAGAGCAACGCGCCGCCCAAAACGCCGTGCAAACCGCCCAGGCGCAGCTGGCAAAAGCGAACACCGCGCTCCAGCAGGCGCAGGCTCAGCTTGCCCGCGCCGAACGGCTCCTGCAGGCGCAACTGATTGCCCGACAGGAGTACGAAACTCTTCAGGCGCAGGCGCGGCAGGCACAGGCGGATGTCGAGATTGCTGAGGCGCACCTGCAATCTGTCCGCGCCGCGCTCCAGTCCGCCGACGCGCGCCTCGAATCGGCGCAGCAAGCGTTCCAGCTCGCCCAGCAGCAGGCAGAACGCGCCGAGCAGGTCTTTCGCGGGCAGTACCTTGCCAGCAAGGAGGTCGCCGACGCCGAATCTGCCTACCGAGAGGCGCAACTCGCGCTTGAAGCGGCGCTGGACGAGCTGCGCCTGCTCGGCGGACGCCCGGACGGAGGACACCTCCTGACCATCCAGGCGCCCCTCAGCGGACGCATCGCCGCGCTGAATGTCACTGTCGGCGAGACGGTAACCCCCGACAAGCCGATGTTCCGTATCGTGAACACCGACGCGGTGTGGGCGACCTTCGATCTCTATCCCGACGATTTACCCTATGTACGGGTCGGACAGCGCCTGCGCTTCACCTGCGACGCCATCCCCAACAAAACTTTCGAGGCGACCATCCAGCAGATTATGCCTGAAGCGGAAGCGGGCAGTCGCCTCGTACGGGCGCACGGGATGGTGCCAAATCCCGACTCGCGCCTGAAGCCGGGCGTCTTCCTGCAGGCGGAGCTGCCCATCGTGCTGCAACGCAACGCGCTGATTGTGCCTGCCGAAGCGGTGCAGACGCTGGAGGGCAAGCCGCATCTGTTCCTTGCGACCGGGCGCACAGGCGAGTTCACGCTCCGCCCCGTGCTTCTGGGACAGCAGGTCGACAATCAGGTCGTTGTGCGCAGTGGGGTACAGCCCGGCGAACAGTTCGTCTCGAAGAACGCCTCCCTGCTCACAGGCATGCTGTTTGGAGGAGGTGAGGAGTGATGCTGGAGAGTATCATCCGCTTTTCGGTGCGCAACCGCGCGGTCGTGTTGATACTGACCCTGTTTCTTGCGGGCGCGGCTATCTATCAGGCGTTCCAGCTGCCGATTGACGCCGTGCCGGACATCACCAACAAACAGGTGGTGATTAACGCGCTCGCACCTGGGTTAGCCGCGCCTGAGGTGGAGCGCCAGATTACCTTCCCAATCGAGCTGGGGCTGGCGGGCATCCCCTACCTCAAAGAGACGCGCTCGACCTCCATGTTCGGGCTGTCGCAGGTCACGGTCGTGTTCGAGGATTCGGTAGACCTCTACTTCGCGCGTCAGCTGGTGAGTGAACGCCTGCAGGCAATCCAGGCGTCGCTGCCGTCTGGGGTACGCGCGGAGATGGGACCCGTCAGCACAGGGCTGGGCGAGCTGGCGCATATCGAGCTGCGCAACCCGAACCTGTCGCTGATGGAGCGCACGGCGCTGGCAGATTGGGTGGTGCGCCCGCAGCTACTGACCGTGCCGGGACTGGCGGAGGTCACACGCTGGGGCGGCGACACGCGCCAGTACCTGGTGGAGATTGATCCCCGACGGCTGGAGTCTTACGGTCTGACCCTGCGCGATGTGATGGACGCGCTGGCGACCAGCAATCAGAACGCAGGGGGCGCATACATCCTGCGCGGCGCGCAGCAGGCGATGGTGCGCGGCGTGGGGCAAATTACCCATCTGGAGGACTTGCGCCGCATCGTGCTGACAACCGACGCGGGAACCCCCATCACGCTGGCGCAGGTGGCGTCTGTGCGCGAAGCGCCCGCCGTGCGCTACGGCGCATTCACCCAAAACGGCGAGGGAGAGCAGGTCTACATCCTGAGCCTGTTGCTCATCGGCGAGAATGGGCGCGTGGTCGTCCAGCGCGTCAAAGACAAACTGCTCGCCATCGAGAAGTCGCTCCCCGCAGGCACGAAGCTTATCCCCCATCTGGATCGCTCGAAGCTGGTGAACGGTACCCTGCGCACCGTGCTGCGCAATCTGACCGAGGGCGGCTTGCTGGTCATCGTGATGCTGTTCCTGTTCCTGCTGCAGCTGCGCGCTGGGCTGATTGTCAGCAGCGTCATCCCCCTTTCGATGATGGTCGCCGTGCTGGGCATGCGCCTGTTCGATGTCTCGGCGAACCTAATGAGTCTGGGCGCGATCGACTTCGGGCTGATTGTGGACGGCGCGGTGATTATCGTGGAGAACACCATTCGGCGCATTTCGGAGGTCGCGCGCGAGGCGTCTGCACCGCTCACCCGCGACGAGATGGAACGGCTGGTGCATGACAGCACGGTGGAGGTCATCCGCCCTGCGCTGTTCGGGGTGTTCATCATCATCGGCGCGTACATCCCCATCCTGACCCTGTCGGGCGTGGAGGGCAAGATGTTTCGTCCGATGGGGCTGACGGTCATCTTCGCGTTGCTGGGGGCGATGCTTCTGTCCCTGACCGTTGTGCCCGCGCTGTGCGCCCAGTTCCTCAAGCCGCAGGTGGAGCGTGAGAACCGCGTGCTGGAACGGCTGACGCGCCTCTACGAGCGCGTTCTCCGCTGGCATCTCGACAGGCGCGCCCTCACAGTGGCGCTCGCGGTGCTGTTTGTGGCTGTCTGTTTCAGCCTCTTCCCGCGTCTGGGGAGCGTGTTCGTGCCTGAGCTGAACGAGGGCAACATCGCGATTTCGGGCTTCTATCCCCCCGATACCTCGCTGGAGGAGGTGGTGCGCCTGTCGGGGCGACTGGAACGCCGCCTGCGCGGGCAGTTCCCCGACGAAATCGCACACATCTTCACCCGCATCGGACGCCCCGAAGCGGCGACCGACCCGATGCTGAACAATCAGGTCGACATCATGGTCGAACTGCACTCGCCCGAACGCTGGAAGCGCGCCCGCACGAAAGACGCGCTGGTTGAGCAGGTCGCGCAGGTCGTCGCGCAGATGCCGGGGCTATCGGTCAGCTTCACACAGCCCATCAAAATGCGCATGGACGAGATGATCGAAGGACAGGGAGTGCGCGCCGACCTGGCGGTGAAGGTCTTCGGACCTGACCTGGCAGAGCTGAATCGGATTGGCAGACGCATCGAAGCGGAGTTGCGCAAGGTACAGGGGGCGACGGACATCTCGATGGAAACGCTGGAGGGTCTCCCCCAGCTGCAGATTACCCTCGATCGCGAGCGTGCAGCGCGGTATGGCTTGCACGCACAGGATGTGATGGACGCCATAGAAGCCGCCTTTGGGGGCAAAGTCGCGACAACGGTCGTGCAGGGCAATCAGACTATCGATGTCGCCCTGCGCCTGACGCACGACGCGCGGGGTACGCCCGACGCTATCGGGCGGCTGCTTCTGCCAACCAGCACGGGCGAGCGTGTGCCGCTGCGTCACATCGCAACTCTGGAGGTGATTGAGGGACCCGTGCGCATCAATCGCGAGAACGGGCAGCGTCGGGTGCTGGTGCTGGCGAACGCGCGCGGACGCGATCTGGGCACGGTTGCTGAAGAGGCGCATGCGCGTATCGCACGCCTCAACCTGCCCGTCGGCTACTGGGTTGAGTACGGCGGCGCGTATGAGCATCTGGTGTCGGGACGCGCGCGGCTCAGCATCGTCGTGCCTGCGACCTTCGGCGCAATCCTGCTGCTGCTCGTGCTGGCGATGGGCAACATCCGCTATGCGCTGATGGTCTTCACGGCGATTCCCTTCGCGCTTACGGGCGGCATTCTTGCGCTCTGGGTACGCGGAATGCCCTTTTCGATGTCGGCTGGGGTCGGCTTCATCGCGCTGGGAGGCATCGCGGTGCTGAACGGGCTGGTGATGATTACCGCCATCAACCAGCTGCGCCAGCGTGGAACCGTGTGCCGCGAGGCGGTGCTTACGGGCGCACGGCAGCGGATGCGTCCCGTGTTGATGACGGCGGCGGTCGCCAGCTTCGGCTTTCTGCCGATGGCGCTCTCGCACGGGATGGGCGCGGAGGTGCAGCGTCCGCTGGCGACTGTGGTCATCGGCGGTCTCATCACCAGCACGCTGCTGACGCTAATCGTGCTGCCGACGCTGTATGCGTGGGTGGAAGGCGCACTGGAGCAGCGCCGCATGCGCCGCCTGCAGACCGCGCTGACGCAGGAGTAATCGCCGTTCAGGGCAGCAACTGGCTCACCGCAAGCACGGCGTCGGGCGCGAACACGCCCGACTCCAGCAGCGCCTCGAACTCGGAGTACTTTATTCGGCGGCGCATGGGCAGGCTGGCACGGCGTCGCGCTCTTGGCTCGCTCGCGATGCGGCTCACGGGCAAATCATACCGCGCGGGGATTTTTTCTCATTCCATATACGCCCTGAGGTACAATTTGCGCGCCGTGCCGACCCCGCTGTGCGCGTTGCGCAGGGACAATCGGGTAGCCCACAGGCGAGGGAAAACCATGCGAAGCAAGAAAACGCTTCTCCCATCGAGACGGTATACAGCGGTCATTCTCAAAGAGGATGCCTGGTACATCGCACGCTGCATCGAGCTGGGCGTCACGACGCAGGGACGCACACTGGACGAGGCGCGCGCGAACCTGCAGGAAGCCGTCGAACTCTATCTGGAGAGCTTCGGCGAAGAGCTTCCCGACAGCACGCAAGAGGTGCTGCTGTACCCTCTGGAGGTTTCGATGCATGCCTAAATTGCCCGTACTGTCTGGAAAGGAGCTGGTGCGCGCTCTCCAGCGGGCGGGATTCGAGGTTGTGCGTCAGAAGGGCAGTCATGTGAGTTTGCGCAAGGGCGACCGCAGAACGGTTGTCCCGTTACACGATGAGCTGGCAAAGGGGACCCTGAGAGACATTCTGAACCAGTGCGGTCTGACGCGCGAGGAACTGCAGCAGCTCTTGCAGGATTAGCGACATCTCGCCGTGATTCGACTCACAGGCAAATCGTATCGCGCACGGGGAACCCTCGCGCGCCGATGGGGGTATACTGAATCGGTATGCCGCGTGTGACGATTGTCGGCGGCGGGTTCGCAGGAGTCGAGGCGGCGTGGGCGGCGGCTCGGCTCGGAGTGCCCGTGCGCCTCTACGAAATGCGCCCCAAACGCTCCACACCCGCGCACAAAACAGGCTGGCTCGCCGAGCTGGTCTGCTCCAACTCCTTCAAGTCGATGTTGCCCACCACCCCGTCGGGACAGCTCAAATGGGAGATGGAGCGGCTCGGTTCGCTGGTTGTGCCCACCGCGCGCGAGTTCGCCGTGCCCGCAGGCGAGGCGCTCGCCGTCGATCGCGAGGCGTTCGCCAGAGCCATCACCGCGCGCATTGAACTCCACCCGCTGATTGAGGTCGTGCGCGAGGAGGTCGCCAGCCTGCCCGACGAGCGTCCCCTGATTATCGCGACGGGACCGCTCACCTCCGACGCGCTCGCAAGCGAAATCGCGCGGCTCACGGGCAAGCAGCACCTCTACTTCTACGACGCCGTGTCGCCGATTGTAGACGCCAGCACCATCGATTACGATAGGGTCTTTTTCGGCAGTCGGCGCGAAAAGGGCGACCCCGCCTACATCAACTGCCCCTTCACTAAAGAAGAGTACGAACGCTTCTGGGAGGCGATTGTGTCGGCGGAGTGCGCGCCCCTGCACGAGTTTGAGGAGCCGCGCTTTTTCGAGGGCTGCACCCCGCTGGAGGAGCTGGCGTCGCGCGGCAAGGACACCCTGCGCTTCGGACCGCTCAAGCCGATTGGGCTGGTTGACCCGCGCACAGGCAAGCGTCCCTACGCCGTGCTACAGCTGCGCCCCGAAAACAACGAGCGCACGCTCTACAGCCTCGTCGCGTGCCAGACGCGCATGAAATGGGGCGAGCAGAAGCGCGTGTTCCGCCTCGTGCCCGGACTGGAGAACGCCGAGTTCGTGCGCTACGGCGTCGTGCATCGGAATACCTATCTCGACTCGCCGCGCCTGCTGCAGCGCACGCTCCAGTTCTGCGACGACGGCAAACTTTTTTTCGCAGGGCAGCTGGTTGGCGTTGAGGGCTATCTGGAGTCGGCGGCGTCGGGGATTGTCGCGGGACTGAACGCCGCGCGGATTGCGCTGGGCAAGCCCACCGTTGCGCTCCCGCGCGAAAGCGTGCTTGGCTCCCTGCTGCATTACATCAGCGCCTACCCGCACGCGGACTTCCCGCCGATGAACGCAAACTGGGGGCTGCTGCCCGACCCTGAGGACGCGCCCCGCGAGCGCGACCTGCGCCGCCAGCTCAAACTGCAACGCGCCCGCGACGCGATGGAACGCTTCGCACAGGCGTTGATGCTTTAGTGTCAGAACGCCACATACGCGCTCAAGCCGTGTATCCCGCCTTCGCGTCCGAAGCCGCTCTCCTTGTAGCCCCCGAACGGGCTGGCGGGATCGAACTTGTTGTAAGTGTTGCACCACACGACGCCCGCCTGCACGCGCGCGGCGAACTCCAGATAGCGGCTGCCCTTGTTCGTCCACACGCCCGCCGATAGCCCGTAGCGTGTGTTGTTCGCCATCTGCACCGCCTCGTCGGGCGTGCGGAAGGTCAGCACGCTCAGCACGGGTCCGAAAATCTCCTCCCGCGCGACGATGTTCGCCGTGCTCACCCGCGTCAGCACCGTCGGGCGATACCAGTAGCCCCGTTCGGGCAGGACACAATCGCTCTGGTACAGCTCCGCCCCCTCACGCACGCCCAGCTCGACCAGATGTTCAATCTTGCGCAGCTGGGGCAGCGAGTTAATCGCGCCGACATCGGTGTTTTTGTCCAGCGGGTCGCCCACGCGCAGCAACTGAATGCGCCGACGCAGCTTGCGTATCACCAGATCGGCGATGCTCTCCTGCACCAGCAGCCGACTGCCCGCACAGCACACATGCCCCTGATTGAAGTAGATGCCATTCACGATGCCCTCGATTGCCTGGTCAATCGCGGCGTCTTCGAAAATCACATTCGCCGCCTTGCCGCCGAGTTCAAGCGTGAGTCGCTTGCGCGTGCCTGCGACCGCCTTCTGGATGAGCCTGCCCACCTCCGTGCTGCCCGTGAAGGCAATCTTGTCGATGTCGGGGTGTTGCACGAGCCACGCGCCCGTCTGCCCGTCGCCCGTGACGATGTTCACCACGCCGGGCGGCAGGTCTGCCTGCTGGAACACCTCGCACAGCAGCAGCGCGGTGAGCGGGGTCGTCTCGGCGGGCTTCAACACCACCGTATTGCCGCAGGCGAGCGCGGGCGCAATCTTCCATGCCGCCATCAGCAGCGGGAAGTTCCAAGGGATAATCTGTCCCGCGACGCCCAGCGGGCGCGGCGTGCGCCCCGGAAAGGCGTACCCCAGCTTGTCTGCCCAGCCCGCGTGATAGAAAAAGTGCGCCGCTGCAAGCGGGATGTCCACATCGCGCGACTCGCGAATCGGCTTGCCCCCGTCCAGGCTCTCCAGCACGGCGAACTCGCGCGAGCGCTCCTGCAGGATGCGGGCAATCCGAAACAGGTACTTCGCGCGTTCCTTGCCCGGCAGTTTGCCCCAGACGGTCTCGTAGGCGCGTCGGGCGGCGCGCACGGCGCGGTCGATGTCCTCCGCGTCGGCGTAGGCGACTTCGGCGAGCGTCTCTTCCGTCGCAGGATTGACGGTCGCGAAGGAGCGCCCGCTGTGCGGCTCGACGAACGCGCCGTCGATGAACAGCCCGTAGCGCGGCTGAATTTTTACGATGTCGCGCGCTTCCGGGGCAGGCGCATATTCCCACGCGCCGCCGTCGGTCGCCTGCCCGTTGTGTCCATTCCGTCGCATTTACACCACTCCCGTCGGCACGCGCGGCGGCTTGAACTGACGGAAGGTCGCCTCGTCGTAGGGCGGCTTGAGCTTGCCCTGCGCAATCATCCCCTCCAGCATCCGCACGAGTTGCATCACATTCGCGGGCACATCCTTGCGGGTGAAGCGCATGGGGCTGAGTCCGACGCCCTTCTCCTTCACGCCGTACACAATCGTACCGCTGCGGAACTGCCTGCGCGCCACGCGCTGGCACACATCGAACACGGCGTTGTCCACGCGCTTCATCATGCTGGTCAGCACGCGCCCTGGCGCAAGGTGGTCCTGGTCGCTGTCGACGCCGATGGCGTAGTAGCCCTTGCCCTTCTGCTCGGCGGCGCGGATGACGCCCACCCCGCAGCGTCCCGCCGCGTGATAGATGATGTCCGCGCCCTGATTGAACTGCGTCAGCGCCAGCTCGCGCCCCTTGTTCACATCGTCCCAGTTGCCCGTGTAGCCCGTCAGCACCCGCGCGCGCGGATTGGTCGTCAGCACGCCCGCGCGGTAGCCGTACTCGAACTTCTTAATCAGGGGCACATTCATCCCGCCGATGAAGCCCACCGCGTTGCGTTTGGTCATCGCGCCTGCGAGCGCGCCCACCAGATAGGAACCCTCCTGCTCGTTGAAAATCAGCGACACGCAGTTGGGCAGGTTGGGCGCCTTGCCGTCCACAATCCCGAAGTAGACCCTCGGAAAGCGGGGCGCGACGCGCGCCAGCGCGTCTTCCATCAGGAACCCCACCGCGAAGACCACATTGAACCCCTGCCGCGCAAGGGTCGTCAGGTTGCGTATATAGTCGGCTGCCGTACGCGATTCGAGATAGCGCACCTCCGCGTTGAGTTCCTTCTGGGCGCGTTGCAGTCCGCGCCACGCCGACGCATTGAACGACTCGTCGCCAATCCCGCCGACATCGGTCACCATCGCTGCACGAATCCGTCCTTGCATAAGCCTCCCTCAGGGGGATAGTGTACCCAAATCAGGCGATGCGCGTCCATCCCCCTTGACAAACGGCGCAAAATGTGCTATAATAGAGACGCTAATCGGTTAACGGCATTCGGTTAACCTCAATCCACCGTACCGATTGGTTTACATTCCAACGAATGGAGGTAGAGCGATGAAGCGATTGATGATGGTGTGGACGGTATTGAGCGCAACCGCACTGGTAGCGGGCGCGCAGAGCATCGTGGTGCGTCCCTATGTGTGGCACGACGACGCCTCGTCGGATTTCTCCGCGTCCTTTGCGAACGGCTGTCTGACCCTCTCGGACACCTCGACCGATTGTCAGGGCAACTCGCCCGACTGGTATTCGCAGTGTGGCTGGGGCAACCGCCACCACTGGTTCCTCTCGCTGGACGGAATTAGCCCGACCTGGTTTGACCCCGATTCGGACGGCAGTTCTCTGGAGCTGGAGGTTACCTTCAACCTGACCCCTGTGATGCAGGCGAACCGCACGATGGAGGCGGGGCTGTTTGTACTGGAGCGCCCGTTCCCGCGCTATCCGCGTGATGTGAATGATCAGGGCAACTGGTGGGCGGACGGCGTGCTGATGGTCGCCAACGAGTCGGCGGGCGGCAACGGCGGTGAGATTGCCGCGTTCGGCGGACGCATGCCCTTCTGGGGCGGGGGCGGCGTGCGCTATCAAGGCGGTCCGATTACGCTCGTGTTCCGCTACGACGGCGCGCAGAAGCGCGTCCAGTACGAAGTGCGCTACGGCAACACGACGGCGACCAGCCCGTGGCTTGCGCCAGGCGACTCCGCCAGCACCTACAACAACGGTCCGCACGGGCTGCGCTACTTCCAGCTGGGCGGCTACCTGCAGATTAACGGCATCAATCAGGGCAACACACAGGGCGGCGTCGCGCAGTGGTGCAGCATCAAGCTCAACGGCAAGACTATCCTCGGACCGGGTTCGGGCGATGTGAACGGCGACGGCTGCGTCGACGACGCCGACCTGCTGACGGTGCTGTTCAACTTCGGCACGGGCTGCGGCAACTAACCGCGTTTCAGGGGTATCCCCCAGCGTGCGTGGGGGAACCCCTCTTGCCTCAACGGGATATGAGCAAGCGGCGAATTACTCTGGACGATGTGGCACGGCGGGCGGGCGTTTCGAAGGTGACGGTCTCCAACATCCTCAACAACCGTCCGACGGCAGTGCCCATCAGCGAGGCGACGCGCCAGCGCGTGCTGTCGGCGGTGCAGGAGCTGGGCTACTACCCGAACGCAGTCGCGCGTGCGCTGGCGCGCCAGCGCGCCGATACAATTGCGATTGTTCTGCAGTTTCCCGCCATCTTTCAGGGCTGGTCGGGGTTCACCAACGAGCTGATGCGCGGCGTTTCGTACAAGGCGACCGAACTGGGCTACGACATCCTGCTGCACACGCGCGCGCAGCCAACCGTCGAGCAGGAGGCGCGCTCGCTGATGGACGGGCGTGTGGACGGCGCGCTGCTCCTGCGCGATTATAACGACCCGCTCCATCCCCTGCTGCTGGAACGCGATTTCCCGCATGTGCTGTTCTTCACGCGCAGCGCGCACCCAGACGCCTGCTGGGTGGACTGCGACAATTATCGGGGCGCCCAGCTGGCGACGGAGCATCTGCTGCAGCTGGGACGCGCGCGCATCGTGCATCTGGCAGGCCCGCCGACCGCCTGCAGCGCCTTAGACCGCCTGCAGGGCTATCGCGAAACGCTCCAGCGGCATGGGATCTCCCTCCGCGAGGACTACATCATCCCTGCCCACTACGGCGGCGCAGACCTCAGCCGGCTGGTGCAGTTGCTGCACCAGCCGAAACGCCCCGACGCCATCTTCGCGTGGAGCGATGAGGTGGCGATTCGCGCGATGAACCTCTGCATCGAGCAGGGGCTGCGCGTGCCAGAAGACATCGCGGTCGTCGGGTTTGATTCCACCGAGATCTGCGAGCACACGAACCCGCCGCTGACCAGCGTGCGCCAGCCCATCGAGACGATGGCAGGCGCCGCGCTGGAGATGCTGGTGAACTGCATAGAGGGCAAGCCGCTGACCCACAGAACACAGGTCTTCGAGCCTGTGCTTCAGGTACGGGCTTCCTGCGGCGCAAACAGGGAGGCGCACCGATGAGAATGGAACTCGACCCCAAAATTGCATGGGGCGCGATTGCAATTCTGGTAGTTGTGGTCGCGCTGGGCTACTATTTCTTCTTCCGCACGCCTTCGGGCGAGCTGACGCCAGAGCAGGCGGGCGCGGGCAAGCCCGTGCGTCCGGGCGAACTGCCGCCGGGCACGCCGCCCCCACCATGGCAGACGCCTGCGCCCAACCAATCCCAAACACAGTGAGGTGCAACAATGCGCAAATATGGCTTCACACTGATTGAACTGCTGGTCGTTATCGCGATTATCGCTATTCTGGCAGCGATTCTGTTCCCCGTGTTTGCACAGGCGCGTGAGTCGGCGCGCTTGACAACCTGTACCAGCAACGCCCGCCAGATTGGACTGGGCATGATGATGTACGCCGACGACTTTGACGAGGTGCTGCCGCCGCGCCGCGACGAATCAGCGCCTACCTGCCAGGCGCAAATCTGGCAGCCGGGCGGCACGGACACATGGACGGTATATACCCGCAACTGGAAGCATCTGGTGAACGCCTACATCAAGAACACCGACCTGTACCGATGCCCGACGAACCCCGCCGCGCGAATCGCCGACGAGCAAGCCAGCTGCGCCAACACGACAGAGCCTCGATTCATGCGCGGCTACTTCTACTACCATGCTTTCTTCCGCGTCGGCGGCGCGCCGGGCAGCAGTGAATGGTGGGCAGGACGCGGCTACGGGCTGCGCCATATCGAAAGCCCTGCCAACGCGCTCATCGTCGCCGAGAGCAAGGATGTGTACCCCGACTACGGACCCTGGATGTCGTTTTTCGCGAACTGGGGCGCGATTGGCGCGAACTGGGGCGCGAAGCATCGCGGCAGCGACAGGCACAGCACCATCATCTTCGCGGATGGGCACGCCAAATACCTGCCTTACGAGCGCACCTGCACCCAGAGCGCGGGCACACTCAATATGTGGCAATACAATCCGTGCAATCCGAACGACATCACGGGCGGCAACCCCGACATCCGCTGGCTGAACACCTTCTGCTACACGCTGATGAACCGAGTGCCATGCCCGTGATGGATACGCCTACTCTGCTGGAGCAGCTGGCGCGTCGCGCGTTCGACTTTTTCTGGCGCGAGACGCATCCCGACAGCGGGCTGACCAAAGACCGCGCCAACAATCACACGCGCGACGCCTTCGAAGTCTGCAGTATCGCGGCGAGCGGCTACGCGCTGGCGAGCCTGCCGATAGCCGTTCGCCGCGGCTGGATTACGCGCGCGCAAGCCCTCCGCCGCGCCCACCTGATGCTGGATGGGCACCTCCAGCTGGAGCATCAGCGCGGCTGGCTGTACCACTTCATCCACTGGGAGAGCGGCGAGCGGATGTGGCAGAGCGAAATCTCCTCTATCGACACGGGGCTGTTCGTGATGGGCGCGCTGTTCGCCGCCCACGCGCTGGAAGACGCCTCCCTCACCCGCAAGGTGAACCGATTCTACGAGCGGATGGACTTCCAGTGGATGCTCACGGACGGCGGCGCGCGCCCCAGCGAACGGACGCTTGGACACGGCTGGAAACCCGAAACGGGGTTCCTCAAGAACCGCTGGGACGAGTACGCCGAGCATATGTTTTTGTATGTGCTGGCGCTGGGCGCGCCGAACCCGATTCCCAGCGCGTGCTGGGACGCCTGGCGACGCCCGGTGGTGCGCTACAAAGACTACGAGCTGTTGCTGGGCGGACCGCTGTTCATCCATCAGATGAGCCATCTGTACCTTGATTTGCGCGGGCGGCGCGATCGGCTGGGCTACAACTACTGGGTCTCGTCACGCAACGCCACGCTCGCGCAACGAGCGTTCTGCATCGAGCATCGCGCCCGCTACAAGACCTACGACGAGGATGTGTGGGGGCTGACCGCCAGCGACGGACCCGACGGCTACCGCGCCTACGGCGCGCCCGGTTGGGTGGAACACGACGGCACCGTCGCGCCCACCGCCGCGATTACTTCCATCATCTTCACGCCCGACCTCAGCCAGCGCGCCGCAAAAGCCATCTACGACCGACACGGCGCGCGGCTCTGGGGACGCTACGGGTTCGGCAACGCCTTCAATGTCGACCGCGACTGGTACGACCCGGAGGTAATCGGCATCGATCTGGGGATGATGCTGCTGGGGCTGGAGAACTACCGCACGGGCTATGTGTGGGAGGTCTGCAAAAAGATCCCTGCTGTCCAGCGCGGGATGGCGGCGGCAGGCTTCCGCGCCACAGGCGAACGCGACGAAACCGCGCCGCTCCGGGTGAGCTGAGGCAGGGCTATCCCACACAACCCTATCCCGAACCCATAGAATCGCACTCTAGCACTCGCTAAGGCGCACAGGTGTACGGAAAACGAGCCATACAGCAGGAAGGCAAAATGCAGGAGATAAGGGGATTCATGGTGGAGCGGAGGGGATTCGAACCCCCGACCTCTAGAGTGCGATTCTAGCGCTCTCCCAGCTGAGCTACCGCCCCACAGCAACGCATAGTATACCATGCCCGCGCGGCGCAATTCAAGGGGGCAGGAGTTGCGACGCGCGGGGCGAATCAGAAACGCCGCCATGATACACGACGAACGCCCATCATCGATGCCCCCGCTGCTGAATGTGGGGTTCTACAACTTCGTGCTGACGGACAAAATCGTCGCGCTGGTGCGCATCGACTCGGCGCCTGTGAAGCGACTGGTGCAGCAGTTGCGTCGGGAGGGCACGCGCCTGATTGACGCCACGCAGGGACGCCGCACCCGATGCGTGGTGTTCCTCAACAGCGGGCAGATTGTGCTGTCCGCGCTCACGCAGGAGACGCTCGCCAAACGACTGAGTCGTCCCGACGCCCTCTTCACGCCCGAACCCACCGAAGAGGAGCTGCCCGACGAAGAGCCTGCCGAATAGCTGTCGCCAGCGGGTACACTCTTAATAATGGCGCGCGAAATCAGCAGGCAAGGGATGGCGACGCCGAAACGGCGGATCTCTCGGACGAGGCGAGTCTTTTGGGCAGTGTTCTGGTTGCTCTTCTGGACAGGCGGGCTCCTTCTGGGAACCGCGCTCGGCTATCTGCACTTCGCCAGTGAGGGCACGGTCAGCCGCGCCGTCGTCGCCTACATCACAGGCGAGACCATACCCGAAAACGCCTTCCCCGGCAGGCGCAAGCTCACGATTCTGGTGGTCGGCGCGGACGAGAACCGCGACAACCGCAAGCGCATCGTGGACACGATGGCGCGCACGGACACCATCCTCGTCGCACAGGTGGACTTCGTGAACCGGCGCATCCACGCGCTCTCCATCCCCCGCGACACGCTCGTGCGCATCCCGCGCCACGGCTGGGGCAAAATCAACTCCGCCCACGCGCTCGGCGGACCCCGCCTGCTGGTGGAGACCGTCAGCACGCTGCTGGGCAACCTGCAGATTGACGAGGTGGTCATCGTCAGCTACAAAGCCTTCGAAGAAGCCATCGACGCGCTCGGCGGCGTCACCATCGAGGTCGAAAAACGCATGCGCTACCACGACAACTGGGGCGACCTGCATGTCGACCTGCAGCCCGGCGTGCAGCATCTGAACGGCAAGCAGGCGCTGGGCTATGTGCGCTACCGACACTCCGACAGCGACTTCCACCGCATCGAGCGCCAGCAGAAGTTTATGCGCGCGGTCAAGGAACGTCTCAAGGACCCCAGCGTGTGGATGCGCGCCCCGCAAGTGCTGGCGACAGGGCTGCGCCACACCCGCACCACGATGGAGTTCGAGCAACTGCTCGCGCTCGCCCTGTTCGCCCGCCAGCTCAGCGACGAACAAATCCGCACCGAGACCCTGCCCGTGCGCAACGGACCGGGCACGAGCCTGCTGGTGCAGCGCGACGAGGCGACCCAGCTCATCCGCGAACTCGGCTTCTGGGACACAGACGCCTACTCTTACGCCCGATGAGAACCTACGGACTGACCCAACTGGAGAAGCTCGCGATTGCCCTCGCCGTCGCGGCGGTGCTGGCGATTCTCATCCCGCTCTATCGGCAGCTGGTGGACATCAAGCGCACAGCGGACTGCCTTTCGAACCTGAAGGACATCGCGACCGCGATTAACCTCTACCAGCTGGACTACTCGAACACGCTCCCGCTGGCGTACTACGCCAATCCCGACGGCTCGCCGCAGACCGACGCCGCCGGTCGCCCGCTCACATGGGTGTTGTGTATCAGCAGCTATATGCGGCGCGATTTGCAGCGCGCGCTCGCCTGCCCCGCCGACCCCACAGGCGGCAGCACGGTGATTACGCATCCGCGCGATTCCAACCGAACGCTGCGCCTCTCGTATGGCTTCTATGCGCCCCTGTCGGCGGCGCGCCTCGAAGACCTGCCCAATCCCGGACTGAGCGTGCTGATTGCCGACAGCCTCGCCGGCGGACAGCTCGGCTCGCTGAACCCCAATCCCCTGCTGGGGGGCAACGACGGCTTCGTGCTGGGCTACGACGACGGGACGCTCCGACCGACGGACAGCACCCGCTATATCACACGCCTGTCGGTCTGGCGACGGCGCGCCGAAGGCGACTGGACGCCCGACAACCTGCGCAGCGTTCACGGCAAGGGCGTCAATGTGCTGCACGCCGACGGGCATGTCGCCACGCGCGCGCCCAGCCTCATGATTCTGACGCGCGACTCGCAGGGTAAACTCGAACCGCCCTGGACACTGCCTGAACCGCGCAAGCGGAACGACACGGAGAATCAGCCATGACACGCGATGAGGCATGGAACCTGCTCTGTGAATACACACAGTCGGAGAATCTGCGCCGCCACGCGCTGGCGGTCGAAGCCTGCATGCGCTATTACGCCCGCCTGTTCGAGCAAGATGAGGAACTCTGGGGCGTCGTCGGGCTACTGCACGATTTTGATTACGATCGCTACCCCTCGCTGGAAGAGCATCCGTTTCGCGGAATGGAGATTCTGCGCGCGCGGGGCGTCCCGGAGGAGATTGTCCGCGCCGTCGGCGCACATGCGAACCACACGGGCATCCCCCGCGAGAGCCTGCTGGAGCGCGCCATCTTCGCCTGCGACGAGATTTCGGGCTTCGTGATTGCGGTCGCGCTGGTCAAAGGGCGCACGCTCAGCGCGGTCACGCCCGAATCGGTGCGCAAGCGCATGAAAGAGAAAAGCTTCGCGCGGGGGGTCAACCGCGACGACCTGCTGCAGGGCGCCGACGAGCTGGGCGTCCCGTTCGATGAGCATGTCGAGCATATCGTGCGCGCGCTGCGGAAGATTGCCCCCGAACTGGGTTTGACCCCCTGACCCATGTCTCCCTCGGCGGCGCGCGTGGTGCTGTATATAACGGCGCGCAGCGTGTATCATGGCGTCCGTCGCGCGCTTGCCCGCCCGCTCCGCGCCCTGCTCACCCTCGCGATTCTGGGCTACCTCGCGTATGAGCAGGTCGATGAGTTGCAGGGCGCGCAGGAGGACGCCGATACGCTCCAGTGGCTCACGAACCTGCTGGAGACGCAGCAGCCCCTTCTGGCTCTAACGGCGATTGCAGTGGTCGTTCACTGGTGGCATCTCGTCTTTCGGATTGCGCCCGCCGCTATGGATGCGACGCGGGGCGTTGTGCGCCCCAGCGATGTGGATTTCCTGTTTGCGACGCCGCTGTCGCCTGTGCGCCTGTTTCGCGGGCTGGCGCTGGCGCGCGCGATGACAAGCGCGTTTTCCCTCCTGCTGCCGATGGCGCTCTATGTGCTGCTGCTGGTCGAGAGCGCGCTGGCGCAGACGCCGCACGCGCGCGCCGCGCCTGCGGTTGCCTTTCTCGGCTACCCCGCGATGTGCCTGCTGGCGTTCAGCGCAGTGCTGCTGTGGGGCGCAGCGCTGGAAGCGATCGAACTATCGGGACGACAGACACGGCGCTGGGTTCGATGGGGCGTGCGGGCATGGGCAGCGGCGTGCTTCGGGCTGGTGGTCGGGCGCGCTGTGTGGCTTGCGCTTGCGCCCAACGCCGCCGCGCCGCTGGACGCGCTGGGACAGGCGATGAACTGGCTGCCCGCCTATGCGCTCCTGCTGCCTGTGCGCGGGCTGGCGGACGCCGCGATGGTTCTCCATCAGGGCGTCACGCCCGCGATTGGGATGGGGTTTCTGCTGTGGCTCGGCGTGCTGCTGGGAGCGAACCGCGTGCTGGCGCGACGCCAGCCGTGGCTCTACGAGGTGGGCGCGTCTAAGGCGCACGAACACGCCGCCGAGCAAGCCGCCGCCCGCGACCCCTATGGCGCATGCCTGCAACAACTCGCCCAGCAACACGAGAACCAGCCGTGTCGCACGCCGCGCCTCTGGGCGCGCTGGACGCCGCGCGGCGCAGGCGCGCTGCTGTGGCGCGACCTGCTGATTGCCTGGCGCGCGCGACCGCTGGCGACGCTGCTCAGCCTGTTGGGTATGACGCTTGCGCCCCCTGTGGCGGCGACGCTTCTGTATGCAACGGCGCAGGCAGCCCTCGCGCAGAACGCCCGTGAGTCAGGCGACTGGGCGCGCCTGCTCAGCGACGAGCAGGGGCGTCTGGCGGCGCAACGCCTGATATATGCTCTTACCCAAGGCGCACTGGCAATCGCGGTTGCGCTCGGCGCGTACAGGAGCTTCGTCTACACACTCCGTCGCGCTCTATGGCAAAAGTCGCTGCCCCTCAGGCGGCGGGCAATGGTCGTCGCGCCAGTGGCGTCGCGCACGCTGCCGTTCGCCCTCGCCCAGCTGACGGCGGCGCTGCTGGCGTGCCTGTGGCAGCCACGCGAAGCCCTTAGCTGGCTGGGCAGCAGCGCGGCGGCGATCTCCTGGGCGTTCGCGCTGATGTCCGCCCTGCTCACGACTGCGCTCGTTATCCCCAACCCTGCGGAACTCCTGCACAGACTCCTGCTGGGGCTGTTTCAGGGCGTTGCAATCATCTTCAGCGGCGCGCTGGGGCTTCTCCTCTGGCTGATGGGTGCGCTGTTCCCAGGAGTGCTGGCGCTGGCGTGCGCGGCGAACCTGATGACGGCGCTCGCGCTCACCGCCCTCAACGCCCGCCTGTACGCCAACTTCTGCCTGCGCGAGTGAAGGGAGTATCACGGGGGAGTTAAGCAAAAGATAACTCGATAGCGCGGGAACCCACAACGCCCGATTCTCGTACAATTGCACTGCTGTCACTGTTCAATCGTTATGGAACAGAACGCTATATACGAACTGAACAACACCGTCTACATCGCAACGCAGAACACCCACCTGCGCTTGAGCAACGAGAACCTGGTGGTGGAGCTGCCCGACCAGCCGATGCGCTATGTGCCCCTGCATCACCTGTCGTCGATAGTGCTGCTGGGCAATATTCAGGTCTCCACGCCGCTGATTGCCCACTGCGCGCATCATGGAATCGACATCGTGTGGTGCGATTCGTATGGGCGGTTCCGCGCGCGGCTGGAGGGGATGCATTCGGGCAGCGTGTGGCTGCGCAAGGCGCAACACGACGCGCTGAACGACCCCGACCGCGCGCTCGCGTTCGCGCGGCGGTTCGTGGCGGGTAAAATCGCCAACCAGTCGCACGTGATGCAGCGCCACATCCGCGACTACGCCGACGCCGCCGAACGCCTGCAGCCCGCCGTCGCCTCCCTCGACGCCTACTACACACACGCCCTGCAGGCGCGCACGATGGACGCCCTACGCGGCGTCGAAGGCAGCGCCTCGCGCGTCTACTTCGGACACTTCGACGCGCTCATCCGCAACCAGCGCGACGCCTTCCGCTTCCAGGGACGCAATCGCCGCCCACCCGCCGACCGCACCAACGCGCTCCTCTCCTTCTTCTACACCCTCCACGCACAGGAACACATCAGCGCGCTCTGCGCCGTCGGCTTGGACCCGAATGTCGGCTTGATGCACGCCTTGCGCGCGGGCAGACCCGCCCTCGCCTTAGACCTCATGGAAGAGATGCGCCCCGCGTTCATCGACCGATTCGTGCTGCGCCTGATCAACACGCGCCAGATCCAGCCCGACCACTTCGACTTTTTGCCCCATAACGCCGTCTACCTCAACGACGCGGGCAGACGCGTCGCCCTGCACGCCTACCAGGAGCGCAGGCGCGAGCAGGTCTCCCACCCCGACGCCGCCCAGCCCGTGCCATGGGGCGTCGTGCCCCACCTGCAGGCGCGCCGACTCGCACGCGCCCTGCGCGACCCCGAAGCCGCCTACGAGCCGTATCAGATACGCTGACGGAGAGAGCCTATGCGACTGAACATCCTGATTACCTACGATGTCAGCACCACAACCCCGCAGGGGCGCAAACGCCTCAGGCAGGTCGCCAAAGCCTGCGAAGCCTACGGTCAGCGCGTGCAAAAATCGGTCTTCGAATGCCGGGTCACTGAGACCCAGCTGAATGTGCTGAAACTGAAACTGCTGCGCATCATCAATCGCCAGGAGGACAGCCTGCGCTTCTACCGACTGCCCGGCGACCGCGACCAGTGGGTGGAATCACACGGCAGGGATACCTATGTAGACTTCGAGGAGCCAATGATACTCTGATTCTACCGCGCCTGAATCCTTAGCCACGCTAAACTTTGCGCGAACCCCCCGCCAAATCACACCCCACAAACCCAAACCTCAAGCATCACTTCAACTTCATACCCCAAAACCCTGAACTCAAACCACCTCAACTCCTTAGCTACGCTAAACTCTGCGCGAACCTCCACACCACTTGAACTTGAATCAAATGTCTACTGACCTTCGCGCAACACTTAGCCACGCTAACTATCTGAACTCAACACCCGAAACACCCCCAAATAACCTCACACCACACCCCTAAATCTGAACTCAAAAACACCCCAAAAACACACCCCCACACCAACCGCCGCCCAACGATACTTTTTGCGCGAACCTCCCCGAAATTCTCAGTTGAGTTCAAATCGAGTCGAGGTTCGCGCAAAGCGTTGAGTTCAAATCGGGGGGTCAATTGTTAAGAAGCGCGCGCAGGACTTGACAAAGGGGGGGTGTGATGAGGTAGACTATACCGTAGCATTCACCCCCAAGGGTGGGTGCTAATTGAAACTGGTTTCCACGACGGGGCTATCGCGCTCCAGCAGGGGCACTTGTAGCATTCACCCCCAAGGGTGGGTGCTAATTGAAACACCTTCGGCCAGATGCCGAGCCTGAGCGAGCAACATCAGCGTAGCATTCACCCCCAAGGGTGGGTGCTAATTGAAACCCCTCGCACTGGGGGCATTCCAGCACCTCGACGCGCGCTTGTAGCATTCACCCCCAAGGGTGGGTGCTAATTGAAACCCCGACTTTGTCCTCGGGGAGAATCACTTCGATCTCCCCGGTAGCATTCACCCCCAAGGGTGGGTGCTAATTGAAACTTTCTGTTAGGGTATATAGAAAAAGGAAAAGGGATAGTTTTGGTAGCATTCACCCCCAAGGGTGGGTGCTAATTGAAACCTGTTCACTCTCTCCTGCAGCGGAGTCTGACTCCACTGCAAGTAGCATTCACCCCCAAGGGTGGGTGCTAATTGAAACGAGAAGCCTTGTCCTCTCTTCATGGGACAGGATGAAGACAGCGTAGCATTCACCCCCAAGGGTGGGTGCTAATTGAAACTTCAGCGACAGGGCGGAACCGCTCCTTTCCACCTTGTAGCATTCACCCCCAAGGGTGGGTGCTAATTGAAACGGAGTGAGTCCGGACCAAGTCAGCTGCGCCATAAGCAGTCCGGTAGCATTCACCCCCAAGGGTGGGTGCTAATTGAAACTACTACCTCAACTAGGCCATTGGGTGGCACTGTAACCTGGACCTGGTAGCATTCACCCCCAAGGGTGGGTGCTAATTGAAACTGCCGAGCTGACCCTGCGCGCGACGGCGTTCAAGCTCGCCCGTAGCATTCACCCCCAAGGGTGGGTGCTAATTGAAACGGGGCCCGCAGGTTTTTGCCCCCTGTTGCGCTGCAATCTGTCCAGTAGCATTCACCCCCAAGGGTGGGTGCTAATTGAAACAAAGCGCTGCTTCTTCTACCCCCTCTGAGTATAAACACTCGTAGCATTCACCCCCAAGGGTGGGTGCTAATTGAAACGTCCCTGGAATGATTGGATAATCTTTAATATTAAACATGTAGCATTCACCCCCAAGGGTGGGTGCTAATTGAAACAAGGGCTGCTGGGCTGCTGGTGCTAACGGCGACGGCTGGTCTTCGTAGCATTCACCCCCAAGGGTGGGTGCTAATTGAAACATCAGGGTCGTGTGCCTGCTGTTGCTATCTTTTTCAATGGTAGCATTCACCCCCAAGGGTGGGTGCTAATTGAAACGCGTTCCTCCTGTGCCCCAGCCTCCCTTGCGGTGAGGGCTTAGTAGCATTCACCCCCAAGGGTGGGTGCTAATTGAAACGAACTGGGCCCCGGCTTTTGCCTTGGTGTTGGCCAAGTTCGTAGCATTCACCCCCAAGGGTGGGTGCTAATTGAAACTCTCCGTCAAGCAGAAACAGATCACCCTCCTTGGGAATCCAGTAGCATTCACCCCCAAGGGTGGGTGCTAATTGAAACCCAGTCCCAGCGCTCATCTCGACCTCAAAGCGGTAAACGTGTAGCATTCACCCCCAAGGGTGGGTGCTAATTGAAACGGCGAATTACTAATAAAATCAAAGTGAGAATCATTAAAATCAGTAGCATTCACCCCCAAGGGTGGGTGCTAATTGAAACGAGGTTAAGGAATGCTAACCCTTATTAGCGTCGCTCCAGTAGCATTCACCCCCAAGGGTGGGTGCTAATTGAAACATCGCATGGTATGCTGATACCGCTGGAACATCACACACACGTAGCATTCACCCCCAAGGGTGGGTGCTAATTGAAACCCGTCCTCATCTTTGAAGATTTTGATGAGCTTCTGCAAGTCGGGTAGCATTCACCCCCAAGGGTGGGTGCTAATTGAAACTACTTTTGGGGCAGCACGGCCCTAGCCTGAGCTAGGTCTTTCGTAGCATTCACCCCCAAGGGTGGGCGCCCACTGAAACCGTTGAGGATACGGTCGGCGAGACGAGGGGCTATTCCCCCTAAGTGTCCTTGCGCGAGAATTGCGACATGCGCGCGCAGCACTGTATTTATGGAGTGCGGAAGCGGAGCTTCCGCGAGGCTGAAGCTCCCGCTTCAGCACTCCAGATTACGCGCATGCGCGGATAGAGGCGCTGTTGAAAATTTACTGCAACGGCACTTAAAAGGATAGGTTTTTTTGAGGTGTGCGCTGCTTACGGGCGTACCCAGAATATGGAGAAGCGCGTTCGCGCGACGGCTGAAGCCGTTTCTACAACACAAAGCCAGCCTGCGCTGGCTATAGCCGACGAAGGTCGGTTTTGTGGGATGGGAACGGCTTCAGCCGTCTTTCTGCAGGCAGGTCGCGAAAAAACCTACCTCTTTGAGGGGTATTCCCCACTCCCCGAAAACAGGTACAATACGCGCGATGCATCTGGATGAGGCGGTGGAACGGTTCCTGACGCGCCTGAGCGCCACGCGCGCGCCCCACACGGTCAAAGCGTATGGAACCGACCTCGCGCAGTTGGCAGCGTATGCGCTGGAGGCGGGCATCGAGCGGGTGGAGCATCTGAACGAGCGGCTCGTGCGCAGCTGGCTCGATTCGCACCGCGCCGCGAGCCGTCGTACGCGCGAGCGCAAGCTCAGTAGCCTGCGGGCGTTCTTGAAGTTCTGTCGCACGATGGGCTGGCTGACGCATGACCCCAGCGTGAACATCGCCCTGCCTGTGCATCGGCGTCCGCTGCCGCGCGTGCTGACGCAGCCGCAGGCGGAGCAGCTGATGCAGGCGACTGAGCCCGACGACGAGCCGTTGCGCCTGCGCGACCGCGCGATACTGGAGCTGCTGTACGCGACGGGCGTGCGCGTGAGCGAGCTGGCGGGGCTGGATGTGGACGCGCTGGACATGGCGCAGTCGGCGGCGCGCGTGCGGGGCAAGGGCGGGCGCGAGCGGTTCGTGCTGTTTGGGCAGGCGGCGCACGAGGCGCTCGTGGAGTATCTCCAGCGCGCGCGCCCGCAACTCATGAACCCCCACAAACCCACCCGCGCGCTGTTTCTGAACGCGCAGGGCGGCAGGCTCACCACGCGCAGCCTGCACCGCCTCGTGAAGCGCTACGGCGCGCGCATCGGCGTGGACATCAGCCCGCACGCGCTGCGCCACTCGTTCGCCACCCATATGTTGGACGGCGGCGCAGACCTGCGTACCGTGCAGGAGCTGCTCGGACACCGCCGACTGACCACTACGCAGATGTATACGCACCTGACGCTGGACAGGCTGCGCCAGACTGTGCGCCGCGCCCTGCCCAGCCTGACGATGGAGGACGACGAATGACCATGCACGCCACTACTGTACTGGCGGTCCGCAGGGACGGGCAGACCGCTTTCGCCGCCGATGGGCAGGTGACCTTCGGCGAGGTCGTGATGAAGCACACCGCACGCAAGGTGCGCTGGCTCTACCAGAACCGCGTGCTGGCGGGGATAGCCGGCTCCGCCGCCGACGCACAGGCGCTGATGGATCGGTTCGAATCGAAGCTGGAGTCGGTCGGGGGCAACCTGCGCCGCGCGGCGGTCGAGTTCGCCAAAGACTGGCGCACGGATCGCGTGCTGCGCCATCTGAACGCGCTGATGGTGGTCGCCGACGCCGACTCGATGCTGGTCGTCGCGGGCGACGGGAATGTGCTGGAGCCTGACGAGGGTGTGGTGGGCATTGGTTCGGGCGGCGCGTATGCGCAGGCGGCGGCGCAGGCGCTGCTGAAACACACGACGCTCTCCGCCCATGAAATCGCCGAAGAGGCGCTGCGCATCGCCGCGCGGCTGTGCATCTACACCAACGACTCCATCACCGTCGAGGTGCTGGACGCCCGATGACGCGCGCTGTCGCTCGTGTGCTGGTGTACCTGACCGTGCGGGTAGTGGTCAACAGCATCCGCCGCGCGTTCGCCAACCCGCTGCGCGCCGTGCTGACCACGATGGTGATGGTGTTCGTGCTATGCGGCTGGGGCGGCGCGTTGTTCGCTTCGCTCTCCGAAAGCCCCGCACGCAACCAGCCCGACCTATTGCAGCCCCAGCAATTACTGCTCCGCACGATGGGACTGGTGGTGATGATTCACTGGTTTTATGTGGCGTTCACAGTGGTTCCGTCGGTGTTCCGCCCGCCGCAGATTCTGGTGCTGGAAAGCGATGTGCATTACCTGTTCACGACGCCGCTCAAGCCGCTGACGCTCTTTCGGGGGATGATTCTGATTCGGGGGCTGTTTGGGGCGCTCTTTTTCCTGTTGATGCTGATACTTTACATGTTAATGGGCGGCGTGGGGGTGCGTCCGAGGGCGATGATTGTTGAGCCTGCCGCGCCCGCGATTGCTCTGCTCAGCTACCCGATTCTGTACCTGCTGGTGTTCGGCGCCGCGCTGTTGTGGAGCATCTCGATGGAGGCGATGGAGATTGCGGGGCGCGGTGTGCGTCGCTGGGCGGCGCGCCTGTTGATTGGCTGGGCGCTGCTTAGTTTCGGACTGACTGCAGGCTACCTGGTGTACCTGCACCGCCTGCCAGAAGAGTTCACTTTTCTGACCGCGCTCGGCAAGGCGGTGGACTGGCTGCCCGCGTATCTGCTGCTGTTGCCTGTGCGGGGTCTGGCGGACGCGACGCTGGTGTTATATAACGGCTTCACGCCTGCGATGGGCGTCGGTTTTGCGCTGTGGCTGACGGCGGCGCTGCTGGCGAATCGGACGCTCGTGCGCTATCAGGGCGTGTTGTACGAAGTGGGCGCGTCGCTGGCGCGCAAGAGCGCCGCCGCGCGCGCCTCGCAACGCGATCCGCTCAGAACCTACCTGCAGCGCAAGGCGGAGATCACGGCTTCAAAACCGCTGCGCACTCTGCGCTGGCTGGAGCGGTGGACGCCGCGCGGCGCGCTCGCGCTTTTATGGCGCGACCTGCTGATTACCTGGCGCGCCAGCGGCTGGGGCAACATTCTCATGGTGGGCATCATGGCGGCTGCGCCTGTGGGACTGATGCTGCTGGTTCACTACACCGCCTCGCCCGAACGGGATATACGCCTCGCGCTCAAGATTGCCTACGCCGCCGCGCAGTCGATTACCGCCTTTTTCATCTCGTTTGGGGCGTTCTACGGCTTCACCGACATGCTGCGCCGCGTGGAGTGGCAGAAGCCGTTGCCCTTCTCGCCGCGCGCGGTGATGGTGGTGGAGGCGTTGCCCAGCGTGGTCTTTTTTGCCCTCGCGCAACTGACGGCGGCGCTTGTGGCGAGCCTGTGGTTCCCCGCCGAGTGGCTCTTCTGGCTGAGCAGCGGCGTCGCGACGACCATGTGGGCAATCGCGCTGATGATGGCGATGCTCGCAATTGCGCTGATTAACCCCGACCCGAACGACTACGCACAGCGACTGCTCTCAGGCGTGCTGATTGTGCCCGCGCTGCTGCTCACGGGCGCGCCGGGACTGGGAATCTGGCTGCTTGGCGTCGCGTTGCAGTGGAACCTTGCGCTGGCGCTGGGACTGGCGTGCCTGACGAACCTGTTTGTCGCGCTCGCGCTCACCGCCTTCAACAGCGCGCTCTACGAAAAATTCAGTCCGATTGACTAAACGGGGCAGGAAGCGTCCGCTCCCTGCCCCGCCGTTCGTCTGGGCGTCCCCCCAGCTCAGTCTGCCGCCTCGCCGAAGAAGGCTTCCACCGGAATCAGCCCCATCTGCGCCGCGCGTCGGAACGCCTTCACACGGTTGTTCACATTCAGTTTCTCGTAGATGTTCGCCAGATGAAAGTCCACCGTGCGCTTGCTCACAAAGAGCGCGTCCGCCACTTCCTGCGAGGAGCGTCCCTGCGCGATAAGGCTCAGCACCTCGATCTCGCGCTTCGTCAACCGTACCGGCTTGTTGCGGTTCTGCCAGTTCCCTTGGCTCATCGTCGTATCACCTCGTTCCGTGAGATTTCGCCGCCCGCAACAGCCTTATTCCACATACCTGCGCAAAATTCACAGTCGCGTCTCTCCACCCCTGCTTAGACACACAGAGGCTCCTGCGTGTTTCCCAGACGGTATAATACCCCGTGTTTATTGATGAAGCGGTGATTGAGGTTGAGGCGGGGCGCGGCGGGGATGGGTGCGTGTCGTTTCGGCGCGAGAAGCATGTGCCGCGCGGCGGTCCCGACGGCGGCGACGGCGGCAACGGCGGAAGCATCCTGCTGGTCGCCGATACGCACCTCAGCACCCTGCTCGATTTTCACTACAAACGCCGCTACAAAGCCGAGAATGGGGGGCACGGCAGCGGCAGCACGCGCAAAGGGCGCAACGGCAAGTCGATTACGCTGCGTGTGCCCGTCGGCACGCTGGTCTACGACGCCGACACGGGCGCGCTGCTAACAGACCTCTCGCGCCCGGGAATGAAGTTCGTCGCGGCGCGCGGAGGCAAGGGCGGACGCGGCAACGCGCACTTCACCACCCCCACCCGCCAGACGCCCCGCTTCGCCGAGAAAGGCTTGCCCGGCGAGCGGCGCACCCTGCGACTGGAGCTGAAACTGCTCGCCGATGTGGGCATCGTCGGCATGCCCAACGCAGGCAAAAGCACGCTGATTAGCCGAATCTCCGCCGCCAAGCCCAAAATCGCCGACTACCCGTTCACCACGCTTGTACCCAACCTCGGCGTGGCGCAGTATCAGGAGCATAGCTTTGTGGTCGCCGATATTCCCGGGCTGATTGAGGGCGCGCACGCGGGCGTCGGGCTGGGGCATCAGTTCCTGCGCCATGTGGAGCGCGCGCGGCTGCTGCTGTACCTGCTCGATGTCTCGCCGTTTGCGACTGCGCCGCCGCTGGAGGCGTTCGAGACCCTGCGGCGCGAGCTGGAACTCTACAACCCCGCGCTGGCGCAAAAGCCCGCCCTGATTGCGCTGAACAAGATTGACGCCATCGCCCCCGACGCCCGCGAGTCGCTGGACGCCGTGCGGAATGCGCTGGAGGCGCAGGGCTATGAGGTGTTCCTCCTCTCGGCGTACACGGGCGAGGGTCTGGAGCCGTTGCTGGCGCGGCTGGCGCAGCGCGTCGCCGAGCTGCCCCCGCCAGAGCCGCTGCTGGAGCCGACCCCGGAGGCGGTCAAGCCGAGCCGTCAGCCCACCCGCGTCTACAAAGACGGCGACGTGTTCGTCGTAGAGGGCGCGCTGCCGCTGGAGATTGTGCAGCGCACCGACTTCGGCAACCACGAAGCCATCCTGCGCATGCAAAAGCGGCTCAAGGGGCTGGGTATCTTCCGCCGCCTGCAGGAGCTGGGCGCGCAGGAGGGCGACACCGTGCGCATTGGCGAAGTCGAGCTGGAGTATGTGCCCGATGTGTAGCCACCCACAATCCGCTTCACCAGGAAGTATCTTTGACCACAATCACGGCTGTTCAACCGCCTGCAGGTTGGCAAGGTCTTCCTGCAGGTCGTCCGCTGTGTAGTGAATGGGAATGCCCCGCTCGTGCAGGGCGCGCTGGAACTCGATTCGCGTGAGTCCTGCGAACTGGCTCGCCAGCGCCAGCGTGAGTCGCTCCTGCTGGTACAGCCAGAGCGCCAGCTCCAGCCGAAACTCCGATTCGCTCATCTGCGCGGCTTGCAAGAGCGTATCCGGGATAATCACACTCATGGCGATACGATTGTACCTTGCTCAGGGCGCGCGTTGGCAGGCGGGGTTCGCCGCTTTACTCCCCCGCCTCCATCTGTTTCAGGATGGCTTCCAGGCGGCGCATGCGCTCGCCGTAGGCAGCCCAGTCGCCGTTTTTGAGGGCGTCCTGCGCCTCGCGATAGAGTCGGTTCGCCTGTCGCGCCAGGCTGCGCAGGTCGGTCGGGATGGGGGGCGCGGCGGGCTGGACGGCGGCGGCGCCGTCGCGGGCGGCGCGCGGCGTCGTGCGCCCCGCACGCTCCGCAAGCAGCAACTGTAGCCCCTCCTCCACCGTGTCGGTCATCACCACGCGGTCGCCGCTGGCAAGCACCACCTTCTTCAGTTCGGGAATCGCGCCCTCCGAACGCGCCCGCAAATAGATGGGCTTGAAGTAAAGCATCGTCCGCCCCAGCGGGATGACCAGCAGGTTGCCCCGAAACACCTGCGACCCCTGCTGGTTCCACAGGTTCAGCTGCTGCGCGATTTCGGGGTTCTGGTTGACGCGCGCCTCAATCTGTTCGGGTCCGTACACCAGCCGCTGGTTGGGGAATCGGTACAGCACCAGCTCGCCGTAGCGGTCGGGGTCGCAGTGCGCCGCCAGCCACGCGACCAGATTCTTGCGCTGCTGGGGGGTGAACGGCAGGGTCAGCATAAAGCGCGGCTGCTGCTCGCCCGGCGGCTGCATAATCACATAGTAGGGCGTCATCGGCTCGGTCTCGTTGTTCTGCAGGATTTCGCGGGCAATCGCCCATGCGTCCGCCTTGTTGAAAAACACGCGCCCGTCCGTCGTGTTATACAGCTCCAGCAGCTGCGCCTGCACCTCGAACAGGTCAATCGGGTAGCGCACATGCTCGCGCAAGCCTGCGGGCATTTCAGACATCGGCTTGAACACGCCCGGATACGCCCGCGCGTAGGCGCGAATGATGGGGTCGTTCTCGTCGGCGATGTAGAAGTTCACCGCGCCCGTGTAGGCGTGAATGGTCGCCTTGACCGAGTTGCGCAGGTAGTTGAACTGACGCACCACCCTATCGCGCGAGAAGAAGGGGCGACTGTAGGGGTAGTTGCGCGTGAAGGTGTAGCCGTCGTAAATCCAGACGATTTCGCCCTCGTGAATGACGGGGTAGGCGTCGTCGTCCCAGCGGATGAACGGCAGCATCGCCTGCACGCGCTCGCGAATGTTGCGTCGAAACAGCAGGCGCGACTCGCCCGTCAAATCGCCCGTCAGCAGAATGTTCTGGTCGGACAGGCGTATCGCGAACAGCATCCGCGTCAACCAGCCGCCAATCGGCACGCCGCCGTCGCCGCTGTAGGTCGTGTAGACATTCTCCTCGCCCTCCTCGCCCGTCAGGCGCGGGTAGTCAAACTCCTGCAGCCGCGTGCGCACGATGGAGTAGCGGTCAAGGTTCTCGCCGAAGTAAATGGCGGGGTTTTTCAGCGGCAGGTAGTCGGGCGTGCTGGGGGGCAGGTCGCGCATCCAGAACACGGGCTGCCCCTCGCTGGTCGCCTCGTTCACGGGGTTCATCACCACGCCGTAGCCGTGCGTATACAGCAGGTGCAGGTTCTGCCAGCGCTGGGCGGCGGGCGGCAACCCCTGCAGGTTCAACTCGCGCACGGACAGCAGCACCTGCCGCAGCGACCCGTTCACCCGATAGCGATCCACATCGATATCAACGAAGGCGTAGTAGGGCTTGAGCGCCTGCAGCCCGTTGTAGACCTGTCCCAGCGGGCGGAAGTCCCACAACCGCAGGTTCTCCAGCGTGCCCTCCGCCCCGCGCAAATCGGCGGCGGTCAAATCCTCACGCACATCCATCGGCTGCACGCGAATCTTGTCCAAATTGTAGGCGCGGCGCGTGAACTCCAGATGGCGCTCGATATACTCCGTCTCACGCTCCAGCTGGTTGGGCACGACCACGAACCGCTGCACCAGCGGCGGATAAAAGAGCGTCGCCGCAATCCAGAACAGCAACACCACCGCGAAGCCGCCAATCGGCAGCAGCAGCCCCGCCCCGCGCCGCAGGCTAATCAGGCACAGCGCCGCCGCAATCAGCAATCCGAACACGGTGATGGTCAAGATCGGCAGCCGCGCATGCACATCCGTATAGCCCGCGCCAAAAAACTGGTCATGCTCCGAAAACACTAGGTCATACCGCGCCAGCCACAGATACCACGCGAACGACAGCAAAAACAGCGTCGCCAGAATCAGCATGTGCGGCTTGACCGACGGTAGAAAGGTCGGCATCCCGCCCAGCCAGCCCAGCGCACGGTTGAAGTAATAGAACGCGCCAATCCCCACCAGCGCAATCAGCGTTGTGAACACCACCAGCCCCGACACGAACGACAAAAACGGCAGCCGAAACACATAGAAGCCGACATCCATCCCGAACAGGGGGTCTTTGACGCCGAACGATTGCGCATTCTGGAACAGCATCAGGTCGTTCCAGTACGCGCTTGCACTCAGCCCTACGAACAGCGCGAACACCAGCGCGCCCAGAATCAGCAGATAGTAGGTTCCCCGTCGCACGGCGCGCGTGATGCGCACGATTCGCCCGCCGCGCACCGCCAGGTCAGGCGCGTCCGCCGCCCCTGCCACACGATTCGCAATCAGCAGGTTCACCAGCGCGAACAGGAAAAAGCCAATCGCCGTCGCCAGAAACAGCACCCAGCGCAACGCGAGGATACGCCCAAAAATCTGGGGGTGTTTGACATCATGCACAAACCACAGGTAATCGGTGTACAGGTTCACCAAAACGCCCCCAAACAGCATCACGAACAGGACGACCGCAATCACACCTGTCGCGACTCTCTGACGGGTTTCCATACGGGATATTGTACCCATCGGGTGAAGGAAGCAGGAGTCGCGCCTTCAGGGTACAATCTGTTCACGGGAGACAAACGACCGTTGGGCGACGCGGGTCAGCCTGCGTGGGGCGTGTGGTTATCGGGCATCCATCAGGGCGCGCCCCCAGGCGAGGCGATTGAGAACGCGCTGCGCTGGTTGCAACAGGCGACTGGCGCGCAGGTAGGGGTTCTCTTTTTGCCCGACCCCAGCGGCGAGCAGGTCGAGTTCGCCTATGTCGCGGGCGCGCGCGCCGATGAGCTGCGCGGGTTCCGCCTGCGCCCCAGCGACGCGCTCGTTGCCCCCACCCTGCTGAACCGCGAAGTATGGCGCTATCACGCCGAGACCTATCAGGAGCCGATTGGCGCGATTGCGACCGGGATTGCTGTTCCCCTGTCGGGCTTGCCCCACAGCGCGATTGCACTGCTGAACCGCGACGCGCCGTTTGAGGACGCCCACCTTGCCCTGCTGGAACAGACGGCGACGCCCATTGAACTGCTCCTGCGCCTGCAACAGACCCAGACGCAGCTGGAACAGCGCGAGCGCGCGCTCAAGTGGCTCAGCCGCCTGCCCCGACGCCTGGGCGCGGATCTCAGCCTGCAGCACGCGCTGGAAGCCATCGAGTCGCTGATGCGCAAGGTCGCGCCCGAAGGCGGCGGCGTGTGGCTCTACGATGAGAACCGCCGCACGCTGCTGCTCGCGATGCAATACGGCGCAGACGCCCTGCCCGAACAAGTCGCGCTGGACGCGCTGCCGTCGGGCTGGACGGACGCGCCTGTTGAGACCTTCTGGGGCGGGCGACGCTATCGCGCCTACCCACTCGCGCTCGCCGAGCAACCGATGGGGCTGCTCGCGCTCGCCCTGCCCGCCGACGCGCCCGACGCGCTGGAGTGGCTGCCTCCCCTGCTGGGGCATATCGCGCTCACGCTCTCCAACGCGCTGCTCTACGAGCAGACCGCCCAGCGCGCGCAACACATGGCGAAGCTGTACGACCTGTCGCTGCAGCTGGGCGAGACGCAGGGCTTGCGCGAGGTACTGCGCCTGCTCTGCCGCACCGCGCACGAACTCATCCCGCATGACTACACCATCGTGTACCTGCCCAGCCGCCGCGAGCCAGACCGACTCGCGCCCGTCTACACGGAGCCGTTGAACGAGGCGCTGCTCGCCCACAGCCCCGACGCGCAGTATAGCCTGCCGGGCTGGGTGTTCGCCTTCAACGCGCCCATCGCCGCGCCCGACCTGCCCCAGCACCCGCAGAATCTCAAGGAGCCGCTGCCCGGCGGGTTCGCCTCCGCGCTCGCCGCGCCGCTGCAGGTCGCCGAGCGCACGCTGGGGACTATCCTGTTGCTGACCGAGTCGCCGCGCGAGTTCACCCTCTCGGAGGTGGAGCTGCTGTTCACCCTCGCGAACACGGGCGCGCTGCGCCTGCACACGCTGGAGCGCACGCATGCGTAAGCCGACCTTCAGCCCCACGAAACTCACCACCTACCTCACCTGCCGCATCAAGTATCACTGGGCGTACATGACCCCTTACGGCAGGTGGATGCGCCGCCCTAATCCTGCATTCACTTTCGGCGCGAACCTGCACCGCGCACTGGACTACTTCCACACAGCGGGCGGAGCGGAGAAACTCTCGCCCGACGCGCTCCACCACGCGCTGGAACAGCTCTGGAGCGACGCGGGCTTCGAAAACGCCCAGCAGAGCGAGGCGTTCAAACAGCACGGACGCGAACTCGTGAGCCAGTATTATCAGGCGCAGGCGGAGCAGCCCCCCGAAGCGGTCGTCCTTTTCACGGAGCGCATGCTGCGCCGCGATATGGGACGCTACATCCTCACGGGGCGCATCGATCGCCTGGACGAACATCCCGACGGCTCGTTGGAGATTATCGACTACAAGAGCGGGCGCGCCGATGTGGACGAAACACAGGTGCAGAACGACCTCGCGCTCCACTGCTACGCGCTGCTCGTGCAGGAGCTTTACCCCGACCGCCCGCTCTGGATAGCCATCTACGCCCTGCGCCCCAACAAAAAGGTCGCCGTGCCGCTCGATGCAGACGCGCTTGAGGAGTTTCGCGCGCTGCTGGACGGGCTGGTCGCACAGATACTGGACGAGGACTGGGAGATACTGACCCCGCGCTGGATTCCCCACTGCGCGGGGTGCGAGTTTCTGGAACTCTGCGTGCGCAAGCTGGGACTCACGCACGCAGAGTAGGAGTCGCTTAGCAGCCGTTGCCGAAGCTGAACAGCACCGCCAGCAGGTCCGCGTCGTCCACCACGCCGTCGTCGTTCACATCGTTGGCGATGTCGTCCGAGCCGAAGCTGAACAGCACCGCCAGCAGATCCGCGTCGTCCACACAGCCGTCGCCGTTCACATCGCCCTCGACCACCGCACGTATCGCCGCCACATAGTAGTTATCGTAGTTGCCCGAATCGTTGGAGTCGCCGCCCAGATTCACGAAATAGATGTCCGCATCGCCAAACACATTGCCCGCTGCGGTCTGAATCTGGTTCGTCTCAGTGGGAGCGACATCCACGCCGTTCAGGTACACCTTGAAGGTGCGCGTGGTGTAGTCGATGTCCAGCCGAAAGCGGTTCCACGCATCGCGCGACGCCTCCACCTCTGTTGTGAATACCTCTTGGGTAGCGCCTCCTGCAAAGCGTATCAGCTGCACAGTATTATCATCCAGCACACGCACAGTGCAGACTCGCGCCAGCGCCCCAGCGCCGTTGTAGACATCGATGCCGTAAATCCCCTGCAGCGACGACGCCGTGAGGTACATGTCCCACTTGATGCGGATAATCTTGTTGGGGCTTGCATCCGTGTCGTGGGGAATAAACTTCCACCACCAGTTGCTACCTGTCGTTGTTCCTGCAACGGGTGTAATCTTGAGCGACTTGCTTCCTGAGCGCGCAAGGCTGTCTACGATACTGCCGTCGCCCCGTCCGCCAGAGCTTGAGAGCTCATGCTCCCAGCCGAACTGGTTCAGGATTGCCCCAAGATTGAACTCCTCAAAGCCCGTTGAATAGAGAACCTGCGCGTTTGCAGTCATGCATGCCGCCGCATAGAGCGCGGCAATCGGTAATAGGGTCCGTCTCATCGCCTTTCCTCCGATCAGATACCTGACCAGTCTATATTATACACTACTTTGCGGTTTTGTGCAAGCGCTCTTTTTTCCACGATTTCCACCCAACTGCTTGTAAAATTTGCAGGAATCGTATACAGCCTGTGGTATAGTTAGGGCAACGGAGCGGAGAGATGGCACGAACAGGGAGGGTTCATAGCTTGTGGAGCCTTGCGCTCTGGCTGATTGTGGCTGGAGTTGTTCTCAGCACGACCCCGCGCACGGCGCAGCGGTTCGCAGAGTGGCGGAAGCTACGCACAGAGACGGCGGATATGGAGCGAACACTGGCGCACCTGCGCGCTCAGGAACAGTCGCTCGAGCAAGAGTTGCGCCGCGTGCAGACAGACCTGGGACGCGAGTCGCTGGCGCGTCAGCGCGGCTGGCTGCGCAAAGGTGAGGAGCCGCTGCGGATTGACCGCGACTAAAATACATACGGCGCGGTCTCTGGATTCGCGCGCAGAGCATTCCACTCGTCCTCAGAGACGGGCTGCGGTTTGTCGCGCTCGGCGTCCGCAGGGCACAAAAACCCGAACGGCTCGTTGTAGGGATTGACCCAGCGGTGCGGCGTACTGGGCGGCACATACAGCACATCCAGCGGCTGGAGTTCGAACACGCGCTCTCCCACCAGCGCGCGCCCGCGCCCGCGCACGACCACCACCAGATGCACATGCGCGTGCTTCTCCAAGCTGGAGTAGCCGTCAGGCGCAATCTCGAAGTAGCGCAATGCGAACCGCGCGTCGATGTACGGCGGGCGACCAAGGCTGTAGCGCGTCACGCCACGCCAGCCCATCCCGCGCGCGTCGCCCGCGTACTCCTTGTACGGCACAGGCACAATCCCCTCCCACTGGAATCGCGCCGCGTCGAAGGGGATATGCAGGCGTTGCAACGCTTCCTGCAACGCCTGCGCCGCATGCGCCATCGTCTCTGCGCTCGGTTTCATCGCCGTCGCTGCAAGCCCTGCAGGTTCACCCGCGCGGGTCGCTCCGGCGCGTCTGCCACTTCCCACGCCAGCCCGAACACCGTGCGCGCCACCCGCGCCATCTTCTCGTAGTCGATCTTCTCCACCGTGTCCGTCACCTGATGATAGTCCGCGTGCAACCCGCTGAAGAAAAAGACCGCAGGGATGCCCTTGCCCACGAAGCTGTAGTGGTCGCTGCGGAAATAGAGCTGCTCGGGATGGCTCAGCGAGTCGTACATCGGGTTCAGCTCCATACGCAGGTACTGCTCATTCACGCGCTTCAGCACCGCGCCGAGGTCAGGGCTGGCGACATTCGGACCAATCACATACACCTCGTTCGGACCCGACAGCTCGCGGTTGCGCGGGTTGGTATCGCCCGGCTGCTTGCTGCGCCCCACCATGTCCATGTTAATGTTCACGATGATGTTCTCCAGCGGCACGGTCGGTCGCTCCACGAACAGGCGCGAGCCGAGCAGCCCCTTCTCCTCGCCCGCGTACCAGAGCAGCAGGATCGAGCGTTTCGGGCGCGGTCCTGTGGCGAACGCCTCAGCAATCTCCAGCAGGGCAACGGAGCCAGAGCCGTTGTCGTCCGCGCCGTTGAAGATGCGATTGGTTCCCTCCCCCCGCGCCGCGACGCCCACATGGTCTAAATGCGCCCCTATCGAGACATACTCGCGCTTGAGTTCCGGGTCGGCGCCTTCAATCACGCCAATCACGCTCCGGGCGGCTTCCACGCGCGACTGCACGCTGAGCGTGATGGCAATCTGCTTGCTGGGGTTGAGCGCGAACGGCTCGGCGGGCGCGTTCTCCTCTGCGCGGCGGATGAGTTCGGACGCTGCAATGCGCTCCCCCTCAAACAACGCGTTCAGCATCGGCGCGGAGGCGACGATAATTGGCACACGCCCCATCGACTGCAGCCCCTCCACCCCGCGCCGCTGGCTCCACGCGCGGGCAATTCGCTCGATGCGCCCCATGTCCGACGGGTCGATGCGCACAATTGCCAACGCGCCCTTCTGCTCGGCGTTTTGTTCGGGCGAACGCCAGCCCGCAGCCGCCGACTGCTCGATCCCCTGCTCAAGCACCTCTTTCGGGTAGCCCGCCTGCACCACCAGCACCTTGCCCTGCACATCCAGCCCCGCATAGGGATCGATTCCCTTTTCAGGGTTCGACCAGCCGTCGCCGACATAGACCAGGGCGGCGGTCGCATTCAGTGCAACGGGACGCGCTACAAAGCCCACCCCGTACTCAAAACTCTGCTGCCCTATCCGAATGCGCGACTCGGTGGGGTTAATCGCATCCGTTCGGTAGTTGAGCGTCTGGTAGTAGGTTCCGTTCTCGCCTGCGGGTTTCACGCCCCAGCGCTGCAGGTGCGACACAATATACATGCCCGCCAGATCCAGCCCACGCGAGGGGGTGTCGCGCCCTTCCAGTTCATCGGAAGCGATAAACTCCAGGTGCGCACGCAGGTCAGATGGGGTAATGGTCTCCGCACGGCTGATCCACAGGGGCGCGTCCGCCCACGCCCACAACAGCCACACACTGAGGCTCAGCGACAGCAATCGTCTCATGGCGTTATTGTACCCCCTTGCATCAAAAAAACAATCTTCACACTGGGGTACAATTCGTTCCACTGAACAGTCGGTCGAGGTGGAGCGATGGCAACGAACTATCTCAAGGGCGAGCCGTTAGAGTTGCGCTGGCGCAGCAGCTGGTGTGAGCATCAGGCGCGCGCCATCCCGTCGCTGTTTCAATCGCAGGCAGACACACTGGGCGATACGACGCTCTATCTGGTCAAGCGCGACGGGGTGTATCAGCCTGTATCCTGGCAGACGGTCCGACGCGATGTGGAGACGCTCGCAGCGGCGCTCATCGCGCGGGGCGTGCAGCCGGGCGATCGGGTCGCGATTCTCTCTGAGAACCGCTATGAATGGGTCGTTGCAGACCTCGCGATCCTGCATGCTGGCGCGGCGTCCGTGACCCTGCACTTTCCCCTTACCCCCGAACAGGTCGAGGAGCAACTGCGCGATTCGGAATCGTGCGCGATTTTCGTGTCCACCTCCCAGCAGGCGCAGAAAGTCGAGGCGATTCGCGAACGCCTGCCCGCCCTCAAGCACTATTTCAGTTTCGACTCCATCAGCGGCTGGACGCCCCTCGCGCAGCTGCAGCAGGAAGGCGAACAGCTCCTGCGCGACAAGCCCACCCTCGTGCGTGAGACGGCGGAACTGAACCACTGGGAGAGCCTCGCCACCATCATCTACACCTCGGGCACCACAGGCGACAGCAAGGGCGTGATGCTCTCGCACGGAAACCTGCTCGCGAACATGTACGCCTGTATGCAGGTGTTCCCACCGCCCGGACGCGACTATGTGATGTTCAACTTTTTGCCCTTAAGTCATATTTACGCGCACACCTGCGACCACCTGGTGGCGATTGCTCTGGGGGTGCAGATGGCGTTCGCCGAGAGCTTCGACACGCTGGCGCAGAACATGCAGGAAGTGCGTCCGCACGCGATTAACGGCGTGCCGCGCTTCTACGAAAAAGTGCGCGAGCGGGTGATGCAGGTGATTGGCAGCAAGCCGTTCCTGCGCCTGCTGGGCGGCTACGCACGCAAGAAGGGCATGCGCCGCGCGTTCGGCGGCAGGCTCATCTGGGCGATCAGCGGCGGCGCGGCGTTAGACCCCCAGGTCGCTGAATTCTACTGGGAGAACGGAATCCAGCTCTTTCAGGGCTACGGGCTGACCGAAACCTCGCCCGTGCTGACGGGCAACACCCCCCAGCATAACAAAATCGGCACAGCGGGCATCCCATTCCCCGGCGTGGAAATCAAAATCGCGGACGACGGCGAAATCCTCGCGCGCGGACCGAACATCATGAAGGGCTACTGGCGCAAGCCCGAAGCGACGGCGCAGGCGATTGACGCCGACGGCTGGTTCCATACGGGCGATGTTGGCGAGATTGTGGACGGCAAGTACCTGCGCATCACGGACCGCAAGAAGGACATCTTCGTGCTGGCGGGCGGGAAGAACATCGCCCCCGTCGCCCTCGAAAACGCGCTCATTCGCAATCCCTACATCGAACAGGCGGTCATCTACGGCGACAAGAAGAAGTTCGTCTCCGCGCTGATTGTGCCCGACTTCGTGCAACTTGAAGAATGGGCGCACCAGCAGGGCATCGAGTACGCCTCACGCGAGGAACTGGTGCAAAACCCCAGTGTGTACGCGTTTATCGCCCAGCAGGTCGAAGAGGCGATGCGTCCGTTTGCGAACTATGAGCGCGTCAAGCGGTTCCTTTTGCTGCCGCAGGCGTTCACTTTCGAGGCGGGCGATGTGACCATCACCCTCAAGATGCGTCGCGCCCGTATTATCGAACGCTACCGCGAGCAGCTGGACTCACTTTACGACACAGAGCGGGTATAATAGCCCGTCGATGACACTACAGGAGGCGTATCGATGCTGAGAATTCGGTTAATGCGCGTCGGCAAAAAGAAGAAACCTGTGTATCGGGTCGTGGTCACGCCGAGCCAGAGCCCCCGCTCGGGCAAGTGCGTGGAGATTGTTGGGCACTACAACCCGATTACCGACCCGGCGGACATCCGGTTCAACGAGGAGCGTGTGCTGCACTGGCTCCGCACGGGCGCACAGCCGACCGATACTGTTGAGCATCTATTGAAAATCACAGGCGTTTGGGAGAAGTTCCGAACCGAATCGTCGCAGAACGCGGCGTCTACCAACTAAGGGGAACCAACTATGCTACGGGAGTTTCTGGAAGCGTCGATTCGCGCGCTGGTGGAGGATCAGCAGGCGGTGCAGATTAAGGAGGAGCGCAACGGCTCGATGCTCCGCTACACGATTCAGGTCGCCGAGAGCGATCGCGGGCGCGTGATTGGCAAGCAGGGGCGCATTGTGAACGCGCTGCGCACTGTCGCGCAGGCGGTTGGCGCGAAGAACCGCGTCCGCGTGCAGGTGATTGTCATCACCGACGGCGCGCCTGCCGACACGGGCGAGCACGACGCAGACGAAGAGTAAACGATGGCGCAGGCGTATATCCCGAAAATCGCCCGACGCTGGGTGACGGTGGGCGTCATCGTGCGCCCATTCGGGATACGCGGCGAACTGAAAGTGCGCTCGGAGACCGACTTCCCCGAAGCCCGGTTCCATCCGGGCGCGCGTTTGCACTGGTGGCTGCCGCCCAAACCGCAAACCGACGACGCGGAACTCACCCAGACACGCAAACGCCCGCCCCGCACACGCCCACCGCAGGAATGCTTCATCAAAAGCGCGCGCTGGCACGGCGAACACCTCATCATCGAACTGGAGGGCGTCGACACGCGCGACCAGGCGGAAGCCCTGCGCGGCGCATGGCTGCTCATCCCTCCTGAAGAGCGCATGCCGCTCGAGGAGGGGCAGTATTACATCGATGACCTCATCGGCATGGAGGTCTTCACCGAGTCGGGCGAGCGAATTGGCAAACTCAAAAATGTGCGTCAGGGCGCGGCGTATGATTTCTACGACATCGGCGCGTACACGATACCCGCCGTCGAGGAGTATATCCTCGAAGTCGATGTGCCCAACAAGCGCATGGTGGTGCGCCTGCCAGAGATTGACTAAGCCTCCGCGACATAGCTCCAGAGTTTCGCCAGGTCCTCGGCGAAGCGTTTTTCGTCGGGCGTCTCGATGAGCATCGGCAACGCGGCGAAGGCAGGGTCGTTCAGCAGCAGGCGGAAGGCGTCCTCGCCCAGCTCGCCCTCGCCGATATGCTCGTGCCGATCCACGCGCGAACCGAGCGGTTTCTTCGAATCGTTCAAATGCCACACCTGCAGGCGCGACAGCCCAATCAGGCGGTCAAACTCGTCCCACACCGCGCGGTAGGTCTCCTCCGTGCGCAGGTCGTACCCTGCGGCAAATAGGTGGCAAGTGTCGGCGCAGATGACCAGTCGCTCATCGGGCAGCGCGTCCAGCAGTCGCGCGAAATGCTCGAATCGGTAGCAGAGCGCGCTCCCCTGTCCCGCCATCGTCTCCATCGCGATGTTCACGCCGTCGGGCATCTCGGCGAGCAGATTGCGCAGGTTTTCCTTCAGAAGTTGCATACCCGCCTCAAAATCGGGATGCGAACCCATATGCAGCACGGCGTACTGGATGCCCAGCTTCGCGCAGCGGCGCAGTTCGGCTAAGTAGGCGTCGTAGGACTTGCGCCGCGTGTCGGGGTCCGGCGAGGCGAGGTTTATCAGATACGCCGCGTGCGACACCACGCAGTGAATGCCCGTCTCTTGCTGCGCCGCGTGGAGTCTCTGCGCCTGCTCGTCGGACACATCGGCGGGTTTCCACTGGCGGGGGCTGGAAGTAAAGATTTGCACGGCGGTACAGCCCAATCGTTTGCCCTCGTAGACCGCGTTCTGCAGACCGCCTGCAGTGGAGGTGTGTGCGCCAATTAGTCGCTGCATGGCGCGCCCTGTTCGGCGCGGGTCAGCTCTTTCCTGCCGGGAGGGCTTCAAAGCGCAGCGTGAGTGTGTCGGCGGCGTAGGTAGTCTTCGCCGCGCGCGCAATCAGCGCCACGCGCTCCGAGCGGCACTGGCGCACGCGCTCCATCAGCTCGACCAGCGTTTCAGGCGAGGTCTCGCCGACAGTCGGCGGCGCGCCCGCCTGCTCCTGTCGCGGCAGAATGCCCGCCTCCACCGCGCGCGAACGCACATCCGTCTGCAGGAACCGAAGAACCTGCTCCAGCGGTCGGCTCTGGGGGCGACAGTCCAGCGTGATTCGCGCAATCTCCTCGCCTTCGTCGAACACCTTGCGGTTGCGGTACAGGCGCAGTTCAATCGGTACAGGCTCGCCCTGCGCGGCGTTCATCAGCGCGGTGGCAATCACAACCACCGACTCGCCCGACGCGCGAATGTTCTGCTGGATGGCTTCGAGGCTCTCGCTCTCGGTGATTTCGGCCTGCTCGCCGCTCACCAGGCGCACGCGCTTGTCGGGGATAAAGGCGGCGCGCGCTTGCCCTGCGGCAGGCGCGGCGCCCCGCGCCCGAGCGGTACGATCGGCAAGGGTCAGCAAGTCCTGCAGTCCCTGCCGCACGCGCACCTCGCTCCAGCCAGCGGGAAACACGACGCGCCCCAGCTCCTCGCCCAGTTGTACCGCGATGGGGCTCAGCCGAATGTTCGCCAGCTGCGCCAACTCGCGCGAAGCGCGCTCCAGCTCCTCCAACTGCAGGCGGAGCGCCGCCGCGCGCTCCAGCAGGTAGGTGTTCTGCAACTCGAGTTGTTCATTTGTCTGGGTCAGTTGACGGTTCTGCTCGGCAAGCTGGGCGTTTTGCGACTGCAGGCGACGGTTCTCCCCATCGAGTTTCGCGTTCTCGGAGGCGAGCGCGGCGCCCTGCTCGGCGAACTCGTCGTTCTGGGCGCGCAACTGCGCCTGCTGACGCTCCAGCGCGGCAATCTGCACACGCACAGCTCGGATTTGCGCTTGCAACGCCTCCCGCGCCTGACGCGCCTGCTGTAAACGCGCCTGCGCCAGGCGGAGCAGTTGTCGGTTCTCGCGCAGTTGCTCGCGCGCCTGCCCCAGTTGCGCTTCCAGCTGTTGCACCTGCTGCAATCGCGCCTGATACTCGCGCTCCAGCGCCTTCAGTTCGTCGCCAAGGCGCGTCCCCTCGCGTTGAAGCGTGTCGTTCGTCTGTTGCAGCGCGGTGTTGCGCGCCTGAAGCTCCTTGAGCCGCGCCTCATTTTCGCGCAGCTCAACAAGGATTCGGTCGCCGCGCGTAATCCATGCGCGGAACGACTCGTTGACCAGTGTCATCCCGACGACGGTAATCGCGACGGTGAGGCAGCCCGTGAGGGTCGTGATGAGCGTTGCGGTATGGCGCGGGCGGATTCCAAACAGGCTCAGCCGCTGTTTGCCCAACCGCCTACCCAGCCAGTCGCCCGCATACGCCAGCGCGCCCCCGAACACCACCAGCAGCGCGAAAATCATCAACATCGTCGGGGTCATCTTAACCAAGTATACCTGCAGAGGCGCAACGGTTAGCGCGAGTAGGCATGCGCGCCGACCCTGCGTGCGGGACTTGTCGGCGCGACGGAGACGACGCCTGCCTCGTCAACCGTAATCTGTGGATCAACGCCGTAGACGCCCCCCACCTCGGGAGTCGGCAGCGACGGCGTGCTGCGGGTAGGGTCATCCCAGCAGTACCAGAAGTTGCGCGCGAAGCGGAAGGTGTGCGGCGCGACGCCGTCGCCGATGTTCACCCCGCCCGACGCCCAATGGCTGGAACGAAACAGGATCAGGTTATCCTCAAACACGCCGTCTCGACAGGAGACAAACCCCTCCGCGCGGGTCTCCTGCAGGATACGAATAACCCAGCGGTCGGGGTCATAGAAGGTGTTGAAGCGCACGATTGCCCCGTCCGCGCCCACAAACGCGATGGGCGCGCCGCCGCCCACAAAGGTGCAGCCCTCAACGCGGACGGCGCGCGCTTCGGAGCGTCTGCCCGCAGGCGTCTCACGCACTGGCGGACGAAAATAGTCCAGCCCCGTGCTACCGCCGATGTTGACGCCCCGCCTGCCGAACGCCACGAACTGACTGGCGCGTATCGTGATGTTGCTGGAGCCGCCTTTCACCTGCACCGCGCTATCGCCCCCGTTGCGGAGGCGGCACGCCTCGATGACTCCGTCGTGGCAGCCCACCATATCGATTGCTGAGCCGCCCCACCGTTCGACGCGGCATCCCACCACACGGAACCCACGCACGCCCGAAAGCTTGACGCCGTCGTAGTTGCCCTCTGGCGCGCCGCTCACCCATACGCGCTCCACCACGATATGGCGCGTTGGGGTCGCAGGGTTGCCCGTGTCGTCGATGTTCAAGCCGTTGGCGCGGGTCTCCACAATGTGCAGG
Source organism: Fimbriimonadales bacterium (assembly GCA_025998675.1). Lineage (GTDB taxonomy): Bacteria > Armatimonadota > Fimbriimonadia > Fimbriimonadales > GBS-DC > GBS-DC. The sequence continues at coordinate 762,164 of AP024673.1, forward strand.
TCGCGCACCACCAGATGGCTCGCGCCCGAAATCTGCACCCCTGTCCCGCCAACAAATCGCGGCGGGTTCTCACGGTGCTGTCCCGCAATCACTATTGGACGCCCCGACTTGCCATGCAGCCCCTTCAAAAGGACGCCGCCCGTGTAATCGCCCGGCGCAATCAGAATCGTCGTTCCGGGTTTGGCGTCCGCCGCCGCATGCCGCAGCTCGGCAACCGTGGAGACGAGGATTACGGCGTCTCTGCTCGTGCCCTGCCCCAGAAACATCCATCCCACTGCAAGCATGCTTAGAAGCCGTGTTTTCATAGGTTTCTTCGCCCCACCCGCAATCCAACGGGAGTATACCTGCACTGCGCCGCACGCTCCAGAGGATTGAGCGCGAGCGAGGGACGAACACCCCCGTTTACGGGAAGGCTGGAGGGTTCTGGGCGCGCCCGCTGCAGCAAGTCGGTAGGGGCGCACCGCCGTGCGCCCCTACAAAACATCCCCCCTAACCCCCTGTAAGGGACAAAGGAGGTGAAGGCTCAACATCCACTGCCGAAGTTGAACAACACGATTAGCAGATCCGCATCGTCCACAGTGCCGTCGCAGTTGACATCCACACGCCCCAGATTGGAGCCGCTGCTGCCAAACGCGAACAGCACCGTCAGCAGGTCGGCGTCGTCAATACAGCCGTTGTTATCCACATCGCCGTTGTGCTCGCAGATCGGTCCTGCATCCAGCAGATAGCCCTCGACACGCCCCGTCGCCGCGTTGTAGCCATAACCCACAATGTAGCGTCCGTCGGGGCTGACGGCGAAGGCTGTCTCCAGATACGAACCGTTGAGCAAGCTGGCATAAGTCTGGGTCAGGTCTTCCATCCCCCCAGCCTGCGTCCAGCGAAAGGCGCGTTGACCGCTGGTTTTGAGTGCATAGCCCACCACAACCGAGCCATCCGCCGAAGCGCCCCAAGCCCAGCTCCAACGGCTGTTAGGGAGCGTGCCGAGGTCTTGCATGCCTGTCGCCTGCGTCCAGCGAAAAGCGCGATCCTGACCGCTGGCGTTGATTGCCCTGCCCACCACGACCGAGCCATCCGCCGAAACGCCGAAAGCCTCGCTCCTGTTGCCGCCAAGCGTGCCGAGGTCTTGCATGCCTGTCGCCTGCGTCCAGCGAAAAGCGCGTGTTTGACCGCTGGCGTTGTTTGCCCAGCCCACCACGACCGAGCCGTCCGCCGATACGCCGTACGCATGGTCCCGACCACCGCCGAGCGTGTTGGGGATTTGTACTATCCCCGTCGCCTGCGTCCAGCGAAAAGCGCGCGGCTCACCGTAGACGTACGACACGCCCACTACAACCGAGCCGTCCGCCGATACGCCCCAAGCCGTGCTGTGTCGACCGTTGGGCAGCCAGCCGAGGCTTTGCATGCCTGTCGCCTGCGTCCAGCGAGTGGCGAGCGACCCATAAGTTGGATGGAATGATGCGCCCACCACGGCCGAGCCGTCCGCCGAAACGCCACGAGCCTCGCTTTGATCCCACTGGAGCGCGCCGAGGTCTTGCATCCCGGTTGCCTGAGTCCAGCGAATGGCGCGTGTCTGATTGAGGACGTTGTTTGCCCTGCCCACCACGACCGAGCCATCCGCCGAAACGCCGAAAGCCTCGCTCCTGTTGCCGTTAGGGAACGCTCCTAACCAGGTCACACCCTGCGACCAGCCGGCGGTCGTTACTACCGATAACAGCACACTCGCGCTCACAAGCGCACAGCTCCGATACCATTCTCGTCTCATTCGCCTATCTCCTACGATGTGAGTTGAGTTGTCCTGCGCAAGGACTTGCATTATTATAATTCACTTTTCGCCCACTGTCAAGGTATTCCGTGGCAAAACGGGGGAAAATGCGGTCAAATCGGCGTGTCGCAGTGCATGTCTGTCCTACGCGGGAGAGTTCTCCCCGCCTGCGGGAGACGCCATCAGGTACAATCCTGCCGATGCGTGTACCCATCGAATGGCTAAAGGACTTCGTGCAGATAGACCTTGCGCCCGACGCGCTTGCCGAACGGCTGACGATGGCGGGGCTGGAGGTCGAAGAGGCGCTGGACACGCCGCAGGGCGCGGTGCTGTCGATGTACCTCACGCCCAATCGCGGCGACTGCCTGAGCATTTTCGGGATTGCGCGGGAGGTGTACGCGCTGCTGGGCGAGGCGGCGCGCCCGACTGAGCTGTTCCATCGGCTGAACGCGCAGATTCTGAACCCGCCCGTCGCCGAGCCGCAGGAGGCGGCGCGCCATGCCCGCGTCGAGATACGCGACCCCGACCTGTGCCCGCGCTACGCGGCGCGCATCATCCGCGACATCGCGCCCATCCCCGCGCCCGCCCATGTGCAACATCGCCTGCTTGCCGCGGGCATGCGCCCCATCAACGCCATCGTCGACGCCACCAACTATGTGATGCTCGAACTGGGACAGCCCCTGCACGCCTTCGACCTGCACACCCTGCGCGAGCATCAGATTATCGTGCGCCGCGCCGAGCCGGGCGAACGCATCACCACGCTGGACGGACAAACGCACACCCTCACGCCCGAGATGCTGATGATTTGCGACGCGGAGCGACCCGTCGCCGTCGCGGGCATGATGGGCGGCGCCGAGACCGAAGTGTCCGACGACACGCGCCATATCTTAATCGAATCGGCGCACTTCAGCCCGACCTCCATCCGCGCGACCGCCCGCACGCTGGGACTGCGCACCGAGTCGTCGTATCGCTTCGAGCGGTTCGTCGACCCCAATCTGGTGATAGTCGCCCAGCATCGCGTGTGCGAGTTGCTGCAGGAATGGACGGGCGTCGCCGCCGTGTCGGGCGTGATTGATGTCTATCCGCGCCCGTTTCAGACGCGCACGCTGACGGTGCGCCTGAGCCGTGCGTCGCGCCTGCTGGGGTTCGAAGTGCGTCCCGACGAGGCGCACGGCGTGCTGACGCGGCTGAACCTGCGCCCGGAGCCGATCGAGGACGGCTTCCGCGTGCAGGCGCCCCTCTACCGCGCCGACCTGCAGCGCGAGGAAGACCTGATTGAGGAGCTGGGGCGCATACTGGGCTACGAGCGCATTCCCGCCGTGCCGCCCGCAGGCTTCACCACGCAGGGCAAGGACAGCCCCGAAGGCGCGTTCGCCGAGCGCGTGCGCACGATTCTGCTGAGCGCGGGACTGCAGGAGATTGTCGGGCACACGCTGGAGGCGCCCAACCCGCTGCAGAGCGGCGGCGAGGGCGTCGGCGAATGGATGTATCAGCCCGTGCCGCTGCAAAACCCCATGAGCGACGAGCTGAGTTGCCTGCGCCATTCGCTGCTGTCGAGCCTGATGCGCGCCGCCGACCATAACCGCCGTCGCAACCGTCGCGACCTGCACCTGTTCGAGATTGGGCGCGTGTTCGCCCAGGACGAGCGCGGCGACTATCACGAATGGACGCATTTAGGCGTGCTGATGACGGGGCTGCTGCACGCGCCGCACTGGGCGAGCAAACCGCAACCCGCCGACTTCTACGCGCTGAAGGGCGTCGTCGAGCATCTGCTGCACGAGCTGGGCATCGAGGCGCGTTTCGTGCCTGCGGAGGGGCGCGACCATCGGCTGCATCCCGCCCGCGCCGCGTATGTGCATGACGCCGACGACCAGCGGCTGGGCGTGCTGGGCGAGCTGCACCCGGAGTTGCAGAAGCAGTACGAGTTCCGCCAGCGGGTCTATCTGGCGGAGTTCGGGCTGAACGCGCTGATGCGGGCGGCGGCGCACACGGTACGCTACCGTCCCCTGCCTGCCTTCCCGCCTGTGTTGCGCGATATTGCGATTGTCGTCGCGCAGGATGTGCCCTACGCTGCGCTGGAGCAGACGATTCGGGCGGCGGGCGGCGACTGGCTGGAGTCGGTGCGCCTGTTTGACCGCTACACGGGCGCGCCGGTGCCCGAGGGGGCGCACAGCCTTGCGTTCGCGCTGGTGTTCCGCGACCCCACGCGCACGCTGACGGACGAGGAGGTCAACGCGCGCGTCGAGGCTATCTTCGCCGCGCTGGAGACCCAGCACGGCGCGCAGCGGCGGGGCTAAGGGGGTATCATGCGCCCACAGGAGGGCGTATGCTGTTTCGCAGAGACCCTGAGCAACTGATCGAAGCCGCCGAGCGCGCGCTGGAGCAGGGCGACCCCCGCAAAGCCGTGCAGATTGCCGAGCAACTGTTCCGCATGCGCCACACGGCGGGATTCGAAATCAAGGCGCGCGCCCTCTGGGACATGGGACGCCCCGAAGACGCCATCGCCACCCTGCAGGAAGGCGTCGAGATTGCCCCCGAAGTCTGGGTTCTCTGGGAGTATCTGGGGCGCTACCTTTCGGATATGGAGCGCTACGGCGACGCGCTGGAGGCGTTCCGCAACGGCATGGCGTGCCCGAACGCGCCGCAGGACAGCTTCCTGTTCAACCTTGCGATTGCTTACCAGCGGCTGGGCGAGTACGACGCCGCGCTGCAGATGCTGGAGCAGGCGGAGCGAGTTCTGAACCGCCTGCCCGTTGCCTGGCTGGAGACGGCGCGCGCCTACAGCCTGATTCAACAGAAGCGATACGCTGAGGCAGAGCGGTCGCTGGAGCGCGCCCAACGCGCCCTTGACGCGCTGGACGACCCATGGTCGCACGGCGTTGTAGCGGCGATGGTGCATGCGTACAGGGGGCTAATCTGCTGGCGGCGCGACGGCGACCTTGCCCGCGCCAGAGAGCATGCCGAACGCGCCCTGCGCTGGGACAAAACCAACCCCGACGCCGTCGCGCTAATGCGGGCGGGCAACCCGATTGCGGACAAGCCGACCCCGCTCTGGCACATTCTGGTCGAAGGCGTCTGGCGCGAGCCGCTGGAAGGCGCGCGCACGCCGATAGGCTTTTTCGCCAACTACTGGGTGATTGCCGACACGCCCGACGAGGCGCTGGACTACATTCGCCCGTTCGAGCCGCCCTCCGCGCGCGACAGCCTCAAAGTGTCGGAGGCGACCCTCGAAGAAACCGTGCAGGGCGAGCGCAAGGGCGTCGTGCGCGCCCTTGCAGGCTACACCTTCTACGAAGGGGATTAGCCGCCGTGCAGGCGTCGCAGCTTCGCCTCCAGAGCGGCAGCGTTCCTGTTCCAGTGCCTTCTCCTTCGCTGCCCGCTGTCTCTGCCCCCTCCCCCCGTACATGCGCCATCTTCGCTATAGCGTTCGCGGTGTACCCGCGCGCTCGTATGGGGTACAATTGCTATCCTCATCAGAGGAGAGGAGGACACTCGCATGAAAGTTCAGCTCAATCGGAAACAGTTTGACGATGCGTTAGGCGTTGTGGCGGGCGCGGCGGCGGCGCGCGCCTCCCTACCCATCCTGAGCCACCTCTATATCGAGGCGCAGAGCGATAGCGTGCGTCTGGTCGGCAGCGACCTCGAGCAGTGGGTGGAGTGCCGCATTCCCGCGCTGGTCGGCGAGGACGGCGCGACGACCCTGCCCGCGCGCCTGCTGACCGAGCTGGTCGGCTCGCTCGGCGGCGACGAGATTCATATCGAATCGGGCGAGCGCCATCAGGCAATTCTGACCAGCGGCGACTCGCGCTACCAGCTGATGGGGCTGCCCGCCGAAGAATATCCGCCTATCCCCGCGATCGAATCGCCCAGCGAGCTTGCCCTGCCCGCGAAGCACTTTCTGGAGATGGTCGACTCGGTCGAGTTCGCCGTGTCCAAAGAGGAGGCGCGCCAGACGCTCACGGGCATTCGCATGGAGTTCGAGGGCGACACGCTGCGCCTGGTGGCGACCGATACACACCGTCTCGCCGTGCGCACGGAGCGCATCGATTCGGGCGCGGGCGAACCGACGGCAGCCATCGTACCCCTGAAAGCCATTCAGCTCGTGCAGAAAATCCCCGCTGGCGAGACGATTACCCTGCAACTGGGGATGCACCGCGCCGCATTTCTGGGCGAGAACGCCGCCGTCTACACTCAGCTCATCGAGGGGCAGTACCCGAACTACCAGCGCGTGATTCCGCAGGAGTTTTCGCGCCAGTGGACGCTGATGACGCAGGACTTCCGCAACGCGCTGCGCCGCGCGTATCTGGTCGCCCGCAGCAATTCGAACAAGGTCTACCTGCGCACGGAGGGCGAGAAGCTGGTAATCAGCGCGCGCGGCGATGTCGGCGAGGCGACCGAGCGCGTGGACATCGTGCGCACGGGCGACGACCTCGAAATCGCCTTCAACGCCCGCTACCTGCTCGATGTGCTGGAGGTGGTCAAGAGCGAGGGCGTCGTGCTGGAGCTGACTGAAGCGCTGCGCCCCGCCGTCATCAAGCCCGCCGAAGTCGACGACTACCTCTGCGTGATTATGCCGATGGCGCTGTGAATTTGCGGGGGCGCGCGTTGCGCCCCTGCCGTTTTTTATCAAGCCCCATTCCACTGTCTCCCGCCCCCAACCGCGAGCCACAGGCAGAGCAGGTACAATTCCCCGCGATGCTCCACGCGCTGCACATCGAGAACCTGGCGATTATCGATCGGCTGGAGGTCGCCTTCGAGCCCGGTTTCAACGCGCTCACGGGCGAAACGGGCGCGGGCAAATCGATTCTGATTGACGCGCTGAATCTGGCGCTGGGCGAACGCGCCGACGCCAGCCTGATTCGCACAGGCGCGGACAAACTGCGCGTGACCGCCGTGTTCGAACTGCCCGACGACCCCGAATTGCACGCGCTGCTCAACGAACTGGGCGTCGCGCCCGAAGACGGCATGCTCTACCTCAGCCGCGAAGTGCAGGCAGGCGGACGCTCCCTCGCACGCATCAACGGGCAACCCGTACCCATCAGCGCGCTCAAAGCCGTCGGCGACTTCCTGATTGATATGCACGGGCAGCACGAACACCAGTCGCTGCTCAACCCCAGCAGCCATCTGGACTTTCTGGATCGCTGGCTGGGCGAGCCTGCGCTGACGCTGCGCCAGCAGGCGCGCCTGACGGTCAGCGCCCTGCGCCAGACTGAGCGCGAACTGCAGGAGCTGATTGCCCGCGAACGCGAGCGCGAACAGATGCTAGACCTGTACCGCTTCCAGGTGGACGAGATACGCGCGGCGGACCTGCAGGTCGGCGAGGACGAGCAACTGGAGACCGAAGCGCGTCGCCTGACGCACGCCGAGAAGCTCATCGCGCTGGCGGGCAACGCCTACGACGCGCTGATGGGCGAAAACAGCGCGTATGACCAGACCGCCGCCGCGTCGCGTAGCCTGACCGAAATCGCGCGGATTGACCCCAGCGCCGCCGCGTGGGGCGAACTGCTGGAGGGCGCGCTGGCGCAAATCGAAGAAACCGCCCGCAACCTGCGCGCCTACGCCGAGAGCATCGAGTACGACCCTGCCCGACTGGAAGCGGTCATCGAGCGGCAGGAGCTGATCAAGCGGCTCAAGCGCAAATACGGCGACACGATAGAAGCCGTGCTACAGTACGCGGACGAGGCGGCGTCGAAGCTGCACACGCTGGAAACGCAGACCGAACGACGCGCCGTGCTGGAGACGGAGCAGGCGCGGCTGCAGGCGGAGGCGCAGACGCTGAGCGAGCAGCTCTCCGCCCTGCGCCAAGAGGGGGCGCACCGCTTCGCGGAGGCGGTACAGGCGTCGCTGCGCGCGCTGGCGATGGAACGCGCCCAGTTCGTGGTGGAGGTGCGCCCCAAGCCGCTGGATGGGTCAGGCGTCGACAGCGTGGAGTTCCTGTTCAGTGCGAATCCGGGCGAGCCGCCGCGTCCCCTGAGCAAAATCGCGTCGGGCGGCGAGATGGCGCGTGTGATGCTCGCGCTCAAGACTGCCTTAGCCGACGCCGCGCCTGTGCCCACCCTCGTGTTCGACGAAATCGACGCGGGCATCGGCGGGCGCACCGCGCACGCCGTCGGCGAGCAGATTGCCCAGCTCGCTCAACATTTCCAGATTCTGTGTATCACGCACCTGCCCCAGATTGCCTCACGCGCCCGCCGCCACCTGCTGATAGAAAAACACACTGACGGCGCGGCGACGCGCGTGTGCGTGCAGCCGCTGCAGGGCGAGGCGCGCGTGCAGGAGATTGCCCGCATGCTCGCTGGCGCGCCCACCGAAACCGCCCTGCAACACGCGCGGGAGCTGCTGCTGGGCGCGTCCACCCAATAGCAGGAAATCCCTACGCCCGCGCGAACCCCATCCTGCGGAGGCAAACCTATGAAACGCGCTATCACGATTGACGACCTGTTCCGTATCAAGCTGCTCGCCAGCCCGCAAATCGCGCCCGACGGCGAGCAGGTGGTGTTCGTCTATAAGTGGATTGATACCGAGAAAAACAAATACTTCTCCAACCTGTGGCGCGTGCGCGTCGGCGAAGAGCCCCAGCCCTTCACTTACGGCAAATGGAGCGACTCGCAGCCCCGCTGGTCGCCCGACGGCAGGCAGATTGCGTTCGTGAGCAACCGCCAGAAACCGAAAGCGCAGATTTATGTGATTCCCATCGACGGCGGCGAGGCGCGCCCCATCACGAATCTGGAAGAAGGCAGCATCGGCAGCTTCGCGTGGTCGCCCGACGGAACGCGAATCGCCTTCACCTACCGCGAGACCGCGCCCGAATGGCGCGAAGCCGCTCGCAAAGAGCGTCAGGAGAAGGGACTTTCTAACCCACCGCGCATCATCCGCCGCCCCTACTGGCGACTGGACGGCGACGGCGCGTTTGTGGATCAGCGCTACCATCTCTATGTGGTCGATGTACGCACGGGTGAGACGCAGCAACTCGTCGCCGATCCTGAATTCAGCGAATCGAGCCCTGTGTGGTCGCCCGACGGCGCGCAGATTGCCTTCATCAGCAACCGCACGCCCGATCCAGACAATCATCCGGGCTACGACGCCATCTGGGTCGTGTCCGCTGAGGGCGGCGAGCTGCGACGCATTCCCGCGCCTGATGGACCCAAGTACCAGCTCGCGTGGTCGCCCGACGGACGGTACATCGCCTATATCGGCAACCCTTATCCCGACGACTCGTACCCACGCAACGACCATGTGTGGCTGGTCTCACTGGAGACGAGCGAGACGGTGGATTTGATTCCGAATCTGGACAACACGGTCGGTGTGGGCACACTGACCGATGTGCGCGAGTTCGGCGGCGGCGCGCCCCTGCTCTGGAGCGCAGACAGCCAGCACCTTTACTTTCTGGTGAGCGAGCGCGGCGGCGTCTATCCGTACCGTGTGAAGGTGGACGGCACGCATCTGGACAAATTGCAGGACGGCGATTTTGAAGTTGCCGACCTCAGCCTGTCGCAGGACGAGCATCGCTTCGCGCTGCTGAAGGGCGACGCGACTCACCCGCACGAAGTGTTTCTTGGCGAGCGCACGGGCAACACGCTGGAGGCGCGCCCGCTAACTGCGTTCAACCAGCCCCTGCTGGACGAGGTGCAGATTGTCGCGCCCGAGGAGTTCGAGGTGCAGGCGGACGACGGCGTGAGCGTTCACGGCTGGCTGCTCAAGCCGCCCGATTTTGACCCCAGCCGCCAGTATCCGACGATTCTGATGATACACGGCGGTCCGCACGCGATGTACGGGCGCGTGTTTTTCCATGAGTTCCAGCTGCACGCGGCGCAGGGCTACATCGTGGCGTACACCAACCCGCGCGGCAGCGTCGGCTACGGCGAAGCGTTCGCCCGCGCCATCAAAGGCGACTGGGGCAACCGCGACTTCAAAGACCTGATGACCGTCGCCGACTATCTGGAGAGCCTGCCGTTCGTGGACAAAACGCGCATGGGCGTCGCAGGCGGCAGCTACGGCGGCTACATGACCAACTGGATTGTGGGGCACACCAACCGCTTCAAGGCAGCCATCACTGACCGAAGCGTGGTGAACCTGGTGAGCATGGGCGGCACTTCCGACTTCCCGCAGATTCCCAATCGGTACTGGCAGGGCAACTTCTGGGACGAGCCCCAAAAACTCTGGGAGTGTTCGCCGCTGGCGTATGCGGGGCGCATCCAGACCCCACTGCTGATTGTGCATAGCGAGGGCGACCTGCGCTGCCCGATTACCGAAGCCGACCAGCTGTTCGCCGCGCTGGCGCGTCAGGGCAAGGAAGCGCTGTATGTACGCTACCCCGCCGAGTCGAGTCATGGGCTATCGCGCAGCGGTCCGCCCGACCTGCGCCGCCATCGGCTGGAGCAGTACCTTGCCTGGTGGCGCGAGAAGCTGTGAGGGGGCGATTCGTTTCGCGCCTGCCCGTGCGAAAGACGACCCAAGCGACCTTGTTGCAAGGATACTTGTTCCGTCCTCGACACAGCATATTCCGTCGCGTGGGGCGCGGCAACCGCGCCCCTACCCTTGCCCAGCAACGATGCGTGGTAGGAATTCCTCTCTCACCCGCGAAATATACAGCCGATGACTGGCGCGCTTCGATGGGCGACGATGGCGCTACTGACGGCGATTGCGGCGCTCACCTTCACGCCGCTGGTGTGGCTGCTCGCCGCCGCGCTCAAAGCGCCCGAAGACCTCTTCTCATACACCTTCTTCTCGCCGAACCCCAGCCTCAAAAACTTCTACGACCTGTTCACGCAGGTGGATTTCATGCGCTTCGTCGCCAATAGCGTGTTTGTCGCCTGCGCAGGGGTGGTGATTCAGCTCTTTTTCTCCTCGCTGGCGGGCTACGCGCTCGCCAAGTACGAGTTTCGGGGCAAAAAGGCGATTACGCTGTTGATGCTCGCGACGCTGCTCATCCCGGGACAGGTGACCCTCGCGCCGACCTACGAGCTGATTTATCGGATGGGACTGGTGGACACCTACGCGGGGCTACTGGTGCCAGGCGCGGTGAGTGTGTTCGGCATCTTCCTGTTTCGGCAGGCGATGCTGAGCGTGCCGACCGAGCTGATTCACGCCGCGCGCATCGACGGCTGCTCCGAGTTCCAGATTTACTGGCAAATCGTGATTCCGACCGTGCGCCCGATGATTGGCGCGTTCGTACTGATCGCGTTCATGGGGCAGTGGAACTCGTTCCTGTGGCCGCAAATTATCCTGCACAGTGCGGAGCGGTTCACCCTGCCGATTGCGCTCACGCAGATGGTGGGCATCTATCAGCAGCAGTACGGGATGCTGATGGCGGGCACGCTGCTGAGCATCCTGCCCGTGATGGCGCTGTTTTTGTATCTGCAGCGCGAGTTCGTCGCGGGGCTGACTTCAGGCGCGGTGAAAGGCTGAGGGTATACTTCGGCTATGGCGGTTCGCGAGAAGTACGCCCATCTACCCTCTCTAGGACGCGACATCCGCGAGCGGCTGGCGCAACTGCCTGAGCGGTTTAGACGCTACCCCGTGCAGGCGGCGTACCTGTTCGGCTCCGCTGCCCAGAACCCTGACAGCGCGAACGACATCGACCTCGCCATCGTGCCCGATCAGGGCTACTCCTTCCTTGCGCTCTACGCAGAGCTGTCGCTGTGGCTGGGCACGGATCGGATCGACCTCGTGGATCTGCCCGCCGCCCCGTACTGGCTTCAGGAGACAATCCTGCGCACGGGCGTGCGTCTCTACACGCGCGACGCCTGCGCCGCAGCGCGCTACGAGGCAGGAGTGTTGAGCCTGTGCGTCGAACAGCGCGTCCAGCAGCGTCGCCTGACTCGCGACGCACGGCAACCACCGATGGATATTGACCGCGAGTTTGTGCAGCAGGTGGTTTTCAACCTGAGACGAGTCGCAGAAGAGCTGGACAACTACGCGCGCGTTTCGGGCGACGCGCTGGCGACCAACCTTAGCCTGCGCTGGACGGTGGAACACGGGCTGCAGACGGGCATCACGCGCATGTTGCAAGCGGCGCAGCATATCCTCACGCGCCGTTTCGGGACGCTTCCCGACAGCTACGAGGGCGCGCTGGCTGAGTTGCGGGCGCAGGGAGTAATCTCCGCCGCGCTGTACCGACGCCTGCGCGGCGCGGGCGGATTTCGGAATGTGCTGGTGCATGAGTACCTGCAGGTAGACCGGGATCGTGTCGCGCGCTTCGCACGGCGCGCGCCCAAGCTGTTTCGCGACTGCGCGGAGGAGCTTGCACGCTGGCTGGACACTGCGTAGCTACTGCACTAACCCCCGAATCGCATCCACTGACGGGAACCCATGCGTTGTGAGGTAGTCGCGCAGCCCCTGCACAATTTCCAGCGCAATCGTCGGCTGCACATAGTTCGCCGTGCCGATTTGAACCGCGTGCGCCCCCAGCAGGATGAACTCTATCGCGTCCTCCGCACTGCTGACGCCCCCGACGCCAATCAGCGGCGTGTCGGGCAGCGACTGGCGCACGCGCCACAGGTGATACTGCGCAATCGGTTTAACGGCGGGTCCCGATAGCCCGCCCACTTTGCTTGCCAGGCGGAACTGTCGCCTGTGCGCGTCGACGGCGACCCCCAGCAGAGTGTTGATGAGGCAGATTGCCTCCGCGCCTGCCGCAACCGCCGCCTGCGCCGCGGGCGCTATCTCGCCCCCGTTCGGCGACAGCTTGGCAATCAGCGGCAGGTCGGTTGCCTGACGCACGGCGGCGACCACCTGCGCGGTCAACTCAGGCTGGACGCCAAACTCCATCCCCCCGCGCGCCTGATTCGGGCACGAAAGATTCAGCTCCAGCGCGGCGACGCCCTCCGCGCGGCTGAGCTTCGCGGCGACCTGCACATACTCTTCGAGGGTCTCCCCCGCAACGCTGGCGATGACCGTCGCGCCCGCCTCGCGCAGGCGCGGCAGCGTCTCGATGATGAACGCATCCACGCCGTCGTTCTGCAGTCCTATCGCGTTCAACATCCCCGCAGGCGTCTCCGCCACGCGCGGCGGTGGGTTGCCCATGCGCGGCGTGAGCGTGAGGCTCCTGGTGACGACTGCGCCCAGCTCCGACAGGTCTACAAGGTCGCGATACTCCACCCCGTAGCCGAAAGTGCCCGCCGCGACCATAATCGGATTGCGCAGCGTCAGCCTGCCCAGCGCTGCCTGCATGTCGGGCGTCAGTCCCATACCAGCTCCTCCGCGCGGAACACGGGTCCCTCGACGCAGGCGCGCTTGTACCACACGCCGCCGTCGGGCGTAGCGACTTTCACAGCGCAGCCCAGACACACGCCCATCCCGCAGGGCATCGGCGCGTCCAGCGACACCTGACACGGCGCGCCCCGCTCCAGGCAGATGTGCGCGACCACCTGCAGCATCCGATTCGGTCCGCAGGCGTACACGGCGGCGTCCGTCGGGTCGGTCTCCAGTACGTGCTGGAGCAGGTCAGTGACGTAACCTTTGTAGCCGTGTGAGCCGTCGTCGGTCGCGATGCGCACCTCGGCGCCCAGCGCACGAAACTCGTCCAGCCCCACCAGCAGGTCGCGTCGCCGTGCGCCCGCCAGAATCAGGATTTGCTCGCCCGCCTGCAGGGTTGGCATCAGGCGCGACGCGAAAAAGTAGAGCGGCGGCGCGCCCACCCCACCCGCCACCAGAATATGCCGACGCGCCGTGCGCACAGGCACGAAGTAGCTCCCCAGCGGTCCCAGCGTCTGCACCGTGCTGCCGATGGGTTTGAGCGCGAGCAGCTCGGTGAACGCGCTCTGCACCGAGTAGAACACGCTGAACACGCCCTTGTCGGGGTTGGCGCGCAGGATACTGTAGGGGCGTCGCCACAGGGGCGCGTGCGTGCGCATCGGGCGCAACATCACGAACTGCCCCGGCGCGGCGCGCGCGGCAATCGGCGGGGCATGCAGAATCAGCTCGTACTGGTTCGTCGCGCGCTGGCGATGCTCCACCACCACTGCAGGCAACTCGTAGCGCGTCATCGGCACAAAGTGTACCTGAGCCGCTACGGGCAGCGTCATGGAGATAACGCGAAGCCGCCTAATGCTCCCCGTGCGACGACTCGTGCGCAGGCGACTTTTCGTGTGCAGCAGACTCCATCCCCTCAGGCAGCTTCAGCCACTCCACCTTGCCCTCGCGCAGATGGTACACGCCGCCCGCGAACTGCACCTTGCCCGCCTCGTACTGCTTGCGCACAAGCGCACTGCGCTCCAGTATCGCGCGAATCGTATGGCGCACATTTTCCTGAATCACGCGCTCCACCAGCGCGTCGCCTTTCAGGTGCGGGTGCGTGCGGTGCAGCGACTGCACAACAGGTTCAATATGCGCGACCAGATGCGGCAAGTGCCCCTCCAGCGGCTTGCCAGCGACCGTCGCTTTGACAGCGCCGCAGTGCGTGTGTCCCAACACCACAATCAGCGGCGTTTTCAGGTGTTCCACCGCGTACTCAATCGACGCCAGGTTCTCCTCGTTGACGATGTTGCCCGCCACGCGCACCACGAACAGCGCGCCCAGCCCCTGATTGAAAATCAGCTCGGGCGGCGTGCGCGAGTCGGAGCAGGCGACCACCACTGCGAACGGATGCTGCCCTTCCGTTTCCAGCGTGTAGCGGGTCATCTCGTCCACCTTTGGCGGCGTCAGCGCGCCCTTGACAAACTGCTCGTTGCCGTACTGGAGTTTGCCCAGCGGCTCCGCAGGGATGGGCTTGGGCTTCGGCGCGAACTGCTGCCCCACAAAGACGCCAATCCCCGCCGCGACCAATCCGACCCCAAGCGCCTTCACCAGCGGTTTCATCGCTTGGGAGGTTGTTCCACATGCCCGCCCCATCTGTGCCATAATATTGCGATATGCCAGCGATTGTTGTGGAGCGACTGTCCAAAACCTACTTCTCCTACAAGCGTCCGCCGGGCGTCTGGAACGCGGTCAAGAGCCTCTTTCGGCGCGAGCGGCACGAAGTCCACGCCGTGCGCGACATCTCGTTCACGATTGAAGAGGGCGAACTGGTCGGCTTTCTGGGACCCAACGGCGCGGGCAAGACCACCACGCTGAAGATGCTGTCGGGCATCATCTTCCCGACGGCGGGCAGCGCGCGCGTGCTGGGCTATGTGCCCTGGGAGCGACGCCCTGACATGCAACGCCAGATTGCGCTGGTGATGGGGCAGAAGATGCAGCTCTGGTGGGATTTGCCGCCGTATGAGTCGTACCTGCTGCTCAAAGCGCTCTACGAAGTGCCCGACGCGGTGTTCGAGCGGCGCGTGCACGAGCTGGCGGAGATGCTGGAGATTCGCCATGTGCTGCACACGCAGGTGCGTCGGTTGTCGCTGGGCGAGCGGATGAAATGCGAGCTGCTGGCGGCGCTGTTGCACGCCCCGCGCGTGCTGTTTCTGGACGAGCCGACGATTGGGCTGGATGTCGTCTCGCAGAAGCGCATCCGCGAGTTCCTGAAGGAATACAACCAGCGCGAGCGCACGACGATTCTGCTCACCAGCCACTATATGCAGGATGTGCAGGAGCTGGCGCAGCGCGTGCTGATTATCCATCACGGGCAGCTGATTTTTGACGACACGCTCCGCGCGCTGGTAGAGCGCTACAGCCCCGCGAAGGCGTTGCACCTGCGGCTGGAGCAGCCAGCGGATGTGGAGACGCTGCGCCGATTCGGGCGGGTGGCGCGTCTGGATGGGCTGGAGGCGGTCATCGAGGCGCCGCGCGAGCAGGTGAGCCGCATCGCCAGCGAGATTCTGCAGACGCTGCCCGTGTACGACATCACCATCGAAGAGGTGGACATCGACGAGATTATCCGCGACATCTTCGCTGGCACACGCGAGGCGAGCGCCCTCGTGGGCACAGGGAGCGAGGTGTAAGTTCCCCCTGTGTGCAGGGGGAACCTTACGGAGGGGTACTCGACAAACTCCGACTGCTCAACTGGTATCACTTCAACGACATAGGCTTGAACAGCCACCAGCCCGCGAGGTCGCGCTGGTCAGCGTAGTGCGGCGAGCTGGGGTCTTCGCTCTGCCCTGGCGGCAGCACCGTCTCGCCGAACACCTCCGCACCGAACTGGATGATCTGGATGTACGAGCCGCGGTCGGTGTAGGGCACGCCGGGCAGCGTGTTGCCCCACGCCATGCGTGGCGCGCTGTGCCGCCAGAGGTTCATCGACTCGCCGTAGCGCCGCTTCATCTGGGTGATGGCGTCCGCCAGCGCAATCGTGAGGACCTCTTCGGGCTTCTTGCCGTTGAAGTAGTCGTACTGGCGCGGCACAGCGGCTTGCCTGCCCAGCAGCGCGTAGCCGATGTAGCTCGGCTGAATCGCGAGGCGGAACAGGTCGGGGCTGAAGAAGTTGCCCAGATCGTCCGCGAAGACGCGCGTGCGCACGGCGTCCAGCCAGGCGTCCCAGAGGGCTTTGGCGGCGCTCCCCTCGCGCTCATGGCAGTCCCACGACTCCAGCAGGCGCACGGCGGCGCGCAGCTCGTCGCTCATCGCCCGCTCGTTGCGCTTGACGATGCGCAGCATAATCGGCAGCAGTTTGCCCGCGTCCTCGTCGTACTCGGCGATGTCGCGAATGTACGCCTTCAGGTCGTCCACCGTCAGGCGCGACTTGCTGCGAATCAGGTCGTTCAGGCGGTACACACGGAAAATCATGCCCCACACGGGCGTGTCGGCGTTCTCCCACCAGACGGCGGGCTTGTTGTTCCAGTTCGCGATGTACCCCTGCTTCGGGTTCACCACGCGAGGCATCTCGGAGAACGGCATAATTCCCTGCCAGTCGTACTCGCCTGTGCCGGGCACGGGCAGGCGCGGGTCGACGCCCTCCGCGCGGATGGGCGGGCGTCCACAGTAGAAGTAGGCAATATCGCCCGTGCGCGTCGCACAGAAAGCGTTGAACGAGGCGGGGATGTGCGCAGCGGCGCGCTCGAAATCGTCCACACTGCGCGCGGTCAGGAAACCATAGTATGCCTGAAACGACTCCAGTTCGTTGTTCCAGTAGCTCAGCTTGATGCTCACGGCGACGGCGTTGCGGGCGTCCATCGCTGCCACCGGCCCGTACACGCTGCGGTAGACGGTCAGCTCAACTGGGTCGCCTCCCTTGACGCGGATGGTCTCCGTGCGTTTTTCCAGGGTGCGCCATGTGCCCTTGTACCAGTAGCGTTCGGGGTTCTGCGGGTCGAGCTTTAGGATGAAGGCGTCCACAAAGTCGGCAATCCCCGAAGTGAAGGTCCACGCGAGGTTCTCGTTCGTGCCAATCAGCACGCCAGGCGTGCCGGGGAAGGTCATGCCGCGCGCGTTGACGCCCGCGCCCTTGAGGTGAATCTCGGCGGCGATGTGCGGCAGGCTGAAGCCCATCTGCGGCGCGCCGACCAGCATCGGCATGCCCGTCGCCGACTTCTGCGGGCTGACGGCAATCGCGTAGCTGCCGAATCGCGTATACAGCCCGTGTTCCTGCGCGAACTCGATCTGCGCCTGCCCCGACGCGATGCGCAGCGCGGGCAGCAACACATTCAGCCCAATATCGGGCAGCAGCGCGAGGTGTTTGCGCATCTGCTCCAGCGTCTGGCGCGGATCGCGGCGGTGCGCCTTGCGCGAGTCGTCTTCGGGGGGCACGGTCGTCGGCGAGTTCGGGTCCTGAATCCACAGCAAATCGTTCGCCCAGGCTGCCGCGAGGTCTTTGTTGCGCGCCTTGAGCAGCTGGTAGAAGGCGTAGTTGCGCAGGTCGCCCGCCGACATCACGCCCCCGAAGCGGCGCAGCATCATCACAGCAATCGCCACTGTATCGGTCGGTCGCCACGGGCGCGGCTCGATGCCGTTCTCGGCGTACTGGCGGGGGAGTTTGCCCGTGCGCTGGGCTTCCTGCATCCATGCGTTGACGCCCTCCGCAAAGGCGTCCAGCGCGTCCTGCAGCTCACGCGGCAGACGGCTGATTTGCGCCTGCAATTCAGCGTCGGTGTAGCCTTCGGTGCGGGCGGCGCGGTCCTGTTCAACAGCGCGGTTGCCCATCACCTCCGCCATCTCGCCGCGCGCCTGCCGACGGTACAGCTCCATCTGCCAGAGCCGGTCCTGCGCGATGGCGTAGCCCTGCCCGTACAGCAGTCCCTGCTGCGTGTTCGCCTGCACACTGGGCACGCCGTAGCTATCGCGCGTGATTCGAATGGTGTCGCCGCGCGCCTGTAGCTCTACGGGGGGCTGCGACTGGCTCCACGCTGTCCAGCCGATACACACGCTCAGAAAAAACGCTAATCCCGTTCGTGATAGCATAGAGTAAAACCTCCCTGTTGCGATGCCACTTCGCACAGGGAGGTTTTTCGACTCGGCGTTCGAAGTTCCTGCAGTTTATACCAGTCGTGTAGTCATCGTTCGTAAATCAGCGACGCCTGTAGCCCTCACCCCCTTCGTCCCCCTCTCCCAACGGGTTGGGAGAGGGGGATAACGTCTCACGCACGGTTGACGGCTCCCCTCTCCCGCCGCACGGGAGAGGGGCTGGGGGTGAGGGCAGAAACGCACCTGGTTCATGCTGCAGGCGCACTCGATCACGACGTCTGACCCGCGGATTGGTATCAGAAACTCAGCCCGTAGGTCGCGCTGAAGTAGATAACCTTCGCCTGTGTGCCCAGCTGCAGGCGCAGCGCGTCGTCATGCACATAGCGCAGGGCGGCGTTGGTGTCCACGCCGTTATACTCGACAATCGCGGCGAACTGATTGCCCAGAAACACCTCGCCGCCGCCGATAATCTTGTCGCGGTAGATGCCAGTGCCGTAGCCGACATGCAGGCGCAACCCGACCACCTGCTCCGGCGCCTGCGACGGCACGCGCACATTCACGCTCGCCATCCCGTAAACGGTGTTATTGATGGCGTCGAAGGGGTCAATCGTGCCCAAGCCCAGCTCCAGCCAGTCGAAGTTCTGCGGAATGATGGTCACCTTCGCCGTCGCGATGACCTTGTTGTTCTGGTTGTTGCGATCGACCACCGTACCGCCCACCTCGATGCTGTCAAAGATGCCCCAGTTCAGCGAGACGGTGCGGATATCCTTGCCGAACGCAGTGCCCAGCTGGAAGCGCTCCACGCGCGTGGTGGTGGAAGTGGGCACGGTAATCAGCCCTGTGGGTCCCAGCAGCGTGTTCACCCGAATGGCGGGGTTCTCGCCGCGCGGCTCCACCTGTCCCAGCGCAAACGACAACGCCAGCAGAATCCCTACTCCTGTAAGCACGATTCGCATAGTTTAACCTCCGTGTCAGGGGAAGTATACCTGAAAGTAATATCAAACACCCCCTCGAACGCCCGCGCCACTTGCTGCTTGACGGCGTCCATCGGCGCGGGGCGTCCCAGAATCTGCTCCATGGAGGTCACGGGGCGGTCGGCGATGCCGCAGGGCACGATTGTCTGGAACAGGCGCAGGTCGTTGTTCACATTCAGCGCGAAGCCGTGCATGCTGACCCACTGGCTGGCTTTGATGCCAATCGCGGCGATTTTGGCGTCGCCCACCCACACGCCCGTGTAGCCCGCCTCGCGATGCGCCTCGATGCCAAACGCGCCCAGCGCGTCGATAATCGCCTGCTCGATAGCGCGCAGGAACCTGTGCAAATCGCGTCCGTGCTGGCGGAGGTCGAAGATGGGGTAGCCGACCAGCTGTCCGGGGTTGTGGCAGGTCACATCGCCGCCGCGGTCGGTCGGGTGCAGTTCGATGCCCTGCTGGGCGTAGAACGCGCGGGCGTAGCGCAGGTGTTCGGGATGGAACGCCTTGCCCAGCGTAATCACGGGCGGGTGTTCCAGCAACAGTAGCGTGTCGGGGATTGCGCCCGCCACGCGCTGGGCGTGCAACTGGCGCTGCAACTCCAGCGCGGGCGCGTAGGGCACAATCCCCAGATCCAGCAGGCGCGCGGATCGGGACTCCATCACTGGACGCTGGATGCGCGCTGCACCGCCTGCTCAATCAGCGGGCGCAGCGTCGCCGTGGGCAACAGAAACGCCGCGCGCGAGTCGTCCCCAAAGTTCGAACGGAACCCGAAGTCTATCTCCTCGTCCTTCAGCCCGTGCTGCAGAATCACCAGCACGCCGACCGCCTCGCCCTTCATGTTGTAGACGGGCAGCCCCAGCTCGCTGATGTTGCCCTCCATCAGGTACGCCTTGCGCGGCTTGCTCACCTCGCTGATAATCCGCCCCGTCGCAAAGTAGGGCGCGTAATCGTAGCCCTTCGGCAGGCGTGAAACCGAAAGCACCTCCTTGCCGATGGAAAGCTCCTCGTTCACGAAGGCGATCGGCGTAATCGTGCGCCCCTCCAGATTCGTAATCTTCAGGAACGCGATTCCCAGCTGCGAATCGGTCGCCACCAGCTTCGCCTCGTACTCTTTGGTCTCTGCGCCGAAAATCACCTTGAAGCTCTGGGGCGTAATCGTGAAGCTGACCGATTCGTCGTCCTCCAGCCCAATCAGCTGCTTGAAGCTCTCGGACGACAGCAGCACGCCCGACGCCATAATCAGCCCGTCGCTGGTGAGAACCACCCCCTGCAGGGTGAACTTGCTCTCGTTGGACTCGGTCTCCTCCTCCGATTTGACATCGATCTTGATGACCGCGCGCACGGTCACGATGTTGGGCTGGATTTTCTCCAGCACCTGCCTATAGGCGTTGTTATTTTCAGCGGTCGCCTGCGCCCAGACAAAAACGGGCAGGCACAGCAGCATCAGCCAGAGTTGTCGCATAGTGTCCTCCTATTGGGTGATTTCCTTCCAGTCAGGCTCGATGAACACGAACGAGGTCTCGCGCTCGCGCAGCACCTGCAGGATGACCACCGGGGGCTGCTGCTGCACGAGGGTCTGCATCGTCTGCTGGAACTCTTCTGTGTTGCGAATGGGTTGCTCGTTGACCGCCAGGATCAGGTCGCCGTTGCGCAGTCCCGCGATTTGTCCCCAGCTGCCGTTGGGCACTTCGGTGACCAGCACGCCCTGCTGGTCTTCGCGCCAGCGGTTGCGCATGCGATCCA
Source organism: Fimbriimonadales bacterium (assembly GCA_025998675.1). Classification (GTDB taxonomy): domain Bacteria; phylum Armatimonadota; class Fimbriimonadia; order Fimbriimonadales; family GBS-DC; genus GBS-DC. The sequence goes on from AP024673.1 coordinate 782,903, forward strand.
GAGCGGTGATGTCGCGCACGGCGAAGTCGAGTTCGTTCTGGCGCACGCTGCGGGCGGCTTCGGCGGAGGCGGGACCGGGCTCCATCTTGACGCGCACTTCCTGCCGTGCGCCGTTGCGCACGATGGTCAGCGTCGCCTCCTCGCCGATGGGCATGCGCTCGATGCGCCGCTCCAGATCGCGGGCGTCCTGCGCGCGGAACGCCTCCAGCGGCTCGCCGTTCAGCGCGACAATCAGGTCGCCCACCTGCAGCCCCGCACGGCTCGCCTCCGTGTAGGGCAGCACTTCGGTAATGCGGAAGCCTTTCAGGTTCGGGTCGCCCAGCGCCTGCGCGACGGGCTGCGTGATGACCTGTGTGCGCACGCCCAGCCACGCTTTGGGCAGTTCGACGCTGGGGCTGGGCGACGACGGCGGACGATTGCGTATCACCGTGATCAGCGTCTCCGTGCGCCGCTGGAACACAATCGGGATGGTCTCCTGCTCTTTGTGCGCCTCAATCGCCGCGCGCAGGTCGTTCAGGGTGCGGATGTCGCGTTCGCCAAAGCGCACAATCGCGTCGCCCGTGTTCAGCTTCGGCTCGGCGGTGTCCAGCGGGTAGCCCGGTCGGATACCTGTGATTTGCACGCCTACTTCGGGCAGGCGCGTCGCGCGCGCCATCGGACGGGTGATGTCGCGCGCTGTGAAGCCCAGCGTGCGGAACTCGTCCTCCTCGCCGTAGTAGGGCTCCATGCGCTCCACCTGCGCCTGCGCCGTCTTGCGCGCGCCGTTGCGCAGATACTCGATCGCGACCGTCTTGCCAATCGGCAGCTCGGCGATTTGCAGGTACACCAGCGGAATCTCTTCGGGGAAGCGCGCGTTCACGGGTTGCCCATCGATGCGCAGAACGATGTCGCCGGGCTGCAGCCCTGCTTTCTCGGCGGGCGAGTCGGGCGTAATCGCAGCGACCAGCACGCCGTCTGTGCGGCGCAGCTTGTCGACGGGCATCGCGCGAAAGCCCAGCCAGCCGCGTTCTACGCGCCCCGTGCGCCGCACCTGTTCCAGCACGCCGCGCGCGATTCGGGAAGGTATCGCGAACCCCAGCCCCGAACCGCCCAGCTGGTTAATCCCGACGACCTCGCCCTGCAGGTTCACCAGCGGACCGCCCGAATTGCCCGGCAGAATCAGCGCGTCGTGCTGAATCCAGCGGGTCAACATTCCCGAACGGTCGCCGCGCTCGAACTCCGCGCCCTCCAGCTCCTGATTGAACGGGTTCAGGAACACGCGCTTCGGGTTCGACACAATCCCCAGCGTCACGGACGACGCCAGCAGCAGCGGGTTGCCCATCGCCAGCACATAGTCGCCTGTCTTGAGGGCGTCCGAGTCGCCCAGCGACGCATAAGGAAACTCCCGTTTGGGCGCGTTGGGGGGCAGCTTGAGGCGCAGTACGCTCAAATCGGTTAGCGCATCGTTGAACAGCGCCTCCGCCTCCAGTCGCTCGCCTGTGTTCAGCGTGCAGAAGAGGCGCACAGCATCCGACGCCACATGGTAGTTGGTCAGCACCAGCCCATCAGGCGACACAATCACGCCGCTGCCGCCCCCCAGCGCGTACTGCGCTCGACCGCCGTCAAAGTAGCGGTTCACCACCAGAATGTTCACCAGCGCGGGGAAGACCTTCTCACGGGCGCGTTCGATATCGCGGCGCAGGGCGTCCTCCAGCGCGGCGCGACCCTGCGCATGCACAATCACGGGAATAAGAAGCACGAACCCCAGCCATAACCCGAACAACCGTCTCATAAGCAACGCCAGCCTCGCAAAAAGTATACCGCATGGTATACTTCCATAGAGGGGACAGGACAACGATGGACATCGTAGCACTGGTGGTTGTTTTGTGCATCTTCGGACCCGCGCTGTTTGTACCCATTACAGCGATGGTGCTGAAGCATCGTAAGGAGATGCTGGAGATGGAGCTGGAGCGGCGTCGGCTGAGCAATCAGGAAATGGCGGCGCAGCTCGACGCAATTCGCGAGGAGATTGCCCAGCTGCGCGACACCTCCACCCAGTACGACATGAGCCTGCAGGCGACTCTGGAGGCGTTGCAGGAGCGCGTGCGCTACTTAGAGCAGCAGCTGGAGGAGCAAACGCGCGTGCGTCTGTAGCCGGGCTACTGGGGCGTGACGGCGCGAATCATTTCGAGGAGAAGCGTCCACATCTGCACGCCGATGGCGCTCAGCACGCCCGCCAGCACAATCACCACCAGCCCGCCCATCAACGAGCCACGCATCATTGCGATTGCGCCGCAAATCAGTCCGCCCGGAAACCCGACAATCGGCACACACAAGCCGAAGACCGCCATCAGCACGCCCGCCGTGATACAGCCCCGCGCGCTGGGGGAGCGGCTGGCGGTGGGTATGTAGAGGTCCGTCGGGCGCACGGGCGACGGCGAGGTGGGCGCAGGCGACGGCGGCGACACGGGCGTATAGGCAGGCGTTCCCCCGCGCAGGGCGTTCGCCGCCTGCTGTGCGCCTATCAGGGCTGGATCCAGTCGGTACGCGGTCTCATATGCCTGTAGCGCTTCCCGCAGGCGGTTCTGGCGGTGCAGGTATGCGCCCCAGTTGTAGAACACATACCCATCCTGCGGGCTGAGCGCGATTGCCTGCGCGAAGTGCTTCTCGGCGCTGGCGTTGTCGCCCTGATGCGCGTAGGCAAGCGCGAGGCACAGATGCACACGCCCCTCGCGCGGTTGCTCAGCGACCGCACGCTGCAAAAACGGCAGCGCGTCTGCGTATTTGCCCTGAATCAGCAACTCGTACCCAATCTCTGCCGCAGAGCGCACACCATAAGTGTACCTGTGCGCGTCTAACCGATGGGTATACTCTACGGAGGGACACACGATGCGAAAGTTTATGGGATTTGTGGCGCTGTTCGCGCTGGGCTTCGCAGCAGGCGCGTATGTGTTGAACACCTACTTCCCGCCGCGCGGGGGCGTGCGTCAGGTCGTCGCCGCGCCCGGTGAGCCGACAGACTCCAGCCGCACCGAACTCACCAACCTGCTGGAGCAACGCCCTGCGACAGAGCCAGCGCCGACCAACTTCGAAACGATGCTTCGAGTCGCTTCTCAGCGTATTTCGCCTGCGGTGGTGAATGTGGACACGACGGGCGAGATTGCCACATGGCGGGGCTGGCGCGAAGTTGGGGGACGCGGCTCCGGGGTCATCATCAGCGCGGATGGTTATGTCGTCACCAACAACCATGTCGTGCGCATTCAACGGCAGGTGGCGCGCGACATCTTCGTGACTCTGCAGGACGGACGGCGGTTCCGCGCGACGGTGCTGGGCACCGACTCCCAGAACGACATCGCCCTGCTCAAAATCGATGGTAGGAACCTGCCCATCGCGCAGCTGGGCGACTCGGATAAGTTGCAGGTGGGCGACTGGGTAATCGCTGTGGGCAATCCGTTCGGGCTGGGCACGACTGTCACGGCGGGGATTGTGAGCGCGTTGAACCGCTCACTGGAGGGTCAGGGCGCGCCCAGCGGCTTCATTCAGACCGACGCCGCCATCAATCAGGGCAACTCTGGCGGCGCGCTTGCCGACTCGCGCGGCAGGCTGATCGGCATCAACACCGCGATTTTCTCGCCTGTGGGCGCGAATGTGGGCATCGGTTTCGCGATTCCCGTCAATCGCGTGAAGCAGGTCATCAAAGAGATCCTGGAACACGGCTCGGTAGGGCAGGCGTGGCTGGGCATCAGCTACGCCGACATCAGCGATCCGCAGATTCGCCGTTTCCTGCAGGAGCGACTGCCAGAGGTGCAATTCCCTGCGAACGGAATGTTCATCGACGGGGTAATCGCGAACTCGCCCGCACGCGCCGCAGGCATCCAGCCGGGCGATGTGCTGATTGCGCTCAACGGACGCCCCCTGCGCACCATCGAGCAGATGCAGAACTATATGCGCACGGCGAAACCCGGACAGCAGATTACCCTGCGCATCTGGCGCGATGGGCGCACGCAGGACCTGACCGTGACGCTGGGTGTGCGTCCTGAAGGGATGGAATGAGCCTGCCCGCCACGCACCTGCGCTGGAACCTGTACGGCGCGGGGCTGGAGAATCTGGGGCGCGACGGCAAGCCCGAACGGCTGCCCCTGCCCCAGCCCGCCCCTGATGAGATACTGGTACGGATTAACGCCGTCGGAATCTGCTTCAGCGACCTGAAAATCCTGCGGCTGGGCGAGGCGCACCCCAAAATCGCCCGCGACCTGCGCACCCACCCCGCCGTGATGGGGCACGAAATCTGCTGTACCGTCGTGCAGGTGGGCGACGCGCTGCGCCATCGGTTTCAGGTGGGCGAGCGCTACATCGTGCAGGCGGATGTGTATGTGAACGGGCGGGTGCAGGCGGTCGGCTACGCGCTGGACGGTGGCTACACACAATACACGGTGTTCGGCAAGCCCGTGCTGGACGGCGATGCAGGGTGCTACCTGCTGCGCTGCCCCGACCACCTCAGCGACGCCGAAGCCGCGCTGGTGGAGCCGTGGGCGTGCGTGGTCGCCAGCTATCGCATCCAGCCGCGCCCGACGCCCCAGCCCAACGGCAGGTGGCTGATAATACTGCCACACGCGCCGATGGTGCGCTACCGCTGCACCGCGCTGGACGCCCTGCAGGCGGGCGCGCTCGGCGGCGTTGCCGTGATTCGGATGGACGCGCGGGACAACCCCCTGGCGGAGGCATTTCAGGAGGCGGCGACGCGACTGGGGATGGCGACTGTGCGCATCGAGGTGGACGCTGAAACCCTGTACGACCCGTCGGCGATACATGCTCTGCGCGAGACCCACGCGCCCGACGGCTTCACGGACATCCTGATTTTCGGCGACCCGACGCCCGCGCTGCTGGAAGCGGCGCAGGACGCCCTGTGCTACGGCGGCGCGCTGAGCTTCACCTGCCATCGCGACCTGTCCGCTGTGCCCGTCGATGTCGGCAGATTGCACTACGACCGCCTGCTGCTGATGGGCACGACCAGCTGGGACATCACCGACGCCTACCGCCACACGCGCGCCGCTGCCCTGCGTGGGGGCGATCGCCTGCTGCTGTTTGGGGCAGGGGGCGCGATGGGGCAGATGCAACTGTTCTATGCCCTCACACGCCCCGAACCGCCCGCGCTGGCGGCGGCGGTTGACCGCCATCCTGAACGGCTGGAGCCGTTGCGCGTAATGGGCGAGCCGCTGGCGCAAAGCGCGGGCGCCGATTTACAGTTTTACTGCAACGCGGACGCTGAACTCGACGCGCAACAGGCGCGCCTGCGCGAGCTGTCGCCCCACGGCTACGACCAGATTATGCTGCTGGCGTCTTCGCCCGACGCTGTGGCGCTCACCTATCCCCTGCTGACCGATGGCGGCGTGCTGAACCTGTTCGCGGGCATCCCGAAAGGGCAGAAGGTCGCGCTGAACCTGACGCCGCTTGCGTCGCGCCACATGCGCCTGCTGGGCAGCAGCGGCTCCACGATGGACGACATCGCCGAATGCCTGCGCCTCGTGGCGGAGGGCGCGCTCCCCGCCCGAAAGGTCATCGGCGCGATTGCGGGGCTGAACGCGCTGCCTGACGCCCTGCGCGCCGTGCAGACACACCGCTACCCCGGCAAGGTGGTTGTCTTCCCCCAGCTGCCCGACCTGCCACTGATGGGACTGCATGAGCTGCCTGAACGCCTCCCCGAAGTCGCTAAGCATCTGGAATCAGGACGCTACTGGACGCGCGACGCCGAACACGCCCTGTATCAGGTATTCTCAGAGGCGGGTGAGACCGATGCAACCGACGACTGACGCGCCTGTGCAAACCCAGAGGGTGAGCTACGAAGAGTTTCTGGAGCTGCTGAACGATGAGAGCCACGCCGAGTGGGTGAATGGCGAGGTGATTGACAAACCTTTTCCGAATGTGAAGCACCAGCAGGTCTGCACAGGGCTGTTTTTTCTGGTGGGAACATGGGTCTGGTCTCACCATCTGGGCAAGGTGTTCCATCCGCCGTTGCAGGTGTTCCTCACACTGCCTGATGGCAAGCAGGTCTCACGCGAGCCTGATATTGTGGTCGTGCTGAACGATTGGTTGCCGCAACTCCAGAAGCAGTATTTTGACGGCGCGCCGAACCTGATTGTGGAGGTGGTCAGCCCGCCGCGCAGGGTGGATCGCACGGAGAAGTTCCTCGAATACGAGGCAGCGGGCGTGCCCGAATACTGGATTATCGACCCCGAGCGCGAGTACGCCGAGTTCTGGCAGCTGGATGCGGCGGGCGCGTACCGTGCGGCGTTCACGGGCAGCGAAGGCGTCTATCACAGCCGCGAACTGCCAGGCTTCTGGCTGCGCGTGGAGTGGATCTGGCAGTCACCCCCGATTCAGGAAATCCTGCGCGCGTGGGGGATTGTCTGAAAGCGCCTCGCACGCCCATTACTCCTCAATCAGCCGGTGATACCTGCCCATCCAGTAGGGCAGCAGGAACGCCGTGCCGTCGTCCTCTTCCCTGCCCAGCGGGTCGCCCCCGTCCAGTGAGTAGGGGTTGCCGTTCCAGCGCATAATCGGGCGCTCGCTGTAGGGCAGCACCTCCACCGACTGCCACTCGCCGAAACGCCCCTTGCGCGTATCCAGCGTGATGTCCAACCGGTGGCTGTTGCGACACTCCCAGCGACGCAGGTCCAGCGGCCATTCCCGCAGGGTCTGCACCGCGTTTTCCACATCGCATGGTTTGCCCGTCAGCGCGCCATACATGAAATTGAAGAGCGCGCTGCGTTCGGGACGCTCAATCTGCCAACTACGCTCCAGGCTCATCAGCCACATGCGCCGATAGGTCGGGTCCTGCTCGTACATCAGGAACGGGTAATAGCACAGAAACGCCAGCTCGTCGTCCGAGTGGTTGATGTCGAACGGCGCGAGCATCTTCTGGGTAATCGCATTAATCAGGTAATGGTGCTTCTGGATGAGCGACTCGTAGGCGCGCTGATACTTCGTGTCGCCCGTGATGTGATAGGCGACCTTGAGGTGCGAGAGGATGGACAGCGCGTTCAGCCCGCGCTCCTCTTCCCAGATGGGGTCGTCGTTAATCGCTTCGGGATTGAAGATAGCCCAGCGGGTCGGCTTGCCGTCTTTGTCGATGAGCCGCCAGTTGTTCTGCATCAGGTGGTCGGTCACGCGGCGCACGACGCCCCGAATCGCCTCTTTCTCCGACTCGTCCGCCACAAGGTCGTAATAGATTGCCCAGATAAAGTAGTGCCCATCCAGTTCGTCGGAGCTGGTGTCGCCTTTCCAGGTGTAGTTGGGGTCTACAGGCGACTCGTGCCACTCGCCATGCGACTTGAAGTAGCGCGTCTCGCTCTTGTGGACGATGCTGCGCGCGGGGAAGCCCGGGATGCCCGTGAGCGCCTCCAGTTTCAGCAGCGCCTCCATCGACTGGCGGGCGCGCTGGCGGGCGCTGGGGTCTTTCGTGGCGGCGTACTGGAAGCACTGCGCCGCGCAGTAGAGCGCAGTCCACAGCCCGTCGTTGTCGCTCGCCTCGATTTTCCACTCGTCGGGCTTGCTGGGATCGTCCCACACGCAGCTGAACACGAACCCCCTGCGGTTATGGCGCAGCGCGATGAGTTGCTCGTAGTGGTCGGCTTTCTGGCGCAGCGTCATCGGCTTCGATTCGATGCAGGCGACGCCCCCGTCGGTCGCAATCCATGCGCGGTTCTGGGGATCTACGGCAATCGCATGCACGCGGTTATCGGGCAGCCAGCGTTTGCCCCAGAAGTAGCTCCAGCGTCCGTCACGCAGGCGGCATGCGCCTTCAGGCGTGCCCGCCCACAGGTCGCCGTTGGGCGCGAACGCCAGCGCGCGAATCATCCCGTAGGGCGGGATCAGCTCGGCGACGGGGTTGACAGGCGCCTCGCCGTACACCTCGCGCGAGAGGAACCAGCCCTCGCCGTCGCCGAGAATCAACCCTGAACGCCCCCCAATCCACAGATGCCCAATCGCGTCGCTGACTGCGCACAGCCAGAAGTCGTCGTAGAACCGCCCGCGATTGTCCTTGATGGTCACGATGCGCCACTCGCCCTCCTGCCAGCGGTAGAAGCGGCGCTCCAGTTCGCCCTCGGCGTAGGCGTACAGTCGCCCGCGCGTGTCCTCGTGGAACCAGCGCAGCTGGCGATTCGTCGGGGCAGGCAGCCGCTCAGCGACCGCGCCGTTTGCGACCCGCAGCAGCGCCTCGCGCGTGAGTACCCAGTAGCCGCCGCGCGCCGCCGCCTGCAAACCGATGAGTTCCGCATCCGCCTCGAACAGCGTGCGCGCCCGTCCCTCTGCGTCCAGCTGGAACAGTCGCCCGCCGCCAATCCCTGCTGCGCCGCCTGCAGGGTCGGCAATCAGATGGCTCGCGGGCAGATCGGCAACTTTCTGCCAGCGGTCGGGCGTCTCCAGCGACGCGCGGTAGACTCCCTGCTCCGTGCCTGCGTACACAGCGCCGCCTGCAACCGCCAGCGCACGCACAGGCGCGCTTGGCAGCCCATGCGCCGCCGTGTAGTACGCGCTTACATCCTGCAGAAACGGCGAGACGTTGTAAGTTGTTGTTTGCATGGCAATCAGTCCTGTGGCGAGTGTGAGTGTCAGAAACATGGCGGGCGTACCCTTCGACTTCGAGAATGGTTCTCCTGCAGTTTTGCGGCACGGTAAGAGTGGGGTACAATTCAACGCCCCAGTGGTGTGCAAACATGAGTCGGACTGAGCGACGAGTCGTGATTATTCGCCATGATGACAAATTGGGCGAGACGCTACTGGCAACCCCCGTCTTTCAGGCAATCAAGCAGGCAGTCCCCGAAGTCAAAGTCGAGGCATGGCTGGGCAATCGCTGGGCGCATGCGGTCTCGGCTTCACCGTGGCTGGATGCTGTGCGAGGCGTTCCTTATCGTCCGCGCGTCGTTAGCTACTGGAGGTGGGCGTCTACCATAAGGCAACTGAGACCAGAGGCGCTGCTGATTTTACGCCCTGATACCCTGTCCTATGCGCTTATCAGCTGTCTTGCGGGAGCGAAAGTTCGTGTGGGCGCAGTGGTCGCCCGCCGAAGTGTGGCGCGGCTACTGACCCATGTTGCGGCGTTGAATCCGAGCGTGCATCAGGTGGAGAAAAACCTTGCCGTTGCGGAAGCATGGTTGGGGCAGCCACTCCCGCGCCACCCACTTCACTATGCGCCCCGCGATAAGGCGCACTTGCCCCCCGCCATCGAACAACTTTCCGGCAGATACGCCATCCTGCACCTCAGCACAGGCGGGGTGCAACCCCAGTGGCGCCCAGAGCGATTCGCTGCAGTCGGCAGCTATCTGATGGAGCGATATTCGCTCGTGCCCATTCTCACGGGCAGCGCCGACGCACAGCAGGCGGGCGAGTCGTGCGCAACGGCGCTGACGCCCGCTGCAATCAACCTCGTGGGACAGACCAGTATCCTCGAACTGGCAGAGGTGATTCGGCGCGCTACGCTGGTGGTGAGTGTGGACACGGGGATCGTCCACCTGGCGGCTGCGTTGCGCACGCCCTGCGTGAGCCTCCACTTTCGGCGCGATTACCCAGTCGAGAACTGGTACGCATGGCAGACGCCAACTGTCTCCGTCAGCCCTCCAACCTATTGCGCCGGTTGCACACGGAAAGCCTGTCGCCGCAGAGAGTTCATCTGTGTGCAGAGCCTCCACAGCGAGCAGGTCGTCGCTGCAATAGATGCATTATTCGCGCAGACACCGTTTGAACCTTCCCACGCCAGTAAGTAATCTGGCGCAGGCGCCGTGTGCTGGATTAGCATCCTCCGCCATACCCCGCATTGTCTGTGCATCATGCCCTCCTGTGCGCACAGGCGCATGCGTCTATTATAGCCCATTCTTTTTGGCAGGGTATCCTATGCGCTGATGCAATCCGAGCTGTTTGGGGCGGAGTCGAAGACCGCGCCGTTGCCACTGGCGACGCGAATGCGCCCCCGCACGCTGGAAGAGTATGTGGGACAGGGGCATCTGCTAAGTGAAGGGATGCCCATCCGTCGCGCGATCGAGCAGGGCGCGCTGGGGTCGGTCATCCTCTGGGCGCCGCCGGGCTGCGGCAAGACCAGCCTCGCCTACCTGATTGCCCACTACACCCACGCCTGCGTCGAGACGCACAGCGCAGTCACCGCAGGCGTCGCCGACATCCGCAAAGCCGCCGAACGCGCCCGCCAGCGGCTCAAAACCACTGGACAGCCCACCCTGCTCCTGCTGGACGAAATCCACCACTTCACGCGCACGCAACAGGACTCGCTGCTGGGCTATCTGGAGGACGGCACTTTCACGCTGGTCGGCGCGACGACCGAGAACCCGTTCCTGGTGCTGAGCAACGCGCTGCTCTCGCGGGCGCGCGTGCTGACGCTTCAGCCGCTCACCGACGCGGATGTGCGCCTGCTAATTGAACGCGCCCTGCACGATTCCGAACGGGGGCTGGGCGCGCGGAATCTGCAGATGGCGCCCGACGCGCTGGAACACCTCACCCGCTGCGCGAACGGCGACGCGCGCCTCGCCCTGAACATTCTGGAGACCGCCGCGCTCCAGACCCCCGACGGCGGCGTCATTGAGCTACCGCTCATCGAACAGCTCCTGCAAAAGCCCCTGCTCCGCTACGACCAGCAGGGCGACTATCATTACGACACCATCTCGGCGTTCATCAAGTCGGTGCGCGGGAGCGATCCCGACGCCGCGCTGCATTACCTCGCGCGGATGCTGCTGGCAGGCGAAGACCCGCGCTTCATCGTGCGCCGTCTGCTGATTTTAGCCAGCGAGGACATCGGCAACGCGAACCCGACCGCGCTTATCCTCGCTGCCGCAGGCGCGCAAGCCGTCGAGCGTGTCGGGATGCCCGAAGCGCAGATTATTCTGGGACATCTGACGACCTATCTCGCCTGCTCCCCCAAAAGCAACGCGAGTTATCTTGCGATCAAGCGCGCGCTGGAAGACGCCCGCACAAAACCCCTCACGCCTATCCCCCTCCACCTGCGCAATGCGCCGCACGCGGGCTTGCGGGAACTGGGGCACGCGGAAGGCTACCTGTATCCCCACGACGACCCGCGCGGCTGGGTCGAACAGCAGTATATGCCCGACGGCGACTGGAGCCTGCCCTACTATGAGCCGAAGTCGCTGGGCATCGAGTCGAAGATTCTGGACTTTATTCGCCACGTGCGCCGCGAGGGGGGTTAGTCGCCTACCCCTCCGCGTCAAATTTCCAGTCGCTGGGCGGCGGCGCTTCGTAGGTCTCCTGACACGCGCGCTGACGCTGCTCCTGCTCCAGCTCGTTCAGCAGGGCGCGTTGCTTGCGGCGCAGCAGGCTCTGACATCGCTCGTCTGCCTCCAGCGCGCGGCGCAGCAGCGGGAGCCACTTCGGGTCGGGTTCGAGGCGCTCCAGCGTGCGCAGCGATTCCTCCCGACGCTGCAACAGCCCCGTGACCTCGTCCCAGCGCTCCTCCTCAAGGGCGTCCTCCAGACAGAGGCTGAGCATCCAGAAGTCGTGCAGCAGGGTCTCCACAAGCGATTTAGCCATGTAAACTCACCCGCATTCTGGGCAGCTCCACCTGCGCTTCGGACTCCGTCGCGATGGTGTCCCACGCCTCGCGGAGTTCGCTCAGCAGACCCACCACATGCTCCAGCCGCTCATGGTTGTCGTTGATGTTCGCCTCCACCAGCTGGTTATACATGTAGGTATACAGGCGGAACAGGTTCTCGGCGATTTCGCCGCCTTTGTCGAAGTCGAGGCTGCTGATGAGTTCGGCAAGGATTTTCTGCGCGCGCTGCAGCTTCGCATTCTGGGTTTCGTAGTCGCGCTGCCGCATCGCATGCGCCGCCTCGTTGATGAAACGGATCGCCCCATCATACAACATCACAATCAGCCGTGCGGGGCTGGCGGTCTCTACCGCTGTTTCCAGGTATCGGTCATGTCCGTTCACGCCACCATACATAGAATGAGTCTCCTCCATTTAGAAGCCTGCGATACCCACGCGCGGCAAGCTGGACGCGAGCGCCGCCAATCGCGCGCCCTGACTCTGCATCTGGCTAATCGCGCGTTCCATGCGGGCAAACTGTTCGCGCAGCATAAGCTGTCGGCGATTGACCTCTTCCCGAATGGATTCCATCTGCCGGTCGATCGCGCTCATCTGGTCGCGCAGGGTGTTCGAAGCGTTCTGGATATCGCCGTTCACGATGTCGGTCGCCTGCCGGGCGAAGAGGCGCACCTGGTCCGCGACGCCGCGCGTGAAGTGAACGCGCCCATAGGTTCCAGGTGCAGTCGCCGTCACGCGAATCTGCAGTCCTGCCGTGTTGGGATTATCGCTGTTGCCCGTGAGGAACTGCCCACGCCCCGTCGCCGCCTCGCCGTTGATGGTGCCCTGCACATCCAGCCCCTCGGCGTTGATGGCGGTCGTGCCGATGCCAGAGTTATCAGACGCCGCTGCGAGGTTCGAGACCACTGTAAAGTTGCTTGCCGAGCCGTAGTTGACCGCGCGAATGACCAGCTTGCCATCCTCCACGCTTGCCACAACACGGTTGCGCAGGCGCGAGTCGTTGTTGATAAGGTTCACGGTGTCGTTCAGCGTGCTGCCCGCGGCGATGGTCAGGTTCACAGGGGTATTGCCGAACAGCGCGCCGCTGAAGGTGAGCGTTTCTGTCGTGGTGCTGGCGCTGGTCTGTGCCACGCCCGCCGTCGCCTGCGCACGGGTCGCCGCCTGCGTAATCACCACTTCGTACCCCTCCAGCGGCGAGGCTTTCGTTTTATCGGTCGACGAAACGAAGCTTATGTTGGGGTCTGTCGCGCGCCCCGAAGCGGCGAACAGGCGCATCACGCCCTGCAAATCCTGCGACAACGCCTGGGTGAACTTCCCCTCATCAAAACTGAGCTTGCCGTCCTGCCCCAGTTGCACGCCCACCTGCGCCAGCACACGCAACCCATCCTGCAGGTTCGGGATTGCGCTAATCGTGCGGTTAATCAGCCCATCCACGACCGTGCTGACCGTCGTGTCGCCGAATAGCACGCCCGCCTGAAGCGTATCTTTGTTGATAGAGGCGTTCTGCTTGAGGAAGTCGACGATGCTGTTGAACGCATTCACGAAGTTGGTCACGGCGCCCTTTGCGGCTTCCGCATCGCGCGAGAGGGTCAGGATCGCCGTTTTCGGGTTGTCGGCGTCCGCGCTGAGCAGGTTAATCGTCACCCCCTGAATCGCGTCGTTCACCTGGTTGCGGCTGCGTCGGAACTCAAACCCGTCGATGGTGAACTCGGCGTCCTGCGCCTGCACTAGCTCATTCTGATAGCCGTTTTGCAGCACGCCCAGATTCTTGAGGATATTCTGGTCGTCTACAAAAGTAGGCAGGCTGCTTCCGCCGTCGATTTTGAGGCGGTAGTAGGTGGTTCCGTTCTCGGTTTCGGTCACGAGCGACGCCGTGACGCCCGCGCCCGCGCCGTTGATTTTGCCCACCAGCGAAGCGAGTGTGTCGGTCGCGAAGTCGACGGCGATGCTCTGTCCATTAATTTGGATCGTGCCGTTGGGCGGGCTGGTCATCCCGAACACCTGCGCCAGCGTCTGCCCCGAATCGCGGAATCGGTCGGAGAGGGCGGCGTTGTTCTGCTGATTGCGAATGAATTCGTCGTAGCTCACCAGCTTGAGCGTCGGCGACAGCACCTGCCAGCCGCCGACATCCGCCAGCTGGATTTTGCTGTTCTTGCCTGTCTCGTTCGCCGTGAGCGTGAGGTACGCACCGTTGTCGGTATTCAACACGGAGGCGGTGACGCCCGCGCCCGCCGCGTTGATTTTCTGCGCCACTGTCTGAAGCGTGTCCGTGGACTGGAGCGTGATGACCTTGCCGTTCACCATAAATTGCCCACTTGCGCCCAATTCCGCAGTGGCGGATGTGTGCGCGCCGCTGACAATCTTGTGCGCCTGCGCCAGCTTGCGCACGCGCAGCTCGTAGGCGCCCGGAATCGCCTCGGTGGAGGAGGTGATGGTCGCGACCTGCGTGTCGCTGGACGTGCCCCGCACGGAGTTGAACGCGCTGTTGACCGAAAGCGCGCCCGCCGCCGACGCCAGGCTATTGACCAGCCCGCGAAACTGGTCGAACGCGCTCATGCGGCTCTGCAGCTGCGACTTGCGCACCATCAGCCGCTGCATCGGGCGCGCCTGCAGCTCCGTTAGCTTCTGGATGATCGACTCGGTGTCAATCCCCGTCGCTAACCCCGCAAAGTTGATTCCGCTCATATTGCCGCTGATCATTCTGACCCACCTCCTGGTATGCCCTTCTCATCAGCCGCGCCTCCATGCGACTCCGCCTTCATCGCGATTATCGGCAAGGCGTCCTGCATTCTGGACTCTCAAAAATACGGGTTTGCTTGCCGATAATGGCGCGTGATGAACGCCGTGCTGATTCTGGGCATGCTATGGATTGCCACGGCGCGGCTTACGGAGGAGCCTTCCCTACAGATAGACTGTCTCACACAGGCGCAGGATGTCAAAGCATCCCTGAACACGCCTTTAGACAGTCTGTCAACGCCTGTCAAGCAGCCTGTCAAAGCGACGGTGCGCATTCCTGAACAGGTCGCAGTACAGGGCGCACGCTTCCGACTGGGCGATATCGCCATCGCCGAGGGCGATGAGACGCTGTGTCAAACGCTTTTACAGATTGAGCTGGGCGCATCGCCGCTGGCTGGACAGTCGCGTCTGTTTACCCGACAACAACTGCTCACCCGCATGCGCCAGCACGGGATAGACCCCAGCGCCATCCAGCTGGAGATGCCGCCGAATGTACGCATCACGCGCGCAGCGCAAGCGCTGGAGACCAGCCAGCTGGAACAGTTTGCTCGCGAGCGATTGAACGCGATTCTGGGCGAACGCGCCCGTGAATGGACGCTGGAGAACCCTCCTGCGCCTGCAACGCTTCCCAGCGGCGAAGTTGCCTTCCAGCTGGGGAGTGAGCCGCGCGTCAGCGCTCAGTCGGCGATCCTGGAAGTGGTCGCGCTGGTGGAGAATCAGCCCCGCGCGCGCTACCTGCTCCGATTCAAAGCGCCTGTCCAGGCGCGTCAAATCGCGATTCGCTCCGGCGAAAATGTCCAGGTGCGGATTATCGCCGATGGCGTCACGCTGGAGGTGAAAGGCGTCGCCCGTGCTACAGGCGCGCTTGAGGAAATCATCCCTGTCTACATTCCCGAAACGCAGAAGACGCTCCGCGCCCAGATTGTGGACACAGGCGTCGTGGAGGTGAGGCTATGAGCTGGGCAATTTTGACACTTTGTCTAAGTCTAAGCGCCGCTGGGGTCAGCTTCCCGCTACCCATAAGTCAACAAGGGGCTGTCAACGCCTGTAGTGTGATATGGAGTGCTGAAGCGGGAGCTTCAGCATGCGGAAGCTCCGCTTCCGCACTCCATAAAAACGACGATTCACGCGCATATTGCGAATGTAGCGCATTTGCGCTTGGTATCACTCTGTGCCTGTCCCCAATTGCGGAGGCGCTCTCGTCAACCGACGACACGCTGTCCAGCACGCCCCCCGCAACTGGCTCGCTCTGGAACGACCGCGCGGGCAGTCTGTACGACGATTTCAAAGCACGGCGCGTCGGCGACCTGGTGACCATCGTGGTCGCGGAAAATACCACTGCCTCTGCACGCGCCAATACCGCGGTGCAAAAGAGCGAATCGGCGTCCACTACCGCAGGCGTTGGACCCCTGCTGAACTTCCTCTGGCCCGAACTGGGCGCATCGGGCAGGACGGAGTCCAGCACGCAGGGCAACACCGCCCGCGCAGGCGCGCTGCAGACGCGCATCACCGTGCAGGTGGTGGAGACTTTCCCCAACGGCGTACTGCGCGTGGAGGGCAAACGCACCTTAAAAATTAACGAGGAGACCCAGACGCTGGTGTTCAGCGGGCTGGTGCGCGTGCGCGACATCCGCGCGGACAACACTGTTCCCTCCACAGCGATTGCCAACGCCGAGATTTACTTCGAGGGCAAGGGCATCGTCGGCTCACGCCAGCGCGAGGGCATCTTGACGCGGCTGTTCAAGATTATCTTTTAGCGGAGGCGACACCCCATGCGGAGGCTGATTCTTGGAGTTGCGCTTTGCGGGAGCATCGGACTGCACGCGCAGGTCGCCGCGCCTTCGGCGCGCCTGAAGGACATCGCGCAGATTCGCGGCGTGCGCTCTAACCAGCTGGTGGGCTACGGAATCGTGGTCGGGCTGGAAGGCACGGGCGATAGCAACGGCGCGCTCTTCACCGTGCAGTCGGTCGCGAACATGCTGGAGCGTTTCGGGATTACGGTGCCGCCCGGCGCGTTGAAGGTCAAAAATGTGGCGGCGGTGATGGTGACCGCCGAACTGCCCCCTTTCGCGCGGGCAGGCAACACCATCGATGTGGTGGTCTCCAGCATCGGCGACGCGCGTTCCCTGCAGGGCGGCACGCTGCTGCAGACTCCCCTGCGCGGCGCGGACGGACAGGTGTACGCCGTGGCGCAGGGACCGCTCTCCATCGGCGGGTTCAACTTCGGCGGGGGCGGCGCGCGCGTGCAGCGCAACCACACCACGGTTGGGCGTATCCCCAACGGCGCGCTCATCGAACGCGAAGTGCCCGCCAGCTTCCTGCAGGGCGACAACAGCCTGACCATCCAGCTGCACAAGCCCGACTTCACCACCGCCGCGCGCGTGGTCAGCAGTATCCGCAGCGCGTTCCCCAACCTCATCGTGCGCGCCGTTGACCCCTCCACCGTGCGGATTGCCCTGGACGCCCAGCACGCGACCGACCCCGTGATGCTGATTGCGCAGCTGGAGACGCTGAGCGTGTTGCCCGACATCGCGGCGCGGGTGGTGGTCAACGAGCGCACGGGCACGGTTGTGGTCAACGGCGATGTGCGCGTCGCGCCCGTCGCGATTGCGCACGGCGGCATTACCGTGCGCGTGCAGACCACCTTCGAAGTCTCCCAGCCGCCGCCCCTCAGCGAGGGCAAAACGCAGGTCGTGCCCCAGACGCAGGTCGACGCAAACGAGGAGCCAGCGCGGATGGTCTACCTGCGCGAGGGCGCGTCCGTCGAGTCGCTGGTGAAAGCCCTCAACACACTGGGCGTCAGCCCCCGCGACCTGATAGCCATCCTGCAGGCGCTTAAAGCCGCGGGCGCGCTCCACGCCGAAATCGAGGTGCAATGATGGAAATCAAACCTCGCTGGAACACTGAGGCGAAGATTCAGCAGGCGGAAGCTCCGCTTCCGCACTCCAAAACGCACGATACGGAAGCGGCGCCTCCACACGCCGAAAATCATAATCCTGCCCTGCTCCGCGCCTGCAAAGAGTTCGAATCGATCTTCGTAGTCCAGCTCTGGCGGGCGATGCAACGCACTGTGCCCAAACAGAGCCAGACTCTCAACTATACCGAGATGTTCGACCTGCAATTTGCCGATTATTTAAGCCGACAGGGGGGATTGGGGATTGCTGAGCAACTCTACGAACAACTGAGCCGACATTTGCCCGACACGAGGAGCGAACGATGAAAACTTACGCTGACTGGTTGCGCGAATGGCTGCATACGGGCAAGCGCGCCCTGCCACTGTTGCAGGACTGGCTCGATGCGCTGGTCGCCCGCGACGCCGCGCGCATCGACGCGCTCAACGCCCGTCTAACGCCGCTGCTGGAACGTCTGGAACAGGCGCGGGGTGCGGTGATGCACGCGCCCGAACGGGAGACGCTGCCCACCGACCTGCTCCAGCAGGCGATGGCGACCGCACAAGCCATCGACGCCGTCGCGCAAACCGCCTACGACATCATTCGGAACGAGCTGGACTACACGCACGGCATGATGGCGATCCTCACCCGCGCGGCGGAACCCGACCACTACGCGCCCACCGTCGCCGCGCCCAGCCGCTCGAATGTGCTGTTGAACACGGAGGCGTAGCATGCCCAGCTTTCAGGGAATCGAGTTAGGCGCACGCGCCCTGCGCGCTTTCCAGATAGGACTGGAAGTCACAGGGCACAATGTCGCGAATGTGAACACGCCGGGCTTCAGCCGACGGCGCGTCCACTTCGCCAACACGCCCGAATACGCCTTCAACCCGAATATCCGAATCGGCACTGGCGTTATCGTGCAGCATGTGCAGCGCGTGCGCGAGATGATGCTCGAACAGCGCATCAACGCCAACGCAGGCGACTTCGCACGGCTGGACACACTCCGCCAGCAACTGCAGAACATCGAAGGCGTGATGCTGGAGCCGGGCGAGCAGGGCGTCAGCGCGCGCCTGAACGCACTGTTCAACGCCTTCGACGAACTCGCCACGCGCCCCGACAGCCTCGCCGCGCGCCAGAGCGTGCTGCAGGCGGCAAGCGCGCTCGTCGGAACCATTCGCAGCCTGCACGACAACTGGAACACGATGCAGAGCCAGCTCCAGCAGCAGATGACCGAGACGGTGCGCGAGGCGAACGAAATCGCTGCGCAACTGGGACGGCTGAACGAGCAAATCCGCGCGGCGCACTCCAGCGGCGCGGAAGCGAGCGACTTGTTAGACCAGCGCGACCGCCTGATGACGCGCCTGAGCGAACTGGTCGGCGCGCGCGCCCACTACAACAACGACGGCAGCCTGATGGTGTTTGTCGACGGGCATACGCTCGTGCAGGACGGCGCGTCGTTCCCCCTGCCCCTGAGCATCGATGTGCCCAATCGGGATCTGGACAGCACGCCCGTCGATATCCGCATCCAGAACGGGCAACTGCGCGGGCTGATGGACGCCGCCGCCAACCTGCAAGAGTACCAGAACCGCCTGAACCTGTTCACCAGCACACTGATTACCGAAGTAAACGCGCTCCATCAGACGGGGTTTGACCTGGACGGCAATACGGGCTGGCTCTTTTTCGCAGGCACAGACGCTTCGGACATTGCGCTGCACGGCGACATCAGCGACCCGCGCCGCATCGCCGCCAGCGGGATGGCAGGCGCGCCGGGCAACAACGGCGTTGCGATGGCGCTTGTGAACCTGCGCAATCAGCCGCTCGCCGCGCTGGGCAGCGCAACGCTGGGACAATACTACAATAACCTCGTCGGACAGGTCGGCAATGACGCGCAGGTCTCCAGAAATCGCGCCGAATCGCAACAATTAACGCTGGAGCACCTTCACCAGATTCGCGAATCGGTGTCGGGCGTATCGCTGGACGAAGAGGCGGCGAACCTGGTGAAGTTCCAGCGCAGTTATCAGGCAGCAGCGAAGGTCATCAGCACCTTCGACTCGCTGATTCAGGATGTGTTGCAGTTCGTTGGACCGCGTTAGGGGTAGATAGGGTATGCGGATAAGCACTTACTGGCAGTTCCGTCGGATGGAGCGCGCGACCGAGCAGAGCGTCGGGCAGATGGCGCTCTGGCAAAAGCGCGTCGCGACGGGCAGGCGCGTCGAGCAGCCCTCCGACGATCCCGTCGGCTCGGTACACGCGCTCGCCCTCCGCGGGCAAATCCAGCAAATTGACCAGTACGGGCGCAACATTCGCGAGGCGCGCCTGTTCCTGCAAGCCACCGAGCAGGCGTTTGCCGACATCGGCGACATCCTGCACCGCACGCGCCAGATTGTCACGCAGGGCGCGAATGACACCAACGACACCAACGCCCGCGAGGCGCTCATTCAGGAGATTCGCGAAATCAAGCGACGCCTGCTGCAAATCGGCAATCAGCGCCCCGACGGTGAACGCTACCTCTTCAGCGGGCAAACCGTCCATACCGAGCCTATCACGGTGTCGGGCGGCGTCGCCAGCTATGTCGGCGACGGCAACCCGCTGCTGGTCAATATCGCCGCCGACCGCGCCGTCGCCATGAACTTTTCGGGCGCGCGCATCGCCGACCTGCACAACAAACTCAACGAGATTGAAACCAACCTGCTCAGCGGCAACTCGGCGCAACTGTCCACTGTTGACCTGAACGACATCGAACAGTTTCAGAACGAGTTCCACCGCTATCGGGGCGAGGTGGGCGTGCGCATGCGCGAGCTGGACAACTATGAGCGCCTGCACCTCAGCCGCCGCGACCAGCTTTCCAGTAATCTGGCGGACATCGAGGAGATCGACCTCGCGGAAGCCATCAGCAATCTCAAACAATCCGAACTGCGCTATCAGGCGTCGTTGCAGGTGTTCAGCCGCATTCAGAGCGTGAACCTGTTCGATTTCCTGCGTGGAGGTTAAACGATGGAACTTGAAACCACTCGATTCGGTACAATTAGAATACAAGCGGACGACATCATCACCTTCGAGGACGGGCTGGTGGGTCTCAATCAGTATCGTCGTTTCGTCCTGATACGCCATGATACCGAGGGTCCGTTCTGGTGGTTGCAGTCGGCAGAGGTACCAAGTTTTGCGATGCTGCTGATTGACCCGTGGTACTTCTGTGCGGACTATGAGGTGGTGCTGTCGGATGCCGATGTGGAGCGGCTGCAGCTGGACGAACAGACGCCGAAGGCGGTGCTGACGACGGTGACCATCCCGCCGGGCAATCCGCACGCGATGACGGCAAACCTGCTGGCGCCGCTGGTCATCAACACGGAGTTGCGCATAGGACGGCAGGTGATTTTAGATGACGAGCGCTACCATACGCGCCATCCGATACTGCAGGAGATGTGGCGCAGCATGCAAGCGGCGCACGCCGCGGGCTAATCGCGCACGCCAGGGAGGGCAAACTCTATGTTAGTACTCACGCGCAAGGTCAACCAGAGCATTATGATTGGCGACGAGATCGAAGTCGTCGTGCTGGAGGTACGCGGCGAGCAGGTACGACTCGGCATCAAAGCGCCCCGCACCGTGACCGTCCACCGCCGTGAAATCTACGACGCCATCCAGCGGGAGAACCTCATGGCGGCGCAGGCGCAACCCGAAGATGTTCCCACACCCACCAAAAAAGTCAAAAGCGCTTCCTGAACCCTGACCGCACGACGCCCCTACAGTTCGCACGAATGCGTCTTTGTGCTATATTTGCATCATGCGTGCGTATCGCCGTTTGTATGGAGTGCAGAAGCGGAGCTTCCGCGCATGCTGAAGCTCCCGCTTCAGCACTCCAAATTACGCGCTTTCACGGATAGAGGACTGCTTAAGAATTTTCTGCAACGGCACTCAAAAGAGCAACGATTCCATCCGATGGTAGCAGGAGTTTCAACCCGTCAGTCGAAAAATATCTTCTGGAGGCATCGACGATGATTCGCACGCGCTGGGTCTTCGCACTGACGACGGCACTGCTGCCGTTGCTGCTGGTGGGAGCATCGGTTTCAGAAGAGCGGTTTGTGGGCATGCGTGTGGTGGAGGGCGCACTGATTCCCAATCCCCCGCCCTATGACCCGAACAACCCCGACACGGGGCTGCAGAAAGCCTTCCCGACCGAAATCGTGCAACCCGCTGACAACCCCACCACGCCTGAAAAGGTGGAACTGGGCAAGTTGCTGTTTTTTGACCCCATCCTCTCCGACGACAACACGCTTTCGTGTGCGCACTGCCATCATCCGAATCTGGGCTTTTCCGATGGGCTGCCGCGCTCGCGCGGGCGCGGCGGCAAGGGCGCGGGACGCGAACGCACGGGCGGTGTTGAACTGACCCGCGGCGCGCCCAGCCTGTGGAACACCGTCTACAACCATCGCCAGTTCTGGGACGGACGCGCCGCCAATCTGGAAGAGCAGGCGCGGATGGTCATCACCACCCCCGAAGAGGTGAACGCCGACCCCGCAGAGCTGGTGAGCGAGCTGAAAGCCATCCCCGAATACCGCGCCCTGTTCGACAAAGCCTTTGGCGGCAGGGACGGCGAGTCGATTACCTTTAAAAATATCACGCACGCCATCGCGGCGTTTCAGCGCACGCTGGTAAGTTTCAACTCACGCTTTGACCGCTACGCGGCAGGCGACGGCAGCGCGCTGACCCCGCAGGAAAAGCGCGGGCTGAAGCTGTTCCTATCGCCCAAAACGCGCTGCAACGAGTGCCACGGCATCCCCGTATTCGCCGACCGCAACTTCAAGGTAATTGGCGTACCGCCGCCTAAGGATGGACCCGCTGATGTTCCCAAGCCAGAGGCGGAGCGTGGGCGCGGCGGCGGTCCCAACGGCGCGTTCAAAATCCCCACCCTGCGCAACATCGCCCTCACCGCGCCCTATATGCACAATGGCGCATTCCAGACGCTGGAGGAGGTGCTGGATTTCTACTCTGGCGGCGGCGGGCGCGGACTGGGGCTGGAGGTGCCCCTGCAGGACGACAAAATCCGCAAGTTCCAGCTGACCGCACAGGAGAAAGCCGACCTGATCGCATTCCTGCTGGCGCTGACCGACGAGTCTGCCCTGCCCGAAATCCCGAAGCGCGTGCCCTCCGGGTTGCCCGTCGTGGAGCCACAGGTTCCGCGCCTGCCCACGCGCCTGAATATCGATAGTCCCGAACTGCGTCGGATTCGGCAGGCGCAGCCGCGCGCCGAGCGACGCGCGTCCAGCGTCCCTACCCCACGCGCCGCGCTTCGCCTCACGCAGGCGACGCCGACCGTACGCACTGCCCGCCCCCAAACGCCGCAACCCGTCGGGCGCGTGGTGGAGGTGCGCCCCGGCGAGAGCATTCAGGAAGCCGTCGACAAAGCAGGGCGCAACGGCGTGGTGCGTATCTACCCCGGTACCTATCATGAGAATGTGCTGGTCATCCATCACGGCGTGACTATCGAGGGGGTCATCCGCAACGGCAAGCGCCCCGTGCTGGACGGGCGCAACATACTCCCCGACGCGATTTCGGGACTGGGCAACGACTTCAAGGTAATGAACCTCGAAATCCGCAACTATCAGGGCAACGGCGTCGTGGTGCATAAGGCGCGGAATGTGATTTATCGCAACCTCATCCTGCACAACACCGGGCTGTACGGCGTCTACCCCGTCGAGTGCGACGGCGTGCTGGTGGAGGACTGCAAGGTGTCGGGCACACGCGATGCGGGCATCTATGTCGGGCAGTCGCGTAATATCATCGTGCGCCGCAACGAGGCGTTCCAGAATGTGACGGGCATCGAAATCGAAAACAGCGTGAACGCCATCGTGGAAGACAACTATGTGCATAACAACACGGGCGGGATTCTGGTGTTCCTGCTGCCCTTCAACCCCTCCAAAGTGCTGGATGGCTGTATCGTGCGGCGCAATCGCGTGATTAACAACAACACACCCAACTTCGCCGACCCCGAAGCGATTGTGAGCAATGTGCTGAAGGGCACGGGGATTATGCTGCTCGCGGCGGACAACACCGAAGTCTACGAGAACGAAGTCGTGGGCAACGGCACTTTCGGGATTATGACCATCGGGCTGCGCCAGATTTTCCCGGAGCCGACCCCGCTCGATGTCGACCCAAACCCCGACGGCAACCGCATCTACAACAACATCCTGCGCGACAATGCGAAAGACCCTGACGAGCGGCTCAAACGGTTCGGCGTCCCTGCAGTGGACCTGCTGTGGGACCTGACGGGCAAAGGCAACTCGTGGAACCAGCCCAACGCGACGCGCTTCCCGCCCGTGTTGCCATAAAGCATCGATGGAAAGCTTCTCGTAGCTCCCTCTCCCGCCTGCGGGAGAGGGGCTGGGGGTGAGGGCTATGAAGTGGACGAGCCTTATCCAACCTGCGAATCATATTTCGTAAAGCGTTGATTTATAGAATGCGGAAGCGGAGCCTCCGCGACGCTGAAGCTCCCGCTTCAGCACTCCAAAGGACGCGCCTCGCGCACGCATAGGTGGAGTAGCTGCTAAAAACTTACTGCAATGATATTTAGACTACTGCACGCTTCCTGCAAAACCTCGCATGCCTGTGGTTTTGCAGGAAGCGCGCTCTTTGCGTCGAACTGCACGCCTTCGATGGCGATTCTACAGGAACCTGTTCAACGCGAGACTCCGACCCGCGCCCCCGTCCGCATGGGACGCGCCCTATTCTGGGGACTGGTGGGGAGCGCGGCGACCTCCATCATCGTCGCAGCGGCGGAGCTGGTGTCGCAGACCATCCAGATTGGGATGATGCAGCTGCCGCCTGCGGTAGTTGCGTTGATTTTTGTGGCAGTGCTGGCGAATCGGGTTGTGGCGCGGTTCCTTCCTCAGGCGGCGCTGCGCACGCCCGAACTTGTTGTCGTGTTCGTGATGATGCTTTTCAGTGCGCTGATTGCCTCGCGCGGCGTGATGGAACGGCTCATCCCCGTGCAGGTCGGCGTCAGCTACTACGCAGAGGGCAATAACTGGGAGTCGCTTTACTTTCCCCTGCTGAACCCTGCCCTGTTCCCGTGGAATCCCGCCGAGCCGCAGCCAGAGCCGCTGGTTCAATGGTTCTATCAGCGCATTCCGTATGGCGAGTCGATTCCGTGGGGCGTGTGGGCGGCGTCAACCGCGCGCTGGCTGATCCTGATTGGCGCGGTGTTCGTGGCGTTCCTGTGCATCAGCGTGCTGCTGCGCAAGCAGTGGGTGGAGAACGAGCGGCTCTCGTTCCCGCTGGTGCAACTGCCGCTGGAGCTGATGCGCGGCGGTGAGTTTTTCGCCAATCGCGCCTTCTGGCTGGGCGCGCTCGTGCCCATAGTGGTCTTCACGCTGAACGGATTGCACCGCAATATTCCGACCATCCCCGAGATTACCCTCGTGTTGCCCTTGAAAGACTACTTCAGCGCGCCGCCCTACGACCAGATGACGATGTTCTCGCTCTATCTCTCGTTCGCGGCAGTGGGCTTCTTCTTCCTCATCCCGACGGAGCTGCTGTTCAGCTTCTGGTTTTTCTATCTGCTGAGCAAGGGGTTCGAGTTTCTGGGGCTGACCTACGGTTTTGAGACTCAGGCGAAGCATGCGGCGGCGGCTGGGTTCGTGAAGTGGCTCTGTTCGGGGGCGTTTTTCGCGGTGGCGGCGTATGTGGTGTATTCGGCGCGCCATCACCTGCGCTATGTGTGGCAGGTGGTCAAAGGCGACGCGCCGCCCCCGCCGCCTGGCAGCGAGCTGATGTCCTACCGCTGGGCGTTCTGGGGACTGGTGGGCGCGTTTATAGTGATTCTGCTCTGGGCGCAGTGGGCGGGTATGGACTGGTGGGTCGCCGCGCTCGTGTTCGCGATTTACCTGCTGGTGCAGGGGCTGGTGATGGCGCGCTGCACGGCGGAGGGCGGACTCCTCATCACCGAAGGCTGCTTCACGCCGATGGATGTCATCACGATGGAGAAATACTCCGCGCTCTCCCCGCGCAACCTGACGGTGATGGCGCTTGTAGACGCCGCGCTGTTCCGCGACCTGCGCGGCGTGCCCATCACGGGCTTTCTGGACGCACAAAAGCTCGGCGACGAAACGCGCCTGCACAAGCGCAAACTGCTCTGGACGTTGGCAATCGGGATTGCCGCGGCGATTGGGATTGCGTTCGTGTTTCAGCTGTGGTTGCCCTACACCTACGGCGCGTTGAACCTGTATGGCTATGTGTACGAGCGCCAGCCGACCCAGTTTTTCCGCGAGAACGCGCCGTTTATGACGCCTTCTGGGGGCGAGACGGTTGTGCCCGCGTTCCGCCCGCTGTTTTTCGCGCTGGGCTTCGCGACGACGCTGCTGCTGGCGTGGGGGCGCTCTGTGTTTCCGGGCTTCCCGTTCCATCCGCTGGGCTTTGCCATGAGCGCGACCTGGGGCGTAATTGTGCTGTGGTTTTCGATGCTGGTCGCATGGCTCATCAAGGCGCCGCTGATGCGCTACGGCGGGATGCCGCTGTACCGCAGGGTGCGCCCCTTCTTTCTGGGGATGATTTTCGGCGAGTTTTTCTCGGCAGCGGTATGGGCGACGCTCGCCCTGCTCTACGGCGTCGACACGCCCGTCTACCCGTGGCCGTAGATAAGCACGGAGGTTGCCTCAACTTCCTGTAAAAAATATGGATTCCGAATGGCGCGTTTCATAATCAAATCCACAGGGCGCTGGAAAAGCTCCTCCAGCGCAAACTTCAGGTCCATGTAGCGGGCAAATAGCGCTTCACTCCCCTCGAACTCGATCAGAAGGTCTATGTCGCTATGTTCAGGGTCGAACGCCGCTTCGGAAGTCGCCGAGCCGATAAGCTCCAGTCGGGCGACTCCGTATTGCCGACACAGTTGCGCAATCTGTTCCCTGTTCTGGCTCACAGTAGCCACAGGCATAAGGCAAGTATACCTCCAGCTGCCCACTGCCTGCTGTGGTATAATATAAGTATGATACCGCAGTACCTTGACGCGGCGTGGAAGCAGGCGCGCTATGAATACCTGTCAGAAGATGGGGTCTACTACGGCGAAATTCCAGTTCTGAATGGCGTATGGGCAACTGGCGACACCCTTGAACAGTGTCAGCGTGAGTTGCGAGAGGTCCTGGAGGAGTGGGTGCAGCTGCGTTGCCAACTCTTTCAAGAGTCGCTTAGCCACACATCATAACGCGCCCGTGCAAGCACCTCCTCGTACACTGCCTGAAGGTTCAACAAGGCGTCTGCGTCGTCAGGCAGCAACGGGACAGGGATCGTGGGCATCGGTTCGTTAAGCCTCCAGTAATATACCTCCACGGCGGGTCTGCACTCACTGCGCGACACGAAGGCGTAGTAATCTCCAGCGGGGAGCGGCTCTACCGTCGGCAGGCGTTCGCCCTTCAACAACAGGTCAATCTCCACCAGATGCACCGCGCTTTGCAGGATTTGCTCGCGCTTGCGCAGGTATTCCCGCCGTCCGTCGGAGCCAGCCCGCTTGTTCGCAGGCGAAAGCAGCTCGATAACCGTCACCACTTCCCGATTGGACAAGGAAACAATTGTCAGATATCGTTCGCGCTGTTCTCTGCCTATACGCGCTTCAATCTGCGCCGCATATCGGGGCAGCAGCTGTGGTTGAAGCCACGCCTGCATCGACACGAGCATGTTGGGGTGAAAGTCGCGCCACAGATGCTCCTCAATCTTCGGATTCATTCCTGCATAAGGTGGTTTCTGCAAGCATCACGATTGTACCCAGTTTCGCGGGGCATATCAGGGTTTGGATTAACTTCGACAGTCGCCGATACGATTGGGTATACTGCATAAAGGTTAGTCAGCGCAGGTGTGCTGCAGTGCTCTTTTTTTGCACGCACACCTCATCTGCTGCCCATAGAAGTACGCAATGGACTGGCAAGGCGTTGAAGTTGAGGTCGAGGTTCCCTGTACGAGGCGACATAAGCATCTTGTGCGCCTGCGCTTTATTGGCTGGGGTGAGTACGAGGTCGCTTATAACCCTTGCATGGAGTCGCCTAACCTTGACTCTCGCAGGCAAGCTCCCTGCGTCCGCTATCTGCTTGAGAAGTTCCCACAACGCTTTCGGGACGATTCCGACCTCAAGAGCCGACTCCTCGATGCGTTGCAAGCAGCAGGTTCTCCCGCGACGCCTGCGCTCATCCGGGCACTGGAAGACACAGACCACAACATCCGTGAGCGGGCATGCTTGGCGCTGGGCAAAGGTGGCGATTTGCGTGCCGTGCCAGCGCTTATCCAACAGCTGGGAGATCGCGGAGAATACATCGCTTGGGCAGCAAGCCGCGCACTGGCAGAATTCGGAGCGCCAGCTGTACCCGAACTGCTTCAGGCGCTGAAACATGAGAACAAGAGTGTGCGCGCAGGGATTTGCGGAGTGTTAGGCGAAATTGGTGATGCACACGCGGTACCTGCGCTTATCAAAAGGCTCCGCGACAGCAGTGTAGACGTCCGCTTAGCGGCAAGTCGCGCGCTGGGTGAGATTGGTGATGCACGCGCGGTGCCTGCGCTTATTGAGACGCTACCCGATGTTGATTACTGGGTTACGAAGGAGGCGTGTCGCGCGCTGGTCAGAATAGGCATATCCGCCGTGCCCGCGCTTATTCAAGCAACCCAAGACAACGACCTCTCTGTTCGTGTAGAATCGTGCGTTGCTCTGGGGCAGATAGGCGACTCGCGGGCTGTGCCAGCACTCGTTCGCGCAACAGGAGACCCGCAAAAGTGGGTTCGCGCCGCAGCGTGCGAAGCGCTGGGTCAAATAGCAGATTCGTGTGCGGTACCCGTGCTTATTCAAGCGCTTGACGATAGCGAGGAGGAGGTTCGCGTCGCAGCGTGCGAAGCACTGGGCAAGATTGGAGACCCTGCAGCGATTCCTTACCTGAGACGGGTTGTGGCTAAGGACCGTATCTGCGCCTCCAGAGCAAAGAAAGCCATCACGCAAATCCGAGCAGCACAAACCCCTAACAGCACTCCAGAGGTATAATCCACACATCAGTGCAGAGGGCAAAGCATTAGTTCCTGTGCGAAATGATTAAGTACATCGGCTCCAAGCGCAGTCTGGTGGACTGGATTGTTGGCGTGGTGCAGCGGATACACGCCCACATCCCGATAACGACGGTCGCCGACCTGTTTTCGGGCAGCGCGCGGGTGGCGCACACGCTCAAAGCGCACGGCTTTTATGTCTACGCGAACGACTACGCCTCCTACGCCTACACGCTCGCGCACGCGCTGGTGGAAGCAGACCGTGCGCACTACCCTCCAGAGCGTGTGCAGCCGCTGCTGGAGACGCTGATGCACCTGCCGCTGCAGTACGGCTGGTTCACGCGCACTTACTGCGAAGAGGCGCGCTACTTCCGTCCCGAAAACGGCGCGCGCATCGAGGCTATCCGCAACGCGATTGATGGCTGCGCAGATCCCACCCTCAAGTCGGTGCTGCTGACCAGCCTGATGCTCGCCGCCGATAAGGTGGACTCCACAACGGGGCTGCAGATGGCGTACCTCAAACGCTGGGCGCCGCGCGCCTACCAGCCCCTGCGCCTGCGCTATCCGCCGCTGTTGCCTGGCGCAGGCAAAGCGCTTCAGGAAGACGCGCTCGAACTCGCAGGCGCGCTGGAGGCAGACCTGTTCTATCTGGACCCACCGTACAATCAGCACTCCTACCTCGCGAACTACCATGTGTGGGAGACGCTTGTACTGTGGGATTGCCCCGAAACCTACGGCGTCGCCTGCAAGCGCGTGGATGTGAAGCATCGCAAAAGCCCGTTCAACGCCCGCACTCAGGCGCGCCCCGCGATGGAGTATCTGGTGAACCAGATTCGCGCCAAGCACCTGCTGGTCTCCTTCAACGACGAGGGCTACCTCACCCGCGAGGAGCTGGAGGCGATTCTGAGCGAGTGGGGCTATGTGGCGCGTTTCGAGCGTCCCTACCGACGGTATGTGGGCGCGCTGATTGGCATCCACAACCCGCGCGGCGAGAAAGTCGGGCAGGTCTCCCACACACGCAACACGGAAATGCTTTTCGTGGCGACAAAGTATAAGTCTGCGCTGGAAACCTTAACTAACCCTGCACCCTCTCAGGAGTGAACGATGGCGAACATTCTGCTGGGCGTATCGGGCAGTATCGCAGCGTATCGGGCGTGCGATGTGGCGCGCGAATTGATGCGTCAGGGGCATCGCGTGCAGGTAGTGATGACCCGCGCGGCGACGCGGCTGATTAGCCCCGACACCTTCGCCGCGCTCACGGGCAACCCTGTCACGGTCGATGTGTTCGACGAGCCTGTTGCAGGCGAGATTGCCCACATCAAGCTGGCGCAGGTGTCAGACCTGGTGCTGATTGCTCCTGCGACGGCGCACACCATCGCTCGGCTCACGCTGGGGCTGGCGGACGACATGCTAACCACCCTTGCGCTGGCGACCCGCGCGCCGATTCTAATCGCCCCCGCGATGAACCCCACGATGTGGAGCCATCCCGCAACGCAGGCGCATGTGCAGACCCTGCGGGCGCGCGGCGTGGAGTTTATCGACCCTACCTACGGCGTCATGGCATGCGGCGACGAAGGCTGGGGCAAAATCGCCGACACGCCCGTGATTGTGCAGGCTGTGCAACAGCGTCTGTGCCGCGCCCATGACCTGCAGGGCGTGCATGTGCTGATTACCGCTGGTCCGACCTACGAGCCGATTGACCCCGTGCGCTTTATCGGCAATCGCTCCAGCGGCAAGATGGGCTACGCGCTCGCGGAAGCCGCCCTCGCGCACGGCGCGCGCGTCACGCTGATTACGGGTCCGACCGCGCTCACGCCGCCTGCAGGCGCGGAGGTCGTCCCCGTGCGCACGGCGCTGCAAATGTACGAGGCGGTGCAGGAACGGTTTGACGCCTGCGATGTGTTCATCGCCGCCGCCGCCGTCGCCGACTATCGCCCCGAACGCGCCCTGCGCCGCAAACACAAGCGCACAGAAGGCGACTGGACAATTCGGCTCGTGCCCAACCCCGACATACTCGCCAGCGTCGCGACGCGCAAGGGCCAGCGCATCGTGGTTGGCTTCGCGGCGGAGACCGACAAAGCCCTCCAGCACGCCGCGCAGAAACTCAAGCGCAAGAATCTCGACCTCATCGCCGTCAACGATGTGCTGGAAGCAGGCAGCGGCTTCGAAGTGGACACCAACCGCCTGACCCTGCTATACGCCGATGGGCGTGTGGAAGAGTTGCCCCAGATGAGCAAACGCGCGTGCGCCGAGCGCGTCATCGAGGCGGTTGTGGAGCGGTTAACGCCTGCGCGCGGCGAGTAGCATTTATCCTTCTCAAACGGATAAAAATCGGGTAAATTATCCTTCGTGGAAGGACAACTGCGCGCCACGATAGAGGAAAAAGTGGTGGAGGGTACAACGCGCCCTGTGCCTGCCTTCACGCGACGCGATGTGCGCATTCCTGCGGTCCCGAACAAAGCTTTCACGATTATCGGCATGCGTCGTGCGGGTAAGACCACCTTTCTATGGCAAATCGTGGCTGAGCATCTGCAGCAGGGCATGCCCCGTGAACACGCGCTCTACTTCAACTTTGAGGATGAGCGACTACTCGACCTGCAGGCGCGCGATTTGCAGATTATCCTCGAGACCTACTACCAGTTCTACCCCCATACGCGCGATAGCGAACAGGTATTGTTCCTGCTGGACGAAATCCAGCGGGTGGCGGGCTGGGAAACCTTTGTGCGCCGTCTACTGGATAGTGAGACCGTTTCCGTGTATCTGTCGGGCTCGTCCGCACGGATGCTGGCTTACGAGCTGGGTACCAGCATGCGGGGGCGCGCGCTGCCCGTGACGGTGTTCCCATTCAGTTTCCGCGAGTACCTGCGCCATTTGCGCGAGGAGCCAGAGGATGCCTTTCCGCGCCTGAACAAAGCGCGTCGCTCGCTGATACAGGCGCGTCTGCGCCAGTACCTGCAGACGGGCGGCTTTCCCGAAGCCATCGGATTAGAGACGATAGACAGACGCGAGCTGCTCACAAGCTATGTGGACGGCGTTATCCTGCGCGATGTGCTGGAGCGGTATCAGGTGAGCAACATCGGCGTCCTGCGCCGTCTGACGCGCCATCTGTTGAGTAATCCCGGCGCTGTCTTCAGCGTCAACCGATTCTACAACGATGCGCGTTCGCAGGGACTCTCGGTCAGCAAGGACACACTGCACGCAATGCTGGGCTATCTGGAGGATGCTTTTCTGATACGCACGGTACCCTACTTCGCCTACTCTGAGGCGCAACAGCGCGTGCATCCGCGCAAGGTCTATCCGATAGATACGGGCTTCATTCCCTTCTATACCGCGCCGCGCCCATTTCCTGTGGGGCACGCGCTGGAGACTTGTATACTGATTGAACTCCTGCGCCGCAAGCACGAGGTGTTCTACCTGCGCACGGCGTCAGGCTACGAGGTGGACTTCGTAACGGTTTGTTCGGACGGCGAACTGCATTTGTATCAGGTCTGCGCCGACCTGTCCGACCCGACAACCCACGCGCGGGAGGCGCGCGCTCTGCTGGATGCGGGCGCCCAGTTTTCCAGTCAGAGTCTGCACATCATTTCGCTGGCGACCGCGCCGCCTCCTGAGGCACATCCCCAAGTTGAGTACCACAACGCCGCCGCGTGGCTGCTAAGTTGAGCAGGTATACTTGCGAATCGATGCAACTGCACGCCCTGCGCCTGAGCGGTTTTCGGAACTACACCCGCGCGCACATCGAGCCGTCGCCGCGCGTGAACATCCTGCTGGGCGAAAACGCGCAGGGCAAAACGAACCTACTGGAGGCGATTTACTACCTCAGCGCGTTTCGACCGCTGCGCCCTGTGCGCGAGGCGGACCTCATCCAGTGGGGCGCGCAGGAGATGCGGCTCACGGCGCAGTACGAAACTGACGGTCTCACCGACGAACTCCAGATACGCCTGCATGCGCAGGGCAAGCGCGTCATCACCCTCAACGAGCAACCTGTCGCCCGCCCCAGTGCGCTGGTGGGTAGGCTGAGCGTCGTGTGCTTCACGGCGAACGATTTGACGCTCATTCGCGGCGAGCCCGCCGACCGCCGACGCTTCCTCGATACCGAGATCAGCCTGCTCAGCCCACGCTACGCGCACGCCGTCGCGCACTATAGACGCGCCTTAGAGCAGCGCAACAACCTGCTGCGCGCCTATCTGGAAGGTGCGGCGAGCCTAGAGAGCCTGCCCGAATGGAATGCACAGCTGGTCAAGTACGGCGCGCGGCTGTTTCAGGCGCGTCGCCAGTTTCTGGAGCGGCTGAACACGCTCGCCGAGACCACTCACCGCGCCCTGACCCGCCGCGCCGAGTCGCTCCAGCTGCAGTACCAGCCCGGACTGCCCGTGCGCGCGCCCCTGCCCGAAAAAGAGGAAGACTGGGCGGACGCCCTGATGAGCGCGCTCCACCAGTCGGCGGGCGAAGAGCTGCGCCGCGCGACCACGCTCTACGGACCGCACCGCGACGACTTCCAGATACTGGTGCAGGGCTACGAGGCGCGCCTGTTCGCCTCGCAGGGACAGCAGCGCACCTGCGCGCTCAGTCTGCGCCTTTCGGAAGTTGCGCTTGTAGAATCGATTCGCCACGCGCCGCCGATTGTGCTGCTCGATGATGTGTTCTCGGACCTCGATCCCGCGCGCCGCCAGAGCCTGGTGGCGTATCTGACCCCGCGCACGCAGACCTTCATCACCTGCACCGACCTGAGCGCGTTCGACGAGGCGACCCTGCGCGACGCCGCCCAGTTCGAGGTACGCGAGGGGACGGTGAGCCGCCATGCGTGAGATGCGCGCGGCAGGCGACGCGCTCCAGAACCTGCTGGAGCGGCTGGGGATTAGCGAGCAACTGCGCACCTACAGCGCGCTCATCCACTGGGACGCGGTCGTCGGCGCACAACTGGCGCAGGTCGCCCGTCCGCTGCGTATCGACGCCGACACGCTCTGGGTCGCGGTCAAGAGCCACGCCTGGATGCAGGAACTCACTTTTCATAAGCGTATGATTCTGCAACGCCTGAACGAGCGCGTCGGCGCAGAGCGATTTCGAGAGATTCGCTTCACCGTGCGCGCCCAGCTGCCGACAGTGTTTCAGCGTGAAGAGGAGGCGCCTGTAGGCGACGCGCCGCCAGAGCCGACCCTCAGCGACGAGGAGTGGGCGGCGGTCGAGGCGAACCTGCAGGGCGTGAGCGACCCCGACTTGCGCGACGCGCTCCGACGGGCGCAACTGGCGAGCCTGCGCTACCAGAAGCAACTGGAACAGCGCGGCTGGCGCCGATGCAGCGTGTGCGGATGCTATCACGGCGACGGCTCGGCGGTCTGCTTTCTCTGTCAAAGGGGCGTGTAGGCGAAGTCATTCGCCCGCGCCCGATGCTGCAGCTCGCGCTGGGCATCGCGCTGGGGATTAGCCTTGTGGAATGGAGCGCGCTGCCCGCCGCGCCGTCGATTGTGCTGGGGCTGGTGGGGTTTATCCTCGCGCTGGGGCTGCCCGCGTGGGCGTGGCTGTTTATCGGGCTTGCGCTGGGCGCGGTGCGCTACGACCTCTGGCGTCAGCCGCCTACTCAGACGCCCCCATCTGTGGCGACGCTCTGCGCCTTG
This sequence comes from Fimbriimonadales bacterium, assembly GCA_025998675.1. GTDB lineage: Bacteria > Armatimonadota > Fimbriimonadia > Fimbriimonadales > GBS-DC > GBS-DC. The sequence continues at coordinate 816,697 of AP024673.1, forward strand.
GGCACGTTGGAGCCGACGCGCAACGGCTACCGCCTGCTGTGCGCCTTTGAGGAGCCTGCCCTGCCGACCTATGCGCTGGTCTACTTCCGCTCCAGCGTGCGCCACATGCCCGACTACGGCGATGTGTTTCGCGTGGAGACCACATGGCGGCGTCCTGTGCGCTTCAGCGGCTTCGACTGGGCGCGCTATTTAGAGCGCAGGCGCGTGTATCACATCACGACGATTTTCAGCGAGCAGCAGTTCGAGATTCTGCAGTCGGGCGCAGGGCGATGGCAGCGGCGCTTCTCGGCGGCGCGCCAGTCCCTGCGGCGCACCCTGCGCACGCACCTGCGCCCTGAAGACGCCGCGCTGATGGAGGGCATGCTGGTCGGCGCGGCGGGCGACTTCCCCCCTGCCCTGCGCGAGGCGTTCCATCGATCAGGCACGGGGCATCTGCTGGCGACCTCAGGCTTGCATGTGATGATGGCGCTGCAGATGGTCTATCTCCTGTTGCGCGCCACGCCCGTGCCGTTCGCGGGGCGGATTGCAGTGGTGATTGCGGCGGCGTGGTGCTATGCGCTGCTGGCGGGGCTGCGCCCTTCGATTGTGCGCGCGGCGACGATGACCAGCGTCGCGCTCTGCGCCCCACTGCTGGGGCGCGAGGCAGACAGCCTGAACGCGCTCGGCTTTGCAGGCGCGCTCTGGCTGCTAATCGCGCCGCACACAATCTTCGAGGTCGGCTTCCAGTATTCGTTTTGCGCGGTGCTGTTCATCCTGCTCTTCTACAGCAAGCTGGAGTACGCCATGCGACGCGGGGCGATGCGGCTTGGCGCACTGCCCGCGAAAGGCAAACCTACCGCGCTTGCGGGCAAAGTGTTGCAGAAGGGTCTGATTCCGCTGCTCAGCGTCTCGCTGTGTGCGCAGGCGGGCATCAGCCTCGTGCAGCTCTATCATTTCGGCTACCTGTCGCTGCTTGCGCCTGTGGCGAACCTGCTGGCGGTGCCGATGGCATACCCGACGCTCGCGGCGGGCTTCTGGTTCTGGCTCTCGCAGGGCGTGGGCGCGACGGTGGTCGGGTGGCTGTGTGCGTGGCAGGCGTGGGTCGCGCTCACCTTCGGCGCGGAGTGGGTCCCCGCGCTGCGAGTCGCCAGCACGCCCGCGTGGCTGCCGATTGCCTGCTATGCGGGCGTGCTGCTGCTCGCGCCCGAACCCCCACTCGGCGAGGTGGAGGAATTATAGGATTGGAGGCGTATTTTACATTCTGGGAGGAACGCCCATGAAGAGTCTTTCGTTGGTCTGGGGACTGTTGATGACGATTGCTGGAATGGGCATCGCGTCGGCACAGCCCGCGCTGGATGTACTCTGGAAACGCAGTGTCCCAACTACAAACATTACCAACTTCGTTTTCTCGCCACTGGGGTCGCTCGCAGCGTTCAGTGGTGAAGGAACGCTCTTCCTGTACGATCTGCCACTCCGAAAAGTGGCGCGTGAGCTGAATTTGTCCACCAGTAGCACGATTCGCCAGATTGTCTTCAGTGCAGACGGCGCACAGTTGGGCGTGACGACGGGTGCGGAGATTGTCCTGTACGATGTCTTCGGGGATACTGTATCATGGACCCGCTCACTGCCCGCCGATACGAGCCTATCCATAGCTTTTTCTCCCGATAACCGTTGGGTGGCTATCGGTTCATCCACTCTCCATCGAGTCTATCTGCTACGACGGAGCGATGGGGCGGTCGTTCAGGAGTGGTCTGGACACACCGGTGCGGTAAGTTCAGTTCACTTCACGCCCGATAGCCAGCGGGTCGTTTCAACAGCGCAGGACGGCTATGTGCGCATCTGGCGGATAGATAGCCCTACCCCCGAAAACGAGTACCTGATTGGCGGCGCTGGCAGCCAGCGCGTGTCTGCACTGGCGCCCGACGGTCAGATTCTGGCAATAGGAGGTTTCGATGACAATACCGTGCGCCTGATTGAACTCGCCAGTGGTCAACCGACTGCAACTCTCCAGCTCACCAACCGCGCCATTTTCGTGGCGTTTAGCCCAGACGGTCAACACCTCGCGGCATGTACCGCGAGTATGTATAACAGTGTCTATCTCTGGCGCCTTTCTGACCTGCAACAGAGGTTTCCGCCCCACCCTCCCGACGCCAGAGAGATAACCAACACGCGTCTGCTTGCCTTTTCGCCCGATGGACAGTTTTGGGTGGAAGCAGGCGCAGACACCCGGCTACCGGTACGCCTTGTCGATACAGGCGAGTGGGTGGACAGCTTGATTCCGTTTCGCGGTGAGACGCCCGTTCCGAGATTTAGCCCCGACTCGCAAACCCTCTACGCCGCTTCTGCCCGTTTTGGATGGCTCTATCAGTGGGACGCCCGCACGGGCAATCCCAGCAGAGCCACATTTCGCGAGATACTTCCAGTTCCTACCTTCGCGATTTCGGACGATTGGCTGGCGCTCTCCCTGAATGGGCATAATGCGGTGCTACTGCGTAATCGCTGGACATACACTCCGTGGCTGCTGCTACCCGCTGGCGTAGATTACCAGACAACCGCATGGCTGGTGGAGTTTGCGCCCGACGGCGAGCGTCTGTATCTGGGCGCATGGCGCGACGGAGTCGCGGTGTGGCGACTTCTGTCGGATGGCGCGCTGTTGGAACGCACGATTGGCGCGCCAATCACTTCATCAGCCCTTTCGAGCGACAGGCGATACCTTGTCATCTACCGCTCGAACCAGCTTGCAGTTTGGGAGGTCTCTACAGGCGCACTGCTGGCGGCGCGCAACGATCTGACCCAGTTCCCGTATGGTCTGCAGCAGCTTGCGGTCTCACCTGATGGCGCATGGGTTGCCTACGCAGGACCAGAAAGTCCCACTGTCTATCTCTGGCGCTGGCAGACGGACACGCGGCTCACCTTCACGATTCCGTCGGGGAGCGTCAACAAGCTCATTTTCACCCCCGACAGCACTCTGCTTGGTGTCGCCACGAGCCGGGAACGGCTTCTCTTCCTGCGCGCATCCGATGGGCAACCAGTCGTTGCATTCACCTTGCAGGGCGAATCGCCCGGCAACCTCGTATTTTCCAACGACTCGAAAATGCTCGCTATCGCCCAGGTCAACGGCAGCCTGATTGTCGCGCGCAATCCGTTTTACCCCGACCTAAACAACGATGGCGTTATCGATGACGCAGACCTGCTAACAGTGCTGCTAAATTTTGGCGCCAGCGGCGCAAGCGTGCAGGGCGACGCCAACTACGATGGCGTGGTGGACGACTCCGACCTGATGCTGGTGCTCTTTCACTTTGGCGCATAACAGGAGGGAATCATGAAAACAGCGCGAGGGATGATTCTGCTAATCTTAATGTTTCTACTGACCACAGTGTCTGTGGGATGGGCACAAGAGAGCCTGAGCCGTATCTGGATGCGTGCAGGATTTCCAAGCAATCTCAACCAGTCTGCCATTTCGCCCGATGGGCTGGTCGCCATCGCGGGCGGGGGCATAACAGTGCCGCTGGTACGCAAGGACGACGGGTTGGTGGCGCGCGAAATACGAATCCCCGCGGGGTACGGATCTGCCAATTCGGTAGCGTTTTCCGCGGACGGCAGCCACCTGGCAATAGGAACGAACCTCGGCGCGGTATGGATTATGCGCGTCGCGGATGGTGCGCCTGTACGCGTCGTCTATCCGTTTGTCACAGCAATCAATTCAGTCGCTTTCTCCCCCGATATGCAGTACCTTGCATGTGCCTCCACCTGCTGCAACGCAGTGCAGGTGATACGCCTCTCGGACGGGGCGCTGGTGCGCACGCTCCTGTCTGCCTACGCGTCCAAAGTTGCCTTCTCGTCCGACGGAACGCGCCTGCTGACGGCTGGACACTATCATATTCGCTTGTGGCAGTTTCCTGAAGGCACCCTGTTGTTGAGCCTACCGACGACCGACCAGACCTTCAACTCGGCAGTGGCGGCGGCGCTTTCGCCTGATGGGCAACACATCACAGGCAATTTCGCTACTCCGCGTCAGCTGCGCCTGTGGCGCGCGACAGACGGCGCACTATTGGGGTACGCCATCTACACCGTCTCTCCGATGAGTGATGTTCATTTCACCCGTGATGGGACACAGATTGTGAGTGCGCACGAGGACGCGATTCTGGTGTGGGATGCAACGAACCTGACCGTGGCCCAGAATATACCGTTCGCCGCCCTGCATCTGGCAATGGCGCATGACGGCGTCCATTTCGTGACCACCAACCGCCGCTTCGCTCACCTGTGGCGGTTGGTGGATGTGCTGCCAACGCAGGAACTTTCCAGCTTTGTGAATCGGATCGACGATATCGCTTACGCTCCCAACGGGGAGGTGCTGGTGTCCATCAGCAGTAGCTCGCTGCGTGTTTGGGATGCGCGCTCAGGCGAGCTGCTGGCGGGATCGTCTACATTCGGCGAGACGGTGGCAGTATCGCCCGATACATCGCTGATTGCTGTCGGGGGGTACACTCTCGGCATTGGGCTCTACAACTGGCGCACAAGGCAATGGATTAACAAGTGGAGTACCAGCCCCTATTTGAGGCAGCTGGAATTCTCGCCCGATGGGAGCAAACTGGGCGCCGCAATTGGCAATCGCGCCGTGTTCTACCCGTTGGATACCTATACACCGTTCGCGGTCAATCGCTCGAACCCTGTTATGGGGGTGCGATGGGTCGACTCTCAGCGCTGCCTGATCCTGGATTCTGCTGGCAATCTCGTACTCTGGAACCTGACGGAGAATCGCCTTGAGCGTTCTCTTAGCCTGTCGAGCGGGGCAAGCGGCGTCACGATAACCCCACAGCGGCACATGGCGCTGGTGAACCTGACCACCTATCTGGCAGTGGTTCGCCTGCCTGACCTCACTCTGGTTCGCCTGCTCACGGGCGCGCCAGCGAACTTGCTCTCGGCGCAGCTCACCCCTAATGGACGGTATGCCGTTGCAGGAGATGCTGCTGGGCGGATTATTGTCTGGCGCGTCTCGGACGGCGCTATAGTACTGCAGGACACCCGGGAAATCGGCGCTCAGCCCGAAGTCGCAATCAATCGCGTCGCTGTTGCGCCATCGGGAGACACGCTCGCCTATGCCCGCAGTGATGCGAACCTGGTCGTCGCGCGTAATCCCTTCCCCCCAGAAGATGTGAACGGCGACGGTTGCGTAGACGACGCAGACCTGCTGACGGTGCTAATGGGGTTCGGCGCTAACAATCCCGACGCGGATGTGAACGGCGACGGCATCGTGGACGATGCTGATCTGATCGCCGTCCTGATGGTATTCGGCAGCAACTGTGATTGACAGTTCGGGTATCCTACTACGCGGAGGATGAGAGCGATGGCGCTTACAGAAACCCGACTGTATCCCGGCATGGGGCTGACCACCACGAAAGCCCCGTTTATCGAGGTCGCCCGCAGCCGCGGCGAGCTGTATATCGAGCAACCCTACGAGCTGTATTCCGAAGAGAACCACGAAGCGTGGCGACGGCTGTATGCCCGCATTCAAGACCGCTGGCAGCGCTACGCCACCGAGAAGTTTCTGGAGGGCGTGTCGAAGCTGTGCCTGGACCCCAACCGCGTGCCGCGACTGGACGATGTGAACCAGTTCCTCGCGCCGCTGACGGGGTTCAAGGCGAAGGCGGTGTCGGGCTATGTGCCCGCGTACATCTTCTTCGATTGCCTGCGCCGCCGCGAGTTCCCCACCACCATCACCGTGCGCGACATCCACTCGCTGGACTACCTGCCCGAACCCGACATCTTCCATGACATCGCCGGGCACGTGCCGATGCACACGGACAAACGCTTCGCCGACACGCTGGTGCGCTTCGGCGAGGCGGCGCACACCGCCGCGCGAATCGTGCAGGAAATCAAAGACCCCGAGTTGCAGGTGCAGCGCATTATCAGCATCACGCGCGCGCTGGCGCGATTCTTCTGGTTCACCATCGAGTTCGGGCTGATGCGCGGCAAAAACGGCGAGTTGAAGGTGTACGGCAGCGGGCTGCTCAGCTCCTACGGCGAAATCGCCCACGCCATCGAGTCGCCCGATGTGCAACGCTACCCCATCCAGCTCGAGTGGGTCATCAATCAGTATTTCGAGATTGACCACTACCAGCCGCTGCTGTTCATCGTCGACTCGTTCGACCACCTGTTCGACCTCGTGGATCAGCTGGAGCGATGGATGCTGGAGGGCAGGCTGAACAATGTCGCGCCCGGCGAGCCGAATATGAGCGAGGAGGACATCCGCAGCTTCCTCGAGGCGACGGTGGACTGAGGATGGAATCGCTGCGCTGGGTGCTGGCTTCGCAGTCGCCGCGCCGGCAGTCGCTGTTGCGGGCGTTCGGCAGACCGTTTGAAGTCCACCCGGCGCAGATTGAGGAGCATCTGCCTGAGCGCACGGCGCGCCCTGCGCTGCTCGGCAAGCGACTGGCGCGCGCGAAGGCGGAGGCGGTCGCGCCGTGTTATTCGGACGCGCTGATTATCGCCGCCGATACGCTGGTGGTCATCGACGGGCGCGTGCTGGGCAAGCCCGCCGACGAGCGCGAGGCGTTCGAGATGCTGCGCCTGCTGTCGGGACGCACGCACACAGTGATTACCGCGCTGTGCCTGCTGCTGCGCCGCGAGGGACGCACCGTGCGCACAGTGCTGGACGCCCCGCGCTCGCGCGTTACCTTCCGCCCCCTCAGCGATGCGTGGATTCGCTGGTATATCTCGACAGGCGAGCCATTCGACAAGGCGGGCGCGTATGGCATTCAGGAGTACGGCGCGTTGCTGATTGAGCGCGTGCAGGGCTGCTACTTCAATGTGGTCGGGCTGCCGCTGGCGACGCTGGCGCAGCGACTGGAAGAGCTAGGGCTGTGGTCGCCCGTCCCACAGGTAAAATGAGGGCGTGCGCGCCGAGCAGTTCAGCAAGGAGACCTGGGGACGCCTGATTCGCGTCGGCTCAGGCAAGGGTAGCTACTGGGCGTATGCGCCCAATCCCTTGCCGCCGCCCCTGCAGTACGACTCCGAGCTAATCAGTGCGCTTTCAGCAGCCGATCGCGCGCTGGGCGAGCTGTCCGGGCTGGGACGCGCCCTGCCCAATCCCTATCTGCTGGCGCGACCGCTCACCGCGCGCGAAGCCGTGCTGTCTTCACGAATCGAGGGCACGCAGGCGGAACTGCTCGACCTCTATGTGTACGAGTCGGGACATCAGGCGCGCACGGGCGCTGCGGTTGCCCCCGACACGCGCGAGGTGTATCAGTACATTCAGGCGATGGAGCACGCACTGAACCGCCTGCGCGAGCTGCCCGTAAGCCTGCGCCTGATTCAGGAGACGCACAGGGTGCTGATGGAGGGCATGCGTGGCGGCTACACTGCGCCAGGCGAGTTCCGCACGGTGCAGAACTGGATTGGAGCGCCCGGCTGCCCCATCGACGAGGCGCGCTTCGTGCCGCCCCCGCCCGACGAAATGCGTCAGTGCCTCTACCAGCTGGAGAACTACCTGCACGCTGAGAATAGCCACCCGCCGCTGGTGCGGCTCGCGCTCATTCACTACCAGTTCGAAGCCATCCACCCCTTTCTGGACGGCAACGGACGGATGGGACGATTGCTGATTATTCTGCTGATGGTTCACTGGGGGCTGTTGCCCTCGCCGCTACTTTACCTGAGTGAGTATTTCGAGCGTCATCGGCAGGCGTACTATGACCTGCTTCTAACAGTGAGCACAGAGGCGCGCTGGCGCGACTGGCTGCTGTTTTTCCTGCACGGCGTGCGCGAGCAGAGTATTCGCGCAGTGGAGACGCTTCGCGCGATACAGTCGCTGCAAGAAGGCTGGCGGGCGCTCGTCGCGAACGCTGGCGTGCGCTCGGCGGTTGTCGCCCGCGCGCTTGAACTACTGATAGAGCGACCTGTGCTTACTGCGCGCGTGCTCCAACAGGCAGCGCACTGCTCCCATGTCGCCGCCAACAGTGCGCTCGCCCAACTTCAGGAGCTTGGCATACTCTCTGTGCAGGGCGCGTCCCGCCCGCGTCTCTATGTGGCGCACGAACTGCTGCGCCTGCTTCAGTCGCCGATGTAAGCCAACTTACACTGACTGCCCCGTTATGTAAGCAAACCGCATGAAAGGTTTCAAATGTGGAGCACAGCCACACGGGGTATAATCCCCCCACGAGGAGCGACGGTGCGATGAGAGAGTTTCCGCAACATCCGGAGGCGTTCACCGACGAGATTGCTGAGCTGACCGAGCGCTACCTGAACCCCGGACTGGCGAAGGTGCTGCGCTTTGCGGGGCTGGGCGTGGAGTGGTACGCCGAGGGCTGCTATATCTGGGACGCGCAGGGACGCAAGTTTCTGGACTGTCTGGGCGGCTACGGCATGTTCGCGCTGGGACACCGCCATCCGAAGGTCGTCGAGGCGGTCAAACGCCAGCTCGACATGATGCCGATGCCCAGCAAAATCATGTTCAACGCGCCGCAGGCGAAACTCGCGGCGAAGCTGGCAGAAGTGCTGCCGGGCGACCTGCAATACACCTTTTTCTGCAATTCGGGCACAGAGGCGGTGGAAGGCGCCATCAAGCTCGCACGCAAGGCGACGGGGCGCGTGAAGATGATCAGCGCCGTCGGCAGCTATCACGGCAAGACGATGGGCAGCCTCTCCGCCAGCGGGCGCGAGGTGTACCGCAAGCCGTTTGACCCGCTGCTGCCCGGATTTGTGCATGTGCCGTTCGGGGACGCCGACGCCGTGGAGCAGGCGTTCGACGAGCAGACCGCTGGCGTGATTATCGAGCCGATTCAGGGCGAGGGCGGGATTCGCGTGCCGTCCGACGACTACCTGCCCCGCCTGCGCGCGCTGTGCGACCGCTACAACGCCGTGCTGATTGTCGACGAGGTGCAGACGGGTCTGGGACGCACGGGCAGGCTCTGGGGCGTGGAGCATTCGGGCGTGCGCCCCGACATCGTGACGCTCGCCAAGTCGCTCGGCGGCGGCGTGATGCCCATCGGCTCCTTCTCGGCGGGCAGCGCGCTCTGGGAAGAGATGTTCGGCGAGAACCCGCTGCTGCACACCAGCACCTTCGGCGGCAACGAACTCGCCTGCGCCGCAGGGCTGGCGACGCTGGAGGTGATTGAGCAGGAGGGATTGGTGGAAAACGCCCAGCGCGTCGGCGAGAAACTCATGCGCGGGCTGCGACAGGTGCAGGCGGAGTACCCTGACTTCGTTCAGGAAGTGCGCGGGCGCGGGCTGATGATTGGCGTCGAGTTCCACGAGGCGGACTTCGGCGAGCTGACCATCACCAACATGATTCAGCGCGGGGTCATCGCCGCCTACACGCTGAACAACCCGAAGGTCATCCGCATGGAGCCGCCGCTGATTCTGACCGAACGCGACGCCGAGTTCGCACTGCAGATATTCGCCGAATCGGTCGTCGCCGCGCGCGAGCTGGTGCAGGCGGTGCTGGCTTAGTCGGGATAGACCAGATCGCCCTCAATCAGCCAGTCGCCGCCGAAGCGGCGCTGGGTGATGTTGACCACCTGCACGGCGCGCGCGACTTCCGATACGCCCGTGCCCTCCAGCGCGGTACGGGCGTTCGCGCCGCCAATCAGCTTCGGCGCGTAGAAATAGGCAATCCGATTCGCCAGCTTCGCCTCCACAAACGACGCCGACACCTGTCCCCCGCCCTCCACCAGAATACTGGGGATGTTCCGTATGTGCCAGAGGTAATCCACCACCTGCCGCACATCCACACGATACGGGTCGTCGAAATCGCTATAGATGGGTTCGGTATGGACGCCCAGTTCGCTGATCCAGCGCGCCGACTTATGGAGTTCCTTGCCGTCGGGATAGTAGGGCAGTCCCTTGTAAAAAAGGATGGTGCGCGCCTCTTCTGTATCAAAGATGGGCTGTTCGTGGGGTTTTCGATGCCATCGCCACAGGCGCACCTGCGCATCGAGGACGACGCGCAGTGGCTGGTTCACCACGCCAGGCAGCCGCGCCGTGAGATGGGGACGATCGCGGATAACGGTCTCCACACCCACCAGCACCGCCCGATGTTCCGCGCGGAGCCGATGCGCCTCGCGCCGCGCCCGCGCGCCTGTAATCCACTTCGAATCGCCTGTGTGCGTGGCGATTTTGCCATCCAGGCTCATCGCTGCCTTGAGCGTGATGTAGGGACGATTGTGCCTGCGCCAGTAGAGGTAGATTCGGTTCACCGCCTCCAGCGCGCGGATGAGCTTCGCTTCGGCGGGAATGTCAGGGTTCAGCAGCTCGATTTGCAACCCAGCCTCGCGCAGTTGCTCGACGCCCCTGCCATTCACTTCGGGGTTGGGATCGAGCATCCCGACCACCACACGGGCGATTCGGGCGTCGCGCACCGCATCCGTGCAGGGCGGCGTGCGTCCGTGATGGCAGCACGGCTCCAGCGTCACATAGAGCGTCGCGCCCTGCGCGTGCGCGCCCGCCTGCTGCAGCGCGTAGACTTCGGCGTGCGCCGCGCCCGCATAGGGATGGAACCCCTCCCCCACCAGCGCGCCGTCTTTGACCACCACCGCCCCCACATGCGGATTGGGCGCAGGATAGCCGCGCTGCGCCAGCCGAATCGCTCGGCGCATCCACTGCAAATCCTGCTCACTCAGCGCCATTTTTGCCTCCCTGCTCGCGTTCCCGACGCTTGCGGTAGTCGGCGCGAATCTGCTCGGTCATCTCCTCAAACGCCGCGCGGTGCGCCCGGCGGTACTGCTCGGCAATTTGCTGGATGTCCTTCAGGGCGACCCAGATGAGCGCAAACAGCAATGCGACCGCCGCGACCAGCAACACGCTCGCCGCCAGCAGCCACAACCGCTTCTCGTCGGCGGTCTCACGCGGCAGCGCGTTCAGCACAACCACCCGAAGCGGGATGAGCGCAATCAACGCCCCCAGCAAAATCGCCATCCATACGCGGTACGATAGTCGTTTTTTCATGCGCGTTGACTCATCAGGGCAAGGCGAAGCGCGTCGATGCCCGCCTGCGGCGTCGGCGCACGGAACACGCTGGAGCCTGCCACCAGCGCCTGCGCGCCGTTTTCTACCAGCTGCCGAGCGTTCTCCGGCGAGACGCCGCCGTCCACCTGCAGTAGCACATGGGGCGCATCGCGCTGAATCAACGCCGCCGCCTCGCGAATCTTGGGGTACATCAGCTCAATAAACGCCTGCCCGCCAAACCCAGGGTTCACCGTCATCACCAGCAGCAGGTCAATCGCAGGCAGCACATAGCGCACGCTCTCCAGCGGGGTGTGCGGGTTCAGCGCGACGCCCACGCCACAGCCCAGCTCGCGAATCTGCTGAATCACGCGGTGCAGATGGGGGCACACCTCCACATGCACGGTTATACTGTTCGCGCCTGCCTGCGCGAAATCGGGGATGAGCCGCTCTGGACGCTCAATCATCAGATGCACATCGAAGGGCAGCGACGAATGGGGGCGCAGCGCCGCGACCATCGGCGCGCCGAAGGTCAGATTCGGCACGAAGTGCCCATCCATCACATCAAAATGTATCCAGTCCGCGCCGCCCTCGGTGAGCGCGACGACCGCCTCGCGCATCGCGCCGAAGTCGGCGGAGAGAATCGACGGGGCAATTAGCGGCGGCGTTTTCATTTCACAATCTCCTGTACCAGTTCGTTATCCACATAGACGCGAATGCGCACGCGATTGCCGTATGCCTCCACATCGATAGTGTGTACCTGTCCGCCTGTGCGGCTCTCATCCAGCACCGTGCGCGCGCCCTGCGAGTCCTCCACCTCGATTCGGATGCGTCGGTCGGGCTGGTCGGTCAGGTCCACCTGCACCTCGAACAGGCGCGCCTGCTCGCGCGGCGGTTGCGCCGATTCGGGCTGCGGCGATTCGGGGGTTGTCGGCGGCGTGTCGTAGCCCATCCCGATGCTCACGATGAGCTTAACAGGGCGCGAGCGATCCATCCGTGCGCCTGCGGGGGGAACCGTGCCGATTACATAGCCCAGCGGGATTTCGGCGTCGCGCCGCTCTTCTACGGTGTCCATCACGACCAGCCCCATGCCCTCCAGTTCGCGGCGGGCGCGCGATTCGGGCAGGTTGCGCACATTCGGCACCTGCACAAAGCGCGAACCCTTGCTCACCCACAGGTAGACCTTACTGCCCTTACGCACGACGCGCCCTTCGGGCGGGCTGACCGAGTAGACCACGCCCGGCGGATACTGCTCGCTGTAGCCCTCCAGACGCACCTCTGGCTCCAGCTCCGCCGCGCGCAGGATCTGGTTCACCTCTTCCAGCGGCTTACCGACCACCTGCGGCACGGGCCGGTCCTCAGGCACAAAGCGCAGCGCCATCCACGCAGCGAAGCCAATCACCAGCCCCACGACCACCAGCGCGCCCGTGACGCGCAGCATCGTGCGCAGCCAGCGCGGGATGTCCTCCTCGTCTTCCTCGTCCTCAACCACAGGAGCGGAAGGCTGTGCAGGTTTTTGTGCAAAAATATCACTTTGAGCAGAAGTTGCGCCGCGTGAATCGGGCAAATCAATCGGCGACCAGCCGAGCGTCTTGCCGAATCGGAGCGCGTCCCGCACCGCTTTGAGGTCGTTCAGCAGTTGCAACGCGGTTGCGTAGCGCATGCTGGGGTCTTTCTGCAGGCATTTGGTCACGATGCCCTCCACCGTGCGCGGCGTTGCGGGGTTGCGCTGGCGCAGCGACGGAATGGGTTCGTTCAGGTGCGCTTCGGCGGTCAGCACGGGCGTCTCGCCCGTGAACGGGAGCGCCGCCGCAATCATCTCGAACATGATGACCCCGCAGGCGTAGATGTCGCTGGCGATGCTGGGCGCGGCGCCCCGAAACAGCTCAGGCGCGGTGTACGCCGCCGCGCGCGCCTCGTGCGCCGCCGCCAGCCCCGGCTCGGCGCGGTAGACTCCCCGCATCCCAAGCCCGTTCAACCACACATGCCACTCGGAGCCGACGATCACATTCGCAGGGCGCAGGTCGCCGTGCGTGAGTCCCGCCGCATGAATCGCCTGCAACCCCTCCACAACGCCAATCATAATCTCCACCGCAATCGGCACGGTAAAGGGCGCGGTGCGGCGGATGCGCGTCGCCAGATCCAGCCCGCGCACGAACTCCTCCACCAGAAACGGCGGCTGCGAGTCCAAATCGGACTCGTAGAGTTCGGGCAGGTTGGGATGGCGCAATCGCTTCCGTGCGTCCAGCGTCATCTGGAGCGCGTCCAGCAGCGGGCGGTTCTGCGCGTAGGGGGCGCGGAGGGCTTTCAGCGTCACCACCCGTGCGCGCGTCAGGTCGCGGGCGCGATACACCTGAAACAGCAATCCCTCCGCCAGCTGCTCAATCAGCTCATAACGCGCCGCCAGCACATTCCCTGTCATGGCGATTGTTAAGATACCAGATTTATGCAGGCGCGGCTACTGGCTCACCCCGCCGTTGCGCAGGCTCGGCAGGAGCGAGGGCATCTGATGGGGCGCTAACGGGGGCGCGTCGCTCGCCATCCCGTCTGGCACGCCCAGCCCGCGCCGAATCGTCTCCCACCAGTCCCACTGCACAATATGCGAGGCGTCGAAAAGCATCACGCCGTGCGAGTTCAGGCGCGCCGCGCGGATGGCGCGCTCAAACCCCGCCGGATCGCCTCGATAGTCCAGCGCGTAGATGCCCGAATAGACATACAAATCGCCGTTCGTCCACTCCATCACGCGGCGCGTCATGCCCTCCACCGTGCGGATTTCGTCCCCGTCGTACAGCGGCGCCTCGCTCATGAAGGGGATACCGAAGTAGACGCCCGGCATCAGGTAGTCCATATCGTACAGGTAGGAGGTCAATCGGTATTCGGGACCGACAAACCCATACGGGCGCGCGAGCGCGTCGCTGCCCCAGTTGACGCCCAGCTCGAAGTAAATCGGATACCAGCTGCCCACATACGCGCCGATGGGCATCGGGCGTATCGATTCAATCGTGCGGCGGATGTCGCGCAGCAGGTCGCGAATCACGCGGGCGCGGAACTCCGCCCACTCCGGGAAGCGCGGTCCCCGCTGGAAGCCCTCGCGCGGCAGGGTCGGCGGGCGCACGATGTCGTCCGGCCAGTTTGCCACGCGCCCGTACTCCGCCTCAAACGCCGCACGCGTGCGCTCCGAAAAGTCGGTATACACATTCGCCCAGCGCATCCGGTCCAGCACGAACCCGTCTATCGGATAGTTCTGCACAATCTCGCGAATGATGTTCAGCAACCGTGTGCGCACTTCGGGATGGAGCGGGTTCACGAACACCGCGATGCCCTCCGTATCCGACTCGGCAATCGGCTGCAGGATGGGCTGCGTCTGCAGGGTCAGCCCGACGCCCAGCGTACTCATGCGCTCCAGACTGAGCGCCGCCTGCCCATCGGCGATGAGTATCCAGCCGTTCTCAGGCGGGGTCAGCGGGCGATTCACGAACAGCCCGTCCATCACCGCCTGCACGCGCAAATCGTCGGTCAGGATGGCATACGCCCAGACACGCCCGGCAGGCGGAGGCGGCGCGGGATTGCGCCGATAGGCGGCGATGCCGTCGGGCGGCGGCAGTGTGTCGAATCGGTTCAGCTCATAGCGCGAGCCGTCGGGCAACACCAGCGTGCGCCGACGCGAATAGGCGACCATCTGCCAGTCGCGATTCTCGTAGGCAGGTCCCGTGTTGAACATCTTGTGCCCTTCCGACAGCACATTGATGTTCGCATGCACCTCCAGCCCCAGCGCGTGCGCCTCCTCCAGAAACACCTGCAGCACATCCAGGTCGGGGGGAACCTGCACCCCGCGCCACTCGGTCAGCTTGGGGGCTATCTGGCTGTTGTAAAGCACATGCCCGCTGATGGGCTTCACATCCAGCACGATAAGATTGACGCCCACCTCACGGCATTTGCGCACGAACTGCCGAATCTGGGCGCGGTCAATCAGCCACGATAGATTCGCCGTCGCGTCCACCCACATCACGCGCCCCTCCAGCCCCATCCGCCGCGTGAGCGCCACCGAAGGCGGCAACGACTGGGGAAACGCATACGCCATCACGCCTGCCAGCCAAACCCAACACCACAATCGCCACATCGGGCGTATAGGATACCCCGTGAGGTACAATCAACAACAAGGAGCGGCAGTGATGGGCTTGACGATTATCGAGGGACGCTGGGAAGAGATATGCGCCCGCGCATCGGAGCTGCAGGGGCTTGGTACAATTTGATGCCAGAAACCAATCGCGATGAAGGTGCGGGAGGTTATAAAGCTGCTGCAAGCAGACGGTTGGTATATCGCGCGGACGCGCGGCAGCCACAGGATATTCAAACATCCTGTGAAGGAAGGTATCGTAGTCGTCGCGGGGCATCCAAGCAAGGATTTAGCTCCTGGAACGCTCAAGAGTATTTTGAAACAAGCACAGCCGGAAGAAGAGGGTGATGAGGCATGAGTCGTGAATACACGGTTATTTATGAGTATACAGGCAACAACTACTCCGCCTATGTGCCCGATTTGCCGGGCTGCGTTGCGGCGGCGGACACGCTGGAGGAAACCGAGCAACTGATTCGCGAAGCAATCCAGCTCTATATTGACGCCGCGCGTGAAGAGGGCTTACCCATCCCCGAGCCGACCGTACGAGCGGGCACGGTGATGGTCTCCGTGTAGCGCACAGCGGGTAGAATCCCCACACTATGACCCAACGCACGCTGCCGGAGCCGACCCCGCGCAAACTCCCGCGCTGGCGCGGGTTCAACCTGCTCAATAAGTTCGGGCTGGAATGGAGCAACTCGCCCTTCGAGGAGAAAGACTTCGAATGGATTGCCGAGCTGGGTTTCAACTTCGTGCGCCTGCCGCTGGACTACCGAATCTGGACCGAGCGCGACAACCCCTACCGTCTCAACGAGTCGGAGCTGCGTGAGATTGACCGCGCCGTGCAGTTCGGCGAGAAGTACGGGATTCATGTGCAACTCAACTTCCATCGCGCGCCGGGCTACACAGTCGCCTCGCCTCCAGAGCCGCGGAACCTCTGGAAAGACGAGGAGGCGCAGCGCATCTGCATCCATCACTGGACGCAGTTCGCCCGCCGCTACAAGGGCAAGCCGAACCGCCAGCTGAGTTTCAACCTGTTCAACGAGCCTGCGAATGTGGACGCCGAGTCGCACCGCAAGGTCGTCGAGCGCGTGGTGGAGGCGATTCGCAAAGAGGACGCTAACCGCCTGATTGTGTGCGACGGGCGGGACTGGGGCGGCGCGCCGAACGAAGACCTGATTCCGCTGCAGGTCGCGCAGGCGACGCGCGGCTACCAGCCGTTCCGCCTCACCCACTACCGCGCCGAGTGGGTGCAGGGCTCCGACCGCTGGGAGCCGCCCACCGAATATCCCCTGCGCGAGGGCGAGGTGGTGTGGGATAAAACGCGCCTGTGGGAGGGCTACTACGCCCGCTGGAAGACGCTGGAACAGAAGGGCGTCGGCGTGATGGTCGGCGAGTTCGGCGCGTACCGACACACGCCCCATAAAGTGGTGCTGGCGTGGATGCGCGACCTGCTGGAACTGTGGAAGCAGGCGGGCTGGGGCTGGGCGCTGTGGAACTTTCGCGGCTCGTTCGGCGTGATCGATAGCGAGCGCGCCGATGTGGCGTATCAATCGTGGCGCGGGCACAAACTGGATCGCCAGATGTTAGACCTGCTGCAGGCGATGTAGCTGTGCTATGGAAACAGACGCTTGAGCCACAGGTAGTCCACACGCGAGATGTCGACGAATCGCCCTCCGACCCGCCACCAGCCGTCGCGCTCGTGGATGGCGTAGCACGACTCGAAGGTCATCGCCATCGGCGCATCATCCCGCATCAGATGGACGACCAGCCTCGCGTGCTTGCCCTCGTGTATCGGCTGCTTGAGCCGCAAGCCAACGCCATAGGCATTGATGTCGACCACCTGCGCCTCCAGCCAGTCCGAGCCGTCAAAGCGTACAGAGGCGGTGAGGCGAATCGGATAGCGCTTGGCGCGGCGCCGCTCATGGCAGCCGAACCGCGACACCAGCCTGAGCTGTAGCAGTGTGTCGCTTCTGGAACCGACCGTCGAAATCACCCGATGCGCCGTCTCACCCAGCGGCAACACGACGAACACCGTCTCACCAGGCGACAACTTCGGCGGCAGATTGGACAGACGCACCGTCAACTGGCACTTCTGCCTGTCTACCAGGATGAGTTGCCCCCGATAGACCTCTATGGCGTTCGGTATCTCCAGAACGACCTGCTGCGCCGACTCCAGACGCATACAACACCCCCTAATGCAGAATTATGGCTGTCCAAAACCTTTTATTTAGTGTTTTGGAAGGCGTCCCCCTGTATGGTCAATCAGTTTTCGTCAGGACTTGCTGCGTCGGAGGTAGGCGTCCAGCAGAATCGCGGCGGCGACGGCGTCGATGACTGCCTCGCGCTTTTTGCGGCGCAGCTCGCCCTCGCGCAGGCGTCGCTCCGCCTCCATCGTCGTCAGTCGCTCGTCAAACAGCTCCACAGGGACGCCCAGTCGCTGGCGAAGCTGCTCGGCGAACGCCTGCACGGTCTGCATCTGCGCGCTCTGCTCGCCCCACAGATGGTACGGCGCGCCAACCACCACCTGCTGCACGCCCTCCGCCTGCAGCCAGCGCACAATCTGCTCGAGGTCGTTGGGCAACACTGCCGCGGGGAAGGCAATCCCGATTTCGGTGCTCGCGACTGCTATCCCGACGCGCTGTGCGCCGTAGTCCAGCGCGGCGATTCGCATTCAGTCCTCCCAGCGCAGCACAATCTTGCCCGATTGCCCCGACGCCATCAGCTCGAAGGCGTGATCGTACTCGCACCAGGGCAGCACATGGGTGATGGCGGGGCGCACATCGAGCGCGCCCGACTGCAGCAGGTTCTGCATCACCTCCCATGTGTGAAACAATCGCCTGCCGATAATCGCGTGTATCTCGACGCCCTTGAAAATCAGCGCGTTCAGGTCCAGCGACGCTTGCTGTGCGAACAGCCCCAGCAGGCTCACCTCGCCGCCAGGGCGGATGGCGCGAGTGATCAGGTCTATCGAGGCGGGGTGTCCCGACATCTCCAGCGCGACATCGACGCCCAGCCCGTCGGTAGCGCGCATGAGGTAGCCCAGCGCATCGTCGGTTGCGGGGTTCAGCACGGCGTCTGCGCCCATGCGCCGGGCAAGCTCAGCGCGGTAGGGGCGCACTTCGGTCGCAATCACGCGCGCCGCGCCCAGCGCCTTCGCCACGCCGATACTGAACAGCCCAATCGCGCCGCAGCCCGTAATCAGCACGGTCGCGCCGCGCACATCCGCCGCCGTCACGGTATGCACCGCGTTGCCCAGCGGCTCCTGCACGGTCGCCACTTCGGGCGGCAGGCTGGGGTCGGTTTTGCAGGCGTTCGCCGCAGGGATGGCGACATACGGCGCGAAGCCCCCGTCCACATCCACGCCCAGAATGCGCGTGTTCAGGCACACATGCGCCTGCCCCAGTCGACACGGTTTGCAGTAACCGCACACGATATGGCTCTCCGCCGCCACGAAATCGCCCACCTGCACATGCGCCACCTCGTCGCCAACCGCCTCGACATACCCGCAAAACTCGTGCCCCACAATCAGCGGCGGCTTGAGCCGACTCTGCGCCCACGAATCCCACTGGTAGATATGCAAATCGGTGCCACAAATGGAGGAACGGACAACGCGGATGAGAACCTCCTGTGCGCCCACTTTCGGTTCAGGAACCTCACACACCGCCAGCCCCACATCGGGCTGGGTCTTGCAAATCGCCTTCATCGGCAGGGATTATACCTGTTCAGGCATTTCGGGAACCCGCTCAAAGCCCTGAAAACCTGCACTGGCTTCCGTAGCTTGGGCATCCTGCCCACAATCATGCGCAGGATGCGCGTGCTACTGGAGCCGACGCAGATCGGCTTCGTTTCATAGGAACGGCTTCAGCCGTCAGACATATTTTTTGCGCTTGAATGCAGCACGTGCGCAACGCGGCGATTCATGGAGTGCGGAAGCGGAGCTTCCGCGACGCTGAAGCTCCCGCTTCAGCACTCCAAAGGACGCACTCACGCGTGATGGGTTTGCCGCCAAAGATGTTCGGGTCAATCACGATGCGCTCCACGCCAATCACCTCGCTGCATAGGGTACCCCACCCGCGTTGGGTCTACCCCCTCTATCGCTTCACGGGTACGCCCCAGCCGTCGTACTCGCCGCCGAACGACTCGGCGGTGCGCTCCAGAAACTCGATGCGCCGCTCCAGCTCCGAAGCGCGGGGACAGTGATACGCATAGACCACCAGCAGCCATCCCCCACCCGTTGCTGGCTCCACCTCTGTCTGGTAGCCCGCATCCTGCAATGCCAGCGCGGCGAAGCCCGCCAAACGCGCATCGTCAAAATAGAGGAAATGCTCGAACGGACAAACGACATCGGGACTAACCCCAGAATCGAGCATATACTGCAACGCTGCCCAATCGTCAACTCGCATGCATAACCCCCTACCGATAGTATACCCCACACGGTATAATTCCGCCGGTGAGACGCCATGCCAGTGCTGGAAGTTCCTGAGAGTGAGACGCTGGAGAACACGGGAGACTGGGAAGGGCATGTGTGGCAGGTCATCCTGTATAACGACGACTATCACCTCTTCGATCAGGTCGTCTGGCAGGTGCAGAAAGCGACGGGCTACCCCTTTCCCCGCGCGCTCGCCATCACGATGGAGGCGCACACCACCGGGCGCGCGGTTGTCTGGGCAGGCTCGATAGAAGAGTGCCTGCGTGTGGAAGCCGTGCTGCGCGAAATCGGACTGCACACCGATATCGTCGCCTGACATGCAGGAATCGCCCACACGACCGCGTATCTAATTTGCTTCGGGAGAGGCGACCTGACGATGGCACGACGAACCGAACGGCAAGAGGCGCGACGCGAACAGATTCTCAACGGCGCGGCGCGCGTGTTCTCCAAAAAAGGCTACCACGCCAGTACCGTCGATGAGATTGCAAAGGAGCTGGGGCTGACCAAAGCCAGCATCTACTACTATGTGTCCGACAAAAGTGACCTGCTCTATCAGCTCTACAAACGCGCGATGACGATGCTGCTGGAGTTGCAGACGGCGATTCTGGAACGCCCCGACCCGCCTGATGTGAAACTGGCGGCGATGATTGAGGAGTATGTGCGGATTGTGGGCGGCGCGACGGCGATGTATAGCGTTGTGGTGCTGCGTGAGCATCACGCCCTGCCCCCGCGCAAGCGCAAGGAGATTATCGCCATGCGCGACCAGTACGAGCAGGGCTACCAGCAGTGCATCGAGCAGGGCATCGAGCAGGGCATTTTCGAGGCGCAGGATGTGAAGATGGCGTCGTATGTGGTGCTGGGCGCGCTGAACTGGATCCCCAACTGGTACAACCCGCGTGGCTCGCTCAGCAAGGAGCAGATCGGGCGGATGTTCGCCGAGCAGCTGGTGCGCGGGTTGCGCGCGCCCGCCCCTTCACAACCGTAGCGTTTGCACGCGCTCCTTGCCGCCCGTCACCCGTATGCGCAGTTGCAGACGCTCGCCGCGTCGGAAGCCGCCCCGCCTGTGCAGGCGCAGATGCAGGTCGTAGCACGGCGCGTACTCCAGCGTGTCCAGCACCGCGCCGAACGCCTCGCGCAGGTCCTGCGCCTGATCGACGGCAATCACGCTGCCCCCCGTCGCGTTCGCCAGATACTCCAGCGTGCGGTACACCTCCGCATAGGTCGGAATCGTCTGCTCGTTGCCCAGCAGCACGAAGACCAGCTTCACCCGGTGCCTCTGCGCAGCCTGAAGCGCCTCCTGCTCCGTGCGCGAGACGCCCGGCGGCGTCTCGTTTTGTCCGTCCGTGAAGAGAATCACCCATCGCTCACGCTCGGGCGGCTCGTTCGCTAGCAGCTCAGGGATCCCGTAGTAAAGCGTGTTCCAGATAGGCGTGCCGTGCATCGAGAAGTCGCTGCGATTGAGCAGGCGCAGCGCGTCGATTATCTGCGCTTTGGGGCTGCCCATCGGGGCGCGCACATCGTAGTCGGCGTAGCTGAACCCCATCGAGGCGAAGTTCACCAGCCCAATCCGCGCGTCATTCGGCAAGTCGCTTACCAGCCGTTCGCCCGCAGGGAAGCGGCGGCGTTCGGGATCGGTCGACTCAAGTGAAGCCGACTGATCCCAGGCAATCAGCACGCTCAGGTTGCGTTGCTGCTGCGGACGACGCGCCTTGCCGTTTTTCCAGCCGACCAGCTCGACGCGCACGCCGGGCGTATCGCTGGTAATCGTGAACGCGCTCAGGCTGGGGTCGCGCAACTGCGGCGCGTCCGACTTGAAGTAGACGGCGTGCGCCACGCGCGTCTCGCGTCCCAGCGACTCGGCGGGCAACTCGTACACCCGATACTCAGGCGCACAGCCCGCCAGCCACAGTCCCATCCCCATCAGTAGCCAGCTGTATCGTCGCATCGTGTCCCCTCCTGAAGGTACAATCTCTATGATGGCGAAGCAGTCGGAAGGCGGCGTCAAGATAATCACCACGAACCGCAAGGCGTATCACGACTACCATGTAGAAGATACGATTGAGGCGGGCGTCGTGTTGACGGGTTCGGAGGTGAAGAGCATCGCGGCGGGCAAGGCGAGCCTGACCGACGCCTACTGCCGCGTCGACGACGGCGAAATGTGGGTGCAGAACATGCACATCGCGCCCTACGAGAACGCCGGCTACGCCCAGCACGACCCGCGACGCAAACGCAAACTGCTGCTGCACAAAGCGGAAATCGAGCGCCTGCGCGGCAAAGCGGAACAGAAGGGCTACACGCTCATCCCGCTCAAGTTGTATTTCCGCAACGGCAAGGCGAAGCTGGAGATTGGGCTGGTGAAGGGCAAGCGGCAGTACGACAAGCGCGAAACTATCAAGCGCAAGGACATCGAGCGCGAAATGCAACGGGAGCTGGGCAGAGGGTAGCCGCCTGTGCGCCCCCGCGCGACGCTCCTCACCCCCTGAGTCTCTCTGGCGACACGCCAACCGCGCCGTCATCGCGTGTGAGTATCCCCCTCGTGCAGGCTCCCCGCGCGTTTCGGGGAAGCCGTGCGCCTAATTTATACCCCAATCAGCCCGAATCAGCCTGCGACCGTCGCGCGTGCAGGGTCGGATTATGCACTCCGATACCAGATGTTCGCCAGAAACTGGGCGACTTGCGCTTCGAACTCGCGGTCGGGTTGCCGTCTCGATTCCTCCGCGGATTGCACTCGCGTGCTTGGCTCCATTTCCAGCTGGAGAGAACTCTCCGGCGGGCAGGGAGAACTCTCTGGGCTTGCAGGGGCGGTGAATTGCGGTGAAAGTTGCTCCTTTTTGCTTCCAAACCCCTTGCGATTCGGCGAAAAGTGTGCTATACTAAGGTGACCCGTGCGTTGTCTGAGCGCGGCCACTCCTTGAAGAAGGTAAAACTATGCAACAAGCCATTCGGAGTCGGATACACGCGCTCATCAGCGCGATGCTGTTATCGGTTGTGGCGACCGCAGGCTGGTCGCAGTCTATCACCTGGTTAGGCACGCTCGGCGGCAGACAGAGCTATGCTACTGGCGTCTCTGCAGACGGACGTGTGGTTGTCGGCGGGGCATTAAACTACAGCAGTGAGTGGGCACGCGCCTTTCGCTGGACGCAGGCGACAGGGATGCAAGACCTCGGCACGCTCGGCGGTGGCTGGAGCTCGGCTTATGGCGTTTCGGCGGACGGCAGTGCGGTCATCGGCGTGGCAACCGACGCTACCGATTCACCTCGCGCCTTTCGCTGGACACAGGCGACAGGGATGCAAGACCTCGGCACGCTCGACGGCAATTCCAGCGAGGCTTATGGCGTCTCGGCGAACGGCAGTGTGGTCGTCGGTGAGTCATACAGTCGCGCCTTTCGCTGGACACAGGCGACAGGGATGCAAGACCTCGGCACGCTCGGCGGTGGCTGGAGCTCGGCTTATGGCGTTTCGGCGGACGGCAGTGTGGTCGTCGGTGAGTCAGGCAGTCGCGCCTTTCGCTGGACACAGGCGACAGGGATGCAAGACCTCGGCACGCTCGGCGGTGGCTGGAGCTCGGCTTATGGCGTTTCGGCGAACAGCGTGGTGGTGGGCTGGGCAGACAGCACCAGCGGTCTGATACGCGCCTTTCGCTGGACGCAGGCGACAGGGATGCAAGACCTCGGCACGCTCGGCGGCAGTTATAGCTGGGCTTATGGCGTTTCGGCGGACGGCTCGGTCGTGGTGGGTTGGGCACATGACGACAGCTATGAGTGGCGCGCCTTTCGGTGGACACAGGCTGGTGGCATGGAAGACCTGAACCAGACCTACGCCAGCCTGCTTACGAACGGTTCGTTTCTGGAAACAGCCCGCGCCATCAGCCCCGACGGGCGCTACATCGTAGGTCAGGGCATCAATGCGGTGACGGAGCGCTACGAGGCGTTTCTGCTGGATACGGGCACTTCGCCTCGGGAGGGCGATGTGAACGGCGACGGTTGTGTGGACGATAGCGACCTGCTTGCCGTGCTGTTCGCGTTCGGCAACAGCGGCGGCGCGGAAGACCTCAACAACGACGGCGTTGTGGACGACGCGGACTTGCTGACGGTGTTGTTCAACTTCGGCGGCGGGTGTTAGCCCCGTTGTGGTAGGGGCGCACGGCGGTGCGCCCCTACTGTGTGCGTTTCGCCGATTGGGTCAGCCGATACGCCCTGCCCAGCCGTTGCGACGGGATTCCCCCACCCGATCGCACAAGTGCATAGCGCATCGCCCAGAAGAGCAGCGTAATCATCAGCCCGATTGCCAGTCCCAGCAGCGCAGCGACGAGCCAGCGTCCGGTGGCGTCCGAATAGTTTTGAAGCGCCCAGTCATACGCCCATAGCGCCAGTGCGCCGCCGATTATCCCTGCCCCGCGCGCGGGGTTCACAGGCAGATTGGGCACGCAGTGCGCCAGCCCGTAGCCCAGCAGCCCGCCCAGCGCCGCCAGCCCGACCAGCCGCGCGAAGCCCTCGCCCAGCCCGAAGAGCCAGCCGAACAGCAACTGCCCCAGCGCGCCTGATAGCGCGCCCAGCAACGCCCCGCCCAGCGCGCCCAGCAGCACCCGCCCGACGCGGAACTCGCGCGGGTCGTATGCCTCGTGCCCCTTGAAAAACGCCTGCGGCAGGCGCAGTCCCAGCGCGAGCGCGAGTCCCAGCGCCGCGCCCCACGCGCCCATCACCACCAGCGCCCACCCGCCCCGCGCCGCGGGCAGGGGATACCAGTCCTCAACCGCGCGCGGGTCTACCGTGATGCGCTGGCTCTCCTCGCCGTGCCGCAGGCTGCCCTGAAACTCGCGCGTGCGCCCGTTGACCGTTATGCGCAGCGTGTAGTCGGTCGGGTCGCGCGCCCCGTGGTTGGCGTAGTGATGCACATAGACCGTGTAGACCCCTTCGGGCGCGCGCTCTGGCGGCCAGTAGATGTTCTCCACGGGGCGGTCGGTCGTGCGCAGGCGGTCGGCGTTCGCGTCCACATCCAGCTCGCCGCCCGTGGGGCTGGCGCGCTCTTTGTACCAGATATGGTTTCGGGCGGGGTCAATCACATGCAGGTCGAGGTCGTTGCGGTTGTTCCACGCCAGCGAGAACTGCGGGTCGCCAAACTGCGCGCCGGCTTCCTGCAACCGCTCCACGACCTCGTCTTCCGTGTCGAACAGCAGCACGCGCGTGCCTGCCAGCAGGGCGCGGGTGTTGAGCGCGTCAAAGAGCGCGTTCATTCCCAGCGCCGCCAGCAGGGCGACCGCCAGCCCCGCCGCGCCAAACAGCACGCGCACGCCCATCGCCTACCTCCGGAACAGCCCCATCAGCTTCTGCAGCAGCGTCTCGCCTGAGGCGCGTCGGCGCGGGGCGTACTGGGGCGCGTGGGCGTAGGGCGCGCGCTCCTTGCGCAGCCACCCCATCAGCTCGTCCCAGTAGGCGCAGAACTTCTGCGTGCTGCCGATGCACTCGGTGCGGGCGGCGTCGAGGCGCTGTTCGATATGCTCCAGCTCGGCAATCAGCGTTTCACGGCGCTGACGCAGGTTAGCCACCTCCTGCGCTTTCGCGAACGCCTGTTGCACGGCAGGCTCCTCGCGGCGTTTCTCACCATGTCGCCGATGCAGGTAGGCGATGCGCGCATCGCGCTGACGCACCTCTGGCTCGCGCCAGCCCTTGACCGCCTTGTAGACGATGTACGGCGCGCTGATGATAAGCCCCGCGATGAAGAAGACCCACAGCGGTACTTCCGTACTACCGCCGCCCCCCGTGAGCTGCGCCTCTAGCTGGCGCTCCTCATAAAGCATGTGCAAGCCGAGCGCATCGACGGTCGCAATCGCAACGGTCAACACGGTGATTACCAGTAGGAAGAACGCCACGCGCCACCCGGAGCGCATCGTCGGGAATGGCTCGGCGACTTCGATAGCGTCGCGCTTTTCAGAGGCAGTCGCCGCCGACGCCATCAGGGAGTGCGCGGTGTTGCCGACCAGCTTCTCCACGAACAGCCCGATGACCGCCGCCATCGCGACCAGCCAGAGCGCCTCGCCCCGCTGCAGCACCTCGAGGCTCAGCAGTCCCGTAATCACGCCCAGATTGACCCCCAGCAGCAGTCCCGCCGCCAGCGGCGCGAAAAACTCGAGCAGCCACTGCCCGACCGTCGTCCACCTGCTTTCTTGAGACGAAACTTGGGCGACGCCCTGCTCACCGCATACCTCGTCCTTGTGGGCGGAGTCCGCCTGCAGGGCGCGCTCCACCAGATTCGGGCTGATTGGCTCAGGCGCAGGCGGCTGCTTCGTGCGCTTTTTGGGCGCGGGCGGCAACGGCAGCGGGATCTTGGCGGTCGCCATCGCCTGCATAAACTCTGTCTGGGCGCGCTCCAGCGCCTCGTCGGCAGCGCGAATCTGCCGCTGGCACTCGATGCGCTGAGGCTCCAGCTCGTGGCGCAGCTGCTCGTACTGCGTTGCGGGGATTTTAACCCACTGCGTGTAGCGCATCAATAACTCGCTGGCTTCCACCTCGTAGCCCGCGTTGCGCAGGTACGATTCCATGTGCAGCACGGTGCGCTCGGCGTCGGAGAGCTGGCTATGCACCAGCAGCGGCGTGTCGTGAAACGCGCCGGGCTCCAGCGGCATATGCCAGAACGGCGCAGCGTCTGAGTACGGTTGTATCAGCGGGCTGAGCGCAAAAGACCTCTCTGCCTGCGGCGTCGCAGGCGTCAGACGCGCGGGCGATTCGGCGGCGACCTCAGCCGATCCGTTGGCGCTCGGCGATTCAGAATCGGTCGCTGTGCCAGTCGCCGCCATGTGCGCTACTGCTTGCTCAAATAGTGGATCGTTGCGTTCCTGTTGCATAGTCCCCCTCAATTGTTGTCCAGAGTGCGCAATCGCTCTTTGAGGAGCGCAAGCGCGTTCAGGGCGTCGGTCTCGCCGAATACGAGCAGCTTGCCCGCCTCACGCAGCGGCGCATAGTAGTTGCTCTCCACCGCGCGACGGTAGCGGTTATTAACAGGTCCCACGACGACCGCTGCGACACGATCATCCTGCGCCAGTTGCGCTGCCAGTGCGCGCGTCTCGCTGGCGGCGTGGCACTCGCCGTCCGTGAACAGGCACAGCACAAACTTGCGCTGGGGATTGTCCTGAACATAAGTCTGAAAGTCGCGCATCACCTTATCGGGGCGCGTGCCCCACTTGCCCAGGTAGTTCTCAATCGTTTCGCGGGAGACCTTGTTCAGCTCTTTTGAGGCGATGGGTTGGCTTTCGTGTACAGTCTCAATCGTCTCGGCGTAGCGCCAGATTTTGGTGGGCGTGCGCGAGGGCAGGACCTCGCCAATCATCTTGTTCAGGAATGCGACCGAGCGCTGTTTCTGCTCACGGCTCATCGACTGGCTCACATCGAAACCCGCGCCGACTGCCAGCGGCGTTTTGATCGCCTGCGACTGACTGTAGCTCCAGAGCCACCACCCCGCCCCTGCAATAATTAGTAGCGCTCCCAGCAGGGCTAATCCCGTCAACAAATCATTTTGCTCTTCCCCTTCGTGCCGATAGCCTCGACTGCTCCTGTATCTCGACATAGCCGTCTCCTACCGCTCCTACGAAGATAGTGTCAGGAGAGTTCCCGAAGTTATGATGAACGATGTGTCGCCCCCTGCGTTCCCATTATACCTCATGCAACGAATTAAGCGTCGCTACGGCGCACGGCTTCCGCCTGCAGCTCGATGCCGCCGCGGGGATATTGTTTCACCACCACGCGCAGGAAACGGGGCTGCAGCACCTCAAACAGGTCGTCGGCGATGCGCGCCGCCAGCGATTCGCAATACGCCCCCTCGTCGCGAAACGCCCACAGGTAGAATTTGAACGCCTTCGATTCGAGACAGAGCTGGTTTGGCTCGTACTCCACAATCACCTCGCCGAAGTCGGGTTGCCCCGTGCGCGGGCAGACAGCGGTGAACTCTTTCGCGTGGAGGATGACGCGCTGGACAGGCGGCGCTGGAAACGCCTCCTGCTTGAGGGCTTCCATCGCCTCTGCGACGCTCTGGGGACGCGGCATCGGTCCCGAACGCGGCAGGTAGTAGTTGCGTTCAATCATTCCCTACTCCGCGGGCGGCTTCTCCTGCAGGAAGGCGCGCAGTTGCTGGCGAAACGCCTCCAGACTGCCCGCACGCAGCGCAATCCCCTGCAGCTCCAGCAACCGCTCGGGATTGCTGATCTGGCGCAGCTCGCGCGCCAGCTCGTCAGACGGCTCGCCATAGAGTTCACGCAGGGTTCTCAGTATCGACTGCTGCAGCCCCTGCTGAAGCCCCTGCTGAAGACCCTCTTGCAAGCCCTGTTCCATACCCTGTTGCAAGCCCTGCTCTATGCCCTGTTGCAAGCCCTGTTCCAGTCCCCGCTGGAGCCCTTTCTGAAGCCCCCGCTGCTCGCCGCGACGGTAGCCGCGCATCAACCCACGGCGGATGGCTCGCTCTTCCATTCGGGTCAGCAACTCGACCTTCTTCATGCGCTTCGCCTCCTCCAACAGCTGCTGATACTGTTCCTCCAGTTCGGCAGGCAATCGCATGGCACGCTCCAGAAACGCCAGTATCTGGCGGGTTTCGTCTTCATTATACCCCCTTTCAAGGGCTAACTGCATCAGCTCGATGCGCGCCTGCAGGCGGATATCGAGCGCGTGTTTGGTGCGCACCGCCCGCACAAAAGACGCCAGTATCAGCGACGCTGGGTCGCCGTCCGCAATCAGCTGCGCCTCGTCCAGATCCAGCAGCTTGATGCTGGGGAACACAAAGCGCATCTGACACTCGCCGATGGCGTACCTGTATTCGCGCGGACGCCAGTTCGGGTTGTCGTCCGCCAGAATCGCGATGCTCAGCACGCGCCGCCGATAGCGCAGCCAGATGGCGATATGATAGGCGAACATTCGCTCCTCGAATTGCGGATCGGGTGTGGACTGCGCCTCCAGATGCACCAGAATCCACTCCTCGCCGCCTTTTTTCAGGTAGACGCGGAACAGCTTGTCCACCACCTGCAGATTGGCGAACTCTCTGGGCGCAACTTGCGCCAGCTCTTTGTCCAGAAACTCCACGCCACGCGACCAGTCGATACGCGCGTGCAGGCGCGGCAAGCCATGCTTAATCAGCGCTTTGAGCCGCTTCGGGTTGTCGGTGTACGCTTTCCATGTTGTGTCGTCTACCGTCAGCACCTGCGCGCGCTCGTTGGAACGCATGCCGCCCTCTTTCGCCTGCACAGGCGGTGTTCCTACTGCACAACAGGTACAATAGGTATGTATGGCGAAGTCAGAGCCTCAGTCTCGCGTGGTTGACCCAGCACGGCGCGCCGACGACGCCGCCAGCGAGGCGACCCTGCGCCCACAGCGGTTGCACGAATTCATCGGGCAGCAGCAACTGCGCGAGAACCTGAGCGTGTTCATTCAAGCCGCGCGCGCCCGCAGCGAGGCGTTAGACCATGTGCTGCTGTTCGGTCCGCCCGGACTGGGCAAAACGACCATCGCGACGATTATCGCCAACGAGATGGGCGCGCCGATTCACATCACCTCGGGACCCGCGATTGAGCGACCCGGCGACCTCGCCGCCATCCTGACGAGTATGGAGCCGGGGCAGGTGCTGTTTATCGACGAGATTCATCGCCTCGCACGCGCGGTTGAGGAGGTGCTCTACCCCGCGATGGAGGATTTCCAGATTGACATCGTGCTGGGCAAGGGCGCGGGGGCGCGCTCGCTGCGCCTCGATCTGCCGCGCTTCACGGTGGTGGGCGCGACCACGCGCGCAGGGCTGCTCACCTCGCCCCTGCGCGATAGATTCGGCATCGTGCATTACTTCCAGATGTATACGCCCGAAGAGCTGGCGCAGATTGTGCGCCGCTCCGCACGCATCCTGCAAACGCCCATCGAGGAGCCTGCCGTCGAGGAGATTGCGACTCGCTCGCGCGGCACGCCCCGTATCGCCAACCGCCTGCTGCGGCGCATCCGCGACTTCGCGCAGGTGCTGGGCACAGGCGTGATTACGCTCGAAATTACCCAGGACGCGCTCCAGCGGCTGGGGGTAGACCCGCTGGGGCTGGACGAGATGGACCACAAAATCCTGCGCACACTTATCGAGAAGTTCGGCGGCGGTCCCGTGGGGCTGGATACGCTTGCCGCCGCCATTCAGGAGGATGCAGGCACAATTGAAGACATGTACGAGCCGTACCTGATGCAGCTGGGCTTCCTGCAACGCACCGCGCGCGGGCGGATGGCGACCCCACGCGCCTACGCGCATCTGGGGATTGCGGCGACTGGAGCCGCGCTCCAGCCGCCGCTGGACATCGTTTAGCGACGAAACCGCTCGCGACGGGTCTGCTTGTTGCCCTCCGGGTCCGTGATCACCTGCTGCTGGTATACCTCGCCGTTCAACTGCACCTGATAGGTGAACTCCATGTCTATCTTTTGCCCCAAAATTTCCATACTGGACTTGACGGGGGGCTTATGCTCCAGAATCACGGTATCGGGCGCAGCGTCGGGCTTGGGCGGTTTGTAGACCAGTCGCACTTCGGTTCCGTCAGGCAGTTTGAAAGGCTGTGTCGGGTCTTCCGCCACATACTTGGGCGCAAGCTGCTTGAGACTGCTGGGATATTTGCTGTTGTTGTCGGCGGCGTAGCGTTTCAGGGCGTCGTAAACGGCGCGCTGCTTCGGCACAATCACCTGCGCCTTGGTGACAACCTCCTCAATCGGTCTCCCGACGGTATTCACGAGCGCCCGCCCGCCTACTACCATTGCCACAACGGCGATGATAATCAAGCCGAGGCAGCCGATGCCGCCCAGCACCCAGCACGATGTGCGTCCCTGAATGCGTGTGTGCGTCATAATTTTCCCCTACCCCAAAGTGTACCCACTGCGATTAGCCGATGGGCGCGCCGTTAATCATCAGATGGAACTGGCATTCCAGCGCCTCCGCCGCGCGGCGGCACATCACCATGCGCTCCAGAAATATCTCGAAATACTCCATCAGGCTGGCAACGCTCACATCGATCTCGAGGTTCAGCTCTATCAATCGCTCTTTGGGCATCACGCGCAGGCGCGAGCGCTGCGTGGCGAAGTTCACGCGGTCGTGAATGTCGAACTCGCCCTGATTGGGGTTCTGCACGCGTGAGAAATGCACATCCGACTTGTCCGCCAGAATGACCGCCGACGCCGCGTAGTTCACAGGAAAGCCTGTGGTCTCTTCGTGATTGCCAATCGCGCTGATGATGATGGCAATCTCGTCGGGCGGCATCCCCATCTGGGTCAACAACTGAAATGCGATCAACGCGCCCGTCTGGGCGTGGTGGTCGCGGTTGACCACATTCCCGATATCGTGCATAAATCCCGCAATCGCCGCCAGCTCCGCCTGCCGCTCACTGTAGCCCAGTTTCAGGCACAGCCGACGCGCGTTGTTCGCCACCAGCCCCGCATGGCGCAGCCCATGCTCCGTGTAGCCCATCGCATAGAGCATCTGGTTCGCCTGCTGAATGTAGGTGCGTATCGTCTCGTTGTTGCGCACATCGTCCAGAGTAATCAGCGCCATAGCATTAAGATTCTCGGCGACAGTGGGGGGTTCCTGTAAACAGGCTCTGCAGGCGCGCGCGTAACGCTTCGTCTAAATGCGCCTCAATCTGCAGCGCGTAGGCGTCGCAGGCGCTGGGCAATCTCTCACGCAGCTTGACCGCGTCCTTCATCGTGGTCAGCACCGTTTTGCCCGCGAGCGGTTGCAGGTCTTCAGGCGTGTAGGCGTGGTGGTCACGATAGATGTGCATGCGTTCCACCGTATACCCCAGCGCATCAGCCATCCGCCGAAACCGTTCGGGGCGCGCAATTCCGCACAGGAGCGTGAGCGGACGCCCCTGCAACCGCTCCAGCGGCAGCCGCTCGCCCGACGACAGGTGTAGCAGCGCAGTCGGCGCGATGGTGGCGGTGTAAGCGGCGACTTCTGGGACGCCCCAAGCATGCATCTGACTCCCCTCTCCTGCACTGTGGGAGAGGGGACGGGGGTGAGGACGAACATCTGCCTCCTCTGTAGACAAACAACCTGTCTGACTCCCCTCTCCCGCACTGTGGGAGAGGGGGCGGGGGTGAGGGTTCTCGACAGCTTCCCCTGTCGCCAGTGGCATGGATGTCCGCACCAGCACCACCCCGTCCGCGCGGCGCAGTCCGTCGGGCGGCTCGCGCAAGGGTCCCGCGGGCAGGCAGTAGCCGTTGCCCAGCGGCGATTCGGCGGGCAACAGTACCAGATCCAGCGCGCGCGCCAGCGGCAGATGCTGAAAGCCGTCGTCCAGCACCAGCGCGTCGGGCGACCAGCGTTCAATCGCCGCCTGCGCCATTGGTACGCGCCACTTCCCCACTGCCAGGGGCGTATCGGGAAGCGCCAGACGCAACTCCACCGCCTCATCGCCCACGATAGACGCATCCGGGTACTCGCGCGGGTCTAACAGTGCGCCCGTGCGGTAGCAACTCCCGCCGTAGCCGTGCGTCAGCGCCGCGATGCGCACGCCCAGCGCCTGCAAATAGCGCGCCACCGCCACCGTGAGGGGCGTCTTGCTCACACCCCCCACCCAGAGGGAACCGATACCGATGACGGGGATAGGCATCTGCGCCCGTCGCTTGAGCCCCAGCCGATAGACGCCCGCGTAGGCGCGCCATCCCAGCGCATACAGCCATGCCAATCCGCGCAGCCCCGCAGGCGGCGACTCGCGCCAGAGCTGCTCCAGCCGCCGCGAGGAATCGCCCGAATTCATTCGCGCCATCCAAGCCTGTAGCATACCCCGCCCGCCCAAAACAGGTATACTACCCGCACCTGCAACGAAGGAGGTAGGAACGATGCATGACATTATGCCAATTCGGCGCATCGACCATGTGCGCTTTTTTGTGAGCAACGCGAAGCAGGCGGCGTACTACTACCGCACGCTGTTTGGCTTCGATGTAGTGGCGTATTCTGGGCTGGAGACAGGCAACCGAACGGAGGCGAGCTATGTGCTGCAGCAGAACGATATTCGCTTCGTGCTAACTGCGCCGTACAAACAGGATCATCCGCTGGCGCAGTGGCTGGTCAAGCACGGCGACGGCGTGCGCGACATCGCCTTCGAGGTGGACGATGTGGAACGCGCCTATAGCGAAGCCGTGCGCCGCGGGGCGCAGGGCGCGATGGAGCCGACCATTCTCAAAGACGACGACGGCGAAGTGCATCTCGCCGCCATCCATACCTACGGCGAAGTGCTGCACTCGTTCGTCAACCGCGACCACTACCGGGGAACCTTCATGCCCGGCTTCAAGGAGATGTTCATCCCCGGCGAGTCCATCGGCGTCCAGGAGATTGACCATATCGTGGGCAATGTGGAGCTGGGCAAGATGAACCACTGGGTCGACTTCTACCGCGAGATTATGGGCTTTGACCTGCTGGTGCATTTCTCCGACGACGACATCAGCACCGAATACTCCGCGCTGATGTCTAAAGTCGTGCAGGACGGGCGCGGCAAAATCAAGCTGCCCATCAACGAACCCGCCGAAGGGCGACGCAAATCCCAGATTGAGGAGTACCTCGAATACAACGCGGGTCCCGGCGTGCAGCACATTGCGCTGCAGACCGACGACATCATCAACACCGTGCGCCATCTCAAAGCGCGCGGGATGCAATTCATCTATGTGCCCCAGACCTACTACGAGGAAGTGCCCGACCGCGTTGGCGCGATTGAGGAAGACCTGCGCACCATCGCCGAGCTGGGAATCCTCGTAGACCGCGACGAAGAGGGCTACCTGCTGCAGACCTTCACCAAGACCGTGCAGGATCGCCCGACGCTGTTCTTCGAGATTATCGAGCGGCACGGCTCGCGCGGCTTTGGCAAGGGCAACTTCAAGGCGCTGTTCGAGGCGATTGAACGTGAACAGGCACTGCGGGGCAATCTGTAGTCACTTTCGCCCATCGGGAAACTTCAACTCCCGATGGGCTACAAGGAGCGTCCGATGCAAAAGCTGATTCGAGCGCGGTACATAGGACAGGCAATCGTTCCAGACGAGCCTCTCGATATTCCAGAGGGGCAACGCATAGAAGTGGTTATACGGCGTCTTGTCTCTGACGCTGAACTGCAAAAAGTAAAGGCTCAGGAAGCATGGAATGAGATAAAAATCACTGCGATCAAGGGGTTGAACCTTCCCGACTCAGCCCTGAGTCGAGAAGCAATTTACGAGGATTAACCCATGCGGATGCTCCTGGACACAAGTGTACTTGTACGACTACGCGACGCAGATAGTCCGCTGCACACGCCTTGCATAGATGCAATCGAGAAACTGTTCGCACAGTCGGTACAAATATGCTTGTGTCTCCAGGTACTCATAGAGTTCTGGGGTGTCTGCACCCGACCACGCAGTGTAAACGGTATGGGATTTTCCCCTGAAGAGGCTTATCGCGACTGCCAACGATTCTTGAACGCATTCAGCTTTCTGGAGGAACCTGTAGGAATTGCAGACGAATGGCTGAAACTGGTACAAAAGTACAGTGTTCAAGGCAAACAGGTGCATGACGCCCGACTCGCCGCATTTGCGATAGCTCACGGGGTTGACGCGTTGCTAACGCTCAATCCAGAAGATTTTGTCAGATACACTGAGATAAAAATTGTGACTCCGCACGAGGTGCTCCAATGATCGAACGCTACACAACCCCTGAGATGCGCGACCTCTGGAGCGAGGCGGGCAAGTACCGCGCGTGGCTGGAGGTCGAGATTGCCATCTGTGAAGGGCTGGCGCGCTACGGGTACATCCCCGCCGACGCGCCAGCCGTGATTCGTGAACGCGCCCGATTCGACCCCGCGCGGATTGCCCAGCTGGAGCAGGAGACGCGCCACGATGTGATGGCGTTCGTGCGCAACCTCGCGGAGAATGTCGGCGAGGCAGGACGCTGGATCCACTACGGCGTGACTTCCTATGATGTGGTGGACACCGCGCTTGCGGTGCGCCTCAAGCGGTCGGTGGAACTCATCATCGCCGAGTGTGACGCGCTGCGCCACGAAATCCGACGCCTCGCACAGGAACACCTGCACACGCCGATGATTGGGCGCACGCACGGCGTCCACGCCGAGCCAATCACCTTCGGCTTCAAGCTGCTGGGCTGGTACGCCGAACTGGAGCGGCATCGCGGGCGTCTGGAGCGCCTGCTGCCTGAAATCAGCGTCGGCAAGGTGTCGGGCGCGGTGGGCATTCACGCAAATGTGGACCCGCGCGTGGAAGAGTATGTGTGCGAGACGCTCGGTCTGACGCCCGACCCCGCCTCGACCCAGATTGTCGCCCGCGACCGACACGCGAGCCTGCTGTGCGCCTTCGCCGTGCTTGCCGCTTCGCTTGAAAAATTCGCCACCGAAATCCGCAACCTGCAGCGCACCGAGATTCTGGAAGTGCAGGAGCCGTTCGCACAGGGTCAGACAGGCTCCTCCGCAATGCCCCACAAGCGCAATCCTTGGAACTGCGAGACCATCAGCGGGCTGGCGCGTATCGTACGGGCGAACGCACACGCAATGCTCGAAAGCGTCGCCACCTGGCACGAACGCGACCTCACCAACTCCAGCGTGGAGCGTATCGTCATTCCCGACACCTGCACACTGATTCACTGGATGTTGCGCAAGTTCACCAGCATTCTACAGGGGCTGGTGGTGCTGCCCGACAACATGCGGCGCAATCTGGAACTGCTCGGCGGGCTACCCTACAGCGAGCATGTGATGCTGGCGTTGATTCAGAAGGGTCTCTCGCGGGAACACGCCTACAAGTTAGTGCAGCGCAACGCGGCGCGCGTGTGGGATGAGCGGGTCTCGTTTCTGGACGCCCTGCTCGCCGATTCCGAGGTGCGCCAGCGCCTCAGCGAGGATGAGATACGCCAGTGCCTGAGTCTGGAGCATCACCTGCGCCATCTGGAGACGACAATACAGCGCGTTCTGGGCGGCTAATCGGCGTCGCGCCCGCAACTACGCCGCGCCCACCACTGCCGTCTCTGCATATGCGCTGCAAATCGGCGGCGTCGGGAAGATACACACAAAAGTCGTGCCCTGCCCCGGCTCAGATTGCACCTGAATGGTTCCGTGATGCTTTTCAATCGCCCGGTGCACCAGCGTCAGCCCGATGCCGCTGCCGTGCAAGCGCGTCGTGACGGCGCGTTCAAAGAGATGGTCGCGCACCTCGGGCGGCATACCCGGACCCGTGTCGCAAATCACCAGAATCGTCTTTTCGGGATGCTCCACCCAAGCATATTCGATGCGCCGCTCGCCCTCCCAGTCGCGCATCGCCTGAATGGCGTTCAGCGTCAGGTTCAAAAACAGTTGCTTCAGATACCGACGATCTGCCTGCATGCGCAGAGTCTGGGGAAGGTTGTTGACCAGCACGATGGGCGGACTGAATAACCGCGCCCCTGAAAGTCGCTCCACCTCACGCACAATCTCGACAGGAGCGACCTCCGTCAACTCCACATCGCCATCCTCGCGTGTCATCGCAAGCAGATCCATCAGGTACTGGTGCGCTTGCTCCGTCGCACTGCGAATGCTCTCAAAGTAGCGCGACGGATCAAACTCGGGATCGCGCTTTGCCCGCATGATGCCGACATCGGACAGCGATTGCACATTGTTAAAAAAGTTTTTCAGGTCATGCACAATCCCGCGCACCACCTGCCCAATCGCACTCAGCCGTTCCTGCGCCACCATCTGGCGGTAGGCGTCCTGCAACTCCTGATTCGCCTGGTCTAAATCGCGCGTCAGCTGATAAATCTGCGCGTTCAGGCGAATCGAGAGCGCCAGTGAGATCACCCAGTAGTTGTAGTTCCATGTAGGTATAAATGATAAAACCCCATAGTAGACCAGCATATCCGTAAGGATGAGCGGGATCATTACGCTCAGCGCCGCGAGCAGTACCCGATTCTGAGGCGTATGTTGTCGCCAGCGCCGATATGCCACGATAAAGACTCCCAGAAACGCTCCCAGATAAACTACAGAGTAAATCAATCCCAACCCAGTACTAACGCCCTGAATATAGTAGCCGCCGGTCAGGATTGGGCGCGCCTCAAAAGCAGGCGCAACAATCCAGCCCAGTGCGGCGAACAGGGGTAAGGGCAAAGTAATTGCCCATAAGCCGCGCACCCACCGCTCCAATCGCAGGCAAAGGAGCTGGTTGAGAATCTGCACAAACAGCGTCGCGCAGAACGCAGAAGCCACAAACTGCCCGACGGCGTACCCCCAGGCGTTGGGCGCTGGCGTAGGGGTTTCCCGATACATCTGGACATCCACAAAACTGAAGACCAGACAGCATATCAGGAACCCAATCAGCCACAGATTCTGCGCCCGCTCCCTTGAGAGAACCGCCTGTAGCGCGTGGTGTACGATCAGGTACCCGTACAGCCCCACGCTGAGCCACAGTATCGCCTGTGTCCAGCCATGCATGTCGGCTCCCGTAAAGTCCTTCCATATTATCGGCAAAATCGGGCGTCAGGTACACTCGAACCCGATGACTGTCGAGATTCTCTCCATCGGCACGGAACTGCTGCTCGGTCAGATTGTGGACACAAACGCGGCGTGGCTGTCGGCGCGTCTGGCGGAAATTGGTGTGGGCGTCTATCGGCGCACAACGGTCGGCGACAACCGTGAGCGTATCCTGAGTGCCTTGCGAGAGGCTCTGGAGCGCGCCGACGGCGTGATAACTATTGGCGGGCTGGGACCGACGGACGACGATTTGACGCGCGAGGCGATTGCCGCCGTGCTGGGCGAGCCGCTCGTGCTGGACGAGAACGAAGCCGCGCGCCTGAAACAATTCTTCGCCGCGCGCGGACGCGAAGCGACCGAACGCCAGCTGCGGCAGGCGATGCGCCCCACCCGCGCACAGCCCATCCCCAACCCGAACGGCACCGCGCCCGGGTTGTACGCCGAGTGGAACGGCAAGCCCATCCTCGCCATGCCCGGTCCGCCGAACGAGTTCCAGCCGATGGCGACCGACTATGTGCTGCCCCGTCTCGCGGCGCGCACGGGTGGGCGCGTGATTCGTTCGCGCGTGCTGCGCCTGTGCGGTATCGGCGAATCGGACGCCGAAGCGCAACTGCACGACCTCATCGGCAGTGAGAATCCGACGCTTGCGCCGCTGGCGAAACTCGGCGAGGTGCATTTCCGAATCACCGCCCGCGCCGACAACCCCGAACACGCCGAGCAGATGATTGCGACGCTGGAGCGCGAAGTGCGCGCCCGACTCGGCGCGTATATCTTTGGCGTGGACGAGACGACGCTGGAACAGGCGGTGGTGCAGAGCCTCATTCAGGCGGGACAGAGCCTCGTGGTCGCGGAGTCCTGCACGGGCGGGTTGCTTGCCAATCGTATCACGAATGTGCCGGGCAGCTCGGAGGTGTTTCTGGGCGGGGTCGTGAGCTACAGCAACGCGCTAAAGCAGTCGCTTTTGGGCGTGCCTGCGGCGATACTGGAACAGCACGGCGCGGTCAGCGAGCCGACGGCGCGCGCGATGGCAGAAGGCGTGCGCCAGCGACTGGGCGGCTGGTGGGGCGTCGGAATCACAGGTATCGCGGGACCCGGCGGCGCAACGCCCGAAAAACCTGTCGGACTGGTCTACATCGGCGTCAGCGACCCGAACACAACCATCGTCAAGCGCCAGATTTTCGCGGGCGACCGCCAGACCATCAAGTACCGCGCGACCCAGTACGCGCTCTGGCTACTCTACAAGGGGGTGCAGACAGGCGGATGCGACTCTTTATCGCCGCTTTGATTCCCGAGTCGGTACGCGAGCGGCTGGCGCAGGCGCGCGAGTCGCTGCGTCGCGCCGCGCCTGACCGCGCCGTGCGCTGGGTCGCGCCCGAAAACTACCATATCACCCTGCTCTTTCTGGGCGAACAGGACGAGGCGCAGATTCCCGCGATTCTGGCGGCGATGGAGTCCGCGCGAGCAGGCGTCGCTCCCTTCGAGATAGCCGTGCAGGGGCTGGGCGTGTTCCCCAACTGGAACCGCCCGAATGTGCTGTGGGCGGGCGTGTCGCAGGGAGCGCAATCGCTCGCCCAGATGGCAGGCGCACTGGAACGCGCATTGCTTTCTGCCCCGTCAGGCAAGCCCTTCCATCCGCACATCACGCTTGCGCGGCTCAAGACGCCCTGCCGCGACGCTGAGGGACTGAAAAAGCGTCTGCACGATGCGACTCAACGACTCGCGCCTGCCGCCTTCGGGCACTATGCGCTGGAATCTATCAGCCTGATGCAAAGCGCCCTCACTCCCGATGGCTCGGTGTATACGGAACTGCACAGGGTAGCGCTGGCGTCAGGCAGTTGAGAGTCCGTCAGGCAACTTGCGAAACTCAAGGAAGCCCTGCGACAGCCCATCCCCGACAAACCACTCCACACCCTGCTGTTGCGCCTCCGCCTGAACATCGGGCGGCCCCGCTCTTCTCCAATCATATGCGCAGCATGTCCTCAAAGTCTTCTACCGTGAACGCCACGCCGTAATTGTACCCTTGCGTCGTTCGGGTATCATAATGCCATAGGGGGACTGTATGATACGACAGAGACTGAACCAGTTGACGCACTGGTGGAACATCGCGAAGGAGCTTTCGCCGAAGCAGGTGGAGCGCGAGTTGCTCACGCCTTTCCGAATCGCGCTGGTGGGGCAGCCCGACCGCGTGGAAGCGGTGTGGCGCGTGCTGACCGCCGGGGCAAGCCCCACGCAGCTGCAGACCGCGGCGGAATATGTCAAACGATACAGCACGCCCGTTAGCGAGGAGTTCGATTTCGTGCTGGGCTGTGATGCGCTGGAGGTGCCCCAGGATGCGATTGAAGCGATTGTCGACCATTTCCAGAAGCACGAGTTTCCGCTGATTGCGCTGGCGCGGGTGCTGCCCGGCACGCGCGAGGTGGTGGTGAACCGTGTGGTGGAGGATGTGGCGTCGCTGAACGCGGGGCTGGCGATGGTCTCCGCGCTGCCGTCGGTCTTCCCGCTACTGGGACTGCTCGCGCCGCCCGCCGCTGTCGCCGATATGGTGCTGCTCACCAAAAACCAGCTGCTCATGGTGCTGCGTGTGGCGGCGGCGTTCGGCAAGGCGCCCGACTGGCGCAAGCGATTGCCGGAACTGGCGAGCGTGCTGGGCGCGGCGTTCGGCTGGAGAGCCGTTGCACGCCAGCTGGTCGGATTCGTGCCCGGCGGGGTGGGCATGGTGGTCAAGGGCATGGTCGCCTACGCAGGCACGCTGACCGTTGGGCGCGCCGCCGCATGGTACTACGCCACCGGCAAGTCGCCCAGCCAGGCGGAACGCGAACGGCTCTATCGCCAGGCGTGGGAAGAGGCGCGCGAAAAGAGCCAGCAGTGGAATAAACCGTGAACCGACTCGCGCTCGGCTGCCTGCTCCTGCTCCTGACCCTGACGGCGTGGGGGACGCCGAGCGTGAGCCGACTCCAGTTGGCGAACGGACTGCAGGTCATCGTGGAGCGCGCGCCCGACGCGCCGCTGACGGTGGTTGAAGTATGGGTGCGCGTTGGCGTCGCACAGGAAACCGCCGAAATATCGGGCGTGGCGCACCTGCTGGAGCACCTGCTGTTTCGCGGCGCAGTGGGCTTGCCGCCCGACGCACTCGACCGCGCTTTCGAGAATGCGGGTGGCATTCTGGACGCCTCCACCGAACGCGACTGGACGCGCTTCCGCGCCAGCGTATTGCCCGACCGCTGGCGCGAGCCGCTGCAAACCCTCCTGCGCAGTCTGCTCTTCCCTGCCCTGCCCGCCGACGCGCTGGAGAAAGAGCGACGCCTCATCCTGAACGACGAGTACGCGACGCACCACGCCGACCCCATTCGCCCCGCTCGCTACGCCCTGTTCGCCGAGCTGTTCCCGCAGCACCCCTACGGACTGCCCCTGCTGGGCAATCCCGACACGCTTGCCCGCGTCAACATAGACGCCATCCACCAGTTCCATCAGACGCACTACCGCCCCGACCGCATGGTCGTGGTGGTTGTTGGCGCGGTGGAGCCCGACGCCGTGCGTCAGGCGGTAGAAGCCGTCTGGAGCGCGGAAGTGCAGACCGCGCAATCGCACACATTCCCTGCTGCAGCGACGCCTCCGCAGGTTGGGGAAGTCGCGCTTGCACACGCCGACGGCTGCTTCGCGCTGGGCTGGCGCACGCCCCCCGCGCACGACATCGAGAGCTGGCTGTGCGCGGAGGTGCTGCGGATTGCGCTCGCCGAGCCGCACTGGGGACTGCTTTACGAGGGCGAGCCGCCGTTCGAACGCCTGCAGAGCGAGTACCTGCCGCGCCAGCAGGGGAGCGCGCTGGCGTTCTATGCCCTGCCCCCGTTGCAGGGAGGAGACGACTGGCAGGCGCAGACGCGCCAGCGTTTCCAGCGCGCCCTGCAGCAGATTGCCGCAGGCGAGCGTCGCGCCGCACTGGAGGGCGCGCGCGTCATCGCGCTTGCCCGACACGCGGCGACGATGCGCAACCCCCTTGAGCGCGCCCGCTGGCATGGATTGTGCGCCGCGCTGAACCTCCCACTGACGCCCGAATCGTTCGAGGCGCGCTTGCGTGAGCTGCCGCTGGAGACAGTGGAAGCGTTCGCGGCGCGCCTGCGCGGGGAGCCGCCGCCCCAGACGCCCCTCGCTGTCCAGCAAGCGGCGCCTGCCCTGCCCCGCCCTGCCCCGCGCCGTGCGGAACCCGCCATCGCACGGCAACGGCTGGCAAACGGCTTGCGCGTGATTGCCCTTACCGCGCCCAACGCCGACAGCGTGGTGATTCAGGTTGCCATCGGGCACATCTTCGATAGCTCGCCCGCCGCAGGCGAGTTGACGATGCGGATGCTTTTTGGCGCGACGCAGAACGAGACTGAACGCACGCTCGCGGCGCGTATCGCCCGCTCCGGGGGCAGCCTGCGCGTGGAATGGACGCCCGCAGGCGCGCTGATTACCGCCTACGCACGCCCCGACTCGGTCGTGAATGTGCTGTCGCTGCTCAAAGAGGCGCTCTTCCGCGCGGCGTTCAGCGACGAGTCGCTCGAGCGCGCCCGTCGGCGCGCCCTGTACGACCGCCGCTACCCAGAGAGCGGACATGCGTGGCGACTGATTGGACAACTCCTGAACGGCTACGCCGACGAGGACGCCCTCGCGCGTGTGCGCCTGCGCGACATCCGCGACTATTATGAGAGCCACTACCAGCCGCACAACACAGTGATTGCGGTTGCGGGCGACCTGCCGGTGGAGCGGCTGACCGAGTTCGTACGCCTGATTTTCGGCGAGGCGTGGGAGAGCAGCTCGCGTCCTGCGCCCGACATACCGCGAGCGCTACCCCTGCGCGTGGCGACTGTCGCCGACCCACGCGGGCTACACTTCACAGGCTACGGCTGGGCAGCGCCCGTGGCGCGCGCGGAGGACTACTACGCCCTGTTGGCATGGCAGCTTGCGCTCTGGGAGGGCAAGCGGGCGCGCCTGTTCGTCGCCGCGCGCGAACAAAACGGCGTCGGCTACGACCTGCGCGGAGGCACATGGCTGGTGCGCGGCGCGTGCGTCGGCGTCGGCTGGCTGCAAACGGGCAAAACGCCTGCCCCCGCGCAACTCCTGCGCGACGCGCTCGCCAGTCCCCTGTCTGAAGAGGAGTTCCAGCGCGCCTGCCCACTCCTGCGCGGCGAGTGGGAGCGCGTGCGCCTGAACCTCGCCGCCTTCGCCGCCGCGCTCGCGTGGGCGGAACTCAGCGGGCTGGGCTACGAAACGGTCTGGAACGCGCCCGCGCATCTCCAGTTGCTCACACGCGCGGCAGTCGAACAAAAGCGAGCCGAGTTGCTGGAAAGTAGATAGCGCCAAGCGGCGGTTCATAGTTCGTAAAGCAGCAATTTATGGAGTGCTGAAGCGGGAGCTTCAGCACTCCATAGTCGCAGGGCGCAGGCAACAAGCACGCCTC
The DNA here is from genome assembly GCA_025998675.1 of Fimbriimonadales bacterium. Lineage (GTDB taxonomy): Bacteria > Armatimonadota > Fimbriimonadia > Fimbriimonadales > GBS-DC > GBS-DC. The sequence goes on from AP024673.1 coordinate 859,052, forward strand.
TGCAGGTGTGTGCGAGGGGATTTATACCAATCTGCGCGTCATAGTTCGTAAATCAGCGACGCTTGCAGCCCTCACCCCCTTTGTCCCCCTCTCCCGAAGGTTCGGGAGAGGGGGATAGCGCATCGTGCGCCGCTCGCACGGCTCCCCTCTCCCGCCGCGCGGGAGAGGGGCTGGGGGTGAGGGCAAAACGCGCGTGGCTCTGGCTGTAGGCGCACAGCAATTACGAAGTCTGATGCGCAGATTGGTATTACGAACTCTGCCGTGCCGATTGGTATCAGTATAGACGCCCCTCCCCCGCATAACGGGAGAGGGGCTGAGGCGAGAGGGGGTTAGCAGCCCGAACCGAAGTTGAACAGCACGGTCAGCAGATCGGCGTCGTCCACCACGCCGTCGCGGTTGATGTCCTCAGGCTGGTTGGAGCCTGTCTGCCCGAACGCAAACAGCACCGCCAGCAGGTCCGCGTCGTCCACGCAGCCGTCGCCGTTCACATCGCCCTCAGGACCCGCGGGACCCGCAACCACGCGCACATCCGTGAAGTTCGTGTAGCGCAGGCTGGAGCTGGTGCGGTTGCTGGCGTTCAGGGTGGGGTCCTGACCGTACTGGTTGCCCTGCGGGATGACCAGCGCGACATACTTGACGCCGCTCTGACCCGACACATTCAGCGTCGAGTACCAGAGCTCGTTCGTCGGGTCGTTGTAGAAGGCGATACCCTGCGCATTGTTGCCACTCAGGTAGTCCAGTGTCGCCTGCGGGCATTCGCCGAAGGTGTTGCTCGTATTAGGATCCCACTCGCACACATTCGGCAGCGTACCGTTCGCTTTGCTCAGCGTGCCCACCAGCGTCCAGTTGGAATCGCTCTGCGGGTCGCTGGCAGGGTTAGGGTCGTCGCTGGCGACATACACATCAATGCGGTAGGGCGCAGCGGTGTCCGAGAAGGAGCGCGTTTTCGTCCCCGATGCTTTGTGAATCAGGTCGCGCACATCCCACGCAAACACCTGTACCTTCACCACATTCCAGCCGTTCGGGTTGCTATCGTCCAGCTCGTACTTAATCCACACGGTGCCTTCAACGCCGTGGTCGCCGTTGCTGGAACGATTAGTGCGCGCGCCGCCCTGACGGAACAGATAGCGCGGCATGGTGAAGCTGTTAGGCCAGCCTGCGCTTACCAGCGAGTCAACTGTCGTGATGGTGACATTCCCTGTATCGTCGCCAAAACCAACATTCTCACCGAGAAAGTCGAACTGCGGCTGGTTCACCTGAATCGTGTACGCAGGCCAGAAGCCGAAAGACTCACTGTTCGTGCCATCCTGGAAATCGCGTCGGCTCCACTGAAGGGCGGACTCGTTGCCGCTAATCGTCGCCAGCGCGTTAGTGGCGCGTACTTTGCCCTTGTTATCGCCCAGCACCACCTGGGCGCAGGTCGTCGCTACAAGCACACTCGTAAGCCCACATGCGATAACCGTTCGTATCATAGTTGCCTCCTTTCGGTTGGGCAGTTGCCCAAACCGCAATAAGGATACCCGCTGCAAGTTTAAGCCTGTGTTAATAGGGCAGCACGGAGACCGACTTGGCGACGAGCGCGAGCGCGATTCCAAACATCCCGATCAAGCCCATCCCGCAGAAGAAGCCCGCCAGCAGCACGGGTGCGTAGCGCATCCAGTTCTCCTCGCCGTAGCGCTTTTTGAAGTAGCGATGCCCCAGCCACGCGCCCAGCAGCTTCGGCAGCGTGAAGTGCGGCAACTGCCCCACCCCGCTCACCAGCCCGTAGAAGAGCAGAATCGGCCACTTGAACGCGCTGAACAGCCAGAACAGCCCCAGCCCCGACACGAAGCCCGCCACGATGCGCGGAATATTCAGCGCGTTCAGCACCACCTCGCGTATCTCGCTCTGCGGCAGGTTAATCTGCTTCCACACCGCCTCCATCTGCGCGTAGTAGGGCCACATCTTCTGCGCGAAGGGGAACAGCGGTGACGGAATCGGGCTTGCCTTCCAGAAAAACGCCCAGAAGATGAAGCTCGCGATAAAAATCACGGGCAACATCACCAGCTCCGCCTTCAGGATACTGGTGAACTTTGTGCCCGTAAGTTCCACTTCACGAAAGCGCTGCGCCGACGCGCCGTGGTCGTACAGGGGCAGCGGCGCGTACCAGATGTCCACGCGCGGGTAGCGACTGCTGATGATTGCCACCTCTTTAATAAACGGCACGGACACGCCCTGCCCGGTCAGCCCGACCATCCGCGCCGACACATAGCTGTTGAGCGGGCTCCAGAGCAAGCCGAACCCCGCCACAATCCACAGCGGAAAATCGGGCACGAGCCAGCGGCAGATGGCGATATACGAAACGACGGAGACCGCCCAGATTGCCAGCGGAATCCACAACGGCGGGTCGCCGCGCCCCGGCGGAGGCGTCAACCCGCGCAGGCGCAGCGACTGGTTCGTGCGATACTCGCGTAGCGTGCGCACGACCATCCCCACGCCAATCGCCGCCACCGCCAGCTGCAACCCCACGATAATCGCCAGCCAGAAGTCCAGGTCCGCCGCAAGCTTGGTCTGCAACGCGGGCGAGTTCGGCTGCCAGTTCGGGATCAGCCCCGCACGGTACAGAATCGGGTTCGCCACGATGTAGGTCGCCACCGAGCTAATCGCCGCGCCCAGCAGAATGTGATAGGGCAGCACGAAGCCGACCAGCACCTCGCCCAGATTGATGGACACGCCCACAATCGCCGTCGGCAGGCTCGCCTCCACATTCTGCGTCAAATCCAGAAACGGGATGGGGATAATCTGCAGCGCGTTACCAAACAGCGTGCCCGTGAACACGGGGATGCCCACATAGAACAGCCCGAAGCCCATCCCCACAACCGCGCCCGTCGAGAACACACCCCAGCGCCACGACTCCTCGCGGCTGCCCGCCTCCGCCAGCGCGAGCGCGCCCGACGCCGCCACAGGCGCGAGCGGGAACGGCAACTTCTCCACATCGGAGGTCATCCGAAACAGCAGGTAGCCCATGCTCATCCAGCTCGCGCGCCCCAGTATCTCGGTCAGCGCCAGCAAAAAAATCGGCAACGCCCACGCGCTGTCCAGAAAGGTGCGCTCGCGCAGCGCGGGCGAATCGGGCGCAGGAACCGCCCAGCGCGGCACCTGGTCGGCTATCGGCGCGGCGGGCGCCGACTGCACGAAAAACTGATCCCATATTTTCCACTGCAACGGTCCGCCCGACAGTCCGTAGATGCCCATCGCGGTCAGCGACGCCGCGATGTAATACAGCATGTATATCTCCTGCCGCCGCAGGGGCTGCAGTGAGCGGCGCATGACCTCCGCAAACAGCACAATCGTCACCCACTCCGCCGCCGCGCCCAGCCCGACGCCCGCGACCAGCCCCATGTAGATGCTGCCAGGCAACATCACGAACGCCACGAACAAAAGCCCCAGGAAGGTGCGGAAAGTGAACCCTTCCTGGAACTTATGCTCTTCGGCGGCGACCTCCTCGGCGGTCTGCCGCGCCTTTACCAACTCGTCCTGTACCGCCATCGCGCAGGGGATTCGGCGCAGGCTGGCGACTTCCTGCCGCCCAATCGCCCCTCGAAAGGCTAAGCGCCCTTTGCGCGGGACTAAGTGCCTTTGCGTTATACTTTCAACCGCCCCACTACCTGTAAGGCGTGCGCGGTTAGCGTGCATTTTGGAGTGCTGAAGCGTCAGCTTCAGCGGGCGCGAAAGCTTCGCTTCCGCACTCCATGTATGCGACGCTTCGCCTGCCTGCTACAATCATCGCACAGGGATACTGAAGCGTGCAGCAGTCAGCACAGGCAGGAACCCGCGCCGCCCTCGCGAATCGAACGCTATGCTTCGCTGGCGCTGGACTCTCGCGCTGTTTCTCACCCTGCGCATGCTGAGTGCGCAGTCGCTTACCGAATCGATAGACGCCCTGCTCGATGTAGACTGGCTGCGCTACGGCTACTGCGGGGTGGTCGTGCGCGATTTGCAGACGGGCGAGACGCTCTACCAACGCGATTCGGAGCGCGTGCTGATTCCCGCATCCAACATGAAGCTGCTGGCGACGGCGGCGGCGATTCACAGGCTCGGCGCGGACTACTGTTTCCGCACGCGCGTCTGGGCGCGGGGCGCGCTGACTCCCGACGGCGTGCTGCAGGGCGACCTCATCCTGCAGGGACTGGGCGACGCGACGCTGGATGTGAAGGGGCTGGAGACGCTCGCCCAGCAGGTGCATCAGGCGGGCGTCCGACGAGTGGCAGGCTACCTGCTGTACGACGACTCGTGGCTGGACGCCGTGCGCTACGGCTTCGGCTGGAACAGCGGCGACGAACCCTACGGCTACCAGGCGCAGATGAGCGCGCTCTGCGCCGAAGGCAACGCCGTGCGCCTGTACGCCAAGCCCGCCGCTCAGGTCGGCGAACCGCTTCAGCTGCGCCTCGAACCCGACACGGACTACATCGAGCTGGTCAACCGCACGCGCACGGTCGAACGGGGCGCGCCGAATACCGCCGTCGACGCCATCCGCACGCGCGCCCGCAATCAGATCATCGTCAGCGGCGCGCTCCCGCTGGGTAGCGAGGAGGTTTTCGTGGGCAGGTACGCGGTGGAGAACCCCTCCCGCTACGCGGCGCGCCTGTTCCTGAAGGCGTTGCAGGCGGCGGGCGTCGTGGTGGAACGGGGAATCACGGCGAATCTGGCTCCGATTGTCCCTGCGGAGACGCCCTCCCTGCGCCTCGTCGCCGAACACCGCTCCCCGCCGATGCGCGAAATCATCGCACGGATTAACAAACCCAGCGACAACCTGCTCACGGAAATCACGCTGAAGGCGCTGGGCAGGGAAGTGCGCGGCGAGGGCACGACCGCCGCAGGTGTGCAGGTTTTGCGCGAATTCCTGCAATCAGCGGGGCTGGAGATGGGCGCAGTGCATATCGTGGACGGGTCGGGACTGTCGCGCATCAACGGCGTCAGCGCGGAGAACTTCGTGCGCCTGCTGGAGTATATGCATCGCTCGCCGCACGCGGAGGCGTTCCGCGAATCGTTGCCCGTGTACGGCGTGGACGGCACGCTGCGCAACCGACTGCGCGGGACGCCCGTGCAGGGCAACAGCTTCGCGAAGACGGGCAGCCTGAACCGCGTCAGCAGCCTCTCAGGCTACCTGCGCACACAAAGCGGTCGCTGGCTGGCGTTCTCAATTATCATGAACGCCTACAACGCCCCCGCGAGCGACGCGCGCGCCCTGCAGGACAAACTCGTGCAACTGCTCTGGGAACGGTTATAGCGCTACTCCACCACTATCTGTGTGAAGTCCGCCAGCGCGAGGTAGAGCCGATTCGCGCACGCGAGCAGGTTCAGGCGGTTCTGCCGACGCGCCGCGTCGTCCGTCATCACCATCACGCCGTCGAACAGCGCGTTCACCGCAGGCGCGAGCGCGAGCAGCTCGGTGTAAATCGTCGCGTAGTCGTGCTTGTAATACAGCCCCTCGAAGCGCGGGGTGAGACGCGCGAGCGCCTCGTGCAGCGCGTTCTCCGACGGGTGTTCGAACAGCGTTGCGTCCACATGCTCCAGCCCGCCGATGGCTTTGATGCCCTTTTTCTCGGCGGCGGCGAGGATGTTAGCGGGGCGCGTCGCCGTCTGCGTGAGCGGGATGAAGTCGGGCGACTCGGCGTGCGCCTGCAGCAGGTGCGCCCGCTGCACGAACCCGTACACCGAGTCGTCCCAGCCGCCGCCCAGCGTCGCGCGGATGAGGTCGTAGCGCACGCCCGCCTCCTCCAGCAGCGCCTCGATACGGCTGTAGAACAGCGTGCGCAGGTCGGCTTGCACGGCAATCAGCGGCTTGAGCGACGCGCGCTGCTCGCGATACGCATCGTGCGCGCGCTGCGCCAGCTCCGCCAGCGTCGGGTAGTCCGGCTCGTACTGCAAAATCTCCACTACGCTCGCCGCCGCGCGCCGCAGCCCGAACGGGTCGGACGAGCCTTTCGGTAGGTAGCCCAGCCCCACATAGCCCACCAGCGCGTCGATGCGCTCCAGCACCGCCAGCGCGCGCCCCAGCGCCGACTGAGGAATGGGGTCGCCCGCGTGGCGGGGCATGTAATGTTCGCCGATGGCGGTCGCAATCGACTCTGGCTCGCCCGCCATCCGCGCGTACTCCGCGCCAATCACCCCCTGCAGGTCGGGGAACTCCATCACCATCTGAGTCGCGAGGTCCGCCTTGCACAGCAGGGCAGCGCGATGCAGATGGGCGGTCGTCTCCGCGTCCCAGCCCAGCGCCTCCGCCAGCTGCTCGGCGAGGCGCTCCAGCCGATGCGCCCTGTCCAGCAGCGTGCCCAGCTTCTGCTGATACAGAATCCGCCCCAGCGCGGGCACGAACGCCTCCAGCGGCTGCTTGCGGTCCTCCTCAAAAAAGAACGCCGCGTCGTTGAAGCGGGCGACCAGCACCCACTCGTTGCCCGCGCGCACCTTGTCGGGGTCGCCGCTGTTGTAGACCGAGATGAAATGCGGCAGCAGCGCGCCCGAATCGTTCACCACGGGGAAAAACTTCTCGTGCTTTTTCATCGCGGAGACCAGCACGGGCGCAGGCAGGCGCAGGAAAGTCTCAGGGAAGCTCCCCAGCAGCAGGTGCGGCTGCTCTACCAGAAACACATTCTCCTCCACCAGCGCAGGCTCCAGCACGGGGCGCGCGCCGATGCTATGCGCGAGGCGGGTTGCGCCGTCGATGATGATGCGCTCGCGCTCGGCGGGGTCGGCGATCACATGGGCGCGGCGCAGCTGCTCCAGAAACGCCTCAGGCGACTCGACCTCGAACGGCGCGGGCGACAGGAACCGATGCCCGCGACTGTGCCTGCCCGACGGGATGCCCTCCAGCTCGAACGGAATCACCTCCTGCCCCAGCATGGCGACTATCCAGCGGATGGGGCGTCCGAAGCGCATCTTGCGGCTGCCCCAGCGCAGGGTTTTGGGGAAGGTCATCGAGAGAATCAGCTTCGGCAGCGCGTCGGCAAGCACGGCGACGGCGGGCTGACCCGCGTCGTATTCGCGCACGAAGGCGTACTCGCCCTGCGGCGTCTCCTGAAACTGCACGGCGTCGGGTTCCACCCCGCGCGAACGGGCGAAGCCAATCAGCGCCTGCGTCGGGTTGCCCTGCGCATCAAAGCATGCGCGCTTTGCGGGACCGCGCACGATGCGCTCTTCGGCGGTCTGCTGACACGCTGCGCCCTCCACGAGTGCAATCAGTCGGCGCGGCGCGCCCAGCGTGCGGATTGCCCCATGCGCCAGACGGCTCTCGTGCAGCGTTGTGGTAAGCTTCTCCTGCAGTTGTTCCAGCGTGCCTCGCATGAACGCCGCAGGCATCTCCTCGCACCCAATCTCCAGCAGTAAAGTCGCCCGTTCCATCAGGGCGAAATTGTACCTCAGGGGCGCCCTCCAGAGAAATTCAGGGCAAATTCGCTTCCAGAAGCGCTTCGGATGTGAACATTTCGTTAAGAATGGAGTATAATAAGGTACGCAGGCAAGCAGATTCATGCCCCCCTGCGAAAGGAGGTTTATTCACTATGATGCGTTCACGAACCTATCTGACTCTACTGGCGGCAGGCGCTGCGACGCTTGCAATGGTCTCACCGTCCCACGCACAGCGCACAGTCGTTGGCGGCAAACCGCGCGTGACGATTACTCCCGCGCCGTGGATGCCCACCCCCGCGCCTGTGCAGAGCATCTTTCCCACAGTTAAGCAGAACGACCTGTTCAGCGGATCGGACTTCTTCCCCGCTGCACCGACCACGCTACTGGATAACACGACCACCACAGGTTTTTACTTCCCTGCTCCGAACATCGTGCTGGACGACGCGAACATCCCCGACACACGCGACACTGACGGCGACAACACCTACTACCTGACACAGATTGAATACTCCTTCTATGTCCCTGCGAATCTGGATGTCACGGGCGAGGTCTACATCGCTGGGGCGGACTCCACCACTGGCGACCCTATCGCAGGGGATCTGGCGTCGCCCGTCACGACCTTTTCGGGCACTCTCACGGCAGGCTCTTATATATTGACAGTGGAGTTTGAGCGCTGTTCCCCGAGAGAGCAACCCACGGTGAGTTTTACCACAAGCATTGGTGATACCTACGACTACTTCTGGACAGGCATCAAGTTTGTCGGGTGTCCTGGTCCGAATGGTACAAACTTCGCAGGCATGTTGCTTGCCTCAGGTCCCGACTTTGAGGATGATGTCTTCTGGTGGCAGGGCAACCAGAGCTGCGGCGGCACGGCTGGACAGGGATACTACTGGTTCGGCGGCAATCCGCGCGCGTCGTTCTACCTCAAGGTAATCGGCGCCGCCACACAGGAGGATGCGATTGTTACCTCGCCCGATGTGGACGGCAACGGCTGCGTGGACGACGCCGATCTGCTCGCGGTGCTGTTCGACTTTGGCGGTTCGGGCGGCGCGGCGGATGTCAACTGCGACGGCGTGGTAGACGACGCCGACCTGCTCGAAGTGCTGTTCAACTTCGGCAACGGCTGCTGAAGCCCCCTTCGATCTCCCTACCCCATGCAACACCTCCTCTTGTGAGGAGGTGTTGTCTTTTATAACCCCAGCATCACCGTCACCGAATGGGGCGGCAGCTCCCATTCCGTTTGCCAGCGTTGAAGTTCGCGCTGGAGTTGCACCCGATTCGGCTGTTCGAAGGTGTTCATCGCGTGGAACGGCTCGGCGTGCAGGCGGATCAGTTCTGTTTGCTGGAGCGTCGCGCCTGCAATCTCTATTCGCACGCGCACGGTCTCGGTGAGGCTGTAGTTAATCAGCCCGATGTGTATCCGCTCGCCGATGCGCACGGCGACGGCGTCCACCTGTTCCTCCAGCGATTCGGGCAGGCTGACCCTGAGCCGCTGCCCCGCGAAATAGGGCGCATACATCCGAAACGCCAGCCATGTCGGGGTCTCCACCACCTGTGTGGGGCTGACCAGCAGTGCGGGCAACACATTCACCAGCTGCGCCAGGTTCGCCATCCCTACCGTTTCGGCGTTGCGAATCAGCGCGTGGAACACCCCCGCCGCGAAAATACCATCGTACAGCGGCGCGACCTGTCGGTACTGGCTCTCCCCGTTCGCTTCGGGATACCATGTGTTCCACTCATCAAACGCAATCAGCGGCGGGTTGTCGGGCATCTCCTCGCGGATAATCTCGGCGGTGCGGCGCAGAATCCACTCCACGCGCTTCGCGCCCAGCACGACCGTCTCATACGCTTCGGGGCTGTCCTTGGGGTGGGGGCAGCCCTGATAGAAATGCACCGACAGGTACTCGTGGTTCTCTCCCGCGACGCGCAGCACTTTGCGGTTCCACTGTCCCCACTCGTCGGCGTCCACGCCCACCGCGATTCGCAGGGCGTCGGGGTCTACGGCTCGGATGGCGCGTGCGAGTTCGTTCGCCTTAAGCGCGTACTTTACCGCGTCCAGCCGCCCCAGCTGCCAGTCGCCGTACATTTCGTTGCCCGTGCCCCAGTAGCGCACGCGGTAGGGTTCAGGGTGTCCGTTCTCGGCGCGGAGCCGTCCCATCGGCGTGTCCGCGCCGCCGTTGCAGTATTCCACCCATTCCTGCGCCATGCGGGGCGCGCCCTCGCCCGCGTTCAGGCAGATGTAGGGTTCGGCGTTGATGAGCCTGCAGAGCTGGATGAACTCGTCCGTGCCGACATCGTTCATCTCCCAGCCGCCCCAGGCGCGGTTCCAGCGCGGGGGTCGCTGGTCGCGTACGCCGACGCCCTCGCGCCAGTCGTAGCCCGACACGAAGTTGCCCCCAGGCCAGCGCAGGATGGGGATGGGCGTCTGCCGCAGGGTCTCCACCACATCGCGCCGCCAGCCGTGCAGGTTGTCGGCGGGCATCAGCGACGCGCAGCCAACAATCAGCGCGCCCTGCCCCTCCGCCTCGATGCGGAACGCGCCCGCAGGCTCACCGCGCGCAGGCGTCAGCTCGGCGGTAAGGGTATGCCACTGCCCCGCCTGTAGCCCCTCCCAGCGGTGCGTCGCGTCCCCGAAACTCACCTGCACGGCGGAGACGCCTTCGGGATAGACCACCACACGCGCCTGATACGCGCGCCCCGCCTGCACGGGGATTCCCGCCTGCGCCACGCCGCCGCGCGCGCCCTGCACCTCAATCCGCTGCGCCTGACCGCCTGTGTAGACAATCCGATGCTCCCCGCGCAGGCGGGCGTCGCCGATTTTCCGCCAGCCTTCAATCGCGCCGTCGGGCAGCACTTCGCCTGCGAACTTGCGGTTGGTCAGCAGCTCCGCCCACAAGCCGCCCTGAATGCACTGCCCCATATGCTCGATGAAGTGCCCAAACAGTAGGGGCGAGACGGTCGCTTCAGGCGCGCGGGCGTCGATTCGGATGACTGCCTCCTGCCCTGCAGGCGACGCGGGGAGCGTCTGCAGCGCGAATCGCTCCACCGCAAAACGAATCGGCTGGGACTCGCCCTCGGCGAAGGTTTTGCCCACAATCCCCACGAAGCGCGGGGGAATCAGGCTGTAGAGCGTGCTGACCGCCTGCCACCCGTCGGCGTCGCGGGCGCGCGTGAAAAAGGTGTAGCGTCCGCCCTGCTTCGCGACTCGGAGTTCCACGCGCGGCGCGTTCAGCGGGGCGGTCGCCAGTCGCGCTTCGCCCGTGCGTTCCAGCCAGAGTTCGGGGGTCGGCTTGCCCGCGAAGCGTCGGCTCTGAAACGGTCCCCAGAGGATGAGCCGATTCTCGCTGAATCCCACCGCCAGCCCCGCATGGAACTCGGCGTCAGGGGGCGTATTAAGAAGCTGCAGGGTCGCTTCCATCGCCCAGTCGCCTACGGGACAGGGCGTGCGCAGCATTGGCGCATCCGCAACGCCTGCCCAGTGATTGTAGCCGCCCCGCCGCGCAGGAACCTCCACGGTCAGACTACCGTCCGCAAGCGCGTAAGTTGGTCCCGCAACGGGCGCGCGCCACTCCCAGCGCGTCTGCAGCGAACGCCCCTCAAAGTTGTCCACGAAATCCTGAGTCGCCATCTGCGCCATCAGCAGCACGCTCCACACCATGCGGAGGAATTTCCCTGCGGGAGGCGGGTTTCCTGCGTAGGGCGCCGTTGGCTACTCCGAACCAGCAAACCGCTCCAGAAACCGCTGGCGTTGCTGGGGGATGTTGTAGGGCGTCTGGGGCGCGGCGCAGGCGGGCGCGGTGCAGTTGTACGCCAGCACCAGCGAGTTCACCCGCGCCATCACGCCCTCGATGCCCGTCCAGGTGCGCGTCTGCCACTCGGCGAAGCGCTCCGCGCCCAGCGTCGACGCGCGGGGATACTCCAGCTCCGCAATCCGCCAGAGCCGCTCGCATTCCGTGCGCAGGCGTTCAATCTCACGGGCGCGCTCCATCCAGTCGGGCAGCACACCCGCGCTCTTGAGCAGGCGTATCGCGGGGCGCAGTTCGGGCGGGGCGAACCACTCCTCGTCCAGCGGAAGCGGCTTGCCCCTGCCCGGCAGGTCGTCGAACTTGCCCTCCTGCATCGCCTCTTCGATTTTGCGGTCGGCGATGAGTTCAATCACGCGCTGGATGTCAAAGCCCGACTCGCGCACGGCGCGCTCCTATGACTGGCTCAACGACTGCTGAATGCGTTCCCGCTCCTGCGCGCTCAGGTGCAGTTGCACCTCGGCGTCCGCCAGCTGCACAACGGTATGCTCCTCGCTCTGGCGCAGCTGCTCCAGCAGGGCGTCGATTTTTTCGGGGGTCAGGCGTCGGCAGTAGATGTCGCCGACCTGCATCACGGGCGCGTCGCCGCAGTTGTTCAGGCACTCCACCTCTGTGAGCGTGAACAGCCCGTCGGGCGTCGTCTCGCCCAGCCGAATGCCCAGCTTCTGCTGCAGGTACTCCAGAATGCGATACCCGCCGCAGAGCATACAGCTCAGGTTCGTGCAGACCTCCAGCATATACTTGCCGACGGGCGTTTTGTTATACATCGTGTAGAAGGTCGCGACGCCCTCCACTTCGGCGTAGGAGCGCTGCAGGCGGTAGGCGACTTCGGCGATGGCGTCGGCGGTCAGGTGCCCCCCGTACTCGCGCTGGGCAATCCAGAGCGCGGGCAGCATCGCCGATTTTTTGTCGGGGTAGTGCGTTAGCAGCGCGTCCAGCTCCTTGACGGCGCGTTCCGAAAAGCGCAGGGTCAGCGTTTCGGGCTGCGGCGGCTTGGGTCGCTCGGTGATACGGATAATCGGCTCCTGCATGGCGGGGGAATTATACTCACTGGAGCGTCTCTACGAGTCGGTCTCCAGCACCGTTTCACGCGCCACCGCGAGGTAGCCGAGCATCGTGTCCGATTGCCAGTCGCGGATGGGCGCGGCGGCGGCGGCAGGCAGGCTACTGCGCTCTTCGGGCGGCGCAACCTGCCACAGCTGGGGCGTCGCCTTCTCCGTGCGCCAGAGGACGCGATCCGCTTGACTGCGCATTTGCTCCACCTGCTGCTCGCACCATGCCACACGCGCCTGCAAATTCGGAAACCGTGCGCGTAGGTAATAGGAAAAACTGCGGTAGTAGCTGGTCATCCACTGCTGCAGGTTGTTTTCCAGCTGCCCGATGATCCACGGGAGCTGCTCGCGCAGGTCGCGTTCGGGGTCAATCATGCGATAGACTAACGCGCTCAAATCGCGTCCGCCCCACAGGGCATGCGCCGTACTCTCCAGATGTTCCCAGCGGTAAACCAGCGGACGCAGCCACGGCAGCGACGGCAGATAAAACGCACGGACGCGGTTCTGGCGTTCACGTATCTCCTGCTGGATACGCTCGACCGCCGCGCTGACGCTCTGCAGCAGGTTGCCAAGCGTCTGTCGGATGCGGTCGGCGGCGGCGCGGTGCGCATCGTGTGCATCCACGCGCATGTGTTGCGCGTAGTAATCCTGTAGCGCCTGCGTGTAGTCGTTGACAATCTGCGGATCGGGCATAGTGCGGCGGCGGAACAGCCCACCCTTGCTCTGTTGCGCCTGAGCGATTGCCTTTTCGAGGCGCGCATGGAGCGCCGCTTTGCGCTCCCCCGAAGGACGATGGGGAGTGAGCGTGTATATCTGCCAGCCCTCGACGCTGCGGAGGAGCGCCTGCAGGCGGGACTGAAGAGTGAGCAAGTTGGCGTTCGGGGCGCGCAGGTACTGCTGGACGCTTGCGTGCAGGCTTTCGTGATAGGCGTCGGCGGCGTCTCGGGCGGCGCTCTGGAGCAGGGTCCGCCAGCGCGGAAGCCGCTGCTCTTGCCATGTCGTCTCCCATTCCGCCCCTGCAGCCAAGCGGGAGGAGTCCAGAGTGCTGGCGCTAAGTGAGGGCACAGGTATGGTTACGCTCAGTCCCAGCGCGCTCTGCGCCTGCACGCGCGCGCCGTCGCTCGTGTCCCATCCCTGCACGCTCTGCCCGACAATCTGCGTCCAGAGCTGGGCTTCTTCGGGGGTGGGCAGCCCTGTCGCGTCGTTCGCGCCGCTCAGTAAGCAACTCAGCGCATCGGCGACCAGCTTGTCCTGGAGGCACTGGATGATTTTGTGCAGCGGCAGCGTCACCAACCCGCAACCAATTGTGCTGGGGGCGCGCTCCGTGTCCACGACGCTGCGATAGAGCCAGTGTTCACCAACGAACTCCGCCGGGTGCAACGCCGTCAGGAGCATGTATGCGACAGTCTCGCGCAACTGCTCGTGAGTAATCACCGAGCCGTCCGAGCGCACCAGACGCAACAGGTGCATCTTGCCCTCTTGAACTGCGGACGAGGCGCGCAGGCGCGTCAGATGGTCCTGCCAGATTGCGGGCGGCAACGGCGAATCATAGGACGGATGCAGCACCAGCCAGTGCAGTCGTGCCGGTACCAGGTCGTCCGCGCGCTCACATAACGCCCGCAGGTCGTCAGCGACCCTGAGCGCATCAGCATACGCATCGCTGTCGAACACCAGCAGAAGTTGCTCCAGCAGGTAGCCGCCGGGCGGTCCGATTTCCATCCCCTGCTGGCGGGCGCGGTGGATGTTCTGCTCCAGGCGCGTCGCATACAGCCATCGGGTAAGCGGCGCGTCGAAGGCGCTCGCGTCGCCGCTCTCGGGCACATGAATCGCCTCATAGTCGCCGCGTTCGAACGCGCACAGCGCGGTTGTGGCGCGCGCGGGCGAACGAAACGCCTCCAGCAACTCGTGCGCCTCATGCACCGCGCGGCGCGAGAGGTCACCAATCGCGACGACCATTGTGGGATAAAACATGCTTTCTCTCCCGAATTTGCTGCACGAGAACGCGAATGTTCTCGCGCTCCTCACTCCACTGTTGCGCCTCTGGATCCGGCGTCTGGTTGGCGGTGTCGCGGAGCTGCTCCGCAAGCGTTTCCAGCGCCGCCGCCAGTCGCTCGCGCCCTACCGAGTCCTCAAGGCGCGCAAGGAAGGATTCGACCTCGCGCTGGCGCTTACGATCGTTCAAAAACGCCTGACGCGCCGCCCTGTAGGTCTCACCAATCGACGACTCGCTATTTGCTCGGTGGTAGATACCTGTGAGCAGATCGTTGCCATTCTCATCTGGCAAGCGCAGGCGCGGCTCGCGCTGCGTCTGGTACTTCGGGCGCGGAGTTGCGTGTCCTTCATCTTCCACGCCATAGTAGAACTTGCCGTCAATCAGCGCAACACAACCCAGATGAATCGCCGCTGCCCACAAGCGCTCCGCCTCTGGATCCGGCGGCGTCAGCATCGGGAGCTGCGTGAAGCGGGCGTCCAGATGCAGGTGCGCGCGCACCTGCGAATTGTTCGCACGCATCCGGTAGATATGCTCCATGTTATGAATACTGCGCAGGTAGTAGGCGCGTGCGCCGTAGGTACGGTTCATCACGGTCAGCGCGAAGGGGTAGCCGTCTGGCACGCGCTCGCAACTGACGCCCGCCAGCCTTGTAATCTGCGCCACAGCATCATCCAGGCGTTTTGCCTCTTCCGCCTTCTGATAATCTTCAGGCGACAGGGGCACACTGACGGCAACAAACTCCTCGAAACGCGCATCGCCCGGCGGCTGCACGGCGCTCCAGAAGGGACGCGCCACCTCAAGCAGGTACGCGACCTTGCGCTCCAGATACACCCGGTCATCGACATCTTCACCAGCGCGCTCGTCATAGACATGCTTGAGAAACTCCATCACATTCGCTTCGTTGCGAATCGGCTCGTTGATTTGCTCCGCAATCTTCTGTACCAGTCGATCAAGCGCGGTCTTATCCCGTGCGCTCAAACCCTCTATGCGAATATCCCTTACCGCCGCACTCAACGTTTGCTTTTTCGCCTGATAGAAGTTCCGAAAGTGATGGCGCAGGCAGGCGAGCAGCTCCAGCGGGTACGCAGTTCCGGGTCTGAGTTCCTCGATCTCTTGCAGACGCTCTCGGAGAAGACTCACTAACTCCTGTGTTGTTTGTGTGTTGGAAGCGTACTGCTTGTGTATCTCCCTGAGGACTGAAGTGATTGAATCGGTGTCCGCGCCCAGTATCTCCGCAACTTTCTGGAGCCTCAGCGCGCTGACTGTTCGCTCCAGCCGACGGTTCACACGCGCTTCCAGCTGTTGATCACGCTGCTGACGAGCGCGAGTCGATGAGAACAGGCTCAGAAAACCCGGACTCGCGGTCGCATCCTGTTGCATCCGTTCCCATGTATCTGTGTTTTCACTTTCCACCTGTTTCATCTGGCTCTGGGCACTGTTGCTTTCTTCTTGTACCCGTTGTCTGAGCGCTTCCAGAAACTGCACGACGCCTGCACCGCCATGCTTGCTTTCCAGCGCCTCACAGCGTTTTTGCAGCGCCTCTCGCACACGCGACACGATTTCATGGCGTTTCCTCGCGGCGAGGGCGTTTATGTTGGCGACGAGTTCCTGTTCCTGCCGTTTGGCGCGTTCAATCGCTCGTTCGGGAGATTCCTGTTCCCCTATACGAAACGCACGCCGCACCTCACTGAGTTCGCTCTGAAGGGATTGGACCGTTATCCCATTCGCTTGCATGAAATTTTCCGCTTCATCGCTCCAGTTGTGATAGTGTCCGGCGTCATATCCCGTCTGCAGTCGGTCGAGCAGGAGTCGCAGGCAGCAATACTCCGTGAGTTCCCGAATGGGTACGGCGACGCTGGCAACGGCGAGGCTCGCCAGCAGGCGCGGCTGCCGTGTTTCGGGGCAGGGAATGGCGTCGATGACCGCCAGCGAGTTGCGCTTGGCGCTGCGTGCGCGGGCGCCCAGAGGCGAGCCGATGTCCATCAGCAGGCTGCGCGCCACCATTTCGAACACCTCGTATTTGGACCCCAGCGTGCGCCCACCCGCGTTCGCGCTCTCCACCACATACGCCTCGTCCACCAGAGGCTCCTTGATGGCAATCGGCGCTATCATGCGGTACTTCACTTCCCAAGTCTCGCGATTCAGGTTTTTGCTGTTGCAGAAGTATTCCAGCTCCATCAACGCGGCGTAGGCGTTGGCTTCGATGACCTCCCGCATCGAGCGCGAGATGCCCGCCTCGTTCTGAAACACCGACGGCAGGTAGAAAATCCCGACCAGCTCGCCGTCGAGGTTCTGCTGGAGTAGGATTTCGCGCAGCACCAGCGCTGTGTCGAAGTAGATGCCTGAGCCAGTGCCCCCACACAGCGACGCGATGATGTAGATGCGCGGCTGGCTGCTCAACACCTCCACCCGGTAGCGCACGGTCGCCATCAGCGCACGCACCTGCTCCTCGACCTGCATAATCTGTCGCACCGCCTGCTGCAGGCGCGGGTAGATGCGATCGAACGAGGCATGGAAACCGAACCGCCCCACCGGGCGGATGCCCGCCGCCCCGTCCGCGTTGCGCAACAAGCCGACATCTACATCCCCATTCAGAAACTCCAGGTAGGGGTGCAACTCCGGGTTGCGTTTCCACTCGTCGACAATCTGTTCGGGGTGCGCAATCGACAGCTGCACGATTTCATCGGATTCCACATCTGCAAGCGTCGGTTCCTGTTGAAACTGTCCCTGATCGGTGTCCAGGTAGATAAAGCGGATGAGTCCCTCCACGCTGTAGCGCTCTCGAATCAGTTGTTTGAGTCGGCGCGCAGTGTAGACGCCGCTGCCGCCCAGACCAACCACCAGAGTCGGGCGCACTTCGCCACGCTCGTGATACTCCACTGCAATTGGGTTCTGCATGCTCACGCCTCCTTCAAAGTTGTGCCAACTGCTGCAGCTGATAATATTGATATCCGTACCAAGCCAGTAAAACGGCGCCACCCCCCACGAGAAACGCCTTGAGAGGGGTGTTGGGTAGAAACCTATTGGTGTGTCGATCTCCCTGATAAGTCGCCTCCTTGTACTCGAGCATGAATCCATTCGCCAGTCGATACTTCTCGCCCTCGACAAGCGTACTCCCCGCAGGCAAGGGTTCGTTGTCCAGTAAATTTCTGAGTTCTCCCTCAACCAGATACACTTGCTTCTGCCCGGCGCGCGCCTGCAACACCACAGGCGCGTCTGTGTAGTTCGTAAGGGGATAGTCCGAGTCGGCAGCGCCGATAGTTGTGCGTGCGTCGCTATCAAGCGATATCGAATTTCTTGTATTGTACGACGGGTTGATCAAGCACAGTTCATGCGTGTACAGCGGAATGCGTTTTCCGGGTATCAGCAGCCCAATAATCAGCGCGAGCCCCCCTACAACCGCCCATCCGATGTTAGGAAGCAAATACTGCACCATCATCTGGTCTGGCTCTGTTGTGATGCGCTGCCCCTTGTAGGTCAGCGCTGTATTCACATAGAGGGTGTAGGTACCGGGCTTGCTGAAGCGATAGGCGACACTACTCTGCGGGGCGAGGCTACTGGGCAGCTCCACCTGCGCGGCAGGCTCGCAGCGCGCTTCCAGCGCGAGGTTCTCCGTCGCGCCCGTGTAGCGCGACTCGGCGTCGCCGATCACCAGCGCGACAGGTTGACGGGCGACGGCGCCTACACGCACGCCGTCTTGCTCCAGCTTATTCAGGAACCGTGCGTAGGGCACGCGAATCACCTCAAATTGCTGAAAGGGCGAGTAGTAGCTCTGGGGGGCGCGCCCCTGCTCCCACTCCATTTTGAAGCGCAGGCGGTGCAGCTCCGCGCTGGCGGGCGTATAGGTTCCGGTGAACACGCGGTCGCCCGCAACGGTATCGCCATACTTGCCGTCGTCGCGCAGGGAGACGCGCTGAATCAGCTCATCGCGCGCGTTGTAGATAATAGCCGTGATGAACACACGCGCCACAGGCTCCTGCAGGCGCGCCTGCACCTCCAGTCGTACCACAGGCGCTCGCCGCCCCCATCCGTAGACCGCATCTGGCTTGGGAGCCAGAACCTCGACAGGGTTTGCTCCCACTTTTGCAACCAGCAGTATAACTGCTATGGCGCTAATTTGTCCGCGCCTCATTTGCACCATCCCCTTCATAACTGCTCCGTCTGTATATTATACCACATTTCAGCTTTCTGTGTCAACAAACTGGTATCAATCGGCGCATTCCCCGTAAACCCATCCGCACTTCGCTGTGCCATCAGGTATAATCCCTCCCGGAGGCGTATCGCTATGAGCGTTCAAACAACGACTTCTATCGGCTGGCGAGAGAAGCTCAAGGGGGATAACTACTTCCTCCACAAGCTGCACTCGCTTACGGGCATCTTCCCCGTCGGCTACTATCTCGTACAGCACCTGTTTCTCAACTCGATGGCGGCGATTGACCCCAAATACTTCAACGCGGTGGTCTATTTCTTCAACGCCATCCTGCCGAAACCGGTGCTGTGGGCGATGGAGCTGTTTTTCATCATCCTGCCCCTGCTGTTCCACTCGCTGTACGGCTTCGTGATTACCTATCACGGCAAGGCGAACATCTTCAAGTACCGCTTCCGTGAGAATCTGGGCTACACGCTGCAGCGCGTGTCGGGCGTGGTGATTTTCCTCTTTCTGCTGTTCCATGTCTACTCCACAACGGTCAGCCACAAGCTCTACGGCAAGGACATCTCCTACGCGGGCATGCAGGCGCACTTCCAGAACCCGTGGGTGGTCGCGCTGTATGTGATTGGCATTACTGCCAGCTCGTACCATCTGTTCAACGGGGTCTGGAACTTCGCGATTCGCTGGGGGCTGGCGATTAGCGATCGCGCTCAGCGGAA
The DNA here is from genome assembly GCA_025998675.1 of Fimbriimonadales bacterium. Taxonomy (GTDB): domain Bacteria; phylum Armatimonadota; class Fimbriimonadia; order Fimbriimonadales; family GBS-DC; genus GBS-DC. Next base: position 878,155 of record AP024673.1, read on the forward strand.
TGTCTACAAGTTCTGCATGGTCGGGTTTGTGCTGTTGACCGTTCTGGGGATTACGGCGTTGGCGGGCTTCTTTATGCACGAGGCGCCGCCGAACCCATTAGCGAATCATTAGGAGGCGCACTGATGGCAAAGCGACAGGTAGCCGTTGTTGGCGGCGGTTTAGGCGGTCTGATGACCGTGATGAAGCTCGCAGAGGCGGGCGTGCAAGTGGATTTGTTCTCGCTGGTGCCCGTGAAGCGGTCGCACTCGGTGTGCGCGCAGGGGGGCATCAACGGAGCGGTGAACACCAAAGGCGAGGGCGACTCGCCATGGATTCACTTCGACGACACCATCTACGGGGGCGACTTTCTGGCGAACCAGCCGCCCGTGCTGCGCATGGCGGAGCGCGCCCCCGCGATTATCTACCTGCTGGATCGCATGGGCGTGCCCTTCAACCGCACCCCCGAAGGCTTGATCGACTTCCGACGCTTCGGCGGCACGCGCCACCACCGCACGGCGTTCTCCGGCTCGACGACGGGACAGCAACTGCTGTACGCGCTCGACGAGCAGGTGCGCCGCTGGGAGGTCGAAGGGCGCGTGACCAAGTACGAAGGCTGGGAGTTCCTGGGGCTGATTCTGGACGAGAACGGCGTGTGTCGCGGGCTGGTCGCGCAGGATTTGCGCTCGATGGAAATCCGCGCTTTCCGCGAGGAGGCGGTCGTGATTGCCACGGGCGGACCGGGCATGATTTTCAAGAACACCACCAACTCCATCATCTGCACGGGCAGCGCGGCGAGCATCTGCTACCAGCAGGGCGCGTACTACGCCAACGGCGAGTTCATCCAGATTCACCCGACCGCCATCCCAGGCGAGGACAAGTGCCGCCTGATTTCCGAGGCGGTGCGCGGCGAGGGCGGGCGCGTCTGGGTTCCCAAAGACCCCCACGACAAACGCCACCCGCGCGACATCCCCGAAAGCGACCGCTGGTACTTCCTTGAGGAGAAGTATCCCGCCTATGGCAACCTCGTGCCGCGCGACATCGCCACGCGCGAAATCTTCGATGTGTGCGTCAACCAGCGGCGCGGCATTCAGGGCAAGAACCAAGTCTACCTCGACATCACCCACCTGCCCCGCCAGCAAATCGAGAAGAAGCTGCTGGGCATCCTCGAGGTCTACATCAAGTTCGTCGGCGAAGACCCGCGCGAGACGCCGATGCGCATCTACCCCGCGCAGCACTACTCGATGGGCGGGCTATGGGTCGACTACGCGGTGAACGGCGACGGCGTGATGGAGCCTGTCCACCCGCGCAATCAGATGACCAACATCCCCGGGCTGTACGCCGTCGGCGAGGTCGACTACCAGTATCACGGCGCCAACCGACTGGGCGCGAACTCGCTGCTGAGCTGCATCTTCGCGGGCGAGGCGGCGGGTCCCGCGATTGTCGAGTACCTCAAGTCGCTGGAGACCTCCGCGTTCGACCTGCCCAGCACTCTCTACGAGCAGGAGCAGCGCAAGCATCAGGCGCAGTTCGAGGAGATTAGCAAGCGCAGCGGCAGCGAGAACCCCTACCGCCTCGCCGACGAGATGCGCGTGCTGATGGACGAGAATGTGACCGTCGTGCGCGAGAACGCGCGCCTTGCCCGCACGCTGGAGCAGCTGAAGGCGTTGCGCGAGCGGGTACGGAATGTCAACATCGCCGACCATGCGGGCTGGACGAACCAGGTCATCCCCTTCGTGCGCACGCTGCAGCACCAGCTGGAGCTGGCAATCGGCATCACGGCGTGCGCGCTGGATCGCAACGAGAGCCGCGGGGCGCACTACAAGCCTGAGTTCCCCCAGCGCGACGACGAGCGCTACCTCAAGACCACGATGGCGCGCTGGACGCCCGACGGTCCCGAAATCCACTACGAGCCCGTCGATGTGTCGCTGATCAAGCCGCGCCCGCGCCGCTACGACACGCCCAAGACCGAAACCAAGACCGAGACCAAAGTCGCCGCGGGTGTCAAGGGGACATAGCCTGCCCCTGCGAGGTATGTTCTGGAAGCGTGCGCCGCTTGCGAGCGTATCCAGCGCTTGCAGCGGCGCGCCTCTGTTAATCGGCTGAAGCCGTTCCTACTACACGAAGCCAACCAGCGCTGGCTTCCGTAGCTTGGGCATCCTGCCCAAGTTCACGCGCAGGATGCGCGTGCTACTGGCGCCGACGCAGGTCGGCTTGGTTGGGTAGGAACGGCTTCAGCCGACTCTCCTGTGTGCAGGGCGCGAAAAACCTACCCCTGTAAACCGACCCGCCCGCCCTTGCGCCTTGAGGGAACCCCCTCTCGACACAAGGGAACTCCCTCCACCTGCCAGGTATACTTCGCGCTATGCAACTGGCGATTGTGGGTCTCGGACGGATGGGCGGCAATATGGCGCGTCGGCTGGTCGCGCGCGGGCATCAGGTGGTGGGCTACTCGCGCACCCGCGCCACTGTGGAGGAGTATATCCCCTACGGCGTCGCGCCCGCCTACACACCGCAGGAGGTCGTTCAGCAGCTGACGCCGCCGCGCGTGGTGTGGTTTATGTACCCCGCGGGCGAGCCGACAGAAAGCGCGATTTTCGAGTTCGCGCCCCTGCTGCAGGCGGGCGACCTGATTGTGAACGGCGCGAACAGCTTCTACAAAGACTCCATCCGCTACGCCGAGCGACTGCGCGAGTACGGGCTGCACTTTGCGGATGTGGGCGTGTCGGGCGGCGTGTGGGGGCTGGAGAACGGCTACGGGCTGATGGCGGGGGGCGACCCCGAAGTGATTGCGCGGATTGAGCCGATTCTGCGCGACCTCGCCCCCGCGCCCGACAAAGGCTGGGTGCATGTCGGTCCCGTCGGCGCGGGACACTACGCCAAGATGATTCACAACGGCATCGAGTACGCAATTATGCAAGCCTATGCGGAGGGCTTCGAGCTGCTGCGGCGCAAGGAAGAGTTCGGGATTGACCTTGCGGCGGTGGCGGAGGCGTGGCGGCACGGCACAGTTATCCGCAGCTGGCTGCTCGATTTGATTGCGGGCTTCCTGAAGGACGACCAGCGCCTCAGCGAGATTGCTCCCTATGTCGCCGATTCGGGCGAGGGTCGCTGGACGGCGCACGAGGCGATTGATCTGGGCGCGCCCGCGCCGCTGATGACCCTCGCGTTGCACGAGCGGTTCCGCAGCCAGGATGCGGAGGGCTTCCAGTACCGCTTCCTGGCGCAGCTGCGCAACGCCTTCGGCGGGCACGCGGTGAAAAAATTGGAGCATGACAGCCAGCCGTGAGCCTGTCGTCGTCCGCGAGCGCCAGATTGAAGACATCCTGGCGACCGACGCCGACCTGCTGGGGCAGATTCTGGGCGTGGCTGCGCCGCTGCGGGTGCTGGCGCGCCAGCTGGAGCTGCCCGACGGTGGGCGGCTGGACCTGATTTGTCTGGGCGGCGGATGCCTGCACCTGATAGAGCTGAAGGTGGAGCCTGCGCGCGCTGAGTTCGTGCAACAGACCGCCCGCTATCTGGAGCAAGTCCCTACTTTACAGCGGCAGGGCGCGCTGCCCAATGGCGCGGTACAGGGCTACCTCCTGTCGCCGTACATTCCCGCGCGCGTGCGCCGCGCATGTCAGACGGCGCAGATACACGCCGTCGCCTACGCGCCCGCCCGCGTGCTGGAACGCTTCTACAGCGGGTTCGAGCGCCGCATGCTTCCCCATCGGCTGATTACGCACAATCACGGCGTCTGGCATCTGGGCGTGACGAACCCCATCGTGGCGCAGCTGATGCAGACGCCCGCGCAGGCGGTGGACGCCCTTGCCAAAGGTACAGGGCTGGCGAAAAGCACCGTCGCCAGCTACCTCACCCTGCTGGAGCAGCTGGGCGTCGTGCAGCAGGAGGCGAAACGCTACCGCCTCACTCCCCTCGGCGAGCAGTACGCGCGTGCGATGACGCCCGGCAGCCGCACGATTTCGGAGGGGCAGGCGGAAGTATTGCGTGAATTCATCCTGCGCAACCCGTTCGCCAGCGGCGGGACGCTGGGAATCTTCACCGTCGTGGAGTGCGTCGCTTCTCTGGCGAAGAATCAGTATCCCGTGCCGCTGGAGCTGCTCAGCGACACCTTCACGCTGGCGGTGGGCAACCAGACGCGCTGGAACCAGCCGAAGACGCGCCGCGACGCCACGCGCATGTATGTGGAGTACGCCGCGCAACTGGGACTGCTGGCGCGTGTGGGCGACCGTGTGTACCTGACGCCGACGGGCGCGCGCTTCAACCTGATGCTGCAACTGCACAAGTCCATCCAGCTGGCAGCGCCCCTTGCCGACGAGCGCCTGCCGCAGGGATAGGTATCCTTAACCCCGTCATGACCCAGCGCGAGACGACGATTGTGATTTTCGGGGCGACGGGCGATTTGACGCGCCGCCTGCTGCTGCCCGCGCTGCTGCAACTGTGTCGCGCCCATGTGCTGCCCCCAAGCGTGCGCATCGTGCTGTACGCCCGACGCCCCTACACCCTGGAACGCTACCTCGACGAGGTCGCTCAGGAGCTGCAGGCGGCGGGCAAGTCGCTGAACGGCTGGGACGAGTTCTGCACGCGCTTCGTCGCCTATGTGCAGGGCGGGCTCGATGCGCAGGGCGTGTGCCAGCTGCAGGAGCAGATTCAGGGCAACGCACTTTTTTACCTCGCGCTGCCGCCCGGAACCTTCGCGACCGCCAGCCAGCTGCTCGCCCACGCGGGACTGCACGACGAAACGCACGGCTTCCGACGCCTGATTATCGAAAAACCCTTCGGCTACGACCTCGAAAGCGCACAAACGCTCGACCGACAGGTGCGCGAACACTGGCGCGAGGAGCAAATCTTCCGAATCGATCACTACCTCGGCAAGGAGACCGTGCAGAACATCCTCGTGTTCCGCTTCGCGAACCTGCTGCTGGAGCCGCTCTGGAACCGCAACTATGTCGAGCATGTGCAAATCACGGCGGCGGAGACGGCGGGGCTGGAGGGACGCGCAAGCTACTACGATCAGGCGGGCGCGCTGCGCGATATGATTCAGAACCACCTGATTCAGCTCTTCACCCTGACCGCGATGGAGCCGCCCAGCAGCCTCGTGCTGGACGATTTGCGCACGGAGAAGGTGAAGGTACTCAAGAGCGTGCGTCCCATCCCGCGCAGCGCGGTGAACGCCTTCGCTGTGCGCGCGCAATACACCGCAGGGCAAATCGGCGGCGTGCGCGTACCGGGCTACCTTGAGGAGGAGGGCATCCCCCACGACTCGACCACTGAGACCTACGCCGCCATCAAGCTCTATGTGGACAACTGGCGCTGGCGCGGCGTGCCGTTCTACCTGCGCACGGGCAAGCGCCTCGCCGCCGACCGCAGCGAGATTGCCGTGCAGTTCAAAACGCCCCCGCTGCACCTGTTTCGTGAGACACCCCTCGATCGGCTGGAGCCGAACTGGTTTCTGTTCGAGATGAAGCCTGCGGAGGCGCTCTACCTCACGGCGCAAGCCAAGAAGCTGGGGCTGGAGCTGACCCCGCGCACGATTACCCTGCGCGCGCCCTACCGCGAGGCGGGTCAGGAGGGCTTCGACGCCTACACGACGCTGCTGCTCGACGCGCTGGAGGGCAACCGCCAGCACTTCCTGCGTTTCGACGAGGTGGAGTGGGCGTGGCGCGTGCTGGACCCCATCCTCAAGGCATGGCAGAGCGACGACAGCCCGCTGCCCACCTACCCCGCAGGCAGTGAGGGACCGCCCGAAGCCGCGCGCATCCTCGACAGTGAACTGCACCGCTGGCGACCCTTAGGAGGACACACATGAACACTTCGCAACCGATTCAACAGGTATTCCCCCAGCTGCGCGTGAGCGTTTGGGAGCAGGCGCGCCGTTTTTATGTGGACGGACTGGGCTTTCAGGTGGACTGGACGCACCAGTTCGCCCCTGGTATGCCCGTTTTCGCGCAGGTAAGCCGCGAGGGACGCGCGCTGTTTCTGACCGAACACGCAGGCGACTGTCAGTTCGGCGGCGCGGCGTATCTCGTGCTGGACAATCTGGACGCCTTTTATCAGGAGGTTGTTCAGCGCGGGTTAATTCAGCCCGACCCACCCGAAGAGACCCCGTGGGGGCGTCGGGAGATGACCCTCAAAGACCCCGACGGCAATACCCTGCGCTTTGCGTCCCCGTTAGAGACGCGGTGAACAGGGACGCCCCCTCGCCCGCAGTGGCAGGCGAGGGGGGAGGAAGTGAGGACACATCAACACCCACTGCCGAAGTTGAACAGCACAGTCAGCAGGTCGGCGTCGTCCACCGTGCCGTCGCAGTTCAGGTCGGCGGGGCTCAACCCAGTCGCGCCGAAGGCGAACAGCACCTGCAAGAGGTCCGCGTCGTCTACACAGCCGTTGCCATCCACATCGCCGTTGGAAACGATGCACGGCGTGAACCAGAAGCCGCCCGTGAGGCTGAAGCTGCCCCCCGTGAGCGCGCTGCTCGCGTCGGGTTGACCCACCGTGCCGCCGAGGTTGAAAGTGCCCCCCGTGGCGAAGGTGATTCCGCCGCCGTCAATCGTCCACCAGCTCAGGTCGTACCCGCCGCCCGACTGGGCGCACGCGACGCCGAGGAGCATCGCAACAAACGCACTCATCATCAGTGTTCTCATCGTCGTTTGCCTCCATCGTTTGTTATTAGCCCCTCTCCCGTGGGCAGGAGAGGGGCAAGGGGTGCGGGTATTAGGGCGCGCCGATTTGCACCATCCCACCGCACGCCTTGAGGCACATCCGCTTGCTAATCGTGAGAGTCTCGTTGTACGAACCCGCCTTGATATAGAGCGTAGGGAAGTCCAGCACCGCCGTGTCCACAAAGGGTGTTATCACATCCACACCTTCGCGAACCGTATTGAAGGGGAAGTCAAAGGTGCCGATCTCGGGAATCCATGCACTCCGGTCCACCCAGATGTCCAGCAAGCGGTAAAGCTCACGCGACCGGCGAGTTTCAGTAATCACCCGAGCGTTATACGCTTCGTTTGGGTTGCCGATAGGCACACCCGTCGCCACACCCTGATAGGTTACATTCGGGTTGGAGAAATAGGGAATACGGGTACCCGGCGCATACGCCATCACTGTGCGGTACTGTACGCCGTTGTTGCCGGTGAACCGCCAACCGAACCCATACGTACGGAAGCCACAGCCCCCATTATCCCGGTCGTGCCCACACCCCTGATTGTGCCCAATCTCGTGAGCAAAAGTGTAGTTGGTACAATCCCACTTTACCAGACTAAACGCCCTCTCTGGGTCACTACCATTCCCACACCAGGCAAGTCCGCAGACATCCGTATTGTCCACCAACAAAACGACCTGATCGGCGCGATAGTTGGTGCGATCCGAGTGGATGCCGTCCATTACGCCGTCGCTGGGATTGGTCAGGTGATTCAGCTGCGTGCTGCCGTCTCCGTTCCCTTCACCAGAATAGCTCACTTCCAGCCGCCGCACTAAGCGCGCCGTCAAGCTGATCTGGCTGTTCTGGTAGGCTTCGTTGCACTGGTCGACAAACAACTGGATGCGCGCGTTCATGAGATTCGCTCCACCAATCGCCTGGCGCGCCTGCGTGGTGTAGTAAACGGCGATGTCCAGCACCGCTCGCGGCTCGGTGCAGGCAGCTGTGCCGAAGTCGTCGTCCCCTGCCATCTCAAAATCCTGATTGGCAAAGTGGGCGTGCCACCCGGCATCCTCGGGTGTCATCTCAAACGGCAGCGGCGTCTCGTTCCCCTGATTCCCGCACGGCGGCTCCTCGCCAATCTGCACCACCACATAGAGGTCATCCTTGTAGTAGCGCAGATCAAACACCGCCTCATACATCGGCACAGAGACAAACAACGCGAGCGCGTCCTCCTCCATCACCAGAATGAAGTGGCTGCCGTCCAGCCCTTCCAGGCGTCCGAAGCAGGAGTAGCGCCGTTCGTTTCGGCGCTCCACACGCTCTACCACGCCAATAGGGTTGACGCCGTCCAGCAGGTTGAACAGTACGCGGCTGCCCGGTTGCAGGCTCTGCACCACCTGCCAGTGGACACGCACAGGTTGGTAGGCTTGTGCGTTGCGCAAAGCCGGGGCGCCTGCAGGTACGGTCGCCTTCACTGGCGTAAAGAGGGGCGGGGCAGCCGATTGTGCCTGTCCGCCCAACCAGAGCGCGCCGAGGATTAGAATCGCCCAAAAGCCCTTAGGTGTTTTCATGGCGATTGCCTCCTCACAGCAGGTTGACCAGCACCAGCACGAAGCCCGTCTTGCCTTTCTCAAGGCGGGTCATCGCCTTGCCCAGTGTCGCACCCTGTGCTTTGCGCAGGTCGGTCGCTTTCATCGCGTAGCCCGGACGCGACGCGGTGGTCAACAAATCGCCAGGTTCGATAGCGTGCTGGGTGGCGTCGGCGTAGACCCACACGCGCCCGCTGATAGCAATCGGGGCGTGGTTCTCACTGCCTTCCATGTTGCCCAGCACGATGCCCTTGGACAGCCCATTCGCGCCCGCGACGATGCCTGCCACGCGCTTATTGTACACGCCGCGCGCCAGGCGCAGGTTGCCGGGGTTGTCGGGGTCAATCTCCACGACCATGCCGGGCTGCACTTCGTCGGTGGTGGGGAACTTCTCGGCGAAGTCGGCGCCCACAATCTGCAGCACATCGACCTTCGCCGTGCCGTTCACAACCAGTCTCTGGTCGGGCGCTGTGGTGCCGATGCCGACATTTCCTGTATCTGTGACTACCATCCTCGTGAAGTTGCCATTGGTTCGGAATTGCAGCCCATTGGGGTTTGAACTTGCATTGTATATCACACCGCCCGACACATTGCTGGTTGGGTTTCCGAATAAGATACCGCTTTCGTTAGCGGCAGGGGTCAACAGGTTAATGTAAGCATTGGTGCTATTTTTAACTGCCAGAACAGCGTTGCTATGCGCTGCCACAGTCCCTGCGCTGGCTCGACGCACATGCAGGCTTGATTCGGGAAGTGATGTGCCGATGCCTATTCGAGTGCCCGTGCTGTTCATCAAGCCGCCCGATACCTTGTTCAGCGACGCCTCGTCGGATGCCAACTTCGTGTTATCCACGGCGTTATTTGCCAGCATGCTCGTCACGATTCCGCTCGTAGCGACGCTGAAGGTGGTTCCTGACAGGCTCAGTCCCGCGCCCGCCGAATACTGAGTGTCGGCGTCATTTGCAGGCGCCCATTCGGCGCCGCTCCACTTCAGCACCTGTCCACTGCTGGGCGCAGTGGTGGACAGAGGGCGTCCCTGAATGCGCGCCACCGTCGGGTTCGGGTAGGTTCCCGACAGGTCGCCGCCCGCCGCACCGCCCGGCGGCACGCCCGAAATGCTCACATTGCGGGCAGCGGTGATGCGCCCCTGCGCATTCACGGTGAACTGCGCCACCTGTGTGGCGCTGCCGTAAGTATTGGCGGTCACACCTGTGATGGACAACTTCGCATCGGTCACCGCGCCGTCCGCCAGCATGCCTGTTACGACCCCTGAAGGGGCGATGCTAAAGGTTGTTCCGCTCAACTGGAGACCTGTCCCTGCAGAATAGATGGTGTCGTTATCGATGTTATCCGCAAAGCCTGCCGGGACGCTAATCAGACCACTCCACGGCGTCCTTTGCGCGAAAATGCTATACGGGGTGGGCGTCACAACGACGCGCGGCGATAAGGTCGTATACGCGCCCGTGCTGTTGCCAGGACGCACCGCAATCTCCAGATACCGATCCGCGCCTGTCCACACCGCGCCAAAGTCAATCACTGTCGTGAACAAGCCGTTCTGCACGGTCAGGTCATTCGCAAACTGGTCGGTTCCGACCTGCGCGCCCCCTGCTGGGGCGTCGTACAGTCGGAAGCGAAAGTCGTAGGTTCCGTTCGCGGGGCTGCCGCTCACACGCAGGAACCCCTGATAGGTGAACGGCTGGGCGCACCCAAGCGCGAGTAAAATGATAAGCCCAATGCTACACAGCGCAATTCGCATTGCTTAGCCTCCTTGAACGAAAAATTAGCAAATGAGGAAGAAATAAGAGAGCGCCGATGCAGCAGGACATTCTGCGTATCTCATCCTTCACTTGCTAATGCCTATTATACACCACTTTTTTTGCAAAATGCAACACGCACGACGATACGCAGTCAGAAACCTGCCGATTGCGACGAACCCGGCAGGACTTACTCGCACCGCGTTGAAGCGTTTCAGTACTATGCAAGTGCAGGGTAGTTTTCCGTGGGTGGCGCGTTTCAACGAGCCGCTGCAGGGCGCGGCGGACTTCAGCTTTCTGATTGACCACAAGCCGGCGGGCGCGCGCGGCTGGGTGCGCGTCGGGGACGACGGACACTACTATCTGGGCAAACGGCGCATTCGCTTCTGGGGAGTCAATATCACGGCGGGCGCGTGCTTTCCTGAACCCGAAGACGCCGTCAAGATGGCGACCCAGATTGCCCAGGCAGGCTGCAACATCGTGCGGTTCCACCACATGGACGCCTTCTGGGCGACCCCATCCGTGATTGATTACGCGCAGGGCAACTCGCGCCAGATAAATGCGCAGGCGATGGCGCGCTTCGACGAGCTGTTTGCGCAGCTGCGCGCGCGCGGCGTCTACACGAATATCAACCTGCTGGTGAATCGGCGATTCTATGCGGCGGACGGGCTGCCCCGCGAAATCGAGCAAATCGGCGATGTGAAGGCGCAGCATGCGGTTGGATGCTTCTACCGTCCGCTGATTGAGCTGCAGAAAGAGTTCGCCCGCCAGATACTCACCCATCGCAACCCCAAAACGGGGCGCACCTACGCCGAAGACCCCGCCGTCGCGATGGTCGAGATTAACAACGAAAACGGGCTGATTCAGGGATGGTACATGAGCTACATCGACAACGCGCCCGAAGTGTTCCGCAATGACCTGCAGCGCCAGTGGAACGAGTGGCTGGCGCGTAAGTACCCCAGCACGGAGGCGATGCGCCGCGCGTGGGGCGAGCGGAGCGAGCCGCTGGGCGCCGAGATGCTGCGCAACCCGCGCTTCGCCGACGGACTGCAGCACTGGAATGTGGAGCAGCACGGCGGGGCGCAACTGCACGCGGAAGTCAGCCCCACAGGCTACAACGGCGCGCCCAGCGTGCGCCTGCGCGCCACACAAACCAGCCCCACCGACTGGCACGGGCAGTTCAATCAGCCGCAACTGCGCTTCGAGGCGGGACGAATCTACACCCTGCGATTCGCCGCCCGCGCCAGCAGCCCGCGCAGAATCGGGCTCAGCGTGATGCAGGCGCGCGCGCCATGGGAGTGGCTGGGCTTCTCACAGGAGATTGCGCTGGATGCCCAGTGGCGCGTGTTCGAGTTCAGTTTCACCCTGCCGCGCGGCGATGAGAACGCCCGAATCAACTTCTTCCGTCTGGCGATGGAAGCGGGCGAGGTGGAGCTGGCGGAGTTCTCGCTGCGTCCGGGCGGCGCGCTGCGCGTCGCGCCCGACGGCGACCTGCTGGGCGAACGACGCACGCCGATGATTTTCCACCGTCAGCGCGCGACCACCCCCGAACCCATGCTGCGCGACTGGCTGGAGTTCCTGTGGGAGACCGAACGCGCCTACTGGCTGGAGATGGCGAACTACATCAAGCGCGAGCTGGGCTACAAAGGGATTGTGTTCGGCACAATTATAATTTGCAGCACGCCCCATCTGATGGCGCAACTGGACACCGTGGACGGGCACGCCTACTGGATGCATCCGGAGTTCCCCGGCGCGCAGTGGGACTTCAACAACTGGTTTGTGCGCAACGAGCCGCTGGTCAACAGCGACGAGACGACCCTGCGCCGCCTTGCCCAACATCGCGTACTGGGCAAGCCCTACACGGTGACGGAGTACGACCACCCCGCGCCGAATCAGTACGCGGCGGAGGGGCTGCCGATGCTGGCGGCGCACGGCGCGCTGCAGGATTGGGACGGACTGTTCCCCTTCGACTACGGCCCCTCGTCGGGCGAGGGGCGTATCAACGCCTTTTTTGAGCAGCGCACGCACCCCGCGAAGTGGGCGCTGATGCGCGCGTGCGCCGCGCTGTTTGTACGCGGCGATGTGCGCCCCGCACAGCAACTGATTTGCGCCGTGTTTACGCGCGAGGCGGAGCTGGACGCCCTGCGCCATACATGGGCGTGGGGGCTGCCCGACGGCAGGTTCGCGGGGCTGGACGGCAGAGCGACGACGATGCATCGCGTCGCCACGGCGCTGACGCCGAATCAGGTTCCGCGCGGCGCACGCCGCCCACAGGAGGTCGCCATCCCCGACAGCCGCCGCGTCGCCGACACGGGCGAACTCATCTGGGACCGTACACAGCCGAGTCGGGGCTACCTCGTGGTCAGGGCGCGCCTCTCGAAGGCGGCGATTGGCTTTATCGGTGGGCGCACACTCGATCTTGGCGATGGCTTCCGCCTGCAGGTGCAGGACGCGCCGCTGGACGGCTTCGGCGTCGTGGCGCTTACCGTGCGCGCGGAGAAACCCGTCTGGCGCGCGCTGATTACCTGCGTCAGCACAACGGAGAACACGGGCTGGAACCTGCGCGATTTGGGCGAGCGGCGCATCACCGTCGGCAACCAGTGGGGCGACGCGCCCACGCGCATCGCCGTGCCCCGCGCCGTGCTGACTCTCCCCTACCCCGCCGCGCGCGTGCAGTGCTGGGCGTTGCGCGAGGACGGCAGTCGCGCGCGCGCCCTCAAACCCACCCCAGCGGGCAACGCTCGCTGCCAAATTGAACTCTCCCCACAACACCGCACCCTCTGGTACGAGCTGGAAGTGCGCGGCTAAGTGCCTTTGCGTTATATTCTCAACTGCGCCACTACCTGTAAGGCATGCGCAGTTAACATGCATTTTGGAGTGCTGAAGCGGGAGCTTCAGCCCGCGCGGAAGCTCCGCTTCCGCACTCCATAAAGACAGCGATGCACGCGCCTGTCGCATTCTCGCACAAAGGCACTTCGCGGCGAATCGGGCAAATTCGCGGCGAATTTGCCCGATTCGCCGCTCCAAACCTTGACAGTGATATATTGCAGTGTGGTATAATAGGATGTAGATGGAAACGACGCAGCCGATGTGGACGATAGAGGCGCTGACGCAGGTCGCTGCACAAGTGTTGCAGCAGGACTACTGGGGGCAGCCGAGCCGTCAGGCGGCGGAGCTGCCGAACCTGCGAACGGTGCGCTACTACACCACACTGGGGCTGCTGGATCGCCCAATTATGCGCGGGCGCGTCGCCTACTACACCCGCCGCCATCTGGCGCAACTGGTCGCCATCAAGCGACTGCAGGCAGAGGGACTCTCACTGGTGGAGATTCAGCAGCGGCTGTACGGGCTGACCGACGATGCGCTGGCGCGGGTTGCCCGCCTGCCAGAGTCGCTGGACGCGCCTGCAGAGACGCCGCCTGCGTCGGCGCGCCGTCGCCGCCGATTCTGGAGCGCGCTGCCCGCGCCGCCCGAAGCAACCCGCACGCCCGCAGTGCAGACATGGCAGGTGCTAACGCTTGCGCCCGGCGTCGAACTGAGCCTGCAACTGGAGCAGCCGCTCGACCCGCAGGCAATCGCGCAAATCCAGCGCGCAGCGACGCCCCTGATGCGCGTCCTGAACGAACTGGGCGTCGTTTCCAGCGAGAATATCCATTTGGAGGCAGACCGAAATGGCGAAGCAGACTAAAGTACAGAGCGTTCCCGTCGTACAGATGTTGCCCGCGCAGCCGTCGCAGAATGGCATCGGCGCCCTGACGACGCCGCAGGGCAACCTGCCCCTGAAACGCCTTGAGGTTGAGGCGGACATCGTGGGCGTTTTTGCCCAGACCATCATCCGCCAGATCTTCCAGAACCCGACCGACCAGGCGCTGGAGGCAGTCTACATCTTTCCCCTGCCCGACCGCGCAGGCGTTGGGGCGTTCCAGATGACCGTGAACGGGCGCGTGATTGATGGCGTGCTGAAGGAGCGGCTGCAGGCGCGCCGCGAGTACGAGGCGGCTCTCCAGCAGGGCTACCGCGCCGCGATGCAGGAGGAAGAGCGCCCAAATGTGTTCACCCTCAGCGTAGGCAACCTGATGCCCGGCGAAGAGGCGCACATCACGCTGACCCTCTACAGCCTGCTGGAGCTGGACAACGGCGAGGCGACCTATCGCGTGCCGCTGGTGGTCGCGCCGCGCTACATTCCCGGCATGCCCCTCGACGACTCGGTGGGCTACGGAACCGCGTCCGACACCGACGCTGTGCCTGACGCCTCGCGCATCACCCCGCCCGTGCTGCTGGATGGCTTCCCGAACCCCGTGCAACTCGAAATCGTCGTGCGCATCGACGGACGCGCCGCACCCATTACAGACCTGCGCGCCTCGCTGCATAATGTGATGACCGTCAATACGCAGGGCGTCTACACCGTGCGCCTGCAGCCCGGCGAGCGCATCGACCGCGACTTCATCCTGCGCTTCCGCCCCCTGCAGAAAGAGCTGACCACGCGCGCCCTGCTGGCGCCTGACCCGAAGAATCCCAACGAGGGCACGCTGCTGACCCTTGTGTTCGCCGACGACGCCGAGTCGCCTGCCAAGCTGAGCGATGTGCTGTTCGTCGTCGACCGTTCGGGCAGCATGGACGGCTGGAAGATGGAGGCGGCGAAACGGGCAACCGTGCGCCTGATCGATTCGCTGCACCCCGCCGCCCAGTTCGGCGTGCTGGCGTTCGACAACATCGTGGAGGCGTTCGACAACGGCGCGTTCCAGCCCGCCTCGGATCGCGTGCGCTTTCAGGCGACGCAGTGGCTGGCGCAGATTTACGCCCGCGGCGGCACGGAGATGCTCGGCGCACTACAGGCGGCGATTAAACAGTGTACGCATCCTGCGCGTGGGCGATATGAGGAACCGCCACGCGAACCCAAACCTGACGCGCGCCCGATTATCGTGTTGATTACCGATGGACAGGTGGGCAACGAGGAGCAAATCCTGCGCTATGTGGCGAACGCGGGCGTGACCCTCTACATCGTGGGCATTGATGAGGCGCTCAACGACGCCTTCCTGCGCCGTATGGCGGAGCAAACAGGTGGGCTGTTCATGCCTATCGAGAGCGAAGACCGCCTCGATGAGACGCTCGACCTGCTGCGTCAGCGGCTGAGCGCGCCCGTGCTGCACGACATCCAGGTTCATAGCAACGATGTGCCCCTGCTGCCCAACACGACCGCGCCGAAGTCGCCGATTAACCTCTACACGCGCGGCGTCGCCTATGTGCTGCAGCGCTGGCAGGGGCGCGTTCCGAAAAACGCGGTGGTCACTGTCGAGGCGCGCCGCCCCGACGGCAGCCTGTGGCAGCAGACCGTGCGCGTCCGCCGCGTGCGCACCCCCGTGTTGCGCTTCAGCTGGGCGCGACACATGGTGCGCATGCTCGAAGACCTCTACTACATCGCGGGCGTCAAGCGACTGGAGCAGCGGATTGTGCAGACCTCGCTGCAGTACGGCGTACTGTCGCGCTTCACCGCCTTCGTCGCCGTCGACCGCAGCGAGCAGGTCAACCCCGGCGGCGCAACGCACCGCATCGTGCAACCCGTCGAGATGCCGCGCGGCTGGCAGCCGACCCGACCGGCTGCGCCGCCAAATCGGCAAAGCGTCGCTTACTCGCCGCCCTTAGATGATCAAATCGATGATCACAACACTTTTGGGCTAATTCAGGCTCCTCCACGAACCTTCTTAGGTTTGATGAGGACACCGCCCCGCTCGGGTTCAGGTTCCAGGGGACCCGTTAGAGAAGCCCCGATTGACGAGAGCGAGTCGCTTGCGTCGCTGCGCAACTTCTATCGCGACCTGAGCGCCCTCACGCCTGAGTCGCCCGCGCGCGTCGACCAGTTCCTGCTGAACCTGCTGCACGCGCTGGACAGCTGGCTGGCGGAGTACGCCGATGAATCGCCGCACACTGAGCGGGTTCTTGAGCTGGTGGACGCCATCCTCGACCATTTCCAGCAGTGCTGGGACGCGAAGCAGGTAGAACGGCTGCTTATCCTCTGCCGAGAGGCGCTCTCGGCGCTGCTGGAGCAGCCCTCCCGCCGTGAGCGGTGGTGGTAATTCCATGCGCGTCGGCTCGGAGCTGAATCGCTCCGAGCCGCGCCCGTTCGCCTACCCGCGACAGGTACACTTGTGCCGATGCAGCAGTGGACGCTGGCGTGCCATCGGCTGGGCAAGCGGTTCGGCGGACGGTGGGTGTTTCGCGGGCTGGAGCTGGAGCTGCGCACAGGCGCGCGGCTGGTCGTGCGCGGGGCGAACGGCTCGGGCAAAAGCACGCTGCTTCGGCTGATTGCGGGGCTGCTCGCGCCGACGGAGGGTCGGGTCGAACTGCGCGGCGGCGCGCGCCCCGTTGCCGATCGCACGCGCCTGCTGGGCTGGTGCGCCGCCGACGCCGCGCTCTATCGGGAACTCACAGGCTATGAACACCTGCACTGGTGGGCGCAGACGCGCGGGCTGCCCGCCGACCGCCCGACGCTGATGGCGCATCTGGAGCGCTTCGAGCTGGCGCATCGCGCGCATGAATGGGTGCGCGCCTACTCAACGGGCATGCGCCAGCGACTGCGCCTCGCGCTCGCGACCTACGGCGACCCGCCGCTGCTGCTGCTCGACGAACCCGACGCAGGGTTAGACCCGTCGGGACTGACGCTCCTTCGGCAGGTGCTGGATGACCAAACCCGTTATGGAATCGCCCTCTTCGCGACCAATCGCGCAGAGTGTGCGGACTGGGGCGACCTCACGCTCGAGCTGGGCGCGTGAGACGCTCGCCGTCTGGCGCAAAGACCTGCGGCAGGAGTGGCGTCTGCGGCAGGGGATGGTCGCCGCGCTGCTGATGGGCGTCGCGACGATGGTGGGGGTGGGTTTCGCCGCGCTGGGGCAGTCGCTTGCGCCCGGCGTGCAGGCGGGGCTGTTCTGGGTCGCGATGCTGTTCGGGATGTTCCCCGCGCTCGCGCGCGGCTTCATCGTGGAGGAGGAGACGGGCACGGCAGATTTGCTCCGCCTTGCCGCGCGCCCTGCCAGCATCTTCTGGGGCAAGTGGCTCTTTCACGGGACGCTGTACGCGCTGCTCAGCGCCGTGCTGGTTCCGCTCTATGCGCTGCTGGTCGCGCCGCTCACGGGTCCGTGGGAGGCGTGGCTGCTCCTGTGGCTGGGCGGCGGGTTCTGCCTCACGACGGTACTGACGCTGTGCGGCGCGCTGGTTGCCCAGACTGCCGTACGCGGCGCACTGCTCGCGGGGCTGACCTTTCCCCTGCTCCTGCCGCTGTTGCTGATCCTTATCGCGGGCACACGCCAGGCGCTGGAAGGGCTGTTCCCAGCAGAGCCGTTGCAGGGCGTGTTCGGCTATGCGCTGGCGCTCGGCGCGGGCGGCGCGTGGGTGTTCGAAAAGGTGTGGCGCGAATAGCCCTACGCGCCCAGCGACTGTCCCGTATCAGGGTCAAACAGGTGCAGATACTCCAGGTGCAGCCGTATCGGTACGGCGTCGCCTTCGCTGAGTTTCACGCGCGCGCTCAACTGGGCAATCGCCGTCGCGCCGTCAATCAGCAGATGCACATCGTTGCGGTCGCCGTGCGGCTCCACCACATCGACCGTCGCGTGGATAGGCTCCGACAGGATGGCGTCGGGCGGCGCGGTGCGGTCAGTATAAATGTCCTGCGGGCGGATACCCATCAGCACGCCCCTGCCCACCCTCTGCGCAAGCGCGCGCGCGTGCGACTCCAGCACAGGCACGGCGTTTGCGCCAATCTGCAGCGCGGGCTTGCCTGCGTACTCCACCACTTGCGCTGGCAGCAGGTTCATCGGCGGCGTGCCGATAAAGGTCGCCACGAAGGTGTTCGCAGGGCGGAAGTAGACCTCTTCGGGCGTCCCAACTTGCTGCAGCACACCGTCTTTCATGACCGCGATGCGCGTGCCGAGCGTCATCGCCTCTTTCTGGTCGTGCGTCACATAGAGGGTGGTGACGCCCAGTCGCTCCTGAAGCTTTTTGAGTTCGGCGCGGGTCTGGTCGCGCAGTTTCGCATCGAGGTTCGACAGCGGCTCGTCCATCAGGAACACTTTGGGCTGGCGCACAATCGCGCGCGCCAGAGCGACGCGCTGGCGCTGTCCGCCCGAAAGCTCTTTGGGCAGGCGATGCAGCAGGCTCTCGATTTCGAGCATCTGCGCGACCTGGCGCACACGCGCGTCGATGCGATTCTTGATGGCGCGCGCCTCGCCCAGATGCGTGAGTTGCCACAGCGCGCCCTTCAGCTCGCGCAGGCGCAGCCCAAACGCGATATTATCGTACACGCGCATATGCGGATAGAGCGCGTAGTTCTGGAACACCATCGCGATGTCGCGGTCGCGCGGCGAGACCTCGTTGACGCACCGCTCACCGATGTAAATCTCGCCTTCGGTGGGGTCTTCCAGCCCCGCCAGCATCCGCAGGGCAGTCGTCTTGCCGCAGCCCGAGGGACCCACCAGCACCATGAACTCGCCCGGCTGAATGTGCAGGGTCAACTGATTGACCGCCGTTACCGCGCCGAAGCGTTTGGTGACCTGCTCAAAGCGCACACTCTCTGCTGTCATTGCAGTCCCAGTTTCTTGCGCCAGTAGCGTGCGTAGCCCAGCGCAATCAGTTCGTAGCCCGCGCCGAGGTCGTAGCTGCTCGGATCGACGCTCTGCTCGTGCATCTCGGCGTTGCCGTACTCGCGCATGCGCTGGATAAGTTCCGCGTCTGGAACGCCCTGTTCGACGAGGGCGCGGGTGAATCCTGCCCAGTCGAGCAGGCGCGTTTCCAGTTCGTCCAGATGGCGCGCCACATCGTCGTACAGTCCGAAATGGGTCAGCGCGAGTTGACGAATCGGCATGGCGCGCAGTTTTGCGAGGCTGGCTTGCCACGCCTCGATGTCCAGTTCAGGCGGCGGGGTCGGCGGGCGCACATAGGTCGTGCCGGGCATCCGCACCCCCGCGATGTCGCCTGCAAACAGCACGCCCGTCGACTCATCCAGATACGCATGGTGATGGCGCGCGTGTCCGGGCGTATCCACCGCCAGCAGCGTGCGCCCGGCGGCTTCGATGCGCTCGCCGTCGCGCACCACCCGCAGCCGCGCCTCAGGCACGGGCACAACCTCGCCCCAGAGCCGCTCCATCATCTCCCCGTACAGACGCGACGCGCTGGCAAGCAGGCGGCTGGGGTCTATCAGGTGCGGCGCGCCCACGGGATGCACATACGCGACGGCGTTGGGCAACCGCTGCAGTAGCCAGCCCAGCGCGCCCGCGTGATCCAGGTGGATATGCGTGACAATCAGATGGCGCACACGCTCCAGCGCCACGCCCCGCGCCTGCACCTCGCGCAGCAGCGTCTCCGCCGTGCTGGTCGCGCCCACCTCCACCAGCGCAGCGTCCGTACCGTCGTCCAGCAGATACGCCGCTATCGCCAGCGGGTAGCCCAGAAACTGCAGGTCAATCAGCTCCACTTGCGCGTGCATCACCCATCGATTCTGAACACTGGCTGAATTCCCTGCCGAAACTGGGTAAAATACGCGCGAGCAGCGGAACACGGAAGTACCCGCTGGAGTCTGATGAGTCGCTTGTGGCTATGCCCCCACAGGTGGAAGAATCGAGAGGAGGAGTCTGATGCGGTTTTTTATTGGAATTACGATAGCGACGCTTGGAAGCCTGCTGCTGAACATAGCAGCTGCAGCGGAGTCCATCGCGGTTGTACCGCGCAATAGCTACCTGATTCGCCCTGTTGCGAGCGCACGGGAACTGGCGAACCAGATTCGCACGGAGCCTGTGGTGGCGCAGCGATATGCTCGCCATTTCAAGCGGAGTGCGTGGGAGTTTGCCGAATATGTCGAGAAAAACCTGCGTCTCACGCGGTTGGAGCGGGCGCAGACCTTCAATGTCTATTATTCGCCGCCGGACAACCGCCTGATGGTGGTGCGGCGCACGCTGCCGAAGGGCACACCCGTGTTTGTGGAGCGGGCGACCGGCAAGCCAGTTCTGAAGGCGAACTGTGGCAATCCCCTGACACCTGCAGCATCGATTCCGACGCCACAAGCGACCCTCCCGATGGAGCTTGCCAGCGCCGCGACGCCCACGCCCGTCCTCGCCGACATGATCGACGCGCCCCAGACGCCCACCATCGCGCTGACCGAGATTGCCGACGCGCCCATAGAAGAAGTAGTCGCCGCCGATGTGCTGCCCACCGAGACGCTGGTCGAGACTTTACCAGAGACCGCGCCAGAACCAGCCGCGCCGCCTGCACTTGAGGCTGTAGCGACCCCGTCGAGCCCCCAGCTACCGCCGGCAATCACAGGCGGGGGCTTCAACTGGCTGCCGTTCCTGCCCATAGTGGCGCTGTTGACACCGCGCGGGGGCAATGACTTCGAGCCGATCCCAGAGCCGACCAGCCTCCTGGCGCTCGGTGCAGGGCTGAGCTTGTTTTATCCGCTCTCGCGCAGGGCGTTCAGGCGTTCCCAGAACTCCAGCCACCGCACGGGCGACTCCAGCACACGCTCGGCATAGCGCAGAGCGGCGCGGAGCAGACTCCTGACCTCGTCGGGGCGAGCGATAGATATACCCGGCTCGCCCCGCATTGTTTCCTTGAGGTGTGCAATCGACGCTCCACTCAAAGGAACGCCCTCACGACTCGGCGCGCACGCCGCGCATAAGAGGAATCCGTCTCCAATCACAAACGCCCTGTTCTCTGCTTCGCTGGCGCAACCGCAGCGCGCGCATTGCCCCAACTCAGGCGCATAGCCCAGTATCGCCAGCCAGCGCCACAGCGTCTCCGCCGCGACTGTCTCAGGCGTCGCCCCCTGCGCCAGCGACGCTAATCCCTCCAGAAGTGTGGCGTAGACCTCTGGCTCAGGATGCTCCTCAGGCAGCCATCGGTCAAGCGTTTCGCACAGCGCGAGCGCAACGGTCAACCGCTCGAGGTCGGCGCGCACGCCTGTATAACTCTGCACCAGCTGCGGCTGCGCCAGCAGCTTCTGGGCGCGCCCCTCGATCACCCGCGCCTTGAGCCGATTCAGCGGCTCCGTGAGCATCCCCATCTTGCTGGTGGGTTTACGCGCGCCGCGCACACGCACCCGAACAGCGCCATATTCAGGCGTGAACAGGCGTACCCACTTGTCATGCTCGCCTGCATACCACCGACGCAGCACAATCCCCTCCACCACTGTCTCACGCGCCATCAGGCGAATTGTACCGTGTGAAAATGTGCTATAATACGCTGGAGGAGCAGACGATGTTGAAATGGAGACGCGCGGGTATGGTGGGGCTTTATAGCGCGCCGCTGATGACGCTAATGGCGCTGGGCGGCGGCAACTTTCATCTGCCCGGCTCGCAGCCCAACCCTGAAGGCTACAATTTTCAGTCTACGGAACTGTGTTCGTATTGCCATGGCGAGAGCCGTTATGCCTATAATCCCGACACAGGGGAAGGTCCCGACCCGAACTTCACCACAGACCACGAGCCGCACTTTCAGTGGATGGGCGGGATGATGGCGCAGGCGGCGCGCGATCCTGTGTTCCGCGCCGCGCTCACCATCGCCGAACAGGACGCGCCCGGCGTGGGGCAGTTCTGCTGGCGCTGCCATTCCCCCAGTGCATGGCTGGAAGGACGCTCCGTGCCCTACGACGGCTCCAACTTCGAGCATGACGACCTCAAGGGTATCCAGTGCGACCACTGCCATCGCATGGTAGACCCCCGCAGCGCGGAGGGACAGGCGAACTCCGACATGCCCGTGCCCGGCATCGGCAACGGAATGTATGTGATCAGCCCTGAGTCTGCCAAGCGCGGTCCACGCGACGACTCGCTGGCAAACCACGAATGGATTTACTCGCCCTTCCACAAGAGCAGCAGCTTCTGCGGCGTGTGCCACGATGTGAGCAACCCGCTGCTGGCGCAAGACCCGCGCACGCAGGCGCCCCACGAATACTTCCCGATTGACCGCATCTACAGCGAGTGGAAACTGAGCGACTACGCGCGGCGCGGGATTGAATGCCAGACCTGCCACATGCCGCGTATCCCCGGCAAAGCCGCCAGCTACGATTTCCTGCCCGTGCGCCCCGACCTGGCGCAGCACTCGTTCCTGGGCGGCAACTACTGGGTGCCCCAAATCCTGCCGATGTTCTGGAACTACGACGAGCGCGAGCTGGATGCGCTGATTGCAGGACGCAACCGCACGGTTGACTTCCTGCGCACCTCCGCGAAGCTGAACATCGTCCAGCTGCCGAAGGCGGGTAGCCCGATTGTGTTCCGTGTCTACAACCGCACCGGGCACAAGTTCCCCAGCGGCGACCCCGAATCGCGACGCGCGTGGCTCCATGTGGAGTTCCTCGACAGCAAAGGGCGTGTGATCGGCGAATCGGGACGCTACGACTTCGACACGGCGACCCTGCACGAAGACCCACAGTCGAAAATCTATCGCGTCAAACTGGCGCAGGGCAACACGCCGACCTTCCACATGATTCTGGCGAACAATGTGCTGCAGGATAACCGCATCCCGCCGCAGGGCTTCCGTCGCAGCGCGTTCCAGCAGTTCAATATTGCGCCTGTGGGGGCGAACTACCGCGACGGGCAGTTCTGGGACGATACGGCGTACACCCTGCCGCCCGGCACAGTGAAAGTGCGCGCCACGCTCTACTTCCAGGTGATGACGCGCGAGTATGTCGAGTTCCTGCGCGATGCGAACACCACCGACAACTGGGGACAGCAGCTCTATCAGGCGTGGCTCGCCAGCGACAAGGCGCCGCCGATTGCGATTGCTACCGCCGTCTACCCGCCCGACAAAAACCGTCCTACCCGCCCGAGCAACTTGCAGGGGCAGGCGCCCTCCGCTTATCGCGCCGTGCTGACCTGGAACGGATCGAGCGACGATGACAAGGTGGTCTACTACGAAATCTGGCGGCGCGCGCCCTTTGAGAGCCGATTCCGAAAAATCGGAACCACCTTCGCCGACGAGACCACCTACACCGACTCGACGCTCCACCCCGACACCGAGTATCAGTTCTATGTCCGCGCGGTGGACGCCAGCGGGAATGTCTCTCAGATAAGCAACACCGTCACCGTGCGCACACAGCCCTGATTGAAACAGTGCGACAGGGGAGGCTTCCCCTGTCGCCTGCACATCCTGCCCAGCCGCTTCGGGTACAATCTCCTGCAGGGGTTCTATGATGAAACGGTCTGGGTTTACCCTGATTGAGCTACTGGTTGTTATCGCGATTATCGCGGTGCTGGCGGCGCTGATTTTCCCCGTGTTCGCCTCCGCACGCGCCAAAGCCCGTCAAAACACATGTTTGTCGAACCTGCGTCAAATCGGTATTTCCATCGAGCTGTACGCGATGGACCACGACGACCTCTACCCGCTCGCCGTGGATGTCATCGACAGAAATAGCCCCGAAATCTGGAGCGACTACCCCTACTGGCAGGTGTGGATTCCCTACCTGCCGCTGCTGCACGAGGCGCTCCAACCCTACCAGAAAAGCCGCGAAATCTGGAAGTGCCCCTCCGATATTGGCATGGAAATCGCCGACTTTTCGGGCACGCCCTTCCCTGCCCGTCCGTCCGTGTATGAACAGTACGGCTCCAGCTACTTCTTCCGCACGGAGATTGCCTTTCGGCAACTGCGGATTGGCGGCATGCAGCGTCCCGCCGAGACGAACATGGTGTTCGATGCGTCGGGCAAGTGGCACGGGAGCAAGCCGCGCTTCGCGCCCGAATACCCGCCCGACCCCAACTACCGCTACAACTGCCTGTTTGCCGACCTGCATGTGAAAAACATCACGCTCGAGCAGATGTGGCAGGCGTGGGGTGTGGAGTTATGATTCTGCGCGCGCGCTGGGTGCTGCCAATCAGTAGCGAGCCTATCGCCGACGGCGAAGTGGTGGTCGAGGGTGAACAAATTGCCGAAGTGCGCCCGCGCCGCGACGCATCGGGCGGCGATGTGCTGGATTTCGGCGACGCCATTCTGATGCCTGCGCTGGTGAATGGGCACTGCCATCTGGAATACACCGCCCTGCGCGGGCTGAACGACCGCACGCCGTTTTTCGAGTGGATTCGCGCGCTGGTGGCGCTCAAGGCGCGCTGCCCGTCGGAGTTCTGGCTGCCCTCGGCGATGCTGGGCGCGGCGGAGCTGATTGCCAGCGGGGTTGGGTTTGTAGCGGACAACACCGATTCGGGCGTGAGCGTGGAAGCGCTGGCGCGTACAGGCTTGCACGGGCGCGTCTATCAGGAGGTGTTCGGGATCGAGCCAGAGCCAGACGACGCTGGTATCTTACGCTCGCTCACGGCGAAGCTGGAGGCGCACCGGCAGACCCTGCAGCGTTATGAGGCGTCGGAGCGCGTCGCGCTGGGCGTTGCGCCGCACGCGATTTACACCGTGCGCGACAGCCTGATGCGCGCCCTGCGCCAGTACGCCTCCGAGCAGTCGCTGCCGCTGAGCATCCACGCCGCCGAGTCGTCGGAAGAGGTCGCCCTCGCGCGCGCGGGTTCTGGCTCGTTCGCCGAGATGTTCACCGAGCGCAAAATCCCCTACCTGCACCCGCGCACGCCGCCAATTGAGTACCTGCACAACGCGGGGGTTCTGGCAGCCGATGTGCAGCTGGTGCATGCGACTCGTGCAGAGCCGCGCGAGCTGGAGCTGATGGCGCGCGCAGGCGTGAGCGTCGCGCACTGCCCCCGCTCCAACGCACGCCTGCTGACAGGGATTGCACCCGTGTACGCCATGCAGCGGCTGGGCATCCCCATCACGCTGGGCACAGACAGCGCGGTGAGCGCGGGCAGTCTGGACCTCTGGGAGGAGCTGCGTTTCGCTGCGCTGGCGCAACGCGCCGCCAGCTACGCCGCCCGCCCGACCTGGCAGGAGTGGGTGCGCATGCTCACGCTGGACGGCGCGAAAGTCTTCGGCGTCGACGCGCGGCTTGGCTCGCTGGAGGCGGGCAAATCTGCAACGCTGATTGCCCTCCGCACGACGCGCCCTGCGTATGTTTCTATGCCCGACCCCTACGCCGCGCTCACGCTTATCACCCGCAGCGAGGATGTCGCGCTCACGATGGTGGGCGGGCGTATCCTGTATCGCGACGGGCAAATAATCGGGATGGATACAGGCAATCTGCGCCGCACCATCACCGATATGCTCAGTGCCCTACCTGAATAGAGTGATGCATAAGTCGTACCCGAACTGGCTGGAATTGGATTGGGGCGCCCTGCAGCAAAATGCGCGCGCAGTGCAGGCGTATCTGGGCGCGGGGCGCACGCTGTGGGCGGTCATCAAGGCGGACGCCTACGGACACGGCGCAGTGCGCGTGGCGGACGCGCTGCTGCAGGCGGGCGTGTCGCACTTCATCGTGGCGAGCCTCGACGAAGCCATCGAGCTGCGCGAGGCGTTGCCCCAGCGCGCCTTCCGCCTGATGACCCTCTACCCGCCGACGACTCTCGATGAGTGGCGCACTGCCGCCGCGTATGGGGTGGAGTGCGTGATCGACTCTCTGGAGGGCTACACGCTGGCGTGCGCGGCGGCGCAGGCGACGGAACGCGCCCTGCCCGTGCATCTGGAGCTGGACACGGGCATGAGCCGACTGGGGCTGACGCCCGAACAGATTGCGCCGTTTCTGGAGCGATTCCGCCCCGACGCGCCCCTCGCCTGGCAGAGCGCGTTCACCCATTTCGCCTGCGCCGACAGCGACCCGGAGTTCACCCGTGAGCAGTTGCGCCTGTTTCGGGAGGGCGTGCGTCAGCTGCAGGCGGGCGGCTTCCCCAAAACGCCCCTGCACGCCGCCGCCAGCGCAGGGATGCTCACGACCCCTGAAAGTCTGCTCGATGCCGTGCGCTGCGGCTTGCTCCTGCACGGAATCGCTCCGACAGGCTTGGGGACGCACTCGCTGTGCCAGTCGCTGCGCCCGGTGCTAAGCTGGCGGGCGCGGGTGGTCTCCGTGCGCACGATTCCGAAGGGACAGGGTGTGAGCTACGGCGCGCGGTTTCGGGCGCGTCGCCCCACCCGAGTCGCCACGCTCAGCGTCGGCTACGCCGACGGCTACCCGATTGGACTGACCAACCGCGCGCCGATTGCCCTGCGCGGCAAACTTGCGCCCCAGATTGGGCGCGTATGCATGGACATGCTGATGGTGGACGCGACCGACATCCCCGAAGTGCAGGTGGGCGACATCGCCACGCTCATTGGGCAGGACGGCGACGCAGTTGTGCGTGTGGAGACCCTCGCGCAGCTGCTGGACACCACCCCGCACGAACTCACCACGCGGCTGGGCAGGCGCGCCCGCCGCCTCTGAAGGTATAATCCCGCCTGATGGAGAACCTGCCCCGAACCTGTGCGCCGAACTCAGACGCGCTGCTGCTGGACGGCAAGCGCGTCGCGATGCATATCCGCGAACAGCTCAAGACGCGCGTAGCGACCCTGCATCAGCGCGGGATTATCCCCTGCCTCGCCGTGATGCTCGTCGGCGACGACTCCGCCTCACATACCTATGTGCGCACGAAGGCGAAAGCGTGCGAGTCGGTGGGCATCCGCTCCATCGTGCGCCATTTCCCCGCGAGCGCGTCGCAGGCGGCGCTGGAAGCGCAGCTGGACGCATGGAACGCCGACCCTAGCGTGCATGGCGTGCTGATTCAGCATCCTGTGCCCGCGCCGCTGGACGAGGCTGCCCTGCTGCGCCGATTAGACCCGCGCAAGGATGTGGACGGCATCACGCCTCATTCGCTGGGCGCGCTGGTCGCGGGCGAGCCTGCCTTCGGCGCGTGTACCCCGCTGGGGATTATCGCGCTGCTGGATGCCTACCAGCTGCCCATCGAGGGCAAACACGCGGTGGTGGTGGGGCGCAGTGTGATTCTGGGCAAGCCGATGGCGCTGATGCTGCTCAATCGCCATGCGACGGTCACGATCTGCCATTCGCGCACGCGCGATCTGGTCAGCTACACCCGCGCGGCGGACATTCTGGTCGCGGCGGTGGGCAAGCCAGAGTTCATCACGGGCGCGATGCTCAAGCCCGGCGCAGTGGTCATCGACGCGGGCTACAATCGCGTGGAGGGGCGCACGGGCGATGTGGGCGATGTGGCGTTCGAATCTGCCGCGCCGGTCGCCAGCGCGATTACCCCCGTGCCCGGCGGGGTCGGACCGATGACCGTCGCAATGCTGCTGCACAACACGGTGGACGCCGCCGAACGGTACGGATGAGATGCAACCGCACGAGTACCAGCGGATGTTCCAGCACGAGGGCGACTACTGGTGGTTCGTGGCGCGTCGTCGGCTGGCGCTGGCGCTATTGACCGCGCACCTGCCAGAGGTCTGCGGGCGCATTCTGGACGCGGGCTGCGGCACGGGCGCACTGCTGAGCGATTTGCACACGCGCGGCTGGCAGGCAATCGGGGTAGACCTTGCGCGAGAGGCGTTGTGTCTGGCGCGTCGGCGGGGGGCGTTCCCCGTCGTGCAGGCGCGGCTGGAGGCGTTGCCTCTGCGCAGCGAAAGCGTTCAGGTCGCCTTCGCGCTCGATGTGCTGGAACACCTGCCCGACGAGCGTCCCGCGCTACGGGAGTTGTATCGCGTGTTGCAGGGCGGGGGCTATCTGATTGTGAGCGTGCCCGCGTATGCGTGGCTGTGGAGCAAGCACGATGTCGCGCTGGCGCACTATCGTCGCTACACGGCGCGCGCGCTCCAGACGCGCCTGTGCGAGGCGGGCTTCGAGGTGTGCAGGCTCTCCTATTCGCTGGGGCTGTTGCTGCCGTTGATTGCGCTTGCCCGCTGGCTGGATCGGTTGCGTCCGGGCGCGCCCGCCGCGACGGTTCTGCCTGTGCCCCGCTGGCTCAACCGCGCGCTCATTCGCCTGCAGGAGTGGGAGACGCGCTGGCTCTTGCGTCGTCGCCTGCCGTTCGGGGTGAGCCTTGTGGCGGTCGCCCGGCGTCCGTGAAATTACTCGAACAGCTCGCGCACCTGCACACGGAAGTCGGGGAGCAGTTCGCCGCCCGTGAGCGTGTCGTCGGCATGCAGAGTCTGCACCTCCAGCGGGGCGGTGTAGCGGTACACCTCACGACGCTCAGGAAACAGCAGCCACACCTCGCGCGCGCCCGACTCGAAATACTCCGCCACTTTCTGCAGCAGCTCGGCGGCGCGCTCCGACGGCGAGACCACCTCCACCGCCAGATCAGGCGCCCCGTCCACAAACTCGTTCGGCGAGACGCCCTGCGGCAGGCGCGCCCGCGCCATCACCGATGCGTCGGGACTGCGCAGATTGCCGTTGCGCATCCGAAACCCGACCGACTCGCTGTAGAGGGCAACCTCAGGCGTCTTGACCGCGTGCAGGCGTGCAATCAGGTTGCTGACAATCTCCCCATGTCGAGCGCCTGTGGGCACAGCAGCTAACCTCCCGCCGACCAGCTCATACTTGCGCCCATCATCGGGCAGGCGGAGCAGGTCGGACTCTGTGAGCTTTCTGCGTCGGGCGCGTGTCTTCGCAGTCGCCATCGCAATCCCCGCGTGCAGTATACCCGTCGAGGGCAGGAATCGTCCGCTCGGCGGCGTACAGAGGGGGGTAATGCCCTGCCCCGAACTGAAGGATGTGGTGCATGCCCTGCTGTTTGTGGCGGACGCGCCGCTGAGCCTGCAGACGCTGTGCGAGGCGACCGGCGAGCCTGCCGAGGCGGTAGAGGCGGCGTTGCAGGCGTTGCGCGACGAGCTGGCGGCGCGCGGCGCGATTCAGCTCGTCCCGCTGGCGGGAGGCTACCAGCTCGCCACCAAGCCCGAGTACGCGTTTTATATCGCCCGCCTGCTGAACCCGCCGCAGAAGCGACTCTCGCGCGCCGCGCTGGAGACGCTCGCGATTATCGCCTACGAACAGCCCGTCACGCAGGCGCAGATTGACGCCCTGCGCGGGGTGGACAGCAGCCATACCGTGCGCCAGCTGCTCGCGCGCGGACTGATTCAGGAACTCGGACGCAAAGACGCCCCTGGCAAACCCGCGCTTTACGGAGTCACGCCCCAGTTCCTGCACTACTTCGGACTGAACAGTCTGGAGGAGCTGCCCGAGAAGCCCCAGAGCGACTAATCCTTGTATCCAATCTGTAGCGCACAATTTCAGCGGTTTAGCGCGCATGTCCCTGATAACCTCCTAAAGATGGGGCACAAGATATCCATAATAATTACTGGTTTGGTCGCGACGCCAATCACGGATCGCGCCAAACCAAGAGGAGAGGTGGATTATGCATGTCGTACAAAACATTGGGTGTTCGCTCCATTTGACGGAGCAGGGTTTGGCGCTACGGAAGCAGTTCTTACGCATTACCCCGGAGCGGGTACCTTAAAGGGGTAGGTTTTTTGGGGGTAGCCCGACACACAAAAAAAGAGAGCCGCCAACCGATGGGATACAATCCCTACTATGCACACAACGACGGCTCTCGAACGACTGGAACAACTATACCTGACCATCCGCACCCATCTGCCACACCTCACAAAACCCCAAGCCTACACCCTCGCCCTCTACAGCTTCGGGATCGTCGCGACCAGTACCTGCGGACTGACCACCCTCGCGACTTGCCTCGCTCTCCTGCTCAACCAACCCTTCAACACCGTCCGCCAACGCCTGCGCGAATACTATAAAGACGCCTCCCACAAAAAAGGAACCCACCGACGCGAACTTGACCCCGCCACCTGCTTCGCGCCCCTGATGCGCTGGATTACCCACCTCTGGAGCGATACACGCCTGATACTTGCCTTAGACGCCACCACTCTCGGACAACGCTTTACCGCCCTCACGGTCAGTGTGCTGTATCGCGGACGCGCTCTGCCTGTCGCGTGGAAGATACTCCCTGCCACGCAACAGGGCAGCTGGCGTCCCCACTGGGAAGCCCTGCTGCGCGCGTTGCAGGGGAGCATCCCTGCTTCTTGGACGGTGTTGGTCTGCGCCGATAGAGGGCTGTACGCCCCGTGGCTGTTTGAGTTGATTACGGCGCTGGGGTGGCATCCGTTTTTGCGCATCAACGCACAAGGGCAGTATCATCTGGAGAACGACCCGACGGTGCGCGAGTTGGCGACGGTTGCGCCGTGCGCGGGCACGCACTGGTGCGGGCGTGTGGTGTGTTTCAAAGCGAACCCGTTGCCGTGTACGCTGTTGGCGTGCTGGGAAGTTGGGCACAAAGAAGCGTGGCTGATTGTGACCGACCTGTCGCCTGAGGAGGCGTGCGTTGCGTGGTACGCGAAGCGGGCGTGGATAGAGAGCGGGTTTTCGGACTTGAAGCGTCGGGGCTGGCAGTGGCACAGGACGCAGATGCAGGATGGTGCGCGTGCGGCGCGTGTGTGGTTGGCGTTGGCGATAGCGACGCTGTGGGTGATGAGCGTTGGGGGTTCTGTGGACGAGGCGCGGTTGGGGGCGCGTGGCAAGGTGAGTTGTTTTCGGTTGGGGCGGCTGGCGTTGTGGGCGCAGTGGCTTTCGGGGGATGCTGGGGCGTGGGGTATGTTGTCGGATTGGGAGCGTTCGTCGCGTGCGCCGCCGCGTCGGGGCAAGTAGGTTATGCGTTGTGTGTGCGGCGCGTCTGCGTGCTGTGTGGGGCAGGCGTGTGCGGTTGTTGGCGCGTGGCGGGTGTGTGCAGAGGTGTTTAGGGGTGGGGTATGGCTGATGTGTGGCTTAGTTGGGCGCGTATTGGGGGGAGACGGCTGTGGTGATGTGGCGTTTTTCAGGGTTTTTGGCGGTGTTGGGGAGGCTGGTTTGTGCCCCTGCGAAAAAACCTACCCCTTTAAGGGAGCGGGTACAGGCGCTTTGCGCCGCGAGTGAGTATCTGGAGCAACTGGCTCCCCAACTTGTCCGCGAGTTCTACGACTTCCAGTTCCAGTTTTCCGAGACAGTTCACTTTTTCAATCAGTATGCCCAGCAACGCGGGATGTCCCTCGCAACCCTGCGACAACGGCTGGAGCAGGCGCAGCTTCAGTATTTCCTCGAGATTTTCCGCGAAGCGAAACGCGGCGGCGAGTTTGGCGCCGCGTTCCTCGAGAAGCGCCTTCACATCGGCTACATTCATAACGAGATCAACTTACCGATGAAGTGGTATCTCGGCTCCTACGCGCTCTATGCGGAGTTGCTTAAGAAATACCTCTTAGAAAACGCGGAGATAGAGCCGCTGCTGGCTCAAGAGGCTTTCGCGGCAATCCTGTCCGTGTTTTTATACGACATTCAGGCGGTGAGCGACTCGTTTATCGTGATGCTGATGCGCGATCTGGGCGTGGACACCGCTCAGATTCGAGTGGACTCGGCGACGAAGGATTTGACCGATCACTTTGGCGAGGTACGGCGCATTTTCGGGAGCGCCATCCGGGAAACCGTGCAGACGGGCGCGCAGCTGGAGCGCGCCTCGCAGGAGCTGTCTGAAACGGCAACTCAGACCAAACTTGCGGTGAGCCAGATTGCCTCCGCGATAGACCAGGTCGCGCGCGTCACAGCGCATCAGGCGCAGCAGACCGCCCATACGACCGAATCTGTGCGACAGCTCACCGCAGGCATTCAGGAAATCGCGGCAGGCGCGCAGTCGCAGGCGCAATCGGTGCAACGAGCGCTTCTGGTCATCGGGCGCGTCGGCGAGAACATCCGAAAAACTTCGGAGCATGTCGCGGAGATGGGGCGCCAGTCGAGCCAGATTAGCGAGATGATTGAGGTCATCAATCAAATCGCTTTCCAGACCCACCTGCTGGCGCTGAACGCCGCGATAGAGGCGGCGCGTGCGGGCGAGGCAGGACGCGGATTCGCGGTAGTCGCCAAAGAGGTGCAGCAACTCGCCGAACGCTCCGCTCAGTCCGCCAAAGATGTGGGGCGCATCGTGGCAGAGATTCAGAATGTGGTGAGCGCCGCCGTGCAGTCGATGCAAACCTCTGTGGAGCAGTTCGAGCAGGAGCTGGTGGCAGCCGTGCAGCAGGTGCAGGAGGTCGTCGTGCAGTACCAATCGGTCGCTCAGAACATGGGCGCGAACGCCGCCGTTGTGCGCGACGCCGTCGAGGAGGTTGCCAGCGCGAGCGAACAGACCAGTGCGGCAACACAGCAGGTGAGCGCGTCCACTCAGCAGATGGCGGCGCAGGTGGAACAGGTTGCCCAGTGGGCGGCGCAACTCCGCGAGACGGCGAATACCCTGAAAGACAACCTGCGGTATTTCAAGGTTGCACACGCTCCGCAGGCAGTCGCGGCGTGAACCGCACCAGCTTCCTTCTGCCTCCGCTCGGGCGGGGCGTGGCGATGGCGCTGTGCCCCGCCCAACTCATGGCGCGAGCCTCACGCGCGCCCACAAGCCGTCAGGCTGGCGCGTAAACAGCAGGCGGTCGTGCAAGCGGTTCCGACGCCCCTGCCAGAACTCAATCGAATCGGGGATGAGCCGATAGCCCGTCCAGTAGGGCGGACGGGGCACAGGGCGACCCTCGAATTCGCGTTCCACCTCTGCAGCGCGCTGCTCCAGCCACTCACGGCTGGGAATCGACTCGCTCTGGGGCGAGACCCATGCTGCGAGCTGATGCCCCCGCGGCCGACGCGCAAAATAGGCGTCCGCCTCTGCGTCGCCCACCTGCGTAATCCGTCCCCGGATTCGAATCTGTCGCTCCAGCGCGCCCCACCAGAACACCAGCGTCGCATACGGGCGGTGCGCGAGTTGTCTGCCCTTCGCGCTGTTGCCGTTCGTGTAGAACACCAGCCCTTCGTCGTCCAGCCCGCGTAGCAGCACAAACCGCGCGTCGGGGTTGCCCTGCTCGTCTACCGTCGCCAGGCACATCGCATTTGGCTCAATCAGGTTCGCCTCGACCGCCGTCTCCAGCCAGCGACGCAGTAGCGCTATTGGGTCGTCCCCAGCCTCGTCTTCGGTCAACTCGCCCAGCTCATAACTCTTGCGAATATCCTCGATCACGGCTTTACTCCAGCGCAATCAACTCGACCGTGCGGAAGTGAATCTCGCCGCCCTCCGACTGGAGCGCAATCTTGCCCGCCAGCACTTCCGCGCCCGTGCCCTCGTTGACCACCTCGCCGTTCACCTTGAGGATTACCTGATCGTTGTAGACGATAATCTCGTACTGGTTCCATTCGGGGGCGGGCTTTTCGGCGTTCTTTTTGCGCCAGCGATGCCGCTCCGCGTTTTTGTCGACATACTCCGGGTCGGTCTGCAGCGGCGCGCCGTCGATGAGCCAGAAGTCGCCCGCGTTCATATGCATCAGCTGCGCCTCCACCGAGCGGGGCCAGATTTTATGCTCCCCATGCACGCGCAGCAGCACGCCGCTGTTGCCGGGCTTTTTGTCAGGCGCCCAGCGCCATTCGACCTTGAGAATGTAGTTTTTGTAGTCGCGTTCGGTGTAGATATAGCCCAGCGGTTCGCCCTTGCAGATGAGAATGCCGTCCTCCACGCGCCACACATCCTCCATTCTGGCGTTCGGGTCGGCAAGGTACGCCTTCCAGCCCGTCAGGTCGCGCCCGTTGAAGAGCTTGATGACCTGCACGCGCTTACTCTCCTGCGCGCCCAGCACACCGCACGCCAGCGCCAGACTCCACAGCGCAATAGCCCACAGGATTCGCATCGTCGTCTCCTGCGCGCGGGATTCGGCAAGCGCTTGGAGATTCCTACCGACCGCATGGGGTAGTATAACAGCATGCGCGTAGACCTGCGTTCCGATACCGTGACCCTGCCGACGCCCGCGATGCGCCGCGCGATGGCGGACGCCGAACTCGGCGACGATGTGTACGGCGAAGACCCAACCGTGAACCGCCTGCAGGCGCGAGTCGCCGAACTGCTGGGACACGAAGCCGCCCTGTTCACCCCGTCGGGCACGATGGCGAACGAAATCGCCGTCAAGGTGTGGACGCAGCCCGGCGACGCCATCCTCGTCGACGCCGAGAGCCACATCCTGCACTACGAACTGGCGGGTCCCGCCGTGATAGCAGGCGTGCAGGTGGAGACCTACCCCATCGAGAACGGCGTGTTCCAGCTTCAGGAGATTGAGCGGCGCATTCGGATTGCCGACGACCACACGCCCGGTACGCGCCTGCTGTGTATCGAGAACACGCACAACCGCTGCGGCGGCACGATACTGCCTCCTGAAATGATGCCCGACCTGCGCGCGCTGGCGGATCGGCGCGGGCTGCGCATCCATCTGGACGGCGCGCGGCTGTTCAACGCGAGCGTCGCACGGGGCGTCTCGCCGCAGGCGTGGACGCGCGCCGCCGACTCGGTGATGATTGCCTTCTCCAAGGGGCTGTGCTGCCCTGTCGGTTCCGCGCTGGCGGGTTCGGAAGCGTTCATTCGCGAGGCGCATCGCGTGCGCAAGCTGCTGGGCGGCGGGATGCGTCAGGCGGGCGTGCTGGCGGCGGCGTGCCTCGTCGCGCTGGACGCCATGATTGACCGCCTCGCCGAAGACCACGCCCGCGCTCGACGCCTCGCCGAAGCCATCGCCGAACTGCCCGGCTTCGAGGTGAACCTGCCGACCGTGCAGACGAACATGGTGTATGTGCAGACGGCGCGCCCCGCACAGGAGATTGAACGCGCGCTGGCGGCGGAAGGCGTGCTGTGCATCGCGCTGGATCCCTACCGCCTGCGCCTCGTGACGCACCATGACATCGACGACGCCGCGCTGGAGTATGCCATCCGCGCCTTCCAGCGTGTTTCGGGTATCCTATCATAGGAGGCACGAGCGATGGCTGGACATTCCAAATGGCACAACATCCGCATTCGCAAGGGCAAGCAGGACGCGCTGCGCAGCAAACTCTTCACGAAGCTGGCGCGCGAGATTACCGTCGCGGCGAAGCAGGGCGGCGGCAACCCCGACGCGAACCCGCGCCTGCGACTCGCCATCGAGAAGGCGCGTGAGAACCACATGCCCGCCGACAACATCAAACGCGCCATCCAGAAAGGTACTGGGGAGCTGGAAGGCGCAAGCTACGAGGAAATCACCTACGAGGGCTACGGTCCCGGCGGCGTCGCGATTATGGTGGAATGCATGACCGACAACCGCAACCGCACCGTCGCCGAGCTGCGCCACCTGTTCTCCAAGCACGGGGGCAACCTGGGTGAGACGGGCAGCGTCGCCTGGCAGTTCCAGCGGCAGGGCGTAATCACCATCCCCGCCGAAGCCATCTCCGAAGAGGAGCTGCTGGAGATTGCGCTGGAGGCGGGCGCAGAGGATGTGAGCCAGGAAGAGGAATTCTATCGCGTGACGACGAGCGTCGAGGACTTCCATCGCGTGCGCGAGGTGTTGCAGGAGCGCGGGCTGCCGATTGCCGAAGCGCAGCTGGAGTTGACGCCGACCACCACCGTGCGCGTGGAGGGCGAGACCGCGCAAAAACTCATGCGCCTGCTGGAAGTCCTTGAAGACCATGACGATGTGCAGAACACCTACGCGAACTTCGACATCCCCGACGAAGCGTTCGCCAGCGTCTCGTAAGGTAGGTTGAGGCGCGCATGCGCGTCCCGTTGCCCCTCGCGACCCTCGGCATGCTGGGGGTTAACACCGCGATTGTGCTGTGGCTTCCGTCCCGCGCCGAATCGGTCGAGGCGTGGGGCTTCGTGCCTGCTCAGCCGTCGCTGGTGAGTGCGCTGACCAGCCTGTTCGTGCATGCGGGCTGGCTGCACTGGCTCAAAAACGCGCTCTTTCTGGGGCTATTCGGGGCGTATGTGGAGCGGGCGCTGGGGGCAGGGCGCTGGCTGACTCTGTATTTCGCGAGCGGCTTCGGCGCGCTGGGCGTCCACTGGGCGATGAGCCTCACCATTCAGCCGTCGCTCTATCGGGAGGGCATCGTGGGCGCGTCGGGCGCGATTTCGGGGCTGGTGGGCTACTTCGCGTTGCGCTTCTATCGGCGGCGCGTGCGGCTGCTGTGGGCGTCGCCGAACCGCTGGGGGCTGGGCGTGCCGATGTGGGTCGGCGTGCTGCTGTGGGTGCTGCTGCAGGGCGCGGGCGCGATTCTGGAGGCGGGTCAGCCCACTCCCTCCGCGATTGGCTACTGGGCGCATCTGGGCGGGTTTGCGACGGGGCTGCTGCTCGCGCTGATGTGGGGCGCGGGCGCGCAGGGCGAACGCGAGTTCGCGCTGGAGCAGGTGACGCGCGCGTTGCAACAGGGCGCGGCGGGCGACGCGCTCCGCTGGCTGCAGCCCCTCTCGCCCGACGACGCGCCGCAAGTGAGCTACCTCAAGGGCGCGGCGTGGGCGATGCTGGGCGACGCCGACGAAGCGCGCCCCCTGCTGCAGGACGCCCTGCGCCGCGCGCTCCAGCGGAGCGATTACGAACAGGCGTCCGCCGCCGCCGACCTGCTCTGCGAGCTGGAGCAGCTGCACACGCTCGATGCGCCGACCCTGCACGCGCTGTTTCAGGGCGTGCGCGACCGTCCGCGCGCCCTGCGCTGGCTGGAGACGCTCACCCGCCGCCCCGACCTGCCCGAACGCCCCGAATGGCTGCTGCTGCACGCCCGCCTGCTCCAGCAACAGGGACAGACCGACGCCGCGCACGCCGTGCTGCAACGCCTCATCGCCGACCACCCCGACTCCCTGCAAGCCGACCTCGCCAAACTGCAGACGCGGCGGTAGCGGCGTGCCCAGTGGGTACACTTCCCGACATGCCTCGCATGCGGAGGGCGTGGGGTTTTACGCTGATTGAGCTGCTGGCAGTGATTGCGATTATCGCTCTGCTGGCGGCGTTGCTGTTTCCCGTGCTGAGCCGGGCGCGTGAGAAGGCGCGCCAGAGCCAGTGCCTGAGCAATCTGCGGCAGCTCGCCGCCGCGCTCGCGATTTACCGCGCCGACTACGACGGACGCAACCCCGGCATGGGCGACGGCACTTACTGCCCCGGCGTGGTCAACCCGCAGTTCTACCCGCGCTGGATCGGCGGTATCCGCACCACGGCGCAAGGACAGTGGGTTCCCTGCCACTGGGTCATCGAACCTCCGTTAGACCCCAACGCCCCTGTGGGCGCGCTCTGGCAGCAAACGGGCGTGAAACAGGGCGCGCTGTACGCCTATGTGCGCAACGAACAGGTCTACATCTGCCCCTCCGACCCGCGCGGGCAGGAAAAACGACTGAGCTACTCGATGAACTTCGTGGCGGGCTTCATTCCCGAAGCGGTGGTGGAGCGCCCCGCCCAGTTCGCCGAGATGGTGGACGAGCAGGCGACGCTCAACGACGGCGATTTGACCGCGTTCGATACGCAGGGACGCTACTTCAACTGCCCAACAATCACCCACTTCAACGGGTCGAACCTCGCCTTTTTCGATGGGCACGCGCGCTGGTTTCGGGCGACGCACACCGTCGAGCGCGTGCGCGAATGCCAGTATACGATTCCCGCGCACTACTTCTGCCCGATGATTCCCTTCCCCGACGCGGGCGGCTACACGCTGAACTGCGCGCAGGATCCCTAATCGCCGCGCCTGCGACTACCCCACGAACAGGCGCGACTTGCTCAGCTCCATCTGCATCGTCACGAGCCGATGGTAGACGCCCTCGCGCGCCATCAGCTCGTCGTGCGTGCCGACCTCCACCACGCGCCCGCGTTCCAGCACGATAATCCGATCGGCGTTGCGCAGCGTCGACAGGCGGTGCGCAATCGCAATCGTCGTGCGGTTCTGCACCAGCCGCTCCAGCGCCTCCTGAATCAGCCGCTCGGTCTCGGTGTCCACCGACGCGGTCGCCTCGTCCAGAATCAGGATCTGCGGGTCGCGCAGGATGGCGCGGGCAATCGCGATGCGCTGCCGCTCGCCGCCTGACAGCCGATGCCCGCGCTCGCCGACCCAAGTGTCGTAGCCGTCGGGGAAGCGCATGATGAAATCGTGCGCGTTCGCCGCCTTCGCCGCTTCGATAATCTCCTCCAGCGTCGCGTCGGGGCGCGCGTAGGCGATGTTCTCGCGAATCGTGCCTGGGAACAGGAAGTTGTCCTGTAGCACGACGCCGATGTGTCGCCGCAGGTCTTGCATGCGCACCTCACGCAGGTCTTTGCCGTCCAGCAGGATACGCCCGCGCGTCGGGTCATAAAAGCGGCAAATCAGGTTAATCAGCGTCGTCTTGCCCGACCCCGACGGACCGACCAGCCCAATCATCTCGCCAGGGCGGATGTGCAGGCTTACCTCGTGCAGCACCAGATGATGCTTCTCGTAGCCGAAGGAGACATTCTCCAGGATGATTTCGCCCTTGACTTCGGTCAGGGGCTGGGCGTTGGGCGCGTCGCGCACTTCGGGTTCGGTGTCCAGCACCTCGAACACGCGCTCGGCGGCGGTCACCGTGCGTGACGCCCAGTCCATAATGTTGGTGATGATGCTCAGCGGCCCAAACAGCATCCCGATATATGACAGGAACGCCACCAGCTTGCCGAGTTCGAAGTTGCCCTCCAACACGCCGCGCCCGCCCACATACCAAATCACAAACGAGCTGGACATCACCAGAAACGAGATGAGCGGGAACACACTCGCGTTGATTTTGCCCGCCACCATGCCCGTCTCGGCGATTTCGAAGTTGCGCTTGTCGAAGGTCTGGATTTCGCGCTGCTCTTGGGTGAAAGCTTTCACCTCGCGGATACCTGAAAGCGTGCCGCCCAAGTGCGCGGTCAGGCGCGACCAGCGATGCCAGTGCCGCCGCCAGACGCGAATCACCCGTCGCCACGCATAGCGCGAGAGCCACACAATAAACGGCGCAGGCAGCAGCACCAGCAGGCTGAGTTTCCAGTCCATCAGCACCATCACGGTCGCGATGCCGATAATCATCAGTAGGTTGAGCGCAATCGTCGGCGCGCTGTTGACCACAAAGTCGTACAGGGCGTCCGTATCGCGCGTCACACGGCTCATAATCGAACCCGTCTGCCGCTTGTCGAAGTAGCTGAGCGAGAGCCACTGCAGGTGTTGATAGAGCTGCGAGCGCAGGTTGAACGAGATTTCGCTGCCCAGCCATGCGTTCAGTCGCCCGCGCAGGATGTTGACGCCTGTGCCGAACAGTCGGATGCCAATCAGCGCGCCGAGCAGCCAGCCAAACAGATGCGCGTTCGAGCGGGGCACCAGCACCTCGTCGATGAGAATCTTGGTCAGGTACGGCGGGGTCAGCTCCACCGCGGCGGTCAGTATCGCCAGGAAGGTGGAGAGCCCCATATACTTCCAGTAGGGGCGCACCAGCCCCATCAGGCGCAGCAGCACCTGCTTTTGGGAGCGGCACGCGGGGCACGAGACGCTGTCTTCGGGGATAGGGCGCCCACACTTCTCGCACACCAGCTGCTTGTGTTCGAACGGAGGCGGCTCTTCATTCTTGAGCATCGCCTCGATGCGCAGGCGTGCCTGCCCGAACAGATGCGCCAGCGCGCTACTGTAGCGAACCAGCTCCAACACGCGCCCATCATGCAGCGCCGCCTCCAGCGCGGACGCGCCGACCAGCTGCGTCGTGCGCACTTGGGCGATGTCCGTCAGGGGGACGACCAGCTGTATCGAAACGCGCGGCGCGCTGCCGTTCAAGTAGGGCGCGCCGTTGGCATGCAATCCCCCGTTCTGGCTACCGTTTCTGCGCAGCCATGGCAGGCGCGCGCTGGTGCTGGTCTCAACAGGGGTGTGATCGACGCGCAGGGTCAGCAGGGTCTCATTCGCCAGCACGAGCCAGCTCTCGCCGAACCGCCCGTCTGGCGACAAATCGGACGCCAGCGCGAACTCGAGGTTCGCAGTGCCCATCCGTTGCTCGACGGCCGCGCGCACAAACTCAGGCAGCCGTCGTTGCGCCGTATCCATACGCGCGTTATTATACCTCTGATGAGTGTGAAGCAAGTGTTAAGGTGTCAGCGCCTCGTTGCGGTAGCCCCACGCGCCGTTCCAGTCGTAGGTCGGACGCGCACCTGCAACCAAGTCGCCAAAGGCATCGGTAATCGGCGCAGGCGAATACGCACCCGTCGGGCTGCTCGTCGCCGCCAAGTCCCCACGCAGGCTCCAGTGCTTGTATTCTGTGCCCGCGTTGCTTACCTGCTGGTACATCGACCCACCGTAGCCGTAGTATACCCACTGCAACGGGTTATTAAGTGCCTTCGCGATATGATTTCAACTTGCGAATAGGGGCAGACACACAGGTCTGCCCCTACAGAGGCGCCCTTTTGTAGGGGCAACCCTGTGTGGTTGCCCCTGACGCAGGGTTGCGCATGTCGAAAATCTACCGCATAGGCACTTACTACTTTGCCAACTGCAGCGTGTCGCCTGAATACCTAAATAAATGAGCGAGGATGAGTACGCTTAGCAATATCATACCAGTATCTTGATGTGCGGAAATCGCCCATCTGCTCAGCTAAGTATCCCAAGTAATATGCCGCTAACGCACGCTCACGTGGATAGGGAGAACGACTATAAATCTGAGTAAGATAGTACCGCGCCACTGAGTACTGACCACGCTCTATGGCAACGCGTGCCATTCCTAACATCGCTAAGGGGGCTCCCAGAGCGTGAGCTTCACGGTAGTGCTGTTCCGCTAAATTCAGTGTGTGGTTATCGTGATTTTTCTCATATAATGTTAGTCTGAGATCACCCAAAACACGCAGTATCTGACCACGTTCAACTCCCTTGAACGGGTGTTGTAGCGCCCAATAGGCGACCTTTATCGCTTCCTCAGTAGCCCCACAATTTTGGAGCGCATACACTAACCCTAAATATCCCAGAACCTCTTGGGGATGCTTCGCCACGATTCGTCGTGCATATACCATAGAATCTCTCCAGCGTCCTTGGTTTTGATAGTAAACCATTACCGAGACTAATGCATTTACATCATTAGGATCTATCGTTAAACGTTTCTTGGCATTTTCATAAGACATAGGCATTTTTTCAGGTGCAGGGAAAAGAATCGGTCGGATGCCCCTTATTCCGTGCTGTGGTGCCTTTTGTGGCGATAAAACCAATAGGAACGCTGTCCCAAAAGCTATTATCGCAACCCCGAACCATATCCAATACACCGCACGATTGAGCCTCTTGTCGTCCCTTCTCACGAATAATCACCACCCTCACATTAGTAGTAAATCAGATTTGCATACTTGCCATGAATGGATGGATCGTAAACTTCCACGCGCCCTGTACCAGGATTCTGTACTACAGGAGGATACGGTGAGCCAATGCCTGGAGGCAGGGGATAAAGAGGAAACTCAGGTTTAGAGGGCATCGGAAACCTGATGGTACATCTTATAAACAGCAACTCGAAAGATACCTCTATACCATTTTTGCCCGCCTCAAAGTCGACATCTATTCCTGGAGGAAAATTGAAGTCAATTTCAACATCGCCTCCTCCAGGCAGATATTCAGGAGGTGTTGGTGTCCACAAATCAAGTATATTAACATAGCCACGTCCATTAACCCATACGTACTCGAGTCCACTCGGATCCACTGCGTTCACGGGGTCATTCACGCAATACCCATACGCATTCAGCGTCAACGGCGCATAGACAGACCCCAACCACGGATCCTGCTGCAAGAACCTGCCTACTGTCGGGTCGTACCAGCGCACGCCTACATTCTGCAAGCCGCCCGTCAGCGCCTCGTTCCGATAGCCCCACGCCCCGTTCCAGTCGTAGGTCGGACGCGCGCCTGCTATCGTGTCGCCAAAGGCATCGGTAATCGGCGCAGGCGAATACGCACCCGTCGGGCTGCTCGTCGCCGCCAAGTCCCCACGCAGGCTCCAGTGCTTGTATTCTGTGCCCGCGTTGCTTACCTGCTGGTACATCGACCCACCGTAGCCGTAGTATACCCACTGCAACGGGTCGCTGCTACTTTGCCGACTGCCCTCCGCTACCAGCGTGTCGCCTGAATACAGGTACACTACCTCCAAACTCCCACGCACCGCACGCACACGACGCCCCAAACCGTCATACTCGTACACCCAGCCAACGCCACTGTCCTGTTCCTTCTGCAGACTCACCAAGTTCCCTTCCGCGTCATAGCCCAACAACCAAGTCTCATTCCCCACACGACGCACCACGACATTCCCGTCCGCATCGTGTTCCCACGCTTGACCATTGAGCGACACCAACTGGTTCGCCGCGTTGTATGCCATCACATCCGTGAAGGTCTGCCCGTTCACCGTGCGCGTGCGTGTCAGACGGTTGCCCACCAAGTCGTAGGTGTA
Source organism: Fimbriimonadales bacterium (assembly GCA_025998675.1). GTDB lineage: Bacteria > Armatimonadota > Fimbriimonadia > Fimbriimonadales > GBS-DC > GBS-DC. The sequence goes on from AP024673.1 coordinate 920,175, forward strand.
CGCAATCGTGTAGGGGTTCGTACCCGTGCGCACCTCCCGAATGAGCTGCCCCTGATGGTCGTAGGTGTAGGTCGTGGTCGCCGACAGCTGCAACGCGCCTTGCGCATCGGGCAGATGCTCCTCTTTCGTCTCTATGCGCCCCAGCGCGTCGTAGGAGTAAACCTCCTTCCGAAACGGAACCGTGCCCGCGCGCCATTCCATCTCCCGAACGCGTTCGGGATAGGGGCTGTTGTAATAGCGGTAGACAACCTCGGTACCGTTGCCGTATCGTACCCGTTGCAAGCGACCTGTGCCCGCCTCGCGAATGTAGTGCACTTCAGGCTGCGCCGCGTTGCCCGTGTGCACTTTCTCCAGCGCGCCCGCCGCGTCGTAGACATAATGATACCGCTTTAGGGTCTGCCCTGCGCTATCCTTGAGGGTGAACTCGGTCAACTGCCCGCGCGTCCAACCGTACTCTACCGCGCCTTCAAGGGAATAGTTCTGCGCGTTTGCCCGCTTGTCGTAGTAGCTAATCCGCTCCAGTTCGCCCGTTGTGGCGCGGTATTCCCACACGGTACGCCGTGCGCTCTGGGCGCGAGTTTCCTCCATCTCCAGCAGTTGCCCCTCCAAATCGTAAGTGTACCGAATCAGAGCGTTGGGCGTCTGCTTCTCGCGCGGGCGTCCCCAGCTATCGTACTTATAGCGGACGGTCTGCCCGCGCGCGTTCGTGGCTTGCTCCACCCAGCCGAGCGCGTTGCGCTGCACCGTCCCGCCGTGCCCAAGCGCGTCCTGCACTTGGGTGGTGTGTCCGTAGGCGTCGTAGAGGTACTTCTGCGTGCGGTGTCCTTCAGCGTCCCACGCCTCTTGCAGCAGTCCGCGTGTGGTATCCCACACATAGGTGGTTATCGCCTCGCCGCCTGCGCCTGTGCCCGTCAGCTCTTTGACCTGCTCCAAGTCGCCGAAGGCGTTGTAGGTGTAGAACTTTCGGTACTTACCCGACGGCGTCAGCGCGTCGCGAACGCTGCGCAGGCGGTTCAACGCCGTATACTCCAGCTCTACGGCTTTGCCCGCGCCGTCCTCCACGCGCGTGAGGTTGCCCCGCTCGTCCCAGCAGAAGTGGTAGACGGCGCCTGCAGGCGTCTGCGCGCTCTGGAGCTGGAAGAGGCTGTTCCAGTGCATCTGCGATACGCGCCCCAGCGGGTCAATCGTGCGGTTGAGCCGTCCCAGCGCGTCGTACTCGTAGGTCAGAAAGCGCCAGTTGCCGTCGGAGTCTTGGCTGACGGCGTAGTGCACGCGCCGCACCGTTGCGCCGAGCGTGGAGGCGCACTGCCCGCTGATGTCAATCACGGGGCAGGCGCGGATGGGCGTGGCGCACACCTCCGTGCGGAGCAGCCCACCGCCAAAGTCGCCGCCAGATCCTGGGCGTCCCAGCACACGAAACCCCGTGCACTCAAAAGTATGATAGCTGGTCGTGTCGTATTCGTACACCACGCCCAACCCTTCCCGATTATCAATCTGGGTGAGCACATAGCGCGGCGCGAACTCGTTGCCGAAGTTTGTGTAGCTGAACTGATAGGCATACGGGGTCGGGTCTGTGGTTCCGTCGTACGAGAGCGGGGGAAAGATGACCCGCGCCAAGCGCGGCGTATTCCCGCCCATCTCGTTCAAGGTCGGCAGATACTCAAATCGCCATACTTGTTCGGGCACATTCGGCGCGCCCTCCACACGCACGGCAGCCAACTTACCTCGCCACGCAGGCGGCGCGTCCTGTCCGTAGTAGCTCAATCGCAACGCCCGCCCTGTGGTATCGACCACGCGCGTCAACTCCCCGCTAACGGGATTGTACTCCAACGCCACGCCCTGATTGTGCAGGTCGCGGATGGCGACTAAGCGCCCTGAGAGGTCAAAGACCCAGCGCGTCTGCGAGGGGCGAATGAGGTGGTATTCACTGTCGGCGCGTACCAGTCGGTCGTAGACTCCCTTCATCGCGACATAGCTCCCGTCGGGCTGCTCCGCGAAGACCACGATGCGTCCATCAGGCTCCTCAAGCCTTATGCCCTCCGCAACGGGCACGAGGCGCGCCTCGTAGCTATGCCGCCAGCCAATCCCCAGCGCGCCCGTGCGCGTGTCCAAAGCGTTGTAGGTCAAGCCGAACGCTACCCCCGATTGCCCGCCCCACGCAATCAGACCCAAGCCCACCACAAGATTGCCGTTGGCGGGATTGATGACGCCATAGGGCACGGGGAAGCTGCCTTGCCACGGGAAGGGCGCGCCGAAGGTGTTGGGCGCGGGCGCAGTCGCCTGCACATCGGTGCGGCTAATCGTGAGCCAGCTCCCCCCTGCAGGCGCGACCACCTGCACGGCATAGGGGTTCGGCGTCGGCACGGGGATAGAGACGACCTGCAACGGCGCGTCGTTGAATGCGATGGAGGTTGTGTATTGGGCGCCTGTGATGCGGTCGCGCAGGTTGATTTGGGCTGTGCCCGACGGGACGCCTACATAGTCGCCCAGTTGGACGGCGAACTGCAGCGTGTACCACCCGCTGGGCGCGGGGAAGCTGCCCCACGAGGCGTCGGCGGACTGTCCGAAGCTGAATAGCACAATCATTAGGTCGGCGTCATCCACAGTGCCGTCGCCGTTGAGGTCGGCGTCGCCGCCCGTCGCGCCGAACTGGAACTGCACGGCTAACAGGTCGCTATCGTCTACAGTGCCGTCGCGCGTGACATCGCCATTTGGAAGTGTGAGGGTGGGCACATCAGGGGGACAGGGTGCTGTAAGGCTGCTGAAGAGTTCTGAAAGATGGGAGTTGCTAAGTGAAGAGTGTAATTCTGTATTTACACTATTTACCCCCCCCCGTGTGAGGTTGGCATTGGCGACGGCAGATGGGGCAGCCAGCGACGGCGCGACCATCGCGATACCCAGCACGGTAGCGATACCCTTTCCGACAGTACCCTGCGCCAGTGTGTGGCGCACTCGCTTCAGACTCCAGCCCTTTTGCAGACCCAGCATCGTTCTGACCTCCATCGGTTCAGTGCTTGCCCCCTGATTTTGCGGGGCGCATCTACATTATAGCACAGAATTTCGCGATTGTCAAGGGGGGACGGGGGGAATTGTGGGAATTTGGTGGTTTTTCCTGCGAGTCTTGGGGAGCCGCAAGGATAAAGGCTCCGCCTGTCGTTTAGCGGTGATTTTCTCGAGTAATCCCCAAAGTGGTGTACAATCTAAACAACGCACATGCGCACAAAATGGGCTATAATAGGCTATGCGCATGCGCTCAGGCTTTTGGATGGCAGGGCTTGTCTTGGCAGGCAGTTTGCACGCTCAGACACTGGTCGATTCAGACCTTACTTACGACACCGTTGTCAGCAGCGGGCTGTCGTTCCCAATTGCGATGGCGTTTTTAGACCCGTCTGACCCCACGCGCTTTTTCGTGATTGAGAAAGCCAGCGGGCGCGTCAAGCTGGTGCAAAACGGCGCAGTGGTCAGCACCGTGCTGGACCTGCCCGTGAACAACGCCAGCGAGCGCGGGCTGCTCGGCATCGCGCTGCACCCCGACTTCGCCACAAACGGCTATGTCTACCTCTACTACACCCGCTCCAGCACTGGTTCAGACTCCTCCACTTCGTCAGCGTGGACAGATAACCGCGTGGAGCGGTATCGCTGGAACGGCTCTGCGTTGGTGGAGCCGACACTGATTGTGGCGTTCCCGCGCGACACCACGCAAAACAACGGTCCCAACCACGATGGGGGCGTCATACTGTTCGGACCTGACAGCAAACTCTACGGCGTTACGGGCGACCTGAATCGCGGCACGCTCAGCAACCCGCGTATCGAGCAGAACACCAGCGCGACGGCGGTGGCAGGCGTGGGCGGCGTCTTTCGGCTCAACCCCGACGGCTCCATCCCGCCCGACAACCCGTTCGTGAGCCATGCCGACCCGCGCATTCAACGGCTGTGGGCGTATGGCATCCGCAACAGCTTCGGCATGGACTTCGACAGCCTCACGGCGCGCCTGTGGCTCACCGAAAACGGACCGAATGTGTACGACGAAATCAACCTCGTCGGGCGCGGCTTCAACAGCGGCTGGCTGAAGCTTATGGGACCCGACTCGCGCAACGCAGCCTACTCGGAGAACGGCAACCAAGCCTACGACGCCAGCGACTTGGTCTACCTGCCGAACGCCTACTATGCCGACCCTGTCTTCTCGTGGCTGCAACCGATTGGCGTGACGAGCATCGTATTTGTGCGCTCGGCACGGTTCGACGCGGGCATGCGCGACGAGGTCATCGTCGGCGAGAGCAATAACGGCAGGCTGTATCGCTTCACGATGAACGCCACACGCGACGACTTCGTGCTGACGGGCGCGCTCGCCGACCGCGTGGCGGATTCTGCGACCGAGCGCAACCTGCAGACCTTCGGCACGAACTGGGGCGTGGTGACCGACTTGCGGGTCGGTCCCGATGGCTACCTGTATGTGGTGAGCCTGTACGCGAATCGGGTGTACCGCATCCGTCCTGTGAACCCACCAACGATTGTGTCGGGTCAGGCGCGGCTGGAGGGCAAGCAAGGGCTGCCGCTGGGCGCGCCGCTCACGCTCGAACTGCGTCAGGACGGCAACACCGTGCAGACCATCACCACAACGCTGGACGCCTACGGGCGGTTCTCGGAGCGCGTGGCGAGCGCAGGCGTCTACACGGTTCGCGCGAAGGCGGCGGGCTACCTGTCCGTGAGCGTGTCGGGCGTCTCCATCGCGAGCGGCGGCTACGCCTATCTGAACCTGCGCTTTGAAACGCTGGGCGATGTGAACGGCGACGACCTCATCGACGACGCCGACTTGCTGGCGGTGCTGTTCGCCTTCGGCAGCGACGACCCCAGCGCCGACCTGAACAGCGACGGCGTGGTGGACGACGCCGACTTGCTCACCGTGCTGTTCAACTTTGGCGCAGGGGGCTAAGTTGTCCCCTGCACAATTGCCAGATTCGGGCAATTCGCGGAACTTGCGCCCAATTTGTCCGAATCAAAGGGTACATTCGGCTGTGCGGCTGCATTAATAAACTGGAGGACCCAATCATGAAACGGAGCATCTGGATTTTTGGACTCACAGCGAGCGCGCTGTTGGCAAGCCTGAGCGCGCCCGCGCCGGCGCAGAATGTCGAATGCTGTAGCTACCAGGTACGGCACAACTTCCGTATCTGCCTGCCGAACTGCCAGTTTTCCTCTGTAGACTGGACATGGCGCACGCAAGCGTCCGCCTGGAACCCGCTCACGACGAACACCAACAACGGCACGCAGACCTACAATATCCCCAGCTCGGACACCAAGTGCGCGAATGTCGTCGTAGGTCAGGACTGCGCCTTCGCCACCGCGTGCGCTCGGTTTCAAGTTGACCCGATTCCGGGCACGCCGTGCATTCGGGGATTCCACGAGGCGTTTGGACGCGCCTGTGTGCGCTGTCGTCGCTACGGCGCGCAGGCAGTAAGCGCGTCTGCCATCACCATCAACTGCGGAAGCGTGAACTCCGCGGGCACGATTACCTGGCAGCCCCACCTGCAGGATACGATTCAGGGCGGCTGCGGCGTTCAGATGGTAGACCCTGTGACGCTTCAGCTGGTCAACCCGCGCACGGGCGAGCGGCGCGAAGACAGGCTGTTCGAGCTGCGCTCGCGCGGTCCGCTCAGCTGGGAAGGGCAGGATGTGGACGGCGACGGCTGGTTTGACGCCGCACGCATCAAGTATTGCTGCCTTCCTGATATAATTGATGGCGGTATTGCCGTGTCCATCGGCGGCGAGTCGCTGCGATCTCAGGGCGGACAGCTGGAGATTGAGGTTCAACGCGGCATCGTAACGCGCGCCTCCAAGAGCGGCGTCTTCGACGGCGTCCAGCTGCCGAATGTGGGCGACCCCATGCCTGCAGAGATTGAGGTTCCCGCCGAGTTTGACCTGTCGTTCGAAGCTCCGCAGGGCTGGCAGTTGGCGGCGCTTCAGATTGGCGGCGGCGGCGAGTCGGGCGGCACGCCTCCCCCGCCGGGCGATGTGGATGGCAACGGCTGCGTGGACGACGCCGACCTATTGCAGGTGCTGTTCGCCTTTGGCGGTCAGGGCGGCGAAGCGGATGTGAACGGCGACGGCATCGTCGACGACGCCGATTTGCTGATTGTGCTGTTCAACTTCGGCGCGGGATGCTGATCTTCTCCCCCCTCTCGCTCAACACTCCCCGCCTGAGTCAGGCGGGGAGTTTCAACACACGAGCGAGGGTTCTGTGCTATAATATCGGGTGAGGTGCATAATGAACCGAAAGAGAGCGATTGGAATAACAATCGCGATGCTTTTCGCGTCGTCTGTCATGGCGCAAAATAATGTGCAGATTACCATCAATCTGGTGAACCCGGTGCTGAACGAGTACCAGATGACGGTTCAGAACAACAACACGGGCTGGTGGGTGGATCAGACGCATGTGCTGTATACCACCGCAGGGGTTTTGCAGGCGACCAACACGCCGCCCAGCTGGGCACACCTGCCTGATGTGCCCTGGGACGCCATCCCCCACAACCTGCGCTTTGAGGCAAGCACGCCTGCAGCGCGGATTGCGCCGGGCGCGTCCCAGACCTTCGGCTTCAAAATGAACACGCCCACCCCCGTCGAGGACTGGTACATCCAGTTTCGCGTGGTGAATGCAAGCAACGCCACCAAAGAGTACGCCTTTCGCGTCAAGGTACAACAGACGCTGCCGACGCCCAAGGACGCAGTGGGCGCAACCGCGGGACAGTTCGCCTATCCGGGCAATAGCGAAGTGCGCTTCCAGTACGACTACGAGTATGCGACACCCGCCACCCAGTTTGCACACAGGGTGCTGGACGCCGATTCAACGGAACGCGATCGCGTGTTCTACCCCGAAATACCCGACCCGCCCCACCTGGAACACTACTTCATAGGCAACCTCGCGCGCGATGTGGACGCCAATGGGGGCACAGCCGGCGAACTGTGGGCGTTCGAATCGGAACACGCTCACTGGTGCAGCGGGAGTAATGGGTTTCAGTCGCTGCGCTGGCTGAGGGATGGAACCCCCATCCCGCTGTTGCCCATGTCGTGGCGGTTCGCGCCGTCGGTGCGCCAGAGCGATGGCTCGCGCAGGGTACAGCTTACGGTGGAGAATCGCGGCAATAGAGAGCTTCGCGGCGACCTCTACCTCTACACGCAGGGAACGCAGTTATTGCGGGGGAGCGCGCTGCTGAACTGGCGTGCCCTCTTCCGACCGGACCTGCAGCAACCGCTCACCCTCCAGCCGCGTCAATCGGCGACGATTGAATTCCTCGTGCCTGCCAGCGCTCCCGCCACGCGCTTTTTCTACGCGGAGTTCAGCAGCGGCGCGAATCGGCTCACATGGGCGCAGCAGGAAATCAACAGCCCGATACTGATTGGCTATCTGGGCGCGCTGGGCGCGAACCGCCCCGTGCGAGTGCAGGTAATTAACCCCAACACGGGCGGCAGCCTCAATAAACTCACCATCGCCGATGCACGCGGGGTCTGGCGCATCCCGCTAGAGGACGGCGATGAGGCTATCCTGGACGATTCGGGCTTCTACACACCCGTGTGGCTGGTGACGGTCAAGGCACGGGGCGCACTCTCGCAGCTGTTCACAGAGGTGCTGTTGCCCGGCGGCGACACGCTCGACCCCTACCTGCGTTCGCAGCTTGTGCTGGGCGATGTGAACGGCGACGATTGTATCGACGACGCCGACCTGTTGCTGGTGCTTTTCAACTTCGGCAGCGGCAACGCTCCCGCGGACCTGAACCTCGATGGCGTGGTGGACGACGCCGATTTGCTTCTGGTGCTGTTCAACTTCGGCGCAGGGTGCTGAACCGCGTCCTACACAAATGCCGCGCCAACGAATTCGTTGCTCTACATGGGTACATTGGACTGTGTGGCTGCATTAAGAGAATGGAGGATGAAACCATGCGACGACATTACGGGATATTGGCGATATTGGCGATTGCCTTTAGCGCACTGACGACCACGATGGCGCAGAACCAGCAACCATGCTGTCGCTTCCGAGTCGTGCATAACTTCAGGGTGTGCCTGCCGCAGGGCTGTCAGCCACAGGTGACATGGACATGGAACACGCTGGCGGCAGTGTGGGATTTGAACAACCTGCCGCCTATCATCAACACGAACAGCGGGACGCAAACTTATAGCGTGCCCAGCAACGACAACCAGAGTACGCAGGCGGTAATTACCGTCGGGAATCAGACCTGCGCGAGCGCCTTCGCCTCAGCGGGGTTTAATATCAGCTGGATTCCAGGCAGCCCTAACTGCGTGCAGGGGGCGCACTACGCCAACGGCAGTGCCTGCGCCTTCTGCCGCATGCACGGCGCGAACGCGGGCGCGAACTCGCACATCACGATTGCCTGCCCCAGCATGACACAGGGGACGGTAGTCTGGCAACCCTTCCTGCAGGATTTCGTCGGCGGCGAGTGCAGCACGCAGATGTATGACCCCGTTATCGTCAGAGCCATTGACCCCTCAGGACAGCCTCAGAATATCGAGTTGTTCAGCCTGCGTGGACGCGGCTTCCAGTGGCAGGGGCAAGATGTCGACGGCGACGGCTGGTACGACGATGCTCGTATCAGAGGCAATGAGCCTCGCAAAGTCGGTTATGTCACGCTCCTGAAAGGAAGAACAGACGGCGCAGTGTCCCGCTTGCGACTGGCTTGGGACGACGACGGAATCATTACAGAGTCGGAAGCCACGGGCGAATTCGCAGATATTCAACTCCCTCAGGTCGGCGAACCGCTGCCAGATGAGGGTGTTCGTGTGCCCGCGACTTTCGAACTTCCGTTTGAACTCCCCGACGGCTGGTCTGTCGAATCCATCGAGATGGGCGGGGGCGGGGTAGCCGGGCAGGACATCCCGCGCACGCCTGGCGATGTGAACGGCGACGGCTGTGTGGATGACGCTGATTTGCTGGCAGTGCTGTTCGCCTTCGGCGGTGAAGGCGGCGAGGCAGATGTGAACGGCGACGGCATCGTCGACGACGCCGACCTGCTGATTGTGCTGTTCAACTTCGGCGCAGGGTGCTAAAGCGCCACAAGCGTCGCCGCGAAGATGCTCTCGTGGCTGCGGATGGCATGCAGGGTGTCCTCTGGTGGCGCGCTATCGAGCTGGATGCGCGCCACCGCCGCCTCCGCGCCCGCGAAGATAATATTCTCCGTCTCCTGCACATTGATGTTCGCCTCGCGAAGGCAGTCGAACACATGCGCGAGAACGCCCACCCGATCCAGATGGCGCACCACCAGCAGGTACTTGGCGGGCGTGCGGTCGGCAAGGTTGACCACATTCGGCACGCGCCCGGTGTGCATATAGGTCTGCACGATATGCACCACCTCGGCGGCGATGGCTTCCTGCGCCTGCTGGGTGGACGCGCCGATGTGATGCGTGCCGTACACCAGCGGTAGGTTCGCCAGTGGGTTCTGGAACGCGCCCTCCCCTGCGCTGGGTTCGCCTTCAAACACATCCAGCCCCGCGCGGATTTCCTTCTCACGCACCGCCCACGCAAGCGCGTCCTCGTCCACCACCTCAGAGCGCGCCGTGTTGATGAAGTACGCCCCGCGCCGCATCGCCTCGAAGAAGGCGCGATTGCATAGATGCCTTGTGTCGGGGGTCAGGGCGACATGCACGCTCACGATATCCGCTTCGCTGGCGACATCGAGGGGCGTGGCGCGATAGCCAACGCCGAATTGCTCCGCGCGTTCAGGGGTGAGCGAGCGGCTCCACGCAATCACGCGCAGCCCGAACGCCCGCGCGCGGATAATCATCTCGCGCCCGATGTTGCCCACGCCAATCAGCCCCAGCGTGCAGCCATACACGCCCCGCGCGACGCTGAACTCTTTTTTGTTCCACTGCCCTGCGCGCAGCTGCGCCACATTGTCGGGAATGCGCCGATCCAGCGATAGGATGAGCCCGAACGCCAGCTCCGCCACAGCAATCGCGTTTTTGCCGGGGCAGTTGGCGACATAAATCCCCAGGCGCGAGGCGGTCGCCACATCGATGGTGTTGACGCCCGCGCCCGCGCGTATCACCAGGCTCAGTTGCCCCGCCTCCAGCATCGGCGCCGTGACTTTCGTGGAGCGCACCACCAGCACATCGGGGTTGTGTGTGCGGATGGCGTCTACCAGCGCGTCGTCCTTGAGGCTGGGGTCGTACACCACGCTGCAGCCCAGCGCTTTCAGCCCCTCCAGCCCGCTCTGCTCAAACTTATCCGCGACGAGGATCTTCATCGAGTGCCTCCGTATTGCCTGTTCGCCATCTCACGCGAGACTCCTGCGCGCGAATCGCCGCTGGTACGAAGTGCGGAGGTGCAGCTTCTGCGAACGCCGAAGCAGACGCATCCACACTCCAGAAGACGCGCCTGCGTCATGCGCGGACAGGGGGACGGCTGAAAACTTACAGCAACGACACTCAGAGATAATTTGCTGTCTCTGATACGCCAACGGAAGGAACTCATCTTGCCATCAAGAAGTATAATTCCTACGAAACTTACTGGCGGTCGGAGGAAGACGATGCGGACGATAAGCATACTCGTTATGGCGCTGCTTGTGTGCATGGGGGATGCACAAGATCGGATTTCTGCGCGAGCGCAGCTTCTCCACTTTGCGCCCACCCAGTTGGCGTTCCAGCCCGATGGACGCCATCTTGTGATGATGCGTCACGACTTCATGGCACTCTACGATACGCTCCAGAACAAAGTTGTTCGTGTGATGACACCCCAGCAGATTGGAGCGGCCTTGTTTGTGGACACCAACGGCTCCATGATAGCCGTGACTCAGCAATCTGCCCCTGCTGTTTACGAAACGAACACTCTGCGTCTGATTCGCAGATTCGACTCCTCTCTCGAGCTCCTTCGGCTTTCGCCGACGGGCGCTTGGGTTGCGTTGCGCAGCCGCGGTCAAAGCAGCGCAACTATCTACTTTGTGAACCTGTACGATGGTCGTTCATACAGTTATACCCATGATAATTTATATTCACATTTTTACGCCGTTCTGAGGTATCCCAAGGTATGCTTTGCTCCAGATGAACAGCGCGCGGTTGTGGTCGTCGCGCTACGAGACCCTGCGCCTCCTCAAGCGTTTGTGATTCGCCTGACGGACGGCGCTGTGGAGAATCAGTTTGAGTTCGGGCACGCAGACACGCTACCGATAGGACTATCTGTCTCTCCAACAGGGCGCTCGATGGCGGTCTTCGCGTGGCACCGCGAAGCCACTACAGGCGATCTATTGTATCTGGACCTGCAGACAGGAAGCGAGCAAAATCTTAGTGGAATGGCTGAAGTGGATCGCACGGGCATTGCCTGGCTCTCAGACGAGACTCTATTGTTCGGTACAGGTTATGAAATCCTGACTTTTACCAACGGCATCCGACAAAAGGCGATTGCGACAGGATTTGCCGCGTGGGATATTGCGGTACAACCAGGTACGCAGCGCCTTTTCGCCGCCCATAGACAGGGCGTGCACACGATAGACGCTGAAGACGCGCAATCCACTGTTTATGAAGGCAGAACCCCTCAGGCGTTCTGGGCTTACCACTATACCCTGCTTTCCCCAAACCGCGAGTGGGTGGTCGTGCCGAAGTTCGACGGTATCGCTCGCCAGTGGGGGCTATCCCTACTCCGGGCGCGCGATCTGACAGAAATACGCTGGATAGCCACTGGCAGCTTGACACCCCCCCTCGCGATTTCCAACGACGCGCAACGGCTGGTAATCTTCTCAGGGGGTGGACTGTTCCGCATGATTGATGTGGATTCGGGGCAAACGCTCTGGCAGCGCACCTACTCTTCGTCGGCAACCCCTTCAGCCCTCTTCATCCCTGATGGCAGTGGAATTATCCTATGCCTTGGAAACCAGCTGTACCGCATCGACAACGGGGGCAACCAGTTGTGGCAGACCCAGATTCCAGCGTTCTCCTTGAGACCATTTGCCCTGACCGCCGATAACAAAATCCTCGCCCTGCGCGGCATGTTCAACCGCAGCGAGCTGATTCAAATCGATTTGGAAACGCTGGAGGTAGGAATACTTTATCAGGGCTTCCACGGACTTCAACACGCCGCTCTGACCCCGGACGGCGACTACCTGGCGCTCAGCCGAAGAGACAGCAGCGACTTCTGCAGTATCCTTCTCTTCCGATACCCCTCAATGGAACAGGTAACAGCGCTGCTAATTGAAAACTACTATTACTATGATCCTGTTGCTGGTCTCCAGCGTATCCCTGTGGCTCTGGACTCCTACGCGGGCAATAACGAGTTCCATGTGCTTGCTTTGGGAACCGTGAACATTATCGACGCTGAAACAGCGCGCCTCGTGCGTCGTATCCCCCTGCAGGACCCTTATGGGAGCGCTTTCTGGCGTACTCCGAACGGCTGGATTACCCACACCGCCAGTACTACAGAACAGAACCCCCTACTTGTATTCCACTACGCCAGCGACACGCCGCGAATTAGCGCCATTTCAGTTCCTGCTGCCAGAGCGGTGTTTGCAGACGAGCAACAGGTGCTTTTCTCAGGCGATATCGGCGGCGTCTTATGGAACACGAACGCCGAGCCGTGGGACTACCAGCGACTTGCCATCTTCTTGCGCGAGTTTGCAGGCAGTGGAACGATAGGAGGCGCCTGCGTTGTGGGAGAGGGTTACCTCGTGACGATGGGTTTTCAGGGAAGTGGATACTACTGGTATGCATATGAGTGGCCGACACTGCGCTTTCTCACAGGCAACTCCCTCGCCTATGGCGACCTACTTGCGAGGCGGTACGATTCTTTTGTGCGCGACCGAGAGCTCTACAACTGGGTTACAGGGCAAGCTGTGTGGCGCATCGCCGACACGGGGTTATCGGGTATCCGGTCTGTGACCTTCTCTCCAAACGGGCACTACGCCTTGATTTGGCTGAACTCTGGCGTCTCGTGGATGTACGACACCCGCACGAACCAGCCGCTCTGGAGTCGGGCGCAAGACCTGTCCTTAGCCAAATTCTCTCTTGACTCGCGCTACCTTCTGAACTATTCCAGCGTGTACGATGTGCAGACAGGCGCCCTTGTGCTCTCCGCACCCCAGCTCCAATCTGCAGTCTACTTCGACGGGCGCTTCGCTGTGTTGTCTGAACGAACTCCAGAAGGCGTCAGCGTGTATCGCATTGTGGACTTCCCCACAATGCGCGTAATTGCCCAGCTCGACGCAACTCAGACAGTCACAACTTACGATGTGAGTTTCGCGGCTTCCCCCGACAACCGATGGCTTATGTTCACCGCGCGTGAGTACAGTGCCCTGTTCCCCAATCCCTACGGTCGGGTGGAAGGCGACGCGAATCTGGATGGCTGCGTGGACGACGCCGATTTGCTGCTTGTGTTGTTCAGCTTCTCCAGCACGGGAGGGCTCGCAGACCTCACCTTCGACGGGATAGTGGACGACGCTGATCTGCTGCGCGTACTCCTAAACTTCGGGAACGGCTGCTGAGCGCCCCCCCCAAGCCATGCGAAGAGAGCCGCGACTTGGTTTCTCCCATGTAGCAGAGAGAGCCAAGTCGGCGGCTCCCAGCATGCATGGCCAAGACTGACCCGCCTGCAGGCAAGGGTTCTCTAAGCCAGCGCCGCGAACACGGGCACAGAATCGCGCTGTTCCCAGCGGAAGCTGGGATTGCCGAAGTGTCCGTTTCTGGCGGTCGGCAGGTACTGCGGCTTCTGCAGGTCCAGGAACTGGATAATCCCGCGCGGGCTGAGGTCGAACGAGTCCTGAATGCGCTTGACAATCTTCGCGGGATCCACCCGATGCGTGCCGAAGGTTTCCAGCAGCAGCGACACGGGCTGCGCGACGCCAATCGCGTAGGAGACCTGAATCTCCACGCGGTCAGCCAGTCCTGCGGCGACGATGTTCTTCGCCAGATAGCGCGCCATGTAGGTCGCGGAGCGGTCGACTTTGGTGGGGTCTTTGCCCGAAAACGCGCCGCCGCCGTGCCGACAGAAGCCGCCGTAGGTGTCCACGATGATTTTGCGCCCCGTGACGCCCGTGTCCGCCTGCGGACCGCCAATCACGAACACGCCCGTCGGGTTCACATAGTAGTGTTTGGCGTTGATGTCCACGCGGTCAGCGAATCGCTCCAGCACGGGCTTGACCACATGCTCCAGCACGCGCTCGCGCACCTGCGCCTGCGTCAGCTCCGCGTCATGCTGGGCGGAGATGACCACCGTGTCGAGGGCTTTGGGGACGCCGTTTTCGTACAGCACGGTGACCTGCGACTTGCCGTCGGGTCGGAAGCCCAGCTCGGGGTTCGCGCGGCGCACCTCGCTCAGCTGGCGCGTGAGCGCGTGCGCAATCGTGATGGGCAGCGGCATCAGCTCGGGCGTCTCGTTGCACGCGAAGCCGAACATCATCCCCTGATCGCCCGCGCCGCCGACATCGACCCCCTGCCCGATGTTGGGCGACTGCTCCTGAATCGCCACCATCACGCCGCAGGTGTCGCCCTCGAAGCCGTACTCCGTGCGCGTGTAGCCGACCTCGTTAATCGTGCGGCGCACCACATCGGGAATCTCGACATAGGCGTGCGTGGTAATCTCGCCCGCCACGACCGCCAGCCCGCGCGTGAGCAGCGTCTCCACCGCCACACGCGACTGCGCGTCCTGCCGTAAGCACTCATCTAAAATCGCATCGCTAATCTGATCCGCCAGTTTGTCCGGGTGACCTTCCGTCACGCTCTCCGAAGTGAACGGTTGTAGCATCTAATTGCCTCCTCTTGACTAACTGGGCGAGATTATACCTGACGGCGCGTCCTGCAGACGCTCCCATCACAGATCGAACAATTCGCTCACCCGACACCGAAAGTCGGGCAGCAGGTCGCCGCCCGTGAGTTCGTCTTCCGCCGTGAGCGTGCGCGACTCGAACGGCGCGGTGTAGACCTTCACCGTGCGCGTTTCGGGGAACAGCAGCCATACCTGTTGCGCGCCCGACTCGAAGTATTCGCCAATCTTGCGCAGCAGGTCGGTCGCGTCTTCACTGGGGGAGACAATCTCGACAGCGAGGTCGGGCGCGCCCGCCTCAAAGCCTTTGGAGGGCTTGCCGTCGGGCAGGCGTTCCTTGCGCGTGAAGACGACATCGGGGCTGCGAATGTTGCCGTTTGCCATCCGAAAGCCTGCCTGCGAGCCTGCGACATACCCCTGACGGCTGGAGTCACATCCCAGGATTTTCGCGCCCAGTCGCATTCCGATTACATCATGCTCGTGTCCAGCAGGCACTTCTTTCGCCTCCCCATCGACCAGTTCGTACTTGCGTCCGTCGTCGGGCAGGCGCAGGAACTGTTCCTCCGTGAGCCTGCGACGGCGCTTCGGCGTGCGCACAGCGGTTTTTGCCATCCCGATACACCCCAGCGGAGTATACCCCGCTGAGGCGCGCCAGCAGGTACAATCCGCCGCACGGGGTATACAATTGCCCAACCGACCAATCAGGGGGCATAGGATGAGCTATTCACAGGGCGATTCGCTGAATGCGGACGAGAAACTCTGGGGGATGCTGGCGCACCTGCTGACGCTGGTGGGCTATGTGGTTTCGCTGGGGCAGTATATCGCGCCGCTGGTGATTTACCTGATTTACAAAGACCGCTCGACCTTCGTGGCGTTTCATGCGCTGCAGGCGCTTTTCTTCCAGCTGCTGGCGCTGGCAGTGGGGATTGTGCTGGTGCTGTTCTCTATCGTGACGCTGGGGCTGGGGCTGTTGCTGGCGGCGCCGCTGGCGATTGCGCTGGCAATCGCGGTGCTGGTCTACACCATTATCGCGGCGATTGAGGCGAACAAGGGCAACTGGTACGAGCTGCCGCTGGCGGGGCGCTGGGCGCGCACGACGCTTCGGATATGATTGACGCCATCCCGTTCGAGCAGCCCGACCGCGCAGAACGCCTGTGGGCGCGCTGGCGCGGCGAGGGGCTGCAGGCGGAGCTGTTCGATCGGTTCGCGCCGACGCTTGCCGACGCCCTGCGCCGCGCGCCCGACCCCGACCGCCTGCTGGTGAACTTCGACCGCTGGCTCGAATCGCTAAGCGCACGGCTGACCTACTACCGCCTGTTCGCCGAGACGCCCCGCGCGCTGGAGCCTGCCCTCACCGTGCTGAGCGCGTCCGACTATCTCACCGACACGCTGCTGCAGAACCCTGAGCTGAGCGAGATTCTGCTCGATGTGCGCCTGCTGACGCGCCCGCGCCCGCGCGCCGACCTGCGCCGCGAACTCAACCGCCTGATGCGCGCCTGCGCCTCCTTCTGGATGCGCCTCGACCGCCTGCGCGCCTTCAAGCAACAGGAGTACCTGCGCATCGCCGCGCTCGACCTGCTGGGACGCGCGACGCTGAGCGAGACCGCCCGCGCCCTTGCCGACCTTGCCGATGTGTGCGTCGACGCCGCGCTGGAGGCGTGCCATCGCGAACTGGCGCCCCAGCACGGCGTCGCGGGCGAACACGGGCTGTGCGTGCTGGCGATGGGCAAATGGGGCGGACGCGAACTCAACTACAGCTCAGACATCGACCCCATCTTCATTCACGCCGACGCGCCCCGCTTCACAGGCAGCCCCGACCCCCAGCGCTACCTCACCCGCCTTGCCGAAACGCTGGTCAAAGCGCTTTCCGAACCGATGCGGCGCGGGATTGTGTTCCGCGTCGATGTGCGCCTGCGCCCCGAAGGACGGCTGGGACCGCTCACGCGCAGTGTGTCGTCCGCCCTGCATTACTACGAAACCTGGGCGGAGGCGTGGGAGCGTCAGGCGATGCTCAAAGCGCGCCCCTGCGCAGGCGACCTGCAGGTGGGCGAGGCGTTTCTGGAGCGACTGCAGGCGTGGCTGTATCGCCCGTCGCTGAGCGAGACCGACCTTGCCGAAATCGTGCGCCAGCGCGAGCGGATGGAAGCCCAGACGCTGGCGCGCGGCACATCCGACGCCGACCTCAAAAACGGCTGGGGCGGCATCCGCGACATCGAGTTCGCCGTGCAGGCGTTGCAACTGATGCTGGGCGGACGGCTGCCCCGCCTGCGCACGCCCGCAACGCTGGACGCCCTGCAACGCCTCAAACACGCGCGTCTCCTCGACCCCGCGCAGGCGCACGCCCTGCAGGAGGCGTATGTGTTCCTGCGCGCCGCCGAGCATCGCCTGCAACTGCAGTTCGGGCATCAGACGCACCTGCTGCCGACCGCCCCCGCCGCCCGCCTGCGCCTTGCCCGACTGATGGGCTTCCCAGACGCCGACGCCTTCGAACACGCCCTCCAGCAACACCGCCGCGTCGCCCGCGCCTTCCGCGAACAAATCCTGCGCCTGCCCAACCAGACATCAGGGACATCCCAATCGAGCGCTGGGACATCCCAATCGAGCGGATGGAACCCTGCGGATGGGCTGGCGCGTTATTTGCCGTTGCTGGGCGCGGAGGGGGGCGAGGCGGTCTGGGCGGATGCGCTGGCGTCGCTGGGGTTTGGCGATGGGGCGCGGGCGTATCGGTCGCTGTGCGCGAGCGTCGCCGACGCCCCGCCCGATGTGCGTCGCGCGTTCGAAGCCGTGTTGCCTGCGCTGCTGCTGGCGTGCGCCCGCACGCCCGACCCCGACCGCGCCCTCACAGGCTTGCAACGGCTGGCGGAGGCGTTCCCCAGCCCGACGGGGCTCTATCTGGCGTTCGCCGAGTCGCCTGAGGTGTTGCATCGGCTGGCGGAGCTGGCGCAGTCGCCCGTACTGCTGAACCGCCTGCTGGCGCATCTGGAGCTGCTGGAGATGCTGTTCGGCGAGGAGATAGTCGCGCGCGGGGCGAAGAGCCTGCAGGCGCATCGCGACGCGCTTGCCGAGCGGCTGGCGCGTTGCCGACGGGCAGAGGCGCAATTGACCAGCCTTGCCGCGTATGCCCGACGCGAGCAGTTGCGCATCGGCGCGCGCGACCTCTGGAGCGAGACGACGCCGCTGCAGACCGCCCGCGATTTGTCGGCGCTGGCGCGCGCCGTGCTTGCCGCGCTGTGGGAGCATATCGCGCCCGACCAGACGCTGTGGCTGATTGGGTTCGGCAGTCTGGGCGCGGGCGAGCTGGGCTACACCAGCGACTGGGATGTCGCCTTCGCCTGCCCCGACGACGCCGACCTGCCGACGCTGGAGCGGCGCGTGCAGGCGTTCCTGACGCACTGCCAGCGGCTGACCGAGCAGGGGGTGTTCCCGCCTGTGGACACGCAGTTGCGCCCCGAAGGCAAAGCGGGCGCGCTGGCGCGTACCTTGTCGGGCTGGCGGGCGTACTATGCGCAGGCGGCGGCGCCGTGGGAGCGGCTGGCGGCGCTGCGGGCGGATGTGCTGAACGCCGACGCCGACGCGCCGATTGTCGCCGTGCTGAACGAGTTCCGCTATGGCAAGCCGCCCCTGCCCGACGAGCGCGAGGCGATGCGCCGTCTTATCCTGCGCGCCCTCACCGAACGCGCCCCCAGCCAGACCCTGCAGACGCACCTCAAGCTGGGCTACGCGGGGCAGAACGCGATTGAGTTCCTGACGCACTGGCTGGTCGTGCAGCACGCGACTCCGACCGACTGCCCCGCCGACAGTCGCACGCTGACGCAGCTGGAGTGGCTGTGGCGACGGGGCGCGCTGGAGCCTGCCGACTACGACGCCCTGCGCGAGGCGTGGCTGTTTCTGTACCAGTTGCGCAATCGGCTGGCGCTGTTGTTTGACCCCGCGCCTGACGCGCTGCCCGACGACGCGCGATTACCGCTGATTGCCCGCAGCCTGAACTACGATTCGCCCGACGCCCTGCGCCGCGTGCTGACAGAACACCAGCGCGCCGTGCAGGCGATTACACGGCGCGCGTGGGCAATCAATTAGGCAATCGTTGGGCGCGTCAGCGGGAGTGAATCATCAGGTTCCCGCTGGCTAAGGTTCCCCATGCGCTGTAGACAAGCATATTCGAGTCGTCGTACACCCAGAGCATGAAGGCGTCGTTGGCGCCGGGCGTACCACCGTCCCAGACAGCCACCCAGAACCGATAGCTTCCCGACCCGTTGAGGGTTGCCAGCCCGCTGAAGTAGCCCTCCTGAGCGTTGGGCGTATACACCCAGTCAATCACAAACGATTTCAGATTCAGCCGCCAACCGTGGTCCTGATATTCGAGGCTGCCCCGTACCGTGCCGTTGCGCTGCACCTGCGCCACAAACCCAAATGTCTGGCGCGCTCCGTCCAGCTCCAGCCATCCGCCCCCTGTGATAAAACCGAAGGCGCTGGGCTGGTACGCCGTGACGAGCATCACCTGCTGCCAGTTGCTCCCATCGCTCACTGCCCAGACGGTGAAAGTGCCCGCGAAAGGCGGCGACCAGACCCACGACACACTCCCGCTTTCAGACACCGCGAGCGAATCGGTCGCGTATACCTGATTGCCATAGGAGTCGTACACCACAAACTGCACGCTGGACGCTCCGTTGACAACCGAAAACTGGAACTCAACGGGGGTACCGACAGCGACAGGCTCCGAGGATTGGCTCTGCCCGTCGCCGACCACTCCTGTGGCAATCCCTGCGGTGAACGCGGCTTGTATCACTGCCAGACTCAAGAACAAAACAATAGTCCATCGACGCATAGTCATCCCTCCCGGAAAGGTTGTTCCATCCATGCATGCGTCGGCGACAGGTACATGTATGGGGAGGGTCTCTGGGTGTAATACAGATAACACGGTGGGGCGAGGCTTCCCTCGCCCCACGGAGTGGCTGGGTGCAGATACAAAACGCGCTACGCGAGTTCGATTTCCTCGTCCAGCTCCGCCAGATCCATGAAGTAGCGCGGCGCGTCGCCCTTGAGCTTGCTCGCCAGCAGCTTCTGCAGCGACAGGCGCAGGTCGCTTGGCTTAATCTCGCGCAGCACGACCTCGAAAAAGCCCATCACAATCAGCGCTTCGGCGGCGGCGGGGTCAATCCCGCGCGAGCGCAGGTAGAACACCTCGTCGGGCTGGATGGGTCCAATCGTTGCGCCGTGCGTGCAGCGCACCTCGTTCGCGCCAATCTCCAGATTCGGGATGCTGTACGCCTGCGCCGTGTCGCTCAGCAGCAGGTTGCGGTTCGCCTGATAGGCGTCGGTGTGCTGCGCCTTCGGATGCACCCGTATCATGCCCGAAAAGACGGAGACTGCCTCGTCGTACAGTGCGCCTTTGTAGAGGAGGTCGCTCATCGTGTTGCCGACGCGGTGGTCCTGCAGCGTGCGGAAATCGAGGTGCTGCTTGCCGTCGCCGAAGAACAGCCCCAGCGGGCGCGCCTCTGCGCCGGGCTCGACCATCCAGTGCTGCAGCACCGTGCGTCCCAGCTGCGCCCCCAGCCCGACATTCAGCGACAACGCGCGGCTATCGCGGCGCTGTTCGTAGTCGACGCTGCTGATGAAGATGCTCTCGCGTCCCATGCGCTGCACAATCGCGTGGCGCAGGTCGCTATTGGGCTGGTTGAACACCTCGACCGCGCCCAGCGCGAACACCGGGGCGTCCTCAGGCGAGAAAAACGACTGCACGATATTCGCCGCGCTGCCCTGCTCGCAGACAATCACCGTGTGCGGCAGGTGCACGCCCGGCGTCTCGAACCAGTGGATGATTTCGATGACGCCCTCGACCTGAACATCCTTCGGGAGGTAGATATACAGCCCGCCGTCCCATGCCGCCGTGTGCAGCAAGGTGAGTTTATCGCCCGGAATAGGCTCCAGCCGTCCCAGATGGTTTTCCAGCAGTTCGGGGTTGTTCTGCAGGGTTTCGTACAGATCGCGCACCTGCACGCCCTGCGCGCGCAGTGCGTCGGGAATGTGCGCCTCGAAGCCGAACCCGACGCGATGATAGACCTGAATCGTGGGCTGCTCGGTCAGGAACGGCGGCATGTGCGTCGGCGCGTCGCCTGTGGGGGCGTCCTGCCAGCCGACCGCCATGTAATCTTCCAGATGGAGGGTGGTGATGTCCGTGTAGCGCCAGTCTTCCTGTTTCGGGCTGGGCATCGGCAGGCTCAGAAACCGCTCCCATGCCTCCAGTCGGCGCTGAAGATGCCATTCTGGCTCGCCGCGCATGCGCGCGACCTGCTCAATTCGCTCTCGACTCAAACCCTGCGGGACATCCTTGAGAACCTCTTGCGTCATTCGATAGCCTCCTGATATTTAGCGTGGCTAAATTATGGCACATCGGGCGCTCCCATGTCAAGCCTTGCCCGCTCTGTGCAGGAAATCTCCCGCCCGTACCGAATCGGCAGCCTATGTTAAGGCGAGCCTTATCATTCGGAGTAGCGTTCCTTCTTGGCGTTAGTGTGTATGCGTTTGCTGACTCGTCGGGCGTAAGCGCCGAGCTGTTCAAAAACCTGCGCCCGCGCAATATCGGACCCGCCAACATGGGCGGTCGCGTCACGGACATCGAGGGCATCCCCGGCAATCCCAGCACCGTCTATGTGGCGACGGGCACAGGCGGACTGTGGAAGACCACCAACTGGGGCATCCGCTGGACGCCGCTGTTCGACGAGCAGGAGACGACCTCCATCGGCGACATTGCGCTCGACCCGCAGAACCCCGACATCGTCTGGGTGGGCACAGGCGAGGCGAACACGCGCAACAGCATCTCCATCGGCTGCGGTATCTACAAATCCGTAGATGGGGGCAAAACATGGCAGTATCTGGGGTTGCGTGAGACGCGCCAGATTAGCCGTATTATTGTCCACCCGCGCGACTCGAACACGGTGTGGGTCGCCGCCATCGGCTCCCCCTTCGGACCGAACCCCGAACGCGGCGTGTTTATGACCACCGACGGCGGCAAGACTTGGGAGAAGGTGCTTTACATCGATGAGCATCACGGCGCGTCCGACCTCGATATTGATCCTGTGAACCCGAACATCCTGTACGCGGGCATGTGGCGCTTCGAGCGCAAGCCCTGGACGCACACCAGCGGCAGCGAGCAGGGCGGCGTGTTCCGCTCCACAGACGGCGGGCGCACATGGCAGAAAATCACGAGCGGACTGCCCCGCCTGATGGGGCGTATCGGCGTTAAAGTCGCCCCCAGCAACCCGAACATCGTCTATGTGATTGCCGAGTCGAACGATGGCACGCTGTTCCGCTCGACCGATCGGGGCGAGACCTTCCAGCGCGTCAGCACGGAGACGAACATCGTCTCGCGCGGGTTCTACTATACCGACCTGCGCGTGTGCCCCAGCGACCCGAACCGCCTCTACTTCCTGGCGACCCAGTTGCGCGGCTCCATCGACGGCGGGCGCACCTCCTATCAGATGGCGGCGACCGTGCATGTGGACCATCACGCGCTCTGGATAGACCCGCAGAATCCCAACATCCTCTGGAACGGCAACGACGGCGGGCTGGCGTTCTCGCTGAATCGCGGCGAGGACTGGGATGTGGTCGCTAACATCCCGCTGGCGCAATTTTATCAGATTCACTGCAGCATGGAGGCGCCCTTCTATCAGGTGGCGGGCGGGCTGCAGGACAACGGCAGCTGGATGGGCTGGGCGCGCAATAAAGAGGGCGGCATCGTCAACGAACACTGGCGCATGGTTAGTTTCGGCGACGGATTCTACTGTCTCATCCACCCGCGCGACCCGAACATGGTCATCAGCGAGTCACAGGGGGGCAACATCGTGCGCACGAATCTGGCGACAGGCGTGCAGGAGAACATCAGCCCGCAGGCGCGCCGCAGCGACGGCGGTCCCGCCAGCGAACTCAAGTACCGCTTCAACTGGAACACGCCCATCGTCCCCTCGCCCCACAACCCTGACACGGTCTATGTCGGCGGGAATGTGGTGTTCAAGTCCACCGACTTCGGCACGACCTGGGCCGTCATCAGCCCCGACCTGACCACCAACGACCCCGAAAAGCAGAAAGATGCGGGCGGACCCATCTGGGTGGAGAACACCACCGCCGAGTACCACTGTACGATTATCAGCCTTGCGGAGTCGCCCCTGCAGCGCGGACTGCTGTGGGTGGGCACGGACGACGGACGCCTGTGGAAAAGCCCCGACGACGGCAAAAGCTGGATCGAGCTGACCCAGCGCGTGCCGAACCTGCCTGCCAACTCGCCCGTGTCGCATGTCGAGCCGTCGCGCCACGACCCGAACACGGCGTATGTCGCCTTCGACCGCCACCTGCTGAACGACTTCAAGCCCTACCTCTACAAGACGACCGACGGCGGCAACACATGGCAACCCCTGACCAACGGACTGCCCGATGAAGCGTATGTGTTCGGGATGTGCGAGGACCCACGCAATCGGAACCTGCTGTACGCGGGCACGGAACGCGGGCTGTTTGTGTCGTTCGACGGCGGGCAGAACTGGCAGCGCATGCCCAACCTGCCGCCCGTGCCCGTTCACGACATTATGGTCCATCCCCTGATGAACGACCTGGTCGTCGGCACGCATGGGCGCAGCGTCTATGTGCTGGACGACATCACGCCGTTGCAGGAAGCCTCGCCTGAAGTGCTGGACAAGCCCGCGCACCTGTTCACCCCGCCTGTCGCGTGGCGGCACTCCAGCCGCATGACGCGCTACGGACGCGGCGACCGCCCGATTGTGTCGCCGAACCCGCCCTACGGCGCGATGATTACCTTCCATCTCAAGGAGCGCCCGAAAGAGGGGCGTGTGCGCCTCCAGATCCTCGACTCGCAGGGCAACCTGCTGCGCGAGCTGACGCGCGTGCCCCAGACGCCCGGCGTGCATCGCGTGGTGTGGGACCTGCGCACGCGCGGCGAGGCGACAGAGACCGACGAGGAGAGCCAGACGCCCCAGCCCAACACGGGACCGCTGGGACCGCAGGTGCTGCCCGGAACCTATCGCGTCAAGCTCATCGCGGGCGACTTCGAGATGGAGCAACCGCTGACGGTGAAGGTGGAGCCTGCGCTGGAGCCGTACCTGACGGGCATGAAGGCGGGCTACCAGTTCGCGCTGGAGACGCTGGGGATGATCCGCCAGCTGAACCGCGCGATGACCGTGTTGAACAGCGTCGAGGCGCAGCTGAACAACCTGCGTCAGGTCGCCCGCCAGCAGAACCTCAGGATGCCCGAAGACCTCGACAAGGCGATTGGCGAGCACCTGAAGCAGATTGGCGAGCTGAAGGCGCAGGTAGACAACCCGAACACGGGGCTGGCGTATGCGCGCAGCGCGCGCCTGCGCGGCAGGCTGAACGCCGTCTACGGACAGATGGGCAGCAACACGGGTCCCACCCTCGCGCAGGTCGCCTACTTCAACGAGGTCAAGGCGGAGTTCGAGCAGGTGTACGGCTCGATTCGCGCCTACCTCACCACAACTGCCCCGCAGCTCAGCGAGCAGCTCAAATCCAGCGGTATGCCCGCGCTGCTCATTGGGGAGCTGTGAGCCGCTGGGGCACGCAATACACTGCATGAGCGGTCAGGGCGCGCAAACCGCGCCCTGACTTTTGCGCATCAGGGGTAAAATCGTATCACGATGGCAGCAGCACGGTGGCTATTGGACGAAATAGCGAAGTTGTGGGAGATTCAGCCCGAGCGAGTCTCGGACGCACTCTCTCGCGCGCTGGAAGCAGACCCTGAACTACGCTGGGCAGTTGTAGTAGGCGCTTATCTGAACGAACAAATCAGCCTCTCGAAGGCGGCAGAGCTATTGGGGGAGAATCGCTGGACACTCCAGGCGGAATTCCAGCGGCGCGGTATCCCTCTCCGTCTGGGAGCCTCAAGTTTTGAGGAACTGCAGGCTGAAGTCGAAAGCTTAGTGACTCATGCGGGCGACCATCCAGAAAACTCCGAATGTCCGTAAGCGCGTGTGTGTGTTGTCTCGAATAATTCCCAACCCGATCGCTGTATATCGGACACCATGAGAAACCGCTCATCATACATGTTGTTAGACACAACCGTGATTAATAACTTCTTACAAGCAGTCCGTGTGGATCTCTTACAACAGATTCAAGTCCATATGTGCGCCTGCCCTGCAGTACTGGAGGAAATCCAGGTCGGTATACATGGCGGCAAAGTCCCTCAAGGACCACTAGATTGGTTGTCGGTTGTGAATCTCAGTGCGGACGAGAATGCCTACGCAATCAGACTGCGCAATCGCTTGGGCAAGGGCGAGTCTGAATCCATCGCTGTCGCACTTATGCGCCGCTGGCAGTTGGCAACCGACGACCGTGATGCACGGCTCATTGCGAGACAGCTTCAGATAAGCACGACGGGTACCATAGGAATTCTCGCTCTCTGCACTCGCAATCATATTGTAAACTTGGAGCAGGCGAACGAAATATTAATGCGCATGGTGTCAGCTGGATATTACGCGCCTGTGAGTCGTTTGGGCGACTTTGTGCGCTGATGTCCCCAACACGAGCAAAGGGCGACCCTGCGCGGGTCGCCCCCATGTTCTCAGCGCGGGACGACCTCTTCCTCGTCGCGTTCGGCAGGCTCGACAGCCGCCGCCTGATCCACAGGAACCGCGCCGCGCCGCCAGATGAGCTTGCCCAGCCAGCGCGTGAAGTCGTCCATCACCGTGTAGGTACACGGGATGACCAGCAGGGTCAACAGCGTGCTGACGGTCAATCCGCCAATCAGCACGATGCCCAGCGGCGCACGGAATTCGGAGCCGCGCCCGACCGCCAGCGCAATCGGCACCATCGCCAGCACCAGCGACAGGGTTGTCATCAGAATCGGGCGCAGGCGCGTCTCGCCCGCCTCCAGCAACGCCTCGTCGCGCGGCAAGCCCCGTTGGCGCAGGGTGTTGGCATAGTCCACCAGCAGGATGGCGTTCTTGCCCACGATGCCCACCAGCGCGATGATGCCAATCATCGAGATGATATTCAGCTCGGAGCGGAACACAATCAGCCCCAGCAGCGCGCCCACCAGCGCCTGCGGCTGGCTGAACATGATGATGAACGGGTAGAGCCAGTTCTCGAACAGCGCGACCATCAGTAGGTAGACGAGGATGAGCGCGAGCAGCAGCGCCTGCGCCATGTAGACGCCCTCGCGCGCCATCACCTCGTTCTCGCCAAACCACACGGCGCGCACGCCCGGCGGGATCGCGTTCGCCTCCGCCAGCTTCGCGTCGATGACCTGTCGCATGTTACCCGGCGTATAGCCCGGCAGCAGGTTCGCCGTGACGGTGACGCGCCGCTGGCGGTCGGTGCGCTCGATCTTGGTCGGTCCGTCGCCCAGCGCGACGGTCGCCACATCGCGCAGGTAGACGGGCGCGCCCTGCACATAGCCCACCACAAGGTCGTTCAGGTCGCTCTGTCGCTGGCGCTGGTCTTCGCGCACGCGCACGCGAATGTCGTACTCCTGTCCGCCCTCGCGGTACTTCGCGCTCGTGTCGCCCTCGTAAGCGGTGCGCAACGCGGCGGCTATCTCCGCGAGGCTCAGTCCCAGCGAGGTCGCCTTCTCGCGATCGACGCGCACCTGCAACTCCGGCTTGCCCGACGACCACGACAGGTCGGGGTCTTTGATGCCCGGAATCTGCGCAATCAGATTGCGCACATTGGTCGCGGTTGCCAGCAGCGTTTCGGTGTCCTTGCCGACCAGCGCAATCTGGATGGGCGCGCCGAAGCCCCCGCCGCGAAAGCCCGACACGGCGTTCATGGTGATTTGCGCGCCCGGAATTTCGCCCACCTTCTCGCGTAGCTCGGCGACAACCTCGATGTCGCGGCGCGTGCGCAGCTGCTCGTCGTGTTTGACCCAGAACATCAGGCTGTCGAGCAGCGCCTTCTTCTCATGCAGGGTGATTTGCAGCCCTGCGAAGCGCGGTCCTGCATCGCCTGCGCCCAAAAAGCCCGCCGACAGCCGCCCCAGCCGCGTCGAGACATACTTCACTTCGGGAATCGACAGCGCGGCTTGCTCGATGCGTTGCGCCACGCGGTCGGTCTGCTCCAGCGAGGCGTCGGGCGGCATCTCGATGGTCACGGTAATCAGCCCCTGATCCTGCGAGGGCGCGAAGCGGAACGGCAGCAGCGGGCTGCCGCTGATGGCGGAGCCAATCACCAGCACAAACACGGCGACCAGCGCGCCGTTCGCCGTCAAAATCACCAGCCAGCGATGGCGCAGCGACCACGCCAGCGTGCGCCGATAGCCGCGCTTGAGCGCGTTCAGGCGATTGTCGAACCATCGGAAAAAGCCGCGCGGCTCCTCCACCGCCTCGCCCCGACGATAGAGCCGACTCGCCAGCATCGGCGTGAGCGTGAACGACACAATCAGCGAGAACAGCACCGTCACGGCGACGGTCAACCCGAACGAGCGGAAGAACTGTCCCGTGACGCCGCCCATGAAGGCAATCGGCAGGAACACCACCACATCGACGAAGGTGATGGTAATCGCCGCCAGCCCGATTTCGGTGCGTCCGTTGTACGCCGCTTCCATCGGCTCCTCGCCCATCGACAGGTGACGGTAGATGTTCTCAATCACCACAATCGCGTCGTCCACCAGCACGCCCACCGCCAGTGAGAGCGCGAGCATGGTCATGAAGTTGATGGTGAAGCCGAAGAAATACATCGCGATGAACGCCGCGAAGAAACAGGTCGGAATCGCCAGCGAGACAATCAGCGCGCCGCGGATGTTATACAGAAACAGGTAGATAATCACCACCACGAGGAAAATCGCGATGCCGAGCGCGAGGCGCAGGTCCGCAAGGCTCTCCTTGACAGCGTCCGCCTCATCCTGCGTGACGGTGAACTTCAGGTCGGGGTACTCGCTCTGAATGCGGGCAATCTGCTGGCGCACGCCCTCCGAGACCTCAATCGCGTTGCCGTCGCTGGTCTTCTGGATGACCAGCGTGACATCCTCTTTGCCGTTGACGCGGGTGACCTCCGTGCGTTCGACCACGCCGTCGCGCACTGTCGCGACATCCTTGAGGCGAATCACGCTGCCGCGCGCCATCGGGTTGCGGTTATTCGGCAGGAAAATCTCCAGTTCGCGCAGTTCCTCAATCGAGGCGAACTCGCCCAGCAGGCGCACATTGTAGTCGCGTTCGCCCTCGGTGATGCGTCCCGCAGGCACATTCAGGTTCGCGCCCTGCAGCGTGCGCACAATCGTGTTGATGGACAACCCGTAGGCGTTCAGCCGCTGCTTATCTACCAGCACCTGAATCTCGCGCTTCTCGCCGCCCGCCACCGCCACGCCCGCCACCCCAGGCACGCTGGAGAGGCGATCCTTGATGAAGTTATCGGCGAGGTCGCGCAGCTCGTAGGCGGGGCGATTGCCCGTCAGCGAGAGGTACATCGTCGGCTGCGACTGCGTATCGAGCTTGAGAATGGACGGGCGTTCCGCGCCGTCGGGCAACTGGTTCAGAATCGTGTTCAACTTCGCCTGCACATCGAGGTAGGCGTCCGACAGGTTCGTGCCAATGTTATACTCCAGCACGACCTGCGAGAGGCTGAACTGCGAGGTCGAGCTGATCTGGCGCAGTCCTTCCACGCCCGCCACCGCGTCCTCGATGGGCTTGGTGATGAGCGTCTCTACCTCTTCCGGCGACGCGCCGGGGTACGCCGTGACCACCGTAATCACGGGGAAGTCCACCTTCGGCTGCAGCTCGACCTGCATGCGTCCCAGCGCGTAATAGCCCAGCACGAGTATGGCGACCACGAACACCATGATGGTGACGGGTCGGTTCAGAGCCAATCGGGTCATCCACATAGCGTTGCCTCCTTACTGTTCCAGCACGCGCACGGGTTGCCCGTCGCTGAGCAGGTCCTGTCCGCGCGTGACGACGGTCTCGCCTGCGCGCACGCCCTCGGCATAAACGACCTGCGTGTTGGTCGCAATCACCTTCAGCGTGCGCTGTTTCGCGACGCCGTTCTCGACAACGAACACGCGCGTGATTCCGCCCTTCTCCAGCAGGGCGAGTTTGGGCGTGAGCGGCACATTTTTGAATTCGCGGATGAGGATTTCGCCGCGTGCGAAGAGTCCTGTCTTGAGCGGCAGGTCGCTGGGGTTGGCGAGGCTCACGCGGATGCGCAGGTTGCGCGCCTGGTCGGCGACGGCGGGGTAGATGGCTTCGATGCGCGCGTTGAAGGCGCGGTCGGGGAAGGCGTCCACGCGCACGGAGACGGGCATCCCGACGCGCACGGAGCGCAGCAGCACTTCGGGCAGCGTGCCCTCAAAGTAAAGCCGATCGAGCGACACGATGCGCGCCACGGGCGTGCCCGCGCCTGCGACGACGCCCACTTCAACCAGACGCTGGGCGACCACGCCATCGAACGGGGCGCGAATCACGGTGTCGGCGAGTTGCTGGCGCAGCAGGGCGAGGCTCGCCTGAGCTTGCTGGAGCGCGGCGCGCGCGGCTTCCACGCGGCGCTGCGCCAGTTCGTCCTGCGCTTTGCCCAGAGTCGCCTGACGATACGCCTCCTCTGCCTGGCGCACGGCTTGCTCGGCGGCTTCAATCTCCTCCTGACGCGGTCCCTCGCGCACGAGGCTGAGCGCTTCTTCCGCCTGACGCAGTTGCGCGCGCGCCGCCTCGAACGCCGTCTGCGCCGAGTCGAGCTGCTGCTTGGGGATTGCGCCCTGCTGATAGAGTTGCTGGGCGCGTTCGTAGTTGGCGCGGGCGAGTTCGAAGTTCGCGCGGGCGGCGGCGACCGCTTGCTCCGCCTGCTGGCGCTCCTGCGGACGCGCGCCAGTCTGCAGCGCACGCAGGCGGGCGCGCGCCGACTCCAGCGCGGCTTTCGCGGCGCGAATCTGCGCGTCCGTCTGGTCGGGCTGCGTGCGGGCGGCAATCTCCGCCTGACGCAGGTTCGACTCCGCCGCGCGCACCGCCGCCTCCGCCTGCCGAATCTGCAGGTTCAGGTCGGTCGCATCCTGCACCGCCAGCACATCCCCCTTGCGCACGCGCTGCCCTTCCAGCACGGGCGCCTCGATAATCCTGCCCCCCAGCTTGGTCGCGACGGTCGTGTCGTTGTACGATTGCAGTTCGCCCGTGACCGAGGCGGTCTCGAACAGGTTGCCCGATTCGATGGTAGCAACGGCGACGGTGACGGCGGCGGCTTCGCTGGCTTGCGCTTGCGGCGCCGGCGCGCCGCCTCCTCCTCCGCGCCCACACCCTGCCATCACTATCGCAAGCGATGCAACCATCGATACGATACCGTACTGGCTCCATCGTCGGGTAATCGGTTTCATAGTCTCCTCCTGCATTACAAGCGTGTGTACTGCGTATCGATCGCGCCCACCGCACGCAGCAGCGCGGCGTAGGCGTCCAGATAGTCAAACTGGGCGTTCACGAGGTTCGTCTGCGCCTGCGTGAAGGCGAGTTCAGCGTCGCTGATTTCGAGCTGGGGCGAGACGCCCGCCTCGAAGCGCACGCGCGCCAGTCGCAGCGCCTCCGTCGCCTGTTCCAGCCCCTTCTGGGCGACTGCAAGCCGCTTCTGGGCGTCCTGCAGGTTCAGGTACGCCTGACGCACCTCCAAGGCGAC
The DNA here is from genome assembly GCA_025998675.1 of Fimbriimonadales bacterium. Classification (GTDB taxonomy): domain Bacteria; phylum Armatimonadota; class Fimbriimonadia; order Fimbriimonadales; family GBS-DC; genus GBS-DC. Next base: position 950,530 of record AP024673.1, read on the forward strand.
GCCCTCTTTCGCCTGTTGCAGGCGCAACTCGGCGATTTGCAGCTCGTCGCGCGCCTGCGCCTCGCGCGCGCGCGTAATCCCGCCGTCCCAGATGGGCACGGACAGCACGGCGACGCCTGTGTAGGTCTCGCGGCGCGGGTTGAACGCCGAGGTGTTCAGGTTGAAGTCCGCCTGACCCGTCAGCACGATGCTGGGCAGCACGCCGCGTCGGGCGACCTGAATGTTCACCTGCGCCAGCTCCACGCCCCGTTGCGCGGCGAGGATTTCGGGGCGGTTCTGGTACGCCTGCTGAGTCAGCGTCTCCAGCGGTTCGGGCGTCAGTTCGGGCAGGCGTTCGGGCTTGACCACCTGCACGGGCGCGTTCAGGTCGCGTCCCAGCAGGTTGTTCAGCGCGGCGGCGGCGAGTTCGCGCTGGTTGCGGGCGTTCAGCAGGGCTTGCTCGGCTTGCGCCACGGCGGTCTCAGCGCGCAACAGGTCAAACTGCGCCGCGACGCCCGCCTCCACCTGCGCGCGTATCAGGCGCAGCCGCTCCTGCGCGTTGCGCAGCGCCTCTTCCGCCACACGCACGAACTCGTCCGCACGCGCCACGCCCTGATACGCCTGCACCACCTGCAAAATCGTGTCGTTGCGCGTGCGCTCCAGCTCCAGCTCGCTCAGGTTCAGAGTCACACTTGCCGCGCGCACCGCCGCCCGCACAATCCCGCTGATGTCCACCACCTGCGTCAGCGTGATGCGCGCCGTGCGGTTCTCGAGGTTGCCCAGCCGAACCGTTTGCGGTCCGAACTGCGCCTGTGCGACGCGGTCAAAACGGGTGTAGGTCGCGTTGCCCTGTATCGTGAAGTTGGCGTTGCTGCGCGCCTCGCGGAGCGCGTTGCGGGTTCTGTCGACGCTCAGTGCGCTAATCTGTACCGCGCGGTTGTTTTTCAGCGCGAGCGACACCGCCTCCTGAAGCGTGAGCGGCTCGCCTGACTGCCCATACGCGCCCGCAGCGGCAGCCGCCGCCAGCCCAAGCCACAATCCTATGCGCGCCTTCATCGGTTCTCCTCCTTGATCAGTCGTTCGGGGTTCACAAACGCGGGTTTGTAAAACGCCAGAATCCGCTCCACAATCTGCTCCAGCGGTTCGTGTTCGCACTCCATCATCCATTCCATCTGGCACAGGCGGTAGAGTCGGATTGCCTGATGCGCCAGCTCTTCTGGGGAGACATCGGTGCGGTATTCGCCCGTTTGCTGCCCGCGGCGGAAGCCCTCGACGGCGTATTCGGTCGCCTCGCGCACGATGTCCATCACCTGCGCGCGCAGCTGCTCGCTATTGCATGCGGCGACCATCAGCGAACGGCTCACCAGCAGCGAGCGCGCGTCGCGACGGGCAATAAACAGCATCACCTGCCGCAGCACCTCCCACTGGCTGGGGGCGTTCTCTGGCGCCAGCGACTCCAGAAACTCGTACACCTCGTCGGCGAGGTCGCGGATGTAGGCGTGCAGCAGATGCTCTTTGGTCGGGAAGTAGGTGAAGAAGGTGCCTTTGGCGACATCGGCGAGTTCGGTGATTTCCTCGACGGTCACCTGTTCAAAGGGTTTCTGCTGCATCAACGCGAGGGCCGCCTCGATGAGCCGCTGGCGCGTCTCCTCTCGGCGGCGCTCGCGTCGACTCGGACGGGTTAACGATGGTTTGCTCATAGCGCGTGCCAACCTTCAGTCTAACGCTGTTTAGGATACCGACGGTCAATCATGACCATCGGTCAAGATTATACCACAGGTCAGACCGATTTGTCAAGGGGTATGGGGCTTAAGGGGGAGGTTTTTTCGCAACCTGCCTGTAGAGAAGACGGCGAAAGCCGTTCCTATCCAACCAAGCCGACCTGCGTCGGCTCAGCCCCCCAGCCACCGCAGGCAGGGTGTAGGGGCGCACGGCTGTGCGCCCCTACATAACCACGCGCCCCTGCAAAAGGCAACAGCCCGCGCAGGCAGGCTTCGTGTTGTAGGAACGGCTTCAGCAGTCGTGCGAACGCGCGCGTTTCCATATTCTGGGTACGCCCCCCCACGGCGCACACCTCAAAAAAACTACCCCTCTAAGAGGGTAACTCCTCCGGTCGCCAAAGTCCCATCGAGCAGACAATCTGCGGGTCAGGCAGGGACGGTTCGGAGTCGGCGGCGACCTCGCAGAGTCGGTCGTTGTCGGCGTAATGGCAGAGCATCTCCAGCAACGCCTCGTTGGCGACGCCGAGCTTCATCTGGCGTCGGAGCGCGTCCTCGGCGGCGCGCTTGAGCGGGTAGCGATGGAGCAGCTCCAGCAGGCGGTCGATTTGCCGCTGCTGATCGAGCGAGAAGAGGGTGCGGTTCTGGGCGAGTTGCGCGCGCCACTGCTTGAGGCGCTCGTAGAGTTTGCGCCGCGCGCTGCGCAGGGTTCCGAGCTGTCCGCCCAGCAGCGCCTGCTCCTGTTGCACAATCTGGAAGCACTGCTGCACGAGGGTGTGGTGCTTCTGGGCGCGGGGCATGGGGGGCGCGTCGGGCGCGCACGCCGCCGCACGAAAGACGCCCGCCAGCGACTGCGACACGAGGGCGCCCTGCGCGTCCACATACACCAGCGTATCGCTCCCGTCGGGGAAGCGCAGGTAGGTAATCACGCCCGAAGGTTGCACGCGCGGGTCGGCGGTTTCGGGCACGGCGCGCGTGGCGGCGACGACCTTCGGAAGCGCGAGCGCCGCTTTCTGGTCGGCTTTCGATGCGCTGTTCCACACCTGCAACGCGAGGCTGGGCAGGTCGATGTCCTCATCGCGGGAGTCGTCGTCCAGCACGCCCGCTTTTTCGGTGAACAGGTCGCGCAGGCGCGCGGCGGTTTCCTCTTCAAAAAACACCTCGTCCGTGCCAATCACTTCCTGATTCGCCTGCAGGCGTTCCACCAGCCGCTGGCGCAGGCGGATGATGCGCTCCACGCCGTCGGCGGGCAGAAACGAGTAGACGAGAATCGTGTCGTGCTGCTGCCCGATGCGGTCGACGCGCCCCGCACGCTGGATCAGACGGATAATCGCCCAAGGCAGGTCGTAGTTCACCACGATATGCGCGTCCTGCAGATTCTGTCCCTCCGCCAGCACATCGGTGGCAATCAGCACGCGCAGCTCGGTCTGATTGGGGGGCAAGCCCCCGCTGGAGCGGGGGCTAAATCGGCGCGCGACCATGTAGGGGTCATTCGTATCGCTGGCGACGACGTCGAGGTCGGCAATCCCACGCTGGCGGAGCTGCTCGCCCAGATAGCGTGCGGTGTCGGCGAACTGGGTGAAGATGAGCACCTTCTCGTTGGGGTGCTGCTGAGTCAGCAGACGGTAGAGCGCGTCCAGCTTGGCGTCGGCGCTGGGGTTCCAGTCGCCCGCGCGATTCAGCACATCCAGCAGCTTCTGGGCGTCGTCCAGCAGGTGTTGCTTCAAGTCGGCGGTGAAGAAGCGGGCGTCGAGCCAGCGAAACCGCCCGGCGTTGGCGCGGTAGCGTTCGTAGGTGCGCTGGGCGGCGGCGCGATAGGCGTCCAGCGTGCGCCCAGAAGGCGTTTCAGGCACATCGGACGCCGCGTCGCCGGCGTCGTCCTCGTCGGGCTCGGCAAGCAGCTCGGCGTCGGAATCGCTGAGGGCGGTGTCCAGCAGCGCGGCGTCCTGCGCGCCGATAGGGAGAGGCAGGTTGTTCTCCAGCGCATGAAGCGTCACAAGGTTGCGCACGATGTGGCGCTCGACCGAAAGCAGGAAGCTGTAGCCGCTCGATTCGAGGCGCTTGAACAGATTCGTGCGCGAGAAGCCAATCAGCCGTCGCCCCGCGCGAGCCAGATTCTCCAGCAGGCGTTTTTCGGCGTCGCTGGCTGTGGCGTCGGCGTTCGGGCGGAGGTAGTTCGCCAGCCCGTAGCGCGGGAGCGTGAGCGACTCAATCACGCGCACCACCGACTCGCTGAAGAGGCGGGCATACTGGTCGTCAGGGTTCTGTTCGTCGATGGGAAACGCCATGCGCTTGGGCTGGCGCACGGGGAAATATTTCCTTTGCCCGTTCAGCAGCACATAGTAGCGTCCGATTTGCTCGTCGTAGTGGGCGTAGTGGCGTATGATGAACTGGCGCGTGCGGCGCACCAGGTACAGACGCATCAGGTCGCGCCAGTCGTCGGGCGAGTTGCTCACCTCGAATGCGCGCAGGCTGGTGGGCAGGGCGCGATAGGTCGCGACGAAGTCCGCCTCGTTTTTGCCTGCGTCCGCCCACCACTGAAAGAATCGTTCGGGGCGGATGCGCAGGTCGGCGTCCTCGTCCACAAACAGGCGCAGCTGGTTGGCGAGGTCGGCAAACTCCTTGTTGTAGGGGGTGGCGGTGAGCAGCAGCACGCGCGGCTCGTTCTGTTCGATGTAGTCGCGGATGGCGCGATAGCATTTGCCCTCGCGGTTGCGCAGGTTGTGGCTCTCGTCGATAATCAGCAGGCGGTAGCGGGGCAGGCGCGGCAACTCCTGGATGGCTCTGCCGATGGAGAGCACGCGCCCGGTAATCTGGTACTGCTGGAGGTGCCACTCCCACATCGGCACAAGGGCGGGCGGGCACAGCACGAGGGTGTTCACATCGGCGTCTTCCTGAAGGATGCGCGCGATGGCGGTCGCCATCAGCGTCTTGCCCAGCCCGACCACATCGCCCAGCAGCACGCCCCCGCGCCGATGAAGATAGTGAACCGCCAGGGAGACCGCCGCCGCCTGAAAATCGAGCAACACATTCTCGAACAGTTTCGGCATCTGGAAGGCATGCTCGCCCTGACGCGCCTCCTCGCACAGGTGATACGCCATCTTGAGGTAGACATGGTAGGGGCGCACGAGGTCCTCACGCGCCCAGCTGGTCTCGATAATCTCCGCCAGTGTGTCAGTGAGGTCGATCGCCTCCGGGTCGTTCCAGCGGTCGTTGAACCACTGGAGAAGTTTCTGGGCGGCGTCCTGTTCCACCACATCCACATTCAGCTCGCCCTGATGCTTCAGCCCTGCGAGGGTGAGGTTGCTGCTGCCCACGAAGCCGATGAGCGGCGCCACGGCGTCGGGGCGCTGCACCAGATAGAGTTTCGCGTGCAGGGGGTGCTTGAGAAACGCCTTGACGAACACCTTACGCTGGCGGAGCTGGCGCGCCAGCTGGCGCAGGGTGCGCTCCGCCTCGTCGGTGGGCACGCCGAACTCGATTTGCTCCTTGAAACTCTCGGTCAGACGGCGCACCATCCGCGCGCGCGTCGGTCCGTCGAGCGTCGGCGACTCGCGCGTCAGGCGATAAAGCTGCTTCATCTCCTCCTCAGGCGGGCGATGCATGCCCACCAGCAGGCGGCAGGCGCGATCTTCGTCCCCACCCTCCAGCCGCTCCACCAGGTCGGATAGCTGATCCCAGCCACGCAGGTTCAAATAGCCCACACAGAAGGAGCAGGCGACCGCCTCGGTCATCACCTGCTGGAGCCCGTCCGTGAGCCGTTGCTCGATATTATCGAAAATCCGCGGCATGCGCCTCCCTCTGCTGAGAGAAGGATACCCTAAGTGCCTTTGCGCTACATTTGCAACATGTGCGCAAAGCGCCGTCCGTATGAAGTGCGGAAGCGGAGCTTCCGCGCGGCTGAAGCTCCCGCTTCCGCACTCCATAGTCGCAGGGTGCGGGCAACAAGCACGCCTCTGCAGGCGCGTGCGAGGCAATTAACGAACTCTGACCGCGTAGTTGGTATTAAACCTCCCTAACAAACCCTATCGGGTATCCTTCTATCATCCGATAATCACAGAGGGTGCGCCATGCAGAATCTCTACGCGCCGATTGAGCGGATATTGCATAGTGAACGGTTGGGCGAGCGGCTGGGCGAGCTGTTTTGCAGCGTGCTGAACTGGGGCGCGCTGCGTGCGCAACCCCTCACGCTCAAAGTCAACGCGCCCGTGAATCAGACGTTGACCCTGTACCCGATTGCCCAGATGAGCGGCTTGCCCGTGTTCCGGGTGGACTGGCACGCTGCCCGCCTGCCTTCTCTTACCGCCCGACGCGCCGTCTATCGCGCCCTCGCGCCCACCTACACCGAACACCTGCTCTGCTACAGCAACGCCAATCACTCCGAACTCGTTTTCACATGGGCGCGCCAACGCCCCGACGGCAAAACTGAACTCCGCTCGCTCCCGTATACCCGCGGCGCGCCCGCCCGCACCACCCTCGAACGACTCGCCGAACTCCAGTTCAGCATGCAAGAACTCCTGCAGGGCGAACCCAGCCTCGCCGCCGTGCTGGACAAACTCAACCGCGCCTTCGATGTCGAAAGCCTCTCCAAACAGTTCTATCAGGAGATTGCCAACTGGTACTTCTGGGCGTGCCAGGAAGTGCGATTCCCCATGCCCCCTGAAGAGACCAACCGCGACGCCTATATCGCCCAGAGCGTTATCCGCCTCATCACCCGACTGCTGTTCTGCTGGTTCCTCAAAGCCAAAGGGCTGATCCCCGACGCGCTGTTCGACGAGCGCACACTCACGACCCTCCTCAAAGGCGACGAGCCGCTCGCCGCCAGCGCACAAACCCGCTTCTACAAAGCCATCCTACAAAACCTCTTTTTCGCCACGCTGAATCAGGAACAAGACCAGCGCGCCTTCCGCAAACGCAACCCCAACGGGCTGGACCCCCATCGCGGCATCACCAACCTCTACCGCTACGAAGACCTCTTCACGGACCCGAACCGCTTTCTGGAGCTGGTGCGTCCCATCCCGTTCCTCAACGGCGGGCTGTTTGAATGCCTCGATGAGGTCTACCGCAAAGAGGAGAACCGCCCCGACCGCCGCATCGACGGCTTCTCCGACCACCCCAAAAACCCCCTGCATGTGCCCGACTATCTCTTCTTCAGCGAGGAGCGCACGGTAGACATCAGCCGCGCCTTCGGCGAGAAACGCACCGCCCGCGTGCGCGGACTCATCCACATCCTCAAACGCTACAACTTCACCGTGACCGAAAGCACGCCGCTGGACCAGCAGGTCGCGCTCGACCCCGAACTCGCGGGCAAGGTGTTCGAAAACCTGCTGGCAGCCTACAACCCCGAAACCGCCACCACCGCCCGCAAAGCCACTGGCTCCTACTACACCCCGCGCGAGATTGTCGACTTTATGGTCGAAGAGTCGCTGATTCGCGTGCTACACGACGCGCTTCAGCAAGCGCACCCCGACGCGCCCCACATAGAACCCCGCCTGCGCCAGCTGTTCGACGAAAACGACGACGCCAACCCCTTCAACGAAGCCGAAACCCGCGCGCTCATCGACGCTCTCGACGCGCTCAAAACGATTGACCCCGCCTGCGGCTCCGGCGCGTTCCCGATGGGCATGCTGCACAAACTCGTGTTCCTGCTGGGCAAACTGGACCCCCGCAACGAACGCTGGAAAGAGAAACAGATCGAACGCGCCCGCGCCCTCCCCGGCCCCGAAGTGCGCGAGAAGGTCATCGAGGACATCGAAAACGCCTTCGAACGCAACGAGCTGGACTACGGGCGCAAACTGTTCCTGATCGAAAACGGCGTCTACGGCGTCGACATCCAGCCCATCGCCGTGCAGATTGCCAAAATGCGCTTCTTCATCGCGTTGATTGTAGACCAGCAGCCCGACCCCAGCCAGCCCAACAGCGGCGTCCGCCCGCTGCCGAACCTCGAAATCCGATTCGTCGCCGCCGACACGCTCAAGCGCATCCGCCAGAAACCGCAGGAGGCGATTCCCGACCCGCACATCGAGCAGCTCAAAGCGCAGATTCGGCAGGTGCGCCAGCAATACTTCACCGCCCGCACGCCCGAAACCAAGCAGAAGCTGCGCCAGAAAGACGCCGACCTGCGCCAGCAACTCGCCCAGGAACTCAAAAAAAGCGGCTGGGACGACGCCGCCGCCCAAAAACTCGCCCGCTGGAACCCCTACGACCAGAACGCCTCCGCCCCCTTCTTCGAACCCGAATGGATGTTCGGCGTTTCGGAAGGCTTCGATATTGTCATCGGCAACCCGCCCTACATCCAGCTCCAGAAAGCCTATGACGCCAAACGCAAATACGCCGACCTCTATATCGACGAAGGCTACTTCACCTTCGACCGCAGGGGCGACATCTACTGCCTCTTTTACGAGCGCGGGCTGGAGCTGCTCCGCTCTGGCGGAATCCTGGCGTACATCACCTCCAACAAGTGGATGCGCGCGGGCTACGGCGAAAAACTGCGCCAGTATTTCGCCGAAAAAACCAACCCCCTGCTGCTGATTGACCTCGGACCGGGCGTGTTCGAAAGTGCCACGGTGGATACGAACATCCTGCTGGCGCAAAAAGCATCCAATCAGAAGCGCCTGCACGCGCTGACCTACACCGACCGCGCGAAGAGCCTGCGCGAGGCGACGCAGACCCAGAGCGTCGTGCTGAACAACCTCTCCACAGGCGCATGGTTCATCGGCGGCGACGCCGAACAGCGACTAAAAGGGAAAATCGAGGCTCTCGGCAAACCCCTGCGCGACTGGGAGGTGAAAATCTATCGCGGCATTCTGACGGGCTTGAACGAGGCGTTCATTATTGACACGGCGACGCGCGAGCGAATTTTAGACGCCTGCAAAGACAACGCCGAACGCCAGCGCACCGAAGCGCTTATCAAACCCATCCTGCGCGGACGCGACATCAAACGCTACGCCTACGAGTGGAAGGGGTTGTGGGTGATTGGTACCTTTCCAGCCCTGCGTCTCAATATCGAGGACTACCCTGCAGTCAAGAAGTATTTCCTTGAACACTTCGATATCCGCCAGTTAGAGCAATCAGGCAAAAGGTATCCAGAGCTCGGCTTTTCTGCGAGAAAGAAGACAGGCAATAAATGGTTCGAAACACAAGACCAGATTGCCTACTACGCCGAGTTTGAGAAGGAGAAGGTGGTGTGGCAGGAGTTAGCACAGGGGGCGCAGTTTGCCTACGACCCTGAGGGTCGGTTTTTCGTGTCCAACACGGCTTACATCCTCACAGGTAAGAACATCAAATATTTGTTAGCCTATCTCAATAGTAATCTTAATCTGTATGCTTATGAAAAATGGTACTGCACAAAGATTGGCAGTAGTGGTGTACGCTGGTTGAATCAGCATGTTTTGGATATTCCAGCGCCCCCCATCACCCCTGAAAACCAGTCGCTGGCAGCGCAGATTGAGTCGCTGGTGGAGCAGATTCTGGCGCGGAAGCGGGGCAACCCGAACGCCGACACCGCCGAACTGGAGCGCGAAATCGACCGCCTCGTCTACCAGCTCTACGACCTCACCCCCGAGGAGATCAGGCTGGTGGAATCGAGCGTGCGTAGGTGAAGCTGCTGGCGCTTATGGAGGCAGGTTTTTTCACACCCTGCCTGTAGCAAAGACGGCTGAACCCGTGCCTGTAATACCAATTAGCGTGTCAGACTTCGTAATTGCCGTGCGTTTCCAGCCAGAGCCACGCGCGTCTTTGCCCTCACCCCCAGCCCCTCTCCCGCGCGGCGGGAGAGGGGAGCCGCGCAAGCCTTGCACAACACGCTATCCCCCTCTCCCAACGGGTTGGGAGAGGGGGACAAAGGGGGTGAGGGCTACAGGCGTCGGTAATTAACGAACTCTGACGGCGCATTTGGTATAATACCTATCGGCGGCTCATAGTTCGCAAAGCAGCAATGTATGGAGTGCGGAAGCGGAGCTTCCGCGCGGCTGAAGCTCCCGCTTCCGCACTCCATAGTCGCAGGGTGCGGGCAACAAGCACGCCTCTGCAGGCGCGTGCGAGGCAATTAACGAACTCTGACCGCGTAGTTGGTATTAAACCTCCCTAACAAACCCTATCGGGTATCCTTCTATCATCCGATAATCACAGAGGGTGCGCCATGCAGAATCTCTACGCGCCGATTGAGCGGATATTGCATAGTGAACGGTTGGGCGAGCGGCTGGGCGAGCTGTTTTGCAGCGTGCTGAACTGGGGCGCGCTGCGTGCGCAACCCCTCACGCTCAAAGTCAACGCGCCCGTGAATCAGACGTTGACCCTGTACCCGATTGCCCAGATGAGCGGCTTGCCCGTGTTCCGGGTGGACTGGCACGCTGCCCGCCTGCCTTCTCTTACCGCCCGACGCGCCGTCTATCGCGCCCTCGCGCCCACCTACACCGAACACCTGCTCTGCTACAGCAACGCCAATCACTCCGAACTCGTTTTCACATGGGCGCGCCAACGCCCCGACGGCAAAACTGAACTCCGCTCGCTCCCGTATACCCGCGGCGCCCCCGCCCGCACCACCCTCGAACGGCTCGCCGAGCTCCACTTCAGCATGCAAGAGATCCTGCAGGGTGAACCCACCCTTCCTGTTGTGCTGGATAAGCTCAACCGCGCCTTCGATGTCGAAAGCCTTTCCAAACAGTTCTATCAGGAGGTCGCCAACTGGTACTTCTGGGCATGTCAGGAAGTGCAGTTTCCCACACCCACCTCCCGCGAAGAGACCAACCGCGACGCCTACATCGCCCAGAGCGTCATCCGCCTCATCACCCGCCTGCTGTTCTGCTGGTTCCTCAAAGCCAAGGGGCTGATTCCCGACGACCTGTTCGACGAGGGCGCGCTGGCGAGCCTGCTCAAAGGCAACGAGCCGCTCGCCGCCAGCCAGCAAACCCGCTTCTACAAAGCCATCCTGCAGAACCTCTTTTTCGCGACGCTGAACCAGGAGCAAAACCAGCGCGCCTTCCGCAAGCGCAACCCCAGCGGACTGGACCCCCATCGCGGCATTACCAACCTCTACCGCTACGAAGACCTCTTCATAAACCCGAACGACTTCCTGAATCTGGTGCGCCCCATCCCGTTCCTCAACGGCGGGCTGTTCGAATGCCTCGATGAGGTCTACCGCAAGGAGGAGAACCGCCCCGACCGCCGCATCGACGGCTTCTCCGACCACCCCAAAAACCCCCTGCATGTGCCCGACTATCTCTTCTTCAGCGAGGAGCGCACGGTAGACATCAGCCGCGCCTTCGGCGAGAAACGCACCGCCCGCGTGCGCGGACTCATCCACATCCTCAAACGCTACAACTTCACCGTGACCGAAAGCACGCCGCTGGACCAGCAGGTCGCGCTCGACCCCGAACTCGCGGGCAAGGTGTTCGAAAACCTGCTGGCAGCCTACAACCCCGAAACCGCCACCACCGCCCGCAAAGCCACTGGCTCCTACTACACCCCGCGCGAGATTGTCGACTTTATGGTCGAAGAGTCGCTGATTCGCGTGCTACACGACGCGCTTCAGCAAGCGCACCCCGACGCGCCCCACATAGAACCCCGCCTGCGCCAGCTGTTCGACGAAAACGACGACGCCAACCCCTTCAACGAAGCCGAAACCCGCGCGCTCATCGACGCTCTCGACGCGCTCAAAACGATTGACCCCGCCTGCGGCTCCGGCGCGTTCCCGATGGGCATGCTGCACAAACTCGTGTTCCTGCTGGGCAAACTGGACCCCCGCAACGAACGCTGGAAAGAGAAACAGATCGAACGCGCCCGCGCCCTCCCCGGCCCCGAAGTGCGCGAGAAGGTCATCGAGGACATCGAAAACGCCTTCGAACGCAACGAGCTGGACTACGGGCGCAAACTGTTCCTGATCGAAAACGGCGTCTACGGCGTCGACATCCAGCCCATCGCCGTGCAGATTGCCAAAATGCGCTTCTTCATCGCGTTGATTGTAGACCAGCAGCCCGACCCCAGCCAGCCCAACAGCGGCGTCCGCCCGCTGCCGAACCTCGAAATCCGATTCGTCGCCGCCGACACGCTCAAACGCATCCGCCAGAAACCGCAGGAAGCCCTCCCCGACCCGCACATCGAGCAGCTCAAAGCGCAGATTCGGCAGGTGCGCCAGCAATACTTCACCGCCCGCACGCCCGAAACCAAGCAGAAGCTGCGCCAGAAAGACGCCGAGTTGCGCCAGAAACTCGCCGACGAACTCAAAAAAAGCGGCTGGGACGACGCTACCGCCCGCATGCTCGCCCGTTGGAACCCCTACGACCAGAACGCCTCCGCGCCGTTCTTTGACCCCGAATGGATGTTCGGCGTCTCAGAGGGCTTCGATATCGCCATCGGCAACCCGCCCTACATCCAGCTCCAGAAAGCCTATGACGCCAAACGCAAATACGCCGACCTCTACCTCGACGAGGGCTACGCCACCTTCGACCGCAGAGGCGACATCTACTGCCTCTTTTATGAGCGCGGACTGGAGCTGCTGCGGGAAGGGGGTATCTTAGCCTACATCACCTCCAACAAGTGGATGCGCGCGGGCTACGGCGAAAAACTGCGCGCATACTTCGCCAAGAACACCAACCCGCTGCTGCTGATCGACCTCGGACCGGGCGTGTTCGAAAGCGCGACGGTGGACACGAACATCCTGATACTGCAGAAAGCGCCCAACCAGCAGAACCTGCGCGCGCTGACCTACACGGACCGCGAAAAGAGCCTGCGCGAAGCGACCCAGACGCAGGGCGTCGTGTTGCACAACCTCTCCGCAGGCGCATGGTTCATCGGCGGCGACGCCGAACACCGGCTGAAACAAAAAATCGAAGCCGTCGGCAAACCCCTGCGCGAGTGGGATGTAAAAATCTATCGTGGCATACTGACAGGCTTGAACGAGGCGTTCATCATCGACACGGCGACGCGCGAGCGAATTTTAGACGCCTGCAAAGACGACGCCGAACGCCAGCGCACAGAGGCGATTATCAAGCCTATCCTGCGCGGACGCGACATCAAACGCTACGCCTACGAGTGGAAAGGGTTGTGGGTGATTCTGGCAAAATTCGGATTTTACAAAGAGGCGCACCTCTACCCTGCTATTGTAGCGCACCTCAGCCAGTACGAAAAGGCGCTGAAGAATCGCGGGCAGTGCCGCTACGGACGCACGGGCAAGAAGACCAACGCCGACTACCCCGGTCAGCATCACTGGCTGGAACTCGATAATAACCCGCACGACGACTACTTAGCCGAGTTTGAGAAGGAGAAGGTGGTGTGGCAGGAGTTAGCACAGGGGGCGCAGTTTGCCTACGACCCTGAGGGTCGGTTTTTCGTGTCCAACACGGCTTACATCCTCACAGGTAAGAACATCAAATATTTGTTAGCCTATCTCAATAGTAATCTTAATCTGTATGCTTATGAAAAATGGTACTGCACAAAGATTGGCAGTAGTGGTGTACGCTGGTTGAATCAGCATGTTTTGGATATTCCAGCGCCCCCCATCACCCCTGAAAACCAGTCGCTGGCAGCGCAGATTGAGTCGCTGGTGGAGCAGATTCTGGCGCGGAAGCGGGGCAACCCGAACGCCGACACCTCCGCGCTGGAGCGCGAAATAGACCGCCTCGTTTACCAGCTCTATGACCTCACGCCAGAGGAGATGGCGCTGGTGGAATCGAGCGTGCGTAGGTGAAGCTGCTGGCGCTTATGGAGGCAGGTTTTTTCACACCCTGCCTGTAGCAAAGACGGCTGAACCCGTGCCTGTAATACCAATTAGCGTGTCAGACTTCGTAATTGCCGTGCGTTTCCAGCCAGAGCCACGCGCGTCTTTGCCCTCACCCCCAGCCCCTCTCCCGCGCGGCGGGAGAGGGGAGCCGCGCAAGCCTTGCACAACACGCTATCCCCCTCTCCCAACGGGTTGGGAGAGGGGGACAAAGGGGGTGAGGGCTACAGGCGTCGGTAATTAACGAACTCTGACGGCGCATTTGGTATAATACCTATCGGCGGCTCATAGTTCGCAAAGCAGCAATGTATGGAGTGCGGAAGCGGAGCTTCCGCGCGGCTGAAGCTCCCGCTTCCGCACTCCATAGTCGCAGGGTGCGGGCAACAAGCACGCCTCTGCAGGCGCGTGCGAGGCAATTAACGAACCCTGACCGCGCAATTGATATAACCCCTTCCGACCGATTCTCCGTCGCAAGAAACGATACACGCCCCGGTGGTACAATTCCCCCTTGGAAACGCCGAAATTAGGCGTGGAGACGCTCATGAAGATTGCTGTCGTTGGCACAGGGTATGTCGGGCTGGTGACCGGTGTCGTGTTTGCGGATCTGGGCAACGAGGCGCTGTGCGTCGATATCGACGCCGCCAAAGTGGACGCCATCAACAAAGGACAGTCGCCCATCTACGAGCCGGGTCTGGACGACCTGCTGCAGCGCAATCTGGAAGAGGGACGCCTACGGGCGACCACCGACCTTGCGCACGCCGTGCGCGAGTCGGAGGTGGTGTTCATCTGCGTGGGCACGCCGCCGACCGACACGGGCGAACCCGACCTGAAGTATGTGGACGCCGTCGCCGCCGAAATCGGGCGCGCGCTCAACGGCTACAAAATCGTGGTCAATAAGTCCACCGTGCCCGTGGGCACAGGCGACCGCGTGCGTCGGATTATCGAGCAGCATCGCACGGAGCCGCACGAGTTCGATGTGGTCTCCAACCCGGAGTTTTTGCGCGAAGGCTCGGCGATTCACGACACGCTGAACCCCGACCGCATCGTGATTGGCGCGGACAACCCCCGCGCGGCGATGAAGATTGTGGAGCTGTACGCGCCGCTGGAGCGACCGATGCTGATTACCAACCTCGCGACCGCCGAGATTATCAAGTACGCCTCCAACACCTTCCTCGCGCTCAAAATCTCGTACATCAACGCGATTGCCGACCTGTGCGAGCGCACGGGCGCGGATGTGGTGCAGGTCGCCAAAGCGATGGGCTACGACCAGCGGATTGGGCATGCGTTCCTGCAGGCGGGGCTGGGGTTCGGCGGCTCATGCTTCCCCAAAGATGTGCAGGCGTTCGCGCACACGGTGCAACGCTACCAGCTCGACCCCACCCTGTTCCAGACGATCCTGGACATCAACCATGCGCGGGCGGGTCAGTTCGTGGCGCAGATTCGGAATCGGCTGGGCGAGCTGCAGGGCAAAACTGTCGGGCTGCTGGGGCTGGCGTTCAAGCCCAACACGGACGACATCCGTGAGGCGCGCGCGCTGGAGATTATCCGCCTGCTGCTGGATGCGGGCGCAACGGTCAAAGCCTACGATCCCGTCGCCATGCCGCGCGTGCAGTCGCTCTTCCCGCAAGTTCACTACTGCCGCAACGCCTACGAGGTCGCCGAAAACGCCGACGCGCTCGCGCTGATTACCGAATGGAACGAGTTCCGCCAGCTGAACTTCGAGCGCATCCGCCAGACGATGCGCCAGCCCAACCTGTTCGATGGGCGCAATTTGTACGACCCGCAGCGGATGCGCAAGCTGGGTTTTTACTACTACGGCGTGGGGCGCGCCGCCGACCCCAGCGAATTCAAAACTGTGCTATAATAGAAACGCTATGGCGCGCAAACGGGCAGCTCTGATTGTGCCGCATAACGACCGCAATAGCAGCGCGTACCAGCGCAACCTGCGGCTGGCGCGTCAGTGGCGCAGCGCGCTCCTGCTGTCGGGCGTGGACGCGACCATTATTATCGCGGGCGATGTGACCAAAGCGCAGTTCCAGAGCCAGTACGACTTCGGCATCGTACCCACGCTGGAGAACCTCACAGGCTCTATGGCAATCAACAGCTGGCTGGACTACGCGCCGGGCGACAAGCCGCTCTACCTGTGCGGCTATCATATCCCGCAGGGCACGGCGGGCACGCCGGCAACGGGCGTGGTGGGTTTGACGCCCATCTCCAGCAGCACGACGAACATCAAGCGCATCGGGCGGCGCGCCGTATGGTCTAACAGCAACCCGTGGGTCTATGTCGCGCCCTACGCCGCGCGCATCAACAACATCTACTACGGGCTGCAGGTGAACGCCAGCCACCCGAACCTGCAGGTGCTTCTGCGCCCGGATCCAGCGCTCCACCCCACCGATTCCCATGTGTTTATCGCGCGCTGGCACAACCGCTACTTCCTCCCCACCGTCGGCGATACCTTCCAGCTTTCACTCTGGCTGGTGCCCTGGATTATGGTCAACGAGGACGCCGAGCCCGAGTGGGGACGCCCGTGGACGGCGGATATTGATCATATTATCAGCGTTTCGGGTTCGCTGGGGCTGAACTTCGACAACTATCTGCAAACCTTCCAGTGGCTCCATACTTTCTGTCAGCAGACGGGGCTGGTGGTTCACTGTGGCGCGACCACCAGCGCGCTGAATAATATTCGTCCTACCAGTCCCTACCTGCACCGCAACGGGCGCACTTACAACGCGCAGCTGGCTCAGATTCACCAGGTGCTGCTCGCCGAGCAACATCGCTACTTCCCTGTATGCATGCATGACCACTTCTGGATGATTGAGGACACGCGCGGCAGCGGCGGCGTGACGACCTTCACCAATCCATATGGCACATTTCGTGAAATGAATTCGCCCGCCGCGTTTCGCGCGCACTGGAAGGGCACGATGCAGGAGATGCAGCAGATGGGCTTCACCGACGCCCACTGTAGCCACTACCGCTACGCAAACTTTGCGAACAACCAGTTCTCCGACCGCTATCTGCGCTTCCTGCGCGACGAGACGCCCATGCGCGCCGTGCGTATCTGGTCGGGCAGCTGCGCCGTCTCTGCGGACACGCGCGTCATGGCGCCCACCCCATTCACACGCAACCCCTTCGAGCGTCGCTATGGGATAGAGATTGTCAACTCCTACGACGCGCTGTGGGTGAATGTGCCCACATGGGAGGTGGTGATGAATCGGCAAAATATCGCCGTGCGCGACGGCTACGGCGACTCCAGCGAAGCCGTAGAAATCGTATGGGCGCGCTCGATGGGGAATCGCTTCGGCAACCTGATGTGGGAGCGGTGGCTGCGTGAGGGCGCGCTGCACTACCACCATCAGCTCGAGATGGCGACCGAGTATCCCAGCCCCGCGATGGATGTATACGAGCAGATGCGGGCGTGGCGTCAGATTCTGAGCGGCTGGGTCTTTCTGGGCAGCATCACGGATGTGGTCGCCTGGCGCAATCGCGCGCGCACCGCGCTGGGGTAATTCCTGCCTGAAGGGGCGCGGCAGTGTACGCAGGCGTAGTCACTGATAGGCACGGCGCACTTAACTGGCGCGTGCGCGTTGCGCGGCTTCCTGCAGTTGCTCGATGCGTTTGAGCAACCACTCGCTGCTGCGCGCCAGCGGGTCGGCGGCGTCGGTCGGCGTGATAGGAGCGGGCGTGCGTCCCATCGCAAGGTCGCGAACGAATTGCTCCACCTCCTGCAGCCGTTGCTCCTGAAAATGCAATCGTTCGGCGATGACTTTCCATTCGGTGTTCTGTAAGCGTCTGGCGCAGAGGTGTAGCGTTTCAGGGTTCTCAAGCGCCCGATGCAGCCATCGTGCGGGCGCGCCCCAGCGTCGCCAGAGCAACCCCATCACAACACCTGCGCTCACCAGTTGCATGACGAAGTAGCCAAGCAACTCCCACAGCGTCCGTTGTGAGTCCCTATGCAGTTCGCGCTGATACGCCTCGTGAAAGTCGCGAACCGCCGCGGGGAGACTTTTCTGTCCCTCGAAGCTGAACGCGCGCGAGGCAGTCAGGCTGAGCTGATCGGGCTGCCCGCGCTGCAGATACTCGCCGAGCGCAGCGTCCACGCGACTCCAGACGGCTTGCAACCGCGCGAGCGCCGTGTAGGTCTCCAGCGAGACCTCGGTGGTCGCCTGTGCCTCTATCGCTGCGACGCACTGATTCGCGGCGCGGTGCGCATCCGAGAGATTGCGGAACAGCGCCTCTGCGTCATAGCCTGCGTAGCGCGTTTTCGGCGATTCGGTGTGCATCAAGCCCAACAGGCTCCGTTCCACTGTCAGCGCGTGCCCCTCCAGCTGCGCAATCTGATGGTTCATCGCCGCCTGATTATGGAGTTGTTGCCTCATCAGGCATACCCCGCGCCCGAAGCCCCACGCACTCAGCAGCAGCAGCGCCAGCGCAAACATCCACGCGCCGTTCTCGAACGCCCGTTCCAATCGATGGGACATACAAGGAGGATTGTTCCACATTTGGCAAAGTGGCGCGACACTGAGAGCAACCGCCTTGTAAGCGGTTGCTCTGGAGGTTTCGCGAGAGGCAAGCCGTCGCACGCTGGAGCCGGCGGGGGGATTCGAACCCCCGACCTTCCACTTACAAGGCGGTTGCTCTACCACTGAGCTACGCCGGCGCTGCCCAAATTATACCCGCTCCCCTGCAAAAAATCACACGCCTGCCGATAATCCCAGCAGGAGGCAACCATGCAGGTCGCACTCAAAACAACTGCCCGAAAACACAAGGCAACGCTCACAGGCGAGGTCGGTTTCGCGGAGACGACGACGCTCTACGAAACCGCGCAGCAAATTACCCAGAACCCGAAAGAGACCCAGATTGACTGGAGCAACCTGACCTCCCTCCACTACGCGGGGGTACAGGTGCTGTTCGCTCTACGCAAATCCCTTGAGGAGCAGGGCTACAAGGTGCAGTTCACCGAGCCAAACCCGACGCTCTATCAACAACTGCACACTTTCGGCGTGTGGGACGCCCTCATCCAATCCTAACCCTTCGGGAGCGCAACGATGGACAGCTTGATGCAACTGTTTTACGACGAGGCGAACGAGATGGTCGAGGGCATGGAGCAGGTGCTGCTTGCCCTCGAATCGGGCGAACCTGACCCTGAGACCGTGAATGCACTCTTCCGCTACGCGCACTCGTTCAAGGGCAACAGTGCGGCGATGGGCTTCACGCACCTCAGCAAGTTCACGCATGGGCTGGAGAGCGCGATGGAGGTGTTGCGCAAGGAGCAGCGCTCGCTGACGCCCGAACTGGCGACCCTGCTATTGCAGGCGGTGGACACGATTCGCACCCTGCTGGAGCGCACACGCACGGAGGGGGATGTCGGCGACCCCGCCTGCGAAACCCTCCTGCAGCAGATTAACGCCGTTATCAGCGGCGAGTCGACGCCGCCCGCGCCCACCGCTGCTGCGCCAGCGACAACCACCCCATCTGAACTGACCGCACCCAGCACAACGCCGCGCTATCAGATTACCTATCAGCCGGCGCCGACCCTGAACGCGGAACACGACCCGCTCCAGCTACTTAGTGAATTGACCGAGTACGGACAGATTCTCGAGTGCCAGTTCCGCGAGCAGATTCCGCCGCTGAACCAGCTCAAGACCGACGCCTGCTATGGCAGCTGGGACATCGTGTATGAGACGGCGTTCGAGCCGGCGATTGTACGCGCGCTGCTGGAACTGGCGGCGGAAGGCGCCGAAGTGCGCATAGAACCGTTCGGCGGCGCATCCGTGTCCGAACATGCGCCCGCCACGACCACAGAGTCGGTAGCTACAGCCGCGACGACCGCTGCCCCGTCGACTTCGAATGACACGGTTGCCCCTGCCGCGACTCAGACGGCGGCAGTGAGCGCGTCCGCCAGCAAGAGCGAGGCGCAGAGCATTCGCGTCTCCACCGAGAAAATCGACGCGCTGATGAACCTCGTGAGCGAGATTGTGATTGCGCAATCGATGCTCTCCAGCGCGCAGCATGCGGACACCGACGAGCGCACCCGCGCCGCCATCACCCAGATGGAGCGCCATGTGCGCGACCTGCACGAGCGCGTGATGGCCATCCGCCTGCTCCCCGTGAGCTATCTGTTCAACCGATTCCCGCGCATGGTGCGCGACACCGCCGCCAAGCTGGGCAAGAAAGTTAACTTCGAGGTGGAGGGCGAGGAAACCGAACTGGATCGCACCCTGCTGGAAGCGCTCAGCGACCCGCTCACGCACCTGATTCGCAACGCGATTGACCACGGCATCGAACCGCCCGATGAGCGACGCCAGCACGGGAAGCCCGAAACAGGCACGATTAAGCTCAGCGCGTATCAGTCTGAAGGGCGCATCTATATCGAGGTGCGCGACGACGGACGCGGAATCAACACCGAGCGCGTGCGCCAGAAAGCCGTCCAGCTCGGCTGGATTACCGAGAGCGACCACCCCTCCGAAGAGACGCTCTACGAGTTTCTGTTCCAGCCCGGCTTTTCCACGGCGCAGCAGGTGAGCGACCTGTCGGGGCGGGGCGTCGGGATGGATGTCGTCAAGCGCAATGTGGAAAGCCTTGGCGGCAGCATCAGCGTGCAGTCCAGACAGGGTGAAGGCTCCCGCTTCCTCCTGCGCGTCCCCCTCACGCTCGCGATTATGGACGGGCTGGGGCTGACCGTCGCCGACGAACACTACATCGTGCCGCTCACCGCGGTCGTGGAAGCGTTCCAGTACGAGAGCCTGCAACACACCGCGCTGTTCGACCAGTACGAGCTGGTGAATGTGCGCGGCGAGTTCATCCCGCTGGTGCGCCTGCGCCAGTTCGTCGGACTGCCAGAATCGGACAACGACGGGCTGATCGTCGTGCTGGAACAGGAGGGGCAACAGATTGCCCTGCTGGTCGATGGCATCGCGGGACAGCAGCAGGTGGTTCTCAAGAGCCTGGAAGAGAATTTCATCCGCGTGCCAGGGTTTGCAGGCGCAACGATTTTAGGCGACGGGCGCGTCGCGCTGATTCTGGATGTGTCCGACCTCATCCGACGCGGACGCCAATCCACCGAACGCTACGCCGCTATCGCCTGATACCTAAGGAGGCTACCGATGACAATCACCAGACCCACTCAGGAGACAACCACAACGACGGACGCGAACACCGAGAAATACCTCGTGTTCCAGATAGGCAACGAGACCTACGGGGTGCCGCTGCTGCAGGTGCAGGAGATACGCACTTACACGCCCGCCACGCGCGTGCCGAACGCCCCCGACTATGTGCTGGGCGTGATTAACCTGCGCGGCAATATCATCGCGGTGATTGACGCGCGCACGCGCTTTGGGCTACCGCCCCTCCCCGAAGACGAGTCGACGGTTGTTGTCGTCGCACAGGTCAGCGACAAAGTCTTCGGGCTACGGCTCGACTCTGTCTCGGATGTGATGGACATCCCACTGGATCAGGTGCAGCCGACGCCGCCGATTGCTTCGGAGGCGACCCATCGGTTCCTGAACGGTATGGTGCAGGTCGGCGAGCGCGTGGTCATCCTGCTGAACCTGCGCGAGATTTTCGATATCGACGCGCTGAACCAGATGGTCGCCTGATTCGCGGTAGGTCGGGTAAAATCCCCCTGCACAGAGGGTCTGTTCAGGCGAGCAGAACCCTCTGTGCAGGCTATCGTCTAAGGTACGGAGAGTGTGTGATGAACTGCCGACAGACAGGAATAGGGCTGATTGCGACGATGGTTGTGCTGAGCGTTGCGCTCACGGGCTGCGGCGGCGGCGGCACTTCGGGAACCGCGCCAACCGTCTCCGTGAATGTGCAGAATGCGCAGTGGGTCGCCTTTCAAGACGGCGCGAACGGAAACTGGACGACGCTTGCCCCATCGAGCGGGTTCAGCGGCGCGGTACCCTCCAGCGCGTCTGACGGACGCTACAGCCTCGCGTTCGTGTGTGGCGGCACGAAGCCGACCGTCTATGTGGTGCATGCCACCCGACAGGAATTGCCCCAGGCAAGCTTCACCTGCGCGGGCGCGGCGCCGTCCAGCATCACGGTCAGCGGAACCGTCTCAGGTTTGAGTGGGGGACAAGCGCTGGTCTCGATTGGCGAAACCGCCACGGCGACAACCGGGACTTACGATGTCAACATCTCGCCCGGAACCTATGACGCGCTCGCCGTGCGTATCGCAGGCAGTGTGCCCAACCGCGTCTGGCTGCAGCGTAATCGCCAGTTTGCCAATAACACGACCTACAACATCAACTTTGACCAACCCGACGGAACGATTGTGCGTGTGTTCGATGTCTCCAGCGGCACACTCACTGTGTCGGGGCTGGACACTCTGGCAAACGAGACCGCCACGGTGCGTATCCTGTTCCAGTCGGGCAATCGCGTCAGCGTCGTTGGAGTTGGCTCTGCGCTTAACGAAGCGACGCCGACTGCCTACCCGCGCTTTCCTTCTGGCATCCTCGGCGCCGCCGAGCAGTTTCGCGTGGTGGTCGATACTTCAGAGCAGCGCGGCGTGGTGCAGGTTGCCGCCTCACTCCCCGACAGCCTGACCATCACCCTGCCGCCCCCCTATGTGAATCCCACGCTCAGCGTGAACAGTGCGGGCGCAATCCAGTTTTCGGCGTCGGACTTCTCGTACGGCGCTTCTCCCGTGGTCGGGTACCAGCTGACGGCGTCCGCCCCCAGCGGCGCACGGTTCGAGTACTTCCTCACACCGGGCTGGTTGGGCAACGCCTCCAGCTACGCCACGCCCGTGCTGGAGACCGTGAGCGGCTGGCAAGCGGCGTGGAACCTGACGCGCGGCGAGTCGGCAGAAGTGGGGCTGCGCGTCTATGTCTCGCCCAGCGGCGCAACACCCCAGACGGTCTGGAGCTATTTGCAGGGCAATCCGCTCCCTGCAGGCGCCACCCTGCGCTACGCCACGCGCCGACAGACGCTCACACCATAGCATTTTGGGTTATAATACCAGCGCTATGGTGCTGGAACTACTGAGCCTGTTGCTGGCGACGCTCTGGGGCGACCGCCCGATTCTCACGAGCCAATCGCGGGTGCTGGCGGCGCCCGACCGCGTTCTGGTGCGCTTCATGGACGAACACACGCGCCATGCTTGCGAGCAGGCAGGCTACCGAGTCGTCCGCGAGATTCCTGAAATCGGCTACAGCGTCGTGCAAACGCCATGGGGACAGGTGGACGAGACCATCCACCTGCTCCAGAAGCATGGCTGGGTTGCGGAAGCCTATCCCGATCGGGCATACGCACTTGCCTACACCCCCAACGACCCCCTCTTCCCATCTCAGTGGAATCTCCATCGAATGCAACTGCCTCAAGCGTGGGACTGGACGCGCGGACGCCCCGATGTTGTGGTCGCCGTGCTAGATACAGGCGTCGACTACACCCATCCTGAACTCGTTCCCAATCTGTGGGTCAACACTCAGGAGGTTCCGCAGAATGGCGTGGACGAGGATGGAAACGGGCTGGTGGACGACCATCTGGGCTATGACTTCGCCTACAACGACCCCGACCCGATGGACGACCACGGACATGGCACCGCGTGCGCCGGGATTGTGGCGGCGGCTGGCGACAATAACCTGATGCTCACCGGCGTCGCGTTCCAGTGCCGTATCATGTGCGTCAAAATCGGCTTGTCGAACGGCTATAGCTACGATTCGATGTTTGCGCCGGGCATCATTTACGCCGCGCAAATGGGCGCGAAGGTGCAGAGCATCAGCTACTTCAGCGACGACCTGACCCCTGTGCTGCGCGCCGCCACCGACTATGCGTGGAGTTTGGGGTCGCTGCTGATTGTCGCTGCGGGCAACTACAACGAGCCGTTGCCGCTCTACCCCGCAGGGTACGACCGCGCCGTCGGCGTCGCCGCTCTGAGCACCAGCGACCGGAAAGCCAGCTTTTCGAACATGGGCAGCTGGGTCGATGTCGCGGCGCCGGGCGTCGGGATTTACGCGACCACGCTGGGGGGTGGCTCTACCAGCTCCTTTGCTGGCACTTCGGCAGCCGCGCCCAACGCCGCAGGCGTCGCTGCTCTGCTCTGGTCATGGATGCCCCACGCACGGATCGAGACCATTCGCGAGGCGCTGGAGTATTCCGCCGAACCCGTTCCTGACCCCGTCGTCGGGGCGTATGTGAACTACGGGATTGTCAACGCCAACCGCGCGCTTCAATACCTGCGCGAGGCGACCTTCCTGCCCGACGGAGTCGCGCTGTGGAACCCGATTGCGCCCACCCTGCACTGGGTCAGCCCGCATCGAATCCCCGTTCAAGGGGGTACTGTCACGCTGGCGGGACGATACTTCGGTTGGAATCGCCTCTGGGGGCGCGTGATGCTGGATAACCGCTCGCTTCCTGTGCTGGAGTGGACGGACAGCAAAATCGTGGTTGCGATTCCCCCAGGCGCACGCCCGGGCGAGCTGCAGGTGATTGTACGGGGCGTGCCCACCCAGCGATTCCGCCTGGAGCGGTCCTTTGCCCCCAACATCCGCGCTGCGGCTCCCCACGACCTCCAGATTAAGGGGTACACGGCGGGCGCGCGCGTCAGCGGCGGCTTTCAGGAACTGCGCCTTGCAGACAACCTCCCCCTCGTCGCTCAGGCGCGCAGCGATAATGGCAATATCGTCTTCTACCTGCTGGTGCGCGGGCTGGACAAAGATCGTGTGCAGGGCAACCTGTCGCTGACCTACCGCCGACGGGGAGACAGTCTGCCGAGTGGCGTCGCCGATCGCATCGAACTCTACGACTTCGCCACAGGGAGCTATCCCTACGGGAGCTTCGTGCAGGTGTTTCAAGCACCAACGCCCAGCACTGCCTACCAAACAACGACCGTCTCGATCGCCTCGCCCAGTCGGTACATCTCTTACGAAGGCGATATTTTCATGCGTATTATTCTCGAGGGTGCGGGCGGCAACGGTCGCCTTCTGATTGACCAGCTTCTTGTAGAGTGGCAGGAATAGGGGAGAGACACGCAGGTATAATTGTTTTTGTGGGCCTGTAGCTCAGCGGCAGAGCAGGCGGCTCATAACCGCTTGGTCGCAGGTTCGAATCCTGCCGGGCCCACCAGTAAAATTTCCAGCAGGAATGTATCTTTTTTGGGCGAATTTCACAAAAAGAATGCCATGCGCAACGACGCCCTTGAAAGAAAACGGCATGAGCTGGTCGCCTCGCCGCTGTTCAACCTGACCTTCATGCCATCGCTCTTGCTGTTGCCCGATAGTTTGCGCATCTATCGAGCGACAGACGCGGCTTCACGCACGCTGGGCTATTCGCATGATGAACTCCAGCAGAAAACGCTCTACGATTTGGTGGTAGAGCCGCGTGAACAGGTGGACGCCGTTCTCACGCATGCCCGCACGCATCCCCCCTTCCTGTTGACCGCGCGCCGCCCCAACCGTGAGGAGCGTATTCTTGAGGGGATTATACACTCGCTGGACGAGTACCAGTTGCTGCATCTCAGCTTTGCCGACCTGACTGACCTGCACCTGCCCCGCCGCGCCCTGCGTGAAACTGCTGCAATCGACCCCCGCCATACAGGCTATGCATACCTGCAAGAGCTTGTATGCGCCCTCTCGCGCACTTTCGATGGCGCGCATGCATACATTGGGCGGCTGATCGAATCAACCCGCGTCGAAGGCGTCGCGCAGGCGGCAGGGGGCGTCTTGCAGGAGCCTCTGGACTACCATCTTCACGGCACGCCCTGCGAAAATGTGGTAACTACTGGGATGTGCGCCTATCCGTCGGGGGTGTCCGCCCTGTTTCCAAAAGACGCTGAGTTGCAAGCGATGGGCGCGGAGAGCTACCTCGGCGCGCCGCTGCGCGACCCTCAGGGACGCACCATCGGGATCGCATGGATTACACACACGAAGCCGCTCCCCGACAGCGACGCGATTCGGGAGATTTTCCAGCTTTTTGCGATTCGCGCGGCGCACGAACTCCTGCGCGAACAGCGCGAACAGGAGGCGGAGCAGCTACGCGCCCAGCTGCTTCAGGTGCAGAAGATGGAGAGCATCGGTCGGATGGCGGGCGGACTGGCGCACGATTTCAACAACCTGCTCACCGCCGTACTGGGCTACATCGAACTTGCGCAGGGCGCGGCGCCGCCCAACAGCTCCGCACAGGGCTTTCTGAATAACGCGATTACTGCCGTCGAGAAAGCCGCCAGCGTGACCCGTCAGCTGATGACGCTGGCGCGCCAGCACCCCATGCAACGCCAGCCTGTCGACCTGAACGCCCTGATACAGGAGGCGCTTCAGATTGCGCAAACCTGGTTGCCTTCGTACATTCAGGTGCAGACCTATCTTGCCCAGCCGCTCTGGCGCGTTGAGGCGGACCCCGCCCAGCTGACTCAAGTGCTGCAGAATTTGCTGCTCAACGCCCGCGACGCGATTCCAGAGACGGGCGGGGTCATCACCCTCGAGACGCAGAACACGACTCTGGACACTGATTATGCGCGTTCCCACTATCAGGTCGTGCCGGGCGAATATGTGATGCTGATGATTTCCGACAACGGCATCGGTATGAAACCGCATGTACGCGAGCGCATCTTCGAACCGTTTTTCACCACCAAGCCCCGCGGTCAGGGCACTGGACTGGGGCTTTCCATCGTTCACAATATTGTGTACCAGCTTGGGGGACACATCTGGGTCTACAGTGAAGAGGGCAAAGGCACCACCTTCAAAATTTATCTGCCGCGCGCCTATGACGGGGCACGCCTTCAGAGCGCGTCCCTCACAACGCCTGTGGCGCTGCCACGGGGACAGGAGACGATTCTGGTAGTGGAAGACCAGACAGAGGTGCTGGAGGTCGCCGCCGAAACGCTGCGCCTGCAGGGCTACACGGTCCTCGCCGCCAGCTCGCCCGCCGAAGCGCTGCAAATCGCACAAAGCCTCAACGAACCCATCCATCTGCTCGTCACCGATGTAGTGATGCCCGTCATGAGCGGGCGCGAGCTGGCAGACTACCTGATTCGCCTGTACCCACAGATGCGCGTGCTGTATGTGTCGGGCTACACCGAAAACACCATCGTGCATCATGGCGTCCTCGATTCGGGCGTCCACTTCCTGCCGAAGCCCTACACGCCTGCGCAGCTCCTTCAAAAAGTGCGCGAGGTACTGGACAACGGCTGAAACGGTATACTTACCCGCGAGATGCGTATCGTTGTTGGCGTGGATGGAGAGGGCGCGTATGAAGGCGCGCTGGCTTGGGTAAAGTCGCTGCAATTTGCACAGCCGCAGGTGATTCTGGCGTCGGTGGTCGAACCGCCGCGTCCGCCTGTGGTTGGCGTGATTGCTCCCTTCTCCGAGGAGGTCTACCTGCAATCGCTTCAGGCGCAAACGGAAGCGATGCAGGCGCGCCTCAGCGACCTGCAACAGAACCTTCAGGCACAAAATATCGCCGTGGAGACCGTCCTGCTGCAGGGGCAGGCGAGCGCGAAACTGCTGGAGCTTGCCGACGAGCGCGACGCGGACCTGATAGCGCTGGGGGCGACGCGCAAGGGCGCGTTGCAGGCGTTCATGGTCGGCAGCGTCGCCCGCGCCGCGCTCACCCACGCCCGCCAGAGCCTGCTGATTGCCCATACCCCACCCCCCGCCAATCAGCCCCTGCACGCCGTGCTGGCGACCGACCACTCCGAATACAACTACCGCTGCATCGATCGCCTGACCCAGTTCGCGCCGCAGGGGCTTGAGCGCATCGCAATCACCACTGCCTTCGACCTCGACGAAGAGACCCTGCAGTCGCTTACTCGAACCGCCCCCGCCGTTCAGGAATCGGGCGTGGAGTGGATTATCGAGCATCTGCACGAGCGCAATCGGCAGGTATGCGAACGGCTCCGCCCTCTGAACGCCGCCTGCGAGTCGGTTGTTGTGGAGGGGTTGCCCATCCCCTCCATCCGCGAGGCAATGCGCGAGACCGAATCGCAATTGCTGATTCTGGGCGCAAAGGGACACTCACTGCTGGAGCGGCTCTCGCTGGGGAGCGTTTCGTACCACTTCGCGATTGGCGAGGCGGTCAACCTGCTGATTCTGCGCGCGCCTGAATGAGCCATGCGTCCCCGCAAGCGACTGATTGGCGTGATTGGCAGCTCGGTCGGGACTCCTGAGCAGCTGGCGCAGGCGCGGGTTGTCGGGCGACTGATCGCTGAGCGCGGCGCGGCGCTGCTCTGCGGCGGTATGACAGGTGTGATGACCGCCGCCGCGCAGGGCGCCCAGGAGGCGGGCGGGCTGACCATCGGCATCCTGCCCGGCGCGAACGCTTACGAATCGCCCCCCAACGACTACATCGAGATTCCGCTCTTCACAGGGCTGCGCGAGGCGCGCAACTACCTCATTGCCTGCGCCAGTGAGGGGCTGATTGCTATCGGCGGCGGCTATGGCACGCTCTCCGAAATCGCGCTCGGTCTGCGACTGGGCAAGCCTGTGGTATTGCTCAACAGCTGGCAATTCGCGATAAAGGGCGAGCCGCTGGAAGCGCCGACCGCACACACTCCAGAAGAGGCGATAGACCTCCTCTGGGGGCTGCTCCCTTAGTCAAACAGCCCCGGCTGGCGCTCCGCCTGAATAATCGCCTGCGGCTTGGGAAACCGCGCCTCGAAATCGTCAAACAGCGGCTCCAGGCGCGCGGCGAACTTGTAGAGCTTGTCCACATAATGCTCGCGGTCTTCGTCGTCCGCGTACTCCTCCAGCAAGCCCAGACTGCCGTCGCGCCTGCGATAGACCAGAATGTAGTCGCCAATCTGGAAGCGCGTCGCCAGCGAATAGAGCGGGTGATTGGGCTGCTTGCTCTTCTGCGTGATACGCTCGCGTCGGCAGAGCTGCTCGATGCCAATCTCGCCGTTCAGGATGAGTCGCGCCAGCCGCTGGTACTCGGCGACGACCTTCTCTGGCTCGCCGTTGAGCAGCCACTGAATCGCCTGATTGAGGAACTCGCGCCCGAACTTCTCGTCCGCGCGGGAGCGCAGCGACGCGCCCTTGAAGGTCAACTTGCCGTCGTAGCCCTGCAGCACATAGTTTTTCGTCTTCAGCGAGAGCATCGCCTTGTAGCGTCCATCATACGCCAGCCGAATGCCTTCAGGCAACACCGCGCCCACGCGCTCCACAAACGCAATCTCGTCCGCTTCCGTTTTCACCGCGTCCGGCGGCTGGAAGTAGACCCCATCGGTGTCGATCTCCACCACCTGCCCGCCCTGCCGTTCGATTTCGTCGGCGATTTGTTTAACCAGCTCCTGCCCCGTGAGCGTCACCTGTTCGGCGGCGTCAAAATCATTAAAATTAAATGGTGCTGCTAAATATCCGTAATACGAGTTGATTAAAATCTTAAAAGAGTTCTGCAACCCATCCCAGTACGCCGCTTCGGCGCCCTGTGTCTTGCGGGCGCGCGCTTTGGCGTTCAGTCGCAGCTGGCGCAACCGCTCCAGTGTCGGCAGGAACACATTCAGATGGTCGGCGCTCGGCTTGATGGCGTACTTCAGCATCACACTGGGGTACAGGCTCTCCACATCCGCTTTGACGATGCGCGGGATGAGTCCGACCTTTCGCACTTCGGTGTAGCCGCCGGGGTACTCGCGCGACTGCTGGGGCGTTGGGATGGCATACCCCGCCGCCAGATACGCCCGCAGAAAGAGCAGGTTCGCCTTCTCGCCCGTGCCGATGGTCGCCAGATTCTGCAGCGTGTCAGGCAGCATCTGACACTGGTAGAACTCGGTGGGCAGCGTCAGGTCGGCGAGGCGGCGCGTCTCATGCACATCCTGCAGGCAGTAGCGACGCACCGTTTCGGGGTCCGTGCGCCACAACTCGGCTATCTGCTCCCGCTCCAGATAGATACGGTCTGGCGCGGCGATGCCCAGCTGTTGCGTCGCCTCCTTGAGACCGTAGCTCTCCAGGTCGCCGCGTCCGATGTCGAACCGCTGCACGCTCAGGTAGGTGTCTATCAGATGGCGTCCGAAGGCGAAGGCAGGGCGGAAGGTTCGGCTGTTCGCGCCGATGATGCACTGGCGCGGCGCGCCGATGCGCAGCTCCGACCCGTCACGCCCCAGCCGCAGGGGCACGCCCATCGCCTCCGCACGCGCCACCAGATACGGCAGGTCGAACCCGAACAGATTGTGCCCCTCAATCACATCGGGGTCCAGCGTCTGCACGCGCTCCACCAGCTGCTCCAGAATCCCTTTCTCGTCGCCGTCCAGCACAGCTTCGTAGCCGCGTGTGTCGCTGAGCGCAATCATCAGCACCTGCGCGCCGGGCTGGTCGGGCGCGAGCGTGGTGGTCTCGATGTCCAGCTGCAGCCGATGCAGGTCGTCGAAGGTCATCCCCTTGAACAGCGTCTTGCCCGACCACATCAGGTACTGGCGCGCGAAGGAGCCATAGGCGATAAGCTCGCGGTGTTCCTCGCGCAGGGCGCGGCGCAGGCTCTCGAACGCCTCGCGGTCGTCGCACCGCGCGAGATATTTGAGCATCCGCCGCCCCGATGACGCGCCCGCCAGCTCCTGCCATTCCACGCCCTGCATGCGCATCATCGTGTCGGTCAGCAGCCAGGGGCGGAACGGCTCGTCGTGGGTGCGCACACGCCCGCCCTCGCGCACAAACAGGCGGATGTGATGGTTGGTCGCTTCGACCGCAACGATAAAAGGCGTCGGGTCTTTGCCAAACAGCACGGGGTCGTACTCGATGGCAGGCGCAGCAGTGTTCGGCGTGTCCCCCGCAGGCTCCTCCAGCAACGGCAGCGCAGGCTGCTCGTACATACTTTCAGTATACCTGAGCGCCGTTGCAGTGAGTGTTCAGCCTACGGCGCAGCCTCAGAACGCTTTGTAGCGGCTTTCAACCCGCGCAGGTACTCGCCAATCGCCGTCTGCCAGTTAGGCGAATCGGCGAACTCGTGCAGGTACTGCACCAGCTGGCTGCCCACCACCGCGCCGTCGGCAATTCGGGCAATCTGGCGCACATGGTCGGGCTTGGAGACGCCGAAGCCGACGGCAATCGGCAGCGCGGTGTGTTCTCGAATGCGGGCAATCAGGTCGGGCAGGTCGGGCGGCAGCTGGTCGCGCGCGCCCGTGACGCCCGTGCGCGAGACGCAGTAGACGAACCCCTGCCCGCGCGCCGCCACGAGCTGTATCCGCTCCGTCGTGCTGGTCGGCGTGAGCAAAAAGATGGGCTGCAGGGCGCGCCGCTGGGCGCAGGTCAGCCACTCGTCCGCCTCGTCGGGGGGCAGGTCGGTCATCAGGCACGCAGTGAAGCCCGCCGCAGCCGCCTCCTGCGCGAACCGCTCCAGCCCATACCGCTGCACAGGGTTGTAGTAGGTGAAGGCAATCAGGGGGATTCGCAGGCTGGGGGCGCACGCAGCGACGGTCTCCAGCACGCGCGGCAAGCTCGCGCCATGCTGCAGCGCGCGGTGCATCGCCGCCTGTATCACGGGTCCATCCGCCAGCGGGTCGCTGAATGGAAACCCCACCTCCACCATGTCCACGCCCGAATCCTGCAACAGGCGCAGGATGTCGGGCATCCGCTCCAGCGACGGGTCGCCCGCCGTGATATAGGCTATCAGCGCGGCTTCGCCCCGCGCCCGCAGCGATTCGAAAACCGTCTCCAGCCGTTCCGTGCGCATGCAGGGGGGATTGTACCTTTTTCGCCACAGCAGCGCACAAAACCCCGTAAAAATGTGGTACAATAGAGACATCCGATTACTTATTGAAGGAGGCACACCATGAAACGCTACGCTTGTGTAGTGGGTATTGTGCTTGCTGTCCTGACTGGCAGCCACGCTCAGACGCTGACTTCCATCGGGAACGGAATTGCCGGCGATGGAAGATTGACCATCCCCGTTGACCCGTTTGGCGCATGGTACGCAAACTTCTCCACGGGCGCGAACCGCGGCGAGTTTTACGACCCTGCTGGATCGCTGGGAGTAGACTATCCCACCTTCGCCACGGGCACTTACCTGTTTGTTGGAACCAGCTACCGTGTTGCGCTCAATCAGGAGCCCGGATGGGGCGGATCGACCTCATGGGCGGGCAACCTGACGGCGACGGTCGTTTCTGGACCCACGGCGTTTGACTACGCCTACAACGATGGCGTGAACGACACCGCGACCGCGAGCTTCACCGTCGCCAGCGCGGATAGTGTGGTGAACTTGAGTGTGAACATGTTGACCGCCGTTCGACGCCCCTCATATGTCGTCGTGCGCTACCAGATTACCAACAACTCCAGCAGCCCGATAGACTTCAAGCTCTATCGCGCCTGGGACCTGGATATTCTCTGGGATGGAAACTACGAGAACGACGAGGTGTGCGGCGGCGTTTATGGCGGGCAGGGCTATCCGTCTCAGGGCGAGGTTGGCAACTCTGCATTGCGCTTCGCGCTGAGCAGTCTCAACCCGATTAACGGCTATGCTGCGGTGAAACGCACCTATCGCGACAGCAGCTGGGACCCCAGCTGCCCCACGATGGGATACGGAACGGACATTCAGGAGTGGAACGCCTACGGTATCCCCTCGTGCTGGGTGAACTATGTCGCCTACTACGGCATCGGACCCGGATGCAGCGGCGGCGCCTTCGGCGACGGGCATATCGGTGTGGAGGCGCCCGTTTCGCTGGCGGCGGGCGGCAGCGCGACCGTGACCTTCATCCACACCTACGGCGCGAACCAGCCCGTGACCTGCAACCTGGCGGATGTGAACCTCGACGGCGTGGTCGATGACGCCGACCTGCTCGCGGTGCTGTTCGCCTTCGGCAACGGCGCGCCCGATGCGGACGCCGATGTAAACTTCGACGGCGTGGTGGACGACGCCGACCTGCTGGAGGTGCTGTTCAACTTCGGTAGCTCGTGCTGACGCGCGCAGCCGTGCGACTCGTGCGACGGGACGCTACTCCCCGTCGCACGAGTATCCCCTTCAGGGAAGCCTTGTCAGGAACTTTCTTCAAATACACCGTCCCCTGCCAATAACAGCATCAGACAATCAACGCCACTCGTGCATCCTGAAGGCGTCTAATTAGGCGCAATTGGCTGGAGGTTCGCAAATGAGAGGCGTTCTGTTGACGGGACTATTGACGCTGAGCGCCCTTACCTATGGGCAGCACTATCAGTATCGTGTGCTGATTGGCGATCGTGACGCCGAGCGCGGCGTACTCTACTACGACTATCCCACAGGCAACTTCGGCGCGCTGGGCATTTGCGACCCGTCGAACACCGCGAGCGACTTCTATTACGGAATCGCTGTCCACCAAGCACGGGGCGAAATCTGGGTATGCAATGTGCTGCGCAACCGAATCGATATTCTGGACTTTGACGGGAACTGCCTGCGCACGATGTCGTCGGGGTTCTCTGGTCCGCACGGAGTCGCCATCCACCCCAACGGCGATAAAGTGGTGTTTTCGCACAACACTTTCGGCATGGCGGAATACACCATTTCCACTGGGCAGTGGCGTCCGATTCTGTTCCGATACTTCGATGATGCTCTGGGAGCCTATGTGGTCTATCTCGATAGGATTTATGGAATAGAGTGGCATCCCGATGGGAGCTATCTGTACGCGGCGGCGCTGGGCGGGATTGCCGAGATAGTCGCCGATGCCGACGGCTCGCTGACAAACACAGTGCGCTGTATGAGTGGCTCCAGCGCAATCGCAACCCCGTGGGATGTAGCGGTAATCAGCAGTGATGCGCAGACGACACGCCTGGCAGCCACCGACGACGACTTCGCTGGTTCAAACCAGCCGCGTTTGCGGCGTATCGGCTTATACGAGTTCGACAGGGAGCCATCTGACTGCCGACGATTGGGCAATCTTGCAGCGCACCCGGATAGCGCGGGCGGGCAACTGTTCGGAATTGCCCATGCGCCTGACGGTACTCTGTGGGTGAGCAATTACCACAGCGGGCGCGTGTACCAGCTGGACGCTAGCGGCGCCCTGCTGCGCACGGTACAGGCAGGCAACCCCAAACTGGGCGTCGGGGTTGCAATCCTGCCCTGGTGCTGGAGCCACGACGGCGATGTGAACGCCGACGGCTGCGTGGACGACGCCGACCTGCTATCTGTGCTTTTCAACTTTGGCGCAGCCGAGCCTGGCATACGCGAGGATGTCAACTGCGACGGCATAGTGGACGATGCGGATTTGCTAACCGTACTGTTCAACTTCGGCTCGTGCTAAGTGTCGCTGCAGAAAGTTTTCGGCTGCTGAAGCAGGAGCTTCCGCGCTCCATACAGACGGCGCTTCGCCCACAGGTTGCACTCATAGCGCAACCGCCCTTACGCCGCCTCTCGGATAACGCGCTCGATTTCGCCGAGTTGTGTGCGGATGCGCGCATCGTAGACGCCCTGCTCCGTCTCGACAATGCAGCCGCCTGGGTCGACGCGCCTGTCCTCGATAATCTCGATGCCCTCCACGCCATCTACAATCTGGAGCAGGGCGGGGCGGTGCTGGCGCACGGTCTCCACATCCAGCGGGTTCACACGGATGCGCAGGCGTCCGAAGCCCTGCACGCGGCGGAGCGCGTCGCGCACAATCGCCCGCACATGTTCAGGCTGCAGTCGGAGTTCCTCACGCACGACTTTGCGCGCGACTTCCAGCGCGAGTTCGAGCATCTGCGATTCGGCATTCTGTAGATAGGCTTCATACTGGCTGTGGACGGCGCTCAGGGCGCGCTGTAGTTCCGCGCGGAGCGTTTCGAGGGTCTGCTGGAGCGCAGTTTCTGCCTGCTGGCGCGCGTCTCGTTCGCCGTCGCTGTAGCCCTGTTCGTAGCCGCGCTGGTAGCCCTCGCGGCGCGCCTGCTCACGGATGCGCTCTGCTTCCTGAATCGCTTTCAGGCGGATGGCTTCGGCTTCCGCGCGGAGCGTTTCAGCGTCAGGCGTCTGCTCCGAGTGCGGCGGCGCGTATTCGGGGAAGGGCGACGCACTCCCTGTGCGCGCAGGCGCGTGGGGACTTCTGTCAGTCGCCCCCACCAGCTCGGTCAGCCCCGTGGGGGGCTGGGCGCGCGCTTCCGCGAAGGCGTCTTCCAGAGTCGGGAACGGCGCGCGCATGCTAAATCAGCATCTCCTCCTCGCCGCCGCGCGAGATGACAATCTCGCCCGCCTCTTCCATACGGCGCACGATGCTCACGATGCGCTGCTGCGCCTCTTCCACATCGCGCACGCGCACGGGTCCCATAAACTCCAGTTCCTCTTTGAGCATGTTCACGGCGCGCTCGGACATGTTGCGGAAAATCTTGTCTTTGAGCGCGTCGCTGGCGCCCTTGAGCGCGAGCGAGAGTTCCTTCATGTCCACCTCTTTCAGAATCTGCTGGATGGCGCGGTCGTCCAGCTGCAGCAGGTCTTCGAAGGTGAACATCAGCTTGCGCACCTCTTCGGCGAGTTCGGGGTTGTTGTCGGTCAGGTAGTCGAAAATCATGCGCTCGGTGTTGCGATCCACCCACTGGATGACCTCCACCAGCGATTTGACGCCGCCCGCGGCGGTCAGCTCCTGGCTGGCGATGCTGGAAAGCTTGCGCTGCAGCACATTCTCGACGCGGCGGATGACTTCGGGCGGCGTGCTGCCCATCGTAGCGAGCCGCTCGGCGACTTCGGGACGCAGTTCGGGCGGCAGGCTGCCCATCACGGCGGCGGCAGACTGGGGGTCCAGATACGCCAGCACCAGCGCGATGGTCTGCGGATGCTCATCCTGCAGGAAGGTACTGAGCTGCGCGGGATGCACGCGCTTGATGGAATCGAACGGCAACATCTGGATGGCGCGGGTGAGTTTCGCCAGAATCTCCTGCGCGCGTTCGGGTCCGTAGGCGCGTTCGAGCATCTCGCGGGCGTGGTCCAAGCCGCCCTCCAGCGCGAGGTTCTGCGCGAGGCACACCTCATAGAACTCCTGAATCACCTGCTGGCGCACTTCGGCGGGGATGCTGCCCAGCCGTGCGATTTCGAGGCTCAGCTCCTCGACTTCCGCGTCGTTGAGGTGCGGCAGCACTTTGGATGCGATGTCTGTGCCCAACGCGACCAGCACAATCGCCGCCTTCTGTTTGCCCGTCAGTTTCTTCTCGCCCGGTTTCAGCATGGCTCAGTTCTTAATCCAGTTGCGCAGCAGCGCCGCGATATGCTCTGGCTTATTATCGGCGAATCGCTGGATTTCCAGCAGTTCGGGCTGGGTGCGCTCGCGGATGCGCTCGGCAAGCTCCTCCTCGATGACCGAGGGTCCCCGCCGTTTGCGCACGATGACCGCGCCGTCGGGATCGACCTCCTCAACGAGCGTGATTCCGTCCTCGTCGACAACGGCGTTCAGGGCGTGTTCCGAGCCGTCGGTAATCGCGCCTGCTGGGGCGACGCCTGCGCCGACCTCCATCGCGCCGCCGCCAGGCAACGCCGCCAGCGCTTTCGGCTGGGGCGCGGAACGCCGAATCTGCTTGCCAATCACGCGCGCCAGGAAAATCGCGACAATCAGGAGCAGGATCACAGGCAGCAATCGCCACAGCAGCTCCTGACGCTGGGCGGCTTCGCGCGCCTGCTGCTCTTTCGCCGCCTGCTCCGCCTGCGAGGCGTCGAACTTGACGCGCTGCACAGTCACGATGCGGTTCGGCTGGTTGGGCGCGACGCCGACCGTCGCCTCCAGCCAGTTGCGCACGGCGGTCAGCGCCTCGTCGGGCACGCTCTCGTCGACCAGCGTCGCAACGCTGAGCCGTTCGATGCGCCCCGGCGCACGGATGATATGCTCCACCTGTTTGTTGATTTCGTAGTTGCGGACGGTATCTTCCCGGTTATATTCGCCGACGCTGCCCCCGCCCAGCGGCGCGGCAGGGTACATCGGGTTCTCGGCGCGGTTGCCCGCGATTCCCGCCGCCCCTCCCCCAGCGGGCGGATTGCCGTTCAGTCGCTCGGTAGCGGTCGTTTCGCTAATCACGGCGGCGCGGTTCGGGTCTAATGGCTCTACGCGCTGCGCTTGCACCTCTTCCTTATCAAGGTTCAGTTCCGCCTGCACCATCACGCTGGACTTGTTGGGTCCCAGCACGCGGTCGAGGTGCTGCTGCAGCTGGCGGCGCAGTTCCTCGGCGTAGGCGCGTTCGGCTTCGCGGCGCGTGCGGATGAGTTCGTTGTCCACCGCGTACTGGTCGCCTCCCTGCCACAGCGGGCGCGCCTCGGAGTCGACCACCGTCACATTCTCGGGCTTCAATCCCTCCACGCTGTGGCTGACCAGATGCACGATTCCGCGCACCTGCTCGCGAGTGAGCGTAGCATCGGGCTTGAGCGCGACCACCACGCTGGCGGTCGGCTCCGTGCGCGAATCGGCAAACGGCGAGTCGTTGCCCGGGGTGATATGCACGCGCGCGCTTTCCACCGGCTCCAGATGGCGGATGGTGTTTGCCAGCTCCTCTTCGAGGGCGATGCGCAGGGTGTTCTGCTCCATCGACTGCGTCATGCCGAAGGGCGGCTTTTCGAGTCGGGCGTAGCCGGGCGCGCCCGTTTTGGGCAAGCCTTGAGACGCCAGCTCCAGCCGCGCCTCTTCCGAGCGCTCCTGGGGCACCTCAACGACGCTGCCGCCGCCCGAAGTGCGCACGGGGATGTTTTTCTCGCGCAGCGCCTGCACCACCGCGGCGGAGTCGGCAGGCGACAGCCCCGTGTAGAGGGTCGTGTAGGTCGGCGCGCTCGCCCAGAAACCAAGCGCGACGAACAGCGTTAGTAGCCCCACCACGCCGCCCACCAGCGCGATTCGCGTCGTGCGGGGCAGCTGCGCCCACCAGTCCCGAAACCGATTGACCGCGTTCTGCATAGGCTATCACACCTGCAATCGCATAATCTCCTGATAGGCGTCCAGCACCTTGTTGCGCACCTGCAGGGTCAGCTGGAACGCGAGGCTGGCGCGCTCCATCGCCAGCACCAGCGTCTGTTCGTCGACAGGCTCCCCGCGCGCGAATCGCTGCGCCAGCGCCGCCGACTGTTGCTGCGCGTCGTTTACCTGCCCGATAACCTCGCGCAGCATGCCGCCGAAGTCGGCGCGGGGCGCGTCTTCCGCAGGCGCGTCGGACGCCTGCAGCCATTGGGGCGGCGCCAGCTCCCGTATCTGAATGCGCGGCAAATCCTTCACGATGCCCTTGATTTCCATACGCGCTCCCCTTAGACGCGCCCGATGTCCAGCGTGCGCATGAACATATCTTTTGCGGCGTTGAACGCCTGAATGTTCGCTTCGTAGGCGCGGCTGGCGCTAATCATGTCCACCATCTCGTGGACGATGTCCACATTCGGGTAGGTCACATAGCCGTTGGCGTCGGCGTCGGGGTGTCCGGGATCGTAGACCATACGCGGAGGCGTGGAGTCCGTCGCGATTTGCGCGACGCGCACGCCGCCCGGCATCTGCGGCGTCGGCGCCATCGGCTGGAAGATAGCCACCTTGCGACGATAGGGTTGTCCGTCGGGCGTTCGGGTGGTGTTCGCGTTCGCGAGGTTGTCGGCGACCAGGTCCATCCGCAATCGCTCCGCTGAAAGACCGCTCGCGCTCACCCGCAGTGTGCTAATCAATCCCATCGTTCACTTCCTTATTGCCCGCGTCCTTCGCGGATGGCGTTCTGCAGCCCTCGAATCTGGCTGTTGGCGATACGCGCCAGCATCGAGTAGCGCATCTGGTTCTCGGCGAGTTGCGCCAGTTCGTATTCGGGGTCTATCGTGTTGCCGTCGGTGCGCGTGGGCGTCGGCTGCGGCGCGGGGGTTGCTTCGCGCGGCTGGACGCTGGGCGGCAGGCTGACATGGCGCGGGTCGGATACGCGCAGGGGCAGCGCGCCCGCCTGCATCGCGCGTTGCACGGACGGCGCCGGCGCGGATTCGCCCTCAGGCAGGTCCATCCGCACGAAATTCGGCGTGTTCGCGTTCGCGAGGTTGTGCGCCAGCAGCTTGTGGCGCGTCGTCGCGCGGTTCATCGCTCGTTCACTCGCCTGCAGAGTCGGCGTGTCCCAAAAGGTACGGTAGTTGCTAATCCGCATACCGCGTCGCTCCTCTCGCGTCCGTGCAACAGTGCGCCCACCTCCTGTGGGCGCGTTCTGTTAAGTGCCTTTGCATTATATTTTCAACTGTCCCACTACCTGTAAGGCGTGCGCGGTTAGCGTGCATTTTGGAGTGCTGAAGCGGGAGCTTCAGCATGCGCGGAAGCTCCGCTTCCGCACTCCATAAAGACGGCGCTGCCGCACATGTCGCAATTCTCGCGCAAAGGCACTTAGAAAACCTGCTTACCGATTATCGGCGCGGGGGGGCGAAAGGTTTAGGGGTAAGCATGCCTGCTCTGGGTACACTACGACCGTATGCGGCGATGGTGGTGGGCGGCGGCGCTGATAGTTGCAGCGTCTGCGGTGTTGCTCTGGCGGCAGGGGCGTATGCAGCCGCCTGAAGTGCGCGTGGCGCAGGCTGCCTACGGCGTGCTGAAAGTGCCGTTCAGCGCGGAGGGGATTGTTCGCGGCTGGGACGCGCATATTTCCCTGCCTGTCCCCGCACAGGCGACGGAGGTGCTGGTGCGCGAAGGCGAGACAGTGCGGCGCGGGCAGGCGCTGGCGCGGTTCTGGGCGGGCGATCTGGAAAGTGCGGCGCAAAGCGCGCAGGCGCGTCTGCAGGCGGCGCAGAACGCCCTGCGCGAGGCGCAGCAGACATACCTCTACGCACGCGCTCAGGTTCGGGCGAACCGCCAGCGCGCCGAAGCGACGGTTCAAGCGGCAGAGGCGTCCTTGCGCCTGCTCGAGCGGGGCGCGCGCCCAGAGGAGATCGAACAGGCGCAGCAGGAGGTGGACGCGGCGCAATCGGCTTTCGAACTGGCGCAGCAGAACGCCGCGCGCGCCGCACAGCTCTATGCGCAGGGCGCGCTCGCTCGCGCCGAATACGAGCGTGCGCTGCATGAGCAACGCGCAGCGGAGACGCGCCTGAAAGCGGCGCAGGCGCGCCTGACCCAGCTCCAGCGCGGCGCACGCCCCGAAGAGCTGGAGTCGGCGCGCGCACGCCTCGCCGCCGCACGCGCCGAACTGCAACTCGCGCAGAGCGAGCAGGCGCGTCTCCGCGCACTGCAGGAGCGCGTCGCCATCGCGCGGGCGGCTCTGCGTGAAGCACAGGCGTCGCTGCAGGGAGTCGACCGCACCCGCGAACTGCGCGTGCTGACTGCGCCGCGCGACGCCGTCGTGGCGCGCGTTCTCATCGAATCGGGCGAAAGCGTTGCGCCCGGAACGCCCGCGATTTATCTGGTAGACCCCCAATCGCTCTGGGTGGAGGCGGAGCTGACGCAGGAAGACGCCGCCAAAGTGCAGCCGGGCAATCGCGTGCGCGTGCGTGTGCCTGCGCTGCCCGGACGCAGCTGGGAAGGCGTCGTCGAGTCGCTCCTGCCCGCTCTGGAACGCAAGCCCGACTCCCCGCTGGATGTGCGCATTCTGCGCGTGCGGGTCAAAGTGCTGAAGCCGCCCCCAGAGCTGCGCCCCGGCATGGAAGTCAGCGTCGAGGGCGAGGGACATCTGGGCGCGGAGACGCTCCTTGTGCCCAGCGACGCGGTCATCGAGGAGCCTGACCGCACATGGGTGTGGGTGGTCAAGCGGGGCGTTGTGCAGCCACGGGCGGTGAAGACGGGCTACTTCACCTATCACTCTACCGAGATTACCGACGGGTTGCGTGCAGGCGAGTGGGTGGTGGTTGGGGGCAAAGAGGGCTTGAAAGCGGGCATGCGTGTACGGGGGCGTCCGCAGTCGCCATGAAACCTGCGCTCATCGAGCTGCGCGAAGTGAGCAAAATCTATCGGCGCGACGCGACGGAAGTGCATGCGCTCCGCGCGGTGAACCTCCGCGTGCAGACGGGCGAGTTTGTCGTTGTGCTGGGTCCCAGCGGCTGCGGCAAAAGCACCCTGCTGAACCTGATTGGCGGTCTGGACCAGCCCACGCACGGCGCGGTGCTGGTGAACGGGACAGACATCAGCCATTACACCGAGACCCAGATGAGCCTCTACCGCCGCCACACCATCGGGTTTGTGTTTCAGTTTTTCAACCTGATCCCGTCCCTGACCGCCCGCGAGAACATTCAGCTGGCTGCCGATCTGGTGGAGAACCCGCGCTCAATCGACGAGCTGCTACACGCGGTGGGCTTATCGGAACGCGCCGATCACTTCCCGGGGGAGCTGAGCGGCGGCGAACAGCAACGGATTGCCATCGCGCGTGCGCTGGTCACGCGCCCTCCCATCCTGCTCTGCGACGAGCCGACCGGGGAGCTGGACTCCACCACGGGCAAGCGCATCCTGAGCCTGCTGCTGGACATCAACCGCCATGAGGGGCAGACGGTCATTCTGGTGACGCACAACTCGGTCATCGCGGCGATTGCCGACCATGTGGTGCGCCTGCGCGACGGGCAGATTGAGTCGGAAACCTACCCTGCGGAGCGACCTGCGGTGGAGGCGTTGCAATGGTGAGCCGAACGCTCGGGCGCAAGCTATGGCGCGAACTCTGGCGGGCGCGCTGGCAATACGGCTCCGTTGCGCTCATGATTATGCTGGGGGTGGCGTTTTTCGCCGGGATTAGCGGCTTGTATTTGAGTTTGAAGCGTTCCCTGCACGCCTCGTATGAGCGGTATCGCCTGGAGCATTTTCGGATAACCATGCGCAGCGCGCCCGCCAGTGTGGTGGAACAGCTGCGTCGGCTTGAGGGCGTTGCGGCGGTCGAGGGGCGTCTGGTCGAGCCCGTGATTCTGGAGCTGGGGAATGTGCGCACGCGCCGACTGACAGGCAGGCTGATAGGAATCGAGACGCGCCGCCCCC
This sequence comes from Fimbriimonadales bacterium, assembly GCA_025998675.1. Classification (GTDB taxonomy): domain Bacteria; phylum Armatimonadota; class Fimbriimonadia; order Fimbriimonadales; family GBS-DC; genus GBS-DC. The sequence continues at coordinate 991,667 of AP024673.1, forward strand.
TGCAGGTCAATCGGCTGCACCTGCTGCAGGGGCGTCTCCTGCACGGCGCGATGAGTCGGGAGGCGCTGCTGGAGAGCCGATTCGCCGCCTATCACGGACTGCAGCCGCGCGATACCCTGACCATCCGCTGGCGCAACGAGCGGGCGCGGCTCACGATTGCGGGCGTCATTCGCAGTCCCGAATACATCTATGTGATTCAGAGCAAGCAGCAGGTACTCCCCTCAGAGGATGTGTTTGGGGTGTTATTCGCCGCGCGTGAGACGGTGGGCGCGCTCACGGGGCAACCGGGGCGCATCAACGAGGTGTGCGTCTCCGTTCGGGAGGGCTACGACGCCACGCGCGTCGCTCGATCCGCGCGCCAGTTGCTTGCCGCTTACGACCCGGAGCCGCCCGTTCTGCGCAAGGACCAGCCCAGCTACTATGTGCTGGAGTCGTCGCTCGATGAGCTGCGCACTTTTGCGGTCTTTTTCCCGGTGCTGTTCCTCAGCGTGAGCATCCTGACCCTGTATACGCTGCTCATGCGCCTGATTACGCAGCAACGGCATGTGATAGGTCTGTTGCGCGCGCTGGGCTACACTCGTGCGCAGGTATCGCTGCACTATCTCAGCGCGGCGCTGCTGGTGGGGCTTGTCGGAGGGGTCTGTGGCGCGCCGCTGGCGCTGGCGCTTTCGGACGGGCTCTCGCGCCTCTATCTGGCGTTCCTCGCGCTGCCTGTGATTGAGCTGGGCATGCCGTGGACGCAAATCGGGATTGGCGGGGTGATGGCGCTGGGCGCGACGCTGATTAGCGGTGTACAGCCCGCGCTGCAGGCGTCCCGAATTCCGCCTGCACAGGCGCTTCGCGCCGCCGCCCCGACCGTCGGGCGCGTGTGGAGCATGGATCGGTATATCCCCTTCCTCAATCGGGCGCGCCTGCGCTATCGGCTCCCGCTGCGCAACCTCTCACGCTCGTGGCGACGCACGCTCGTTGGGGTGCTTGGGATTGCGCTGGGGGTGATGATGGCGATGCTCGCGCGCGGCATCATGGACTCGCGCGACGCCGTACTCGCGGACTACTTCGCCCAGGTGCTGAGCGAGGATGTGCGTGTCGGGTTTGCGCAACCGCAGGACGCCAGCATCGTCCATCGGGTACGCGGGTGGCGTGGCGTGGCGCATGCGGAGGGGGTTCTCGAACTTCCCGTCCGGCTCCGACGCGGCGCCCGCGCCTACGACGCGCTCCTGCGTGCGGTGGAGCCCGATAGCCCGCGCCTGCGCCTGCTGACGGAGGCTGGCGCGCCCGTTGCGCTCACAGGGCTGGTCTGTGGGCAGGTCGTTCAGGAGCGTCTGGGGCTGGAGCGCGGCGATGTGGTCGCCCTGTCGCTGCCTGCTGAGCTGCTGGACGAATCGCCTGTGGAGACCCCCATGCGCGTGCATGGGCTGGTCTGGGAGACCATCGGCACGGTGGTCTACATGCCCCGCGACCAGGCGCTGGCGTGGCTCCGCCGCCAGATGCAGACTCCGCCCAACGCGATTAATAGCCTACGCCTCTGGGTGCGCCCCGAATACCGTCGCGAAATCATTCACGCGCTCAACCAGCTCCCCGATATTGGCGCGATTGTGGTCAGCGACGAGATTATTCAGCGGTTCCGCCAGCTCGATGCGCTGGCGCGTCAGTTTTTCTACTTCATGATGGCGTTCGGCATGGTGCTTGCGGTCGGGGTCATCTTCAGCGTGGTGACCATCAGCGTGCTGGAGCGACGCAGCGAAATCGCGACTTTGCTCACCATCGGCTTCCGACGGCGCGAGGTGTACGGGCTTATCCTGGGCGAGAACATGCTCCTTGTGACGCTGGGCGTGCTGCTGGGGCTGGTCTTCGGGCGGGTGATGGTTTTTGTGGCGATTCAGGCGCTTGTGCCTTCGGAGCAGGCGGAGCTGATTGCCTTCCGCCCGCACATTACATGGCAAACTTACGCCTTCACCGCTCTGTTGAGCTGGGGCGTGGGTTTGCTGGCGCAGTTCCCCGCCCTGCACACGATGACGCGAATCGATCTGGTCGCCGCGTTGAAGGAGCGCGTGAGCTAATCATGTCCCCTGCGCTTGCTGCACCGCCAGCCAGTGTTCGAGGCGGTCGATGTCCGTGCCGACTTCGGGATACGGGGTCAGGATGGCTTTGACGGGCACATGCAGGATTCGGGCGATGCGCTGTTCAATCTGCTCGATGCTCAGCAGGCGGGGCGAGAGGTACTGCGCCAGCAAGAACCGCACGAGTAGCCCGACGCCGATTTGCATCGCAAGGCGCACAGGCTGTTTGCGCGCGCGGTAGAGCGCTTCCAGCCGATGGAGTTCGCGCAGGGCGACGGTGCGCCGCGCCCAGAACAGGTTGCCTCCCGTGACCTCGCCCTCGCGCAGGCGCACGGTCGTGCGCGTCAGCTGCGGGAACCGCTGGCGGCACAGGTCGGCGGGCACAACAGCGTAGGTCAGTGCAGCGCGGCTTTCGAGACTCGCCTGCAGAAAAAAACGCACGCTCTCAGCGGTCAGAAACGGCAGGTCAACCGTCGCAAACAGCGCCGATTCGGTCTGGCTCCGTTCCAGCCCCAGGCGCACATTCTCCAGCAGGGTGTCGCGTGGGGGCAGGGTGGTGTAGCCCGCGCCCTGCGGAGCGTCGCCAATCAGCAGGATGGAGTCGATTCCCTCGACCGCCTGCAGCGCGCGCACGACATGCAGGTACATCGGCGCGTCGCCGACGACGACCTCGGCGCGGGAGCGCGCGCCCGTTTGTTCGCGCCATGCGGCGTCTATCGCGCCGCCAGCCAGCACAATCGCAGTGGTCGGCTCCATAGGCTACAGGGTCAGCAGGCGTTGCACACGCAGGCGGCGTCCGGGGCGCAAACGCGAAGACAAACACTTCGTACAGACTCGGCTCATCAATACTATTCTACCTGAGCGGGGATGTAAGCCAAAGCGCTTGCATTGTTTCCGATTCGGAAAACATCATTACTATTTACACTGCAAGTTAGCTGGCGTGCGGCACTGGGACAGGTGTTCTGGGGTATCATAGGGTGGGATGAGGGAACTGCAAATCAAGGTCAACGAGCAGGACTGGGAGCGGCTGCAGGATGTCGCTGCGCGGCTCGGTTGCACAGCGGAGGAGTATGTCGAGCGCACTCTCCGCAACTTGCTTGTACAGGTTCTGCCGCCTTCTGAAGAGTGGCAGCAGCGTTTCGATGCACTCTTGCAACAGATTCGCCAGCACACTGCCCAGTTTTCGCCCGAAGAGATAGAGGCTGAGATTACCGCGGCATGGGAAGAGTACAGAAAGGAATGCGGGTCGTAATTGACACGAACATATGGGTCTCCGCATTTCTCGTGCAGCGTGGGTACTCGGCGCGGCTGATTGATGCGTTTCGACAAACCCGATTCGTGTCGCTCCTGAGCGCGCCTCTTGTGCAGGAGCTGGAGACAGTGCTGCGTCGCCCGCGCCTTGTAAGCAAGTACCATCTGGAGGAGAGTCTCATTAGAGAGTATATTGCTTTGATACGCGAGCAGTCGGTCTGGGTCGAGGTCGAGGGCACTGTGCGTCTGTGTCGCGACCCTCGAGACAACTTTCTTATTGAAACGGCTATCTTTGGCAACGCCGACTATCTCGTGACGCGCGACGACGACCTCAAGCGCGCCCCCGAGCTGGTGCAGCAAATGACCGCGTTCGGAATCCAGGTCGTCAGCGTGCAGCAGTTTCTGAACCAGCTGGGCGCGGTGTAGGCGGCGTCGGGTATACTTTCGGCGTGTGCGGCGGCATCCTGCGCCGCGCGGTAGCAGATACAAGTAAGGAGGCAACTATGGCGAATATCGGTAAAGTCGTGCAGGTGATGGGTCCCGTCGTCGATGTGCGGTTCTCCGACGGCGAGCTGCCCGCCATCAACAACGCCATCAAAATCAAGGATGAGGCGCGCGGCATCGATTTGACCTGCGAGGCGGCGCAACATCTGGGCGATGACATCGTGCGCACGGTCGCCCTCTCGTCCACCGACGGTCTCGTGCGCGGGATGGACGCTATCGACACGGGCGCGCCCATCAAAGTGCCCGTCGGACGCGCCACGCTGGGCAGGCTGTTCAACCTGCTGGGTGAACCCATCGACGAGCGTGGCGCGGTCGAGACCGACGCCTACGCGCCCATTCACAAACCCGCGCCGTCCCTCGAAGAGCAGAATGTGAAGACCGAAATCCTCGAAACGGGGCTGAAGGTCATCGACCTGTTGTGTCCGTTCAATAAGGGAGGCAAGATTGGGCTGTTCGGCGGCGCCGGGCTGGGCAAAACGGTGCTGATTCAGGAGCTGATTCGCAATATCGCGACGGAACACCAGGGCGTGTCGGTGTTTGCGGGCGTGGGCGAGCGCACGCGCGAGGGCAACGACCTCTACCTCGAAATGAACGAGACGGGCGTCATCAGCCAGACGGTGCTGGTGTTCGGGCAGATGAACGAGCCGCCCGGCGCGCGCCTGCGCGTGGGGCTGACCGCCCTCACGATGGCGGAGTATTTCCGCGATGAGGAAGGACAGGATGTGCTGGTGTTCATCGACAACATCTTCCGCTTCGTGCAGGCGGGCGCGGAGGTGTCCGCGCTGCTGGGACGCATGCCCTCCGCCGTAGGCTACCAGCCGACGCTGGCGACCGAGATGGGCGCGCTGCAGGAGCGCATCACCTCCACCAAGCGCGGCTCGATTACCTCCGTGCAAGCCATCTATGTGCCTGCCGACGACCCGACCGACCCCGCCCCCGCGACCACCTTCTCGCACCTCGACGCCTATGTGTACCTCGAGCGGCGCATCGCCGAGAAGGGCATCTACCCCGCCGTCGACCCGCTGGCGTCCACTTCCAAAAACCTCGACCCCGCAATCGTCGGCGAGGAACACTATCAGGTGGCGCGCAGCGTGCAGCAGATTCTGCAGCGCTACCGCGACCTGCAGGACATCATCGCGATTCTGGGCATCGACGAGCTATCGGACGAGGACAAACTGCTGGTTGCCCGCGCCCGCAAAATCGAGCGCTTTATGTCGCAGCCGTTCTTCCTCGCCGAAAAGTTCACGGGCAACCCCGGGCGCTATGTGCGCGTGGCGGACACCGTGCGCAGCTTCAAGATGATTGTCAACGGCGAGGTGGACGACCTGCCGGAGCAGGCGTTCTACATGTGCGGCGCGATTGAGGATGTGTTCGAGAAGGCGAAGCAGCTGCAGGGGGCGTAAGCGATGCGCGAGTTCCTGCTGTCGATTGTGAACCCCGAACGCACCGTGCTGGAGGAGCGCGTGGTGCATGTGCGCCTGCCGGGCAGTGAAGGCTACTTCGGCGTGATGGCGGGGCACATGCCCTTCTTCGCGCAGTTGCAGTACGGCGTGGGCGAGTACCGCCGCGCGGACGGCGTCACGCGCAAGTTCACCGTGCTGGGCGGCTTCGCGGAGGTGCTGCCCGACCGCACGATTGTGCTGGCGGACGGCGCGGAGCTGGCGGACGAGATCGACCCCGACCGCGCGCGCGTCGCCCTGCGCAAGGCGCTGGAGGTACTGAGCCAGCCGCTCTCCGAAGAGGAGCTGGCGGAGGCGCGGCTTGCCATCGAACGCGCCAAAGCGCGCCTGCGCGCGATTGGCGAACAGGTATAGCCCTGTTCACGAGAATGCTTCGTGCGCCGACTCCCCTCCTTGAGGCGATTCCTGCAAGTATGACGAGCCTTGAGGAGGGGGCGAGGCAACCCCCTGATCGCTGAGGCTGCTCCCGATGACCCTTGAGATTGCGCTCACTTTGGGCTTGCTTGTGGCGGCGATTGCGCTGTTCATCAGCAACCGCTTTCCGCCCGAAGTGGTCGCGTTGATTCTGCTGGCGACGCTGCTGGTGAGTGGGCTGGTGCCTGTGGAGAAGGGGCTGCGCGGGTTCAGCAACGACGCCGTGATTACGATTGCCGCGATGTTCGTGCTGAGCGAGGGGTTGCAACGCACGGGGCTTATCGGATGGGTCGCACGCGGATTGGAACGATTGGCGCGGCGCACACCGTGGCTGGCGATTATCACGCTGCTGTTGCTGACGGCGTTTCTGTCCGCGTTTGTGAACAACACGGCGGTCGTGGCGCTGTTTATTCCGCTGGCGCTTGCGCTTTCCGAGACGGCGCGGCAAAGCCCCTCACGCTTGCTGCTTCCCCTCTCGTATGCCTCGATGCTGGGCGGGGTCTGCACACTGATTGGCACCTCGACGAACCTCATCGTGAACGGCGTCGCGGTACAGCGCGGGATCGAGCCGCTGGGCATGTTCGAGTTCACTCCGCTGGGACTGATTTTCACGGGGGTGGGGTTTGTGTACCTGCTGGCAATTGGCATGCGCCTGATTCCGGACCGTCGCCCTGCCGCCGACCCGGCGGACGCCTATCGGTTAAGCGCGTACATCACCGAAGTCGTGTTGACCGAGCAGTCGAAGGCGGTAGGCAAGCGTCTGATGGACGCCGACTTTGTGAAGGAGCTGGGCGTGGAGGTGCTGGACATCTGGCGCGACGGTGTGCGCCTGCTGCCCCTGCCCGACCGTATCCTGCAGGCGGGCGACTTGCTGCGTGTGCGGTGCAACCTGCAGCGGCTGCAACAGTTGGAGGGCGCGTATGGGCTGCAACTGCTCGTGGATAGCCCTGCGCATCCCAACGACGAGCCGCCGTTGCTGGTGGAGCTGGTGTTGACGCCCAGTTCCTCGCTGGTCGGGCAGACGCTGCGCGAGAGCCGATTCCGCAACCGATTCGGCGCGACGGTGCTGGCGTTGCGTCATCGTCAGGAGATGGCGCTGGAGCAGTTCGCCGACATCCCCCTGCAGGCAGGCGACGCCATCGTGATTCAGATCGAGCGCGAGCGGCTGAGGGAGTTGCTGCGGTTGCCCGATTTCATCCTCGTTTCCCAAGTGGAGGCGGCGCGTCCGCGTCCTGTGAAAGCGGCGCTGGCGGGGCTGATTATGGCAGGCGTCGTTCTGATTGCCTCGATGGGCTGGTATCCGACAAGCGTGGCGGCGCTGGTGGGCGCGCTGGCGATGGTGCTGACGGGCTGTCTCAAACCCGACGAGGCGGTTCAGGCGATTGACTGGCGGCTGCTGCTCATGCTGGGCGCGATGCTGGGGCTGGGCATCGCGATGGAGGCGACGGGCGCGGCGCGCTGGCTCACGGTCTCCCTCGTTGGCTCATTGGGCGCGCTGGGACCGATGGTTGTGCTGGCGAGCTTCTATCTGCTCACCTCGCTGCTGACGGAGATTATGTCCAACAACGCGACGGCGGTGCTGATGGCGGCGCTGGCGATAGAGGTCGCTGCCGCGCTGGGGGTGGATGCGCGTCCGTTTTTGTTCGCCGTCGCCTACGCCGCCTCCGCCAGCTTCATGACCCCCATCGGCTACCAGACGAACACGATGGTGTTTGGCGTTGGGCAATATCAGTTCAGTGATTTCGTGCGCGTTGGATTGCCGTTGAACCTGCTGTTCTGGATCCTCGCGACAGTGCTGATCCCGCGATTCTGGGGCTTTTGAGGCGCGCCCCCCTTGACACACCCCTGCGTGATTGGGGTATATTAATGGGGCGTGCGGACGTGGTGGAATTGGTAGACACGCTAGATTCAGGTTCTAGTGGGCGAAAGCCTGTGGGAGTTCGAGTCTCCCCGTCCGCACCATTCTGGCGGCGTAGCTCAGTTGGTGAGAGCGACCGGCTCATACCCGGTAGGTCGGCGGTTCGAGTCCGCCCGCCGCTACCAAGCACAAATTCCGCCGTTCGCGCCCCTCTAATCGCCCGTGCCCGGTGGGTCTTCAACACCCCGTCACTCCTGCCTGTTGTAGGGTCAGGCTCCCGATTTTCTCCGCACTGCAGACGAAGCTTCACAATCCCTTCGCACGCGGCAGGGGGCGCCCGCCTTCCAGCCAGAGCGGGATGGGTTGAATTTCGCGCACGCCTGATTTGTCCAGCGTCGCCGCGAGCAGCACCGCCTCGCGCGCGCGCCGCGAGCGGGGCGTGTGAATGAAGTTGCCAACGCTGTAGAACACATGCGCCTGCCCCACCCGTTCGTAGCCCTGCGCGACATGGGGATGATGCCCAACGATGAGCGTCGCGCCCGCATCGGCAAGCAGGCGTGCGAGGCGGCGCTGCTTCGCATTCGGCTGCGTCCTGCCTTCGTCGCCCCAGTGTGGAATGACCACCAGCGCGTCGGCGTTCGCGCGCGCCTCTTGGAGGGTCGGTAGAACCATTTCTCGCGTGGCGACGCCGGGCGTGCGTGCGCCTGCAGGGAACCCGCGCGGCACAACCGCCGTGAAGCACACAAACGCGACGCACAATCCGCCAAAGTCCACCTGCACCGCTTGCGCCGCCTGCGTGCGATTCGCGCCCGCGCCCGCCCACCACACGCCCGCCTGCCAGAGATGCTCCATCGTGTCCAGCAAAGCAAGCGCACCATAGTCCATCGAGTGGTTGTTGCCCAGCGAGACCATCGAAACGCCTGCAAGGCGCAGATGCTTCGCCAGTTCGGGCGGCGCGCGGAAGGTGTACTCTTTCGGCACGGGCGTCCCGCGCATGCTGATGCAGCCCTCCATGTTCAGCACGCACCAGTCCGCCTGACGCAGCAGGGGCGCAATCGGCTCGAAAAAGTAGCCTAGTCCGCGCGCCCGCGCGAGTTGCGACACACCCCTGCCGAAAATAATGTCCCCGCCAATCAGCACGCGCACTGCCATTCAGCCCTCCAGCACGCGCAGGTACTGCGCCGCAACATGCTCTTCCTCAAACTGCTGGAGCCACTCGTCGGGTGCAGTGGGAATGTCGCCCGCCAGTCCGCGCAGGATGGCTTTTGCCAGCGCGTCCACATCGCCCACAGGCGCCAGCGCGCCGTAGCGTCCGCCGTCGAGAATCTCACGCGGTCCGCTGGGACAGTCGGTGCTGACCACAGGGCAGCCGCATGCCATCGCCTGAATGAGCGCGTTCGGCAGCCCCTCGTACTGCGACGACAGCACGAACACGCGGGCGCGCCGCATGTAGGCGAATGGGTTCGGCTCGTAGCCGGGCATCGCGACGGCATCGGTGAGGTGAAGCGCCTCCACCAGTCGCCACAGTTCGGCGCGCAGCTCGCCCTCGCCCAGGATTAGCAGCCGCGCGGGATGGCTCTGGCGCGCCTGCGCGAAGGCACGCAACAGGGTGGGGTAGTCTTTCGCCGCGGTCAATCGCCCTACTGCCAGCACGACGGGCGGCGCGCCCGCCTCGAACCACGGGTGCTGCAGCGACTCTTCGCTCAATTGGCGCAGCTGCGCGGTAATCACAGGGTTATAGATACAGGGAATGCGACTCGCTGGCAGTCCCGTCAGGCGGAGCAGATCGCGTTGCACGCCGTGCGACACGGCGACAATCGCATCCGCCCGCCGGTACAGGCGGGCAATCAGCGCGGGCACGATGCGATCTTTTGACTGTACCGCCTGTTCGAATTCACGGGTGGGGGTGCTTGCCTCGCGTACAACAATTCGTGTCGGTGTTCGCGCCAGCCGTCGCGCCAGGATCGCGACCAGATTCGGCTGGCTCAGTGTACTGAGCAGCGCGTCGGGGCGCGCACGACGCAGATAGCGAGCAAGCGGCACAACGGTGCGCAGGGCGCGGTAGGTGTTCAGGTCTACAATCCGCACTTCGGGGCAGAGTTCGCTGCGCAGCTCGCCCTCGGGCTTCATCAACACGACCTCCACCGTGTGTCCCAGCACGGCGAAGCGGTTCGCCAGCGTTACCAGCACCCGCTCCGCCCCGCCGACCTCCAGACTCACGGTGAATAGCGCGATTTTCATCCCTCAGACCCGTACCGCGATTACCCGAAACGAGTTCGCCCAGCGGATAGTGAGCGGGGTCAACGCCATCAGCGCGCGGTTCGCAAGGCGCACCAGCGGATTGCCCCGCGCGCCGCCGAAGTAGGCATAGGCGCGCGCCCGAAAGCCGTAGCCCTCAATCTGGCGCGCCAGCTCGAACGGGTCAAACAGACGCTCAATCACCGCTCCAGAGTACGGATTTACAGGGCATGCCTCGCCTGTGAAGATAGAATTCGGCGTCTCGCCTGTAGCGCGGTAGCGGCGCACGGCGTCCAGAATGGCGGGCTGGGTCATCCCACTGGTACGCCGCGCCAATTCCGCAACCTGCTCATGGCTCAGGTCGGGGGCGCACTCTCGAATAATTGCCTCGCGCGCTTCGCGGTACGACTGCCGGACTGTATGCCCTTCGTAATCCCCAGCGGGTCCATTCTCAAAACGCTCCCAAATCTGGCGTGTTTTATGCGCCAGTTGCGGATTCGCGCCGTTGTTGCCGTCCGCGATAATCAGCACGCCGCCCACCCGCAGCCATTCCGCCGCGCGCTCCAGAAACCGCTCGACGCTGGGATAGTGTGAAATCGCCTCGTTGGAGAGGAGCATATCGAACGCGCCCTGCGGATAGTCCACCTCTTCAAGTCCCGCCTGCCTCACCTGCAGGTTTTTCAGCGAATGCTCGGCGATAAGCCGCTGCAGCACCTGCAGGCGGTCGGCGTAGGGGTCGAAGCCGTGCGCTTCCGCGACGCCCATCAGGTGCAGAATCGCCAGTTGCAGCCCCAGCCCGCAGCCGACATCCAGCACGCGCTTGCCCGTCGGGTCAAATCGCGCCAGCGCGCACAGGTCGTACACGAAGCGTGTATATTCCTGACACCCCTCCAGCGTGTTCAGGCGCGGATAGTACCCCAGCAGCTCGCGGGCATGGTCATGATGCGCGTTATCGTGCAGGATTGGCTGGTACAGCGCGTATACCTGCCGGGCGACGGACGCATAGTCTGGCATAGCCCAATTCTACCGCAGGCAGGGTACACTCAGGATATGTATCCGACGGCGCTGCTGATTGTCGATGTGCAGAACGATTTCTGTCCGGGGGGCGCGCTGGCGGTGTCGGACGGCGATCAGGTGATTGCGCCGCTGAACCGCGCCGCGCAGACGATTGTCCAGCGGGGCGGGCTGGTGGTCGCCTCGCGCGACTGGCATCCGCCCACCACGCGCCACTTCCAGCAATACGGCGGCCAATGGCCCGTGCATTGTGTGCAGGGGACGCTCGGCGCGGCGTTCCACCCTGATTTGCGACTGCCCGACGGCGCGGTGATTGTCTCGAAGGGCACGGGCGCGGAAGACGACGGCTACTCGGCGTTTGAAGGGCGCACGGACGACGGCAGCACGCTGGACGAGACACTGCGGGCGCACGGCGTGCGTCGCCTGCTGGTGGGCGGGCTGGCGACCGACTACTGCGTGCGAGCGTCTGTGCTGGACGCGCTCAAACACGGCTACGAAGTGGTGGTGCTGACCGACGCGATTCGCGGGGTGAACCTGCAGCCCGACGACAGCGCACGCGCCCTGCAGGAGATGCAGACGCACGGCGCACGCCTACTCGCCACCGACGAAGCGCTACGGGACGATAATTAGCCCGCTGCTGGACGCCCCACGCAGCACCTGCTGCACAAACGCCGGCTCAGGCAGCGCGCCCTCGAAGCTGTGGCGGTCGTTGACCACCGTCTTCGGCACTGCCATCACGCCGTACTGGTTCGCCAGCTCAGGGAATTCCTCGCTGCTGACGCCCTCAGCGGTAATCAGGTCGCTCGCCATCGCCAGTTTGTGCGCCATCCGCACCGCCGCAGGGCAGTAGGGACACCCGTAGGTGACGAACACCCGAATATGCACCGGGTGGCGCAGGTTCGCCAGCATCAAGCGGCTGTCGGGCGAGAGAGCAGGATCGCCCCTGCCGACATCCTCAATCGCGCCAATCAGCGACGCGAATTCAAAGCCTGCAGGCACGCCCAGATAGCGAATGCCATAGTCCTTCTCTTCGGTGCGCACCACAATCGCGGGCGCGAGCGTGACGCCGTAAGCCTGCGCGACGGTCGGCTCCGCCTCCAGCGCGTGTTGCTCCAGCGTCAGCTTGCCGCCGCTCACGCTCACCAGCTCCTGCATCAGTTGCGAGACCAGCTCGCTGGTCTCCGGCTGCTGGCTGGTGGTGAACACGACCAGCTTCACCGGGTTCGGCAGCGCACTCAGCCGCTGCTGCAACGCCAGTCGATCCTTCTCTTGAATGATAGTCATCGTTGTCTCCTCAGATGCGCTTCACAGGGATTCTTCCATCCTGTAAGAGGCATCTCCGGGGCGGATGGATTCATCACCCAACACGACAGCGTTCAAAAGCGTCGCGCAGCGCGGCAATCGGGTCGCCCTTCGGCACGAACTCCTGCCCAATCCAGCCCGAGTAGCCCGTCTCCTTGATGGCGCGCATAATCGCAGGGTAGTGTAGCTCCTGCGAGTCGTCGATTTCGTTGCGTCCGGGGTTGCCCGCCGTGTGATAGTGCGCAATCTTGTCGTGATGGGCGCGGATGGTGCGGATGATGTCGCCCTCCATAATCTGCGCATGGTAGATGTCGTACAGTATCCTCACGCGCGGCGAGTTGACCAGCTCCACCACGCGCACGCCCCATGACATACGGTCAAACTGGTAATCGCGATGGTCAACTTTGCTGTTGAGAATCTCCAGCGCGAGTGTAATCCCCTTCTGCTCGGCGTAGGGCGCGACGCGCTTGAGGCAGGCGACGGTGTGTTCGATGCCCTCCTCGTCGGGGCGTCCGCGCCGATTGCCTGAGAAACAAATCAGCAGGGGGATTTCGTACTTGACCGCCTTGTCGATGGTCGCTTTGAGTTCGTCCTCGATACGGCTGTGGTTGCGCGGGTCGTTCATGCCGTTTTCAATCGTGCCGTGCCCGCCGTGCGTCACAATCTGCATGCCCGCCTCCTTCACGGCGTCCCACATCGGCTCTGGAACCAGCTCGAAGCCTTCGTAGCCGACGCGTTTGGCTTCGGCAATCAGTCGCTTCGGCTCGACGCGCCCCTGAAAACACCACCAGCAGATGTCCTGTCGCATCCGTCCACCTCGCATGGCAGGAGTATACCTGCGCCGTGGGCGATTGGGGTATACTTTGCCTTCGCGCGTGGGGTATCCTATAGCGCGGTTGAGACACGCAAAAAGCGAGGTGCTACGATGAATCACACCGTTTTGCAGGAAGTGGAGCAGCCCTATCTGAAGCAGGATGTGCCGGAGTTTCGTCCGGGCGACACCGTGCGCGTGCATGTGCGCGTGGTGGAGGGCGGCAAGGAGCGAATCCAGATTTTCGAGGGCGTGGTGATTGCCCGCAAGCATCGCGGCATCGCCGACACGATTACCGTGCGCAAGGTCTCGTATGGCGTCGGTGTGGAGCGTACCTTCCCGATTCACTCGCCGATGGTCGCCAAGCTGGAAGTCGTGCGCAAGGGCAAGGTGCGCCGGGCGAAGCTGTATTACCTGCGCAACCTGTCGGGCAAGGCGGCGCGCCTGAAAGAGGATATGAGCCGCTGATGGAGCCGTTCACGCCCCCTTCAGGTCCGCTGACATGGATTGAAACGCTGGCGCGGCTGCCCATCGTGACGGTCGTGCTGGCGATGGCGGTCTGCACGGTCGTGCGACTGGCAATCACGCCGATGCAGAACCGCCCCGCCCGATTCCTCAATAACCTGCTGGACGCCATCGTCTATGCGGGGATTCTGGTCTACCTCATCATTCGCCCCTACATCGCGCAGCCATTCTACATCCCTTCGGAGTCGATGGTGCCCACACTGAAGGTCGGCGATGTGGTGATGGTGGGCAAATACAGCTATCGCTTCAGCGAGCCGAAGCGGTTCGATATTGTGGTGTTCCGCGCGCCCGACTGGGCGTTGAACCCCTGGCAGACGCCGGGCAAAACGGACTTCGTGAAGCGGCTGGTCGGCATACCAGGCGACATTATCGAGGTCAAGGCGGGCGAGGGGCTGTACCTGAACGGCAAACTGCTCAAGGAGCCGTACCTGAACGGCGTCCCGCAATACTCCATGAAGATTATCAACGGCTGGGTGTACGAATACAACGACTTCGGCGACATCTGGAAAGGCGGCGAGAACACCATGCGCCAGCCCGTCTTTGACGAACAGGAACGCCAGATGGTGTTGCGCACGCCCTCGCAACCCATCCCGCCCGGCAAGTACCTGATGCTGGGCGACAACCGCAACAACAGCAGCGACGGGCATCACTGGGGCTTGCTGGACGCCAAGCGCGTGGTGGGCAAGGCGCTGTTCGTGTTCTGGCCGCTCAATCGGATTGGTCCCGCGAATCGGGGCGAGTTGCCCAGAGTGGATTAGCCGACCGTGTTCTGCGGGCGTCCCTCCAGAAACGCCTTCAGGTTCTCCAGCGTGGTGTCCAGAATGCGCTGCACGGCTTCCTGACTGTTGAAGGCGATATGCGGCGTGAAGACGACATTCTCGCGTCGCAGCAGCAGGTGCGCCTGCACGACCTGCTTGAGCGTCTGCTCGGCGAGGGGCATCTTGAGCAGCGCGCTCTCTTCCGTGATAAACTCTTCGCCCTCGATGACATCCAGCCCTGCGCCCGCCAGAATGCCCTCTTCTAACGCCCAGAGCAGCGCCTCAGTGTCCACCACACTGCCGCGCGCGGTGTTAATCAGCAGCGCGCCGCGCTTCATCTTGCTCAGCGTCTCGCGATTGATCAGATGGCGCGTTTCGGGCAGCGCGGGCACATGGAGCGACACGATGTCCGACTCGGCAAGCAGCGTGTCGAGGTCGGTGTAGGCGAAGCCCAGCACCTCCGCCAGCAGGGAGTGTGGGCGCAGGTCGTATGCCAGCGCGCGCATGCCGAACCCGCGCGCGATGCGAATCACATGCAGCCCGATATTGCCCGCGCCGATTACGCCCAGCGTCTTGCCGTACAGGTCGAACCCGCGCAGCGCGCGCATGTGATACTCGCCGCGCAGTCCCTGAAAATACGCCGCGTGCAACTTGCGCGAGAGCGAGAGTATCAGTGCGAAGGTGTGTTCCGCGACGGTGTTCTCGCCGTAGTGAGGCACATTGCACACGGTAATCCCGCGCGCCCGACACGCCTGCAGGTCGATGTGGTCGTAGCCCGTGGACATGGTGAGGATCAGGCGCAGGTTCGGCAGGGCTTCGATGAGCGCGCCGCTCACCTTCGTCCAGATGAACACCACAATCGCCTCGTGGTCAGCGTACTGCGCGGCGGAGTCGGGGGTCAGGTGGTCGCGGAAGAAGTCTGCCTGCACCTGCGCGGCGATGCCCAGCCGCTGCAGACCTGCCTGCAGGTAGTCGGGCTGCCATGGCTCCAGATCGAAAAACGCGACTCGCATGGCGTTAGCGCAGGGCGACCTCCACGACGCCGTCGCGGGCGCGACACACGCCAATCAACTGCGCGCTCCCGACGATGTAGGTCTCGTAGATATGCACACGCACTTCGCGTCCCAGCGCGCGTGTCGCTTCCTCGTAGCCCAGTCGCGCGGCGCGCGCTGTGTACCAGCGGGGCAACGCGGCGGCGGCGTTCAGGCGCAACGCCAGCGCGCCTTCATCTGTACGAATCACTTTGAAACGCAGCGGCGCGTCCTGCTCGCGATACCGACGGGTCAGCAGCTCCGCTAAAGACGCCAGTTTCGCCTCGTCGGTTGGCTGGCGTTGCGCTTCGTGGCGAATCTCAGGCAGGTAGCGGCTCCAGACAGGCTCGTCGAAGACCATACTCTCGTGCATGGCATCCTCGCTGCGTCGCTGCTCCACACGCGCCCAGCTGAGCAGTCCCACAGCCGCCAGCAGAATCAGCAGATACGGCGCTAAGCGCCCAACTTTTCTCATCGCGCCACCCAGCCTATTATACACCACCTGACCCAATCTGGAACGCCGCGCCGTGAAGAAACCCTTGCGCAGAATCGGGCGTCTACTGAATATGGAGGTTTCCCCATGCGGGTCTGCGTTTCGGTGGTGGGCTTAATGGCGGCGTTCGCGCTCGCTGCTGGGCAAACGGTAGAGTTTCCTGTCGGCTACTACTTCTACGAGGAAATCGCGCAGAGGATGTCTGTCGGCGGCAGGCGCGTGGCGTGCGCCCCAGAACTGAGCGATTCGGTCGCGCTGCTGCGCCTGAAACCCCGCGAGTGGCGTCAGGCGCGTCAAATCCTCGAAAACACGCTTGAGGTACGCTTCCGCGAAATTGGTGGCAATCGGTGGGTGATTGAACGCCCGCCCGCGCTTGTGAAACAGGAGCAACGACTGCGCCGTTCCCTCGCGCGCGCCGTCGAGGACTCAATCCGCCAGAATCGAGCGCTGCAACAGCGGATGTGGAGTCCCGAAGCGCCCATCGAGCAGGTACTCGAAGAAGCGTCCGCGCGCGGCTCGCAAGCGGTCTACTACCCGACCACCCCCGCGCAGGAGCGGCGCTATCGGCTGCTGCTGGCGGATCAAATCGCTCTGTTGCGCGAGGCGTCGCTGGAAGGACTGATGCTGGAGTGGCGCGGGATCAGGCGCTTTGAACGCGCGATTGTCGCCGAATTCGGTCGGATACAGACCGCTGTACCTACCGCAAACAATTCGCAACCGCCCCCCGACGACTCACGCCAGCCGTTCGCGTCCCAGCAGCAGGCGATCGAGCGGTTCCTCGCGAAGCATTCTCTGCGCGACTTTCGGATACACCCCGCGATTGAGCGTCTTGCCATTCAGCATGCGCGTATGGAGCAAGCGGAGTGGTCCGAGCGCTACGGCGACCTCTGGTTCGAGGACTACGCACATCGCCGGGTGTGGGCAACCTACTCCCTGTGCGGTTTGGTATGCAGCGCGCTCATCCGCTACATCCCTGATGCGCTGCTTCAGCGCCTGCAGCCGCCGCTGGACACACTGCAGGCAATCGAGCAGGGGTTGGTCGCGCGGGTCTACGAACTGGATGTCGACGCCGAGTGGCTGGCGTTCTGGCTGGACGATCTGGAAGGCGCACAAATCCCGCTTCTCCCGCCTCCTACCCTGCGCGTGCGGACGCTGGTCCTCGCGCAGTGGGACGGGACTCAACTCAGCTACCATATGCTCCTGCTGCAACTGGAGTCGACGGACACCTTTCGGAAATGGATACAGCTGGATTCGGGCGATGTGCTGTCCTACGACGCGCTGGCGCGCCTGTTGCGCGACGAGTCGCCTGCGCTGGAGCAAGCGCTCCATCAGGCGCGTCGGCGGCACGAACAGCTCCTCAACGAGCCAGTCTGGGCGCAGTTGTCATCGGACTTGGAAAAATTCGGCGTCCCCTTCTACGAGCAGCTCTACCAGTGGGCGAAGCGACACGATCAGGAACTCGCGACGGAGCTTATTCTCCGATGGTACGCATCCAGCAGTCTGTGGGGCAGGTTGGCGGACGGCACGATGCCGCTGCGCATGGCGCTTCAGAGCGGCGCGGCGCGCGCCCAGACCCTGCTGGATCGCTATGAGACGGTATGGACGCTACGCAATTTCGCCGCGTTCATCCATCGGGCGCAGCGGGTTCCCGTCGCGGCGCTGCATCGGTTGGCGCATTCAGAGGGCAGTCTGGCGGAGTCGCAGCGTTTCTACCTTGCGATAGACGGATGGCAGGCGGCGCAGTTGCACTCCTTCACGAAGTTCCGCCTCTATCGTGAGGGACAACCTCGCAAACAGCTTGATTGCTCAACGCGCGTGAGCGGCGAAAGCGTCGACCTGTGGCTGATGGCGCGTCTCTGGGAGCTGCTCTCCGAGACGCAACGAGAGCAGCTGTTGTCGCCGCCAGAATCTTTCTCGGATGTTGCGCCCGCGGTCCCGCTCCGCCAGCTGCCCGCGCACACGCAACGGGGGCTGGGCGAGCTGATAGAGCAGTGGGCGATGATACAGCTGTGGCGCGCGCGCGACAATCCCATCTGGCTTGGTCCAGAACCGATGTGCTACGATCTGCTAAGCGGCAGGCTATCCTTCGAACAACTTATCGAAGGATTAGCGCTGATACGCGGCGGGTACGGTTCACCCGAACGCCTGACGCTGGTCTACAATCCTCCGGGCTACCTGAAGCCGCGTGGCGTCAGGCTGCTCTCCATCGGGCTGCCCCGCGAGCGCTTGTCGCCGCCGTCGGATCGGCAGTGAATTGCAAGCAGGAAACGCAACTCTGTGCGGCGAAACTGCTCGCAAGCCCCATGCGTCCAACGCATCAGGAGGGCGGTATGCGGTACTGGGTGCTGATAGGGCTGGCGATGACGCTCGCGCTCGCCCGCGGGCAAACCGTGGAGTTCCCGCTGGGCTACTACTCATACGCTGAGATTGCGCAGCGGATGTCGGTGGGCGGCAGGCGCGTGGTGTGCGCTCCAGAGCTGAACGACTCGATGACGCTGCTGCGCCTCAAGCCCCGCGAGTGGGGCGCGATGCGCCGTGTGCTGGAGAACACGCTCGAAGTGCAGTTCCGACCAACAGGCGACAACCGCTGGATTCTCGCGCGCCCGCCTGAAGTGCTGAAACAGGACGCGCGACTTCTCGAAGCGCTTGCGCACGCCCTTGAACAGGACCTCCTCGCGCAACGAGCCGTTTTGCAGAGGATAATCCAGTCGAACACCCCCGCTGAAACCCTCACGATGGAGTCGGCGGCGCGCCTGTTCGGGGTTCGATTCTCGAGCAATCCAGACCTGGCGCGCTATCAGTATGAGCGTCTGAGAGAACGGGTCGCCCTGTTGCAAAGCGCGCCGTTTCTGGAACTTCGCGCGCACTGGCGCGCCATCAGCCGATTTCGCAAGGCGCTTGCGGACGAGTTTCCTCGCGCCGAGGTACAGACATCCCCATTGCCCCGTGTCCAACCGCCTGCGCCTCTGAGCCATCGCGTCGCGATCGAGCGATTCCTTGCGAAGTATTCGCTCGGCGACTTTGGGCTTCCGCCGTCGCTGCTGCGCATGGCAGAGCAACACGCGCGCCTGTCCCAGGCGGAATGGGAGGCGATTTACCCCAACATCTGGTTCGACGCCGCCGAGTATCGCGCGGTGTGGGCGCTCGACAAACAGTGCGCCCTCGCGCTTGAGGCGCTACGCACATACGCGCAGCATACCCTTCTCCAGCAACTGACCCCGCCGCCGAGCCTCCAGCAGGCGTTTGAGCAGGGGGGCGTCGCGCAAGTGTATACGCTGTCGGTCGACGCCGAGACGCTGGCGCTCTTGTTCAACGATTCGGAAGGCGCGCCCGTGGCGCCCAGCGCCCGCGCAACGACGCCCCTAACCCTGCTGGCCACGGCATGGTGGGACAAGACGCTCGATGGCTACAGGATGGCGCGCCGCTATCTCCTGCTGGGCTACGAAGACCGCCCGTGGATTGCGAGAACCTTCGACGAGGAGGCGGTGTTTACGCTTTCGCGCGAGGAGCTGTCGCGCCTGTTCCGTCACGCCGCGCCCGCGCGAGCGCGTCAGTTCCAGCAGGCGCTGCAACGGCACGAGTCGCTTCTGCAGGAACGCGCGCTGCGCCAGTTCCCGCCGCGAGCGGGCGACCTCAGTCATACCCTCTACGAGCGACTCGCAGAATGGGCGGGGCAGCAGGACCAGGAGGTTGCCGTAGAGCTGGCGATGACCTGGGATGTGTGCATCATCACATGGGGTACAGCGCTGCGACTGTATGTGGCAGACGATGTGCCGTTGCACACGGCGCTCAGGGAACACACCCGGTACGCCGAGGCGCTGTTAGACCGCTATGAGACGGTGTGGACGCTGCGCAACTTCGCGGCGTTCTGGAACCGCTTGCAGCGCGTCCCCGCCGCTCCCATCCGCCGTCTCATCGTCTCGGACGGCAGTCCGGCGGACTGGAAGGGCTTCTATCGCTCGCTCAGCCCCGTGCAGGCGGCGCGACTGGCGACCAGTAGCGAATACATTCCGGAATGGCTTCGGGCAGGCAAAACACTGGTGCTTGACGCGCAAAGTGCGAACGACTACGGCGAGGCGTGGCTGATTCTGCACTTTCTGGAGCAGTTGCCCTCTGAACAGCGCGACAGGCTTCTGAAGGCGCCTGCGTGGGCGGATGTGATTCGCGTGCCTCTGGGTTCGTTGCCTGCCCCTGCGAAAGCGCGCCTGGCGGAGGTGTTGCGCCTGTGGGCGACGACGCAGCTCGCCGCCAAAGACTTCTATGTCTCCCGAAGGGACGAGCAGCTCTGGTACGACCTGCTGACGGGTCAGCTACCCATGGAGCGGCTGCTCAGCGGGTTGGTGCTGGAGCGCCGCCATGGGGGCTGGGAGCTGAGTTATCATGCGCCTGAGGTTGAACAGCATAGCGGCGTGCTTCTGCTCATGAACGGACTGCCAGCGAACAGGAGACTGCTCTGGGTTCCTGACGCTTTCGAGTAAACTTTTTGTACGCACGGGGGATAGAGGCAGTGTTGGCGGTAAACCATACGCGGGGTCATCAGGCGACGCTGAGCGGGTTGCTGTCCGATGGGCACGGTAAGTTGCGCTTGATAGAAGCAGAAATGGCGGATTCAGGTGCAGGAGAATGGTGGGAAAATCAGGTCGAGTGGCTCTTCCAAGCCGGGAGGTGAATGTCTGATGGAGACCTGGAAAAAGTACTTCATCGTATCTATCATTTTGTTTTTTTTGTTTCTTCTTTCGCCATCGTCTATTCATTTGTGAGTCGTCGCTATCAATTTGACTCACCCTCGAGGGTTATAATCGTGATGAAGAAGCCGAGATTATCTTTCTCCAGCTGGAGAAGGACCTCGTGGAGACTACGCAAGGTTCGAACCGAAAAGGAGATGTGTAGTTCCTACATTATATGTTCTCATCTTGCCTGCGGCTTCCCTGTTTTCAGCGATATACTGCTGGCTTGTTTGGCGCTATCTCGATGACGGCGATGCACTGGGAGATAAAGACTGAATCTTAGTGGCAATATTGTGTATAGTAATTACATCGTTTGTTGTCTTAAGGCACTGGATAACTCTCCAGGCGTGGAACAGGGGTCAGCCTATATAGGATACGGTGGGTGGAAATTAGTACAGGTGGAGTATCTGTATGACGGGCACAGGAACTGGGGATAAGCGAGCAGGTATACTTTTCTCTGGGTGAAACATGATGCAAGCGGTCAAGTATGAGGGGGAACCGTCCGCCTGCTGGAACCGTGAACCCACCCAAATGGCAGGCAGTCCCAGAGCCAGCGACAACAGAGCCTCCCGCGTTGCAGGTTCAGGAGGTGCGCATGCAATCTGGAAAGTTATACTGGTACATTGACCGACAGGGCAAAATGTCGGGTCCTGTAGATGTCGCGACGCTGAGCCGCTTACTGGCTTCAGGAGACATCACCCTGAATACAAAGCTTGTCCAGTCCGATGGGCGTTCGACGCGCGTTCGCGATTTACCAGAATTTGGCGGGAATATCGCCAATTGGGTTTCCAAAGGTCCTACGGAAGCCGCTTACCTGATACTGTTTGCCAGTACCTTGCTGTTAGCGTCTTTATTGTGGTCACGCGGCCCGACGGGCGTGATGATTCTGATGTTCAGTCCGAAGCCTTACGACGAGACCGTCGTGCGCCCTATCCCGTTCAGTTCCGATCACGAACTTTCTGAGGCTGAACGCAGGCAGCTCAGGCACATCCTCTCTTCTAATGAACAGTCAAAAGCCGATGTGCGGTTGCGTTCGTACATGGGATTGGGCGCCTACCTTGCTTCGCTGCTCTGCACGGTATATGCCTTGATGCGAGGGGGAACGCGGCAGCGGGATGTGAGGATAGTAGCGATAATAATTTTTGTGGCGGCGTTTTTATTGCTCTGCTACAGTATAATTCATCGTCATGACAGCCTCTCAAGAGGGCGCGCTCGTTTCGGCTGGTGGGATACGCACGGGGCGGCGGTGGCGCAGACGATGAATCAGGCGAGTCGGGCGCGTGTAAGCTGGTTGCTGTCCGATGGGCGCGGCCATCTGGGGCGCACGCTGGCGCCATATCACACGCCGCTGGGTTCCAGTGGTGTGGGGCGAGGTGCAGCATTCGTTGGCACGGGCAGGAAATAAGCGGGAATTGCTGAAATAGGCGCTTGTATGACTCGCGAATCGGAGCCTTCACACGAGAAGGTCGGCTATAAGTCGGTGATTGATATGGGACGGGAAGCGACCGTACCCTTCCCGCACAATCTGTACGACTACCCAACGAAGATTCTGCCGCAGGTGATGGGCGAGTTTGTAGAGCGGCTGAGCGCAGTTGGCGAGGTGGTGTTGGACCCCTTCGCGGGCGGCGGCACAGTCGCAGTGGAATGCGCCCTTCGGCAGCGTCGCTCCATCTGCGTGGACATCAACCCTTATGCGCTGGCGGTGGCTCAGAAGAAGCTGGACGCGCTGCGAACAGGGTCGCTGTTCGACTCGCCTCTGGTGGAGGCGCAACTGTGCCTGCGCGCCGACGCGCGTGCGCTTCCTCTT
The DNA here is from genome assembly GCA_025998675.1 of Fimbriimonadales bacterium. Taxonomy (GTDB): domain Bacteria; phylum Armatimonadota; class Fimbriimonadia; order Fimbriimonadales; family GBS-DC; genus GBS-DC. The sequence goes on from AP024673.1 coordinate 1,013,920, forward strand.
CAGTCGGACAGCGTGGACGCCATCGTGACAGATATTCCCTATGCCGATATGATTCGATATTCAGACCTGCCTGCTGACCTCAGTACGATTGGAGACTATGATGCCTTTCTCGACGCGCTGGGATGCGCTTTCGACGAGATGGCGCGCGCACTCAAACCGAATCGATACTGCGCTATCTTCGTGGCAGACTATCGGATCGCGCGCAGTCGCGTGATTTTGCCCCTGCATGCGGATGTGATTGCCCTGATGCAGGGACGCGGCTTTGATTTATTCGATCTGTATGTGTGGCGATATTACCGTTCGGGAGGGTTCCGTCCGTTTGGCGCGAAGCCCTATCAGGCGATGAATGTCCACTCCTACATTCTGGTCTTTCACAAGCCTGTCGCACCAAAGACGCTCATCAAAAACCGCCCTGTGCGCTACCGCCCACGCCTTGTTGAAAAGCTCCAGAGGGCAAATGGAACTGACAAGCACTGAATATACGCCGTCTACAAACTCGGCATATCCCACCAGGGCAGTCGTGCTGGTGGTGGACAAGTATTCGCAGGATGTTCACCTTGCAAGCTTGACTGCAGGAGTTAAGTACCCCATAAAGTATGGAAGCCGTAGCGGAATAGAGTACACAAGAGGTTTTTACAGCATACTTGCGGATCTGGCGAATGTTCAGCAGGGCGTTAGTGTGTTTTTCTACCGTCGTCGCATAGACGAGCCTACGGAAGGTCGTGGATTCATAGGCGAGTGGGCAGCTGCAGGCGACGCTTATGAAGACTTGTCTTCCTCTATAGTTTACAATAATTTGAAAATTTTGGGAATTTGTTCTAACTGTGGATGCCCTGTTTCTACACTCGAAGACGAAAAAATTGTTTGCAAATACTGTAAAGGCGAATTAAACGGACATATCCTGCCTTTGCGGTTTCCCCTGCGAACCGTTTATCGCTACCCGCGATACTTGGATGATAACACGGCATATGTTGACATTACGGACGAGGGGCGGCTCAGTACCCTCATCTTCCGAAAAGTCTATGGCGCAGGTAGAGAGCGAAGCGTTAATCCTATCCTGCCCGAAGAGGCTGAAAAGTTGCGGCGACTGCTGCATCGGGTGGAACAGGATAGACAAAATCATCAAGTGTCTCATCCCAGTAGTATGCCCTACAATCAATCCGTCAGTATACAGAAATTAAGCGATTATATAAACTTAAAACAAAAATATAAAATATCGGGAAAAGGTAGCACACATTTGTACGAAACCAAAAGTGGTGAGCTGGTTTATGAAACAATTCTCGAGTTCTGGCTCATGCTCGAGTTAGGAAGAAATCCACAGGGTCTACTCGCGACTCTGGGGATTCCTCCCCACGAACGATTGGAGTGGTTTGCGAATCAGGTATTGTTCGGTATCGGGGGAGAAAAATCTGATGTCTTGTTACTGATGCGCAACGGTTCAAACCAGCGATGCCGTGCAATCGTTATTGAGTTGAAGAAAGGGGTAGTTGGCTTACAGTCAATTCAACAGGTCAGGTCTTACGCCTACTGGATCGCTCAGCTGGCGACGGCACAGGTGCAACACTGTATTCAGATGCCTTTCAAGATTACACCAATCATGATCGGACACCGCGTGAGTCGCGGGGCAAAGCCATTCGCTCCATTTTCGCTGGTGATACCGTACTCTACTCCATTGACAGTAGAAATAGAGTCACCACAGGTGTTCACATACTCCGTGGATACCAGCAACAACACCCTCCAGCTTGCCAGAAAAATTTAAGCTCACTCCGCGCTCAAACTCGCATACTCCTGGCGGAGGGCGTCAGCGTCCTGCGCGCGTCCCTGCGAGTCGTAGAGGGCGGCTAAGTCCTGCAACGCCTGCAGGTGCGCGCTGAGTATCTGCCGCTCGCGTTCGGGGTTGTAAAGCCCCAGCCCGCGCCCCGCGAGGTTGAACGGATAGGTGACCTCGCGGTAGTTGCGGAACACCTGCAGCGCCTGCTCGTAGTGCCCCTGCGCCTTGATAAGTTCGTTCAGGGCGCGGTAGTGCCGTGCGAGGGCGAGGTGCGCAAACCCATACGCCGTCTCGACAATCTCGGGAATCGCGCGAATGCGCCCGTAGGGGCTGTTCTGGATTTCAATCACGCGCTCGTAATACTGGCGCGCCTCGTCGGTCAGGCGGGGGTCATCGCGGTCGGGCTGGGCGTACTGCGCCAGTTTGAGCAGCGCGGGCAGGCTATGCGGGTCGCGCGCCAGCGCCGCCTCGAACTGGGCGCGGGCGCGTTCGCGGTCGTTCTCGCGCTCGTAATACAGCCCCAGCCGATAGTGATTGCGCGGCGAGGGCTTCAGGCGCACGGCGCGGGTCATCAGCTCCAACGCGGTCTCGCGCCTGCCCAGCGCGTAATACAGCTCGCCCGAATCCATCAGGTAGTCGGGGTTGGTCGGGTCGAAGCGGCGCGCGGTGCTGTAATATTCTGCCGCCTGCGGCGCGTGCGAGACGAGCATTTCGTACCTGCCCGGGTTGGCGCGCCACTCGCCCAGCGCGAAGCCCGTCAGTGCGGTCATCAACACCAGCGTCAGCACCAGCGCCGTGCCGCGCCGTTCAATTGCGCGGACAGGCAGCGCGAATACGCCGTCCACCGCAAACGCCAGCCCCAGCCCCAGCAGCGCGCACAGCGTCAGCAGGTTCGCAAACGCATGCAGGTCGGAATCGACGGCGTTGTGCAGCGCCGCGCCCACAACCGCCGCCAGCACGCCCGCCCGCATGGGACGCCAGTCCATCACGCGCGGCGCGGGTCGGTTCGGGTCGGGCGGCTGCTCGCCCTGCAGCGCGCGCCCCAGCCAGCCGACTGCGGTTGCAATCAGCAAGAGTAGCGCGGGCAGCCCCGACTCGGCAGCAAGCTCCAGATAGGTGTTGTGCGCCGCGCGGGTGTAGCCGACGCTCGCGTAGCGCGGGTACTGCCACTCGAATGCGCCCGTGCCTACGCCCAGCACGGGGTTCGCCAGCGCGGTGCGCAGCGCGCCCTTCCATGTCTCGATGCGGAACGCGCCTGAATGCACATCCTGCGTCGCCGCCTGCGGGGTCAGCCGTTGCGTCGCGGGGGTACTGAGCCAGAACACGCCCATCAGCAGCACGCCCACTACCCCAAGGCGCAGGATGAAGTCGCGCCCCAGCAGTCGCCACGCGCCCACCAGCGCCAGAAAGACCGCCGCCGCGCCCAGAAACGCCAGCATGCCCAATCGTGAGGCGGTCAGCGCGAGCGCGCTGAGTTGCAGCCACAGTCCGACCGTGAGGAGCGCAGTATAGGCGCGTCGGCGCGGCTCGGGCAGCTCGCGCCCCAGCATCAGCAGTGCGCCCAGCGTCAGCGGCGCGCTCATCGCCAGATAGCCCGCCAGCAGGTTCGGATTGAAAAAGCTCGCGAAAATGCGCCAGTTCGGAACCCCGCCCAGCGCGTTTATCAGGTACTCCGTGCAGCCGCGCAGTCCCAGCAGGCTCGCGCTTGCAATCATCGGCGCGACGACCAGCCAGCCCGTTGCGCCCCGTCGCACAACCGCCGTGAGCGTCAGAATCGCCGCCAGTCCCACCAGCCACTGCACGACGCGCAGCAGCCCCGCCCAGCCCGACTGCATCAGCGCCGCCGAGAGCCCCATCCACACCACCAGCAGCGTCAGGGGCAACAGGAATCTGCCCACGGGCAGCCGCCACATCTCTGCGTTCCACGCCGCAACAAAAAAGCCCGCCAGCAGCAGCGCGCTCACCAGCAGCATGCCCATGAGGGGCATGTCCGCGCTCCACAGCAGCGCGCCGAGCAGGGAATCGGGCGCCACGGGGCGCGCGCCCACATACACGCTGCCCGACAGCCACGGGACGAGCGCAATCCCCGCGCCTGTCAGCCCCGCCGCCCACGAAACCCACTGCGGCGCACGGCGCTTCACGCGCGTCTTACCGTTCCCAGAATGCCTGACGCCGTTCCTCTGCATAGCGAAATACCGCCTCAATCAGGGGCGACCAGTCGTAATAGAGCGCGGGCATCTCGTCGAGCGTCGCCCAGCGGACGCCCTGCGACTCGGAGTCGGCGCGGAGCGGTTCCAGCCGCGCCGCCCGCGCCAGAAACACAGGCGCACTGCACGGCTCGGGCTCATTCAGCGAGCAAGGCTCCAGCAGGTAATGCCCGATCAGATGAATGGACTGCAGCACTGCGCCCGATTCTTCGTAGGCTTCGCGTCGGGCGGCGGCGTCGGGCGACTCGTTCGGCTCGATGCGTCCGCTGGGGGCGCAGTAGCCCCGTTCGCGGATGTGCGCCAGCAGGTAGCGTCCCGCGCCGTCGCTAATCAGCGCGACCACATAGCACGGGCGCGGCGACTGCACGGGCGTCTCGTCGGGCACGAATCGCATCCGTCGCCCTGCCCAGACCGCCTCCAGCGTCGCCCAGTCGGTCAAGGCAGCTCCCCCCGCCCGCCGACGATTTTGCCCTGCACATAGCTGAGCGGGATTGCGCCCAGCTGACGGCTGTCCTCCGAGCGCTCCATGTTGTCGCCCACCACGAAGATATGTCCTTCGGGCACGCGCCCGCCCATCATATACACCAGCGGCGTCCAGTATTTCTCAGGTACGCGCTCGCCCGCCAGCGCGACCACCCGCTTGATGAGCAGGTCGCCGTTCGGACGCACAATCACCACCACATCGCCTTTCTGAATCTCGCCAAAGAGCCAGTAGGCGGTCGTCATCAGCAGGCGGTCGCCGTTTTTGTAGGTCGGCTCCATCGATGGCCCGCTGACCACCACCACGCGGAAGTTCAGCGCGAAAAAGAGCGCGAGCAGTCCAAACAGCGTCAGCAGTATAAGCGAGCGCGTCATACGCGCGTTGCGTCGTTGTTCCAGAGTCTCGGCGGCGCTCATCGCTCAGGCTCCTCCGTAGCCGACGGCGTATTTCTCGGCGTTTTTGGGCGCGCGCCACGAATCGCGCGGGTGATAGAACCGCCACACCTCGCGCGCGACCTCGCGGATGGCGACCTCGCCCTCATTGTCGGGCGTCCAGCGCGTGTCCTCCGCCTCTTTCGTGTAGACCGCCAGCAGGTACGCCCCCGACGGCGCGTACACAATCCCCACATCGGAGCGCGAGCGGTTAATCGCCCCCGACTTGGTGCAGGCGACCACCCATGGGGGCGCGGAGCCGCCAATCAGGTCGTCATAATACTGATGGCTCATGATGCGCAGCATCCGCTCGCAGGCGGCGGGCGACGCGGCTTTCTGCGTGCGGATGGCGTCCAGCAACTGCACCATCTCGTTCGGCGTACACATGCCCATGCCCCAGCGGTCACGCAGCGCTTTCAGCTCGGCGTCGTCGGGCGGGTGCAGCGCGAGCAGTTTCGTGTTGCGGAGCCCCAGTCGCTCCAGATGGCGATTCACCTCCACCGTGCCCAGCCGACGCGTCAGCATAATCGTCGCTGTGTTGTCGCTGACGGTAATCATCAGGTGCAGCAGCAGCTTGACCTCCACCGACTGGTTCTCCTTATAAAACTGCAGCAGTCCCGATCCGTCGCGGAGGTCGTCGGGCGTAATCGGCAGTTTCTCAGCGTAGTTCAGGCGTCCCGCGTCGATCTCCTCCATCGCCTTGCTCATCACGGCGACCTTGATGGTGCTGGCGGTGGGGAAAATCTCGTCCCCGCGATGGTCTATCCGATGGTTGTGGCGGGTGTGGTACAGACTGTAGCCCATCACGCCGCGAAAGCGTTCACAAATCGCGTCCAGTTTCGCTTTCAGTGGTCTTGGGTCACGCGCCATGCCCGAATTGTACCTGAACGCCGTTGGGTACAATTGATGTATGCCGCGCAAGTGCCCCTATTGCGGCGCGGAGTTGCCCACCGACGCGCCCGAACAGGAGTGCCCCGTGTGCCACAACATCGTGCGCCCGCCGAACCCGCACGCGCGCCGATTCGCGTGGATGGCGCTGATCACTGCGACTCTGTACCTGATTGCGATGTTCTCGATGCTGGCGCGCGACACGGGATGGTGGATTGCCGTCATCTTCGGCGCGGCGACCCTCAGCGGCGTCTACCTGATGATTACGATGTACCACTTCTTCAAGGCGGGGTAGCAGGTATAATCCCGCCTGCAGGGATTTCGAACACTGAGTCGAAAACCGTAGCGGATACGAAGGAGGCGTTATCGATGTTGAACGAACACACGACCACAGGCAGAGCCGCCGTGCTGGGCGCAGGCACGATGGGCGCGCAAATCGCCGCGCACTTAGCCAATGTCGGCTGGCAGGTGCTGCTGTTAGACCTCACTCACGAACACGCGAAGCAGGGACTGGAGCGCGTGAGCAAACTCAAGCCCGCGCCGTTCTACCTGCCCGAGCTGGCAAGCCGTATCGAGTTAGGAAGTTTCGAGACCGATTTCCCCCGCCTGAAAGAGGCGGACTGGGTGATTGAAGCGGTCGTCGAGAAGCCCGACATCAAGCGCGAGCTGTGGACGCGCGTACAGGAGTATGTCGCCCCGCACGCCGTGCTGTCGACCAACACGAGCGGGCTGTCCATCCACGAGATGAGCGACGCCTGCCGCGACGACATCAAGCGACGCTTTCTGGGCACGCACTTTTTCAACCCCCCGCGCTACCTGAAACTGCTGGAGATTATCCCCCGCCGCGAGACCGACCCCGACATCGTGGAGGGCGTCGCGCGGTTCGCCGAGCGCGTGCTGGGCAAGCGCGTCGTGATTGCCCGCGACACGCCGGGCTTCATCGCCAACCGACTCGGCGTCCACTCGATGATGGTTGTGTTCCCGCTGATGCAGGAGTTCGGGATGACCATCGAAGAGGTGGACGCGCTCACGGGTCCGCTGATTGGCAACCCGCGCAGCGCGACCTTCCGACTGGCGGATATTGTGGGGCTCGATGTGATGGCGAGCGTGGCGGGCAACCTGCACGAGCGGCTGGAGACCGACGCGGAGAAGCAGGTATTCGCCCTGCCTGAAGTGGTGCAGCGGCTGATTGCCGACGGGCGGCTGGGCGAGAAGACAGGCGCAGGCTTCTACCGCCGCCAGAAAGACGGTACCATCGAGGCGCTCGACCTGAACGCCTACGAGTACCGTCCGCGCCAGAAGGCGAAGTTCCCGCACCTGGACGCGCTGGAGAAGCTGCCGCTGGAAGAGCGACTGCCCGCGCTGGTGAACCACGACAGCCGCGAGGGGCGATTCCTGTGGCGGCTGCACGCGGAGACGCTCAGCTACGCTGCACAGCACGCGCCCAACCTCGCCGACGACCCCATCGCCATCGACCATGCCATCAAGTGGGGCTTCAACCGCGAGCTGGGACCGTTCCAGACATGGGACGCGCTGGGCGTACGCGCGACCGTCGAGCGCATGGAGCGCGAGGGGATGGCGGTTCCCGAACTGGCGCAGAACCTGCTGCGCTTCGGCAGGACGCGCTTCTACGAGACTGCCGACACGGGCGACACGACTGTCTATGTGTGGCTGGGCGCCGGGCAGGTTGCGCCCTATCGCCCCGACCCTGAGTTCCTCACGCCCAACAACATGGCGCGCCATTGCCCCGAAGTGGAGCGCAACGCCGACGCCTCTATCTACGACCTGGGCGACGGCGTGTTCTGCGTCGGCATTCACAGCAAGATGAATGTGCTGGGTCCCGGCGTGATGGAGATGCTCTACAAGGGCGCCGACCGCGCCGAGCGCGAGGGCGTCGGGCTCGTCGTCACAGGCATCGGCGAGCATTTCTCCGTCGGGTTCAACCTGCAGCTCTTTCTGATGATGATTGGCACGGGCGACTTCGACGAGCTGCTGATGGGCGGCAAGGCGTTTCAGGACTCGTTGCTGCGCCTGCGCCATGCGAAGGCGCCCGTTGTGGCGGCGACTTTCGGCTACACACTGGGCGGCGCGTGCGAGCTGGCGATGCACTGCGACCGCGTGGTCGCCAGCGCGGAGACCTATATCGGGCTGCCCGAAGTGGGCGTCGGGATTATCCCTGCAGGCGGCGGCACCAGCACGATGCTCTACCGCGCGCTCAGCAGCCTGCCCCCGAACGCCGACCCGTACCCTGCCATCCGCCGCGTGATGGAGACGCTCGGCTTCGGCAAGGTCGCGACCAGCGCGCTGGAGGGCGTGCAGTACGGCTTCCTGCGGCAGGGCGTGGACACCATCTCCGTGAACCCCGACCGCATCCTGTGGCTGGCGAAGCAGGAGGTGCAGCACCTCGCGGCGCAGGGCTACACCCCGCCTGAAGAGCCGAAGGTGATGGCGTATGGCAATCAGGTGCTGACCCGCCTGCTGATCGAGCTGCACAACCTGAAGCGGGGCAACTTCATCACCGAGCATGACTTCACCGTCGCCTCACAGATCGCCTATGTGCTGGCGGGCGGCGACCTGAGCCAGCCAGCGGAGATGCCGCTGAGCTACTTCTACCAGCTCGAGATTCAGGTTGTCGGCTACCTGGCGCAGCAGCCGAAGACCTGGGATCGGATGCGCCATATGCTCGAAACAGGCAAGCCGCTGCGGAACTGAGGTGGATACGCCCGACGGCTGACGCCGTTTTTGCAGAGCTGACCTGCGCTGGATTAGCCCCCCCCGTTTAGGGGGAGTTCGGAGCTGAGACGACGCAGGTCGGCTCTGTTTTATAGGAACGGCTTTAACCGTCTCCCCAGCAGGTAAGGTGCGAAGACCCGCCCCTTCCTTAAGCTTCTCCCCATGCTTCGCATGAGGAATCCAGACCGGCTAACACCCAGCACCGAAACTGAACAACACCGTCAGCAAATCGGCGTCGTCCACCACGCCGTCGCTATTCACATCGGCGGGATTACTCCCCGACGCACCGAACGCGAACAGCGCCTGCAGCAGGTCGGCGTCATCCACGCAGCCGTTGCCGTCCACATCGCCCTCCAGACGCGGCGGGTTGGGCATCGGGCGGATGCGCGGGCGGAAGCCCGACGGCAACGACGGGACGCTCGTCATCCAGAAATTCGGCGCCATCAGACCATTCCGCAGGCGGAACTCGCTGAAAAACGCCGTACTGGAGGGGTTGAAGCTCCCCCACGGCAGGTTGGTCAGCAGGCGATACCAGAGGTTGCCCGAGCGATCCTGCAATCGCTGCCCGCCGTAGAGCCACGAGCCATCATTCGAGTAATACAGATGCACCTCCACCACCTGATAGCTCGTCGCCAGCTCCGCCGCCATCGCCGTCTGCCCGAAATACTCATACAGGGACGCCGTCGGAATGTTGGGCACATTCGGAAAGTTGCTGCTACTGGTCAGGAACCGACCGACCCAGAACTGCACGGCGGCGTCGATGCGCGCGTTCGCGAATTCGCTATTGTCGAAGGTCTCGTAAGGGGCGGGCAGGTTGAGCGTGAACAGCCCGTGATCCCAGTTGGGGATAATCAGCAGGCGGTGCGGCTGATTAGTTGGGAACGCGCGGAAGGTGTTCAGCGTGCTGTCGAGGGGGAAGAATTCGTCCTGTGCGCCGTTGATGAGCAGCGTTGCGCCGTGCTGGGTAGCCGCCTGGTGGATGGGGTCGATCGTGTCGCATAGGCGTTGAAACTGGGGCGAGGAGGGACCGAGCCCGCTGGCGCGCAGCAGATGTACGATCCAGCTGCCATTGTCGGCGGATTGGCGCAGCCCGCCCGTGCCGCTGACGGCGATTGCCATCCGCAGGCGGTTGTCGAAGCCGTTCACATTCAGCGTCGCCATCGCGCCCGCGCTGTAGCCTATCATGCCAATCCGCGCCGTGTCCGTGTTGGGAAGCGTGAATAGCACGGTAATCGCGCGGCTGCCCGCCACCGCATGCGCCCAGAACCACGAGCCGCGCGGGTCGGGGATGGTATCGAACAGCAGGCGAGTCGTGAACGGTCGCCCGCCCGATTGTCCGCATCCGGGACCGCTGTAGTAGAGTGCGGCGACGCCGTGCTGAAGCGCGAATCGCGCCGCCGTACTGCCGTCCGCTGCGCCGCCAAGCCCGTGCGCTATCACTACCGCGCCCACGCGTCCCGAAACCGAAGCCGGAATCGCATAGTACGCCTCAATCGGGATGACCACCAGATTCCCGTTGACGACCTCCCACGAGTTGTAGCGAATCTCCGTCACGCGCGCCTGCTGCAGACCGATGGTCTCCGTCCACTGGCGCACCACCTGCAGGTTAAGCGTACTGACATCATTGAGCATACTTTGCGGGAGCCACACCCCCTGCGCCCACAGCAATCCTGACAACGCCGTCCATCCAGCCGCAATCATGAAGACTCGCATGGCTTTCCCTCGCTGATAAGTATAGCCCAATTTGTGTTAAGGGGCCGTTGTAGGCGTCCATCTCAGTAGCCCAGCTCGAAGAAATAGCGCAGCCACGCGCCCGCGATGGGCGCGGCAATCGCGCCGCCGCCGCCCGCTTCCTCCGCCATCACGCAAATCACGACGCGCGGGTTCTCGGCAGGGGCGAAGGCGATGAACCATGCGTGCGTCTTGCCGCCCTTGCGGAACTCGGCGGAGCCTGTTTTGCCTGCGACGCGCATCCCGGGCACACGCGCCGCGCCCGCCGTACCTCGCTCCACCACGCGCACCATCCCCTCGATCACCGCGTCCCAGTGCTGCGGCGACGCCTCGTAGCGATGGATAATCTCAGGTTCCACAGTCTGCATCAGCGCGCCGTCGGGGCTGCGAATCTCCTTCAGCAGGTGCGGGCGGTACATCACGCCCCGATTCGCCAGTCCCATCGTCATGACCGCGCCTTGCAGCGGGGTAATCGTCAGGTAGCCCTGCCCGATGCCGTAGTTGAGCGTCTCGCCGCCGAACCAGGGCTGTTTTAATCGCTCGCGCTTCCACTGCGTGTCGGGAACCAGTCCGCTGCGCTCATGCGGCAGGTCAATCCCCGTGCGCTGCCCCAGCCCGAACGCGCGCGAGAGCTGCGCCAGCGTGTCGGGACCCAGACGCTGCGCCAGCTGGTAATAGAAAATGTCGCACGATTGGGCAATCGAATCATAGAAGTCCACATAGCCGTGCCGCTTCCAGCAGCGGAAGGTGCGCGTCCCCAGTCGGTAGCCGCCGGGGCAGGCAACGCCGGTGCGCGTGCTGATTAGCCCGCGCTTGAGTCCCTCCAGTGCAACGATAGGCTTGAAGATGGAGCCGGGCGCGTAGGCGGACTGAATGGCGCGGTTATTGAGCGGGGCGCGCGGATCGTTCATCAGCGGGCGCCATACCGATTCGGGAATGCGCGGCACGAACAGGTTCGGGTCAAACGATGGCTGGCTTGCCATCGCCAGGATCTCGCCCGTGCGCGGGTCTAACGCGACCAGCGCGCCCGTGTGCCCCTGCAGCAGCTCAAACGCTTTCTGCTGCAGGCGCAGGTCGACGCTCAGCACGACGCGGTTGCCAGGCGTCGGTTCGAACTCCTGCAGAGTGCGCACGCGCCTGCCCAGCGGGGTGACCTCCACCTGCTCGCCGCCAGGCTTGCCGTGCAGGTGCGCCTCATAGGCACGCTCCACGCCGTTTTTACCCACGAAGTCCGTGCCATCATAAAGGCGCATCTGCAGCCAGTCGGTCGCCTCCTCTGACGCGCGGGCGCTGTATTCCTTGAGTTCCTCTTCCGAAATCTGCCCGACATAGCCCAGCAGGTGCGCGAAGAGTTTGCCGTGCGGGTAGCGGCGCATCGCCTGCAGCGAGACCTCCACCTCAGGCAGGTTATACTGGCTCTCCAGCAGGTCGACGGCTTGATTGAACGCCACGCCGCGCTGCACCACCAGCGGCGTGAAGGGGTTGATGCGCGGGTTCTCGATGAGCTGGCGCAGCTCGTCGGGCGCAAGCCCCAGCCGCTGGGCGACCAGCGGGATGCGTTCGGGATTGCGGCGCAGCATGTCGGGAATCACGCCAATCACCATCTGCGCGCGATTGGTCGCCAGCACACGCTGATTGCGATCGACAATCAAGCCGCGCGGGGGCGGCGTGCGCAGCAGGCGGGTACGCACCAGCTCGGCGCGCGCGCTCAGCTCCTCGCCGTGCAGAATCTGCAGATACCAGAGCCGCGCGGTTAGGATGCTGATTACGACCACGACGAGGAGCAGCATCCCGTACTCCCGCGCCGTGATGACGCGCCTTTCCTCGCGACGAATGCCCAGATACCGTTTTGGACGCTCGATCATCGCTCGCGAATCCCGTGCTTGTTGCAGCGGCGTTTGGGTTCCCTGCCCGTCTCGAAGCGTTTGCGCACGACTTCAGGGCAGTAGTCGGTGGCGACCAGTCCCGTGTCGGCGCAGACTGCGACGGTGGTGTATTCGGTGGGCGGGGGCGGCGCAGGCGGTTTCGACTCGCGGGGCGCGCTGCTGGGCGCGGCGGGCGTTGTGTCCGAGGGGCGCGGCGCCGCAGGGGCATTCACTACGGGTGTGGTGGGCGCAGCGGACGCGCTGGGCGGTTCGGGCGTGGGGCGTGGCGTGGTCTCCTGCGTCTCCAGCGCGTCGGGCGCAGGCGCGATGGGCGGCGGCGTCTCCTCGGCGTCCTCTTCAGCGGGCGCGGGCACAGGCTCGCTCACCTCAGCAGGCGGCGGCTCAGGCGCAGGCGCGGCGGGCTGCTGGCGCGCCTGAATCTGCGCGTCAATCCTGTTGACCTGTTCCATCAAGTCCGCCCAGATTCGGGCGCACACCGTGCCGCCAAACACGCGCCGCATGGGGCGATACTCCCAGCGCTGCGTCTGCGGATTGTAATACTCGCTGGCAACCCACACGACCGCCAGATAGTGGTCGGTGTAGCCCACGAACCATGCGTCGCGGTGGTCGCTGGTGGTGCCCGTTTTGCCCCGCGCGTCGGGGATTCGCGCCGCCGCTTTGCCCGTGCCGCTGACCACCGCCTGGCGCAGGATTTCGTCCATCCACTGCGCGCTCTGCTTCGACAGCACATTCGGCGTGATGAGCCCCTGTTGCTCCAACAGCGTGACGCCGTTCCGATCCACCACGCGACGCAGCATGTACGGCTCGCTTCGATTGCCGCCCAGCGCGAACACGCTGTAGGCGCGCGCCAGCTCGAGCGGTCTGACGGCAGAGGCGCCCAGCGCCAGCGGCAACACGGGGTCCAGCGGCGATTCGATGCCAAAGCGCGTGCGGGCAAACTCGGCGACCGTATCTGCGCCGACCAGCTGCGCCGCGCGCACCGCAGGGATGTTAATCGAAGCCGCCAGTGCGCGCATAACGCTCACACTCCCCCGAAACTTGCCGTCGGCGTTCTGGGGACGCCAGTATTTGCCCGGCACCCCGCTGGGGAGGCTGATGGGCGTGTCCGACAGCGTGGAATTGGGCGTCAGTTTGCCCAGCTCGAAGGCAGTCGCGTACACGATGGGCTTGAACGCCGAGCCGGGCTGGCGGCGCCCCTGGGTGATGTTGTTGTATTGCGACCTGCGGAAGTTGACCCCGCCCACCAGCGCACGGATTTCGCTGGTGCGCAGGTCGATCAACACAAGCGCGCCCTGTGTGACTCCCTGCGCCGCGAACGCCTGCACACCGCGCTGCAGCGCCTCCTCCGCCGCGCGCTGCATCCCCCAGTGCAGGGTGGTGTTGACCCGCAGATTGCCCTGCAGCAACAGCTCGCGCCCGTACAGCCGTTCGAGTTCGCGCAGCACATCCATCACGAAATAAGGCGCGAGGAAGCGCGACTGGGGGCGGCTCCGCGTCAGGCGCAGCGGCTCGGCTTTGGCGGCGTCGCGCTGGTCGGGCGTGATGAAGCCCTCGCGCGCCATCAGGTTCAGCGTCAAATTGCGCTGGAAAATCGCCTCATCAGGGTTGCTGAACGGGTCATAAGCGGAGGGACGCTGCGGCAGCGACGCCAGCAGCGCGCACTCGGCTAAGGTCAGCCGCTCCAGCGGCTTGTTGAAGTAGACGCGCGCCGCCGCCTTGACCCCATACGCGCCGTTGCCATAGTAGACCTGATTCAGGTACAGCTCCAGAATGCGCTCTTTGGTCAGGCGGCGTTCCATCTCCTGCGCCAGGATAATCTCCTGCAGCTTGCGGGCGAAGGTGCGCTGCTGCGTCAGGTAGACATTGCGCGCCAGCTGCTGGGTGAGCGTGCTGCCGCCCTGCTTGATATCGCCTTCGGTCAGATTCACCCACAGCGCGCGCGCCGTGCCGCGCCAGTCCACCCCGCTGTGCTGCCAGAAGCGGCGGTCTTCCTTCGCGATGGTGGCGTTAATCAGGTGTTTGGGGATCTCCTCCAGAGTAGCGGGTTCGCGGTACTCTTCGGCGATGCGCGCCAGCTGCACGCCGTCCGCCGAGTAGATAAAACTCGCCTCGCGCGGCTGGTAGTTCTCAATCGCGCTGACGGCAGGCATCATCTGCGCCACCTGATAATACAGCACGCCTGCGAAGGTCATCCCACCCAGCAGGAGAATCAGAAAGAGAAGCGTCAGGTACGCCAGCAGCCGTTTCCACCAGCGGCGACGCTTGCGCTTGCGCGGCTGCAATTGCCCACCCGCCGACACCGACTTGCGCATCGACACGCTCAAGTATACCTGACGCTCTCAATTTGCCCTTTTGCGCCGACAATTTAGCAGGAATCGCCTCAAAAGTGTGGTATAATAAAGGTATTGAAGCGCTTCAACCTGCGAAGTCGCTCGAAGCGCGAAGGAGGCATAGCGATGAGGCGTGGATTTACGCTGATTGAGCTGCTGGTGGTTATCGCGATTATCGCCATTCTGGCGGCGATTCTGTTCCCTGTGTTTGCGCAGGCGCGCGAGCAAGCGCGCAAAACGACCTGTCTGTCGAATGTGCGCCAGCTGGGACTGGGGATTACGCAGTATGTGCAGGACTACGATGAGTTTTTCCCGATGTCGCAATATGGCGGGGGCAATACACCCATTCCTCAGGTTCTCTGGACAGGCGCCATCTATCCGTATGTGAAGAGCGGTCGCGTGGAAGTCCACTGGATGGATCCCAGCCAGAAATGGTACCCCGGTGTTGAAGGCATCTTCAGCTGTCCCAGTTATCCTGCGCCCCAGCAGAACGGGCAATATGGGGTGCATTACGACCTGTTCCCTGACTTCTGGAACTGCTGCACTTCGGGGTCGCAGTTAGACGCGCGCCATCGCGCGGCGTCGCTGGCGGTTCTCGAAAACCCCGCCGACAAGATTATCCTTGCCGAGACGGGCGTGAACGACGCCACATGGGGCTGGCCCTACTTCGGCACATGGCAATGGGACTGGGCAGACTCGGTGGGCAACCCACGCGGTTCGGCGGATAACGCGCGGATTGCGCTGGAGCGCGACTGCGATTATGCGCCGCGCGGCAACGGCACATGGGCGGGCTGCGGCATGCTCCCCCGCTATCGGCACAATCGCGTGGCGAACTTCGTGTTTGGCGATGGACACGCCAAGGGCATGGCGCGCGGCAAAGTGCTCTGGTTCCGCAATATCTATGTGCCGCACGGCTTGCCCGCGCAGTGGACGGCGGAAGGCTGGTATCCGTACTGATGCATCGCTGGGGGCGGGCAGCGCCTGCCCCTACTTCTCTATCGGGAGGGAATGCGGATGACGCGCGAGAACAAACTGGCGTTTGTCGCGATTGCGCTGATCCTGGCGGCGGCGGTGATTTTCTTCTTCACCTACCGCAGCACGCAGCCCCAGTTCGTGGAGCCTGACCCCAACGAACTGCAAAAGCGTATCGAGCAGATTCAGAACGACCCGAACATGCCGCCGCAGGCGAAGGAGGCGGCGATTAGCGAGATTCGACGGCGCATGACGAACCCGCCGCCGCAGCAGTCGCCGTAGCCCTACCCCTTGCGAAACGGCTCCACCAGATGGAGCGCCAGCTCCTTCATAAAGAAGTGGCAGTCGGTGACGATGGGGAAGGTCTGGTGCGTGCCGCGGTCGGTGAGCTTGATGACCGTGTCGGCGTCGCTATCCACGCAGAACACGCGCACGGACGCAGGCAGCATATTGCCCGTAGCGACGGAGTGGAGCGTGGTGGCGACCATAATCGCGACGCCGACGCCGGGCACATGCGCGCGCATCGCGTCCTGCGCATCCAGCACATCGGTAATCACTTCGGGCAGCGGTCCGTCGTCGCGGATGCTGCCCGCCAGCACGAACGGCGCGCCGTGCTTGACACAGGTATACATCACGCCGCGCGTCAGCACGCCCTGCTCGACCGCCTGACGGATGCCGCCCAGCAGGCGAATGCGGTTAATCGCGCGGATGTGGTGCTGGTGTCCGTGCGTGACGGGCGAACCCAGGTCGAGCGACACGCCGAGCGAAGTGCCGTACAGCGCCGATTCGATATCGTGTGCGGCGAGTGCGTTGCCCGCGAACAGCACATCGATCCAACCGTTGCGAATGAGTTGCTCCAGATAGGGTCCCGCGCCCGTGTGGATAATCGCGGGACCGCCCACGAACAGCACCTTTTCGCCGCGCGCTTTGGCTTTGCGCACCTCTTCAGCGACGCCGCGCACAGCGCGCTCTTTGGGCTTTTCGGAGGAGACATCGCTGCCCATAAAGGCGAACACGGAGGTCGGGTCGCGCCGCTCCGGGGGCGTGACGCGGATGCCCTCGTGCCCGACGACAATCAGGTCGCCCTGTTTGACCCGCGCCATCGGGATGGTCGCCGCCCGCCAGCGTCCGCCCTCCTGCCATACGCGCACCCCGCAGTCCATCTCGATGTTCTCCACAGGCACCCAGCGGTGATGCACGCGCACGGAGGTCTCCAGATTCGTGGTGGAGTAGAAATCTTCGGGGAACACGCCGTCTTTGGGGGCAGGCTCCAGCTGCGCATCCGCGTGCGAGAAAAACGCGCCGTGCTGCTGCACCTCTTCCAGCGCGCGCTCCAGCAGCTCCTCTGTGTCCGCCTCGACCAGAATATCGAACTTGCTGGTCTCCTCGCGGGTGTGTCCGATTTTCGCGTGGCGCACCTCGTAGCGCACGCCCTCATACGACGAGAGGATGTCCAGCACTTTGGAGAGGGTCAGCGAATCGATGACATGCCCCTCCAGGTGAATCATTTCCGACGGCATCGTCTGTCGCCTCCGTTTAGAGTTGCTTGCCCGGGATGCCCGGCTCGGTCATTTTGAACGGGTCGAACACCTCGCGGATTTGCTCTTCGGTGAGCAGGTTGCGCTCGCGCACGATATCGAGGATGGAGCGTTCCTCGCGCAGGGCTTGTTTGACCACTTCGGCGGCGGTCGCATAGCCGACATAGGCGTTCAGCGCGGTCGCGAGGCTGGGGCTGGTCTCGGCGTACCAGCGGCACTTCTGCTCGTTGGCGACGATGCCCCGCACGCACCGCTCGTCCAGCTGGCGCATCATGTTGGTCATAATCTGGATGGAGTAGACCGCGTTGTACGCCATGAGCGGCATCATCACATTCAGCTCCAGCTGTCCCGCCTGCACGGCGTAATCGATGGCGGTCGCGTTGCCGATGGTCTGGAAGCAGACCATGTTCGCCATTTCGGGGATGCTGGGGTTCACCTTGCCTGGCATGATGCTGCTGCCCGGTTGCACGGCGGGCAGGGTGATTTCGGCGAATCCCGTGAGCGGTCCCGACGAGAGCAGGCGCAGGTCGTTCACGATGCGGGTCAGCTCCAGCGCGAGTGTGCGCAGGGCGGAGCCGACCAGTTGCATGGGCATCTGGCTCTGCATCGCCTCGCGCAGGTCGTCGGCGGGGCGGAAGGGCAGTCCTGTCCATTCGCGCAGGAGTTCCACCACGCGGAATCGGTACTGCGGGTGCGTGTTCAGCCCGGTACCGACCGCGCTGCCGCCGATGCCCAGCTCCTCGACAGCTTCGGCGGCGAACTCCAGCACGCGGCGGCACTTGCGCAGCGTCGCCGCATACGCCGCAAACTCCTGCCCCAGCCGAATCGGCACGGCGTCCTGCAGGTGCGTGCGTCCCGACTTCAGCACATGGTCAAACTCCCTGCCTTTCTGCGCAAAGGCGTCGGTGAGCGCGTCCAGCGCGGGGAACAGCGCGCGCAGGGCGAGGCGCGTCGCGATACGCATCGCCGTCGGGAAGGTGTCGTTGGTCGATTGCCCAAAGTTGGGATGGTCGTTCGGGTTCACGAGAGAGTAGTCGCCTTTCACGCCGCCCAGAATCTCTATCGCGCGATTCGCCAGCACCTCGTTGACATTCATATGGAACGAGGTACCCGCGCCCTGATGGAAGATATCGGTGGGGAACTGGTCGCGCAGGTTGCCCTGCAGGATTTCGTCAGCGGCTTGCACCAGCGCGCGCCCGATATGTTCGGGCAGCAGCCCCAGCTCGGTGTTTGCCTGCGCCGCCGCCTTTTTGAGCAGCACATACGCCTCAACCATCACAGGGGGTTCGGGGATGCCGCTAATCGGGAAATTCTCCTGCGCCCGCAGGGTCTGCAGCCCCCAGTAGACATCGGCGGGCAGCTCGCGTTCGCCCAATGCGTCTCGTTCGATTCGTGTCGCCATCGCACAACCTCCGCAAGAGTGTACCTGATGGCGGCTCTATGCGTTTGGCACGAAAGTTGCTACAGATGCCAATAGAGTGAATGTATGCCTTCGGGGGCGTCGTGCTGCGAGGCGAAGCGTTCATCGCGCAGGCAGTTTCGGCAGGCACTACGAGACTGTTTCGCGTCGCCTATCGACGCCCCCTTGCCTCTTTGGACTCCGTGAACCTTACCTGCTTCGGACTCCACGCGCTGTGGAAAGGTTCCCATCGGGAGGATGCGACCGATGGGACGACTGTGGGGCGTTTTGTGGGGAGTTGTTGTGATTCTGGGGAGCGCACGCGCGGATTTATCGAGCGGCGCGCCCCGCACGCCGAACGGCATGCTGTGGGCGGGCACTACTTTCCAACTGCGCGCCTCTGCGACTGTGAATAACCTGCTCATGGCGCAATCGGGCGCGGCACAAGTGCGTGTGGGACAGGTGATTCGCTGGCAGTGGCAGCAGGAGTCGGACTCGGCGGCTTCCGTTCCCCAGGGCGGTGAAGCGGTCTTCCGTGTGCGCGTCCTCAACGACGGCAACGGCTGGGACAACCTGAACTTCGGGCTGACGCGCTACGAGGTGGAACAGCAACAGAACTGGACGATTGAGCTGCGTGAGAACAGCGCGGGCGACGGGAATGTATCGGGCAGTCCCACTGTGAACGGCGCAGGTAGTCTCTTGCCTCCTGGCGGCGACATGCTCTATCTGGTGCGCACGCGTCCACCCAGCATCTCTCTTCAGACGGACGGTGCGTGGGCGCAACTGTTTGCCACACCGAACGGCGCGGCGCAGGCGCAAGTGCTGGGCGAATTCGTAACAGGTGTGGTGCGAAGCGCCAGCGTCCCCACACGCGCGTGGAGTTATGGAGAGCATACCAACCTTACTACACCCATCCTCTATCAGGGACGGCTGTTCTGGATGGGTACCAACCCCAGCAGCAACGACACACGCATCTTTTTCACGCAGGACGCTGTGGAGGCGACTCAGGGTAGTACGCTGGGCAACGCACGCGTGGTCTATAGCCGTGTGCTGCGGAATTTTCTCCCGACTGGCTGTAGCGTATCGCTGGGCGATAGTTGGTTTGTAGGGATGGGCAGCCAGCTCGTGCGGGTGAACTTACTGCGGGTGATGAACAACGATACCAGCAGCGACCCCTATCAAGTTGTGGTGTTCCCCTCAGGCGTCCAACCGCGTCTGGATCTGGAGCCGCTTAGTGCGAATGGACGACTCTATGTGGCAGGCAGCGACCGACGCCTGCACTCGATTCGCGAGGATGGCGTGCGCGTGGGTCAGAGCGCGCCGCTGCCAGCACAGTATGGCGACTTCTCCACAGGACCGGTGCAAATAGGGCGCGCCCTCTACATCGGCACGCAGCAGGGTTGGGTGGTGCAGTTCGATGCCTTCACGGGGGCGATTCGGACGGCGCGTCGCATCGCAACGCAACCCATTCACAGCCTCGCGCCTGCGTTCATGGGGCGGGGCTTACTCGCGCGGGCAGGCAACCGAGAAGTGTACGCGCTCCATCCGAACAACCTCAGCGTGCAGTGGCGACGCGCCTTCCCTGAAAACCTCGTGTCGCCTGTTGTAGCGTCCGCACAAAGCGATACAGGCGCAGTGGTCGATCGATTGGGACGCCTTTTTGTGTTCCACACACGCGCAGGGTTCAACCTGCCCCTCTATCCTCAGCGCATTTTTGGCGAGGAACAGACGCTTGCCAGCGCCTCGGTTGCCATCGTGCGTCGCGGCGGGCGACAGGTGGGGTATGTCTATGTGCTGGGACAGCTGGAGCGCGACGAAACAAACCCGCAGGCGCTGTTCCGCATCGTGACTCTGGAGAATCCACTCAACCGCCACGAGTTCAGCGAGTCGACCATGCTCACAGGTTCGCGCTACCACTCGAGGATTCTACTTACGGGCGTGCAGCAGAATAGCTACTGTTTGATTACCTCGTTCCGTGCGGAGTCAAGTAGCGGCTCTGTCGCGGGTATCCCGCTGCGATAAGGTTTTGTCAGACGCCCTCGCGCACAGGCAGGTATAATACACTGGCGCGAGGGCAACTGTGAGAGGGACACGCGAACGGATTTTCGTGTTTGCACGCACAGGGATTGGCGATATTGTGTATACCATCCCTGCCCTGCGCGCGTTGCGTCGCCGATTCCCCGAAGCCCATATCACAATCGAGGCGGGCGAACGGGGGCACTCGCTCCTGCGCTACTGTCCGTATGTGGATGAGGTCTGGGTGCGTGTGCGCCCGCGGGGGCTGCGCGGCAAACTGCGCAGCATCTGGAACCTGATGCGGGGCAGATTCGACCGCGCGGTGATTCTGGATCGCAGCGACGAGAAGACATTACACACCTTTCTGGCGCATATCCCCGAACGCTACGGCGTGCGGAAAAGGCTCTTTGGCAGCTTGCTGACCGCCAGTATTCCATGGGACCCCAACGCGCATGATATGAACGACCACTTCCGCAAGGTAGTGGAGTTGCTCGGCTGCGACACAAGCGACTGGAAACTGGAGTTGTTCCCTGACCCGAAGGCGTACCAGAGTCTGCCGCAAAAGCTGGCGCATGCGGGCTGGCGCGGCGAGCGACCGCTGGTAGGGATTAATCCGGGCGCCAGCGCGCCCGAACGCCAGTGGCTCCCCGAACGCTACGCGCAGGTCGCCGATGCGCTCCAGGCACAGGGCATCCGTGTGCTCCTGCTTGGAGGCGCAGGAGACATCCCACTGACGGAAGCCATCCTGCAAACAATGCGCACCGAGCCGCTGACGCTCACGGGCAAACTCACGCTGGACGAGCTGATTGTCGCCATCAGTGGGCTGGATGCGCTGATTAGCGGCGACACGGGACCCGCGCACCTTGCTGCGGCGGTGGGGACGCCCGTCGTCGGGCTGTACGGCGCGACCTCCGCCCGACGCTACGCCCCCATCGGCGACAAACACATCATCATCGACAAATCAGACGCAGACATACCCGCTCAGGCGCGCATGCACGCCATTCAGGTGGACGAGGTACTAACAGCCGCGCGCCAGCTGGGATTAGCAGGCAATTAACCCGCCTCGGTGATGCGTCTTATTCCCACTCAATCGTCGCGGGGGGCTTGGAGCTCAGGTCGTACAGCACGCGGTTCACCCCAGGCACTTCGTTGCTGATGCGATTGGCGATGCGCAGCAGCAAGTCCCACGGCAGCTCGGCAGGCTCGGCGGTCATCGCATCCTCGCTATGCACCACGCGCAGCACAATCGGGTGCTGATAGGTGCGCTGGTCGCCCATCACGCCCACCGAACGCACATCGGGCAGCACGGCGAACGCCTGCCACACCCGCTGCGACCAGCCCGTGCGCGTCAGCTCCTCCGTGAGGATGGCGTCCGCCGCGCGCACGGTCTCCAGCTTCTCCGCCGTAATCGCGCCCAGCACGCGCACCGCCAGCCCCGGCCCTGGAAACGGCTGCCGCCATACGATTTCAGGGGGCAGTCCCAGCTCCTGCGCCACGCGCCTCACTTCGTCCTTGAACAGGTAGCGCAGCGGCTCTATCAGCTCCATGCGCATCCAGTCGGGCAGCCCGCCGACATTGTGATGGGTCTTGATTTTCGCCGCCAGGCGCGTGCCGCTTTCAATCACATCGGGATACAGCGTGCCCTGCGCCAGATAGCGACACTGCCCAATCGCATCGGCATGCTCCTCGAACACGCGCACGAACTCCTCGCCGATGACGCGGCGCTTCTGTTCAGGGTCGGTTATGCCCTCCAGTCGCTGCAGGAACCGCTCGCGGGCGTCCACGAATATCAGGCGGCTGGGGAAGTGCTGCGTGAACAGCGTGCGCACCTGCTCCGCCTCGCCCGCGCGCATCAGCCCGTGATCGACGAAGATGCATGTGAGTTGCTCGCCAATCGCGCGTTGCACCAGCGCGGCGACCGTGCAGGAGTCGACGCCCCCGCTCACGGCGCACAGCACGCGCTCGCCGCCGACCTGCGCGCGGGTGCGGGCGATGCTCTCCTGAATGAAGTTGCGCATCGTCCAGTCGCCCCTGCAGCCGCACACGGCGTACAGGAACTGGCGCAACAGGTGCATGCCGAACGGCGTGTGCGCGACTTCGGGATGGAACTGCACGCCAAACAGGTTGCGTTGCAAATCGCCCATCGCCGCGACGGGAGTGTTCTCGGTCTCCGCCAGCACCTGAAAGCCCGGCGGGGGCGTCTGCACCATGTCGCCGTGGCTCATCCAGCAGGTCAGGTGAAAATCGAGCTGTTCGAACAGCGGCTCGGCGTGTACGACGGTCAGCAGCGTGCGCCCGTACTCGCGCTGCGGAGCAGGCTGCACGACGCCTCCCAGCAGGTGCGCCATCAGCTGATGCCCGTAGCAGATGCCCAGCACAGGCGCGCCCAGCGTAAACAGCGCGGGGTCAACGCGCGGGGCGTCCGGCTCGTACACGCTGGCGGGACCGCCTGACAGAATGATGCCCTTTGGCGGGCGCTCGCGCAGGGCGTCCAGCGGCGTGTCGTAGGGCGCGATTTCGCAGAACACATTGCACTCGCGCACGCGCCGCGCAATCAGCTGCGTGTATTGCCCGCCGAAGTCTAATATCACGATGCGCTCGTGCGCGCCAATCGGGGTCTCCATCGGCAATAGGATACCCGCAGGCGACTTGAGAGCGGTTCAACCGCCTCCTGTAAGCAACCTGTGGACAGGTACACTACAGCCATGCGAATCCACTGCTTGCGCCTGCGGGTGTTCTGTGTCGGGCTGCTGCTGGCGGCGGCGTTGCTTGCCTGCTCCCAGAGCCAGCGGCTCACTGAACAGCAGCGCGCGGAGGTGTTCCAGTTCGTATGGGAGGAGGTGCGCCGCTCGCACTACGACCCGAAACTGGGCGGGGTGGATTGGGACGCCATGCGCGCGAAGTACGAACCTCAGGCGCGCGCCGCCGCAGACGACAACGCCTTCTACGCCGTGCTGAACGCGATGCTCGGCGAGCTGAAGCAGTCGCATTTCGGCGTGATTCCGCCCGGCGCATTTGTGGCGCAGGAGGAGGCGCGCACGCGCATTGGCGACGGCGAGCTGGGGCTGACCGTGCAGCTGGTTGAGGGCGCGCCGCTGATCGTGCGCGTGCGCGACGGCTCGCCCGCCGCACGCGCGGGCGTTCCCCCAGGCGCGGAGTTGCTCGCTATCGACGACCTGCCCGCTGCGCGGATTCTCGAACGCATCCGCGCGCGCAAACTGCCCGAAGTTGAGGAGCGGTTCGAAGTGTACCTGGCGTTCCGCGCGTATCTCAGCGGGCGTGTGGGCAGCGAGGTCGCCCTGCGCTATCGCGACCTCGACGGCATGGAGCGCACCGCTACGCTCACACGTGCGGCGGCGTCGGGCGAGCGCGTGCAGTTCGGATTGCTGCCCGAACTGCGTGTGCGCATCGAGAGCCGAATCCTGCCGGGCAATATCGGCTACCTCGCGTTCAACGCCTTCATGCCGCCCGTGATGCGCGAGCTGCCCGCCCGCCTGCGCGAGCTGAAAGACACCCGCGGGCTGATTATCGACCTGCGCGAGAACATCGGCGGCATCGGGCTGATGGCGGGCGGCGTCGCGGGCTATCTGCTGCCGCGCGAGACCCCGCTGGGCATCATGCGCCTGCGCGACGGCACTTTCGGCATCGTCGCCTATCCTCAACAGCCTCAATACCGCCAGCCTGTGGTCGTGCTGGTGGACGAGTTCTCGGTCAGCACCGCCGAGATACTCGCCGCAGGCTTGCAGGAAACCAGACGCGCGGTCATTATTGGACGCCCCACGCCTGGCAAGGCGCTCCCATCCAAGATTGTCGCCCTGCCGCATGGCGGCTACCTGCAGTGCGTGCTGGCGGACTACGAGACGGCGCGCAAGCGGCGAATCGAGGGCGCAGGCGTGCAACCCGACCTTCCGATCGACCTCACTCGCGAGGCGTTCCGCAACACGCGCGACCCCGTGCTGCAGCAGGCAGCGGCGTATCTTTTGAAGCAGTTGAGTGCGCGGTGAGTTGTCCTCAGCGCCCCCGAATCTCGCGAATCGCTTGCAGATGCTCCGTGTAGGTGCGCGAGAAGCGGTGGTAGCCGTTCGCCTGCGCCACATAGAACAGGTAGTCGGTCTGCTCTGGCGCGAGCGCGGCGCGAATGCTTGCCAGCCCCGGATTGGCGATGGGTCCGGGCGGCAATCCGCGATTGCGATAGGTGTTGTACGCCGACTCGTGGCGCAGGTCTTTATAGAGGACGCGCTCCTTCCAGTAGCCCATCCCATACAGCACCGTCGCGTCAATCTGCAACGGCATGTTAATCCGCAGCCGATTGTAGATGACTGACGCCACACGCGGGCGTTCGTCGTCGTGCAACACCTCTTTCTCAATCATCGAGGCGATGGTGAGCAGTTCGTGCAGGCTCAAGCCGCGCTGCTCCATCGCCTGTCGGTACGGCAGGTAGACCTGCTGGCGCGTCGCGCGCAACATTGTGCGGATGGCTTGCTCCGCGCCTGTGCCCGGCGGCAGGCGGTAGGTGCTGGGGAACAGATACCCTTCCAGATGCAGGGTTTCGGGCAGCGGCATGTCGATGTCCTGAAATCGCTGGGGCGTGCGGCACAGCGTTAGGAACTCCTCTCGGTCCGCAATCCCGCGCTCGTGCAGGCGTTCGGCGACTCGCGCCAGTGTCCAGCCTTCGGGGATAGTGACCCAGTTGCGCGTGAAGCGTTCATGCACGAGGATATCGGCGATTTCGAACAGACTCTGGTTCGGGCTGAACTCGTAGTCGCCCGCGGCGGCGGTCGGCTTGCCCCGCCAGCGCAGCAGCAGGGTGAGCAGGCGCGGGTTGCGGATGAGCTGGCGCTGGTGGAGGCGTTGCGCGAGGGCGTCGGCGTCCATCGGCGCACGCAGGCGCACCAGCTGGGGCTGAAACGCGCGGCTCACAGGGCACGTCTGTGAATAAAACCATCCGCCTGCGCCAGCCGCCAGAAGCAGCAGCGTACCGAGCAGCCCAAGCCACACCCAACGCCTGCGCATGCCGTTAGACCTGTGTCGGACGCGCCCCACCGCGTGTGCGGCGCAGCCCGTAGGCAATCAGGCGCGGAAGCCCCGTATACAGCGCGACGCCCGCCAGCGAGATGACCCAGAACACGGGGCTAATCGTCCCAAATAGCCCGCGCCCAATCCACCAGTTGCGCAGCATTATCCCCAGCGTCACGCCCAGCGCCCACGCCGCAGGCAGCGCCCACTTCGCGGGACGCGCACGATACACCCCCGTCAGCAGCGCCGCCGCGAACCAACCCAGCACAAACGGCAACAGGTTGCGCTGCAGCCCAAACTCGTCCAGTGTGCCATGACTGCGCAGCCCCGTCAGCACAAACAGGCTCAGCGCCAGCGCGTCAATCGCCATCCAGCCCCAACGCATGGCATGAGGATACCCGCTACGGCGTCCTGCGGGGCGGGCGCGGCGGCTCCAGACGCGGGAAATAGACGCTGAAGCATGTGCCCTTGCCGACCTCCGTGCGCACTTCGATATGCCCCCCCAATTGTTGCACCGCACCCTGCACCGCCGCCAGCCCCATGCCCGTCCCCTGTCCCATCGGCTTGGTCGTGTAGAACGGCTCGAAGATGTGCGGCAGCACCTCAGGCGGGATGCCTGTGCCTGTATCTTCCACCTCCAGCAGCACATAGCGCCCGTTCGGGATACTATGGGCGCGTGTACGACGCAGGGTTTTGTTGCTCAGGCGCAGGGTGATGGTTCCGCCGCCGGGCATCGCATCGCGTGCATTCACCACTAGATTCAGCACAATCTGCAACAGCAGGTTTGGGTCGGCAGAGACCTGCCACAGATCAGTCGTCGGGTGCGTCCGAAGACGAATGTTCTCAGGCAGCACGCGGCTCAGAATGTCTTTTGTGCCCTCCAGCCACTGCCCTAAGTTCATCGGGGCAGGCTGAATCACCTGTCGCCGCGCGTATGCCAGCAGTTGTTTGTTCAGGTCAGCCGCGCGCGCCGACGCCGTCTGAATGCCCTCCAGATAGCGCTGCACCGTCTCGTCCTGCACGCGCCCGCGCGCCAGCTCCGCATAGCCCATCACCGCGGTCAGCACATTGTTGAAATCGTGCGCAATCCCGCCCGCCAGCCTGCCGATGCTTTCCAGACGATAGGCGCGGTCTAACTCTTGTTGCAGGCGGCGCATCTCCGTGATGTCGGTCTGCACGCCCCAGAGGCGGATAAGCTTCCCATTCTCGATTACCCCGGTGATGCTGTTCAAAAATACGCGCTCTGCGCTGCCCGGCAGCTTCTCGACGGAGACCAGCCCTTCGATTCGATAGTTGTGTTCCGCAAGCGTTCTGACCAGTGCAAGAATCTTTTCGTCTGTGGCGTCCAGCAGCGCCGATAGCGACGCGCCCACAAGCAACTCTGGGGTCTCATGACCGAACTTGCGCGCATAGGCGCGATTACACTCTGCCAGGTACGCCCGCGCGAAGATTTGTTCAATCTGTTGTTCAACGGGCAAGCGTATGTCGATAGGCTCGCGCATATCCAGCCGCCAGATTGCCTCGTTCGCATGTTCTACAAAGTGGCGGTAGCGCGCTTCGCTTGCCTCCAGCGCGCGCTGGGTGCGGATGAGCTCGGTTATATCGCGGAAAACGCCCCACATCCCATACAGATAGCCGTTGTCGACAATCCCCTGATAACTGCAAAGATGGCAGATGTCTTTCCCATGCAGGTTTTCGGTACGAATCCAGTTGCTCAAACGATAGCCGTTGAGAATGAACTGGCAAATCATCTCGCGATTGAGCGGATTTTCTGGGGATACACGCTCGCGCATGAAAGTCCCGGTGAGTTCATCCGGGCGATGGACGCCCCATTCACGGCAATACGCCAGATTGCACTCCGCCAGATAGCTGCGCTCAAAGATCAGGTCAATCTGCTCTTCCACAGGCAACTGCACAGGAATCGGGCCGGTCATCATATTGCGCCAGATGGCTTCGCTGGAGAGCTGAATAAACGCCTGATAACGGCTGTGGCTGAGTTCCAGTTCCTGTTGCGCACGCACACGGTCAGTAATGTCAAAACAGATGAGATGCACAACAGGGCGCCGGCGTAACCGAACCAGTGTGTAGTGCGCCTCGACGATGCGCACCTCGTTTGCGTAGACATTCTGTCTGGAGACGCGTACCCCGTACTGATTTTTCTCCACAAGCGCACGAAGATCGCGCTGCCAGCGCATCCCCTCGGCGCAGATACAATCGATGTGCCCCTGCTGGATAATCTGTTCCCCGTAGAATCGGCGGGCAGCGGCGTTGGCAGCAAACACCGCACCCGTCTCCAGGTCCAGAAGTAGCTGCGGGATTTCGCTCTCATGGAAGAGCTGAGCGCCCCACTCCTGCACCTCGAGCGTGTGTTCCAGCTCCGCGATGCGCCGCTTGAGCAGCTCATTCTCCGATTGCAGCCACTCCAGCCGGTGTTTCTCCATAAGACCCCCTTGGTAAATATTTTGGCAACGGCAGACCATTTCCTGCTGATTATTGGCTTGGGAAACCGTTTTTGACAGGCGATTCTATAGAGAGCGCTCCTCGTCAGGCAGGAATCGCGTGGGCACGGGGCGAATCTTTCTCCACCCACAGGAGGGCGTTCTTATGCTGAAATTTGCGTCGGCTGATCAGTTGCTGGATATTTGCTACGAGCGCGATGCCTCGGACATTCACATCGTGCCGAACGAGCCTGCGACGCTGCGGCTCCATGGGCGACTGGTGCGACTGGAGGAGTACGGTGAACTCAGTCCGTCCGACACGGAGCGGTTATTCCGTGAGGTGGCGCCCCCGCGCGCGATTCACGAGCTGGAGCGCGTGCGCACCGCCGACTTCGGCTACACCCACTCCAAAGCGCGATTCCGCGTCGCCGCCTACTACGAAAAAGGCTCCATCGCGATTAACTTCCGCTTAATCCCCTACCGCCTGCGCAGCTTCGAGGAGATTGGGCTGCCCGAAACGGTCAAGCGGCTGCTGCATCTGCCGCGCGGGCTGGTGCTGGTCACGGGCCCCACAGGTTCTGGCAAGACCACCACGCTGGCGACGATGATTGACTATATCAACGCCAACCGTGAGACGCACATCGTGACCGTTGAAGACCCCATCGAGTATTTCCACAACGCGAAGAAATCGGTCATCAGCCAGCGCGAGGTGGGCGTCGATGTGCCCAGCTTTGACGAGGGCGTCGTGCGCGCGATGCGTATGGACCCCGATGTAATCCTGGTGGGCGAGATGCGTGACCTCAAGACGATTCAAGCGGCGATTACCGCCGCCGAGACGGGACACCTGGTGTTTGCCACCGTCCACACTACCGGCGCGGCGCGCACGGTGGAGCGAATCGTCGATGTGTTCCCCCACGAACAACAGGAGCAGATTCGCGTGCAGCTCAGCACGAACCTCGTCGCCATCATCTCGCAGTTGCTGTTGCCTCGCGCCGACCGACCGGGGCGCGTCGCCGCGTTCGAGATTATGTATGTCACGCCCGCCATCGGGCATATGATTCGCGAGCGCAAGATTCACAGCATCGAGTCGGCGATTCAGACAGGGCAACAACTCGGCATGATTTCGCTGGACAACCACCTGATGTTCCTGTACCAGCACAAGCTGATTACGCGCGAGGAGATGTACCGCGTGGCGCAGAACCCTGAAGACATCGCGGCGCGGTTGGGCGAGCAGCTGCCCGAAACGGCGATGGCGCGACAGGCAGTGTAGACCATGCGCTTCCGCAATCGGGTCGTCTGGATTACAGGCGCGTCGTCGGGCATCGGCGAGGCGCTGACATATGCGTTCCACCGCGAAGGGGCGCATCTGATTCTCACCGCTCGCCGCCGCGACCGACTCGAAGCCGTGCGCGACGCCTGCGCCGGGCAGGGCAAAATCCTGCTGCTGCCCTTCGACCTGACCGACATCGATTGCCATCCGACGATGGTCGGTGCGGCGATTGAACACTTCGGGCAGGTAGACATCCTCGTGAACAACGCAGGCGTCTCGCAACGCTCGCTCGTGCTGGAGACCGACTTCAGCGTCGATCGGCGCATTATGGAGATTAACTACTTCAGCGTCGTCTCGCTCACGAAGACGGTTTTGCCCTACATGATCGAGCGCGGCGGGGGGCAGATTGCGGTGGTGAGCAGTCTGCTGGGTAAGTTCAGCACACCTCTGCGCTCGGCGTACTGCGCCTCCAAACACGCGCTGCACGGCTACTTCGACGCGCTGCGGGCGGAAGTGTACGACAAAAACATCCGCATCACGCTCATCTGCCCCGGGTTTGTGCGCACGGAGGTCTCGATGCACGCGCTGCGCGGCGACGGACAGGAACACGGGCGCATGGACGACACGATTCAGAAGGGCATGCCCGCCGAAGTGTGCGCCCGCCACATCCTGAACGCCCTGCACCGGCGCAAAGAGGAGGTCTCTATCGCCCGCTACGAGAAGATTGCCCTGTACCTGAAGCGGTTCGCGCCGGGACTGTTGTCGAAGCTCATTCGTCGCGCGAAGGTGGCATAAATGAGGCAGCGCCGGGAAGTGGGCGTTCCCGGCGCTGTGGGTGTAGGGCGCGTGCGTGGGAGGGATGAAAAGCTATTCGTGCGCCTGCTGGAGACACTGGGCGAATCGACGCCCCGCTTCGTCGATTCGCGCCAGCGTCTCACTGAGCGCGACCTGCGCCCCGCTTCGCAAGTCGCGCCCGGCAGGAGGAGGTACAGGCATGCGAAGTCGAACCACTCCCAATCCCCCATGCGCGGCTTCCTGTAGCCTCTGTTCACGCGGCGTCATCCCAATCCTCACTGCCTTTAGACAGCTCCACGCGCTTGGCAGGTTCCGCAGACCCATAATCCCAGTTGTCGCAATCGAGCCTGCGGCAATATAGCATTCGTTGAATCCGCCCATCCGCCATCTCCACATCCGCTATATCTGCGAAGCGGCAGCGGGTACATAACTCAGGTTCCAGAAGGCGCACGACCTTCAATTCGCGCTTGGACATCATCCCGACCTCATCGTGTGATTTTTTCGGAAGGCGTTGCCCACCGAAGGCTATTATCGGCTATTGGACTGCAGGAATGCAGGGGGCGGTTCCGAATATTATTGCGGGTTTTTACTTCCCAGGAGGTACGATTCGGACGATGAGCGCTCCAGAGATTCGGTTTGGTACAGAGGGCTGGCGCGGTGTGATTGCGGACGATTTCACGGTGGCGAATGTGCGGTTGGTGGCGCACGCGCTGGCGCGTCATTTGAAAGAGGCGCAGCCGCCGGGCGAGGGTGTGCTGGTCGCGTATGATTGCCGCGCGCTGTCGGAGGTGTTTGCGCAGGCGGCGGCGCAGGCGCTGGGCAGCTACGGGTTCCCTGTGTTCCTTGCGCCGCGCCCCGTGTCGTCGCCCGCCGCGGCGCACGCGGTCATCAAGCGCGGCATGCAGGGCGCGGTGATGTTCACCGCCAGCCATAACCCACCCATCTTTCACGGCATCAAGTTCAAGCCCCATTACGGCGGCGCGGCGCTGACCGACATCACGCAGAGCATCGAACGCCAGCTGGCCGCGCTGCTGCCCGACTACGAACGCTACACACAGCCCGTCAGCGACGCGCCCGAACCGCATACGCTGGACCCCGTGCCCGACTACCTCGAACATGTGCATCAGTTCATCCGTGTGGACGAACTGTACGAAGCGCCCTATCGCGTGGTCACGGACGCCATGCACGGCTCAGGCGCAGGCTACCTCAAAGCGTTGATTGCCCGCCTGGGCATGGAGGTCCACGCCCTGCGCGAGGAGCGCAATCCCTACTTCGGCGGCGTGAATCCTGAACCGATTCCGCAGAACCTGCAGCCGCTACTGCAGGCGGTCAAGCACCTCAAAGCGCACATTGGCATCGCCGTCGACGGCGACGGCGACCGAATCGGCGCGGTGGACGAACACGGCAACTTTGTCGACAGCCACCGAATCTTCGCGATTACCCTGCGCCACCTGATTGAACGGCGCGGCAAAACAGGCGCGGTGGTCAAAACCTTCTCCGTGAGCCAGATGATCGACGCCCTCTGCACACACTACAACCTGCCGTTGAGCATCACCCCCATCGGCTTCAAGTTCATCGTGGAAAAGATGCTCGCGGGCGGGGTGCTGATGGGCGGCGAGGAGAGCGGCGGCATCGGCATCACGGACTACATGGTCGAACGCGACGGCGTGATGATGGGCATGCTGCTGCTGGAGGCGATGGCGACCTCTGGCAAGACCCTCTCCGAACTGGTGGACGAGGTGTTCGCGATTACGGGACCGTATCACTACCATCGAATCGACGCGCATTTCGAGCGCGAGCAGATGCCTGCCCTGCGCGAGCAGCTCAAAACGCTGGAGCTGACGCAGGTTCTAAACACGCCCGTAGCGCGACGCGACACGCTGGATGGCATCAAGCACATTCTGGAGGACGGGAGCTGGGTGCTGATGCGCGCGTCGGGCACGGAGCCGGTGGTGCGTATCTACGCGGAGGCGCGCACGCCCGATGGGGCGCGCCACCTCGCGGAAGAGGGGCACTTCACCCTGAAGCGGTTAATCGGGGCGTAATACCAACCGCGCGGTTATCATTTGTAAAATGTCCCCCTGCCTGTAGGAACGGACTCAGCTGTCCCTCCTACAGGCAGGGTGCAGAAAACCTACCTTTTTCAGGAGGGGGCTGGGGGTAAGGGCAATAACGCGCGTGCCTTTCGCCCCCTGCAAAGGATAATCACGCAGTCTGACGCGCCAATTGGGATTAGCCATGTATCCCCTCTAAAGAATTTTATCATCTCTGCCGACAATTTTCACAGGTTCGCGCGCAGAACCAACACCAACTGAAGGAGGACTGAACCGATGAGCCAAGTGTTCTTTGCGACAGGCGGTACGGAGCTGACACGCTCCTTTGATGCCACGACGCCCACGAACTGGTATGTCTCCACCGTACCCGACACCAATCGCACGGTGAACGAGTTCCAGACAGGCAACTGGAGCGCAGTGTTCGTGTTTTGGGCGACCCCGACAGGACAGATCGATAACTTTAACGCGCAGACCTTCGTACATCAGATTACCTCGACGAACCCGCGTACCCCGTTCTTCCTGATTATCCCGAACCAGTATGCGACCTATGCGACCCAGTGGCAGCGCGAGACGGGCGCGTCGGGCTATGTCATCTGGAACCCGAACGCAACCCCGTCCGAGTTCACTACCCAGGTGCGCACCATTCTGAACCAGTTCAACATCGAAGCGGCGTAGTTTCCAGTCGCATGTATCCCGACGCCCTCCCCTGCTGTGTGGTGGGGGAGGGCGTTTGCGTTATGCGCCGATGACCGCCCGACAGCGAGCGCACAGCTCGGTCTCGGCGTCCACTGTGGGCAGCACCAGCCAGCAGCGGGCGCACTTTTGACCCGGCGCAGGGCGCACCTCCACTTGCAGTGCGCCGTCGGCAGGGGCAACTTCCGCCTGCGAGACGCCAAACACGCGCGCCAGCAGGTTGTCGGGCGCGGTCGGCGTCGGGTACGCCCCCAACACGCCATACAGCGGCTCAGGCGCATGCACCAGCACATGCGCGCTCAGCGGGTTCGGGATGCGCTTCTCGTTTTTCGCCGCCTCCACCGCGCGATTGACCGCCTCGCGCACCTCCAGAATCCGCTCCCACCGTTCCAGCAGCGCGGCGTTGCGATACTCCTCGCGCACCGCCGGAAAATCCGCCAGATGCACGCTGACGGGCTTGTCGGGCGCGGGCAGCCGCTGCCACACCTCCTCCGCCGTGTGCGGAATGATGGGCGCGAGCAGGCGCGTGAGCGCGCTGGCAAGCTCGTACAGCACCGTCTGCGCCCCGCGCCGCGCCGCCGACTCGCGCGCCTCCGCGTACAGGCGGTCTTTAATCACATCCAGATAGAACGCGCTCAGCTCCACATTGCAGAACCGCCGCGTCTCGTGATAGAAACGGTGGTATTCGAACGACTCGTAGGCGTGCAGGGCGTAGCGCAGGTACTCCTGCAGGCGCGCGAGCATCCAGCGGTCTAACTCGTTCAGCTGCGCATAGGGCACGGCGTCGCGCGCGAGGTCGAAATCGGCGAGGTTGCCAATCATAAAGCGCAGCGTGTTGCGAATCTGGCGGTAGGCGTCGGCGACATACTTGAGAATCTCGTCCGAGAGGCGCACATCCTCGAAGTATTCGCATGAGGCGACCCACAGGCGCAGCACATCCGCGCCCATTTTCTGGATGACCTCCAGCGGGCTGACCACATTGCCCTCGCTCTTGCTCATCTTGCGCCCCTCGCCGTCCAGCACGAAGCCGTGCGTCAGCACGGTGCGGTAGGGCGCGGCGTCGCGCGTGCCAATCGCAATCATCAAGCTGGAGTTGAACCACCCGCGATGCTGGTCGGAGCCTTCCAGATACAGATCGGCGGGCCAGCGCAGGTGCGGGCGCGTCTCCAGCACCAGCCGATGCGTGCTGCCCGAATCGAACCACACATCCAGCACATCGGTCTCCTTGCGGAAGCGCGTCGCGCCGCAGTGTGGGCAGGCGAACCCATCGGGCAGGAAGTAGTCGGCGGGGTGCGTGAACCACACATCGGAGCCTTCGCGCTCGATAATCCCCGCGACGCGCTCGATCAAATCGGACTGCAGGATCGCCTCGCCGCACGCCTCGCAGTAAAACGCGGGGATGCCCACGCCCCACGCCCGCTGGCGGCTCAGCGTCCAGTCGGGGCGGTTCTGCACCATCGCCGTGATGCGCGCCTCGCCCTCTGCAGGGATCCAGCGCACGCCCCGAATCGCTTCCAGCGCACGCGCGCGATGCCCCGCATGGTCGATGCTCATGAACCACTGCACGGTCGCGCGGAAAATCAGCGGCGTGTCGCACCGCCAGCAGTGCGGGTAGTTGTGGTGGTACGGTTCGTAGTGCAGCAGCGCGCCGACCGAGCGCAGGCGTTCAATCACGGCGCGATTGCCGTCGGGGGTTATCGGCAGCCCGCGGAACTCGCCCGCCTCGTCGGTGAACACGCCCGCCGCGTCCACCGGGCACAGCACGGGCAGCCCGTACTTTTTGCCCGTTGCGAAGTCCTCCGCGCCGTGTCCGGGCGCAGTATGCACCACGCCAGTGCCGTCCTCCGCCGACACATAGTCCGCCAGCACCACGGGCGACTCGCGTTCGAAAATCGGATGGCGGGCGATGGCGCCTTCCAGTTGCGCGCCCGTCGTCGTTCCCAACACTGTGTAGTCGCGGACGCCGACCGCCTCCATCGTCGGCGCAACAAGCGGCTGCGCCAGCAGATACACCGCGCCGTTTGCCCGCACATAGGCGTACTCCAGATCGGGATGCACCGCCAGCGCAAGGTTCGCAGGAATCGTCCACGGGGTGGTCGTCCAGATGAGGATCTGCAGATTGTCCGTGGCGGGCGCGTCGGAGGGGGGCTTGACGACGGGGAACGCCACATAGATTGAATCGGAGACCTTCGGCTCGTACTCCACCTCCGCGTCGGCGAGCGCGGTCTGGCAGGTGGGGCACCAGAGCGTCGGGCGCAGCCCGCGATAGATGTAGCCGCGCGCGACCAGCTCGCCAAACACGCGCACGATGCCCGCCTCGAAGGCGTAGTCCATCGTGAGGTAGGGGCGCTCCCATTCGCCGACCAGCCCCAGCCGCTCGAACTGCTCGCGCTGGATGTCTACGAATCGCTGCGCGTATTCGCGGCAGGCGCGGCGCAGGGTCGCCTTGTCGGGCTTCTCGCCCCGCGCCAGAAACTCCTTGCTCACGGCGTTCTCGATGGGCATGCCGTGATTGTCCCAGCCGGGCACATACGGCGTGCGGTAGCCGCGCATGCAATACGAGCGCACCACGATGTCTTTGAGCGTCTTGTTCAGCGCGTGCCCGATGTGAATATCGCCGTTGGAGTAGGGCGGTCCGTCGTGCAGGATAAAATCGCCGTTGGGGGCGGGTTTGGCGAGCATCTTGCCGTACAGGTCGATCTCGCGCCAGAAGGCTTGCCAGCGCGGCTCCTGCTCAGGCAGGTTTGCCCGCATCGGAATGGTCTGCTCGTCCTTCGGTAGATGGAGTGTGTCCCGATAGTTGCGCGACATAGGCGGGCTGATTATACCTGACGCGCCCCGCGTTGGCTCAGCGTGCGGGCGACCCACGCCGCCAGCGGCGGGATGAGCGTCTCCAGCTCCGCCTCCTGTGCCTCAGCGGGCTGTTGCAGATAGGCGTCAATTCGCGTGCGCCACTCGTGAACTTCGCCGGGGTCGGCATGCGGCGCGAGATGTTCCAGCAGCAGGGTGTGCGCGCCGCGCCGTTGCATCGCCTCCAGCGCGTCGAGCATCTGGCGATGGCTGCCGCCCTCCCAGATGGGCAGCACCATCGCCTCGCGCAGCAGGCGTTCGACGCCGTACTCCGCCAGCACGCCCGCGCCGCCATGCACTTCCATGCACCATTTCGCCGCCTGCGCCGCCTGCTCCGCCGTCCAGTATTTGGCAAGGTGCGTGAGCAGGCGGAACAGGTGATAGCGCGGGCTGTAGGGCGGGGTCTGCGCCCAAACCTCTGCGAGCAGGCGCGCCGACTCCCACGCGAGGGCGAACGCGCCGTCCAGCGTGTCGCGCCAGCGGTGGAGCTGCGTGCGCATCAGGGGCTGCTCGCTCAGCGGCTTGCCGAACACGATGCGCCGCTGCGCGAACGCGGTCGCCTCGTCCAACGCGCGCTGAATCAGGGCGGCGCTGCCGACGCTGTTGGCGACGCGCGAAATGTTCAGCGTCTCCAGAATCAGGTACACGCCCACCTCCGCGCTGCCCAGCAGGTAGGCGACGCTCTCGTGAAAGTCCACCTCGCCTGTGACGACGGCGCGCGTGCCGATTTTATCCTTGATGCGGCGGATGGTGTAGTTCAGGCTGCCATCCTCGAGAAAGCGCGGTACAAGGAACAGCGCCAGCCCACGCACGCCGCCCGGCGCGCCCTGCGGACGCGCGGCGACCACCGCCAGCTCCGCGTTCACATTGCTGCAGAAATATTTCGCGCCCCTGAGCCGATAGGCGTCGCCATCAGGCACGGCAACCGTCTGCACATGCGCGCCCAGGTCCGACCCGCCGCCCACTTCGGTCATCCATGTCGCGCCTTGCCACGCCGCGCCGTCCCGACGCGCCATCTGCGGCAGATAGCGCTCCCTCAAAACGGGCGAACCGTACTTCGCAAGCGGCACAGCCGTCGAGAGGCTCACCGTGTGCGGACAATAGAGCCCCGCGTCATAGTACGCCGTCAGGTACCCCAGCGTGAAGCTGCCCGCCCAGTCCTCTTCCTCAATCACGCGCCACACAACGCCGTGCCTGTAGCCCTCCTGCACCAGCGTGATGTAGCCCGCGGGCAGGATAATCTCGTCCACGCGCGCCCCGTGTCTATCGTGCTGGCGCAGGGTCGGCGTACCCCAGCGGTCGATGGTCTCGGAAAGCGCGCGCCCCGTTGTCTCCCACCACTGCTGATACTCCGCCAGCGCGTCTTCGCACGGCGGCGTGCCCAAGCGTTGCTGCAAATAGGCAAGCGGCGTCATAACAGGAGTGTACCTGCTTCAGGGAATGCGGCGGCGCGCTCAACCGAGGCTGTCCTCCAATGCCCATACACATGAAGGTATGGACAAACTCGCCGCTTACACGCCCGCCTCCGCCAGCTCCCGCTGCAAATAGCGTTCGCGCTGTTCCTGCGGCAGGGTGCGCCAGATCAAAAACTGCTTGCGCATAATGTTCAGGAACCGCCGATTGACCCGCTTCCAGTTGGCGATGTCGCCGCTCAGGCGCGTGAGGGTCAGCTGGATGTCGTACACGCCCGCATAGTCGGTCGGGAGTATCTCGATGCACACATGCTGGCTCACGCCCAGATCGAACGGCGCAATCCACGCATCACACTCCACGCGGTAGCCCACGCCATGCGCGGCGGCGAAGGTCTCGGTCTTGACCCCCTGCGTGATGAACTCGCCGACGGAATGCTCTTCGTAGGCGTGGAACCACTCGGCGATGAAGCCCGACAGCCCCTGCGCCTGCACGCTGGTCACGGAGAACGGCAGCGGGATGCGCCACAGGTCGCCTTCGGGTTCGGGCAGCCGCCATGTGCGCTCTTCGGCGGGGGTTGCCACCTCCGACGCCTTGCGCGCAGGGTAAATCGTCGACAGCAGCACCACCGCCACGACCACCACCGTCGAGAAGACCGCCGACATCGACGAGAAGTTCAGATACAGCTGCGGGAACCAGCCCGTCAGCACGATAATCTTGGCGACCAGCTGCGCCACGAAATAGCCCGCGACCGACCCCAGCACGGCGTACACCAGCGACTCGGCGAAAAAGAGCATCGCCACATGGTTGGGCGCGAGCCCAATCGCGCTGAAGATGCCTATCTCGCGCACGCGCTCGTAGACCGAGCCCAGCATGGTGTTCAGCACAATCAGCGCGGCGATGATGATGGGCAGAATCACATACTCCAGCCCCTGCCCGCTGGCTGCCTGAATGGTGCTGTAGCGCACGGTACGATCGCCCAGCCCTGCGTAGAGGTTCAGCCCCAGCCTTGGCATCAGCTCGCTGCGCAGGATTTGGAGCGCCTCTTCCTGCGTCGCGAACTCCAGCGCGAGCGAGTAGATGTTCCCGCCGAGATTGATGACCGTCTCGTAGGGCATAATCACCACGCTGTCAGGCTCCAGATGCACATACTCGCGGAAGCCGCCCTGCCCGCCCTGTCGCCCCTGCGACTGCAGGCGCTGCATCAGGATGAAGTCCACAGGGGTCAGCGGTTCAGTGTCGAGGTCGGTGATTTGCTTGAAGGCGAGGTTGTCCCACACGCCGACGACGGTGTAGTCGACGCCTGCGAATTGCACGCGGGCGCGTCCGACCTCTTCGGGGCGGATGCCGAGCGCGTCGGCGGCGTTCTGGGGCAGGATGAGGGCGTTGCGCTCGCCGGGCAGCAGCCACCTGCCGGCGACCAGCGCCTCCTGCGGGCGCGCGACTTTCGCCTCTGCGGGGGTCATGCCGATGATGGCGCGCGCGCTGAAGCGTCTATCGGCGCGTTGCAGGGTGATGAACGCCTGCTCGCCAATCTGTGTGCCAAAAAACCATGCGCGCGGGGCGACGGCGCGCTCCCTGCCGAACTCGTCGTTCATCAGCCGATACGCCGACTCGCGCAGGGGCTGCCAGTCCACTGTGCGCATCATAATCCCGTTGTAGCGCGGCGCGCCGGGCGCGGGCGCCTCGTTGAAGCGCAACACATTCACGATAGAGGTGAACGACAGCACGATGAAGGTCACCAGCACCAGCGAGAGGCTGGTGAGGAAAGTGCGCAGGGGGCGTCGGCGCATGTTGGACACGCCGAGATTGAACGCCGCTGCCGCGACGCTCATGCGCCCCACATCCGCTGAATGCGCCCCGACTACCTGCTTTTGCAGACGCTTGAGCTGCTCCTCGAATTTGCCCGCGATGAACACGCCCACAATCACCGACAGCGCGCCCATCGTGAAGGCGATGAACACAATCACGGGGTTGCCCGTGATGTCGAACGCGGGGTGAATGTAGCGGAACAGCAGGAACACCGCGACGAAAATCAGCGAGGCGTACATCAGCTGGCTCTTGAGGTTGGGCGCGCCGAACAGCAGCCGCTCCAGAAAGTAGGCGAAGGGCATCAGCAGCGCGAGGTAGAAAATCACGCCGTTGACCACATCGTTAGCGGTCGCTTTCACATCGGGATAGGCGCGCGCCGAGTAGCCCCACGACATGCGGGCGTACACATCGAGCGCGGCGTAGTCTTTGTTTTGCAGCGCCTGCCGCGCTTTCTCCAGCGCGTCTTTTGCCAGCGCGTGCAGGTCGTTCACGCCAGGGTTCACGATGCGGTGTTTGGCAAGCGTCTGGATGCGGGCGTCGTTGAGGGTGAACATATCTTCGGCGACGCGCAGCGCAGTGTAGGCAATCGCGCCGCCGCGGGCGATCAAATCGCGCTCGGTGAGCGTTCTGGGGTCAAAGGTCGGCACGGTGAAGCCCTGCGCCTCACGCGGGTCGCCCCCCACCAGGTAGCCCGCGCCTTCGGGATTGTCGGGCGTGGCGTTCAGCAGCAGCATGCGGTCGGCGCCCGGTCCCGCGCCCATCTTGATTTTGAGGCGCGCGCCCGGCTGCGAGAAGATAACCGCCACATCCTCCACATAGCTCACCATCGGCACATCTTTTGGCGTGGTAATCATCCCGTACATGCGGGGCGTGGCGTTCGTATCGCCGTCGTACAGCTCCAGCGTGGTCAGCGGCGCGAGCGTCTGCGGGTCAATCAAATCGTACAGCGCGGTCGCCACGCAGCGGAACACGATAATCGGCGTCTCCTTCTCGCCGACGGTCATCAGGATGTTGATGGGGTAGTTCTGCGCGCCCTGAATGCCCTGGTCCGGCGCGAACTCGATGGCGCCCGTGTCGGGGTTGAGCTTGTAGGCGTTGATTTCGAACTCGCGGCGGAAGTTGTAGGCGGTAATCGGTGGGATACCCACGAAGTTGAAGCGCGCCTGTTCGCGCGGCACGGGGCTGCTGTCGTCCACGACCTGGAACATGTTGCCCCGCACGCCCATCAGGTTCTTCATCCAGTGGCGCACCACCACGATGGAGCCGTTCACGGGCGTGTTGGGATAGAAGCTACGATTCGGGTCGAACAGGTACACATTCCCGTAGAGGCGTCCGAAGCCGCCCTGC
The DNA here is from genome assembly GCA_025998675.1 of Fimbriimonadales bacterium. GTDB lineage: Bacteria > Armatimonadota > Fimbriimonadia > Fimbriimonadales > GBS-DC > GBS-DC. The sequence goes on from AP024673.1 coordinate 1,053,988, forward strand.
AGGCGGATGCGCTGCCACTCGGAGGGCTTCTCGATGGGGAAGCGCAGCGCGAAGTCGCCCCGCTGATTGGGGTCGTTGAACACATGGTCGAGCTGGCAGGCAATCACGCGCGTTTGCAGGGCGAGGTTCGCAATGTTGCAGTTTTCGAAGGCGTCAAACGGCGTGTCCACCAGCGGGCGGGAGTCCTCGATGGTGGCGAAAGTGACGCCCCATGCGCCCGCGAGCGTCGCCGCTTCCGCGTCGAAGGCGGGCTTGCCCGGAATGTAGGTGCGCCAGTAGCGTCCCTGCACGGCGTTGATGCCGTCGGCGAAGAGTTTGTTGGGCGTGGTGCCCAGCACGGGCGCAATCCGCTCGGCGTGTTCGCGCATCACGCGCCCGATGTCGGTGAAAAAGCGCTGGATGTCCTCGCGCATGTCGTAGAACCAGCCCTTGTAGAACACGCCGACGCCTGTGGAGCGCGTCGCCAGGTCCAGCCCCACGAACAGGTAGATGTCCTGCTTAGCGGGTGGGCGTCCGCCGAGCGATTCGAACACATTCGGGCGGCTCCAGTCGGGCAGGCGCGCCTCGATGAACTGGCGCACACCCTCCAGCGCCTGAAAGTGTCCACTGAGCGCGACGAACATCACACTGCGCTTCGGCGGGTACTGCGTGAACAGGCGCGCCAGCTCCAGCAGGCTGGCAATCCCCGCCGCGCTGTCTGCGCCGGGCGCCAGCGAGGGCACGATGGATATCGAATCGTAGTACGCCGTGACGACGATCCACTGGTCTTTGAGCGTGGGGTCGCTGCCCGGAATCACGCCGACGATGTTGTAGCCCTCGCGCACCTGCCAGGGCATGCGGCAGGTGAGTTTCGCCTGCAGGTCGGGCTGAGTCTCGGCAAGCGCAATCAACTTCGCGGCATGCTGGCGGGGCAGCCAGAAGCGCGGCACATCGAGCGGAATGCCGATGAATTTCGCCTCCGCCTCGCCCCGATCGGTCGATTCGGGTTCGAGGAACACAATTGCGCGTGCGCCCAGCCGCGCGGCGTTGAGCCAGTTGTTGCCGCTGTTGAAGTCCATCAGCACGATGCTGCCTTCCACAGGCTTGCCGCGAAACTGCTGGAGCTGCCCATCGCGCACATAAATCAGGTTGCCCGCCACGCCCTCTGGCGGCAGCTGCGAGGTACGCGCCTGGTTGGGCCAGAGCGGATAGACGCGAATCCGTTGCCCGTTCAGGTGCAGGTGCGCCTCCTCGTCGACGGGCACGGTGATGGGGAACGACTCACGGCGCACATTCTGCAGTCCGAGGGCGCGGAACTGCTGCTCGATGTAATCTGCGGCGCGGGTTGCGCCCGGATAGCCCGCCACACGCGACCTCTGCGCCGCCATCCAGCGCACCGTCTGCGCCAGACGCGCCTCCGAGACGGCGCCCGTTAACTGGCGGTAGCGCGCCTGCACCTTCTCCACATCCAGTTTCTGCTGCCCAAACGCGAAGGCGCACACGCTCAGCAGCACACCAAACCAAACCCAGCCGCGCATCATCACAACTACAGGTTCGCGCCCGTGCGGGAAACTCCTGCTGTGGGGCGGGTTGGGTGCGCGAGTCGTGAGAGTCCGCAGGTGGGCGTAGAGGTTTCCTATACGCCCACCCTGATTGTTTTACTGCGGGCTGACGCGCTCGCTGGGGGTTGAAATAGGCGTTTCGAGGTGGATGGCGCGTTCCTTCGGTTGTCCGTAGAGTTCGGGGTGCAGGTATTTACCCTGATGCTCGCGTGGTTTCTCGCGCTCGGTCTGGAATCCGCGCCGCTGCACATACGGATCGTTGCGGATGGCTTCCACACGCCACGAGACGCGCCTGCCCGGCGCGCCGCCGGCAATCTTGAAGCGGTTGCCCTGAATCTCGACAGCGACATGCAGGTTCGGCATCGGCGCACCGAGCGGAGTCAGCGTGTAGCGCGGGTCGCGATTGATGGCTTCGAAGTAGTTGGGCAGCTGCACCCACGCCTCGCCGCGCGTGTCCAGAGTCGCAACCCCACTGTAGGCGTTCAGCGGCTCCGGCGCTTCGGTGCAGTAGTGATAGAGGTAGTGCGTTTCAGGGCGGAGCGGGTGATCGATTCGGAATGACTTCAGCCCGCTGGCGCCCATGTCGCCCTGCGCGTAGACTCCGAATCCCTCAGGGCTATTGACTGCGCCGTAGACGCCGTAGGTGGTTCCTGCAGTGGCAGCGGCAAACCCACTGACGCCGATTCCTGAGACGCTCTCTGTGCGTCCCAGCACGCCGTAGTTGAGTCCTGTGGTCGCCAGTGCATGCCCGAAGACGCCGCGTCCGTTGACGCTGGACGCCTGCCCGTAGACGCCTTGATTGACCCCCGTTTGTGCGGTAATGACCCCGAAAACTCCGGCGCCCTGCGAACTGCGCGCCTCGCCATAAACGCCATAGCAGAATCCCGTTGAACTCACGCTCAGCCCACCGACGCCGCGCCCGGAACTGCTGTTGTTTTGCCCAAATACGCCATAAGTCAGTCCTGTGCCTGAAGGCGCGAACCCCAACACACCAAACCCTGAGTTGCTCCACACTTCGCCCCAGACGCCGACAGCGAACCCACTCACAGCACTGTGCAGACTGTAGATGGAACGGTCGCCTGTAGCGTTCTGAACCACGAACCGATACGCAGGCGTGGTTGTCCCAATCCCTACATTTCCAGTGTTGTAGAAGATATTATTGCCGCTGACGCTCCACTGGGCAAAAGCCAGTGGCGCGACGCCGAGCGCCAGTGCGGCGCCAATCCCAGGTCTCACCTGTCGTCTCATAGTTGCCTCCGAAAGCCTGCTGAAATTATCGGCGGCTGAGCAAATTTTCGCCAGCCTGCTGCTGCAGGGATAGGCGTTGTGTCGTCGAAACGACAAGGTTAGCGATGGCGCGTGATGCGGATGTGATTGTTGTTGGCGCGGGCGTGGCGGGGCTGGTCGCCGCGCGACGCCTGCAAGCTGTGGGGCTTGCGCCGCTGGTGCTGGAGGCGCGCGAACGGGTCGGTGGTCGCCTGCTGCGCCACGCGCTGGGCGACGCGGTGGTGATTGATCTCGGGGGACAGTGGCTGGGACCGACACAAACACGCGCCTACGCGCTTGTGGAAGAGCTGGGACTGGCGCTGTTTCCCACTTATACTGAGGGCGAGAGCCTCGCGTTGCTGGGAGGACGCCTGCAACGCTATTCGGGACCCGTGCCCCGCCTGGGGCTGCTGCCTCTGTTCGATTTCGGCAACGCCGTCGCGACGCTGGATCGCATGGCGAAAACCGTGCCGTTAGAATCGCCCTGGTGCGCGCCGAACGCCGCCGCGTGGGACTCTGAGACGCTTGCCAGCTGGGCGCAGCGCGCCCTGCGCACACGGCTCGGACGCTGGGGGATACGGTTGTTTTCGGAGGCGGTCTTCGCCGCCGAGCCGAGCGAGTTCTCGCTGTTGCACGCGCTGTTTTACATCCACTCAGGGGGCGGGTTCGAATCGTTGACCAATACGCGCGGTGGGGCGCAGCAGGATCGGTTCGTGGCAGGCGCGCAGAGCCTCGCGCTCCAGTTAGCGGCGCAACTGGGCGAGCGGGTCAAGTTGGGTGAGCCTGTGGTTCGAATCGAGCAATCATCGGAGGGCGTGCGCGTAATCGGGCGGTCGGGCGCGGTCTATGCCGCACGCGCCGTGATTGTCGCCATCCCGCCGACGCTGGCAGGGCGAATCGAGTACGACCCACCGCTGCCCGCCGTGCGCGACCAGCTCACCCAGCGACTGCCCCACGGCGCGGTTATCAAATGCTTCGCCGTGTACGACCGCCCCTTCTGGCGTGAGCAGGGGCTGAGCGGGTTTGCTGTGGGTGACTGTGAGCCGGTGCATCTGGTGTTCGACAACTCGCCCCCCGACGCCTCGTGTGGGATCCTGCTGGGGTTTATCGAGGGCGCGTCGGCGCGGCAGATGAGCACAGTGGACGCGCAGACGCGCCGCGCCGCCGTTCTGGAGTGCTTCGCACAGCTCTTTGGGACGCGCGCACGCCAGCCCGATGTTTACATCGACCACGACTGGAGTGCAGAGGTCTGGTCGCGGGGGTGCTATGGGGCGCATTTCCCGCCAGGCGTGTGGACGCAGTTTGGGCGCGCCCTGCGGGAACCCATCGGACGCATCTTCTGGGCAGGCACAGAGACCGCCACGCGCTGGATGGGGTATATTGACGGCGCGATTGAATCGGGTGAACGCGCGGCGGAGGAGGTTCTTTCACGGCTATGAGACTGCTCTATCTGGACTGTATCGGTGGGATTGCGGGCGATATGACGCTCGCCGCGCTGATTGAAGCGGGTGTGCCTGAAACGGAACTACTGGACGCCCTGCGCACACTCCCCCTGCAGGGCTGGCAGTGGCGTAGTGAGCGTGTGGAGATAGAAGCCATCTTCGCACGGCGGGTGTTCCTCACGCACGACGAAGACCAGCCCCACCGCCACCTGAGCGATGTGCTGGAGATTATTGAGCGGGGCGATCTGTCGGCGCGTGTGAAGCAAGACGCGCATGCGGTGTTCACGCGCCTTGCAGAAGCGGAAGCAGCGGTACACGACACGACGCCTGACCGCGTGCATTTCCACGAGGTGGGCGCGGTGGACGCGATTCTGGACATTGTGGGCGCGTGCTGGGGGCTGGAGCGGCTGGGGATAGAGCGCGTGGTCTGCTCGCCGTTGCCGATGGGGCGCGGGTTCGTGCAGGCGGCGCACGGCATGCTGCCTCTGCCCGCGCCCGCGGTGGTCGAACTGCTGCGCGGCGTTCCAACCTATGGCGTCCCGATTCAGGGCGAGACCGTCACGCCCACGGGCGCGGCGCTGGCAGTCGCGCTCAGCCATCGATTCGGCGACCAGCCGCCGATGCGCTGGGACAGCATCGGCTACGGCGCGGGGCACGCCGACCGCCCGCTGCCCAATCTGCTGCGCGTGTTCGTGGGGGAATCTGCCGACATGATGCAAACGCCTGCAGGCGACTGGGAAAGCATCGTGCAGATTGAGACGCACCTCGACAACGCCACGCCGCAACAGCTGGGGTTCGTGATGGAACGCGCGCTGGCGATGGGCGCACTCGATGTGTTTTTCACGCCAATCCAGATGAAAAAGAACCGCCCCGGCGTGCTGATGACGCTGCTGGCGTCGCCTGAGCAGGCGGACGCACTGATGCGCCTGCTGCTGGAGGAGACCCCCACGCTGGGTGTGCGCTACAGCCCGATGAATCGCCGATGCCTGCAGCGCGAGGTGCGCACAGTGCAGACCGAGTACGGCGCGGTGCGCGTGAAATGGGCGCTGGACGGTAAACGCGTGCTACACCTGGCGCCTGAGTATGAGGACTGCGCCCAGTTAGCCCAACGCATGAACGCGCCGCTGCATGCCATCATGCAAGCGGCGCTTCAAAAAGCCAGAGAGTCGGGCGATTAGAGCCGCTGGAGGAGCTGTAGCACCGTCTGCGGCATCGAGTTCGCCTGCGCCAGCACCGACATCCCCGACTGCATCAGAATCTGCTGCTTGGTGAAGTTCGAGATTTCCAGCGCGAAGTCGGCGTCGCGAATGGTCGACTCGCTGGCAGACACATTCTCTTTGGCGACATTGAGCGAGCGGATATTGCTCTCCAGAACATAGCGCTGGAACGCACCCATATCGCCGCGCATCTTGGAGATTTCGTTAATCGCCGCGTCGATAATACGCAGGGCGTTGTCGGTGGAATTCGGCTGCGTGACATCTATAGTCGCAAGGCTCTGGCCGGGTATCACCGTCGTGCCCAGCTTGGATGCGTTCACATCCAGCAGCGAGAAGCGGACAAACTGCCCGGCGTTTGCGCCTACCTGGAATTGCAACAACCCTGCCGTGACGATAGCGACCTGCGCGGCAGCGAGCGTGTCGTCGTTCCCGGTCTCGGTAAGCATAATCACATTCCCGTAGCTATCGCGCAGGCGCAGCCCCGAATCGCCCGTTGCCTGCCCCCCTGTGAAGGTGACGGTCTGAATACCGTTGACCGTGTTGGCAACAACTGTCGCCACAGCGTCCACGCCTGACGCAGATTGTGCGCCCGGTGTGTTGAGGATAATCCCCGCCGTGTCATGCAGGTTGACCTCAAACTGGGAGCCGTACTCTCTATGTCGCAGCTCAATCCGCCGTGTGCTGTCGTTAAATTGGGCGACCACGCCTGTGATGTGGCTCACTGCGTTGATTTTGTCGATGAAGCTACCGACGGTCTCGTTCTCGTCTGCCGTGATGGTATAGCCATTAATGACCACATTGCCTGCAGGGGTTCCCATCAGGCTGGCGAGTGTGGTGCCTGCGGCGAAGGTGCGCGAGCCTGTAATGGTGGCGCGCGTGGCGGCTGTGGTGACCTCCACAGTGACTGCGCCGCTGTCAGTGGCAAAGTTGTTGAAAGTGCCCCCGATAAAGATGCCCGAGATTCGCGTGGGGTTCGTGACCGCGGCGCTAATTCCCGAAGTACCATCGAGCAGCCGCTTCGTGCCGAAAGAGGTCTGCTCGGCGATGCGATTGATGCTGTCGATCAGGGCGCGGATTTGAGTCTGGTCTGCCTGGAGCGCGGAGTAGTCGTTGACGCCCGTGTTGGCGGCGTGCAGGGTGAGCTGGCGCATGGTGCGCAGGGCGTTATGCACCTCGTCCAGCGCGGCTTCGGCGGTCTTAATCATGTTGACCGCGTCCTGGGCGTTGTTGACCGCCTGCTGCAACCCGGTGATTTGCGAGCGCAGGTTTTCCGAGATAATCAGCCCTGCGGGATCGTCGGCGGCGCGATTCACCCGCAGCCCCGACGCCAGACGCTCAATCGTGCGTCCCATCAAGTCCGATGTGAGCCCCACATTCCGCAGCGCATTCTGCGACTGGATGTTCGTGTTAATCCTCAGACTCATTCCGTTGACCCCCTTGCGGGTGATTCCTCCGCAAATTTGCTGTGGCTATTATCGGCAGGGCATTTGGGCTTCTTTAGAGGGGGATGTGCTATAATACGGCAGGAGGCATAAATTATGGCAGCCGATGTGGAAGTGCGCCGTATGGTGCTACGCGAGATTGGGAAGCGTCATATCGACACCTCGCGGCTCGATGTGCAGGTGTTTCATGGTGTGGTGTATCTGCGCGGCACAGTGAGCGGGATGCGCGGACATGATGTGGATCTCAAAGCCGAGATGGAGATTATCCGTCGGGTCTTGCGCCAGCGTCCGGGCGTGCGCGATGTGGTGATTGACCTGATTTTCCGCTAAGGGTGTGGCGGACGGTTCATGCGTGGTTGTATCCATCGCGGTGCGTGGCGTGTGGGCGGTTCCATCAGCAGCCGCTGTGCGTGCAGTGCGCCGCGCTTGCTGCACCGATACGCCCGCCGGCATGCCCGCGCTGTGGCGCGCCGCGGCGCACTCTGGGGGACTGTCGGCGATGCGTAGGGCGCGTTTTTGCGTTTGATGCGGCGGTGTGCGCCGCCGTGTACGACTCTGCCGTTCGCCGCGCGATTGTGAACCTGAAGTTTCGTCGCTGGCGGCGCGCGGCGCCGCCGTTAGCCGAGCTGCTCTGGCAGGCGATTCGCGCGCCTGAGCACGCGGCGTGGCAGCCCGCTGACGCGCTTGTGCCCGTGCCCATCCACCCGGTGCGGCGGGCGATGCGGGGGTTCAATCAGGCGGAGCAGATTGCCCACCATCTCAGCGCCCTGTCAGGCGTCCCCGTGCAGGCGGGCTGGCTCCGAAGGCGACTCTATCGTCGCCCGCAGGTGGGGCTGGGTCAAGCCGAACGCATGCACAATGTGCGCGAGGCGTTCGAGGTCGCGCGTCCCGAAGGCGTGTGTGGGCGTGTGCTGTGGCTCATAGACGATGTGTTCACCACGGGCAGCACGCTCGATGCCTGTGCGCGCGCCCTCAAGGATGCAGGCGCGTCGTGCATCGTTGCGCTCGCCGTCGCCCGCGACCTGCGCGAGGAAGACGCGGCTCTGTAAATAAATCTCATCGGACGCTTCGTAGACGCGCTCGCCTATCTGCAATTGCACCGTGACCGTATGGAACCCTTCGTAGTTCGGCAGTTCACAGGCAAGCCACTCGGCAGGCGCGCCCCACGCGCTCCATTCGCCGCTGTTGATACGGTAGCGCATCGAGTGCGCCGTGCGCGCCCCATGCACATAGACCTCAACCGCGGGGATGTCGGTCGCGAAAGCATCGAGATTGATGACGATGGGGTACACCGCGCGCCGTGCGCCCAGCAGTTGCGCCCACACCGTGCGGTAGCGCACTGCGCCCGCCGTGAAACCAACGCCCAGCTCGCGGTAGTCGGGCGTCAACAGGTTCGCGCGATGGGCAGGGCTATCGAGCCAAGCCTGCAGCGCGCGCTCCCAGCTGGGCTGACCTGCCGCCAGGTTCTCGCCGAGCCGATGATAGAAGTAGCCCGCTTCGCTGGCGCGGTAGTCGGCGCGGCGTCCGTATTCGTCCGCGTGGGTAATCACCCCTGTCTGCGCCAAAGTCTCTGCGTGCGCTTGCGCCGCTGCACACAGCTGCGTGTTGAGCTTGAGGGGCGGGAGGTTGTGCCGAAGCCTGAGCAGGTTGACCTGCACGGCGTAGTCGTGCGCCGTTGCGAGCCATTCGCGCGTTTCGGCGTGCGCCGTCCCCAGCGCCACAAGTAGCCCTATCATCCCTAACAGGCGTCGCGCTTCCATGCCGTCCACCGAAGGGGATTATCGGCAGTCGGCAGCCTTTTCTCACCTCGTAGAGTTGGGGGGCTACAATCGTTCCAGCTGGCACCACTCGCGCAGCACATAGTCTGCGCCGTGCGCTTCTATCATCTGGCGTAACGCCGCCGATTCGGGGTCGCTGGGGTCGTAGTACGCCAGCGCCGCCAGAATCGCTTTGCGGAACGGGGTCGGGTCCTCGCCCTGCTCTGCCAGCAGCCGATACGCGCCCACGAGCCGGTCGTCGGGGCGAAGCTTGCGCAACGGCTCCCGCGCCACGCGAGCAATCGGGTCATCCAGATGGGGGTCTTGAATCCGCGCGAGGATGTCCTGCACTGTCTCGTAATGCTCTGCTGGGTCGAAAGGATGCGCTTTGAGAAACGCCTGCGCAAGCGATTTGGCGCCCTGAACGAAGAGAGCGTGGATTTCAGGGTCCTGAAGCGCGTGCTGAATTGTGTGGTAGCCGCGTTGTGCGCCCAGGTAAGCAATCAGCGCATGCAAGCCGTTGTGCAGGTAGAGTTTGCGCTGCATGTAAATTTCGAAGGGGCGGACGGGTTGTAATCCGACGATGGGCGGCGGCTCGCCAATCAGGGCGTCCGCGTCTATCGGGAGCTTGCTGTAGCGATCCACGCGCACGCCAGGGGGATCGCCGGGAAGTTCCGCGACTGCCTGACGCCCGATGATGCATCGTACCAGCCCCAGCGGCTCCAGCAAGCGATGTTCTTCAGGTGCGAGCGTCTGCAGGAGCGCATCGCACAGGAGGGTGTGCGCGTGCAGAGCATTCTCGCCCAGCAGGAGGTTGAGGGGAGCGGGATTCTCGGCGGCGCGGCGGCGCAGTCCTGCGGCGATGAGGGGCGCCAGTTGGGGCAGCGCATGGACGCCGACGGCGGTGGACGCGACATCGGCGCGAGCGAATGCTGCAGCAACGGCTTCTGTATCGCGGGCGTCTATTGCGGACACGGGAGCGATCGGCTCGCGTTCGCCGTCCGTCCACTCAATCCAGCAGCTATGATGACGATTGAGGCTCTCGACCAACTCGCGGCGCGCCTCGACGAAGATGGTCTCGAAGCCGGAGCGGGCATAGAGGTGCGCCAGGAATCCGCGCCCAATCTTGCCCGCTCCGAGTTGTAGCGCCAGCAACGCAACACCCCTTAGTTGTCGCCCACAGCGCCGAAGTTGAACAATACCACCAGCAGGTCGGCGTCATCCACCACGCCGTCGCCGTTGAGGTCTGCCTCTGGCGCATTCGCGCCGAAGTTGAACAGCACAATCAGCAGGTCCGCGTCATCGATCACATTATCGCCGTTCAGGTCGCCGTTGATGAGGTTGAACACCAGCCCCGACACATCGCTGTTGAGCGAGACGCCGCGCACGATGCGCGTGAGGCTGGTGGGCGCACGCACAGCAATATCCACCGTGCCGCTCATCACGGCTGTATAGGTATTGAAGTTGCCCGTATTGTTCGTGTAGAAGGTGCGCTGATACTGCAGGTTGCCTGTACCTGCCTGATAAATCTCCATTTCGAATGGCACGAGGCTCAGGTTCGCGCGGTCAAAAATCACCCGCCCCGAAATCAGGCGTCGCACAGGCGTATAGTCCGTAATCAGCACATCGTACCAGCCTCCTGCGCGCCCACCCGAGTAGTTATATCCCTCGATGCGGATGTAGTAGATGCCCGCAGGCAGGTTGCCCAGCGCCACGCGCGAGGTGTAGGGATTGAACGGGTCGTGAGGGTCGTCGTCGTTGGTTATCAGCGGGTTGAACGCCGAGTCGTAGATGGTGATGATCGTATCGGTCGCGCCGATGGTACGCACAGTCAAGTTGCCTGCCCCAATTTCAATTCGGTAGTGATCCAGGTCGTTCTGGCGATAGCGCAGGAAGGCTTTCTCGATGAGCGTAAAGTCGTCCGCCAGATTGCCCACATCGGTCGCTGTGCCGAAGGTCTCGTTGGTCCCGTCCACTTCGTAGGGGTCAAAGTCGCGGGCAGTGCTGCCGTCGAACACGCGCAGCGTGTAGCGGAAGCGCGCCAGTACGCCAGCGGTTGTGATCGAGCGCACGCGCACATAGTACACGCCCGCGTTCAGCGAGGTGGTGATTCCCGAGTCGGCGTTCGTAAAGGAGGTATCTCGATTGCCGCGGTTGTTGTTGCCAATCTCGTCGTCGTCGTTTTCGGCAATCAGCGTGCCGCTGGCGTTGTAGAGCGTGATGACCGAATCGAAGGTGCAGTCCACTCGGAACGAGTAGGTTCCCGTTTGCGCCAGCTCGACGCGGAAGTAATCGTTGTCGCCGTCGGGGTTAATCAGCCCACGCGCGACCTTCATCCGCCGCGTGTTGGTCGAGTCAACCCCCACGATTCCGAGATCATTCGCCGTTGCGATGGTGTCGTTGCCTTCCGTATCGGCAAAAAAATCGATAACCAGCGGCTGCGCGATTCCCAGCGCGAGCGTTGCCATCAGGCACCCGAACAGGCTTGCTATTTTCCTCATCATCACAGGCTCCTTTCCCGCGCCTCTATTATAGCACACTTTTGCCCTAAAGGTGTCCCTGTGCGCGCAAACTGGTATAACTGCCGTCGCCGAGAATGAGGTGATCCAGCAGTTGAACGCCCAGTAGCTCGCCTGCCTCCTTCAGGCGTCGGGTGATGGCGATGTCTTCGGGGCTGGGGGTCGGGTCGCCGCTGGGGTGATTGTGGACGGCGATCCAGCTCGCCGCGCCTTCACGCACCACCACCCGATACACCTCGCGCGGATGCACCAGACTGCTGTCGAGCGTGCCGATGGAGATGGTCTCGGTGCGCAACACGCGGTTTTTGGTGTCCAGCAGCACGGCGAGGAAATGCTCGCGCTTTTCCGCGAGGAACTGCATGTGCATCAGCTGGTAGACATCTTCAGGCGAGCGGATCTGGGGGCGTTCGTGGAACTGGCTGAGCGCGACGCGCCTGCCCAGCTCCATCGCGGCGGCAATCTGGGTCGCTTTCGCCAGCCCCATGCCCTTGATGTGCGCGAGTTCCTGCACGCTGGCGTGCATCACGCCGCGCACACCGCCGAACCGCTCCAGCAAGTGCTGCGCCAGTTGCAACGCCGACATCTGCGCCGTGCCCGTGCGCAGCAGGATGGCTAACAGCTCGTACTCGCGCAGGCTGGACGCTCCCCAGTGCGCGAGTTTCTCGCGCGGGCGCTCTTCGGGAGGCAGCTCACGGATGGTGGTGTAGCGCGTCGGTTCCATCATAGCCACCGTTTCAATCGTGTATGCGCGAAATCGAGGAGTGAGTGCGCCGCGCCGCCCGCCACCAGCCCAATCATCAGCGCAATCACCTCACGCTGGTAGGTGAACACCCAGTCGGTCGCATGCAGCAACCAGCTCTGCGGGTCAACCTGCATCGCCAGTCCCACACGCGCCGCGAGCCAGTTGAACGCGAGCAACGCGAGCATCAGCACCCCAATCAGGTACGCCACCCGCAGCAGCGGTCCCACACCCAGCCCATGGGAGACCCAGCTGCGATGGGGCACCAGTTTCTGGTACGGATACCAGAGCACGCGCAGGGGACCCCAGCGTTTGTAGGCGCTGGAGTTGACATCGAGGTCGCTGGAAAGCCAGATGCCCGAAAAGGCGTAGCTGGCAATCGCGAGCCATGCCAGCGGGCGCGCCTCAGGCGGCAGGTAGAGCCCCGTCAGCGGGAGTGCGCCCAGCGCTGTGCCCAGAGTCACCCAGTCGTGTACCTTGCCTGATGGCATCTCAGGCGCGCGCCGCCTCCTGCATCTTCTGAATGGCGCGCGACTCGAGTTGCCGCACGCGCTCCTTGCTCAGTCCCAGTCGCTTGCCGACCTCTTCGAGGGTCATCGGCGGCTCGTCGCCCAGCCCGTAGCGCAGGCGAATCACCGCTCTCTCCCGCTCGTTGAGTTTCGACATCAGGCTCTCCCAGTCGATGGATTGCTCCCATTCCGCCTGAGTTTCGTCGGCGATGAGGTCGCCCAGCACGGAGCCGTCGCCGTCGCTGATGGGCATCTCCAGCGAGATGGGCTTGGCGACTGCGTGCATCAGCTCACGCACTTGCTCAGGATGTAGTTTGGCGCGCTGGGCAACTTCATGCACGGTGGGTTCGCGTCCCAGCTCCTGCTGGAGCAGCGCGGACGCCTGGCGCACCTGCTGCAGGGCTTTTGCCATGTGGTGCGGGACGCGAATCAGCGACGCCTGCTCCTGAAGCGCGCGGGAAATCGCCTGACGAATCCACCATGTGGCGTAGGTGCTGAATCGGCTGCCGCGACTGGGGTCATACTGCCCTACCGCGCGCAGCAGTCCGAGATTGCCTTCCTGAATCAGGTCGATCATCGACAGTCCGCGCCCTGTGTAGTGCTTCGCAACGGAGATGACCAGCCGCAGGTTCGCCTGCACGAGCTGGTCGCGGGCGTAGTCGTCGCCCTGCGCGGCGCGGAGCGCCAGCTCGCGCTCCTGCTCGGCGGAGAGCAGCGGCGCGCGCGCCGCCTGATGCGCCCACCACTGCACCGCGTCGTCAATCTCCTCGCGCTCGACCGCCTCGATGAACCGCTCCGCATGTTCGGAGACCTGACGCAGCTCGCGCTCGCTGACCTCCAGCGCGTCCAGCACCCGCACCCCCTGCGATTCCATATGCGCCAGCACCACCTCGATGGCTTCAGGGTCCAGCGCCATTTCGGGCATCGCCATGAGCAGATCGTCGATGGTCACATACCCACGCTGCCGCCCATCCTCAATCAAGCGTCGCAACTCGTTCGACTCCAACCAGTGCTCCATCGAGCTACCTCCGTCACTCCATAGATTCGACGCGCATCCGCCAGTATTCCTGCAACTTCTCGGCGCTGGGGGGGGCAATTTCGTGGGCGGCGTGTTGGGCGAGTTCGGCGACGAGTCGCGCCCGTTTGCGCCGAAGCGCGTCCTGCGTGAGCCGCTGGAGGCATCCCTCCGCCCACGCGGCGCTCATCGGCGGCGTCTCCTGCATCACAAGCGCGGTCAGTAAGTCCTGAAGCGAGTCGTCGGCGATTTGCTGGAGCATCTCGGCGGGGTTCGAGTAGTGATAGGGCGGCTTGGGCAGGGCGAGAATCGCCGCCGCCAGGTGCGCGTGGAGCGGCACCTGCCACTCGAGGCTGGGGAGGTGGGGCAATACCACGGCGGCGGATTCAGGGTAAAGCGTCGCGCGCAGCACTTCACTTTCCGCCTGGAAGATGGCTTTTGGGATGGCGGGACGCGCACTGGGCGTGGGCGTCTCAGGCGCAGGCGTTGCTTGTGTGGAGCGTGCGCGTCGCTGGCTACGCCGCCGCCGCTGTAGTTCGCGCTGCAGCGTTTGAAGCGCCACTTGCGGACTGGTGAGATAGGCGGGCGTCAGGGGCGCGAGACGCTCCAGACACGCCATCTGATCCAACTCGCTGGGCAGGCGCTGCGCCCACTCCAGCCCGCGCTCGACAATCTGCGCCTTGAGAGCAGGCTCCAGCTCCAGCGGGTTGCGTTCCCCGGCGAGTTCGTGGATGATCTGCTCCGTGCCAAACGCGGCAAGCGGGGTCGCAGTGTCCAGTGCGCGCTGGAGGGCAGGCGCGCCATGGGTGCGCAGCAGGCTGTCGGGGTCTTCGCCCTGTGGCAGACGCGCTACCAGCGCAGGAATGCCCGCCTGTACCAGCGCTTCACCCGCACGCAACGCGGCGCGCACCCCAGCAGGGTCTGAGTCGAACATCAGGTACACGCGCTCCGTCAGCCGTTTCAGACGCGCAGCATGCTCCTCCGTGAACGCTGTGCCCAGCGTCGCGAGGCTGTGCGTGAAGCCGTACTGGTGAAGCATAATCAGGTCGAGGTAGCCCTCCACGATAATGGCTGCCTTCTGGCGCAGAATCGCGCCCCGCGCCAGATGCCACCCATAAAAAGTGTTGCGCTTCTCAAACAGCGGCGTTTCGGGGCTGTTGAGGTATTTGGGTTCCTCGTCGCCCATCGTGCGCGCGCCGAACGCGACCACGCGCCCCGACGCGTCGTGAATGGGGAAGGTGATCCGGTTGCGGAATCGATCATAGTAGCCGCTGCCGTCGTCCCGCGCCTTGAGCAATCCTGCCCGCTCCGCATCGTCAAGGCTGAAGTTGTGGCGTTCCAGGAACCGCAGCAGGTAGTCCCAGCCGTCGGGCGCGTAGCCCAGCTCGAACGCTTCGATGGTTTCGGGGGTCAACCCCCGCTGGGCGAGGTATTGCTGTGCGTGGGGCGTGCGCTTGAGACACTGGCGGTAGAAAAAGTTCGCCGCATAGACCAGTCGGCGCAGACGGTCGCGTTCGTCGGGCGCTTCCTGCGGCAGCGATTCCTCGCGGAGTTCAATCCCGGCGCGCTCTGCGAGGCGGCGCATCGCCTCGCGGAACGACAGCCCCTCCATGCGCATCAGAAACGCAAAGGCGTCGCCCGACGCGCCGCAACCGAAGCAGTGGAATCGGTTCAGGGCGGGGCTTACATGGAACGAGGGCGTTTTCTCGGTATGGAACGGGCAGAGCCCTTTGAAATTCTTGCCTGCCCGTTCCAGTCGCACATAGTTGGAGACCAGCTCAACGAGGTCGATGCGGTCTCGGATAGCCTCGCGCAGGTCGCGCAAGTGGGTTCGCCTCCTCAGAATGAGGGCACATTCGCGCCGCCGACGGCGCCACCGCCGCCACCGCCGCGTCCGGGCGGTCCGCCCAATCCGGGTCCGCCAGCAGACGCCTGCGGTCCGCCGCCCATCTGCGGACCACCGCCGCCCAGCCCGGTGAAGCCTGCGCCCAGCGTCGGGATGCCCGCCGCGACGAAGATGCCCGTCACGCGGTTGGTGCGCGCTTCAAACTGGAACGCGACGCCCAGCTTGTTGTAGCGGATCACATAAATGTTGCCGCCAAACGCATGCTCGTCCGGGTGCCCGTAGATGGAGACCACCTTGCTGTAGGGGTCGTTGAGTCCGACGCCGCGACTGGTGCGCACGCGCGGGTCAGGGCGTCGCCCGTAGACGCTGATCTGCACAACGCGCCCATCCTTGTTGAACTGGAACAGGTAGGTCGAGCCGCCTTTGGCGCGGTACAGGTAGACGATTTCGTTTTCGATGCGCGTCTGTCCCGTGTTGCCGCCGAAGTCGCCGCCGCGTCCGGGCGGTCCACCAAAGCCCGGGGGTCCACCCTGCGGACCGCCCATGCCGCCCTGCTCGCCGCCCATACCGAAGCCGCCCGGCTGACCGCCGCCCTGCTGCTGCCCACCGCCCTCAATCTCGGTGATGGACACCTGGGTGTTGGTAATCATCGTCGGGTTGCCAAAGGCGCGCAGTACCTGCTGCACCGTCGCAAAGACGCGCACCCCAACCAGCGCAACCTCTGGACGGGGACGCGCCTGCGCCGTCAGCGCCGCCGCCAGCGCCGCAACGCCGACTGTCGCCAAACCGATACGCCACACTGTCTTCATCGTCGCCTCCTCAATTCGGTATACTTCCCTTCGACGCCTGCATGCGGACTCCTGCACCCATGCGGGCGCCTCTCCCCTATATTATAGACGATGACGGCGCAAAAAAATGTCTGGGCGAAGGGATTGCGGATGCTGGCGTTAGTGCTTGCGCTGGCGCTGATTCTCTACTGGTTCTGGTACCTGCCGTCGCAGTCGCCGCCGCCCAGCCTGCAGATTAAGTTCACGCCATGAAAATCGCCTTGATCGGTTTCCCGCTGAGTGGACGCACGACGCTGTTTGACGCGCTTTCGGGCGGGCACGCGCGCGACGGGGTCGCCAGTATCCCGATACCCGACCCGCGCTTCGAGCAACTGGCGCATCAGGCAGGCGCGAAAAAAATCACACCTGCCGCGTTCGAGTGGCGCGACGACCTGCCCGACTTCAACCCCGACAAGCCCGAAACCGTGCGCCCGATGCTCAGCCTCGCCCGCCAGAGCGACGCGCTGGTGTGCGTGCTGCGCGCCTTCGACAGTCCCTACGCGCCCTATCACGCGCCGATTGACCCCGCACGCGACCTGCGCTTCTGGCTCGACGAGTTCATCCTGTCCGACCTGCAGGTCATCGAGAACCGCCTGGAACGGCTGGCAAAGCTGTTCCAATCGCACAAAGAGTCCGCCGCCGATCGGGCAGAACACGCGCTGCTCCAGCAGATGCACGGGACGCTGAGCGCGGGCGAGTCGCTCAAGGCGTTCGAGATACCAGTCGATATGGAATCGCGTCTGCGCGGGTTCGGCTTTCTCACGCGCAAGCCGATGGTGGTTGTGGCGAACATCGGCGAGAGCCTGCTGGGCGCGGAGGCGCGTTCAGACATGCTGGCGTCGCTGCAGGCAGTCTGTGAGGCGCACGCACTGCCCCTGATCAGTCTGTGCGCGACCTTCGAACGCGACCTGCGCCAGCTGCCCGAATCGGAGCAGGCGGAGTTTTTGCAGATGATGGGCGTTGCTGCGCCAGCCCTGCCCCGACTGGCGCGGCTGGTGTATGAGCAGTTGAACCTGCAGGCGTTTTACACGATTGGCGACGACTCGCGCGCGTGGCTGCTGCGCAAAGGCGGTACGGCGCTGGATGCGGCGGGGGTTATCCACTCGGACCTCGCGCGGGGATTCATTCGCGCGGAGGTCTGCCACGCCGACGAGGTGCTGGCGGCGGGCGGCTGGAAAGCGGCGCACAAAGCGGGCAAGGTACAGCTGGTGGGCAAAGACTATGGGATGCGCGACGGCGAAGTGATTTATGTGCGGTTCAATGTGTAGCCGTTGCTATTCCCGCCGCGCGGACGAATCGTCGGCGCAACCGCCGAGCCTGCCGTTGTCCAGACCTGCGATGTGGCGCGCGCGCGCCAGCTCCGCACGGTCGTATCCGTCCAGTTCACCTGCCTGCTGGTAGGCGCGCTGCGCGTCCTGCGCCCGCGCGAGCAGCGTGTAGACATCGCCCAACAGGGTCAGGTACAGGGCGCGCTGCGGTTTAATCGCCAGTGCGCGCTGGAAACACTCCACCGCCCGTGAAAGCATCTCGTTCTCGATGCACAGTAGCCCGTAGCGAAAGTGGTAGTAGTCGTCTTCGGGGTTCAGCAGCGTCGCGATTTCCATCTCCTGCAGCGCCTCGTCCAGCTCGCCGATATGTTCCAGCAGGTCGGCGAGCCAGAAGCGGTAGAAGCCGTTGCTGGGTTCGTGGTTCACGGCGGCGCGCCCCGCCTCGACCGCTTTGGCATATTGCTGGCTGAGTGCGAGTACCTCAGCGTACTTGAACTGCACGAAGGCGTTGTCCGCGCCGTACTCGATGGCGCGGCGGAAATGCGCCACGGCGGCGTCGTAGCGCCCGTAGCGGCGGTAGATTTCGCCCAGCGCGAAGTAGGGTTCGGGGTCGCGCGGGTTCATCTTGCGCGCACGCTGATAGTACGCCAGCGCACGGGCAGGCTGATCGGCAAAGGCGTAGGCGTCGCCCAGCTGCACATAGCGCTCGCTGTTGTCGCCGTCCATCTGGATGGCAAGCTTATAATAGCGGAACGCCTCCTCGTATTCGCCCTGCCGCAGCGCCGCGTCCCCCCGACGACGCGCCTCTTCCGCCGTTTGCGGCTGGTAGCCCGTCTCCGCGCGCGGCTCCTGCGGCTGCGAATCCCGAATGAACGAGAACGAATCGCCCATCGCCATCACGGGTATTATACCACAGGGGGTTGACCCGCGCCCCTTCCAAAAGTGTAAGGGTCAGGAGGCGACTATGGCGCGCGCCATCGAGCGAATTGTCTGGCACACCGCCGCGCACGGGCGCGACGGGCAGGCGTTTGACACCACCGCCGCCCAGATTGACCAGTGGCATCGCGAGCGCGGCTGGAGCGAAATCGGCTACAATGTGGTCATCCGCTTCGACGGCTCGCTTGAAAAAGGACGCGACCCGCGCAAAATCCCCGCAGGCGTCGCAGGCATCAATCGAACCACCTACCATATCTGCTTCTCCGGGCACGGCGACATTGCGCCGCTCACCCCGCAACAGTTAGAAAGCGGCGTCCAGCACACCATCGAAATGCTCCGCAAGTACGGATTGACCGAACGGTTCCTGAGCAAACCCGACGCGCTGATTGTGATGGGGCATCGGGAGGTGAACGAGCTGGTGCGTCGCGGGCTGGCGCCCACCCCGACCAGCAAGACTTGTCCGGGACGGCTGGTGGACATGGATGCGGCGCGCTTGCTCATCCGCCAGCGGCTCACGCAACCGTCTGCGCCCGCGTACACCTACGATGCGCAGGCGGCGGGCGAACTGTTTGAGGGACTCCAGCAGGTCTACGCCGCCGCTCAGAAACTGAACCTGCCCGAGGAAGCCGTGCGCTTCCTCAATCAGTTCCGCAAGCAGCCCGAAGTGGACGACGCCATCCGCCGCTGGAAAACAGAGCCGCGCTGACAGCCCCGGTAAATCGAATGAGGGCGGCGCTCGGCTCCCCCGTCTTCGGCTGAAAGTGATTCCTCGCCCCTGAGTGACACCCCAAAACTCCACTGCCTATTGACATAATAGTCCAATTAATGCTATAATTGGGCTATGCGTACACAATCGCTGACAGTGTATGTCGGAGTGGTTCAGGTGGACGCTTCGGCAAAGGATGTGCTGAACCAGACAGAGCCGCTGGCGCCGACCTTCGTGAATATGGAGGCGTACCGCGCCTTCTACTGGACGGGCGTCAAGCGGGGCGACGCGCCCATCGCCTACACCGTGCGTGGGGGCAACGGCAACGGCTGGCAGTGGAGCGCGTCGGGACAGATTACGGGGACGGCAGGCAGCTGGTTCCGGGTGGTTCTCAAGCCACCTGCGCCCTACAGCAGGTATCGCCTTGAAGTGTCCGGCGCGCCCCAACTGCTGCACAGCAAACTCACAGGACTTCAGGAGGTCGAAGCATGAGCGCCGAGCGAATCACACGACGGGAAATGCTAAAAAGACTGGTAATCGCGCCGATTGGCGTAGCAGCGCTTGCCGCGCTGGAGATGCAACACGCGCACGCGGCGACCATGCAGCTGTATTACGAGCCGTACTTCGTTGCCGTGTTGTGTGAGGGGCGCACACGCTGCGACACCCTGTGGCGTAGCATGGTAGGCGACACGCTGCCCCTTGTGCCCACCGTACAGCACACCACGCCGTATGACCGCCTCTGGTGGATGGGCTACGCGCTGGGCAGCGCGCCTGTGGATATGAATGTGCGCATTCTGGCGCGCGCCGTCGACCGCAACGGCGTCCCGCTGGGACCCGGGTGGCGCACACTGGGACAGGCGACCCTCCAGACTCCGCCCCTGCGCTGGTTCCGTGTGGAAATCCCCGAGGGGCACTGGGACGAGTATCGCATCGAGGTGCGCAGCGCAACCCCACGACTGGTTTACTCGCGCCTGATCGCAAGTCAAGGCTATTGGAAGGAGTGAATACGATGCCTGTACGCTTTCTCAAAAATACTTCGGAGATTGCTGATGTGAGCGTCGAGTCGCCGCTGCCAGTGGCGCTGACCAACGCGTCGCTGGTTCCTGCCGACACCCTCCTCGTCGCAACGCTCGGCGTCAACAACACCGCCAACCGCGACCTGCTCGGCAGCACCACCACCGAACAGCCCACGCTCACAGGCTGCGGACAGTACCGAAAACTTATCTGGACTTACTTCCGACAAGGCGCGGACGCGACCACCTACTGGGTCTACGCGCGCACCACCGACCCGCTCAGCGGCGAACCACTCAGCACAGGCTGGCAGCTGCTGACCGCCAGCGCAGGCGAAACCCTGCCCGGCGGCGCGAACGAATGGGGACGCATCGACATCCCCGCCACAGGCGACGCCTACTACGACCAGTACCGTATCGTCGTCCAGCGCACAGGCGGCTCAGCTAACTACGACATGACCTTCAAAATCGTGGGGGTGCGCTGATGCCGAACCTGCTAATTGTGTGGCGGTTTCCGAACGCCACCATGCCCTCGCCAGTGCCCGTGAGTCGAATGCTCCACCATTGGGGCTATACGACTGAAGTCGCCTATTACCAATCCGAAACGCAGCTGATCACGCGCGGCGCAGGAACCATCGCGCCCGACGGTACAGCGGCGCGCAACTACATCCGCCAGTTCGACGCCGTGCTGGTGTTCAATGTCGAACGGTTTGGGTCGGCGTCTGCATCGCCTGGCGACGCCGCCGCCGCATGGCTCGGCTGGAACACCGACGACGATCCGCCCGTGCTGTTTTTCGGGATGAACCTGCACGCCAGCCGAACCGCGCTTAATACGCGCCTGCCCAGCGATTTCCCCATCATTCGCTGGAACCCCAGCGACGCGAATACCTTCTATGAGGCGGAAACCGCCGCGAGTACCAGCCCACATGTGCTCAGCTCGTTTTGGGGCGTACCCTGTCGCGGTGGAACCACAGTGCGTCTCACACGCGAGAACCTGCGCCTGCACACGTCGAGTTTTGTGGGGTACGAAATATCTGGCACGAACCAGCTCTACTTCGCACGACTCAATCCATCCGCGCACGCGAGCTTGCAAAGCACGAACATCACTTATCGCGGACGCACGATGCCCAAAGGCGAACTGCTCGCGTATCCCGATTACTCCGAATCGGCGCATAGCGGCGGGCGCGCGTTCGGCACAGACGCCGTCGCCGCCTACCGCTACGCACAGCATTACCTGCTGCCCAACAGTCTCGCGAATACGCGCTCGTGGGTAGATATTCAGAGCCTTTACAGTTTCTGGCTCCCATACGGGCTGAAGCTTGCAGGCGTCCTGCCGTCGCGCCCGTTCCCTGTCTACTTCGAAACCGACCATTTCATGACGATACGCCCTGTCGGTTATGACGCGACAACGCTGCTCACGAGCTACCGCGCGTTCTGGGAGTGGCTGGCGGATTTCACCTATTCGCGCGGCACGCACATCATCTGCGGGACTTACGGCTCGAATACGACGCTGGGTGTGCGCTCGCATCCTATCGACAGTGAGGTAGACGCAACACTGAACCCCGCGCAACGCGCGATTGGCGAACAGGTGCTGCAAATCCTGCGTGCGAACCACCATCGCGGGCTGCCCGTCGGGATCCACGACCATGCGGTCTTTGCAGGGGCTGGATGGGGCGATAACGCCATCGGTACAGGCACAATCTACCGCCACACCGCGACTGAACGGTGGACACGCGGGAAACCCAACGATGTGCGCCGCCGCGCGGGGCGCCTTGTCCGTAAAGACGCCTACACAGGGACGCCGCCTGCAGGAACGCTGGAAGTCGACATCGACGGGCAGACCTATTACGATATTCCGACCGGCGCGCCTGAAGAGATGACAGGCGCAGGCGATCTCGCCAGCCCGCACCGACACCGCGATTACCATCTGGCGAAGATTGTAATCGAGCGCGGCGAGGAGTATGTGGTGAACCAGCTCGGATTCCCCGACGCATGGTGTGGGCAGCACCGCTACACGAACACGGCAGGCAATAGCTCAGGTGGCATGGGTTATTGTCTTGCGTTGAAAGAGAAAGGCGTGCGCGGGATACGCCACGAGGACTCACCGACAGTGGGCGCGTTTCAGCAACGCGTGCCTATCTCGCGCATGTGGAACGGCGTCATACTTCCGCTGGCGCGGGCGATCGAATCGTCAGGCGCACCTACGGGCGGTTTATACCACCCCAGCAAAAGCAACTGGGTCGCCTTTGGTGGTACGAACAATTTCAACATCAACAGCGACATCTCCACGAACTGGGACACGCAGTACGCGGCGATGGCGTGGCGGGCGTACCAGCGGATTATGACGACTGCGCTCACAGGCTGGCTCGGCGCGAGCATTCGGCTCGAAGCGCCGTACTGCCATCCTCCAAACATCGTGGCGATGCTCAGCCCCACGAACCCGAACGCCGATTTCGACCCTGCGATTCAGAGCTATATCGGGATCGCGGACGGCGTACCGTCGCCGCACTTCAACTACCTGCGCGAGCTAATGCTGCAGATGGACGCTGTGATAGGGATTCTACCGGAGTTCTACCGCTGGGGCACGGTGACGGATGTGATGGATCGGATAGAGGCGGGGGTGTAAGGGGCGATTATCGCGCGTATGCCGCCTGCTGAAGAATCGCCTCAATTTTGGCGACCTGCGGTTGCACGGTGAACGACTCGTTCACGCGCTGGTGGGCGTTCTGGGCGCGGCGGGTACGCTCGTCGGGGTTTTCGATAATCTCGATAAGCGCGTGCGCCAGCGCGTCGGGGTCTTTCGGGGGCACGAGCCAGCCCTCCACGCCGTTGGTAATCGCTTCGGGGATGCCGCCCGCAGTGGTCGCCAGAATCGGCAGCTGTGCCCACATCGCCTCCAGCATCGCCATCGGCAGCATATCGCTGAGCGTCGGCAGCGCGTACACATCAATCGCCTGCAGCAGGCGGGGCACATCCTTACGCTCACCCAGCCACAACACATTCGAAGCGACGCCCAGCCGCTCCGCCTCGCGACGCACCTGTTCGCCGTAGCGGGGCGGATGCACCACGCCGACCAGCAACACGCGCACATTCGGGTGGCGGGCAATCACCTGCGGCAGCGCACGCACGAGATAAATCTGCCCCTTGCGCGGGATGATGTTGCCAATCACGCCCACCACGAAATCTGCCGGCGACAGTCCCAGCTCCGCACGCACCGCCTGGCGCACGCCTTTGTCGGGCACAATCAGCCGCGCAGGGTCCACAAACCCATGTACCGTGCTGATGCGCGACGGGGGCACAAAGTTGCGTCGGATGTGGTACAGGCGCGTCTGCTCCGACACGGCGATGATGTGGTCTGCCATCCGCCAGTGGAAATGAACCGTGTGGGCGTGCGCGCGCAGCACCGCAGGCGCCTTCGCCAGGCGGCTGAGCCACACGGCAAAGTTATTCGCGCTCGACATATGCGCCAGCAACACCTCGATGCGGTTCTCGCGCACGAACTGGGCGGCGGCTTTCAAATCGCGCAGCGGGAGTCGCTTCATGCGCGATTCGAGCGTGGGCACGCCCGCCTGCTGCGCCTGCTGAATCACCCACGCGCCCGGCTTGCCCATCAGCGTGAGAGCGTTCCCCCGACGGTGCAGCTCGCGGGCAATCTGCAGCGTGTGTACCGTCGCCCCGCACGCCGTTACGCCCGACACAATCTCCAGAATCCGCATCCGCCTATCAGGATACCCACTGTGCGAAAGATGGGGTATACTTTCAATTCAGTTCATCAGGAGGTGCTGCTCTTGGAGCGGGTTTCTATCTTTGTTGACGGCGCGAATATGTATTATGCCCAGAAGCGGCTGGGATGGTTTATCGACTATCGCAAGCTGCTATGCTATTTTCGGACGACTCTTGGCATGAAGGTGGCAGACGCCTACTATTACACGGCGGTGGACCCGAACGCGAAGGGGCGCGACGCAACCTTTCACGACTACCTGCTGCACTCGGGCTATGTGCTGCGCACGCGCCCCATCAAGGGCTGCTGCGGCGAAGGGCGCGAAGAGGTGCCCTGGGAGCGCATCGAGCTGGCGGTGGACATCGTGATCGACGCGCTGCTCACGCTCGACCACTACGATGTGTGCGCGATTCTGAGCGGCGACGGCAACTATGAGCGGCTGGTGGAAACGCTCCGCGCGAAGGGCAAGAAGGTAATGGTGTTCGCGCATCCCGAAATGACCGCCCGCGAACTGCGGATTGCCACCGGTCCCAACTTCCACGACCTGCGCGATGTGGAGCGGTTCATCGCCCGCACCGACCGTGCGCCTGAACCGTGCCCCGATAAGAGCGTCTACGGCAACGGCGAGTCGCATGGCTGAGCAGGTTTCGACCTTCCGTGCGGGTTTTGTGGCGGTGGTCGGCAAGCCGAATGTCGGCAAAAGCACGCTGGTCAACCACTTCGTGGGGCGCAAGGTGAGCATCGTCTCGCCGCGCCCGCAGACCACGCGCCGACGCATTCTCGGCATTCTGAACCTGCCCGACGCACAGGTAGTGTTTGTAGATACGCCGGGCATCCACAAGCCCAAATACAAGCTGGGCGAGCGGATGGTGGAGGCAGCCGTCGGCGCGCTGCCCGACGCAGACCTCATCCTGTTTGTGGTGGACGCCTCGAAGCCCCCCAGCGCCGAAGACCGACACATCGCCGAGCTGCTGACGAAAGAGGCGCGCGCGCCCATCATCCTTGTCCTCAATAAGATGGACAAGCTACCGCCAGAAAAAGTCAAGCCCAACACCGAAGCCTACTGGCAACTGGCACCCACCCACGCCGACTGGATGATGACCAACGCCGTCAAGGGGCACAACTGCGACAAGCTGCTGGCAATGATTCTCAGTCGCCTGCCCGAATCGCCCCCCTACTTCCCGCAGGAGCAGATTACCGACCAGCCCGAACGCCTCTTCGCCGCCGAAATCATTCGCGAGAAGGCGCTGCTGCATACCTACGAGGAAGTGCCGCACGGAATCGGCGTCGCGATTGAACGCTGGGAAGAGCGCCCCAACGGCGTGCTGTATATCGCCGCAACTCTCTATGTGGAGCGCGACACCCACAAAGGCATCGTGATTGGCGAGCGCGGTCAGATGCTCAAAAAAATCGGGCAAAAAGCACGCGAGGAACTCGAACTCTGGCTCGGACGCAAAATTTTTCTGGAGCTGTGGGTCAAGGTGCGCGACGACTGGCGCAACAACCCCAGCTTCTTCCAGCAGCTGGAGAGCTAAACTGAAACAACCACCCCGCCAATTCACACATAGACCAATAGAAACGAAATTCACAGCAAAATCGTAATTAAGTCAGGACGGTTGTGACGCCGTTCAGGAGGGATTCAAAGATGACGCACAAGAACAAGAATTGGGACAAGGTACTCAGTGTACTCATCCTGTTTTCGCCGCTTGTTGTCATGATTGGCGCTGCCGTGTTTTTCCCTGTATTTTCTACGCGATGCAGATACTCGAATGACCCTAATAGACTGTTTCCATTCCAAGCGCGGTTGATTGCAAACGCTCATCTCATGTATGTGGTGGACTACGACGAACGATTTTGCCCAGCTGTAGTTGATAATCCCGAATCGGAGCCGCCTGAGGGTACCGACTACGCCGCCTCGTGGATGCGGATTCTCTATCCATATGTCAGAAACACTGATATCTACGCACTCCCAGCGAGGTTTCTTTCCAGCAACTCCAGGGTGAAGGACAGGCGCACCCGCTCGTGGGGGATGCCGATGCGCTGGCGCTTCTACTCTGGGAGCGATCCAGACGGAAATAATCTGTGGGCGACTCGCTTTGGCGCGGCAATGATGGACGGCGTCGGCGGTTATCATCGGGTCGGCGCAAGCAATTACTTTGGCGCGGGACCCGCAAAGTTCTGTGGACAACGCGGCGGCGACATGCGCCCCAGGATTGTACCGTCGTATACCCTTGCGGACATCGAGAGACCATCCGAGACCGCTCTGATTCTGAACGCACTTTCGTTTGAGTATGGGATGACCTGTCGATTGCCCGTTCCTGCGCCCAGAGACGCGATAGACGAATCGTCGCACTACTACGGCATCAACTTCGTCCCCCGTCTGCGCTTCCGCGGCATGAAACCCGAGAGTCACGGCTACCGCACTGGAGAGGGGGTCGTTGCGTTTGTCGGCGGTCACGCACGGCGAATGACCACCGAGCAGCTTTTCACGATTGAACATGACTCCCGCGGCGTCCCCTACTTCAAGCATCAGTACACGAGGTGATTCCGAATGACAGAGCGTCCTCCGATCGGGTGCTTGCTACTGGCGGCATGGGTGTTTTGGATAATCGTCTGCCTGTGCGGGGCTCCGTTTCTGCAATCGCTCACCGAGTCGCTGAATAGAGGGCGAGCTGTTCCCGACCCGGTTTACGAAAACGCGCCGCCGGAGCAGGCGCGCGGTCCGTGGCGGTGAAATCGCGCCGCCGAGAGCATGCTGTGGGCAGCAGGTATAATCCCACCGATGCCCACGGTGCACACGCCTTCCGTAGAGTCGCTGGCGCAGGGGGTGCTGTCGGGCGAGACGCGCTCGATTGCCCGCGCCATCACACTGGTCGAATCGCGCGCCCCTGAGCGGCTGGCGCTGCTCGAACGCCTCTTTCCGCACACGGGACGCGCCTTCAAGCTGGGGATTACGGGCGCGCCCGGCGCGGGCAAAAGCACGCTGACCTATCAGCTCATCCCGCGTCTGAAGGCGCGGGGCTATCGCGTGGGCGTGCTGGCGGTGGACCCGACCAGTCCGTTCAGCGGCGGCGCGATTCTGGGCGACCGCATCCGCTTCGACGACGCGCTGGAGGGCGTCTACATCCGCAGCCTCGCCAGTCGGGGCAGCATCGGCGGGCTGTCGCGCGGCGTGCCCCCCGCTATCCGCGTGCTGGAAGCGGCGGGCTACGATCTCATCCTGATTGAGACCGTCGGCGCGGGGCAACTGCAGGTCGATGTGCGCTTCGTGGCGGATACCGTCGTGCTGGCGCTCGTGCCTGAAGCAGGCGATGTGGTGCAGGCGATGAAGGCGGGCATCATCGAGATTGCCGACATCTACATCATCAACAAAGCCGACCGCGAGGGAGCCACGCGGATGCGACTCGATTTGCGCAACGCGCTCGAACTCGGCGGCAAACCGAAGGGCTGGAACCCGCCGATTGCCCTCACCGAAGCGCTGCACGGCAAGGGCATCGACGAACTGATTGCGTTTATCGAGGAACACAAGCAGTACCAGCAGCAATCGGGCGGCTGGGAGGCGCGCCGCCTGCAACAGATCGAGTGGGAGCTGCAGTCGCTGATTCACGACGCGCTGGAGCAGCAGGCGCAGGCGACCACGCGGCAATTGTTCAACGCGGAGACGCTGCAGGCAGTATTGCAGGGCGCCGAAAACCCCTTCCCGAAGATTCGCGCATGGCGGGTGCGTGAAAATCCATAGGAGTAGGCATTTGCTTCTGAAGTTTCACTTGATGCATCCGTTTATACCAATCTGCTGGTCATAGTTCGTAAAACGGCGGTTTATGGAGTGCGGAAGCGGAGCTTCCGCATGCTGAAGCTACCGCTTCAGCACTCCATAGCAGCGGGGCGCAGGCAACAGCACACCTCTGCGGGCGCGTGCGAGGCAATTAACGAACTTTGACTGCGCAGTTGGTATTACTACTTGAGCAATTCTTTGAACTGCTCAATAGTGAGCCCAGCATCACGAATTATCCCGCCCATCGTGTAGGCATTAACAGGATTCGCCCGTGGAATCGTTAGGATACGAGTTCCGTCCGTCATGACGATGTGCTTCCCTTCACGAGCAACCCAAAAACCTGCCTTCTTCAGTGCGCGTACCGCCTGTTGGTGGTTAATCCCAGCCAGTTTAGGCATACTCTATGGAGACCTCAACCTCACGCGCTTCGTCCCCCTCGCGATGCAGCCGACTCGCAACTTCGAGATACTGCTGAATGGCGTCGCGAATATTCTCCAGCGCTTCCTCCTCCGTTGCCCCCTGCGACCAGCAGCCAGGCAATCCAGGGCACCATACGGCATACCCCTCATCGGTTTTGCTAAGCATCACCATGTAACGAGTAGATCGTTTCATCCCGCGCAGAATTATACACTGCTGAATAGATTCCAGAGCAAGCGGAAGCGCAAACTTCAGTCTCGGAGCGACTCAGTCCTGGTAGCTATACCAAATACCCGCGAACACCAGTTCCGCATCTCCCGTTAGCCAGAGCGTGTCGTCGGGGCGCCATTCCACTTCCAGCGCGCCGCCAAGCATCTGCACGCGCACCGCTCGACCAAGCCTGCCCATGTGCGCGCCCGCAACCACAATCGCGCACGCGCCTGTGCCGCACGCCAGGGTCGCGCCCGCGCCCCGTTCCCACACCCGCGCCCGCACGCAGTCGGGCGACTCCACCTGCGCGACCGACACATTCACACGGTCGGGAAACTGCGGATGACGCTCCAGTTGGGGACCCACCGTCTCCAGCGGGAAGGCGTCCACCGAGTCGACGAACAGCACGAGGTGCGGCGCGCCCGTATGGACGAAAAGCCAATCCTGCGCGGAAGCGTGCTGCAGCGAAGCTTCAACAGATTCCCCCTCAGGCAGACGCGCCGCTTGCGGCGTTCCCATCTCCACCTGAAACTGCCCGTCGCCGAGCCGATGCACGCGCCGTATGCCTGCGCCCGTCTCTATCGTGAAGCTGGTCGCGTCGGGATTGTGAAACTCCCACACATAGCGTGCGAAACAGCGGACGCCGTTGCCGCACATGGTCGCCTCAGAGCCGTCGGCGTTGTAGATGTGCATGCGGTAGTCCGCATGCGGCGACGACGCCACAACCAGCAACCCATCCGCCCCAACGCCGAACCTGCGGTCGCAGAGCCGTCGCGCCAGTGATGACCACTCACTCACCGCAAGCGGCTGCGTCAGCGTGTCCAGCAGTACGAAGTCGTTGCCTGCGCCTTGCAGTTTGAAGAAGCGAAGCGCGCTCACTCCTCGAAATCCGACTCTCCCTGCTGCGCTTGCGGACGCCCGGTCGGACCGTAGCCCGGCACGGGACGCGCAGGCACGATGGAGGTAATAGCGTGCTTGTAGACCAGCTGCACGGGCTTACCGGGGCTTTCCAGCAGCACCGTGAAGGCGTCGAACCCGCGCACCGTCCCGCGCAGTTGCAGCCCGCCGCTGAGGTAGATCGTTACGCCGATCCCTTCCTTGCGCACCTGATTCAAAAACATATCCTGCAAGTTAATCGATTTCGGCATCAGTTGTTCCTCCCTGCTCCATCAAAAGTTTTTCAACAAGGCGCGCCGTTGGTTCAATCCCCGGGCTTGCATCGACCCAGTGGACGCCCGGCTCTTTGCGGAACCAGGTCATTTGACGCTTTGCGAACCGCCGTGTATCGCGTTTCCACAGGCGCACCGCCTCGTCCCACGAGACGCGCCCATGAAGATACCCGATAAGATGGCGGTAGCCCAACCCTTTCAAGGCAGGTTGCTCAGGATTATACCCCTTTTGCAAGAGTGTTTGCACTTCGTGCAACATGCCCTGCGCAATCATTTTCTCGACGCGCTGGTCGATTCGGGCGTAGAGTTGCGCGCGGGGCATCGTCAGCCCGATTTTGAGGGCGGGCAGTTCGGTCGCCGCGCGCTGCTGCCACTGGCTCATCGGGACGCCCGTCATTTCGTACACTTCAAAGGCGCGTGTGATGCGCACGGCGTCGTTCGGATGAATGCGCGCGGCGGCGACGGGGTCAATTTGCTGGAGTCGCGCGTGCAGCGCGGGCGCGCCGACGCGCTCGACCTCTGCCTTCCAGCGGGCGCGCACTTCGGGGTCGGCGGGCGGCGGCGCAAGGCTGAACCCGTGCAGCAGCACGCGCAGGTACAGCCCCGTGCCGCCGACAATCAGCACGCGCTTGCCCCGCGCCCGAATCGCGTCCATTGCCTGCAGCGCCTGCTCGCGAAACCGCGCCGCCGTGAACACCTCGTCCGGGTCGGCGACATCGATCAGGTGAAACCGCACGCGCTGCTGCTCTTCAGGGGTCGGCTTCGCCGAGCCGATGTCCAGCCCCCTGTAGACCGCACTCGAATCGGCGGAGATAATCTCGCCGTTCCAGCGCTCCGCCAGCCAGATTCCGACATCCGTCTTGCCAACTGCCGTCGGACCCAGAATCACCCACGCGCGCGCCATCGCTCCCACCCGAAGCCGAGTATACCCGCAATCCGTCGGGGCATGTGGGGCGCATGGTGTGGAACAACCTGCTGGAGGCGTTGTATGCGAGTGGGGTTGGCGATTTTGGGAACGATTCTGTGCGCGTGTGCGCTGGCGCAACCTGTGCGTCTTGCGCCGATTGCCTACGATTCCGAGCGCGATGCGTACTACATCGCCGATGAGCTGGTGGTGGGGCTGGAGCCTGATGCGCCCACCGCGCTGGCGTCTGAGGTGATGCGCTGGACGGCGCACACGCGCGAGCCGCTGTCCGCGCTGGATGCGACGGTCATGCGTCTCGCGCCGCAGATGAACCCCGACAGCGTGCGCGAACTGCTGCTCTCACTGCCCGGCGTGCGCTATGTGGAGCGCAACTACCTCGTGTTTGCGTGCAACGACCCGATGCAGGGGCAGCAGTGGGGGCTGACGCGCGTTCAGGCGGCGCAGGCGTGGGCAATCGCGTCGCCCCAGCGCACAGTGTATATTGCGATTATCGATACAGGCATGGACGCCAGCCATCCCGACCTGTCGCAGCGCGTGCGGCGCTACAGCAACGGCGTGGTCTATGGCTACAACACCCAGCTGAACAACTCGAACACAAGCGACTTTCACGGGCATGGCACGCATTGCGCTGGGATTGCCGCCGCGCACGCGGGCAACGGCGTCGGGATTGCGGGCGTCGCAGGCACTGCCCCTGTGCAGCTGATGCCCGTCAAGGTGCTGAACGACCAGGGCTACGGCACGATGACCGATGTGGCGCGGGGCATCACATGGGCGGCGGACAACGGCGCGCATGTGCTGAGCCTGAGTCTGGGCGGCGCGGCAGGCACGCAGCAACTCGCCGACGCGGTGAACTATGCGTGGAATCGGGGCTGTCTGGTGGTCGCGGCGGCGGGCAACAACGGCACAAACGCGCCCTTCTACCCTGCGTACTATGAAAACGCGCTTGCCGTCGCCGCGACTGACCCCACCGATCGGTTGACCAGCTTCTCGCAGTACGGCGCGTGGGTGGACATCGCCGCGCCGGGCAGCGAGATCCTTTCTACCGTGTCCGGCAACCGCTACGAGGCGTGGAGCGGCACTTCGATGGCGTGCCCGCATGTGGCGGGCGCGGCGGCGCTGTTGTGGGCGTGCGCGCCCAGCCTGACCAATCAGCAAATCCGCGCCGCGCTCGAAAACAACGCCGACCCGGTGCAGCCCTACTGGTTCGGGGGCATCGGCGACGGCAAGGGACGATTGAACCTGCATCGCGCCCTGCAAGCCGCCCAGCAGATGGAGAACACGCCCTCCATCAGCCAGCTGAGCCTGAACCCCACCTCTGTAACGGCAGGCAGCGCTTCGCGGGGCACAATCACCCTCTCGCGTCCTGCAGGCGCGGGTGGCGTGGTCGTGCAACTGCGCAGCAGCCAGCCGAGTCTGGCGTGGTGCGCCGCACAAATCACCATCCCGCAGGGGCAGTCTACAGGCACATTCACCATCAACACCGCCGCGAACGGCTTCGGCAGCGCGACAATCACCGTCAGCGCAGGAGGTACTTCCCGCGCGGCGACGCTGCAGGTCGTGTCGGCGTTTCGTGTGCAGTCGGTCTCGCTCACGCCAGCGGTGGTCGCAGGCGGACAGCGTGCGACTCTCACTGTGCGCCTGAGCGCGCCTGCGCCTGCGGGCGGCGTGCAGGTGTCGCTCAGCAGCAGCGCCTCGCAAGCCTCGTTGCCCGCCAGTGTCGTTGTGCCTGCGGGTCAATCCAGCGCAAGCGTGCAGGCAGCGACCAGCCCCGTCGCCCAGCGCGTGCGTGCGACGCTCACTGCTTCGCTGGGCGGCGCGCAAGCCAGCGCGGAGCTGACCATCAACCCGCCTGCGCCGGTGTCGCTGACCCTTTCGCCCAGCGCCGTGCCCGGCGGACGCAGCGCGACGGCGAGTGTGTTTCTCAACGCCAGCGCGCCCCCCGGTGGGATGTGGCTGCGCGTGAGCAACAACAACCCGACCCGCGTGTGGACGCCCGGTCAGGTGTATGTGCCCGCTGGTACACGCTCCGCGCAGTTCACGGTGTATACCTATCGCGGGCGCGGCGCGACCAGCGTGCAGATCACAGTGGCGACGGACGGCGGGGCGCGTTCAGCGACGCTCACCGTGCGCTAACCCCAGCGCGGCGCGCCCTACAGCGGACGCCAATAGATGTCGCGCGTCTCGATAATCGTGAACGGGTCATGGCACTGGAGGGCAATCCGCCCCGACGCAAAATCGCCGTTGCGGGTGTCCACCACCTTCTGCCCGTTCACGAAAATCTGGATATGGTCGCCCTTCGCGCGGATGCGCATCGAGAACCAGTCGCCGTCGCGCGTGAGCAGGCGGCTCGCCATCACGCGATTGTAGAGCGACCCCGTGATATAGTCGCGCCCTGCATGATTGAACACCTGCGCCTCGAAGCCGACGGGCCAGTTGTTAGGATTGTCGGGATTGGGCTGCGCACGGAAGTAGACGCCGTTGTTCGGGCGCATCGGGCTATCCTCTTTGAACGGGCGAATGCGAATCATCGCGCGCAGTTCGAAGTCGGTGAAGGTCTTTTCCGTGAACAGGTGTCCCATGCCCGCCTCGCCGACAATCGCGCCGTCTTTGACGCTCCAGCGCGCCATACCCGTTGCGTACCAGCCCGACAGGTCTTTGCCGTTGAACAGCGGCTGCCAGCCCTCGTCGCACGACTCCAGCCGTTTGATGCGCAGGTTCCGATACTTCACCGTGACGCCCGCGTGGTGCTGCTGTAGCCCAATCACGCCTTTTTTGAACTCGTGCAGGTCGCAGTCCTGCACCATTTCGCCGTTGATGGTAATCTGGATATGGGAGCCGCAGGCGCGTATCTCAAACGCGTTCCACCGCCGTTCGGGGGCAATTTCGCGCATGCGCTCCAGATGGGTGGGCACACGGTTGTAAATGCTGCCCGTCGGGTTGCGGGCGTCCTGAAGGCTGATTTGCATCTCGTAGCCGTCGTTCCAGGGGGTGGCGGTGCGCTGTGCGCGGAAAAAGACGCCGCTGTTGCTCTCGTGCGTGTCGCCTTTGTCGATCCAGTATTCCCCGCGCAGGATGAAGTTCTCGTATTCGTCGGTGGTGCCTATCCAGCCTGCGCTGTCGGTCGGTCCAACGAGTTCGCCGTTCTGCACGCGCCAGTTCGCGCCTGCATACACCTTCCAGCCGTTGAGGGTGCGCCCGTTGAACAGCGGTCGGAACCCCTCGCGACGCTCCTGTGGCGTGAGTCCCTGCGCGTGCGCCGCCGCCAGCAGGCAGAGCCATCCAGACAATAAAGCCCCTCGCATGCGCATGGAATACGGGGCGTCGAGAGAAATTCCTGTAGCGCGGCGCGCGTCTTCAGCGTCGCAACAGCTCGTCCAGCGCCTGTTCGAACTTCTGCTGCGCCTCGCGGGCTTCGGGCGTGCCTGGCGCCAGCTCCACCGCCGTTTGCCATGCCTGCAGGGCGCGCTGAAGATCGCCGCGTTGATACGCTTCGTCGCCGATGGCAATCTGCGCGCGGGCGGCGTTGCGCTGATACTCCTGCGCCTGCGCGCCGCGACTGTGCTTAGCAGCGGACGCCCAGTGGTTAATCGCGCCTTCACGGTTGCCCAGCTGCGCCTCCGCCGCCGCCATGCCCGCGTAAGCCTCAGGCAGCGGCTCGTACATGACTGCTCCCTGATATATGCGCAGGGCAGCCTCATAGCGGCGCGCCTCCAGCAACTGGTTGCCGTACATCGTCAGCGCGCTCGCCGTGTTGCGACGAAACTCGTCCTTCCACTTCGTCGATTGCGCACTGCGGTAGAGTTCGTCATAGATACCCGCCGCCTTCAGGTACTGCCCCTTGCGAAAGAGCGTCTCCGCCTCTTTCGCGCGGGCGACAATCTTTTCGTCAATCTGCTGCAGTTGATACTCCCGATATGCCTGAGTCGCGCTGAACACCCCCAGAATCACGACGCTCAGCACCGCGCCGCCAATCAGCATCACCGCCAGAATCTTGCCCACAGCGGCGCGTGTCGCGGGAGACAGCATGGGCTTGGGCATCGGCGGCGGCGCATACGGCGCAGGCGCGGTATTCACTGGCGCGGGCGCAGGGGGTGGCGGGAGCGCGCTCCCTGTCGGCTGAGGCGCACCATACGGCGACGGGTAGCTCCCTGACGGCTGAGGCGCGCCATACGGCGACGGGTAGCTCCCTGACGGCTGAGGCGCGCTGTAGGGCGAGGAATAGCCTCCCGTTGGCTGGGGCGCGCCATACGGCGACGGCATCCCCATCGGCGTCGCTATCACCGGCGGCGCGTTCACCTGCGCCAGCGCGCTCTCCAGCGCCTGTTTCATCTCCAGCGCGGAATGGAACCGCTCCATTGGGTTCTTGCGCAGCGCACGGCGTATCACCCACTCCAGCGGCGCGGGAATGCTCGGCGGCGACGGCGGCTCGGTATGCACGATGTTATAGGTAATCGTGATCACCGAATCGCCCTGAAACGGCTTGTAGCCCGCCAGCATCTCGTACAGAATCACGCCCACCGAAAACAGGTCGCTGTGTTCGTCAATCGCGCCGCCCTGCACCTGCTCTGGCGACATATAGCTCGGCGTGCCGAAAATCTGACCGTCCATCGTCAGGTTCGGCTCGTATTTCAGGCGGGCGATCCCGAAATCGGTAATCTTGACCAGCCCCGTCGGTAAGATGTGAATGTTTTCGGGCTTGATGTCGCGATGGATGACGCCTTTACTGTGCGCGTGCGCCAGCCCCTCCAGCACCTGACAGGCGATTCGAACGGCTTCTTCGGGAGACAGCGGTCCCTCGCGATCCATCTTCTGGCGCAGGTTGTCCCCCTCCAGATACTCCATCACGATAAAGTAGCGCCCGTTCTCGGTCTCGGTCTCGAAAATCGTGACGATATTCGGGTGCGTGAGCGACCCTGCCGCGCGCGCCTCCCGCTGGAAACGGGCGATGCGATCCTGCCGCACAGCGTCCGTCGCACCTGGGGGCATCATCAGTTCCTTGATGGCGACGCGGCGGTTGATGCGCGTGTCTATCGCCTCGTAGACCGCATCGTTGCTGCGGGCGATTTCACGGATAATCCGATAGTGCCCCAGTACCGTCTCCAGCGCCATAGTCCCCTACTATAGTATAACACAAACCCCACTCAGAGACTGGTCAGCTCGCCCAGCACGCCGTCGGGCGCGAGGTCGGTGATTCGCACGGGAACCAGTTGCCCGACCATGCTCGGGGGCGCGGCGAACTCCACCTGCAGGTAGCGGTCGCTCGTGCCCATCATCAGCCCCGACAGCTTGGAGCGGGTCTCCACCAGCACGCGCTCAACGGTTCCCAGCAGGCGCGAAGCGTACCGTTGCGCCGCCGCCTTGCTCACCTGCTGGAGCCGCTGCATACGCTCCGCCTTCACGGGGTCGGGAACCTGCACGCGCATCGCCTCGGCGGGCGTGTCGGGGCGCGGCGAGTAGCGGAACAAATGCGCCCGACAGAACTCGACCTGCTCCACCACAAAACAGGTGTTCTGGAACGCCGCGTCGTCCTCGCCCGGAAAGCCGACCATGATGTCGGTGCTGACGGCGCAGTTGGGAATGCGCGCGCGCAGGCGGCGAATCAAATCCAGATAGAACGCCTGGTCGTAGGGACGGTTCATCGCCTGCAGCACGCCCGAATCGCCGCTCTGCAGCGGGATATGCAGGTGCGGGCACATCTTCGGATGCGTCGCGATGAGTGCAATCAGGCGATCGGTGACCAGCGTCGGCTCGATGGAGCTGATGCGGATGCGCTCCAGCCCCTCAATCGCGCCCAGCAGTTCGCACAATTCGGCAAGGTCGGGACCGCCGCTGCCTGTGTCGGGTCCGTAGTCGCCAATCAGCACCCCCGTCAGCACGATTTCGCGGTAGCCGTCTTCGACCATCGCGTGCGCCTCCTCCAGCACTTCTGTGTAGGGCGTGCTGCGCATTACGGGGCGCGTGTAGGGGATGGAGCAGAAACTGCAGTAGACATTGCAGCCGTCCTGAATTTTCAGCACGGCGCGGCTGCGGCGACGGACGGGCGCCTCGCCCGCCTGACGCGCCTGCGCAAGCTGTTCCTTGAAGCGCGGGAACTGCTCCAGCAGGTACTCCGCCGTGCGCAGCTTGTCGGGGTTAGGTACCACCAGATGCGCCTCGTCGAGCGTCTCGCCGCGCCGAATGGTGAACTGCGCGTAGCAGCCCGTCATCACCACGACGGCGTTCGGGTTCTGACGCGCCGCGCGGCGCACCGTCTGGCGCGACTTCGCCTCCGCCGACTGCGTCACCGAGCAGGTGTTAATCACATACACATCGGCGGGCGCGTCAAACGGCACGATTTCGAAGCCCAGCGCCTCGAACCGTTCCAGAATCTTCTGCGTCTCGTACTGATTGACCTTGCACCCCAGCGTGGTGAACGCAGCGGTCGGCATAGCGCACGAATTGTACCTGACGGGCGCACACGCCGCGTTGCAGGTACAGCGCGTATCGGCTCAGGCGCGGCTCCGCTGTGTCGGCGCGCGCGGGAACCGCAGGGCGTCGCTGTTATGAAGGCATGGCTCTAACACCCCTGACCAAAGTTAAACAGCACGGTGAGCAGGTCGCTGTCGTCCACCACGCCGTCGCCGTTCACATCTTCCGCCAGGCTGCCGCCCGACTGCCCGAACGCGAACAGCACAGCTAACACATCCGAATCGTCCACGCAGCCGTCGCCGTTCACATCGCCCTGCTGATAGGGGTCTGCATAAACGGCGTACAGATAGCAATACGGCTCCTGATTGTTCTGTCCCAGGATTGTGGTGCCGAAGTAGACGACGCGCCCATTGTGGGAGAAGCGTGGGCGCGCGAACACCACCTGGTTGCCGCCGTTTTCGCTGCCCAGCGGCGTCTCCCAGAGCAACTGCCCGTTGGTAGGATTATAACCGCGCGCCGCGCCGGGCGCACCCAGCTGCGGCTGCTGTCCCGTCACCAGTACACGGTTGCTCGGACTGACGATGGGGTATCTCAAAACGCCCTGATTGGAAATCCGCCATAGGAGCGCGCCGTTGGAGGCATACGCGCTCAGATGTGCCAGCGCATGCACGACATAGAGAACGCCGTCTATGCCCACATCGGGCGCGGATACATCGTTGCCTGGGTCAAAGGTAGTCGCCCAGCGGAACGAGCCGTTCGAAGGATTCACCGCCTGCAGCTGATGACCCGCTGACGACGAAAAGGCTGTGAGATAGACGGTACCGTCGGGTCCCACCGCGGGCTGGCACTGCTGCTGCGAAAATCCGCTCTGGCTCTGTCCGCCTGTGAAGACTGACCATCGTTGCCCGCCCGTCATCCGAAAGGCAGCAAGGAATGAATTGGTTCCCCCGCCATCGAACGCCACATAGAGCTGGTCTGGCGACTGCCCCGATTGAGAGGCGCCAAAGACGATTTCAGCGCCCACGGAGCCATATTCAAACACATTCGGGTCGCCGCGCGCGCTCCAGCGGAGTTGTCCCGCAGGCGTGAGCGAGAAGACGCCCAGCCCGCCGCCCGATGGAGAGGTATTGGTCGCTGCGTAGATGTTTCCGTCAGGACCCACCGTCGGTCCAGCAAAGAGCCAGAGCGCGCCCGATGTGCTGTCTGTGAACTGCCAGCGGAGTGCGCCGGTTTCGCCGTTGATTGCCTGAACGGTGCGCCCCGTGCCCACATAGACCGTGCCGTCGCCGCCGATGGAGGGCGGTCCGTAAGGGAAGCCCGAAGCGAAAATCCATTTCAAGCCCCCATCAGGGCTAAGCGCGTAGACATAGCCGCGCGAGTCGTGAACCACGACCGTGCCGTCCGGTCCCACAGCGGGGCGCTGATGAATATAGTCCGCATCCGCCTGAAAGCGCCACAGCACGCGCCCCTGCGGTGTGCGCGCCGTAACCTGCAGGGGGATCGTGTTGCTCGCGCCTGCGGGGGTCGTCACTTGCACGGGATGGCTGCCCAGCGCGAGCGATTCGGGCACATAGGCGGTGATCGCAGTGTTGGTCCATCGCGTTGTCCAGCAGCGCACACCGCCAATCGTCACGAAACTGCTGGACGAAGGCGCGCCGAACCCTGTACCGAAGATGCGCAGTCGCCCGCTGTGGGGCAGGCTGGCGGCGGAAAGCGACTGAATCAGCGGCTGCGCCAGCCCCGACGACCAGCACAGCGCCAGACACACGATGAGGCTCCCCCGCCGCTCGA
This sequence comes from Fimbriimonadales bacterium, assembly GCA_025998675.1. Lineage (GTDB taxonomy): Bacteria > Armatimonadota > Fimbriimonadia > Fimbriimonadales > GBS-DC > GBS-DC. The sequence goes on from AP024673.1 coordinate 1,092,444, forward strand.
AGCCTTCGCGTTTCCAGTATACCCAAAACCAACGAATAGGCATGGAATTGCACCTCCTTCTCAACAGCCACTGCCGAAGTTGAACAGCGCCATCAACAGGTCGCTGTCGTCCACCACGCCGTCGCCGTTCACATCTTCCGCCAGGCTGCCGCCCGACTGCCCGAACGCGAACAGCACAGCTAACACATCCGAATCGTCCACGCAGCCGTCGCCGTTCACATCGCCCTGAGGGCGCGTCAGGGAGCGATATTTGATGACGGTCAGCTCCCGCGCTTCGGTGTTCAGGTTCCTGAACACGGCGCCCACATAGAGGTTTTCACGGCTGTCCAGCCGCAGAATACTGGGATCCACGCCCCAGATGAGGCTGCCGCTATCCACCACGCTCCGATTTTGCTCCTGACCTGTCTGGGCGCTCAGCACGAATAGAATCATGTCGTTCACTAAGGGCGGGGAGCTGGTTCGCCCGACCACAAACACATGTCCTGCAGAATCGACGGCGATATCGACAGGCACATCGAAGCAGTTCACGCAGTTTTGCCCGTAGAGGTGGCTCCACAAGCGCGGCGCGCCCGTCGCGCCCTCACGCTTCAGGGTGTAGAAGTTGTCGTTGAAGTTGCTCTCGTTGCCTTCGGGGTCGACGCTGCCCGTGATGTAGACATTGCCCTGCGCGTCGAGCGCGAGGCTACGCCCGATATCGCGAAGCGCCTGCACATCAACCTGCTCCCACAGCAGTTGCCCGTCGACGCCCCGCAGTTTGATGGTACCATAGGCAAGGATTCCATTGCTGGTGGTAGCCCCCGTCACATAGAGGTCGTCGCTGGCGTCCATCACCATTTTCATCGGCGTATCGCCCGCGCGCGTGCCCCAGTTCTGCTGCCAGAGGAGAGCGCCGCTGGGACTGTATTTGACGACCATATAGTCTGGCTGGTTGTCTGCCATTACTGCCCCTATGAGTAGCACGGGATTGCCTGCCGAGTCCAGCAGCATCTGCACGCTGCTATCCTGCGAGTAGGGCGCGCTGGCGGGACCATCCCAGACCTGCGTCCACTGCAGCTGTAGGCTGGCGTCGAGTTTGAGCAGCAGCACATCCGCGCCATCGCCCACCGTGCTGCCCATGATATAGAGGTTGCCCTGAGCGTCCACCGCCACAGCCCCACCGCTCGTGGCAACGCCAGCGCCCCGACGGTACCGATAGGTCTGCAGCAGGTCGCCCGTGCTGGCGTCGCATTGGAGCAGCAGCAGTTCGGAGACGCCTCCCTGCCCTGGGACGCTGCCCGCGATGTAGAGGGCGCCATCCGCGCCGAGCGCCGCGCCGCTTGCCTGCCCATGACTCAACACGCTCGACCAGCGAATCGTACCGTCGGGGTCAAGCGCGGCGGCGCGGACGCTGCGATTGCTGGGGACGCCCGTGGAACCGACGATATAGACCCGACCCGCGCGATCCACCAGCACGCTGGTTAGACTATCGGAGTAGCTGGAAGCGATCCGCGTGAGCCATTCAGGGGTCAGATCCGCCCCTGCCACAGCCAGGCTGCTGACAACGCTTATCAGTAGCCACCCACCAAGCCTGAAAAAACGGCTCTCGCTTTGCATGGACTTCCCCTCCAAAAACAATTATACCCGATCATAGAGCTATATTTTGCAGCGCGGTGAATGAGTTCATATATAAATCCGATAGGTCGGCACTTCGAACAGCAGCGTGATGAGCGACCAGAGCGACCCCATCGTGAAATCGCCCAGAATCAGCCCCAGCGCGAACTGAATCCCCTGCCGATGCACATGCCAGCCCCCGAAGCGCAACAGACACACCTTCAGCAGCCAGCCCAGCAAAAAGGGGAACCAGAAGTAGTCCACCGCAAAACTCACGCCGAGCGCGTAGCCCGTCGGGTGGAGCGGGAACGCGGGCAGCAGCGTGCGCACGCCCTTCAGCCCCAGCACCATCAGCGCGCCGCCCGCCAGATAGTACCAGCGGTCGGGATGGCGCAGCGGCTCGTCGGTCAGCCAGCTGTTGAGCCGACTGAACGACTCCTGCCCCAGCCAGAACTTGAAGCCCTGACACGCGCCCTCCGCCCCGTACCGATAGGTCACATGCAGATTCGCCCAGCACACCAGCACGAACGCCAGCACGGAGACGCCCAGAATCAGCCCGCCCAGCCACAGCGGCGAGAGCGCATACTGCTGTCCCATGCGCAGCGCCTCCAGCTGATTGGGCATCGGATGGCAGCGGTAGCCACGATTGAACCAGTAGAGCGACTGCAACACGGTCAGATTGTCCACGCCCAGCCCGCGCAGGGTGAACACATCGAACAGAATGCGCTGCGGGTTCACGAAGTAAATCTCGTGCGGCGCGCCCAGCTCCGCCCGCACGCGCGTAATCGTGAGCGCGAGCAGGAAGTAGATGCCAAAAAAGAGCGCGGCGACCCAGAAGTCCATCCGCAGCAGCAGCGCGTTGTAGAGCGCCAGCACAACCACGCCGCCGCCCAGCCCCAGCCAGCTCAGACGGTAGAGCGTGCGTTCGGGATGGTCAGGCGTCCACGCGGCGCGCCACGCCTCGCGAAAAGTTGCCCGTGCGCCCCACAGCAGCATCAGCCCCAGCATCAGCCACGCGCCCGCCGCCTGCTCGTTCAGAAACGGGAAGCCGCGCCCCGCCGCCGCGTCCCAGCCCATCGTCGCGCCCAGCACCTGAAAGCCCTTGCGCGCCAGCATGAAAAACCACGCCGAAAACGCCAGCTCCGCAGGCATCAAATACGCCAGCCCCACCGCGAACGGATACGCCGACATATTGAACGGCGCGGCGGCGCTCCACGGGCGAGTCGTCAGAAACTGACCGATGTTATATTGCTTAATCCACTCCACATGGGGCATCGCAGGGAACAGCACATGCAGCCCATTCAGCCCACTGATGGAGAGCGCGACGTTGAAGCCCGCCCACATCCAGCGCGACCCCCAGAACGCGCCCGACGGCTCCGCCATCGCCAGCGGCAACTGAATCAGCGGGAACGCCAGCTTCTCCCCCTGAGTCCACTGCTTCAGCACCAGATAGTTCAGACACAGACACATCACCACCAGCGTCAATATCAGCCCTGCCCAGAGCGCGAGCGGCTTCGCCCACAGCACAAGCCAGTCCCAGCGGTAGGGCGAGACGCCGCCGTTGTAGTAGGCGCGCACGGCGTCCTCGTCCCACAGAAAGAGCGCATGGGGCACATAATCAAAAAACCGCTCGCGCCAGCCCGTTTCGGGCGTCCCGTGCCGCTGGAGATAGGCGATCGTCCCGAACAGGTTCTGCAGCATATCGTGCCCCGCGAACACCGCGCCCGTGACGACGATAATGTAGACCACCGTCAACTCCGCGCCCGTGAATAGCCCCGCGCCCCGATGCACGCGCAGCAGCCAGTTCAGCAGCGCGACCACGAACAGCGTGAAAATCGGCGTGATGAAAATCGGCAGACTGGTGATATCGAGCGTGTACCAGCGCACCTCAATCACGGTAATCCAGTAGATGTTGAGCGTCATCAGGGCGAAACCGAGCGCAAGCGCACGGGGACGCACGCGCGCCGTTGCCGCGCCTTCATCGGGCGGCGCGACTGGTCTTCGTCGCAGAATCGCCATCGCTTCTCCGCTTGAATACGCCACCACTGGCAGGAATCCCTGCCCATGCGTGGAATAAGAGCGTCGGAATGGATTGGGTAGCGTCGGCGCTGGAGGGCGCCGCGACGGGGGTGGGCACGGAAGCCCTGACGAACCTGATACGCACGGTTGCGACTCTGGGCGGCGTCTGGAACGGACTGGTCTTGCAAACGGGGCGGGGCGCGCCGTATGTGATTGCGCACGCGCCGCACGAATCGAATCGGCGCATCCCCGAAGAACTCTTGCACGGCGGAGCCACTGCGGAGTGGCGCTGCATGGACGGCTATGCGTGGCTGGTCACGCCGCTGCCCGTGCCTGAGTTGTTTTATGTGCTGCGCACGACGCCCGACCAGCAATCCCGCACAGAGTGGCGCATCGCGGCGCAACTGGCGCACCTGCTGGGACAGCACGAGAAGTTCCACCGCGAAATCAACGCGCTCAAGCGGCTCTCGGAGCAGCGGCTCACGGCGCTGGGCACGCTGTATGAGACCGCCATCGCCAGCGAGCGGGGCGGGCTGGAGCATTTTCTGAACCTGGCGACGCGACGCGCCGCGCAGGCGATGGACGCGCAAGCCTGCACGCTGATGCTGCTCGACGAGGCGCGCCAGACGCTCTCCATCGCCGCCAGCTACGGGCTGCCCGAAAAACTCATCGCGGAGACCTGCGTCCCCCTCGGCGCGGGCGTTGCAGGACAGGTCGCCCTCACGGGCGAGCCGATACTGCTCAACGAACTGGACGCTGAACCGAGCCTGCGCCACCTCCCCAAACGCGCCGAGATTAGCAGCTCCATCTGCGTGCCGCTGCGCAATCAGGAGAATCAGGTAGTGGGCGTGCTTGCCATCCGACGCCTGAAACCCGCGCCCCCCTTCACGCAGGAAGACCTGCGCCTGTTTGTCATCTTCGCGAACCAGATTGCCAACGCACTGGAGAACGCCCGCCTCTATCAGCGGCTTAAGCAGAATGTGGCGCAGCTCACAACGCTGGTCGAGCTGACGCAGCTGGTGACGGCGGTGCTGGATGTGGACACGCTCCTGCAGACCGTTGCCCGTCAGATACGCGAGAAGGTCGGCTTCATACGGTGCGCGATTTTCCTGTCGGGCGACGCCGCGCGTATTTATCAGCCCCGCCTGATTGAAGGCTATCGCGCCGAGATGTTCCCCGTGCGCGGCTTCCGCAGGGGGCAGGGCGTGATTGGCATGGTCGCCAAACTGCGCCTGCCGCTGGTGGTCGCCGACGCGCAGCACGAAGTGCAACCGATGCGCGGATTCGGACGCGCGCTGGGCACGAACCAGTATTGCGTGATGCCCATCGTGGTGCATGGCAGCTGCATCGGCGTCGTGCTGGCGGATCGGCAGAACGAGCCGTTCACCCCAGAGCAGGTGGAGCTGCTGATGGCGTTTGTGAATCAGGCGGGGATTGCGCTGGAGAACGCGCGCCTGTACCGCGAGAAGGAGCGCCGCTATCAGGAGATACAGGAGCTGGCGGCGTTCCGCGACAACATCCTGCGCAGCCTCCGCTCAGGGATGTTCACCGTCGACGAGACGGGGCGAATCACGACATGGAACCGCGCAGCGCATCGCCATCTGGGCTTCCCCGCACGCGAGAGCGTCGGACGCCACTACACGGAAGTGCTGAACCGAGCGGTCTGCCCCATCGTCGCCGCGCACTGCGAGCAGCTATGCCAGGCGATTCAGGAAGTGCTTGACGGCGCGAGCGGGCGCACGCTGTATAAGACGCCCGTGCAACGACACGGGGAGACCCATGTGCTGAACTTCTCCGTCTCGCCCCTGATTGCGCGCGGGCGACACACGCAGGGCGCGGTGGTGCTATTCGAAGACATCACGGAGTACCTGCGCCTGGAAGCGCGCCTGCACGAGATGGAACGGCTGGCGACCGTCGGGCAGATGACCGCCACTATCGCGCATGAACTGCGCAACCCGCTCACTGCGCTGCGCGCCGCCGCCGACCTGCTGATGCAGGAAGACGCGCTCTCCGACTCGCAACAGCTCTACATGGAGGTCATCCACGACGAGTCGCGCCGCCTGGCGGAGCTGGCGGACGAATTTCTGGAGTTTGCCCGACCGTTCCAGCTCACGATTCAGCCCACCACGCTCAAGCCACTGCTGCAGCGGGTTCTCTCGGTGCAGGAGCCGTACCTGAAGTCGGTGGGCGTGCAGGCGCGTCTGGAGTGCCCCGACGACCTGAGTGCGCCTGTGGACGCCGCCCGCCTCGAACAGGCGCTGCGCAACCTGATTCAGAACGCCGCGCAAGCGATGCCCAACGGCGGCGCGCTCACCCTCCGCGCCCAGGAAACCAGCGAATGGATTACCCTCGCCGTGCAGGACACGGGCATGGGCGTGCCCGAATCGATGCGCGAGCGCATCTTCACCCCCTTCTACACCACGCGCACACGGGGAACCGGACTGGGGCTGAGCATCGTCAAAAAGATTGTGGAGGGACATAATGGCAGGGTGACCCTTGAGTGTCCCCCAGAAGGAGGCTCCATCTTCACACTGTGGCTTCCGAAAATACACCTGAACGGCTCATAACAGCCAGCAAAGTTGCTAACAGGCGCACGGTGCGTCTGGTATAGGTGTTGGTTCCTATGGCGGCAACGATTCTGATAGTGGACGACGAACTGAACATTCGCCGCGTGCTGGAGCGCGCCTTTGCTAAGGAAGGCTACCAGGTCTACACGGCGGAGGGCGGGCATCAGGCGTTGCGACTCCTTGCTGAGACGCCCTGCGATTTGATGCTCACCGATGTGGTCATGCCCGACATGACGGGGCTGGAGCTGCTCAAGCGCGCCCGCAAGCAGCACCCGAACCTGCAGGTGGTGCTGATGACCGCCTACGGCACCATTCCAACGGCGGTGGAGGCGATGCGGGCAGGCGCGTATGATTTCCTGACCAAGCCGCTGGATATGGAAGTGCTGCGCAAAGTGACGCGCAACGCGCTGCGTGAGACCAGCAGCCCTTCCAAGCCCGCCGCACGCAAAACCGTCGCGCGCAAGCAGATTACATTCATCGGCGAGAGCCCCGCCATCCGCAAGGTGCTGGACATCGTCGAGCGAGTCGCGGATACGCGCACAACAGTTCTCATCACGGGCGAGAGCGGCACGGGCAAGGAGCTGATTGCCCGCATGCTGCACGAGCGCAGCAGCCGCGCCGAGAAGCCGTTTGTTGCGCTCTCGTGCGCCGCTATCCCCGAAACGCTGCTGGAAGTCGAGCTCTTCGGCGCGGTTAAGGGCGCGTACACGGGCGCGGACGCCGACCGAATCGGCAAATTCGAGGCGGCGAACGGCGGCACGCTCTTCCTGGACGAAATCGGCGACATCCCGCCTGTGATTCAGGTCAAACTGCTGCGCGTGCTGCAGGAGCGCGAGATCGAGCGACTGGGCAGCAACACGCCCGTGCCCATCGATGTGCGCCTGATTACGGCGACCAATCGTGACCTGCAGGCGGCGGTCGATTCGGGCGTGTTTCGCAGCGACCTCTATTATCGCCTGCAGGTGGTGCATATCCACCTGCCCCCGCTGCGCGAGCGACGCGAAGACATCCCCCTGCTGGCGACGCACTTCCTCAACAAGTTCGCCGCCGAGAACGGGCGCGCCCTGCGCGAAATTAGCCCCGACGCGATGCGCCTCCTGCAAAACGCCTGCTGGAAGGGCAATGTACGCGAGCTGGAGAATGTCATCGAGTCGGCGGTGGTCTTAGCCCCGCCCGATGCAACGGTCTTACTGCCTGAACACCTCCCTGCTCATCTCGCCGCCAGTGCAAAGGAACACCAGGCGGTATAATTCAGCCGTTATGAGCCTGACTCGTCGCGAGTTTTTGAAGCGGAGCGCGGTTGCGGCGGCGGCAGCCTCGTTCAGCACGCTGATTGCACGCGCCAGTTCGCAGGAGAAGGTGCGGGTGGGCGTGATCGGCGCGGGCGCACAGGGACAGAACCTCCTCCGCCAGCTGATGAGCATGCCCAGCGCCGAGGTGGTCGCCGTGTGCGATGTGTACGCGCCGAACCGTATCCGCGCCGTTGAGCTGACCCAGTTCCGCGCGCAGGGCTACAGCGACTACCGCGCCCTGCTGGAGCGCAACGACATCGAAGCGGTCGTGATTGCCACCCCGCTCCACCTGCACGCGCCGATGACCATCGACGCGCTGCAGGCGGGCAAGCATGTGTTCTGCGAGAAGGCAATCGCCTACAGCGTCGACGAGGCGCGCCAGATGGCGCAGACCGCCCAGCGCACGGGCAAAATCCTGCAAATCGGGCACCAGCGCCACTACAACGACACCTACACGCAGGCGTACTGGCTCATCAAAGAGGGCGCCATCGGCAAAATCACCCATGTGCGCGTGCTGTGGCATCGCAACAACAGCTGGCGACGCTCCGTGCCCGACCCGAAGTTCGAACGGCTGCTCAACTGGCGGCTCTACAAAGACTTCTCGCACGGGCTACTGACCGAGCTGGCGAGCCACCAGCTCGATGTGGTCAACTGGTTCCTGGGCGCGTTGCCGATCTCGGTGATGGGCTTCGGCGGCGTCGACTACTGGAAGGATGGGCGCGAGGTGTACGATAATGTGGAGCTGATTTTCAACTACCCCGGCGGCGTGCGCGTGATGTATACCAGCATCACCACGAACGCTTACGATGGGTACGGCGAATGGTTTTTCGGCGACAAGGGCACGATGGTGCTGACGAACGAGACTTCGGGGCTGCTGTTCCGCGAGCGCAACGCCGAGAAGCTGGAATGGGAGGACGACGCGAACACGGTGCAGGTGGATGGTCGCCGTGCGGTGGTGATTGAGCCGACGCCGACGCGCCGCGCCCCGCAACGCGGCGAGCAACTTGCGCAGGCGGGACAGCGCAACGCCTACTATGCCGAGCTGGAACACTTTTTGCAGTGCGTGCGCACGGGCGAGACGCCGAAATGCACCGCCGCCGACGCGCTGCCCGCGCTTACCTGTGTGCTGGGCGCGAAGACCGCCATCGAAACGGGCGCCGTCTACGAATTCAAGCCCGACGAGTTCCGTATCACATAGGAGCTTGTATCGAGGCGCGCAGTATCTTAACACGCCCTTAACATCCGAAGCGGGTATCCTGTAAGTGGTGGAGCGAATCACTTTGGACACACAGTCGGCAACCTCAGCAGGGCAGCAGGCGACGCCTCCCGCGCGGATGTCGGCGCGTCAGCTCAACCTCTACTATGGCGACTTCCACGCGCTCAAGGATGTCAATCTGGACATTCGCTCCAACAGCATCACCGCGCTGATTGGTCCTTCGGGCTGCGGCAAAAGCACTTTTTTGCGCTGCCTCAACCGCATGAACGACCTCATCGAGGGCGTGCGAATCACGGGCACAGTCACGCTGGATGGCAAAGATATCCGCGACCCCGATGTGGATGTGGTGGATCTGCGCAAGCGCGTCGGGATGGTGTTCCAGAAGCCGAACCCGTTCCCGATGAGCATCTACGACAATGTTGCCTACGGTCCGCGCATGCATGGCATCCGCGACAAGCGCGTGCTGGACGAGATTGTGGAGACCAGCCTGCGGCAGGCGGCGCTGTGGAACGAGGTGAAAGACAAACTCAAGCAGTCGGGCATGGCGCTCTCGGGCGGGCAGCAGCAGCGCCTGTGCATCGCCCGCGTGCTGGCGGTCAACCCTGAAGTGATTCTGATGGACGAGCCGACCTCTGCGCTTGACCCGACGGCGACCTTCTACATCGAGGAGCTGCTGGCGGAGCTGAAGAAGGACTACACCATCGTAATCGTCACGCACGGGATGCAACAGGCGGCGCGCATCTCGGACTACACGGGCTTTTTCATGATGGGCGCGCTGCACGAGTTCGACGCGACCGAGAAAATCTTCACCAACCCCAGCAAAAAAGAGACCGAAGACTACATTCGCGGGCGGTTCGGTTAAGCGGGTACAATACCCCCTGCTGTGTTCCGTAAAATCCTGATTGCCAATCGTGGCGAGATTGCCGTGCGCGTGATTCGCGCCTGCAAGGAGCTGAGCATCCAGAGCGTGGCGGTCTACTCGGAGGCGGACCGCGACGCGCTGCATGCGCAACTGGCGGACGAGGCGGTGTGTATCGGCGCGCCGCCCAGCGCGGAGAGCTACCTGAACATCCCGCATATTCTGATGGCGGCGCAAATCACGGGCGCGGAGGCGGTTCACCCGGGCTATGGCTACCTCTCCGAGCGCGCCAGCTTCGCCGAAGCGTGCGCCGCGCAGGGGATTAAGTTCATCGGTCCGACGCCCGACGCCATCCGAAAGATGGGCGACAAGTCGCTGGCGCGCGCGATTGCCCATCAGGCAGGCGCGCCTGTGCTGCCCGGCACGGAACACGCGCTGCAGAGCGAGGATGAAGCCATCGCCGCCGCGCGGGAGATCGGATTCCCCCTGCTGATTAAGGCGGCGGCAGGCGGCGGCGGACGGGGCATCCGCCGCGTGATGAGCGAGGACGACCTGCTGCCCGCGCTGCGTATTGCCCAGTCGGAAGCGCAAGCCGCCTTCGGCTCGCCCGAAGTCTATCTGGAGAAATACATCCCCGAACCGCGCCATATCGAAGTGCAGATTCTGGCGGACGAACACGGCAAGGTGTTGCACTTGCACGAGCGCGAGTGCTCCATTCAGAACCCGCGCCACCAGAAGATGATTGAGGAAGCCCCTGCGCCGAACCTGCGCCCCGAAACGCGCCGCGCGCTCGGCGACGCGGCGGTCAAAGTCGCCCAGGCAGTCGGCTACCAGAACGCAGGCACGATAGAGTTTCTGGTGGACGCCGACGAAAACTTCTACTTTATCGAGATGAACACACGCCTGCAGGTGGAACATCCCGTCACCGAGGCGATTACAGGCATCGATATTGTGCAGTGGCAGATTCGGATTGCGGCAGGCGAACCGTTGCCTTTTGAACAGAGCGACATCCGGGTCAACGGGCACGCCATCGAGGCGCGCCTGACCGCCGAAATCCCCGAACAGGACTTCACCCCCTCTACAGGGCGCATCAGCGAGTGGACGCCGCCGGGCGGACCCGGTGTGCGGGTGGACAGCCATCTCTACACGGGCTACAGCATCCCGCCGTATTACGACCCACTGCTGGCGAAGATTATCGTGCATGCGCCCACGCGCGAGACGGCGGTGGCGCGGCTGGCGCGCGCGCTGCACGAGACGCGCATCGCAGGCGTGCAGACCTGTCGCGACTTTCTGCTGCGGATTGCGCACACCGACGAGTTCCGAGCAGGCGCGGTTTCCACGCCGTTTGTGCCGCGCCTGCTGCGGGGTGGGGTTGCAGGAGGCGCGCGATGAACGGCAAGCCGACGGGCAGACGCGCCGTGCGGGAATGGGCGCTGCGCGCGCTCTACCAGATAGACCTCGGCGGCAAGCCCGCTGAAGAGGCGGTCGAAGAGGTACTGAGCGTCGCCGCACTGGAGACCGACGACGCCAGCGCCGTGCGCGAACTGGTGCTGGGGACCACGCGCGCCCAACACACCGAGTTAGACCCCCTCATCCAGCAGTACGCCCGCGGCTGGACCATCGACCGCATGGCAGTGATTGACCGCAACATCCTCCGCCTCGCACTCTACGAGCTGCGCCATCACCCGGAGCAGCCGTTCAAAGTGGTCATCAACGACGCTATCGAACTGGCGAAGAAATACAGCACGGCTGAATCGGGGCGATTCGTGAACGGCATTCTGGGCGCGATTGTGCGCCAGATGTACCCCGACGAGGCAGGCGAATCGCAGGAACAGGGCTAACTACGCCGCCTGAAGCGTGCGTCCCAGCAGCAACTCGAACATCGCTCGATTCAAATCGGCGCCCTGCATACCCGACTCGACCAGCCTCCAGTAGCCCTCGACGCGGAGCAGCTCCGACTCGCGATACAGGTGCAGCGGCGGTAAGGTAGCGTCGGCAAAGAGGCGGAGTCCCAGCGACTCGGCGCGCAGGCAAAGGTGGCGATCTTCGCCTGTATGCAGGCTCCCGCGCAACTCGCTGAAGCCGACGCCCGCTTCTATCGCGCGACGCGAAATCAGCGTACACGCGCCCAGCCCGCTCACGCGATAGACGCCCGAATAGAACGCCAGCGCGCTCAGGAACGCCTCTGTGCGCCGCACTTGCTCGTCGCGCTCCAGCGTCTGCTTGCGGCGCACCCGATACAGGTTGTAATGGTCAGCGTACCACACATTCGGCAGGGGCGGCTTGTCGTGCGACCATACCGTCCAGAAGACCTGCGCGAGGATGTCCCGCTGACAACTTACCATGCGGCGCAGCGTCTGGGGATGCAACACAAGGTCGCTATCCACCAGAAACACATAGTCGTAGTCATGCTGCAAGGCGGCGTGTAGCATGCCGTCCTTGATGGCTGCCAGTCGCCAGATGAGGCTCTCCGTCCAGTGGTGGCTGGCTTCCGTGCGCTGGTATGGTTCGGCGACGGGCAGGCGCAGGCAGTGTACGGGCGCGCTCACCTGCCCCTTGAAGGCGCGAAGCATCTGCGACGCCTGTGCGTCGTCGTTATTGTCCACAAACAGGTAGGCGATCTCCAGCCCCGTTGTGTCCAGACGCCTGAGTCCCTCCAGAAAGTGTTGCAGGATAGCAGGCTTCTGGCGCACGGGCGAGGCAATCAACACGCGCGGCGTGGCAGCGCTTGTCTGGTGCTGCGCTTCCCGGTCGCGCACGGCGACGACAATCACGCCGTCGTCGGGTTCTTCGGTCATCTCGTTGTGCGTTTGATAGCCCAGCGCCTGCCAGTCGATAGAGTGCGCCGCCTGCCAGGGCGCCAGTATCAACTCCCAGCGCGCATTCACCGTGCGCACGGCGTTCAGAATCGGCGCCAGCGGCTGCGACGCCTCCACGAGGGCAACGACACAGTCGCACCGAAACCCGCTGGGCAGCGCCGCGAGATATTTCTGTCCGCATGCGGGCAGTGTCGGACTGGGAGGGTCTGCTGTCAGCCCAAACACCGTGCTGTAGGGCATGAAGTATTGCAGGTATTGCGTTGTCGCGCCGTCGGCGGCATGTAAATCCAACACGGTGCGACTCTGGTGCAACGGGAAGGGCATATTCTCCAGCGCCAGTTGCGCCAAGCGTAGCCTGCGGGTATGCATAGGTAAAATTATCGGTATTGTGGGTGAGAATCGCTATCCCCCGCGTATCCCCTTGACATGCCTGTGGTTTGGGGTATAATAGGGAATCATACACCATCTTAAGGAGGTTCTCTATGATGCATCGTCGTGGCTTTACACTGATTGAGTTGCTGGTCGTGATTGCGATCATCGCCATTCTGGCGGCGATCCTGTTCCCTGTGTTTGCGCAGGCGCGTGAGCAGGCGCGCAAGACCCAGTGTCTGTCCAACGGGCGTCAGCTTGGAACTGCGATTATGATGTACGCCCAGGACTATGACGAAGCCATCGTCGGATGGTTCAAGGTCACCGAGTACGCTGGGCAGCCCCTGTGGGAGCGCTTCTGGATCGGCATGCTGAACCCGTATGTCAAGAGCGAGGTGAACCGCCCGCCTGCAGGACAGCGCTGGGTGGCTGGCGGCACGCCGAAAGGGATGTACGCATGCCCTTCGTGGAGCCAGAGCAACTACCTGCGCGGCGCGAACATGCCGGACTGCTACCCCGGCGCGCTGGATCCGTACTTCCCGCCCACGGAAGTCTTCTCGCACTACGGGATGGTCTTCCAGATGGCGCAGCGCGGCGGCGCGGGCACCCAGCAGAACCCCTACTACCACTATGCGGGTAGCCTTGTGTACCCTGCCGCCAGCGGCGGTCTGACCCGCTATCTCGCGGAGATTCGCCGACCGGGTGAGACCATCCTGATGGGTGATGGCATCACCATGCTCGATCGCGGTCCGACCTATGTGGTCATCTCGCTGGGTTGCGAGTCGCAGTTCATCCACCAGGAAGGCAGCAACTTCGTGTTCCTGGATGGGCACTCCAAGTACATCGCGCGCAACTCGGAGCGCTACCTGCAGTCCACGACCGAGAACGGGCAGACGGTCTACTTCATGCGCTACTACACCTTCTCGATGGAGTAAACCATGCGAACGACTATGCGCAAACTGTTGCTGTGCCTGACGGCGTTGCTGAGCGTGTTGCTGGCGTTCGGTCTCAGCGCGTGTGGCAGCTCGTCTGAAGAGAAGCAAGCAGAGGGCTACTACGAAGGTCCGATGCAGCCGAAGAGCGACCGCGTCGGCTCGCCCGGACAGCAACAGGGCGGACAGTAAACTCCTTCTACCGTCGCGCTCCCAGTAGGGGGCGCGACGGCTCTCGGGCTATGGAAACCACAAAGCGCAATCTGGGCATTTTGCTGGTGTTAGGCGTTGTGCTGGCAGCGGTCGCTTTCTTTCTGCGCTACCGTGCGGAGCAGCCTCCGCCTCCCTCGGCGCCGGGCTACTACGAGGGACCGATGCTCCCCAAGAGCCAGCGCATGGGACCACCAGGCGGCGGTGCGCCTGCCGCGGCGCCGCAGCAGCCTCCCGCGCCTTCAGGGAAATAGCTTCCGCAGCCAGAGCGCGTCGGAGCGGTTCAGCTCCACAAACACGGCGCCGATGTAGAACTGCGCGTCGCCGTTCGGTCGACAGTGGCGCGCCTCGATAGTACTTATCAGCGGCTCGCCTAATCCCACCAGATTCATTTGCAGGCGACCGCGCGTCCCGATCTCTATCGACACGGGCGCGAGGATGCCTACACCGCTTACACTGATATTCACCACACTGACCGTTAGCGTTGCGTCCCCCAGCTGCAGCTGCGCCTCGGCGCGAATGCTGTAGCGCTTGCGGGTGCGCCGCTCTGCATGCCGGGCAGGTGTAATCGGCGTCAGCAGAACGGAAGTGGGGTCTATGATTGCCGCCTGCGCCGTCAACTGGCGCGGCGCGCCTCCCACGCACAGCGTAGCCTGCACCAGGCCGCCGCTCCGACCGATGAGCGCCGCATTCTCGACATGCACGACAAAGCTCTGGCGCTCCGAGTCCACCCGCGCCAGCCGCCCCTCACAAGTATTGCCCGTTTGCGGCGAGTAGATTTGCACCTGCATCATGACGCCTGACAAGTTATTCCATATCCCCCCTCAAGATTTTGTGCCCCACGCCGAATAATTCTCCCGACGAACAAGGACGGTGCGCCATGTGGAAACGACTGACTGGATTAAGCTGGGTCGGAAGACAGAAACTCATGGTCTTCGCGGCAATCGCTTCACTGTTGCTCGTGGCTTTCCTGAGCCTGTCGACCTTGAGTGTTGTTGGGGTTCATGGACCGCTGTACGACGAGATTATGAAGGGCAGCGACTACCACGCCGACATCCTGCCGCCCCCAAACTACATCGTCAGTGCGCAGTTGCACGCGCTGGAGGCGTGCAACTATCTCAAGTCAGGCGACCTCGCGAAGGCGCAGCGGCGCCTGCAGCAGATCGAACAGGAGCGTCAGGCGTATTACGAACGCTACCGCCACTGGCAGGAGCATATGACCAACGCGCAGATTCGCGAGGTTATCCAGACGCGCTCCCACCCGCCTGCGGAGCGCTTCTTCAAGGTTGTCGACGCCGAACTGCGCCCCGCCGTCGCGTCGGGCAATGGGCGCGTCGCCGACGCCATTGCCGCCAAACTGAATCAGATGTTTGAGCAGCACGAAGCAGGCATACTGGAGGCGGTGCGTCTTTCGGAAGCCTGGGTTAAGGAAACAGAAACTCGAGCCGAGGGGATTCTGCGCGCACGCCGAACCTTACTGTGGGCGCTTGTGATTCTTGCAGCGGGGGTTATGACTGTAATCAGCATCATCTCCGTTCGCAACTCGCGCGCGGTGGTCGATGCGCTGAACGCGCTCAATCACGCCTTTGAACAACTCAAGAACGGCAACCTGACCTATCGGATTCCCGTGCAGGGGAACGGGTATCTGGAGCAGGCGCTGCGCAAATACAATCAGGGCATCGACGAGCTGACGAACGCGCTGAATCAGACGCGCCAGACCGCCAAGCTGGTGCTGGGCGGGATTCAGGAGAGCGCGTCGGGCGTCAAGCAGCTGGCGGGCGACGCGCACGAGATGGGCGACGCCGTGTCGCAGAGCGCGGAGGGCGTGCGCCACATCGCACAGGAGATCGAGCGAATCGCCGAGAGCGTGCGTCAGGTGCAGCTGGCGGCGCAGGAGGTCGCGCAGGGCGCCGAGAACACCGCCCAGTCGTCGAACCGCGGCGTCGATCAGGTGAACCACATCAACCGCCTCATCCAGAGCGCGTTCACCCAGCTGGGTCAGGCGGAAGATGCAGCGATTCAGGCGTCGCAGATGACCAGCGAGGGGCGTCAGGCAATGCTGCGCTCCGAACAGGTGATGCAAGCCATCGAGTCGCAGACCGAGCAGACCGCCCGCGAGGTGCAGCAACTGGCGGAGATGTCGGCGGCGGTGTCCAAGATTGTGTACAAAATCGAGGACATCTCGCGCCAGATTAACCTGCTCTCGCTGAACGCGGCGATAGAGGCGGCGCGCGCGGGCGAGGCGGGACGCGGATTCGCCGTCGTCGCCGACGAGGTTCGCCGACTCGCCGAACGCTCCGCCCACTCCAGCCAGGAGATCCAAGCCATCCTGGAGCAGGTGGTCGAGAAGACGAACGAAATCGTGCAGGCGATTCAGCAGAATCTGGAGATTGTGCAGGAGGGCGGCGCGGTCTCCCAGCAGGTCGCTGCCAATATGCAGGCGGTGTTGAGCAAGGTGGACGGCATCACGCAGCAGACGCAGGAGTCGGTACAGATGATGCAACAGGTGCTGCAGGCATCGGAGGAGATGCTTGCCGAGATAGAGCAAATCGCGGCGATTGCGGAGCAGTCCAGCGCCGCCAGCGAGCAGATGCTTGCCAGCGCTGAGACCACCTCCGACGCGCTGCAGCAAATCGCCGCTATCTCCGAGCAGGCGGCGGCGACCGCTGACCAGACCAACACCATCGTCGCCAATCAGATTAAGGTCGTCGAGTCGCTCAACCGCACGACCTCCGAAGCCGCCGCGCATGTGGAAAAGCTGATGTTCTCGCTCGGCAGGTTCCAGCTCAGCGACGAGGAGACCTTCGAGGAGAAAATCATGACCTTCAAGCGCGCGCATCTGAAGTGGGTCGAGCGCGTGGAGCGGATGGTGCATCACGGCGAGATGATTCCGCGCGATCAGCTGGTCTCCCACAAAAAGTGTGCGCTGGGCACATGGTACTACTCGGTCGGTCAGCAGCAGTTCGGGCATCTACCGGAGTTTCAGGCGATTGAGCCGCCGCACGAGCGCCTGCACGAGATTGCCGCGCAGGCGGTGGAGGCGATGGAGAAAGGACAGCGCGAGCGCGCCGAGCAGCTGCTGGAAGAGATCCGCGGCGTCAGCCAGGAGATTGTCAGCTGGCTTGACAAGCTCTACACGCGCGTGACGGTCAGCGAGACGCGGCAGGCGGCGTAGGCGTCTGCGCCGTTTGCCAGCCGATATGCGCCTGCTCGAAGCCCAGCATTTCGAGCAGGCGCGTGAGTTCATGGGCGGCGTTCTGGCGCGCCTGTGCCAGCAGGTCGCCTTGCAAAGCCGCCTGACGCGCCTCCAGCCACGCCTGCGCGCGCGCCCGCTGCTCTATGGTACGGTCCGGACGGAACACCAGCCAGCCCCGCTCGCGATGGTAAATCTCCGCGCTCCCCTCGCGAATGTTAATCTCGAACAGCTGCGGGTCGGGCAAAATCAGGCGCACATGCTTCCCTGACGCCTGCACATGCTCCGGGCGCAGTTTGGAGAGATCTATCCCCGCCGACGCCTCCGCGACGACCCGCATCCGTAGGCGCTCACCCGCCAGCCACACAGGCAAGCCGTTCGTCGCCTCGACCGCCACATCGTGCAGTGTGGTCTGGCGCGCGGTCTCCAGCCGCCGCATCGCCTGCAGGCGTTCCACAATCACCACCGGGCTGGGCTGCGTGCGATACACCGGCGCGCCCAGCGCCTGCAGGCGGCTCAGCAGCCACTCGCGCCCCGCCTCACGACTGACCAGCAGGAACGCCAGCAGCGCCACCGCGCTTATCCCCACCACTTTCGCGCCGCGCCAGAGGGGGCGACGCAGCCGCCAGAGTATTCGAAGCCACATACCTATACCATACCCAATCGCTCACGGCAGAGTTCCAGAGCGTACTCGAAGGTTTGCTCCTTGCTCCAGCCGTCATTCTGAATGACAATCGCGTCGTCGGCGATACGCAGGGGCGAGTCGGCGCGTGCGGCGTCGCGGGCGTCGCGTTCCAGAATCGCCTGCAGCACTTGCTCGTAGGGTTCGTCGATGCCCTGTTGCTGGAGTTGCTGCTGACGGCGGCGGGCGCGCTCCTGCGGCGAGGCGTCGAGGTAGAGTTTGACCGCCGCTTCGGGGAAGACGACGGTGGTGGTGTCGCGCCCTTCGGCGACGACGCCGTGCGCCTGTTGCGCCAGCGCGCGCTGCTGAGCGACCATCGCACGGCGCACGCCCGCATGCACCGAGATGCGCGAGGCGAGGTCGCTGATTTCGGGCGTGCGTATCGCCTCCGACACATCCGCGCCGTCCAGCAGCACGCGCTGGGAGTCGCCGTCGGGCGTGAAGCGAATCTCGATTTGCTGCGCAAGCTGGGTCAGTCCGTCGGCGTCGTCGGGGTCGATGCCCCTGCGCGCCGCCGCCAGCGCCAACGCACGGTACATCGCGCCCGTGTCGAGGAACACGAATCCCAGCGCGCGCGCCAGGTTACGCGCTAAGGTGCTTTTGCCCGACCCAGCGGGACCGTCTATCGCAACGACGGTCATCCCACCTCCGCGCGAATGCTCTGCAACTGCTCGGCGATAATCTCCAGCAACAGCTCCAGCTCCTCTTCCAGCGGGGACAGGTGGCTGGGGTGCAGCGCGGACACATCCAGCCCTTCGAGGTAGCGTCGGAATCGGCGCACCTCCAGCGCGGGTCCGCGCACATCGGCGGCGGCAAGCACCTGCTCGGCGGGCTGGTCGAGAATCTCGTCGGCGCGGTCGGGTTCGTCGCGCAGGGTGCGCACCAGCGCGGCGGTCTCGTCGCTGGTGAGTTCCTCATCGCGGATTTTCTCGGCGACGCGCGTCTGCAGTTCTGGGTCGTCCAGCTCCAGCAGGCTGCGGGCGTGGCTCTCGGTGATGCTGCCTGCAGGGGGGCGTCCGCTGGCGGCAATCACCTGCTCGCCCACCTCTTCGGGCAGCTCCAGCAGCCCCAGCCAGATGCCGATGGTACGCTCGCTCAGCCCCAGCATCTGCGCCAGCTCGCGATTGGTGAGGCGGCGGCTCTCCTTGAGGCTCTTGAGGGCGCGCGCCTTGTCGATGGGCGCGAGGTCTTCGCGTTGCAGGTTCTCAATCAGTTGCTCGGTGGTTACGGAGTCCTGCGCGATTTGCTTCACGATGCAGGGAATCTCGGTCAGTCCCGCGCGTTGCGCGGCGCGCCAGCGTCGCTCGCCCGTCACAATCTGGTAAGTTTCGCCGTCGGGCAGCAGTCGCACCGTAATCGGGTTAATCAGTCCGTAGCGGCGGATGCTCTCCGCCAGCCCCTCCAGGCTCTCCTCGTCGTAGCCCCGTCGGGGCTGGTCAGGGTCTTCCACAATCTGGTCAATCGGGATGAGTTTGACCTCCATATCTTGCGCCTCCTGCCTGAGAAGTGTACCTGATTTGGGAGGCGCGATGGGCGCAGGTAAAAATTAATGATGTACGCTGAGGAGGCTATGATGAACCCGATTGAGCAGATTCGCAACAGTGCGTTGGCGTCGTATGCCGAGACTCTGGAACGCCTGCTGAAGCCCGCGATTGCAATCGTGCACGCGCCTGCTGATTCGCCTGCACCTATCGGCGCGTCCAAGCTGGGCGGCGAACCCGACCTGCCCCCCGATTTCGTGTGGCCCGAATGGCAGGGCACGCCCCTTGCGTTTCTGGAGCAGGTCAATCTGGAGCAGGTTGCGCCCTATGACACGGAACGCTTGCTGCCGCCGTCGGGGATGCTCTACTTTTTCTACGAGGCGAACGAGCAGCCGTGGGGGTATTATCCCGACGATGCAGGCAGCTGGCGAGTCGTTTACTATGCCGGGCGCGCGGACACGCTCGTGCGCACGCCGCTCCCCGAAGCGATGCCCGAATACCCCCGCATCCCGGAGGTTCCCGTCGCCTTTGAACAGCGGTCTATGCTCCCGCTCGATTCCGAGGAGCTGGAACTGCTTGCGCCCGAGCTGGAGTTGACCGACGAGATGTGGGACGAGTATACGGAACTGGCGCATCGGATTGCGCAGATTGAGGAAGACCAGCCCAAGAACTGGTTGCTGGGGTACCACGCCTCGATTCAAGGCGCCGCAAGCGCAGACGCTATCCGTGCGCAGTATGAGATGTCCTGGCAGGAGGCGCTTGCGCGGGGGCAGGAGCTGATTTTGCTGCTCCATCTGGACTCGGACGTAACCATCGAGATGGAGTGGGGCGATGTGGGCACGCTCTACTTCTGGATTCATCGCAACGACCTCGCCGCGCGACGGTTCGATAAAGTGTGGATGATTCTACAGTGCTACTAAGTGTCTTTGCACGAGAATTGCGACATGCGCGTGCAGCACCGTCTTTATGGAGTGCGGAAGCGGAGCTTCCGCGCTGATGTTTGTCATTTCTCCTCACCCGCTGCGCCCACCCCTTGACAGAAAAACGCTCCATCGGGTATCTCCTGCACACTATGAAAACACCAATCCACACACAGGAGCAACCCGATGGAGCTAACCCAATAACACACCCAGTATACCACCTCCAGCAACTCCTCCAACAACTCCCCACACGCACCCAACGCCCAGAACCTAACCAAACCCTCCGACAACTCCTCTACGCCGAACTCCTCGCACCCACCCACAAAACCATCGCCCAACTGGAACGCACCCACCAGCCCCACCGAACCCACCCACGCCCCGCCGCCTATCGCCTCTTCCAACGCTACTTCCAACCCGACGACGCTTTTCACACCCTGCGCCTGCACACCCTCCAACACTGCCCGCCCGAACAGCCCTACTGCGTCATCGCCGACGGCACGACCGTCCCCCGAACAGGCAAGTCTATTCCCGGCGCCTTCTGGCGACAAAACCCTCAAAACGCCCCCTTCGCGCGCGGACTACGCTGGGCGCAGAGCTTTGTGATGCTCGGCGCGCTTGTGCCCCCCGACGACGGCAACGCCCGCTGCGTCCCGATTGAGTGGCTGCCTGCATTCTCCCAACGCTGCGCCCGTGCCCAAGAGGGTTCCCGTCGCTCGGAGATAGCGGGCTGGATAGAAGGCGTGCGACGGGTGCGTGCGACGCTGGATGCGGCAGGGCGCACGCAGCAGTTGTTGGTCTGCGTCGGCGACGGGCGGGGCGACACGAAAGCGTGGGGTACGCTGCTGTTGCCCAACACGGTCTGTTGTGCCCGTGCGCGGCGCGACTCGCTCTGGTGCGACCTGCCTGAGGCGCACACGGGTCGGGGGCGTCGGCGGGTGTATGGGGCGCGTTGGTGGCGTCCGTGCGAGGTGTGGCAGGGGCGCACAGGCTGGCAGATGGTTCAGATACACGCGCGGGGGCGCGCGATACGGGTTCCTGTGCGGGTGCTGGGTCCGTGTCGTCGCAAAGACTGGGGGGCGCCGGTGTTTTTCGTGATTCTTGTGCGGGGGCGTCGCAAGCGGCGCAAGCGAGAGAAGACCCGTGCGCCGCAGGCGTTCTGGGTGCAAGCGGTTGGGGATGGTCAGGGGGGCTGGCAGTTGCCGTTGGCGTTGGAGCGGTTGGTGGGGTTGTTGTGGCAGCGTTGGGAGATAGAGGTGTGTTTTCGGAGCCTCAAGAGCGGGTTTGGGCTGGGGGAGAAGCCGTGCTGGGGGTTGGTGAGTGGGGAGCGGAGCGTGTCGTGGAGCGCGTGGGTGTATGGGGTGTTGGTGTTGAGCGGGTATCGGGCGTGGGGGTGGTTGCGGGCTGGGGGTGAGCGTCGTTGGACTTTGCGGGAGGTGTTGCGGGATGTTCGTTGGGGGGTGTTGTTGGAAAACTGGGCTTCAGGGGGCTGTGGGTGCTGTTTGGGTAAAGGGGCGAAAAATGGGTTGTGTGGGTGTTGGTGGTGTCGGGAGGGGCTATGGATCTGGTTGGGGGCGTTTCGTTGGTGAGGGATTGGGTGTGTTTGGGGGTGTTTTTGGGGTTTTGTGGGGCGTTTTGAGCGGACTTTTGGGTGGATTCTGGGGTCTGCGGCATATGTTCACGCCTGATGGAAATGACAAACATCAGTGCGGAAGCTCCCGCTTCAGCACTCCCAAATTACGCGCATGCCCAGACAGGGGAGTCGCTGAAAATTCACTGCAACGACACTTAAATCCCAATCGCCTCACGAATCAGCCGCGCCAGGCGCAGCAGCGCTTCCAGCCCCAGCGCGACAATCAGCGCGACGGCGACGCCAATCAGCCAGCCCGCCGATAGGAAGTAGATGTCGTGGTTCGCCAGCCCGACGCCAATCAGCAGCACGCCCAGCGCGGGCAGCGAGTTCATAAACGGCATCGGCGAGGACAGCACCACTGCCAGCCCAATCACCACCAGCGCGCTGATTCGCAGAATCAGCCCGTTGCGCGTGAAGCGCCTGCCGCGCGGGTGCGAGATGCGCTCGATCTTGCGCAGCATGGCGACCCCACGCGTCTGAATCGCCTGCACCACCTTCGGCGACAGCACCTTCTGTCGCCAGCGCCTGGGGAACCACGGCTGCTTGAGACCGAACAGCATCTGCAGCGCGACGATGCTCATCAGCGCGCCCAGCACGCCCGAAGTGCCCGGCGGCAGAATCGGGATGAACGCGGGGATTGCCAGCAGAATCAGCAGGAAGCCGTAGCCGCGGTCGCCTGCTTTGTCCAGCACTTCCCCCAACACCACCACCCCGTCAGCGTTCGCGTCAAGCGTGCGGGCGAAAATCTCCGACAGGCGCGGCTCCGATGTGTGCGTGTGCGTACCCACCATACCGATTATACCGCAATCGGGTAGAATTAATTGCCTGCTGGCTGGGCGGCGGCGCCCGATTGGGCGAGGAAAGTCCGGGCTCCACAGGAGGCTGTGCTGGGTAACCCCCAGGCGCTGGAGCGCCAGCGACGGAAAGCGCCACAGAAACGCAAACCGCCCCTTCGGGGGTAAGGGTGCAACGGTGCGGTAAGAGCGCACCAGCGTTCGCGCGAGTGAACGGCTGGGCAAGCCCCACAGGGAGCAAGGTCGTGTAGGGAGGGGATGACGCGCTCCGCCGACCCTCCGGGTAGACCGCGCGAGGCTTCGCGTAAGCGAACGCCCCAGAGAGATCGCCGCCTCGAACAGAACCCGGCTTACACGCCAGCAGGCGCACAACGAGGCATACCATGCGCGACTATAAACGCTTGCAACAGGAGACTCTCGCGCAGACTCTGCGCTGGCAGGAGAACTTCAATCCCGACGGCACGCCCAAGCCCCTGCGCGACCCCAGCGATACCACCCTCTGGCCCAACCGCGCCAGCAACGCCAACTCCGACGAATGGATTGTGCGCAACCACGACCGTATCCGCCAGATGCGTCCGCGCCTGCTGTGCATCAACTTCGTCAACGGCATCGAGCCCGGTCGCCCGGAGCGCATCTTCTCCGACCTGATTACCGCGCTGAACGAGAGCAGCCGCTATCACGGCTACAAAGACCCCCGCGCCCCGCGCTTTCTGGAGTATTCGGTGTGGCGGTATGTGGATTTGCAGGACCCCGACGGCGTGCGCGGCAGGAACAGTCAGGCGACCCCGCGCCGGAAGACTCCCCTGCCCAACGGGATTAGCGGCAGCTACGACGGCTTCTTCACCGAAGAGTTCGCTGAACGCATCGGCGTGCGCGACCCCAAAGACCCCAAACGCTTCCTGACCCTCAAGGAGCTGGTGGACGCGGGCTATGTGCATGAGGTGTGGTTCACGGGCGCGGCGGACAATATCGTGAGCTGGCTGGAGTGCGTGGAAATCAAGCCGCGCTACGACGCCAGCTTTCGGCGCATTCCGGGCGAATATGTGCAGGCGGGCAATGGCGGCGACCCCGAACAGCGTTTCATCGGACGCTCGCTGCGCCTGAACATGCTCAACTATGAGCGCGGCGTCGGCTGCGGGATGGAGAACCTCGGACACGCGCTGGAAGGCACGGCGCACAGCAACTGCATCCCCTACTTCCGCGAGTATTTCTACGAGTATGCGATGTTCGATCTGGACACGCGCTTCGGGCTGCCCTTCAACTCCTACTACTACCTCTGGGGCGAGGACAAGGGGGTGGAGTATCCCGACGAGCGCACGGCGATTGTGCGCGACGGCGACAAACGCTGGACGCTGAACGACTACTACGCCACGGGCGGCAATGTGCATTTCCCGCCCAACGGCAGGCGCCACTATGACCAGGAGAACACCCAGCCCGTGCTGTCGACCATCGAGGACTGGCGCATCGGCAGCGGGCGAGGCGGCGCAGACCTCAAGCGCCCGTGGACGAACGCCGTGCTGGAGCCGTTCCGCGACCTCGCGCCCGACTGCATGGGACGCTGGCTGGTCTACTGGCGGCAGAACATGCCGGGCTACCGCAACAAAAGCCGCGACAAGCAGGGCAAGCCGATGAAGAACTGGTGGCCGTTCCTGTTTTACTGAGCCTGCGCCGCGCGCACCATCTCCAGGAACTGCGCCTCGTCCAGCACGGGCACGCCCAGCGCCTGCGCTTTCTGCAGTTTGCTGCCTGCGCCCGGTCCCGCGACCACATAGCTGGTGGCTTTACTGACGCTGGAGGTCGCGCGTCCGCCCAGCGCGCGCACGAGCGCCTCGGCTTGCTCGCGCGTGTACGCCTGCAACTCCCCTGTGAACACGAAGGTCAGCCCCGCGAAGGGCGTTGCGCCGCGCGTTGGGCGCTCGGCTTCCATGCGCACGCCCGCCTGACGCAGCTTCTCAATCACAGCGCGGTTTTCAGGGCGCGCGAAAAACTCGACCACCTCGCGCGCGGTTTCGGGACCCATGCCGTGAATCTGGGTGATTTGCTCTTCGCTCGCCGCCATCAGCGCGTCCATACTGCCAAAGTGTTCCGCCAGCAGGCGCGCGGCGTGTTCGCCCACATGGCGGATGCCCAGCGCGAAAATCAGCCGCTCCAGCGGGTTGCCCTTGCTCTTCTCGATCGCCTGCAGCAGGTTGCTCACCAGCTTCTCGCCACTGCGCTCCAGCCCGATCAGCGCGTCGCGGTGCAGATGCAGGCTGTAGAGGTCAGCGGGGTCTTTGATATAGCCCAGCTCGAACAGTCGCTGCACCCACTTGTCGCCCAGCCCTTCGATATTCATCGCGTTGCGGCTGGTGAAGTGGCGGATACGCTCCACGATTTGCGCGGGGCAGGCGAGGTTGATACAACGCAGGGCGGCTTCGTCTTCGGGGCGCTCCACCTGTGCGCCGCACGCGGGGCACTGTTGGGGCGGCTCGATGGGCAGCTCATCGCCGTCCCGCGCCTCCAGCTGCACGGACACCACTTCGGGGATGACCTCGCCCGCGCGCTGAATCACCACGCGGTCGCCGATGCGGATGTCCTTCTCGCGAATGTAGTCGATGTTGTGCAGGGTCGCCCGCGAGACCGTGACGCCGCCCACGGATACAGGCTCCATAATCGCCACGGGGGTCAGCACGCCCGTGCGCCCGACCTGCCAGCGCACCTCCAGCAGGGTGGTGAGGGCGCGTTCGGCGGGGTACTTGTAGGCGATTGCCCAGCGGGGCGCGCGCGCCGTCGCGCCCAGCTGCCGCTGCAGGCTCAGGCGGTTCACCTTAATCACCACGCCGTCGGTGGCGTAGTCCAGCTCAGCGCGGCGCGTCGCCCACTCGCGGCAGAACGCCCGCGCGTCGTCGATGCCCTGCGCGAGGCGCGTGTGCGGGTTCACGGGGAAGCCCCACGCGCGCAACTGTTGCAGGATGTCCCACTGGCTCTCGAAGGTCGCGCCCTCGCAGGAGCCGATCCCGTATGCCCAGAAGCGCAGGCGTCGGCGGGCGGTGATGCGCGAGTCGAGCTGGCGCAGGCTGCCCGCCGCCGCGTTGCGCGGGTTGGCAAACGGCGGCTCGCCCGCCTCCAGACGCTCGCGGTTAATGCGCTCGAACTCGTGATGGCTCAGGTAGACCTCGCCGCGCACCTCCACCAGGCGCGGGGGCGCATCGAACAGGCTCTGCCCTGCCTGCAGGCGGAGCGGGATCTGGCGCACCGTGCGCAGGTTGGGCGTCACGACCTCGCCGCGCACGCCGTCGCCGCGCGTCGCGCCGACGGTCAACACCCCGTCCTCGTAGGTCAGCGACACCGCCAGCCCGTCGATCTTCAGCTCGCAGGTGTATTCAAGCACATCATCGGCGGGCAGGTCGAGGAACCGCTTCACGCGCTGGTCGAACGCCAGCAGCTCTTCCTCGCTGAAGGCGTTGTCGAGGCTCAGCATCGCCTCGCGGTGGGTGTGTTCGGGGAACGCGCTCAGCGGCGGCGCGCCGACGCGCTGCGTGGGCGAATCGGGCGTAATCAGCTCAGGGTACTGCGCCTCCAGCTGCTGCAGCTCGCGGAACAGGGCGTCGTACTCTTCGTCGCTGATCTCAGGCGCGTCCAGCACATAGTAGCGGTAGTTGTGATACTCAATCTGCTGGCGGAGCGTCTCGATGCGCGCCTGTGCCTGCTCGCGTGTCATAGCGCCTCGATTCGCGACAGGGGCGGGGGATTCCTGTCAGAGCCGCGGTTAGCGATCAATCTCGCCCAGCACGATGTCGATGCTGCCAATCAGGGCGACCATATCGGCGATGAGCCTGCCGACCGCCATCTTCTCCAGCGCCTGCAGGTTCATAAAGCTCGGCGCGCGGGTGTGCATCCGATAGGGGCGGTTCGTGCCGTCGCTCACGAAATAGAAGCCGAGCTCGCCCTTGGGCGATTCAATCGGTACATACGCCTCGCCCACAGGGGGACGGAAGCCCTCTGTGTGTATCTTGAACCAGTGAATCAGCGACTCCATCGAGTTGTCAATCGCCTCGCGCGGGGGCGGGACGACCTTCAGGTCGCTGGTGTTAATCGGACCGCCGGGCAGCCCGTCAATCGCCTGCTGCAGGATTTTGAGGCTCTCGCGCATCTCCGCCATGCGCACGAGGTAACGGTCGTACACATCGCCGTGCTTGCCGACGGGGATGTTGAACTCGAACTGCTCGTAGCCGCTGTAGGGGTTGGACTTGCGGATGTCCCATGCGAAGCCCGTGGCGCGGATGTTGGGACCGCTCACGCCCAGCGCGAAGCACTCTTCGGTGGTCAGCGCGCCGATGCCCATGGTGCGCTCGCGCCAGATGGGGTTCTGCGTGAGCATGCCCTCGATATCGTCAATCGCGCGGGGCAGCTCTTTGAGCAGCTGGCGCAGGCGGTCTTCAAACCCGTCGGGCATGTCGCCGCGCAGCCCGCCGGGGCAAATCCAGCTGGGCATCATGCGCACGCCCGACATCATCTCGAACAGGTCCAGTATCTTCTCGCGCTCGCGGAAGGCATAGAAGAAGATGGTCATCGCGCCCAGATCCATCGCGTGCGTGCCAATCCACACCAGATGGCTCGCCAGACGCGACAGCTCCGCCAGAATCACCCGCAGGTACTGTCCGCGCGGGGGAATCTCCACCCCCAGAATCTTCTCGATGGAGAGCGAGAAGGCAAGATTGTTGTTGTTCGCCGACAGGTAGTCCATGCGGTCGGTCATCGGGAGCGCTTTGTGATAGGTGAGGTACTCCGCCTCTTTCTCCATGCCCGTGTGCAGGTAGCCAATCACGCATTCCGCTTTGACGATGCGTTCCCCCTCCAGCTCGCACACGACGCGCAGCACGCCGTGGGTGCTGGGATGCTGGGGACCCATGTTGATAATCATCGTGCCCTCTTCGGTGCGCTCCACATGCGTAGCAACCGCTTCCGATGGAATATACGCCTGTCGCATAGCGGGGGAATTGTACCCTGTGGGTATACTCTCGTGTGGAGGTGAGGCAACCGATGAATCGCGAGTTTGTGGCGCTGGCGCAGGACAAGTTGCGCGATCTGCAGATGGAGGCGCGCGCCGAGGGCGTGCGCCTGGGCGAACTGCGCAAGATCAACAAGGACTTCGCCAACGCCTACCGCTTCCGACGCATGACGGTCTACTACAAAGAGCCGTTCAAGCTCCGTCTGGAGTCGGAGGTGCAGTCGCAACGGATTACCTACATTTTGAACGCGGGTCAGAAGCTGGTGATCGCCCCGCGTCAGCGCGTGCGCGAGGATGTGCGCAACTCGCCGGGCAAGCAGCAGACGCCGATGGACTTCGGCTTTTTCACGCCGTCGGTCGCGCGCCAGTTCGATGTGAAGTTTTTGCGCGAGGAGCGCGAGAATGGCGCGCTCTATCTGGTGTACGAGCTGCAGTGGAACTACGGCGACGACGACGCGCGACACATCGTGTGGATCGACCCCGAAAAACGCTATTCGGCGCGGCGCGTGTGGTACAGCCGCACCGGACGCTACCGCGCCCGATTCGAATACAAAGACCCCGTGCAAGCCGCGCCCGGAATCTGGATCCCCAGCAAGGTGGAGGTCTATAATGTCGACCAGCGCTTCGGTGGGCGCACGGTGAACACCAACATTCGCGTCAATCAGGGACTGGATGACCAGCTCTTCAGCGTCTGAACCCTTCGCAGCGGTCGCGCCGTATTACGATCAGCTGATGCAGAGCATCCCCTACCTGTGGTGGATGCACTATGTAGAGACGCTGCTGGACTACTTCGATCGCCCCGCACAGAAGATTCTCGATTTGTGCTGCGGCACGGGCAATCTCAGTGAGCTGCTGGCGATGAGCGGCTACGAGGTGGTGGGCGTAGACCGCTCCGCAGCGATGATTGAGCAGGCGATTCGCAAGGCAGAGCAACACCAGTCCCGCGTCCGCTACTTTGTGCAGGACGCCGCCGCGCTGGAGCTGGGCGAGACTTTCGACGGCATCGTGAGCCTGTTCGATAGCCTCAACAACATCACCGAGCCGCAACGGTTCGCGGAAGCGATGCGCCGCGCCTATCGGCATCTGAACCCCGACGGAATCTTCATCTTCGACCTGAACACGGAGTACGCCTTCGTGCGCAAAATGTTCGACCAGGCGCTTTTGGAGCCGAGCGCGCCGCTGCGCTACCGCTGGCGCAGCCAGTACGACCGCGAGACGCGCCTGTGTACGGTGCATATGGAGTTCTGGGTACGCGAGGGAACAGGAGAGCGCTCCTTCACCGAGATTCACACCCAGCGCGCCTACACGGAGAGCGAGGTGCGCGACATGCTCTATGCGGCGGGCTTCCCGGAGGTGCATGTGCTGGACGCCTACACGCTCCATCCGCCCGAACGACGGAGCGATCGGGTGTTTTATGTGGCGTTGCGGTGAAAAGGCTCAACGGGTCTGCGCTTGAGACAGTACCCTTTCAATAAATCTCTCGATGGCGTGAGGTTTCTCGTCTATGCGAATACGCGCCACATAGCCTGCGGCATAGCCGCGCACGATGTCTGCCTCCGGATTGTCCAGAATCACGATAGGCGTGTCGCGCCACGCACTTTGTTGCAAAGGGGCGACTATCTCCGCAACGGTAGCCTCGTCTCCACACAGCGCAGTGGCGTCAATAAAGACAAGTGTGGGTAAACGCTTGTCCACAAGGTCGCAAACACTGCCCACGCGGATGTTGGCGGGACGCTTGCCAATCGCAAGTTCCACGGCTTGCTTACCGCGCCCACCAGCGGGTACGCCTGCAGAGCGAATGTAGATATACTCTCCGTCAGAGAAGTCGACAGGGCGACCACTGGTAAGAATCTGATTGTATGTTTTGCTTACTCCACGATATACACCGTCTTGATATTCACAAACTCGCGCAAACCGAACACGCTCAGCTCGCGTCCGAAGCCGCTCTCGCGCACGCCGCCAAACGGCAGGCGCGGGTCAGAAAACACATGGTGATTGACAAACGCGCTGCCGACTTCGAGGCGGTTGCAGGCGATGTCCTCACCGACGCGCAGGTTCTCGGTGAACACGCTCGCGCCCAGCCCGTAGCGCGTGGCGTTGGCGACCTGCACGGCTTCGTAGCGGCTGTTGACCGGATAAATCGGCGCGACGGGTCCGAAGGTCTCCTCGCTCCAGACGGGCATCATCGGCGCGATGTTGGTCAGCACGGTCGGCGGGTAGAAGTAGCCCTTGCCGTCAGGGAGAGCGCCGCCCAGTCGCACCTCCGCGCCCATCTCGACGCTCTCCTGCACCTGGCGGTGCAGGTTCTCGCGCAGGTCGGCGCGCGCCAGCGGTCCGAGATCGGTCGCCTCGTCGCGCGGGTCGCCCATGCGCAGCGCACGGCTCTGCTCGAGAAACCGCTCCACGAAGTCGTCGTACACCAGCGAGTCGACGATGAAGCGTTTGATGGCGATACAGCTCTGCCCCGTGTTCTGGTAGCGTCCCTGAATGCACTGGGGCACGGCGCGGCTCAGGTCGGCGTCGTGCAGGATCAGCGCGGCGTCGCTGCCGCCCAGCTCCAGCACGCACTTTTTGAGCGACTCGCCCGCCAGACGCGCCACTTCCCGCCCCGCGCGCGTGCTGCCCGTGAAGGTCACCGCTGCGACCGCGGGGTGGCGAATCACTTCGGGAATCATCTCCGTCTCAGCGAGCAACGGAAAGAGCAGCTGCTCCTCGCTCTCGCTCTGGTCGAAGGCGTCTTTGAGCATCAGGGCGCAGGTGGGCGTGCTGGGCGCGGGCTTGACCACGACCACATTCCCGGCGGCAATCGCGGGCGCGGCGAAGCGCACCACCTGCCAGAAGGGGAAGTTCCAGGGCATAATCGCCAGTATCACGCCCAGCGGTTGGAAGGCGATATAGCTCTTGTCGGCTTCGGTCTCCACCTCGATGGGCTGGAGCATGCGATCGAGGTTGTTCGCGAAGTATTCCAGCCCACGGGCGCACTTTTCGATTTCGGCGCGCGCCTGCTTGATGGGCTTGCCCATCTCAAGGGTAATCTGCTGGGCGTAGGTTTCGAGGTCGTCGCGCAGCGCCTGCGCGACGCTGGTGAGGGCGCGGGCGCGTTCGGCGGGGGTCGTCTCGCGCCAGCGCAGGAACGCCAGCCGCGCCGCCGCCAAACGCGCCTCGATGTCGTCCCAGGTGTCCGCGGGATACTCCCGCGCCACCTCTTCCGTGTACGGATTGCGCGAGATAAAGGGCATCAGAAGTTCAGCGTGCGCGACACGACCACGGGCAGCGAGTCGGAGTAGGCAATACTGAACCCACCAATGCCCAGTCCCGCCGTCCAGCCCGTTTTGGAGGCGTAGCCCGTGCGGAGCGCAATCCCGCCCAGCCGCTGCTCGTAGCCCAGCCGAATCTCGCCCCTGCCCGCGTTATTGCCAATGTCGATAAAGTCCACGGCAATCAGCGAGCCTGTCTCCAGCTCAACGGCGATGCCCGCGTGGTAAGCGCGATTGAGCGGCTTGAAGTTGAACACCTGTCCGTCGCGGTCGGTCGCCTGAAATCGGATGTTCGGCTCGACGAAGTTCTCCACGACCAACGCGAGGGTATAGGTTCGGTCGCCCGTCGGTCGCCACAGGAAGCCGAGGTCGACGCCCGTCGCGCTGAATTCGCGGTAGTCGCGTCCCTGCAGTTCGGGCGCGCGGGTGGCGTTGTTGCCTGCCTGCAGTTGCGCCTGGTCGGCGAAGTAGTGCGTGTAGTAGAGTTTCAGGTTGCGCAGGCGCACGCCGACGGCGAGGTCGCCCTGTTCGGAGGGCAGGCGCACGCCCGTCGTGATGTCGGGCAGGCTCACCACGCCCACGGCAATCACATCGGCGCGCGCGTTGGCGGGGATGTTATTGGGGTTGCCGTCCGTGCGCGCCCAGTTCTGCAGCGGCGCGTTCGGCAGCAGCCGCGCGTCCACAATCCCACCCACAGAAATCCCGACGCCGCTGGCGATAATGCCAAAGTCGCCCGTGAGCAGCAGGCGCGTGTCCCGACCCGCATATTTGCGCAGCAGTCCTGCCGCCGTCGCGATGTCCGCCGCGCTTCCCTGTTGAACCTCGAGGTCGTCAATCAGGCGGCTGAGGGATGCGCCCTGCGCCGTTGTGTCGATGTTGCCTGCGCCAAAGCGGAAACCCTGCACATAGGCAATCACCGCGGGGTTCTGGAACGACTGCGCAGTGGGACGACGGATGACCGCCAGCCCTGCGCCGCCCATCCCCGCCGACGGCGAGCCGCCAAACGACAGATCCGCCCAAACGGGCAACGCAATTACACCCAGCAACCAGATGGCAATCCTTCGCATGCGAATCCTCCGCGAAATTGTTCGCACCACGCGGGGATGTTCCTGCCCGCGCCCCTGCAAAATTAGGGGGCGCACGCCTACAATTCAGAGGGCATGCGTGCGGCATAAAGCCTCTGCACGCGAAGCGCCGTTGCAGTGAGTTTTTGCGCGTATTTGGAGTGCTGAAGCGGAAGCTTCAGCATGCGGAAGCGGAGCTTCCGCACTCCAAAATACAGGTCAGCGCTCCCAAAAGTGGCGATGAGTGTTGCATTGGTTGATCAGGCAAGCGGTCTGCGGGCGCGGGTGTCGGCGCAGTACCCCCTGCGCCTGCCCGTGCTGTACGCCGATTTCCTGCTCTTTTCAGGAGTGCAGGTGCAGCTCCCGCCGACGACGCTGGTGTGGCACTGGCGTGCGCGCGTCGCGCCCGCCGTCGGGTGGGATTTGCAGTCGCGCCTGCATGTGGTGGGCAGCCCTGCGCAGTTCGACCTACTGGATCTCCAACGGTGGCGCGCCCTGTTCCCCCAGTGGCGGCTGGTGGGGCGGCGACTGGAGCTGCTGCAAATCGCCGATGTCGCCTGCATCTGGCTCAAAACGGGCGTGGAATTGACCCCACGCCTGCACATTCTGCTGGGCTGGCTCTGCAGAAGCCGACCCCAGATGCCAATAATTCTGGCAGGTATCGGGAGCGGCGCCGCGCAGCGACTTCAACAGTGGGTGCATTCCAGGTATCCTCTGGAGTGCCTGACGCAGGAGCAGGCAAATCTGCTGGGCAACCCGCCCACGGAGGGCTACACGCGACTCCTCCAATGGGCAACGGCGTCCCAGCGCGCCGGAGCGGCTTCCGAGCTGTAGGAGGCGTGTATGCAAGAACAATCCTATCGTATTCTGATGATTTCGGCGGAGGTTGCGCCATTAGCGAAGGTTGGCGGACTGGCAGATGTTGCGGGCGCACTGCCCAAAGCCCTGCTTCATTCAGGACACGACGCGCGAATCCTCATGCCCGCCTACCCGATGATAGAAGCGGACACACGCTGGCAGATAGAACCCCAAACGCAGTTTCAGGTCGCCATCCGCCCCGACTGGACAGAAACCGCGACCGTCTCGCTGCTGACCCTGCCGTCGGGTGTGCGCGTCTATCTGCTGCAGGTGGGCGACTGGTTCACCAACGCGACGGAGTCGACGAAGGTGTACGCCGTCGACCCGCGCGCGTATGTCGCGTTCTGCCGCGCCGCAGTGGAATGGCTCGCGCATCATGCCGACTGGACGCCGCAGGTGGTTCACTGCAACGACTGGCACACCGCGCTGGTTCCCGTCTACCTGCGCACGCATCGTACCGAGCGCACCGACGCGCTGGCGACCGTGTTCACGATTCACAATCTTGCCTATCAGGGCGTGTTCGAACAGGCGTTCTTCAGCGAGCTGGGACTGCCCGATTACCTGTTCGACATCGAAGGGCTGGAGTTTTACGGCAAGGTGAATCTGATGAAGGGCGCGCTGCTCTACAGCGACCGCATCAACACGGTCAGCCCGACCTACGCCGCCGAGATTCAGACGCCCGAATACGGCGAGCGGCTGGAAGGGCTACTGCGCCGCCTCGCCGACGAACGCCGTCTGTCGGGCATCCTCAACGGCATCGACTACGACGAGTGGAACCCCGAAACCGACCCGCACATCCCCGCGCACTACGCCGCGACCAACCTGCAGGGCAAGGCGACCTGCAAGGCGGAGTTGCAGCAGGCGTGCGGCTGGCAGCCCGACCCCAGCAAGGCGGTCATTGGGCTGGTCTCGCGCCTGACCGACCAGAAGGGGCTCGACCTCATCAAGGCGCTGGGCGCGAAGCTGCTGCAGATGCCCATTCAATTGGTGCTGCTGGGCACGGGCGACCCCGCGTATGAACGGTTCTTCCGCTCGCAACACAAGCGGCACCGCGCAAAAGTGCATGCGACCATCGGCTTCGACAACGCATGGGCGCATCGCATCTATGCAGGCGCGGACATGTTCCTGATGCCCTCGCGCTTCGAACCGTGCGGACTGGGGCAGATGATTAGTTTAAGGTATGGAACAATCCCCATAGTGCGACAGACAGGCGGATTAGCGGACAGCATCGCGCCGTATGACGCCGCGCGCGGCACAGGAAACGGGTTTGTGTTCCGCGAATACAGACCCGAAGCGCTCCATGAAGCGGTGCGTCAGGCAGTGGAAGCGTTCCAGGACGCTCAGGGGTGGCGCACACTCGTGGCGCGTGTGATGCAGCAGGACTGGTCGTGGAGTCGCTCGGCAGGCGCCTATGCCGCGCTCTATGCGGAGGCGCTGGAGCTGCGCGCGGGGCGCGCGCCCGCCTATTCGCGCTGATGGTCGCCATCCAGGCGCGCCCGCGGCTCCTGGAGGAACGCATGAGAACGCATGAACTGGACGGTCGTGCCCCGCATCACGGGCGGGCTGGGATGTATGATTGTGCTGGTGCTGGGCATCGCCTCAGGAGTGGAGCCGCTGCTCTGCACCCTGCGCGGGCTGATTGGCGGCATGGTCGGCTGGATTGCCGGCGCGCTCTGGGCGGCGGTGATGAGCCAGCTCCTACCCCCCGAAGCGACTGCCGCCCCCGAATCGCCAGCCCCAGCGCCCGCCGCTGCCAACGAGACCGACGCCGAATCGTCCGAGGAGGCGGCATGACCGCTGTTTGCACTCCAGCGACTAAGTGCTGTTGCAGCAATTTTCCAGCAGTCCCTCTACCAGCGCACGCGCACAGGCAGGTTCTTTGGAGTGCTGAAGCTCCCGCTTCAGCATGCGGAAGCTCCGCTTCCGCACTCCACACAGCCCGTACTTCGTGCGTGTGTTGCAAATGTCGCGTGAAGGCACTTATTCCCCCTCTCTTGCAGGTTCCCAGTGGCGGGAGTCCGAAAGAAGCGGGCGAATCGAATATATCGGCTGCCTGTTTGCAAATGTGCAGGCGCAACTCGACGGAGAGCGGAGCAGCATAACACAAGCGGAGGGAGGTTGTTGTAGTCATGATGGATGGATTTCAGATACAGGAGGCTTGGAAACAGTTCAAGGTGTACGGCGACCCGCATGCACGCGAACAGCTGATTCGGCAATACGCGCATCTGGTCAAGCTGACCGTCGCCCGCGTCGTGCCCTACCCCCCCAACGGCATGGAGTGGGAAGACCTCTACAGCTACGGCGTGATGGGGCTGATCCGCGCCGTCGATATGTTCGATCCGACGCGCAATGTGAAGTTCGAGACCTACGCGATTGCGCTGATCCGCGGCGCGGTGCTGGAAGCGTTGCGCTCGGAAGACTGGGTGCCGCGCTCCGCGCGGGACAAGCTGCGCCAGCTCGAGCGCGTGTGGGTGCGCCTCGAGGCGAGCCTCGGGCGCCCGCCAACAGACGAGGAAGCCGCCGAGGCGCTGGGTATCTCGGTGGAGGATTACCGCCAGCTGCTTATCGACTACGCCCGCACCAACACCGTCTCGCTGGAGGCGTGCCTGATTAACGGCGACGAGGACGAGAACAACAACCTGCTCGAGACGCTCGCCGACGCGGAGGACCCCTATGAGGAGCTGCTGGAGCGCGAGCGCACTCAGGCGCTCGCCACTGCCATCGAGAACCTTGCAGACCGCGAACGACAGGTGATTCAGCTCTATTATTACGAGGGGCTGACTTTCAAAGAGATTGGGCAGGTGATGAGCATCTCCGAGTCGCGCGTGTATCAGATTCACACCCGCGCGCTGGCGCGCCTGCGCGAGCAACTCTGCGGTTCGGTGGTGGATCCCAGCGCGCACGAATAGCAAAAACGCGCCCAATTGTGGAAAATCTCCCACTGAGGGAGATATGCAATCCCGCAAATCATTTGTGGGGACGCTGTGCAGTCTGACGCGCCCGTTCGTGGCAGTGTTTGTGCTGCAGTTAATTGCGTTGCGCTGGGGGATGGGCGTGCCGCTCACGCCGATGCTCTACCTGCAGACGCTGGTGATTGCGCTGGGCGTGGTGGGCGTCATCGGCGCACTGCTCTATCGAGTAAACAGCCGCGCCTACGACACGGCGAAACTGCAACATACGCAACTAACGCGCCTGCAAAAGGCGATTGAATCCTCGCCCGCCGCTGTGTTGATTACCGACCCCGAGCAGCGGATTGTGTATGTCAACCCCGCCTTCACCCAGCTCACAGGCTACACGCCCGAAGAAGCCATCGGACAGCGCCCGAATATCCTCAAGAGCGGCATGATGCCCGATTCGTTCTATCAACAAAAGTATGAAACCCTGCGACGGGGCGAGCAGTTTCGCGGGAGAGTGCTGAACCGCAAAAAGGGAACCGCTATCAAGACGCCCGACAACGGCGTCGAGTTCAGCCCGCACACGCACTACTGGGCAGAAAGCATCGTCTCGCCTATCCTTGACGAGAAGGGCGCACTGCTGGGCTACCTGAGTATTCAGACGGACATTACTGAGCAGGTGATGCGCGAGCAAGCGGAGGCGCAACGCAAGCAACTGAACCAGACCCTGACGCGCCTGGCGATTGCCCTCCAAGCCGAGACGCCGTTTGCCCAGCGCCTCGCGCAGGTTCTGGAGACGCTCACGCGCGAAGGCGTCGTGGGCGAACACAGCGCGCTGGCGTTGTGGGAGCAACAGGGCGAGTCGCTGATGCTGGTCAGCGCCGCGGGCGCGCTGCAGGATTACTTCGGAGCAGGCTGGCGCGCCCTCATCGCCAGCGAGTGGGACTACGCCCAGCCATGCCCGATGCAGCTCACGGTTCACGGACGCCCCATGAACGCCGTCGCCGCGCCCCTGCGATGGATGGAGCAGCGGCTGGGGCTGCTTATCCTGGTCTGCGACCGCTGCCGAATCGATCGGCAGGGGCTGAGCGTTGCGATGCGCGAGTTCTGCGAGTCGCTGGGCGAGTTGCTGGCGATGGCGCTCATGCGCGATCGCTCGCTACGGGCGCTGCTGGAAGCCAAACATGAGGCGGAGCGGCTCGCGCAGGCGCGCAGCGAGTTCCTCGCCAACATGAGCCACGAAATCCGCACCCCGATGAACGGCGTCATCGGAATGCTACACCTGCTCAAGGATACGCCGCTCAGCGAGGAACAGCGCGACCTGCTGCACACCGCCGAGACCAGCGCCCAGCATCTGCTGGAGATTCTGAACGACATCCTGAACCTCGCGAAGATTGAGGCAGGGCAGATGAAGCTGGAGCGCACGCCAACCGACCTGCGGCGGCTGGTGAAAGAGACCTGCGAAATGGTGCGCCCGCAGGCGCGGCTGAAGGGCATTCTGCTGCGCGAGGAGCTGCCCGAAGCCGACCTCTACGCCCTCGCCGACCCGACACGCCTGCGCCAAGTTCTGCTCAACCTGCTTAGCAACGCCATCAAATTCACCGAGCACGGCGAGGTCGTCGTGCGCCTGACGCAACTGCCCACGCCCGCCGACGCCGCAGACCATCTCGTCCTGCGCTTCGAAGTCCAGGACACAGGGGTCGGCATTCCCCCCGAAAAGCAGCAGCAGATTTTCGAACCGTTCCGCCAGGCGGACGGCTCCACCACGCGCAAATACGGCGGCACGGGGCTGGGGTTGGCAATCTCTCGCAAACTGGTGGAACTCATGGGGGGGCAGATGGGCGTGGTCAGCGCAGTCGCCGCAGGCGCCACCTTCTGGTTCGAACTTGCCCTGCCCGCTTCGGAAGCCCCCGCGCATGTGCAACTGGAGAAACAACTGCGCGCCGCCGAGCCCACCGCGCTCACAGGCTTGCGCGTGCTGGTCGCCGAAGACACCTATGTCAATCAGAAGGTCATTCGCCGCACGCTGGAGAAGTGGGGCGTCGAAGCGCAAATTGCCAGCAACGGACGCGAGGCGCTGGAGTGGCTCTCGCGCGAGCCGTTCCACCTCGTGCTGATGGATTGCCAGATGCCCGAAATGGACGGCTATGAGGCGACGCGCCGCATTCGCGCTTACGAGCAGCCGCGCGGACTGCATATCCCCATCATCGCCCTCACGGCGAACGCGCTGGAGGGCGACCGCGAAAAGTGCCTCGAGTGCGGCATGGACGACTACCTCACAAAGCCCCTCAACCCCGACCTGCTGTGGGAGAAACTGATCCACTGGGGCGTCCCCCGCTTGCACCAGGCGACGCCTGCGGCGTGAGCCTATCAGGTACAATTGCGCTGTGCAGACGATTACGCTGCCCGAGCCGACGCTGCCGCCGATTATCCAGCGCGTGTGGCTCGATGAACGCAAAATCAAGCGCAAGGTCCGACGCATCGCGCAGCAGATTGACCGCGACTACGCGGGGTTGAATCCGCACCTGGTCACGGTTATGAAGGGCGGGCTGTTTTTCCTGACCGACCTCGCCCGCGCGATGACCATCCCCCACACGCTCGACTTCCTCGCCATCACCAGCTACGGTCCCCAGGCGCAATCGGGCGAGGTGCGCATCACCAAAGACCTCGACGAGCCGATTGCAGGACGCCATGTGATTATCGTGGAGGACATTCTGGACACGGGGCTGACCCTGGCGTACATCTACAAAAATCTGGAGCGTCGCAAGCCTGCCAGCCTCAAAGTGTGCGTGTTTTTGGACCGCCCCTACCGACGGCTCATCGACATCCCGATTGCCTACAAGGGCTTCGATGCGCCCGACGAGTTCCTGGTGGGCTATGGGCTGGACTGGCGTCAGCAGTATCGGAGCCTGCCCTACATCGGGATTATCAAGCCCGAAGTGCTTCGGGCGGAGATGCAGGGGTGAGCGGATGCGGGCGACCGTTGCGCTGTGGGCGGCGTTTCTGGTGATTATCGTGCTGTTTGCGGCGTCGCTGATGGCGGCGCATCAAGCAGGCGGCGGCGCGCTTGCCCGCGCGAACGCGCCCACGATTCCTCCCGACCACCTCATTCTGGACACGGGCGACCTGATGGTTGAGGGCTGCCTCGCGCCGTTGCCCTCAGGCGAGCAGGAAGTACGCCTGAAACTGCACAACACGGGGCTGAGCGCGCTGCGCAACCTGCGGCTCGAAGTCGAGCTGGGGGGCAAGCCGCCGAAAGCGCCCGCCGCGCCCATTTCCATCCGCCGATTCCCGCGCAAGCCACAGCCAGAGGTCGTGCTGCTGTTCGAGCCGACCACGAGCCGTCAACTGCGCGTGAAGGCAAGCTATCAATGGGGGCTGCTGGGTTCGGGCGCAGGCGGCGGCGAGGCGACCAGAACGCTCGCCCCGTGTCAGAGCGCGCCAAGCCAGTGAACCTGCGCCTGCTCAAGCACAAGCGCGCCGCCTGCCCCTCGGCGCAGCACACCCAGCACCGCGACCCGATCGCCCTGTAGCAGCGGAAGCGCAGGCGCGCTCACCTGCACGGCGACCGTCGCCTCGCCCAGCGCGTCGCGCACAATGAGCGGCGCGTCTGCCTGTAGCCAGTCCCCCGCGACGACCTTGTTCAGCAGCAGCACAGGCGTCCCGTCGGGCAGTTGCGTGAGGCTCTCGAGGCGGCGCACGACCTGCGCCTCCGTATCGCCCAGCAGCACAGGCAGGTTCACGCCCAGCCCCGCCGCGACCCACACCGCGCCCAGCGACCGCGCAGGCAGCCCTTCCCCGCGGGCAATCAGCGTGTAGGCGCCCGGGGGCAGATGCACCGCCGCGAAAAAGCCATTGCCGTCCGTTGTGAGCGTGCGTACAAGCGAGCCTTCGCGATAGACCTCCACCGTCGCGCCGTCCACAGGCGAGAGGCTCCGCGCATCCAGCACCGTGCCCATCAGGTGTCCTGCGGTGGGCGCAAGCTTCCACGGGAGGGGCGGCGTCGGAACCCACGCGCCGAAGTAGTCGCCCAGCGCACGGTAAAACGCCTCGTCGTAGCGGCGCGCGCCCTCCTCCGTACCCACGCCTGTCGTCGCCGCATATGAGAAAAAGTTCACCCCCTGCACGCGGTTGCCCGCAGGCGACGGCGCACGCGCAAACTCAATCTGCTTCAGCGTGTTCTCCAGGCTGTTGAGATAGTTGCCAATCCCCACCACGCCGATGCGCCCGTGCTGATGGTCTTTCAAAAAGGTCGCCCAGTTGCGGAAGAACGCCGCACGCGACGGGTTCGACTCGTCGTAATAGACCATCGGGATTGCCATGTCCAGAATGCCCTCTTTGAGCCAGCCCTGCCAGTCCTGAAACACGGCGCGGTAGGCGGAGCGGTTCACCCAGTCGTCGCTGGTCTGCGGTCCGTCGCCCCATGTGATGAGCGCGGCGCTGACCCGCAGGCGGGGCTTGAGCGCGGTCGCCTGCGCGTAGATTTTGCGCACCACCGCCGACACCTGATCGCGCCGCCACTGCTTCCAGAGCGGGTCGGTCGGCTCAGGCTTGCCCGTGCGCCCATACCGCTGATTGAACCGCGCCACGCTCACGGGATTGTAGCCCCAGCGCTCGCCCGTGTAGCGAATGTAGTCGAAGTGAACGCCGTCCACATCGTAGCGGCGCACGATGTCCAGCACGACTTTCGTGAACCACTCGTGATAGCGCGGGTGTCCCCAGTCGCCCCCGTAGCCCACTTCCGTGACGCGATTGCCGTCGTAGTCCTCGGTCTGGATTTCGGGCAGGCGGTTCAGGATATGCTTTGGGTCGTTGGGCCAGCCGCTGCCGGGCCAGATGGGATGGCTATTGACCCACACATGCACCTCCACGCGCGGGGTTTCGGAATGCGCCTTCTCGATGAGGTACGCCAGCGCGTCGAAGTCCGCCTGCTGCTGCGTCGCGAACGGCTCCAGCGCGGAGCGATAGTGCGCGTCGCCGCGTTTGCGCATCTGCACAATCACGGCGTTCATATGCGCCGCCCGCACCCGCCGCAGGAGCGTATCCACCTGTTCGGGCGTATGGAACCCCTCGTTGAAGCCGTCTACCCAGAAGCCTCGAAACTCCGCCTGCGCCTGTCCCAGTGCAAATGTCATGGCAATCCCTACCGCCAGCGTCCATCCGTATCGCATCGGGCGATAGTGTACCTGACGCTCAGTAGCGGAACTCCAGCAGTTCCACGGGCGCGTGCGTGAGCAGCTCGCAGCCGTTGTCGGTCACCAGCACATCCTGCTCGATGCGCACGCCGCCCAGCCCCGGCACATAGACGCCCGGCTCGACGGTGAGCGCCATGCCCGCCTCCAGCGGTTTTTTGTCGCGGAACGAGAGACCCGCGCCGTCGTGAACCGCAATCCCGAGGGAGTGCCCCAGCCCGTGCCCGAAGTAGTCCGCCAGCCCGTACCCGTCCAGCGTTTTGCGGGCGAGGGCGTCCACCTGTTTGCCCTTCACGCCAGGGCGGATGGCGTCAATCGCGCGGTTCAGGGCGTCCAGCACGGCGGTATAGATTTTGCGCTGTTCGGGCGACGCGCTGCCAATCACCACCGTGCGCGTGAGGTCGGAGCAGTAGCCGTTCAGCCGCGCGCCGAAGTCCACCGTCACGAAGTCGCCGTTTTGCAGGCGTCGCTCGGAGGGCTTCCCGTGCGGCAGAGCGGAGCGCTCGCCCGACACAGCGATGGTCTCAAACGCGGGGTACGCGCCCTGACGACGCAGGTAGAAGTCGATCTCCATCGCGATGTCCCACTCGGCGATGTCGGGCTGAAAGAGCCGCTGGATATGCTCGAAGGTCGCATCGGCGAGTTGCGCGGCGGCGCGCAGATGGGCAATCTCGTCGGCGTCTTTCACGCGGCGCAGCTTATCGACGGGCGCGCCCGCAGGCTTGAGGCGTATGCCCACCTTGCGCATCGGCTTGCGCATCCCCTGCAGCCACGCGACCGACACCGTGTTCTCCACGCCCAGCGTGCGCACGCCCAGCGCCTGCGCCGTCTCCGCCACCGTCTCGCCGAACTCCTTCAGCGTCGGGTTCACGAGGATCGGGAGGTCCGCCACCTCGCCCTGCGCCTGAGTCGCGTAGATGCCGCCCGTCAGGAACCGCGCCTCGTCGGGGGCCAGCAGCAGCGCGCCGAACGAACCCGTGAAACCCGTCAGGTAGAACAGGTTGCCCGCGTTCACAATCAGCAGCGCGTCAGGCGGGTTTTTGCCGCCGAAGACCGCCTCCCGCAGCTTCGCCCGCCGCGCCGCGTAGCCTAATCCAGCGGCTTGAGCTTGATGTTGCGATACCATATCGGGTCGCTGTGATTCTGGAGCGCGATGTAGCCGGGGCGCGTCATCGTGTTGTAGGCGTACTTGAACTTGTTCGGCGTGCCGTCGGGATTGCGCCCTGCCTCTGTCCAGCGGCTGAGGTCCACCTCGTTCACCTTCTCGCCGTTCAGGTAGACGACAATCTGATTATCCTTGCAGATGATGTGATAGCTGTTCCACTCGCCCGCGGGTTTGACGGCGTTTTTGCTGGGCGCCTGAATATCGTAAATCGCGCCGCAGTCGTGCTTGCTGGGCTTCTCCTTGCCGTAGCTGTCCAGCACCTGCACCTCGATGCCTGTGTGTACGGGGTCGTTCTTGTCCCATGTGCGCAGGAACACGCCGCTGTTGCCCCGCGGGGCGACCTTGAACTCCAGCTTCAGCTCGAAGTTTTTGTAGACGCCGTCGGCGTAAATCATCCCGCCGCCGCCCTTGCCCGTGCAGTGCAGGGTTCCGTCCTCCACCACCCACGAGCCGTCGACGCCTGCGACTGTCCAGCCCTTGAGGCTCTCGCCGTCAAAGAGCAGTTTCCAGCCGTCTTTCATCTCCTGTTCGCTCAGATGGTTCGCCTGCTGCAGCGCGACGGCGACGCCGACCAGCAGCGCGAACACGCCTATCAGAAAGGCAACGGGTTGAATTCTGGGTCTCATAGGCAAGCATTTCGCGCGGCGCACGCGAATTCCTGCCGCCTGAATCGGAATTTGGGCAGGGTTGGCATTCGCGCAAAAGCCCTCAAGACCTCTCAATCGGTATCACCACCACATCGCGCCTCTGCCACGGCGGCGTCGGCGGATGGGGCGGCTCCCTATCCCCATACTGCCACAGCGCCCATATCACCACCGTATCCTTCGGACGCTCCGTCGGAAAGGGCGTGTACCCATCCGTCAGCACTATCACCGCGTCGGGCTTCGGCGTCAACGCCAGCGCCGCCTGCAACCCCGCCACCATATCCGTACCCCCGCCCCCGCGCAACCCTTCGCGTACCTTCAGCCAGTCGGAGCCGCGCATCACCTGTATCGCCTCATACGGCACGGCGTCGCACGGGATAATCGTGATGGGCACCCGCAACTGCTCCAGCACCGCCCGCACCTCCGCCAGCGCCTGCGTCAACTCGCGGACGCTGATAGACCCCGAAGTGTCCACTACGCACGCCACGCGCGGGCGGTACTCGCCCTGCAGCGAGGGCAGGTACAGCGGGTGATAGACGCTCAGGCGTCGGTTCGGGCGGCGCAGGCTGTAGTCCAGCCGTTGCCCGAAGCCCTCGCTGATGGCTCCGCGCACGACGCGCTTGAGCTGCTCGCGCCAGTTGACTTTGGGCTTGAGGATTTCTTCTGCCCAGCGCACCATCGCGGCGGGAAGCGTTCCCCGATTTTTCTGGTGTTTTATGATGTTGTGCGCGACGGTTTCGCGGATGGCGTGTCGGTCGAAGTCGGAGAGTGCGGGCGCGTCGGGGCTGTCGGCGGGCAGTTCCCACGGGCGCGTCTGTCCGTGAACCCCGCTGCCCTCGTCCCAGACGCCGTTCGTCTGCGCCTGCTCGCCTGCGCCGCCTCCGCCCGCCTGCTTCTGCTCTTGCTCGCCAGAGCTGCCCCCGCCTGCCTGCTGCTCCTGCTCTTGTTCGCCTGCGCCGCCTCCGCCCGCCTGCTGCTCTTGCTCTTGCTCGCCAGAACCACTCCCGCCTGCTTGCTCTTGCTCTTGTTCGCCTGCGCCGCCTCCGCCCGCCTGCTGCTCTTGCTCTTGCTCGCCAGAACCACTCCCGCCTGCCTGCTGCTTGGATTGCCCCTGCGCCTGCAATCGCCGATAGTACCACTCCGCCGTGTGCCCCTCCTCCAGCCCGTAATCGCGCGGAAACACCGCCCGAAACGCCCTGCCAAAATCGGGATACGCCAGACCCGCTGGCAGGTAGTCGTTAATCTCCATATCGCAGGCGAGGTTCCACACCTCAGGCACGGCGCGGATGTCCGCCGCGCGCGCCTCGTGCTGGCGCAGCCAGTGCATCACCTCGTGATACCACAGGTAGCCCAGCTGCTGCACCAGCGCGCGCCTGTCCTGTCCCGTCTGTTCGTAGAGGCGGGCGACCCAGCGGGGGTTGAAGTAGACGCGCCCGTGCGTATCGATGGCGGCGGGCGCGGGCAGTTGCTCGCTCAGGCGCATCGGGGCGGCGTAGAGGGCGGGCGCGAACCACGCCGCCTGCTCCGCCGCGTACACCCGC
Organism: Fimbriimonadales bacterium; assembly: GCA_025998675.1. Lineage (GTDB taxonomy): Bacteria > Armatimonadota > Fimbriimonadia > Fimbriimonadales > GBS-DC > GBS-DC. Next base: position 1,136,622 of record AP024673.1, read on the forward strand.
GCCGCGCGCACCCACGCCTCAATCGGCAACTGGCTCATCGCTGGTTTCTCTCCCGAATTTTTCGGAGCGCCGATCGAGCAGCTTCGCGTACCCAGCTGTATGCATCTTGACTGACAACCCTTTCCAGCGCGGGGATGGCTTGCGAGTCGCCAATCCACCCCAACATCCAACATGCCTGCTGGCGAACCTCTGAATGTCCATCTTCAAGCGCTCGTATGAGCGCAGGTACTGATTGGGTATCTCTTATCCACCCTAATGCCTCACACGCTAACTGGCGAACACGGTAATCCTCGTCCTTGAGCGCTTGAATGAGCGCAGGCACGGCTTGGTAGGCACCAATCCGCCCCAACGCCGCACACGCCGCCCGACGAACATCCTTATCTCCATCCCCCAGCGCCTGAATGAGCAAAGGCAGGGCAGGCGCGCCCAGTTGCACTACTGCCTCGTGAACAGTCTTGTTGCCTAACGCCCGCTGCACCACGCTCCAATCGCCTGATTGCAGCAAGCGCGTGATTGCCTCCTGCAACTCCATCGGCGGCTGACCGATGGGCTGAAGCGCGTTTTGCGCCGCCTGCTCGCCCAAAGCCACCCAAACGCTCAGCGCGGGCACGGCTTGGAGGTCGCCTATCTGCTCCAACGCCTCACACGCCGCCCGACGAACATCCTTATCTCCATCCCCCAGCGCCTGAATGAGCGCGGGCACGGCAGGTTGTCCAATCTTCACCAACGCCTCACACGCCGCCGAACGAACATTCTTATCCCCCAACGCCTGAATGAGCGCGGGGATGGCTTGCGAGTCGCCGATTGCACCCAACGCCTCACACGCCGCCCGACGAACATCCTTATCTCCATCCCCCAACGCCTGAATGAGCGCGGGGATGGCTTGCGAGTCGCCGATTGCCCCCAACGCCCCACACGCCGCCCGACGAACATCCAAATCCCTATCCCCCAGCTTTTTGATGAGCGCAGGCACGGCTTGGGGGTCGCCTATCTTACCCAACGCCTCACTCGCCGCCGAACGAACAGCACTCTCCCTATCCCCCAGCGCTTTGATGAGCGCGGGCACGGCTTTGGGGTCGCCTATCTTACCCAACGCCCGACACGCCGCCGAACGAACATCCCTATCCCAATCCCCCAACGCCTGAATGAGCGCGGGCACGGCTTGCGGGTCGCCGATTGCCCCCAACGCCGCACACGCCGCCGAACGAACATCCCTATCCCTATCCCCCAACGCCTGAATGAGCGCGGGCACGGCAGGTTTTCCTATCTTGCCCAACGCCACATACGCCGCCTTGCGAACATCTTCATACCTATCCCCCAGCTTTCTGATGAGCGCGGGCACGGCTTGGGGGTCGCCTATCTGACCCAACGCCCGACACGCCGCCAAACGAACATCCCTATCCCAATCCCCCAACGCCTGAATGAGCGCGGGCACGGCAGGTTTTCCTATCTGCTCCAACGCCGCACACGCCGCTTCTCGAACATCCCTATCCCCATCCCCCAGCTTTTTGATGAGCGCGGGCACGGCTTGGGGATCGCCTATCTGACCCAACGCCCCACACGCCGCCACACGAACATTCCTATCTCCATCCCCCAACGCCTGAATGAGCGCGGGCACAGCAGGCGCGCCCACCTGCGCCACCGCCTCACAAACTGTCTCGTTGCTCAACGCCCGCTGCACCACGCCCCAGTTGTCTGAGTGCAGCAAGCGCGTGATTGCCTCCTGCAACGCCATCGGCGGCTGACCGATGGACTGAAGCGCGTTTTGCGCCGCCTGCTCGCCTGCCGCCGCCCATACACTCAGCGCGGGCACGGCTTGGGGGGCGCCGACTGCCCCCAACGCTTCACACGCCGCCGAACGAACATCCTTATTCCAATCCCCCAGTGCCTGAATGAGCGCAGGCACGGCTTGGGGGTCGCCGATTTTGCCCAACGCCGCACACGCCGCCGCACGAACATCCCTATCCCCATCCCCCAACGCCTGAATGAGCGCGGGCACGGCTTGGGGGTCGCCGATTGCACCCAACGCCGCACACGCCGCCCGACGAACACTGTCCGAACCATCCCCCAACGCCTGAATGAGCGCGGGCACGGCTTGCGGGTCGCCGATTGCACCCAACGCCGCACACGCCGCCTCACGAACACTGATTGAACCATCCCCCAACGCCTGAATGAGCGCAGGCACGGCGGGCGAACCCATCTGTGAAAGCGCATCTACCACGCGCTGTCGCAGGCTATTATCCCGCGCCCACCACTCGCGCTCCTGCAGGTAATGGCTGCACGGAGCCATCCGCGCCAGCGCCTCGCCCAGCAACTCCACACAGGGGTTGTGAACCACCTCATACTCGCCCCAACCCGTGACGCGCAGGCGCACGGGGTGCTTTTTGCCCTCCGCACAGGGCGCTTGCAACTCAATCTCAACACCTTCCCACTCCATCCTCACTTCGCCTCAAGTATCTCAGTTAGCTCTCCAAAGTGCCGACTCAGCGCGCGCAGGGCGGCGGCGCTCGGCGCGTCGGCAGCCGCGCGCCCCTGCAGCCAGCCGCTCTTGATTAGCTCGCGAAAACAGGTGTAGATACTGTCGCCCTTGCGAGCGTCGGCGACCACCTGCGCGCCCTGCAAAAAACGCTGGGTACGCGCACTCAAGCGCGGGTCGCTCCCCTCCATCCCCGTCAGCAGGCTCTTCATCGTGTTGAACAACACAAACAACTCGTCCTCGCGCAGGCTGGCGTCTACCTGCGCCTTCCCATCCAGCACCGCTTCAGGGTCAGGAATGCGCAGCGTGCGCAGATAATCCAGAAAACTCGTCGCCGCCCCCGAACCCACCGCCCCCTTGACAAGGTTGATGAACGGCTGCGCATCGCGCGGGGCGGGCTGATTAGGCGTCGGGGCGTAGCCGTGCAGCTCGCAGGTCGCCATCAGCGCAATCGCGAAGTCCCAGCTGCGCGGCGAGGCGAAAGCGTACTCGTCTTCGGCAGGCTGGGTGTGCGCCAGCGCGGGGTTGCGCTTGAGAAAGCCCGCCACAAGGTTGCGCCAGTAGACGCTGCGCGCACGATGGCGGTCGGGGTCGGTCTCGGGCAGCGTCGCCGCGCCAAACCCGCTCTCCAGCGACTGGCGGTAGCGCTCACCGTCAAGGTTCCAGTGAATATGCACAAAACGGTTCGCCAGCGGCGGGCTGAGTTCCCAGCCGACGGCGGCGAGTTCGGGGGGGTTGGCGGCGGCGGCGATGCGCACCTGCGGGGGCAGGCTATGCGCGCCCACTTTGCGTTCCAGCACCAGTCGCAGCAGCGCCGCCTGCACGGTCGGCGGGGCGGTGGTGAGTTCATCCAGAAATAGGATGCCCTGCTGGGACTGTTCGAACACCTCCAGCCAGTCGGGTGGGGCGAAGCGCATGCGTCCGTTGTGCAGCACGGGCAGCCCGCTGAAGTCGGTGGGGTCGTGCAGGCTGGCAATCATCGTGAAGACGGGGAAGTTTTCGCGCTGGAGGCTTTCGATGAAGGTGGATTTGCCGACGCCGGGGCGTCCCCACACCAGCGCGGGCGCGCCCCAGTAGCCTTTGGGCGCTGGGGTCGCCAGCGCGAGCAGCAGTTCGGTGGCTCCTTCAGCGTAGACGGACATGGTTGTATGTAAATACGCGCGTCAGTGGGGGTATTCCTGCTGGGTTTTTTGGGGTTTTGGGGGGGAATTTCGCGCGTCCCGCTTGCGGCGCAGACGGCGGAAGCCCGTTCCTATCACACCAAGCCGACCTGCGTCGGCTCAGCCCCCCCACCCCCGCAGGCAGGTGTAGGGGCGCACTGCCGTGCGCCCCGGTTCCGTTCCGCCCGCCGCTGCGACGCGCGTTTTCCCCGCAGGCAGGGTGTAGGGGCGCACGGCCGTGCGCCCCCTACATAACCACGCGCCCCTGCAAAAGGCAACAGCCCGCGCAGGCGGGCTTCGTTTTGTAGGAACGGCTTCAGCCGTCGTGCAGAGGCGTATCGGTACACGCACGGACACACCCACAAACGGCGCACGCCCAAAAACCTACCCCATTAAGCCCCCGTAAACGGGGGGCACAGTTGAAATAGTAAGACAACGACATTTAAATCTTGAAATCCTCGACGGTCAGGTTCGGGAAGGCGTAGTCGGTGTAGAGGCGCAGGGAGCGCACCCCCTTCGCGTCGGCGTACTCGATGCGCAGCGGCATCAGGTCGGTGCGCTCAAGCGTGAACGCTACTCGCTGCACGGGGTCGTTTCGCGGCGCGAAGATGAGCTGGTAGCCGTTGCGTTGCCCCTGCTGCACGCTTTTGACAGGCTCCGCCTTCGCGCCGCGAAACAGCCGCTGCAGGTCTTTCAGGATGTACCCCAGATCGGTCTCGAAAAAGCGCGCGATTTCGGGGTCGTTGAGTTCGTACACGCGGCGGATGAACCCCTTGCGGGCGTGTACCTTTTTCTCCGCGTCGGGGTTATAGGTCAGCACCGCGCCGTTGCTGAAGGCGTCGCGCTGCACGATGGTCATTTTGCGGTAGTGCGGCTGCAAAAACTCCAGCGTGTAGATTTGCTTCGCGCCGAGCTTGCCCGTGCGCTCCTCGCGCTCCTGAAACTCCCAAGTGTAGCGGTAGGCGCGTGTGCGGGCGACCTTCTGCGCGAACTGCGCCATCAGTTGCTGCGGGGTTGGGGGTTGCATAGCTCACACCTCCGGCGCGATGAACTGCTCCAGGTAGCGTTTGCCGATGAGGAAGCCCTCCTCGCGTCCGACGGCGGCGTCCTCGTGTTCAATCGACAGCACGCCGTTGTAGCCGACGCGGCGCAGCGCGCCGATATACTCGCCCCAGCGCACGCTGCCCAGCCCCGGAATCACATACCGCCACCAGCCGCTGCCCTGATTGCCCACATACTCCAGCCGCGTGCGCATCACCTCCGTGTCTTTCGCGTGCGTGTGGAAGATGCGCGAGCCGAACAGGAACACCGCGTTGATGTAGTCAATCTGCTGCCAGAGCAGGTGCGAGGGGTCGAAGTTCAGCCCGAAGTTGGGGTGCGGCACGACTTCGAACAGCCGCTGCCAGTGGTCCAGCGCCTGGATGTTGGTCGCGAACCAGTTTTCGAGGGCGATATTCACCCCGCGCTCGCCCGCGTACTCGCAGAGCGGATGGAACACTTCGGCGCAGTCTTCCTCGATGGTCTGGATTTTGCTCTTGCCGGGCATGGGGTGTCCCGCGAGGGTGCAGACGACTTCCACGCCCAGCGTGTGCGCAATCTCGATGGCGCGTCGCACGCCCGCGTTGTTGCGCGCGCGCTCGTTCGGGTCGGGATGGGTGTTGTTCGTGTAGAACGCGACGGCGGACAGGCGCACGCCCGTGCGCTCCATCAGACGCTGCAGCGCGTCCACATCGGGATTGTCCAGATTGAGGTGCGGATGCCCGTACCCGCACGCGAGCTCGAGCGTTTTGAACCCGTGCTTCTGCGCGAACTCGAAGACCTTCTCCAGCGGCTCGTTCGAAAACGGCGCGGTCAAAATGCCCACATGCATAGTGTATGGGGGTTTCGAGGCGCGCGCGGGGATTCCTGCCGACGGGCGTCAGCCGTGCGGATTGCCTTCCAGCAGCAGGTAGCACATCGGGCAGCCGTACAGCCCGGTTTCGCGAACCTGCTGGGTCGTTGCGCCGCAGAAGGGGCACGCGGGATAGGTCTGGGGCGGCGGCTTCAGGCGGCGCAGCCAGCCGACGTGGGGAACGCCCAGCGTGCGGCGGCTCCACGCTTCGGCGCACGAATCGCACAGGCGCAGGCGTTGCAGCCCTGCCTGCGCCTGATAAGTTGCGGGGCGTTCGCAGTAGGCGCAGCTCATCGCACGCCGACGCCAATCCGCACGCCGTCCACACGCACGCGCTGGCGGAACTCGGCGATGATGCGCGTGGTCAGCTCGCCCGGCTTGCCCTCGCCAATCGGGCGGTGATCCAGCGCCACCATCGGGATAATCTCCGCCGCCGTGCCCGTCAGGAACGCCTCGTCGGCAGTGTAGACATCGTGCAGAGTCAGCCAGTCCTCCACGACGGGAATGCCCAGGTCGTGCGCAATCTCCAGCACCGTGCCGCGTGTAATCCCTTTCAGAATCCCACAGGATGGGTGCGGCGTGCGCAGCACGCCGTCGCTCACGATAAACAGGTTGTCGCCCGTCGCTTCGGCGACATAGCCCTGCGCGTTCAGCATCAAGCCCTCGCCCGCGCCCTGACGGTTCGCCTCCAGCTTCGCCTGAATGTTCGACACATAGCGACCGATGGACTTGATGCGCGGGTCCAGCGAATCGGGCGTCATCACGCGTGTGGAGACCGTCACCACCTGCACGCCCGATTCGTACATCTCGGGCGGATAGAGCGCCAGGCGTGTGATAGCAATCATCACATTCGGCGTCTGGTCGATGTTTTCAGGGTTCAGCCCGATGCCTGTGCCGCGCGAGACCGAGATACGGATATAGGCGTTCTCGGCGTTGGCGGCTTCCGCCGTGTCAATCACGCGCTGCTTGAGTTCGTCGTAGTCGATCATCCCCCGAATGTCCAGATGGCGCACGCCGTCGTAGAGGCGCTTCAGGTGGGGGTCTAACTTAAAGATATTCCGACTATAGATACGGATGCCTTCGAACAGACCGTCTCCATACAGGTAGGCGTGGTCAAAGACGGGCAGGCACGCTTCCTCTAACGGGGTGATACGACCGTTCCAGTTGACCATCATGCGCATCGTTGCATAGCCTCCTTGTGCAGGCGTCTCGCGGCGGAGGCGTCGGCGCTCCCGCCGACGAGAAGACCGCTCGCCCAGAGGGATTATACCCTATCACCCCGCCGCGCCTAACATGCGCAGGAACTGTCGGGCGGCGTCGGCGGGGTCGGGCGCGCCCACAATCGCCGAGATGACGCAGATCCCGTCCGCGCCCGCCTGCAACACTTCGGGCGCGTTCTGCAGGGTAATCCCGCCTATGCCGAACACGGGGACGGCGACCGCCTGCTTGATGGCGCGCAGGCGTTCGGGTCCAACGGGCGCGCCCGCATCGGGCTTGGTGTGCGTGGCGAACATCGGTCCCACGCCCAGATAGTCCGCGCCGTCCGCTTCTGCCTGACGCGCCTCCTCAATCGTTTCCGCCGAGACGCCAATCAGCAGTCGCGCGCCCGCAATCCGCCGCGCCTGCGCCACAGGCAGATCGTCCTGCCCCAGATGCACCCCGTCCGCCTCGATTGCCAGCGCGACATCGAGTCGGTCGTTCACAATCAGCAGTGCATCGTGCTGGCGCGTAAGAGCCCGCAACTGCTCCCCCATTTGCACAAGTTCGCGCGTGGTCGCCGTCTTGTCGCGCAGTTGCAGCAGGCGCACGCCCGCCGCCAGAACCTCCCGCGCCGTCTCCACAGGGTCGCGCAGCGCACGCTCGGTAATCACATACAGCCCCGAAAGACGCTTCATTACCGTGTGCGCGATTGTACCTGACCCTGTAGCTATCGATAGGTATGGTGCGGTATACTCTGAATGGGTGAGAACTTTGCCAGAGCTTGAACTTTCAGAAGAGCAAATCGCCGAGCTGGTGAGTCAGCTGCCCCCGGCGGGCAAGCGCCGATTAATGCAGTTGCTCGATCGAATGCTCAATCAGGAAGCTGAGCCCTATGCGACTGCCAGGATGTCAAGCGAGGAGTTCGCTCGACTCTCCTGCTTTGGCATGTGGGCAGACCACGATGCCATGCTCGACAGCGTGGCATGGGTGCGCAAGGAGCGTCAACAGTGGCACTCGCGAGTGAGTCCGCGCGATTAATAGACACTGATATTCTGGTCGATGCGCTGCGCGGCGTCGCGGATGCCGTCAACTTCCTAACGCTCCAGCATGCACAATCGGTGATACAGCTTAGCGTAGTTTCTGCGATGGAGTTAATCGCAGGGTGCCGCAACGCGCAGGAACTTACTCGATTACAACAGTTCCTGCAACAAGCCACGATAATACCGATAGATACCGAAGTTTCTTGGAAAGCGCATCAACTGATGAAAGAGTTTTTCCTCAGTCATGGGCTTCTGATACCTGATGCCCTAATTGCCGCCACCGCCCTTCAGCACGAACTCACACTTTGCACCAGGAATAGTCGCCACTTCCAGATGATTCCAGAGCTGAAACTTTTGCGCCCGTATTGAGTAAGGGAGCAAAGCCCTATGCATATTTTCCTACACGGCTCTGGTTTCCACACATCTACTCGCGCATGCGTTCTCAACAGACGCTTGCGTTGCCCCGCGTGTTTCGCGCCCACCACGCCGCGATACTGACCGCCGCGCCCAGCGTGAACAGCGGCTGCACAGGCATCAGCGGGCGACTGCCCCCCGCGTACAGCAGAATCGTCAGCAGCGTCCAGCCCACCAGCAGCGCCGTGAGGAACCCGAACGCCCGCTCTGTGCGCCCCAGCCGCCACAGCCCGTAGCCCGCCAGCGCAAGGAAGAGCCAGTAGACGCCATCCGCAAGGCGCAACGCCGCCGCAACCCCGCGATTGTCGGGGTTCTGCAGCCCGAACGCCGAGAGCGTCAGCGCAAGCTTGCGCCCCAGCAGCGCAAGCCACTGAATTGGGTTCTCGCGGATCCACTGCAGCGCGAGGCGCATCGCCTGCTCGTCGCGGGCGACAGGGTCGGTTTCGCTCAGCCACGCGCGCACAGGCTTCGACTCGCCGCCAATCGTCAGCGTGCGCTCCAGAAACAGGGGGTCAAACCCGCCGTCGGCGTACTCGTTGTTTGCCCACAGCAGCACATAGCCGCCGCGCCCGATGGGGATGAACGCCCCGTACCGCGCCGAGATGAAGGCGACATACGGCGCGACGACCAGCAGCGCACACGCCAGCGTGAGCGCAGGCGCGCGCAGTGTGCGTTCCCGCCAGAGCAGCCACCCGCCCGCAAGCGCCGCAAACGGCAGGAAGTTCGCCCGAGTGAGCGCGAGCAGCCCCAGCAGCGCGCCCGACGCCGCCCAGCCCCACCCGCCCCGCCAGTAAAGCAGCCCGTACACCACCCACACCGTCAGCGACAGCGCGAGGTTCTCCGTGTAGAGCCAGCCCGTAATCATCAGCAGGTGCGGATGGAGCGCGCCAAGCAGCAGTGCGAGGTTCGCCGCCCGCTCGCCCGCCAGTCGATGCGTCAGTCGCCACAGCCCCCACAGCGTCAGCAGCCCCAGCAGCGCGTTCAGCACCCGCACGGCGACGGGCGCGTGCCCCACCAGCGCGTACACGCCCGCCATCAGAAAGATATAGGCAGGCGCAGTCATCAGCCCCTTATCCAGCCGATACTCGCCCGCGCTCGCGAGCCGCTGCGCCATCTGGTCGTGCAGCACAGCGTCCCCGTGCAGGGGGTCTGCCCGCAGCAGGGGGTCAATCTGGGTCGCCAGCGGCGCGTAAATCAGCCGCAGCGCAATCGCCATCAGCCAGAGCCAGAACGCGGCGCGGCTCATCGCGTGCAAGTGTACCTGCGCTCAGCGGACGGTCAGCGCCTGTCCGTCGGGATGGAGGTTCCAGCGCACCAGCAGCGTGTCGCCCTCACGCTCGGCGTTGTGCGGCAGGGGGTTGCCCAGCGTGTCGGTCAGGCTCACGCGCCCCTGCAGTCCGCGCAGGCTGAACCGCGCGACGCCGTTCACGCCCTCCGGTCCGCGCACCAGGTACGCCAGTTGCCCGCCTGTCTCATGGCGCAGCAACACCTGCGCGTTGGTGTGCAGCAGTCCCGCGCGGCGCAGGCGGTCGTCCACCTGCAGCAGCAGGCGCGGCGTGCGCGGGTTCAGCGACGGGTCGCTCTGAATGCTCAGGCGCGGGTCGAGCGCGTCCAGATAGGTTCCCCGCAGGATGGTCGTGCGATAAGTTCCGTAGGCGGCGACCCACTCGCCGCGTCGGGCGACGAGACGCGCCCGCTCACGGTAGCGCACGCCCGCCAGCCCGCACACATACTGCATCACGGTGCGCCAGTCGCGCGCGCCGCCAGAAGTGTTGCCAAACGCCTTGCCCGACACGCCCAGCAACACAATCCCGCCGCGCCCCGCGCGCACGCTCACCCCCACAGGCGCGCCGTCGTACCCATAGAACGGCTCGCCGTCGGCAACTTGATAGCGCGTGAGGACCTCATCGTCGCGCAGGCGGATGCGCGGCAGGTCGGGGCGCGTCGGCTCTATCACATGCTCGCGGTACGGCGGCTGCGTGCTAAGCTCCAGCCGCCACTCCTGCGCCAGCTCCAGACGGAGCGTAATCGTCCGCGCCTGCGGCAGCGGGAATCGGTACACGAAAAAGGCGTCGCGGTCGGCGAAGCGCTCGCCGCTGGCGTTCAGACGGCTGCGATGGTTCGTGTGCAAAAACAGCGGCTCCGCCGTCGAGCCTGTGTAGAACGCGGCGAGCGTCCTGCCGTCCGCCTCCAGCCGCGCCTGACGCAGCAGCGCGCCCCAGCCCGTGTCGGGCAGCGAGTCGCTGAACTTCACGAAGACCGTCTGCCCCGCATACGCCGACAGGTCGACATCCACCCAGCGACGGTTGAAGGTTCCCTGCGCTGGCTCTGCGCCATGCACGCCCAGCGGGCGCCATGCGTCGGGCGGCGCGGGTTCGGGCGCGATGGTCTCCAGCGCCAGCGACTTGCCCAGCATCTGCAGCAGCATGTGCATCGGCGTCGGTTGACTCGCCTGCCGCCATGGCATGTCGGGGAGGGCGTCGTAGCCATTCGCGCCGCCGACCACAAACAGCCAGCCGCCGCCCTGCACCCACTCGGCGAGGGCGCGCAACTCCGCCTCGCGCAGCGGCTTGACCGTTTCGGGCGTCCAGAGCAGCAGGCGCAGACTGCGCGGCAGCGCGCGTTCGGGCAGCCGTTGCATCGAGTACATCGTGAGGGGGATGCCCGCGTTCACCAGCGCGGCGCCCAGCGTCAGCATATCCTCCACAGGTGCCAGTTCGGGCGCGCCGCGCATCGCCGTCATCGAGTCGCTGAACAGCATGCCAACGCCCTCCACGCCCGCGTCGATGCTCGCGCTGGGCTGCTGCGCAATCGCCTCGCAGGCGCGCGTCGCGCTCAGAATCACCGTCGCGTACTCGGCAGGCACAGCCCCGAAAATTCGCTCCGGCCAGGGCAATACCTCGTACCCCGTCGCTTCAGGGAACATCAACGAAGCAACCAGCGTGTTGAAGTAAAACTGTTGATGCTCCTCCAGCGGGCGGTTGGGCGCGTCCGAAAGCGGGTCGCACAGGAACCACAGCCGTTTGCCCGTGTCGCGCATCAGCCCCGCCAGCGAAGCGTACTCCAGATAGGCGGTTGCGAACGGCTCGGCTTGATACTCGCCGTCGGCGGGCACGGGCGTGCGCACAGTGTCCGACCACACCTGCCCGATGACCTCCTCCACAGGCGAGCCGTCGCCCAGAATCAGCGCGTGGTGCGCCAGACAAATCCGCCACAGGGCGTAGTTGAGCGGGCTATGCACGGCGACCATGCGTCGGGCGTTCGGCTTGCGGGCGCGCGCGGCGTTCAGAATCGCATGCACCGCTTCGGTCATCAGCTGCGCTTTGAAGCGGTCGGCGCTCCAGCGCGCGGCGTGCGACTCGTCGGGCGGCTGCCACGGGCGTCCCAGCCGCGCCGCGTACAGCTGGTGGAACGCCGCCTCGTAGCCCGCATCCGCCCAGTATTCGGGCTCTTCGGGGCAAATCGCGTCCGCGCCCGCGTCCAGCATCTGCAGGTACTGGCGAATCAGCGACTCGATGCGTTCGGGCGTCGGCGTGAGGTAGAAGCTGGTCTCAATCTGCATGGGCGCGCCGTCGCGCGTGCGCTGCACAGCGTCGGGATTCGCCTCCACATACGGCAGGTAGTCCCGAAAGCCGCCCATCACGAACACGGGATAGCCGCGCGCCTTCCAGTTCGCCAGCCGCGCGGGGTCAAGACTGTGCAGGATCACGGCGTCCGTCGCCAGCTCCAGTCGCGGGCTATAGTCTGCGCCTGTCTGATAACAGCTGCGGGGCGCAGGCGGGAGCGCAGGACGCAGGGCGTTCGCAGGCGCGCCGAGCAGTCGCTCCACCCCGTCGCCAATGCCGTCGCGGTCTTCGTCGCGGTCGCTGGCGACCAGTTGCAGTTCGTAGACGCGCGCCTGCGTGCGACGCCGCGCCTCCACAATTACCTGCAGCGTCTGCACAGGCGGATTGAGGGGCGCGCGCGTCGTCAAATTCAGTTGTTGCACGCCGCCTCGAAACGCCCGTACCAGCAGCCCGCCTGCCTGCGTGCGCACCCGCGCCTGCCCTTCGCCCGAAACCGTGAGCCGAATCGCGAGGTCCATCCCGCCCAGCACTCGAAAACTGTAGGTCGCCGCGCCGCTGTTGCCAATCAGGCGCGCGTTGCCCTCCAGCCGCGAGCGCGTCGCCTGCGTCAGCACGCCTGATTCCGTGTCGGGGCGTATGCGCCATTCCATGCGAGGAACAAGACCGCCTGCCTGTACCTGTCGCCGAATCATCAGGGGCATAGTGTACCAAAAAAGGAAGCCCCGGGCTATGTGCAGGGGCTTCCTGATGGGAACAAGCGCCTTCCTTCGTTCAACACCCCGTAATTTACACAGGGGGAGTGGTACTCCTGCCGCTCTACTCAGAGATTCCAGTAAAGCACTTTGCCCGAACAGTCGGCGCGGGCGTCGCTGAGGTACACCCCCTTGACATCCACGAACACCCCCTGCGCCAGCGCGCTCATCAGGGTCAGGTAATCGTTGTAGGGGCGCGCGCGGAACTCGCGATGGGGCACTGCCAGTATCACGGCGTCGTAGTGCCCTCTGCGGGTCTCAAACGGCTCGTCCACAAACGGCGCGGGAATACGCCCCCGATCGCCCGGCAGCACCACAGGGTCGCACACCTCCACCGCGCAGCCAAAGCTCAGCAACTCCTCTACCAGCTCCTTGACGCGGGTGTCGCGCACATCGGGCACATTCTCTTTGAACGCCGCGCCCAGCACCAGCACCTGCGCGTTGCGCACGGGACGCCCCGCCCGAATCATCAGCTTGACAGTCTCCTTCGCCACATAGACGCCCATCAGGTCGTTCGTGCGTCGCCCGGCGAGAATCACCTCAGGATGGAACCCAATCTCCTGCGCTTTGTAGGTCAGGTAGTAGGGGTCTACAGGGATACAGTGCCCGCCGACCAGCCCCGGCTCGAAGGGCAGGAAGTTCCACTTGGTGCGCGCCGCCGCCAGCACATCGCGCGTGTTCAGACCCATCTGATGGAACAGCATCGCCAGCTCGTTCATCAGCGCGATGTTCAGGTCGCGCTGGGTGTTCTCGATGACTTTCGCCGCCTCCGCCGTGCGGATGTTGGGCGCTTTGTGAACGCCCGCCTTGACCACCAGCCCGTACAGGTTCGCCAGTATCTCAGTGGTCTCTTCGTCTTGCCCTGCCACGACTTTGACGATGGTCTCCAGCGTATGCTCGGCGTCGCCGGGGTTGATGCGTTCGGGCGAATAGCCGAGTTTGAAGTCCACACCCGCGCGCATGCCCGACGCCTGCTCCAGCACGGGCGCGCAGTCCTCTTCCGTGCAGCCGGGGTACACGGTGGATTCGTACACCACGATGGCGCCGCGCTTCATGTGCTGCCCCACAATCTGACTGGCGCTCACCAGATAGCGCAGGTCGGGGCGTTTCGCCTTGTCGATAGGCGTCGGCACGGTAATGATAATCACATCGGCGTCGCGCATCTGGGCGTGGTCGGTGGTGAACAGCAGGTTTGGATGGCGCAGGTCGGCTTCAGGCGTCTCGCCGTTGCGGTCGTAGCCTTCCTGCAGCTCTTTGACGCGCGACTCGTTGACATCGAAGCCGACCGTCGGCAGATGTTTTGCGAACCCGACTGCCAGCGGCAGCCCGACATAGCCCAGCCCGACGATACAGACCTGTTGCGGCGTCTGATTCATGGCAAAACCACCTCCTTCGCCCAGTCGCGATTCTCGAGATACCATGCCACGCTCCTGCGCAAGCCCTCTTCGATGCTTATCTGCGGCTCCCACCCCAGCAATCTGCGCGCTTTGGTGATGTCCGCCCAGGTCGCCTGCACATCGGCGGGGTGCATCGGCTGCGTCTGCCAGACCGCCTGCTTGCCCAGCAGGCTCTCGATGGTCTCGATAATCCACTTCAGCGACACGGGTCGGTCGCCGCCGAGGTTGATGATTTCGTATCCCAACGGCTTGAGCGCGGCGATCGTGCCCCGCGCGATGTCGTCCACATAGGTAAAATCGCGCTCCTGCAGCCCGTCGCCGAACACCTGAATCGGCTCGCCCTCCGCAATCCAGCGAATAAAGCGGAAGATGCTCATATCGGGGCGCCCCGCGGGACCGTACACCGTGAAGTAGCGCAGTACGGTGATGTCCAGCCCGTACAGGTGGTGGTAGGTGTAGCACATGGTCTCCGCGCCTTTTTTGGACGAGGCGTAGGGCGAGAGCGGGCGGTCGGTGGGCGAGTCCTCGCGGAAGGGACGCTCGTTGTTCGCGTAGAGGCTGGAGGTGGACGCCAGCACATATTTGCGCACCCCGTGCTGACGGCACAGCTCCAGCAGGTTCAGCGCGCCCGTGGTGTTCGTGGCGATATAGACCCACGGGTTCTGCACGCTCTGGCGCACGCCCGCCCGCGCCGCGAGATTAATCACCGCGTCGTAGGGCATGTGCGCCTCGAACACCACACGGGTCGGCTCCCATTCGCTAATGTCCACCTGCTGGAACTGAAAATTCGGTCTGCTCTCCAGCTGGCGGAGACGCCACTGCTTGAGTCTGGGGTCGTAAGCGTCGTTGAGGTTGTCCACGCCAACCACATCATGTCCCTGCTCCAGAAGCAATTCGGCGGTCTTCGCGCCGATGAACCCTGCACAGCCGGTGAGTAGGATTCGCATAAATAGCTCCCTATCTGCAAGAGGATTGTACCTCGATAGGCAGGATTGGGTACAATTTGAATATGCCGATTCGCGCCCGCGCCCATGTCTACGAGATGCAACCCTACCGCGCTGGCAAGACGCCCGAGCAGTTGATGCAGTCGCTGGGGCTGAGCGAGCTGATTAAGCTCTCGTCGAACGAGAACCCGCTGGGGGCGTCGCCGCGCGTGCGCGAGGCGATTCTGAGCGCGCTGGAGAGCATTCACCGCTACCCCGACGGCGCATGCACCGCGCTACGCGACGCACTGAGCGACTTTTACCAGCTCCCGCCCGACCACTTCGCCTTCGGCAACGGCTCCGATGAGCTGATCCATCTGTTCGGTGTGGCGTATCTGGAGCCGGGCGACGCGCTGATGATGGGACATCCGTCGTTCGTGCGTTATGAGGCGTCCGCACAGCTCAATCGGGCGACCCTGCAGCGCGTCCCGCTCACGCCCGACTTTCGGCTCGACCTCCACGCGATGGCAGCGGCGATTACCGAACACACCAGACTGATTTACCTGGCGAACCCGAACAACCCGACGGGCACGATTGTCGCGCGCGCGGAGCTGGAGCAGTTTCTGGCGCGTGTGCCCGACCACGCGCTGGTGGTGCTGGACGAGGCGTATTTCGAGTACGCCGATCATCCCGACTACCCCAGCGGCGTGGACTATGTGCGCGCAGGACAGAATGTGGTGGTGTTTCGCACCTTTTCCAAAGCATATGGGCTGGCGGGACTGCGCATCGGCTACGCTATCGGCAGACCCGATTTGCTGGACCCCGTCGAGCGCGTGCGCGAGCCGTTTAATGTGAACACGCTGGCGCAGGTCGCCGCCGTCGCCGCGCTGGGCGACCAAGATCATGTGGCGCGTACCCGTGCGCTCAATCGCGAGGGGCTGCGCATGTTCAGCGAGGCGTGTGAGCGGCTGGGACTGCGCTCTGTGCCCTCGCAGGCGAACTTCCTGCTGATTGAGATTGGCGCACGATGCGCTCAGGTGCAACAGCGACTGCTCCAGCGCGGCATTCTGGTGCGCACGGGCGAGGTGTTCGGGCTGCCGACCTATCTGCGCGTGAACACGGGCACAGCGGAGCAGAACGCGCGATTTGTGGAGGCGTTGGCAGATGCGCTCCGCGAGTGAACCTCAGGGCGCCCGCAGCTACGCATCGAAGCTGCTGGTGCTGGGGCTGTTTGTGCTGCCTGTGGCGCTGACGGTGGCGGTGCTGGCGTCGCCGTGGTTTCGGCAGATACGCGCGGCGCAAATCGAGCGCAACGAGCGGCTGCTTCAAGCAGTCGAGTCGGGCGACATAGAGCAGGTACGGCGCGTGCTGACAGGCGGGGCGGTGGTGAACGCGCGCACGCGGGCGGGACTGACCGCGCTGAGCGTCGCCATCATTCGCGGGTACGACGACATCGCGCTCCTGCTGATTGAAAAAGGCGCCAGCCTCGACGCTCGCGACCGGTCGGGCGACCGCGATAACCAGCATCCGGGCAACTCGCCTGTGCATTACGCCGCGATTTACGGCAGGACGCGCGTGCTACAGGCGATGCTGGAGCGGGGCGTGTCGCCGAACCTGCGCGACCGCAACGGGCGCACGCTGCTGATGCTCGCCGTCGAAAACGGGCATTACGATACCGTGCAGATGTTGCTCCAGCGCGGGGCTGACCCGACGGCGCGCAGCGCGCTGGGCGAAACCGCGCTCCAGCTGGCGCAGCGCCGCGGCGATTTACGCCTCGAACAGTTAATCCGAAAGCATTCCCCGCACTGAACGCGTATACCAATCCATTCGCAGGCAAAATTCCCCCTGCACTACCGCACCACACCCTCTATCGGGCTGGATGCGGAGGCGTAGGGCAGTTTGGGGATTCGCCCGGCGCGGTACGCCATCCGTCCTGCCTCGACGCCCTGCTTGAACGCTTCCGCCATCAGCACGGGATCCTGCGCTTTCGCAATCGCCGTGTTCACCAGCACCGCGTCGCAACCGATTTCCATCGCCAGCGCAGCTTCCGACGGCGCGCCCAAGCCTGCGTCCACCACCACGGGCACATTCGCCTGCTCCACGATAATCCGTATCGACTCCAGTCCGACGGCGAATCCCTGCCCCGTGCCAATCGGCGCGGCTAAGGGCATCACCGTCGCGCAGCCCATCGCCTCTAACCGCTTCGCCAGTTCTGGGTCTGCGGGAATGTAGGGCAGCACCACGAAGCCCTCGTCCACCAGAATCTGGCACGCCTCGTAAGTGCCGATGGGGTCGGGCAGCAGGTACTTCGGGTCGGGCACAACCTCCACCTTAATCCAGTCGCTCAGCCCCATCGCGCGCGCCAGTCGCGCCACGCGCACCGCCTCCTCCGCCGTGCGGCAGCCCGCCGTGTTCGGCAGAATCTGGTAGCGGCTCCAGTCTAACTCGTCCAGGATCGAGCGTTTGGGCGCGTCCAGATCGATGCGGCGCAGGGCGACGGTGATAATCTCCGCGCCTGAGGCTTCAATCGCACGGCGCATGGTCTCGGCGTCGGGGTACTTGCCCGTGCCCACCATCAGGCGCGACTGGAACGATTTGTTTGCAATCACCAGCGGGTCGGTCATCGCGCCAATTGTACCCGACAGGCGGATTACCCCACGGCGGTCAGCCCCTCGCGGCTGGGGATGCGCGCCTCACCAAAGAGTTCCGCCACCTTGCGACGGCGGTACTCGAAAATCTCTTCCAGGCGCGGACGCACCAGCAGCCTGTGAATAACGCCGTCAATCAGCGGCTGCTTGAGCGCGTAGTAGACCAGGTCTTCCATCAGCACCCCGCCCTCCACAGGCGTGAAGGTATGCCGATGATGCCAGAAGCGATACGGTCCGAACCGTTGCTCATCCACGAAGAAGCGCATCGGCTCGACATGCGTGATTTCCGTGACCCAGTGTATCGGCAGGTTGAACAGCGGGCGCACGGTGTAGGCGATAATCAGCCCCGCCTCCATCTTATCGGGCACAGGCGTCAGGATGTCGAAGCCCATATAGGGCGGCGTGATGGTCTTCAGATTCACCGGGCTGGAGAAAAAGTCCCACACAGTTTCCAACGGCGCAGGAATCACCTGCTCGGTTTGCAAACGGAACAGTTTCATAGTGCAACAATTGTACCTGAGTGTGCGGGGGAGGCGGTATAATCGCACGGAGACGATTCGCAGGTGAACTGGCTGATCGGGTTGTGCCTCGCGGGGCTGATAGCGGGTGTGGCATATCGCCTGCGCCTTTTGACGCCAGGCGGGGTGTGGGCGGCGGTTGGGGTGGGCGCGAGCGTGTTCGGGGCGGGGGGCGTGTGGGCGAGCCTGCCGATGGTGGGCTTCTTTTTCTCCAGCAGCCTGTTGCCGCGCCTATTGGGACGCCCGCATAAGACCGAGCGTCGCGCGGCGGTTCAGGTGCTGGCGAATGGGCTGGCGCCTGCGTGCTGTTGCTGGGGCGCGGCGCTGGCGCCTGCGTCGGCGGAGGCGTTCTGGCTGGGCTACCTCGCGGCGGTGGCGACTGCCACGGCAGACACCTGGGCGACTGAGTTCGGCGTGCGTTTTGGCAGTCCCGTGTGGCTGCTCACGAGCGGGCGGCGCATTTCGGCGGGCGAGTCGGGCGGGGTCAGCTGGCAGGGCACGCTGGGCGGGCTGGTGGGCGCCTGCCTGATGGCGGGTTGCGGCGCGCCCCTGCTGAACGATGCGCCTGCGCTTGCGCTTGCGGCGGGGCTGGGGTTCGTCGGCATGGCGATCGATAGCCTGCTCGGCGCGACTCTGCAGGCGCGCTACCGATGCGCCCGCTGCGGGTTGTTGACCGAGCAACCCGTGTGTTGCGGCGCGATGGCGCCGCTCGCGCACGGCGTGCCCATGTTAGAAAACAACGCGGTGAACGGCGTCAGCACAGCGCTTGCCGCCGCCGCGGGCGTTGCGCTCTGGCTCGTACGCTAACCCAAGTCACCGTTAAGTACTACCAACCGGCGGATCGTCTGTCATAAGGCGACGATTAACGGAGTGTTGAAGCAGTGTTCCGCTTCAACACTCCGGGTCAGACTGCGTCGATGACGCCAGAGGACGGTGGGGAAATGTTCAGAACCGATAGCCGACCTGCGTGGCGAACACGCCTGCACGGTTGCCCGCAGGGCTGGGACCGCCGCTCAGCAGCGCGACGCCCTTGCCATCGGTGTTGATATACTGGTACAGTAGGCTCAGCTCCGTATCGTCGGCGAGCTGGTACACTGCGCGCAGTGTGAGATAGTTCCATTCGGGCTTGCCGCGCTGGTTGTTGAGCGCGAGACTGTTAATCTCCCAGCCGACATTCTCGTAGGTGAGGTGGAAGCGCCAGCGCGGGTTGTAGCGGTAGTGGGCGTCCAGCTGGATGCGCCGCACGCGGTCGCGTCCCTGATAGCCGCTATTGAACGGCAGCTTCGCCGTGCCCGTGTAGGCGTCCACCGCCAGCACGACGCTCAGGTTGTCAGCGACCTGGTAGCTGGTGTTGAAGTAAGTGCCCTTCAGGTCGGAGGGGTTATACAGATAGCCGATGCGCCCCCAGTTGCCCGGCGCAACGAAGTAGGGTCCAATCTCGCGGTAGCCCAGTGCCCCGCGCCACCGCTCGTTGAACGGGTAGCTCACACGCACATCGAACGCCGTGTTGCGGCTGCCCACCACGCGGTTGTCGCCGCGCAGGAGCGTGCTGACGGCGTAGTCGAACCCAACCGTCAAATCGCTGAAGGTCGCCGAGAGATCGAACCCCAGCACTTCGGCGCGGTTCACATCGGTGCGCACCGTGTTGAGGATGTGATCAAAGGTGCGATTACGTCCCACGCCTGCAGTCAGGTAAGTCGCGCCCACATTCGCAGGCGCGTCGAAGGCGCGGAACGGGTACTGCAGGCGCAGCCCCGCCATCTGATCCACCGATGCATTCACCGAGGCGTTATGGTTCGCAAAGCGTATCGGGAAAAAGCGCGTGGTGTTGGAGCGGACGCCGTAGCTGCTCACCAGAAACAGCTCGGCGTTCATCCCGCCGAGCGTAGTCGTGAGGCGCGCGCCATCCGCACGGAACGCGCCGTCGTCGTAGCGCACGGAGTCGATATAGTAATCGGGGTCAATCCGCTGCAGGGTGTAGGGGGTCAGCTTCAACGGGATGCGCCCCACCTGCGCCTGAATCTCCCTGCCGAACAACTCCATCGGGAGCGTGATATACGCCTCCCAGATGGCGACATCAGTCGCGCCGAAGGTGTACGCGCCTGTGTTCACATTCAGGCTATCGGCGTCGCGGGCGGCGTCGCGCGTGTAGGGCAGGTAGTTACCGATGATGAAGGTCGCCTTCGCATCGATGCGCGCATTCACGGGCACATCGACCTGCAGCCCCAGCTCGTGCAGCACGCCGACGCTCTGCAGGAACTTGCCCGACGGGTTGATGGCGTTGCCGTTGTAGGTGAGCGCGCTCCGTCCGTCGTAGCTGTGCGTGCCGAACACAGCAAGCAGCGCATCGCCCGTGAGGCGGTTGCGCCGTCGCTCTTCGACTTGCAGGCGCGCGCTGAGGGCATCGAGGTCGCGGCGCAAATCGCGCACGCTCACATTCAGGTTGCTCAGCTCGGTCTCGAACTCCTGCGCCAGCCGCTGCAGGGTTTCAACCGCGCCGCGCAACTGCTGGAGTTCCTGCACCGCCTGACGAAGCTCTTGCACGCGCGCCTCCAGCGGCGAGGGCTGCGGCGCGGCGGGCGATTCGGGCGCAATTTGATTGATGCGCTGCTCCAGCTGGCGGATGCGCTCGTCAATCACACGATAGGCGCGGGCGACTGCCTGCGCGAACTCCGCACGAGTCACCGGTCGGTTCGGCTGGAACGCGCCGTCAGGGAAACCCTCCAGAATGCGCAGGCGCGTCAGCTCGCGAATCGCCTGATACGCCCAGTGATTCGGGGGCACATCGCGTAGCTGCGCATACGCGCTCAGCGCCAAAAGACCAGATGCCAGAATCATTAATCCTGTTCGCATCGTCTCCTCCTTGAGTAGGGTAGTAGGATACAGGATACCCAAAACCCTCGCACGATTGCCTCACGGGGGAACCGTGAGTGCTATGTTGAGGCTATTCAGATTTCGCCATGCGGAATCCTGTAATTCTTAAGGTCAAAACTGGTATTTTTACCAGTTTGCATGCCACCTCTCTCGAGTTATAATAGAATTGCCTGACCGAAAGGAGCTGTTTCATTCGACTCGTCGCTGAGTTGCCTGCTTTCTGCTTCCTTTGAGTCAAGCACATTTAGGGAGCTTATAATCAGCTCCACAAAAACACTGAGGAGGTTCATGCAGATGAAGCGACAGGAGGTTATTTCAGGAAGGGGATTGCGAATCAACGGAGCGTCTCTTGCGCTTATCGTGTTGATGGGCGTCGCCCTTCAGGCATATGCAACATCGGATCTGTATCAGCAGCTCCCCCACACACCCGGCGCCGCAGGCGGCAACGGACTGAGCGGGTTTCAGGGTGTGTTGTCGGGTGTCGCTTACGACCGCGAAGTGGCTGACGACTTTTCAGTACCGAGTCCCGGATGGATTGTCCAGGAGGTAGTGACTTACTGGGTGCCGTTTAACAACACGACGACCATCCCGATTACCGGCGTTGAGCTGGTGTTCTGGAACAAGGTGGGCACTGTGCCCGGCACGGTCGCCGCCACGGCGTCGGCTACCCTCACAGTCACAAGCACGGGTACGCTGTACTTCAGTCGGAACATGCGCGAGATTAAGGCGACTCTGAGCTCCCCGATTACTCTGGCTGCAGGCGACTATTTCGTGCAGTTCCAGCCGATTGTCGATGAAAACTGGTTCTGGCTCACCTCGACGCCTACGACGTCTGTACAGTTCGATTCGGCAGCGATTCGACGCGGTCCCCTGGCAGGATCTGGGGTGGATACAGCATGGCCAGCGGACTGGACTAACACGCCCAATGCGGTATTCACTGCGGCGTATGATGTGGCGTTCACGATTCGCGGCGAGGTGGTGCCTGAGCCAGCCAGTCTGGTTGCGCTGGGCGCGGGTCTGGCGGGTCTGCTGGCGCGGCGGCGCCGCACGGCTCACACCGCGTAATCGCGTCATCGAGTAGTCTCTGCCGCAGGCTATTCAGCGACTGCGGTTCGAAAACAACGCGCAGAGGGCTTGCTCTCTGCGCGTTGTGCGTGTTTATGCCTATCTTGACAGACACAATACCCTCTCTGAACCCGCGCACAAGGTATACTTCGGCGAGGATGCAACGCTTATACCAACTGTGCAGTCAGAGTTTTGTTGATTGCCTCGAACACACCTGCAGAGGCGTGCCTGTTGCTCGCACTCTGCTACTATGGAGTGCTGAAGCGGGAGCTTCAGCGACGCGGCTCCATAAACCGCCGCTTTACGAACGATGACCCGCAGATTGGTATTACGCCTGCGCAACTTTCTACAGTTTCGCATGAACCGTGAAATGCTATGAGAATCGTAATTGCTGGCGGCGCGGGGTTTATCGGCAAGGCGATGCTGGAGTCGTATCGCGCGCAGCACACGCTGGAGGCGCTGACGCGCGATCCCGAGCGGGCGCAGGCGCGTCTGCCCGAAGGCGTGCGCGCCATCGGCTGGGACGGCGCCACGCTGGGCGACTGGGTAGAACGGTTGGACGGCGCGGACGCCGTGATTAACCTCGTGGGCGAGAGCATCGCCCAGCGATGGACGCCCGCCGTCAAACAACGCCTGTGGGACAGCCGCGTGAAGACAACCGAACTGCTGGCGCAGGCGGCGGCGCGCGTGCAAACGCCCCCGCGCATCTGGCTGCAGGCGTCGGCGATTGGCATCTACGACCAGAGCCCCGACACGACCGCCGATGAGTCCAGCCCGCCTGCGAGCGGCTTTCTGGCGGATTTGGGCAAGGCGTGGGAGGCGGCGGCGCAGCCCATCGCCGCGCTGGGAACGCGCCTGTGCTACATGCGCATCGGCGTCGTGCTGGGGCTGGAAAGCGGCGCGCTGCCCCAGATGCTCACCCCCTTTAGGCTCGGCGTGGGCGGTCCGATTGGGTCAGGCAGGCAGTGGCTCTCGTGGATTCACCTCCGCGATGTGGCGGCGGCGGCGGCGTTTTTGCTTTCGCGCGACGACCTGTCGGGCGTGTTTAACTTCACTGCGCCCAACCCTGCCACGATGCAGGAGTTCGCCCGCACCTTGGGGCGCGTACTGCTGCGCCCCGCGATTGTCCGCGCGCCTGCGTTCGCCGTGCGCCTGATACTGGGCGAGATGGCGGAGTTCGTACTGCAGGGTTCGCGCGTGCTGCCCCGACGGTTGCTGGAAGCGAGCTACGAGTTCCGCTTCCCGACGCTGGAGGGCGCCCTGCGCGACCTGCTGGGGAAGTAGCGGTCGCGCACTGGCTGTCGACGGCGCTTCACAAGGCGTCGCGTCGCCGCCCGCTCCCACCGGGGGGCTTACGGCACACGGGGAAACGACTTACCGTTGCTTCCTTCCGGACCTGGCGGGGTTCACCGTCCCTCCGTTGCGTAAGTCCCGATGATCCTCACGGGCGCGTGCGCGGCGGTTCTTGCAAGCCGACCCGCCTCGAGCCAGAATTCAGCCCTGCTATGGCGGGTTGCAGGTACAGGGAACCGCCAGCTCCCCGCTTAGCGCGACCGTACTGGTTAGTATACCCGACGGCTACTCCTCGAGTTGCGCGATAGCGACGGGAACCCCGCCCTGCGCCGCCGATTGCCACGCCGCCTCCGTGAACGCCGTGATGCGCAGCGCGTTTTCGGGCTTCGATTGCACCTCCTCGCGCCCCAGAATCGCGTTCACAAAGTTGATAATCGGCTGCGACCCCTGCGGCAGGTTCTCCTGCTTGTAGCGGTTGCCGTGCGCGTCGCAGATTTCGAGCTGGTCGTGGCGAATCAGGTAGCTACCCTCGCTGCCCACGACGGTAATCTCCTCGTGCCAGCCGACGGTCGTGCTGCCGATAATCGACAGGTTGCCAATCGCGCCGTTGGCGTACTCGAACGCCAGCGCGGAGTTGATGTCCACCTTGCGGTCGAAGTATTGCATGTACGCGCTGACTTTCGTCGCGGGCGCCTCGATAATCCACATCAGGAAGTCCACCAGGTGCGAGCCGGTGTCGTTAATCTGCCCGCCGCCCGACAGTTCGGGATCCTGACGCCAGGTGTTGGCGGTGGCGCGCATCCAGTTCTGCAGGTTGATGGCTTGCACGAAATGCACCTCGCCGATTTCGCCGCGCCGAATGCCTTCGTACACATAGCGGTACACGGGGATGTAGTGCCGCTGGTAGGCAATCAGCCCGACCTTGCCCGTCTCGCGGATTTTGCGCACCAGCGCCTGCGCATGCGCCACCGTGCAGACCATGGGCTTTTCAATCATCACATGCAGTCCCCTGTCCAGCGCGTCCATCGCCTGCTGGAAGTGAAGCGTGTGAGGCGAGACAATCATCACGCCGTCCATCTCGACTTTGTCCAGCATTTCACGATAGTCGTCGAAGAAGGGCGCGCCCTGCAGGTGGGGAAAGCGCTGGAGGGTGGCGTTGCGCTGGTCGGGGCTGGGTTCGGTAATGGCGACCAGCTCCGCGTCGCCGATGCCCTGCAGGATGTTGATGTGATGGCGCGCCATGCCGCCGCTGCCAATCAGTCCCAAGCGTACTTTGCTCATTCAGTAGCCTCCGTCGTTGTAGGTTGGGGGGCGTTGCGCCCCGCGCCTGTTTCGAGGCAAAGGGAGGAGTTCCTGCCGCTATTGACTGTGTTCATGCGGCGCGTCGGGAACAAGTGTCTGGGCG
The DNA here is from genome assembly GCA_025998675.1 of Fimbriimonadales bacterium. Lineage (GTDB taxonomy): Bacteria > Armatimonadota > Fimbriimonadia > Fimbriimonadales > GBS-DC > GBS-DC. The sequence goes on from AP024673.1 coordinate 1,161,244, forward strand.
ACACGCGCCCATAAGTCGGGCTCTCCCAGCGCTTCGCCAAACTGCTCCACCCAGTATCGCACGCGAGCCAGATCTATCTGGTTTGCGTGCAAACGGTATAGTTCGCGGATGTCTGCCCAGTCGATGGGGCGTTGGGCAACGCATTTCATAATTATCAGGTCTTCGGGGCGCGCGACAGGCGCCGACACAGTTGGCAGCATGACGAACACCGCGCTGTCGATGACCTCCAGCTCGAAGGGGGTGAACGCCAGCGAAATATCGACTGGAATCCCTGTGGCGCTATGTTTCAGCAGCAGCACATAGGTGCGTCGTGCGAAGTCGGCAGGGTCGGCGACACGCGGCTCAAACCCTGCCAGGCGCGCCTGCTCGAAAAATTTCGCCAGATCGATTCCTGCGCCCGACATAACCATGTCGATATCTGCGGTAGCGCGCGGATACCCGTGCAAGCCTACGGCGATTCCACCAATCAGCACGCCCGAACGGTTGGCGCTCTGCAGCAGCTGAACCAGATCGCGTAGCGCGGCTAAAAAGTCGTCTCCAAGGGCGCGTGTTTCTCCAGCCATCGTCGTTTGGCTTCGATCCAGCGTTCGCACAGCGGGCGCGATTCGGGCAGCAGCCCCAGCGACTTCCAGAAGCTGTAGAGTTGCTGGATAGCGCGCAGTCGCTCTTCGTAGGTCATCTGGAGACGCTCGGCGCGGGTGAGCGCCTCCACTTCACGCAGTCCGTCGCGCCAGCGGCGAATCGCCTCTGCAGGCGGCATCGGCGGTCGAGTCGCGTCCATCGAGCGAATTGTACCCCTGAAGGGGCGCGGGAGTTGCGCCCGCGCCCAATTCGCCGATTACGACGCCTGCTGAATATCGTCGGCGGTGAGGATTTCGGGGTCTTTGCGCTGGGCGACGGTCTCTTCCGTAATCACCACGCGCTTGATGTTCGGGTTCGAGGGCACTTCGTACATTACATTCAGCATGACCTCTTCGAGGATGGCGCGCAGGGCGCGTGCGCCTGTGCCGCGCCGTATTGCTTCCTGCGCAATCGCGCGCAGCGCGCCCTCCTGCACGACCAGCTCGACGCCGTCCAGCTCAAAGAACTTCTGATACTGGCGCACGAGCGCGTTTTTGGGCTCCACCAGAATGCGCGCCAGCGTCGCCTCGTCCAGCGCGTCCAGCGTCGCCACGACCGGCAGCCGCCCGATGAATTCGGGAATCAGCCCGAATTTGAGCAGATCTTCAGGCATCACATGGGAGAGCAAATCGCCCACATTCCGCTTGCGGCGCGTTTCGGGGTTCGAACGGAAGCCCATCGACTGGTCGGTGAGTCGTCGCTCGATAATCTTCTCCAGCCCGTCGAACGCGCCGCCGCAGATGAACAGGATATTGGAGGTGTCAATCTGGATGAACTCCTGATGCGGGTGCTTGCGTCCGCCCTGGGGCGGCACATTAGCGACAGTGCCTTCCAGAATCTTGAGCAGCGCCTGCTGCACGCCTTCGCCCGACACATCGCGCGTGATGGAGGGGTTGTCCGCCTTGCGTGCGATTTTATCGATTTCGTCGATGTAGATGATGCCGCGCTCGGCAGCCTTGATGTCCATATCCGCCGCCTGAATAATGCGCAGCAGGATGTTTTCCACATCTTCGCCGACATAGCCCGCTTCGGTGAGCGCGGTGGCGTCGGCAATCGCAAACGGCACATTCAGAATTCGCGCCAGCGTCTGCGCCAGCAGCGTTTTGCCGCTGCCGGTGGGGCCAATCAGGAGGATATTGCTCTTTTGCAGTTCGACCTCGCTGCCCGCGCCTGCCTTGACGCGCTTGTAGTGGTTGTAGACGGCGACCGACAGCACCCGCTTGGCGCGCTCCTGTCCCACCACATACTGATTCAGCACGCGATAGATGTCCTTCGGTTTCGGGATGGTGTCCACGGAGCCGATGGGCTGCGCGGAGGGGGTTGCGCCCGCTTCGCTGCGCAGAATATCGCTGGCTAACTTCACGCAGTCGGAGCAGACGCCGCCGTACATCCCCAGAATCAGCTTGCGCACCTGCTCGCGCGACTTGCCGCACAGCACACACCGATCGGTCATGCGTGTATCATTCGTTCGTGCCACAAATGCCTCCTGTTAGCGACCGCTACGGTCTAATACATGGTCGATTATTCCATACTCGCGGGCTTCCTGCGCGGACATGAAGTAGTCGCGCGCGGTATCCTGTTCCACGCGCTCAATCGGTTGCCCTGTGTGCTTATGCAGAATATTGTTCAGGATGTCTTTGTAGCGCAGCACCTCGCGCGCCTGAATTTCGATATCGAGCGCGGTTCCCTGAAAGCCCGCATGCACCTGGTGAATCATGATGCGCGCGTGCGGGAGCGCGTAGCGTTTGCCCGGCGCGCCGCCCGCCAGCAATACCGCGCCCATGCTCGCCGCCTGCCCAATGCAAATCGTGGCGACATCGGGGCGAATCATTTGCATCGTGTCGTAAATCGCCAGCCCTGCGCTCACCACGCCGCCCGGCGAGTTGATATACATATCGATGTCCTTGTCGGGGTCCTCTTTCTCAAGGAACAGCAGCGACGCCACCACGAGATTGGCGATGTCGTCGTTGATGGGCGTGCCCACGAAAACAATCCGATCTTTGAGCAGGCGCGAGTAGATGTCGTAGGCGCGTTCGCCGCGCGCGGTCTGCTCCACCACCATCGGTATCAGCTGGTTTTTCGGATCCATCATCGTCTCAGTCTCCTTGCTCTCTATTTTGGACGATATCGAGCAGTTTTTGCAGAGCGCGATCGAGTCGAAGCTCCTGAGCGATTCGCTCGCGCAGTTCGGGGTCTTCCTTCAGGCGCGCGCGCGTCTGCGGTCCCGTGTTGGTGATGGCAATCTCGGTAATCGAGTCCAGCTCCTCATCGGTGACCGTGATGCCCTCCTGGTCGGCGATTGCCATCAGCAGGAAGGTGTTCTGCAGGCGCGTGACGCCACGCTGACGCAGCTGCTCGATCACCTGGTCGCGGGTCAGCCCCGATTGCTGCGCAAACATTTCGAACGAAAGCCCATTCTGCGCCAGTTCGCGGGCGAAGTCCTCGGCTTCCTCGCGCAGTTGCTCCTCGATAAGCGCGTCGGGCAGGTGGACGATGCTCCGTTCGCGCAGCGCCGCTAACGCCTGATTGCGCGCCTGATCCTGCAGGTACTCGGTTTTGCTCTGGATAATCCGCTGACCTATCGCTTCACGCATCGAGGACAGGTCGGTATAGCCATGCTGCTGGGCAAATGCGTCGTTGATTTCGGGATAGACAGGCGCATAGACCCGGTCGAGGGTGACGGCGACGGTGAGCGTTTTGCCTGCCAGTTCGGGGTCGTCGAAGCTTTCGGGGAAGGTGAGCGTCGCCTCTCTGGTCTCGCCCTCGCGCATGCCCGACAGCAGGTTGTCCAGTGCGCCGAAGGTCTCGCCCAGCGTCAGCATGTAGCGATTGCGCGGCGCGTCCTCCTGCTCCAGCGATTGAATCCCGACAATCAGGCGGTCGTCAGGCTGCGCGGGACGCTCCGGACTCGCTTCAAGCTTCATCTGCTGCTTGCGGAGCGCGTCAATCGCCTGGTCGATTTCCTCGTCGCTGGTCTCCTGGGGTGGGATGGGGAATCGCAGGTCGCGGTACTCGCCCAGCTTCTCCACCACGGGGCGCAGCGGGATGGTGAGTTGGAATCGAAACGGCTCGCCTTCCTGTAAACGCTCTATGTCCACCTTCGGGGGGCGGTAGGGTTCAACCTGCTCGTGCGCCAGCACTTTGGGGATGAATTCGTCCATCATCAGTTCGCCTGCCGCGCGGCGCAGGTTCTCTTCGGGGATGGCGCGTCGAATCATCGCGGCGGGCGCCTGCCCCGGACGGAAGCCCGGCACGCGAATGTGTTTGCCCAGATAGCGCACCGCCCGATCGAACATGCGTTGCGTTGTCGGCGCGTCCACCTCCACAGTCAGCAGAATCGTGACAGGCGACGGTTGCTCACGGTTCAGGATTTGAAAAGATTGCGTGGATTGCGTTTGCATGATGACGCCTCTAAATTAGGATGGAGCGGGAGACGGGACTCGAACCCGCGACCCTCTCGTTGGCAACGAGATGCTCTACCACTGAGCTACTCCCGCACATCGTATTGATTATACCCGATTTGGTGGGCGAGGGGAGACTCGAACTCCCACGGGCAAAGCCCACCAGATCCTAAGTCTGGCGTGTCTACCGATTCCACCACTCGCCCGGTGGTGGTGCCGAGGGGCGGATTCGAACCGCCGACACCCGGATTTTCAGTCCAGTGCTCTACCACTGAGCTACCTCGGCGCATGGCGGGGCTGACGGGACTTGAACCCGCGACCTCTAGCGTGACAGGCTAGCGCTCTGACCTGGCTGAGCTACAGCCCCGCAAGTCTATCGCTCGCTGGTGGGCGAAGCAGGGCTCGAACCTGCGACCTCTTCCTTGTAAGGGAAGCGCTCTCCCAGCTGAGCTATTCGCCCGATGTCTCAGGCAGAGTGTATTATACCACACCTCCCCGCGCCGTGTCAAGGGGGGCATAGGGGCGTTCGAAAATCTTTGCTGAAGCGGAACTGTCGCGCAGGATTTTCCGAACACCTTCACCCCCTTGACAAATCCGTCGTCAATCGGGTATATATATACTACCCATTAGACCTAAATAATCTAATGAGGCGAGAGATAGGAGGAGCAAAACCATGAGAGGCGCGGTATCTACACGGTACCTCATTGCGGGAGCGGTAATCCTGCTGGTTGTTGGCTTGGTGTTTGTGTTGCGCAGTGCTCGTACGCCAGGACTGCCCGCTGGACTACCCAGCGACGCGCTGGCGGTGGCGAACGAACGCGGACTTTCCCCAGAGGATGTCTATGCAGCCCTTGCGACCTATGTGCCGGGCGGTAAGCACGACGAATATGTCATGTTCGCCTCAGGCGGGCATAGTGGACAGGTAATTGCGATTGGCATTCCCTCGATGCGCATTTTGAAAGTTATCCCTGTGTTTGTGCCCGATTCGTGGAGTGGCTACGGGTTTGGCGTGGAAAACACCGCGTTGCATGAAGTCTATGGGCGTGGACCGTATCCCCCGGCTGACACGCACCATCCCGCAATTAGCGAGACCAACGGAGAGTACGACGGCGAGTTCCTATTTATCGGCGACAAGTTGAACGGGCGCGTGGCTGTGGTGGATCTGAAGGACTGGGAGACCAAGCAGATTGTGCGCAATCCAGTGATTAACAATAACCATGGCGCGGCGTTTGTGACTCCCAACACCGAGTATGTGGTTGAGGTTTCCCAGTACGGCGCGCCTCTGGGTCACAAGTACGCGCCCCTCGAACGCTACAAGGACGAGTATCGCGGCTTGCTGACCTTCTGGAAGTTCGATCGCAAAAAGGGGCGTATCCTTGTAGAGGAGTCCTTTGCGATCGAGCTGCCTCCCTACTGGCAGGACCTTGCCGACTGCGGCAAAGCCGCCAGCGACGGCTGGGTCTTCGTGAACTCGTTCAACACGGAGCTGGCGACCGGCGGCGTGGAGAAGGGCAAACCGCCGTTCGAGGCGGGCGTCTCCCAGAACGACATGGACTATCTACACATCGTCAACTGGAAGAACGCCGAGCAACTGGTGAAGGCGGGTAAGTTCGTGCGCATCAACGACTTCCGTGTCATTCCTATCAAGGAGGCGGTCGCGGGCGGCGCGTTGTTCCTGACCCCTGAACCGAAAAGCCCGCACGGCGTGGATGTGAGCCCTGGTGGGCAATATATCGTCGTCGGCGGCAAGCTCGATCCCCATGTGACCGTCTACAGCATCGACCGCATCAAACAAGCGATCGAGAAAAAAGACTACGAGAAGACTGACGAGTATGGGATTCCTGTACTGCGATTTGACGCCGTCAAAGAGGCGCAGGTCGAGCTGGGGCTGGGTCCGTTGCACACCCAGTTCGACGACAAGGGCTATGCCTACACAAGCCTGTTCCTCGACACTGCTGTGGTTCGCTGGACGCTGGGACCAAATGACAAGTACAAAGCGCCCGAAGAACCGTGGAAGGTGGTCGGTAAGGTGCAGACCCATTACAATATCGGACACCTTGCCGTTGTGGAGGGCGATACGACCAAGCCAGTAGGCAAATACCTAGTCGCTCTGAACAAATGGTCGGTGGACCGTTTCCTGAGCACGGGACCGTTGCTGCCGCAGAACCTGCAGCTGGTGGACATTGGCAATACAGGCGAGACGATGCGCTTGTTGGCAGATATGCCGCTGGGTGTCGGCGAGCCACACTACGCCCAGATTATTCGCGCCGACCGACTTAAATCGTGGGAGGTCTACCCGGAGGTCGGTTGGGACGCTCATGCGCAGGCGAAATCGGCACACGCCACCGATAAAGGGCGCATCGAGGTTAAGGGCGACACGGTTCATATCTACACTACTGTGGTGCGCAGCCACTTCAACCCAGAGCATGTGAAGGTGAAAAAAGGGCAGAAGGTGGTCTGGCACTTGACCAATACCGAGCGCACACGTGACGCCACCCACGGCTTCGCAATTCCCGCGTATGGCATCGGTGCGAGCCTCGAGCCCGGCGAGACCGTGACCGTGCGGTTCACGGCAGATAAGGAAGGCTCCTTCCCCTTCTATTGCACGGAGTTCTGCTCGGCGCTGCATCTGGAGATGATGGGCTATCTTCAGGTCGAGCCGTAATTACGCTCAGGGGCGGGCGCAGGTCGGATGCGCCTGCGCCGCCCCATTTTTTGAAGCGAGGTGAACCACGATGAAACAGACGACTCGGTGTGTAGGAGAGATTTACGCTAAAGTGATGCTGCTGCTGGCGGCAGCGCTTGTGTTCGGTTCTATCTTCCTACCATACTGGAAGATTCATATTATCGCGCCGCAGTATCCGAAGGGGTTGGATGTCTATGTGCATGTCACGGGCGCACGCGGCGATGTCCAGGAGGTGGACGGCTTGAATCACTATATCGGCATGCGCCCTCTGGGTGAAGCCGCGCCGTTTGAGCGCAAAATCGCTGTGCCCGGGTTGAGCCTTGTTGCGATCGCGCTGTCTCTGGCGGCGTTTGTGTCGCGTCCACGCTGGTTCTCATGGTTGCTAATCGCGCCCGTAGTTGCGGTGCTGTTTGTGTTCCCAGCAGACCTCTATTACTGGCTGCGTGAGTTTGGATTGAATCTCGATCCGAAGGCGCCTCTAAGCGCGATGGTGAAGCCCTTTGTACCGCCCATCTTCGGTCCAGGCAAAATCGCCCAGTTCGGCGTGGAGTCGTGGCCGACATGGGGCTACTGGGCATGCCTTGTGGCGAGCATACTGGCAGTCGTTGCGCAGCATCGGCGTGTGCAGTGCGAGCGCCAGTTGCAGAGGCAAGCGCGCCCACATCCAGAAAGCCCGACTGCCGCCCCGATCTTGACGGTAATTCGCTAACCCGACGGAGGGCAGGATGGGATATTCGTATGGCAGGCGACTTCTCTGCATGAGCGCGCTGGCGCTGCTTCCGACAGCCGTCTGTGCAAAAGAGTGGACGGTTCATGGAGACGCCCGTGATTTGAGAACTGTTCTCGAACGCGCAGCGCCTGGCGACACGGTACGGGTGATGGGCGGCGTTTACCGGGGCAACTTTGTGGTCTCCAAACCGCTCACGCTTTTGGGCGAAGGAAACCCGATCCTGGACGGCATGCGCCAGAAGAGCGTCATCACCCTCAACGCGCCGCGCTGCGTTCTGCGTGGGTTCGTGGTACGGAACAGCGGAGTCATTCTCAACGATCAGGATAGCGCCGTGCGCGTAGCGGCGCCTGATTGCATCGTGGAGGACAACCGAATCGAGGACGCGCTGTTTGGGGTGCATCTGGACAATGCGCATCGCACGATTGTGCGCTGCAACTTTATCCGCTCGCATGACCTGCCCGTAGCGCGGCGCGGCGACCAGATTCGTATCTGGTACAGCCATCACGCTCGTATCGAGCAAAATACCGTTGTGGGGGGGCGCGACCTGGTGTTCTGGTACTCGCAGGGGATTACCGTGCGCGGCAATCATGTGCGCCGCTCGCGCTACGGCATCCATTTCATGTATTGCAGCGACAGCTTTGTGGAAGACAACCTGCTCCACGAAAACTCGGTGGGCGTCTACCTGATGTATAGCAAGCGGGTCACGGTGCGCAATAACCGTATTCTGAATAACCGTGGCGTCTCTGGAATGGGGCTGGGCATCAAAGACATGGACGGCATACGTATCGAGCGCAACCTGATCGCCAACAACCGCACGGGATTGTTCGTGGACAGCGGCGAAGGTGAGTACCGCGAAAACTGGTTCGTGCGCAACGATGTGGGAGCAAATCTGGTACTGGCGGTAAAAACGAATCGCTTCGTAGGCAATCGGTTCATCGAGAACTTCGAAGCTGTGCGGCTGGAACGCCCCGACTCGGTGGCAGGCGTCTCGTGGGAAGGCAACTACTGGAGCGACTACAGCGGGTACGACGCGGACGGCGACGGGTACGGCGATATTCCCTATCGCGCGGTACGGGTGTTCGATTTGCTCACGGCGCATAACAGTGCGCTCCAGATCTTCAACTACAGTCTTTCCGCGCAGGCGATTGATTTCGGCGCGCGCTTGTTCCCGCTCTTTGCGCCGCGTGCGCTGGTGTTAGATCCCAAGCCACTGACCCAGCATGGGCGCTTGCCGATGGATACTCCCACTGCAGAAGGCGCTGGGGGTATCCTGTGGGCGTCGCTGGGCGCGCTCGCTGTCGGCGCCATGTGCGCGGCGCCGCCTGCGCGCCGTGTGCGCGCCCACATACGCAGGAAATGGACGATGAAACAGACAGGCTCTCCGATTATCCGCATACAGAACCTGACCCGCAAGTTCGGCAAGAATCGGGCGGTGAAAGGGGTTTCGTTCGTGGTGCGTGAAGGCGAGACGATTGCGCTCTGGGGCGCCAACGGCGCGGGTAAGACGACCATCTTACGCTGCATACTGGGGCTAATCCGTTTCGAGGGCGTTATCCGTGTGCTGGGCGTCGATGTGCGTCGCGAGGGCGTACGCACGCGCCAGTTCGTGGGCTATGTGCCGCAACTGATTCATCTCCATCCCGACTTGAGCGTGCGGGAGACAGTCGCGTTCTATGCGCAGATTCGCGGCGTCGGACTGGAACGCGCTGAGTGCCTGCTGCAGGAGTGGGGGCTACACACGCATGTGGAGAAGCCTGTGCACGCGCTTTCGGGCGGCTTGAAGCAGAAACTGGCGCTGGTGATAGCGCTGTTGTCGGACCCGCCGATTTTGCTGCTGGACGAGCCAACCGCTCATCTGGACGCCGCTGCCCGCGCCGAGTGGCTCGAACTGCTGCGACGACTCAAAGCCGAGGGTAAAACGCTCATTTTCTGCACGCACCAGTTCCCTGAAGTGCGCGCCCTTGCTGACCGCGTGATTGTGCTGGAAAACGGTGAGAAAGCCGCCGAACTCACTGGTGAGCAGTTCACCCGCCTGTGGCTACGGCGTGGGAGCCTGCGCCTGACCCTGAATCCCGACGACGCGCCGCGCGCCCTGCAAACACTCCGCGACGCGCGCTACGAAGTCGAAGCCATAGACGGGTTGCTACAGGTGCGACAGGTAGACACCCAGCGTGTAGAGCCTATCCGCCTGCTGCTGGATGCGGGCATCGAGATTCTGGACTACGAGTGGCGCGCGCCGATAGAATCGCCCGATTGGAACGCTGTGCCCGACTATGAGCGTATGAGCGGCGCCGCGACTCTGGAGGATTTCTCCCCAGCAACGACAGAACCGAACACGCCTCATAAAGGAGAGGGCAGCCGTTTCTGGGCGCTGGTGGGGCATCTGGCGCGTAAGGAGATCCGCGACCTGCGCCGCAATCGGTGGGTGCTGCTGCTCACAGGGATATTCACAGGGCTATCGGTGCTGTTGACCGCGTTCGGGTTGGGCGGCGTCGGCGAGACGGGTAGCATGGTCGGCTACGGACGCACTTTCGCCAGCCTGCTGAACCTGTCGCTGCTGATTGTCCCGTTGATGGGGCTGCTGGTCGGCGCGATGAGCATCGCTTCCGAACGCGATCAGCAGACGCTCCACACACTGCTGGCGCAACCGATAACGCCCGCCGTGATTATCTGGGGCAAGTTCCTTGGCGCGGTGCTGGTGCTGGCGGCGGCGGTGCTGATTGGCTTTGGCAGCAGTGGACTGATTATCTACGCCTACGGCGCGGATATTCCCCTGCGGTCGTTCCTTTTGCAGACGGGGCTGACGATGCTGCTGGGCTGGGCGTGCATGGCGTTGGGCATGCTGGTCTCCACGCTCACACGCCGCACGGCAACCGCCATCGGGCTGGCGCTCCTGCTATGGCTTACCCTGGCGTTCGTGAGCGATCTGGGGATTATCGGTACCGCGATTGCGATGCGCCTGCGCGCCCAGACCCTGCTGTGGCTCACGCTGGCGAACCCACTACAGTCATTCAAAATCGCCGTTGTTCAGGTAATGGAAGGCAATCTGGAAGCGCTCGGCGCGGCGGGGCTATACGCCCGCGACCTGTTTGAGGAAAAGGTGCTTTATGTGTGCGCAGGCGCGCTGCTGAGCTGGCTCGCAGCGCCGTTCCTGGTTGCGCTGGGCTACTTCACACGCAAGGGGGCGATAGAATGAAACGCACAATTCTGCTACTGGGAATGCTCATCACGCTGGCAGGTTGTCAGCAACAGGAACAAACGCCCAGAGTGCGTCTGGGCGAAGACCCATGCGCCAACTGCGGGATGCTCATCAGCGACGCTCGCTTCGCCTGCGTCATTCAGGATGAGCAGGGCGACTACTATAAGTACGACGACTTCAACTGTATGTTCATCCATGCGAAGTCGGGGCGGATTAAGCCCAAACGCTACCTGGCGCCTAACTACGATCAGCCCGAGCAGTGGCTCGACGGCGCGCAGGCGTTTTACGCGCTTACGGAGGAGTTGCAAACGCCGATGGGCAGCCGTGCGGCAACCGTGCCCACGCGCGAACGCGCGGAAGAACTGCTCAAACAACACGGCGGGGGCAAGGTGCTGACCTTCGAGGAGGCACAGAAGCAGTGGGGTAAGTAAACCACGGGGCGCGGCGGGGAGCTTCGCCGCGCCCGACAAACTCGCTTCAGTGCTTCACAAACTCCGGTTTTTCGTCCTTGAGCGATTTGATATAGGCAATCAGCTGGTTGACCTGCTCCTCCTTAAGGTAGCCGTAGGGCGGCATCGAGGGCTGGTAACCTGCCACCACTTGCTTGTTAGGGTTGATAATCGATTCGCGCAGATACGCTTCGTCGACAGTTACTGTTGAGCCGTCAGCAAGTTTGACTTCCGAACCATATAGCCCGCGCAGGTCAGGATAATCTTTCCCAACGGCAGGACTCATATGGCAGGCGTTGCAGCCTGTCTGAATAAAGACCAGTTTGCCCTTCGCCGCTTCGGGGTCTGTGGCGGCGTCAGCTTTCGAATCGGCGGGCTTTGTCTGGGCGGCGTTCTCGCCTGTACCGCTGGCGGCAGGCGCGCCCTGATTGCCACACGCCGCTAACAACGCGACAGAAGCTATCGTTAGTGCGCTTAGCGCAATCCATCGTACTTGCATAGCAAGCCTCCTTGTAAACTCATTAGACCAGATTGGTTAACCGAGTGCATTATACCACATTCCGTACGCGATTGTCAAGGGGGTGGGAGGGTGTTCGAGAGATCCTGCCGCCCTGCATCGCGGCGATTTCTCGAACACCCGCCGCAGGCGCAGTTCACAGATTCAATCCCGCGATATACTCGCTCAGTTCGCGCTGGGCGCGGGCGCGCTGTTCCTGCAGTCGCTCGATTTCGCGGCGCGCCGCCTCAATCTCGCGCTCCTGCTCGGTCAGCTTCTGCACATATTCGCGATAGAGCGCAGAGTTGCGGTCTAACTGGCGCATGTTCTCGCGGATGCGCGCCTGATCGTCGGTGATGGCTTTGATGCGCGACTCCTGCTGGCGAATCTGCGCTTCGAAGTTGCGTATCGCGCGACGGCGGTTCAGGATGCTGTTCAACGCCTGCCGAACCGGTTCGCTGAGCTGCTGGTTCTGCGCCAGCACGCGGATTAAGTCTTCGTCGCTGTCCAGCAACGCGAAGCTCTCCTGAGTGGTGCGCTTCTGAACCACGCGCAGGGTCGCCGTCTGGCGCGGCTGCACTTCCACAGGGAAGCGATAGAAGGTCGCCGTGCGCTCGAACTTCGCGGGTTGCACCAGCTCCCACTCGTCCTGATAAGGCTGCTCAATCAGCACCGTGCGCGGCTTGTCGTCGCGGCTGGTGAGGCGGTAGAGGTTCTCCATGCGCTGTTCGAATCGTTGCTGCAGCACGCCATCGACAATCTTCACCGAAAGCATCTGGGTGGTGAAGTTGGCGCGATCCTGCACAACCTCAATCCCCAGATCTAGCGCGTAAGTCAGGATGCGCTCGCCTTTGGGTTCCAGCGTCTCCAGCTGCGCGTCGCCGCCATACGCCCCGTCCAGATAGACTGTGACGGGTCCCTCCATCAGCGTCAGGTCGGTGGTGTTGGTGAGTTTGACGCCGAAGAAGGGATGGCGCGGGTGATTGGCGGGGTTATACAGCGACACGGTTTCCGCTTCGATGGCGCGGTTAATCACGGGCACGAGCGCCGACTGCTGGCGCAGGATGGTGACGGGCTGCTGGATGCGGTAATCGAACAGCGCGCCGCGTTCCTGTCCCTGCGCCATCTCGACGATGCTCTCGCGCATGGCGCGGGGCGCGCCGCCGAAACCGCCGAAGCCGCCCGGTTCGCCGGGCGCGCCCATGCGTCTGGGCGCACTGGAGGGCGCTGCGGCGCGCCCCGCCATCTCATCCGCTTTGAGTTCCATCGCCGCTTCGGGCACATCGGGCATCAGCGCGGCGTCGGTCTGCGTCTGCACGGTGGGACGCTTGGGATAAATCGGCTCGTACAGGTTCTGGATGAAGCTCACGGGACGCCCCGACACCAGCTCCAGCCGTACATTGCGCCAGTCCTCGTCGGTGGTGTTTTCGACGATTGCCCAGCCCTGCAGTAGGGGCGGCTCGTTCGGGCTGAGCGCGAGGCGGTAGGTCATCTTCCACAGGGGCATCTCGGTCAGATAGCCGACCAGCACGCGCCGCGCGCCCTGCCCCGTGAAACGCAGCTGGATCGTCTTGCGCGTGTTGTCCAGCCCCGTCGCAATTGTGGCGAGCGCGTTCTGAAGCTCTCCCTGGAGCCGCTCGTCGCGCACGCGCAGGCTGGTAATCCCGTCCAACGGCACGGAGCGCATCGCGGGGTTGGTCATCAAGTTCACATAGGCGCGTTTGACCACCACCTCGCTGGCAGCCTCCTCGCGCACTTCGATGCTCAGCACCGTGCCCTGCAGAGTCTCTTTTTCGGTCTGAATCTCCACGGGCACGCCGCGCAAGCGGTTCAGCAGGGTCGCCATCGAGGGGTTGTCCGACAGCTGAATGGCGAACGCGCTGAGGGTGCGCTCCAACGGGTCGCGCGGCGTGTATTGCGCGGGCAACACTTGCCCGCCGTCCAGATCGACCAGAATCAGCGACTTGAGCAGGTCGTTCATCTGGCTCTCGCGCATCGCCATCGTCAGCGTCGCGTCGCCGCTGATGCGCCCGAACCGTTCAATATAGCCCACGCCGCTCCGATACAGCACCACGCGCGTTACAGGCAGCAACTCCTGCGCCTGCGCGCCGCACAGGGCAAACCCCATCAGCCCAATCCAGAGCCTTTTGAATCGCATCATGCACCTCCGCGCTATATTATGACGCTTGACGCCGTGATTCGGGTATAATCGAGCCGTTGCAAGGAGGACAACCTTGAGCGCAGCGCGTGGACGACGCAAGAACGGACAGCAGCGAACTGCCGCCTACCACGAGCGGTTAGAGAAGAGCGATTTACTGGAGATTTATCGCAGGCTATGGTTTGCGCGTGTGTTTGACGACGCCCTGTACGACGCGAAGAAGAAGGGTCGGCTGCGGCGCGGGAATGTGTACGGCTCGCGCGGGCAGGAGGCGATTCAGGTGGGCACGACCTATCCCCTGCGCTCCGACGATTTCGTTTCGCCGATTCACCGCGATATGCCCGTGTTCGTGTTTCGCGGCATGACCCCCGAACAGGTAATGTGCCAGGTCTGGGGCAAGGCGAACGCCCCGACGCGTGGCAAGGATTCCTGGAGTCACATGGGCGACATGAGTCTGGGCATCGTGCATTCCACCAGCATGCTGGGCTCCACGATTGCGGTGGCGTGCGGGGTGCTATGGGCGCAGCGGATGGACGGGCATCGCGACCGCGTGCTGGTCGCCTACACGGGTGAGGGCGCAACCGCCACGGGACCGTTTCACGAGGGGCTGAACTTCGCCGCCGTGCATAAGCTGCCGCTGATTGTGGTGGTGGAAAACAACCAGTACGCCTACTCGACGCCGGTGGAGCTGGAGGTGCCGACAGCGACCGTCGCCGACCGCGCGAAGGGCTACGGCATCCCGGGCTACAGCATCGACGGCAACGATTTGCTGGAGGTCTACAACACCACCTGCGCCGCGCTGGAACACGCGCGCGCGGGCAACGGTCCCGTGCTGATTGAGTGCGTGACCTACCGCCTGCAGGGGCACGCCGACCACGACGAGACGCGCGCCCGCCAGTACCGACCTGTGGATGAAATCGAAATGTGGGAAAAGCGCGACCCACTGCCCCGCTACCGCCAGTACCTGCTGCAGACGGGGCTGTTCACCGAAGCCGAGCTGCCCGAACCACCGACCGACATCGTGGAGCAAATCCAGAAAGCCATCGAATACGCCATCAGCAGCCCGGACCCTGAACCGCACACGGCGATGGAAGACATCTACGACGAGCGCGCGGGGGTGTCGCGATGAGGGAGGTGACCTTTCTGGAGGCGATTCGGCTCGCGCTCTGGGAAGAGATGGAGCGCGACCCGAATGTGTTTTTGATTGGCGAGGACATCGGGCGCATGGGCGGCGCGTTCGGCGTCACGAGCGGGTTCTTCGAACACTTCGGCGCGGATCGGGTGATTGACGCGCCCATCTCCGAGACGGCGATTATCGCGACGGCGGTCGGCGCGGCGGCGGCAGGCAAACGCGGCGTCGCCGAGATGCAGTTCATCGACTTCATCTCCTACGGCTTCGACCAGGTGGTCAATGTCGCGGGCACATGGCTGTACCGTTCGGGCGGTAAGACGCCCATCCCCATCGTGGTGCGCGGTCCGTCGGGCGGCTATGTCGGCGGCAGCCTGTACCACAGCCAGCAGTTCGAGGCGTGGTTTTTCCATACGCCGGGCGTGAAGGTGGTGCAGCCCGCCTTCCCCGACGACGCCTACGGGCTGATGAAAGCCTCCATCCGCGACAATAACCCCGTCGTGTTCTACGAGCATAAGTACCTCTACCGCCGTATCAAGGGACCCATCCCCGACGCGAGCGAGGACTACATCGTGCGGCTGGGCGAGGCGCGCGTGCGCCGCTACGGCGACGACATCAGCGTGATTACCTACGGCGCGATGGTGCATTTCGCGCTCGACGCCGCGCAACGCCTCGAAAAAGAGGGCATCTCGCTGGAGGTCATCGACCTGCGCACGATTAAACCGCTCGATATGGAGACGATTCTGGAGTCGGTGCGCAAGACGAGCAAGGTATTAATTGTGTACGAAGCGCCGAAGACGGGCGGCGTGGGCGCGGAAATCTCCGCGCGGATTACCGAGCAGGCGTATGAGTGGCTCGATGCGCCGATTATGCGCGTGGCGGCGAGGGACGCTTTCGTGCCCTTCGCGGAGCCGCTGGAGAAGTTCGTGTTGCCCAGCGTGGACGACATTGTGTTCGCCGCGCGGGAACTGGCAGCGTACTGAGGAGAATAGACGATGGCTGTGGCGGTGATTATGCCCGAACTGGGCGAGAGTATCGTGGAAGGCACAATTGTGCGCTGGCTGAAGCAGGAAGGCGAGCTGGTCAAAGAGGATGAACCGCTTGTCGAGATTATGACCGACAAGGTGAACACCGAGCTGCCTGCGCCAGCGAGCGGCGTGCTGAAGCAGATTCTGGCGTCGGCGGGTGCAACGGTACAGGTCGGTCAAGAACTCGCGCTGATTGAAGCGGCGACGGCAGCCGCCGAAGCGCCCGCTGCGCCTGCGCCTGAGAAAGCGTCTGCGCCGCCGCCTGTGGAGTCGGTCGGCTTCTATGGCGGGAGCGAGGAGCCTGCGCCTGTTGCGTCCGCCGCGCCTGCGCCTGCTCCTGCGCCCGCACGCAGCGACGGACAATCGCGCAGCGCGTCGGGACAGCCCTTCATCTCGCCCGTCGTGAGCAAAATCGCCCGCGAACACGGCATCAGCCATGAGGAGTTGCTGACCATACCCGGCACGGGCACGGGTGGGCGCGTCACGCGCAAGGATATCGAGGCGTACATCGCCCAGCGCAAGTCTGCGCCTGCGTCGCAGCCCGTCGCCGCGCCTGCGCCCGCACCCACCGCGCCCCCTGCGCCCGCCCCGAAACCGCAGCCGGTCGCGCCGCGCGAGGGCGAGGAAGTCATTCCGCTGGTCGGCATGCGCAAGGTCATCGCCGAACACCTCACCAGAAGCTACCAGACCGCCGTGCATGTCACCACCGTGATTCAGGTGGATGTGTCCAAGCTGGTGGAGTTCCGCGAGCGCAACAAAGACTCGTTCCAGCAGCAGTACGGCGTGCGGCTGACCTACACGCCGTTCTTCGTGAAGGCGTGTACCGACGCCCTGCTGGAGTTCCCGATGATGAACGCCACCCTGCAGGACGACCAGATTATCGTGCGCCACTATGTGCATCTGGGGGTGGCGGTCGCGCTGGGCGCGAAGGGCGAGGAGGGGCTGATTGTGCCCGTGATACGCGACGCGCACAAGAAGACGCTCATCGAGATTGCCCGCGACCTGGACGACATCGCTGCACGCGCGCGCAACAAGACCATCGGCGTCGCCGAGGTGCAGGGCGCAACCTTCACGCTGACTAACCCCGGCAGCTACGGCGCGCTCATCGGCACGCCCATCATCAACCACCCGCAAACGGCAATCCTGGGAACCTACGCGATTGTCAAACAGCCTATAGTCATCAACGATATGATTGCCATCCGCCCAGTCATGAATCTTTGTCTCAGCTACGACCATCGATTAATCGACGGGATGTACGCGGGACGCTTTTTGCAACGCATCAAGCAATCGATTGAGGCGTTCGAGTTTTTCCGTTGAGACTTCCATCCGACCCGTCCCCCGAAGAAACCGCCCCGTTTGTCCCCCACGGGGCGGTTTCGATTTAAGTAGAATTGGGGCATGGGCTACAGCTGGGTGTTCGCGCAGGCGTTGTTGTTCGTGGCGTATGGGCTGGCGCTGGTGTATGGCGCGGAGTCGGCATGGGGGCTGTGGCGCTGGCTGGGCGCGCTGCTTATGGGGCTGGGGGCGTGGGTCGGAATCGCGGCGCTGCGCCTGCATGGGCGACTACTCACGCCGCTGCCAGAGCCGAATCGCGCGCTGGGGCTGAAGCGGGAGGGCGTGTACGCCTTCATCCGCCATCCGATGTATACAGGCGTGCTGCTGCTGGCGTTCGGCGGGGCGATTGTGCAGCAGAAGCCGCTGGGTATTGCAGCGGCAGTCGCTCTGACCGTATTCTTCCAGCTGAAAGCGCGCGAGGAAGAGCGTCGCCTGCAACGGCGCTACCCCGAATATGCCGACTACCAGCGCATGACGGGACGGTTCCTGCCGCGCTGGCGTCAGTAGACAGGCGTGTGTTCGCGATCGATGCTCACGAAACGCGAGTAGTCGGGCTGGAACGCCACAATCACCTTCCCCGTGGGACCGTTGCGCTGCTTGGCGATGATGAGTTCGACCTCCTCCTGACGCACATAACCGGGCGGCGGGTCGACGGGCGGCGCTTCGCGGTCGCCGTAGTATTCCTCGCGATGAATAAACAGCACCACATCCGCCTCCGCCTCGATGGAGCCGCTATCGCGCAGGTCGGAGAGCATCGGACGCTTGTTCTCGCGCCGTTCCACCGAGCGCGACAGCTGGGATAGCACCAGCACGGGCACTTCGAACTCACGGGCAATTTGTTTGAGCGCGCGGGCAATCTCGCCAATCTCCTGATTGCGGTTCTCCACCCGGCGGCTGGACGAACGCATCAGCTGCAGGTAGTCCACCACAATCAGCCCCAGCTCGCGATCCTGCAATCGGGACTTGAGGCGGCGGCACTTCGCGCGCATCTCCATCGGCGAGAGGCTACTCGTGTCGTCGATATAGATACTGGCGGTGAAGAGCCGTTCGGCAGCATGATTAATCAGTTGCCACTCATCGAGGGTGAGCTGCAGGCGGCGCAGTCGCTGCGCGCTGACCCCTGCCTGTGAACAGAGCATGCGCTGCACCAGCTGGTCGGCGGACATCTCCAGGCTGAAGATAGCGACCGCCTTGCGCTCACGGATGGCCACATGCTCCGCGATGTTGACCGCCAGCGAGGTTTTGCCGACGCTGGGACGCGCCGCCAGAATAATCAGCTCCGATGGGTGCAAGCCCGACAGAATCCAGTCCAGCTCGCGAAACCCTGTTGAGACGCCCATCAGGAAATCGCCCGGATGGTTCTGCAGGTGCTGCTGACGGTCGTCGAGGCGCCCGATTACATCCATGATCAGGCGCCCCACTTCGGAGAACTCCCTGCCCAGCCGCTGCTCGGCGACCTGATAGACCGCATGCTCCGCCTGATCGAGAATCTGCTGTACCTCCAGCTCGGGCTCTTCGACGAGGCGGACGATTTCGTGCGCGGCGCGCAGCAGGCGTCTGAGAATCGCCTTCTCCTTCACGATACGGGCGTAATGCTCCGCGTTCGCGGCGGTCGGCACGCTCTCCACGATGTTCACCAGCGCGGGCAAGCCCCCAATCTCCTCCAGTTGCCCATGACGGCGCAAATCTTCCTGAACCGTGAGCAGGTCCACGGCGTAGTTGCGCTCATGCAGCGAAAGCATCGCGTTATAGAGAATCTGATGCGCCGGGTGATAGAAATCCTCGGGCTGGAGAATCTCCACCACCCGTTCCAGCGCGTTCGGGTCGAGCATCATCGACCCAAGCACGCTCATCTCGGCTTCGGTGCTGTGTGGCTGGACCAGTGCTGTGCGTTGGTTCATACAGGTCGCCCCGCGTTAATTGTAGCATGGCGTCTTCAGGTAAGATATCGCCGTGCGTGAGTCGTTGGATCGGATTGTTGTTATCCGAACATCCTGTCGGGCAAGCCGTGTATCCGAGGGACGCGCATCAGCGTGGAGTTCCTGCTGGAGCTGTTCGCGTCCGGCGCCTCGAAAAAGGAAATTCTGCAGGCATATCCTCAACTGGAGCCTGAATATATTGAACAAGCGCTGGCGTATGCAATTCGGTCGGTCAGGTGATAGCCTCACCCGTTTGGTATAATCCCCCGCGTGTTGCGGATTGATGTGATTACGCTGTTTCCCGAGGTGATTGAGGCGGGCGTAAGCTACAGTATCGTCGGGCGCGCGCGGGAGTGGGGACTGACGCAGATTCGCGCCCTGCAGCTGCGCGACTTCGCCGAGGGCAAGCACAAAAAGACCGACGACGAACCCTACGGCGGCGGCGCAGGGCTGGTGATGAAGCCCGAGCCCATCTTCCGCGCGGTGGAGGCGTGCCAGCCCTCGCCTGAAACGCGCATTCTCTTGCTGGAGCCGCAGGGCGCGCTCTACACCCAGTCGCTTGCACAGGAGCTGGCGGAACAAGAGCATCTGATTCTGATTTGCGGGCACTACGAGGGGGTGGACGCGCGTGTGCGCGAGCATCTGGCGACGGATGTAATCAGCATCGGCGACTATGTGCTGACAGGCGGCGAGCTGCCCGCGCTGATTGTCATCGACTCGGTCGTGCGCCTGTTGCCTGGCGCGATACACTCGCCCGAATCGCTGGGGCAGGACTCGTATGCCGATGGACTGCTGGGCTACCCGCAGTATACGCGTCCGGAGGTGTTTCGGGGGATGCGCGTGCCAGAGGTGCTGCTGTCGGGCAATCACGGCGCGATAGCCCGCTGGCGGCGGCTACAGCAGCTGCGCCTGACCCGCGCCCTGCGCCCCGACTTATTCGCGAAGGCGCCTCTGACTCAGGAAGACATCGAACTCCTGCGCGCCCTGCATACCGACGACGCCCCCATCGACTGAGACGCACGGATAAGGTATCTTTCAGGTATGAGACGCTTTGCTGGTCTGCTAATGGCGCTGGGGCTGATTCTCGCGCTGGGAGATGCGCAGTCGCGAGTGGCTCAGGTGCAACTGATTACGACGGCGCAGCTGGCGGCGCGATTGAACGACCCGAACCTGCGCCTGATCGACGCGCGCGGCGCGCTGCCCGCCTACCTGCAGGAGCACCTGCCGAACGCGATTTTCCTCAGCACCGAGACGCTGCGCGTCAGTCGCGGCGGCGTGCCCGGACAGATGCTGCCCCCCGAACGCCTTGCGGAGATTTTCGGCGCGATGGGAATCGGCGCGAACAACGAGGTGGTCGTCTACTCCAGCGCGGAGGACGCCTTCTCGGCGGCGACTTACACTGCGCTTGCGCTGGCGGCGATTGGACACACGCGTGTAGCGGTGCTGGACGGCGGTATCGAAAAATGGAAAGCGGAGAACCGCCCGCTCACGCAGGCAATCCCGCGCGTGGCGCCGCAGAGCTACACGGCGCAGCCGAAGCCCGAACTGTTCCGCACGCTGGAGTGGCTGCAGAAGCATCTCGACTCGCCTGAGCCAGTGCAACTGCTGGACGCCCGCGCGCCCCAGCAGTATCAGGCGGGGCACATTCCGACGGCGCAGAACCTGTTCCTGCGCGAGATGTTGCGCAGCGAGGGCAACTACAGCGTCTGGCGCACGCCCGACGAGATACGCGAGAAGGTGAAACAACTGGGGATCGATTCGGGGCGTCCGCTGGTGGTCTATTGCAACTCCGGGCGCGAGGCGAGCCAGCTGTGGTTTACCCTGCAGGTGTTGCTGGGCATCGACGCGCAGGTGTACGACGGCTCGTGGGTGGAGTGGCGCGCAAACAATCAGCCGATTGCGACTGGAGCAGGCGCGCCCTGAACGCCGCAAGAGTCCCCTGCTGTGTTCACGAGATTTCCTGTATCATAATCGCCAGGCGCGCTTTTGCAACCGATTCGCGCAGGTAGCGCGCCAGAGAGGCGAGCGGGCGGCGTTCTGGCGCGCCCCACACCAGCCCCGCCAGCCCTATCGCAATACCCGCCATAATGAGACGCAGCAACGCCAGCAAGTCCAGCGGCGTCCCCAGTAGAGACATCGTTAGCTGCGTGATGCCCAGCGGCGCAACGATAAGCAACACGCTGAACACGCTGGCAGGCAGGCGGATAATCACGATAGTTTTGCCCTGAGAGTCGTTCTCGTCGTCGCGCGCCTCTGGGACGCGCGTGATTGCCTGTCCCGTCCAGAAGAGCGCGGCGAAGCTGCACCACCACAGCACATCCTGCCAGTGCAGGGCGTCCGACGCCGACCACGCGCTGCGCGCCCCAAGCACACCCACCAGTGCCGCCACACCACTCATAAAGGCAGTCATCAGTGGCTTCGTGTAGATTTGCATCGTCGCAATGGCTCCTCGCGTAAATTATACCGAACTTATTCATTTTGCCGCAGAGTACGCCTCACGGCTGCTGGCGAGCCGTTGGTGCGCGCATCAGTTGCTCGCCGCGAACTCGGCAGAATCGATACCCCTTCACAGTGATACCCGACCTCGATACGGCGGCAGGCTCCAGAGCGACCGTGTGCACGCCTGTATCGTCCACAAGCCTCAGCTCGAACGCTTCTCCCTGCAGGCGTGCGTGGGCGATCACTGCCTCCGCAACGCTGCCCGTCTCGTCCCAGCGCAGGCTGAAATAGACAGTCACGCGCGGATTTCTGGGAAAGAGCCAGCGCAACGGTCGTTTTGCGGCATCGGTGGGGTAGATAACGATCCAGTCCAACGCCTGCCATGCGACCTCTGGCGTATAGCCCTGCCAGCGTGTCGGCGGCGTGAATCGTCCCCCTGCCAGCAGCTCGAGTAGAAACGCGGGGTACTGGCGGGGTTGCTCTTTTCAAAGGGAGAGAGTTCCGCCCTCAGCATCGCGCGCGAGCCAAACGCAACCTGAATCCGTTCTGGAAGGCGGCGCGGGTCAGGATGTGTCGCGGCAAGAGTGATCTGGTACATCTCTTCACCGACATCGAGGTATTGTAGCGGGAGCCACACCAGCTCGAACTGCCGCAGCGTGAGATTGTGTGCCGGCAGAGTGGGAGGCGTCGCCAGATCGGGCACGGCGGAGTACGGTGCTGGAAAGTAAAACAGTACGCTGGGGCTATGCGGCGGGTTCCCCGGCGGCGCACACCGCCGTACAGCCGCGCGTCGGTAGTCGCTCAGCGCAGGTCGCTGCACATTCTCGCGACGCTGGCTCCATGGGTATAGCCGCGAGTCGAGCGCACGCTCAAGCCTGCCTGCATAAAACGCCAGCGCGATGAACAGCGCGCCAATCCCGAATATCGCCAGTCCCCCACACGCCAGCCATCGAGCCGCTCGCATCGCCTGTTCTCGATGCAAAGTGTACCCTTCCCTACAGGTCGCCGCAACAGGCGGGACTGTGAGGCGGCTTATACCTCACGCAGCACGGTTTGCAGCCGTTCGATGACCCGTTCCGGGCGCACGCTCAGCATACACTGGTGGCGCGGCAGCAGGCAATCGGCGTTGCGGAAGCGGTTCTCGTAGCACTTGCTGCACGGCTCTTCGGGCAGGATCAGGTGCAGGTGGGGCACGGGCGGCGTCCAGACCATCCACGGGCTGGCGCCAAACAGCGCGATGGTGGGCGTGCGTACGCTGTAGGCGAGGTGCATAATCCCGTTGTCCACCGACACGCATGCCTTCGCCCGCGCCAGCGCGCCCGCCACCTGCGGCAGGGTGAACCGCCCGCGCAGGTCAATCAACCGCGTCTGTTCCAGCAGCCACGACTCGGTATCGCCCGTGTGATAGACCGCGCTCTGCCGCTGGGGCTTGTCGCCAATCAGCCCCACACGGTAGCCGTTCTCAAAGCACCAGTCGATGACCGTTCGCCAGTAGTCTCGAATCCAGAGCTTCGCGCTCCGCCGCCCGCCCGTGGAAATCAGCACTTCGGGGATGTCGCAGGCGGGGTCGTGCGTGGGCGCCTCCGTGCGGTAGAAGTCGGTCTCCACGAACGCCAGCCGACACCAGATTTCACCGATGTAGGTGCTGCGCAGGATGTCGCCATAGCGTTGCAGCAGGTCGGGCGCAGACCAGTACTCGTCGTGCAGCTGGTGCAACTTGCCCGGCGCGCGGGGTACCTCCTCGCGCAGGTCGGCGGCGTAGCATTTGCCCACCACATAGCGCGGCTGCAGCATGTGCGCCACGAACGCCATCGTCGGGTGAAAATCGCAATTGATGACCAGATCGTATTCGCCCGCGACGGCGCGCCGCTCGGCAAGGAATGCGGGCAACTGCGCCAGCGCGTTCGGATTGCCGAACACCGAGAAACGGGCGTCGATGTAGGGCAGCGCCTCTTCCAGTTCGCGCGTGCGCTCCCCGCTGAAGTAGTCGAGCGTGCAGTCAGGATACTTCTCCTTCAGCCCGCGCAGCAGCGGCGTGATAATCACGAAGTCGCCCAGCGCGTCGTAGAACAGCACCGCGATATGCGGACGCGCACGCAACGGCTGGTCGTTGAACCATTCCATCAAGCCGAAAGTGTACCTGAACCCCGTATCCTTACAATAATCCTACCCCCTGCAATGTGGCAAAAATCTTCTGGCGGGGGCGAGCCATGACAACGACTCTGAACGAACTGCGCACGGACGCACTGCGCGAGATAGGCAACATCGGGCTGGGAGGCGCGGTGACCGCCCTTTCAGACCTGACAGGCGTGCTGTTCACCCTCGATACGCCACGAATCCACCCGATGAACGCCCAAGCGCTACCTGAGTTGTGTTGCGCCATGCCGGAAACACTTGTGGTAGGCACGGTCTCGCGTGTGAACGGCGATTGGCCCGGCGAAGGCGCGTTCCTGTTCCCGTGGGAGAGCGCACAGGTGTTGTGGCACATCCTCGTGCAGATGCAACCCAGCGGGCTGGACGACCTCAACGAACTCTACCAGTCGGTCATCAACGAGGTGAGCAACATCATGCTGGGCAACTATCTGCAGGCGATCAGCCAGATGACGGGCTTCACCCTACACATGGAGCCGCCCGCATTTGCGGCGGACATGGCGATGGCTGTGCTGAGTTCGATTCTGGTAGAAGCGCTGTACGGGCAGCGCGAGCTGCTGGCGATCGAAACGGCTTTCAAGACCCCCGCACACGAGTTCAAAGGCTACTTTCTGTACTTGCCTGAGACGGGCAATCTGGAAAAGCTGTTTGCAATTCTTGGCATTTAGGAGCGGGATAGATGGGCAAAGCGGAAGTGAAGCTGGCGGGCATGGGCGAGATCGTCTTTGCCAGAGGCGCTGGGGTGCTGGGCTGTATCGGGCTGGGATCGTGTGTGGGCGCGCTGCTGTTTGACCCGCGCACCCAGAGCGCGGCGCTGGCGCATGTGATGTTGCCCGAAGCGCACGAATCCGATGTACGCCAGCTGCCTGGCAAATACGCGACGAGCGCGCTGCCCGCCCTGCTGCAGATGCTCGACACGCCGCCTGCGTTCGCTTCACGCCTGAAAGCGATTCTGGTGGGCGGCGGCGAGCTGTTCCAGAATCGTAGCCAGACCTTGCGAATCGGCGAGCGGAATGTGGAAACAATTCAGCGGTTGCTGAGGGAGTTGCGCATCGGCGTCGTGTTCGAACATACGCGGGGCAACTTCGGACGCTCTTTTGAATTCGATGTGGCGTCGGGGCTGATTCGCGTGCGCGCGATGGGCAACACGAGTGCGGAAAAAGATTTATCGGCGGCGCTGGGCATACTGCGCCGCGCCGCTTAGCGGAGGGACTGTATGACGAAGCTACGGGTACTGGTCGTGGACGACTCGATGTTCATGCGGCGGATGATCAGCGACCTGCTGAATCAGGACGCGGCGCTGGAGGTGGTGGGCGCGGCGAAAAACGGGCAGGAGGGGCTGGAGATGGCGCGTCAACTCAAGCCCGATGTCATCACGCTCGATGTGGAGATGCCCGTGATGGACGGCGTGACGATGCTCCAGCGATTGATGCAGGAGCAGCCAACGCCCGTGCTGATGCTCAGCAGCCTGACAAAAGAGGGCGCGGAGGTCACGCTGAAGTGCCTGGAGCTGGGCGCGGTGGACTTCGTGACGAAGCCGTCAGGCTCCATCTCGCTGGACATCTACAGGATTTCGTCGCAGATTATCGAGAAGGTCAAGGCAGTGGCGCGGGCGCGGGTGGCTGTGGGCGCGCCGCCAGCGCAGGCGGTCGCCGCGCCGCCCAGACCCAGCCCGCTGGTGGGACGCCCGACAGCAGACGCACCGCTGGTGGTCATCGGCGCCTCAACGGGCGGTCCGCGCGCGCTCAATACCGTGATGAGCAGCCTGCCCATCGGGCTGCATGCCAAAGTGCTGCTGATTCAGCATATGCCTGAGGGCTTCACGCGCTCGCTGGCGGAGCGACTGGATCGGAACAGCGCGTTCAGCGTGCGCGAGGCGCAGGGCGGCGAGACGCTGCAGACGGGCGTCGCCTACCTCGCGCAGGGCGGCAGGCATCTCAAAGTCGAGCGCGGCGGCAGAATTGCGCTGACCGACGACCCGCCCGTGCATGGAGTGCGCCCCGCCGTCGATGTCGCCCTGCTCTCCATCGCACAGAACTATCAGGGACCCGTCGTCGTCGCGATTTTGACGGGGATGGGTTCGGACGGCGCAGCGGGGCTGCGCGCGCTGGCGGCGAAGGGCGCGTACACCATCGCCGAAGACGAAAGCACCTGCGTGGTGTTCGGCATGCCGCGCGCTGCCATTCAGACAGGCGCGGTCAAGCGCGTCGCGCCGCTGCACCAGATTGCCGAAGCCATCACCGAGGGGGTGAAAGAACTATGCAACAAATTCCAGGCGGCATAACCGTACCCAAGACGCCAGAGCTGCTGCGCGACTTCGAACAGTTCAAACAGCAGCTCAAAAAACGCGCGGGGCTCGACCTCGACCAGTATAAGTTCGAGCAGACCTATCGGCGCATCTACACGATGATGGAGCGCGCGGGCTACCGCAAGTTCACCGATTACCTAATCTACCTGGCGTCGGACGAATCGCGCCTGCGCAACTTCATCGACCGATTAGCCATCAATGTCTCCGAGCTGTTCCGCAACCCGGAGCAGTTCCAGATTCTCAAAACAGAGGTCTTGCCCGAGCTATTGCGCGGCACTTCTCAACTGAAGCTCTGGAGCGCGGGCAGTTCGTATGGCGCAGAGGCGTACAGTCTGGCAATCCTGCTGCATGAGCTGTCGCCCAATCGCTCGCACCAGATTTTGGGCACAGACATTGATCAGGAAGTTCTGGAGCGGGCGCGACGGGGCGTCTTTTCGGAGAGCGACATGCGCAATGTGCCCGCCGAATACAAACAGCGCTACTTCCGCGCCGTTCAGGAGAACGGACGCACGATCTACGAAGCCGACCCCGTACTCAAGCGCTACCTGAAGTTTGAGCGACATAACCTGCTCTCCGACCCCTATCCGAAGGGGTTCCATCTGATTGCCTGCAGGAATGTCGTCATCTACTTCTCGGACGAGGCGAAGGAACGCATCTTCCGGGAGTTCTACAGCGCGCTCACGCCTGGGGGCTACCTCTTTGTGGGCAACACGGAGCGCATCTTCACCTACGCGCAAATCGGGTTCGAGAACCCCAGCGCGTTTTTCTACAAAAAACCAGCACAGGAGGTTCAACGATGGCGAAACGCATCATGATTACAGACGACGCGCTCTTTATGCGCGTGACGCTCAAAAACATTCTGACGCAGAACGGACTGGATGTGGTCGCTGAGGCTTCCAACGGGCGCGAAGCAGTCGAGCTGTACGAACAGCACAAACCCGACCTTGTGTTTATGGACATCACCATGCCCGAGATGGACGGGCTGGAGGCGCTCAAAGCCATCCGCGCCAAAGACCCGAACGCGAAGGTCGTGATGTGTACCGCGATGGGGCAGAAGCAAATCGTCGTGGAGGCGATTCAGGCGGGCGCGAAGGACTTCATCGTCAAACCATTCCAGCCTGAGCGCATTATGGAAGCCGTGCAGAAGGTCGCATAAGGAGGCGAGAGACGGTGAAGGCAGAATATATCAATCCGTTCATCAGCGCCGCGATGAATGTGTTCCAGATGATGGTGGGCGTCACGCCCCAGAAGGGACAGCTCAGCGCGCGCAAAGGGATGTTCACCTCGCAACAATGCAATATCGTGCTGGGAGTCACGGGGCAGCTGGAGGGGCAGATTATCATCGGCATGTCCATCTTCACCGCCGATAAAATCGCCTCGAAGATGCTGGGCACGACGATTCGCACCTTCGACGAGCTGGCGGCGAGCGCGATTGCGGAGCTGGGCAATATGATTTCGGGCGCCGCGCTGACCGAGCTGGCATCACGGGGCATCCAGTGCAATCTGTCGCCGCCCAGCCTGATTCGGGGAACGAATGTGCGCATCAGCACGCTGGAAATCCCGACGCTGGTCGTGCCCCTGCAGACGGAGATGGGGGACATCGAGGTGAATGTTGGGCTGTCGGAGCGTGCGAAATAGCCGCCTCTTCAGGGGATACTGCGCGGGTAGGCGGCTGAGCCGTTGCTGGGCGCAGCCGCCGTCTTGCCCTCAGTTCACAACGGTCGGTTGAGGCGCGTTCGCCTCAATCCGCTCCAGCAGTATCTCGGCGATGTCCCGGACGGGCACGGCGTCGTCTTTCGTTTTGATGCTGTCGGAGACCATAATCATACAGAAGGGGCAGCCGACAGCGACCGTGCGCGCGCCCGTTTTGAGCAGCTCCTCCGCGCGGATGACGCCCGGACGCTCGTGGGGCAGCTCGTCCATCCACATGCGCCCGCCGCCCGCGCCGCAGCAGAAGGTGCGGTCGCGATGGCGCTCTGGTTCGGCGAGCGTCGCGCCCGAAGCCTGCAACACCTCGCGCGGCGCGTCGTGGATTTTGTTCACCCGCGCCAGGTAGCACGGGTCATGGAACGCAATCGCGCCGTTCTCCATCGGCGGCAGCTTGGGAAGCCTGCCCTGCTGAATCAGCTCCGCCAGCAGCTGTGTGTGATGCACCACCTCGAAGCTCGCGCCGAGCTTTTTGTACTCGTTCTTAATCGTGTGCAGGCAGTGCGGACACATCGCCACGATTCGGCGCGGGTTGACCGCCTTGAGCGTCTCTACATTCTGCATCGCCAGCTCCTGGAACAGCAGGTCTTCGCCCAGTCGGCGTGGGGTATCGCCTGTGCAGCGCTCGTCGGGACCCAGCACGGCGAAGTTGACGCCCGCGCGCTGGAGCAGCTTCACAATCGCGCGCGCGACCTGCTGCCCGCGCCCGTCATACGCGCCCGCACAGCCGACCCAGAACAGCACCTCAAAGTCGGGATTCTCGCGCACGGTGGGCACATTCAGCCCCTGCGCCCACTTCATTCGCTCCGACAGAGGCAGCCCCCACGGGTTGGACTGCGTCATCGTGCGCTGGAGCGTGCCCGCCGCCGTACCGCGCAGGTTGCCCTCCGCCACCCGATGGCGACGCATCTCCATAATCAGCGTCGGATGCTCAATCAGCACGGGGCACTCGTTGTTGCACGCGCCGCAGGTCGTGCAGGCGAACAACTCCTCGTCGCTAATCACCTGCGTCAGGTCGTCGCCCTTGCCGTTCGCCATCGCGTCGCGCAGCTTCTCCACAATTAGCTTGGGGTTGAGCGGCTTGCCCGTCGCATAGGCGGGGCAGACGCGCTCGCACCGCCCGCAGCCCATGCAGGCGTCCAGACTCATCAGATGCCAGCGCGAGAACTCGCCTATCGAATTAACCCCGATGCGACCCGTCTGCTCCACGCGCTCCAGACTCTCGATGCTGGGCACATTCGGCAAGTAATGGGGCTTGTAGTACGCCACAACGGGCGCAAGGAACCAGTGGCGCAAGCGCGTGAAGGGCAACACGGCGAACCAGCTCGCGATGGTGAGTGAGTGGAACCACCACCACAGCCGATAGCCGCTCACCGAGATGTTCTCGAACAGCGGCGCGAAGGTATAGCCCACGAACGACCACACCTGCGCGTACTGCGGGCGCGGGGGATTCATAAACTCAGGATTGCGCTCAATCGCGATGCGCGCGCTCTCCAGCGCGTAGCCGTTCAGGCAGATGAGCAGCAGCAGCCACACCGCTATACCGTCCAGTCGCTCAAGGCTCACGGACGCGGGCTTTTGCGCATGGCGTCGCCACAGCGCCAGAATGCATCCGAAAATCACCCCCAGCCCGAACAAGTCCAGCGTGACCTCGTACAGGATATAATACAGCCCCTTGTGGAACCATATCCCCTGCTCCATGAAGATATGTGAGCCGATTTCCGTCCACTCGGCGATTGCCAGCAGCGTCGTGCCGATGAGCAGCATCACGAAGCCCGCGTACAGGGGCAGGTGGAACAGCGTCGCGAAGCGGTGGCGGGGCACTTTTTTCTGTCCCAGCGCGTAGCCGAGCATATTCTGCAGCCGCGCGCGCACCGGCAACGGCTCTGTGTCGGGCTGCCCCTGTCGCCAGAGTTGCAGCCGCTTCCCGTACCACACCACGCCCACGCCCAGCGAACTCAGGATAATCCCATAAAACACGGCTTTCCACAGCGGCGTGATGCCGATATAGGTGTGTCGCGTAATCAGCTCCCAGTCCCAGCTCATCGTTGCGCCTCCTGTTTCAGGGCGGCAGGGCGCTGCGTGCGGCGCACCCAGCGCGCTATCGCCCCGATTCGAACAGCGGGTTAAAGATACCGCATGCGGGCGTAGACTCCTGCAGAAAAAAAATCGCGCCGTACGGGGCGAGAACCGCACGGCGCATCGTTTACCCTCGCGCAGGCATTAGGGGAGAGGACTCTAAGCCTCCGATGATGACGCCTATAGTATAGTTGGCAGGGAGTTAACGAGAAGTTAAGTCGTGTTAGGGGTTGGTTAAGTTTTTCGGGGTATCCTACCCCTATGTTGCGGACGGCGTTGCTGGTGGGTCTGGGCGGCTTTGTGGGCGCGAATCTGCGCTACTGGCTCGGCGGCTGGATGGCGCAGAAGTTCGGCGTGCTGTTCCCGCTGGAGACGATGCTCATCAACATCTCCGGCTCGTTCGCGCTGGGGCTGTTTATGACGCTCGCGCTGCACTACACCTGGGCGCCCGAATGGCGACAGGCAATCGCTATCGGGTTCCTCGGCTCGTTCACGACCTACTCGACCTACGAGTACGAGAGCCTGCGCCTGTTGCAGGAGGGCGCGTGGCTGAAGGCGGGGCTGAACCTGTTCGGCAGTCTCGTGCTGGGGCTGATAGCGGTGATTGCGGGCGTCGCGCTCGGACGCCTGCTGACTGGAGGCACAGAGCCATGAAAATCGAGGGTCAGGCGAAGCTGTTGCGAATCTATATCGGCGAGACCGACCGCTGGCACGGGCAGCCGCTCTATATGGCGATTCTGCTCAAGGCGCGCGAGATGGGGCTGGCGGGCGGCACAGTGTTTCGCGGGATTGCCGGCTACGGCGCGAACAGCGTGATTCATACCGCCAACATCCTGCGCCTGTCGGAAGACCTGCCGATAGTGATTGAGATTGTGGACGCCGACGCCAAAATTCAGGCGTTTCTGCCCGTGCTGGACGAGATGGTTCAGGAGGGGCTGATTCTGATGCGCGAGGTGGAGGTCATCAAGTACGCGGGGAACAGCCGCTGAGGGGCAGTGGAACCCGCGCCAGCATCGCCCGCGTCAGGTGGGGCGTGAGGTCGCGATAGAGCGTCTGCACATAGCGCTGCACGAGAGGACTGTTCAGATACGCCATCACCGCTTCCGCGTTCACGCCCTCGGCTCTGGGGATAAGGTGGAACTCCTCGCGCCAGGGGTAGCAGCGGGCGTCATAGGCGCATACAACGCGCGCGCCCTTGGTGTGCGCGACCACCAGGTGGGGCGTCCCGTAGAAGGCGCGCAGCTCCGCCGCGCGTTCGTGCGCCATCCAGAGACCTGAGTAGCAGGTATCGTAATCGATCCAGCCTGCGTGCAGGTTTCTGCCCGTCAGCACGGGCACATAGCCGTCTGCGGGTTCGCGGCGCACGGCGGGATGGCGGCGCACTTCGGGGCTACGGGCGGCGAAGCGAATATCAAATAGCTCACCGAGGGGGACGCCCTGCCGTTCCATCTGGAGCAGTTCGTCCGTCTCGAAGCGTATCATCTCGCCCGCGTAGGCGGCTCGCTCCAACGCGAGATGGTCGGTTCCGTCGTACAGCGCCAGCCCCTGCGCGCCCTTCTGCAGCCGAAGCACCACCACGCTCACATTTCGCTTCGGGAACGCCTTGCCCAGGTAGTAGACCGACAGTCGTCCCTGCGCGGCGAGGTAGGCGCGCAGGAGTTTGAAATCGTCCAGCGCCAGCCAGCTGGCGGGGACGACGAACACCAGCACGCCGTCGGGCGCGAGCAGGCGCGTAGCGTGTTCGATGAACGCGCCGTAGATGTTGAACTTGCCGCGCCATGTACGGCTGTTCTGGCGGTAGAGCGACTTGCGCGCGCGCAGGGCGTGGATGGGGTAGTGGCTCGCGTCGCCGATGATGCCGTAAGGCGGGTTGCCGAGGATGATGTCAAAGCGCGTTTCAGGCTGCCACAGCAGGAAGTCCCCCTCTATGAAAGTCGCGCGGGGGAGGCACTTACGCGCGTCCGACAGCCGCTGGGGGTCAATCTCGACGCCCACAAGTTTGTGATGGTTGCCGTAAGCCTCTGTAAACGCCTGCAGAAACGGCGCATTGGCGCAGGCAGGCTCCAGCACGCGACAGCGCAATCTGGGGGGACGCGCCAGCCCGACCATAAACGCGACCAGCTCAGGGGGCGTGTAGACAACGCCTAACGACTTGTCGGATGCGCCCCGTAGAGTCGCTGGTCGGAGACGCTCATCTTGCCCATGACGGTTCCACTCACTTGACGCTCTGTACACGCTGTTATACCAATCTGCTGGTCATAGTTCACAACGCGGCGACTTATGGAGTGCGGAAGCGGAGCTTCCGCGCATGCTGAAGCTGTGTTTCAGCACCCAAATTACGCGCTTGCGCAAATAGAGGAGCTGCCGAAAATTTTCCGTAACGACACTTAGTTCGTAAAGCAGCAATTTATGGAGTGCGGAAGCGGAGCTTCCGCATGCTGAAGCTGACGCTTCAGCACTCCAAAATCCGTTGCGTGCGAAGCACGCTATACCGATAGTGGCGCGGTTGAACATATATGAAAGGTCTGACACGCCAATTGGCATAAGTGTACCTCATTCCTGCACAGAATACAAATCGGCGAGGGTATTGCCTCGCTTCAGGTATAGTTTTCCCTGATGGCGAGCGAAGCGTTGACCCCCTGGATTGAGACCGCGCCTTTCGAGGTGCGCTATGCTGAGACCGACGCGATGGGCGTGGTGTATTACGCGAACTATCTGGTGTGGTTCGAGGCGGCGCGGGGCACTTTCTGCCGCGCCTACGACATCGACTATGTGGCGCTGGAGGCGAACGGTACGCCCGCAGCGGTGGTGGAAGCCTACTGTCGCTATCGTGCCCCTGCCCGCTATGGCGACCGCATCATCACGCGCGTGCGCCTGACCGAACTCAAGGGCAGCAGCATGCGATTTGAGTACGAAATCGTGAACGCCGACGACCGCCGCCTGCTGGCGGAGGGCTGGACGCGCCATGTGTGGATTACGCGCGAGGGGAAGCCGACGCGCTGTCCGGAAGTGATTCGCCAGCGCGTGGAGTCGCGCGCGCATTCAGCGTGAAGTAGACCAGCGCGCCCCACAGCATGCCAATCGCCGCGCCCGCCAGCACATCGGAGGGGTAATGCACGCCGCGATAGACGCGCGACAGCCCCACCAGCCCCGCCAGCAGCAGCGCGAGGTAGCCCCACACCCGATAGCGCGTGCGATAGGTCAGCAGGAACACCCAGCACGCGAGCGCGAACGCCGTCGTCGTGTGCCCCGACGGGAAGGAGTTGTGAAAGATGCGCTCGTCGGGGGCGACCAGCGCGTCGGGCAGGTTGGACGGACGCAGGCGCGGCAGCAGTCGCTTGATCACCTGCGCACACACGCCGCTCCCAAGAAACGCGACCACGCCCGGCAGCAACACCACTCGCGCCACTGAATAGCCCACGCCCCGCCGCCACAGATAGCCCGACGCCGCCAGCAACAGCAGCAGCTGTACCCAGCCCAGCCCCAGACTCGTAATCACCCACATCACGGGGTCCAGCAGCGGATGGTTCAGCCCGTGATTAATCGCGTAGAATAACTCGCGGTCGTACTGGATAAGCGTGTCCATCAGAAGAGCGACATCCTGCCAAAGCCCACATATTTCGGCTGGCTCAGGCGTTCGATGCGCTGGAGCATGTCCTCGAAGCACATGTGATGCTCCTGCATGTCGCCGCGCACGATGGGGTCAATCGGCAGGGTGGGCGTGTCGTTGATATGCACGCTCAGGGCGCGGGCGTGGCGGGCAATCTCGAACGCTTCGGCAATATCGCGCGTGTAGACCGCCAACCGAACGCCGATTGCGAGGCGGCTCAGATGCTTCAGAAACTCATCGGGCGTCTCGAAGGTATGCAGGAGAATCACGGGACCGAAGACCGCCTCCGACTGCAGGGGGCTTTCGGGAGGCGCCTCCGTCAGCAGGGTGGGCAGATAGAACGGCGGCTCGGCTTTCGCGCCGGCGAGGGCGTGCGCGCCGCGCTGCAGGGCGTCGTCCACCCAGCGTGCGACGCGCTCCAGCGCGCGGGGATGAATCAGCGGCGCGAGTGAGACGGTCTCGTCCATCGGGTCGCCCCAGCGCAGGCGCGCCAGACGCGCGTTCAGCGCATCCGTAAGCGGCGCCATCAGACTCCGATGCGCCCACACATGCTGAATCGAGGTCGCCGACTGCCCCGCCATCATAAAGCCGCAACTGACTGCTTCGTCGGCGACCTGTTCGAGGTCCGCGCTGGCGCATGCGGCAAGCACGCCGACGGCGTCCAGCTCCATCTCGATGCGTTTTGCGCCTGTATGGAGAGGCAGGTTCAGCCCGACCTCGCGGCTGCCCGTGAAGGTGAGCATCTGCACCAGCGGGTGTTCCGCCAGGGCGCGCCCGACCTCATCGCCCGCGCCGGTCAGGACGCTCAGCGCTTCGGGGGGCATCCCCGCGCGGTACAGCAACAACCCCAGCCGCAGCACGGTCAGCGGCGCTTCCGTAGAGGGCTTGAGAATCACCGCGTTGCCTGCCGCAATTGCGGGGGCGGTCTTCTGCGCCGCGTGCGCCAGCGGCAGGTTGAACGCCAGAATCGACGCCACGACGCCCATCGGCTCGCGCGCCCAGAAGCCGAACCGCGACGCGCCGTCCGAAAACGATTCGGGGGGGAACTGCGTCGCGCGCGGGTGATGGCACGCCTCCGCCGCCAGCTCGAACACCATCGCCGCACGCTCCACCTCGATGCGCGACTCGCCAATCAGTTTGCCTGTCTCCTGCGTGAGCAGCGTCGCCAGCGCGCCCCGCTCCTGCCGTATCAGTTCGGCGACATGGCGCAGGATGGCGGCGCGCTGGCTCAGCGACAGCTCGCGCATTTTCTCCGCGCCGTGTCGGGCAAGCGCGACCGCCTGGTCTACCTGCACCGCGCCCCCGCGCGCCACATGGTCCACAGGCTCGCCCGTGTAGGGGTTCAGCACAGGCAGCCACTCGTCCGCGCCCACCAGATGCCCGCCAATCAGCATCTTTTGCATAGTTAGCCCCCTGCGTAGGCGATGGCTTCAATCTCCACCTGCACGCCTTTGGGCAGCGCGCTCACCTGCACCGTTGCACGGGCGGGGTACGGCGGCTGAAAGTAGGTTGCGTAGACCTCATTCATCTCCGCGAACATGCTGAGGTCGGTCAGGTAAATCGTTGTCTTCACGATGCTGTCCAGATTCAGTCCCAGCGCGGTCAGCACCGCCTGCAGGTTTTGCAACACCTGTCGGGTCTGCGCTTCGATGCCGCCAGACACGACCTCGCCCGTGCGCGGGTCTACGGGGATTTGTCCCGATAGGAAAATCCAGTCGCCCACGCGCACCGCCTGCGAGTAGGGTCCTATCGGCGCGGGCGCGTCATGGGAAAGTATCGCGTGTTTGCTCATCGCCTCACC
This sequence comes from Fimbriimonadales bacterium, assembly GCA_025998675.1. Lineage (GTDB taxonomy): Bacteria > Armatimonadota > Fimbriimonadia > Fimbriimonadales > GBS-DC > GBS-DC. The sequence continues at coordinate 1,196,490 of AP024673.1, forward strand.
TCTCGCGGGAGAGTATACCTGCTCAGGCGGTTTTGCCTTCGGTGCGTTCGTCGGGACGCGTTTCGGTGCGGTTGCGACGCACGCTGGAAAGCGTCGCCCCCATCCGCGCCAGAATTCGGGGACGCGCTTCGCCCATCAACAAATCGCTCAGCAGGCGGCGCAGATGGTCGGCGTCCACATTCTGCGTCCATGTGCCGTCCACCGCAACGGTAATCTGTCCGCTCTCTTCGGAAACGATAATCGCCACGCAGTCGGAGCTCTCGGTCGCGCCGATTCCTGCGCGGTGGCGCGTGTGCATCGTGCTGGGGATGTCGGGGTTCTGGCTGATTTCGGGGAAGTAGACGGCGGCTTCCACAATCTCCGCGCCGCGCAAAATCACCGCGCCGTCGTGCAGGGGCGAGCCGGGATAGAAAATCGTGCGCAGCAGGGGCGAGGTCGCCTCCGCCTGCAGCTCGACGCCGTTGCCTTGCGCCACGCGGTCTTTGCGCTCCCACACAATCAGCGCGCCAATCCGATCGCGCGCCATCTGCTGCACCGCGCTGACCACCTCGTTAATCGCCTGCTGGATGGGCGCGGCGTCCGCTCCAACCCCCAGGCTGCTGCGCCAGAACTCCACGCGCCCGATGGTCTCCAGCACGCGGCGCAACTCCGGGAAAAACAGAATCACCAGCGCGACGGGACCCAGCGTCGTCATGCGATCCAGCAGCCAGTGAATGGTCTCCAGCCCCAGCGCGTCGCTCAGATACAGCGCCAGCACGAATACCAGCAGCCCAATCAGCACCTGATAGGCGCGTGTGCCTTTCGCCAGCAGCAGCAGGCGATAGATGAGAAACGCCACCAGCAGCGCGTCGATGGCTAAAATCGCCCAGCGCGCCGCGATATGCTCCGCTATCCGTAGCCAGTCGCTCAACTCGTTGCCCCGCTTATATATTATGCACGATTACGCTCGAAAAAAACGCCCTCCAGCGCGCGCTGGAGGGCGTTCTCGGGAGCGGGTTGGCGTGATAAAGTCGTCAGCCGACCGAACCTTCCATCTCCAGCTCGATCAGGCGGTTCAGCTCGACCGCGTACTCCATCGGGAGCTGCTTGGCAAGCGGCTCGATGAAGCCCGACACAATCAGCGTGAGCGCCTCGTCTTTTTTCAGCCCGCGCGACTGTAGGTAGAAGATTTGCTCGTCGCTGACCTTGCTCACGCGCGCCTCGTGCCCGATGGTGACCTCCTTCTCGTTGATTTCGATGTAGGGGTAGGTATCGGTCTTGGCGTCTTCATCGAGCAGTAGCGCGTCGCATTCGACATTGCACTTCGCGTGGTGTGCGCCTTCCAGCACCTGCACCAGCCCGCGATAGCTGGCGCGCCCCGTGCCCTTGGAGATGGACTTGGAGGTGATGCGTCCGGTGGTGTTGGGCGCAGCGAAGATGAGCTTGCCGCCCGTGTCCTGATGCTGTCCGTCGCCCGCGAACGCGACCGAGAGTATCTCGCCACGCGCGCCCGGCTCCATCAGGTAGACGGAGGGGTACTTCTGAGTCACCCTCGAACCGATATTGCCGTCCACCCATTCCATCACCGAGTCGCCGTAGGCGACGGCGCGCTTGGTCACAAGGTTGTAGACATCCTTGGACCAGTTCTGGATGGTTGTGTAGCGCACGCGCGCGCCGCGCTTGACGATAATCTCCACCACCGCGCTGTGCAGGGCTTCTTCGGCGTAGACAGGCGCGGTGCAGCCCTCCACATAATGCACGAAGGAGCCTTCCTCCGCGATAATCAGCGTGCGCTCGAACTGACCCGCGTTGCGAGCGTTGATGCGGAAGTAGGCTTGCAGGGGGATGTCCACCTTCACGCCTGCGGGCACATACACGAACGAGCCGCCCGACCAGACCGCCGAATTGAGCGCGGCGAACTTGTTGTCGTTGGGCGGGATGACCGTGCCGAAGTATTCCTTCACAAGGTCGGGGTACTCGCGCACGGCGGTGTCGGTGTCGACGAAAATCACGCCCTGCTCTTCCCACTGCTTGGCGAGGTTGTGATAGACCACCTCCGAGTCGTACTGCGCGCCAACCCCCGCGAGGAACTTACGCTCCCATTCGGGGATGCCCAGTCGATCGAAGGTGCGCTTGATGTCTTCGGGCACTTCGTCCCAGCTGCGCCCCTGACGCTCAGTCGGCTTGATGTAGTAGACAATCTCGTCGAAGTCGAGCCGTGAGAGGTCGGGACCCCAGCTCGGCATCGGCTTGCTCATGAAGATTTCGTAGGCTTCCAGCCGGAAGTCGCGCATCCACTTCGGCTCGTTCTTCTGGTACGAAATCTCCTCGACCACGCGGCGGGTTAGTCCGCGCTCGGTCTGGAACACCGGCTTGATTTCATCGTAGAAGCCGTACTTCTGCTTATAGTCCTGATCGAGATTCAGAATATCGGGCTGCGCCATTTGGGATACCTCCTTACGGGGCAGTTGCGCCTGCGAGTTCGCCGCGCACCCAGTCGTAGCCCTTCTCTTCGAGCTGCAGGGCTAACTCGGGTCCGCCAGAGCGCACGATGCGCCCCTCGACCATCACATGCACATAGTCGGGTGTGATATAGTTCAGAATGCGCTGGTAGTGCGTAATCACCAGGAACGAGCGTTCGGGCGAGCGCATCGCGTTCACGCCGTTGGAGACAATCTTGAGCGCGTCGATGTCCAGCCCCGAATCGGTCTCATCCAGCACGGCGAGCAGCGGCTCCAGCAGCGACAGCTGCACGATTTCGAAGCGCTTCTTCTCGCCGCCCGAGAAGCCCTCGTTCACCGGGCGACCCGCGAAGCTGGGGTCCATCTCCAGCTTTTTGAGGTGCTGCAGCAGGATTTTGTAGAACTCCGTGTATTTGACTTCGGTATCAAAGCGTCGCTGGTAGGCAAGGCGCAGGAAGTTCGCGATGGTGACGCCCGGCACCTCCATCGGGTACTGGAACGCCAGGAACAGCCCCATGCGGGCGCGGTCGTCCGGCTCCAGCTCCAGAATGTCCTCCCCGCGGAACAGCACCTCGCCGTCGGTGACCTCGTAGCCCGGGTGCCCCGACAGCACCTTCGCGAGAGTGGACTTGCCCGACCCGTTCGGGCCCATCAGCGCATGCACCTCGCCCGCGTTAATCGTCAGGTTCAGTCCGCGAATGATGGCTTCCTCTTCGTCGGGCAGTTTCACCCAGAGATTGCGTACTTCCAGCAGTGGCGTCTTCTCAGTCATAGCGTCGTCTCCTCATTTGTTTAGCGTGGCTAAATAATACCTGATGGGGATCGGCTTTGTCAAGGGGGGTGGTGGGAAGTGGATTTGCGAATTCATTTCTTGCTGGCTCTGGTGCGCGATGGGAAACAGCGCACAATCGGGTACAATATCCCCCGATAACGAAGGAGGCGTTTATGGCACAGGTTTGCGAAGTGTGCGGCAAGGGTCCGATGTTCGGCAACAGCATTCAGCACAAGCACTCTGGGCAGTGGCGCTACCGCGCGCCGAAGACGAAGCGCCAGTGGTCGCCGAACCTGCAGACGGTGCGCGCCTATGTGAACGGTGGGAAGACCGTCCAGCGCATTCGCGTCTGCACGCGCTGCCTGAAGGCGGGCAAGGTGCTGCGCGCCGTCGGATGAACTGGGACGCGCTGCTGGAACCGCTTGCGCGGCTCTGCTCAGGCACACCTCGCCGGGCAGAGCCGCTCCGTCGCCATACGACCCTGCGCGTGGGCGGTCCCGCCGCACTGTTTTACAAAACCCGCGACCTCGACGAGTTCGCCCGAATCAGCGTCTGGGCGCATCAGGCGCGCGTGCCCGTGTTCATCATGGGGCACGGCAGCAACCTGCTGGTGAGCGATCAGGGCATCCCTGCGCTGGTGCTTTACAACGCCTGCCGCCAGGTGCAGATTGGCGAGGAGACCTACGCCGAGACGGGGGTCGCCTTTCAGGAGCTGTTCCTGAAGACGGCGCAGGCGGGACTGAGCGGGCTGGAGTTCGCGGTGGGCATTCCGGGCACGCTGGGCGGCGCGCTGGTGTCCAACGCGGGCGCGTATCGGAACAACATCGCCGATTTATTGCTGGAGATTGACCTCGTGTCGGATGGGGTGCGCCAGCGCGTGCCGCCCGACTGGATGGGGTTCTCCTATCGCGATAGCCGTCTGCGCCAGCCCGACGCGCCCCCGACGAGCCTGCTTGCGGTGCGCCTGCGTCTGCGCCGCGACTGTCGCCGCGCGATCCTGCAACGCGCCCGCGAGTTCCAGCGCCAGCGCATCCTCAAGCAGCCGCCCGAATCGTCCGCGGGGAGCTTTTTCAAAAATGTGTACGACCGTGCGCTGGCGGAGCGGCTGCCGAACCTGCCCGCGCCGATGCGTGAGGCGGGCGTTGTGCCTGCGGGCTACCTGATTGAGGCGTGCGGGCTGAAGGGCTACGCCATCGGCGGGGCATGCGTCTCGCGCAAGCACGCGAACTTCCTGATTAATCGCGGCTGGGCGAGTGCGAGCGACTTCCATCGGCTGGCGTTGCATATTGAGCGCGTGGTGTTCGAGATCTACGGCGTACGTCTGGAGCGTGAGGTGCTGCGCGTCGGCGAGTGGGGGGACGCCGAAAATATGCCATAATATCTCTGGGGTCAGACGATGCGTACCTTCTGGCTGATTGGGTTGTGTGTGGGGCTGGCGCTGAGCGGTTGTCAGCGGCGCGCCTACACGGAGGCGGATGTTCAGGAAGCGATTGCCGAGCGTCAGGGACAAACACAGGTGGAGATTGATCGGGGCGTGCGCGCGGCGCCGCCCATCGAGGTGGAGAATCCCACTGCAGGGGGCGCGCCTCAGCGCGCGGGCGGCGCGCCGACGGGCGATGTGAATCTGCCCCCGCCCAATCGCTACGATTCGCCCCCGCCCGCGAGCGGCAGTATGCCTGCCCAGTCGCCGCCGCCCGCGGTGGGCGATGTGAAGCTCGACCCGCAGACGGGGCAGTACGGCATCCAACCGCCCGGCGCGCCCGACACCTACACCATCCCGCTGGACAGGCAGCAGGGGCAGTGATACCAACCGCGCAATCGGGGCTTACCTAAAGGATACGCTTGAGGGTGCGCTGGTTGCCCAGCTGCTCTACAAGCACATCGGCAGTGATGCGCTTTTTGACTTTGAGTTGCTCGCGCAGTTCGTCGGGCATCTCTTCCAGAATCTTTGCCGCCTGATTGCCTTCCACGAACGCCTGCTCCGATGGGGATTTGACGGCTTTGACTCGGCGCGGTCCAGGCTCGTAGATGACCTGCGCCTGCTCCCAAACTTTCTCGTTTGCCTCGAGCGCGGTTTGCGCGGAGCAGATGTTTTCCACAACGGTCAGGTAGCCGTAGCCCGCGTTGGTCTTCGCGCCGACGCCCAGATTCCCCAGCCCCCACAGGAGCGTTTTGCGCGCGAATTCCGCCCAGCCATGGTCGGGCGCGTCCAGCACGCACAGGAACCGCGCGCCGGGCTTGATGACTATGAACGGCACGGGCGTCGGGTCGTCGAAGTCGGTCGGGGCAGCCGTGCCGCCGCCATAGTAGGCGGGATGATGCACGGTAATCACATCCCGATGGAACGGCTTCCCCTCCACACTGGCGGGGTCGTACCATGCATCGTAGAACACCACCGCGCCCGCCGCCGCGTCCCTGTCGCGGCTGAAGCCGAACAGCGCGTCGATGGCGGCGTCGGAGAGTTTTTTATCGTTGTGCAGACGCCGCGCAACGCGCCGACAGAGACCCTTCAGCGCGGAGCCGGGCAGCAGCGGCATCCCGTAGGTGTGATGGAGCCGTAGCCCCACCTCCAGCGGGCTGGCAGCGCCCAAGCCGATGGCAATCGGCGCGACTGCCTTCACAGTGAAATGAACGCGCACGCCCCACGCAGGCGACTGCTGCGCGAAGCCCTGCCAGCGCGTAAACGCCGCACGGTAGCACTCGGACGCCTGCACCCCCAGCGCGCGCTCCAGCAGTTGCTCTTCGGGCGTTTGGGCGCTGTTGTCGCGCTGTTTGGGCTTGTGCGCCGTCAGGTAGCGCTGCAGGAGCAGCCCCGCATGCGTATGCGACTCTGGCTTCAAACTTTTGAGCGCGTCTCTGCGTGCAGGAACGCCGCTTTCCATTCTATTCATCGCCTCCTGATTTCACGCCCAGCACCGACACCGCGAACCGTTTGAAGTAGACCCACGCCTGCAGCACGCGGCGCGTGTAGAGCATATAGGGCAGCGCATCGGCGTTCAGAATCGCCTTCAGGAGTGGATCGTCCGCGCCGCCCCTGCCGTCCGTCTCGATGCCCAGGATTTTGCCCACATGCTGGAGCAGGTGCTGGTACGCCTGTGTGCGCGCTTTCTCGTCGCTCTGCGCTTTGTCGGCGCAGAAGGCAATCGCCTGACACAGCCCGCAGGTACGCACCAGCACGGGGAATTTGTGGCACAGCCCGCCGTAAATGCGCTTCACAGTATCGTCCTTGTCCGAAACCTCCTGCACCAGCTTAAGCGCCTGCTCCATCGCCTGTTGGGAATAGGTTTTCATGCGCGCATCACCACCCTGCATACGCCGCGTCCGATGCTCGCGTCGCCGCCAATCTGCAGCAGCCGCTCATCTCCCAGCGCCTCAAGCGCTGGCTCCGTCCCGGTCGTCGCGATGAACCCGTAGAAGATGGCTTCGGCGGGAACCGCCTCTTCGTACCACAGCCCGCCGTCGGCGACGGTTTTGGTGTCGTCCAGGCGCACGCGGGCGTTAATCTCGGTTGCCGTCTCGCTGAAGAAGTTGAACACCTCATCTGAAAGAATCACGAACTGGCGGCTGAGCGCGGGCAGTCCGAGCGCATTGCCGATGGTTTGCGTAATAGCCTCCGCCTCTGGACTACTTTGCAGGTTCAGGTCGATGTCTTCCAGGTAGAGTTTGCCGTTGTGCGCGAGGGTTGTGTCGCTCGGCGCGAGCGCAGTTGTACCCGCAACCTCAAGCGTCAGGTTTTCGAACCCCGCGACGCCGAACGCATGCGCGCGCTGTTGCAGCTGGCGCAGGATGAGCGGGCAGGTCGCGTAGGCGAACACGCCATAGAAGCTGCGCACGGGCAGGCACAGCAGGCGCAAATCGGTGAACACCCATGCGCCTGCGACTTTCTCGTCCCCGAACGCCCTTATAACCCAGTCCTCTTCGTTATCGCCTGTGCGAAACAGGTCGCGCAGCACGCCCTTGAACGCCGACGCGGGCACGATTGGGAAGCCCGTCGCCTTCTCGCGAGCGATTGGCAGGTCGACATTCCCCACCGCCTGCCCCGTGCCCACATGCAGGGGCGTGAGCGCGTGCAACAGTACCATGCGCTTGTCCTTAATCATCGTTCACCTCCTTGGGGTTCCCAGACGCCCCAGAGCGCGAGTCCGAACCCTGCCTGTCGGGGGCGGTCGCCGTTGTCCTCGCGCCCGTTTTGATACTTGCCGTCGCTGACCGAATGAAGCCAGCCTTTGTCTGCCAGTATGCTGGGGTTGCCCTCAAGCACTTCGAAAAAGTAGACCGACCCCGCGGGGGCGTACCACTGCACGGGTCGGGGTCCGAAACAGCTGGGGCGCAGGCTCCAGCCGCTGATGGCAGTGCGGCGGGGCACAGCGGCGGCAATCAGGCGCAGCATTATTCCCTCCAGCTCTGGCGGCGTCCCGACAATCCGCGGCGCGCCGTTCTGATTCTGCTTCTGCAGCCAGCCGGGCAGCCAGCCGTGCGTGAAGTAGGCGGGCGTCGCCAGGTACATCCGCACATAGCGCGCCGTGCGAAGCCTATCGCGCAAACTCGGCGGACACTCCAGCCAGCGGGTGTACGGTTCGATATACGCCAGTCGCCGCTCGCCCCCAAACGGCGCGACGCCGCTGATGACGCCCGTATAGTTCGTGCGCACCTTCGCCACAAGGCTCCACTCCACCAGCGAGTTGTCGTCGCGCTCCTCGTAGGCGCGGTATTCTACAGTGAACAATTCCGTGTCTTTGGCAGCGCCTGTCCCATCCTCGATGCCCACATGAATGCGCCGGTCGATGGGCGGGGGCGCTATTTTCGTCAGGGGTTTGGGCGTCTCGCCCTCCAGCCACGGGCACAGCTCCTTCCATTGCCAGAAGGCGTAGCCGGGCGCGGGCTTCTCTTTTTCGGGGACGGCGGCAAGCAGCGGGCGGACGCCGTAGTAGTAATCGGGCAGGTCGCAACCCTCGCCGTTGCGCAAGCTCATTTCGGGCAGCAGGCGCACGACGCGGGGCGGCTCCCCCACCACCAGCGCGTCGGCGGGCGCGGGCAACACGAACTCGTCGCCGCGCATCGGCAGCGGTCCGTACACATCAGGCTCGGAGAAGATACGCTTGCGGTCGACCTCCTCCCAGTCCACGCCCTGCAGGTTACCAATCAGCGTGCGCAGCAAGCCTGCGACGGTGTTGGGCGGCGGGATGGGCAGGCTCCGCGCCGTGAGCGCGCCCGGCTCGTTGCCGAACGGTCGCCCGTCGCGAAACAGCAGGCTATCCAGCGCGCGAATGCGCACGATGTGTTCCTTCATGCTCCTACCTCCGGGTAGTCCGCCAGAAAGCGGGCAATCAGCATCAACTCGCTAAGCGCGCACAGGTCGTCCACCGTCTGCACCCAGTCGGGGATGGCGATGTCGGATTGGGGCTTCTCTTTGCGCTCCAGCACGCGCAGCGCCTCGCCGCGCAGGATGTCGGCGCGCGGTTTGAGTTTGCAGTAGTCGCGCGCAAGCTGGCGCAGCTCGTAGGGCAGCGCGTCAGCAAGCCCTTTGCGGAAAGCGTTCTCCCAGAAGCCCCACTCCTCGAAGCGTTCCCACGGGGTGCGGGCGCGGTTCATGGCGCCGCTGCGCGGGTAGCGGGCGACGGCGAGCGCGTTGCGAGTCTCTTTGGCGTGCTTCTCCGCCGCGCGCGCCCACTCCAGCGCGACCTGCAGGTTCTCTTTGGCATGCACGATTGCAATCCCCGCTGAGAGCGTTGGGGGCGGCGTGTCCTGCGGCGCAACTGCCCTCATGCAGCTGCGGAAGGTCTCCTGCAACTTATGGGCACACGCCAGCGCGTAGTTCACAGGCAGCAGCGCCAGCACATCGTCGCCGCCGCAATAGACAGGGAAGCCCTTATGCGCTTCCACAATCGGGGGGACAAGCTTAGCAAACTCATCCACCTGACGGGAAAAGCGTCGATGCTCGTCTACACTTTCGAGTGCGTCCAGCGTCGCGCCCATCCGATCGCCGTCGGCAGCCAGTATCGCGTAGTAGGAAAGCAGCTCTTCCGAAAGCCCCTTCTCGCGCAGGGCGCGCTGTATCTTGCTGGCGTACGCGCAGATTTCGCCCATCTGCTGTTCGTTGATTTCGTCTTCCTGAAGCAGCCCGCGCTCCTCGCACAGGCGGCGGAAGTTCGCCTGATACACCAGGTCGCTCAGGTCGTCCACGCCCAGCCTGTCCTGCCAGTCTTGCAGTGCGCGGTACGCATCGCACGCCTCTTGGGGCAGCACATGCTCGATAGCGCGGAACGCCATCTCGCGCGTCGAGGGAACGCCCCTGCCGCCCGAAACGCGCTTGATAATCGAGATGGCGTCCAGCGTCTCGCGGGGCTTGAGGCGCAGAGGCGCACTTTTCGCTTGTTCGGGCGCGCGGAAGCCGTCGCCGTGCGCTTCGGTCTTGAACGCGCTGTCCATCGAAGGATCCAGCGGGCTTTTGGGACGCTTGGGGTTCAGAGGCGGCTGCTTGAAATCGCGCAGCGATTTGCGCCCCGCCAGCAGCTGCTCCAGCCGAGTGCGCGCCTGCCGATAGTCGCCGTTCAGCGGAACCCACGCCGCGTAGAACTCCAGAAAGTTTTTCAGCTGCCAGTTCACCAGCTCGATATCAAGGAGCGATTGCACGGCTGGGGGCAGCGACTTTGCGCACTTGTCCCACTGCTCGCGCAGGTATTGATGCGCCTCTTCGCGGGCGGCGTGCGCGATTTTGTGCGGCTCGCCCGACACAGTAAAGAGCAACTTGTTGGGCGCGCCTGTCTGGGTGTTCGCCGGGAAAATCAGCTCGGCGTGATGCTCATTCTGTAACCACTTCGCCAGATGCGTCGCCAGATTCACCAGCAGCTTAGAGCCCGCGGAGAGGTCTGCCGTGCGCCGCGCCGCCGCGATGAACTCCTGCACCGGTCCCAAAGCGATGGTCATGAGGTAGTTCTGCATCGTGCGCCTCCTTAGCCCAGTTGAAACGACACCAGCGCATTCTGAAAGTGTCGCTGTGCGCCTTTGAGGACGGCGTCCAGCACATCGTTTGTTTGCAATGCTTTCAGCACGGGGTCGGCTTGCGGCGGTTCCAGCGTGTAGCTGCTCCCCTGAATTTGTATCTGGCGGGGCTTGGGGGCATTCATCACCAGAATCAGCGCGCCGTATCGACCGTCCTGCAGTGCGATGGGCTTCAGTATCACGGGCGACGCCATGCGCCCACTCTCCGCAGGCTCCACGCTGCCCACGAAGCAGAGATTCCTTGCCCCCTTAATATCCTGATAGATGATGGGCAGTCCCAGAAAGGGTTTTGCAAGACGCACTTTGCCCTGTTGCTCGCTTAAACGACACAGCACCTGTCGGTAGTCTGCCCATTTGCTCCCCGACATCGGGCTGTAGTTCTGGGGAAAGTGCCCCTTGCGAAAGCGCGCCCAGAAGCGTCCCAGTTCGCACCAGGCATGTTCTGCATCGCGCTTGATCACAATCATCCCTCGCGCGTCTGCCAGCGTCGCCCACCGGGGCGGGCTTGCCGCGCCTCTTGGAACAGGCAACCACTGGGCGAGGTTCTGTGTCGGCGGCAACCACTGGCTGGCGTTCTGCCCAACGACAGTCAGCGCGCCGCAGCCGCGCCGCGTTCGCGCGCCGACGCCTCCAAACGCTATCCACGCCTTCAGCGCGGTGCGCACTCCCGATCTCTGTGCATCGCTCAGGTCAGGGTGAAGCGTTAGCGTCAGGCGGAAGGAGACATCCTTACGCCCCGTCGCGGCGGGTTTCCCCTGTTGCGGCTGAAACGGGAAGAGAAAGTAGCCATGCTGAGGTCCCACTTTGGGATTCGCTTTCGGAGCGATGTCGCTGTAGGGAACCGGCTGACCGGAATCGAGAATCTCCACCCGTATCGCTACCTTCCCCGCGGCGCTGCGCTCGCTGGTAGACGCGCCGCCCCAGAGGTCGGTCTCAGCCATGTAGAGTTCGTCAACGCTTGCGTAGCGCGCGCCGGCGGTCGCCCGCCACCAGAAGCGCAGATGCCCCCGAATCGCCGCCGATCGGATGGGCAGCAGGGGGTCTATCTGACCTGTTGCGTAGCCCCCGCCGAACATCGGCGTAATCAGCCGCAGCTCCAGCGTGAGTGTCTCCCCCTTCGCTGGCTCCTGCCACTCAGGAGCGGGGATATTCACCTTCCGCATCGCAACCTCCCTGCGAATATGTTCTTGTTGCCATCAGCGACTCCTGCTGGTTTCTGATGAAAAAAGGGGGCGGAGCGTCGCGACTCCGCCATCTTTGCAGGCTTACCAGTCAAAGTCGTAGTTCGGCTCGTTAATCTCGTCCCATGCGTCGACCTCTTCGTAGTGCTCCCACTCGCCGTCGTGGTACACATAGTCCCACTCCCGCTCGGCGAGGATATCCCGCCACTCCGCGAGGGGGTCGAAGAGGTCGTCGACAGGCTCCACCTGGGGGTCCTCATGCCAGTCCCACATCCAGCTCACCTCCTTCTGTAGAGTAGTGAGTATATTATAGCACATAGTGCTATGCGTTGTCAAGGGGGTATTTGCAATTCGCGCGGAATCGGCTCTGCACTTTACTGCCCTGCACCGCGCCCGTCGGCAGGACGCGCCTCTGAAGCAGAGACGCCCCGCGACACGCAGCGATGGTCGCGCACATAGAATCGCCACAGCCGTTCAGTCGCCTGACTGATGCCGATTCGCGGAGAAACGCCCACCTGCGCGTCGGGCACGGGTTCGCCCCGCCAGATTTGCACGCGCCCCGTGATGAGCGACTCGCCGTTCAGCGCGCGGGTAATCCCCAGCGCACGGCACAGGTTGCCCGGTCCGCGACACAGTTGCGTCCAGTGAACGCCGCCGCGCCGCTGGAACATCGTCTCCAGCCCCAGGATTGGCTCCAGCGCACGGATCAGCACCGCCTCGCCGACGCCTTCGGGCTGGCACACGGCGTTGAAGCACTCGTGGACGCCGTAAATCAGGTAGACATAGGCGGTGGCGGGCGGACCGAACATCGCCGCGTTGCGCTCGGTTCTGCCGCGATAGCTGTGGCTGGCGGGGTCATCCTGCGTGTAGGCTTCCGCTTCCACGATTCGCCCGCCGACCCAGCCCGCGTCGTGGCGCACGACCAGCCAGCAGCCCAGCAGCGCGCGCGCCGCCGCTGCCGTCGGCTGCAGGTAGAACGACTCGTCCAGCGGCTGAGGCGTGGGCATGCTAAATTTCGAATCGGCGCATCGCCTCGCGGCGGGCGCGATGCTGCTGGTACAGCTCACGGAACAGCTCGAACTTGACGGCGTGATACTCCGCCGTCGCGGGGTTCGGCTCGACGACCAGCTCAGGGGCGGTCATGGCGTGCATGGCGGTGGGGATGTCGGGATAGGCGCCCGCCGCCGTCGCGCCCAGAATCGCGCTGCCCAGCAGCACCGCCTCTGGCTCGCGGTTGACCACCACGCGGCAGCCCGTGATGTCGGCGGTCTCGCGCAGCCAGTAGCGGTTCTTCACGCTGCCGCCTGTTACATAGATGGCGTCAATCTGGTAGCCCGCTTCCGCCATCGCGCGCAGCACATCGCGGATGTTGTACGCCAGCGCCTGCAGGGTGGCGTAATAGAGCAGGGCGAGCGCGTTCAGGCTGGCGTCCAGCGTCAGCCCATCCACCACGCCGCGCGCGTGCGGGTCGGCGTACGGCGCGCGATTGCCGTAATGGTCGGGCAACACATGCAGCGTGCGCGTCAGCAGCGCGGGATAGGGCAGCCCCTGAGCCAGCTGGTCAATAATGCGGTTCGCCGCCTCGTAGATCGACACGCCCTCGCGCTCGGCTTTCAGCTCCAGCGCGGGGTACTGGCGGTGGTGTTCGAGCGTGTAGTCAATCAGCGCGCCCGCCGCCGACTGCCCGCCCTCGTTCATCCATAGATTTGGCAGCACCGCGCCGTAGTAGGGACCCCACACGCCCTGCACGAAGCGCGGCTCACGCGAGAGCGCCATCAGGCACGACGAAGTACCCGCAATCAGCGCGGTGGCGCGCTCCAGTTTCTCAAGGCTCGGCGCAGAATCGCCCGCCCAGACCGCGCCCAGCAGTCCAATCGTGCCCGCGTGCGCGTCCACGATGCCAATCGCGACCTGCGTGCGCGTGGAAAGCCCCAGTTCGCTGGCAGCCTGCGGCGTCAGGTTGCCCGCCAAAGTCCCCAGCGGCAGTATAGCGTCGCCCGCGCGCCCGCGCTCCAGGATGCTCGCAATCCCAAGGTCTTGCAGCAGGCGCATGTCCCAGCGCTTCTCGGCGGGCAGGTAGGTCCATTTGCATCCCATCGTGCATTCGCTGCGCAGGTTGTTGCCCGTGCTGCGGTACACTAGGAAGTCGGCGAGGTCGAGGAACTTGCTCGCTCCCTCGAAGGTTTCGGGCATGTGCGTGCGCAGCCATGCGAGTTTGGGCGGCTCCATCTCGGGCGAGAGCGCGCCGCCCGAATAGCGCAGCGCCTCGTAGCCGCCCGCGTTCGCCCGCTCCGTCTCGGCGATTGCGCGGTGGTCCATCCACATGACGATGTTCCACTGGGGGTCGCCTGTGGGCGAGACGCTGATGGGCTGGTCGTTCGCGCCCAGCGCGACCAGCGAGCATGTCGCGTCGTAGCCAATCCCCAGCACCGTATCGGGATGCACCCGCGCCTCGTCGACGACCGCGCGCGCCACCGTGCAGACTGCCCGCCAGATGTCCTCCGACGATTGCTCGGCGTATTCGGGCTGGGGGCGGTGAATCTGAATCGGCTCGGTTGCGATTGCCAATCGCCTGCCCTGCAGGTCAAACAGCCCCGCCCGTGCGCTTGCTGTGCCCACATCGACGCCTATCACATAGCCCTGCATCGGTTCGCCTCCATCCAGTGTCCGTCGCGCCAGCGCCCCTGCTCCCGTGCGCGCGCTGTGCGTTTGGCTCTGATTGTACCTCGCCCCAGCCGATGGGTAGAATCGTTTGATATGGAATATGTGCTGGGCGTGATGCTGGTGTGGCTGCTGGCGGCGGGGTGGATTTTCCTGCTGGTGAACTGGGCGGTCACAGGCGATGTGAGCGCGGGCGAGGCGGCGATTGGCTCGGCGGTCGCGCTGCTGCTGGCGATTGCGTGCGCCCAGCGCGCGTTCCCGTATGTCATCCCCTTCTCGCTGGCGACGCTGGGGGGCGGGGCGATAGCGTTGCCGATGCTCCGCGCCTATCTTAACCGCGCCGCGCACGCGCAGATGGACGCCGAGCTGATTGAACGCGCCTGCCTCGCCTACGAGTTCGATGCGAAAAACTACGGCGCGCTGATTAACCTCGCCGAAGCGTGCTACAAAAGCGGACTGCTGGAACAGGCGGTGTATCATCTGGAGCGCGCCATCCAGCAGGCGCCGATTATGGCGGCGAACGAGAAGCGACGCCTGCGCATGTGGCAGGACGAACTCCAGCATCACCGCACGCAGGGCTACACGCCGTGCATGAATTGTGGGGCGCACGAAGCCGTTGGCGCGGTTCGATGCACGCGCTGCCAGCGCCTGCTGCTGCCCGCGCTGGTGCAGGGGCGCTGGGTGCCGCGTCAGCTGGCGCGCCGAGCGGTTGTGGCGTGGGCAATCGCCGCGGGCGGCGGCGCGCTGAGCCTGTTCTGGCGCGAGCAGCTGGTAGGGCTGGCGGCGCTCATGGCGATACTGACGACTCTCGGCGTCGCGCTGGGATTGATTGTGTGGGTGGTACGCAAAGCATGAGCCTGCGCACGCTGCCGCCCCTGACGCGGCTGGACCGCTACATCGCCCGCGAAATGCTCACCCCGCTGGGCATCGGCGTCTGCGCGATTCTGCTGATGCTGATTGGAAACCTGCTTTTTAATTATGCGCCGTGGTTTTTCAACTACGGCGTGCCCATCACGGCGGTGCTGCAGATGGTGCTGTATTACACGCCCTACCTGCTGGTGCTGAGTTTGCCTGTGGGCGCGGCGGTGGGCACAGCGCTGACGGTCAACCGCCTCACGCGCGACAGCGAAATCACTATCCTGCGCATGGCGGGCGTGAGCCTGCGCCGAATCTTCGCCCCCATGCTGCTGATTGGCGCGCTGCTGTCGGGCGCAAACTTCGCGCTGAACGAGTACCTCGTGCCCCCCAGCATGCAGCAGTTCAACAAGCTGCGCAACCGAATGTTCCTGCTCGCGCCTGTGCCGAACCTGACCAGCAACGCCGTCATCAAAGCGCAGAACTATATGATTGGCGTCGGCGTCGCGCAGCAGCAGGGCAACGCGGTGCTGCTGGAAGATGTGCTGATACTGGAGCGGCGCGAGCAGGAGGGCTGGCTGGTGGTCAAAGCCCCGCGCGGCAGGTATCAGGACGGCGTGTGGGAGCTGTACGAGCCGACCGCGCACTACTACCAGCCCGACGGCACGGTCGCCGATGTGCAGCAGGCGACGCGTCTGGTGATTAACCTGCAGGTCGCCCTGCAGGACTTCTTCAGCGCGCCGACGCCCGAAGAGCAGACGATGGCGCAGCTGGGCGCGCAGATTCAGCGCAACCGCGCCATGGGGCTGGACACGCGCACGCTGGAGGTGAGCTATCATCTCAAGGCGGCGGTGCCCGTGGCGTGTCTGGTGCTGGCGTTGTGTGCGCCCGTGCTGAGCTTCCTGCTCGCGCGTGCGGGCGGGTTTGTGGGCGTGCTGCTGGCGATTGTGCTGGTGTTCGTGTTCTGGAACACGCTGCTGCTGTTCCAGATTCTGGGCAATCACGGCGTGCTGCCCCCCCTGCTGGCGGCGTGGTCGCCCAACCTGCTGTTCGGCGTCGGCGGACTGCTGTTGCTGCGACGGCTGGAATAGGCGCGGATGGGACACAGACAAGCGGCAGGAGTCGCCTTCTTGTGCAGGTATCATGCAGCATGGGGGGACGCGATCTGGGCGGCAGACGCCTTCAGCCCAACGCGCCCGAGAACCTGTTCCTCACACGCGACGGCTGGCGATAAGCGGGTCGGGCGCGCTCCGCGAGTATAATCATGCCATGCACCGCAAACCTGTGCTGGCGATTGTGGGACGCCCCAATGTCGGCAAATCCACGCTGTTCAACCGCCTGATCGGGCAGCGCGTGGCGATTGTGGAGGACACCCCGGGCGTCACGCGCGACCGACTCTACGGCGAGGGCGAATGGCTGGGGCAGCCGTTCGTGGTCATCGACACGGGCGGCATCCTCTTCAGCGAGGACGACCCGCTGATAGAGCAGGTGCGCGTGCAGGCGCAGGTCGCGATGCACGAGGCGGACTGTATCCTGTTTCTGGTGGACGCCCGCGACGGACTGACCCCCGCCGACGAGGAGGTCGCCGACCTGCTGCGCAAAGGCAACAAGCCCACGCTCCTGCTGGTCAACAAGGCGGACAACCCGCAACAGTGGGAGAGCCAGCGGGCGGAGTTTTTCGCGCTGGGACTGGGCGAGCCCATCCCCATTTCGTCCATTCACGGGCACAACATCGCCGAGGCGCTGGAGCGCGCCTTCGAACACCTGCAGGCGCAACCCGCGCCCACATCGGATGAAGAGTCTACCGAAGAACCCATCAAAATCGCGATTGTAGGACGCCCGAATGTGGGCAAGTCGTCCCTGCTGAACGCGATTCTGGGCGAGCCGCGCGCGATTGTGAGCGAAATCGCAGGCACCACGCGCGACACGCTCGACACCCCCTTCACATGGAAAGGGCAGCCCGTGATTCTCATCGACACGGCGGGCATCAAGCGTCCGGGCAAAGTGCAGCGCTCGCTGGAATACTACGCGCAGATGCGCGCTGAACGCGCCATGCAACGCGCCGATGTCGCCGTGGTGGTCATCGACGCGACGGAGGGCATTACGCACAACGATCGGCGGATTGCGCAGCTGGCGGCGAACGCCGGGCGCGCGCTCGTGTGGGCGGTCAACAAATGGGACCTCAAAGAGCCGCCCGACGGCAACCTGCAGCAGAACACGCCCCTCAAAAAGGACTTCGCCCGCCTGATTCAGCAGGAAGTCAAGTGGCTGGACTATGTGCCGTTTGTATTTATCTCCGCGCTGGCGGGCGCGGGCATCGAGCCGCTGCTGGACACCTGCATGGCGGTCGCCGACTTTCACTGCATGCGCGTCGGCACGGGCGAGCTGAACCGCCTGATGCAGGAGTGGCTGTACGAGCGTCCCTACACGCGCAAGGGCAAGTCGCTGAAGATTTACTACGCGACGATGGCGAGCGTGCGCCCGCCGACGATTGTGCTGTTTGTGAACGACCCGGAGATTGTGCATTTCTCGTACCTGCGCTACCTGGAGAACCAGCTGCGCCGTCGATACGAATACACGGGCGCGCCCATCCGCTGGGTGGTGCGCGCCGCGCACGAAGAGCAAGAGAAGTAGCCCCTTCAGGTATACTCTTTTGTGATGGCACGCAAGCGAGGGGTTGTGCTGCTCGCGATGAGTGGGGGCGTGGACAGTTCGGTAGCGGCGGCGATTCTGCAGAAGCGCGGCTTCGAGGTCGTCGGCGTCACGATGCAAATCTGGCAGGAGTCGCATCCCGACCCGCGGCACGGGGGCTGCTGCTCGCTGGGCGCAGTGGAGGATGCGCGGCGCGTGGCGCGACGGCTCGGCATCCCGCACTATGTGCTGAACTTCCGCCGCACATTCGCCGACACCGTGATTCGCGACTTTATTCACGAATACCGCCGCGGACGCACGCCCAACCCGTGCGTGCAGTGCAACCGCTTCGTCAAGTTCGACGCGCTGCTGCACAAGGCGGACGAGCTGGGCTGCGACTACATCGCCACCGGGCACTACGCCCGTACGCGCTATAACCCGCACACAGGGCGCTATAACCTGCTCCGCGCCGTGAATAAGGACAAAGACCAGTCCTATGTGCTGTATATGCTCAATCAGGAGCAGCTGCGCCGGGCAATTTTTCCGCTGGGCTACATGCCGACCAAGACCGAGACGCGCCGACTGGCGGCGGAGCTGGGGCTGTGGACGGCGAATAAGCCCGACAGCCAGGAAATCTGCTTCACCGCGCACGCAGGCGGCTATCACCAGTTCCTGCGCCAGGTGACGCCCGACGCCTTCCAGCCCGGCGAGATTCGCGACACGCAGGGGCGCGTGCTGGGCATGCACAACGGCATCGCGCTCTACACCATCGGGCAGCGCCGACGGCTGGGCATCAACACCGACGGCAAGCCGATGTTCGTGCTGCGTATCCTGCCCGACGAGAACGCCATCATCGTCGGCAGTGAAGAGCAGCTTTACGAGCGCGAGATGACCGTCGGGCAGGTGGAGTGGAGCAGTATCCCGTATCTGGAGAGACCTTTGCGCGTGCTGGCGAAAATTCGGTATAATGCGCCTGTGGCGCGCGCGACGCTCTACCCGCTGGAGTCGCCGGAGCGCGTGCGCGTGGTGTTCGACGAGCCGGTGCGCGCCGTCACACCGGGGCAGTTCGGCGTGTTCTATCGTGGGGAGACGGTTGTTGGGGGCGGCGTGATCGAAGCGCCCCACAGCGCAACGCCCGACGCCGAGACAACCGACCGCGCCGTCAAACGCGCGCTGCAGATTGTGCAGCCGTTCCTGCTGGAGGGGGCGGAAGTATGAACGACACTTTGCTGATGATACTGATTGGGCTGATGAGCCTGACGCTGCTCGTGCTGGCATGGGCGGTGATTGGACTGCTGCTGGTCGCCAGACGCGAGCTGCCCAAACTGCAGCGTCAGGTGAACGAAATCAACGGGCGCGTGGTGCAGGTGCTGGACGAGGTCATCCCGACGCTACAGGGCGCGACGCACACACTCAAGGAAGCCGAGCGCGCCCTGCATGAGGCGGCGGAGACCATCGAAAACATCCACATCGTGAGCGACAACATTCGGCACAAACTGGAAGTCGCCGACGCGGTGGGCGCAAAGGTGCGCCGGCTGCCCGAACGCACGGCGCGCATGCTGGGACGGCTGATGCATCATGGCTTCAAGCTCGGCGGGCGGCTGGTCAGCCAGCAGCTGGAGAAGCGGCTGCAGGGGCGGCGAACGACCGTCTACGACGGCGCAACGCCCGCGCCGATGACGCCCCCACCGCGAGCCGACGAATTGCGCGGCGAGATGCACGAAGCGCGACTCGCCGAGACGCCAGATTCCGCCCTACCAGCGGCGGAGAGCGCTCCCACAGGGGAGGCAACCACACACACCAACCACAAGGAGGGATGACCATGCAGAACCATGACGAACGCAGTGGCGTGCTGTATCTACTGGCTGGGATTGGCTTGGGCGTGCTGATTGGCGCGGTGATTGGGCTGCTCTTCGCGCCCAAATCGGGCGAGGAGATTCGCGGCGACCTGAGCCAGCGCATGCATGACCTGAGCGAAAAGGTGCGCGAACTCAGCCAGCAGGTCTACGAGCGCGGCGGCGAAACCGTGCGCAACCTGCGCGAGAAGGTCGGGCGCAAAGCGCACGAGGTCGCCGAAGAGATAACGCCGGACGAAGCCTGATAGCCGTGTGGCGGTTTCTGGGCTGGGCAGCGGTCGTCGCCGCTGCCCTCTACTTCTTGTATATCGTGCGGGCGTCCCTGATCCCGTTCCTGATCGGGGGCGTGATTGCGCTGCTGCTGAACCCGTTTGTAGACGCCCTCTGCCGCAAGGGCTACTCGCGCGGGCGCGCCATCGTGAATGTGTTTCTGGCGTTCCTGCTGTTTACGCTGGGGCTGGGACTGATGCTCGCGCCTGCATTCTACGCCCAGTCGCAGGAGATTATCCAGACCTTCAACCGCAGGGGCAACGGCGACCTCAATAAGACCATCGAGAGCTTCGTGCAGCAGGCGCGGGACTACCTCGATCGCGAGATTCCCAAACGGCGCGAATGGATCGAGCGCAATCAAGAGCTATTGAAGCGCCTCGATTTGCCGACCGAGCCGAACGAGCTGGCGGCGGCGTTGACCACCCGCCTGCAGCAACGCGCGAACAGCTTCCTGCTGGACAACGCCGCCCGGTATATCAACTCGTTCCTGAACACGCTGCTGGAGCTGCTCTCCAAAGCCATCTGGATTATCCTGATCCCGATGAGCGCGTACTTCTTCCTGATGGACATGCCTGCTCTCCAGCGTGGGTTCCTGTTCATGATTCCGCCCGAACACCGCGCGGCGGTGCGCCAGCTCCTGAGCGAGATTGGCGCGCTCTTTTTCCGCTACATTCGTGGGATGGCAGTAGCGTCGCTCTCCTACGGCGCGATTTGCATGGCGTACTACTGGCTGGCGGGCGCGCCGAACCCCGTGCTGCTGGGCGTGCTGGCGGCGATTCTCTATCCGATTCCGTATCTGGGATCGTTTCTGATTGCGCTGAGCGCGTTCGGCGTAACGCTCCTGTTTGGTCCCTCGCACCCCGCGTTCTACCTGTTCACGCTCACCAACTTCTGGCATGCGGCGCTGGTCGTCGCGGGCGCGCTGGTGATTAACAATGTGTTTGACCTGCTGGTGACGCCGCGCTTGCTGGGCGGGGCGGTCGGTTTGCGTCCGCTGGGCGCGCTGATTGCGATTGTGGTCGGCGCGAACTGGGGCATCTGGGGGATGTTGCTCGCCGTGCCTGTTGCCACGACGCTCAAGATTGTCATTGAGCGGCTGCTGCACTTTTTCTACGGCGAGGCGGACTTTCTGGCGCTGCCCCAACAGCCCGCTGGATCGGCGTCTGACGGCGCGGCGTCCGCCGAACCCGTGCAGGAGAGCGTGCATGCCGCGACGGATTAGCGTCAAAGTCGTCCCACGCGCCGCACGCAACGAACTGCAGGCGTTGCCCGACGGCAGCTACTGTGCGCGGGTCGTTGCGCCCCCTGCCGACGGCGAAGCGAACCGCGCCGTCATCCGCCTGCTGGCGGAGCATTTCAAAGTCGCCCCATCGCGCGTGCGATTGATTTCAGGAGCGACCCATCGCCAGAAGGTGTTCGAGATAGAGTAGGAACGCCTCGATGGAGTAATTCGGTACACTTGCTTCATTATGGGGCGCACACTGGAACAAGCGTCAATGCGCCGAATCCACGGTGGAGGCGAGCTGTGTGCTGGGCGAGTACAAGCCGATCAACCTCTGGCAGATTGCGCCTGCGTCGGACCTTGTACCTCCCGCCGTGTTGCCGCTGGCGCTGGCGTCGCAGATTGTACGCCTCTATTCCTATGTGGGCGACCTTGTGTTTGACCCCTTCGCCGGGCGGGGAACGCTGGGACGCGCTGCGCTGCTCAACGAGCGCCACTACTCCCTGACGGAAAAAGAGCCTGCCTACTTCGAGTATGCGCAGAAGGTGATTACGGAAGGCAACCGGCTGGGCCCGGAATACCCCCCGCGATTTATGACTTTCGAATCGTTCGAGCAAATGGCGCTTGCGCAGCTAACTGAGGCTGCTCGGCAGGATTGGGTACACTACTGGCATTATGGGTCGCACCGTGGATTTTCCGCTGATTTTTGAGCGCAGTGTACCTGGTCGGCGCGGCGTGCGTCCCCCCGTGTGCGATGTGCCCACCCAGCCGCTTGCGGAGCTGCTCGGTGAGCAGAATCTGCGCACGGCGCCGCCCGCCCTGCCCGAAGTGAGCGAGCTGGACACTGTGCGCCACTACACCCGCCTGTCGCAACGCAACTACGGCATCGATGTCGGCTTCTATCCGCTTGGCTCCTGCACGATGAAGTATAACCCACGCATTAACGAGAAGGTCGCCGCCCTATCGGGCTTCACGCACGCGCACCCGCTCCAGCCCGAATCGCTTTCGCAGGGCGCGCTGCAACTGATGTATGAACTGCAGCAGGACCTGAAAGCCATCACGGGCTTCTCGGAGGTCACGCTGCAGAATGTCGCGGGCGCGCACGGCGAGCTGCTGAGCCTGATGCTCATCAAAGCGTACCACGAGTCGCGCGGGGAGGGCGACAAGCGCAAAATCGTGCTGGTGCCCGACTCGGCGCACGGCACGAATCCCGCCTCCGCCGCGCTGTGCGGCTTCACCGTCAAGTCCATCCCCACCAACGCCGAGGGCGACACCGACCTGGACGCGCTGCACGCCGCGCTGAGCGACGAAGTGGCGGCGATGATGCTCACCAACCCCAGCACGCTGGGACTGTTCGACCGAAACGCGCGTCGGGCGTGCGAGCTGCTGCATGAAGCGGGCGCGCTGGTGTTCTGCGATGGGGCGAATATGAACGCGCTGGTCGGGGTCGCGCGCCCCGCCGATATCGGGTTCGACTGCATGCACCTGAACCTGCACAAGACCTTCTCCACCCCGCACGGGGGCGGCGGTCCGGGCGCAGGGGCGGTCGGGGTCTCCGAGCGGCTGGCGCCGTTCCTGCCCACGCCGCGCATTGTGCAGACCGCCGAGGGGCGCTACGCGCTCTCGTATGACTTCCCGCACTCCATCGGGCGCGTGCATGCGTTCTACGGCAACTTCCTGAACCTCGTGCGGGCGTATGCCTACATCCGCGCCTACGGCGGGCGCGACTTGCGCACGATTGGCGAGTTCGCCGTGCTGAACGCCAACTACATGCTGGCGCGTATCCGCCACGCCTTCCCGCCCGCAGTGGAGCGCCTCTGCATGCACGAGTGCGTCGTCACGGCGAAGCACTACAAGCAGACCTACGGCGTGCGCGCGTTCGACATTGCCAAGCGGCTGCTGGACTACGGCTTCCATCCGCCCACGATGTATTTCCCGCTGATTGTGCCTGAGTGTTTGATGATTGAGCCGACCGAGTCGGAGAGTAAGCAGACGCTGGACATGTTCGCGAACGCGCTGCTGGAGATTGCCCGCGAGGCGATGGAGCAGCCAGAGTTGTTGCTCAACGCGCCGCACAATACGCCTGTGCGCCGTCTGGATGAGGCGGGCGCGGCGAAGAATCTGGTTCTACGATGGCAGGGCGCAGTGATTTACCCGCAGGAGGTTCCTGCCTGCGCCTGCTGAACGAGGGCGTCTGCCCGCCTGCGGTGAACATGGCGCGCGATTACGCCCTGCTGGAGGCGTTCCAGCGGGGCGAAATCCCCCCCACGCTGCGCGTCTATCAGTGGGCGTCGCCCGCACTGACCTACGGCGTGAACCAGCAACTGCCCCCGCGCCTGATAGACGCATGCCAGTCGCTGGGCATCCCCATGTTCCGTCGCCCGACGGGAGGCAAGGCGGTGCTGCATGGGCACGATTTGACCGTCGCGCTGGTGTTTGGCTACGAGTCTGCCCTCACCCCCCTATCCCCCCTCTCCCGCGCGGCAGGCGAGGGGGGAATCGACGCCCCTCTCCCACCCTGTGGGAGAGGGGCCGGGGGTGAGGGCAACATACCACGCCTCTACCCACAGGACACGCGAATCGGACACAACGGTCGCGTTCTGGGTGAAGGCAACATACCGCGTCTCTACCCGCGCCAGGTGTACCAGCGGCTTGCGCCCGCACTGGTGGAGGCGTTCCGCATGGTGGGCGCGCCTGCCGCACAGGGAGATGCGCCTGCGCCCGACCCGCGCGGTATGGACGACGGCGGCGACTGCTTCGCCACGCCCGCGATTGCCGATATTGTGCATGCCGAAACGGGCGTCAAACTGATGGGCTGTGCGCTGCTGGTGCGCGGCGCGCATGTGCTGATGCAGGCGTCCATCCCGTTGCGCCTGCCTGATGTGCCCGTCGAGCGGCTGTTCGGGCATCCGCATCCCCCGCCCCCGCCGCTGGACGCCGACGCGCTGACCGACGCCCTCTACCGCACCCTGACCCGACTCATGCACACGCCCGCGAGCGCCATAAACACCGCGCCATAGAGGAACACATTGCGGTAATCGTCGCCCGTAAGGTCCACCACCACGCCCGCCAGCTGCGGTCCCAGCACTGCCGAGAGGTTGGACGCCATATAATACAGCCCCGTAATGATGCCCGCCCGAAGCTGCGGCGCCGTGTCGTACAGCGCGGGCAGCGAGTTCACATTCACCAGCGCCCAGAACATCCCCGCAGGCACCAGAAAACCGACTAACATGGGCACAGACTGCACGAAGTAGCCATACAGCAGCATGCCAGTCAATCCCCCGACGCCGAGCAGGATAATCGGCTTGCGTCCAAATCGCGTCGCCAGCAGTCCGCTGGGCAGGGCGCACAGGATGAACGCCGCAGGCAACAGCGCGACCAGCTGCCCCATCTGGTCGGGCGGCACGCCGAGCGCCTCCCGCCCAATCAGCGAGAGCAACGCCTCCAGCGCGGTGAAGCCCATAAACCAGCTCAGAATTGCGCCCAGCATCCACAGGACGGATGGGTCGCGCGCGCGGATAAGGGCGCGTGCGCTTTCGAGCAGCCCTGCTTCCTTCTCCTCTGCCTCGTGAATCTGCGCGCGCGGCTCATGCACGAACAGAATCGCAATCACCAGCGCGAGCGCCATCACCCCGCTGCCGAACAGGAACGGCGCGTACCGCCCGTACTGCCCGTAGAGCCAGCCGCCGCCGAAGTACGCCAGCGCCGCGCCCACCCCCAGCATCAGGTTGATAAT
Organism: Fimbriimonadales bacterium; assembly: GCA_025998675.1. Taxonomy (GTDB): domain Bacteria; phylum Armatimonadota; class Fimbriimonadia; order Fimbriimonadales; family GBS-DC; genus GBS-DC. The sequence continues at coordinate 1,221,117 of AP024673.1, forward strand.
CCCATTCGCGAGGCTGCGCTGGCGGGAGGGATACAAATCGCCAATCAGCGCAACGCCTGGCGAGCGAAACAGCGCGTTCCCGAAGTTGGTGAAAAAGATGGCTGCCATCACGCCGTAGGCGGTGGTCGCGCTGGGCACAAACAGGAACGCCGTGAGCGCAATCGGCGCGCCCAGAAGCACCCATGGTTTGCGCCTGCCGATGCGCGTGCGCGTGCGGTCCGAAAGCTGCCCCACAATCGGCTGCATGAACATATTCAGGTAGTTGTCCCATGTCAGCACGAAGGTGATCAGCGTCGCGCTGAGCGCCATCTCGCGCAGGAAGATGGGCACAAAGTGGTTGAAGATAGGCAGGGTCATCCCCATACCCATGAACATCGCGCCGAGCAGGATGGTGCGCCCGACGGGGAACCGTTCCGAAGGCGGGGCGTGCATGGAAACTTTTTTCGCCAGATGGGGTATATTTCCTATAATGCGCCGTTTCTGGCTTGCGCTGTGGGCAATCTGGCTAACGCTCGCGCCGATAGGCGTGGTGTGGGCGTATGCGTGCGCATGCACGGGTCAGCCTGCGCTTGCGTGTTGCGCCCTGAGCAACGACGCGCGCCGCGCCTGCTGCGCATCGCCTGCAGAACGCGCCTGCTGCGCACAGCAGGCGGAGCCATGCAACGGCTGCTCGGGCTGCTCGCTGGAGCGTGCGAAACCCGCGCCTGCCGCTACAGCCGCGAGCCGAATCGCGCTGGAGTGGGCGGACTGGGCTATCGACGCGCCCGCGCTGGAGGGGCTGACCCTCGTTGCCCCCGCACGCGCCCGCTTTGAGCTGCCTGCGGTTCGCAATCATTCACCCCCTCGTGAGCCTTCTGCGCCCCGTGCGCCGCCTCTGTGTTGTGTCCGCTGAGCGCGCCGCGCGGTCAACCTGGCCGTGACAGGCGACACTCAATCCCATCCCAACTTGCGCTGAGCAGCCTGCTCAGGCACACAGGACACAATACAGGAGGCGAATATGCGATACTGGAAACAAACTAATTTTGTACTACAATTGCAACATGTGCGTGAAGCGCTCTATTTTTGGAGTGCGGAAGCGGAGCTTCCGCATGCTGAAGCTGACGCTTCAGCACTCCAAAAGGCACGCACAGGTGCTCGTGCGGATGCGAGTTTCACCCAAAGCCGATTGCGACGCAGCTTGATAGCGGTTGGATTGTCGCTCGTGGCTACTTTTCTCAGCGGCGTTGCGCAGGAGGGTTCGGGCGGCTGCCCTGCCTGCGTCGTGATACAGTCGCAACAGCGCAGTGATGTGGAAGTCGGCTTTGCGGAGCTGACCGTGCCGAAAGGGCAACTGAGCTGGTTCACCATCGGCTCGCCCGCGTCGGACGAGAACCGATTCCGTAGCTTTATCAAGACGGGCGTCACCGATCGGTTCGATCTGGGCGTCGGCTACTCGCAATATGGCGAGCGCACCACCCTGCAGATGACCTACCAGCTCACCCGGCAGGGCGACCGCGCGCCCGTGAGCCTGCTGACGGGCTACGGCTTCTCGTCGACCTACCGCCAGAGTCAGGAGGGGTTCTACCTGATGGGCGTGCGCACGGAGGGCAACCTCTCGGTGATGGGCGGCTGGCAGCGGCTGCGCAACGGGCGCGACATCGGCTTCATCGCCGCCAACTATCGGCTGGATCGGGACACCTCGCTGATGTTCTACTCCCATCAGGGCGTGATGCCCGGCGAGCCGACGCTCTATAACCTCGCGCTGGTGCGCCGCTTCGGGGACTGGAATCTGGGCGTCTGGTGGTTCCACCCGACCGCCGAGAGCGATGTGGGCGTCTCGGTCTCGCGCAGCTTCACGCTGCAATAAACGGTTCACCCTACTGAAGTAGCGGCAGGTTCCCCTGAATGCTGGGGAACCTGCCCGCTCAATTGACCTTCGCCAGCTCCGCCTTCAGGATGTTGATGTAATCGATGTTTTCAGGGTCGACGGCGTTGAGGAACGCCAGATAGAGGCTCACGAAGTCGCCGAAGTAGGTCAGGTGCATCAGCCGCTCCAGCTGCGAGGCGCCCTCGGCGGTGAGTTCGCGCCAGTCGGCGGCGTCGCCCACCAGGCGGCGCGTGACCTCGATGCGTGTGCGGATTTTCGCGCTCTCGTCGGGGTCGCGCAACACGACTACGCTCCAGTTGCCTGCCTGCTCGTGCGCCTTGACCCAGCCAAGGATTTCGTTGTGGTTCAGTTCGGGGAAGGTGTAGGCGAAGGCGTGCTGTTTGGCGTTCTCATTGATTTGCCCTTTCCAGCGCATGGCGACTGTCGCGCGCGCGCCGCCCGACCCGTATATCAGCGGGATGCGCCGATGGAGCGCCTGCGCGAGCTGTTTCGCGGGGTTCTGCGCGTAGGGGACGCTCATCTGCAGGGCGTCGCGCGTCTGGACAAGTCGCTGCATCGTCTGGCTGTAGGGCTGGCTGAGGTCTGGCAACAGTCCCAGCCGCTCGGCAAGGCGCATCAGGGGCACAAACAGGTAGCCCAGCGCAGTGCGCGGCGGCTGCCCGCCCGGCACCTGCAGGTGGAACACGCCGTCGGCGTCGGCGCGCTGTTTCAGTTCCCCGCCGCTGGAGACGGCAAGTATCATCGCCTCGCGGGCGCGCGCCTGCGCATAACACGCCAGCGTCTCCTCCGTGTTGCCCGAATAGCTCACGGCAAACACCAGCGTATGCGCATCCACGCTGTTGGGCAGCTGATAGTCGCGAATCACCTGCACAGGCAGGGAACCGTACTCTTCGAACAGGGCGCGCAGGTAGTCGCCGCCGATGGCGGAGCCGCCCATCCCGCACACCAGCACCTGACGCGGCGTTCGGGGCAGCTGGGGCAGCGGCGACTCGCTGGCAAGCTGCATCGCGCGCTCGCACTGGGCGGGAAAGTCCAGCGTGAGCGCCATCATCCCATGCGGATCCAGGCGCGTGAGCAGCCCGCTTTCATCCAGTGGGTGCATTGCGTTGTTCCTCACGGGGCGACATAGGGCAGCAACGCCAGCTCGCGCGCGCGCTTAATCGCCATCGCAAGGCGGCGCTGGCACTTGGCGCACAGGCGCGTCTGACGGCGCGGGAGGATTTTGCCGCGCTCAGGCGTCGTGTAGCGGCGCAGAGTCGCCACATCCTTGTAGTCGAAGTAGGAGTCTTCGGGGCACACAGTTTTGGGGCGGCGACGCACCACGCGACGCTTTGCCTCGAACTCGTCGTCGGTCTTCTTCGTAATATCCAGGCGTTCTGTTGCCATCATTTACCTCCTTAGCGGAATGGGTCGTCCAGGTCTGGTTCGTAGTCGATGTCGTTGTAGTCCTCTGAGAGATCCGGCTCGTCGGCAGCGGGGGGCGCAGCCGCCGCAGGTCGCTGTGCGGTTCTCGAGGCGGCTTGGGGCGCAGGCGCCTCAGCAGGGGGCTCCGCATCGCCTTCGCGCGGGCGTTCCAGAAACCGCACTGTGTCCGCGACCACCTCATACGCCTTGCGACGATTGCCATCGCGATCGGTATAGCTGCGCGTCTGCAGTCTGCCCTCCACCAGCACCAGCCGCCCTTTGGTCGTGTAGTTCGCGACGGTGTCCGCCAGCTGGCGAAACGCCACGACATCGAAATAGTCCACCTGCTCCTCTGCGCCAGGGCGCACCGGGCGATTGACCGCGATTGCAAAGCGCACCACAGAGACTCCGTCTGGCGTCGCCCGCAGCTCGGGGTCGCGCGTGAGCCGACCGACCAGTATGATGCGATTGTAGTTCATAGCACCCTCCCCTTACGAGGATTTGGCGAACTCCTCCGGCTCCAGTCGGAAGGTGCGGTAGCGGATGACATCCTCGTTGATTTTGAGGATACGGTTCAGCTCTTCGGCTGCTTTCGGTTGCCCTTCGTAGCGGAACAGGAGGTAGACGCCCTCCTTGTGTTTCTTAATCTCGTATGCCAGTTTGCGCTTGTCCCACACGCGCGCGGTGTGAACCTTCGCGCCGAAGCTCTCCAGCACGGTGCGTGCGCGTTCGATAATCGCTTCGACCTGCGCCTCGTCCAGCGCGGTCGGCACAATCGCCATCGTTTCGTAGTAGCGTGGATGCTCCATCATTTACCCTCCTCTGGACCTTGTGAGTTTCGGGGCTTCGCGCGGCGAAGCCAGAAGGGTCCACAGCGCGCCTATTATACCCAACGCAACAATCTTAGTGCGTTCCCAACGACGGAGACGGAGCTGAGGCTCATCGCGAGCGCGGCGACCATCGGGTTCAGATAGCCCAGCGCCGCCAGCGGAATCCCCAGCGTGTTGTAGACGAACGCGAAAAAGAGGTTCTGACGCACCACCCGATAGATGGCGTGCGACAGGCGCAGGGCGGCCAGCAGCGTGCGCAGGTCGCGGTTGAGCAGGATCAGGTCGGCGTTCTCGGCGGCGAGCTGGGTTCCTGTGGCGACGACGACGCCCAGATCGGCTTCGGCGAGCGCAGGCGCGTCATTAATCCCGTCCCCCACGAAGGCGACCTGCCTGCCCTCCGCGCGCAGGCGACGCACCAGCTCCGCCTTCTGCTGGGGGAGTTGCGCCGCGTACCACTCATCGACGCCCACGCGCTGCGCGAACGCCTCGACTGCCTCCGGACGATCGCCCGAACAGAGTACGAGTCGCAATCCCGCCGTGCGCAGCGCATGCAGCGTCGCCTCCACTTCAGGGAGCGGCTCATCGGCGAACTCGAACGCGGCGACCACGCGCTCCCCAAGCGCCAGCAGTACGGGCGCACGCCATGCCTTGTCCACCTCGACGCCCTGCTCCTGCAGAAAGCGCGGACTGCCCAGAATCAGTCGCTCTTCGCCGTGCGCTATCACGCCGCCGCCTGCGACGACCTGCGCCTGCGCGACAGCGGCAGGTTCAATCCCGCGCGCCTGCGCCGCCTCCAGAATCGCCTCTGCCAGCGGATGGCGCACGCTCTGCTCCAGCCCCGCCGCGAGGCGCAGCGCGTCGCTTTCGGAGACGCCGTCGGTGTGAATCGCCGTCAGGCGGGGCGCGCCCAGCGTGAGCGTGCCCGTCTTGTCCAGCACGAGCGTATCGATTCGGCGCACGCGCTCCAGCGCCTCGAAGCCGCGAATCAGCACACCCCCGCGCGCGGCGCGCGTCGCGCCCGTGAGCATCGCAATTGGCACTGCCAGCCCCACCGCGCACGGGCAGGCAATCACCAGCACGCTCACAGCAGGCACGAGCGCGGCGGCGAAACTGCCCGTCGCCGCCCACCAGCCCGCCAGCGTCAGCAGCGCAATCGCGACCACAATCGGCACGAACACCGCCGCGATGCGGTCTGCGAGGCGCTGGATGCTCGCCTTACGCGCCTGCGCCTGCGCGACCGCCTGCGCGACCTGCGCCAGCAGCGTCTGCTCGCCGACCGCCTGCGCCTGCACATGCAACACGCCGTCTGTCAGCAGCGCTCCCCCCAGCACCCGATCGCCCACCCCGCGCTCCTGCGGCAACGACTCGCCCGTGATTGCCGACTCGTCCACCCAGCCGCGCCCCTCCAGCGCCACACCATCCACTGGCATGCGATCCCCCGTGCGCACAAGCAGGCGATCGCCCACCTGCACCTGCGCGACGGGGATCGGACGGTACGCCTCGCCGTCCCAGCGCAGCACTTCACGGGGCAGCAGGCTCCACAGCGATTCCAGCGCGCGTTTCGCCTGCCCGCGCGCCCGCGCCTCCAGCGTGCGCCCCAGCAGCACCAGCGTAATAATCACAGCGGAGGTCTCGTAATAGAGATGATGCGCATGCCCCCCCAGCGTGAGTGCGAAACTGTAGAAAAACGCCGCCAGCGTGCCCAGCAGCACCAGCACTTCCATGTTCGCCGTGCCGTGTCGGAGCGCGCCCCACGCCGAACGGTACAGCGGCAACGCAACGCCGAACTGCACGGGCAGCGTCAGCGCGAGCAGGATCCAGCCCTGCGCGGGCAGTGGGCGCGGGAGGAACATACTCAGGACAACAATCGGCGCGGTCAGCGCGAGGCTCAACCACAATCGCCGCTGGAGCGCACGCGCAGGGTCCGTCTCTTCGGGAGGCGACTCGGTCAGGGGTTCCGCATCGTAGCCCGCTTTGCGAATGGCTTCGATGAGCGCATCCACCGCCACAGGCTGCGCCGCTTCCACCGTCGCTGTCTCGGTCGCGAGGTCAACGGTCGCGGACTGCACCCCCGACGCGCGCGTCAACACCTTCTCCACACGGCGCACGCACGCCGCACAGGTCATACCCTTCACCCGAAGCCGTTGCGTGGGCATCGCGTATTAGGATACCCTGCTCAGGTATACTTCCCGCCGCAATGCACGACGGCTGGGCAGTGGTTCCGAGCGAGCGCGTGAGTTTCGAGCGTGAGCGCGGCGTGAGCGCGATACAGGTCTCGCGCGAGGCGACCTATCTGCTGGCGCGCGCCCCCGACACCAACCATCTCCCCCTGCAACGCCAGCGTATCCTGAACCTGATGCGCGAGGCGGAGATTCCCATCTTTCTGATTAAGCTGCAGCGCAACGGTTTGAGCTTCGGGGTCGATTCGGATGTGGCGGCGCGCGCGCGCGAAACGCTGGAGGCGCACGGGTTCCGCGTGACGGTCAAGCCGCGCCGCGTGATGGTCTCCATCTTCGCCCAGAACATGCGCGAGCTGCACGGCGTGATTGCCCGCATCGCGGAGGTGCTGTACGAGTCGGGGGTCGCGATTGAGCAGCTGAGCGACGCGCACAACCGTATCGCCTGTCTGATCGAAGCCGAGCGCGCCCCGCTGGTCGTGGAGCGGCTGTGCGAAGCGTTCGGGCTGTCGCCGCAGACCATCCAGAAATCGTCGCCCGTCGCGCTTGCGGTGGAGGAACCCTGAGATGCCGATCCGACTCGCCGTTGCTGGTTTGACGCATGGACATGTGTGGGGCTTGCTGGAGCAGTGGGCAGCCCAGCCCGATGTGGAGCTGACCGCCGTCGCCGACGCGACCCCGCTTTTGGAGAACGCCCGCGCCCGATTCGCACGCGCCTACACCGACTGGCAGGCGATGCTGGACGCCGAATCGCCCGATGTGGTGCTGGCGTGCGCCGACAACCGCACCAGCGCGGCGATTGCGATTGCGGCGATGGCGCGCGGCGCGCATGTGATGGTTGAAAAACCCATGGCGGCGGATGTCGCCGACGCCGAGCGGATGCTGCACACCGCCCGCGCGACCGACCGCCTGCTGATGATTAACTGGCCCACGCGCTGGAACCCCGCGATTCACGCGCTGCTGGAGCGCGCCCGCAACGGCGACTTCGGCGCGGTGTTCGAGTTCCGCTTCCGCGCGGGGCACGCGGGACCCCGCGAAATCGGCTGCGACCCGTACTTTGTGGAGTGGCTGTACGACGAGCATCGCAACGGCGCGGGCGCGCTGGCGGACTTCGCCTGCTACGGCGCGGCGATGAGCGCGTACCTGCTGGGCGAGCCGCTGCAGGCGCTGGGCGCACGGGGCAATCTCACCAAAGACTACCCCATCAGCGACGATAACGCCGTACTGATTGCCCGCTATCCGAAGGCGATTGCCGTCATCGAGGCGACATGGGCGCAAATCGGCACGGACGGCGCGCCGAACCCGATTGTGTACGGCACGGAGGCGACAGCGGGCGTGGTGGACGGCAAGCTGCGCATCCATCGGCGCGGCGCGGAGCCGTTACTGGAGACGCCCCCGCCCCTGCCCGACGGCGCACGCAACGCGCCCGAATACTTCCTGAACTGCCTGCGCACAGGCGCGCGCCCCGAAGGCGTACTGAGTCCAGAAATCGCCTTTATCGCCCAGCAGATGGTGGAAGCGGTTAAGCAGTGAACTCAAAACACGCGAAATCCCCAGCCTGATTTAACAAAATCTTAACAATTGCATGGGGTATACTCTGGGCAGGAGGTTCATACGATTATGCGACGACTTGGCTTTACGCTGATCGAGCTTCTGGTCGTAATTGCGATTATCGCGATCCTGGCAGCCATCCTGTTCCCTGTTTTTGCCCAGGCGCGCGAGAAGGCGCGACAGACCTCGTGTTTGAGCAACTGTAAGCAAATAGGACTTGGCATTACCATGTACCTTAATGACTGGGACGAAACTTTCCCCCGAAATGACGACTGTATCGCTCCGTCGCGCATCCCGTACCAGCCGAACGCTGTCGGATGCAGCGGTCCGTACGGACAGCGCGTCAACCATTACAAGTGGCAATACTGGATCTATCCCTATGTGAAAAATATTCAAATCTTCTTCTGCCCCAGCCGCACCTTCGATCGCACCAACTGGGAGCAAAATGCGGAAATCTTCGATGGCGGCTACGCCCTGGCGCTGCACATCACGGGCGCGCTGAACACCTGGAACCGCACGGGGGCGAGCCAGCAGATTCGCAACTCATTCCTCGGCGGCACGATGGCGGGTGTGCAACGCCCTGCGGAGACCATGATTTTGATGGAAGACCGCTTCCCGGCGACACGCCACTATGTCTTCGGTCAGCAGCCCATCCAGATTACCTACCCGATGGCGCATCGCCACCTGTGGGAGCAGTGGTTCTACCCCAACGGGCGCAGCCGACCAGTCAACAAGAATAACGCGCCGCACATGGACGGCTTGATTATCGTCTATGTGGACGGACATGCCAAGTGGATGAACGCCAACGAGTTCCTTGCCAAGAGCCCGACAGCTCAGGACTTCCAGCCCAGCCCGCTGAGCGCGTTCCCCGGCGGCATGGCATGGACAATCAACCAGCAGCCCACCTGGACAGGCGACTGGCCGCTGTGGGGGCTGTACGGCAACTAAGTCGGAACGCACTATCGAGATGCGAAGCCCTCTCCTTGCTGCAGGAGAGGGCTTCTCTGTATCGAACCTACAGGCGGTATGCGACTGCTCTGGTTTGCCCTGTGGGTTGGGCTGCTTTGCATGGGGCTGCGCGCGTCGGAGACCCCCAATCGTCGGGATAGCGACTGGCTGATTCGCGTCGGGCTGGAGCAGGGCGCGTTCGCGCCCGTGCTGTATGTCGGCGTGAGCGAAGATAGCCTGCGCTGGAGCGACCCGCGCACGGGGCAAACGCTGGGCATGGGCGCGGCAGGACAGGTATGGGAGCTGCGCCGCGAGAATGGGCAGCTGGTCGCCCGCAGCGAGCAGACGCAAATCGTCGCTGAACGGCTCGTGGCGACGCCCGTCGGGACGGGCTTCGCGATGGTGGGCGCGTCGCCCAGCGCCATGCGCCGCTATCGCGGGCATCTGGAGTGGGTGGCGCGCGACGGCAAGCTCCTCACCATCAACTGGGTGCGTATGGACGACTATCTGAAGGCGACCCTACCGCGCGAGATGCCGCCCCGCTTCCATCTCGAAGCGCTCAAGGCGCAGGCAGTCGCCGCGCGTTCGTTCACGCTCCGACGGCTGAACCGCTACCGCCAGTGGGGGTACGACCTGTGCGACCATACGCCCTGCCAGGTCTACGGCGGCGTGGACGCGGAGCATCCGAACACGAACCTCGCGGTGGACGCAACGGGGGGCGAGGTGCTGATCCACGACGGGCGCGTGCTGGAGACAGTCTATGCCGCTAACTGTGGCGGGCACACCGCGCCTATCGAGGTTGTCATGCCGGGCACAACGCCGCTGACGCCTCTGCGCGGCGCGCCCGACACCGACGCCGACGGCAAGCCCTACTGCAGCCTTGCGCCGAACTTCGCGTGGGAGGCTGTCCTGACGCGCACGGAACTCGAACAGCGATTCCCGAAAGTCGGGCGCATCCGTGAGGTCGCGATCGCCCGGCGCACCGCGGGCGGGCAGGTGCAGCAGGTGCGACTTCGGGGCGCGCGGGCGACGCTCACCCTTTCAGGGGCGGAGTTCCGCGCCGCGATGGGCGTCGGGCGCGTGCGCAGCCTGATGTTCGACCTCGCGCCTCAGGGGGACGGCTGGCGCATCACGGGACGCGGCTCCGGGCACGGCGCAGGCATGTGTCAGTGGGGCGCGCAGGGACGCGCGCTCGCAGGGCAAACCTATCAGCAGATTCTGGAGGCGTACTATCCCGGCGCGACGCTCGTGGGGGCGTTCGGCAAGTAGCGGGCTACTCGGTCGTCTCCCCTCGCTGGCTGCGCTCCCACTCCTGCAGGCTCTGCAGCAGGTTGTCGGAACGCAGCGCACGGCGCATGGCGCGCACCTCGTCGGCGGTGATGGGACCCATCTGCTGGGTGGTCAGCCACTCGTCGACGGTGCGTTCGTCGTTTTCGAGGTAGCTCAGCATCAGCTCGTCCCATGCCTGCTGGCTCAGCATGCGCTCGCCGCGATGCCCACAGCGCGGGCACTCGAAATGCACCTCCACGCGGTTCGCGCCCATCGTATGCGCGTGATAGGCGATATAGGTCAAATCGTCCAGTCCAATCGTTGCCTGGCAGCGTCGGCAGCGCAGCTTCACAACCCGCCCCCTCCCCAATTGCGCGGCAGAAAGATTTGCTGGTACTTATACAGCGCGTAGCGGTCGGTCATCCCTGCCAGGTAATCGCACACCGCCTGCGCGCGCGCCTGCACCGAGTCGTCCGTCGGGCGGAACTTCTCCGATAGCTCCAACGGGTTCTCCATGTAATACTCGAACATCTGCTGCAGGATGTGGGTCATCTTCTCGCGCTCTTTTTGCACCGTCGGGTGGTGGTACATATTCTCGAACATGAACTCTTTCATCTGGTTCATCGCCATCAGCATGGGTTCGCTCATCTGCACGATGGGCTTGCCGTCGCTCTGTTCGACGACATCCATCACCATGCGCGCGATGCGTCCGCTGTGCGTCTCGCCGAGAAACTCGAGGAGGTCGCGGGGGAGATCGTCGAGCGTGAGCAGCCCAGCCCGCAGTCCATCGTCGAGGTCGTGGTTGAGGTAGGCGATACGGTCGGCGATGCGCACGACGGCGGCTTCGAGGTGAACGGTCTTCTGCGTCTCGTGGGCGGTGAGGTCGGCGCGCCCTTTGGAGTGCCCGACGATGCCCTCGCGCACCTCGTGGGTCAGGTTCAGCCCGCGCCCATCTTTCTCGATGCGATCCACGACGCGCAGGCTCTGCTCATAATGGCGGAACCGCGCGTCGGGGATGTATTGCTTGAGAATCATGTCCAGCGCCTCTTCGCCCGTGTGTCCGAAGGGGGGATGTCCCAGGTCATGGGCGAGGGCGACCGCTTCGGTGAGGTCTTCGTTCAGGCGCAGGGCGCGACTAATCGTGCGGGCGATCTGCGCCACCTCCAGTGTGTGGGTCAGGCGCGTGCGGTAATGGTCTTCATTGGGATCGAGGAACACCTGCGTTTTGTGCTTCAGGCGGCGGAACGCCTTGCTGTGGATGACGCGGTCGCGGTCGCGCTGGAACGCCGTGCGCACGGGGTCGGGCGGTTCTGGCGTTGGACGCCCGCGCGACTCCGCACTTCTGGTCGCATACGGCGCGAGAATCTGATATTCCAGCTGTTCCAGTCGTTCGCGGATGGTCATCGCCGTTCAATATTGAATCAGCGTATAGATATCATAGCCGCGCAGGTGCTTGCGCCCATCGAGGAAGGTGAGTTCAATCAGGAAGGTGAAGCCCGCGACGGTTCCGCCCAGCCGCTCGATGAGGCGCGCGGCGGCGCTCGCCGTGCCGCCCGTCGCCAGCAGATCGTCCACCACCACCACGCGCTGTCCGGGCTCTACGGCGTCGGTGTGCATCTCGACGGTGTTCGTGCCGTACTCCAGCGCGTACTCCTCGCTGATTTTCTCGCCGGGCAGTTTGCCCAGTTTGCGCACGGGCACGAAGCCCAGCCCCAGATTAATCGCAATCGGCAGCCCGAACACGAATCCGCGCGACTCGATGCCCGCAATCACATCCGGCTTGAGCGCGCGCGCATGCTCGGTCATCAGGTCAACAACCTCCTTCAGCGCCTGCGGATGCTTCAGCACGGGGGTAATGTCCTTGAAGATAATCCCCGGTTCCGGAAAGTTCGGTATATCGCGCACCAGTTGCGCCGCCAGTATCTCTGCCATCGTCGCCTCCGTTTTTTTTACCCGTGAAGTATACCTCATCCCCAGATTGGGACAAAAGTCCCACGGCATCAATGGCGCGGATGGGGTGCTCTAAGTGCCTTTGCGCGAGAATTGCGACATGCGGCACAGCGCGGTCTTTATGGAGTGCTGAAACGGGAGCTTCCGCGAGGCTGAAGCTCCCGTTTCAGCACTCCAAAATATGCGCATGCACGGATAGAGAGACTGCTGAAAACTTTCTGCAACGACACTTAGAATGGGGGTCGGCGATGGACATCAGACCGAGTGGGCGTCGTGATGCTGCTGGCAATCGGCGGCGCGTACTGGCTCTACAGGCGGAAAGGGTGAGGGCGCATCGGGCGCGCTATGACTCCTCGTCCCAGACGAATCGCGGCATGGGCGCGTCGCCGAAGTTGAGCTGCACCAGCGGGCGGATGACCTGATCGTGCATCACGCGCTCGGCTAACTCGGCGCGCAGGGCGCGCAGTTGCGTCTGCAACACCTTCAGATGCACCTGCCCCAGCGCGAGGCTGCCCACGCGCTGTCCCTCGTCGGTGGTGAGCGTCTCGCCCAGAATGCTTTTGGCAATCTCGGCGTTGTGGTGCGCGATTGCCTGCGCGAAGCTCTCCGCGCCCGACTGCTTGAACTCCAGCGCGCGCACCTGCACCTCTTCAGGCACAATCATCGCCGTCTCCTGCTGCACTTTGTCCAGCGCACGCAACAGCTCTTCCTGCTGGGCGGGCGGCAAACCGCGCCTGTAGACGCCAACCAGCGTCGGCGAGGCGTACTTGGAGAGGAAAATCTCCCACTGTTGCAGGATGCGCTCCTTACTGCGCCATGCGCGATAGGCGGCGCGCAGGTCGGACTCGCCTGCGGGCGACTCGTAGCGCGGGTTGTAGGCGTACAGGATGAACTTCTCGCGCGGCAGGGCGAGCTGCCTGCCGTCGGGCGCGTGCAGAATCAGCGCGCGCACATTTCGATAGGCGTCCACCTCGAAACGGAATAGAGCGGGGTTTTTGGCTTTGAAGCCGACAAGCGTCCAGTAGCCCGCGAAGGGCGGCTCGGCGCGATAGGCGTAGAGCTTTTCGAGAATCGCGCACCCCTTCGCGAGGGCGTCCAGCACGCGCCAGAGCAAGCCGAACACGCCGCCCTGCATCGTCTGCAGCGTGTAGGCAATCGCCGCATGCACGCGCTGGGCGTCGGGACTGTCGTCGGCAGGCTCCAGTCGCCACGGGACGCTCAGCACGCCCCACCGCTTCAGGTTCAGGCACGCTTTCACATGCGCGTCGGTGAGCATGCGCTCGTAGACGGCGTAGCCGTGCTGGCTGATGAGGTCGTCGAACTCGGCGGGGTCGCGCTCGCCGAAGGTGTCGATCTCCACGGGCGCGTACTCGCGCGTCAGGTTGACCGTGCGTTTGCGAAACCAGCGCATCGTTTGCCTCTCCGCTTGCAGGGACGGGGCGTTCAGGCGCGGTCAACAGCGGCGGCAGGGATTTTGCCCGCGCGGGCGAACCAGAGGGGTATGCACACGCACTCTGCGCCGCGTGCGGAAACGCCCACCACAGACGGCGCGTTGCCGCTCATCGAGATGCGTCAGGTGACCAAGCGATTTGGCGCACTGGTCGCCTGCGACGCGATCGATTTGCAGGTTGCGGCTGGCGCGCTGCACGCGATTATGGGCGAGAACGGCGCGGGCAAAACCACGCTGATGCGCATGCTGTACGGCTACTACGCGCCCGATGGGGGCGAGATTTACCTGCGCGGCAAGCGCGTGCAGTTTCGCAGCCCCGCCGACGCGATTGCCCACCACATCGGCATGGTGAGCCAGCACTACAGCATCATTCCCGAGCTGAGCGCGCTGGACAACCTGATTCTGGGCGCGGAGCCAACCCGTGTCGCGGGCTGGCTCGACCGCGCCGCCGCGCGCGCACGCGCCGAGCAACTCGCAGACGCGCTGGAGTTCCAACCCGACTGGAACCGCCCCGCCGCCGACCTGAGCGTCGCCGCGCGCCAGAAGCTGGAGATTCTCAAACTCCTGTGGCGCGACGCGGAGATTCTGATTCTGGATGAGCCGACGGCGATGCTTTCCCCGCGCGATGTGGACACGCTGTTTGAGGTGCTGATGCGCCTCAAAGCGCAGGGGCGCACGATTTTGCTGGTGACGCACAAACTCAACGAGGCGTTGCGCTATGCGGACTGCGTGACGGTACTGCGCGGGGGACGCAAGATTGCCGACTCGCCCACCGCAGCGGTGGACGCCCAGACGCTCACACGGTGGATTATCGGCGAGGACGCGAACGCCCTAATAGATACAGAGTCTGCCTTCCCGCGTGCGGAGGTGAAACCAGCCCCACCCCAGCCCTCCCCGCAAGCGGGGAGGGAGACTCTGCTGCTGCGCGACCTGTATGTCGCCTCCGACCGAGGCGGCTGGGAAGTGCAATCGACGGTCGCGCCGAAGCCGTCGGGCATGCGGCTGACCTATGTCGCGTCGGAACGCAGCGGCTGGGGCGTGCAGGGGTTGAGCCTCACGGTGCGCGCGGGCGAGATTGTCGGGATTGCGGGCGTGGACGGCAGCGGGCAGGCGGAGCTGATGGAGGCGCTGGCGGGGCTGCGTCCCGTCGCACGGGGCGAAATCCTGCTGCAGGGCGCGCCGATGCACCGCTGGAGCACCGCGCGGCGCATTCAGGCGGGCGTGCGCTACCTGTTCGATGACCGATTCCGCCGCATGATGGCGCCCCAGTGGAGTGTGCTGGAAAACGCCATTCTGGGCGCGCAACGCGATCCCGACCTGCAAACGCTCGGCTGGTTCAAACCACGCGCCGTTCGCCAGCGCGCTGAGCAGCTCGTGCAACGCTTTCAGGTCAAAATCCCGTCCCTGCGCGCGCCGATTGTGCAACTGTCGGGCGGCAACCAGCAGCGGCTGGTGATTGCCCGCGCGCTGCATGGCAATCCGCGCCTGCTGATTGCTTACGCCCCCACGCGCGGGCTGGACATCCGCGGCGCGCAGGCGACCTACGAGGCGATTCGTGCCGCCTGCCAGCAGGGCATGGCGGCGCTGGTGATTGCGTTCGACCTCGACGAGCTGATGGAACACTGCGACCGCATCGCCGTGCTGTTCAAGGGAACCATCGTGCAGGAGTTCACGCGAGAGGCGTTTTCACGCGAAGCGATTGGCGCGGCGATGGTCGGCGCAACGCTGCAGGAGGCGACCGTATGAAACCTGCTCGCTGGACCACGCGAATGGTGTTCCTGTTCTATTCGCGCCCGCTGTTTCGCGCATGGGAGATTGTCTGCAATCACGCGGCGCGTCTCGTGGCGCATCGGGCGCGGATGCGCTCGCTGCAGTGTTCCCGCGCGTGGGCGGAACTGAACCTGCGGCGGATGGAAATCCAGCGCGGGCTGGGCGCCATCAGCAACAGCCATGCGCATGTGTGCGCGACCTGCGGGCACTGTTGTAAGGGCGCGCGTGAACGCGACGCCTTCCTGGATCGGGTGATACAGCAGCCCGACACAGAACACATCCGCGCCCGCCGTCGCACAGGACAGATGGTGGGGCTGACGCTCGCGCAAGCGCAGGGCGCGCTGTTGCATGTCGGTGTGCCGCACGCATCGGGTTGTTGCAACGAATTGACCTGTCAGGGCTGTCGCCTGCCGCAGACCCATCGCCCGATGCAGTGTCTGGCGTATTTCTGCGGCGCAGCGGCACAGGCGCTCTCGCAGGAAGAGTGCGAAGAGGGGATTCGGTTGCTGCGCGCCCTGATGCGCCTCCAGTGGGACGCCGTGCGCTTAGCCTTCCGCAGTCGGTTCGGGCGACTTAAGTAAATCCGGGTAAGCAATGAATGCTTAGAGAGTATTCACTATATCTGGTCGTTCTCCCCCACCGCTTGTAGGGCGCGCTGCACCACACGCTCCGCCAACCAAAAGCCTCCTTGCTCGCGGAGACGATCTATCTCCTGCTTTAGAGAAACTATCTTTGCCTCACGCTTCGCTCTAATGAGGATACCCACCACGCCTGTCACCTGCAAATTCAGGCGACGCGCCATTAAGCGCGCCTGCGAGTCATCCAGCAGGACAACCTCCGTTCGTTCCTGAAGCGCTAACGCAATCGCCTCTGCCTCTCCCTCGTCCAGCTGCAATTTCAACAAAGATACCAGAACACTGTCCGATATTGATTTTTGCTGAAGCCACCCGTCTCGAAACGCGCGCTCGATTATGGGCGTTTCAGGATATGCTTGACCGCGCTCAACGACTTCCCTCCAGACCGCTGGCGGCGCCAGAACCTGGGCATGGAACTCTCGTAGTAAGTGCAGGCGCCCTATTTTAGCCAGATGGATGAGTGGCGATGCATTACTGACCGCTCTGGGCATATTCAAGATCCATTTGCAGGTCGTCTTCCGAGTAGTGGCGCGGAATCTGACGCGCGGCGAGCAGCTCGGCGAAGTCGCGCACGCTGACGCCTGCGAGTAAACGCGCCTTCCCGAACGGGAGCATACCACGCGCGTAGAGCGCAAGCGCCAGCTCCTTCCGCAGTTCCGCTTCTGCCTCCTCTGGCGGCACGCGCAACGCCAGAGAAACCTCTTCTGGAATCTCTATCTGCATCTGAGCCATTATAAGTAGTATACCAGATGAATACCAATCAGAGGGTTTGCGTGGGAGAAAGCAACCGCTCCACATAGCGCGCCAGGATGTCGGTCTCGATGTTCACCCGGTCGCCGACGCGCCGCGCACGCAGGTTCGTCGCCTCCCATGTGTGCGGGATAATCCACACGGTGAACCAGTCGTCGCCGACATCGACCACGGTGAGGCTGATACCGTCCACCACGATGGAGCCTTTGGGCACGATGTAGCGCATGTAGCGGGCGTCGTCCAGCTGGAAGCGCAGCACGCGGGCGTTGCCTTCGGAATGCATCGCAACAAGGCGCGCCGTGGTGTCTACATGCCCCTGCACGAAATGCCCCCCCAGCCTGCTTTCGGGGGTGAGCGGTCGCTCCAGATTCACGCAATCGCCTGCCCGCAGGTCGCCCAGATTCGTGCGGCGCAGCGTTTCGGGCACGGCGTCGAAGGCGAGGCAGTCGCCCTCTACCTGCTGCACGGTCAGGCACACGCCGTTAATCGCGAGGCTCTCGCCGACAGTCATCGGGAAGGCGCGAATCACCAGACGCGCCCCACCCTCGGGAAGATGAGTGATTGCCTCGACCACGCCCGTCGCCTCTACGATGCCGGTGAACATGCCTATAGAGTACCCTCGCGCTCCAGCAGCCGCAGAGTCATCAGCAGTCCCGCGATGGTCTTCGAGTCCTTAATCTCGCCCTGCAGGATCATCGTCTCTATCGCATGGAGGGGCGTCGGAACCAGCTCCACGAGTTCATCCTCGTCGAGTCCCTGCGCGGCGGGCGCTAACTCTTCCGCGAGGTAGACATGCAGCACCTCCTGCGAGTAGCCGGGCGCAAGGTACTGGCTGAACAGGCGGCGCATCTGGCGGGCGGTGTAGCCGGTCTCTTCCTGCAGTTCGCGCTGGGCGCAGGCGTCGGGCGACTCGTCAGGCTCCAGCGTGCCTGCGGGGATTTCCAGCAGCGTCTCGCCGACCGCCTGACGGTACTGGCGGATGAGCAGCACGGTCTCGCGATTGAGCAGGGGCACAATCGCGACCGCGCCGCGATGTTCCACAATCTCGCGGCGCGCCGTCGCGCCGTTGGGCAGGCGCACCGTGTCGATGCGCAGGGTCACCACACGCCCCCGATAGAGGGTATGGCTCTCCAGAATCTCTTCCTTCAGGTTCATGGTTTACTCCTGGGCGGCTTTGAGGGCGCGCGTCTTGAGGCGCAGCCACTGCCATGCGTCTTCGAGGGTCGGCGGGCGCACATACACGGCGCGGATGTTGCCGTAGCCGTGCTGCAGCAACTGCAGGGCAAGCGCGTCGGGGGCGTGCAGGCGCAGACGGTAGCCGTCGTGCAACGGCTCGATGCGCACCTCGACATCCTGCAGACCATTCAGAATCGGCTCAGGGTCGCACGCCTCAATCTCTATTTCGGTCGCCTCCTGCTCGGCGAGCAGGCGTTCGGGGGCGTCGTCAGCGAGCAGGCGTCCGCTGTCGAGCATCAGCACGCGGTCGGCGCGTTCGGCGATGGCGGGGTCGCGTGTGCTGAACAGTACCGCCGCGCCGAATCGGCAGCGGTCATCCAGCTCGTGCCACAGGCGGCGGCGGCGCTCAAAGTCCGCGCCTTCGAAGGGATCGTCCAGCAGGTAGAGGGGCGCGTGCTGCGCCAGCGCACCGCCGACGCGCAACATGTGTCGCTGCCCGTCCGAGAGTTCACTCAGAGGCGCGTCCATCCGTTCGCCCAGCCCCAGCACCTCCAGCATATAGACCGCGCGTGTGAACGAGGGCGCATAGCGTTTCAGGAAGCTGGCAGGTGTGGTCGTGCGCAGGGCGCGCCCCTCAGGCAGGTCGGGCATCAGGGCGAGGTCAGCAACCTCCAGCCGCCCCCCTTCCAGAGCGACCTCGCCTGCAATCAGCGCCAGCAGCAGGCTCTTGCCTGCCCCTGAGGGTCCAAACAGCGCGAGCAGCTCGCCCCGCTCCAGTGTGAAGCGCATCGGCGCGAGGCGCACCCCGCCGTGCATCGCCGATTCGATGTCCACCGCCCGTAGCACGACGCGCTCCGTCGCCATCGCTACCGCACCACTTCGGGGTTTGTCTGGCGCATTGCCGCCAGCGCCTGTTCCGCAAACTGCTTGATGGACTCGCGGTCGCGCTCGGCGTCGCCCGATGCGCCCTTGAGGAAGCGCACAAAATAAGCGCGCTGTTGATTCATCCCTGTCAGGCGCGCCAGCAACAGAAAGATACGCGCGGAGGAGGTATCCTCGCGATAGCCCATCGGCGTCGAGTAGAAGTAGATGCCCACCGCCTCGCGTCGCTGCCCATCCAGCGATACCAGCCGCACAAACCGCGCATGGATAGGTTCACGCTCAGGCACATTCAGCGCGATGCTCTCGTTCTCGGCGAACTCCCAGTTCTGCACGCGGAAGCAGACCTGCGGGTTATGGAACGCGCCCGTGTGCGACCCCGCGATAATCGAGAGGTCCGCCTGCTCACCCGACGGGTTCACATAGATTCGCGCCACATACTCGTCGGGCTTGAGTTCGTTGAACGCGGCTTCGCCCATCGGATACTCTTCCAACAGCGACCATTCGCCCAGCGCGGCGGGGATCCGATCCAGCGTTTTGCCTTCCTGCAGCGGCTTGGGGCGCGGCATGAACTGAATTGCCAGCGCCAGCCCAAGGGTAAGCGCCATCAGCACTGCCAGCGGCGCGCCGAATCGCTTCCAATCCATCGGCGGCGCAGGACGCGGCTGGATAACCTCTGCTGCTTCTGCGGAGGCGTGCGCTTCTGCCGACGCGCCATTCGTGAGCGGCTCATGCGTCGCGCCATCCTCCAGCACAGGCGTCTCCTGCGCCTGCATCGTCTCTGTCGTCTCCGAGTGAGGCTTTATTTGTTCCATCCTAACCACCTCGCCAGCAGGAAGAGGGATACAAAGGGAATCAGAATCTCCAGCGCGCCCGTTGTCGGGATATTGACCGTGCCCAGCAGGGGCAGCGTCGTCTCGTACCCCTCGTGCGCCACCTTCGCGGCATAGTCCCCCCATTCGTGCCCTGCCACGCCAATCAGCGCGATGCGCAACCCGTTCGAAATGACCGCAATCGGCAGCAGCGCCGCGGGCAGAATCAGCTTCTTCCACAACGGCATGTTGACAATCGTGAAGAAGAAGAGGATGAAAGTCAACAGCGCAATCGTGACCTTGAAGCCGCTACACTCCACACCGACATGCAGCTCGTAGCCCGAGGGCATCATGAAGGTCACCTGGCTCGTCTGCAGGATTCTGTAGAAGGGGCTGAGCATCGCGATGGCGACCTCTGTGGACCAGACTTTGATGGGGTTGGTGACCTCGTCGAACACCACCGAGGGCATGGGCATCATCAGGTACAGGAATAGCAGCGGGTAGAGCAGCACACCCGTGATTTTCGTGCCCCAGAGCAGGAGGCTCCCCGCGATGAGCAGAATCGGGAACGCCATGCTGGAGACCCAACTGGAATAGCCCCAGTGCCCCAGCAGGTGAACGCCCATCCCTATCAGGAAGAGAGGGACGCCCAGCCATGAGGGACGCGCCTCCAGTTGCAGCAGACGCTCGCGACGCATCCAGATCATCACCAGCGCCAGCGGCGGCACCAGGTACGCATACGAATAGTAGCCGTTCTCATCGCCCCAGCGTGGCAGCCAGTACCACTCAATCACTTCGCGGTAGGCGTACAGCACCATCCCAAGAAAAGCAATCACTGCACCGAGCAGAATCGGCTGCGGACGCGGTAGCTTTTTCAACTCCAGTAGAAACTGATCCATCGTGATACCTCCTATCCCTCTATAGATACCCCAGATGCGCCCCGAAAGGTCCAGTACTTATTCGCGAAGAAGTTCCAGAACAGCACCATCGCGGTCGCGGTCGCCTGACACGCCAGAAACGCCAGACGCGGCGGTTCGGGCAGAAAGGGGCGCAGCAGCAGCGTGGTGATGGTGGAGTTCAGTAGCATGCCAATCACATTCACCGTGACGAATTTGGCGAACTGGCGGGTGCGCGCCCGCTTGTCGCGCACACGGAAAGTCCAGCGACGGTTCCAGATGAAGCTGTTGACGGTCGCCGTGCCCGACGAGAGCACTTTGGTGAACCATACGGCGGCGACTTCGGGACGCACGGGCGCGCCTGTGAGGTTCACAAACCCTGCGCCCAGCACACGCGGCAACGGCGTGTAGAAGGTCAGAAAGAACGCCAGACTCCAGTCGATAGCGGTGTTCATCGCGCCAACCGTCGCGAACTTCAGAAACTGGCGCACCCCTGACGGCAGCGTCTGTACCCGTGTGCGTGTCTTCTGTAGCATGCTCATCCCCCCATCACCCACAACACAATCGCGCCCCAGACCAGCACACTCAGCAAAATGTGGCGGTCGGAGAGGATCAGCTTTTCAGGGCTGCCGCCCGCATCGTACCGATGCACCACGAAAAAGTAGCGCAACAGACCGTAAGTGACCACGGGCAAAGTATACCAGAGATTCGGGTGCGCCTTCGCCGTCTCCGACAGAATCACATAAATCGCGTAGGATTGTAGCGCCAGCCCCAGACAGATGGTCAAGAGATGTTCCAGCATGCTTGCGGAGTAGTCGCCGAGCGCGCCTCGATGATTCACCGCGTCCGCCCCCAGCGAGACCAGCTCATGCCGCCGCTTGGCGAAGCCCAGAAACAGCGCCAGGAAAAAAGTACAAATTACCAGCCAGGGCGAAATCGCCGCCGCAATCAGCACCGCGCCCGACACTGCCCGCAGCAGAAAGCCCAGCGCGATAACGCCCACATCCAGCAACGGGACATGCTTCAGGGAGAAAGTGTAGAGGGTACTTTGCACGGCGTAGATCAACACAATCACACCGAAAGGCGCGCGCAGCCAGAACGCCAGCCCCAATCCTGCCAGCAGCAACGCGCCCGCGCCCAGCCACGCCACAGGCACAGGCAACCGCCCCGACGCAATCGGACGGTGTTGCTTCTTCGGGTGATGGCGGTCGCGCTCCCGATCCAGAATGTCGTTCACCAGGTAGATACTGCTGGCGGTCAGACACAGCGCGAAAAAGCCCAGCGCCGTCTGCCACACCAGCACGGCGTTGGTGAACTGCCCCGTAAATAGCAGCGCCGCAAACACCAGCAGGTTTTTGACCCACTGGTGCGGGCGCATCGCCTGCACAAGGGCAATAACTATGCTCATAGGGCTTACCACGCTGCGCGTCTGGCTCATGCGGCGACCAGCTCCTTCTGATAGGCTTCCACCGTGCGTCGGATACCCTCCTGCAGGGTGTAGTGCGGCTGATAGCCGAGCGCGCGCTGAATCAGGCGCACATCGGCGTAAGAGCGGCGGATGTCGCCCGCGCGCGGCGGCTGGAACTCAGGCGTCAGCGCATCGCCGACCGCCTGCTCAATCGCACGCAGCAGCTCCAGCAGCGAGTAGCGCGCGCCGCTGGCGAGATTGAACACCTTCCCCACCGCGTCGGGATGCGTCGCGCCCAGCCAGATGCCCTGCAGCAGGTCGTCGATGTAGATAAAGTCGCGCACCTGCTTGCCGTCGCCGAAGATAATGGGCTTTCGGTCGGTCAGCGCGGCGGTAATCCAGCGCGGCACGACCGCCGCGTACTGTGAGCGCGGGTTCTGGCGCGGTCCGTACACATTAAAGAAACGAAAACTCACCGTCGGGACGCCGAACACGCGCCAGTAATCCCGACACAGCAGCTCGCCGTAGTATTTGCTCCAGCCGTAGGGCGAGATGGGCGCGGCGTGCATCGTCTCACGCTTGGGCAGGCACGGCGAGTCGCCATATACCGCCGCCGACGAGGCGAAAATGAACCGCTGGCAACCGCTCTGGCGCGCCGCCTCCAGCAGCAGCTGCGTGCCGTACACATTCACCTCGAAAGTCTCCACAGGCAACTCCATCGACAGCGGCACGGAGACCTGCGCCGCGAGGTGAAATACATGCGTGCAGCCGTCCACTGCGTTCTGCACGGTCGTCGGATCGGCGACGCTCCCCTGCACGAACTCGATCTCAGGGAGAACCTCGCGCAGGTTGTCCAGCGTGCCCGTCGAGAGATTGTCCAGCACGCGCACGCTGCCGTACTGGAGCAGGAATCGCGTCAGGTGCGAGCCGATAAAGCCCGCGCCGCCCGTTACCAGAAACCGCGCGTCAGTACGCCCCATCGCCCTTCAGGATGGCTGGAATCGTGCGGAGCAGGATTTTGAGGTCCAGCCCCAGCGAGATGTTCTCCACATAGTAGATGTCCAGCCGCATCCACTCGTCGAAGGTCAGGTTGCTGCGCCCGCTGACCTGCCAGAGTCCTGTGCAGCCCTGCGGCACAGCGAACCGGGTGTAATATTCCACTTTATCGAAGCGATTCACATCATACGGCGCCATCGCGCGCGGTCCCACAAGGCTCAGGTCGCCTTTGAGCACATTGAACAGTTGGGGCAACTCGTCGAGACTGTATTTGCGGATGAAGCGCCCGACTCGGGTCATGCGCGGGTCGTGCCGAATTTTGAACGCGCCGCCCTGCTTCTCGTTCATGTGCATAATCAGCGGCTGCAGCTCCTGCGCGTTGCATCGCATGGAGCGAAACTTGTACATAATGAACGGCTTACCGTAGCGTCCCAGCCGAATCTGGCGGAACAGGATGGGTCCGGGCGACTCGAGGCGGATGAGCAGGGCGATCAGGAGCATCACAGGCGCAAGTAGGGTGAGCGCGACCGCCGCGCCCACGATGTCGATTAGCCGTTTCCAGAAGGCGTGCGGCAGGCGCACTTCGGGGATGTATTCCGCGAAGGGCGAGCATTCAGGCGCGTGCGGGCGCACACACGGCTTGCCCGCCGCCGGCTCCAGAATCGTACTGCTCGGTCGGCTTGCCATCGGTAGCTCCTTTCAGAGGGGGGCGCGCCGCCGCGCCCCCCGAATCAGCATCCTCAGTCGCGTGGTGTGGTCTGCTCAGGCTCTGAGTCGTCCACGCGCGTGCTGGCGGCTGGCAGCGCGGCGCGCGACGCGGCACCGTTGCGACTCTCCAGCGCGCGGGTGTAGCCCTTCTGGAAGTGGCGGTACACCACGCTATCATCGAGGCGCACCTTGTTCAGCACCACGCCCACAAGGTTCGCCTTATGCTGCTGCAGACGCGAGAGCATCTCGCGGGTGGCGTCGGTCATGCCGTTGCCCGCCGCATGCACAATCAGCACATTGCCCGCCGCCAGCCCAATCACGGTGCTGTCTGCGAAGGTCGCCGCAGAGGGCGTGTCGATGATGATAAAGTCGGCGACCTTTTTGAGCGTCTCCAGCAGGCTCTGCATCTGGGGCGAGCGGAGCAGGCGCACGGGATTGTCCACAGGCGACCCTGCGCCGATGAACACCAGCCCCTCAATCGGCGTCTGCTGCACCGCCTGCTCCAGCGAAGCGTTCTCCAGCAGGATGTCGCTCAGTCCCGGATGGTTCACATCGGCGCGCACGAGACGATGCAACTGCGGGTTGCGCAGGTCGCCGTCAATTAGCACCACGCGCGCGCCGTCCCGCGCCAGAGTCAGCGCGAGGTTGTACGCCACCGTCGTGCGCCCCACATCCGGGTCTGCGCCTGTAATCGCGACCGCAGGTCCATTCAGGCGTCCATTTGCCTCTTGCAAACTGGTCGAGAGCAGCTGATAGGACGCGCTGAGCGGCGACTGCTCCGCGCGATCGCGCGAGAGCAACGCACGCGCCATCCGCGGTAGGGCAGCCACCACAGGAATGCCGAACAGCGACTCCGCCTGGCTGGGCGTGTAGACGCCCTGATCGACCTGCCCCAGCAGCAGCACCAGCCCTGTGGAGAGAATCAGGCTCAGCGCGAACGCAAGCGCGACGCGCAGCGGAAGGTTCTTGTCCACGGGGCGCGCGCCCGGACCGTCGATAATCTTCACAAAGCCTGCCGTCTGTAGTTCGCTCTCGCGGGTGAGCGCCTCGTCCAGCTTCTGCTTGAGCAGGCGCACCTTGCCCTCCGCGAGTTGAACCTGGAGCGTGAGCTGGTCGGCAGTGCGCTGACGCTCGGGCAAGCCGTCCAGACGCGCGCGCATCTGCGCCAGCTGCCCGCGCAGTTCGTTCACGCGCCGCTCGGCGACCTGAGTCTCCACCATCGCCTGCAGGTAGTCGCGCTTGAGCGCCTCGTAGAGATTATTCAAGCCCGTGGTCTCGGCGTCGAGGATCATCGCCTGCTGTTCCGTAATCTGTTTTTCCAGCTCCTCGATGCGCCCCTTGATGCGTTGTACCTCCGGGTGGTTGTCGCCGCGCCCCTGTCCGAACTGCGCCTGCAGGTCGTTCTGGGCGCGCGCCAGCTCGGACTGGAGCTGCTGCAGGATGGGGTTGTTGCGCACCACTTTGCTCAGCTGCTTATACTCGCCGCCCCCAGGGCGTCGCTCCTCCTGACGCAGTTGCTGCGTCAGGCGCGCCAGACGCGCCGCCGCCGATTGACGCGCCACCTCCGCATCGTAGAGCTGCACCTCCGCGCGCGAGATGGACTGCAGCAGAATGTTCGTCTGGTTTTGCGACTGAATCACATCTTTGTTCTGGTTGAGGTACTCGCTGAGCTGGCGCGTAGCGCGTTCGTATTCGCGCTGTGCTTGCTGGTATTCCTGCTCCACGAACTCGCGCGAGGGACGCGCGGTCTGGCTGTTGAGCGAGCTGTATTGCTCCTGAAACTTGCGCAGCAGCACATCCATCGCATACTGCGCCTGTTCGGGCGCGACCTCGATATCGCCCTGTGTCCTGATGACAATGCTCAGATACTCGGTGTTCGGAATGGGCTTAATTTCTGTGCGGCGCACCAGATCGACTACGCCTGCGAAGTCCTGCTCGTTTTCGGGTACGCGCTGCTTAATCTCGTCCGCAGGCGCCCACCGCCCACTGTCTTTGATTTCACGCCAGGTACTCAACAGCACGCCGTAGCTCCCGACCACATTCGCAATATTCTGCAGGCGCGTAATCAGGTCCACCTGCAGCGAG
The DNA here is from genome assembly GCA_025998675.1 of Fimbriimonadales bacterium. Lineage (GTDB taxonomy): Bacteria > Armatimonadota > Fimbriimonadia > Fimbriimonadales > GBS-DC > GBS-DC. Next base: position 1,246,678 of record AP024673.1, read on the forward strand.
TAGGGGTCGGGATAAATCACCGTGCGGTTCGCCTGCAGCGAGCGATACTCCGCAATCACCGCATAGCCTTCCCATTCGCGCGGCTGTGAGTAGAAATAGGCAAACACGGCGCCCGTCACGATGCCCGTGATGAGACCAATAATCCACCAGCGCCGCTTCAATAATTTAACTGCTTGCCACAAGTTCATCGCTATAAACCTCCCTCGTCACGGTCGCCAGAGCGAGCGACCATAGTCCAGCTGACGGAAAATCCAGAATACGGACAGCACACGATAAATCTGATCAAAGTTCGGCGTGTTGGTCTCGGAAACATAGACCACATCGCCGGGCATGAGTTCGATATTCTGCTTCATGTCGCCCTTATTGAGCAATCGCACGAGATCCACGCGAATGCGCTCCTCGCCGCCGTCAGGCTTCTGGCGCACCACGAAGGTCTGGCTCAGGCGCGCGCGCTCCGTCTCCCATGCGGCTTGCGAGAGCGCATCCAGCACGGTCAAGCCCGGACGCCAGATGTACAGCCCCGGACGCTTCACCTGACCGCCGACAAAGAAGCGATTCTGAGTCTCTTCGGGCACATAAATCGTGTCGCCGTCCTGAATGGCGATGTTCTGGCTCAGGTCGCCCTCATAGAGCAGGCGGTAAAGGTTGAGGTTGATTTTCGCGCCATCCGCGCGCTGCATCCAAGCGTCTTCCAGGCGGGCGCGTTCGGGATTGACCCCACCGCCCAGCGAGAGCGCGTCCAGCACCCGATCGCCCTCTTTAAACTCGAAAGTGCCCGGGCGTTGTACGAATCCCAGCACCGACACGCGCGGGCGATGGAACTGGAAAATCGTCACGGACACGCGCGGCTCGCGCAGGATTTGCAGCTCGCGGAATCGACGAGCAATCAACTGCTCCAGCTCGCTCGTGGTGAGACCCGCGGCGTGAATCTCGCCGATGGTCGGCACCGAGATTTTGCCGTCCCGCGAAATCAGTACCTGCGGCACAGAAAACTCAGGCTCCCCAACCACCGCAATCCGAATCACATCTTCCGGTTGAAGGCGATACGCGCCCTCGACGCGCTGCGCCGCCAGCGACGCCAGCAACGCCAGAGATAAGCACAGCATTAGCCATCGCATCATACTTCCCTCCCGTACAGGTGTCCCAAGCTACAGCACAGCAACTTTCGTGCCATCTGGTTCCTCCAGTTCATCGTGAATTATCGGCGCATACGGTTAGAATTTGTACCTTGCGCACGGGCATTATACCTGTTTCAAGCGTCAGCGGCGCAGCGGGTATACTCTGGGCGCGCAAGGAGCGCAACACTTTGTAAGGAGGAGGCGACTATGGAGGTCTTACAGATTGTTCCTTACGCCGCTCCCGTGCTTGGCGGGGCGGGCATTTTATTAGCAGGACTGAATTACTGGATGGTCACGCGCCGCCCCGAAGGCACCGAGGCAATGCGTACCTACGCGCAAGCCATCCACGACGGCGCGATGACCTTTCTTAAACGGGAATATATCGCGATTACGTTGTTCGCGGTGGTGCTTTTCATTGCATTGACCGCCGCGTTTTATCAATCCGCGCCGCTGATTGGCGGGGCGTATCTGTTCGGCGCGTTCAGCTCGATGCTGGCGGGCTTTATCGGCATGAAAGCGTCCACGCGCAGCGGCGTGCGCTCTACCGAAGCGGCGCGCGTCGGCGGCATGGGCGAGGCGCTGGTCGTCGCCTTTACGGGCGGATCGGTGATGGGGCTGTCGGTCGCCGCGCTGGGGCTTTTGGGCGTCGGAGTGATTGTGCTGCTGGAGCAGGCGAACCTCTCAACCCTCGCACAGTACCTCACGGGCTACTCGATGGGCGCGTCGTCTGTCGCGCTGTTTGCCCGTGTGGGCGGCGGGATTTACACCAAAGCCGCCGATGTGGGCGCAGACCTCGTGGGCAAGGTGGAAGCCGGCATCCCCGAAGACGATCCGCGCAACCCCGCCGTGCTGGCGGATAATGTGGGTGACAATGTGGGCGACACGGCTGGCATGGGCGCCGACCTGTTCGAGAGCTATGTCGGCTCGGTCATCGCCGCCGCCGTGATTGCCGTGACCTTCTATAGCCAAAATCCGCTACCTTACATCATCCTGCCGCTCGCGCTGATTGCCTTCGGGCTGATTGCGTCCGTGCTGGGCGTGTTCTCGATTCGGGTGTTCCGCAGCATGGACCCGCAGCTCGCGCTCAACGGCTCGACGATTGTGTCGATTCTGCTCTTTCTGGTGGGCGCGGCGTTTCTGACGAACCTGCTGGTGGGCAGCCTTGCGCCCTACTGGGCGGTGCTGGCAGGCTTGTTTGCAGGCGTGTTCATCGGCGGGGTGAGCCAGTATTACACCAGCGGTCCGCCCATTCGTGAGATTGCCAAATCGTCGCGGTTTGGCGTCGCGCCCAACATCCTGTCGGGGATTGGCGTCGGCTACCTCAGCACGGTGCTGCCCCTGCTGGGCATTGCGGCGGCAATCTGGGTAGCCTACGAAACCAACGGGCTGTACGGAATCGCGCTGGCGGGCGTCGGGATGCTGGCGACGATTGGCATCGTGATGAGCACCGACAGCTACGGTCCCATCGCCGACAACGCGGGCGGAATCGCGGAGGTGGCGGGCTTCGGCGAGAGCGTGCGCAAAATCACCGACAAGCTCGACTCGCTGGGCAACACGACCGCTGCGATTGGCAAGGGCTTCGCGATTGGCAGCGCGGCGCTGACCGCCCTCGCCCTGTTCGCCGCCTACCAGAGCCAGACGGGGCTGCAGGCAATCAACCTCGTAAACCCGTTCACACTAATCGGCTTGCTAATCGGGATTGCGATGCCCAGCCTGTTCGCCGCGCTCACACTCAAGGCGGTCAGCCGCGCCTCCGACCAGATGGTCGAAGAGGTGCGCCGCCAGTTCCGTGAGCTGGGACTGCTGGAAGGCAAGGGCAAACCCGACTACAACCGCTGCATCGACATCGTGACGGGCGCGTCGCTGCGTGAGATGATTCTGCCCGGCGCAATTGCCGTGATTGCGCCGCTGGCGGTCGGCTTCGGGCTGGGCGCAGAAGCGCTCGGCGGCTTTCTGGCGGGCGCGCTCGGTATGGGCGTCGTCACGGGCTTGATGATGGCGAACGCAGGCGGCGCATGGGACAACGCCAAAAAATACATCGAAGAGGGACACGAGGGCGGCAAGGGCAGCGATGTGCATAAAGCCGCCGTCGTGGGCGACACCGTGGGCGATCCGTTCAAGGACACCACAGGTCCCAGCATGAATATCCTCATCAAGCTGATGAGCATCGTGGCGCTGGTGTTCGCGCCGCTGTTCAAAGGCTGATCGATTCGGGTGAGGGCGTGTGTGTTCGCCCTCACCCCCACTCGCAGCTGCAGGAGTAGCGTAGACGCCTTACTGAAGTCGCGCCGCCCCCACAAAAAAGCCCCCCTTTCCTGAGGGGGAAAGGGGGAGGACTTCAGTGAATGGAGGTTCACTGTGCGTGTCCATGCGTTATCGAACGGGAACTATGGGAAGCACCGTTGCCAGACAAGGGTGCGATCCAGAATCACTCCGTTCGGGCACATGTAGGTCAGGTATATCTGCACACAGAAGGCGCCATTCGTCAGTCGCACGATACGGATTTCGATATCATTCCACGCGCGTGGAGCGACGAAAGGAGGCGTAAGGTTTGCACTGGCAGATATGCCGACTGCCACAGGCGCGCCTGTGCGGGCGTCCAGCAGATTGATACGCCAGGTTTCCAGGTCGGGCGTCCCCTGCATCTGGACAAGATACCATCCTTCCGGGATAGGCTGACCCGTAGGCGACTCGCCCCTCGGCAGGTAAGTCGCCCCCACAATCAACCCCTCTGCAATTCGTGGAGGGGAGAATTGCTCGAAATCTGCCCGCGTATCCCACGCCACAAAGACATCGAAGAAGGAGTCTGGGGTGCGTGTGATACGGGTGCGTGCGAAGGCGGCGTTCTCCGGGTCGAAGTTGACGCCAGGAGCGGCAGGGAAACTCCGGGGGAATGCGGACGGCAAACGACTTGCCACCATGCGGTTGAGTTGGGGAATTGTCTGCTCGGTCTCAGTACCGAAGCAGAACAGCACCCGCAGCAGGTCGGCATCGTCCACAATACCGTCGCCATTCACATCGGCGAACACACAGGGATCCTGTGCCCGCAACACACTCGTAGAAAGGGTGAAACACAGGGCAACTGCCATCACCAACCCCAGCAGGTGAGAACTCCATAGTCGGGATGAACCGCTTCGGCTCATCAGTGCTTCGCGACATACATCAGCCGGGTGCTTCGTTGTGGGTCTTATCATATTGACCTCCATGCTATTTAATGCGAAAGAAACATCAAATGTACCCTTGATTCTGGAAAATTGGGAAAATCAATCGCGATTTTCACTAAAAATAATGTGTAAATTTATGAAAATTACTCTCTCACCATTCCTTTCTCTGACAAGAGTGTGTCCACCATCTCAGGGATTGTCGCGAATCGGTAGCCGCGTTTTTTGAGCCGACGAATCAGTTCAGGCAGGGCGTCGGCGGTGTGCGGGTAGGCGTCGTGCAGCAGCAGGATACTCCCGTTGCGGGCGCGCCAGGCATAGCGGTTCACCCAGCGGGGATGGGCGTCTGGCGTCGCTGGCTCGCCCAGCACCGTCGCCATCACGAGGGGCATGTTCCAGCGTTGCACGGCGCGGCGCACCGCCTCGTTCTGCGCCAGGTAGGGCGGTCGGTAGGCGACCAGCGACACGCCCGCCCGACGCGCCAGCGTCTGGCAATCGCGAATCTGCCGCCAGACTTGCTCTTCTGTGAGCTGGGTCTGGCGCTGGTGGTCGTAGCTGTGGCAACCGAGCGCATGTCCCTCCGCTGCGATGCGGCGCGCCAGTTCAGGATGACGCTTCAGCTTCACGCCCACTACGAAAAAGGTCGCATGGACGCCTTCCCGCTTGAGAATCTCCAGCACGCGCGGGGTGGTTTCAGGGTCGGGTCCGTCGTCGAAGGTGAGCGCAACGATGGGTTGGCTGGGATCCCCGCGCCACAGCACCCCCTCGCGCGTCATCAGGTGTTCGCCGCGGGCACGCGCCAGCCAGTAGGTGGGGCTAACCCATCGCTCGCGTGATTCGCCCGTCAGATCGGGCAGGTAGAAATAGAGAACCAGCGCACACGCCAGCGCGTCCAACCACGCAATCCAGCGCATCAGAAGGTATTATACCGTGCCTATGAAAGCCGTGGTCATTAGTCGACACGCCTTGCTGCAGGCTCAGGAGCGTGCGCTCGCCGAGCTGGGCGCGGAAGTGGTGGAAGTCGCCGCGCAATACGACCCTGATACGGACAACCCCCGCTGGCAGGCGCAGGGTGTGGAAGCCGTGTTCACGATTGCGCTGCCGCCGACGCTGCTGGCGCGCCTGTGCGAGGCGTTTCGCGTGTTCACCTTCGAGATGGCGAGCGCGGGACTGACCGACTCGGAAGACGCCGCGCGCGCATGGTGCGCCGAATCGCCCGACACGCGCAGCTATCTCCCCGCCCGCGAGGGCAGCCACCGCCTGCTGGAGTTTCGGCGCGTCCTCGAACTGCGCATCGCCATCGAGACCACGCCCGTGTGGGAGGCGTAGCCCAATCGGGTACTCTCATGCCGATGCGGTCGGACCTGGCGCGTGTCGGCGCGGTGCTGTTGCTCGGCGTGGCGCTGCTGATAGTGGGCTTGCAGTTTTTGCAGGCGCGCTTTTCAGAGCGGGGGCATTACCTGCTCAAGGTTCGGTTCGACGACGCCCGCAACATCTCGTCGGGCGCGTCGGTGCTGATGGCAGGCGTGCCTGTGGGGTTTGTGCGCACGGTGAGTCTGGAGGGCGCGCCGCCCAAAGCCGTGCTGACGCTCGCTATCCGCGAGGAAGTGCCCATCCCGCAGGGATCCACTTTCCGACTGTCGGGCGGACTGCTGCTGCCCGGCGAGACGCGCGTGGAGATTATCCCCCCCGATCAGGCGCGCGGGACGCTTGCGGCGGGCAGCGTGGTGGACGGCGAGCCGCCGTTTGACCTCAGCCGCACGGTAGACCGTTTCGCGCCCGACATTCAGGAGACCCTGCGCGAATTGCGTCGCACGCTCGCCGCCGCCCGCGCCCTGCTCGAAGACCAGCAACTGCGCGCCAGCGTGCAGCAGACGCTGCAGGCGGTGGAACAGGTCGCCCAGCAGACCACGCGCCTGCTCGCACAGGCGGACGGACTGGTCGCCGAGAACCGCGACTCGGTACGCCAACTGCTCGCCAGCGCCGCCGATGCGACCCGCGAGATGAACCGCGCCCTGCAATCGGCGAACCGACTGCTGCAAGACCCCCAGCTGACCGACGACCTGCGCGCGACGCTCGCCAGCGCACGCGCCAGCGCAGAGCGGGTGGAACAAATCCTCAGCGAAGTGAGCCAGCTCGTCAGCGACGAGACCCTGCAACGCGACCTGAAAGCGACGGCAAGCAATGTACGCGCTGTGAGCGAACGCGCCGTTGAACTGGCAGATAAAACGGGCGCGGTGCTGGACAACGCCGAAACGCTCACGCGCAACCTGAACGAGACGCTCGACGAAGCCCGACCCATCCTGCAGCAGGCGGGCGAGTCGTTCCGCAAGGTCAACGAGTCGCTGGAGAACTTCGTAAGCGCGCGTACCTTCGGCGTGCGCGATGCGACCTACCGCCTTGAGATGGGCTACAACACGGACGCAGAACGCTACCGCACCGACCTGACGGCGACTTTTTACCTGCAAAATCGCAATCAGCTGTTTATTGGGCTGTACGACTTCACCGAGTCGGACGACCTCATCGCGCAGTATGGGACGCCCCTGAACGACAACCTGCTGCTGCGCTATGGGATTTATGGCGGTAAGGCGGGCTTTGGGGTAGACTATAGGCTTGGCGAGCAGGGGTTGCTCTCGGTAGACCTGTTCGACCCGAACAACTGGCGCGGGCATGCGCGCCTGCACTGGCGCGTTTCGGACGGCGTATGGCTCTGGGGCGGTCTCGATAGCCCCTTCCGACGCAATCAGCCCGCGTTCGGCGTGCGCATTCAACGCTAAGGAGGCAAATACGATGGAAGTGATTCTGGTACGCGATGTGCCCAATCTGGGCAAAGCAGGCGATCTTAAGAAAGTCGCTGGCGGCTACGCGCGCAACTACCTGATTCCAAAAGGCTGGGCAGTGCCCGCCACGAAGGGCAACCTGAAGATGCAGGCGGAGCGTGAGCGCGTGCGTAAGGAGCGCGCCGAGCAGATTCGCCAGGCGGCGCGCGACGCGGCGGCAAAGCTGAACGGGCAAACCGTCACGATTCAGGGACGCACCGCGCCCAACTCCACCAAGCTCTTCGGCGCGGTGACCGCCGACGCGATTGCTGAAGCCATCCAGCAACAGCACGGCGTGCGCGTCGACAAGCGCACGATTGATCTGCTGGAGCCGATTAAGACCGCAGGCGCCCATGCGGTGACGATTCGCTGGGAAGCGGACATCGAGGCGACGATCACCGTAGAGGTGCTGGGCGCGGACGCGCAGGGCTAACCGACTCGCTGACGCAGGCGCTGGACGCGCTCGCGCAGGCGGGCGTCCTGGTGCAGGCGATGTTCGGCTTGCTTGTAGGCGTGCAGTACCGTTGTATGATCGGCGCGCCCCAGCGCCTGCGCAATCCGCTGCCACGATTCGCCCGTCGCCTCCCGCGCGAGGAACACGGCAATCTGGCGCGCCTGCACCACTTCGCCCCGACGACTGCTGCTGACCAGCTCCTCGCGGGGCACGCCCAGCTCGTCGCACACGACGCGTACAATCCGCTCCAGCGAGGGCGTCTGCACAGGCTGCGGCTGCGCATTCACCAGATACGCCTGCAACGCCTGCGCCGCCAGCGCAAGCGTCAGCGGTTCGCCCGTGAGTGAACTCTGCGCAATCACGCGAGTCAGCACGCCCTCCAGCACACGCACACTCGACTGAACCTTGTCGGCGATGAACTCGGCGACTTCCAGCGGCAGGGCAACGCCGTCGCGCTCTGCCTTATTCAGCAATATCGCCACGCGCGTCTCCAGATCGGGCGGCGCCATGTCTGCGCATAGCCCCATCTCGAAGCGCGAGCGCAAGCGCTCCTCGATGCCAAGCAGTTCACGCGGCGGTTTATCGCTCGACAGCACCAGCTGCTTTCCCGATGCATGCAGCATGTTGAAGATGTGGAAGAACTCCTCTTGCGTGCGCTCCTTGCCCGCGATGAACTGCACATCGTCCACCAGCCACAGCTGCACGGCGCGGTAGCGTTCGCGGAACTCGTCGGCTTTCTGCTGGCGCATCGCCTGCACATAGCCACGCACGAACTCTTCACCGCTGAGATACACGACGCAGGCGTTCGGCGCACGCCACAGAAAAGCCTGACCGATGGCGTGCATCAGGTGGGTCTTGCCCAGTCCGGGTGGGCTATAGAGAAAGAGCGGGTTGTAGCGGCTATTGCTGCCCTGCGCGACGGCGATTGCGGCGGCATGCGCCAGACGGTTGCTCGCGCCCACCACGAAGCTCTCGAAGGTGAAGTTTGGGTTGAACGCCGGGCGCGGGAAATCAGGCGCGCGTCGGACGGGCGGCGCAACAGGCGCAACCACAGGCGGGGACGGCGTCTCGGGCGCGGCGTCGCCGCCCACCAGCTGCACCACCACGGGGAAGCCCAACTGCTGACTGAGCAGCGTCTGCAACTCGCGCTGGTAGCGCTGCTGCACCCAGTTGCGCCCAAATACATTGTCCAGATGCAGCCGCACGCAATCGCCCTCGATACCTATGGGCGTTATCTCCTCAAGGTATCGACGGCTGGAAGGAGCGACATTCGGACCCAACGCCTGAACGACATTGCGCCACGCCTGACGCACACGCGCCGCGTCGATATCCTCCCCAAGTCGCAACTGCTCTACGCCACAATCCTCCCTGCGCATCGCTGTGTCCGCATCCCTGCTCTCGCCAGCGGGGTGTGGCTATATATTAGCATGCCAACCGCCCCGTTCCTGCAATATTAAGGGCATTTTGAAGGCTATATATGACCATAGAACCCCTTGAATAGCTCTATGAAGTTTCCAATCCCGTTTTTTCAAGCATTTTCGCTACTGAACACTCTCAAACTTCTCAAATCCAATCGGTAGTGGGGTGGTTGTCCACCTATACAAGATTTGCCTCTCCCAGCGACAAAACCTTTCAATTCAGGTATACTCTCTACTGATGATGACGAGACAGGCGTTTGATGCGGAGCTTCAGGAGATGGAGACGAAGGTGCTTGCGATGGCAAGCATCGTGGAGGGAATGGTGGCGGATGCGGTGGAAGCGCTCTGGCGGCATGATATGGCGCGCGCCGAGCAGGTACTCAAACGCGACGACGAGGTGGACCAGATCGATGTGGAAATTGAGTCCAGCTGCCTGCGCTTAATCGCCCTGCAGCAACCGATGGGCAGCGACCTGCGCGTGATTGGCACCATCATGAAGATGATTACCGACATCGAGCGCATCGGCGACTACGCGGTCGATGTCGCCAAAGCCGCCCGCAAAATCCGCGACGAACCGCCTGTAGAGCAGCTGGTAGACATCCCGCGTCTGGGCAACGCCGCGCGGCGCATGCTGCTGGAGAGCATCGAGGCGTATGTCAAGCGCGACCTGCAAAAGGTGATTCAGGTCTGCCAGCAGGACGACGAGGTGGACGCGATTTATCGACGCCTCCGCACACAGCTGCAGGAGATTATGCGCGAGCATCCCGAACAGGTGACCGCGGCGTCATGGCTGATGCTGGTGGCGCACTACCTGGAGCGAATCGCCGACCACGCGACCAACATCGCCGAGCGCGTGTGGTTCATGGAGACGGGGCGGCTGGAACAGCTGGCGAAGAAACACAAGAGCGGTTCTCTGGAGGAAGCGTTCGCCGAAGCCGCGCAGCGCGCCGCCGAAAATCAGACCACCGAGAATGGCGCAGACGCCGTCTCTGTCTGAGCGCTGGCAGTCGCTGCAGGCGCGCATCGCCGCCGCGTGCGCACGTGCAGGGCGCGACCCCGCCGAGGTGCGCGTCGTCGCCGTGAGCAAAGGCGTGCCCCCAGAGCGAATCGCCGAAGCCTATGCGCTGGGACTGCGCGACTTCGGCGAGAACTACTGGCAAGAGGCGCGCGCGAAACTCGACGCCCTGCCCCACGATATACAGTGGCACTTCATTGGACATCTCCAAACCAATAAGGTCAAATATGTCGTGGGGCGGTTTGCATTAATACAAGTGGTAGATAGGGTATCCTTACTGCAGGAGGTGCAGCGCGTGGCGCAGAAGCGTGGCATCACGCAATCCGTGCTGGTGGAGGTGCGCCTGGCAGAGGCAGCTGGGCGTGCAGGCGTCCCCTTTGAAGACGCGCCCGCCCTGATTGACCAGACCCTGCGCACAGAGGGCGTCATGCTGCAGGGGCTGATGGGCGTCGCGCCCGACACGGACGATGAACGCACGGTGCGCGCGGCGTTTCAGCGACTGCGCCGACTCTATGACGCTTTGCCCGCGCCGAACCGACGCTGGCTGTCGATGGGCATGACCCACGACTTCGAATGGGCTATCGAGGAGGGCAGCACGATGCTGCGACTCGGAACCGCGCTTTTCGGAGCGCGCGCATGACACTTACAGGGAGGTAGACCGATGAGCCGCTATTATGAGGAAATGGATGAACAGTACGAGGATCGCCCCACGCTGTGGGCGCGTGTGCGCCACTGGGTCGGACTCAGCCGCGATGAGGAGGAGGACGACCCCCTGCCCGCAAAGACCACCGATGTGCGCTATCGCCGCGTACACGCCTACCATATCAGCATCCGCAAGGAAATCCTCAGCTTCGAGGACGCCCGCGTCGCCGCCGATGGGCTGAAAGAGGGCGTCCAGCAAATCCTCAACCTCGCCGCCACCCCACAGGGACTGCGCGAGCGCGTGATTGACTTCCTTAACGGCGTGGTGTACGCGATTGAGGGGAGCGTGGAGCGCGTGAGCGAGCATGTGTTCGTCTACGCGCCGCCGCAGGCGATTATCGACGCGCCCACCAGCGCACGCGCCCGCAGCGAGGGCGAGTAAACCGTGCCTCGCGGAGGCGAAGCCGACGCTTCGCTTCCGCGAGGTATCATGCGCGTGGTGAGAGCGATGAGCGTGCAGGTGCAGTCGCGCCGTATCCCGATGAGCCGCGAGCAGTTTCTGCAACTGCCCGAAGGTCCGCCCTTCTACGACTATGTGAACGGGGAGGCTATCGAGGTGAACCGTCCCAGCGTGCGACACCAGTATCTACTCATTCGGCTTGCCAGCCAGCTCATCGAACATGTTGAATCTCGGCAGCTGGGGCTTGTGGCAGGCGACTGCAATCTGGAGCTGCCCAACGGAAACATCTACGCGCCTGACATCTTCTACCTCAGTCGACAGAACCTGAGCGCGTATGATGCGGCGCGCGGCTATGTGCGGGGCGCGCCTGATTTAGTGGTGGAAATCCTCTCGCCCTCCACCGCCGAGTACGACCGCACCCAGAAGATGAGCGACTACGCCGCGTGCGGCGTGCCGTGGGTGTGGCTGATAGACCAGGAAACGCTCCTGGTCGAGGAGTATCAGTGGACGCCCGAGGGCTATCTGCGTCGGCAGGCGGTGGACGCCCGCACGCCGTTTCGCCCGTTGCTGTTCCCCGACCTCACGCTGGAGATGGCGCAACTCGCCCCGCCCGCAGGAGAACCGTCGGAAGACAATTCCAACGGCTGAAGGCGCGCCTTGCTGGGCATCCAGCGCTATCGGGGTATCATGCGCGTGGTGAGAGCGATGAGCGTGCAGGTGCAGTCGCGCCGTATCCCGATGAGCCGCGAGCAGTTTCTGCAACTGCCCGAAGGTCCGCCCTTCTACGACTATGTGAACGGGGAGGCTATCGAGGTGAACCGTCCCAGCGTGCGCCATCAGGAGATTTTGCTTGCGCTGAGCGCCGCCCTGCATACCCATGTGAGCAGTCGCGCGCTCGGCAAAGTGTTGCTTGAGGTCAACCTGGAGCTGCCGACTGGCAACATCTACACGCCCGACCTGCTGTTCTACACCCCCCAGACGGCGGAGCAGATAGACCTTTCACGCGGCTATGTGCGGGGCGCGCCTGATTTAGTGGTGGAAATCCTCTCGCCCTCCACCGCCGAGTACGACCGCACCCAGAAGATGAGCGACTACGCCGCGTGCGGCGTGCCGTGGGTGTGGCTGATAGACCAGGAAACGCTCCTGGTCGAGGAGTATCAATGGACGCCTGAGGGCTATCTGCGTCGGCAGGCGGTGGACGCCCGCACGCCGTTTCGCCCGTTGCTGTTCCCCGACCTCACGCTGGAGATGGCGCAACTCGCCCCGCCCGCCGACAACCGCTAAGGCGCGATTGCGTACTTGATGCCCTCGCCCCGATCCAGCCGCTCGAATACGGAGACAATCTCGCGCAGGGGGTAAGTGTCGGTGATGAGCCGCTCTACAGGCAACTGATGGCGTCGGAGGCGTTCCAGCGCTGTGTGGGCGTCCTGCGTGGTGAAGTGGAAACTGCCCAGGATGGTGAGTTCGTCGTAGTGCCAGCGCTCCGCCAGCACCGAGACGCGCTCGCCTTTCGCCAGCCCGCTGTAGAGCAGCACCTTGCCCCCCGGCGCGGCGAGTTCGGGCGCGAGTTCCCAGATGGCTTTCGCGCCTGTGGCTTCAATCACCACATCCGCGCCGCCGTCCGTCAGGGCGCGCGCTTGCTCCTGCCAGTCGGCGTCGTCGCCTGCCTGCACGGTATGGCGTGCGCCCAACTCCCACGCGAGCGCGAGCCGTTCCGTGCGCCTGCCCACCACGAGCGTCTCGCAGCCGCGCGCCTGCGCCTCCAGCAGATGCAGATACCCCATCGCGCCCGTGCCCACGATGCACACGCGCGCGCCCGGCAGCGGCTCCAGCTGCCGCCACGCATGGATCACGCACGCGAGCGGCTCCACAAACGCCCCCTGCAGGTCGCTCAGCCCATCCAGCGGGAACACATGCCGCTGGGCGACGCGGGCGTTGATTTTGAGATACTCCGCGTAGGCTCCCAGCACGACGGCGTCGAAGAGATTGCGACACAGGTTGGGGCGTCCGCGCTGGCACAGGGCGCACGCGCCGCACGGGGCGGTCGGCAGCCATGTGACGCGCTGTCCCACCTGCAAATGCGACACGCCCGCGCCGACAGCGACCACCTCGCCCGCGCCCTCGTGCCCGAACGCTCCGAAGGGCAACTTCGCATGCCCGCGCCGATAGGTTTTCAAGTCCGTGCCGCAGGTGAGCGCCACACGCACCCGCACAACCACCTCGCCGGGTTCGGGAACTGGGATCGGCGCGTCCTGCAGGCGCAGCATACGCGGCGCATCCAACCACGCTTGAAGCATGCCCACAGTGTACCCCGCCTGTGAAATCGGGTACAATCTGTATGGTGAGAGCTATGGACACGCGCGTTCAAGAGATTGTGTTGCGCGACTCCTCCACGCCCGCCATCCCGAATCTGGAGATGGGCGGCAATGTGCTGGTGACGCGCCTGGATGAGGTGGTGAACTGGGCGCGGCGCAACAGTATCTTCCCGCTGACTTTTGGGCTGGCGTGCTGCGCCATCGAGATGATGGCGTCCGCAGCGTCGCGATTTGACCTGGCGCGGTTCGGGATGGAGGTGTTCCGCGCCTCGCCGCGTCAGGCAGACCTGATGATTGTGGCGGGGCGGGTGAGCAAAAAGATGGCGCCCGTGCTGCGCCAGATTTACGACCAGATGCCCGCGCCCAAGTGGGTGGTGTCGATGGGCGCGTGCGCGTCCTGCGGCGGCATCTTCAACAACTACGCGATTGTGCAGGGCGTCGACCAGATTGTGCCCGTCGATGTGTACGTGCCGGGCTGCCCCCCGTCGCCCGACGCGCTGATCTACGCGCTCATCAAACTCCAGCAGAAAATCCGCACCCAGCGACTGGGCATGCTGCTCGAACTCAAGCCGCGCACGGAGACCCCTGCGCTGGAATCGGGCGACGGCACACGCGCCATCGAAAGCCATGCGAGCGGATAGCGATGACTGGATGGCGCAAGCCCGACGCGACCTCGAAAGCGCAGAATGGGCGATGCAGGGGGGCTACTATGAGTGGGCGTGCTTTATGTGCCAGCAAGCCGCTGAGAAAGCGCTCAAGGCAGTCTATGTCGATCGGGGCGCAGAAGTGTGGGGACACTCCATACGGCACATGCTGCGCGGGCTCCAGTCCGAGATTGACCCTGCCGAGTTCGCCCAACTCGACGCCTGCGCCCGCGACCTCGATACCTACTACATCCCGACGCGCTATCCCGACACCCAGAACGGAGGAATACCTTATGAAACCTACCAGTCAGCCGACGCGCATCGCGCCCACGCTTGTGCGCAAGGAATCCTACGGCTCTGTGACGATTTACTGGCTCGACCGTGAGGCGGCGCGTCAGCAGGTGCAGACGGCTGCCCAACAGCTGGTCGCTGCGCGCCCCGAAGTGGTCGCCGTCTACCTCTTCGGCTCGCTGGCGCGCAACAAAGCCACCCCGCGCAGCGACGCCGACATCCTCATCGTGCTGCGTGAGAGCCATCAGCCCGTCTGGTTCAAACGCGCCGTCGACTACTTCCCCTACTTCGACACGGTGGAGATGCCTACCGAGCTGTTCTGCTACACGCTGGAGGAGCTGCCGCGCAAGGCGGTCGCCCAGCACGCCCTGCAGTACGCCGTCCTGATGGCAGGAACCGACATTCGCAGTGAGGTGTCCGTATGAATATCATTCGGGATGTAATCAAGCCTATCAGCAAGGGTCTCACCATCACCATGCGCCACTTTCTGGAGCCGAAAGACACGGTCTCCTACCCCGAACAGCGCAAGGAGCAGTTCGCCCGCACGCGCTGGCGGCATGTGCTGCTGCGCTACGAGAACGGCTTGGAGCGGTGCATCGGCTGCTCGCTGTGTGCAGGCGCGTGCCCAGTGCGCTGCATCTATGTCGAAGCCGCCGAAAACACAGACGAGGAGCGCTACTCGCCCGGCGAGCGCTACGCCAAACGCTACGAGATTAACCTGCTGCGCTGTATCTACTGCGGCTACTGCCAGGACGCCTGTCCGACGGGCGCGATTGTGCTGCGCGAGGACTACGAGCTGGCGGACTACACGCGCGAGTCGTTCATCGCCACCAAAGAGATGCTGCTGGAGCCGTTGCCCGTGCGCGACGAGGTGGCGGAAGCGGTGAAGTAGGCGTCTGCCTTGCAGGAGTCGCACGCACGCAGGCGAATCTGCGCCCCATGCCTGCGTTCAAAATCGGCATTAACCGCTGGACGATGCCGGGCGGCTGGGATGTAAAAACCTGCCTGCGCGTCGCGAAGGAGTCGGGCTTCGATGCGATAGAGTTCAATATGGAGTTTGAGGGCGCGCTCAGCCCCGCAACCAGCGACGCGGACGCCCAGCAAATCCGTCGCGACGCCGACGCCGTTGGAGTCGAACTCAGCGCGCTCTCCACAGGCGTCTACTGGCAAAAGCCCTTCACGCACCCTGACCCCAATGTGCGCGCGGAGTCGCTGGAGCTATGTCGGCAGCAGTTGCGACTGGCGCACGCGCTGGGCGTGGAGGCGATTCTGGTCGTGCCCGGCGTGGTGTCGCCCGATGTGCCCTACGATGTCGCCTACGCACGCGCCCGCGACGCCCTGCAGCAGCTCGCGCCCGAAGCCGAACGGCGCAGGGTCGCCCTCGCCATCGAGAATGTCTGGAACCGATTCCTGCTCAGCCCGCTGGAGATGCGCGACCTGATTGACCAGATAGGTAGCGCGTATGTCGGCGTCTATTTTGACGCGGGCAACATTCTGGCGTATGGCTATCCCCAGCACTGGATTGCGATTCTGGGCGGGCGAATCAAGCGGGTGCATGTGAAGGACTTTCGGGGCGACATCGGCAACATCCAGGGCTTTGCGAACCCGCTGCAGGGCGATGTGCCGTGGCTGGCGGTGCGCGGCGCGCTGGAGGCGGTTGGCTATCAGGGCTACATCACGGCGGAGGTGAGCGGCTATCGGCTGTTCCCTGAGCTGGGCGTGCGCCACATCGCCGACGCCCTGCGCGCCGTGTTTCAGAGTTAGAGCCGTAGCCGTCCTCACTCCTCGTGCCCCTCGTATTTTTCCTTCAGGGCTTGCACGACGGCGGGGTCGGCGAGGGTGGTCGTGTCGCCGAGCGCGCGCCCTTCGGCAATATCGCGCAGCAATCGCCGCATAATCTTGCCGCTGCGCGTCTTGGGCAGGTCGGCGGTGAAAAATATCTGGTCGGGGCGGGCAATCGCGCCGATTTTCTGTGCGACATGCTGCTTGAGCGCGTCTTTGAGGCTCTCGTCGGCGGCGTGCCCTTCCTTGACAATCACGAACGCGGCGACGCCCTGCCCCTTGATTTCGTGATGGACGCCAATCACCGCCGCCTCCGCAACGGCGGGATGGTCCACCAGCGCGCTCTCCACCTCCATCGTGCTGAGGCGATGCCCCGACACATTAATCACATCGTCCACGCGCCCCAGCAGCCAGAAGTAGCCGTCGTCGTCCTGGCGCGCGCCGTCGCCCGTGAAGTAGATGCCCTCGTACTTGCTCCAGTAGGTCTGCACGAAGCGTTCGGGGTCGCCCCACAGCCCGCGCGTCATCGAGGGCCACGGGCGCGTAATCACCAGGTAGCCGCCCTGATTGCGCTCCACAGGCTCGCCTTTGTCGTTCAAAATCGCGGGGAAGACGCCCGGAAACGGACGGGTCGCTGAGCCGGGCTTGGTCGCGACGATGCCAGGCAGCGGGGTAATCAGAATCGCGCCCGTCTCGGTCTGCCACCATGTGTCCACAATCGGGCAGCGTCCGCCGCCGATATGCTCGTGATACCACATCCACGCTTCGGGGTTAATCGGCTCGCCGACGGAGCCCAGCAGGCGCAGGCTGCTCAGGTCGTGTTTCTGAGGGTACTGCTCGCCCCACTTCATAAAGGCGCGGATGGCGGTCGGCGCGGTGTAGAGGATGGTCGCGCGGTACTTCTCCACAATCGCCCAGAAGCGGTCGCGGTCGGGGTAATCGGGCGCGCCTTCGTACATCACACAGGTCGCCCCGTTCGACAGCGGTCCGTACACCAGATAGCTGTGTCCCGTCACCCAGCCCACATCGGCGGTACACCAGTACACATCCTCGTCCTTGAGGTCGAACACCCACTTTGCGGTCAGCGTGACGCCTGTCAGGTAGCCGCCTGTCGTGTGCATAATGCCCTTCGGCTTGCCCGTCGAGCCAGAGGTGTAGAGCAGGTAGAGCAGGTCTTCGCTGTCCATCGGCTCGGCGGGGCAGGTCAGCGGGGCATTCTGCATCAGCTCGTGCCACCACAGGTCGCGCTCCGCCTGCATGTTCACCGTGTAGTCGCCGCCGATGCGCTGATAGACGATTACTTTTTGCACGGAGCTGGTCTGGCGCAGGGCGTCGTCGGCGTTGCGTTTGAGGGGCACGATGCTCCCGCGCCGCCAGCCGCCGTCCGCCGTGATGAGAATCTTCGCCTGCGCGTCGTTGATGCGGTCGGCGAGCGCGTCCGCGCTGAACCCCCCGAACACCACCGAATGCGGCGCGCCTATCCGCGCACACGCCAGCATCGCAATCACCACTTCGGGCGTCAGCGGCATGTAGATACACACGCGGTCGCCTTTCTGCACGCCCAGCGATTTCAGCACATTCGCGAACTTCTGCACCTCGCGGTGCAGGTCGCCGTAGGTCAGCACGCGCTCCTCGCCCGGCTCGCCCTCCCAGATGAGCGCGGCTTTGTTGCGTCGCCATGTGTGCGCGTGCCTGTCGACGCAGTTGTAGCACGCATTCAGCTTGCCGCCAATAAACCACTTCGCGTAGGGCGGGTTCCACTCCAGCACGGTGTGCCATTTTTCGAACCAGTGCAGGGCTTGCGCGGCGTGTTTCGCCCAGAACGCCTCATAGTCCTGCGCGGCTTCGTCGTACACCGCGGGGTCGCTGATATTTGCCTGTCGTACAAATGCCTCTGAAGGCGGGAACACCCGCGTTTCCTGCAGCAGTGCGTCAATCGCCGTCGGTTGCATAAGACTCGCCTCCTTCCCCCAAGAGGTTCCGCGTTGCAGGCGCGTTTCCTGCCTGCGTAGGGCAACGATTGCCGCGCCTCAGTAGAGGGTTATACCAATCTGCGGGTCAGAGTTCGCAAATCGTCGACGCCTGTGACCCTCACCCCCTTTGTCCCCCTCTCCCAAAGGGTTGGGAGAGGGGGATAGCGCGTCGCGCGCCGCACGCACGACGCCCCTCTCCCGCCGTGCGGGAGAGGGGCTGGGGGTGAGGGCAAAACGCGCGTGGCTCTGGCTGTAGACGCACGGCAATTACGAAGTTTGACGCGCGGATTGGTATTATACCAACTGCGCTGTCAGAGTTTGTTAATTGCCTCGCACGCGTCCCGCGACTATGGAGTGCTGAAGCGCAGCTTCAGCATGCGCGGAAGCTCCGCTTCCGCACTCCATAAGTCGCCGTTTTGCGAACCATGATCAACAGATTGGTATCAGGAAGGCAGTACCCATTCACGGCGTTTCGAGGAGGCTGCTGTCGCCCAGCATCAGGCGCAGTGTGCGCGGGCGACGCGCCCCGCCGCGCACCACCACATGCTTGCCCAGCAGACTCCCCTCGATGCGCGTCTCCACCGACTCGACGAGACTGCCCTCCAGCACGATGCTGTACTCGATTTCGCAACTGATCAGGCGCACGCCGTCGCCAATCGCTGTGAACGCGCCGATGTAGCAATCTTCTAAATAGCAGTTCGCGCCGATAATCGCGGGTCCGCGCACGGTGCAGCGGCGCAGCACGCTCCCCTCGCCAATCGCTACACGCCCGTAGAGGGTCGTCTCTTCCAGCGCGCCCCGATTCGACGGGGACAAATCCTCCAGCACCAGTCGGTTGGCTTCCAGCAGCGCGTCGAGGCTGCCCGTGTCTTTCCACCAGCCCGTAATCTGTTGCGATTCGACCGTGTAGCCGTGATCGATGAGGTACTGGATGGCGTCGGTGATTTCCAGCTCGCCGCGCCACGAGGGTTGAATGGCGCGCGCCGCGTCGAAGATATGCTTGTCGAACAGGTAGACGCCGACCAGCGCAAGGTTGCTGGGCGGCTCTTTGGGCTTCTCGATGAGGCGCACGACGCGCTCGCCCTGCAACTCAGCGACGCCGAACTCCTGCGGGTTGGGCACTTCCGCCAGCAGGATCAGCGCGTTGGGCTGGCGCTGCTGGAACGCGGCGACCAGCGGCTGGAGGCTGGAGGTCACGAGGTTGTCGCCCAGATACATCACGAACGGCTCGTCTTGCAGGTAGGGTTCGGCGGTTAGCACCGCGTGCGCCAGCCCCAGCGGTTCAGGCTGCGGGATATAGGTCACGCGCACGCCCCAGCGACTGCCGTCGCCGACCGCGCGTTCGATTTCGGCGGCGGTGTCGCCCACAATCATGCCCACCTCGCGGATGCCCGCCGCCGCGATGGCTTCCAGCCCGTAGAACAGCACGGGCTTGTTGGCGACGGGCACCAGCTGTTTCGCCATGCTGAAGGTAATCGGGCGCAGGCGCGTGCCCTTCCCGCCTGCCAGTATCAGCGCCTTCATCGGGCAAATGCGCTGAGCGCGCCGTACACCGTCGCGGCGAATTCGCGGAAGAAGGCGGCGACAGCGGGCGCGAGGCTCGTCACCCAGTCGTTCATCGCGCGCCACGAACTCAGGCTCGGCAGGTAGCTGCGCCAGCCCGACGCGCTCGGCTTGCCCTTCAGGTGCGTGTCCAGCCAGCGCGTCACCTCGCCAATCACAGTCAACCAGTCGGTCGGCGGCGGCACATGCCCGCCCTTGTACCAGACGACCTTCTTCGGCTCGCCCGCCGCGTTATGCAGCGCCTTGTTCGACTCAACGGGCACCACATCGTCCGCATCGCCGTTGATGAACAGCACCGGGCGCGGCGCAATCCGCCCCACCCAGTTCACGGGGTCCACGACATCCATCACGCGCAACGCTTCCTGCATCTGCTGCGGGTTATTGCGCGCGGCGTCGCGCCACATCGAGAGCGTGCTTTTTTCCATCAGAATCTTCCAGTCGCCGCCCGCCACCAGCAGCACAGGCGCTTTCACGCGCTCGTCAACGCCCGCAAACATCGAGCCGATAATCCCGCCCATGCTCGCGCCGATGTAGCCGATGCGGTTGGGGTCTATCTCCGAGCGCGTCTGCAGGTAGTCCACACCGCGCCGCAGGTCAATCACGGTCTGAATCAGCGCGTCGCGGGCGCGGTAGGGGTACATCCCGAAGAAGGGAAGATCATCGCTGGGCTTGCGCTCGCCGTGATACTGCGCGTCGATAGCGAACAGCGCATAGCCCGCCGTCGTCAGCGGACCCCAGAGCATCTGGAACATGCGCTTGTCGCTGCCCAGCCCGTGCATCAGAATCACGCACGGCAACTTCTCCTCGCCGCGATTTTTGGGCAAGATGAGCAGCGCAGGCACGCGCTGATCGCGCGCACTGCGATAGGTAATCTTGAGGACGCGGTACTGCGCGGTCTCTTCGGCGGGGGTCTCCTGTGGGCTGAGCGGCAGGCTCTTGTCGTACCCGAAAATCAGGTCAGCGTCGTAGCGGGGGGCTTGTTGAGTCTGGCTGCAGCCTGAGAGCATCAGCCCCAGCGCCAGCCCCAGAACAGCCGACATACGCCTGTGTATTCGCATACAAGTTAAGATACCCCAGCTCTGGTATAATTCCATCAGGTATGACGCTCACGCGCGAGGACATTCTGGATGCTGTACGCATGCTGCAGGGGGATGAAGACCTGCTGGTAGAGACGATGCGCGCCCTGCTGGATGAGCGGGTGATGCGCATCCTGCTCACACGCGCGCCCGAAGTGTACGAGGCGTTTCGGCGCTTTGTGCTGACGGAGGAGCTGCTGCAGCTGCCTGCCGAGTTCCGCGAGTTTCGTGAACAGGTCGAAACTCGCTTCGATCGGCTGGAGACCGAACTGAGGGAGTTCAAGCAGGAAGCTCGCGAACGATTCGATCGCCTCGAGCGCGGTCAAGAGGAGTTGCGCGCGGGACAGGAAGAACTGCGCGCGGGACAGGAAGAACTGCGCGCGGGACAGGAAGAACTGCGCGCGGGACAGGAAGAACTGCGCGAGCGGGTCGGCAGGCTGGAAGCAGGACAGGAAGAACTACGCGCGGGACAGGAAGAGTTGCGCGCAGGACAGCAAATCCTGATCCAGCGGGTGGACAGTCTCGATGAGTGGCGGCGGGGCGAGATTGCGCGTCGTGAGGGCGCAGATTACCAGCGTGAGATTGTCCGCCGCGCCCGACGCATTCTGGGTCCCGGACAGGGCGGCTCGCCAGAAGAGAGTCAGGCGGTCTCCGACCAGATTAGCGCTTGGCTCGAGGAAGCAGGGATTATGGAGGACGATGTGCCGCCACGCAGTGACCCGCTGCGCGCGGACTTGGTCTGGTGGAAAGGGCGCAAGGTCGCAGTGGCGGAGATTTCCGTCAAGGTGAACGGCGACGATGTGGAGCGGGCGCGCCTGCGCGCCGATACGCTTCGACAAGCAGGGCTGGACGCAATCCCTGTGGTGATTGGCGCGGAGTGGGCGCACCCCGAAACGCCCGAACGCGCCCAGAAAGCGGGCGTCGAGTGGCGCGTGGGCAGGCAGGTCTCGCAGGGATTGCGCGAATTTCACGCCTACGCCCCCTGACGCCCCAGCAGGTACAATTCCCCTGAATGTCTGTGAACGAAACGCAAACCGTTCTGGTGGGGCAGTCGCGTGCGCAGCTGCGGGAATGGGCGGCGACAACCCTCGGCGAGCCTGCCTATCGGGGCGCGCAACTGGCGAAATGGATCTACGAGAAGGCGGCGGCAGACTTCGACGCGATGACCGATCTGCCCGCTGCCATGCGCACACGCCTGCGCGAAGTCGCCCGCGTGACGCCGAACACGCTCAGCGCGACTCAGCGCTCCAGAGACGGCGCCATCAAATGCCTGCTGCGCCTTGCCGACGGCAACGAGGTGGAATGCGTGCTGCTGCCCTACGAGGAGCGTGTGTCGGTATGCCTCTCGACGCAGGTGGGCTGCGCGATGGGCTGTCGTTTCTGCGCGACGGCGCAGGGCGGCTACACGCGCAACCTCACCGCAGGCGAGATTATCGACCAGCTGCTGCATCTGCAACGGCTCAGCGAGCGACGCATCACGCATGTGGCGCTGATGGGCATGGGCGAGCCGCTGCTGAACCTCGAGAACGCCCTCGATGCGCTGCGCCTGATGCACGACGAAATCGGGATTGGCTATCGGCGGATGACGATCTCCACCGTCGGAATCGTGCCCAAAATCTACGCGCTGGCGGAACGCAATCTGCCCATCACGCTGGCGGTCTCGCTGCACGCGCCCGACAACGAGACCCGCGCGCAGATTATGCCCGTGAACCGCAAGTGGGGCGTCGATACGCTGATTCAGGCGGCGCGCGACTATTTCGAAACGACCCGACGACGAATCACCTTCGAGTACCTGCTGCTGCGCGGCGTGAACGATACGCCCGAACACGCGCACCAGCTCGCCAGCAAACTACGCGGTGTACCCTGCCTGGTGAACCTGATCCCGTTCAACTATGTGCCCACGCCCGACGGGTTCCAGCGCCCCGAAGCGGAGCGCGTGCGCCGATTCCGCGCGATTCTCGACGCGGCGGGCATCGAGACCACCCAGCGCGTGGAGCGCGGGCACGACATCGACGCCGCCTGCGGACAACTGCGCGGCAAGCACCTGGGCAAGCCAATCCCCCTGCTCACCCACGCGAAGGGATGAAACATTCGACGCCCTGTGGAGTGCGGAAGCGGAGCTTCCGCAATACGCTGAAGCTTCGCTTCCGCACTCCAAAAGGCATATGGATCTGGGTTGCGCTGGCTGCGCTGCTGCACGCAGGTTGCCAGCCTGCAGGCGAGTCTGCCTCGTCGCCATCGGAGCCGCCCGCGCCGCCGCAGGAAGGCGCGTCCATCGACCTGCCCGACGCGACCTACGAGATGGTGAAGCCAACCCTGGAACAGCAGGACGAGGAAGGGCGCACGCTCTGGAAGCTGCAGGCGCAGGCGTTGCGCGCCGAGTCGGGCGATTCGGGCGCACAGGGCGCGCTCACACAGGTGCGCGGCTGGCTCTACCGCGACGGCAAGCCCGTGCTGGAGTTCACCGCGCCCTACGCACGCGCCAACTCCGAGACGCGCGAGGTAGAAGCATGGGGCGGCGTGGTCGCGCACTCTAAAACAAACAAGGCGCGCCTCACCGCGGGGCGTATCGTGTGGCAGTCGAGGCGCGACCGGGTGCGCGCCCAGGAGGGCGTGATTCTCCAGTGGGGCGCGTTCGAACTGCGCGACCGCGCCCTCACCGTCGACACCGCCTTAGAGAAGGCGTGGAACGACTAAACCGCCCAAGCCTCCTGTCGATAGCCCATGTCCCAGAACATCCACTCATAGCGGCTGGTCATCACGAAATGTTCGCGCATGGCGTCGCGCTGGGCGTCCGTGAGCGATTCGGCAACGGCGTCGGTCATCGCCAGCACCTCGCGCACCACACCCCCGAACTCCTCGGAAGCGTAGGTGTCAATCCAGCGCTGATAGAGTGGGTTGGGCGACCCGTGCGCTTCTAACGCCTTGCCGACCTCCCAGTAAATCCAGTAGCAGGGCAGAATCGCGCCCAGCGCCTCATGGAATGGGCGCGCATAACAGACCGCCAGCAGGTAATGCGTGTACGCGACGCAGGTGGGCGCCATCGGCGTAGCGTAGACCTGCGCTGGCGTCAGTCCGAACTCCTTGAAAAAGCCCTCGTGCAGCGAACGCTCCACCAGAATCGCCGTCTTCGCATGCTCGTTGAAAGTCACCAGCCAGTCGTCGTGGGGGGCTTTGG
Source organism: Fimbriimonadales bacterium (assembly GCA_025998675.1). GTDB lineage: Bacteria > Armatimonadota > Fimbriimonadia > Fimbriimonadales > GBS-DC > GBS-DC. Next base: position 1,270,587 of record AP024673.1, read on the forward strand.
CGGCGGCGAGGCTCAGGCACTGCGCATAATACCGCAGGTAATGCGCATCCTGCACCACATAGAACTGGAACGCCTCGCGCGATAAACTGCCGTCGGTAAGCCCAGTCAGAAACGGGTGCTTCAGAATCGCGGCGTAAATCGGCTCGATAGACCGCCAGAGCTGCTCCGTATAGCGCATAACGCAATTCTACCCCCGAAAACTGGCGCGATTGACAGGATGGGAGAGCGTACCGTGTGGAAAACCCTGCATGGGCGAACTGCGCCCACAGGGGCTATCATGAGACAAAACCCACGCGAACGGGGATTTACGCTGGTGGAGATTATGGTTGTGATCCTGATTGTCGGGATCCTGGTCTCGCTGGCGCTGCCGAGTTGGATGAACGCCCGCGCGCGCGCCCAGACTCGCATCTGCGTAGCGAACCTGCGCCAGATTCACCAGGCGAAAGAGATGTACGCGCTGGCGACCCGCGCCCAGACGGGCGATACCGTCGCGATGACCGATCTTGTGCCGCAGTACCTGGATAAGGAGCCGTTTTGCCCTGCAGGAGGGGGCGTAGCGTACACAGTGAACGCCATCGGGACGCCGCCCCAGTGCCCCAGTGGAATCCCGTCGCACCGATTCGACTGGACAGGAGACTAACCCATGCGTACACGAAGAGGCTCTGCGCTTACGGAGATTCTGGTGGCAGTGTTCATCGTGACGCTGCTCGTACTGAGCATCGCCGCGATTTCGCCGATGAGCACGCGCATGCAACGCCGCGCCCAGCAGTTCACCTTCGCCACGAATGTCGCACAGACCGCGCTGGAGCGTGTGCGCACGATGGACTTTCTGCAGATTACCGCAAACGGGCTGATTAACGCAGGACTGGGGCAGACGATTGAGCTAAACGAGACAAACCAGTTCCGCGTGCGCTTCACCAGTTTGCAGACGCCCGGAGGCGGCGCGCTGAACTTCACGAACGAATTGCGCAACGGCTTCGGCACAATTGAAGTTGTGAACTTGACCACAAGCAACAACATCTCTATCGGTTTGAAAACGATTATCGTCACGGTGCGTTGGCAGGAGCCGCGCACGAATAACTGGCAACAGGTGCAACTGGCGACCACCGTCGCCAGCTTGAAGTAAACGCCGCGCGCAAGCGTCGGCGCACGGAGTCATACCGCGCTCCTGCATGGGGAGGCTTGCAGGCGGCGCCGTTTCGGGGAGGATAGAAATGCTCAGGGGTAGGATACGCCGCATCCGCGGCTCGATGATGCTGGAAGTCGTGATGGCAAGCGCGCTCTCAGTAATCGTGCTTGCCCTGCTGGTGAGCGCGCAACTGCAGGTGCTGCGCAACTATCAGCGCACGATTAATCACAACACAGGCAACCGCACGACTTACAACGCACTGCGCGAGATTCGTGAAATTGCCCAGCAGGCGGTCTCGGTCTCGGTCAGCGGCAACACGGCGACCATTCTCCTGCCGCGGCGCGACGCCAGCGGGCGGTTTCTCACGCCGATTCAGCCCGATACGGCGAATCCCGTCGTCGTGCAGGTCAATTTCACGACGGGGCGACTCCTCCTGACACAGAATGGGCAAACGCGCACCCTGCTGACCAACCTTGTGAACACCACACCGCAGGGGACGACCTATACGCCCTTCGCTGCACAGACGCTGGCGCCAGGGGTAGCGGCGTTCCATATTCGGCTCAGCGTGCGCGAAGGTCAGGACGCACACACCCAGCGATTCTGGTACGAAGAGACGATTGTGTTGCGCAACGCCACACAAAACTGAGGGGAGGTGATGGAATTGAAACCGATTCGAACGCGCCGCACACGCGGCAGCACGATGGTCACGACACTGATTATGGGCGGTCTGGCAACGATTACGGGCGTCGCCTATCTGGACATCGCGACGCAGGACATGCGCACTGCCGCCGCACGCCTGCGCGAAGTGAGCGCGCAGAATCTGGCAGAGGGCGGACTGCAGGCAATCATGCAGGATTTGTGGCGGCAGTTCAAGATTGCGCAACGATTCGACTCGCTTCAAAGCGCCCTGACGGGCGCCAGCCCGACCAGCCCACGCTGGGTGCGCACAGGGGTGTTTGCGGGCGTGGGCAACTATACGGCGTCGGTCATTGGCTTTGAGCAACCCGACAGTTTCACCCGCCGCATCACGGTACGCTCCGTCGGCTGGGTCGACCGCAACAACAACGGGCAGTTAGACGCCAACGAGCCCCGACAGGTGATCGACCAGACCTTCACGCTCGCGCTCACGCGCTCTGCAGTGTTCGACTACGCCTACTTCGTGAACAACTACGGCTGGATGTACGGCTTCAGCAACGAGCAGCTGGTGATGAACGGCGACGCGCGCTCCAACGGCGACTTCGAGTTCCAGTATGGGTCGGGAGGACCGCCTGTGTTCAACGGCTCCATCGTTGCCTCTCCGAACGAGAAGCTCAGCCCCCGCGCCGAGGGGCGAATCATCCTGCCCGGCGGCAATCAGGCGCCGCGCCAGTGGGACTCGGCAACCTACGCCACGCGCCAGCTAACCGACCCGATGATGCGCCAGGTCTACAACAGCGCGATTCACGGCGCAATCGGCAGCAGCACCTTCAACCTCTGGCGCGACTACCTGTATAACCCGCAGGGGCAGATGATTGGCGGCGCGCCGTTTGGCGCAGTGCTGGCGGATGTGAACGGCACACGCCGATTCGATAGCCAGACGCTCGACAGCCGCCCCACCAGCGAGCTGGTGCTGCCCGACCTGAACGACCTGAACTACTACATCAACCTGTCGCGCAACTGGCGCAATCCGAAGGCGACCTACTCGGACGGGCTGCCCAACCCGAACTACAACCAGCCCGCCTACATCGAGGTCTGGAACCCGCAGCAGAATCGCTATGTGCGCGTCGACACGAACGGCGTGATTAACGGCAGCATCGCGCTGATTGGCTATCAGGACAAGCCCATCCGCATTCACGGACCGATTACCGTCACGCAGGATGTGGTGATTCGGGGCTATGTGGAGGGTCAGGGCACGCTGTATGCGGGGCGGAATGTGCATATCGTAGGCGATATCGTCTACAAGAACCCGCCCGACTCGCGCGGCAATCTTCTCAACAGCGTGCTGGCGCTCAACGAGCGGCGCGACGCGCTGGGGCTGGCGGCGCGCGGGAGCGTGATGATGGGCAACACCAAACGGTTCGGCGACCCGTACCCCCTGCGCTACATGACGCCCCCCTTCACGCGCGGACGCTACGACGAGAACGGCAACTGGATTCCGCCCTTCAACGCGCGCGAGATCGATAGCTCCGGGCGCATGCGCTACCAGTCGGCGTATGGCGATTCGGGACAGAACGAAATCGAGCGACTCTCGCTGCAGATTGACATCAATCGCAACGGGACAATAGATACCGACGAGCGCGGCATCTCGCGCATCGACGCGGTGATGTTCACCAACTTTGTGGGCGGGGGGAACCTCGCAACCGACGGACGCGGCTTAACCGTCAACGGCGCGATTATCGCCAAAGACGAGGCGATGGTGCTTTACAGCCTGCCGCTGCGCTTCAATTACGACTGGCGTATCCGCGAGCGCAGTCTGGACGACCAGCCGCTGATTAATATCGAACTGCCGCGCGTGGCGAGCGTGCAACGGCTCGCGTGGCAGAAAGTGCGCAACTGACGATGGGAGGGAAGACAATGATGCGAACGACTCTGCTGATACTGCTATGCGCAGGCGCAATAATGCAAGGGTGGAGCATCGCGACTGAGGGGCGCAGTCCGAACGAGCGTCCCGACTGGTGGAAGCCCTACGAGAACGCGCCCGCGCTTGAGGTCAGTCCCGATGTGATTGCGCCGAAGGGGCACATCCCCAGCGTTGCGGAAGAAGCGGTGACGCGCAACGCGCCTGCAGGGGTGCCCGAGACGCTGGTGGTGGGCAGCGACGGCGCGGCGCAGGGCGCCCAGGGACTGCCCGCTGCGATTGACGGCAACCAGGTGCTGCAGGAAGCCGCGCGCAACCCTGACGGCAAGCGTCCCATCTGGCGCGGGTTCGCGCTGTTTGGGGCGTTCCTGCTGCTGGGGGGCGGCGCGGTGTTTGGCGTCCTGCGCTGGCTGTCGAATCAGCTTCCTGAGCCGCCTAAACCCACGCGCCGACGGCGGTTTTGAACACAGGCGCGGCGCCAGCGTCGCCGCCGCGCCTCAAACCGCCTGCTCCATCGGGTAGCGCAGCAGCGCGCTCGCGCCCTGAATCGAGGCGCGCGCGTCGCCATGCACCGCCTCGACCTGCGCCCCCTGCGCCAGCGCACGCTCCAGCACTGTGTCCACAATATCGGGCATCTGCCAGACCATCGCCGTGCCGTCAGGCGCATCGTCGAGCGACAGACCAATCTGCTCCGATGGGTAGAACACCGCGCCCGGCTGGGTGAACTCCGTATCGTACAGCAAGACGCGCACATTGCCCCACTCCAGCGCGCGCAGCACGGCGGGCAAGCCCATCGCTTTCAGCGTCGGCGGCGCGTCGTGAAGCTCCTGTAGCAGGCGCGACTCCTGCTCCCGATCCAGCGCGGTCAGCCGATCCAGCACGCGCTCGTATATCTGGTTGATGGGCATCTTGTCGTGCGCCTGAATCCTGCCAGCGTAGGCGCGGCGCACATAGTCATGCAGGTAGCCGGGGAACGCGCTGGCTAACTCGTCGGGCGCGGCGATAATCAGGCGGTCGAACGGGTGCGTCTGGCGCAGCACACGCACCGTCTCAGCGATATGGCGCAGGTGCTGCTGCTGCTCATGCGCCTTGAGCATCTGCACATTGCGCTCGCCCATTCCGTGTTGCGCTGTAATGCCGCTGGGCGTGCGTACGCCGTGAACGCCGGGCGGCAATATCTCGCGATCCTTCACGAGGCTGAACCCGTCCAGCGTGCGAATGCCGTGAATATCGACCTGATAGAAGTAGGCGTCGCGGTTGTCGAACACCACCACGAGGTTCACCCCGAAGTCCGCCTCCACCGCGAACAGCCGACGCACATAGGGCGTCTGGTCAACCACCAGCGTGTTGCGCTCCACATAGGGCAGCAGCACAGTCTGGAACAGCCCCTCTCCTGTGCAGGCGAACGCCGCCAGCCCGCGCACTGGCAGCGAGTTCTCGCCCAGCAGGTTCGACGGCTCCTCCACGAAGTCTTCCAGCCGCTGGAAATCCGCTCGAATCGACTCGCGCGCCTCCGCCGAAATGGGATGATCGTCCAGCCAGTGCGTCAGCTGATTGACCAGCGTCTTGAGGCGAATGCGGTACTTGGGCGGGCGCGTCGCGCGCTGTTCGGGCGTCATGCTCAAATAGAGGGTCGTCGTCAGAAACCGCTCCGATTTAAAGTTTTTCAGTGTCTCCAGTGTGTTCCTCATCGTCAGCCTCCAAGCGTTCTCTGCTCTCCCCCGCTTAGAGGATACCCAATACGCCGACTACTGCAGATTCTTCCGTTGCCACTCTTTGAGCAGCTCGGGCGCGCGCGGGTCGAGAAACACATTTTCCACAAAGAGCGCGTAGAGCTGGTCGTCTTTGAGTTGGGAGACATCCACGCGCGCGGCTTCAAGGGCTTCTTTACTGCGTTTGACCATTGCCTGGAACTGCTCGTCGGTGAAGCTGGATTTGAGTTCGGCAGCAACTTCGCTCACGACCTGCGCGCGCAGCTGGCGGCGTTTCTGGGCGGCGTCGGTCTCCAGCCGCTTGATGGTCTCCAGAAACTCTTTGGGCAGGCTTTTGCCGCGCGCGGTGTCCTCGCGTATCTTCAGGATTTCGTCTTTGCGGTTGCGCAGCTCTTTCGCCTCCTCCTGAATCAGGCGTTCCAGCTGCTTGTAGGCGCGTTCGTGCACGGGGATGAGCCGTTCGATCTGCGATTTCGTGAGGTTCAGCGGGCGGATGTTGTTGAACCATGTGATGTCAGCAAGCGCGAGCAGCAACTGGTCGACCTCCGAGAGGGTCGGCGCATTCGCCTGCTGGGGGACGCCCAGCGCCAGTCCGCACGCCATCGCCAGAATCAGCCCGATTCGTCGCATATCCGCGATTATACCTGCCCTGCCTGCGCGATTTTTGACGCGCAAGGGCGTATAATATTATAGGAGGCTCCGATGACCATCCATCGCCTGATGTACTGGCTGTTTCTGGCGGTCGGCATGCTTTTGTTTGCGACCGTCGGCTTTTTGCTCGCGGAACCGTTCCTGAAGGCGGTAGACGGATGGTTCGAGGGTCCCGCGCCCATTTCGCCGCTATGGACGCGCGTCGGACTGACGACTGCAGGGCTGCTGATGGGCATTCTGGTTGCCAATCACAGTTTCCAGTTGCTCTCGCGCGTGGCGCGCCATCTGGAAGAGGCGGAGCCTGATGAGAAGCTCGCGATTGGGCTGGGGCTGGTCTCGGCGGCGATTATCACCTTCGCGCTCTATCCGCTGCTGTTCGCGATTGGCGGCGCGCGGCTTGGCTGGGCGCTCACCCTGCTCGCGTTTGTGATTCTGGTCTACCTGAGCATCGTGAGCTTTTTGAGCATGAAGGAGTACCTGCCGCTCACGGCGCAGATGGCGCGACGCTCCAAAGGCATCAAGGTGCTGGACAGCAGCGTGATTATCGACGGGCGGATTCGGGACATCATTCGCGCAGGCTTTCTGGAGGGCAAGATTTATGTGCCCGGCTTCGTGCTGGACGAGGTGCAGCACATCGCCGATTCGGAAGACCCGCTGCGTCGCGCACGGGGCAGACGCGGGCTCGATGTGCTGAAGCAGTTGCAGGCGGACCTGGGCGAGAACATGGAGGTGCGCGTGCATGACCGACTCGCGCCGCACACGGGCGACGAGGTGGACGCGCGGCTGGTGCGCCTCGCCAAAGCCATGCGCGCCGACATCGTGACCAACGATTATAACCTCAACCGTGTGGCGGAGGTGCAGGGCGTGCGCGTGCTGAACATCAACGAACTCGCGGAAGCGGTGCGCATCCATGTGCTGCCCGGCGAAGACCTGACGGTCATCCCCATCCGCGAGGGTCAGGAGCCAGACCAGGGCGTGGCGTATCTGGAAGACGGCACGATGGTCGTGGTGGAGGGCGGACGCGAGTATCTGAATCAGCCCATCGAGGTGGTGGTCACAAGCGTGCTGCAGTCGGCGCGGGGCAAGATGCTCTTTGCGGAGCCAAAGAGCGCGGACAGCAAGACGGAAGGAGGCATCGACTATTCTACACGCCCTTATTCTGGCGGCAGGAAGCGGCGTCCGATTCGGTAAAGGCGACAAGTTATGGCAACTCGTGCAGGGCGCGCCCGTATGGCGACACGCGGTGTGGCGTCTGCTGAGCCATCCCGAATTCGCGTCGGGCACACTGGCAGTCGCGCCCAATAGCGCCGCGCCATTCGAGGAGTATTTGAATCGTTATCCTGCCCCCAAACCGCTGCAGGTGTCGCCCTGTGGCGGAGCGACCCGTCAGGCGACGGTGCGGAATGCGCTCGCCCATCTGCCTGCGGGCGTGTCGATGGTCGCCGTGCATGACGCGGCGCGCCCGCTGGTTGGTCATCTGCTGCTGGACAGGCTTGTAGCGACCGCCCTGCGCTATGGAACCGCCGTGCCTGCGCTCCCCGTGCAGGACACGCTCAAACGCTCGGACGACGGGCAGACCGTTCTGGAGACCGCGCCGCGCGAAGGACTGTATCGCGTGCAGACGCCCCAGCTGTTCCGCGCCGACTGGCTCATCAACGCCCATCGCCGCGCCGCCGACGAGGGGTTTGAGCAGGCGACCGACGATGCGCAACTGCTGGAGCGCGCAGGCTACCTCGTGCATCTTGTGGCGGGCGATCCGCGCAATCTGAAGCTCACCACGCCTGACGACCTGAGCCTGCTGCGCCTGTACGCAGGTGAACGGGCAAGCACGCGCACGGGAATCGGGTATGATATTCATCAGCTAACGGAAGGGCGCACGCTAATGCTGGGAGGCGTTTCGATTGACTACGCTTACGGGTTGCTGGGGCATTCCGACGCCGATGTCGTGTTGCACGCGATTTGCGATGCGCTGCTGGGCGCCGCCGCGCTGGGCGACATCGGGCAACACTTTCCGAACAGCGACCCGCGCTGGAAGGACGCCTCAAGCCTGACCCTGCTAAAGCATGTGAACGCGCTGTTAGCCCAGCACGGCTGGCGACCGTTGCATATCGATGCGATGGCGCTCGCCGAAGCGCCCAAACTCGCGCCCTACATTCCCCAGATGCGCCAGCGGATTGCGCACACGCTGGGTATCCTGCCCGAACAGGTGAGCATCAAGGCGACGACGAACGAAGGCATGGACGCCGTCGGCGAGCGGCGCGCCATCGCCTGCTACGCGGTTGCAACCATCTACCCCGAAGACGGAGAGGCGAACCATGAGCAAATCCCGACGCAAACAGGTTGAAATTGTGGATGTCACCTTCCGCAGCCCCCATCAGGAGCTGAGCGAGTCGGAAAAAGCCTATGTGCGGCGCAAGCTGACCAAACTCGCACGCTTTTTCCATAAAATCTGGACGCTTGAAGTGACCTACGAGCTCGTGCGCGGGCAGCATCGGGTCGCGGTGCTGGTGGACGCCGACGGGCAGAAGTTCCATCACGACGAGACGGGACACGAGTTCCGCGCGGCGGTGGACGCGGTGGTGCAGAAACTGGAACACCAGCTTGCCCGCTACAAGGAGCGCCTGCAAAAGCGCGGACGCACGCCCCGCGAAGAGGTCATCGAGACCGCGCTGGCAGCCAGCGAGACCGAGTCCGAAGAGACCCCCGCGCCGAACCCGACCATCCGACGCACGGTGCGCGTGCCACTCAAGCCGATGAGCCTCGAGGAGGCGCTGATGCAGGCGGAGCTGGAGGGCGCGACCGCGTATATGTTCCATGATGCGGACGCCCGACGCTACTGCGTGCTGGTGCGGGTCGAGAAAGGCGTTTACGATTTGATTGAAGGGATTGGCTGAGCGCAGGCGTTTCTGGGGATGGCTGCTTTGCTGGCTGCTGCTGAGCGGCGCGCCCCTGTATGCAGGAGAGATTCAGACGCCAGCCGTCGCGCTGGCGGGCGCGCCCGTCGAGATTACGGGCAGCGGCTTCGCGCCCAACACACCGATTCAGCTCCGCTTCGAGGATGCGCAGGGCAACCCGCTCGCGCGCGCGGAGGCGGTTGCCGACGAGTCGGGCGCGGCGACTGTGCGTGTGCGCCTCCCGCAGGCGGGCGCGGCGCGCTATGTCTGGCAGGCGGGCGATGAGTCGGGCGCGGGCACATTGCGCGTGATTCCCGCGTGGTGGAGCCTGCTGCCGCCTCTGCTGGCGATTGCGCTGGCGCTGGCGCTGCGGCAGGTCGCGCTGGCGCTGGTGGGCGGCGTGTGGCTGGGCGCATGGCTGATTGCGGGCGGAGACCCCTTCACGCCCCTGCTGCGCGTGGTGGATACCTACCTGCTGGACGCCTACGCCGACCGCGACCATTTGCAGATTATCCTGTTCACCCTGCTCTTGGGCGGGATGCTGGGCGTGATTACGCGGGCGGGCGGATTGCGCGCGATTGTGCGCGTGCTGAGTCGGCGCGTGCGCTCTGACCGCGGGGTGCAGTTCAGCGCGTACCTGCTGGGGCTGCTGATTTTCATCGACGACTACGCAAACACGCTGTTTGTGGGCGCGACGATGCGCCCGCTGGCAGACCGCTATCGCGTCTCGCGGGAGAAGCTGGCGTACCTGATCGATTCGACCGCCGCGCCTGTGGCGAACCTCGCGCTGATTGGCACATGGATTGGCTTCGAGGTGTCGGTGATTGCGGACAGTTTCAAAGCGGCGGGGATTGGACTGGAGCCGTACTGGGCGTTCCTGCTGAGTCTGCCCTATCGGTTCTATCCGATTTTCGCGCTGGCGTTCATCGCGTGGCTGCTGGTGTGGCGTCGGGACTTTGGGGCGATGCACCGCGCGGAGACGCGGGCGCGCACGACGGGCAAGGTGCTGGCGGAGGGCGCGTCGCCGCTGGCGAGCTACGACTCGGCGGAGCTGCTACCGCCTGACCATCTGCGGGGCAGCGTTTGGAGCGCCGCACTGCCGATTCTGACTGCCCTACTGGGCGCGGTTGGCGGGCTGGTCTACACGGGCTACTACGGCGCGCTGGACGCGGGCGACCCCGTCACGCTGCGGAGCGTGCTGGCGAACGCCAACTCGTATGTGAGTCTGGTGTGGGGCGCGCTGCTGGGGTGTGTGGCGGCGTTGCTGTGCGTGGGGTTCACCCGCGCGCTGAGTCTGCGCGAGTCGTTTGATGCGTGGGTGGGCGGCGTGCGCTCGATGGTGCTGGCGGTGGTGATTCTGGGGCTGGCGTGGAGCATCGGCGCGGTGTGCGAGTCGTTGCACACGGCGCAGTATCTGGTGCAGGCGTTGCAGGGTTCGGTCAGCCCCGTATGGCTGCCCGCGCTCACGACGCTCACCGCCGCGGGCATCAGCTTCGCGATTGGCAGCTCGTGGGGCACGATGAGCATCCTGATGCCACTGGCGATTCCGCTGGCGCACACGCTCACGGCGGGACTGGATGCGCAGGCGCAGCAGTTCTATCTGATTGCGACGATTTCGTCGGTACTGGCGGGCGCGACCTTCGGCGATCACTGCTCGCCGATTTCCGACACGACGGTGCTGTCGTCCATCTTCGCGGGGTCGGACCATATCGACCATGTGCGCACGCAGTTGCCGTATGCGCTGGTGGTGGGCGTGGTGGCGTGGCTGGTGGGCGATGTGGCGACGGCGTTCGGGCTGCCCGTGTGGGCGGCGCTGGCGCTGGGGGTGCTGATTCTGGGCGCGATTGTGCGTCTGGTGGGCAAGCCGACGCCTGAGTATGGGGGCGACGCGACGAAGCAGTAGGCGGCTACGACTCTGCGTCCGGGTCGATGCCCAACTCGCGCAGTCGTTGCGCCAGCTGTTCGGCGCGACGACGCTCTTGCTCGGCGCGCCGCTGCTCCTGCTCGGCGCGGCGTCGTTCGCGTTCGGCGCGCACCCGCTCCTGCTCCAGGCGTCGGCGGTACTCTTCCAGCATCTGCCGTTCCTGTTCCGCGCTGCGGCGCGCCTGCTCCGCCAGCCGTTCCAGCGCCTCGAAGGTCAGAAACGGACGCAGGTCGGGATAGCTCAGCCCCGGATATTCGGCGACGCCGCGCTGGAACACAATCCCCAGCAGCGGACTGCGCCAGTTCTCCATCCGACGCACGCGCGTCAGCCGTCGCCCACGACGCACCCAGCCCTGCCATAAGCCCGTGTCAGGGTCGTAGATGTAATACTCCTGAACCCCATACTTTGCGTAGAACCGACGCTTGGCGTTCATCGCCGCTTTGCGATTGCCCGGCGACAGCACCTCAAACACCACCTGCGGCGCGACGCCCCCCTCCTCCCACTGCTTGTACGAGCCGCGATGCCCTTTCGGACGCCCCAGCGCGACCATCACATCGGGCGCGACGCGAATGCGCGGGTTGCCCTCCACAGGATACCAGAGCAAGTCCATCGCCACGAACACATTCGGCTCGTCGGCGAACATCGCGCGCAGGTTATTGTAGATAATCGTCATCGCATCCGCCTGCAGGGTGTTGTCCGCCATAGGCTTACCATCCGAGTCGGGATAGATAATTTCGGTCGGTTTCTGTTTTGCGACAGTGGTCGCCATCGCACATCACCGGGAGAATTATACTCGGTAGCAGGCAGAGAGAGAAGTGTCAGGCGCGACGGCAGACTCTGCCGCCGCGCCATAGCGGGGATTCATCAGCCGCGCTTCATGCGCAGCGCCTCTTCGTAGCGACGGTTCACAACCTCCCAGTCGATCGCCTGAATGAAGGCGTCGATGTAGCGGGCGCGCGCCGTCTGGAAGTCCAGATAGTAGGCGTGCTCGTACACATCCATCGCCAGCAGTACCGTGCAGTTCCACATATGGAAGGTGTTCTGCGCGTCGCCGATGTAGTTGAACAGGCTGCCGTCGTCGTGGTCGTAGGCGAGCCACACCCAGCCGCGTCCGCCCATGCCCGTGCCCTTGAGGTCTTCCAGCCAGCGCTCGTAGGAGCCGAACCAGCGGGCGAGCGCGGCGCGCAGCTCACTGCTCGGCTCGGAACCGCCGCCGCCCAGATTCTCGAAATAGAGCTCATGGTTCTTGAACCCGCCGTAGGCGAAGGTGTAGTCGACCTTCAGCGAGCGGATGAGGCTGTAGCTCTGGTTGCCCTTCGCGAAGTCGTCCGAGGTCAGCTGCGCCAGCGCGCGCCGAATCTCGTTCGTCTTGTTCACATACCCCTGATAGAGCTTGTAGTGTTCCTCGTGCGTCTTGCGCGAGATGCCGAATTTCTCGGTCTCGAACACCTTCTCAGGCAGGGGCTTCGCCGTTACTTCAACGACCTGAATCTCAGCCATAGTGGATACCCTCCTGTGCGTTGGAATAGCCAGCGCGTGGGGAGCCAGCGCCGCAAGCGCGGTGGTCGCCGCTGCCTGCTGCAGAAACTCCCGACGCGAGAGGCGTTGTGCGCTCATAGCATGGGTATTATACCTGCCCGCACAGATACGGGGGTTAGCGGTCCATCCGCATCACATCGGCGTAGGTCTCGCGTTCGACAATCAGGCGCGTGACGCCGCCGCGCACAGCGACCATCGCGGGGCGCGGGTAGCGATTATACTGACTGCTCATCGAGTAGGCGTAAGCGCCCGTGGTCAGCACGGCAAGCACATCGCCCGCGCGCGTTTCAGGCAGCAGCGCGCAATCAATCACGGGGTCGGTCTCGCAGTGCTTGCCCATGATGCGGTAGGGACGCGTGTGCGGTTCGGCGGCGCGGCTGGCATGCACGGCGGTGTAGCGCGCGCCGTACATCTGCGGGCGCGGGTTGTCCGACACGCCGCCGTCGATAATCAGATACTCACGCGGCAGGCGGGGGTTCTCGTGCGGAACCTGTTTCACGGCGCCGACGCGATAGAGCGTGACGCCCGCCTCGGCAATCAGCGAGCGCCCCGGCTCAATGCCCAGCGCAGGCTCTGGATACTCGTGGCGCTGGCAGGCGTCGCGCAGGGCGTTCACCAGCGTCGCCGCGTAGTCGGGGACGGAGACTTCGGGGTCGTCGGGCGTGTAGCGCACGGCTAACCCACCGCCGATGTTGAGCAGGGGCGCGGTGTAGCCGTACTGCTGGCGCACGGCGTCGGCGAAGGCGACCATCGCGTGCGCCGCCGCCGCAAACGCGCGCAGGTCGCTGATTTGCGAGCCGATATGGCAGTGGAAGCCCTGCAGGCGCAGCCGCGAGTCGCTCAGCACCTGCTCGACCGCGCGCGTCGCGTCGCCATTCAGCAGATGGAAGCCGAACTTGCTGTCGCGCTGCCCCGTGCGTATCAGGGGGTGCGTGTCGGCGTCCACTTCGGGCGCGACGCGAATCAGCACGGGCGCTTCGCGCGTGAGGAGCCGTTGCAGGCGGGCAATCTCCTCGAAATTGTCCAGCACTATCGCGCCGACGCCCGCCTCCAGCGCCAGCTGCAGCTCGGCGTCGGTCTTGTAGACGCCGTGCAGGTGGATACGCTCTGGCGGGAAGCCCGCCTGTAGCGCGGTAGACAGCTCGCCCCCTGATGCGACATCGAGCCCCAGTCCCTCTTCGGCGATTATCTGGCACAGGGCGCGGTTGAGCGCGGCTTTCGCGGCGTAGGCAATCTCGACATCGGGCTTGAGCGCGGCGAAGGCGGCGGCGTATTCGCGGCAGCGGGCGCGCAGCGCGTCCTCATCCAGCACATAGAGCGGCGTGCCGAAAGTCTCCGCCAGCGTCAGCGCGTCGCACCCGCCGATTTCCAGACGCCCCTGCGCGTTCACCCGTTGCGTACCCAATCGCACGGCTGGGGAGTATACCTCGTGGCAGCTCTGGAGCGAACTCCTTGCATGTTGTTGCGGGAACAAGCGGGTAAACTTGTATCAATCGGCGGCTCATAAGTGTCCTTGCGCTATATTTGCAACATGCATCGTGAATCGCTATCTGTATGGAGTGCGGAAGCGGCGCTTCCGCGCATGCTGAAGCTGACGCTTCAGCACTCCAAAATGTGTTGCAGGCGGACGCCCCCTGCCGATAGTGGTGCAGTTGAGATATAATGCAATGTCCGTGAGTGCGCTCTGGGGGTATCGGTGAGTCGACAGCATAGCGCACCAGTTGTGGGGCTTTCGGGAGTGTCGCACGCACTCGCGCAGGTCTATGGCGACCTGCGTCGAACCTATCAGCGTCTCCATCGCAGCCCTATCGTCTGGCTTCTTCTGCTGCCTGCGATGCCCCTCTATTGGGTCAATTCGTTCATGTTCTACGCTTCGCATCAAGCGTTCGAGGCGCTCGCACGCGGCTCGGAGCAAGCAGTTGGCGGGAGTTGGGCAGCGAACCCCCTGATAACGGTGCTGATCAAACTCTACCGCTACAGCTTTACACTTTTCGGGTGGGATTTAGCCGATGAGTCGCTCACACGCTGGATAGAGCGATACCATCGGGCGACGGGGCGGATTGCGATTGTGCTTGCGATGATAATGGAAGCAACAGTCGCCCTTGCTGTTTGGAGCCTCGTGATGTCCCATCTGCAGGTAAACTGAGTGCATATGAGCGAGACTGACGCGCCTTCAAAGACGATGGCTCACGACGCGCGGGCGCTGGTGAGCCACAGTGACGCCGGGTCGGTAATGAGCGCCGCACAGCGCTGCGAGCAGGCGAAGCAACTGTACCTGCGGGGCGACCCGCTGGAGGCGCTGGAGATACTGTTGCCTCTCGCGCAGGCGGAGGCGTCCCCTGTGCGGGCGCACGCGACGGCGCTGGCAATCCGGGCGCTGGACGACCTTGCGGACGAATGTGAGCGGCGCGGGCAGTACCGCCGCGCGATCGAGTATCTGGAGCAGTGGGCGGCGCTGAACCCGCGCGCCCTCCGCCAGCGGCAGCGGCTCGTCCAGCTCGATTGTCTTGCCGCGTACAGTGCCCTTCACTGTCATCGCTTGCGCCTCCCGAAACAGGATACCCGATGCGTCAGTGCCGCTTTTTCAGGATGGAGATGAGCAGCCACACGCCCAGCACTGCCGCGCCGACGAAGCCGATGATGGTGAGCGTCGCGCCGAAGGGGATGTCGCGCGTGGCGGGCAGCAGCAGCGCCAGCCCCACGATGAACGCCGCGACCAGCATGCTCAGCGACAGGCGCGTAATCATCGCGTCCAGCCGATCGAGCGTCTCCTGCGTCGCGCCGATTTGCGCCTCCACGGGCACCTTGCCGCGCTCCACGCTCTGCAGCCACTGCATCAGCATCGCGGGCATCTCGCGCAGCAGGTAGCGCCATGTGTCCACCTGCTCGACCACATCCTGCATGCTGGGGGTGGGCAGCCAGGCGGTCTTGCTCAGCTGGCGCACGAACGGTTTGGAGACGGCGAACAGGTCGTAGTCGGGGTCTAACTGGCGTCCGATGCCCTCCAGCATCGCCAGCGTCTTGCCCACCAGCCAGAGGTTGCTCGGCAGGCGCAGATGGTACTGCCGGCACAGCTCGGTCAAATCCGCCCAGAACTCGGTGAACTGGCTCTCTTTGAGGGTGCGCCCGCGATACTTGTTGAGGATGCGCTCGGCGGCGCGCGCGAGTTTCTGGCGGTCGGTAAAGCGCGTGAACGCGCCCATCCGCGCAAACACATTCAGGATGCCGTGCGTGTCCAGCCGCACAATCGCCACATACAGGCGCGTGAGGTTCAGGCGGTCGTCCTCGTTCAGCACGCCCACCATCCCGAAGTCCAGCACGCCGATGCGTCCGTCCGGGAGAATCAAGTAGTTGCCCGGATGCGGGTCGGCGTGGAAAAAGCCGTCTTCCAGCACCTCTTTGATAATCAGGCGCGAGGCGTTCAGGGCAATCGCGCGTGTGTCGTGTCCCGCCGCGCGCAGCGCGTCCACTGCGTCCACCTTGACGCCCTGCAGCCGCTCCATCACCAGCAATCGCTCCGTGCAGTAGTCGGGATAGAACTGCGGGATATGCACTTCGGGGATGCCGACGAAGTTGTGGCGGAACTGCTCGGCGTTGCGCATTTCGCGGCGGTAGTCCAGCTCGCTCAGCAGGGTGAAGGCGAAATCCTCCGCGACGGTTTCGGGGTCGTATAGCTCGCCCAGTTGCGTGCGCTGAGCCAGGTGCGCGAGGTCGTACAGGATTTCCAGATCCAGCTCGACAATCTCGCGCAGGTTCGGGCGCTGGATTTTGACGGCGACGGGCGTCCCGTCGTGCAGCGCAGCGGCGTAGACCTGTGAGAGGGACGCCGCGCCGATGGGTTCAGGGTCAATCTCGCGGAAGACCTCTTCCAGCGGGCGTCCGAGCTCCGCCTCGATGAGCGGGCGCATGGTTTCCCACGGCTCGGCGGGCGCGTTGTCCTGCAGTTTGCGCAGCTCCTCGATGAACGGGTCGGGCAACAGGTCGGAGCGCGTGCTGAGAATCTGTCCCAGCTTGATGAAGGTGGGTCCGAGTTCCTCCATCGCGGCGCGCAGGTGCTGCGCGGGCGATTCGAGGGGTTCGGTGGGGGCGCGCAGTTCGCCCTTGCCCAGCGAGAGGCGTCGGTGGACGCTGAGGTACTCCAGCGCGCCGCCGAAGCCATGCCGCGCCAGCACGCTCGCTACCTGGCGGTAGCGTTGCAGGCTGCGCACGCGCCGCGTAATCGGGCGCATCGCTTACTCCTGCGGAGCCGCCTCCAGCTTGTGCAGGATGGCGTCCAGCTTTTTCTCCACCGCCTTCATATCGGCGTGCGTGGGCAGCTGGAGTTCTTTAAGCACCTCCTGCACCTCCTCGCGGATGAGTTTGCGCAGGGCGTTGCGCTCCTTTTCGCCGCGCTGGATGAGCTGTTCCACCATGTCGCTGGCTTCCTCGCGTTGCGCCTGCCCGCGTTTGACCATCTCGTCCACGAGGTTCTGCGCCGTCTCGCGCGTGAGCGACACCGCCCCCAGCCCCATCAACACGCTCTGCTCTATTAATTCTCGAATCGATGCCATCAGTTGCCTCCTCCAGCATGATTATACCGACCTGCGCGCCATCGGGAATCGGCTCCTGAAAAGGTATACTCTTGCGCAGTTTACAACCAAGGAGGACGATTCGATTTGCAAGTCAGGATGGCAGACCTGGGCAGCCAGTACCTGCGGATACGCAGCGAGGTAGAGCCGCTCTTACTGGAGGTGCTGGCGAGCGGGCGGTATATACTGGGTGAGCATGTGCAGCGTCTGGAAGAGGAGGTCGCGCATGTGTGCAACGCCCGCTATGCAATCGGCGTGAGTTCGGGCACGGACGCCCTGAAGATTGCTCTGCATGCTGTCGGTATCCAGCCCGGCGACGAGGTCATCACCACGCCGTTCACCTTCGTCTCAACGGCGGAGGTGATTGTGCAGCTGGGCGCGACGCCCGTGTTCGTGGATATTGACCCCGAAACCTATAACATCGACCCGAATCTGGTGGAAGCCGCCATCACGCCCCGCACCCGCGCGATTATGCCCGTGAGCCTGTACGGGCAGTCGGCGGAGATGCGCGCGTTGCGGGCGATTGCCGACCGCTACGGGCTGTGGCTGATTGAGGACGCGGCGCAGGCAATCGGCGCACGCCACTACGAGGAGCCGATAGGCGCGTATGCGCACGCGGCGACGCTGAGCTTTTTCCCCACCAAAAACATCGGCGCGGCGGGCGACGCGGGCATGATTCTCACCAGCGACGAACAGATTGCCTACAAAGCGCGTAGCCTGCGCGTGCACGGCATGAACGGCGGCTACTACTACGAGGACATCGGCTACACGGCGCGGTTGGACGAGCTGCAGGCGGTGCTGCTACGCGCCAAAATGCGCCACCTGCACGACTGGACTGAGCGGCGGCGCTACCATGCGACGCTCTACCGTGCGCTGCTCGCCGACGCGCCCCTCCAGTTGCCCGTCGTGCGACCCTATAATTACCATGTGTATCATCAGTTCACGGTACGCACGGCGCAGCGCGACGCCCTGCGCGAGTTCCTGCGCGCGCGCGGCGTCGAAAGCGCGGTCTACTACCCGCTGCCGCTGCACCTGCAGCCCGCGTATCGGTTCCTGGGCTACCGCGAGGGCGACTGCCCGCATGCGGAACGCGCCGCGCAGGAAGTGCTCTCGCTGCCGATTCATTCGGAGCTGACCGAAGACCAGATTGCGCAGGTCGCTCAGGGCGTACTGGAATTCGCACAGTCGGAGGCAATCGCCGTATGAAAGCCATGATTCTCGCGGCGGGGGTCGGCTCGCGCTTAGACCCCCTCACCCGCGCGCTCCCCAAGCCGATGGTTCCCATCGTGAACCGTCCCGTGATGGAACACCTCGTGAACCTGCTCCAGCAGCACGGCTTCACCGAGATTATGGTCAACCTGCACTATCTGGGCGATCAGATCAAAGCGTACTTCGGGGACGGCTCGCGCTGGGGCGTGCGCATCCACTACTCCGAGGAGGAGCAGCTCTGGGGCGATGCGGGCAGCGTCAAGCGATGCGAGGAGTTCTTCGACGACACCTTCATCGTGATTGGCGGCGACGACCTGACCGACCTCGACCTCACGCGCCTGATAAAGTTTCACAAGGAGAAAAAGTCGCTCTGCACGATTGCGCTCTCTCTGGTGGAAGACCCGTCCGAGTACGGGATTGCGCTGTTGAACGAGCGGGGGCGCATCACGCGCTTTTTGGAGAAGCCCAAGGGCGAGATGATTTTCTCCAACGCGGCGAACATCGGCATCTATGTGCTGGAGCCAGACGCGCTGGAGCTGATTCCGCGCGGCGCGCCGTATGGCTTCGGCAAGAACCTGCTGCCCCTGCTGATTGAGCGCAAGCTGCCCCTGTATGGGTTTCTCACTTCCAGCTACTGGAAGGATGTGGGCAACCTGAAGACCTATCAGCAGGCGCATTGGGACGCGCTGGCGGGGCGCGTACAGATTCGAATGCCCTACCCCGAACAGCGCAAGTTCGTGTGGATTGGCGACGATGTGCAGATTGCCGACGACGCCGAGATTGGCTACCCCGTGCTGATTGGCTCAGGCGCGCGCATCGAATCGGGCGCGAAGGTGCTGGAAAACAGCGTCATCGGCGAGAACTGCGTGGTCGAGGAAGGCGCGGTCGTGCAGGAGAGCATCCTGTGGGACAGCGCGACGGTGATGCGCGACACGATGCTGGTGCGCTGCGTGGTCGGACGCGACTGCAAGGTCAAATCGAATGTCGCTATTTTCGATGGGGTGATTGTGGACGCGAAGCAGCGGGCGCGCAAATAATGGTCGGGGCGCCCGGACTCGAACCGGGGACCTCCTGCACCCAAAGCAGGCGCGCTAACCATACTGCGCCACGCCCCGTGAAATGGTGCGCGGTGGAGGACTCGAACCTCCGACCCCTTCCACGTCAAGGAAGTGCTCTACCACTGAGCTAACCGCGCGCCGTTGGTGGAGCGGAGCGGATTCGAACCGCCGACCTCTTGCATGCCATGCAAGCGCTCTCCCAGCTGAGCTACCGCCCCTAGTGCAGCCTCTGGATTATACCTCACTCAGGGCGCGTGAATCAAGAGGTTTTCGACGGCGTCGCCGAGCAGCTCGCTCAGGTCGTTCAGCACCCACTGGGGCAGTTGCTCCAGCGGGGCGCAGGCGACATCCTCGCGCGTGCAGACGCCCGTCAGCACCAGCGCGCAGGGGATGTGCAGGTGGTTCGCCAGCGCAATATCGGTGTCCAGCCGATCGCCAATCAGCAGCGTGCGTTCGGGCTGAATCCAGCCGCGTTCGATAAACGGTTGCAGTATCTGCGGGTTGGGCTTGCCAATTACAATCGGCTTGCGCCCCGCGGCAGTCGCAATCGCGGCGACCATCGCGCCTGCGCCGGGCAGCAGGCGGTCTTCCGCAGGATAGGTCGCGTCGGTGTTCGTCGCCACAAAGCGCGCGCCGTTCAGAATCGCATGCTGCGCCTGCGCAAGCCGCTCGTAGCTGAACGCGCGGTCAATCCCCACCACCACCGCCGCGGGCAGCTCGGGCTCCACCCGTTCCAGAATCGCGAAGCCCGCGCTCTGCAGCTCCTGCTTCAAGCCCGGTTCGCCCACCACAAACAGCGGCGCGCCCGTATCCAGCGCGCGACACAGGTACAGCGCAGTCGCCCAGCCCGAAGTGATGAACTGTTCGGGACGCGCATGGGCATAGCCCATCGCCTGCAGCCGCTCGGCGTACTGCTGGCGCGTCGCCCCGGAGTTGTTGGTCAGGAAATAGACATGCCGCCCCGCGTCGTGCAGCAGGTTCAGTACCTCGATAGCGTGTGGCAGCGGGCGCGCGCCCCGATAGACCACGCCATCCAGATCGAACACAAACGCGTCGAAACGGTTGGCGAGCCCCGGAAGACTCTCGCGCACGCGCTCTGGCATCGTCAGTACTTGCGCTCCGTGATAAATCGGGCGACCTCCTCTAAAGTAGTGCGGATGGGCGAGGCGGGGAGGCTTCCCAGCCGCGCCAGCGCACTTTGCCGATACTGCTCGGCAAGCGCCTCTGCGTACCTTAGACTGCCCGTCAGCCGAATTTGTTCTCTCCAGTAATCGAACTGCTCGGGCGAGAGGTCGGTTCCGAACGCCTCACGGAGCCGCGCGCGCTCGTCGGGCGTCGCCGTCTGGTAAAAATGCAGCAGGGGCAGCGTGGCGAACCCCTCGCGGAAGTCGGTGCCGTTGGGCTTGCCCGTGATACGCGGGTCGCCCACATAGTCGAGCAGGTCGTCGATAATCTGGAACGCAACGCCCAGCTCGCGCCCGAACTGCTCCAGCGCGTCCAGCGTTGGCGCGTCGGCGTCCACCAGGTAGCCCCCGATTCGGCAGCAGCCCGCGAGGAACTCCGCCGTCTTGCGCTGGATAATCTCCAGATACTGCGCCTCCGTGAGGTCGAGCCGATGGCGCAGGAACACCTCGGCGACCTCGCCCTCGCTCATGTCGGTGGTAATCTGGGCGACGGTCTGGATGATGCGCAAATCGCCGTCCTGCGCGAGGCAGCGCATCGCCCGCGCGAGGATGAAATCGCCCGACAGCACCGTTGCGAGGTTGCCGTAGAGCGCGTTGGCGGTCGGCTTGCCCCGCCGCGTGAAGGTCTGGTCGATCACATCGTCGTGAATCAGCGTCGCCATATGGATCATCTCCATACAGCCCGCGATGATTGCCAGTCGGGCGCGGTTGGGGCGTCCGTCGCGGTAGAGTTCGCCGAACCGATGGGGCGCGGCGGCGTAGGCGCACAGTATCACCATCGCCGGGCGCAACCGTTTGCCCCCCGCCGACAGCAGGTGGCGCGTCAACTCGCTGAACTGCGGTATAGCGGTCTCCGCCTGCGCTTCCAGAAACGCCTCCACCGCCTGCATCTCCGGCAAAATCGGCGCAAGCATCTCTGGAACCGCCAGCGTCTGCTTCTCAATGCGCATAGTGGTCATGGTTTAACTCCTGTATGAACGCACACCACGCCGAAAGTCAGGTCGCGGTAGCACACATGGGTGAACCCCGCCTGTTGCATATATTCGGCGATAGTGGCTCGGTCTTCATAGTGCTGAATGGACATCGGCAGGTAGAGGTAGGCGTCCGCCTGGCTGAGCCGCTTGCCGATGCGCGGCAGGATGTGCAGCGCGTAGAGGTCGTACAGCCAGCGCATGGGCGCGCGTGTGGGGCGCGTCAGCTCCAGAATGGCGACTTTGCCGCCGGGCTTGAGTACGCGGTGGATTTCGCGGAAGGCGGCGGGCTTGTCGATGAGGTTGCGCAGCCCGAACGCCATCGTCGCCGCGTCGAACTGGTCGGGCGCGAAGGGCAGCTGCAGCGCGTCGGCGTGCAGCCATGTGGTGTGGTTCAGCCCGCGACGGCGCGCTTTGTCGCGTCCCATGCGCAGCATCGGCTCGCAGAAATCGAGCGCGACCACCTCGCCCGCGGGTCCCAGATGGCGCGCGAGTTCAATCGCCAGATCGCCCGTGCCCGTGCAGAGGTCCAGCACGCGCGAGTCGGGCGACAGGCGCAGCATGTGGACGACTCTGCGCCGCCAGTAGTGGTGCAGCTGCAGGCTCAGGACGCCGTTCAGCAGGTCGTAGCGCGGCGCGACCCGCCCGAACATCTCGCGCACATAGGCGCGACGCGCCATGTCCTGCCGCGCCCACACAGGCGGCTCCGTCTGCCGATTTGTGCAGGTTTTCACAGTCTACACAAGTATACCCGCTCTCAGGCGACGCGGTTCCTGCGGCAACGCTTATACCAACTGCGCAGTCAAAGTTCGTTAGTTGCCTCGCACGCGCCTGCAGAGGTGTGCTGTTGCCTGCGCCCCGCTGCTATGGAGTGCTGAAGCGGGAGCTTCAGCATGCGGAAGCTCCGCTTCCGCACTCCATAAACCGCCGATTTACGAACGATGACCCGCAGATTGGTATTACAAATCCAGCGCGTTCTGCTCGTCGGCGGGTTGCGCCCGCGCCGCCTGCGCCACGCCCATCAACAGCGCCGCGCTGGGTATCGCAAACCCCTCGCCGCGCAGCAACTGCTCCACCGTGCGTATCTGCAGGCGGGGCAGCGCGATGTCCCCCAGCGGCGTCTTGTAATAGCCCGCCTGCTCCGCCTCCCGAAGCATCGGCTCCGTCGGCGGCTCCAGCGACACAAACAGCCCCAGCGTCGCCCCCTCGCGCTCCAGCACGCCCCGAAAATCGCGAATGTCCTTCACCCCGACCCTGCCGCTCTTGACCTGGATCACCACCTTCTTGGGATGCTCGCGCGGGTTGTCGGTGAAATGGAGCATCCCGTCGATGCCCGTGTCCGCGCCCTTTTTCTGCTGGTAGGGGAAGGCGCGCGGAATCAGCCCAATCGCCCATCGCTGGAACTCGTCGCGGTCCTGCAGAGCGAGCGCGCGGGCGTCCTCCACGCTGGTCGGCTCGCCGATAACGCGATAGTCCACGCCCTCCTTGAGGTCGAACATATCGCTGAGGCGGTACTTGATGAGGGCGATGGCTAAGTGCGTGATGTCAATGCCAATCCAGCGGCGGTTCAGTTTATGCGCGGCGACGATGGCGGTGCCGCAGCCGCAGAACGGGTCTAACACCACCTCGCCCTCGTTGCTGGAGGCTTGGATGATGCGCTCCAGCAGGGCAAGCGGCTTCTGCGTGGGGTAGCCGAGACGTTCTTTCATCGAGGCGTGTAGGGGCGTAACATCAGTCCAGATATTCGTGATGATACTACCTTTGCGCTCATTCAGATACCGCTTCAGCGCAGGACGCTTAGTGTAATCTGGAGTACCATCGGGCGTGCGCGGATACCAGATGCGTCCTTCGTCATGCAGTTTTTGCATCGTTTCACGCGAATACGCCCAACCGTTGGGGTGGGGTTTGTAGCCCATCCATTCGTACATCAGGTTAGGACGAGGATTCGGGCTGCGCATATCTGACAGCCTGTATGGTCCGCGTCCATCGTTATCGTCGTAGCGGTAGTTTTTGCGCAAATATTCGGGGTCATAGTCTCCGAAGAGAGGGAAAAAGCTTGTTCTGTCGGATTTTCCATAGAATAATAGAATATCGGCAACATTAGGAAACTTGTATCGTGCGTCGCTGTGTGCGCTCTGTCGCTTCCACACAATCTCATTCCGAAAGTTCTTCGCCCCGAAAATCACATCCAGCATCACCTTCAAATAATGACTCGCCGTCGGGTCGCAGTGCAGATACAAACTCCCCGTCGGCTTCAGCGCGCGATGCAACTCCACCAAGCGCGGCGCCATCATCACGAGGTACGCCGTGAGGTCGTTGCGCCCCAGGGTGCGCACGAAGCCCTGCATCAGCTCCGCCAGCGCGGGCAGCGGGCAGGTCTCGCAGAACTCGATGTAGGCGCGTTCGCTCCACTGCCAGGTGTCGGTGAAGGCTTTGATTTGTCCCTGTGCGGGTTCGCCCGACTGCTCGCGGAACAGCACATTGTAGTCGCGCTGGCTGTTGAACGGCGGGTCGAGGTATACGAGGTCGACGCTTGCGTCGCCGATGTGCTGGCGCATCACCTTCAGGTTGTCGCCGTAGTAGAGCGTGTTCCCTGCGCGCATGGCAGTGGGGATTGTACCTGACGGCTTCTCGTGCGACGAGGCGTCGTTTGTTTGGAGTGCGGAAGCGGGGCTTCAGCACTCCCCAATTTGCCCTCACCCCCAGCCCCTCTCCCGCACGGCGGGCGAGGGGAGCCACACGCGTTTTGCCCTCACCCCCAGCCCCTCTCCCGCACGGCGGGCGAGGGGAGCCACGCGCGTTTTACCCTCACCCCCAGCCCCTCTCCCGCACGGCGGGCGAGGGGAGCCACGCGCGTTTTGCCCTCACCCCCAGCCCCTCTCCCGCACGGCGGGCGAGGGGAATCGTGTGTGCGGCGCGCGATGCGCATCCCCCTCTCCCGAAGGTTCGGGAGAGGGGGACACAGGAGGTGAGGGCTGCATGCGGCGCTAATTTACGAACGATGACCCGCAGATTGGTATTACAAATCCAGCGCGTTCTGCTCGTCGGCGGGTTGCGCCCGCGCCGCCTGCGCCACGCCCATCAACAGCGCCGCGCTGGGTATCGCAAACCCCTCGCCGCGCAGCAACTGCTCCACCGTGCGTATCTGCAGGCGGGGCAGCGCGATGTCCCCCAGCGGCGTCTTGTAATAGCCCGCCTGCTCCGCCTCCCGAAGCATCGGCTCCGTCGGCGGCTCCAGCGACACAAACAGCCCCAGCGTCGCCCCCTCGCGCTCCAGCACGCCCCGAAAATCGCGAATGTCCTTCACCCCGACCCTGCCGCTCTTGACCTGGATCACCACCTTCTTGGGATGCTCGCGCGGGTTGTCGGTGAAATGGAGCATCCCGTCGATGCCCGTGTCCGCGCCCTTTTTCTGCTGGTAGGGGAAGGCGCGCGGAATCAGCCCAATCGCCCATCGCTGGAACTCGTCGCGGTCCTGCAGAGCGAGCGCGCGGGCGTCCTCCACGCTGGTCGGCTCGCCGATAACGCGATAGTCCACGCCCTCCTTGAGGTCGAACATATCGCTGAGGCGGTACTTGATGAGCGCAATCGCCAGATGGGTGATGTCGATGCCGATCCAGCGACGGTTGAGCTTCTGCGCGGCGACAATAGCAGTGCCGCAGCCGCAGAAAGGGTCCAGCACCACATCGCCCTCGTTGCTGGAGGCGTGAATGATGCGCTCCAGCAGGGCAAGCGGCTTCTGCGTCGGGTAGCCGAGACGCTCGCGGGCATGCGCGCCGATAGGCTGAATATCCGTGATGACATCCTGAATCGGGTTGCCCGCGCTCATCTCCAGATAGCGTTTATACTGTGGCACGCGCCCTTTCTTGGGCCAGACGATGTAGCCTGCGGCTTCGAGGGCGTCCAGTTTCTCCTGCACGCTCATCTGCTGGGCGCGCTCCCTGCCCACCACCTGCTCCACCAGCGGCTGGGGCACTGCCCAGTGCCGACCCACCTGCGTCGGGTCTACCCCCTTCCACGGCATGCCTGAGTCGCCTTTCGTCGTACCCGCGCCAGTCAGAGTCACCAGGCGATACCTACCGCGCTCGTCCTGAAAGCGATAGAATTTCTCTATGTAGTCGGGGTCGAGTGCCTCATAGACGCGGTTCCATGTGTAGTCGGGCGTTTTAGAGTAGAACAGCAGCACATCGTGGATAGGTCCCCAGCGTTTTGCGCCGCCGTGCGCGCCCGTCCGCTTCCACACAATCTCGTTTCGAAAGTTGCGCGCGCCGAAAATCACATCGAGCATCACCTTCAGGTAATGGCTCGCCGTCGGGTCGCAGTGCAGGTACAGGCTGCCTGTCGGCTTCAGCACGCGATGCAGTTCCACCAATCGCGGCGCCATCATCACGAGGTACGCCGTGAGGTCGTTGCGCCCCAGGGTGCGCACGAAGCCCTGCATCAGCTCCGCCAGCGCGGGCAGCGGGCAGGTCTCGCAGAACTCGATGTAGGCGCGTTCGCTCCACTGCCAGGTGTCGGTGAAGGCTTTGATTTGTCCCTGTGCGGGTTCGCCCGACTGCTCGCGGAACAGCACATTGTAGTCGCGCTGGCTGTTGAACGGCGGGTCGAGGTATACGAGGTCGACGCTTGCGTCGCCGATGTGCTGGCGCATCACCTTCAGGTTGTCGCCGTAGTAGAGCGTGTTCCCTGCGCGCATGGCAGTGGGGATTGTACCTGACGGCTTCTCGTGCGACGAGGCGTCGTTTGTTTGGAGTGCGGAAGCGGGGCTTCAGCACTCCCCAATTTGCCCTCACCCCCAGCCCCTCTCCCGCACGGCGGGCGAGGGGAGCCACACGCGTTTTGCCCTCACCCCCAGCCCCTCTCCCGCACGGCGGGCGAGGGGAGCCACGCGCGTTTTACCCTCACCCCCAGCCCCTCTCCCGCACGGCGGGCGAGGGGAGCCACGCGCGTTTTGCCCTCACCCCCAGCCCCTCTCCCGCACGGCGGGCGAGGGGAATCGTGTGTGCGGCGCGCGATGCGCATCCCCCTCTCCCGAAGGTTCGGGAGAGGGGGACACAGGAGGTGAGGGCTGCATGCGGCGCTAATTTACGAACGATGACCCGCAGATTGGTATAATGCACAGCGGAGTTCGTCAATTGTCCTCGCCTGCAAGTTCCCCCCGATTGTCGCCCGCCGCAGCCCGCAAATTTGCCTGAATCGTTCCCCTATGCGCGTCGCTTAACCACCCATTAACATCGCGTGGGGTTCACTACAGGCGTCCCGATAGGGACAGGAGGTTTTGAGAAATGAGAGCTTCTTTGATTGCGCGCGCATGCGTCGCGCTGGGCGCTTTAGCTGTTACGCTCGGACTCACACAGGCGCAGCCTGTGCAACTGGCTTTCTGGGACTTCAACGATAGCAACGACACTGTTGATGGCGGCGTCAACGGCGGTACTATCTCGCTCATCGGCGGCGTCACAAACCCTGGCTACTTCGCAGGTTCTCCGATTGACCCGAACACCACAAACAACCGCGGCTACCAGACGACCACCTACCCTAATCAGAACACGGGCAACCTCACGGCGGGCATCGTGTTCAACACGCCCACCACGGGCTACATCAACATCACGGTGCAGTTCGATGTGCGCTGGAGCAATACCGCGTCCAAGTACCTGCGCTTCCAGTATACCTACGACGGTACTAACTGGATCGACGGACCGCAGCTGGTGGCAGGCGCAGGCGACCAGTGGTACTCGCAGGGACCCGGATCGGGCAGTCGCTTCTTTGTCGACTTCACGGGCGACACGATCGCCGACAACAACCCGAATTTCGCGTTCCGCATCCTGACGGAGTTTGGTCCGAGTGGTCAATACGAAGCAGCACGCTCCACAAGCTCCTACTCGCCCAATGGCACGCTGCGCTATGACCTCGTGGAGGTGCGCGGCACGGTCGTTCCTGAGCCGGCGAGCATGCTGGCGCTGGGCGCGGGTCTGGCGGGTCTGGTCGGTCTGCGCCGCCGCAAGCAGTAAGCGGCTGCCCTGTAGAACAGACGAGTCGTTTCACGCAGGCTCCCTCGGCTTTGGGGGAGCCTGCGTTATATTAAGTGCGCTGTCAGAGTTGTTATACCAATCTGCTGGTCATAGTTCATAAAACGGCGGTTTATGGAGTGCGGAAACGGAGCTTCCGCATGCTGAAGCTCCCGCTTCAGCACTCCATAGTCGCAGGGTGTGGGCAACAAGCACGCTTCTGCAGGTGTGTGCGAGGCAATTAACGAACTTTCTGCGGGCGGGGGGAGCCGTACAAGCGTTGCGAGAGACGCTATCCCCCTCTCCCAACCCTTTGGGAGAGGGGGACACAGGGGGTGAGGGAAACTACTACCGTTGCACGCGCTTGATGGTGCAGCCGAAGGCGCGCGTCTGCTGCACGGACGGCTGATTGCCCGCCAGCATCGCGTCCAGCGCGTTCTTGAGGTCGCGCTGGCTCACCCGCTGCGGGTTCTGGCTGTCGTCGATGCGCCCGTGATAGCGCAGCACGAAGTTCGAATCCAGCACGAACACTTCGGGCGTCACGCGCGCGTCGTACATGTCCGCCACGCGGTTGCCCTCGTCCTTCAGCACGGGGAAGGTGAAGCCCTTCTTCTGCGCGTGATCGGTCACCTCCGACGCCGGCTCGGTGTTGTTGGAGTTAATGCCAAGGAACATCACGCCCCTGGCGCTGTATTCCTTCGCGAGGGTCGCCATGCGCTCGTCGTAGTCGAGCGAGACCGGGCAGCGCGTCGCGATGAACATAATCACGATGGCTTTCTTGTCCTTGATGTCGTAGAGGGTGACCTCTTTGGGCAGCCCTTCGTGCGGGTTCATGTTGGGCAGGGTGAAGTTGGGCGCGCGCTTGCCGATTTCGGGCCTCTCGGCGGCTTGCGTGTTTGCCGCGCCGTACTGCGCGCTGGCGGTCGTGAAGTACGCCAGCAGCTCGTCGGCATGGTTGCTCGTGCCCGCCCTCTCGAAGACGCGCTCAATCGTGCCGTCGGGCGCAATCACATAGGTCGTTCGGCTCGCGAAGCCCGCGCCTGTGCGCACCTGATAGGCGTCCGCGACCTTGCCGTCGGGGTCCGCCAGCACGATGTGCTTGAGGTTGTGCTGCTTCGCGAAGCTCGCCTGCGCCTCAGGCGCGTCCACGCTGACGCCGAACACAACAGCATGCTCGCTGAGCTTGTCGAAGTTGTCGCGGATGGCGCAGTTTTGCGCGGTGCAGCCCGGCGTGTTCGATTTCGGGTAGAACATCAGCACGACGCGCTTGCCTGCGTAGTCGCTCAGGCGGTAGGTGTTGCCGTCGCTGCCGACAAGCGTGAAGTCAGGGGCTTTTGAACCTTCTTTCAGAGGCGTCGCGGAGAACACCAGGCTCCACACGCCCCACAACAGAATCCCGATGGTGAACGGGATGACCCACCAGAAACGGTTGCGCTTCTGCATAGTGTGTACCTCCCAGTATAGGATTAGACGCGCGGCGTTGCGCGTGGTTCAGAGTATACCCACTGTCAGCGTCGGGGGGCAAGTCGAGCGAGCGCGAGGCGCATCAGGGCTTGCTCATCGGCGTCAGGCTGCTCGGCAAGCACAGCGTTGAGCGCGGCGTGCGCCTCTTTACGGCTATAGCCCAGCTGCACCAGTCCCTCCGCCAGCGCGTCGAGGTCAATCGCGCTGGCGCGCGTCGCCGCAGCGAGGCGTTCCACCTGCCGCTCGAAGGCGAACTGGGCGACCTTGTCAGCGAGTTCCAACGCGAGACGCTCCGCCAGTTTCGCCCCCACGCCGGGCAGCGACCGGAGGTAGCGCGTGTCCTTGCGGGCAATCGCGCGGGCGAGCGCGTCGGGGTCGCCTGCGCCCATCAGGTTCAGCGCAAGGCGCGGTCCCACCCCGCTCACGGTAATCAGCAGGTCGAACAGTCGGCGCTGGGCAGGCTCCAGAAAGCCGTACAGCAGAATGCCCTCGTCCTCGTGGAACAGCGTGCGGATGTGCAGCGTGAGCGGTTCGCCGAGCGGCGGGAGCTGCTGATTGAGGTTGGGCGGCAGGCGCACCTCGTAGCCGACGCCGCCCACCTCAATCAGCGCGAGGTTCTCCTCCACGCTCAGCAGCACGCCGCTCAGCCTGCCAATCATCTACGGCGCAGGATAGACGGGCGCGAACATAAGCGCCATCAGCAGCTCCAGCGCGCGGGGCGGCTCGGGCGGCGTGAGGCTCGTGACGCGATTGGGGTCGATCTGCGCGGCGCGACGGATGGCTTGATCCGCCTCGCGCACCTTGCGCAGCTCGGTATACACATACGACGCGCCGACCTGCGCCCACGCCGTGTCGCGCGCCAGCTCCAGCGCCTTGTTCAGCGCGGTCTCCGCCTGGCGCAGGGTCTCCTCGCTGGGGCGATTGCCGTCGCGTTTGGTCGTGTACGCCTCGAACGCATGGCTCATCGCGATACCCAGATGCGCGGGGGCGTAATCCGGGCGCGCCGCTAACGCCAGCTCGAACCACTCGCGCGCGGTTGCAAGCAGGTCTTCCTCGCCAGGACGCAGTCCGTCGATGAGGTTCAGCATCCCGCGCAGCTGGTACGCCTCCGCCATCAGCGGATCCAGCTCCAGCGTGCGCCAGAAGGCGTCTTTCGCGCGGTCGAACTCGCGGTTGTTCACAAAGCTCCAGTAGCGCATGAAGGCGACTTGCGGGCTGTTGTCGCTCAGCCCCTGCGCCTGTGCGGCGAGCCTGCCGACGGTCGTCGCGCGGCGTCCCAGCATCGCGAGGTTCGCCTGCGCCGCCAGCAGCGCGCGCGACTCTTTATCGAGCTTTTCCGCCTCCGCGAAGGCGCGCTCCTGCTCGCGCGTGTCGTTGAGCAGGTGCGCCGCCAGCCCGCGTATCGCGTAGGTGTAGTCGTTGGCGACGCCGCGCCGGACGGCTGTGTTCGTAATCACAATCACATCGCGCAGCCTGCCCGCGTGCAGGTAGGCGTACGCCAGCAGGTTCAGGTAGCGCGCGTTGGACGGTTCGCGCTCGGTGAGCGCAAGCAGGTCGTTGACGCTCTGCCCCGCCTGCCCCTCCGCAATCAGCAGCATCGTGCGGGCGACGATGGCTTCGGGCGTGCGCGAATCGCCAATCGCTTTCAGGCGCATCTGGTTAATTTTGTGCTGAGCGTCAATCGCGTTGCGCAGCAGCTCGCGTTCGTTGCGGGCGTTTTTGGCGCGGCGCAGGCTCGCCGCCACGCGCAGCTCCTGCGTCTCCAGCGAGTCGGGATAGAGCCGCGCGAGGTCTTCCACCGCCTCGTCCGCTTCGCTGGCGCGTCCCAGCCGCAGCAGGGTCTGAATCTGCAGCACGCGCGCCTCGCGGTGCGTCGAATCGGCTTTGAGGGCGACCCGCGTGTGATAGAGGGCGTCTTCGAACTTGCCGTCGGCGAACGCCGCGCGCGCCTGCTCGTAGTGATACGGCGCGCCCTGCCCCACGCCGTTGTCAATAATCAGGCGCAGCTCTTTCGACGCGCTCCTGCCGCCCTCCAGGAACGCCACAATCTTCAGCCGTCGCTCGCCCTCGGTGTCGGTAATCGTGTCCCATTCGTATTCGTAGGGCGTGCTGTCGTCCACCTCGCGCAGTGCGCCGTCCACCTGAAACTCCACGCGCTCCACCAGCCGCTCCGACTGCACCCGCGCGACGACTTTCACGATTCCCTTAATACTCGCGCCGTCTTCGAGGCTGACCGTAATCGTTGCGTCCGACTTCGGCTGCGCCAGCACGCTTGTGAGCAGCGCCAGCCAGCCGATGTGCCTGATTGCCTTCATAACAGAAAGCCCATTCGCGCCATTCGGGACGATTCCTGCAGTCGCTTCAGGTAGAATCGCGTCATGACCGAGCTGTATCACCCGTCGCTGACGGCGTATCTGGAGAGTCTGGTGGAGCGTCCGCATCCGCTGTTGCTGGAGATGGAGCGACGCGCCGCCGAGACAAACTTCCCGATTGTGGGTCCCGTGGTGGGACAGATGTTTTACTGGCTGACGCGCCTTGTGGGCGCCCGGCGCGTGTTCGAGCTGGGCAGCGGCTACGGCTACTCGACGGCGTGGTTCGCGCTGGCGGTGCGCGAGAACGGCGGCGGCACAGTGCATCACACGGTGTGGGACGCCGAGCTGTCGCGGCAGGCGCAGGAATACCTTACGCAGATGGGGCTGGGAGACCTGACGACCTACCATGTGGGCGAGGCGGTGGAGACGCTCCAGCAAGTCGGCGGAGAGTACGACATCATCTTCTGCGACATCGACAAGGCAGGCTACCCCGCGTCGCTGCCAGTGGTGAAGCGCCATCTGCGCGTGGGCGGGCTGATGCTCTATGACAACACGCTCTGGAGCGGGCGCGTGTGGGACGCACAGGACGCTTCGGAGGCGACCGAAGCCATCCGCGCGCTCACCCATCAGATGACGCGCGACCCTGACCTGCAAACCGTGCTGCTGCCGATGCGCGACGGCGTGCTGGCGGCGATAAAACTGCGCCCATAGGGTACAATTCCGTTAGAGTGAACGAGTCTATCTGGACAATTCCGCTGTTTCCACTGGAGACAGTGTTGTTTCCGTACACGGCGTTGCCGTTACACATCTTTGAGCCGCGTTATCGGGAAATGGTGATGCACTGTCTGGAAACGGATTCGCCGTTTGGGGTGGTCTTAATCCGCGAGGGTCGCGAGGTGAGCGACCCGGAGGTTCAGCTGCATGAGGTCGGCACGCTGGCGCGGATTGGACGCCTGCGTCGTCAGCCGGACGGCAGGCTGCATCTGCTGGCGATTGGCGAGGAGCGGTTCCAGATTGTGCGCGTGATTCGCCACGAGGCGCCCTATCTCAAGGCGCATGTGCGGCTGTGGCGCGACCACGAGCCGTTCGACTGGGACGCGGAACAGCAGTACGCCGACGCGGTGGCGCAGCGCTTCCGTGAGTTTCTGCGCCTCGCGCTGGACGCGGGCGGGCTGCGTGTGGAGGAGATCGAACTGCCCCACAGCCCCACCGCGCTCTCGTTCGCAATTGCAGGCACGCTCCAGCTGGAGATGCCCCTGCGCCAGTACCTGCTGGAGCTGCAGGACGCCCGCGAGCGGCTGCGACTCGTCGATCAGATTCTGGAAACCTTAACCAGCGCGCTCGCGTCAGAAATCCTGCCGTACAACCCGGACCACTGGCGCGAATATGTGAATCCCAATTAAGTGAGGCAGGCGATGATTGAAGGTACGGTCAAAATCGTAGGAGGTCGTGAGAAAAAGCTGCAACACGGCTACCCGTGGGTGCAGCGCGGGGAAATCTCGGAGGTAGCGGGCGCGCCGACGCCCGGCGCACTGGTGCGGATTGTCAACTTCCGCAACGAAACGCTCGGCGTTGGCACTTACAACCCCCAGAGCCGCTTCCCCGTGCGCGTGCTGACTACCGAAGACGAACCGATTGACCGCGCGTTCTTCGAGCGGCGGCTGGAGCATGCCCTGCGCCACCGTGAGCGCGTGGTGCAGGATACGAACGCGATGCGTCTCCTGTTCAGCGAGTCGGACGGGCTGCCCGGACTGATTGTCGACCAGTACGCCGAGTACCTGGTGGTGCAGGTGCGCACGCTGGGGATGGAGCGACTCAAGGATGTGTGGCTGCCGACTCTGATTGAGCGGCTGGAGCCGAAGGGGATTATCGAGCGCAGTGAGATGGCGAGCCGTGCGGAGGAGGGTCTGGAGCCGTTCGCGGGCGTTTTGCACGGGGACGCGCCCGAACTCATCGAGATTGAAGAGAGCGGGCTGGTGTTCCTCGTGCCGACCGACGCGGGGCGCAAGACGGGCTTTTACATTGACCAGCGCGAGAACCGCCGTCGACTGGCGCAGCAGGTGCGCCCCGGCGAGCGCGTGCTGGACTTGTTTTGCTACACGGGCGCGTTCGCGCTCTACGCCGCGCGCGCGGGCGCCTACGCCCTCGGCGTCGACATCCTGCCCGACGCGATTGACCTTGCGGAGGTACACGCGCGGCGCAACGGGCTGGAGGCGCACTGGATTGTCGAAAACGCCTTCGACTGGCTGCCTCAGGCGATAGAACAGGGCGCGCAGTTCGACTGGATTGTGCTGGACCCGCCCGCGATTGCCAAACGCCACGACCAGAAAGACTCGCTCCGCTGGGCGGTCTGGAAGCTGGTCTACCACGCGCTACCGCTGCTGGCGGAGGGCGGGCGGATGGTGGTGTGCAGCTGCGCCTACCAGTTGAGCCTGACCGAGATGCTGGACACCGTGCGCCTGGCGGCGACCGACCGCACCATCCCGCTGTTTGTGGAGGAGATTACCTTCCAGGCGCCCGACCACCCGTACCTGCTCCAGTTCCCAGAAAGCCTCTACTTGAAGTGCCTCTGGACGCGGGTTTAAGTGCCGTTGCGCGAGAATTGCGACATGCACATGCAGCACCGTCTTTATGGAGTGCGGAAGCGGAGCTTCCGCGAGGCTGAAGCTCCCGCTTCAGCACTCCAAATCACGCGCATGCGCGGACATGGGAGTCGCTAAAATTCACTGCAAAGACACTTAGACCTCCACGCGCAGGGCGGCGGCAGGGGGCATTTTGGCGGCGCGAATGGCGGGCAGGATGGTGGCGACGACCGTCACCACGACGCCGACCGCCATCGACTGCCCCAGCAGCGTGAGCAGCTCCAGCGGCGTCGCCGCGCTCCACACGCCCCCGCCCAGCCGAAACAGGTTAATCACAAACACCAGCAGCCAGCCCACGAAAAACCCAATCGCCGACGCCACAATCCCAAGCAACCCCGCCTCCAGAAAGAAGAGCTTGACCACAAACGAATCGAGCGCGCCCAGACACTTCATCGTACCAATCTCCTTGTAGCGCTCCGTGACTGCCATCAGCATCGAGTTCGAGATGCCGACGGTGGACATCAGCAAGCTCATCACCACCAGCCATGTCTGGCGCGTGGCGGTCTCAATCGCGGCGGGGTCGTTGGGGTCTAACGGGGGCGCGTAGAGCGCGGCGGCGCGCACTGCCGTGAAAAAGGCGATCCCCAGCATCACGCCCGCGGCGGTAATCAGCGCGCGTAGAAAGCGCACGCGAATATTGAGCAGGCTGATTCGAAACGCCACCGAGAGCGGCAGCTGCACCTGCTTGCGAATTGCGCCTGTGTGCCCCTGTTGCGTACTCATAGTCGTTTCTTCGAGTAGGCGATAAAGCCCCGTCGCGCGAGTGTGTTCAGAAAGGCGAACAGCGACAGCTCCGCCTCGCGCCGCTCCAGCGTGTATTGCTGCGCGAGGCGTTGCACGATGCTCTCTACCGCGTGCTTGCCGTCGCACATCGCCCACACCGCGCTGCCGATTTCGTCCAGCTCGATTCGATGTTCGCGGGGCAGCTTGAATATCCTGCTGAACCAGCCGAAAACGCCGCGCGGCTTGAGCGGCACAATCAGCGTGTAGACGCCGTCGGGACGCTGCTCGAAGCGCACGAGCGCGTTGCGGATGGGATAGAGGCGCAAGACCTGCCGCCGATCGACCTGCGGCGCGGGGCGTTTGAACAATCGCTTCAGCAGCATACCGTGCGCGCCATCACCTCCTCCAGCAGGTTCGAACGAAACGGGCTATAGTGCTGGATGTGGAACACGGTATTGCGCGGCTGGCATAGCCATGCAACGGCGCGCACGCGCCATGCGGGCAGCCGCAGGCGCGCCAGCCCCACCACGCATTCAGTCGCCAGCGCGCCCAGCCCCAGGCGCGTGGTCAGGTGGACGCCGGAATCGTTCTCACTCCATGTGAACGGTTCGCGCACGCCGCGCCAGCCCCGCCAGCGCAGCCAGTGGTCCACCCACTCGGCGAACTCGTAGCCTTTGATCAGCTGTTCCGCGCGGGCGACGCGCTCCAGAATGAGCCGCTCGTGCCGCCGCACCAGCGTCAGGCGCGTTTGACCCGTGATGACCTGCGCTTTTTCGAGGCGGAAGTCGGCGGGCGCCGCGCTGTGCAGCCCATACAGGCTCCACTCCACCCACCCCTCTTCGTCGGGCGCGACGCGCAGGCTCTCGAACATCGGGCGCGCCTGCTGGAACAGCGCGTCGTGCTTGGATGCGGCACGCAACTGCATCAGCACGATGATGTGGTTGTCGGGGTCGCGCTGGATGCGTCCGACGGCGCGTTCGTCGGAACGCCAGCGGAACTCGATGCAGTGGTCGTCGACGGGGTGCAGTGTGGCGTGGAACGGCTGGCGCGCCTTGCGCTTGGCGCGTTCTAACTTCGCCAGAAACTGCTGCAACACATAGGCGAGGTCAGTCTTGCGGCGCGTGCGGCTCCATTTGAGGTCGAACTCCATGCTGTGGGGGGAGCCGATTTGCAGAAAGCCTTCCCGCCAGTCGCCTGAGTAGCCTTTGAGGAACCAGTCAGGCGGCGCATCCAGCCGCAGTCCCTGCCACCCGATGCGTGTGGGCAGCGCATCGGATGCGCTGGAGACGCCTGCCCGACGCGCGGTGTTCACTTCTGTGCCTGTTCCGCCTCGTCTTCCGTGCGGGTGGCGCGACGAAATTCGGTGAGCGCTTCGCCGATGGAGCGCGCCAGTGCGGGCAGGCGCGATGCGCCAAACAGCACCAGCACAATCACCAGCAGAATCATCCACTCCTGCGTGCCCATGTATCCCAGAATCGGCATGCTTGGTATTCCTCCAGCGCATAGTATACCCCATGCGCGCGATGTTCGGTTTCCATGCGTTTGCGGGCGGCGCGCCTTATACCAGCGACGCCGTCAATTATACCAATCTGTCGGTCATAGTCGCAAAACGGCGATTTACGGAGTGCGGAGCGGAGCTTCAGCGCTCCAAAAGACGTACCTCGCGCACGCATAGGTAGAGCGGCTGCTGAAAACTTACTGCAATGATACTTGGACGGTCTCTTATTCCGTTCCCCCAAAAATGGTGTATAATACGCTACAGGGGGCGCGATGCGGCTCCCTTCTACAACACTCTTTTGGAGGAGGTCAAGTAGATGCAAACCGTGCGATGGATCTGGGAGCGCGTCGCGATGAGTACGCGATTGAGTGGTGTGTTGCTGACGGGACTGATGGCGCTAACGGCGTTGATGGCACAACCGGTGTACTGGGAAGGAAACGGGCATTATTACGAGTTCGTTCTCAGCAGCTCAATCTCATGGCCAAATGCTCGTAGCCAGGCAGAACAGCGGACTTACCAGTGTCGTCGTGGGTACCTGGCAACGATTACCTCTCAAGCAGAGCAAGACTTTGTCTGGAACCTGTTCCTCGCGAATCACCCCTGTGGCGGCACAGCAACTAGACAGTTCTATCTGGGGGGATATGAGGATCCTGCGGGGAGTGGAAACTGGTACTGGGTCACTGGAGAACCGATGGCTTTTACTTACTGGCAGCCAGGGGAACCGAATAATCGGGGTTCTGAGACGGTGATTGCACTCGGGTTGTATTGCTCAGGACGCTGGAATAATGTTCCCCCCTCTGGAGCTTGGGGAGCGCGCGGCTATATCGTTGAGTACGGCGAAGCCAGCACCAATGGCGATGTGGATCAGAACGGTTGTGTAGACGATGCCGATCTGCTTGCGATGCTGTTTGCTTTCGGGCAGTCAGGTTCGGGATTGCCAGAGGATGTCAACTGCGACGGCACGGTGGACGACGCCGACCTGCTGATTGTGCTGTTCAACTTCGGCAGTGGGTGTTAGCCTGCTTGCCTCTGAGGCATCGGCTCCCCCTTGACTCTCCACTCGACTGCAGGGTGTATACTATCCGTACCATGAAGCGGCTCTGGCAGATTGGGGAACTGGCGAAGTGTGCAGGAGTCAGGGTCTCCACCCTGCGCTATTATACCAAATACACAGTCAAAGTTCGTTAGTTATACCAACTGCGCTGTCAGACTTCGTAATTACCGTGCGTCTACAGCCAGAGCCACGCGTGTTTTGCCCTCACCCCCAGCCCCTCTCCCGCCGTGCGGGAGAGGGGAGCCGTGTGTGCGGCGCGCGACGCGCTATCCCCCTCTCCCAACCCTTTGGGAGAGGGGGACAAGGGGGTGAGGGCTACAGGCGTCGACGCTTTACGAACTCTGACCCGCCGATTGGTATTACACACGCGCCTACGGCTGGGCGCCGATGCCCAGTATCTCCGCCAGCGACGGCACGCGGACTTCGGGCATCCCCAGCATGTATTGCGCGTTCAGCGCTTTATCGATGGTCTCGATGGCTTCGCTGTAGTGGGCGCGGGTATAGGTGTCCCTGACGCGCGGGAGCTGCTTGCTGAGCTGATCGCGCAGCTGGCGCAGGTGGTAGCGCGCGAGCATGCGCGCGTCGTCGGGCGCGCCCGTGTTTTTGGTTATCATGTCCACCAGCGTCTGCAGGTGGGCGCGCTGGAGCAGGCGTCGCAGCGCGGGCACTTCACGCGGCGATTGCGCCTCCGACCAGATGACGCCCTGCAGCGTGTCGAACAGCTCCGCAAGGGTCAGCGCGTTGCGCTCGTCGACTGCCTTGAACTCGTTGTTCACCACGCGGCGCAGGGTGTCGGGCGCCATCAGGCGCGCCAGCGTCAGCCGCTGGATATTGCTCAGGAAGTCGCGCACGGGCGCATCGGGCGGGATGGAGCTGCCGCCCCCATACGGGTTCGGACCCAGCTGCAGGTACAGCCCCTTCGGGATGTTGAACGCGCTCTCCGAGAAGATGTAGGTCGCCAGCAGCTGGAGCGCGCGGCGCTGTTGCTCGCCGCTGAGCGGCTCCAGCGGGGGCTGCGCGTTCGGGTCGCTGGCGAAGTTGCGCCGAATCTGCAACGCGCCCACAAAACGCGACAGCTGCGTCGCCGCGCGGCTGAAGCTCGCCAGCGTGCCGAAGAAGTAGCGCGTGAAGTCGTAGTAGCTCTCGTTCGGACCCGGCACGCGCGTGGGCAGCACCTCCAGCAGCTCGTGCGTATCCTTAATCACCAGCTCCCAATACGCCAGCGGGTCGCGCCCCAGATCGAAGCGCGTCACATATGGGTCGAACCGATCCGCGTAGTCGTCGGTCTCGTAGGCGAGTTCAGGCTCCGTGTTGCGCTGGGCGATTTGCGTCAGGCGCGGGCGCTCCGCCTCAGGCGTGCGCGCGTCGGGGAAGATGCGGTAGCCGTACTCAATCGCCCAGTAGTCATACGGACCAATCGTCGGGTTCCAGTAGACGGTGTTGGGCGCGTGCAACGCCATCTGGTTGAACGGGTCGTACTCCATCACGCTGGCGACGGTGCCGCGTTGGCGCACGCGCTCGCCGTCCTTGAGGTCTTCCAGGGTGTTCAGGCGGCTGGCGACGAAGTTGTGGCGCAGCCCCAGAATGTGCCCCATCTCGTGCATCACGACGGAGCGGATGTAGTTGCTGACGAACTCCTGCTCGGAGATTTTGGTCGCGCCGCGCTTGCCCGCCAGCAGCTCCATCATCACGAAGCCCTGCCACGCGCGCAGAGCGGTGTCCTGCGCGAAGGTGCAGGCGTGGGGCGCGTTGTGGTTCGCATGGTCGCAGCATTCGCGCTGTTCCGCCTCCCTGAACGCCGCCAGCGGGTCAATCTGGCGCAGGAACTGCACACGCGTGATGCGCGCCATGTTGCCGTCCACTGTGATGCTGGCGTTCAGAATCTGCCCCGTGAGCGGGTTGGCGCGGAACAGCGCGACAGCATAGCCGTTGGCGGGCGAGGTGACCCAGCGAATCACATTGTAGCGCATATCCGCGTGGTCCCAGTCGGCGTCGTCGGGCATCTGCTTGACCACAATCGCGTCCTTGATGCCGATTTTCTCGAACGCCTTGTTCCACTCCAGGATGCCCTCGCGCACGGCGTCGCGATACTCGTGCGGTACGGCGTTGTCAATCCAGAACACGATGGGCTCTTTCGGGGGCGAGAGTTCGGCGTTCGGGTCGGCTTTCTCCAGATGCCAGCGCAGGATGTAGCGTCGGGTCTGGTCTTCCAGCTCGCGCGTGAAGTCGGTGTATTCGGTCGTGAAGTAGCCCACGCGCGGGTCGTAGAAGCGGGGCACATAGCCGTTGTTGACGGGCAGCTCCCACAGGTTGTAGTTGACCGTGATGGGCACGCTGCGCGGGTCCGCCAGATTCGCCGAGCCTGCCAGCCCGCCCAGAATGCCCGCCAGCCCACCGCCGCGCTGCTGCCCCCCCGCAAAGTGGTACGCCGTCTGCACGAACACATTGTTCGGGAACGCCTTGACCTGATTGTAGACGGTCTTCTCGCGGTCGATGCTGTAGCTCCCGCCCGCCGCAAGGTTCACAATCTGCTGAATCTGGATCAGGTCGGAGCGGAACAGGTTGGAGACATCAATCAGCAGCCGCTTGCCCTCGTCTGATTTGGCTTCGATTTTGAACGATTCGAGGTAGGCGTCGGCGAAGGAGCGACGCACGGAGCGGGCAATCGGCGTGTTCGGGTTCGCCTGGAAGCCGTAGTTGGGCACAACCAGCAGAATCTGCTCATCGCGCTGCACGAGCTTGAACAGGATGTCGGTAATCGGCGTGCCCGCCGCCAGGAAGAAGGTGGGCAAGCCCTCGCTGACCGTCGCCTGCAGGAAGTAGAGCTTCTCTAACTGGTCGCGGCGGACCTCCATGTAAATCGTGTCTTTGCCCGCCTCCTTCTTGCGGTAGAGCGTGAATAGCCCCTCCAGCTTCTCGAAATCCTTCGTTACTTCCTCGATGGTCTTCTCTTTCTTTTTGGGGTCTTCTTTTTTCTCGCCTTCCGCAGGCTTCTGTTCGTCGGGTTTCTGCTCGGCGGTTGGCGTTTGCGCCTGCGGCGTCTCCTGTTTGGCGGGCGCGGCGGTTGCTGCGCCGTTCACGCCTTCGGGCAGGGGCGCGCCCGAGATGCGCTCATATTCCAGCTGCGCGGACGCCGCCGCCTCCACCTCGCCGCCGCCCCAGCTGAGACCTTCGATTTTAGTTTTGGCGTACACCGTGTCGCCCGTGCGCACTTCGATGAGCAGCTCGGACTCGGCGGTGGTTTTGCTGCCGCCGCCCGCCGTGTAGGTGCTGGCAATGCGCGCGACGCGGACGCCTTTCCATGTCTCAAAGCCCCGCAGGGTGTATTCTATCGTTGCGGGCGCGGCGCCCAGTTTGGAGTCGTCCTTGAAGGTGTAGCTCCATTTGTCGCCTGCGCCAACGGGCTGCTCGCTGAACACGACTGCCAGCGTCTGCCCCAGATGGCGCTGTTCGGCGTCCTCAGCGATCTCCTCAAGGGTGCTTTCGCGGCTGATGACCTCGCCGTTGGGCTTGACAACCGTGGTGACCTTCCCGCTCAACACCTCGTCGGGCGCGGGCATCGTGCGCCCGCCAAAGCTCATCTCGTAAGACTCGGTGGTCTGTTCCTGGGTGATGTTGCCTTCGGGCGAAACGGCAACGATTTTCTGTGCGACAACAGAGGTAAGCTCTAAATTGAAAGTGTTGCCTGCCGCTTCGATGCTGATGGTTCCCGAAAGTCGGTAGCGCATCGTCTGTCCCGCCTGCGCTTTGTATTGCAGCAGCACTTTCTCCTGCGCAGATGCGCCCAGCGACACGGCAAGCAAGAGCAACCACAGTGTGATGAACCGTCGTTGTTTCAGCATAAATCCCTCCAGTGTTCTGGTATGGGTTCCCCCACAGGCAATTACTATACCTCACGCGGCGCGACGAGCGACCATGCGGACATGCATCGGGCGTAGTAGCTGCCGCATTCGGGTTCGTTGAAGGGGTTGCGTTTCGCGCCGTCGTGTCGGGCGCGCACGGCTTTCACTACGCGCAAGGCGTCGCGTGTGTAGCCATAGTCCAGCAGCAGCCGCGCGAAGGCGTATTCCAGCCCCGTCCAGCATTCGGACTGATACGGAAACGGCAGGCTGGGGCGTCCGCCGCGCGGGTAGGTTCCCGTAATCACGCCGCGCTCGTCGCCTGTGGCGTAGGTGCGTCCGTGATTGTAGTGCTGGTTCAGCGTGCGCGGAAAGTTGTGGCGCAGCACGGCGCGGAGCGCCCTGCGGATATGGTCGCGCCGCAGTAAATCGCCCAGCCCCGCGCGATTCGCCTTGTATTGCCCAATCAGCTGGTCGATACTGCACACTGCGCCCAGCTGGCTGTCGTGGTAGCGCGAGTAGTCGCCCCTGCGTGGGGTGGTCATCGGGTGCGGATAGTCGGGCACGGGGCGTATCTGCTGCACATAAAACTCGCCGTTGAACAGATTTTCGTCCATCCAGCGGCTGCCGTTCTCGAACAGGGCGCGGCATTTTTGCGCGAATGCGTCGTCGCCGAGCGTGCGCGCCATCTCCTCCATCGCCCGCAGCGCCGCCAGATACCATGCGCCGCAAATCGGGTTCGGTCCGAAAAACTCCACATCGTAGGTGTTGTGTTGCGCGCCCTCCATCACGCCGTCCTGATCGGCGTCCCAGCCGCCAGACTGCCACGCGAAGGCGAGCAGTTTCTGCAGAGTCGGGTACCAGCGTTCGAGCCACGCGCGGTCGCCGTCCCGCCGATATTGCAGGTAGGCGCGTACAATCAGCCCCATCTGCCCGTCGGCGGCGGCAAGCGCAAACGCCTGCGCCCCCAGCGGCAAATCGAGCCGAAAGCGCTGCGCCCCGTCGTCCATCACGCCATAGCGCAGGTGCGACTCCAGCATCGAGCGGTGCAGGTCGGGAAAGAGCGACAGGGTTGCATGCTCGTAGTTCCATACATGCGTGCAGGAGCCGAAGCAGCAGCCTGTGTCGGCGTTGCAGCCCTCGAAGCCGCAGAAGGTTCCGTCTTCCAGTCGGAAGCAGGTCGGGCTGCGCAGCACGGACAGGCTGTTGAGCGCGGATTCGGCGAACGGCTGCGGATGGCGCGTGATTATCGCCTGCACGAATTGCGCCGTGCGCGCCCACAGGTCGGGCAGGCGCGGGATTACATACTCGGCGACTGCCTGCGCGTCTGGAAAGCGCAGCGCGTAATGGTTGCGCACAATCGGGTCGCCCTCGCCGTGCCACCAGCCAATTTCGCGCAGGTCGCGGTACGGAAAGTGCCAGCAGAGCAGGAACCGCACGCGGGCGGTTTGCCCCGCCTCCAGCGTCAGGGGCGCGGAGAGCGACGACTCCCAGCCGCGTTCGTCGCTGGGCGGGCAGGGCTGGTCGGGCGCGGCGTCAGGCACGGTTGGGTTCGCCAGCAGCCAGTCAATCAGCGACAGCAGGGTTGCCGACCAATCCCCGCGTCGGAACGCCCATCGCCGCGCGGCGACGGTCGTCTCGGCGTCCGACAGCAGCGCGAGCGCGCCCCAGCGCGGTGAGTGTTGTTCGTTCGCTTTGCGCATCAGCAGCCCACGCCAGCCGTGCGCCTGCGTGAACTCCGCGAAGTTGCCCTTCAGGTCGCGCTGGACGCCGTCGTCGCCGATGCAGTGGGTCAGCGCAAACACAAGGCTTGCCGATAGCGGCGTGCGCCCGCGATTGTGCAGCGCAACCGTAATCAGTCCGAACGGCAGGCTCGAATCGTCGGTCGCTTCGGGAATGAGGGGGTTGAACGCCTCAATCGCGCACTCGAGCGGCAGTTCGGGGTCGCGCAGGCGGGCGCGCCCGAACGGGTAGGCGGCTTCGAACCCCAGCGGGCGCATGTGGGGCAGCCCCGCCAGCGTCTGAGGCGCGCCATGGTCGGCGTCTAACTGTAGGCGCGTAATCCCCTCCAGCACGCGCAACCGCGCCGGCGCATCGGGCGGCTGCACGCGCAACAGGATGTGCGCTAACGGCGGACGCCAGCCGCGATGGGGGCGACTCATCAGTTGCCAGTCCACCAGCGCGCCGTCGCCTGCCAGCGCGAAACAGCCCGTACCTATGCCCCCCACAGGCATCGCGATCGCGCGTACCCGATTGGCGGGATACCGCGCGACAATCGGCATCGCCATCTCCTCTGATAGTTCACGCGCCATAGCAGGAATTTACCTGAAGCCGCTGAACGGGAGGCACACTTCTGGAGGCAAGGGAGACATGCGACCGACAGGCGTGACGGTAATCGGGATACTGGGGATTGTGCTGGGGCTGCTGGGACTGTGCTGCAACCTTGCGGGAGTGGGGGTTGCAGGCGCCCTGCCCCAGCTGGCGGAAATGGCGCAGCAGTCGGGCGGCTCGACGGAAGAACTGCAGCCGCTGCTCGACAACCCTGGATTAGTGCGCTTCACGATGGTCAGCGGTGTATTGGGAATCGTGTTATCCCTCTGGATGATTGTTGCGTCCATTTTATTGCTGGGCATGAAGCCCATCGGCTACACGCTCATGATGGGCAACGCGGTGGTTCTGCTGCTCTGGGCGGTTGTGAGCAGTGTAGTTGGGATTGCGCTGGTGGGCGTGGAGCCAAGCTCGCTGGTCAGCCTACCCGTTCAGATTGCATTCCCGATTGCCGTGCTGATTGTGCTGACGCGCCCGAACATCAAGCAGGCGTTCGAGCGCGGGTTCTGAGCTACGCCGCCGTGATGCGGATGCGCTCGTTGGTCAGCTCGAGGTTGTGCTGCGCCTGCGCGTGTTTCGGGTCGAGCTGGAGCGTTTGCGCGTAGGCGATTTTGGCGGCGTCGTACACGCCCATACGGAAGTAGCAGTTGCCCAGCGTGAACCATGCCTGCGCGTTGTAGGGGTCGCGCTCGATGCCCGCGGCGTAGGCGTCCGCCGCCTCGCTGTACGCGCCCAGCTGGTAGAGCGCGTCGCCTGCGTTTAAGAAGGCGTTGGGGTCGGTCGGATTCAGTTCGATGGCGGCGGCGAAATGGCTCAGGGCGTTCTCGTAGTCGTTGAGCTTCCACAGAGCGCGTCCCCAGTTCAGGTGCATGCCCGCGTCGGGGGCGTAGCCGCGCGCGGTGTAGGTCTTACACGCCTCCACGAAGCTCCCCCAGTCGCCCGATTCGTGCGCCGCATAGAGCCAGCGCTCCAGCCACTCCGCGCTGTCGGGCATCGCACAAGCCACCGCGCGTACATAAGGCAACGCGCGTCGATAGTCGCCTGCCTCCCACCACGCCTTCGCCAGAAACTGTTGCGCCACGAGCGCGTACTCTGCGTGCGTCGCCAGCTGCTGGAAGATGGTCTCTGCCTGCTCGCGTGCGCCCATCAGCAGCAGCGCCTGCCCGTAGTCTATCAGCACGAATGGGTCGTTGGGACGCTCCTGAATCAGGCGTTCATAGAGGGGGCACGCTTCTTCGAGGCGTCCCAGGTCGCGCAGGGCGCGCGCGTACAGGAAGCGCCGCTTGTAGGTCACCACGCTGATGTCGCCCACATAGCCGCTGGCGGGCAGAACGGTCTCGCCGTCGGGTGCGAGCAGCCCGATGCGGATTGCGCTCTCAC
The DNA here is from genome assembly GCA_025998675.1 of Fimbriimonadales bacterium. Classification (GTDB taxonomy): domain Bacteria; phylum Armatimonadota; class Fimbriimonadia; order Fimbriimonadales; family GBS-DC; genus GBS-DC. Next base: position 1,315,228 of record AP024673.1, read on the forward strand.
GCACGGCGTCCAGCGACTCGATCGCCTTCTGGGCGCACCCCATGCGCATGTAGACGGCGGCGAGCGTGTAATGCACCATCGGGTGATCCATCCCACGCGCCAGCGCGTCCGCGCCGACCTGCAACGCCTCGTCGTAGCGCTCCAGATTCATCAGCGCGCCAATCCAGTCCGCCCAAGCGTGCCCCGCATAGTCCTCGTTGCCCAGCAGGTAGGGACAGACCTGCTCCGCCCAGTAGATTGCCTGCGCGTAGTCCCCTACCGTGAAGTAAGTGTTCGCAAGGTTGAACTTGTGGAACAGATTGTCGGGATCCTGTTGCAGTTCGCGTTCCAGAATCTCGATGTTGCGTTGCGCCTTGTCGCGGCTGTGCATGACCTCCTTGCGGTAGCCCAAATGCAGAATCTGCGCCGCGACGGTGGCGATTCGGCGTTTGTCCGCCACGAGGCTGGGGATAATCTGCTCGTGGATGGCGCCCTCCCAGCGGGCGCTGGGCAGCCGACGAAACAGTCGCACCAGCCGATGGGCGAAGTAGTCCCCCTCGCGAATCTCGTTCAAAATCTCCAGATAGTAGCCGACAAACTGCGGATGGCGCACCGCGTTCAGAATCGCCTGCTTCGATTCGGGGGTCAGTCGCTCATCCGCGTCCAGCACCAGAATCCAGTCGCCTGTGGCGTGTTGCAGGGCGAGGTTGCGCGCGGCGGCGAAGTCGTTTTGCCACTCCGTTCGGATGACCTTCGCGCCGAACCGCTCGGCAATCTGGGGCGTGGCGTCCGTCGAACCCGTATCCACCAGCACAATTTCGTCTACCACGCCCTGCACGCTTTGTAGACATCCCTCCAGAAACTCCGCCTCGTTGCGGGCAATCATGCTCAGCGTAATCTTCACGCCGACAGGTTCGTCGGGAATGGGGAACTGATACCGCTCCAGCCAGTGTTCGAGCGTCTGGATGCCCTTGAGCAGAGTGGCGCGGTCGCTCTGGCGTTTCTGTTTTTTGCTGGAGATAAGACGCGGGTCGCTCGCATGGCAAATCAGCACATTGCGCAGGGGCAACACCGTCTCGCGCAGCCAGTCGGGATGGCGAAAGCCCGCCTCGAGCAACTGCACCACCAGCGGATACGCCTGCGACTCCTCAGTGAGGTAAATCCAGAGCCATGTCTGGCGCGCCGCGAGGATTGCGGAGTGCGGACACGCCGCGCGCGCCTGTGTGGTGAGCTGTTCCGCTTCGTCCCAGCGCGTCTGCTGCAACAAGGCGACAATCGCGCCCTCGTAGGCAACCTCGTCAGCGGGATGGCTCTGCAGATGGCGCATAAACGCCTCATACGCCGCGTCGGGCTGCTCGTCGCGCAGATACACGAACGCCTCATTCAGACTCGCGTCCCACTGCTCTGCGAAGATGGGCACGGACTGCTTCACAACAACAGTTGCCATCGGTTCCCCCCCTTGCTGGTCGTTCGGCGTCAGCGTTGGGTCGCAGTGCGCTTGCTGCGCTTTGTTCCGTGCGTCCCGTTGTTGCCTGCGCTGGACGGCTCAGAGACTTGCTGCTCGAAGCGTTCACTCAACTTACGCTTCGCGCCTGCGATGGTGTAGAGTTCTTCTTTGAGCAGGCGTTTAATCTCCTTGAGTACATCGATGTCTTCAGGGCGGTAGCGTCGCTGTCCGCCTTCCGTGCGCACAGGGTTCAGGAACTCGCTGAACTCGCGTTCCCAGTAGCGGATGGTGTGCGTCTCCACGCCTACCAGCACGCTCGCCGTGCTAATCGAGACAGGACGCTTCTCAACAGGCGGTTTCGGTTTCCGCTTGCGCATTGTTAACCTCCATAGCAAGTAATTTCGAGCCTCTCTGGAACACTTGAGAGAGTGTTCCCGCAGTGGCTCGTGAGGGATTATCGGAGCGCAATTGTGAAATCTTCAGAAGACGGACGCACGCTCGGTCTCACCCGCGCTCCCATAACTGCAACAACACACGCAGGGGCGCGTCGGTGCGCACGGCGCTGCCGCAGTGATGCACATGCGAGGCGCGATAGCCCTGCGCGCGCAGGAACTTCACCGCGTCGCGCGTGGCGGGCACGGAACGGTTCAGCCGATCGGCAAGCACGGGCAGGCTGTAGACAATCGGCAACTCGTCCAGCTCGCGGTTGAGCTTGCTCAGGAAGCGGCGCGCCTCGGTGAAGTGGCTCTCCTGCGCGTGGCGGTACATTGCGCTCAGGAACGCATGGGCGTGCAGCGCCCCCAGCCAGAGCGGTCCCGCCCAGCGCACGGTCGTGGACGGATGATACTCATGGTTTACGGGCGCGGGCACGCCCGCCATCGTCGCTCGATACTCGCCGTCGGGCATCTGCGCGATGAAGCCCAGATGTTCGACATTGAACCCGCGCGTGCCCTTGAACACCCGAATCAGCGTGCGCCAGCAGTAGCCGTCGAAAAAGCTCAGCATCGGTACGCCGTGCATGTTCGCCTGAAGCAGCCTGCGCTGCACGAAGCCAATCAGGATGCGCAACCCAATCTCGTGGCACTCGCGCCCGTAGGCGGAAACGGCGTCGTAGGACTTGAGCGCCTCGCCCCGCTGCGCGCCGCACAACACGGGCGCGTCCGTCGCCGTGATATAGAGCAGTCCCTCCCAGCGCGCCACGCCCGTCAGGTAGGGCACATACGGCGCAGGCGTGCCGAAGGGGTCCAGATCCACCCAGTCGAAGCGACGGTCCTCCAGATAGAAGCGGCACAGCAGCCGTTGCGCGAGTTCGTTGTGCAGCTCCACGCGCGGGTCGTCGGCGACATGCGCGCGCAGCACCTCGAAGCTGGTGTAGTTCGCATCGTTCACCACGATTCGGGCGACGGGCGCTTCCAGCAGGTAGCGTTTCGTGCGCAGTCCCGCGCCCGCCATCAACTCCAGCGCCTCCAGCGGTCGCTCCAGTCGTTCGGCCTCCGCCCGCATCGCCAGCACGCCCAGATCGCGCCCCAGCTTCGCGCGCGGGTTGTAAAACACATGGGCGCTCTGCGGTAAATGGAACTCCGCCGCGCCCTCTTTGTAGACCTCTACCGCCATCGGGCGCAATTATACGCGATGGGGCGCCCGCACAGCATGCATGAATCTATCCCAGATGCACAAGGTACAATTTAAGACAGCGCGCACTGGCATGACACCCACTTCAGAGGATAGACGCTATGTCCAGCAACGCTTCGCCGTATGGCTCTGCAAACGATAAGCACGCGCTTGAGGCGGCGAAACGCGCCCTTCGCGAGGCGCTCTCGTACCCCGACGCGCTGGATCGGCTCGATACCCTCAAGCAAACGGTTGATCAGGTCGACGCCGAGGCGCTGGTGGAGGAATTGCTGTCGTTTCTGTCCGACCCCGATCCGCTGGTGCGCTGTGAAGCGGTGGAGTCGCTGGCAGAGGTCGCGCGCCCAGAGGTTCAGCTTCACCTCACGGGGCTGGCGATTGCCGACCCTGATTGGCTTGTGCGCGGCTGGGCGCTGGCGGGGCTTGAGGACGCCCCCTACTCGTGGGTTAACTCGTTTCTGTGGACGGTGTACCGACGCGATCGGGCGCACTTTGTCAAGATAAGCGCGCTGGGCACGCTTTTGTATCGGGGCGTCCAGGAGGCGTATCCGCTGCTGGTAAAGTATCTATTCTCGGCGCATTATCGGTTTGTGATACAGGCGGCGAACAGCCTTGCTTACTCTGTGGAGCAGTTGTCGCCTGACGCCCTTGCGTCCCTGCAGGAGACGCTTCGGGAGCGGCTGGAGGCGTGGCGCTCGGCAGCCGCTGTGGTGGAGGCGCTGGAAAACTGCCGGGCGGAAGTCGAGGCGCAACTGGCGGGCGGCGACAGTTAAGTGCCCTTGCGCGAAAATTGCGACATGTGTACGCATGCGGAAGCGGGAGCTTCCGCGCAGGCTGAAGCTCCCGCTTCGGCACTCCAAATTACGCGCCTGCGCGGGCAGGGAGTCGCTGAACATCTACTGCAAAGGCACTTAGTCGTTCAGAATCGGCGCGGATGCCGCGCGTGGTGCGGCTCGTACACGGCGCGCAGGCGCAGGTTGCGCACGCGCCGCTGGCGACGGGCGCGTCGCACGCCGAAAACGGCGAGCATCCCGCCCCCCAGCGCCGCCCAGCCCAGCGCACTGAGGGACGCCCGACGCATGGCGACCGACTCCGCCGCGACCACAGGCGCTTTCAGCAGGGGCTTGCCGTCGCGGGAGACCACCAACCAGCCTGCAGGGTCGCCTACCTGCACGGGGGCGCGCAGGGGCGTCGCCTGCACCGCCCAGCGATAGCGGGCGCGGTGCGCTTTGGGCATCACCCAGCGCACCGTTTGCGCCAGCCGCAACGGCGCCCGCGCCTCGACGCCGTCCTCGATCAATGCCTCACCGACCGCCATTCCTGCAGGCAACTCCATCCGCTCCCAGTCGTTGAAGCCGTGTTCCATCAGCGCGATGGTGTCCGCCTCACGCTGCGGGCTGTTCAGCACGACGGTAATCAACCGCCTACCGTCGCGAAACGCCGACCCCGCGAAGCAGAACCCTGCAGGGTTCGTGTAGCCCGTCTTGACGCCCTCCGCATACGCGTATTGCTGCAGAAACTTCGCCTTGTTCACCATCCACAGGTCGTCCTGATTCATCGAGCGCTCCACGATGTAGTAGGGCGCTTTCACGATGGCGCGGAAGGTCTCGTTTTCCATCGCGTAGCGCGTGATGAGCGCGAGGTCGTAAGCGGTGGAGAGGTGGCGCGGGTCATGCAGTCCGTGCGGGTTCACAAAGCGCGTGTGCCGTGCGCCGAGCGACTTTGCCTTCTCATTCATCAACTCGGCGAACGATTCCACCGAGCCTGCGACATGCTCCGCCAGCGCGACCGCCGCATCGTTCGCCGAGCGGAGCATCAGCGCATAGAGCAGGTCGCGCACGCGAACTTCCTCGCCGACGCGCAGGTGCATCGAGCTGGGCTGCGTATTCACGGCGCGGGCGGATGCTTTCACCACCTCGTCCAGGTCGCACCGCTCCAGCACGAGGATAGCCGTCATGATTTTGGTGATGCTGGCAGGCGGCAGCGGCTTATGCGCGTTTCTGGCGAACAGCGCCTGCCCCGTTTCGGCGTCCATCAGAATCGCCGCGCGCGCCTGCACCGTCGGCGCGCCCGCCCAACTCAGCGCAAGGATGACAAGCCAGCCCAGAATCACTCCGCTCCAGCGAGGCATAGCCTCTATTATGCCATTCGCCCAACGAATCCTGCATCTAAGCGCCTTTGCGCTGTATTTGCAACACGCGCGTCAATCGCTGTTTGTATGGAGTGCGGAAGCGGGAGCTTCAGCGCCGCTTCCGCACTCCAAATTACACGCTTGCGCGAGTAGTGGAGCTGCTGAAAACTCTCCGCAACGACACTTAGATGCCATGCGCCTCTAAAGTTTTTCGCACGCTGCCAATAATACGGGGGTGATGGTTGGTGTGAACCTGCTGATGGTCGGGGCTGTGGCAGAGACGAGTCCGGGGGACACACCGGCGGCGCCTGCCCTTTCGGGTGAGACAGCGGAATTCGAAGGGCTGCTGGAGGCGCTGCTGCCCACAGGCGGTACGCCCTCTCCGGATGCAGAGACAGGGCACGAGGCGCCCGACCCGGAAGCCGCGCGTGCGCAACTGGCGCTGCTGGGGGCGATGACGCTCCCGTTGCCGTCGCCGCTATTACTTGTAGAGTCTCCGCACGCGCCTGGGGAGCCAGAAGTGTGCTCTGGAGGAGCAGCGTTCGCCAACCATTGGCAGGGAACCCTATCCGTCGCTGAGGAGTCGAATACAGCAACAACGGATCTCGCCACTCCAGAGCATGCCCCTGCGGTGGGTGATGGGTGGGGAGATCTCGCCTTTCCCGACACACAACTGATTGCATCAGAGAACCTCCAGATGGTGGAGGGGGACGCGCCGCCTGTACCCGCCCGTCTGGCGACGCCGCCCTCTCCACCCACCTCTTTTCCGATTCTAGCAGAGACGCCCCGCACAGAACCCGTGTCGCAGCAGGTGAATGCGCAACCCTCGCTTGGCGCCACGCAGGAAAATCCATCCCCTCAGGCGGCTCCGGAGCCGCTCTCGGCGTTTAGAGGCGAGGCGCCTGCGCCGCTCCATGAGTCGATTCCTGTGCGGGAGGAGCCATCCGCGCCCCCGCACGAGGCGCGTGTGCACCAGGGACACACACTCACCCCAGCGACTGCCCACACAGCGCCCACAGGAACCGACGCCGCGCACTCCCGCCCGGCGGCGCCGAACTGGAGCATGGCGGAGCAGGTCGCCCAGCACATTGAGCGGATGGTCTACGAGCGGGAGCGCAACAGCCTCACCGTGCGTCTGGACCCGCCGGAGCTGGGTGTTGTCGAACTGCGCGTGCAGGCGACCGGCGGCGAGGTACAGGCGTGGCTGAGCGCAGAGCGCGACCTCACCCGCCAGATGTTGCAACAAGCCCAGCAGTACCTGCGCGAGCAGCTCGAATCGCGCGGACTGCAGTTGACCCACTTCGATGTGGGTGCGCAGCGCCAGTTTCACCACGCGCCGCGCGAGCAGACTTTCGCACGCGCGACGCCTCTCACAAGCCCATCCCACACCCCCGCGGCTACGGACAGCCTCCCTTACGACGGACGATGGAGCGTCTGGGTGTGAAACAGACCCTATGACGGAGGTTGTTTATGACAGTCGGAGCGATACACTCAGGCGCACGCGCCGCCTATGGCAACTCGCGCGCCACGATGGATACCTATCAGTTCCTGCAACTACTCGTTGTGGAGCTGACTTCGCAGAACCCGATGGACCCTGTGAAAGACCGCGACTTTCTGGCGCAGATGGCGCAGCTGAACACCGCGCAACAGATGGAGCGCATCGGCAGTATGTTCACCACCTTCCAGGCGGCAGGGCTGATTGGGCGCGAGGTGGACGCCTACCTGCCGACAGGCGCGGTGATTAACGGCAAGGTGGAGTCGGTGCAAATGAGCGCCGGGCGCGTGTTGCTGACCATCGACGGCGAGACCGTGCCCATGGAAGCCGTCCGAACCATTCGCTAAGGAGGTCAAACGCTATGTGGCAAGCTATGCTTTCGGGAGTCGCCAGTTTGAAGGCGCATCAGACGAAGATGAATGTGATTGGCAACAATATCGCGAACATCAACACGACGGGCTACAAGGGCAGCCGCGTGCATTTTCAGGACCTGATGGCGCAGACCTTCCGCGCTGCGAGCCGCCCCAGCAATGTGCTGGGCGGGGTGAACCCGATTCAGGTCGGGCTGGGCGTGAAGGTCGGCGCGATTGATGTGCAGACGCTGCAGGGCGCGCTGGAGATGACGGGGCGCACAACCGACCTTGCCATTCAGGGCAACGGCTACTTCATGCTGACCAACGGGCGTGATATACATTACACGCGCGACGGCGCGTTCGGGCTCGACTCGTCGGGCTTTCTGGTACATCGCGGCACGGGCTGGAAGGTGCTGGGCTGGATGGCGGATGCAGGCGGACTGATTGACACCAACCAGGCGATTAACGCCGCGTCGGTGCTGCAGTTCCCCGTCGGTTCACAGGCGGCGGTGCGCCAGACCAGCACGGTGCAATACACGGGCAACCTGAACGCAAACGCCCCTGCTACGCAGACCTACGCGGCGACTGTGCGGGTGTACGACGCGCTGGGCGGGGCGCACGATGTGACCATCACTTTCACCAACCGCCAGACGCCGCCGCTGGGCACGCCCCCAACAGGCGCAGTCAGCTCGTGGGAGTGGAGCGCCGCGATTGGCTCGACGCCTGTCGGCGATTTCACCACGGGCAGCAACACGCGCCTCTATTTCGATGGACAGGGGCAACTGATTGGCGCGACCAGCCAGCAAATCACCATTACCCCGACCAACGGCGCGCCCCCGTTCACGGTCAACCTCGACCTGAGCCAGGTGACCTCGCTCGCGGCGGAGAGCATCGTGCAGCCCGTCTATCAGGACGGCTTCCCGCCCGGCACCCTGCAGGAGTTCACCATCGGAATCGACGGCACGATTCAGGGCGTCTTCTCGAACGGGCTGTCGCGCCCGATGGGACGCATCGCGCTGAGCCTGTTTGCCAACTCTGCAGGGCTGTTCCGACTGGGTAATAACATGTGGCGCGTCACGGATAACTCCGGACTGCCCCAGGTCGGCGCGCCCACCACAGGCGGGCTGGGTGAAATCAACGCGGGCTACCTCGAACAGTCGAATGTGGACCTCGGCAGCGAGTTCGCCGACATGATTGTCACCCAGCGCGGCTTCCAGGCGAACACGCGCATCGTGTCGGTGGTGGACGAGCTGCTGGCGGATGTGGTGAATATGAAGCGGTAAGACTAAGTGCCTTTGCAGTAGATTTCCAGCGACTCCCCTGTCCGCGCTTGCGCGCGATTTGGAGTGCTGAAGCGGGAGCTTCAGCCTGCGCGGAAGCTCCGCTTCCGCACTCCATAAAGACAGTGCTGCGCGCGCATGTCGCAATTCTCGCGCAAAGGCACTTAATCCGCTGGTCATAGTTGTAAAGCACCGACGCAAGTAGCCCTCACCCCCTTTGTCCCCCTCTCCCAACGGGTTGGGAGAGGGGGATGGCGCATTGCGCACTGCACATACGGCTCCCCTCTCCCGCGCGGCGGGAGAGGGGCTGGGGGTGAGGGCAAAACGCGCGTGGCTCTGGCTGTAGACGCACGGGGAACCTTAGGGAGGGGGTTCGGGCTATCTCTGCGAAGCAGCCTGTATTTACGAAGTCTGACTGGCGGATTGGTATAGCGCAAGGACAATTGAAAGCACAGAGGGGAACCCTGATGGGCTATAATAGGATGTGCGTCTGAGGGCGCGATGGAAGGAGGATAAGAGCCATGCGCATTTCGGTCTGGGCAGTTGTGTGGAGTGGCGCGGTCGTGCTTGGGACGGCGGTGGGCAGCGCGCAGTCGCCGTCGCTGACCTGGTTGGGCGTGCTTGCGAACGGAGAACGCAGTTATGCGCTGGGGCTATCCGCCGATGGCGCAACGGTCGTGGGTGAGGATATCGCCGTTATTGACGCGGACGGCAACGGCGGGGAGTCACGCGCGTTCCGATGGACGCGCACAGGGGGCATGCAACCGCTTCCCGCGGCAGGCGCGTTCAGCCAGGCGACAGGCGTCTCAGCGGACGGCGCGGTCGTTGTCGGCTGGACGGAGACGCCCGCTGGCGAGTTTCACGCCGCGCGCTGGTCGTCCGACGGCGGGCTGACCCTGCTGGACACGCCGACTGGGGCGGAGAGCCGCGCGCTCGGCGTCTCGGCGAACGGGACGGTGATTGTGGGCTGGGCAGAGGACGCGAGCAATCGCCTCATCGCCGCGCGCTGGTTGCCAGACGGCAGCCTCGAGACGCTTGGCGTTCCCGCAGGCTATATGACGAGCTGGGCAACTGCGGTTTCCAGCGACGGCGCGGTGATTGCGGCGACGGCGTATCAGGAACGATTTCGCTGGCGCGCCTTCCGCTGGAGTGCGACGGGGTGGGCGACGCTTGACCTGCTCGCAGGGTACGAAAACAGCATCGCGAACGCCCTCTCTGCGAACGGCGCGGTCATCGTGGGCGCCGCCTTCAACGGGGTCGGCGTGACCGAGCGATACGCCGTGCGCTGGCTGGCGGACGGGTCGGTTGAGCCGCTCGCGACGCTCGGCGGCAGGATGAGCGAGGCGCGCGCCGTCTCTGCAGATGGGGCGTTCATCGTCGGATTCTCGGAGGACGCTTCGGGGCGCACACACGCCGTGCGCTGGGTGCAGGGCGTGGGGGTACAGAACCTCAACAGCGTCTACGCCAGCCTGCTCACGGACGGCTCGATACTGATAGGCGCCAGCGCTGTCAGCCCCGACGGGCGCTACATCGTGGGTTGGGGCTACAACGCCGCGACGGGGCGCGCGGAAGGCTTCCTGCTGGACACGGTTCCAGAGCCTGCAAGCCTGCTGGCGCTGAGCGCAGGATTCATGGGGCTGCTGCGCCGGCGTCGCGCCCGCTGACGCCGCCCTGCTTGGGTACAATCCCAGCGCTATGAAGACCGATCTACCGCGCTGGGATATGAGCGTTGTGTATCCCGGGCTCGACTCGCCCGAGTTTGAACGCGACCTGCGCAGCTTCGTGCGCGCGCTGGACGAGTTAGAGGGGCTGTTCGACGAGGCGCAGATTGAACGCGCCGAGACGCCGCTGAACCCCGACCTTGCGGCGGGCGTGCTGGAGCGCGTGCTGCCGCCGTTTAACGCGCTGAACGATCAGGCGTGGACGCTGAGCGCGTATGTGTACGCCTTCGTGACGGTCGATTCGCGCGACGAATACGCGCAGGCGCGCCTGAGCGAGCTGGAGCGGCAGATGGTGCGCCTGTCCAAGCTGAACACGCGCCTGACTGCCTGGGCAGGGTCGCAAGAGGTGGACGCGCTAATCGAGCGTTCCGATGCGGCGCGTCAACATGCCTACTGGCTGCGCCGCGCCCGCGTCGCCGCCGAGCATATGATGTCGCCCGTAGAAGAGTCGCTCGCCGCCGATATGAGCCTCACGGGCAGCAGCGCGTGGAGCAAATTCTACGGCAACCTCACTTCACAGATTCAGGCGACGGTGGAGCTGCGCGGCGAGCGCCAGACGCTCACGATGAGCATGCTGCGCAACCTCGCCTACGACCCCGATCGGGAAGTGCGTCGCGCGGGCTACGAAGCCGAGCTGCAGGCGTGGGAACAGCACGCGATGCCCATCGCGAGCGCGCTGAACGCCATCAAGGGCGAGACGAACCTGCTGACTCGCAAGCGCGGCTGGGACAGCCCCCTGCACGCCGCGCTGTTCCGCAGCGCGATTGACGAGGCGACGCTCAACGCGATGCTCGACGCCGCATATGAGTCGTTCCCCGACTTCCGCCGCTACCTGCACGCCAAAGCGCGCCTGCTGGGGATTGAGCGCTGCGCGTGGTACGACATCTTCGCGCCGGTGGGCAAAGCGCCGCGCGCGTGGGCATACGACGAGGCGGCGCAGTTTATCATCGAGCAGTTCGCGACCTACTCGCAGAAGATGAGCGACTTCGCCCGCCGCGCGTTCGAGGAGCACTGGATCGACGCCCCGCCGCAGCCGGGCAAGCGCGACGGCGCGTTCTGTATGCGCCTGCGCCGCGACGAGTCGCGCATCCTCACCAACTACAAGCCTGCCTTCGGCGGCATGAGTACCCTCGCGCACGAGCTGGGGCACGCCTATCATAACCTCTGCCTCGCCGAGCGCACCTACCTGCAGCGCCAGACGCCCATGACGCTCGCCGAGACCGCCAGCATCTTCTGCGAGACGATTATTCGCCAGGCGGCGTTGCGCGACGCCGACCGCGAGGAGCAAATCGCCATCCTCGAAGCCTCGCTGCAGGGCGCGTGCCAGGTGGTGGTGGACATCACGAGCCGATTCCTGTTCGAGAAGGCGGTGTTCGAGCAGCGCGCGGCGCGCGAGCTGAGCGTGCGCGAGCTGTGCGAGATTATGCGCGACGCCCAGCGGCAGACCTACGGCGACGGGCTGGACGAAAACGCGCTGCACCCCTACATGTGGGCGGCGAAACCGCACTACTACGGCAGCGCGTTCTACAACTATCCCTACATGTTCGGCTTGCTGTTCGGGCTGGGGCTGTACGCGCAGTATCTGGACGCCCCCGACAGGTTCCGCGCGCGCTACGACGACCTGCTCTCGCGCACGGGCATGGCGGACGCGCCGACTCTGGCGGCGGAGTTCGGGTTCGACCTGCGCACGCCTGCGTTCTGGCGGGGCGCGTTCGACGCCATCCGTCAGGACATCGACCGCTTCGAGGCGCTGGCGCAGGGCGGTTAGCGCTGGGTTGGGGCGCGCGCCCGTGCGCCCCAACCGCCCCTCCATCGGGTATAACATCCCCCGATGCAACCCTATACCATCACACTCATTCGCGGCGACGGCATCGGTCCCGAGATTGCAGAAAGCGTTATCGAGGTGTTCGAAGCCGCTGAAACGCCCATCCGCTGGGAGGAAGCCCATGCCGGGCTGGCATGCCTCGAACGCTATGGAACCCCCATCCCCGAAGCGACGCTCGAATCGATTCGGCGCAATCGCGTCGCGCTCAAGGGTCCCACCACCACACCGATTGGCGGTGGGCATCGGAGCATCAATGTCGCCATCCGCAAGGCGTTCGAACTGTTCGCGAATGTGCGTCCCGCGCGCTCCATCCCCGGCGTGCAGACGCGCTACAACGATATCGACCTGATTCTGGTGCGCGAGAACATCGAGGACACCTACGCGGGGGTCGAATACTGGCAGACGCCCGATGTCGCCGAGTCGCTGCGCCTGATTTCGCGCCCCGGCTCGTCGGCGGTCATCCGCTACGCATTCGATCTGGCGCGACGGCTCGGCAGGCGTAAGGTCACCTGCGTCCACAAGGCGAACATCCAGAAGATTTCCGACGGGCTGTTTCTGGAGTGTTTCCGCGCGATTGCCGCTGAGTACCCCGATATAGAGAGCGACGATATTCTGGTGGACAACGCCTGCATGCAGCTGGTGATGCGCCCGGAGCGGTTCGATGTGCTGGTGCTGCCGAACCTGTTTGGCGACATCGTGAGCGACTTGTGCGCGGGGTTGATTGGCGGGCTGGGCGTCGCGCCGGGCGGCAACATCGGCAACGGCTACGCGGTGTTCGAGGCTGTCCACGGCTCCGCGCCCGATATTGCGGGCAAGGGCGTCGCCAACCCGACGGCGTTCCTGCTCTCGGCGGTGCAGATGCTCCATCATCTGGGTCTGCATGGCGACGCAGAGCGCATCGAGAACGCCCTGCGCTATACGCTTGTGTCGGGCATCAAGACGCGCGATCTGGGCGGCAACGCCAACACGCGCGAGTTCACCCGCGCGGTTGTCAGCAACCTGCCCCCGCGCAGCCAGTCGCAGGCGCAGAACGCGCCTGTGCAGGAGCCGTACCGCACGCCGATGCTCGCGCCGCGCAGTACCGACGCCGAAGGCTGGCAGACCGTGGGGGTGGACCTGTTTTTCCACGCGCTGCAGCCGCCGACCGACCTGCCCCCACAGATTGGCGCGGCGCGCCTGCACGCCCTCTCGAATCGCGGCGTCGCGCTGGAATCGCACGCGGTGGGCGACCGCTACCTGCTGAACTGGTTCCGCGCGCGCTATGTGTCCGAGACGCCGCTCAGCGAGGCGGAGGTCAACGCGATTGTGGAGACGCTCGCCCCGCGCCTGCACTGGACAACCATGCAACGGCTCTACCGTACGCGCGAGGGCGTGAACCTGTTCAGCCCCATCCAGACAGATTAAAATGGAACGCCCCGCCACATCGCTGGGCGGGGCGCGGTCTTTCGCAGCGTCGCTCAGTCCGAGCAAATCAAATCATCATTTCTTCGCGCGTCGGCGCAGCAGCAGTCCCGCCAATCCCGCGCTCAGCGCCAGCATGCTCGCAGGCTCCGGCACCCAGTCCTGCTCCACGGTCAGCAGGGAGGCGACCGAGGTTCCCGGGGCAGGCGCGCCATCGATGTGGACGATGAAGCTCTCGATGACCTGCAGGTTCGCGGACGGCGCCGCCAGCGGGATATAGACATTGAAGCCGACATTTCCATCGGCGCCGCCCGGATAGCCAGCCCCACTGAACACGCCGCTGCCGTTATAGAGAATCTGGCTGGTGTTGCGATCGACCACCTTCTTCGTCCAGATGATTTGCCCCAGTTCGAAGACAAACCCCTGCACCACGAAGTTGAAGCCCGTGAGCGGGACTGCGCCCGAAATGGTGTACGCCGCCGTGTAGGTGCCGCCTTTGAAGGATGTGCCGTCGCCCGCGATAATCGGATGCGGATTGCCCAGCGCCGTCAGGAAGGTCACCTGCGGCAGGCTGCTGACGGTCACGGTCGCCGGCGAGAACAGCGGTCCCGAAGTGTTGATAATGAACGGCACATTCGTTGATGTAGACGGCGGGAAAAATACGCCGCTGCTGTTGGTGACGCTAACCGTCCAGCCACTGGCGAACGCCGCTGAGACCGCCGCTACGGACAGCACGATACCGAAAAGCTTAAACCCTTTCATCCTGTTGTACCTCCGAGTAAGATTAGACGCCGTTTGTGCCTGCCATACGATGGCGGGCATCGAGTATCACGACATCCACACTTAAAGACTCAAAAAACCCCGCAAAGCGGACAGGGTTTAAAGCGATTTGTGCGATTTTTGGGGCGAATTGGGGCAATCGCGCGTGGAGTATAATTAATCCACCCGCGCCCCCGTAGCTCAATGGACAGAGCAGCGGCCTTCTAAGCCGTTGGTTGTGGGTTCGAATCCCGCCGGGGGCGCCAGTAGTGTATGCAACGCACGCCCCCCACTACCGATTGCGTTTTCGCCTCTTTTCAGCCGTGAGAGAAAGCTATGCAGCGCAGTGGCCTGAGCGGCTCTGTTGCAAGGATGGTTGTTCCGCCTTCTGATACCAATTGGCGGGTCATCGTTGGCAAAGCGGCGCTTCCGCGCATGCTGAAGCTCCCGCTTCAGCACTCCAAAGTAGCAGGGCGCGGGCAACAGTACGCCTCTGCAGGTATGCACGAAGCAAGTATGCAGTCCGCCGCGCCGATTGGTCTCACACCGCAGGCAGCCACACGCGCATGGGGCACGGGCGGCGGTGGTCCCACGCATAGTAGGGAATCGCGCGGAAGGGCTTGAGGGGGCGCGCCCCCAGCGGGCGATAGAGCGCGTCGCCCCACGCCTCGTCGCTCTCTAACAGTTCTGCCGTGCCCTCCAGCGCGACAATCCCGCCCAGCAGTTCAGCCTCCCAGACGCTGTGGAGGGGGTGGTCGCGCCGAATGGCTATCCGCTCCAGCGGCGCGGGCTGGTCGCACTCTTCGAGGCAGTAGACGAGGGGGCCGCGCTGAATCGCCGCCTGCCAGCGGTCGGCGTCCACGCGCGGATGCGCCTCCATCAACGCAGGCGCCATCGGCAGGCGCAGCTCCAGCGCGTCATCGGGCGTCCAGTCGTGTTCCACAACCGCGTAGCCCGACTCGATGCGCAGCGGGATCAGGTTGCCGTTCATGCGCAGTTCGGGCGCACGACACCATTCGGGAACCCGCAGCATCAGGCGTCGCGGCGCGCCCACAGGCACACGAATGGTCGCCGTCTCCTGCCAGGGGTAGCCTGTGCGCAGCTCCAGCGTCAGCGGCGCGCCGTTCAGCGTCGTGTTCACCCGACTGCCGATATACAGGTTCACATACAGCGCGTCGTCGCCCTGCGCGTAGATGTAGTCGCCCAGTGAGGCAATCAGCCGCGCGATGTTCGGCGGACAGCACGCGCAGCCGTACCAGCCCTTGCGGTGGTGCGTCCCGTCGCTCTCCAGCGGGTTCACATAGAAAAAGCGTTTGCCGTCCAGCGAAACGCCCGCCAGCGCGCCGTTGTAGAGCGCGCGCTCCAGCGCGTCGTAGAAGCGCGCCTCGCCCAGCAGCAGCCCCAGCCGATGCGCCCAGAAAATCAGCGCAATCGACGCGCAGGTCTCCTGATACGCTGTGCGGTTGGGCAGTTCGTAGTCGGCGGTGAAGCCCTCGTGCTTGGGTTCGTTGCCAATCCCGCCCGTGATGTAGCGGCGGCGGGAGATGGTATTGTGCCACACGCGCAGCAGCATCTGCAGCAGCCGTTCGCGCAGCGCGGGGTCGCTGGTCTCGGCGGCGAGGTCGGTCGCGCCCGCAAACAGATACGCCGCCCGCACCGCATGCCCGACAATCTCCTGATGTTCCAGCAGGGGCAGGTTGTCCTGCCAGATGGCGCCGTCGTACTGCTCCAGTGGCGTGTTATGCTCCTGCGCGAAAATCTTCTTGCCGCGATTGAGCAGGAAAAATTCAGCCAGCCGCTGGTAGCGCGGCTCGCCCGTCGCGTGGGCGAGTCGAAACAGCGCGAGTTCGATCTCGGGATGCCCGCAGTAGCCCAGCCGCTTGTTGGGTGCGTCGCCGAAGACCGAGTCGATGTAATCGGCGAAGCGTCGGGCGATATTCAGCAGGCGTTCGCTGCCTGTGGCGTAGTAGTGCGCGACCGCCGCCTCAATCAGGTGCCCTGCGCAGTAGAGTTCGTGCCAGTCGCGCAGGTTCGTCCAGCGTTTGTCGGGCGCGACCACCTGAAAGTAGCTGTTGAGGTAGCCGTCGGGCTGCTGCGCGCGCTCCAGAATGTCGATGACCTCATCCACCTTCGCGCGGATGGGGTCGTCGGGATGCTGGCGCAGCACATACGCCGCCGCCTCCAGCGCCTTGTAGAGGTCGGAGTCCATATACACGGGTCCCTGATAGCCCTCGCGTTTGCCTTCGGCGGCGAGGCGCAGGTTGGGGATGTTGCCCGCGCGTTCCAGCTCCTGAAATAGATGGGGCAGGGTCGCCGTGCGGTTGGTGGTCTGGCGCGGCGTCCAGAAGGCGTCGTCAATCGCCACTTGCGCGAACGAGATAGGTCGCAGCCGTTTCATCGGCGATAGGATACCCGCTCAGCGCAGAATAGTGCGCACGGTTCCGACCGCCATCGTGCCGCCGTCGCGCAGCGACAGGGCGCGCACTATCGCTGCATCCTGCGCCGGGCGACGCACGCGCGGGACCAGCACGGCAATCTCCACCGTCGCCGACCCGTCAGGCGCAACGGTTGGCGTGATGGCAGGGCGCGCCTCCGTCTGCCACTGGTTGCCCTCAATCAGAATCGCGTACTGTTGCGGATAGCGGCTCCTGTTGCGCACGAACAGCCGATGCGCCATCACGCGCGGGGTCGGCGTGTAGCGAATCGTGTAGTCGGGTTCCAGCGCGACGCCCGACTCGGCGGTGAGCTGAATCAGCGGCTCTTTGCGAACGGCGTCGCCCCAGACCCACTCCCACGCCTCCAGATGGTTGCGCAGGTAGAGTTCGAAGAAGGCGGTCAGCAGGCGGCGGGTGAGCTGGAGTTGCGTCGCGCGGGGCAGCGAGCCGCTGTCGCACCCGATAATCGAAGTGTCCTGAAAGCCGCAGTGCCAGCCGCCCTGAATCACAGGCAGCAGTTTCGGCGCGAAGCCCGCGTTATACATCCGCAGCCCATTGTTGCTCAGCGGTGTGATGCTGTCTGCGCTGCCTGAGATGAGGCTGTGCGGTACGGTAATATTCGGCGACGCCTGAATTGCCGAGGGGTTCGTCTCCGCCGCCGCGAGGTTGGCGACCGCCCTGATGCGCGTGTCTGCCGCCGCCGCGAGGATGCTCGCCCCGCCGCCCATCGAGTGCCCCGACACGCCGAAACGGTCAGTCGCCACCTGCCCGAACAGCCACGACGCGGGATCCGCGTGCTGCTCTTCCAGAAAGCTCAGGCAATGGCGCAGGTCTTCCGCGTAAGTGCGATGGTTGGGGAACAGCTCCAGCCCCGACTCGGTCGCAATCGTGAGGTAGCCCCATGTGGCGAGGTGTTCCAGAATCGAGCGGTAGCGCTCGGGGGGCTGCAGGAATCCGTGCCCGAACGACACGGCGGGATAGGGCGCGCCGCTGCCGTCGTAGGGCGTGTTGTCGCCCGTCGCCGTCGCGGGGTAATACAGCTGCGCGTTGAAGGTGGAGTTATTCGGACGGCGCACCGTCACGCGGCGGCGTCCCGCACGATAGGGTCCGGGCGCGGCATAGTCCAGTTGCATAGCTGTTTCTCCCTTCAGTGGGAAGTATACATCACTGCCGCCCTTCCTGGAGCGACTGATATACGCTGGCGAGCGTGTTTTCCAGCTCTTTCTGGGTGGTGGTGAGGGTCAGGTCGGCGCGGGTGCGTTCCAGCACGGCGCGCAGTGCGTCGCAGGTGCGCCGCAAGCCGCCCGTGACCGCATCGGGATAATCGAAGGTCACCAGCTCGTCGTAAATCTCGTCCATCACGCCCAGCAGCGTCTCGGCGTGCGAGAGTTCGCCCGCACGGAGCAGATCCAGCACATAGCGTCGGCACTCGGAGGCGGCTTCGGCGATGCCGTTCAGGTACGCGCCGACATCGACGCCCAGCTCTTCGGGTTCGGGCAGCGCATCGCCCAGCACGATGGCGTACAGCGTCTCGCCTTCCACCAGCTCCTTCTCGGCGTCCTGCAGGAAGCCTGCGTAGTAAATCTGGGGGTAAGGGCGGAGCTGGTCGCGGGCGTGGCTGATTTCGTGATATGCCTGTGTGAGCAGTTCGCGGCAGGCGTCGAACTCGTGGCGGTGCAGGCTCCGAATGGCGCGGGCGCAGAGCTGGGTCGCTTTGCGGCAGGCATGAAGCCCCTGCTCACGCGCCTGGTGGCGCGCTTCCACTTGCTGGCGGAGCTGCTCGGCAATCTCGCTCCAATGGTTCATGGTTCGATTGTACCCGTTGCGAGATTGCCGAGCGTTGCGTTGTATCAGTAGCCGCCCGCTTTGCGTTCTTCGGCGGCGGCGCCGGCAGTGTCGGGCGCGCTCTGCTGCCCCATCGGGTTCGTGGTCGGGGGCGCCGCCGCCTCCCCTTCACCGCCCTGAGTACCACACGCCGTCAGGTTCAGCGCCAGCGTCAGCAGCGTCAGACTCATCAGCATCCAGCGTTTCATCGGTCGCTCCCTTACGGCCAGTTCTGGTTGTCGGGCAGGTTCAGGCGGGTAATCGCGGGCGAGATGGCGAAGCGCCCCTGCGGCGAGTAGAACCAGTCGTAGCGCACCCACTTCGCATGCCCGTCCGCGAAGATGGCGTTCGTGCCGCCGCTGTGCCGCTCGGCAATCATCAGGAACACCTCGTTCCAGTTCGTGCCGCCCGGCTCGATGTAGGGATACAGGTCAAACGGCAGCGTCGAGGTACCGAACACGCTGCGCAGTCGCTCCGGCACGCCCTCGCTTTGCGCGCGCGCCTCGGTGATGAGAATCACATCGGCGGTCGTCTCCCAGCCTGCCTCGTTGTGTTCCGCGCCGCTGTAGGTCGTGCGGTAGTAGCCGTAGTTGGCGATGAACTCCTCGTTTTTGGTGTAGTGCCCGTAGATACGCGGGGCGACCTTCGAGCAGCCGCGCGCCGTGATGGACGCAGGCGCGTTCGTCGGGAAAGTACCGACAATCAGCGAGCCAGGCGAGTCGTCGTTCGCGCGGCAGCCATCCGCGGCGGTATATTCCACCAGGCGCGGCTTCGGCGCGGACGATTGCGGACACACGAAGATGTCCCAGTTCTTAATGTACGGGTAGAGCGGGATGTGCCACTCCCACCACATGTAGACATGACGGTCGTCGTAATCCTGGGCATACATGCGCATCGTCGTGCCGAGCTGGCGCATGTTGGACAAGCACGAGGTCTGACGCGCTTTGGCGCGCGCCTGGGCAAACACGGGGAACAGAATCGCCGCCAGGATCGCGATAATCGCGATGACCACAAGCAACTCGATAAGCGTAAACCCTCGTTTGTGCATGGTTGCCTCCACAATCGGTAGTATGGCGCGGGGAAAGTTAAGCTTGCGTTAATTCGTTTCAAAATTCGCGACTATCGGTCTCGATTCGGCGAATTCGCCGCGCAAGTCAGGGCGCGCCGTGCTTCCAATCGGTATAATCCCTGCGATGGCGCAACAGAATGGGCGCTTGATTGACCGGCTCTTGCAGGCGTCCAGCCATGAGGAGCAGGTGCAACTGCTTCTCGGCTGGATGAGCGAGAATCCCGAGCAGAAGCTGCTCTTTCGGCTGATGTTTCTGCACGGGCGCATACATGACTGGGGCACGGTGCTGTACCTGAACTATTCGCGCCTTGCAGATTACCTCACCGCGTACTGTGCGGAGGTCGTTCAGCAACGGGGGCAGTGCAACCTCGTGCTGTCGGGCGGGAGGACACCTGAAGCGCTGTATCACGCTTTGGCGCGGCGCAGTCTCCGCCCGACGGTCAACTGGCGGCGCGTGCATCTGTTCTGGGGCGACGAGCGGTATGTGCCGCATGACGACCCACGCAGCAACTTCGCGCTGGCGTACCATGCATGGCTGCGCGAGTCGTCCATCCCACGCGAGAATCTGCACCCGATGCCGACCCACTACGCGGACCCTGAAGACGCCGCACGCGCCTACGAGGCGGAACTGCGCGCCCACTTCGGCGATGGGACGCCCTACCCGACTTTTGATCTGGTGCTGCTGGGGCTGGGCGACGACGGACACATCGCCTCGCTGTTTCCGGGCGACCCCGCGCTGGACGAGACCGAGCGCTGGGTAGTTCCCAGCCGCGCGTCTGTTGAGCCCCACCAGCGACTGACGCTCACCCTGCCCGTGCTGCAAAAAAACCTGCTCTGGTTCCTTGTGGCAGGCGAGTCCAAAGCGCCCATCATCGAGCAACTGTTCGCAGGGACGCCCGACCCTGCGCTGCCGATTGCGCGACTGGGGTCAAGCCTGATTCACTTCTGGTGGCTGAGCGACGAACTCTACGCCCGCGTCGCCCCCCATACCCGACCGTGGTGGGTATAGGAACATGGTAGAATTCTCATGCGTCTAATATACAAGGAGGGACGGGACACCGTGGGGGAACTTTTGCCGTCGGCGACTCGTAAACTCAACTAATGAGGACGGCGATGACCCACACGGCAGTCGCACAGAGTATGGACGATCGCTTACAGCGGGAGTTTGACGAGCTGGTGTATCGCCACTACCAGCAGGCATACAATCTTGCGTACCGCCTGACGGGCAACGCCGCCGACGCGGAAGATCTCGTGCAGGAGGCGTTCCTGCGCGCCTACCGCTTCTTCGACCGCTACGACCGCAGCATGCCCTTTATGAACTGGTTCAGCCGTATCCTGACGAACCTGTATATCGACGAGTATCGTCGGCGCGGGCGGCTGCGCACCATCTCCATCGACGAGGTCTACAGCGGCGACGAAGGCGAGGAGGGCACGACGATGGATCTGCCCGACACTGCGCCCGACCCTCTGGAGCGCGCCCTCAGCAACGAATATCTCCACGCCATCCACGAAGGGCTGCAGCACCTCTCGCCCGAGTTCCGCGTCGCCGTCGTGTTAGCCGATCTGGAGGGACACTCCTACGAGGAAATCGCCGAAATCACCAGAACCTCCATCGGCACCGTGCGCTCGCGTATCCATCGCGGACGCAAGCAACTCCGCGACCACATCAAAAAACGCCATCCCAATCTTTTCGAGCGAGGTGACCTGAAATGAATTGCCGCTATGTGCAGTCTCGCCTTTCCGCGTACATGGATTTCGAGCTTTCGGGAGCAGAGCAACAGCAGATAAGGAGCCATCTGGAAGAGTGTATCGAATGCTCATGTGAATTTGAAAGTTTACGCAGAACAAAGCAATTACTCAGGCAGATGCCTATTGTGAAACCTCACACTGGACCAGAGCAAGTGCTTTTGCGGGTACGTCATTCGGCGCCTGTTGCGCCGCGCCATGCATTCGGGATTCGCTGGCATGCGCCGCGCTTCTGGCAATATGCGGGCGGTCTCGCGCTGGCGGCGGCAATCATCTTCTGGGGACGCTCCGAAACGCCTGAGTCAACGCCCCTGACCACCGCCAGTCCACTCATGACCCCCACGACGCCCTCCAGCCCGCTCTTCCCTGCCGTTGCTCCTGAACTCTCCACCATGTACCGCCCTTACCCTTCGATGCTGTTGAGACGCACTTCCTATCCAATGTATGAACCTTCCCTGATGCCCAGCGTCTCATATTCTGGAGATTCGATACTGGGCTATCAACCGATAAGCGATTGGAGCGGCGTGACGCCGCAACCGAAATTCATCGAGACGCCACGATAGGAGGTCGGAACGATGGTGAAGC
This sequence comes from Fimbriimonadales bacterium, assembly GCA_025998675.1. Classification (GTDB taxonomy): domain Bacteria; phylum Armatimonadota; class Fimbriimonadia; order Fimbriimonadales; family GBS-DC; genus GBS-DC. Next base: position 1,336,907 of record AP024673.1, read on the forward strand.
GCTGGCAACTGATTCTGGGTTTGGGTGTGCTGATAGGCGCTGGCATTACCTATGTGACGCTGCAGGGCGGCGCCGCCGCGCAAGAGCGGGCAGTGGTCGCCTTCACCCCGCAAGAGCGGGCGACGCTGACCAGTCTGGAGTCTGCCCTGACGCGGGTGGCGGAGACGGTGCAGCCAACGGTGGTGCATATCCGCGCCACACGCCAGATAAGCGCGCGCTCGCGCGACGAGAACGACCCGCTTGAGGAGTTCTTCTTCGGGCGTGGGCGCGTGCAGATTCCACAACCTCGCGTGGAAGGCCAGGGGTCCGGGGTGATTATCCGCAGCGACGGCTACATCGTCACGAACGACCATGTGGTGGGCGGCGCGACCGATGTGGAGGTGACCTTCCACGACGGCACGAAAGCCAAAGGCGAGGTGCTGCGCGCCCCCAGCGCGGACATCGCCGTCATCAAGGTCGATCGCAAGAACCTGCCCGCCGCCGTGCTGGGCGACTCGTCGACGGTCAAGCCCGGGCAGATTGCCTTCGCAATCGGCAGCCCGTTTGGACTGGAGAACACGCTCACGATGGGCATCATCAGCGCGACGGGGCGACAGGAGGCGATTCCCGGCTCTGGACGCACGCGCTTCTACCCGGATCTGATTCAGACCGACGCCGCGATTAATTCAGGCAACTCTGGCGGACCGCTGGTCAACGCGCGCGGCGAGGTGATTGGCATCAACACCGCCATCGTCGCAGGCGGCTTGACAGGCGGCAATGTGGGCATCGGCTTTGCCATCCCCATCAATCGCGTGAAGGTCATCGTGCAGCAGCTGCTGGAGAAAGGCTCCTACCGACGGGGCTACCTCGGCGTCGCGCTGAGCGACATCCCCGCCGATATGAAAGATGAACTTAAGGCGTCGCAGGGCATCCTCATCCGCTCCGTTGAGAAAGGCACGCCCGCCGAGCAGGCAGGCATCGAGGCGGGCGACATCATCACGGAAGTGGACGGCGCGCCCGTGCGCAACGAGACCCAGTTCCGCGAGATGATTGCCGACAAGGGACCCGACGCGACCGTCACGCTGAAGGTGCTGCGCGACGGGAAGCCGCTGACCGTCAAGGCGACGCTGGGCGTCCATCCCGACGATGTGGCGGAGCAGACGACCGCACGCGCCGAGCCATCGCGCACGCAAGGTGTGCTGGAGCGACTGGGCATCACGGCGGGCGAGGCTCCCACTGCCCTGCAGCGCGAACTGGGCAGTGTGCAGGGCGTCTATGTGAGCATCGTCGCGCCCGATAGCCCCGCCGCCAGCGAGCTGCAGGCAGGCGATGTGATTATTGCCGTGAACCGCACGCCGGTCAAAACCGTCGCCGAACTGGAGCGCGCGCTTCAGGCGATTCCAGCGGGGCGCGTCGTGCGCCTGCGCGTGATGCGTCAGGTGGACGACCGCGTGATGGAGGTTCTGGTAATGTTTCGGATGCCTGACGGGCGCAGTCTGAATCGGTGAGAACCGCGGGCGCGTTCAGCGCGCCCGCGGTTTATCAACTCCCCTCCGAAAAAACCCGTTCCATCGCAGGGTCATACCAGCGCACGCCGACTTTCACCAGACCGCCCGTGTGCGCGAGCATTAAACTCATCAACCGAATCTCCATGAATCGTCTCTATACTCCACATAGAGCCGACGGCGCGACCCGCGTACGCCTCGCAACTGCTTGGGAATCTCCAGAGTCATCCGCGACCGCAGATATCCACCCTCAAATTTCAGCTCAGTGCGTGGGAGACGAATCGTATGCATCCAAAACAGCGGCAACCCCAGATAGGCGATGCCTACTGCACGGAACCGATTGGTCATCGCCCGTCGCCCATCGAAGTATCGGATGGAGCAGGTCTGCCGCGCCTGCGGGAACATCAGTCGCTGTATCAACGGGATTGTTTCCCACCTCTCCACAGGAATGCCGTCCACAGCCAGGATTTCGCACAGGTGAGGCGGTAGGGGCGCGCCTTCCTCAGTGGGTATCACAGCGCTGAAAAACCATCTCAACGTGCCTCGACTCTCTTCTGCACGCAGCGCCAGCCCGTAGGTTCCCGCAAGGCGCTGACGATAACGCCGCGCAAACAGGCGCTTCGTTGTGAAATTGGCAGTAATCTCGTATTCCGTGAGCAGCGGAAACCCCAGAAGCCCATACTCGCCCCATCCCCAAGCAAAGACTTCTGGGTATTGGAAAATGGGCAGCGGATGCAGCGAGAGGCTTCCCAGAGTCGCGTCTCCGAATCGCCACAACCTTCTGTATTCTATCACAGCTTCCTCTTCTGTGCCATCTTCAAGAGCGGCGTACAGTTCATGCCTACCCTGCGGGACAACGGCGCTTTTCCCACCGCGTCGCTGGAGCTGGGCAGCGAGTATATTCGGAGACAGGTAGTTGACGGCGGCTCCCGTGTCCCAAATCATGCGGATGGGTTGCCCGTCACCCAACCGCACAGGAAACCAGCATCTTCGCCCCTGCACAATTGCAGGCAAACGGATAAGGGAACGCAGCACAGGCATCGAGCGATGGAATGTGAGATGGGACGCATTCACAGAGAACCACCCCATCTCCGCAATCACATCCATTCCCAGGATTCCTGCGTATTCGTCTTCAGGGTCATCCTCAGGGATGACATAAGCCAGCAACTGTTTTTTGGAGAAGGCACTGTCGCCTACGCGGAGGGTATCAAGCCCCACAGGACGCGCAGCAACTTCGCCTTTCCCCAAACGGAAAACACGCAGTTGCATCAGTTGCGGACGCAGCCCGCACCTGCGTGCGGCTGCGTCCGTGATGAATGTAGCGCTTGCTCCCGTATCAAACAGCATCCACTCGGTGTATTTATCGTTGATCTGCACCTCTACAAGAGCGCCGCCACGATAACGCCTGAATGGGATTTTCATGGGTCTACGAAAACAATTTTCACCTGTTCGACAATCACAGTGCCGTCAGGTCTTCTTTCGGTACGTCGCCACTCATACTCTATTCTGCCACGCTTAGAACTGTTTACTAGGGTATCCCAAGCCTTTTGGACACCGGGGGGTATGTCTGGAAGAGTACGAGGCGAAATCAGTCCGGGTGGAGCCGTTGGTATCTGGATGTTTCCCGGAAGAGTCGGAGGCTGATTGATGATGTCCCAGATAGAGACTCTCGAGCCGGAACCGATGTTCTGATTCTGATTACCTCCGAAGTTCAAACCAAAGTTACCGACGTTAATCTGCAGATCTATGAGACGAAGTTGTTCGCCAGTGTCATCTATAAAGTTCACAGGAGCGTTCACACAATACCCATACGCATTCAGCGTGAGCGGCTGCGCCACATCCCCCAACCACGGGTCTTTCTGCAGGAAGCGTCCAATCGCAGGGTCGTACCAGCGCACGCCGACTTTCACCAGACCGCCCGTGTGCGCCTCATAGCGATAGCCCCACGCCCCGTTCCACGCATAGACATCAGGGCTGCCGCTCACAAGGTCGCCGAACGCATCCAGCACAGGCACAGGCTGCGCAGGCGCACTCACCCCGTTCGTCGCCACAAGGTCGCCGCGCCAGCTCCAGTACTGGCTCACATCGCCACGCTGCAGCAGGTCCAGTCCGTACACCATCGGAACCCACGCGTTCCCGCGACGCTCAGCAGAGGGTGTGCTGTCCGAGCGGCGCAGGGTTCTGAGCGTTAGCCTCATCGCTGAAACCTCCCGTTCAGTGTATGTCCTGTGTCGAACACTCATAGTGTAGCACAGGTCAGACGGATTTGTCAAGGGTTATGCAGGGTTAGCACAGCGCACCAAGCTACAGCAGAATGCGCCAGTACAGAGAGACCACACCAGCGCTCGCCCCGCACCACGCAAGCGCGGCAAACCGCCCCACTACAGTCCCTGAACTGGCGTTTAACCGATTGAAATACCGAAACGCTTCAAACCCGCCCACGATTCCGAACATGTACCCCATCAGGCGAAATATCAACACGCTCCCTGCACTCTCACTGGTGTAGTCCCAGAACACAACGAGCAGACGATAGTGATGCAATGCGACATATATTACCGCGCACAGGAGCGCATACAAGCCCCACAACAGAGCCGAGAGAGGTATTTCTTCTGGCGACGCAACGGGCTCTCTGGACACGCGCTGTGGCGAGGGGGGGCGACTCGACGCGTCATCTTGCCCCCCTGTCGACAGCGCCGCGCGCCAGTGTGCATAGAAGAGCGCACTACTCAATATCAGGCAGGCAACATACCACAGCTCGCCTGCAAACAACGACACCACTGCCGCAAAGCCTAACGGTCGCGCTCGTTCCGCTACTTCTGCCTGCACTCTCCGCTGCATAGACGACGCTCCTCTTGACAAGTGAGTGGACGGATTCTCCTGCTCTGTTGCAAAGAATTAAGAGAGCTGGGCAACAGGACGCAGGAACCGCGTCCGTACAGGCATGGCGAGGGGCGCGGTCGCCGCGCCCCTCGCAGCGAAACGGACTGTATCTGAAGGCGCAACAAGCACCCTTGCAACAGAGCAGGTTCAGCCGTCTGGATTCAAGCAAGAAACCTAGACAGTCTTTTAGAGACATTTACAATCATAATCATACCTAATACTCAAAAACCAAAGATAGCACTCAAAACAAAGATTCCAATAAGACTCCATCAGGTTTCCATTCCCATATGCGCGCCCCCTTCAGCAGCCGACAGCACCAGATGGGCTCGCACCACCAACCACAAGTCGCAGGTGTTTCGGGTGCTGCGTGAACAAGTCCTTGCCTTGTTGGAAGAGTCGGTTCATGGCACATGTTGATGTACAAAATTGCCTCGTTGAGTGAAATCGGAGTATCAAAGTGATACTCGCGGGTGCAGTGGGCAGTTGTTTCCTGAACTCCCCCCTGTTCATCAGGATATCGGATAGTGAATGTGTATTCTACTCGTAGGTTGTGGACGCGAACATCTTGTGTGACGCTGTCTGTTAGGGTATTGGCGGCAGGTTGTACAGGCTGCGATGTAAAGACGATCATCAGGCAGATTATTGCTGCCCTCATTGAGGTAGACAGATTGAATGAAACGTCCAAGTTCCCTGCTGACTTGCTTCTGAAGCAGTGCTTGCAAAAGCTGGCATGCCATAAGCTCATACATCTCATCTTCGGAAAATCACCTCCAGAATACGGTATATAATTTGAAGTGCTTGTGCAGCTTTGAGGAGTCGACTTCCCACAGCCGTTGCAAGTTGTACGCCTATATCAGCAGCTTTGTTCGCAACTTCAATCGGGTCTTTGGCTTCAATCTCAACCTCCATAGAAATATTGAGCTTCAGGTTTACCTCCGCTTTGCCACCAGGGAGTAGCCCTGAGCTTACTTCTGCCTTCACCGAAACTTCGCCAGATATAGTCACCTTTATCTTGACTTTTTGCAATCCTGTCGAATCTATAAAGTTGATTGGATTGTTCACACAGTAGCCGTATCGGTTCAGCGTGAGCGGCTCCGCCACATCCCCCAACCACGGGTCTTTCTGCAAAAACCGCCCAATCGTGGGGTCGTACCAGCGCACGCCAACTTTCACCAAGCCGCCCGTGTGCGCCTCGTACCGATAGCCCCACGCCCCGTTCCACGCATACACCTCAGGGCTGCCGCTCACAAGGTCGCCGAACGCATCCACCACAGGCGCGGGCTGCGCAGGCGCACTCACACCGTTCGTCGCCACAAGGTCGCCGCGCCAGCTCCAGTGCTGGCTCACATCGCCACGCTGCAGCAAGTCCAGCCCGTACACCATCGGAACCCACTCGTTGCCACGACGCTCCGCCACCAGCGTATCGCCTGAGTACGCATACTCCACCACCGCGCCCGCAACGCCGTCCTGCGTGCGCACGCGACAGCCTTGACCGAAGGATAGAAAACAATCCATCTACACAAGATTACCCATTTTCTAAGTCTTCTAAGTTAAAGAAGGATTTTAACAGCTCTTGTACGCTCTGTGGGACGATCTCGTGATGAACAAAATCGAACCACTGCGTAATATATCTTACTTTGAACGCAAAATCGCCGTTTTCCTTGAAGACCACCCTTACCGCAACCCAGTGCTTGCTTTTCGTCAGTGGAGTAGTCGATTTCACAACACAACAAAACTCCGCCACATTCCTACGTGGGATGTAGAACCCCGCAATCTCAGCTGTAAGTTCATCAGGACTTCTCTCTGCCTGAAGCCAGATAGAAGGGAACATGCGAGCCGTCTTTTGAGCTTGGCGAAGGGCAGCTGTGCGAGCTAGTTCACACACTTTTGGGATTTCGAGGTGGGGATATTTCATAAAGAGGGACATCAGTCGCTCTTGCATGACCCGCAACTCTTCATGTAAGCAGCGGTTGATTTTCTCCAGTGCTATTGTCTCACATATTGCCTCCAGCGAAAGGTTTGAGATTATTTCCAGAGCTGTCGAGTCGCGAAGCAGAGCTGCACAAAACCCTGCCTCTTCAAGAAGTGCCATAACCTGGCGATTGCTGAGGTAGGTGGGGGTAATCATTTGAAGCCCTACCTCCATCTGACTTGTTTCGGGGAAGAAGAAAATTTCTGTGCCATCTCCAAAAAGTCGGGGCACTACGTGGTGAAGCGCTTTGGTGGAGCAGCGGAATAGCCCACGAGACGGCGGTTCACTAAGGTGGATAATCTGTACGCTTTTCAGTCGAGCGACTCGCTGACGGAGAGGCTTGCCTTCGATAATGCTGGCGACAGCGATCTTCCACGATTGGGTTGCTGAGAGCAATCGCAGCGTGCGGGCGAACACAGGAGCCACGAAGTATTTCAGGAACTCTGCGGGTAGAGAGGTCACGACGCCTCCCTCCGTATCGTACAGCCGTAGCGTATAAAGCGAGTATCCACGCTCTCTAAGCCGATTGCACAGGTGGTGGGCAGCGAGCTCACTCTTCACCTGTCCGAACAGCCCCCACGCCCGCCGACTCTCTGCTACCGTCCACGGGGAAACCTTGAAAACCGCTCCGCTGAGCATCTTGTTAGTCACCATGGCAAAGGTATTCTGATTTTTGTTATTTTCGAGCTACCTTTCCAGATTTCCACATCTAAATGACCACTGCGATGGATTTCATCGCTGGCGTTCGGATCTGGCTCATCAATTCGGACAACTAGCCGATAATCCCCAGCTTTGAATTCCAGTTTACCGCCTCTCTGCTTGATGTACTTTACTCCAGAACTTGCAATTTTTCTAAGCTCTGGAGATTTTTCCAGCGCCTCGCGAATGAGCTTGATTTGTGCTCCCGTTAAGCCTGGTATCGCTAGACAGATTATTCCTATTGCAACACCTACCCAGTCTCCTCGACTAAAATCGTAGATTATAAACCCGATATCGACGACTGCATCCAAAAATTTTCCCGTAGGATCCACGCCCTGCACGGGGTCATTCACGCAGTAGCTGTATCGGTTCAGCGTGAGCGGCTCCGCCACATCCCCCAACCACGGGTCTTTCTGCAAAAACCGCCCAATCGTGGGGTCGTACCAGCGCACGCCAACTTTCACCAAGCCGCCCGTGTGCGCCTCGTACCGATAGCCCCACGCGCCGTTCCACGCATACACCTCAGGGCTGCCGCTCACAAGGTCGCCGAACGCATCCACCACAGGCGCGGGCTGCGCAGGCGAACTCACACCGTTCGTCGCCACAAGGTCGCCGCGCCAGCTCCAGTGCTGGCTCACATCGCCACGCTGCAGCAAGTCCAGCCCGTACACCATCGGAACCCACTCGTTGCCACGACGCTCAGCAGAGGGTGTGCTGTCCAAGTGGCGCAGGGTTCTGAGCGTCAGCCTCATCATTGAACCTCCCATTCAGAACATGTCCTGCGTCGGACGCTTATAGTGTAGCACAGGTTCTGGGGTTTTGTCAAGGGGGTGGGAGGCGATTTAACGGAAACTTAACCGTCCTATCTGCGTGTGGATGGCTCGGAGTGTCTGCGCGCTTTCTGAGGGTGTTCGAGAATCCCGCCGTAGTTCGTGAGCCATCCTGCGCGAGAAAAAGCCCACCTTCATCGGCGACAGCAAGCACAGGCGGGTTTTGTCAGATAGGAGCGGGTTCCCTTTCCTGCGTAAAAGGCAAATTTCCCAATCGCAGGGGTTGACATCCGCGCTCTCGATGGGGTATAGTAAAGCTGTCGTCAGGAAGACGACCTTTGTGGAGGGTACCATAGGCCACCTCTACGAAGCATCTGGGACACGGAGGTCCCGCCGCATTTTCTGGGGCAGGCAGGCGCGCCTGCCCCGATTTCGTTTTTACCGCGCCCCAGTGCCGTAGAGCCGATCGCCGAAATCGCCCAGACCCGGCAGGATGAATTTTCGGTCATTCAGCGCGCGATCTATAGAGGCGGCGACGATTCGCACCTGCGGAAATCGCTCGTTGAGCAGGCGCACGCCCTCAGGCGCCGCGACCACGCAGATATGCACGATGTCCTGCGCGCCCGCATTGAGTAGCACCTCTATCGCCTGCGCCGCCGAGCCGCCCGTCGCCAGCATGGGATCCAGCAGCAGCACGCGACTCTCACCGATGGGGGGCAACTTGCAGTAATACGCGCGCGCGACCGCCGTCGCCTCGTCGCGCTCCAGCCCAATGTAGCCGACGCGCACCTCCGTGAACAGCTCCGTGATGGCTTCCAGCATGCCCAGCCCCGCCCGCAAGATGGGCACAGCAACAATCGGCTGCGCCAGCGAGTGTCCCTGCGTCGGCTCCAGCGGCGTCTGTACAATGTGTTCCCGAATCGGCAAATCGCGTGTCGCTTCAATCGCCAGCAGGAGAGTTAGCTGTCGCGCCAGCGCACGAAACTGGGCAGGCTCCGTCGTCGCGTCGCGCAGGCGCGTGAGAATATGCTTCACCAGCGGATGGTGTACGACTTCTATCTGCATCCGTGCTCACCGCCCAGAGTGTACCCGCTATGGCGTCTCCGCATGCTGGAAGATGAGCGCCAGCGCGGCGTAGTCGTCGTAGGGTTCGGGCGGGATGCGCATGCCTTTGGGCAGCAGCCGTCGCCAGCCGCGCGGGGGGTGATACTGGAAGTAGAGTTCGCGCGCGCGCAGGGTGGTCTCACGCTCGGCGACAGGCTCCCAGCGCCGCTGGGGAAACCATGCGCGCAGTTGCTCCAGCAGCCGCTTGCTGCCTGTGCCCGCGCCCACCAGCAGGCGGTCCGGCGTATGTTCGTTCAGAACCATCTGCAGGGTCGCCTGCAACTGCTCCGTCGGGACGACGGCTCGGTAGCGCACGCGCCACTCCGCGCCGACGCGCTCCGCCACCGCAAGCCCCACCTTATGGCTGCCCGGATCAATCGCTAAGTATCGGATTCCGTCGCCTCCAGTTGCGCCATGCGAAAAGTCGTTGGGTCAAGAAAGGCGTCCACCACCTGCGGGTCGAACTGCTGTTCGCGTTCGGCGCGCAGCGCTTCGATCGCCTGCTCGTGCGAGAGAGCAGGTCGATAGGGGCGGTCGTTGGTCATGGCGTCGTAGGCGTCCACAACGGCGACGATGCGCCCCCAGAGCGGTATCTGCTCGCCCCGTAGCCCCTGCGGGTAGCCGTTGCCGTCCCAGCGTTCGTGATGGGTAAGCGCGATGGTCTGCGCCATCTGAATCACGGGATAGACGCATCCCTCCAGAATGCGCGCGCCGATAATAGTGTGCTGGCGCATGATGTCCCACTCTTCATGAGTGAGCGGCGCGGGCTTGCGCAAAATCGCGTCGGGCACGCCGATTTTGCCCACATCGTGCAGGGGCGCGGCATGTCGCAGTTGGAACAAAAGCTCCTCGTCCAGCCCCAGCACGCGCCCGATTTGCTCGCTGAGCCGCCCGACGCGCAGGATGTGCTGTCCCGTGAGGTCGTCGCGGTACTCGGCGGCGCGCGCCAGTCGCTCCAGCTCGCGCGCCCGCGACCGATACAACCGACGCATCTCCAGATAGTTGCGAATGCGCAGCTGCGCCTCCGTAATATCGAAGGGCTTGTTCAAAAAGTCCGACGCGCCCGCCGCCAGCGCGCTGTGCTTGACCGCAGGCGCCATGTCCGCCGTCAACACAATCACGGGGATAATCTCGTCTGGATAGCTCATACGCAGGCGTCGAATCACAATCCCGCTGTCGTCAGCCCCCAGATGCCAGTCCAGCAGCACCAGATCAGGGCGTTCACGAGTCAACAGATTAATCGCCTCGAGCGCACTCCCTGCAGTCAGCACGTGCGTATAGCCCGCCTCGCGCAACAGAATCTCCATAAACTCCCGAGCGCTTGGCTCATCATCCACAACCAAAATCCTACCCTCATAAGAGCGATGACCCTTGAACATACGCCCACCACCAATCACTGAGCCAATACACCTCCTATATAAAATTGCTCCCTGCGCTCAGTGTCAGTTAAATATGCCTGTAAACAGGCGATTCCTGCTACTTTTCCGGGGAATCGAGCGCATTTTGTCCAGCGTCGCTTGTGAGCGAGACAGACGGGGCACTTAATTCGGGTATCCTATCGCCCGATGCGGAACGGTCTTTCACAGCGGGCGTTGCAGGCGCAGCCGTCGCCGACCTTAGCCCTCACCGCACGCGCGCAGGCGCTGCGCCAGCAGGGAATCGATGTGCTGAGCTTCACGGCAGGCGAACCCGATTTCGACACGCCCGACTTCGCCAAAACGGGCGCGCTGGAAGCCATTCACGCGGGCTACACCAAATACACCCCGACGCCCGGCATTATGCCCCTGCGCGAAGCCGTCGCCGAGAAGTTCGAACGCGAGAACAACCTGCGCTATGCCCCCGACCAGATTGTGGTCTCCTGCGGCGCGAAGCACTCCCTGTTTGCGGCGTTCATGGCGATTCTGGACCCTGGCGACGAGGTGGTGATTCCCACGCCGTGCTGGGTGTCGTACCCCGAACAGGTGCGGCTGATGGGCGCGACGCCTGTGTTTGTGCCCGCCGACGAGACGACCGACTTCCTGCCTGACTATGACGCTCTGCGCCGTGCGATAACGCCCCGCACGAAAGCCATCGTGCTGAACACGCCCTGCAACCCGACCGGCGCCGTGTACGGGCGCAAGCCGCTCAAGGAGATTGCCTGCCTCGCGCTCACGCACAATCTCTGGATTGTCGCCGATGAGATTTATGAGCATCTGGTGTACGATGGGCACACGCACGAGAGTATCGGCGCGCTGGGCAAAGAGGCGTTCCAGCGCACGATTACGGTGAACGGCGTCTCCAAGAGTTTTGCGATGACCGGCTGGCGGATAGGGTATCTGGGCGCGCCGACGGAAGTTGCGCAAGCGGTGAGCCGCCTGCAGGATCAGATGACTTCCAACGCCTGCACGGTGGCGCAGTACGCCGCGCTGGCTGCCCTGCGCGACGCGACGCCCGACTGGCGCACGCAGTTGCAGGCGACCTTCGACCGACGCCGCCGGCTGATGGTGGAGGGGCTGAACCGAATTGAGGGCGTCCGCTGCTGGACGCCGCGCGGCGCGTTCTACGCCTACGCGAATGTGCAGGGGCTGCTGGGACGCAGCTATGACGGGCGCATGCTCATCAGCTCGGCGGATGTGGCGGAGTTTTTGCTCAGCGAGGCGCGCGTCGCTGTCGTGCCCGGCGAGGGGTTCTGCGCTCCGGGCTACATCCGCCTCTCCTACGCGACTTCTGAAGCCATCATTCAGGCGGGGCTGGAGCGGATTGCAGACGCCGTGAGCCGCTTGCGCTGATGTCGCCCCTGCGCAAAAAGTTGTCGCTTCACGGGTAGCATTTTGCCCGCGCCATCGCCTACAATTCGCACGCTATGCGTACACAAGCGTTGCTACTGGGTTTGAGCCTGTCTCTATGCGCATGGGCGCAGCAAACTTATCAAGGACAGCCGACAGATGATGTATGGGTCTACGACAACGCCTTCAACGCGGGCTTCACAGCGATTCTGCGCGCGTGGGGCGATGGGCAAAATGCTGTGGATCCCAACAACCCAGCCTATCCGGGCTCGAACTTCTCCTACTCACTGGCGAAGTGGAGCCTGCAGGGCATTCCAGCAGGCAGGCAGTATCAGGTGCTGCAGGCGCAGATTACTGTTGTGCATACGCAGCCGCCAGGCTACACGCGCGAGCTGGGCGAACAGTTCCCGTTGGAAGCGCGCGACCTGAGCAGCGCCGACTTCTCGGAGGCGACCTGGAGCTACAGCGCGCCCAACAACCCCTATCCAGGCAACACAATTCTCGGCGAGAGTCTGATGACCAACTACCGCACCGACGCGCCGTTTGCCATCCCCATCCCGCTCGAGGTGGAGTCGTTCGAGCCGTACTTCAACGCGGCGATTAACCAGAACGGCGGCGCGCTGGGGATTGCCTTCGTGTCGCGCATGAATCCTGCCAATCAAGCGGGGCAAACTTTCTATCGATTCTATTCGCGCAACGACGGCGGCGGGCGCGGTCCCGTGCTGCAGGTGGTCTACCGTGTGGCGGGCGATGTGAACGGCGACGGCTGCGCCGACGACGCCGACCTGCTGCAGACACTGTTCGCCTTCGGGCAGACGGGCGCGAACCTGCCCGCCGACCTGAACGGCGACGGCGTGGTGGACGACGCCGACCTGCTGGAGGTGCTGTTCAACTTCGGGAATGGATGTTGAGGGCTGTTGCGCTATATTGCCCCCCCGTTTACGGGGGATTGGGGGGCTGATTCGATGCGAGGTCGACCAGCCAGCATAGCAGGCACTCAGTCAGCCCCCAGCCCCTCTCCCGCCGGCGGGAGGGGAGATGCTTCTGGTGCAGACTTAGTGCAACGGCACTTGAGTGCCTTTGCGCAAGAATTGCGACATGCGCGCACAGCACCATCTTTATGGAGTGCTGAAGCGGGAGCTTCAGCATGCGGAAGCTCCGCTTCCGCACTCCATATGGATAGCGCTTCGCATGCTTCTTGTAAACATATTGCAAAGACACTTAGTATAACCTTATGGAGGCAAGCCTATGCGATACCGTGCGTTTACACTGATTGAACTACTGGTCGTGATTGCGATTATCGCGATTCTGGGGGCGATTCTGTTGCCTGTGTTTGCGCAGGCGCGCGAGAAGGCGCGTCAGGCGACCTGCGCGTCGAACCTGCGCCAGATGACGCTGGCAACGCAGATGTATCTGCAGGATTACGACGAGACCTTCTTCCCAGCGTATTACCTGGCGCGCGGGGGTCAGACTCAACCTGACAACTTTGGGTATTTCTTCTGGCCGTGGCTGGTGCGTCCCTATGCGCCTTCGTTTGAAGTGTTCTGGTGTCCCACGGAGCCGCGCAGCAACTGCCGCGAGGAGGCGTTTGAACTCTTCGGGTATGTGTTCGGGCGGTTTCCTGCGTGGGGGTTCAATCAAGTGTACCTTTCGCCCTCGCTGGATGAGTTCAACCCCACAGAGTATCCCTATCGGGGCGCGCCGCTGGCGAAGGTGAAACGCGCGAGCGAGATTGTGATGTTCGTGGAGAGCGCCACCCTGGACACCCGCGACAATCGGGCGCAGGGTTGCACAGGCTACGATCGGATTGGATATGCGATGGTCTACCCGCCGCGTTTCTGGCAGGGCGCGCCGCCGCTGCGACCGCTCAGCTACGGGCATGTGTACCCGCGCCATTTCCTGCAGATTCGCGACGGGCAGATTGTGGGCGGCTTCGCGAATGTCGCCTTCGTGGACGGGCATGTGCGCCCGATGACGCTGGACAGCCTGCGCCGTCCCGAAGTGTGGGAGGAGTGAGTCAGTCGCGCCAGAGGGTCTGCTCGCGCCCCGGTCCGACCGACACGAGACGGATAGGCGCGCCGACCGCCTGCTCGATGAACTGCAGGTAGGCGCGCGCGTTGGCGGGCAGCTCATTCAGCGTGCGGCAGCCGTCAATCTCTTCGCGCCAGCCGGGCAACTCTTCGTACACAGGTTCGCAGCGGGCGAGCGCGGGCGCGTCGGCGATAAACTCGCGTGTCGTCTTGCCGTCCAGTCGGTAGGCGACGCACACTTTCAGCGTCTCGAAGCCCGACAGCACATCGAGCAGCGTGACCGCCAGCGCAGTGAAGCCGTTCACGCGGGCGGCGTAGCGCAGGGCGACCAGATCGAGCCAGCCGACGCGCCGCGCCCTGCCCGTGGTCGTGCCGTACTCGCGCCCGCGATTACGGATGCGGTCGCCCACCGCGTCGGTCAGCTCGGTGGGGAACGGTCCCTCGCCGACGCGCGTGGTGTAGGCTTTCGCCACGCCCCAGATGGCGCTCAGGCGGTTCGGCGCAATCCCTGTGCCCAGACACGCGCCCGCTGCAATCGGGTGCGATGAGGTCACATACGGGTAAGTGCCGTAGTCCACATCGAGTAGCGTGCCCTGAGCGCCTTCCATCAGCAGACGCTTCCCCCGCTCGACCGCGCCCATCAGCAGGTGCGGCGCATCGCACACATAGGGGCGAATGCGCTCGGCGTAGGGGGCAAACTCGTCAATCAGCGCGTCGGCGTCGATGGGCTTGGCGTTGTAAACCCGCTGAATGGTCGGGTTGCGTCGCTGCAGCACGCGCCGCACGCGCTGGGCGAATCGGTCGCGGTCTAACAAATCGGCGACGCGCACGCCAATCCGCCACGCCTTGTCGCCGTAGGTGGGACCAATCCCCCGCTTGGTGGTGCCGATACGCCCTTCGACCTGCGACTCCTCCAGCTCGTCGAGCAGGCGGTGGTAGGGCATCGTCAGGTGGACGCCCAGCCCAATACGCAGGCGCGAGAGGTCTACACCCTGCGCCTGCAGCGCGTCCGCCTCCGCCACGAACGCCCGCAAATCCATCACCACGCCGTCGGCAATCACCGCCGTTGCGTTGGGGTGCAGAATGCCCGAGGGGATCAGGTGGAACTTGTAGGTGGTTCCGTTCACGCACACGGTGTGCCCTGCGTTGCTGCCGCCCGCGTAGCGCACGACATAATCCGCCTCATGGGCGAGCAGGTCGACGACTTTTCCTTTCGCTTCGTCGCCCCACTGGGCGCCGACGACGACCGAAACCGACATAATGCCTCCAGCGTGGAACGCAGTCAGGGCGGCGCGCCCGTGTCAGGAAACGCCGCCCTGAGTTCCGTGGGTTCAGTTATGCTCCGCCAGCCAGCGCGGGATGCGCTCTTCTACCGCCTGCACCTGCTTGACGCCGCGCTGGTAGGCGCGCTCCGCCCGATACTCTGGCTGGGCTTGCTTCTCCTGCAGCTTGCGGATGATGGCGACTGCGGTCACCACCGCGGTTGCCACCGCCGCGCCGATAAGCCACCCGTAGTGGCAGCGTGTTGCGCTGTTAGAGTTCATAGCGTCCGTCACCGTCTTCACCAGTGTCGCGCGAACGGAAGATGCGCTTGACGAAGGTAATCAGCTCCTGCGGGTTGAACGGCTTGGTGAGATACATATCGACGCCCTCCTGCCAGCCGCGAAACACATCCTGATCCTGCGCTTTGGCGGTCAGCATAATCACGGGCAGTTCGGCGGTCTCCGGGTTGCGGCGCAGGTTGCGCAGCACCTCGAAACCGTCCATATAGGGCATCATCACATCCAGCACCACCAGGTCGGGCTTTTCGGATGCGACCTTCTCCAGCGCCTCTTTGCCATCGTGCGCCGTGACGACATTGTAGCCCTGCCGCTCCAGGTTCACCTGAATCAGGCGCACGATATGCCGTTCGTCGTCTACTACCAGAATCTTCCTCATCGATTGTCCTCCGCGCGGTATAGTACCGATATTGTACCCTATCCTGCGCGTTAGGCGCGTGTGCGCCTGCGGAGGTTCCACAGGGATTATCGGCGCACAGGCGCGTTTTATAGAGTGCGGCGGAAGCATTCACCTGCCGCGAAACAGCACGAACGCTCGCCCCAACAGGCGCCAGCCTATCGCGCGAATAACATCCGACACTGCGCCTCGGTCAGTTCAACAGGACGATAATAGAAAGCCCGCCGTCCGTTCCCCAGTGAACACGAACGCGCCTTCGCCCAGTCGACCCGCCCATCAGAAAACACCGCCCATATTCTTTCTTTGATGTCCTGATGATGCCACTCACAGGTAATAAACACCTCTTCAGGATTGCTGGGATCCAGCGTGTTGAACCACCGATGCAACTCCACCACACTTGGATCGGAGTGCAGTAAAGGCGAGGGAACCGTGTGGGAACAGGGAGTCCTGCCAGTGGCGCGTTTTATCTGCCGCGAAACAGCACAATCGTGACGCCCTCGCCGCCGTCGCCGATGGGGGCGGGGTGGTACTGACGCACCTGCGGGTGGGTTTTGAGGTAGGCGTGAACCATCGCTCGCAGCGCGCCTGTGCCCTTGCCGTGATTGATGCGCACGCTGTTGTAGCCCGCCAGTAGCGCGTCGTCGAGGTACTTCTCCAGCAGGGGCTGGGCGTCCTCGACGCGCATGCCGTGCAGGTCCAGCTCCATCGGCACGGGCTGGGGCGGGCGCGGTTTTGTGTAGCGCGTCGGAGGGGACTTCGGGGGCGCGTCGGGCAGCGGTTCAAGGTCGCTCAGCGGGAACTCGGAGCGGAGCTTGCCCACAAAGACGGAGACCCTGCCGTCGCGCGGCGCATCGGCGAGGGTGCCCTCTTTGTTGAGGCTGCGGATACGCACGCGCATCCCCTTTTGCCACTCGATGGGCTGACCGGGAGAGGGCGGCGCGGCGGCGCGTTCGTTCTGGGCGCGCGCCTGCGTGATGAGCGTCGTCAGTTGCTCGCGCAGCTGGGCGGTCTGCTTGCTCTCGCGGGGCGCCTGGCGCAGCTGGCGCAGGATTTGCTCCGCCTCCGCGCGGATTTGCGCCAGCGCGTATTCCTGCTCCTGCTGCAGGCGTTGTTTGTAGGTCTGTTTGTCCTGTTCCAGCGCGGCGCGTTCGGCGTTGAGGCGCGCCTCGCGCTCGTCCAGCGCGCGCAGGCGCGTGCGCCACTCGGTTTCGGCAGCCTCGGCGTTGCGGCGGGCGCGTTCCAGCTCCTGAATCATCTCGGTCAGGGTGGCTTCCTGCACGCCCAGCGACTCGGTCGCGAGGCGCGCCACGCGCTCCGGCAGTCCCAGTCGTCGGGCAATCTCGATGGCGTGGCTTGCGCCCGGCGCGCCCATCAGCAGGCGGTAGGTGGGCTGCAGGGTTTCGAGGTCGAACTCCATCGCCGCGTTAATCAGCTGCGGGTGGCGGTAGGCGAACGCTTTTAGCTCGCCGTAGTGGGTGGTGGCGACCACACGCGCCTCGCGCTCCAGCAGCGTCTGCAGGATGGCGCGCGCCAGCGCCGCGCCTTCGGTGGGGTCTGTACCTGCGCCAAGTTCATCCAGCAGCACAAGGCTATGCCGCCCCGCCTGCGTCAGGTAGCGGATGATATGGCGCAGATGCCCCGAAAAGGTGGAGAGCGATTGCTGCAGGCTCTGCTCGTCGCCAATATCGGCGTAAATCCCGTTCGGGATGGCGATTCGCGAGCCTTCGCGGGCGGGGATGTGCAGCCCCAGCAGGGTCATCAGCGTCAGCAGCCCCAGCGTCTTCAGGCTCACGGTCTTGCCGCCCGTGTTGGGACCCGTAATCAGCACGCCGAGCCACTCGCGCCCCAGCTCGAGGTCGATAGGCTGTACCTGCGCGCGAGGAATCATCGGATGGCGCGCCTTGCGCAGTTTCCATTCGCCTTGCGTGTTCAGCGCGGGCATCGTGCAGTCCCAGTCGAGCGCGAGCCTGCCTGCGGCGAGCGCGGCGTCGAGCTGCGTGAGCGCGTCGAGCGTCTCGCGCAGGGCGTCCATCTCGGCTTCGACGGCTCGCGAGAGACCGTACAGGATGGCGTCGATTTCCTCCCGTTCGGCGGCTTGCAGTTCGCGCAGGCGGTTGCC
This sequence comes from Fimbriimonadales bacterium, assembly GCA_025998675.1. Lineage (GTDB taxonomy): Bacteria > Armatimonadota > Fimbriimonadia > Fimbriimonadales > GBS-DC > GBS-DC. The sequence continues at coordinate 1,354,686 of AP024673.1, forward strand.
CAGCTCAATCAGCGGCTCTGGCTCGATAAAGAGCGTCGCGCCGCTCGCGCTGGCGTCGTGGACGATTCCCTTGACGCGCCCGCGCGAGTCGCTGCGCACAGGCAGGCAGTAGCGTCCGCCTCGAATCGTGTAGTGCGGCTCCTGCAGGGCGTCGCGCAGGGCGTGAATCAGTCGCTGGAGTTCCTCGCTGATGCGTCGGTGCAGGCGTTGCTGGTCGCGGCGCAGTTGCGCAAGCCGCTCGCTGGCGGTATCCAGCACCTCGCCCGACGGCGCGATGCACTGTCCAATTTGTTTCTCCAGCGCGCTGAGCGTGTGCAGGCGTTCGGCATGCTGGGCGAGGGTGGGGTAGCGCTCCGCGCGGGGCAGCAGGTGGCTCTTGTAGAGGCGCGCAGTGTGCAGGAGCTGTTGTACGCTGAGCAGCTCTTCGGGGCTGAGCGCGCCGCCTTTCTCGGCTTTCAGGAGCGCGGGGCGCGGTTCGAACCCGCGCACGGGGGGCGGCGGCTCGCGCTGGAGCAGGCGCACGGCGTCGTCGGTCTCCTGCAGGCGCAGGGCAATCAGCGTCTCGTCGCGGCTCAACTCGCGTGCAAGCGCATGCTCGCGCCCGAAGGGCGTATCGGCGCGTTTCGCCCACTCCTGACGCACATAGTCCAGCTCCAGTACCTGCAGCGTGTGCGCGTCCCACTCCATCGGCAGGGATTGTACCTGTTGCATGCGGGCGTGCAGGGGCTATTGAACGGGCACGATAAAGATTTCGCGCTGCTCGTTAGTAATCACAATGCGGGTATCGTCCACCCACTCAAGGGCTTCGCACTGCTTGCCGTTGCGGATGGGGATTCGGCGCGCCCTGCCCTGCGAGAAGAATCGGTCGCCGCGCGCGGGTCGCTCAAAGAGCCAGAGAACCTGCTGCGGCGCCTGACACAGCACGGCGAGCGTGCGTCCATCGGGCGACATCGCCGCCGCCGTGACCCAGCCGCCCAGGTCGCTGTGCGAATCGACCTTCGTGAGGAAGTTCACGCGGTCGGTATGCATCGTGTCCAGCCGATAGAGGTTCGCGCTCGGCTCGGGCGTGCTGAGCTGGCGCGGCGCACGGTGCTTGGTGATGAAATAGAGCTTGCCCCTGTAAACGAATACCGCCTCGCAGTCGTAATGCCACTGCTCGTCGGGGAACGCCTTCTGGTCGGGATAGGCGATGGGGATTCGTTGGAGCGCGTGCGCCTGCAGGGTCGCTTCGGGGTTCGGCTCCTTGACCACATAGACCGCCAGGTCGCGCCGCGCGTTGCCGTTGTTGCCCACATCGGCGATATAGAGCGTGTCGCCGTCGATGGCGATGTCTTCCCAGTCGATGTTGACCGCGCCCTCAATCTGGACGCCCTCGTACACGACGGAGGGGTCTTCGGGGCGGTCGGACGAGTCGCGGCGGGAGACAAACGGCGGGACGACCACGCTCCCGTCGAGTCGGATGGGGAAGATGCGCGCGCGGTCGCCGCTGTCGTTGTGAACCCAGTAGACTCCTGCATAGGCGCGGCTGCGGGCAATCCCGCTCATCTCGTCGATGGGTTTATGCGAGATAGTCGCCTGGGGCTTGAGTTCGAGGGCGTCCTGTCGCGCCGTGCCCGTCGCTGGCAGGTACAGCGCGGCGACAGACAACCCCGCCGCAACTCCCACCAGCCAACCGTAGAGCCGTCGCATCGTCAGAATTGTGCCACACATGAGTTTAAATTGCGGTTAAGTCTGCGCGCGCCGACGGAAGACAGGTACCATTACCAGCCGCACACGAGCAGCAGGCTCGCGCCCAGAATCAGACACCATGCGGCTGTCGCTGCAGCGCCCATACGCCATGGAAACTCCAGCCGCGTCAGTAGACGCCATTTCCAGCGGTGATGGGGAAACTGTACCCCAATCGCCGCCTCCATCAGATACAAAAGACCGATTGCCAGACACATCAGCGCCAAGATTCGGCACATCTATCTTCCCTCCCCAGCGCGGTAGCGTGAGTTATATACCCGATTGAGCGCGCGTTCGCGCACTGTATCCGTAAACACACTGAAACCCACCGCACTATCGACTCGTCAAAATACTGGCAGTTTCTAACCAGCGACACGGGTTGGAGACGCCAACCTTTGCGGGGTAAAGGTTCCTGCACAGGAGCATTTCACTAAGGAGGTGGATGATCGATGCGAGGAAGTTTTCGGTGGGCGCTGGTGAGCGCATGGGTATTCGTGGCGACCGCGGGATGGTCGCAATCGCTGACATGGCTGGGCGTGCTTCCGGGCGGCAATTACAGCCGGGCGCATGCCGTCTCCGCTGACGGCGCCGTTGTGGTGGGCGTATCGACGACAGGCAGTGGCGAACGCGCCTTCCGCTGGACGCGCGAGACGGGAATGGTCGATCTTGGGACCTTCGGCGGCAACCGCGCCGAGGCGTTCGGCGTTTCGGCAGACGGGACGGTGGTCGTGGGCTATGCCTATGATAGCAGCAATACCGACCGCGCCTTCCGCTGGACGCCCCAGACAGGCTTGCAGCAACTGGTCTTCGGCGTCGGGCAGAGCATGGCGACGGGGGTCTCGGCGGACGGCGCGGTGATTGCGGGCTGGGGCTCTACAGGCGCGTTTCTCTGGACGCCCAGCGCAGGCGCCGTCCCACTGGATGCGCCGCTGGATGGCTTATACGGTCTCGGAGTCTCTGCCGATGGGTCTACCGTCGTCGGCTCGGTTCGGCAAACCTTCTCGCGTCAGGCGGCGCGCTGGACACGCGAGGCAGGGCTGGAGTTGCTGGGCGCGTTCTCCGGGAGCAACACCCACGCGTTCGCCGCATCGGCGGATGGCTCCGTGGTCGTGGGACGTGTGGACACTCCGAATGGCTGGTGGCAGCCGTTCCGCTGGACGCGCGAGACGGGCATGGTCGGGCTGGGCACGCTGGGCGGCAATACGGGTACGGCGTTCGGCGTGTCGGGCGACGGCTCGGTTATTGTGGGAGTCTCCCCAGCATTTGGTAATAGTCCAACCGCCTTCCGCTGGACGCCCACAGGCGGCATGGAAAACCTCAACAGCACCTACGCCAACCTGCTCACTGGTCTCTCCTACCTTACTGTGGCGCGAGCCGTCTCCCCCGACGGGCGCTACATCGTGGGTGTGGGCTTCAACAGCGCGACCGAGCGCACCGAGGCGTTCCTGCTGGATACGGGCTTCCCCCTGCGCGGCGATGTGAACCGCGACGGATGCGTCGATGACGCGGACCTGCTGGCGGTACTGCTGGCGTTCGGCGAGAGCGGCTACCGCGCCGAGGACATCGACTGGAACGGCGCCATCGACGACAGCGACCTCCTGCAGGTGCTGTTCCACTTCGGGAGCGGGTGCTAAGTGATTGTCGGGGCGCGCCGTCGTGCGCGCCCCGACGCCCCTCAACGCTCTGCCTCGCGCACGCCCAGAAGGTAGCCCAGTAGCGCAACCAGCGCCACCGTGCCCCACAGGAACTTCGTCCAGCTGGGGAAGGCGTAGAACGAGAAGAACGCCTCCGTGAACGCCGCGATAAGAATCAGCATCAGGGAGCCTGCCAGTATCAAAAAAGCATCGGGCGCGACCTGACGCACCGCCTCCGAGCGTGTGAAGTCGCCCGGCGCAATCATCGCGCGCCCCAGCATCAGCCCCGCGCCCCCACACAGAAACACCGCGCCCAGCTCCGGCACGCCGTGCGGATAGATGGAGACCAGCAGGAAGCCCAGCTTGCCCACATGGTACATCTCGCCCGCCAGCGTGCCCAGCAGAAAGCCGTTCGTCATCAGCAGGTAGACCGTCGGTATCCCCCAGAACACCCCCAGCCCGAAGGCGAGCATCGCCACGCGCGAGTTGTTCACGAAGTAGAAACTGCTCATGATGGACGCCATGCCCGTCTCGCCGGGTTGCCGCTGTACGCCCGATTTCCACTGCTCGAACACGGGGCGCCACTGGGGGCTGACGAGCGCGTCGGCGACGGCGGGATTGGCGACAATCATCAGGAACGGGATGAGCGCGCCCAGCAGGGTGAGCGCAATCGCCGTCCACACATAGCCTGCCCGCCGACGCACGGCGGCGGGAAAACCGTACCAGAAGTGTCGCAGCGCGCTGCGCATGCTGCCCCGCCGCGCGCGGTACAGCAAGCCGTGCGCCCGCCCCATCAGCGCGTTCAGGTACTCCACCACACGGGCGTCCGCGCCCTGCTGCCGCGCATACGCCAGATCCGCCGCCGTCTGACGATAGAGCCTGCCCAGCTCGTCCAGCGCGGCGCGATCGAGACCCTTGCCGCCCGACCACTGGAGCGCGTCCAGCAGCTGCTCGAACCGCTCCCAGCGCGGCTGGCGACGCTCCACGAACCGACGCACATTCACGCCACGATTATACCGTCGGGTAGAATCGCGCCTATGCAACCCCTGACCCAGATTGACCGCGACGCATGGCGGTTTATCAACTCCGTGAGTATCGTGACCGTCTCGGTGAACGGCGTGGTGAACGCGATGAGCGCGGAATGGTGCGCGCCCGTATCGCTCAAGCCGCCGCTGATTGGCGTGTTCGTCGGCGAGGAACGCTACACACGCGGGCTGATTGAGCAGGCGACCACTTTCGGCGTCAGCCTGATTGCCGAAGAGCAGGCGTGGATTGGGCGCGTCTGCGGCAGACACTCCGGCAGCGAAGTGGACAAAATCCGCGCGTTCCAGATTCCGACCGAGCCTGCGATGTATATCGATGCGCCGCTGATTGCAGGCGCGGCGGCGCAGTTCGAGTGTCGCGTGCTGGATCGGCGCGTCTATGGGAGCCACATGCTCATCGTCGGCGAGCCGCTGCGCGCCGTCGGCGACCCTGCCAGACGCGCCATCGCCTACTCACGCGGGCGATTCTACAGGCTGGGCGAGGAGATTGAGGGTTAATACCAATCGGCCGATTATCTTTTGGCAGCGCATATTCCCCTCACCCCCTTTGTCCCCCTCTCCCAACGGGTTGGGAGAGGGGGATAGCGCATCACGCGACGCTCGCACGACTCCCCTCTCCCGCCTGCGGGAGAGGGGCCGGGGGTGAGGGCTACAAAATGCGCGGTTCTTGTTGCATGCACAAGAGACAATTGCGAAGTCTGACGCGCCGATTGGTATCAGGTATTGGGCGCGCCGCCCGGAATGCCCGACAAATCGCATGGCAGCGTGTAGGTGTCCACCTCGCCGCTGCTGCTGAACGAGCGTCCGGGAATCTTCGCATCGCGCCTGTACCACTTCGCGTGCCCGTCCACGAAGTTGATGTTGATGCCGTCCTTGTGGCGCGGGTCGCCGGGGAAGTTGTCCCAGCCAAACGGTCCCACCGGGCGCGGGCAGCGCGGGTCAATCACCGGGTCGTTTGCCCGCTTGTAGACCGAGTCGAAGAACATCGTCGTGTTCACAGGCTCCTGAACCGCCGCCAGCGGCACGACGGGGTCGTCCGCGAACAGTCCGGGCGGCAGCGCAGGGTCCTGGAACAGCGCGAAGTTGGGCGCATACGAGGCATAGCGGAACACGCCGCTGGTGCGCAGCCCCAGCGTCGCCAGAATCGATTGCCAGTCAATGCCCGGACGGTTGGACGGACAGATGAGGATATCGATGTTTTTCATATAGGGCATCACGGCGTCGAACACCGTGAAGACCCGATCGTTGGAGCCGGGCTGCAGAATCGCGCGATCCATGCTGTACGCGCTCTGGGGGAACACCTCGTCATAGTCCTGCACATACGCAAGCGTCGCCAGCGCGAACTGGCGCAGGTTGCTCAAACACGAAGTCTGGCGCGCGCTCTCCCGCGCCTGAGCGAACACGGGAAACAGGATCGCCGCCAGGATGGCGATAATCGCAATCACTACCAGCAACTCAATCAGCGTGAAGCCACGCCGTGCAAAGCCTACGGTTCTCATAACGGGGGCAAAGTATACTGACCGTTAGGTTAAAAAAGTGTTATGGCTTGATGGCTCGTCGAATCGGGTATAACTTCTCCTGATGAGCCATTTTGAGGGCGCACTGAGCGCGACCGGGCTGCGGTTCGCCATCGTGGTGAGCCGCTACAACGAACTGATTACCGACCGCCTGAAGGAGGGCGCGATTCAGACCCTGCTTCGGCACGGCGCAGACCCGAACGCCATCGATACCTACGCCGTACCGGGCAGCTGGGAGATTCCGCTGATTGCCCGCGAATGCGCCCAGTCGGGCGAGTACGACGCCGTGATTTGTCTGGGCGCGGTGCTGCAGGGCGAAACCAGCCACGCCCAGCACATCAGCAGCGCGGTCTGCTCCGCACTGATGCAAATCATGCTGGAGACGGGCAAGCCGATTGCGCTGGGTGTTTTGACCGACGCCACTTTTGAGCAGGGGCTGGCGCGCGCGGGCGGCAAAATGGGCAACAAGGGCAGCGAAGCCGCGCTCAGCGCCATCGAGATGGCAAACCTATTACGCACGACAGGAGAGAGCCTATGAGAGCAGAGTCGCTGGCGTTTCTGAAGGCGATTGTGAACGCGCCGTCGCCGTCGGGCTACGAGCAACGCGCGGCGGAGGTCTACCGCGCCTACACACGCGAGTTCGCCGATAAGGTCTATACCGATGTGATGGGCAACACCATCGCCGTGATCAACCCCGACGGCGCGCCCCGCGTGATGTTCGCCGGGCATATGGACGAAATCGGCTTCATCGTGAAATACATCTCCGACGAGGGGTTCCTCTACTTCGGTCCCATCGGCGGGCACGACCCGGTGATCCCCGTCGGGCAGCGCGTGCGCGTGCATACCAAACAGGGCGCCATCCCCGGCGTCATCGGCAAAAAGCCCATCCACCTGCTGGACGACGACGAGCGCGGCAAAGCGCCCAAGCTGCACGATTTGTGGATCGACATCGGCGCAAAGGACAGAGAAGACGCCCAATCGAAAGTGCGCATCGGCGACCCCGTGACTTTCGCGGTGGAGTTCGAGGAGTTGCAGAACGGCTTCGCCACCGCGCGCGGGTTCGACAACAAGATGGGCTCGTTCATTGTGGCGGAGGCGCTGCGCCTGCTTGCGGAGAACCGCCCGACGGCAGCCGTGTACGCGGTAGCGACGGTGCAGGAGGAGATTGGGCTGCGCGGGGCGCGCACCAGCGCGTATGGCGTGGACGCCCCCATCGGCATCGCCGTCGATGTGACGCACGCTTCCGACTACCCCACCGTCGACAAGCGGCGCGTGGGCGACATGCGTCCGGGCAAGGGTCCCGTCATCTGTCGGGGCGCGAACATCAACCCGCGCGTGTTCGAGATGCTGGTCGAAGCGGCGGAGGCGGAGGGCATTCCCTACCAGCTGGAGGCGGCGGGCGGCGGCACAGGCACCGACGCGAACGCCATGCAACTCAACAAGGCGGGCATGGCGACCGGGCTGGTCTCCGTGCCGTTGCGCTATATGCACACCCCGTGCGAGCTGCTCGCGCTGGAGGATGTAGAAAACGCCGCACGCCTGCTGGCAGCCTTCACCCGGCGCGTCACGCCCGATACGGACTTTACGCCGTAGGGCGGGCGTTGGTTTGAGGGGATGCGGGCGCCCGCATCCCCGAAAATCTGCACAGGGGGTACACTTTCCCCCGATGGATCTCAGCACGCTGAATCTGGAGCAACTGGAAGCGGTGCTGCATAAGGACGGTCCCCTGCTCGTGTTCGCGGGCGCGGGGTCGGGCAAAACGCGCGTGATTACCTATCGGATTGCACACCTGATTCGCGAGCATGGGGTCGCGCCGCGCCACATTCTGGCGGTTACCTTTACCAACAAAGCCGCCGACGAACTCAAAGAGCGACTGGAACGCATCCTGCAGGGCGACGAGGCGCGCGGACTGTGGGTGGGCACTTTCCACGCCGTCTGCGCCCGCATCCTGCGCGAGAGCGGACGCGCCATCGACATCCCGCCCAACTTCGTGGTCTACGACGACGGCGACCAGCTGGAGGTGGTGCGCCGCGTGCTGATAGAACTCAACATCGACGAGAAGCAGATGAACCCGCGCGCCATCCGCAACGCCATCAGCCGCGCGAAAGAGAAACTCATCCCGCCGCGCGACTATCGCGAGTCCGCCAGCGACTACTTCGAGCGAATCGTCGCCAGCGTCTACGAACGCTACGAGACCTACCTGCGCGCGGCGAACGCGCTCGATTTCGACGACCTCATCAACAAGGCGATTGAGCTGCTGGAGACCCAGCCGCATGCGCGCGAACGCTACCAGGATCAGTTCCGCTATATCCTGGTGGACGAGTATCAGGATGTGAACTACGCGCAGTATGTGCTGACGCGCCTGCTGGCGGACAAGTATCGCAACCTGTGCGTGGTGGGCGACGACGACCAGTCGATTTACGGCTTTCGCGGCGCGGAGGTGGAGCTGATCCTGCGTTTTGAGCAGGATTTCCCCGACGCGAAGGTGATTAAGCTGGAGCGCAACTACCGCTCGACGCAGGTGATTCTGGACGCGGCGTTCAAGGTGGTCAGCGAGAACCGTTTCCGCGCGCCCAAGCGGTTGTGGACGGAGCGCAAAGAGGGCGCGCCCATCACGCTCACGCCTGCCCGCGACGAGGAAGAGGAGGCGCGAATCATCGCCGACTATATCTACCGCCAGACTCAACTCGGCAGGCGGCGCTACGGCGACTTCGCCGTGCTGTACCGCACGAACGCCCAATCGCGCGCGTTCGAAGAGCGGTTCATGCGCGAGCGCATCCCCCATCGGCTGGTCGGCGCGTTGCGCTTTTACGACCGCAAAGAGATTAAAGATGTGCTGGCGTACCTGCGCCTGCTGGCGAACCCCGACGACTCGCTGAGCCTGCTGCGCATTATCAATACGCCGCCGCGCAAAATCGGGCAGGCGACGCTCAAGCAGGTACAGACCCACGCCGCCGAGTGCGGAATCAGCCTCTACCGCGCGATGCACGACCCGCTCCTGCTGCAGCAGCTGGCGACCAGCGCACAGAACGCCCTGCTGGGCTTCGTGGCGCTGATGGAGCAGCTGCGCGAGTACGCCGAGACGCACACGCTGACCGATACGATGCGCACGCTCCTGCAGCAGACGGGCTACCTCGCGTGGCTGGAAGGGCGCGGCGACGCCGAGTCGATAGACCGCGCGGGCAATGTGCGCGAGCTGGTCAACTTTGCCGAGCGGTTCGAAACCCGCGACGCCGAACGCGACGCCGACGAGGTGGAACTCAGCCCGCTGATGCGCTTCCTGCAGTATGTGTCGCTGGTCTCCGACCTGGACACGCTCAACGAACGCGAGAATCAGGTCGTGCTGATGACCCTGCACGCCGCCAAGGGGCTGGAGTTCCCGGTGGTGTTTCTGGTGGGGCTGGAGCAGGGACTACTGCCCCATTCGCGCAGCGAGACGCCCCGCGAGATTGAGGAGGAGCGCCGCCTGTGCTATGTCGGCATGACCCGCGCGAAGGACGAGCTGCATCTGACCTACGCGCTCTCGCGGGGTTCCTATGAAGGCAGGCGCAGCTCGATACCGTCGCCGTTCCTGCGTGCGCTGGGCGACGATCCGATGCCAACGCTGTACCAGACGCTGTACGGCGCGCCCGCATCCGCGCCGGCGAAGCCTCGCACGCCTGCCCGCGCTGTCGCCAGCGCCGTCGCACGCCCCACGCCTGCGCCGTTCCTGCCCGGACAGCGTGTGCGCCATCCCGAACTGGGCACGGGGATTGTCGTCAAGTGCGCCGAGACAGTCGTGACGGTCATGTTCCCCGGCGGGACAGGGATGCGTAGTTTCCCCCTGCGCAGCTGTCCGCTGGAGGAGGCATAGGGCGTATCAGGTGGGTGTTTAATCGCTGAAGACGCTCTCAAGTACTAAACCAGCGCGGAATCGCTCCCTCATACGCCTCACGGCAGCGCGTCAGGGGCAGGTCAATGAGCCGTGCGCCCTGCCAGTCAATCTGGATGCGCTCGCCGCCTGTAGCGCCAATCGTATCGCACGCAAGCCCGTGCGCGCGGGCAAGCGCGATAATCTCGCTCGCGTGCTGGGGCGCGGCGGAGAGGATGACGCGCGTCTGTCGCTCGCCAAACAGCGCGGCGTCGGGGCGCGGCGCATGGTCAACCGCTTCCGCAGGCAGGTCTACCTGTACGCCCACCCCATGCGCCAACGCGCACTCGGTCAGCGCGACGGCGAAGCCGCCCTCGCTGAGGTCGTGCATCGAGCGCACGAGCCTTCGGCGCGCCAGCGTATGCAGCAGCCGATGGAGCGCGCGCTCCGTCGGCAAGTCCACCGGGTCGGGCGCGCCGCGCTCCAGCCCGTGAACGACAGACAGGTACTCGCTCGCGCCCAGCCCGAAGTGCGGCTCGGCGTCGGCAGGGCGCGCGGCGGGGCGCACCAGCAGCACCACATCGCCCGCCTCGCGGAAGCCCATCCCGACGGCGTCGTCGGCGCGCTCCAGCACGCCCAACATGCCAATCGTCGGCGTCGGGTACACCGCGCCGAACTCGCTCTCGTTGTAAAAGCTCACATTGCCCGACACAACGGGCGTCTCGAAAAACTCGCTCGCGTCAGCAATCCCGCGCACTGCCTGCTCGAACTGGTAGAAGATTTCGGGGCGTTGCGGGTTGCCGAAGTTGAGGCAGTCGGTAATCGCGCGGGGTACAGCGCCGACGCATGCGAGGTTGCGCGCCGCCTCCGCCACCGCAATCTGCCCGCCCCGGTAGGGATGCAGGTAGCAGTAGCGGGCGTTGCAGTCGATGGTGAGCGCGATTCCGCGGTCCGAGCCGCGCACACGCAACGCCGCGGCGTCGCCCGCGCCCGGCGGCAGAATCGTCTGCGTGCCCACCAGCCAGTCATACTGCTCGTACACCCACCGCTTGCTGGCAATCGTTGGCGAGCCGAGCAGCGCAAGCAGCGCCTCGTTCATGTCGCTGGGGACGGGCACGGACTCAAGCTCAAGCCGCTGCGCCTCCGCAAGGTAGGCAGGTTCATCCGCCTGAAGGGTGTAGGTCGGGCACTGGGTGGTCAAGTAGTCGGGCGGCAGTTCGGCGACCACCTCGCCCCGATGGCGCACGCGCAGCACAGGCTCCTGCAGCACGCGCCCAATCACGACGGCGTTCAGCCCCCACTTGCGGAACACCTGTGCGACCTCTTCCTCGCGCCCCGCCTGCACATAGAGCAGCATCCGCTCCTGCGACTCGGAGAGCATGATTTCGTAGGGGGTCATGTCGGCTTCGCGCGTGGGCACGAGGCTGGTTTCAATCTCGACGCCCGTGCCCGACTTGGAGGTCGGCTCGCAGGTGGTGCAGGTCAGTCCCGCCGCGCCCATATCCTGCATCCCCAGCACCGCGCCCGTTTCAAGGGCTTCGAGAGTGGCTTCTATCAGCAATTTCTCCATGAACGGGTCGCCGATTTGCACATTCGGACGCTTCTCTTCCTGATCGTCGCCGAGCGTTTCGGAGGCGAAGGTCGCCCCGTGGATGCCGTCGCGTCCCGTGCTGGCGCCGACATACATTACCGCGCTGCCGGGCACATCCGCCCGCGCCGACACGATACGCGCCAGCGGCACGACGCCCACCGCCATCGCGTTCACCAGCGGGTTGCCCGAATAACACGGATGGAAGTAGACCTCGCCCGCGACGGTCGGCACGCCGATACAGTTGCCGTAGCTGGCGATGCCCTCCACCACATGCTCGAACAGGTAGCGGTTGCGCGGTTCCGTGAGCGGTCCAAAGCGCAGCGAGTTCAGAATCGCGATCGGGCGCGCGCCCATCGTGAAGATGTCGCGAATAATCCCCCCGACGCCCGTCGCCGCGCCCTGATGAGGCTCCACGGCAGAGGGGTGGTTGTGGCTTTCCACCTTGAAGGCGACGCCCAGCTGTTCGTCCAGCGGCACGACGCCCGCGTTCTCGAAACCTGCGCCTTCCAGCGACTCGCGATACTTGCGGAACAGGCGCAGCACGGGGCGCGAGTATTTGTAGCCACAGTGTTCTGACCACATCACGGCGAACATGCCCAGCTCCACATCGGTCGGCTCGCGTCCCAGCAGGGCAACGATGCGTGCGTACTCGGCGTCAGTCAGCCCCATCTCGCGCCACACTTCGGGCGCACGGCGTTGCGTCGTCATCGCACAGGAGTGTACCTGAAGGCGCTCTCGCCTGCGTTTGTAGCCTACCTGCCAGACTAAAGCGCTCGCGCCAGCGCGCGCGGCGTGCGCAGCTCGTCGCGCAGGCACGCCAGCTGTTCCCACGCATAGCCCACGCGCAGCACGGTCGCTTCGTCGAACGGCTTGCCGATAATCTGCAGCCCGACGGGCAGGTCGTTCACGAAGCCGCAGGGCACGCTCAAGCCCGGTAGCCCCGCCAGGTTGACCGGGATGGTCAGCACATCGGCGCGCTTCATCGCCAGCGGGTCGTCCACCAGCTCGCCGAGTTTGAAGGCGGGCGTGGGCGCGGTGGGGCACACCAGCGCGTCCACCTGCTGGAACACGGCGTCGAACTGCTGGCGCAGCAGCGTGCGCCCTTTCTGCGCCTTGAGGTAAAAGGCGTCGTAGTAGCCCGACGAGAGGGCGTATGTGCCGATAATAATCCGCTGGATGACCTCCTTGCCGAAGCCTGCCGCGCGAGTGGCTTCCATCATGCCGATATGCCCCTTCTCCGCGCCGACGCGCAGCCCGTAACGCACGCCGTCGTAGCGCGCGAGGTTCGAGGAACACTCGGCGGGCGCGAGAATATAGTAAATCGCCAGCGACTGCTCTGCCATCGGCAGGGAGACCTCCTGCACCTCCGCGCCGATGGATTCCAGCAAGCCAATTGCGCGGCGCACCGTCTCAGCGACTTCGGGCATCACGCCCTGCCCGAAGAACTCCTTCGGCACACCCAGTCGAACGCCCTTGATGTCGTCCACCAGCGCCTCGCGAAAGTCGGGCACAGGCACATCGACGCTGGTGGCGTCGTGGGGGTCTTTGCCTGCGATGGCGTTGAGCATAATCGCGCAGTCTTCAACCGTTCTGGTGAGCGGTCCGATTTGATCGAGCGATGAGGCGTAGGCGACCAGCCCATAGCGGCTCACGCGCCCGTAGGTGGGCTTGAGTCCGACCACCCCGCAGAACGCGGCGGGCTGACGGATGGAGCCACCCGTGTCGGAGCCGAGCGTGGCGTATGCCATATGCGCGGCGACCGCCGCCGCCGATCCGCCCGACGAGCCGCCCGGCACGCGCTCCAGATCCCACGGGTTGCGCGTCGGGTGGAACGCCGAGAACTCGGTGGACGAACCCATCGCGAACTCGTCCATGTTGAGCTTGCCGACGAACACCGCGCCCTGTGCCCGCAGGCGTTCGACGACCGTCGCATCGTAGGGCGGTACGAAGTTGTGCAGGATGCGCGAGGCGCAGGTGGTGCGCACGCCGCGCGTGCAGAGGTTGTCCTTGAGTGCGATTGGTACGCCCAGCAGCGGGGTGCGCTCGCCCGCGTCGAGTCGCGCCTGCGCATGGCGCGCCATCTCCCGCGCCAGCTCAGGCGTCGGCGTGATGAACGCCTGCACATGCGGCTCGGTCTCGCTGATGTGTGTCAGCACTGCCTCCGTCAGCTCGATGGCGGAAAGCTCGCGGGCGTGCAGTTTGTGGCTGATTTCGGCAATACTCAGCGTCAGCAGCTCCTTCATCTACTCCTCCACGATGCGCGGCACGATAAACAGCCCGTCGCGGGCTTCGGGGGCGTTCGCCAGCGCGTCCGCGCGGGCGAGCGTCGCGCCCACCTCATCCTCGCGAAAGGCGTTGAACACGGGGATCGAGTGCGAGGTCGGCTCCACCGCGTCCAGCGGCAGCGCCTGCAGCCGCTCGAAATGCTCCATCAGCGCGTTGATCGGGCGCATGAGTTCAGTAAGTTGCTCATCGGTCAGCTCCAGCCGCGCCAGTTTCGCCGTGTGGCGCATCTGCTCTAAGGTGATTGCCATCGCGCACGCTCCCGCAAGAGTATACCTTGCCTTCAGCTGTCCGCACGCAGCCCAACGACCCACACAGGGCACGCAAGCACGCTACGGTAGGTCTCCAGGTCGCGGCGCACTTTGCTGAGGCGAGGGAGGTTCCTGCCGCACACCCCATCGTCATACACAATCTCAACGTCGAGGGCAATCCGCCCCAGGTTGTGCGCCAGCAGGAACTTGAGGAAGTCGTTGGAGCAGTCGGCGGGGTCGGAGAGCTGAATCTCCACCGCCACTTCGCCCTTCACGAGGTCGAAGCGCAGATGGGTGTGTTCAGGCGATACAGGTTGCTCGCGTTCCCAGCCCCGCGCGGTGAGCTGCTCTGCCAGCGCGACGGCAGGCGTCGGGCGCACGCCGCGCCCCAGCGGGGTGCGTAACGCGCCAAGAGCCAGCAAGATGTCTTCATACTGCTCCGAAAAGTGGCGCTGGAGGATGGTTTTGGCGAACTTGAACTCATACTCTGAGTAGCTCACAGAAGCTGGATTCAGCGTATTATGCGAACTCCCTGCTGACAGCTTCGCGTGTGGTCTGCGCCAGCGCGTCGGCGGGCGGCAGGTCGGGCGCGAGTTCGGCGCAGGCGTACACGCGCACGCGCGGCAGGCTACCGAGCGGCTCCCAGCCCGCGCCCGTGCGTCCCGCCAGCGCCAGCACAGGTTTGCCAGACGCCACCGCCTGCTGAATCAGCACGCCGACGCCCTTGCCCATCAGCGTCTGCGCATCCACCTGCCCCTCGCCCGTGATGAGGCAATCCGCCGCCTGCAGACGCGCGTCCCAGTCCACATGGCGCAGCAGCCACATCACGCCCGACACAATCGGCGCGCGCAGGTAGGCGTGCAGTCCGCCTGCCAGTCCACCCGCCGCGCCTGCGCCCAGCGTCGTTGTGAGGTCTATCCCTGTGTCGCGCAAAGCGATTTCTGCGAAGCGTTCCAGCGCGCGCGTGAGCGTCTCCACCTGTTCGGGCGTCGCGCCTTTCTGGGGTCCGTACACGCGCGCGGCGTCCAGCAGGGTGTTCTGCACATCGGCGCACAGCGTCAGCGGCTTGCCCTGCAGTGGGTCATCCGCAGGCGGCTCGACAGCGTGCAGTTCCAGCAGCCCCCGCCCGCCGTGCGCAATCGGCTCGCCCTGCGCGTTCAGCAGTCGGAAGCCGAGCGCGCGCAACGCGCCCACGCCCGCGTCGGTGGTCGCCACGCCGCCCAGCCCAAGCCAGAGGGCGCGCGCCTCGGGATGCGCCGCCGCGCGGAGCAGCTCGCCCACGCCCCGCGTACTGGCGTCCAGCGGCGCGCGCGATTCTGGAGAAAGCCAGTGGATGCCCGCCGCCTGCGCCGACTCGATCACCGCCGCGCCCGACGGCAACAACAGCCATTCGGCGCGTCGGGGACGCAGCAGCGCATCGTGCGAGTCTGTCTCGAAGCGTCGCGCGTCGGGGAAATGGTAGCCCCAGACCTCCAGCCAGCCCGTGCCGCCGTCAGCAATCGGGCACAGGTCCGCCTCGCCGACAAGGTTATCCGCAATAATCTGCGCGGCGCGCATGGGGGAGAGCGTGCCCTTGTAAGCGGTGGGAGCAATCAGGAAGCGCATCGCCTACTCCAGCCTGCCGCGTTCGCGGGCGTAGCGCGCGGCGACCGCCTCCAGCAAGCCCTCCATCGCCGCGGGCGGCGGGTCGGGCAGGATGCCCGCCGCTGCCAGTCGGCGATAAATTTCCGTCGCCAGCTGCGCACGCGCGCCCGCCGTCAGCTGGTCGCGCCTGTCCAGAAACGCGCGCAGGGCGCGGTACTCGCTGGGGCTGAGCGCCAGCAACGGCGGCAGATACGACTCCAGCGGGTGGGGCGCGTCGCTCGTCGCGCGGAGCTGCTCCAGCGTGGGCGCAGGGGTGCGACGCTCCTTAATCACAAATGTGCCCGCCAGCATATCGCCCAGCCGCTGTCCATACGGGTTGAAAAACGCCAGCACGCCCGCCACATTGTAGCCCATAATGCAAATCGGGAAGGCGTCCACCAGGCGCACCAGCTCGCGAATGAGGATTGCCGTCGGCGTCACGGGCGCGCCGTTGAGCATCATTACGCGCAGCCCAAACGCACGCTTGGCAGGCGTCTGCCCGCTCCAGAAAATCTCGAACACGATGTAGTACGCGAACCACAGAATGTACGCGAAAAAGATGAGTCCCGCAATCAGCCACCCCTCGCCAATCAGTGTGTAGAGACTGGAGATTGCCTGCGTGGTTTCTTCCAGCAGGGCGAGCAGCGCTGCGACGACTCCGATAATAGTCAGCACCAGCAGGTCGTCCAGCACCGCCGCCAGCGCGCGCGACCCCAGCCCCGCAATTTCGTAGCGAATCTCGACCTTCTCCGGACTCTGCAGCACGAACTCGTACGGCATCGCGCGAGAATCATACCCATTTCCAGAAAGCGGTTCCCGCGCGCAGGAGAACGCTAAGTGTCTTTGCACGAGAATTGCGACATGCGCGCGCAGCACCGTCTTTATGGAGTGCGGAAGCGGAGCTTCCGCGAGGCTGAAGCTCCCGCTTCAGCACTCCAAATTACGCGCATGCGCGGACAGGGGGGAGTCGCCGAAAATTCATTGCAAAGACACTTAAAAGAAGGAATTTTTCTCACGCACGCGAAGCCGTAGCGTGCTATGAAGCGCCTCTTCTCCTTTGAGCAGGAGAGCGACCTGGCGGCGGCGACGGCGAATCATACGCGCCTGCGCCTGACCGCGCGCGGCGCGACGCACGGCAAGCACGCGCTGCAGGTCGAGTTCCTCCCCGACCGCGACTGGCCAAACCTGATTTTTCGCGCGCCGACCGCATGGGACTGGCGCGGCTACGCGGGGCTGGCGTTTGACCTGTATAACCCGATGCGCGAGGCGGTGCAGTTTGGCATGCGCGTCGACGACGACCCGCGCGCGGATGGCGTGAACCACTGTCGTCAGGGGACACACACCGCGCCGCCGGGCAGACGGCTGCGCGTCGTATTTCCGCTGGGGCGCAATCCGATGGACTACGGCATGCGCGGACTGCCCCCGCTGGGCAAAGACCTCACCCGAATCGGCGTCACGAACGCGGGGGCGATACGGCTGGAGCATATCGTCGCGTTCCAGATTTTTCTCTGGCGCGGCGACAAGCCCCGCACGCTGATTGTGGACGACATCCGCCTGCTGGAGGGCGATGAATCGCTGGAGGGCATCGTCGACGCGTTCGGTCAGTACGCCCGCGAGGACTGGCAGGGCAAGATTCGCAGCCTGAGCCATCTGCGACGCACGCTGACGCAGGAGACGCGCACGCTGGAACGCACGCCCGTCCCTGAAGACTTCGACGAGTACGGCGCGTGGAAAACGGGACCCCAGCTCCGCGCAACAGGCTACTTCCGCACCGAGAAGGTCGGCGACCGCTGGCAGCTTGTTGCGCCCAACGGCAGACTCTTTTTCTCGACGGGGATGGACTGCGTGGACTACGGCAACCCGACTTTCATTACGGGGCGCGACTATATGTTCCGCTGGCTGCCGCGCGAGGGCGAGCCGCTGGCAAAACACTATGGACACGCGACTGCGTTGATGGGTCCCATCAAAGAGGGTAAGACCTACAACTTCTACGCGGCGAATCTGGAGCGCAAGTACGGCGCGGACTACCCTGCCCGCTGGCGCGAGCAGACGCTGCGGCGGCTGCGCTCGTGGGGGTTCAACACCATCGGCAACTGGTCGCTGTGGGAGTGGCATCGCAACGGGCGCATCCCGTATGTGGCGACGGCGGGCGTGTGGGGCGAGCATAAGCGCGTGCCCAGCGGCAGCGACTACTGGGGCAAGATGCACGACCCGTTCGACCCGCAGTTCGCCGTGAACGCCCGCGCGAGCATCGAACCCGTCGCCCAGCGCGTGAACGACGATCCGTGGTGCCTGGGCTTTTTCGTGGACAACGAGCTGAGCTGGGCAGGCCAGGGCGAGGACGGGGGACGCTACGGGCTGGCGTATGGCGCATTGAGCCTGCACGCCGACGAATCGCCCGCCAAACGCGCGTTTCTGGAGCAGCTGCGGGCGAAATACGGCGCGATTGAACGCCTCAACGAGGCGTGGGGCGCTAACTACGCCAGCTGGGACGCGCTCAAGCCGCCTGTGGCGTTGCCGCCCGCCGCCACACGCGCCCGCCAGCAGGATTTCGGCGCGTTCGTGCGCGCGCTCGCCCGCCAGTATTTCCAGACAATTCGCGAAACGCTGCGCGCGCTGGCGCCCAATCACCTCTACCTCGGATGCCGATTCGCATGGTACTCGCTGGACGCGGTGCTGGTCGCCGCCGAGTGGTGCGATGTGCTGAGCTTCAACATCTACGCGCCGAAGCTGGACTATGGCGCGTACAGCTTCCTCGCGCCGCTGGACAAGCCCGTGATTATTGGCGAGTTCCATTTTGGCGCGCTGGATCGCGGGATGTTCCACACGGGGCTGGTCGCCGCCCCGAATCAGCGCGAGCGCGCCCGCATGTACGAGACCTATGTGAATAGCGTGGTAGACCACCCACTGTTCGTGGGGTGCCACTGGTTCCAGTATGTGGATCAGCCGCTCACGGGACGCGCACTGGACGGCGAGAACTACAACATCGGCTTCGTGACGATTACCGACACGCCCTATCCTGAGATGGTCGCCGCCGCACGCCAGACGCACGGGGCGATGTATCGGCGCAGGGCGCGTCGGGGATGAAATCAATCCGTTTGCAGGTTGCGGAACCGCTGCGCCGTGTGATCGAGGTGCAGCAGCAGCGTCTGGTACGCCTGCTCGATGCGCTGGCGGATGTGCTCGGCGCGGGCGCGTTCGGGTGAGCCTTCAGGGAATCGGCTGGGGTCGCTCCGCGCCATCAGCTCGCGGTAGGCGCGCCGCACTTCGGCAAGCTCCGCGCCGTCGGGCAGCCCCAGCACGCGATAGGCGCGACTGAGGGCGGTCTCCTGCGCGCTCGGTTTCGGCGCAGCGGGCGCGGACGGCGCGCGCGTCGGGTCCAGCGCGTCCTGAAGTTCCTGCGCCGCCGTCGACTCCGCCGTCTCCTCGCGGATGACCTGCTCGACACGCTCGACCAGCTCGCCCCAGTGCGCTTTCATCAGCCGTGTGATCCGTCGTCCCAACGCCATTACAGTTCCCCCTGAATCCCGAAGGCGATAAATTCGATTGTACCCTGCTTGCCGCGCAGGGTGAAGTTGAGGCGCACTCGGTCGCCTGCCCGTTGCTGGAGCGCGAGTCGCCAGCTGAGTTGTTCCGAAGCCGTCTGATACGCCGCCGCAAGTTCGGGCTGGAGCGGCAGCGTGCGCAGGTTCACCCGCGCCGCGAACCAGTGGGTTGCCTGCACGCGCTTGCCCTCGCTGTAAAGCCATTCCAGCTGCACGGGCGCGCCGCCGAAGTCCAGCAGATAGTCCGCGCCGTAGAGCGTTTCGTAGCCGTCGGGCGAGCGGGGGCGTTCGGGCAGCTCCCAGAGCGCGAAGGCATGCGGGTCGGTTCCGAAGTGGCGTCCTGTGCCTGCCGAGACGCCGCCGCGCGCCGTACCCACCCGCACATAGACCCCCTGCTGCCGATCCGCGCCGTTATACAGGTACGCCACGCGCATCGGCAGGTCGCCAATCGCGAACTGCGTCGGCGACTGCACCGCCAGCACGCTTTCGCTCAGCAGCAGTCCCGCGCCGAACGGCGCGTAGAACTTGCCGACGCGCCAGCCTTCGAGCCGCTCGATGTACGCCTCGTCCAGCGCGGTGCGGGTGCGGTCGCCGCCCAGATTCTGCAGCCGCTGCGCCACATACGCGCCGTAGCCCGCCTCGTGATAGAGCTGCAGGAACACCACCGAGTGCCGCGCGAGGTCGTCGTACCAGCGCAGGGCGGTCGTGCGTTCATCTGTGCGCGCCTGCACATTGAGCCGCGCCCCGAAAAAGACCGTCGGATACTGCGCCGCCGCGCTCCCCATCAGCGCAAGGCTCACCGCCAGAGAGAATGCTCGCATGTGCGGGAGAGTGTACCTCATGAAAGAGATGGTGGGGATTCTGTGCGGTATACTTTGCGTGCATGGCGTGGCTCTACCTGCTTATTGCGGGCTTGCTGGAGATTGTCTGGGCGACGGCGTTGAAGTTTTCGGACGGCTTCTCGCGTTTACTGCCGACGGTGGTCGCGCTGACAACGGCATGGGCGAGCTTCTGGTTCCTGTCGCTGGCAATCCGCAAGATTCCCATCGGCACGGCGTATGCGGTATGGGTGGGCATCGGCGCGGTGGGCGTGGCGGTGGTGGGCATGGTGTGGTTCCGCGAGTCGCGCGACTTCTGGCGGCTTCTTTTTATTGGGCTGATTGTGGCGGGCGTGGTGGGCTTGAAACTGGTCTCGCGCGATGAGGGACTCTGAACCGCAGCAGGCAGGCTACAGCTGGGCGCGCGCGTCGGCGGTGATGATGACCGCCATCCTCGCGAGCCGCCTGCTGGGGATGTTCCGCGACACAGTGATTGCCTTTCGCTTCGGGCAGAACGAACTCACGGACGCCTACCGCGCCGCGTTCCAGCTGCCCGATTTGCTGTTTTTCATGGTGGCGGGCGGCGCGCTCTCCTCGTCGCTGATGCCCGTCTTCTCGCGCTACTGGGAGACGGGACAGCGCGACGAGGCGTGGCGCGTGTTCTCCATCGTGGCGACGGTGATGGTGAGCCTCACGACCGCGCTGGTGCTGCTGCTGGAACTCATCGCGCCGCTGGCGGTCGCGCTGATGTTCCCGGGTTTCGACGCCGAGCGATTGACGCTCACGACTCACCTCACGCGCATCGTATTGCCCGCGCAGATTTGCTTCCTGCTGGGCGGGCTGATGATGGCGACGCTCTATGCCCGCAAGCACTTCCTTGCGCCCGCGCTGGGACCGAACATCTACAATCTGGGGATTATCTTCGGGGGTCTCGCGCTGGCGTTGTGGCTGGGCGTTTCGGGGCTGGCATGGGGCGCGCTGGCGGGCGCGTTCATCGGCAGTGTGCTGTTGCCGCTCGTGGTGATGCGGCGGCTGGGGAGCGCGTTTCGGCTGGAGTTCAACCTGCGCCATGAGGGGGCGCGCGAAGTGTTCCGTCTGATGCTGCCTGTAATGTTCGGGCTCTCGCTGCCCGGCATCTACATGCTGATACTGCGCGTGTTTGCGTCGTGGCTGCCTGCGGGGGCGATTTCCGCGCTGGACAACGCGAATCGGCAGATGCAGGCGCCGCTGGGGATCGTGGGTCAGGGGATTGCGCTGGCGGTGTTCCCTGCCCTGACGACGCTGGCGGCGCGCGGCGAGTGGGACGCCCTGCGCCAGACGCTGCGCCGCGGGCTGCGTCTGGTGTGG
The DNA here is from genome assembly GCA_025998675.1 of Fimbriimonadales bacterium. GTDB lineage: Bacteria > Armatimonadota > Fimbriimonadia > Fimbriimonadales > GBS-DC > GBS-DC. Next base: position 1,375,913 of record AP024673.1, read on the forward strand.
TTCCTGACCGCCCCCGCGACCGTGCTGCTGCTTGTGCTGGCGGAGGACATCAGCCGCATCCTGCTGCAGTACGGCAAGTTCACGGCGAGCGACACGCAGCTGGTGGCGAGCGCGCTGCGGGCGTTCGCGCTGGGGCTGTTCGCATGGTCGGGGCAGGCGCTGATTGCGCGGGGCTTTTTCGCGTTGCGCGACTCGCTCACGCCCGTGCTGGTCGGCACGGCGGTGACGGTGGTCTTTGTACCCCTGTGTGTGCTGCTCATGCGGGTGCTGGCGCTGGGGCATGTGGGGCTGGCGCTGGCAACCTCGCTCGCGGCGACGCTGCAGATGGTGTGGATGGCGCGCCTGCTGAATCGGCGTATCCCCAGTGAGTCGCACACAGACGACAGGTCGCTGGGACGGTTTCTGACGGCGACAGGCGTCGCCGCCGCACTTATGGGGCTGACGGCGTTCGCGCTGCACGCGGGACTGCACGCGATCCTACCCGATTTCCAGCCGAATCTGCGCGCTCTGGTGATTGCCCTGCTGGTCGGGCTGCTGTCGATGGGGGTCTACACAGGCGCGTGCGCACGCCTGGGCGTGCAGGAGATGGATTATGTACGACGCGCGCTGCGACGCCGCTAATCGCTCGAAACGACAGGCAGTCCCTCCCGATGCCATGCAATCATCCCGCCTTCCATATTGTAGGTATTCGCCAAACCTTTCTGGGCAGCTATACGCTGCGCAATCCCGCTGCGGTTGCCGCTACGACACACGAAGTAAATTGTCTTATCCTTCGGCAATTCGGGCAGCCATTTCTCAATAGAATCCAGCGGCTTGTTCACCGCCTGCTCGATGCGCTCGTGTCGATATTCGGCTGGCGTGCGCACATCGACAATCAGTACCTTCTCATCCGAGCGACGCTCGTACACCTCGCGCGGCGAAACGGTCGTTTTACGCGCTGTACCTTGCGTCTCGTCGCAGCCCGACAGGGCAAACAGACTCGCAAGCAGTGCGCCGATAGCAGTCCATCGCATGGTGTGCATACCTCCAATCGTTGGAGGCGTGCATCCACCAAAAGGATTCACCCCCGCTGGGCATACCACTGTTGCACAAACGCCTGATAGTCCTCCCTGTTGTGCAGGATGGGCTGCCACCATTCGGGGTGGTTGGCGTACCACAGCACGGTTTCGCGCAGAGCGGTCTCAAAATCGGCTTCAGGGCGCCAGCCCAGCGCGCGGAGCTTGGAGTCGTCCAGCGCGTAGCGGCGGTCGTGTGCGGGGCGGTCCTTGACGAACTGGAGCAGGCTTTCTGGCTTGCCCAGTGTGTGCAGGATTAAGCGCGAAACCTCTATATTGGGGCGTTCGTTGCTCCCTGCGATGTTATAGGCTTCGCCGACCTGCCCGTGATGCAGCACAGTGTCGATGGCGCGCACATGGTCGCGCACAAAGAGCCAGTCGCGTCGCTGCTGCCCGTCGCCGTACAGGGGCAGCGGCTGGTCGTGCAGGGCGCGCACGGTGAAAAACGGGATGAGTTTTTCGGGGTACTGGCGCGGTCCGAAAGTGTTGCTGGGGCGTACAATCAGCACGGGCAGCCCATAGGTACGCGCATACGCCTGCGCCAGCAAATCTGCGCCTGCCTTGCTCGCCGCGTAGGGGCTGCTGGGCTGAAGCGGCGAGCCTTCTGTGAACGCGCCCTGCTCTATCGAGCCGTATACCTCGTCCGTGCTGACATGCACGAACCGCTCCACGCCGACCTGACGCGCCGTCTCCAGCATCACGAAAGCGCCATACACATCGGTGGTGATGAAGGCGTCGGGGTCTAAAATGGAGCGGTCTACATGCGTCTCGGCGGCGAAGTGGACGACAAAATGCGCGCCCTGCATCGCCGCATGCACCGCCTGTTTGTCGCGCACATCCCCATGCATGAAAGTGAAGCGTGGATTGCCCTCCACCGCCGCCAGGTTCTCCCGCCTGCCCGCATAGGTGAGCGCGTCCAGCACACGCGCCTCATAATCGGGATACTGCTCCAGAAGATACTCCACAAAATGGCTGCCGATGAAGCCTGCGCCGCCCGTAATTAGCACCGTTTTGCGCATAGGCATAGGATACCCTGCCCTTCGCGCGCACATTTGGCACGAAAGTTGCTGTAGGTAGAGTGGGTGGAGAGCAAAGCCTGCCCTCATAAGGAGGTTGCGACCGGAGCATCTCTTATGAGGCACATGCGCCGGAGGCGTCGCCTTCGGCGCATGCGTTTTTAATCGGGTATACTCTGTGCGATGGCGCAGGTACGCATCAACGGCAAAGAACGCGAGCTGCCCGAACCAATCTCCCTGCTCCAACTGCTTCAGGAGCGCGGTATCGACCCGCGCACGGTGGTGGTGGAGTATAACTATGAAATCGTCCCCCGCGACCAGTACGAACAGATTACCCTGCGCGATGGCGATACCCTCGAAATCGTGCAGATGACCGCAGGAGGCTGACCGTGCGCGTACTTGTGATTGGCGCAGGGGTCATTGGCGCGGCGATTGCCTGGGAGCTGCGCCAGCGTGGGGCGGAAGTTGTGCTGCTGGAGGGGTCTGCGGAGGGCGGGCACACCTCTGCCGCTTCTGCAGGCATGGTAAATCCCTTCAGCCTGACGCCCGACGACTCCCCAGCCCTGCCCCTCTACTGGCAGAGCCTGCAGATGTACCCCGAGTGGACGCGCACCCTCTACGAGCAGACGGGAATCGACCCTGAATGGCGGCAAGCGGGATGTGTGCGTATCGCACTCACCGATGCAGACGCTGACCACCTTGAAGCAAGTCTGGCATGGATTCGCCGCTACGACCCACGCGCCGAGCGAATAGACAGCCACACTGCGCGTCAGATGGAGCCAGCGCTGAACCCGGAGATTGTCGACGCGATCTACATACCCAGTGAAGGCTGGGTGCATACGGCGCGGCTCATACGCGCGCTGCATCGTGCGGTGCAACTTTATGGCGTAAACCTTTACACAGGCTCCCCTGCTCTGAGCCTGATTGTGCAGAGTGGCGCCCTGCGCGGCGTGCAGACGCCTCACGGCGTCATGGAAGGCGATGCGGTGGTCGTCGCGGCGGGCGCGTGGGCAGGCGCGCTGCTGCAGCCCCTGGGGATACACGCCCCGACTGTGCCCGTGCGCGGCGTGATTCTGGCGCTGGGCGACCTCCCCGTACCCATTCAGCATATTCTCTCGATGCCTGGAGGCTATCTTGTACCCCGTGCAGACGGCACGGCGTTGCTGGGCGCGACGCGCGAACAGGCAGGCTATGACGCCCGCGCGACCGCCGAAGCGTATGCACTGCTGATGCATACCCTCGCGCGCCTTGCGCCCCGCCTGATGCACGCAACGGTGCAGGGGCACACCGTCGGATTGCGCCCCGACACGCCCGACCACAACCCCTACATCGGCGCAGCAGAGGGCTTTGCAGGGCTGTACCTTGCGGCAGGGCACGCCTATCACGGCATCCTGCTTGCCCCGGCAACGGCGCGCGCCCTTGCTGACCTTATCCTCAACGGCGCGACCGACCTGCCGATTGCGCCGTTTAATCCCAACCGCTTTATGAGGTGAACTATGTCAACGATTCCTGTGATTAAGCCGACGCTGTACGACCCGCATTCGGACGAGCCGCTGCGCATCAACGCCCCGCTGGTCGCCGGGTGGCTGGTGGAGTTTCTGCGCGACGAGGTGCAGCGGCGGCGCGGGTTCTCAAAAGCCTTGCTGGGGCTTTCAGGCGGCGTCGACTCGTCCGTTGTCGCCTACCTCTGCGCGCGGGCGTTCGGCGCCGAGAATGTGTATGCATTCCTGATGCCCTATAAGGTCAGCAGCCCCGAATCGCTGGGACACGGGATGCTGGTCGTGCGCGAGCTGGGCATCCAGCACCGCGTGATTGAGATTACCCCGATGGTGGACGCCTACCTGGCGGGGTACGAGCCCGACGCCAGCCCGACGCGGATTGGCAATATCTGCGCCCGCACCCGCATGATTATCCTGTTTGACCAGTCGGCGAAGCTGGGCGCACTGCCCATCGGCACAGGCAACAAGAGCGAGCGCCTGTTCGGCTACTTCACCTGGCACGCGGACGACTCGCCCCCCGTGAACCCCATCGGCGATTTGTTCAAGACGCAGGTATGGCAGCTGGCGCGTTATCTGGGCGTGCCTGAGGTGATTGTGCAGAAGCCTGCCTCAGCCGACCTCATCGTGGGGCAGACCGACGAGGGCGATTTCGGCATCTCGTACCAGCGCGCCGACCGAATCCTGCACTATCTCACGCAGGGCTATTCACCCGAACGCCTGATCGAGATAGGCTTCCCTGCAGAGGATGTATGGCTGGTCAAAAACAAAGTGGACAGCACACACTGGAAGCGCCACCTGCCCACCGTCGCGATGCTCTCCACTACTGCTATCGGGGAGTATTACCTACGCCCTGTGGACTATTGAGGAGGTTCTATGCCGCGTCAACTCTTTGAGGGTGTCCAGCGCAGGTTCACCGTAGGCATTGGTCAGTTCAAACCGTACAAGGGGCAGTACGCGCGCAATCTGGAGCGTATCGGCGCGCTGATGCGCCAGTCGCTGCAGGAGGGCGTCGATGTGCTGGCGCTGCCCGAAACGGCGACGACGGGCTATTTCGTGGAGGGCGGCGTGCGCGAGCTGGCAATCCCCGCGTCGCAGCTGCTCCATGACCTCGCCTGCCTCTACGCCGACCTGCAGCCCGAACGCTCGCTCGATGTCTGCCTCGGCTTCTACGAGTATCTCGACGGCGAATATTTCAACTCCGCGTTGTATGCAACTTTAGCCCCAGAACCTGCACACTCATTCACGGTGCATGTGCATCAGAAATTCTTCCTACCGACCTATGGGGTGTTTGAAGAGGAGCGGTTCGTGGCGCGGGGGCGTCGTCTGGAGGTGTTTCCGACACGCTTCGGGCGCGCGGCGATGCTGATTTGCGAAGATGTGTGGCATTCGATCACCAGCGCCATCGTCGCGCTCAAGGGCGCACAGGTGCTGTATGTACCGACCGCTTCACCAGCGCGCGGATTCCACGCCGAGCAGATTGAGAATGTGGAGGCGTATCGGCGTATGCTCACCCAGATTGGCGGCGAGCATACGCTCTATGTGGTTCAGTCCAGTCTGGTCGGCTTCGAGGGCGGGAAGGGGTTCGTGGGCGCGTCGTGGGTGGTGAACCCCTTCGGCAAAGTGATGGCGCAGGGTCCCGTCAATCAGGAGGCGTTGGTCGTTGTCCCGCTGGACTTAGACGATGTGGCGATTGCGCGCGCGCAGTTGCCCCTGCTGTCCGATTTGCGCTCGGTGGTGGCTGACCTCGCGCTGGAGTTTGAGCAGCTGGCGCGACGCGAGCCGTAGCTCACCACAGCGCGACGCCCGCGAACACCGTCGTGTAGAGTTCGACCTGCGCCTCAATTGCGACCACCTCCAGTCGCGCAATTTTGAGGTTGCGGTCTTCCATCGCCTCTTCTGCCATCGCGGCAACCATCTCGTGCGCCTCGCGCTCAGTCATGTAGCCCTCCGCCTCCATAATCACGCCGACGGCATGGGGGTCTGTGGGAAACGCCAGCGAGACGGCGGCGGCGATTGTGCGCTCGGCTTCGTCCGAACTGAACACGCCGTAAGCAATCGGCAGTAGACTTCCTTTAGGAACCTCTACCGCAGGGCGCAGCGCCACGCTAGGGGGCAAAATGCTCGACACACGCAGCAGGTTATAATCGGCAAAGCCTGCCTGACGCAACGCACGGTCAAATGACACCAGTTCGAACGCCGAAACGCCGACGCCTGCGCCCGCCGTGCAGTGGCGCGCCAGACGCAGCAGCGGCGACGCAGTCGGTACATCCCTGACCTCGTACATAGCCTGCCTCCAGAAACGGTTGTCGTGTATTTTTATACCAATCAGTGAGTCAGACCGCGTAATTGCCTTGCACCTACACATGCAGAGGCGTGCCTTTGTCCGCATCACGCTACTATGGAGTGCTGAAGCGGTAGCTTCAGCACTCCATAAATCGACGCTTTACGAATGATGACTCACCGATTGGTATACTCTTCTTTGAGCCAATTTACGCTTCGGTCAGTAGAACGCCGTCAGCAGGTCGAAGCTCCAGCGCTTCGTGAAGGACGACCAGGTCAGCGCCACCTCTCGGAAACCTATCCGATAGGCAATCGTGAAAGTCTGGTCGCGAAAGTCATACTGCTGATAGCGCTGCCAAGTATACCCTAAGCCCATCCGCCAGAGGGGGCTGATTCGCCACGAGAAATCCCCGACATAACTAACAGAATTGGCGTCTAAGGCGCGACTGAAGTAGCCTGTGAGATAGTAGCGCTCGCCTGCGCTCCAGCTGAGGCTCCCGGACAGGCGATGTCTTCCCAGCAGGTTCGCGCCGAGCGCGTCTTGGGCGTAATCGTAGTTGAGGCTCAGTGCGCCGCCTGTGCCCAGCGCCTGCGTGACGCCCAGCGTCCCTGTGAGGCTCCATCCCGCGTTGGGCAGATTGCCCACGAATCGCCCCAGCGTGATGCCGCCCGTGAGGGTCGCGCCCTTCCCCACTGATTGGGGGATTAGATTCCAGCGTGCGCGGACGCCGACGCCTTCGCGCGTTTGTGCCGCTAAGCCGCCGTGCACTCGATGGCTCGTCAAATTGAGCGAGAGGCTCTGGCGCAGGGGCAAGTCCGCCACGCGGCGCGGGGTCGTCTCCACGAACACATCGGTACGCAGGCTCTGCACACGCGCGCCTTTCCAGTAGGTGCTGCCCGCGAGGGTTGCTCCCGTCGTGTAGCCGCGCGCCTGATGGGACAACTGCAGAGATCCATAAAGCCCCTGATGCGCGGGCGAGTCGAGCCAGAGCGCGAGGCGTGTGCTGGGCGAAAGCGGTTGCTGATGCCGCCAGTTCACCCCCCAGTCGTTGCGCGCCAGACCGTTCAGGCTCACCATCCCCGTGCCCAAGCCGACCCGATATTCGTGTTCCAGGTCGAGGAACATCCCGCGCGCCGCGCCCATCGTGCGCCCCCCAACCTGCGCGGTGCGCAGTCGGAGCGCGCCAATCTGGGTGGGGGAAAGCGTGTAGTAATAGGGCACATCCAGATAGACCTGCCCGCTTTGCACCCCAATCAGCGTGTCGCTGCCGACGCCGCCGCTCCAGAGGCTCTGGGAATAGAGCGGCAAGCTGAGCGAGCGCACCTCGCCGACATAAAACTCCGCGCGATGAAACTGGATACGCTCGTTGGGATAGAACCATATCTGAGCCGCTTTAATCACCAGCTCCGACTCGGAGATGTCCGCAAATTGGAATAGCTCTGGGGGTACGACGGCGTCAAACGGCTCGACCGCGCCATAGCGGATACGCGCCAGTGCCCAGCGTCCCTCGCGCTGCGCGAGTCCGTAGCCCTGAGAGGTGCGCAGTTCATAGCTCAGCTCGGCAAACTCCGCCGTTTCGGAGCCGTACTGCAGGCGGGCGTTCCGCGCCCTGACGCGCAGGCTTTCGACCTCCAGCTGCAGGTCGTCTGCCTCGATGCGCGTGAAGCCGAAGCGGACGCTTGCGCCGCGCTCCTTGCCCGACGCGGCGATAATGCGCTGTTCGTTGGCGTAGGCGAGATACTCGGCGCCCAGCACCTGCACATAATCCGTCGCACTGCGCAGTTCCTCCTGGGTGGCGACAAAGAGCGCCTGCGTCTCGCCCACCACGCCCTGTCCGACGGCAGTCGCGGTGATGGTGGCTGTGCCCGGCGTCTGGCTGGCAATGAGCGTGGCGCGCGCGACGCCGCCTTCGATGGCAACGACAGGCTCGCGGAACGCCCCCAGGGTCGTGTTGAACGCCACTTGCGTGCCGTCAGGCGCGGGTTTGCCCTGAGCGGTGCGCACCTCGGCGACCACCAGAATCTGCGACACGCCGTCGGCGACTGCCGCCGCGGGATAGACGCTCAGGCGTATAGCGCCGTTCGCCCAGCAAGCAAGAAGGCAGAGGAGCCACAGCCCCCCTGCCCCGCCCAGACGCGCGTTCGGATACCGCCGTTGCATCCTAAAACTGGGAGCCGCCCAGCACCGCGCCGAGGATAATCGCAAATAGGGTCACGGCGGCGCGTTCACGCTTGCGGTCTACACGGCGCGGCTCCTGCGGCTGGGTTGGTTGCTCCACTGGGGGCGCGAGACGCTCACGTACCGCCGCGCCTACTTTCTGAGCGACATCTGCCACTGCCGCGATGCGCGCGCGATTCACATCTTCATCGTCGGAGCCTAACCGCGCGCGTCCCGACTCCGCCACCGAGACAATCACCTCGCCTGTGCGTACATCGATCAGGTCGCCGCTAAGGGTGATAATCGCCTCACGGGTATTGGGGTCGTAGCTGAACTCCTCGATGCGACCGGCGAACGCAAGGTCCACATCCAGCAATGCGCCCACACGCGCCGCCCGCCATGTGCCGTCCGCCTCGCGCTCGTTGAACGGCGGATTCAGACGGTCGCGACGAATGCGGTTCTCTTCGATGGCGCGCGTCACGGACGGGTTCGTCTCACGAAAGCGCAGCACATACACGCCGGGAATCTCTTTCAACTGGGCGTAGAGGGCGTTGAGCGCCTCCGTATTGACATTAAAATCCTCGGTCGGCTGCACCGCTGCTCCCTGCGCGAACGGGAACAGCACCAGCTCGCGCGTTTGCGCAGCAGCCAGTCCGAACGACAGACACCCGGCAATTGCCGCTATCCAGAAAGTTCTCACCATTACGCCTCCTTTGATAGGGGCTGGGAAGATGCCCAGCCCCAGTCTGTCTTAGCGGGTCAGCACCAGCGGACGCACCGCGCGCGCGGTCTGACCATCTTCAGTGCGCGCTTCCACCTGCACCTGATAGGTTCCGGGCGGGACGGCGCGTCCCTGATCGTCGCGCAGGTTCCACGAGACGGTGTTGACGCCGCGGGTCGCTGCGCGCCCCCGATGCAGGTTAGCAATCGTGCGCCCATCGTTGCCCAGAATCTGGATGCTGGTCTGCGCGTTGTCCGCCAGCACATACGAGATGGACACACTACTGACGCCGCGCCCCGCGCTGCCCACATTCACGCTGGTGATGAGCGCGCCCGTGCGCGCCGCGCGCTCCACAGTCAGTTGCAGGCGCGTGCGCCCTGTGGACACGAAGCGATACTCAGGCGTGGCGCGCAGATCGACTGTGCGCCCGGTATTCAGGTCGGTCAGGCGCAGGCGATAGCCTGATGGCACTGTGTTCAGGTTCGGGAAGGTGAGCGTCACTTCCTCGCCAGACGCCGCCTCCACCAGCAGGTCGAACTGCTGGCGATTGGCGAGCGGGCGAATCTCCTGCATCAGCGCCGCGCCTGTGCCCGATTTGAGGATGACCAGGTTCACCGGTCGGTCAGGGAGCGGCGTCGGCGGCTCCTCGATGTCGCCCGCACTGCGTCCGCTGCTCACGCCGATAAAGTTCTGGGTGTCTGCGCCGCGCGCCGTTCGCGCCACAATCTGCAGGCGCCAGTCATTGGGCAGGTTTGGACGCTCCTCTGCAGAGCGATTAATCACGCCACCGAAACCAGTTCCGGGCAGGAACACAGGCGGGTAGATGAACTCGATGTCTTCGTTGGTTTTGATCCAGTAGCCCCGATGCGGCAGCAGCGGCGTGTTGGGGTCGGAGGTGAACTTATACTCGCGCGTGAACTCGTCCCAGTAGTAGAGGACGCCGCGAATCACCCCGCGTTGCGCCGCCTCGAAGAAGCTGATGCTGCGCGACGGGTCGCTGGCAGGCACAATCACCACCTGCCCCAGCACAAGCGGATAGGGATAGGGGTTTCCAATCTGATTCCAGCCGCGCTTAAGGGGCAGCGGCGTGCTGGCGTTGAACACATTGTCGGGGAACTGCAGAGTAGTGGTGTCATACAGGGCAACCGTTGCGTCGCCGGGCAGGAAGAGCCAGAAGCCCTGACCAGGCTGAATGGTGTCTATCGTCTCGTACAGCTCGCGTTCGGGATTCCAGCGCTTTGCCTGGTATGCGCCGGGCAGGTTCAGCACCTCATCCAGCGAACTGGTCGTTGTGAAGGGGATAGAAACGATCTGGAATCCCGACTCCAGTTTGCGGTTCGCAGTTGCAGAGATGAGAATGGTGCGCGACACGGACTTTGTGGGCGCTGGAGGCGCCTGTACCGAGACGCGGAAGGTCACGAACCCCACTGTGGTTGGGTCTGCCACCACACGCCACCGCAACGGCGCAGTTTGCCCGGGCGAGAGGCGTGCAATCGTACGGGTGCGCGTCTCCCCTGACGCGAGCGAGACGCCCGAAGGCAACGACAGGTCCACCGACACATTCGTCAGGTCAATCTCGCGTCCAACGACGAAATACTGGTTGGTGACATTCGCCACAATCTCGAATTGCCCGCCATTTGCAAGCTGTGAGAGATCTTCCGAGTCAGGCTCCACGACGGGCAACGCCTCGATGCCCACCGCCACAGGCGGTTGCACATCCAGATCCACAGGGGTTAGCGTCACATAGAAGACATACTCGCGCTCCTGACCGGGCGCAAAATTGCGGGCGTTGACGAACAGGTTAATGGCGACATCGCTGATGAACGCATCGGGGAACAGTGTCGGCTCCCAGATTGTCGTGCCCTGCACAAAGAACCAGCTGCCGATGACCAGACGGTCGATGGAGGTCTGGTCTTCGAAGCCCTTGACAGGGCGCAGCAGGTATCGCGAGGAGCCCGCGAGGTTGCCGCGCCCCAGATAGAACTCGATGGCGTTGGGAATCTGAACCCCGCGCAGCTCCGTCTGGGTTCGGACAGGGCGCTGCCCCTGCACATAGACATAGGGCGGCCGCGACGCGCCGTTGCGGTCGAAGCCCTCTTCTACGCCCGCCTCCACATCCGACGCCAGTCGGAGCGCGAGCGAAGCGGGCGTGTCGCCGTTGTTGCGCACACGCAGGCTGATACGCGCGGCAGACTGAATGAGGTCAATTCGCAGGTCCGTGTCCCAGCCTTGCACATTCCAGATGCGGCGGATGTAGAACCCGCTCGCGCCGCGCCACGCCTGGTCGAAAGTGGGGGTGGGACCGCCTTCACCTCCCCAGACGAAGGTCTCGGTCTGCCCCTCGCGTTGCGCCTGCATGGTGATATACATCCCGCCGGGATAAGCGCCCCACGGATAGCCCGATGTGAGCGCTATCCCGCGATCGCCCAGCAGCGTGTTGCCGCCGGAGGTTCCCAGCTGGATGCTCCCTTCTGCAGGGCGGGTGGTACAGGTTGCATTCTCCACGGGGAAACAACCCGTAAGCCATGTGACGGTTCCACCCAGTCCGAGAGTAGCGCCCAGCACGCCGTTATCCACAGAGAGCGCGGCATAGTCGTCGCTTACGGGGTCCTGGTTATCCGGGCAACCACATGGTTGTCCGGGACCGGGCTGATAGCTCCCGCCTTGCGCGAAGGCGAACCCTGCCGCTATGCTACTGCACAAAATCGCTGCTATCCATCGTTTCATAATCCGTTGCCTCCTTCCTTAGCGGGCGACCACAATCGGTCGTACCACACGCGCGACCTCGCCCTCGTCGCCAGTGGCGATAATCTGCACCTGATAGGCGCCTGGGGGCACTGCTATCCCGGTATCGGTGCGCCCATTCCAGGTCGCGGTGCTGACGCCCGACGATCGAGTCCCTGCCTGTAGACGCGCGACGGTCTTGCCCGTTGCATCCTGAACCAGCACCTGCACCGCTGCTTCGTTGTTCAGCGCGTACTGGATGGCGAACTGGTTGCCACGCGACTGTGTAATGGACACATTCGTCACCTGCAGGCGGCTGGCGCGCGCTGGCTGCGCCTCTATGGCGAACCGTCGACGGCTGGTCTCATCGGTGCGGAAGCGATGCGAGCTGTTCTGGAGCATCGGGATGCGCTCGCCAGTCGTCTGGTCAATGAGTACCAGCCGCGTTCCGCGCGGGACGGGCAATTCCTGGCTCCACTGGAGGGTGACCTCCGCGTCCGGCTGGTCGGTGACCACCTCGATCTCCCAGCGCTGGGCGCGTCGGGTGTTGCGCCGGAGGTCTTGCGCCAGAGCGGCGCGCGTGCGCGCGTCTATGATGTGCAGCGCGACATACGATTGGAACGCCGGCGGCTTCTCCACACTGCCTGCCCCCGCCTGCTCGTCGACCTGTGAGGCGGTTCCGATGAAGTTGTTGGAGTCCTCGCGGTCGCCGCTGCGTGCGATCAGGCGCAAGAGCCAGCCATCGGACTGAGTGGGCGCGACGCGCGGCGTCTCCTCGGACTGGCTGCGCAGGCTGCCCACAGGCGGCACTACGAGCGTGCATGGCTTGAGCGCTTTGACCCAGTGCGCTTGCCAGGCAATCAGTTCGCCCAGTGGGGCGGTACGCCAGGTATATTCGCCGGTCAGCGGGATGTAGCGGTAGATTTGCAGTCGAATGTATTCGCGTTCCGCAGCTTCCTGAAGGCTCAGGCGCTGCACGACGCCGCCCGCGCCAACCACCTCGACCTCACACGCCGCCCACGGCACATTGAAGGGGAACGGGTTGCCAATCATGTTCCAGCCTTCCTGCAGCGGAATCAGGTAGGCAGTGTTGACATCCACCTGCTCATCGCCCAGAATGAAGGTGGGCGCGGTGGTGCGCAGGAAGTAGCCCAGCCCGCGAGGCGGCGTGGGGGTGTTCGAACCGTCGGGACGCACCGCCACACCTGGAGGGTTGAAGCTCGCGCGCGGGTCTTTACTGGCGGCGGAGTAGCGGGCGTATGCGCCCTCTGTGGGCAGGTAGCGCGCCAGGATTGCGTCGTTACCGAATACCTCCTCAGGAGTCAGCGAGATGGCGTAAGGGGTGGAGAACATCGCCAGCCCGGCGTTCTGCACCCACGCTTTCGCAATCACGCGGGTGGAGCCGCTGCCGCTGACGCCATCCTGTCCGACTGCCTCAACGGAGATGGTATGGCGTCCTTCGCCCGGCAGGGCGACCACGAAGTCAAGCGTGATCGTTTTCTGCGACGGATTGACTACTGCCGATGGCTCCCACTGGCTGCGGGGCAGCGGGTCGCCGTTGAGACGCACATTCAAAATGTTCGCCGGGTCGTTGTTCAGCACGCGGCGCACCACGACCTGTACGCGCACGAGCCGCGTGTCGATGGTTGTGCCCGACACGGGTTGCACAAACGCCACATTCACGCCGCCAACGCCGCGCAGCGCCTGGTCGACATTGATAATCCCCCAGCCCAGTTCAGGGTCGGGTACATTGCGCCCGCGCGGATCCGCAGTTTCTTTGAGCGCCACAACCGCTTCAGGCTCCACAGTGTTCGCATCGTGGCGTGGCGCGCCTGCAGAAATCACCAGCGCCACCGCCGCCGCTACATAGGGCCCCGAATAAGAGGTGCCCTGCACATAGTCGTACTGGTTGGAGGTAGAAGCGGTTGTAATCACGCCGTCGAAGTAGCTGCTTTCCTGGTCGCCGCCGGGCGCCGCGAGATCGATACTGCCATAGTTCGAGTACGACGCTTTGGCGCCCGTGCGCCCCACCGCAGAGACATTCACGACATTCTCATAATTTGCTGGATAGCTGGGGATGTTCACATTGTCGTTGCCAGCAGAGGCGACGGGAACCACCCCGCGTCGGTAAATCTCCTGAATGAGCGCATTCGACTGCTGCGAGAAGAAGTAGCCGCCGTAGCTCATGTTCAGCACATGGATCTGTGCGGCGTTATCAATCACATGCTGATAGGCTTCCAGGACATTTTCGGTGAATAGCGGACCCAGTGGGCGTTGTGTGACCTTCAAGCCAACGATTTTCACATTTTCCCAGAGCAGTCCGGCGATTCCGATACCGTTGTTGGTAACGGCTGCTGCGACGCCCACGGTGGAGGTGCCGTGCGAGAAGCCGGCGCCTTCAGGGTCGATATTGTCATCAGGCGTATCAGCCGCGAAGTTGCGGGAGAGCGGATCGAACAAGCCTGCCAGATCGGGATGCGACCGCTGGAAGTTGTCGTCGATGAAGGCGACACGGATACCCGGCTGCCCTTTCTCGATGTCCCACGCCGCGGGCATCTGCATCATCGTGAGCGCCCACTGCTCCGAAAAGAGCGGGTCGTTCGGAACATCGTGATAGCGCAGGATGTAGTGCGGCTCGATATACAGAACATCCGGGTGCGTTTCGAGGGTTTTCACGGCGTCCTGTACCTTCTGGAGCAGTGTCGCCGCCGCGACTCCCTGCTCGCGCAGGCGCAACACATAGGTGTCCTGCACGCGAATGGGGCGCGCGTCGGCGTTCACCGTACCTGCGACGGCACGCGCGGTATCAATCGTGCGTCCGGGTTTGAGGCGCACAATCATCTCGCCAGGTACCACATCGTCTGGCGTCAACTGCGGCGCCTGCGCCCATGCGCCCTGCGCCGCTATCAACACTCCAAGCAGCCATAGCCACATCCGTCTCATCGGCTGTTCCTCCCGATAATTGCTGTCTATAAAGACGATTCATCGGGGCGCAGGTTTCCTCTACCCTGCGCCCCAGAGCGCCCTACGGGCTGGGCGGCAGCTCCTGCGTGGTGAACTCGAACGGTCGGCTCCACACATAGCGCAGACCGCCGGGTCCGGGGATCGGTCCCGGATTGTCTCCCAGATTGCGCGAACCCACGCGCCAGTAGAGCGTGACGCGCTGTCCGGTCAGCCCCAGCCGGTTGAGCAATCCTGTCTCCAGATTGATCCGCTCGGTGGAGACGGGCGAACCGCCCACTGCTGTGGAGAGAATCTCGGGCGACACGAAGGTCCGGTTCCGATCCTGGAAGGTCGGGTCAAGCGAGACCTCCACGCGATAGGCGTTCGCGCCCTCTGCCGCCAGCCAGCTGAAGCGTACATCTTTGGGGTCGACATCCTCACTGCGCTGGACTGGGGTCAGCAACTGCACGGGCAGCAGCACCGTTGCCTGACCGGAGCGCACGCGATCCGAGAGTTTGTACAGAATCACCGTCTGACCCTCGGCGTCGATGCGCTCGCGATACACCAGGGCGAGTTGGTAGGTGTACGAGCGTCCTGCGGCGACGCCCGGTGCGGGGTCAATCTCTTCGAGTTCCAGGTCCTCGCTGCCTTCGCGCGGCAGGCTGGCATAGCTAAAGGTACGCGCCACCGTGGTGTCCACAAAGAAGTTCTGATTGCCAGGGGTGACGCCCACAGGCTGCAGATTGCCGTTCCCGTCGGTGCCGATAAAGTCCGAGCGGAAGATTTGCCACTGGATGGTGTCGGGCGCGCTCTTGGCGAAGAGGGTGGTTTTCCACGACACGCGCACGAACGGCTCGAAGTTGCCATCAGCGCCCGCCTCCGCCAGCACACTCTGAACGGGGGTATTGCCGCCCGACGAGCCGCGCGCCACACCGAAGGCAATCAGCCCGATGATGAGAATGGGTCCGAGCGCGCGGAGCAGTTTGTTGCCCTCGCCGCGCTGTCGGGGACGCTCGGTGACCACGCGCCCCGCCTTGACCTCGACGGTGGGCACGCGGAACACCGCGCGGGCACGATCTTCGCTCTGGATACCCCGCCCGAAGTCGATGATTTCGCCCACCGCGTCGCTATCGGAGACCTGGGTGACGCGGATTCGTCCGACTTCCTCGCCGCGCCGCACGACAATCATCTCCATGCCGGGCTGCAATCCGCCGCGGATGCCGCGATTCAGCAAAACTTCCTGCCCCGCGCGCGTGGTCAGGATGGTCGCTTCGGGGATGGTGTAGTTGTTGATGATACGCACGGCTTCGAACGCGGCGTTGCGAATCGCTTCCTGGACAAGGGTGTCGTCGTCGCCTGTGTAGCCGGGGCGTCGGTTGCTGAAGCCTGTAGCGACCGCGCCGTTAATCGGCTCGCCCGAGGCGATATCGATGACGCGCACGGTGATGACCACCTGCGCCTGCTTGGGGCTGCCCACGAAGTTCACCGCGTTCACTTCGCCCGTGATAAGCGATTCCGTTTGCAGCGTGCGTCCCAGTCGCAGGAACCCGGTTTTGTCCAGGGGCAGCGCCAGGTCAAGGTCGCGCAGCTGCTGTTCGATTTCGCCGCGCGCCAGCACTTCGAACTTGCCTGATTTTTGATACTCTCCCGCCACCGCGTCGGTCGCCGCGCGGGCGATACTGGCGCCGCCGTAGCCGCTCTTGTTCTCGAAGTTCAGCACTGCCACGCGCGGCAGTTGCACCAGCTGGGCGTAGGCGCGCGCAGCGCCCAGTGGGTAGAGCAGTCCCACCGCGAGCATGCTCAGCACGCCGAGATACGCTGTGCGCGTTGTCCAAGTTCGTCTCATCCGTGTTTTCACCCTGATTGCTCCTCCTTCATAGTCTGTTCTCAGCGCGTGAGCACCAGCGGCGCGGTTGCGCGAGCAACCTGACCGTCTTCGCTCACGGCTCGAATCTCGATGGTGTAGGCGCCGGGCGGCAGCGCGACGCCGCTCTGGTCGCGTCCGTCCCAGGTGGCTTGCTGCACGCCGCTGCGAGTCGCCTGGTTGAGCAGTTGGCGCACGAGCTTACCACCCGACAGAACATTCACCTGCACGGTCGCATCGCCTGTCAGCTGGAAGGCGACGGTGTGCTGGGCGCCGCGCCCTGTCTGTACCTGCACCTGCTGGATGCGCAGCAGCCCGCCGCTGGACGCCATTTCGAGGCGGAATCGGCTCACGCCGCTGGCGTTGGTGCGGAAGGTGTACGCGCCCGTTGTGCGCAGGTAGCGTCGCTCGCCCGTTTCGAGGTTCACCAGCACGAGGTTCGCGGCGCGCGGCAGCTGCTGCGCGTCGGGCCAGTGCAGGCTCACTTCGCGGTTCGGTTGGCTGGTCTCCACCGTGAACTCCCAGCTTGCGCTGCGAGTGGCGGGCTGGATGTCCACGCCGTACACGCCGCTCTGTGCGCCCCAGCTCAGGCGCGGCAGGCTGATATGCACATAGTCTGCACCGACAGGCGGCGGCTTGAGCAGGTCGTGCGCGTGGTCATAGCCCGGGGTCGCGCTGCGCGACACACCGATGTACGCGCGATCCTTCAGGTCACCCGACTGAACCTCCAGCGTCAATCGCCAGCCGCCCGCGTCGGTGTTCGCGCTTCGGCTGGACGCGCTGGCAGCCGCGGCAGTCGGCGGGATAATCAGCGTCGTCGCGCGGTAGGCGTACACCCAGTAGCCTTCCCAGACCTTCATGCGGGTGGTCGCGGCGTAGCTGCCGAACGAGTAGCCCCACAGCGCGTTCGCCACGATACCCTTGCCCACTGCTGTCGGCAGAGAGACGGCAGTGCTGGTGTCCGGATCGATGAACTGCACCTGGCTCCAGTTCACATCGAAGGTGAACGGGTTGCCAATCAGGTTCCAGCCGACCTGCAGCGGAATCTCGAAGGGCTGGCTGGTATTGGCGGGCGCGCCCTCTGTGGCGAGCGGCAGGTCTTCCGAAGTCTCGAGGAAGTAGCCGCGTCCGAGCTGGAAGCGGTTCGCAGGCGCGTTCGGATAGAACACATAGCGCGACTGGCTTGTATCCCAAGCAAAGAAGCGGAAGGTCGCCGCCGTCGGTACATCGAGCAGGTCGCGTACATCCTGCGTGTAGTCATACGGCGCGGAGACCAGGAAGCGTCCCTTGAAGAAGGTGCGCAGCGGCTCCGACTTGAACTCGCCAATCACAGTGTTCTGGCCCGAGTTCACCGTAATCGTGCGCTGGTTCGGCGTGAAAGTGAACCCTGACTTCACAGGAATGACCACATACTCGCCGGGCGGCACATTCGTAAAGCTGTAGTTGCCGTTCGCGTCGGTGGTTTCGGTGTCTATTTCCACGCTGCCGAAGAGCAGGCGTACTGTGACCCCTGGTTCAGGCGCGCCGCCGAAGCGTCGAACGATGCGTCCGGACGCCGAGCCGGGCGGCAGCAGCGCCAGCTGGAAGTTGAGCGTCGAGGTCGTGTTGGCGGGCACGGTCAGCGTCTGGCTCTCAGGCGCGTAGCCGGGCGCGACTGCGGTAATCACATATTCGCCCGCGGGCACAGTGAAGGTGTAAACGCCGTTCGTGTCCGTGGTCACATCGGCGCGCGTGTTCGTGCCCGCGACGGCGGTCACCCGCGCGTTCGGAATCGGGTTCCCCGTGTCCGCATCGGTTACCGTGCCTGTGACGGTGCCCGGCTCAGGCTCCAGCACGAAGTCGCCGACATTGGTGGTCTGTCCCGATTGCACCTGCACATTGCGGTAGACGCCGTCGGGCGTGGGCTGCACGGGCGGCAGGGTATAGCCGCCGAACGCCAGCGCGGCGACGGTCACATCCCATGTGCCCACAGGCACACGCGGGATGAGAAAAGTGCCGTCGGGGTCGGTGACAATCTCCACCACGAGTTCGGGGTCGGTGGTGTTGGTCGCCCGTATCAGCGCGCCGCGCACGGGCTGATTATTGATGTCGATCACGCGCCCGCTAATCTGTCCCGGCGGCGTCGCCAGCATAATCAGGTTGATGGTCGCGGTCTGAGCGACCAGCGTAACGGTCTCTGGGTGCTGGGTCTTGAAGCCGGGGCGCTCGGCGTCCACGATGTAGACGCCTGCTTCCAGACCGACGATTCGGTAGAAGCCGTTCGAGTCGGTAATCGCGTAGCCCGCGTCCACTCCCGCGACGCTTACGGGCGCGACGCCAATCACACGCACCAGCGCACGCGGCAGCGGCGTGAAGGTGCGCGAGTCGGGATCGTACTGGCGCACAACGCCCTCCAGCACACTGTGAGTCATCCAGCCGAAGGCGTTGTGGATAATCTTGTTGCGGTACGAGCGGCACCACAGGGCGCCTGTGGGACCTTCGTTGTAGGCGGAGTTGACGCCCTCAATACCGAACGCCATGAAGCCGACTTTGGAGCGGTTCGCCGTATTCGCGTAGTACGAGCCTGCCTGGTTGGAGTCGCCCAGCAGTGTGCCCGCGTTCACGCGCGGCTGCGTGTAAGTGTAGGGCGCGCGCGCGTTCGCCGAAACATCCACCGTGTCAATCCAGACCTGGTTCCACGCGGCGTCCGTGTAGAGCGGACCTGTACCCGCGCCTACCGGCGGAATCACATCGAAAGTATCGAAGGCGGGCAGCACCACATACTGCGCTGGATGCGAGAGACGGAGCGCGTCGGGTTGATCAGGAACTATCGAAGTCCCCTCAAAGCGAATCCAGATAGGAATCCCGCCCGGGTTATTGGCGAACGGGTTGGGGTCTTCACCAGCAGGCGCGGCGACCCCTGCCAGTATGTGTCGCAAGCCCTGGTAGGGAATGAAGAACACATCGTCGGCGGTGTCGCTGTCAAAAGACACCTGCAGGATGTCGTTCATAAACTGGTTCGCGACTGCGCCGCGCAGGCTGAGCGCCCATGCGATGTCCTGACCACTGAAGAGCATACGCCCGCTGCCCTGCAGAAAGTTGCGAATCAGGGTCTGCACTTCAGGGTCAAGGATGTGTCCGGGACCTGCCCACACATTACCCGCGTAAGGACTGCCCCAGATAACAATTCGCGTCGCGTGCAGTTTCTGTCGGAATCCACCGGTCAGGTCGGTCGGCTCCCGCTCGAAGCGCGGTTGATACCCTGCCAGCACGGCGGGCGTAATCGGGTTGCGGCACTGCACACGCCAGATGCTGTACAGGTTGCCGTAGGTGGTGTTCTGTCCCAGCGTGTCGGAGCGCAGGAAGAACCCCGGCGGCAGGTTCGGGTGCGGGATAGTACCGTCGCCATGAATGACCAGCGGCGTGCCACTGGGGGGTTGAGTCAAATCGAACGGCGGCTTGCCGGTCGGGTTGTCCGTCCAGTAGCTCTCCACGGGCTGCCAGGTCGGGCGTGTAATCGAGTTGCCGATGGCGTCGACGCGGTTCTGCACGAAAATCTGACCGCCCATGTAGTCCGACACGAGCAGGATATTGTGCGCGCCTGTGAATTGCTGGGTCGTGAAGCCCGAAATGTTGTCATAGATGAACTCGTTGCCGGCATTATCGCGCACAATCACATCCAGATAGAAGTCGCTCGGCACATCAGGGGTGCGCCATGTGGCGACATACCAGTCGGTCGGGTTGCCGTCGTCGTCCAGCTCTGGCTGCAAGAGAAGCGTGTCATCCAGATTGCCGCCGAAGCCCAATCGGACGAGGCTGTAAGGCTCTTTGTACTCGTAGGTTTCGGGATGGATGGCTTGCTGACCCACCTCTACGAACAGCGGTACATACGCCTGCCCCTGATCGACCAGAATTCGGTTCGGGAAGAAGATATCGAACTGGAACAGCTGGTAGAGGCGATGCTCCAGCCCTTCGGCGTCCTGCTCCGCGCTGTCGGGGTCTTTGAACTGTACGCGCACGAAGTCGATGCCGCTCTGCAGGTCTACCGCACGCACTTTAATAGTCACCGTGTCGCCCGGGAACGATTCTTTGGGGCTGACGATGGGCAGAATATCCACGATGGGCGGCGTGAGGTCGAACACCAGCGTCTCCCAGAGGTCGTGGACGCCCGGACCGGGCGATTCGGCGCCCTGCGTGCGTGTGGAGTGGTACGCCACCCGGTTGCGTGTATCGATGGCGGCGGTGGGGTATTTCGCGCCTGCGGCAGGCGCGAAGAACGCCACGCCGGGCACATCGGGACGCGCCAGCGCGGAGACGCTGGGGTCCGTGGTGAGCGAAAGCGTATTCGCCGCAGAGGGCGGCTCGGGCAACAGCGCAGGTGTGTAGTAGATATCGTAGATATTGTCCGCCACATCCACACGGTCAGACGGTTCGCCCAGCTGGTGAGGCGTACCCGACTTGCGCGTGGACGAAAATACCAGATACGGCGTGTCGCCAATCTGCGCCCATGCAGGCTGACGGTCGCGTGGGCGGTTCCCCGAACCGTCCACGAAAGTGGTCCACTGCACAACGGTCAGTGTGTTGAAGTCCAGCATGTAGAGGTAGCTGGTTCCATCAGAGGCGATTCGCGCAAACGCCACGCGGTTGCCGTCGGGCGACCATGCAGGTTCGACATCGTTTTCGCCTGCATTGGGGAAAGTGATGCGTCGGAAGAAGGTTCCATCTTCGAACGGGCGTCCGTCGGTGCGCGCCACATAGAGGCGATAGCGACGGTCGGCTTCCGTCTCACCCGTGAGCAGGCGGTTCGAGGCGAAAATCACCAGGTTGCCGCCGGGGCTGAGCGTGGGGCGGAGGTTCTGCGTCACGCCATTGTTGTCGGAGGTAATGACCACGCGCTGGTTGGTGGTCAGGTTGCGCACGACGATGTTGTAGCTGCCCGCCGCGCTGCGGTTCGCATAGGCGATGATGTTCGCGGCGTTGTTAATAGCTGGCTGAATCTGGCTCCCGAACTGCTCGTCGGGGGTATCTCCCGTGACGGCTGTGAGGTTCGTCAGGTTGCTCAGATACAGCTGCGACCCTTCGTCCAGGTCGCCCCGCCAGATGCGATAGCGCGGCGTGGGGTTAATCAGTCGCCCATCTGGTCCGACTCCGCCCGCGTTGCTGGAGAAATACATTTTCGCCGCGCCGGGGTTGTAGACGGGGTGGATTTCGTCGGGCGCGGCGTTGGTGATGTCGCGATCCCAGCGCGGCGCGCGCGTGCGCTGTCGCCGCTGTTGCAGTTGCTGATGGAACTGCTGCGGGTCGAACAGCCCGTTCTTACGCCACTGCACGCTTCCGCTCTGCGGCGCACGCTGTGGCGCGATTTTGTAGTTCTGGGGTGGGATGGGTTTGTAGGTCGCGCTGGGCTGCGTCTGTCGCGCCGTCCGATCGCGGTAAGCGTCCGCGGTCGTCGACGCGCCGTCCTGCGCGTAGCCTGCCCAGGTCAGTAAAAGCCCCACCAGTGCCAGCTGCCATCGCCATCGTCGTATCACTGCGTTCGAACCTCCTCTTCTGTAGTCAGATTCCGTATCACTGGCGATACTCCTGCCCGATTTTGACGCCTCAAGCCGAATTCCGTTGCGCTTCTGAGTATACCTGCTTGTTTTGCGTGAGGGCGCGCCAGATTCGATGCACCTGCGCTTCGACCTGCTCGAGGGAGCGATGGGTACGGATGACCCAATCGGCGAACGCGGTTTTGCATCGGGTGTGCAGTTGCGCGCGCAGGATTTGCCGCGCGCGCTGCGGCGAGACGCCGCGTTCGAGAAGCCGTTTCCGCTGAAGCGCAGGCGTCGCCTGCACCACCACAATCGCGTCGAAGAAGCCCTGAAGCGCGACCTCGATGAGGAGCGGTACCTCGATAAAAGTGGGCACGGGCGACGACTCGTGCGCCTCCAGCTGCGCCTGCAGGGCGCGCACCACCGCGGGATGCATCACGCGATTCAGGCGTCGCCGCGCGGTAGCGTCGGCAAATGCGAGCGACGCGAGCCGCTCCCGCGCCAGCGCGCCGTCTGCCGTTGTAATCGCCTGCCCAAACTCCCTGACTAACTGCTGCCATAGTTCCGTCCCTGGAAGGAGGAGCGTCGCCGCGAGCGTGTCGCTACTGACGCCGCGTGCGCCCAGCGACTCGAAGAGACGCAAGACGGTGGTCTTGCCTTCGGCGACGCCGCCCGTGATGGCAATCCGTTGCATTAATCATTCGCGGCTTCGGCTTCGGTTCCTGCCGTCGAATCGGTGTTTTCAGGCGGATTCGGCGCTTCCTGCGATTCGGAGCGCAGCTGCTGGAGTTGCGACGAGAGCCGATCGCCGATGGTGAACCCGCCGCTCTTGCTGCCGCCCGTGCGCTGGCGATGTTCCTGAACGGCGCGCTGCTCTTCGGGCGCGCGCAGGCTCAGCACCATGCGTCGTCGGCGCGGGTCCAGTTCAATAATGCGCCCTTTGACCACATCGCCGACCGCGACGACCTCTTCAGGGCTTTTGACGCGCTTGCTGGTGAGTTCCGACAGCGGCAGGAACGCCTCGACGCCCTCGTCCACGCGAGCGAACGCGCCCGTGCGCGCCAGGCGCGTAATGGGCACTTCCAGCTCCTCGCCCTCGCGGTACTTCTGCGCCGCGACATGCCACGGGTCGGGCATCACCTGGCGGCGGCTCAGGGCAACCTTGCCGTTCTCAGGCTCCAGACGGATGACCACCACCTCGATCTGGTCGCCCTCTTTGATGACCTCCCGCGGATTATCGACGCGCGCCCACGACAGTTCGCTGACATGCAGGAGACCCTCGTACTCGCCGATGTCCACAAACGCGCCGTAGCCTGTGATTCGTTTGACCACGCCTGTGAACCGATCGCCGACTTTCAGTGTGGCGAACACGCGCTCGCGTCGCTGGCGCTCCTCCTCTTCGCGTTGACGGCGCAGCTCCTCATCTGCCAGCTTGTTGGAGCCGACCGCCTTGCGCCGCTCGTGGTCGAGGTCAATCAGTTTAATCGGCAGCACCTCGCCGACCAGCCGATCCAGCTGGTTGGGCGGCAGGCGTCGGGCAATCTGGCTGGCGGGCACAAAGCAGCGCACGCCGATATTCACCACCACGCCGCCTTTGACCGCGTCTTCGACCATCGCCTCCAGCGTCTCTTTGTTGTTGTACGCCTCGACGATCGATTCCCAGAGCTTGTCGAAATCGGCTTCCCGCTTCGAGAGGACGGGCGCGCCCCCCTCCCCGCGCGTGCGCATGACCTTCACATCGATCGTATCGCCGACCTGTACCACATCCTCCGCCGAATCGACCTTGCCCGTCGCCAGCTCCTCTTTGGGGATTTTGACTTCGGTCTTCGTGCCGACATCGACCAGCACGGCGTCTCGGTCGACCTGCACCACCGTCGCCTGGATTACCTCGCCGGGTTCGAATGAGGGAAAGCTCTGCTCGATGGCTTCGTCCATCGAGAGGGTTTCCCCTGTTGCGGGGGTTGATTCCGCCACCGCGGCGACAGGCGCAGGCTCTGGCGCAGGGGCGGTTGGCGTCGTTGTCTCTTCGGGCGCCTGCTCTGGCGCCTCAGCGGTCGACGCAGTCGCTTCGATGCTGTCCGCAGGCTGTTCAGTGGTTTCCGCGCTCGGCTCGGTCGCGATGGTCTCCACTACACTCTCGGTCGCCTCCGTCGACTCGGTCGTCAGGTTCTCACGGGTCTGTTCGTCGCTCCACATGGTTTCACGGACCTCCTTCAGGGCTGTTTACTCAGTTCGATGCAGGGTCAGGGACTCCTGCCAGTGATGCGTGCGGATCGTGCAAAACGCCGTCGATATAAGTATACTCCACTTTTTGCGTGTGTGGGTTCCAGAGCAGCACATCGGCGCACGCGCCTGCGCGGAGCGTGCCCAGATCCATCTCATAGCCGAGCGCACGGGCAGGGTTGGCGGCGCACACCAGTGAGGCGACTTCCAGCCCCAGCGTCTGGGCGCAGTGGCGCAGGCATGCGTCCATCGCGACGGTGCTGCCCGCCAGTCCGCCTGTTTCCGCCATCCGCGCCGCGCCCTCCTGCACCACGGCGCGATGCCCCCACAATTCGAAGGTGTAGCCGTCGGGCATGCCCACGCCCGTCGCACCGTCGGAGACGCAAATCACGCGCGTAGCGCCTTTGGCTTTAATCAGCAGTTGCGCCGTCGCCGCGTGGGTATGCACATTATCCCAGATAATCTCGGCGGTCAGTTCATCGTGGAGCATCACCGCGCCCGCCAGTCCGGGGTCGCGATGCTGGAACGGGCGCATCGCGTTGAAGGTGTGGGTGGCATGGCGTGCGCCCCACTCGATTGCCTGCACCGTCTGCTCGTAGGTCGCGTCGCTGTGCCCGATGGAGACAATCACGCCCTCCTGCGTGAGGTACTGGATGACTTCCCGCGCGCCCTCCAGTTCGGGCGCAAGCGTCGCCACGCGCAACTCATTAATTAAATTGCCCAGTTCGGTTTCCAGTTCACGCACGCTGGGCGGGCGGATGTATTCGGGCGGTTGCGCGCCAGCGCGTTTGGGGTTGATGAAGGGACCTTCCATATGACAGCCCAGCACGCGCGCGCCGTCTGTGCCGTTCCAGCGTACCTCGCGCGCCGCTTCGATGCATCGGCGAATGGCATGCCATGGCGCGGTCAGCGGGGTCACGAGAAACGCCGTGACGCCGTGCAGGGCGAGCCGCTGGGCAATCGCGCGAATGGCTTCGGGCGTGCCTTCCATCATGTCGCGTCCGAAGCCGCCATGCACATGCAGGTCAATCATGCCCGGCAGCGCAATCAGGTCGCGGGCGTCCACATCGGGCGGTTGGATGCCTGCTGTGTGCGCAGGATCGTAAGGCTCCCACGCAACGATTCTGCCTTTGTCGATGACCAGCGCCTGATGCGGATAGCGTCGCCCATCCGTTGCCAGCGCGCCGCAGTAAATCCGAAACGCCATGCGGGTTAAGTGTACCCTACTCGACTCGGAATCGCGCCCCGCCGAATCGCACAAGGTCGCCTGCGCGGAGCGGCTGCTTGCTCACGCGCTGTTCGTTGACGAACACGCCGTTGGTGCTGCCCAGGTCGTACACCACGAGCGCGCCGTTTTCGAGCGCGATTCGGGCGTGATGGCGGCTCACCGAGGGATCGGGGATGATGAGCGCGTTGTCCGTCTCGCGTCCGATGGTGAGTCCTGCAGGGGGGATGGCGATTCGCTGCCCTGCGAGCGCGCCGTCCAGCCCCACCAGCGCAGTGGCTTGCATCACGGCGACGCCTGTCGGCGCGGCGGGATAGCTCTGCGGCGGCTGGGTCGGCATTGGTGCGGGCGTCGCGACGGGCGTGCAGGCGCACGCGCCCGTGAGCGGGTCCTGACGCTGCCCGCAGTAGGGACACACGCCCGGCGGCGTCGGCAGGGGCGGCGGGAGCGGCGAGCGCACAACATCGCGGGGCGCGTGCGCCGCCTGACCCTCGCGCAGCTGAAACTGCGCCTGAAAACTGCCAATCTGCAGCAGGTCGCCGTCGTTCAGCTCGATCGGCGCGCTAATCGGCTGCCCGTTGACCGCCATCGGCGCGAGCGGGATCAGCACATAGCCCCCACCCTGCTGTCGAATCTCGGCGTGTCGGGGCGCGACCTGCGGGTCGCCGCGCAGGGGTACATCCGCCAGCTCGTCGCGTCCCAGGTACGCCCCGTCGCGGTCAATCGGGTAGTCTTTGCCTTCGTTGCGCCCATACAGCACGCGCACCCACGCCGCGCGCGTCATCCATTCCAGCAGCCCGATGAATAGTCCAATCCCTGCGCCGACCAGCGTCAGCGCGACGGCGCGCGAGGGCGCGCCTGACTCGCCCTCCGCACGCAGCGCGAAGCCGAACACCGAGCCAAGCGTGAGCGCCAGAAAGTCGAACAGTGCGCCGCCCAGTGCGCCGCCAATCGCGCCGCCGATTAACCCGTTGCGCATGCGCTTGGGCGAACGCGCCACAATCCCCTCCGACAGCCCCATCATCGCCCCGAACGCGCTCCAGCCCAGAATGCGCCCCACAATCAGCCCCAGGAACGGAACCGTCGCGCTCAGCACGCTGAAGAGTATCTGCCCGATGGTCAGCCCCACCCAGCCGCCGAGAACACCCACCCCCGCGCCCAGCGCGACCCCGCGCAGGATATGCTTGCCTGTGCCCAGCGACAGCCCCGTCGCCAGACCAATCATCGCGCCGACAAATAACCCTGAAATCGAGCCGAACAACGCGATGGATCCCCAGTCGACGGTACGCCTGATGTCGTCGCTGATGAACGGCTCGTTCACGAACCACGCGAGCACGCCGCCCACCGCGCCGAACAGCATCAGGTAAATCAGCTTCGAGACCATCGCTACTCTACTCGGAACAGGCTCGCGCCGAGCTGGAGCGTGTCGCCCGCTTTGAGAGGCGTCGGCGCGCTGACCCGTACGCCGTTCACATAAGTGCCGTTCGTGCTGCCGAGGTCTTCAATCAGCGTCTGGTCGCCCTGACGCACAATCTGCGCGTGCGTGCGGCTGACGCCCATATCGTTCACCAGCGCAATCGCGTGGCTCGCTTCGCGCCCGATGGTCATCAGGTCGCCTGTGAGTTCGAATGCCTGCCCCGCGTAGGGTCCCTGCGTGGCGACGAGGCGCGCAGCAGGTCCCGCCGCGACGGTGCTGGCGGCGGCGACGCCTGCGCCTGCGGTGGGATCTACGCCCGCGCTTTCCAGCGGCGGCAGGTCAGGCTGCGGCGGCGCGCTCGGTGTGGTAGACGCGGCGCTCCCCTGCCCCGTCGGCGTGGCTTGCGGCAGCTCCACCCCCAGCTTGCTCATCGCCTCGCCGAGCTGTTGCGGTTTCTGCGTCGCCAGGCGTATCAAAAACAGAATCACCCCCACCGCCAGCGCCAGCGCGATTATGAACATCACAATCGCGCCAATCCGACTGGCTGCAGGCGTTTCGGCGTCGCCCTGCGCTTCTGCGGTTTTCGGGGCGATCTCCAGCGTGGCGACTGCGCCGCTCAGCGCCAGCTCAATGATGGGGACGCGCGCTTCACGCTCGGCTTTGAGGGTGGTCTCCTGCGTGGCTTTCTGGTCGTCGCCGTAGCGCGCCGTAATAGACACTTTGCCCAGCGGCACGCGCTCGAACACAAGAATCCCCTCCGCCGACGGCTCCAGCACACGCGTGTGGGTCTTGCCTTTGGCGTCAGTGATCTGCACCACGGCGCTGGCGACCGGCTTGCCCTGCGCCAGCAGGTTCACCTGCACCCGCGCAACATGGCTCCAGCGCTCGCCCGTGATTTCGGTCTCCTCTTTGAGGTCTGCCGCCGTTAGCTGCACGAGGTTGCCCGTTTTCGCGTCGTACACCCAGAGCGCGGCGGCGCCTTCAGGCAGCTTCACGACGGTTGAGGCGTCGCTGGTTTTTTGCGGGGGGCTGAGCGGTTCGCCCTTCGCGTTCTCTGTCCACCACCAGCGCTCCCCTTCCCCTGTGAAACTGAGCGTCGTCTCGCGGGGCGCGGCAGGCTTCTGGTCAGCGGGCGGTTTTGTTTCCCCCTGCGCCAGTCCGCGCCCAAGCAGCAGCCCCAACAGCGCAATTGTGCATACGGCTCGCATGGAATCTTTGGATTCCCGTGCGCGCCGAAAGTTCCTGCTACGGCGCAGTATCCAGCAGAAACGCTTCGCGTCGGCGCGTCTGTGCGTTGTAGCCGAAGCCGACGATATAGCGTCCGTTGGGCGAGACCGCGTAGGCGTCCATCAGCGTGCTGCCCGCGCTCAACAGAGGCGCATACTCCTGACCCAGTGCGCGTAGCCCGCTGAGGCTATCCCAGAATGCTGCCGCGCCGTTTCCCGCGCCGACGACGATCGAGCCGTCCGCCGAGACCGACCGCGCGGTCATCAGTCCCAGCGCGCGCATGCCCTCCGACGCGCTCCAGCGAAAACCCTGCCAGCGTCCGGAAGCGTTTCGGCTCACGCCCACGATGAATCTGCCGTCTGCCGAGACGCCGTAGGCGATGCTCTCGTACCCGCCCAGCGTGCCCAGCGCCTGCATCCCGCCCGCTTGTGTCCAGCGAAAGGCGCGCAGGTCGCCTTTGGTGTCCGCGCCGTAGCCGACCGCTGTGCTACCGTCTGCCGAGAGCGCGGTCGCGTAGCAATCGCGCCCGCCCAGCGTGCCCAGCGGGGCAGCCATGTTCAGCGCGTTCCAGACGACGGCTTGCCAGCGTCCGCTGCTGTTGCGGGTCGTGCCCACGATGGCGTTCCCGCTAACGGCGGTCGCCATGCTGTTGCCGCCGCCGATGAGCGTCGGGAGCGTCTGCATCTGCCCGTTCTGCCACAGGAACGCGAAGGCGCGTCCCGTGCTGTCCGTACAGTACCCGCTGACGCGGTTGCCGTCGTTCGAGACGCCTGTGGCGTAGCTGCCCGTGAGCGTACCCAGCACGCCCAGCGCCTGCATGCCGCCTGCCTGCGTCCAGCGGAAGGCGCGCCAGCGTCCCGCCGCGTCCTGGCTGGAACCGACCACCACGCCGTTGTCCGAGACGCCCGTCGCCATGCTCGCGCGCCCACCCAGCGTGCCCAGCCAGCGGAGCGTACCCAACCATTCCCCGCCCATGTCCAGCACGAACGGCTCGTAGCGACCGCGCGCCGCGTTGTAGCCGCGCCCCACCACGAATCGCCGCGTCTCCGACACAAACTGCGCATCTTCCAGGAAGGAGCCTGAACTCAGCAACGCGCTGTAGCGCTGGCTCAAATCAACCATCCCGCGCTGTTCCGTCCACAGCACCGCGCGCAGCTGCCCCTGAGTGTTTTCGGAGCTGCCCACGAGCATGCGGCCGCCGCGGATGCCCCAGTGGAGGATGCTCCACCCGCCGCCCAGCGAGCCGAGGCTTTGTGTCCCGCCGCTGACCCAGCGCACCGCCAGCATATTGCCGCTGGCGTCGGCGGCGTTGCCGTAGATGACGCTCCCGTCCATCGAGACGCCCGCCGCGCTACTGTAGCCGCCGCCCAGCGCGCCCAGGTCCTGCATTCCGCTGGAAGCCGTCCAGCGGAACGCCCGCAGGTTGCCCTCCGCATCTTCCGACACCCCCACAATCACCTGCCCATCGGCGGAGATGCCCGTGACGCTGCTCCAGTTGCCCCCCAGCGTGCCGAGATTTTGTATCCCGCCCGAAGCCGTCCAGCGGAACGCCCGCAGGCTCCCGTCGCTGAGATCCGCGTCGCCCACGACCACACTGCCATCGTGAGAAACATACTTCGCTTCGCTGTAGGTTCCCCCACTCAGTATCCCCAGATTCTGCATGCCCGCCTGCGTCCAGCGGAACGCCCGCAGGTTGCCCTCGGCGTCTTCCGACACCCCAACAATCACCTGCCCATCGGCGGAGATGGCGTTCACTTCGCTCCACACGCCGCCCAGCGAACCGATGGAGCGCATCCCTCCTGACGCCGTCCAGCGGAACGCCATATACGCCCCATTTGCGTTTTCCGAAGAGCCAGCAATCACGCTTCCATCCGCCGACACAGCGGTCGCCGCGCTCCAGCGTCCGCCGAGTGTGCCCAGATTTTGCATGCCTCCCGTCGGCGTCCAGCGAAAGGCGCGGCTCTCGCCGTTGCTCAGCGTCGTCTCGCCCACAACCGTCATACCGTTGGCAGAGACGGCGTTCACCTCGCTCCACTCGCCGCCGAGCGCGCCCAGCCAGTGGAGCTGTTGCGCCCAAACGACGCTGGTGACGCCCACAAGGCACACAATCCCTATCCCCAGACGCTTGCAGCGACGCATACCGCAGAGGTTATTCCATAACAGGCGCACCTGCAAAAAAGGCTGGCGAATGCCGATAATTCGCGCGAGTGTCCCACGGGAGGCAACCAGTGTGAGCGAGATTCTATCACAGGCGGAGATTGAGGCGTTGCTGGCGTCGCTCTCGGCAGAGGAGGGTTCCGTTGGCGACTTCGCTGCGCCTGTCGCCGCGCCCGTCGGCGGCGGTACATCCGTCAGTCGCAAACCTATCTCCTACGAGGTCTACGATTTTCGCCGCCCCGACAAGTTCTCGCGCGACCAGCTGCGCACCCTGCAGATGGTGTTCGAAACCTTCGCGCGGCTCTGCTCGACGAACCTCGCCACCTATCTGCGCACGCCCATCCACATCGAACTCATCTCGCTGGAGCAGATTCCTTACGAGGACTACCTGCGCTCGCTCAAGCAGTCCGCCTTCATCGTGTTCAGCGCGCCGCCCCTCTCAGGCGAGGCGGTGCTGGAGATGGAGTTCGCGCTCGTGTTCACCATGCTCGATCGCCTGTTGGGCGGGGTCGGCAAGCCTGTTGAGCGCACTGCGTTTACGGAGATTGAAAAGCCGCTGGTGCTGGCGCTCGCCGAGCGTATGCTGATGGCGTACCGCAGCGCGTGGGAGAGCATTCTGCAGGTAGACCCGAAGATCGAGACGCTGGAAACCAGCGCACAGTTCGTGCAGATTGCCCCGCCCAGCGACATTGTGATTACCGTGCTGATGGAGGCGCGCTTCGGCGATCGGCGCGACGCGATGAGCCTGTGCGTGCCGCACATGGTCATCAAGCCCATCACGCCGCGCCTCAGCTCACAGAACTGGGTCTCCAGCGCTGGCAAACGCACCACCCCCATGCTGCGCCGCATGCTGACTCAGCACCTCCACCGCACCGCAGTCACCTGCCACGCGCGGCTGGGCAAGACGCGCATGCGCCTCAGCGAGCTGCTCCAGCTCAAAGTCGGCGATACCCTGATGCTGGACACGCCTGTGAACGGCAAGATTGACCTGCTGGCAGAAAATCGCGTGAAGTTTCGCGGCAAGCCCGCCGTGCGCAACCGACGGCTGGTGGTCGCAATTACGGATGTCGTTTCGGAGGATTGAACCGTGAGCGAAGTTTCGGCGGAACTGTTGACGCAATTCGTGGTGAAGCAGGCGCAGGTGTGGCAAAGCGTCGCCATGTACCTGTCCGAGCAGAACAACACGCTGGTCGAAATCCCGACGCCCCAGTCGAGCGCGGTACCGATTAGCGACCTGACGGGGCTGACCACAGATACGGTACTGCATCTTCAGGCGCAGTTTGCCGAGCAGAGCGACGCGCCCTGCCTGTTTATCGTGGGCGAGCAGCCCAGCGAGCGCGCTGCAAACGAACGCGCGCTGCTGGAAGCGACGCTGGGTAGTGCGCCCGACGCTATCGACGACGCCGCCCTTAGCGCCGTACAAGCCTTCGGACAGCACCTGATGCAGGGGCTGGCGATTGCGTTCGGCAACCTCACCAGCAAGACCTTCACACCCGATCAGATCATCGCCAGCTACGAGCCAATTGTGTTCCCCTCCAACTTCCTGACGGTCGACGAGGTCATCGCCACACGCTTCACAATACAGATTCCTGAACGCGCGCCCTTCACGCTTACCTGGCTGCTGACGGAAAATCTGGCGCGCGCCCTGCTGGGAATGCCGCCCGCCGAGTCGGACCCGTTCCAGTCGTTGCTCCTCAATTCAGAGGCAGCGCCTTCCGCACCCGCACCCACTGCCGCGCCTGCAACTGTTGGGTTCAACCCCTTTGCGGACGCCGACGATACGCCCGAACGCAACCTTGACCTGCTGATGGACATTCCGCTGGAGGTGTCGGTCGAGCTGGGGCGCGTGACCATGCTGATTCGGGAACTGCTGGAGGTCGGCACGGGTTCGATTGTGGAACTGCAGAAAGCGGCGGGTGAGCCTGTGGAGGTGCTGGTGAACGGCAGGCTCATCGCACGGGGCGAGGTGGTCGTGGTGGAGGACAACTTCGCCGTGCGCATCACCGAAATCCTTTCGCCTGTCGAACGCATCCAGCGATTGGGAGCATAGCCATGAGACGCCTGATGGCAACATACCTTTTAAGCGCCGTAATTTTCGGGGCGTGGGCGCAGGAGTCGCCCGACGGGCTGGCGCCTGGGGCGTTCGGCACACGCTCTGGCGCGCCCATCCAGCGCATCGCCGCGCCTGACAATTCATCCAGTGGGTGGGCGCAACTGGGCGTCGCGCTGCTGATTGTGGCGGTCGGCTTGCGCTGGGGGCTGCCGCGCCTGCTGCGCTGGGCGGGCAAAACGGGCGACGGCTCGCCTGTGGACGGGCAGATACGCATTCTCGAGACGCGCAGCGCAGTCGGCGGGAGCCTCATGCTCGTCAAGGCGCGCGACAAGCTGTTGCTGGTGGGCGCAACGCCGCAGGGGATGCATCTGCTTGCCGACCTGACCGACACGCTCCCGAAAGCGGAGGCGACCGCGCCCTTAGAAAGCGCGTTCGAGCAGGTGTTGCGTCAGGCGCGCCCCGTCGCTCCGCCGCCCGACCTGCAGCAGGAAGCCGCCGCGCATGTCCAATCGCGCCTGCGGCAGACCCGCGCCCACCTGCAGAGCCTGCTCGGAGGGAGGGGATGAATCGCTCTGAGTATTGTTGCCGTGCGTTTTCGGCAGTCGCTTTGTCCGCGTGCGCGCTCAGGCGTGTGATTTGGAGTGCGGAAGCTCCGCTTCCGCACTCCATAAAAACGGCGATTTGCACACATGCTACCACTCTAACGCAAAGACACTTAACGCCCATCCGCTTTTTGCTAACGCTTCTCCTCTTCACTTTCACCCTGCTCCTGCCAGCTGTTGCGCAGGAGACGATTCCCCTGCCCCGCGTGAGCGTGGAGGTGGGCACGGCGCGCAACCCGCAGGAGGTCTCTACCTCGCTGCAGATTCTGGCGATTTTGACCCTGCTGTCGGTCGCGCCCTCCATTTTGCTGATGATGACCGCCTTCACGCGCATCGTGATTGTGCTGTCATTCCTCAAGAGCGCGCTCGGCACGCCGAACATCCCCCCGACGCCCGTGATTATCGGGCTGAGCCTGTTTCTGACCTTCTATGTGATGGCGCCCACGCTCGACGAGATTAACCGCACCGCGCTGCAGCCCTATATGCAGCAGCAAATCACCTTCCCGCAAGCCCTCGAACGCGCCGAGAAACCCATCCGCGCCTTCATGTTACGCCAGACCTACACCGAAGACCTGAACCTGTTCATTCGCCTGAGCAAGCAGCCGCCGCCCCGCACCGCCGACGAACTGCCGATGACCGTTCTCATCCCCGCCTTCATGCTCAGCGAACTCAAAACGGCGTTCATCATCGGCTTTTACATCTACATCCCGTTTCTGGTGATTGACCTCATCGTGGCGAGCATCCTGCTCTCGATGGGGATGATGATGCTCCCGCCCGTGGTGGTCTCGATGCCTGCGAAGTTGCTGGTGTTCACGCTGGCGAACGGCTGGAATGTGCTGGCGCAGGCGCTGGTGCAGGGCTTTCGGTAGGGCGGCGCCGCGCGTCGGGTACACTTGAGCGCGATGTCGAACATGCCGTCAGTGCGCCTGATTACGCTGGGCTGCGCCAAAAACGAGGTGGACTCCGAAGAGATTGCGGGCGTGCTGCAACGCGCGGGCTATCGGCTCGACGCGCAGACCGACGCGCCCGATGTGGTGGTGATTAACACCTGCGGGTTCCTCGAATCGGCGCAGCGCGAGGGCATGGCAACAATCCGCGACGCGCTGCGCCTCAAACGGCAGGGCAAAACCCAGCGCGTGATTGTCGCGGGCTGTATGGTGCAGCGGCTGGGCGAGTCGCTGCAGGAGCAGTTCCCCGAAGTGGACGCATGGGTGGGCGTCGGGCAGATGGCGCGCTTTGCGGAGATTGTCGATTCCGCCCGCGCTACACGCCAGCCGATTGCCGACATTCAGCCTCCGCACCACCGCTGGGCGGATGTGCCCACGCGCCTGCGCAGCCGCGCCCCATGGACCGCCTACCTGAAGGTCTCCGAGGGGTGCGACCATAAATGCACTTTCTGCACCATCCCCTCCTTTCGCGGCGCGCATGTGAGCAAGCCGCTGGAGCGGGTTCTGGAGGAGGCGCGCTGGCTGGCGCACAACGGCGCGAAGGAGATTAACCTCATCGCGCAGGACACCACCCAGTACGGCTACGACCTCTACAAGCGGTTCATGCTGCCCACCCTCCTGCGCGAGCTGAACGCGGTGGAGGGCATCGAGTGGATACGCATTCACTACGCCTACCCGTCGCGAATCACGGACGCGCTGATTGAGGCGATGGCGTCGCTGCCGAAGGTGGTTCCCTACCTCGATGTGCCGTTGCAGCATGCGGACGGCAGGGTGCTGAAGGCGATGCGCCGTCCGGGCGACGATGCGCGCTACCTGCAGATGGTGCGCCGCCTGCGCGAGGCGATGCCCGACATCGCTATCCGCACGACCTTTATCGTGGGCTTCCCCGGCGAGGACGAGGCGGCGTTCCAGCGGCTGCTGGACTTCCTGCAGGCGGCGCAGCTGGATCGGGTGGGCGCGTTTATGTATTCGCGCGAGAAGGGCACGCCCGCCGCCGAGATGCCCGACCAGGTGCCCTTCCGACTCAAGCGCGAGCGATTCGACCGCCTGATGCGCTTTCAGCAACCGATTTCGCTGGCGCGCAACCGCCTGTGGGTGGGCAGGACGATGCGCGTGCTGATTGAGGGCTACAGCGCGGACGGCAGGTACGCGATTGGGCGCTCGCATCGCGACGCGCCCGATGTGGATGGGCTGGTCTATGTGCGCGGCTGCACGGCGTCGCCCGGCGCGTTCGTCGAAGCGCGAATCACCAACGCCGATGTGTATGATGTGTGGGGCGAGGCAATCCCATATCAACCGGCGGGTCAGACTGCGTAAATGACTCGCGCACACTGGTAGAGGCATGTTGGTTTGGAGTGCGGAAGCGGAGCTTCCGCGCGGCTGAAGCTGCGCTTCAGCACTCCATAAATTGCCGCTTCACGAAATAGGACCCGCCGCAAAGAAGGGGGTTATCGATTGTTCGCAAACACCCCGCTATCAGGTTGACCCCATGCCGCAATACTGCCCTTTGTATGCGGAATGTCGCGCACGGAGTGGATTTACCGCGATGCGAAACTGCTGGAGACGGGGGTCTATCCCGACAAGGGCGTCGCCGTCACGGAGGCGCATCTGGAGGCGATTGTACGCGCCTTTCGCGCCCCGGCGCCGATACTGGTGGAGCATCGCCCCTCGCCGTTGCTGCTGGGGTGGGTGGCGCGTGTGTGGCGGCGTGGGCGCGAGCTGTTCGGCAGGCTGGCGCTGTTCCCCGAAGCGGACGCGCTGCTGCGCCGCCTGCGCCTGCGCGGGCTGAGCGTCGGGCTGAGCCGCGACCTGCGCCGCCTGCTCGAAGTGTCGCTGACCGCCAGCCCCCGAATTCCCGACGCGCAACTGTTCCACCGTGCGCCAACCCAACAGGAGGTGATTCGATTGGACACGACGCAACTGGATACGCCTGAGCCCGAGTCGTATCTGCAGGCGCGTGTGCGCGAGCTGGAAGCCGAGCTGAAGCGCCGCGACGCCCGCGAACAGATTCAGCAGTGGAGCCTGCGCGGGCAACTGCCCCCTGCCCTTGCGCCGCTGGCGGAGGCGATTCTGATGCAGGGCGACGCGCCCGTGCAGTTCAGCGGCGAGACAACCTCCGTCGCCGAGCTGTTCCGCCGATTTGTCGATAGCCTGCCGCCGCAGAACCTGCTGACCGAGCTTGCCCCGACGCCTGAGAGCGAGCCGCCCGCGTTCAGCGCAGACGCGCTCTCGTTCCTGCAGCAGGCGTTCCCCGACCTGAACCCCGCCGAGATTCTGCACACTATGAAGGAGGCGCGTTGAGATGCCCGCACTGAGCCAACCCTATGAAACGCATGAGCGCGAAGGGCTGATTGTCGCCTACCCCGTGAAGGCGAACGCGAAAATCTGGAAAGGCGCGCTGGTGTGCGTCGACAGCACGGGCTACCTCATCCCCGCGAGCGATACGGCGAACCTGCGCTTTGTGGGCGTCGCCTTCGAAAGCGTGGACAACACCGGCGGCGCGAACGGCGCGAAACGCTGCCGCGTGGTCAAGCGAGGCGCCTTCGTCTACAACCGCGCAGGCAGCTACACCCAGGCGGACATCGGGACGACCGTGCGCGCCATCAGCGACAACGAGGTCGCCAAAACCAGTACCAACAACATCCTCGTGGGCACGGTGGTCGAGCTGCTGGACGGCAACCGCGTGCGAATCCGAATCGACAACCATACCGTTTAGGAGGTGAGCCGAGATGCCGCTGGTACGCAGTGATTTGCTGTCGCTGGTGGAGGCGGGACTGCGAACCGAGTTCTTCCGCGCCTACCGCCAGCTGGACGAGGCGAGCATCACGCCGCAGATAGCCACGATTGTGCGCACGAACCTGCCCGTGCAGAAGTACGGCTGGCTGGGGAGCGCGCCCCAGATGCGCGAATTCGTCGACGAGCGACAACCTGCCGGGCTGGGCGTGTACGAATACGCCATCAGCGATCAGGTGTGGGAAGCATCCATCGCCGTCGAGCGACGCGCCCTCGAAGACGAACAGTACGAGATGATCCGCATGCGCGTGCGCGACCTCGCGCGGGAAGCCGTGCGCCATAAGGAGCAGCTGGTGATCGACGCCCTGCTGCGCGGCGCGGTGGACGGGCGCTGCTACGACGGGCAGCTGCTGTTCGATACCGACCATCAGGAGGGCGACAGCGGGCTGCAGAGCAACCTGTATAGCGGCGCGCTTTCTACCGCCAACCTGCAGGCGGCGATGGCGCAGATGATGCAGTTCAAAGACGACCGCGGGCGACCAATGGGCATTATGCCCGATACGCTGCTGGTCGGACCGAAACTGCAGTGGCTGGCGATGGAGCTGCTCGAATCGCCGATTGTGGTGCAGGCGAACACAACGGGCAACTACACGCCCTATCGGAATGTGATGCAGGGCAAGTTGCGCCTCATTGTGTCGCACTACATCACGGGCGCGCACGAGAACAAATGGTTCCTGCTGGACACCTCGCGGGCGATGCGCGCGGTCGTGCTGCAGGAGCGGCGCGATGTGTCGCTGGAGTTCGCCGCGCTCGATAAGCCCGACAGCGAGCAGGTGTTCATGCGCGATCGGGTGCTGTACGGCGC
Source organism: Fimbriimonadales bacterium (assembly GCA_025998675.1). Taxonomy (GTDB): domain Bacteria; phylum Armatimonadota; class Fimbriimonadia; order Fimbriimonadales; family GBS-DC; genus GBS-DC. The sequence continues at coordinate 1,413,135 of AP024673.1, forward strand.
GCGCGCCCGCTACGGCGTCGGCTACGGACTGTGGCAGACCGCCCTGATGGGCACGGGCTAAGTGCCTTTGCGCTAAGAGTACAATAGAAGCGCCGCTCCCCTCTCCCGCCGCGCGGGAGAGGGGCTGGGGGTGAGGGCTACAGGGCGCTTGGCTCTTACCGCAGGCGCACGCGGATTACGAAATTACGCTGAGCGGTATCCCCCCACGCGCCGTGCAAACCATCAGGTATCCTCTACGCGGGTGATGGCATGAAGACCCCTTCGCAAACCCTGACGCCAATAACGATGAGCGTGGACGAGTTCCTCCGCTGGGAGGATGAAGATGTCCACGCGGAGCTGGTCGGCAACCAGGTGAGGTTCCAAATGCCCGTCTCACGCATACACCAGGACTGCAATAGCTTTTTGATGACGGTGGTCAAGCTCTGGGTCGAACGCCACGCGCCGGGCAGCGTCGTGTACCACCCGCCGTTTGCGGTGAAGCTGACCCTGCCCAGCGGCGAGCAGCAGGTACGCGAGCCAGACCTGCTGGTAATTCTGCCCGAACATATCGAGCGGCTCCAGCGCACTTACTGCGACGGCGCGCCCGATCTGGTGGTGGAGATTGTGAGCAAGGAGAGTCGACGCATCGATCGGGGCGAGAAGTTTCAGGTGTACGCGGCGGCGGGCGTGCCCGAATACTGGGTGATAGACCCGGAGCGCACCCATGCGGAGTTCGCGCAACTGGGCGCAGACGGCGCGTATCAGATTGCCTTCGCAGGCGATTCAGGCGTCTACACCAGCCGCGTGCTGGACGGGTTCTGGCTGCGCGTGGAATGGCTCTGGCGGCAGCCGCCCGTGTGGGAAGTTCTGAAGGCGTGGGGCTGGGTGAACCCCTGACAATCGCCCCTGTCGCTCACAGGCAAATCGATGTCGCGTGCGAGGCAATCTCCGCGCACGCGCGTCGGCTATACTTAACCCGCTATGTGTGGCATTCATCTATCGCTGGGGCAACCGACTCAGGAGCCTGTGTTGCACGACCCGCGTGAGACCCACCTGCGCAATGTGCGCCAGCTCACCTTCGGCGGCGAGAACGCGGAGGCGTACTTCTCCTTCGATGGCAAAAAGCTCATTTTTCAAAGCACGCGCCCGCCCTTCACGGCAGACCAGATGTTCACCATGAACATCGACGGCTCCGATGTGCGCCTCGTCTCGACGGGCAAGGGGCGTTGCACCTGCGGGTTCTGGTCGCCCGACGGCAAAAAGATTCTCTACAGCTCGACGGACTGGTACAGCGCGGAGCCGCCGCCCCCGCCCGACCGCTCGCAGGGGTATGTGTGGGGGCTGTTCCCCTATCGCCTGTTTCTGGCGAACGCCGACGGTAGCGAGCGCGTCGCCCTCACCGACGGCGACGACTATAACGCCGAAGCCTCGTTCCACCCCAGCGGCAATCGCGTGCTGTTTACCACCACGCGCTGGGGCAACATCGACCTTGCAGAGCTTGACCTGCGCACCAAACGAATCAAACGCCTGACCACCGAAATCGGCTATAACGGCGGACCGTTCTACTCGTGGGACGGCAGGTTCATCGTCTACCGAGCGTATCATCCCAAAACCGACGAAGAGATCAAAGAGTTCCAGGACCTGCTGCGCAAGCGGCTGGTGCGCCCCAGCAAGTTAGAACTGTGGGTGATGACCGCCGACGGCAGGCGCAAACAGAAAATCAGCAACCTTGGGCAGGCAAACTTCGCACCGTTTATGCACCCCAGCAACCGTAAAATCATCTTCTCCAGCAATCACCACGACCCGCGCGGACGCGAGTTTGACCTGTTCCTCATCAATCGCGACGGCACGGGCGTGGAGCAAATCACCTACACAGGCGATTTCGACGGCTTCCCGATGTTCTCGCGCGACGGCAAAAAACTCGTGTGGGCGTCCAACCGCACCGCCAAAGCCCGCGGCGAAACGAATATCTACATCGCGGACTGGGTGGAATAACAGACGCACTGCGCTCGAAGTAGCAGGAATCGGCGAACCTCCGAAGTACCATGAAAACGGAGGTTCGCGATGCCCTCAGAACATAACTGGCGTCAGTGGCTTTTGAGCTACGCGCGCCGACGGTGTCGCTGCGATGACGACGCCCACGATCTGGTGCAGGAAACGTTGATTGCGTTCTTTGTCAAGCATCAAAGGCAAATGCCGTGGGAGTGGCCGGACTGCGCCGAGGCGCAACGCCACGCCCTACGCCTACTGCGAGACAAACACGCCGAAAGTTGTCGCCGTCAACACGCCGCATGCAGCTACGAGGAACTTGCCGTCGACCTGCCTGATACTCGTGAAACGGAGCAGACCCTGTACGAACGGCTACACTGCACACTTTTGCTGACGCGCCTTGCGACGCGCCTGTCTCCACGCCAGCAAGCCGTGCTGAAGCTTCTTTGTGAAGGCTACGAACTACACGAAATCGCCGCGCAGTTGGGCGTCTCGCTCGGCGCAGTCAAGCGCTATGTTCACCTGATTCGTCAAAAAGCCGCCGAATTGCGCGACTCCGATGCAACCTTTTGCCCTGCCTCTGTCGGATGTATTAACGGCACAACGCCAACTGGAGGGATGAACCATGAAACGATGGATGAGTGGAACAGGGCGATGGCTGATGATGGTTCGAAGGGCTCTGAATACGCGGGGGGGGGGTAAACTCTCAACCGCCCTGCGTCTGAGTGCGTGCGCAACCACGATGAGCGTTTTGGCGGCTTTTGCACAAGCGCCAAACTGTACACTGATAACGGTTCCTGATACTGACGAGTGGCGCGACTGGAAAGTGGAGAGTATTGCGGGCGTGACAGACGAAGGAGTGGCAGCGGGCACATTGGTCTATACGGGCAACGACACGAATGTCCGAGTTCGAAAGCGCATTTTCCGCTGGAACCGCGCCGACGAACGAATAACTATTTTTGACCCTCCTGTGAACGACAACGAGGCAAACTTGGTGACAGGCGTGGAAGCGTTGGATTTCAGTGTAGACGGCACAGCAATCGCAGGGCGTATCACTTATCAAGGGCGTCCCTCAGCGGCGTTTGTGTTTCGAGGAGGCTTGGGCTACCGCATCCTGAAACAGCGGCGTGCGCTAGGACAAACCACGACTGGTCTTGCGCTATCAGGGCGTGCGGTAGGGTACAAGGGATACCATCTTGCAGTGCAGCCTTCAAACGACTCAGCGTTTGTAGTTCCTGATCCGTTCGGCGGTTCGTCATCGCTGAATCTCCGATGTGGGATGTCTCTACCTGAACGGATTCCTGTTCGTGTGCAACGCTGCACTTGGAGTCCACTACAAGGGCAAAATGAAATTGCTGAGCCTGACCCCACTGATGATATCGACGACACGCTGGAGTTTATGTGGATTGACGAACAGGGGACAGTCTCTGCTTTCATCTTGCGTGGGCGCGACCTATTCGGTCCTGGTTGGATACCGCCGTGGTCGGGTGGAGGAGACCAGAATGTTCGTGGGAATGAACGTTTCCACGTAATGGACATTAGCCCTGACGGAAGTATGGTAGTCGGCTCGATGGAGGTATTGCGAGGAGGGTGCTATATCACTTCCTCTGGGTATGTCTTCCAGCTGGATCGGGGAGAATACGTGATGAAGGCGGAGCGTCTGGTTGTAGGGTTTCCTGACTACGGCGGCTACGCCTACTTGGCGGAGTTCAAACCGTTCTTTGAGGAACAGCCCATACGCGGGCGAGCCACCTGCATGGCGGGTTACTACTGGGGTAATTACGACTGGACGGACGATGACATGTGTAACGCTAACAACTGCCGCGTAGTTGCAGGTGTTTTGCACCCATATGGCGGTCGATCGGGACGCGCTTTTACTTGGTATAGCTGGGGAACAGGCGATAACAATGCCGACTATTGGCATTTCTTTGCTAACGGTCACCATTCGGAAGTCGACCCGGTGCAAGTGAGTAAAGTCTCAGGTGTATCAGCTGATGAGTCGTTGCTGCTACTGGGGCATCGGCGGTATCAGCCTTCCACACAGGGTTACACGGGATATTGGTACTACTTAGACTGGCACGATTTATGGAATCCTTTGCCTGCGCCCTCGAAATGCGTGGATACCTTCGCTATGTCGCCTTCAGGCAGATTTGCTGCTGTGAAATATGAAGACGGGCAATGTCTTTCGGGGGCGGCAGTTATTGATATCAGCTTAGGGCTGCTCAACGGCGATGAAGAACCCGATGAGGTCAAAGTCGTTTATCGCAATCTTGATCGCCCAGAAGAGTTAGGCGCGTCCTATCCATACGTAGGGGAACGAGTGGAATTACGACTCTTCTTGCGATATGGCAGTCTCTGGTACACAAAGGACTGTTCAATTAGCGAAGTGTTGCGTAGTCGCTGGTTTGAAAATGGAAGCATACCTGCTTCCGGAGGGGCAGGAGAGTACTATGAGTTGAGTCCATCAATCAGCGAATACGAGAAAATTTGGTACCCCAGATACATCGCCCTCCTCGACAATCGCAGATCGAGACCTCTTTCTATTACATGGTACTCTGGGCATCATTCAGTTGATATCGAGACAGAACTAACACTATTCTGTAGCACTCCTTGTAGAGCGAATGTTGGTGGACGTCCTAAGGTCGTCGGTTGGAAGCGATATTTCTGGTATCCGTGGTTTCGTGTTGAGGCTCTTAATCAATATGCATTCACGCTGCGCGCGGGACATTTCGACACTTTTTCCAACCCCGATAACGATTACGAATTCGACGAAATACTTTTTTGCCCTGAATTGTGTGTCCCAGGAACGGTTCGCATCCATGCACGAGTAGACAATTCGTATAATCCAGGAGATCCACTCAGGCGTGTATATTTCAGCAGTGCTCCTACTCCCGGCGGCTATCGTCCTCCCAGTCAGGACGATGATTCCACAGACGAGTCGCGCTGGAGTCAGAACTGCGATGAACCTGATGAGTTAGCTGTCCGTATTTCTGTGCGTGCAAGAACGGGTAATGCTTTTGTTGACTGGGCATCTGCCTTCCTAAACATACCTTACGAGTACGGAGGGCAAGGCTTTGGCGCAAGAGCGGACAACAAGTTTGATAGCTCTGTCGAGGCGAGATATTCTCTTAACTCTTGTGGGGCTACCCATCGGGGGTTAGAGAACTACGGAATTGATTGTAGTGGGTTAGTAGTTTCTGCGTACAACTTGGCAGGCTATTACACGCCAGATATGCGAGCCTCGTCGTTTATCACTAGTCCTCTTTTTGATGCTGTTGCTCTGAGAGACATCCGCTTAGGAGACATACTTGCTTCTGCGAACCACGTTATGATCGTTTACAAAGTGCATCAAATAGAAGGTAGCACAGTAAGGGCGACCGTTCTCGATGCTGCGGGTGCGCCCGCGCATCGTGTAAGGTTGCTTCGATGCACTCTAAGTGGCAATCCCGATGCTGATGCAGTAAGAATATTATTAGATGGTGACGAGCATATCCAATCCACCTTCTACATTCGCAGGAGGAGATAATGAAACTGCTTCTGATTACTGCCTGGCTCTTATTGGCTGCTTTGCAAGAGAAGCCGCCCGTTTCGCAGGAGCAGTTGCAGAAGGCGACGGTCTTCCCGCCTGCTCAAAAAGTCCTGACGCTGTCTGACGAAACATTGAGCCCCGACTCGGAGATAAGCTCTCCCCACAGCTCGATTGGCGTTAGCCCGAATGGACGCTGGGTTTTCTTTATGGATGAGGGAGGCTACAGCTTTGGCGTGCGGCAGCGCAGTGGGAGCGCAGGCGCCGCAGACGCTATAGGCGACGGAGCAACCGACCAGGAGACGCGCAGTCGGGACACGGGCGTAGTTGTGAGTAAAATCCACAGTCGCTTCGGGATTTACGCGCTCAACGACAGTCAGTGCTGTGTGTTGCTGAAGACCTCAACCTCGATGTACGACTCGGAAGCGCGGAAACCTGAAAGGCGCGCCTACTATGCGATGCGCGTGTACAGTTTGGATGGCAAACTGCTTCACGAAGAGACAGAGCAGCGTACCAAGCAAGTTCACGAACTGTTCTCTTCGCCCTCCAAGCATGCGCCGCCCAGAGCGATGAGTCTGGATTCCGACGACACTTTGTACGTGGCAACCGACGAGGGCGTCTGGGTCATTACAAAGGACTCCTCCAAGCTCTTTCCCCTCGACCTACGCAACCAGTCAGTGTTTCTATCGGGCGAAACGCTGTTGGTAGTTGATGGACTGCAGCCACAGCCGCCGCTTCGTGTTCGCATCTACCGCCTGAGGCTCGCCGCCAAGTCCATCGAGGAGTGCTTGACGCGCACTGTGCGCCTGGATTTGCCCGAAGAAATGAAGAACCTTTCTTCATCGGCGACAAGTGTTTTCCTGAGCAATACTGGCGATATTCTCGTCGTGTACGCAATCCGCTCGCAGTTTGCGTCCAGGTTTGTGCTGGAGAAACGTCGTTTTGGAGACGAGGAGCTAAGCGTGTGCCACTCTCATTTTTTGTGGCGGTACCAATCGAACGGCGCCTCAGTCGGATTGTACACCCTGATTGAGACCGTTTTCCCTTATGAACTTGTGGCGACTTCCGACGCGGCGGGTAATTTCTACTACTTACGCTACTTTTCGGATCGGGCGGAGCTATGGATGGTTCCTGCGCCTTCGCCGACGAATGCCACCCTGCCGAATGACCACGCGAGTCAGGCTCAAAAACTGCCAGTCGACGAGTCTTCAACGGGGTTCAACGCTCTACCGCACCCATAACGCCCCCACCTGCAGCGGTAGGGCGTCTACCTTCAGGCGCACGGCGCTGGCTCCTGCAGGCTCCAGCGGCAGGGGCTGCGCCTTGCCGTCGGGCGTGAGCAGCGTCGCGGTTTTGGGGCGCAGCCAACGGGGCAGCTGCGCCTCCAGTTCAATCCCACGTTGCTCACGGAAGCGGTAGCCTTGTGGATGAATCTCGTAATCGTAGTTCGTGAGCCAGATTGCCGCCATGCGCTCGCCGACGGTGAGCGAAGCATCCAGCTTGCGCGGGTTTGTTGCGCTGAGTACCCGCACGCCATTCGGACGCCAATCCATGCGCAGCAGGTCATCGCGCAGGGGCTGCAGGAAACGGTTCAGCCGTGCCTGCTCCTCGAACGCCTCGCGCCCGTGCCCCACGAGTTGCTCTACCAGCGGGGCACGCTCGGCTTCGGGCAGGTTGCGCAGCGCAGGGATGTCCTTCGCCTCCATATAGTAGCGGCGGAACTCATCCTCGTTGAAGCCGATGAACCACAGCACACCTTTCGCCCCGCGACTGAGCTGCAGCCAGAGTTGCACGCGAATCTCTTCGGGCGTGGGGCAGGAACGCCCCAACGCGCCGTCCACCCACACGCGCTCGTCCCACATATGCGTGCCCTGCGCCCACACCCAGAAGGGCAACGGCTCGCAGTTGGCGCGCAGGTCTTCTGTGTAGCTTGCCGCCAGCTCCAGCAGGTTGCCCCACTCGGCGGGCGCGAGGTCGGGCATCGGCGCGCCCACCCGATAGGCGTCGTAGCAGGCGATGTCGGGAATCTCCGCGAACTCGCCGAACCGCCGCGAACGCGCCAGATTCAGATACACAGGCGGCGCGCCCTCGCGGTCGCGGAACACCTTCGCCACGCGCTCGCACAGCGCGGGAATATGCCAGCCTTCGTGCTGCGCGGGGTCAGCCCAGTCGGGTTCGTCCTTGATCATGTAGGCGATGATGTGCGGGTTCTGGCGGTTGCGCTCGATGAAGGGCACAGCAGGGCGCGGGAAGCCGCAAAACGGCAGCGCGTAGACCCCCTCGCGCGGGCAGATTTCGGTGAACGCGCGCCGCTCGGTCTCCGTGAGCCGCTCGCCCCCGCTGAACACGAAGGTATCGAACCCACGCGCGCGCCACGCCTGACGCTCGGCGTCGTTCTCCCAGACGCCTGTGCGCCATGTGCCCAGCGGGAAGACGCGCGCCAGCGGGCGCACCGCGCCGCCCAGCATCCACGCCTCCTCGCCCACACGCACATCCACCTGCAGCGGCAGGCTCTGATGGGGCGCGGGCGCCTGCGGCAGAGTCGCAGTGAGGAAATTCACCCCCCCGTTCGGCTCCGCTTCGGGCGCGAGGGCGCGAAAGCGCAGCGACCTGCCCCCCACGCGCACGCGCGCTGCCCGCAGCGGATGCGCAGGGTCCTCGTTGCGCACGACAACCGTCAGCCGACGCCCCTCCAGCCACGCGCTCGCCAGTGCGGCGGGGGCGGCTTTCGGCTGCAGAGTCGCCGTCGCCTGAGTCCCATCGCCAAAGCGGATGACGAGTTCGATGGGCGCGGCGTCCAGCATCGCGCGCTGCAGGTTCAGAATCAGCAGCGCGGTCGTGCGCGGCGGAACCATCTCATGGCTCAGCCGGTACCAGTTCAGCCCCTTGCCCTTCGGAATCGACTCCACATCGCGCCCGTCCAGCAGAATCGAGCTGACGGGGCGCGGCGGGCGCGAGTCGTTGGGCACAAACACCCAGAAAGTGCCCCCCAGCTGCGCGAGGCTCGGCTCCGGCTCGCGAATGCGCGGATTCGAGCGATGGGGGCGATAAAAGTATTCAATCCGTTGATTCCTCATGCCAGTCTCCAAAGATTTCCTCCAGCATAAAGCGCGTTTTGGGCTGTATCTGCCGTTCCGGGTAGACGCGCAGGAGAATCTCCAGCGCCTCGTCTACGGATTGGATGCGCAATAGCTTCAACAGCGTGCGAATATCCTGCTCGTCTTCACGGCGCGAGGCGAGCAGTTTCAGCGCGAGCAGATAGCGCGGCGAGGCGACCAGCACGCGCAGTCCGGGCAAATCCAGCGGTTGGAGCGGTTCGGGGTCTTCGCCGCGCAGGTAGAGTTTCACCGCGTCGTTCAGCCAGTTGTCGGGCAAGTTTAGCTCTTCGGCGACGACCTGCGCCGCTTCGTGGACCGCCTGCTTCGGGGCGAACACGGCGGCGACATCGCGGGTGGCGCGTCGAGCGTCGTAGGCAAGCGCCATCGCCGCGCCGCCTACCAGATATACCTCGCCCTGCACGCCGCGCGCCTCCAGTATCGCCGCCAGGCGCGTCAGCGCCTGCAGAATCTGCTCACGGTTCAGCATCGCTGGAACTCGGTCTTGTCCACGAAAATCCCGCGCCGACGGAAGGCGGCAGGGCTTTCCACCAGCGCCCTCGCATGCAGGCTCTTGAACTGCGTCGGGAACCACCACTGCTCCAGGAACCGCTCTGGCTCGTTGACCCACGCGGGAATGCGCAACTGGTAATGGATGGCGAAATGCTCCGCGAGCGCGGCGAGGTAGGCGTCGAAGCGCGGGTCGCCCGTGAGGTCGGGGCGCTCGGCGATGAGCTGGGCGCGTACCTCAGGCGTCGCCGCGTAGAAATCGTCCATAAACTGCCGCACCCACAGCCACGGGTCGCCGTCGGGCGCCGCCTGCTCCGCCCGAATCGCCGCCGCGACCTGCTGCAGCGTCAACGGCTGATACGCCATACGCTACGGATTGTACCTCAGAAGTAATGTGCATTTGTCTCCCACTCCGCAAAAGTCATCCTCTCAGGCGGGCACTCCAGCAAAGCCGCCAGTTCCTGACGGATTTGCGGCTCCCACCGCCGAAAATGAAACGCGCGTAGGGCTTTCTGCAGTCGCTCACTTGAATCCGCGTTTGCTCCCCGCCCCAAACTAATCCTCTATCACGAGGCGAACTGGAGTACCTGGAGGCAGCCCACGCAATTGTCGCGCCAGATCCGCCCGCCATCGCAGGGCATCAATCGGGTCTCCAATATACAGGTTGGAAAGGTCTACTGTCCCCCCAACACAAACGGGATTTTACTAAAGAGCCGCTTTCCAGGCGGAATGTCTCCGTACGCCTGCTGCCAAGCCAACGCTGTGGCAAAACCCACTGTCTCAGGGTCCTGCAAAATGCGGGACGCCCACCCCGCCAAAGTGTCCGCGAAGAGTTCCGCAACGCCCGTTTCGGGATCAAAGAGCCAGACCCGATTATCGCGCAGAGCAAACTGATCCCCAAACAGGTTTTCGGCGAAGAAAAGGAACCCTTCAGCAGCCGCACCATAGTCGCCTCGCCACAGAGATGTTTCGTTCCATGCAATCAAGTCGAAGCCTTCCTGTTGGGCGCAGGTTGGAAAGACATGCAGCGCACGCGCGAAAGCGTAGAAGCCGTTTTTCATCCGAAGCAGCCGAAGCAGCGCCTCTGCACCCGTCTCCCCCGCCAGCGCAAGCAGGTGTGGCGGCGCCTCTGGCGGCTCCGAACACAGGGCAGGCTCCGCGATTGCCATCAGCTGCTGCAGACAATCGCACGAGCTCATCGTTTCACCTCACCCCACAAGGCTACTGTCGCGTCGGCATGCCCCAACCATCATACACAGCCCCCCAGCGTTCCGCAAAACGCTCCATCGCCTCAATCGCCTCGTCCAGAGCGTCCTCCGTCGGCAATAGCTGGTGCGTTGCCAGTAGCAACCACTCCCGTCCCGAAGGGCTTATCTCCACCGTGTAGCCCTGCGCCTGCAACTCCTCCGCGGCTTGCTTCGCCAGACGCCGCTTCGGAAAATACAGAAAATGCTCCACCCACGCGGGCTTGTCGGGGTCCACCCCTGCCTGATACGCCAGCTCCAGCGCGTGCCGATCGTCCTCACTGAGCGACTGCGCTGCCGCACGCTCTTGCTCGATTTTTTTCAATATACTCTCTATAACCCTCTCCGCCTCACGGCGCCGCTTGTACCACTCTTCCACCCACTCGGCATCGCCAGGCGGCGCGTCTATCATTCGATCCAGCTCCGACACGAAGTAGTTGACACCTATCGCACCTTCTGTCGTGAGCCGTCGTCCCAGCAGTTCCTCTACCGTGTATTCCTCCTGGGCGATTATGGTCTCCAGATCCGCTTCGCTGTAGTGTTGCAAAAACAAGTAGGGATGCGCGGACACCATAAAGATAAATGGGGGTACGGGCCAGTGGTCGCGGTTCCAGTGGGGATGGCGTCCGATTTTGCGCCAGTTCGCTAAGTTTTGTTGGTCTATGGGGCGGAAAATACACACGATTTTTGTGTAGAAGGCGTCTTGAGCGGTCAGGTGCGCGAGTTCGTGGAGCGTGGGGATGTGCGGGTAGCGGGGTGTGAAGCAGTACGCCAGAAAGCGCGGGGGGCGCAGTTTCTGGGGCGCGCGTGCAATCAGGATCGCGGCGTAGCCCCCTGAGGGCAACGGCGCTGCCATCCAGTCGCCCTCCTCGAAAGGTAAAACTGGCTTGCGCGGCATGTCTGAAGACCTCCGTATTCGTATTGTACCCATCTTCTCTTGAGAGGGCACAGCCATAACCCAAACCACTGCGCCTTGAGGCAACTGAGGGCGCGCTACGCATAGCCGTGCAGTTTGGGATACCCCTCTACTCTGGTCATCATTTTCCCGCGCAGGTAGCCATAAATCCGCTCCAGCCTGCGCGTGAAATCGGCTCCAGCTGCTTCTATACACCATATCCCAGACTCATCGTGGTGCGTGATACGCACGAACTGACCTGTGCGTGCATCTGTCAATCTCAGTCCCTGCTCCATCTCGTTGCGTTCAAGAGAGAAGCCAGACAAGCAAAGCCTGACCTTCTCAAAGAGCTGGGCTATCTGAAAAGCGTTCTGTTCCCGAAAAAACAGTCCCACAAAAGCGTGCCTGGAGGGCAAGCGTTCACGGAACGGCTCCCACCCATAATCCCTTTTAGCGATTTGTGTGTAGGCGTCGTAGAGAACAGACGCCCAACGCTTCCCTCTGACCGAAGCATAGAAGTCATTTTCACTTGCATCCAGATACAGCGTGCTATGCGCTCCCGGTTTGCGAATTGCCTGTCCCTCAAACGCCTCCACCAGCTGCCAGAGGTACCGCTTCAGGAGACTGTCTGGAAGCACAAACTCCGGGTAATCCGCCCCTACCCAAACAACCCAGCGGTCAGAGGGTACCGCCTGCCAGAAGGAATCGACCAGTTCGCGGAGTTGTGCGAAGGTTTCGAGGTACACATTCAACGAAGGCGAAGTCTGACTGGAACCCTTGCTTATGCGGGAGCGAGCCGAGGGAGCGCGTATCCTTACCGCCGCTGCCTCTGAACCGAGGCAGTGCCATAACCGCTCCCGCAGCGATGCGCGGTTTTGTCGTATACGATACTGTCGCAATTTCACTCCCAGTAGCTCGCTGCTCATCATGGCAGTGTCCGTATTTCAACGCCGTAGGCAAGACGCGGTATCCTGAGATAGTGCCCCCAAAAGGGTTCCCTTCCTTCCAGGTACGCCATAATCTCCCGCAGGCGCGCAGGCTCTTCCCACAACTGACCGCTTGTAAACAAGCCAAAGATGTAATCCACCAGAGCAAACTTTGTCTGCTCCTCCCGGGTCATCTTGTCGTATGGCTCTGGGGGCAAATAGAGGTTGAACAAGCGGGCAAGACACTCTTTTTGCTCCGTACTCTCAGCCTTGCTGAGGCACTCTCGAATCCACGAAAGCCACTCATCTGCCTCGGAGATGTCAAAAAGGCGCTTTTCGTGCGGTAAAATCCCATACTCGTTCATCAGCTCCCACAGGACTGTGTGGCACAGCTGAATATTGCGTGCATACTCTTCACTCCAGAAGTCCGTATTGTATAAATCCCATAGCAAACCTGTTTGGGCGAAGACAGGATGTGAGAGAATAATCATGTCCAGCTCGGTTTGTTCCCAAACCCAGTGGCGGGAGAGGCGTGGGTCGCTCACCTCAAACAGCGAAGCCGGGTACCAGAGCGGCAGGTCGCGGGAGTCGTCCACCAGGATAAAACTGATAGGGATAGGCTCCCACGCCTCTCCAGAAGTTGACCGCCTCAGATTCAGCTGCACACCCAATATCGTGTACACACGCTCTGGGGTGAGGTCATGGCATGGCTTACCTTTATACTTGACCCGCATCCCGCCCCTCCTGTTTATTTCCCTGCTGGAACTTCCTGGAGCTTATGCTTCGAACAATTCTACCGTTCTCTCTGTATCAGTACGCCGAAAACCTGTGAGCCTCCTGCGTCAGCCCAGAAGTTTGCTGTCGTTTCCAATCGCTTCAGATAGCCCATTCTTCAATGGTGCGTGATTCTTTCAATCTTTCAATCTATAAGTCATTCAGTATGCTCTCCAGAAGCTGGGCGCGCGAGGCGACCATCTCCGCGTAAAGCAAGGTAGGCGGCACAGGAATAAGCGAGTGGCGGTAATAGATGGGCATAAGCTCATCTGTAGGCTCCCCTTTGCGAACTGCCTCTGCCCACTCTTCCAACAAGCATATGTACGCCTCCACTGCTTCGCGAACCGTTGGTATCGATGGTGTGTCCAGATAGGTAGGGGGTAAATCACCAACAATCACCCACACTGTTTCATCGGCGCCGCTTTCAGGCGTCGGCTCTATTTCCGCGTAAAAAAGAGCAAATATCCCTTCTACCCACTTCCGCAGAGAAAGCGAACGCACTGACCGACACCACGCATGCGCCTGCAAAAACAATCGCGCCTCGATTTCCAAGCCTTTTCGATTGCAAGCCCACGGACGACCTGTCGCTGCATGCCAGTGAGCAAGCTTCTGCTCGCTGAGGTGATGGGTCTCAAACAAACGCTGGGCTTCCTGGTAATATCTCTGGCGATGTTCGCGCCATGTAATGGGTGTCAGCGTTTCGATTGCCGACTCCCCTGAGCTCACGAAGGCATTTTCTGTAAGAGGTTCAATTCCGTAAAGTAGAAACGATTTGATAAACCCCAGGAAAGAGGCTGATAGTATCTCCATGTCCGCCACTGGGCTGAAACGCACAAAAACTACAGGGCATTCACCTGCTACGGTCTCCGCCGTATTCAAACAGACCAGATTACCCATATATGTTTGGCTAATAACCAAAAAACATTTGGGAAGATGGATAGCATTCCTCTCATCAGTGGTTTTTGAGACAACATTCATATACGGCTCTGGCAGATCGTCGTCGAGCCCGAAAATCTCGTCCCCATCAAAATCTAACCACCCAACAGTCAGCAGGAATTGCTTGTAAGATTCAGGAAAGTTGAGTTCCAAGGCTTGTTCGGCTGCGTCAACAGTCGGCTCGTCGCAGCCCCTCCCGTGTTTGACCTTCGTATTCTGGCGTATCAGGGATAGCATCTCACTCCAGGTGAGAGGTGTGTTCATAGTCGCTTTCGCAGTATTATACTCTTTTCCATGGGCTTTTCTCGTCAGACCAATATATCAGGTGGGTTTACCCAGCACTCGTGAAATCACCCACCAACTCATGCAGATCCCATCCATCTCCTTTCGCAGGACATATTTTGACAGACCAGGATGGTGATTGCGAACCTTGGTCATACAGCTCAAGGTACACTGCAAACTCGACTTCGCCTTCGTGCTGGTAGGGAATATAAATCCCTCCATCTAAGAAATAGCATAATGTATGAAAACCTATTTCTACTGTGTATTGCACAAGAGCCAGCACACTTCGCTTATCCTGTTCGGATAGATGAGTATACCAGTGGTGTAATGCAAGTGCACGACGGGCAATAGGGTCTGTGGTATCAGCAGGGGGGTTCCATGAGGGACCGCGCGTCAGGCTTCTCTCAATCTCGTGAACGGTTTGGACGAAGACCTCGCTCCACAGCTCGTTCAGAAACAGTAGCGCCGCGCCTTCACAGTCTAAAACCAGTGTCCCTCCGTCGGAGTTTGGCGACTCAACAGTAGGAAGTGGATTGGACTTGTGGATACCATAGTGAACCTCCGCTGGCAACAGAACAGCGGGCGCTGTTTCATATCGGAAGCTGGCGATAAGCTGCCTTGCCATGTAACCATGAGGTACCATGTGAGCCTCCATACAGGTTCCTCTCGCCTCACGACGCAGCTGATAATACTCCCCCACCTTGAATGGCTGTCCCTCGAAGGGCGCCTCTGCAAGTGCCTCTGGATCAGGCTCAATACCCAAGTAGAGTTCCCAGCGATTACGCCGTACCACCTCAACCACGCATTCCCATTCAGCGTCCTGCAAAAGCCAGCCCTGCTCCACAGGGCTGACACGCACCTTCCAGGTAGGCAGACGACGCTCCAGCCAATCGTCCTCAGTTTCATATGCCTCCATTTGGATTGGAAATAGGATCTCCCTTCCGTCTTGAAGCGTCAGAGATCCGCTACCATCAAAAAAGTAGCACAGGCTGTGAAAAAATGCCCACGCCGTATCCACTACGACAGCACGAACATTGTGTGCGTCCTCCTCGGACAGGTTTTCAAACCACTGACGAAGCACCAGAGCATCTTGAGGCTGTGAACTAAAACCTTCATTCCTCATAGGACCTTGCTCAAGTAAGCGGAAAATAATCCGTATAGATTTTTCAAGAAACCATCGTGCAATTTCTTGAACAAATAACTGAGCGCACTGGTCGCGATTCCACATAATCCCCACACTCCTGATAATACCTCATCTGCCTAGATACCGTATTGTCGCCTGAAGTGATTGAGGGGGTCGTTCCCGCAATACCGATACAGGTTCGGGTCGCCCGAGACGGCGTCAATCGGATCTCTCTGCAGCCAGCGGGCGGTGCGGGGGATTTTTTATACCAATCGGCGCGTCAGCATTCGTTAATTGAGGTTGAATCGCACATATGCCCCGAACCCCCTCCTTAAGGTTCCCCCTGCGCGCAGGGGGAACCGAGTCCTGGTTCCCCTCGCTTGCGGGGGGAACCTTAAGGAGGGGAGTAATTAACGAACTCTGACCGCGCAGTTGGTATTATGGATGACTGCGCCATGTCATCTCTCGGCATCCTATCCTTTTACTCATAGAATACTGCGTTGACAAGCAACTTCGCTACCAATCGCCAATCCAGATTGCGCTGGCTATATTCAGTCTGACTGACCAGCAACCCCCAGAGCGACGCGAGATAGGCATCCAGCGTATCGTTGTAGTAGTCTGCCCAGTAATCTTGGCGCTCCTGCCAGTCTTTCACTAATGCCTGCAGGACACGAGCTACATCCTCCGCAGCCCCACAGGCTTCTACCAAACTCCATATGTCGACCTCTGTAAAATCAGTTCCAACAATGGGCTGGGGAACTATTACAAAACCCGCCTGCCACAGCCAATCGACAAACACCTGCCACGACAAGACTTGAGAGGGGATTTCACCCAGCCGACGCGATCGCTTGGATATGATTACTTCAGTAAGCGCCAGCAAAAAGTCCACTAACTGCGGGTTGCGCCACTGAGCGGGATAATACCTCAGGTGCTGCTCCATCAAAAATACGAAGGCGGCAGCGTGGTGGGCAGTATCCACTTGAGCAATCAGCGGCTGCAGGTTCACGGGAGGGCGCAGCGACAGTTCGCTGATTTGTTGTTCGATAGGCAGAGCCACCTGAATGCGCCCATACCTGGCAATGAAGTTTGCTATGTCATTTAACCTTACCATATGCCCATTACTGGATCGTCAGTTACGGACACTCGCAGGGGTTATCAAAGTAGCCTCCCACGCGTCCGCCGATCTCGCCACCAACCGTGGAACCGATTATACCTCCGATAATCGCCCCTGCAGCACCGCCCACGACTGTACCCACTGGTCCAAAGGCAGATCCAAGAGCCATGCCTACCTTAGCTCCTGCCCATGCGCCAGCAAGACCTCCTGCATAACTTCCTAAAACGTTTCCTATAGCTTCACCGCGTTGCCCACAAGGAGCGCCCGCTGCGTGAGCTAAATCCGCACCTAACAGAAGCAAGCCAAAAGCACCCAACGCTCGTCCCAATCCGCGCACACGAGTTGAACTACCACGATAGCGCTTATCTCCATTAACTGCCTGCCTCTGAACTTCCTCAGGTGTCGCCCAAACTGTAGGAATTTCTTTCCCTGCTTTCTGAAACGCAAAGAGACGACGATTATCCAGAGTGTAAAGCTGCCCCTGCTCTTCAAAGATGCGAATGGGTGGCACATCTTGTGGCTGGATGCGACCGCTTTTTAAGTGCCTTTGCGCGAGAATTGCGACATGCGCCTGCAGCACCGTCTTTATGGAGTGCGGAAGCGGAGCTTCCGCGAGGCTGAAGCTCCCGCTTCAGCACTCCAAAAGATGCGCAGGCGCGGATAGAGGCGCTGTTGAAAATTTACTGCAACAGCACTTAGTCCTTCCATCAAATCCCATATTGAGCGACCATCTCTGAACGTCTGCCTTATGCTCTCTTGGGTAAAATGGATTAGGTGGGGAGGTCGTAGAACCACTAAACCTGTTGGATCCGCACAGTTAATCGGCTCATTCCCGCAATACCGATACAGGTTCGGGTCGCCGGAGGCGGCGTCTATCGGGTCTCGCTGCAGCCACCGTGCCGTGCGGGGGTCATACGCAGGGGCGACAGTATGATATAACTGGACCACCTGCAAGTGGCAGGGTCTCTGTCATGGCGCAACTCATAGACAAGATATCCAGCTTGCTGCGAGGGAACCTGTGCCCACAACCGTGTATAACTCTAACCGAACAGGGGTTGGCTTGGCTTCATAGTCAACGACTTCGCCAAAATCAAAGCTGATAATGTTGGCTAAATCAGAAAGAATACATTCAAAGTATCCGAAATATTGCGGCTGGTCCAGTAAGCGTGTGACCCTCAACAGTATATTGCCTAATCGGTCAATTCGCACCAGAGGTACTTCGCACTCTTCATAACCCTGATAGGGCACAAAACTGGCAAGATATTTTGGAAAATACAAATAGGTGCTGTAGCCACCAACTTTGTTTGCCAGTGATGCCAGTGCACTCTCAAGTACACCCCAATCCGTTTTCTGCCATTCTCGCGCGACTCGAGGACAGCGCCCTGCTTCTGCCAGTGCGTAAAGCTGGCTTCGCTGCGAAAGGAGCGGGTCGTGCTCTTCCCAATCCACAAAAGCAATCATGTCAGGCGGGCACTCCAGCAAAGCCGCCAGTTCCTGACGGATTTGCGGCTCCCACCGCCGAAAATGAAACGCGCGTAGGGCTTCCTGCAGTCGCTTACCTGAATCCATGCTTGCCCCTGTCCGAACCTAATCCTCTATCACGAGGCGAACTGGGGTACCTGGGAGCAGTCCGCGCAATTGTCGCGCCAAATCCGCCCGCCATCGCAGGGCATCCACTGGATCCCCCACATACAGGTCAGACAAGGCTACTGTCGCGTCGGCATGCCCCAGCCATCATACACTGCCTCCCAGCGTTCCGCAAAACGCTCCATCGCCTCAATCGCCTCATCCAGAGCGTCCTCCGTCGGCAATAGCTGGTGCGTTGCCAGTAGCAACCACTCCCGTCCCGAAGGGCTTATCTCCACCGTGTAGCCCTGCGCCTGCAACTCCTCCGCAGCTTGCTTCGCCAGACGCCGCTTCGGAAAATACAGAAAATGCTCCACCCACGCGGGCTTGTCGGGGTCCACCCCTGCCTGATACGCCAGCTCCAGCGCGTGCCGATCGTCCTCACTGAGCGACTGCGCTGCCGCACGCTCTTGCTCAGCCCGTTGCAACACCCACTCTCGAAACTCCTCCGCCTCACGGCGCCGCTTGTACCACTCTTCCACCCACTCGGCATCGCCAGGCGGCGCGTCTATCGTGCGATCCAGCTCCGACACAAAGAAGTTGACATCCGTTACATCTCGTGTCGTGAGCCGTCGTCCCAGCAGTTCCTCTACCGTGCATTCCTCCTGGGCGATTATGGTCTCCAGATCCGCTTCGCTGTAGTGTTGCAAAAACAAGTAGGGATGCGCGGACACCATAAAGATAAATGGGGGTACGGGCCAGTGGTCGCGGTTCCAGTGGGGATGGCGTCCGATTTTGTGCCAGCTCGCTAAGTGTTGGCGGTCTATGGGGCGGAACACATGCACGATTTCTGTGTAGAAAGCGTCTTGAGCGGTCAGGTGCGCGAGTTCGTGGAGCGTGGGGATGTGCGGGTAGCGGGGTGTGAAGCAGTACGCCAGAAAGCGCGGGGGGCGCAGTTTCTGGGGCGCGCGTGCAATCAGAATCGCGGCGTAGCCCCCTGAGGGTAACGGCGCTGCCATCCAGTCCCCTTCCTCAAAAGGCAAAACTTGCTTGCGCGGCATGTCTGAAGCCTCCGCCTCCGTATTGTACCCTATCTTTGCCGAATTGGCTGTTGCGCGCGGGATAAAAATTCTTCCGCAGCTCTCATGTAATCGTCGCGTCTTGGGTTTCGTGGAGAGATGGGGTGAATGCGATTGTCACGCGGATTATATTTGTCGTACAAGCGTTGCTCGAGACCTCGTTGGGTTGCGTAATCATCGGTGTAGTGCTCCACTGTGAAATCATACTGATCTTTTGGGTATCGTCCATTTCTGTGTTGACTCGCTCGTTTTGCAACATCCGAGCTGCGTCCCACATACACAACCTCCCCCGAACTCTTCTCAGTGATCTTGTATACGCCACCCTTCGGTTGCTGTTGATTGTGCGTTGCAAGCTTTGTCCTACCCCTACCGCGTGTGAGCAACCAATCGTGAATCGCCCCACCTACATGCCCTGCCAGATACCATTCATCACACGGATCGCGCGGCTCCCAGCGCGGCAGGTCTAACAGGTCGCAAAGCCAGTCGCGAATGCTTTTCGTCAGCCCGCCTGGGGGTCAATCGCCCACGCCAGCTCAACCACAGAATGCTTTACGCTACAACGCCAAAACCCCCAGCAACTCACCCCTCCCCAAACTCCTCCTCCACCTCACGCAGAACACGGTCAACCCAATATTCACTCAATATCCAGTGGTACACACTCGCATACTCGCGAACTTCTGCTGCGTCTAAGTACAACTCATATACCCCTTTTTCTCCAGGGCGGATGCACACCTCTGTATACACATCCATGTCCGGCGCCAGCCGCCCGATTCGTAAAAACCCCTCCCGCAACTCCGCAGGGGTAATCTGGGAAAAATCCAACCCATCCGCTCCACGCCACTCGTCCTCTGTCCCCACCAGTTCAATTCGGTCGTACTGAACCGCCAGCTCCTGCACATCTGCAGGGAGTTGCGCTAAAATCTGCGCATCCCGTACCCCTGAAGCCGGCACCAGCCGAAACACGCGCTCATCCTGCAACACCTGCAGTGCTTCTTCCCGCGCCTGCTCTGCACTCAAACGCGCAATCCGTTGATCCTGCGCTTCCCACCGCTGCAACTTCACTTTCTCCATCTGGAACTGTTTCCCTAGCCACTTGATCCAGCCGAACATCTCGCTCACTCCTCACACGGCTGTTCCAGGTCTCTGCGCAGGTTGTTCAAAAAGCGCGCAGTGATAGTATACCGATTGGTGTTGGTTCGGAGCGCGTTTTCCATACGCCTCAGGCGACGATGGGCACGCTTGTGGGCTTCGTTGTCCAGCACCTGCAGGTTCCAGCGGCCGCTGTGAAGCCACTCGGGCAAGCCTCCTGTGGGGAAAAGGGTCCGACTACCTCCAGGATGCCCCAGCAGAGGATTGACATGATGCACAGCGTAGCCCTTAGGGGCTTTCACACCCAGAGATCTCACAAAACGCTTAGCCTCTTTTCTAAACGCCTCCGCTCCTTTGCGCACAGCCATCCGTGTCAGCACTTTGGACCCGCCTGTCAAGGCAATCTCCGCAGCCACTTCGGTATATTCTCCTGCCCGATATGCCAGACTTTGTTTATCTACGACATCATTTACCCCTAACTGTTCTCGAATCCAGTCCGTAGCGCCGAAGGTCAGCGAGTCTCCTACACCTGCCCAGAAGTTTGCCATTGTGTCCAACCAGTCCAGCCCCGACGGGTCGGCGTGATTAATCGGGTCATTTCCGCAATACCGATAGAGGTTCGGGTCGCCCGAAGCGGCGTCGATTGGGTCTCGCTGCAGCCAGCGGGCGGTGCGGGGGTCGTAGGCGCGGGCGCCCACATGATACAAGCCGACCTCAGGAACCCACTCATAGCCGTACGCCCTGTTTCAGAGGCAGAGCCAAGAGAAAGGACTACGGCAGCTCAGGACGAGTCAGAAGATGTTCCAGTGCCTCGGCGAAGGTTCCAAATGTGGCACATGGCTCAGGATACTCATGATGCAGATAGTAAACGCGACCCTCCTGCTCTCCTTCGCGGACACCCAAAAAGCCACCCCCGCGCTCCGTCAGAATGTAATACGCGCCTGAAGACAGCCACACCTCCCGAACCTCCGAAAGCCCCAGAACAACCGCATCGCCAATCTGGAAGCCTTCACATACACGAACCAGGTTCAGGTAGTCCGCCGGTAGAGAAGCCTCTATCGCCTGCAGGCGATGCTGTTGCTCCTCGGGAGAAAGCGGAGGCAGAACTTGTTCGATCGCCCATCGGCGTCCCAGCGCGATACACCACGCAGGCAACGACCCCAGCAAGTCTGCACCGCCCCCCTCAAAGGAAGGAAATGGCTCGGAGACAGGCTCCATCACATCAGTGTGGAACACCACACGCTCGATGTGGACTTCGTTCTCACGCGCAATCTGCCTGTAAACCTTCCCAAAGGCAAGTGTAAATATCTCGCCTCTCACTAAATAAATGCGCATTTTCAACCGTTCAGGCAGATGAGGCACGCGATAGTGAACCGTACACCACAGTGCTTCTAACCGTTGATTGGGGAAGCACGGGGGTGGCTTGTGCCTGGGCGTGTAGAGGTTCACCTCGCCGCTTTCTTTATCGCGGTAGATGTGGTTGACTGCTTCTATCTGTTGTGCGAGAATAACGCGGGGTTCCTCAGGCAGGTGCTCCTGCAACGCCTGAAGCAGGGCACGCTCTACAGGCGCAAACGGCGAACGACGGCGTAGGATACTGAACAGACGCCACATCTTCTTGAACTGGATAGAAAGAATGGAACCATCCCCCTTCTAATCGCGCACGGGAATGTTCACATAGCGTGTCTCTTCGTAGAAGTTGTTCGGAAATCCACTATGCTCCACACGACGACGCACGAGCATCCCCTTCGCAAACACGAGATACGCCCGATAGGAGTCGGCGGCGTCGCCCCCATCGATTTTCAGCACCATCTCCCCGCGTTGATTTTTGTAGAACCTGATTTCGTTGACCTCAGCGAGATCGCTGTATGCGCCGCGCATCAAAGGCACAACCTTCCCACGATAGCGTATCTCGCAGTGGTGAACCACCTCCTTCGGGGTTGATTCACTGCCACCGTGCCAGAGCCCCTTGTCAAGACGCAGGTCATAGGGACGCAGAAGTACCTTAGCCATGTAATCCCCTAACTTTGCTTGCAGCGTCCGTTGCATCGCAATCCACCCTATCTGGATTTTACCTGACCTACAGCATCCGAAGCAAAACAATCGAGCCTATCCATCCTAAGTTTATCTCTTTGGGTAGCAAGGCGTCTTGTCCCAGCAGCTCTAACACAAGAATGTTTGGGGGAGACACTTGAAAATAGCAATTGATCATTTCAGGTGTCCAGGTAGATGGGTTTTGTGAGTCGTAGACGACCAAGTCTCTATCTCCTGATTGTTCTATCGCATCTCTTGTTGCTTTGGTCATGATGATACAGCCTTGCGACGGATCTCCTTGAGGGCTACCGCCGTGGATAAGAAAGCCACTTCGACCAAACATTTGGTTGGCAGGATCCGGGATGAGTGGGAAGTTATCCAGAGGCTTTCCTGAGGATGTGCAAGGTCTGCGCTTGCCTATGCGGTATCTCCCCGCAGGGATCGGACCCTTACCTTTCTCGTGTTGAAGGCTAGGATTATTTCGCCAGATGCCTTTCTTTCCCGAGAATCCCTGTTCCACGAAGACAAAGTCGCATGGAGGTGTAGCAGGATTATCCTAGTAGAGTGATCCCGTGCGCTGGTCGTAAGTGTCGTTGCAGTGAATTTTCAGCGACTCCCCTGTCTGGGCATGCGCGTAATTTTGGAGTGCTGAAGCGGGAGCTTCAGCCTCGCGAAAGCTCCGCTTCCGCACTCCATAAAGACGGTGCTGCACGCGCATGTCGCAATTCTCGTGCAAAGACACTTAAGTGTCTTTGCAGTGAATTTTCAGCGACTCCCCTGTCCGCGCATGCGCGTAATTTGGAGTGCTGAAGCAGGAGCTTCAGCCTCGCGGAAGCTCCGCTTCCGCACTCCATAAAGACGGCGCAGCACGCGCATGTCGCAATTCTCGCGCAAAGACACTTAGTACCAGGTGAGTCCGTCTGGGTCTGCCTTAGTCAAGGGGTCGTTCCCGCAATACCGATAGAGGTTCGGGTCGCCCAAGTCGGCGTCTATCGGGTCTCGCTGCAGCCAGCGGGCGGTGTGGGGGTCGTAGGCACGGGCGTCCCGATGGGACAAGTCAGCAAACGGGTATCCTTCTTACAGGAGGTTCGCAACGATGCAGGAGTTTGAGCTGCCCATCGCGTGGCGACCCGACGACGGGGTAATTGCGCACGCCAACATCACGGCGCAGATGCGACGCTATCAGATTCCTTCTTACGAGGCGTTCCTGCAACGCTCAGTGGAAGACCCCGATTGGTTCTGGAAGGCGTTTTTCGACGACATCGGCTTTCACTGGCACACGCCTTACGAGCGCACAGTAGACCTGAGCGAGGGCAAGCCGTTCGCGAAGTGGTTCGTCGGCGGGCGGCTGAACTGGACTTATAACGCGCTGGAGCGCCATGTGCAATCAGGGCGCGGCGAGGCGATTGCCCTGCGCTGGGAGGGCGAGGAAGGCACAGTCCGCGCCTACACCTATGCCCAGCTGCTGGACGAGGTGAACGCGCTTGCGCGGGGGCTGCAGGCGCTGGGCGTCCAGCCGGGCGACCGCGTGGGACTGTTTTTGCCCTTCATCCCCGAAACGGCGATTGCGCTGCTGGCGGTCTCGCGAATCGGCGCGATTGCGCTCCCGCTGTTTTCAGGGTTTGGTCCTGAACCGATTATCTCGCGCATGCAGGACGCTGAGGCGGAGTGGCTCTTTATCGCCGACGGGTTCCCTCGCCGCGGCAAGATTGTACCGATGAAGGAGACGGCTCTGACGGCGCTGGAGTCGCTGCCGCAGGTGAAGCGCGTGATTGTGGTGGCGCGCGCCCAGCGTGATATGCGCATAGACCCCGCCCGCGAAGTCCGCTACACCGACCTCCTTCAGGCAGGGGATTTTGAGGCGCCCGCGTTTGACAGCGAGACGCCCTGCATGATGATTTACACTTCGGGCACGACGGGCAAGCCCAAGGCGGCGCTCCATGTGCATGCGGGCTTCCCCATCAAGGCGGCGCAGGACATGTATCACCTGTTCGACCTCAAGCCGACGGACACGATGAGCTGGCTCACCGACATCGGCTGGATGATGGGACCGTGGCTGATTATGGGCGGGCTGATTCTGGGCGCGACGGTGTTTATGTACGACGGCTCGCCCGACTACCCTGCGCCTGACCGCGTGTGGGACATGGTGGAGCGGCACGGCGTCACGGTGCTGGGCGTCACGCCGACGCTGATACGCGCGCTGATGCGCGAATCGGCGGAGTACGCCGACCGCCATCCGATGCCCACCCTGCGCCTGCTCGGCTCCACAGGCGAGCCGTGGAACCCCGAACCGTGGCTCTGGACGCTGGAGCATGTGGGCAAAAACCGCGCGCCGATTATCAACTACTCCGGCGGCACGGAGATTTCGGGCGGCATTCTGGGCTGCACGGTGCTACGCCCGCTCAAGCCGTGCAGTTTCAACACCGTCGTGCCCGGCGTGGACGCTGAGGCGCTGAACGAGCAGGGCGAACCCGTGCGCGACGAGATTGGCTTGCTCGTCGTGCGCAACCTGAACCCCGGCATGACGCGCGGCTTCTGGCGCGACCGCGAACGCTATCTGGAAACCTACTGGAGCCGATTCGAGAACCTCTGGTATCACGGCGACCTGAGCATGATAGATGCGGAGGGCTTCTGGTACATTCTGGGACGCGCGGACGATACGCTCAAAATCGCGGGCAAGCGCGTGGGTCCTGCCGAGATTGAAAGCGTGCTGGTGGAGCATCCCGATGTGGTGGAGGCGGGCGTGATTGGCGTGCCCGATGAGCTGAAAGGGCAGGCGGCGGTGGCGTTCGTGGTGCTGCGTCCCGGTACCGAGTTCACCGACGCGCTGGCGGAGGCGTTGCGCGCCCTCGTGGCGGAGCGCATGGGCAAGCCGCTGACGCCGAAAGCGGTCTACGCTGTGCCAGAACTGCCCAAAACGCGCAACGCGAAGATTATGCGCCGCGTGATTCGCGCGGCGTATCTGGGCGAGCCGACGGGCGACCTCAGCGCGCTGGAGAACCCCCAGAGCGTGGAGGCAATCAAAGCGCTTCGATAAGCGTGCGGGCTTCCCCAAGCACGAGGAAGCCCGCACAGATGCCGCTTACGAACCGCAGCCGAAGTTGAACAGCACAACCAGCAGGTCGGCGTCGTCGACCGTGCCGTCGTTGTTCACATCGCCCTGCAGTCCGAAGCCGAACTCACCGAACTGGAACAGCACAATCAGCAGGTCGGCGTCGTCCACAGTACCGTCGTTATTGGCGTCGCCGTCGCACGGACCGGGACCGCCTTCACAGCCGCCCTGCGCCACGAAATACGCGCCCGTGAGCGCGATTCCGTAGTTGCCCGAACCGCCCGAACCGCTCCAACCCGCGAAGGCGTTGGTTGCGCCCGGACCGTCCGGACAGCGCACTGTGCCAAACGGCGTGTTGTTCCAGAGCGGGTTGCCGCTCGCATCCACAGGGTCCTGATTGTAGCCCGTAATCGCCAGCAGGTAGGTTCCTGCCTGCAGACTGTTCAGACAGCCCGTGGAGTTGTCGATGCGCGATTGCAGCCCGCTCGAGTCGTCGTTATGCACGACGCCCGTGCCGTCGCAGCGGAACAGCCAGAGCTGGGTGTCGAAGCCCGCCAGCCCGACGGTAGAGGCGGAGAAGGCGTTCGGGTCGGTGATGCAGATGACATACACATCGGCGTCGGAGCTATCCGCTCGCACGCCCGAGATGCGCGTCACCGGCGACTGACAGGGGGTCATGTCAGGACGGTAGACGGGCTGCGCGCTGGTGGGCGAATCGCCCGCGTCGCCGCCGCCGTTCGCCTGCTCATCCCAGCGGTCGTCGCCCGGGGGCGGACAGTCTGCAGGGTTGCCTGCGGTCGCGCCGCGCACGCCCGTCAGGAAGATTCGGTACTCGCCCGCCGCGCTGGTGCTGTTGAACCAGCTCGCCACGCGCGAGGTCGCCTCTGCGCCGTTGGGGCAGTTGTTCGAACGGTCGCTCCAGATGCCGCCGCCTTCACAGCCTGCCGCGTTGCGTGCAAAGCGCGAAATCGCCAGGTAGTAGACCCCAGGCGCGGTGATGCACCCCGCCGTGTTGTCGATTCGGGACTGCAGCCCGCCTGAGTCGTCGTTCGCTACAACGCCCTTACCGTTCGCGTCGAACAGCCACAGCTGGGTATCCCAGGTTGCGCCGCCGATGGTCGTCGCCACAAAGGCGGAGGGGTCTTCGATGTAGATGGCGTACATATCCACATCGTCGGTGTCCAGCTGCCCGCGAATGACGGGTATGGCGTCGCTGCCCGTGCTCTGGGCGGTTTCGGGCAGGTCGCCCGCGTCGCCGCCGCCGTTGGCGAACTCATCCCAGCCCTGGAAGGGCGGGCAGTCGTCCGGGTCGCCGGGCGACGCGCCTTCCGCGCCTGTGAGGTTCACGATGTAGGTTCCGCTTGCACTGTGCGAGCCTGTCCAGCCGCCAATGCGCCCCGAACCCGCGCCGTCCGCGCAGCGGATCGAGCTAAAGGGCGTGTCCGCCCACAGCTCCGCGCCGTTGCAGTCGGCGGCGTCGCGGTCATACGCCGAGACCGCCAGATAGTAAAGCCCGGCGCCGGGTATACAGCTGCCGTCCAGACGCGATTGCAAGCCGCCTTCAGGCGCGTCGTCGTTGAAGCTCACGGGGTTGCCGCTCGCGTCGAACAGGAAGAGCGCTGTGTCGATGAAGGTCGTACACTGCGTGCTGGCAGAGAAACTGGACGGGTCGGTGATGTAGATAGCGTACAGGTCCACATCGCCCGCGCTGAGCGTGCCGCGAATGCCCGTGAGCGCGCCGCTGGGGGTCGCCTGTGCGCTTTCGGGCAGGTCGCCCGCGTCGCCCACCTCGTCGTAGCCCGTGAACGGCGGCGCGGTGTCAAAGGCGAACGTCAGCGTGCCGCTGTCCCAGTTGCCGTCCTGACCGCAGTCGCCAAAGTCGTCGTAGGTCTCGTAGAACTCCAGGTAAAGGTTGCCGTCGGGCAGCTCCAGCGGGGGCAGCCCGTAGTCGCCGCAGAGTTCATTCACCCCACCGCTGGAGTACGAGCCCGTTCCAGGAGAAGCATCTGCAGCTCCTGGGCGCAGCACATAGCCCACGCCGTCCACATTCGTAATCAGCACCGCCGCCTCCGAGAGGTAGCTGGGATCGTATGCCGTAATCTGTACATCCCAGCCGATGCCTGCGAGGCGGTTCTTCCCGCCGGGAGCAGCACGCGTCAATCGCACATTGCACGACGCGCCTGCCGAATCATAACTGGGTGTGCCCGCCACATCCACGGTGAGCGAGCCAGACGCGGGGAAAAAGTCGCCGCGCGGATTATAGGGAACATAGTCCGCCGGGTTGCGCGGCGCGACCTTAATCGGGGTGATGCGCCAGTTCAGCGTCTTAACCGTCGGGTCGGGTTTTGCCAGGGGGTCGGGCTTCTCATGAGTCAGCCCTTTCTGCGCAAAACCAGCCACACAAAGTGAGAATGCAAGCGCAAGAGCGCCACACCACTGGTACCGCATGTTTAGCCTCCTTTGCCTGCTTGCGAGTATGCAACTGCAGACGGTTCTATTATACACCACAATTAGGGAAATTCCTTTTACGCCTGCACGGTCTGTGCGGTTTCCTGAGCCAGAGTGAGCCACTGGGCAAGCGACAGCTCTTCAGCGCGGGCGGAAATGGGGATGTTCGCCCGTCGCAGAATCGCGCTGGCGCGGTCGGCGTCGTCAAACAGCGCGGTCAGCGCGTTGCGCAGCGTCTTGCGCCGCTTGCCGAACCCCGCGCGCGTGAGCCTGAAAAACCACCTCTGCTCAGCGGGCGGCAGGCGGTCGGGCAGCGGCGTCAGGCGCACAATCGCCGAATCGACCTCGGGTTGCGGGTAGAACGCCGTGTTGGGCACGCGCCCCAGATACTCCGCCGCGCAGTGATACTGCACGAACAGGCTCAGCGCGCCATAGGCAGGCGTGCTGGGTTTCGCCGTCAACCGCTCGGCGACCTCCTTCTGCACGGTCAGCACGATGCGAGAAATATATGCCTTATCCTTCAGCAGATGCTCCAGCAGCGGCGAGGTGATGCTGTAGGGGATGTTGGCGACCACCTTCGCCTGCGGCTCGCCCCGCAACAGTTCGGGCACAGGCTGGCTCAGCGCGTTCGCCTGGATCAGCACGATGTTGTCGATCCCCTGCGCCTCCACGACGCTCTGCAGGATGGCGACCAGTCGCGCGTCCACCTCCACCGCAATCACGCGGCGCACGCGCTCGGCAAGCAGCAGCGTCAGCGCGCCCAGCCCCGGACCAATCTCCAGCGCCACATCGTCGGGCTGCAACTCCGCCGCCTCCAGCACGCGCATCGCCACGCGCCGATCGGTCAGAAAATTCTGACCCCAGCCCTTGGACGGACGCACATGGGACTCTTGCAGCCACGCGCGAATCTGGCGCAACGAGAAGGGATTGACGGATTCCACAGGTATAATTGCCTCCCGTATGAGCATACCCGATTCGGCAAAGATTCAGGCAGAGGTGCTAATTCAGGCGTTGCCGTATATCCAAAGGTGGAGCGGAGCAATCTTCGTCGTGAAGTACGGCGGCGCGGCGATGGGCGGGAACGGCTTCGCCGCGCAGGTGATGCAGGACCTGGTGCTGATGCACTGCGTGGGCATTCGCCCTGTGCTGGTGCATGGCGGCGGTCCCGAAATCTCTGAGCTGATGAAGCGCGTGGGCAAGCAGCCGCAGTTCGTGAACGGCTTGCGCGTGACGGACGCCGAGACGATGGAGCTGGTGGAGATGGCGCTCACGGGCAAGACGAACCCGCGTCTGGTGGCGCTGATTCAGCAGCAGGGCGGGCGCGCCGTCGGGCTGTCGGGCAAGGACGGCAACCTCATCCGCGCGCGCAAGCTGGAGGCGGAGGTAGACCTCGGCTTCGTGGGCGAGGTGGAGCAAATCCATCCCGAAGTCGTGCTGAACGCGCTCGCAGGCGGCTATATTCCGGTCGTCAGTCCTGTGGGGCTGGGCGCGGATGGCGAGACCTACAACCTGAACGCTGACTTCGCCGCGGGCGCGCTGGCGGGCGCACTCAAAGCGGAAAAGTTTATCCTGATGACCGATGTGCCCGGCGTGCTGAGCGACCCCGACGACCCGCGATCGCTGATTTCGGAGCTGAGCCGCGAGCAGGCGCAGCGCATGCTGGAGACGGGGCGCGTGTCGGGCGGGATGATCCCCAAACTGCAGGCGTGCCTGCACGCGCTGGAACAGGGCTGTCCCCGCGCCCACATCATCGATGGGCGCATCCCGCACGCGCTGCTGATTGAGGTCTTTACCGACGCGGGGATTGGTACGATGATACGCGCCCTGAGCCCCTCCCAACCAGCGCCATGACCCCAGAACTCCTCTGGATGACGGCAGGCATTTTTGTGTTATCTGTGTTGTCAGGCATGCTGGGCTTCGGCGTCGCGCTTGCCGCCATCCCCTTCTTGAGCCTGTTTTTGACCGACCTGGTGCATCAGGTGCAGCCGCTGGGGATTGCGCTGGGGGGTGCGACGGCGTTGTTTGCCGCGATTGGGTTCGCGCGCAGTGGGCTAATCGATGGACGCACGGCGGTGTGGCTCGCGTTGCTGGCGGGGGCTGCGTCGCCGCTGGGCGTGCTGGCGGCGCAGCGCACGGCGCCCACGGTTATCTGGATCGCCTACTTCCTCTCAGCGACTTATATGCTGTGGCGGCTGATACGCGCGCGCCCGTTGCAAAGCGCGCCTCCACGCCAACTCGCATGGCTCGCGTTGCTTGTCGTGCCCATCGCCGTGTTTACGACCTTTGTGGGCGCGGGAGTCGGCTTCCTGCTGGTGCCTACGCTGATAGCGTTCGGCTTCGAACCGAAGCGGGCGGCGGGCACCAACGCAGTGGTTGTTGTGGCGCAATCTGCCAGCGCACTGGCGTTCCATCTGCCCCGCGCCCAGCTGGACGGCGGCACGACCATAACACTGCTGGTCGCAGGCGCGCTCGGCGCGTATCTGGGCGCACGATTCACAAGCCTGCGACTCTCCAATCAACAGTTCAAAAATGTCTTCGTGGGGATGATGGTCGTGCTGTTGCTCTATCGATTATATACACTGCTGGCGTAGCAGCCATGCAAGCGGTATGATTGCCTCTCTATGGCACGACTTCCAACCCTGCCCGGTGGAGAGTGCGTATTATTCCAATCGTGTGTTCATCGTTCGTAAATTGGATTGCCCTCACCCCCTTTGTCCCCCTCCCGACGGGTTGGGAGGGAGGCGAGGGGAGTCGTGCGAGCGTCGCACGACTCCCCTCGCCCGCCTGCGGGAGAGGGGCTGGGGGTGGGGGCTACAGGGCGCGCGGCTCAGGTTGTAAACGCACGGCAATTACGAAGTCTGACGCGCGGATGGTGTTATCCAGCGTTCGCGTGGGGGTCTACGCGCTCTGCGTCGATTCTTCCGACATGGCGTCGGCAAGGTCTTCAGAGGCTTCGCGGGTCTCCCGATAGTCGCATTCGGCGTTGCTGCAGGCGACGATGCGCTGGCGGGCGCGTTTGAGGGTCTTCTCTACCAGCGGCGCGTTGCATTTGGGGCATAGCGCGCCCGTCGGCTTGTCCCATGTCAGCAGCGAACAGCCTTTTGTCGTGCAGCTGTAGAACACGCGCCCCTTTTTAGACTTGCGCTGCACAATCTCGCCTGTGTTGCACACGGGACAGCGCGCGCCCGTCGCGCCTGCGGGCAGCGTCGTCTTGCAGTCGGGGTAGCGCGAACACGCCAGAAACTCGCCGTAGCGCCCTGTGCGCAGCACCATCGTCGCCCCACACGCTGGGCACGCGCGGTCGGTTTCCACCACGGGCACTTCCACGCGCTCGTCGCTGTTGCTGGCGACCTGCACCTGCTGCTGCATCGGCTCGTAGAACGCCCGCACCACCTGCACCCAGTCCGCCTTGCCCTCCTCGATTTCGTCCAGCTCCTGCTCCATGCGCGCCGTGAAGGGCACATCGAACAGTTCGGGAAAGTGCTTGACCAGGTAGTCGTTGACCGCCTCGCCCAGCGGGGTCGGCTTGAAGGCGCGGTTCTCCAGCGCCACATACCCCCGCTCCTGAATCGTCGAGAGGATGGTTGCGTAGGTGCTGGGGCGTCCGATGCCGTTTTGCTCCAGCGTTTTGACCAGCGTCGCTTCGGTGTAGCGCGGGGGCGGTTGCGTGAAGTGCTGGCTGGGCGTCAGCTTCAGCAAGTCCAGCAGCTCGCCCTGTTGCAGCGGCGGCAGGGGCGGGAGTTCCTCCTCGTCGCGCTCGGCGGTGTCCTTACCCTCCTGATACAGGCACAGGAAGCCGTCGAACAGCACCACCGTGCCCGACGCGCGGAACAGGTAGTCGCGCGCGCGGATGTTGACACTGGTGACCTCCAGCTGCGCCTCCGCCATCTGGCACGCCACAAACCGCTTCCAGATGAGTTCGTACAGGCGGAACTGTTCAGGCGTCAGATAGGGTTTCACGGCGTCGGGCGTGCGGTTCACATCGGTCGGGCGGATGGCTTCGTGGGCGTCCTGCGCGCTAGAGCGGGTCTTATACTGGCGCGGTTTGTCGGGCAGGTATTCGGGCGCGTAGTGATTGCTGATGAACGCGCGCGCCATCTGCAACGCCTCGTTGGAAAGGCGTACCGAATCGGTGCGCATGTAGGTAATCAGCCCGACCGCGCCCTCCTCGCCCAGCTCGACGCCTTCATAGAGTTGCTGCGCGATTTGCATCGTGCGCTTGGCAGAGTAGCCCAGCTTACGCGACGCCTCCTGCTGCAGCGTGCTGGTGATGAACGGCGGCGGGGGCGTGCGCTTGCGCTGGCGCTTCTCCACCGATTCCACGATGTAGGTCGCGCCCTGCAGGTCGTTCAGCACAGCGTTGGCGTCCGCCTCGGATTTGAGGTCGATCTTCGCGTTTCCTTTCTGGCGCAGCTCGGCGTCGAAGGGGAAGTGTTCCTTTTTTGGGGTGAGGGTGGCGGTGATTTTCCAGTACTCTTCGGGCACGAAGGCGCGGATTTCGCGTTCGCGCTCGACAATCAGGCGCACGGCGACGCTCTGCACGCGCCCTGCGCTGAGGGCGTTGCGTCCGCCGCGCAGCTTGCGCCACAGCAGCGGGCTAATCTGATACCCCACCAGCCGATCCAGCACGCGCCGCGCCTGCTGCGCGTTCACGCGATCCAGGTCAATCGCGCGGGGGCTTTGCAGGGCGCGTTGCACCGCGCTGGCGGTAATCTCGTTGAATTCGATGCGTTGCGCGTTCTGCAGGTTCAACGCCTGCTGGATGTGCCACGCGATGGCTTCGCCCTCGCGGTCGGGGTCGGTCGCCAGATACACGGCGGGCGCGCCCTGCGTCACCGTTTGCAGGCGTTTCAGCGTGTCCTTGCGGTCGGGCAGCGGGAGGTAGGTCGGCTGGAACCTGTTCTCGACATCCACGCCCAGCTTGGATTTGGGCAGGTCGCGCACATGCCCCATCGACGCCTCAATCGTGTAGGCGTTGCCCAGAATCTTCGCCAGCGTGCGCGTCTTGGCGGGCGACTCCACGATAATCACGGGCTTGCCCGACGGCGTGGGCGTCGCCCGTTTCGTGCGCGTGGACGCGCCCGTCTTGCGCGTGGTTCGTTTGGTGCGGGTGGTCTTCGCCATCGCAGTCTCCCAGAGCAGTACGGGCAAGCAATTTACCTGATTGTGCGGGGGGCGTGTCAAGAGAGCAAACGGCGTCCCTCCTCGCGCAGTCCTTAACACATCCATAAACGCACTGCAGGTAAAATCAGTTTTCTTGAGAAACAGGAGAGCGTTATGAGCTTGCGAACGCAGTTTCTGGCACTATTGAGCGCACTGGCGCTCACGAGCGCGGTTCATGCACAGCTGACAGACAAGGTGGAACGCGGCGGCGATTTCTCGATTCGCATCATCGATGGGAGTTATGTCCTGTCGGGCGCTCTGGGCGGCTCAGGCAGCTTCCGCTCCAGCGCGTACCGATTCCCCTTCCTGCCTAACGAGGGCTTGGACTGGCAACTGCGCGTGCGCGACCTGATTAACGCGATTGGTTCGGACTATATGCTCCGTTTCCACACCACGATTCTGCCCAACGGCGACATCCAGTGGGATATGGACGCCACGCCCAACGAATGCACCACCATTCGGCTGAGTAATCAGGACTATCCATTTCTGCTCACGCGCATCTCGGCGCGGTTCACCATGCGCCCCACGCCGATTGCGTGCCAGCCCGACCCGCATGCGGCGCTCAGTCGCTCCGTGAGCGTGCAGCTGGACGCCGTGGGCGGCGATGAGGCGAACTACCTGCGTCTGGAAGGCTACTTCCTCGTCTGTCAGGAGAATGCGTCCTTCTTCACGCAGGGGGTGGTTTCTGGTCTGGTGGTGCGCGGCTACGGCGGCGGACTGCCCAAATCGCTGGGGAATGTGAACAGCGACTGCATCGTGGACGACGCGGACCTGCTCGCCGTGCTGTTCAACTTCGGCGGGAGCGAGGCATCGACCGACACCAACGACGACGGCATCGTGGACGACGCCGATCTGCTCACGGTGCTGTTCAACTTCGGCGTGGAGGGCTGAGGATACATGATGACTACGCGGAAGTGCTTACGCCAGGGATTCACCCTTATCGAGCTGCTGGTCGTGATTGCGATTATCGCCATTCTGGCGGCGATTCTGTTTCCCGTGTTCGCGCAGGCGCGTGAGAAGGCGCGCCAGACGCAGTGTATCAGCAACCTGCGCAACTCGGCGACTGCTGCGCTGCTGTATGTGCAGGACTACGACGAGAAGTTCCCGATGCCGTTCTACTACACCATCGCGAACAACGCGCCCTGCGCGATGACAATGTTCACCATGATTGCGCCCTACCTCAAGAATCAAGAGGTGCTGCGCTGTCCTTCGGAGCCAGACGCCTACGATCTGGAGGCAAGCTTCAGGGCGCTGGTGAGCGGCGGCGAGTGCGGCGACTTCACCAAAGCCAGCTACTCCTACAACTACTCCGTGTTCCGCACGGTGACCACCACACGCGATGTGCTGAATCTGGCGGAAGTGCCGTTCCCTGCCGAGACCTCGATGATTTTCGACGCCGACCTGATCCTGTTCGAGGGAACCTGTCGGAACGCGGTCGGCTTGCGGCAGGGAGATACGCCTGTGCGCCCGCGCCACAACGGGATGCTGAACGCCAACTATGTGGACGGACACACGAAGGTGGTCAAAGCGGACCCACGCGCGCCGCTCACGGACTGCACCTACACCATCCGCCGCGCCGTGAATCAGGACACCCAGCGCAGCCCGTTCTGCATCGGGTCGGGTCCTTACACGCGCCGATGCGACCAGCAGACGCCGTTGCCGTGCGCGACGGAGCTGCGCGGAATCATCGATCAGGACAGTCAGGGCTTGTGTCGGCGGTAGGGACGCGAACCCTTGTCTGAACCGAACAGCCGTCCGCAGGCGCGGTCGGGGGCTAAAACTCGCTCCCAACCGCGCCTGCAGGTTGACCCAGTTGCCCGAAGCCGAAGCGCGAGAAGCTCGGCAACGCCTTCAACCGCACGAACACCTGCAGCCCCGTGTCGCGACGGAAGCCGAATGGGTTGTCGATGTAGCGCACCTCCAGCTCGGCGCAGTGCAGGTCGTATACCCACAGCGCCTGCCGCGACTCGAAGCGGTTCAGGTAGCCGTTATATTGCGTGAGGAAGGAGATTCGCGAGCGTCCCCACTTGAGGGCGTCCACGCGCAGGAACACGCTGCCCCAGCGGGCGCGTTCGGGATCGTAGCGCGCCGCCAGCGCCAGCTGCGAGTCGCCGAACCGCCACAGCAGGTCAGTCTGCAGGCTGCGCCAGCGTTCCCGATTCGGGTCGTAGCGCAGTTGCAATCGCCCGCGCAGCCACTCAGCAGGCGCGTACTCCAGATTCAGGTTCAGCAGGCTCCACGGGTCGCGCCCGCCCTCCAACGCGAGCAGGTCGTAGCTGGTCTGTGCGCCGAGCGTCCAGCCGCCGCCGAAACTCAGGCGCAGCTCCCCGCTCAGCAGGTTATACACGCCCGTCCGATCCAGCCCCAGCGGGCTGTAGCCGTAGGGGCGCAGGTAGTTCCAGCGCAGGCTGATGCTGGAGCGCGCGCTTAGCGGCGTGCGCTGCTCCAGCGCGGACTGCAGCAGGTACTGCGCCGTGTCGTCGCTGTAGAAGGTCTGGCGGAAGCGATAGTTCCACGCAAGGCTGGGGCGGGTTTCCGTATCGCGCGGGGGGCGTCCTGCGCGTCCCTGCCACTCGAATGCGTACCGCTCGCGCGTGAGGCGCGTCTGGAAGCCCTCGGCGAAGCGTCCGACGCTCAGGCGCAGTTGCGAGTCGGGCGCGCCCAGCGCGCGCCCCGACGCCAGAAGGCTCAGTTCAGGCAGCCGCTCCAGCCCGCCGAACACGCTCGACTCGCCGACGGGCGCAAACCGCTCGAAGTCCAGTTGCAGGCTCGCCTCGCGCGCCAGCCCGTAGCGCAGGTTCGCCCGCAGGTTCCACTGACGGTTGCCCGTGCGCGTATCATTGAACAGGTTCTCGAACTCCAGATACTCGCCCGACAGGTTGCTCTGCAGGCGTCCGATGCGGCGCGTGTCCTGCAGGGCGAGCGTGCGGTTGATGTTCTCGAACGCGCCCGTGCGGTTGCGGCTCTCGGCGAGGCTCAGCCCCGTCTGTCCCGACGGCGCGGGCAGCGTCCAGTCGGTGCGCAGGCTCCACGCCGTGTTGTCGCCGAACAGCAGGTAGCTGTTGCGTCGGTACTCGGCGTTCCAGCGGGTCTGGAGCGCGCCCAGCGGCTGCGCTTGCTGCCAGCGCCCGGTGAGCGAGTCGGCGCGCTGGCGCAGGTCGCGCAGCAGGTACAGGTTCAGGTCGCCCCGCGCGTACTGCTGCTGGAGGTTAATCCCCAGCCCGCGTTTCTGCATGAGATCAAACCGCGCGCTGCCCACCGCGCCCTGCGCCAGCAGGTAGGCGAGCGCGTAGCGGAGGTAGAAG
Source organism: Fimbriimonadales bacterium (assembly GCA_025998675.1). Lineage (GTDB taxonomy): Bacteria > Armatimonadota > Fimbriimonadia > Fimbriimonadales > GBS-DC > GBS-DC. Next base: position 1,449,264 of record AP024673.1, read on the forward strand.
CCCTCCTCTTCCGTGTAGCCTGCGTCGGGCAGGGGCGAGCTGTCGCCCTCGCGCAGGGGCACGACCACATAGGGCAGGCGCAGCACCGTGCGTCCCAGAATGCTCAGGCGCACCTCACGCAGCACGGCGCGCGCGCCCGGCGTCGCCTCCAGCGTGCGCGCGCTCCAGTGAAAATGAGGATGTTCCAACCCGCAGGTGGTCGCCGTGCAGAGTTCGGCATGAATGCGGTTCTCCTCGCCCTCAATCTGCGCCCCCTGCAGGTGCAGGCTCTCCGAAAGGCGGTTCTCGGTGAAGGCGGGCGTGAGTTCCGCGCGCCCCTGCAAGAGCGTCCAGCGGCGTGTGCGCGTGTTTAGCGACAGCGAGTCGCCCTGCGCCCGCAGCCGCTCGCTCGTCAGGCGCACCCCTTCAAAAAAGCGGTACTCGGCGTCGCGCGTGCGCCCCTCGAAGCGCGCGCTCTCCAGCAGGTACTCGCGCCAGCGGGCGGTAATCGATTCGCCCTGCGCCGTGTCCGACGCGCTATCGTAGCGGAACGCCTGCTGCGTCTCGAACTGGATGGGTTCTCCCTGCAGTTGCCCGAACGCGCAGGCAACGGCGACCTGCGCCGTCAGCAGCCCAATCCCGCGAATACCCCGATACGCCCGCATCAGCCAATCGATAGACGCGCCGAATCGGGGAGAATATACCTGACGGCAGGCTGGCAGTGGCGTGTGAAGGATTTCAATTCAGACCTTGACGGAATGACTTTGCGAGGTAGAATCCTGTTGCGATGTTTGCTGGCGCTGGAAACCTTGTAAAGGACGCATGCGCGACTGCAGGCATGTCTCTGGGGAGTGTGCTGGGCGGACCCATCGGCAGCCTGACGGGTGGGTTCATCGGTAGCGTGATGGGGGAGATTGTTGTGCAATCGGTAGCAGACCTCTCCCGGGAGAAGCTTCAGGACTCGTTGCGCCGCTTCCGTCCTTCTCGAAACGCCGATATAGAGCGCGCTATTCTCAAGGCGCTTCGCGGCGCGCTCCAGCACGCTCGCGACGAGCTGCGCCAGCAACTGAGCGATGCAACCAGCCTCCCGCGAGGGCTTTCTACTGAAGAGGAAGCGCTCTTCAAAGCGTGGGACAGCAAACTTCAAGCCGCCCTCAAGGGCGTCGATGCCCAGGTACACGAAGCGGTGGGCGAACTCTCCCCCGACGCGCCTGCGCTCGCGGCGTCCCCCGACAAGACGCTTGCCGACTGGCTACTGCGCCTGCTCCAGCGGCTGGCAGAGCGCGCGACGCTCCCTGAACCGCTGCGCGAGTTCCTTCAAGCCCAACTGCCCCAGCGCTTTCGCCACGAGTTTGCCCAGCTGCTTAAAGACCCCCAGCATCAGCGGGCGTGGGTTGCCTTCCAGAAGCAGATGCTGGACGCAATTCTACAGACGCTCCACGAAACGCAAACGCTCACGCCCGAAATCGCGCAGGGGGTTCAGCTCCTGCAAGAGCGCCAGACTCAGCTCACACAGGCAGTCGCCGAATGGCTCGAATCGGAGCCTGACCGCTGGCAGGAACGCGCCCACGAGCTGGCGCAAACCATCACAGAACCCATCCTGCACGCCATCCGCGACACCCGTGAGCGCGTGGAGTTCATCGTCAACCTGCTGGGCGAGAAGCACCGCTACCGCCTGCTGCACGAGGGCACGCTCCGATTCCTGCAATCTTACGCGCAGGGAGTCTTCGTGGGGCGTCAGGAGATACTGGCGAATCTGGAGGCGTTTCTGACAACGCGCTCCAGCGGGCTGGCAGTGATACACGCGCCCGCAGGCTACGGCAAAACCCGCCTGATGATGAAACTGCTGAACCAACTGCAGGCGCGTGGCGACGCCGATGTCGCGTTCCACTTCTTCTCCACACGCGAGGAGCTGGTCGGGCTGGGCGCGCGCACGGAATACGCCTACGCTCACCTGTTGCTGCAACTGGGGCATATCATCGGCACAAAGGTTTATCTACCCGATGGCAACCCCGACGAACTCCGCGCCCAGCTGCTGTATGAGATTCGCGATTTGAAGCCCCCGCGCGGGCGCGTCGTGCTGCTGATAGATGCGCTGGACGAGGCGGACGCGCCCGTGATGCACTTGCCCCTACCCGAAACTTTGCCCGACGGCGTGTTTGTGGTGGTGAGCGCGCGCTGGGACAATCGCCCGGAACCGCCCCCCTACCTTGAGGCGTGGCTCGCACGCGCCGACGCCCACTACCCGCTGGACGCCCTGAGCGAGAGCGACCTGCGCGACTGGGTGCGCAACATCGAGCCGCTCCGCGCCTGTGCCGACGACCCCGACTTCATCCGCCAGCTCCACCAGCGCACCGAAGGGCTGACGCTCTACGCCCGCTACCTGCTGGACGAGCTGAGCCAGTCCCCAAACCCGAAGCAGGCGCTCCAGAACGCGCCGATGGGCATTCAGAAATACATCGAGCATCAGATTCGCCAGCTGGCGTCGCATGTGTCCAACACGCAGGGGGTACGGCGGATGTTCGCCCTGCTGACCGTCGTCAAGGCGCCCCTGCCTCAGAGCGACCTGGAAACCCTCTGTGAGGTCTCCGTCTGGGATTTGCAGAACCTGCCCCAGCCTGTGCGCCGCTGGTTCCTCTGCTCCGAGGCGGGCTGGCAGTTCGCGCATCCCCTGCTGGCAATAGAGTTTCGGAACGTGCTGGGTAGAGACCCCATGCTGATGGAACAGAAACTGATAGACTACTCTGCCCGCTGGAAGGAACACAAGAGCTACTACGCCCTGCGCCACTACGCCACGCACCTGATGGCGCGCGCCCAGCACGAGAGCGCAGCTGCCGAAGCGCTCTACGCGCTCGCACTGGATGACGCCTTCCTGCAGGCGCAGCGTGAAGCCTTCCCCACCGAGCCAGACCTGCCCCTGAAAGCGATTCAGCAGGCGATACAGGTCGCCAGCCAGCGCGACGAAGCAGCGACTCTGGCGCGCCTGATGCTACGCCACGCAACCATCGTCGACGAAGTGCGCGTTGCCCAATCGCCCTACGAAATCTGGCGTACTACGGGCAACCTGGAACACGCGCTGAAGGTTGCTGACTTGTACCGTCCGGACGGTCGTTTGGTATGGTATCTGATGTTGGCAGCAGTGTCTTTTGACGCAGAGCAGCGCAACGCGCTCATACGACGGCTCACGGAATCACCTGTGGCACGGATTGAGTACGACTTGCCAGAAGTTGGTGAAAGCTGGCTGGTAGCACTCTCGCGAGAGTGTATCCTGACAATTATGCGCGACATCGACAAAAATCTTTGGCAAAAGCTCCGCTCATCATTTCTCCCTGAGACATGGGGAAAAATTGCGCGTACTCTTGCTGATCGAGGCGATTTTGAACATGCATACACACTGGTACCTATTATTACAGATACCCGGACTCGAGAAGAAGTGCTGGGGGCAATTGCCGTAGTGCAAGCATTGATGCAGCTTTACGCAGAGGCAATTGATACCGTGTTGCAAATCGAGAGCCTTGCAAAGCGAGCCGAGGTGTTGTGTACCATCGCAGGTATACAAGCTGCGCATGCGCAGGACGCCCAGCCGACTTTCGACCTCGCGCTCCAGACCGCCCTGCAGATTGAAAGCATAAGAGAACGATGCGAGCAACTATGCAAGCTGGCTACAGCACAGGCGGAAGTTGGACACAACGCTGAAGCCACTTTTGACCTTGCACTCCAGAGCGCCCTGCAGATTGAAAGCATAAGAGAACGATGCGAACAACTATGCAAGCTGGCTACAGCACAGGCGGAAGTTGGACACAACGCTGAAGCCACTTTTGACCTTGCACTCCAGAGCGCCCTGCAGATTGAAAGCATAAGAGAACGATGCGAGCAACTGTGCAAGCTGGCTACAGCACAGGCGGAAGTTGGACACAACGCCGAAGCCACTTTAGACCTCGCGCTTCAGACCACCTCGCAGATTGAAAACGCGAAAGAACGATGCGAGGCGTTGTGCGAACTCGCCGTGGCGCAGATTGCGCATGCGCAAGACGCCCAGCCGACTCTTGACCTTGCGCTTCAGACCGCTTTGCAAATAAGGGGCAGCGAGAGTCAATCCGAGGCGTTGAAAAAGGTGGCTTCGGCATACGCGCAAGCTGGGTCTCATGAATACGCCTGTCAGATAGCCTCACAGATCGAAAATCTCATGAGTCGATACGATGCTATAAGGGGAATTGCTGTCGCGCAGGCGCAGGCGGGGCTACACAGGGACGCGCTTGCAAGCGCCCTGCAAATTGAGAACACCAATTCTCGACACTACACTCTGCAAAGGATTGCAGAGGCGCAGATACGGACAGGGCAATACGGCTCTGTACAAGAAATCGTTTCACATATGGAAGGCTCCCTGAGCAAAGACGAGGTTTTACAGGGCTTTACTGTCGCACTGGCGCAAGCAGGGATGTATGAGGGCGCGCTACAGACCGCACAGCAGATTGAGGATGAATCGTATCGCTCTTGGGCTTTGCAGTGGATTGCGGAAATTCAGGTACACAACGGAAATAACGAGGAAGCGCGTGCTACACTTGACCTTCTACTCAAAACCGCACAGCAATTTATGAGTGAGACTTTCTGGAGAGCATCTAGGGTACAAAAAATGATGGGGTTGGAAGAGGATGCCAACATTACCCTGAACCTGGCTCTTCAGTGCGCCCTATCGGGGGATAGCGACTGGGGAGTAGCCCGTGCCCTGCAAGCTGTTGCTGAGGCGCAGATGAAAACAGATCGCGTTGGGGACGCTTACAGGACTCTCGGAACCGCGTTCAGAACCGCACTGCAATTTGAAGGGGGCTGGCATCGAGATCAATCGCTGCGAGAAATTAGCAAAGCCCAGGTACAGACAGGACACTACGAAGAGGCGATCCGAACAGCACTGCATATCAAAGAGAGTAAATACCGAGACGAAGCCCTGCAAGAGATTAGCAAAGCCCAGGCACAGGCAGGACACTACGAAAATGCGATTCAAACGGCACAAAGAATTGAGGACGCTGAAGGACGAAGTCAGGCACTGCAGGAAATTGCTCTTCTGCAGGCGCAATCGGGACGAATCGAAGACGCTCGCGCCACTTTCGAGTATGCACTACAGGCAGCGCTGGAGGTAGTTTCCAGATGAGCAGCAAGCATCGGTCTGGTTGGCGACTGAGCAAGGTCTTTGCAGGGCTCACACGGCGATGTAGCGCGTTGGCTGATCTTGCTCGGTCACAAGCACAGGCGGGGCTGTACGATCTTGCCCTTCAGACCGCCCTGAGAATCGAGGACGCCGATTACCAGACCGAGGCGCTGCGCGATATTGCTGAAATGCAAGCGCAGGCGGGGCTGACCGAAGACGCCCTCGCCACTTTCCATCGCGCGCTTCAGAGCAATCAGCGAAATACGGAACCCGATGAATATTTCTGGGGCTTGGAGACGATTGCTCAGGCGATGATACAATCGGGAATGCACGAGCAGGCGCTCGAGATTGCCCTGCAGATTGAAGAAGTTGTGGAACGCAACAAGATGTTGCAAACGATTGCGGAGGCGCACGCGCAGGCAGGACTGCATGACCAGGCGCTCACAATCGCTCTCCAGATTGAAACCCCTGAGAACCGATGCGAGGCATTGCAAACAATTGCGGAGGCGCACGCGCAGGCAGGACTTTATGACCAGGCGCTCACAATCGCTCTCCAGATTGAAACCCCTGAGAACCGATGCGAGGCGTTGCGAACGGTTGCCGAGGCGCACGCGCAGGCAGGGATGATGGAGCAAGCCCGTGTTGTCTTCGAGCATGCTCTTCAGACGGCTCTTAGCATCCCTCGTGGCTCCTTTTCGTGGGAACTTTCCGACTCACCCCGTGATGAGTCGCTGGAACAGCTCGTGAAGTCGCAAGCGCAGTTTGGAATGTATGAAATGGCGTTCCAGACTGCTTTGATGATAGAAGATTTGTATACACAGACATGGGCGCTTCTGATACTCAGTGACGCGCAGGCGGAGAACAGACACATCGAGAACGCCACAAAAACTGTCAAGCTCGCGTTCGAGACAGCGCTGCAGATAACAGATGCATTGCAGCGAGTGCACGCACTGAGTGTGCTTGCTTTCATGCAGGCAATGTTGGACAAGCTCGATGACGCCAACACCACTCTCAATCTTGCCCTTCAAAACGCTCAGAAGATTGAAGGCTTCTCTATTCGAAACCGTCAACTGGCATCTATTGCCAAGCTATATCTGGAAGCGGGATTGCACGAGCAGGCGTCTCGTATCGCCGCTCAGATTGAAGAGCTTTTCAACAGGCAGAAGATATTGGAGAATATCGCGGACGCCCAGGCACAAGCTGCCCAATTCCCCGAAGCCATGCGCACGGTGGGGCTGCTTGCGGGTGAGTCTTCCGACTTTTTCCCTGAACTTGCGATGAAGATGGTAGAAGCGGGCGATCGGCGCTATTTCAAGCAGCTCCTGCTCCCATGCGCGTACTTCAAGCAAGCTGCGATGGAGATGTGCGCCGCGCTGATCCGCGCCTATCCCGAACAGGCGGAGGCGATTGGCGAAGTGGTGATGGAGTTCGTCGGCGCGCAGGGGACTGACACGGAAGCAACCGAACCCGCGCCGTAGCTGGTCGCGTGCCTGGGCGCGCCTTGCTTGCTGCGTGAACCCTATGAGTATCCACTCTACCTACCCCCAGTACCGCTCCCAGAAAGTAATCTGCTGCTGGGCGAAGCGGCGGGCGTAGTCCAGGTCGGTGGGGTCAATCGCTGGCGGCGCGTGGTCGGTCAGTGTCGGGATACGGTCGTGCGCCTCGAAAGTCTCAGGCGTCGCGTCGGGAAGGTCTATGCCCACAAGCGTCGCAATCGCAAGCGTCCACATGCGCGGCACGGTGGTCAGATTGTAGCCCCCGCCGCCCAGCGCAACCATCGGAACGCCCAGCGACCTCGCCCACTGCACGGCGCGCAACCAGCCCTGCGCCGTCAGGCACAGGTGTCCCAGCGGGTCCAGAGAGTGCGGGTCGCACCCCATCTGCAGCACGAGCGCGTGCGGCTGGAACCGCTCGAAAGCGCGGGGTACGACCCGCTCGAACGCCTCCCACCAGATGGCATCGTCCGTGTAGGGCGCGAGCGGGATGTTGACCGAAGTCCCTTCCGCGTCGCCCTCGCCCAGCTCGTTCACCGCGCCCGTGCCCGGAAAGAGCCACTGCCCGCCCTCGTGAATCGAGACGGTCAGCACGCTGGGGTCGCGGTAGAAAATCCACTGCACGCCGTCGCCGTGATGCAGGTCGATGTCCAGATACGCCACGCGCTCGAACCGTTCGCGCAGGATGTGAACAGCGATTGCGGGGTCGTTGAAGATGCAGAAGCCGCTGGCGCGGTTGGGCAGCGCATGGTGCAGCCCGCCCGTGATGTTAATTGCCAGCGGCGCGCCGTCGCGCACGGCGCAGGCGGCGGCGACCGTCGCGCGGGTGTACGCCAGCGCCGCCTCCCACATGCCCACAAACGGCGGATTGTCCCCGTAGGGCGAGAAGCCCCAGCGATGCGCGTCCATCAGCGGCGCGCCCGCGCTGAGCTGACGCACCACCTCGATATATTCAGGCGTATGCACGCGGCGCAACGCCGACTCGTCGATTTCAGGCGGCGTCTGCCAGTCCAGACGGTCGCTCAGCCCATAGGCGTCCATCAGGGCGCGCAACAACACCAGTCGCTGCGGCTTCAGCGGATGCGACTCGCTGAACTGATACTGCTCAATCGCCGAATCGTAAAAAAACGGCGTCATCACAGGCAGTATACCTGCAGTCGCGCGCATGCGCCCTACGACTGGATTGCCTCCACCTCCAGCCACTCAATCCCGTCCCAGCCATGAAAACGCTTCTGCATCACCTCGATGGCTTCGGGGTTGTTGTCCACTAGAATGAACCGCCTGCCCAGCTCCAGCGCGGCGACGCCCGTTGTGCCGCTGCCGGCGAAAAAGTCCAGCACCAGATGCTCCGGGTGCGATGAGGCGCGGATAATTCGGCGCAGAATGCCCAGCGGCTTCTGAGTTGGGTAGCCCACGCGCTCCCTGCCGTTGGTCGGCACAATCGTATGCCACCACACATCGGTCGGCAGCTTGCCCCGTCGCGCCTTCTCTGCGCCCACCAGCGCAGGCGCCATGTACGGCACACGGTCAATCGCGTCTGGATTGAACACATAGCGGTCGGGGTCTTTCACATAGAGCAGGATGGTGTCGTGCTTGGGGGGCCATTTGCGGCGGGGGCGTCCGCCATAGTCATACGCCCAGATAATCTCGTTCAAAAAACACGCCCGCCCGAAAATCGCGTCCAGCAGCACTTTGCAGTAATGCGCCTCGCGATAATCGATGTGAAAGTAGAGGCTGCCGTGCGGCGCAAGCACCCGATACGCCTCCTGCAGGCGCGGCTCCAGAAAGGCGAGGTAGTCGTCGAAAATATCGATGAAGCTGCGCGAGCCGAGCGTGAGCGTGCGGTAGCGGTTGCCCCCAAAGCCCACCCGATCGCCCGACTCGGAGCGCACCGTGCGCAACGCGGTGTAGCGCTGCTGCTTGCCCGTGTTGAAGGGCGGGTCGATGTAAATCAGATCCACCGATTCGGTCGGCAGGGTCTGCAGCACATGCAGGTTGTCCCCGAAGTAGACGCGCCCACGCCACATCGCGGCAGAGGATACCCACTCGCGCGGCTAATTGTTCGGCTGAATCGTCACCTTGCGGGCGTAGTCGTTGCCCTCCTCGTCGCGAGTGCGGTGAATCGTCGCGCGGGCGGGCGGCTTGATTTGCTCCACCTTCACGGACTTGCCCTTGAAGGTGAACTCGGTGTTCTCATCGTAGCGGATGTCGCGCACATCGCCCGCGCGGGTGAGGACCCTGAGAATCTTTTTCTGGCGGTCGATGCCCTGAATCGTGCCCTGCAGCGACGGGAGCGTGCGCTCGCGTCCAATCTGGGCGTCCTTTTCGGTGTTGCTGACCGACAGGAGCATCGTGTCGAGGTTCGACAGCAGGCGCGGCGCGAGATAGAGCGTCTCGCCGACGGCGAAGTCCTCCAGCGTCGCGGGCTTGCCGTCGCGCTCGAAGCGGGTTTTGGGGGTGAATTTGTAGGCGAATCGGCTTTTGTCGGGCAGCTCGATGAGCAGGTAGTTGTCCTCCACGCCGACGAGCGCGCCCTTGACGATGCCGCGGCGCACCTTCTCCAGCCATTTCCAAGTGTCGGGGTCTGCCATCTCGCGCACGACGGGGCGCACCTGCACGCCGACGCTGACCCGCGCCATCACCTGCTTGCCCTCCATCTGCCGAAACGCCTCGATGTCGGCAGGTTGTTTGCCCATCCACAGGCGCGGCTTTTTGTGCAGGGTCGCGTTCATATCGGGCTTGCCCGCCCGCTTGAGGACAATCGCGCCGCCTTCGGGATCGAACTTCGCCAGCGTCGCCAGAAAAATCTCCGTTTCCGCCCAGCCCGCGAGAACCGCCATGCAGAACGCCACACACGCCAGCATGCGCATATCCATCACCTCGCGGGCGGGCGATTCGCGCCTTTCGCGCGATTTCCTGCCCCGTGAGGTATAATCTTTCTGGATGAGCCGACACGAAAAACCCACCAGCCGACGCGACTTCCTGCGCGAGGGGTTGCGCTCGCTGGTGAACGCAGGCTTTGGGGGCGTCTTTGAGAAGCTGGAGCGGGTAGGCGAGCTGATGGAGCGGGGCGAGCCGAAACCCGCGCCGCTGACGCCCGTTCTCAGCTGCGAGAGCCGCGCATTGCACCCCCTGCTGGAGTCGGGGCAACTCAGCCTCGAAACCTGCGGCGCGCTGCTGAACGAGCTGGACATTCAGGGCGTGAGCCTGAGCGACCGCCACATCAGCAGCCTGCATCCCCGCGCGCTGGAACACCTGCGCGAGAGCTTCCACCGCCACGCGATTGCCATCACAGGCGTGATGGTCTCGGAGCCTGTGAACCTGAACGACGAGCCGAGCCTGAGTCGGCGTCTGGACGAGACGATTGAACGCCTGCAGGCGGCGGCGATTCTGCAAGCCCCGCTGATTCGGCTGCACCTGAGCGGCGAGCGCGACGACGAGCTGTTCGAACGCGGCGCGCTGTTCCTGCAGCGACTGCTGCCCGAAGCGCGGCGACGGCGCGTGCGTATCACTATCGAGAACCGCGACGGCGTCGGACGACGCCCTGAGCTGCTGGTGAACCTGATTCGGGCGACCGACCCGCGCTGGATTGGCGCCTGCTACGACTTCGGGCACGGCGCGCCCGAACGATACTACGACGCCGCGCGCATCCTCGCGCCCTACGCCTTCCATGTGCATGCCAAAAGCCGCGCTTTCGACCCGCGCGGCGAAGAGACAACGATTGAGTACGGGCGCGTGCTGAGCATCCTGCGCCTTGCCAGCTATGTCGGCGCGCTGTCGATAGAGTATCTCGGCGAGGACGACCCGCTGGAGGGCGTGCGCCGAACGCGCGATTTGATCCGACGCCACTGGCGCGCCTACTGACGATGGAGATTCTGGAGCGCGTGCGCGCGACTCTCCGCGAGCGACGCCTGCTGCCCCCAGACGGCGGTCTTGTGATTGTCGGCTATTCGGGTGGGGCAGACTCCACCGCGCTGCTGCACCTGCTGACGCGCCTGCAGGACGAGTTCCATATCCACCTCCACGCGGCGCACCTGCATCACGGCATGCGCCCCGAAGCGGACAACGATGTGCGCGTGTGCCAGTCTGTGTGCGAGCAACTGCAGGTTCCCCTGCACATCGAGCGCGTCGATGTGCCCGCGCGGGCGCAGGCGGCGCGCATTTCGCTGGAAGAGGCGGGGCGCAACGCCCGCTACGAGTTCTTCGAGCGGCTGGCGCACGCGCTGGACGCCGTCGCTGTCGCGCTGGCGCACACCCGCGACGACCAGATGGAGACCATTCTGATTAACCTGCTGCGCGGCACGGGACCGCGCGGGCTGTGCGGCATGCCTTACCAGCGCGACCGCATCATTCGCCCCCTGCTCGACGCGACGCGCGCCCAGACGCACGCCTACTGCGCCGCGCACGGGCTGCCGACCGTGTTCGACAGTACGAACCTGGACCCGCATCAGCTGCGCCGTCGCGTGCGCATGGAGCTGCTGCCCCTGATGCGCGACCTCTCCCCAGCCATCGACCGCCATCTGCTGCGCCTTGCGGACATTCTGGCGCAGGAGGAGTCGTGGTGGGCGACCGCGCTGGAGTGCGGAATCGTAGCTGCTGAAACTTCGCTTCAGCACTCCACACTCGCGCGGGATGCCTTCACTCAACTTCACCCCGCGCTGCAGCGGCGCGTGTTGCGCGAATGGTTGCGCAGGCGGCTGGGCGCGTTGAACCTCCCGCCGTATGAGATTCTGGAGGGCGTCCGCCGCGCCGTGCTGGACGGCAGGCGCACTTCGTGGCAACTCACGGACGCCCTGCGCCTGACCACCGACGAGACCGCCCTGCGCCTGCACGAAGCGTCGCCCAGCCCTGAACCCTATGAGTACCCCGTTGTGCTGGAGACGCCCGTGCTGATTCCGCAGGCGGGCGCATGGCTGGAGGCGCGCCTGCAAAACGCCCCGCCCCCATCGCTTGAGCCAGCGTCCTACGAGGCGTACCTCGACGCCGACGCCGTGCAGGGACACCTGTGCGTGCGCAACGGACGCACAGGCGAGCGATTCCAGCCGCTGGGCATGCACGCGCCCAGAAAACTGAGCGACATCTTCATCGACCGCAAAATCCCCCGCGCCGAACGCTGGCGACTGCCCCTGCTGTGCGACGCGGCGGGCATTCTCTGGATCCCGGGCTACACGATTGCCGCGCGCGCCCGCATCACGCCCGACACCCGGCGCGTGCTGCATGTCGCCCTGCGCCGAAACGGCACGGAAGCGTAAGCGTCAGACGATGTGATGGAACGGGCGTTGGCGATGGATAACCTGTACGCTGGAGCGGTAGACCGCACGCTCACCGATGAGCAACTCGCAGCGAAGGCGCGCGAGGGCGACGCCGCCGCGATGGAGGAACTCTACCTGCGCTACCGGCAGCCCGTGTTCCGAATCGTGTACCGCTCCACGCGCAACACCGACGAGGCGGAAGACATCGTGCAGGATGTGTTCCTGAAGGCGTTCGAACGCCTGCACACCTTCCGCGAGCAGAGTCGGTTCAGCACATGGCTCATGCGCATCGCGCTGAACCTGTGTACCGACCGCGCGCGCATGCGCCAGCGCCGACAGGAGCTGCTGGAGCGCGAGGCGGAGCATAAACTGGCGTGGAGCCATCCCGACTCGCCCGACCCGCTGGAGACCGTGCAGGAGAACGCTTTTAACGAGGCGTTTTATACCGCGCTGCGCCAGCTGCCCGACCACCATCGGCAGCTGATTGTGCTGCGCGATCTGGAAGAGATGGACTACGAGGAGATTGCCCGCATTCTGGGCACGAGCGTCGGCGCGGTGAAGCTGCGGGTAATGCGCGCCCGACGCGCGTTCAAAGTGAAGCTGGAGCCGCTATTGCGAGCGATTGGAGCCTTGGAATGAGACACCCTTGCCGTGAACTGGAACGACATATCGAGAGTGGAGCGGAGCATCTGCCCGACGCCCTGCGGGCGCACCTGACAGCGTGCGCCCGATGTCAGCGTGCGTGGCGGCTGCACGCGGCGTACCGCCGCGCCCTGCAGGCGGCTCGGCGCGAGCCGACGCCCGCATGCGAGTTGCCCTGGTCGCGCGTGCAGGCGCAAATCGCGGCGCGCGCGGTAAGCCGACGCCCTGCGCGATGGCTAAGCCCTGCGCTGGCGTGGGGGACGGCAATTGTCGTTGCGCTGGCGATAGGCGCGGCGCTGTTCCCGACGATGACGCAGCCGCGCGGCAAGACGCACGCACGGGCGACTCACGAGCATCTTATGCCTGCGCCTGCGGACATGGCGCATGCTGAGGCGCTGGACGCGGACGCTCCCGCACAGGCAATCGCCCGCGCCGAAAACGCGCCCCGTGCGCCCGCAACGACCATCGTTGCGCAGGCGACGCCCCGCATGCACGAATCTGCGCGCCTGCAGTCGCCCGAAGCAAAGTCGCCGCCGCCCCCCATGCGCGCGAGAGGTTCTGCGGCAGAGGCGAACAACATCCCAGAATCTGACCCCATGATGCGCGCGAGAGCCGTCCCGCACGAGGATGCGGCGTTCGTTATGGGGCAAGCGATGGCAGGGGGTACGCCCGATTTCGGATACGAGCAGGCGTTCGCCATCGCCAGCCTGCCGCTCACGCCCTTCGGGGTGGGCGACCAGTCGACAGGCGTGGAATATTTGCCCATTCGTTATGGTACATCATCGTATGAGGGTTCCCATCATGAAGCAGTTATTGGCTCTTTTTAGTGTGTGTTTGTGTGTGCTGGGTCTGGCGCAGCAACCCTCGCTGCTGGAGCGCACGGGGCAGGAGGTGAGCCTCGTGGTCGAGCGCGCGCGCCCTGCCGTCGTGACGGTCGAAGCGCGGGTGGGCGGCAGGCTGGTGCGCAGCAGCGGGTTCGTCATCGACTCGGCAGGCTTCGTGGTGTGCGCGGCGGAGGGCGTGCGCGCCCAGCCGCAGGTCGCGCTCTACCTGCCCGAGGGCGAGGCGGTTCCCGCGCGCGTCGTCGGCGTGGATAACATCACGGGCATCGCCCTGCTGCGCACGGAGGGCAGTATGCGCCTGCAATCCCTGAGCTGGGGCAGCTCCGAGCGGCTCACGCTCGGCTCGCCGCTGATTCTGATTGGCAATCGCAGCGGGCTGGAGGGCAGCGTCACGGTCGGCACGCTGGGCGGCAAAGACCGTGTGGGCGTGCGACGCGACAACCAGCGCGTGGTGTTGCTCCTGCAGTTCAACGGCACGGTCGGTTCAGGCGAGCCGGGCGCGCCGCTGCTCGACTCGCAGGGGCGCGTGGTTGGCGTGATGGTGGGCGAACTCGCGTCGGTGGAGGGCGCGCCTGTGTCGCCTGTGGCGGTGGTCGGCTTCGCCGTGCCGTCTGAAATTGCCCAGCGTGTGGCGACTGACCTGCGCACGAAAGGGCGCGCGGAACACGCATGGCTGGGCGTCGACTACCAGGGGTTGCCGAGCGGCGTCGTCGTGCGCCGCGTGGCGGCGGGCAGCCCCGCCCAGCAGGCAGGCGTGCAGGTGGGCGACCTCATCGTGCAATACAACGAGAAGCCCATCCGCACCGCGTCCGACCTCACGCGCGAACTCTACTTCGCCCGACCCAACCAGCGGATTACGCTCACGGTGATGCGCGAAGGGCAACAGGCGCGTCTGACCATCACGCTGGGCATGCAGTCGCTGTGAGCTACGCCGCCTGCGCAAGGCTATCCATCTGCAACAGACGCAGCTTGTTGCTGCCGTTCAGCGCGGCGAGTTTGTAGCACTCCGCCAGCGTCGGGTAGTTGAAGATGGCTTTCAAAAAGTAGTCCACTGTCGCGCGGAAGGCAATCGCCATCTGCCCGATGTGGATCAGCTCGGTTGCCCCTGTGCCGATGGCATGCACGCCGAGAATCTCGCGCGTCTGCTCGTGGATGAGCATCTTGAGCATGCCGTTCGTGTCGCCGAGCAGTTGCCCGCGCGCCGTCTCGCGATAGTGCGCCACGCCGACCTCGTAGGGCACGCCCTCGCGCGTGAGTTGCTCCTCGGTCTTACCGACCGTCGCGATTTCGGGGATGGTGTAGATGCCGTAGGGGAACAGAGGGCAGCTCTGCTCAACAGGCTCCCCGCAAGCGTGGCAGGCGGCGACGCGCCCCTGCTCCATCGAGGTGCTTGCCAGCGCGGGGAAGCCGACCACATCGCCTACGGCGTAGATGTGCGGGATGGCGGTCTGGAACCGCTCGTTGACCTGCAGGCGTCCGCGCGAGTCGGGCTCCAGCCCGATTTTCTCCAGCCCCAGCGTGGCGGTCGCGCCCTGCCTGCCGATGCAATACAGCAGCGCGTCCGCGCGCAGGTGCTTGCCGCTGGCTAAGGTCGCCTCCACCAGCCCGCACGGCAGCGCCTGCACCTGCTGCACCTGCTCCCCTAAACGCAGGGTGATGTCCGAGGCGCGCATGTGGTACTGTAGGGCTTCACTGATTTCGGCGTCCAGAAACTCCAGCAGGCGCGTGCGCGCCTCCACCAGAATCACGCGCACGCCCAGCAGGTTCATCATGCAGGCGTACTCCACGCCGATGACCCCGCCGCCCACGATAATCAGCGTCTTCGGCAGACGCGGCAGGCGCAGGAACGAATCGCTGTCCACCACATGGCAGTCGTCGAAGGGGATATGCGACGGACGCGCGGGAACCGTGCCCACCGCCAGAATAATCGACTCCGCCCGCGCCAGCTCGTGCCCCGACGGCTGAATCACGCGCACGGTATGCTCGTCCTCAAAGTAGGCGTTGCCCCACAGGAGCATCACGCCGTTTTTCTGCAGGTGTTCGTGCAGCACTGCCTGCTCGACGCGGATGATGTGCTGGCACTGGGCGACCAGCTCCTGAATCGAGAGGGTTTGCGGCGCGGCGGGAAGGGCGTCGTGCGCGAACGCGCTGCGGCGTCCCGTGAGTTGCAGAATCGCTTCCCGCAGCGCCTTGCTGGGAATGGTGCCTGTGTGCAGGCACACGCCGCCCAGATGGGTCTGCCGCTCGACGATGGCGACGCTCCGCCCCAGCTTGGCGGCTTGAATGGCGGCGCGCTGCCCCGCAGGACCGCTGCCAATCACCAGCACATCCACCTGCCGCATCATGGGACTTATTCCACATGCGGCGCTCCAAAAGATACCCCCCCGAACGACGGTGTTCAGGGGGTAGACGGAAGGGAAAGAACGCTTAGCGTCCGCCTTTGCCCGGGGGCGTCGGTAAACCGCTCGCCGGCTGCGCGGGCTGCGGCGCATAGCCGCCGTAGCCGCCTCCCGGACCCGAAACCGTACCGGGCGGCGGCTCCGTCGGGCGCGGACCGTTCGGATCGATCTCAATAAAATCGCTCCGGGGTCCACTCATCGACTGCCAGGCGAACACGCCCAGCGCCAGCAGCACGACCGCAATCAGCACATAAATCAGGTTTTTGTTCATCGCTCACCTCACTGCTGTCCGCCCCAGACATAGGCGCTGGGGTCGGTAATCGCATAGGTCGCCGGGTTGACCCCTGCCAGCAGGTCATAGGGATGGCGCACCGCCTTCACATGCCCATCGACCCACGCCACATTCGCAATCCCGCTGTGATGTGGGAACTGCGCACCGCTCTGCACCAGTCGCTGGCGGTTGTGCCAGGGCCATGTGCCGCCGTACTTGCGCCAGTAGTTTGCGCCGCCTGGCTGCTCGTTGATTGCCCAGCCGCCAAACCAGTAGGCAGCGTTGGAGCCAACATAGCTGGGCGCTTCGACGAACCAGTTGCCGCCGCCCTGACCTTCGCCGCTGCTGTTGGCGTCCCATACGCTATCCACCAGCATCACCGTCCCTGCAGGGCGGTAGACGCCCGCCAGAGAAATACCTCTGTGCTTGGCGTTGCTGTCCATCGGGCTGAGATAGAGGTGATTGTAGCCCAGATTGGTCTTGATGCCGTAGCAGTATGAGACATCGTTGCCGACGCTGCACCAGGCTTCAATCAGGATACTGTCGTTCGCCTGCGGATCGGACGGGCAGCGGAACACCTGCCAGTTCTTAACATACGACTGCACCAGCTGCGGCCACACGCGGTCGCCTTGGTTCGGGTCGTAGGTCACAAAGAAGCTCGCGGGCGAAGTCATCAGGGGCACCATCGTCTCGTCGTAGTCCTGAATGTACATCAAGACCGCCTTGACGCCCTGATTGAAGTTGCTAATGCACGCGGTCTTTCGGGCGCTTTCACGCGCCTGCGCAAACACAGGAAACAGGATCGCCGCCAGAATGGCGATGATCGCAATCACGACCAGCAACTCAATAAGGGTGAAACCTACTCGCTTACGCATAATAAACTTGTAGATTGCTCGCCTGATTACCAGACAAGCGCAAAAACGGGTACAATCACTGTGGTTAAGGAGGCAAGATATGGTAGACACGAGCGATTTCCGCAGTGGGCTGAACATTATCTTAGACGACGAAATCCATACGATTCTGGAGTACCAGCAGTCGCATCAGGGGCGCGGGAGCGCGATTGTACGGGCGCGCCTGAAACGCCTGCGCGACGGCGCGATTTTCGAGCGCACCTTCAAATCGGGCGAACGCTTCCCGCAAGCGTATCTGGAGCGCAAGCAGATGCAGACCCTCTACCGCGACGGCGACGACTGGGTCGTGATGGATTCGTATACCTTCGACCAGATTCATGTGCCCGTGTCGCAGTTTGGCGACGGCGCGAAGTTCCTCAAAGACGGCATGGAGGTCTACCTGCTCTACTTCAACGATCAGATTGTGGGGGCGGATGTGCCCGACTTTGTGGAGCTAACGGTGGCGGAGACGGACCCGAACTTTCGGGGCGACACGGCGTCGGGCGGCTCCAAGCCCGCGAAGCTGGAGACGGGCGCGGTGATTCAGGTGCCTTTCCATATTGAGGTCGGCGATGTGTTGAAGGTGAACACGCGCGAGGGCGTCTATGTCGAGCGCGTGCGCAAGGGCGGCGGCTAATCGCCCGCGAGAATCCGCCGCACCTTCGCTGAGAGCTGCGCCATCGTGAACGGCTTGGCGAGGAACTCGACGCCCGGCTTGACCTCGCCGCGCTCGATGACCGTGTTTTCGGTGTAGCCCGACACGAAGAGCGTCTTCATAGTGGGGTGCATCACGCTGAGCGCGCGCGCCAGCTCGCCGCCGCGCATCTCGGGCAACACCACATCGGTGATAAGCAAATCGGGCGCGTGCGCGGCGGCAATCTGGAACGCCTCCTGCGGGCGGCTCGCTTCCAGTACCGTGTAGCCCAGCGCGCGCAGCATTTCGCTCATCGTATGGCGCACTTCGTCGTTATCCTCAACGATTAACACGACGCCGCTGCCGGGTTGCACAGAGGTTTCTGTGGGATGCGCCCGCAGCGGCTTTACCTCTTCGTACACGCGCGGCAGGTAGATTTTGAAGGTCGTGCCCTTGCCCGGCTCGCTGTAGACCCAGATATGTCCGCGCGCCTGATTGATAATCCCATGCACGGTCGCCAGCCCCAGCCCGGTACCGCCCGCGCGCCCCGTATAGAACGGCTCGAAGATGTGGGGGAGGTGTTCGGGGGCGATTCCCTCGCCCGTGTCGGTGATGCTGATAAGCACATACTCGCCCGGTTGCACGCCCCAGTGCTGGCTGGTGTAGACTTCATCCAGCGTCACATTTTGCGTCTCTACCGTGAGCTTGCCGCCGTTGGGCATCGCCTGTCGCGCATTGGAGGTCAGATTGACCAGTACCTGCTCCAGTTGCACGGGGTCGGCGCGCACGGCTCCCGTCCGTTCATCCAGCAGGCATTCGAGCTGAACATCTTCGCCCAGCACGCGCTGCAGGAAGGGCGTGAGCTGTTGCAGGTGTTCGTTCACGCTCATCGCCTGGGGCGCAATCACGCGCCGCCGCGCGAAGGCAAGCAGCTGGCTCACCAGCTGGCTGGCGCGCTCAACCGCCTCCAGAATCTGCAGCAGATGGGCGCGGGCGGGCGCATTCTCGGCAAGCTGGAGTAGCGCCAGCTCCGTGAACCCGCTGATCGCCGCCAGCATATTGTTGAAATCGTGCGCAATCCCGCCTGCCAGTCGCCCGATGCTCTCCATGCGCGTCGCCTGCTCCACCTGTTCCTGCAGGCGCTGAATCTCGGTGATGTCCACCGCCAAGCCCAGCACGCCGTCGACCGCGCCGTCCGCACTGCGCAACGGCTCCAGGCGCGTTTGATAGAGACGCTTGCCCCACTGGAACTCGTACTCGACCGACTCGCCCTGCAGGGCGCGCCGATGCATCTGGAGCGGCAGAAAGTCGGGGTCTGTAGTCTGGAAATAGTCTGCAAGCGATACGCCCAGCAACTCATTTTCTCGCAGTCCCAGCGCGCGTAGCCCTGCGCCCAACGACGAGGTGAAGCGCAAATCGCGGTCTACCGTCCACATAATGGCGGGGAGCTGCCCCAGAATCAGGCGCAGGCGCTGATCCGAAGTCGGCTCAGGCGCACCGTCGGACGGTTTCAGTTGGTTGTTCACATTCATCTCCTTGCGCCTCAGCCCATAACCGCGCGAGAGAAGGACGCGACCGCATGGTACCTGATTTTTATTTTTTGCAGAACATTACACGCCCGTGCGAGTCTATGTAAGGCAAGGTACAATCCTATCGAGGTGCTGCTATGAGACGAATCGGTGTGATGATTGGCGTTGTCTGGCTTGTCGCGCTGGCGCTGGCGGACCGCACAAGCGTTTCGGTCAGCAATCTGCAGGCGCATGTGAAGTATCTCTCGTCGCCGGAGCTGGAAGGGCGATTTGCGATTGCGCCCGGCGCGCACAAAGCGGCGGACTATATCGCGCGCGTGTTCGAACAATCGGGACTGGAGCCGAAAGGCACGAACGGCTATTTTCAGGATTGGGAGCTGACGCTGGGCTTCAAGCCGGGCGCGGAGAACCATCTCAAGATTCGCGGGGGGCGTGTGTGGGAAGCGCCCGCCGAAGCGATTCGCCCGCTGAACCTGACCGCGAACACGAAGGTCGAGGGCGAGCTGGTGTTTGTGGGCTACGGTATTTCGCAGCCGAACGCGGGCTACGACGACTACGCTACGGTCGATGTGACGGGCAAGATTGCGGTGATTTTGCGCGGCGCGCCGGGCTGGGAAGGGGTCAGCCCGGACATCCAGCGCGCGGCGCGCATCCCGCAGAAGGTCCAGACCGCCCTGCAGAAGGGCGCGGCGGGCGTGATTCTGGTAAACCTGCCGGAGAACGATCGTCTGCTGCCGCTGGGCATGCGCGGGCGCGCCCCCGCTGCGAACGCCGCGATACTGAATGTACAGGCGTCTGTCGGCGACAAACTGCTTCAGTCGCTGGGGCTGACCATCGCCGAGGCAGTCAAGCGCATCAACGAGAAAGGACTGCCCATGAGCGCGAATCTGAATATTACTGCCGAGATGGTCGCTTCGATTGAGCCGAATCGCGGCGTCGCGCGCAATGTGGTGGGCTTCATTCCGGGCAACGACCCGCAACTGCGCAACGAGGTGATTGTGATTGGCGCGCACTATGACCATCTCGGCTACGGCGAGGTGGGGTCGCTTGCCCCAGAGCCGGGCGACATCCATCCCGGCGCGGACGACAACGCTTCGGGCACGGCGGCGATTATGGAGCTGGCGCGCCTGCTGGCGCAGAACCGCGACCGGCTCAAGCGTAGCGTGCTGGTAATCGCCTTCTCCGCCGAAGAGGAGGGCTTGCTCGGCGCAGAGTATTTTGTGCAGAACCCGACCGTGCCGCGCGAGAACATCGTCGCCATGCTCAACTTCGACATGGTGGGGCGGATGAACAACAATCGCGTCTCGGTCAGCGGCGTCGGCACGGCTGCCGCATGGGAAGGCATCCTCAAAGCGGCGAACACGGAGAACCTGACCCTGCAGCTGAGCCAGTCGGCGTCGGGCGGCAGCGACCATATGCCGTTTATGCGCCGCGAGATCCCTGCCCTGTTCTTCTTCACGGGCATGCACCCCGACTACCATCGCCCGTCGGACACATGGGAGAAGATTAACTACGAGGGTCAGGCGCAGATAGTCGCGCTGGCGGAGCGCGTGGTGTATGACCTCGCCAGTCGCTCGGAGCGGCTCAAGTTCACCCGCCCGCAGCAACCCCAGCCCCAGCAGGGCGCGTCGCGCGGCGGCTTCCGCGTGCGCATCGGGCTAATCCCCAGCTACTCAGAGCAAGAGGGCGTGCTGCTGGATGGCGTCGCGCCCGGCTCGCCTGCGGAGCAAGCAGGTCTCAAAGCAGGCGACCGCATCGTTGCCGTCATGGGGCAGCGCGTCAAAAACATCGAGGAGCTGACCAGCCTCTACGAGAAGATGGAGCCGGGCAAGCCCGTGGAGTTCACCATCGTCCGCGAGGGGAAAGAGATCAAGCTGCAGGTGACGCCTGCGTCGCCCTGATGGGACAAACTGCTTGACGCAGTTCCATAAGCCCCTTCTCGTAAGGTTCCCCCTGCGCACAGGGGGAACCAGAAGGAGGGGGAATTAACGAACTCTGCCGCGCCGATTGTATTAGCCCTCAGGCGGCACGCGCAGGAGCAGGTACCGAAACTCGCCATGGCGCACACGCTCGTCTTCGTAGGGCTTGACCAGCAGGTGCGTCAGGCAGTTGGAGTACCGCTCCCAGCGGAGCGTGTAGGTGTGGCGCAGGGTTATCGGCTGCTCGCGCCCTTGAATCGTGCCCTGTGAAGCGCCCTCGCCCCAGTGAAGCGTCTCGCCGCTCCAGAGGGTTCTCCCTTCGGTCAGACGAAAGTCGTAGTAAAAGACATCCTCCTCGCCCGGCGGTTTCCAATACGCCGAGTCGTTGGTGAGTACCACTGTGTAGCCCACTGCCTCGATGTTTTTGCGTGCGTATTTCTGCACCAGCGTCTCCAGGCGCATCAGGTCTCGGAAAAAATCGTACCTTCCGAGGAGCTGCGCCCCACGATTAGAGAGGCTGTATGTTTCAAACTCGTCGTCTGCAAGCTGCACCTGCACGCGCAACGCACGCGCCCAGTATTTGAGTTCCATCAGCGCCACCTGCCCTTTTGCATAGGCGAATATGTCCACACGAGCGTTCTGATTGTTGATTATCTCCGTCTTCTCCATTCGAATCGTCAGTTGTGGATGATGCTGATGCATCGCGAGCGCCAGCGCGAACTGGAAGTCCGCTTCCGAGTGGAAAACCGGACGCTCACGGCTCAGCGATTCCAGAAGCTGTGGTACATCTATCATTTCGCTGCCTCGCAAACTCTCCAGTATATCGCTAATAATACCTTGCTGTTCGCAGACGCATGGCGGTTTGCCAGTTGCGATTCTCGCGGCGGACGATGGCGAGGTATACTTCCGATATGCGCATCGTGTCGCTGTTGCCCAGTGCGACGGAGATTGTGTGTGCGCTGGGGCTGGGGGAGTTTCTGGTCGCGCGGAGCCACGAGTGCGATTACCCGCCTGAGGTGCAGGAGCGTCCCGTGATTACCTACAGCCTCATCCCGCCCGATCTGCCCAGCCACGAGATTGACCGCGTGGTCTCCGAGACGCTGATGACGCACGCGACGCTGTACGGGTTGGATGTCGATCTGCTGCAGCAACTGGAGCCGGACCTGCTGATTACGCAGGCGTTGTGCGATGTGTGTGCGGTGTCGTTCAACTCGGTGCAGGAGGCAGTGGCGCAGCTCAGCCCGCGCACGCGCGTGCTGAATCTGGAGCCGACCACCCTGCAGGGCGTGCTGGACACTTTCCAGCAGGTCGCCGACGCGGCGGGCGTGCCCGAACGCGGGCGCGCTCTGGTGGAACAGTTTCAGGCGCGCGTCGATAGGGTGCGCCAGCGCACACAGAACCGCCCGCCCGTGCGCGTGAGCTTTCTGGAGTGGATTGACCCGCCGTTTGCCTGCGGGCACTGGACGCCCGAGCTGGTCGCGCTGGCGGGCGGCGTCGATGGGCACGGACGCGCAGGGCAGCCCTCGCGCCGACTGGAGTGGCAGGAGGTGCTGGCGTGGCAACCCGAAGCCCTCGTGATTGCTTGCTGCGGCTTCACGGTGGAGCGCACCCTGCAGGATTTGCCTCTGCTGGCGCGCATGCCGGGTTGGGATACGCTGCCCGCCGTGCGGAGCGGCGCGGTGTTCATCACGGATGGCAACGCCTACTTCAGCCGCCCGGGACCGCGCCTCGCCGACTCGCTGGAGTGGCTGGCGGCGCAACTGGAGTGGTGTAATGCGCCCGCCGCCTCGCGCGTCTAACAAGTGGTATAATCTGGATAGAGGAGGCAACGATGCGATACTTCTGGCTGATTGGGGCGCTCGTGTTCAGTTTGAGCTTCGCGGACGATGGTCTGGGGGGACTGGTGCGCAAGACGGAGGGCAAAAAAGGCGGCAACAAGCCCGCGCCGTCGCGCGAGTCGGACTCCAGCCCGTCGCGCAGCAACGACGACAAAGGCAACAAGCCGCGCCCGAGCGACAACTCCGGCGCGCCGCAGAACAGTCCCGGCAACCCGCCGCAGGACAACGACCCGTTCCGCAAGAAACCGCGCAATGGTTCGGGCAACAACGCGCCGCAGCCGCCCCGTGATACGGGGCGCGTGCCCCAGGAAGGCAACCGTGTACCGTTGGAGGCGCGCCCGGTACCGTTCGAATCCCGCCCTGTGCTGACTCCTCCCAGCGCGCCCAACCGAATCGACAACCGCCCTGTGCCGCTGGAGAGCGCCGAGCTGCCCGCGCTCGTGCGCCGCACGGAGGGGCTGAACCCGCACCGCTGGCGCGACCGCTATGTGCTGCTCCCGATTGACCCCAGCTACGGCTACAGCGGCTACTATGTGAGCTATCGGTTCGGCAACCTGCGCTTTGGGTATCAGTATTACTACATCTATCCCGATCCGTACCGTGTGGTGTACGCGCCCTACTGGTACTATGACCCCTGCCCGCCGTTTCTGGTGGTCTATCGGGTGGTCTATCTGCCGCCGCGTCCGCATACGGTGCTGGTGGAAGTGCCGATTTATGTGGAGACGCCGTACTATCTGGAGCGTCGCCCGCTGGATAGCCAGCAGCAGCTGCTGAGCGACCTGCGCGCCGCGTGGATGCTGCGCGACCCCAGCTACCTCACGCGCTACATCCGCCCCGAAAGCTACATCTCGATTTATCTGGACGGGCAGTACGCCTATTCCGTGCCCGCGCAGGACTACATCGACATGACGCGCGACGCTATTCGCGCCGTGCGCACCGAGCAGATACGCTTCTATCGCGTGACTCGGCGCGGCGAGACGCAGCTGGTGGTGCGCGGCGAGCATCAGTATATCGACGATGCGACGGGCGTGCGCCGACTGGTCTACATCCAGTACACCTTCGAGCGGGTGGACGGGCGCTGGTACCTGATTGAAGCAGGCTCGTCGGCGAATCGGTTGTGATAGCAACTGCGCTGTCAGACTTCGTAATTGCCGTGCGCCTACAGCCAGAGCCACGCGCGTTTTGCCCTCACCCCCAGCCCCTCTCCCGCGCGGCGGGAGCGGGGAGCCGTGTGAGCGTTGCACAGTACGCCACCCCCCTCTCCCGAATCCTCGGGAGAGGGCGACATACAGTGCGGATTCACGAACCCTGACGGCGCAGTTGGTATGAGCGCACTCCCCGCACTCGAAAGGGAAGTACCTTTCGATAAAAGGGAACTCTCTCGCGGGCGGGCTACGCTTCCATGCAGGCTTTGAGTTCGCTTAGCAGCAGCATCAGCGTCTCCAGCGGGTGGTCGCCCAGCGGCGCACTGATTTCGTCGGGCTGGGTGCGCACGCCGCGCACGGCTTGCTGCAACGCCAGCTGCCAGCGCGCCTTGAGCTTGCGCTCCGGCTTGAAACGCAGCGCCAGCCGCTTGCCCTCGACGCCAATCCGCTGGACGCCCAGCGCGTGCGCCAGAATGCGCTGCTCCATCAGGCGGATCAGGCTCTTCAGCGGCAGGGGCAACTCGCCGTAGCGGTCGCGCAACTCGCGCACCAGCGCCTTGAGTTCCTCGCGCGTGCGGCTGCCCGCGATGCGCTTATAGTAGCCCAGCCGCTGCGCGACATCCTGAATGTAGTCGTGCGGGATGTAGGCGTGGATGGGCAGCTGGCTGGCGTCGGGCAGCTCCTCCTCGACGGGCGAGTCGAGGCTCCAGTCGGTCTCGCCCTTGCGCAGGCGGCGGATGGCGTCGCGCAACATCGCCTGATACAGCTCCAGCCCGACGGAGCGCATCGCGCCGTGCTGCTCCTCGCCCAGCAGGTTGCCCGCGCCGCGAATCTCCAGATCGCGCATCGCCAGCGCGAAGCCCGACCCCAGATGCGAAAACTCACGCAACGCCTGCAGGCGGTCTTCCGCCTTCTCGGTCAGCTTGCCCGCGCGATACAGAAAGTAGGCATACGCCTGTCGGTCGGAGCGCCCGACGCGCCCACGCAACTGATACAACTGCCCCAGCCCGAACCGCTCCGCGCCCTCGACCAGCAGCGTGTTCACATTCGGCATATCCAGCCCGTTCTCGATAATCGTCGTACTGACCAGCACATCGTACTCGCGATTGTAGAACGCCAGCACGGTCGCCTCGACCTCCTGCGGGGGCATCTGCCCGTGCGCGACGGCAATCCGCGCGTGCGGCACCAGTTTTTGCAGGCGTTCGGCGGTGTGCGTGATGCCCTGAATGCGCGGCACGACATAGAACACCTGCCCGTCGCGCTGCAGCTCGCGCAGGATTGCCTCGCGCGCCATCCAGTCGGTGTAGGGCGCGACAACGGTGCGGATGGGCAGCCTGCCCGGCGGCGGGTCGGTAATCATGCTCATGTCGCGAATCTCGGTCAGCGCCATATACAGCGTGCGGGGGATGGGCGTCGCGCTCATAGAGAGCACATCGACCGTGCCGCGCAGTTTTTTGAACCGCTCTTTCTGCATCACGCCAAAGCGCTGCTCTTCGTCGATAATCACCAGCCCCAGATTGTGAAACTGCACATCGCTGGAGAGGAGGCGGTGCGTGCCGATGACCATATCGACCGCGCCTGTTTTCAGCCCGTGCAGGATGCGCTTCTGCTCGGCGGGGCTAATCAGGCGGCTGAGCAGGGCGACCTGCGCGCCGAACGGCTCGAATCGCTCCTTGAAGGTCTGGTAGTGCTGGTACGCGAGGATGGTGGTGGGGCACAGCAGGGCGACCTGTCGTCCCGCCATAATCGCTTTGAAGGCGGCGCGCAGGGCGACCTCCGTCTTGCCGAAGCCGACATCGCCAATCAGCAGCCGATCCATCGGGTGAGGCGATTCGAGGTCGGCTTTCACTTCGGCAATCGCGCGGAGTTGCCCCTCGGTCTCAAGGTAGGGGAACATCGCCTCCATCTCGGCTTGCCAGGGGGTGTCCTCGCCGTAAGGGGGGCGTGTGGCGCGTTCGCGCAGGGCGTAGATGCGCACCAGCTCTTCGGCGACCTCTTTCGCCTTCTGGCGGGCGCGGGCGACCGTGCGCGTCCATGCCATGCTGTTCAGTCGCTTCACTTCGGGCGGCTTGTCGTCGGGCGCAAGGTACTTCTGAATGCGGTCTAACTGGTCGACGGGCACGAAGATTCGGTCGGGGTGCGCGTACTCAATCAGCAGGTACTCGCGCTTGACCCCGTCGCGCTCCAGCGTGGTCAGCCCGCGAAAGACGCCGACGCCGTGATAGAGATGCACGACATAATCGCCCGGCTGCAGGTCCATGATGGAGGCGATGGGCACGCCTTCGTTGAAGCGGCGCGGGGGCAGGCGCAGGCGGCGGTTTTCGAACAGCTCGCCGTCGGTCAGCAGGGCGAACTGTTGTGCGTCCCAGACGAACCCGCCGCCCAGATTGCCCTGAAAGAGTTCGACGCTCCCCTCCAGCGCGGCTTCCTGCAGCGCTTTGCGCACCTGCGTGGGGCGGTCGGTGGCGACGACGATTCGGTAGCCCGCCTGATGCCAGCGGTAGACGCGCTGCCAGAGTTCGCCGACGGTTCCTGTCGCGGTGCGCAGGGCGCGCGCGCCCAGCTCGTGCGCGTGGTCGGCGGGCAGGGGGCGTCCGCCTGCGACGATGGGGTCGCCCAGCAGCAGGCTCGCGCGGGCGCGCTCGATGCGCTCGAACGGCTCAAGATACTCGTCGGGCGACAGAGGCGGGATGTCGCCCCGCGCCGCGCGCGACTCCAGCGACTGGCGCAGCTCGTCGACGGCGCGGTCGCAGGCGGTGTTCAGCATCAGCGGCTCGTCCAGAATCAGCCAGCCGTCGTCGGGCAGGTAGTCCAGCAGGCAGGCGCGCGCGTCCAGCAGCCAGGGCAGGTACAGCTCCAGTCGGTCAAACGGCGCGCCCTGCAGCAGCGGGCGCAGGTCGTCTTCCAGATTCTGGCGCAGGGTCGGCTGCAGCACAGCGGGCTGGCGGGCGATGCGCGTCTCCCAGTCGGCGCGGATGCGCGTCGCGACCGGCTCGGAGCCCATCGGAACCTCGCGCGCGGGGGGGAGGGCGATATGCTTAATCTGTCGGGTGGAGCGTTGCGTGGCGGGTTCGAACAGGCGCAGGCTGGCGATTTCGTCGCCCCAGAACTCGATGCGCACGGGCATCTCCGCGCCCATCGGGAACACATCGACGATGCCGCCGCGCCGCGCGAAGCGTCCGGGCAGGCGCACCGGCTCCTGATACTCGTAGCCGTCTTCCGCCAGTCGGCGCAGCAGGGCGTCGGGGGCGATTTGGGCTTGCCAGTCGTGCGCGTCGGGCGGCTCGGCGTCGGGCAGGCGCAGGCGCACCAGCTCCGATTCGAACAGCGCGGGGGGCATCGTGCGCTGGAGGGCGGCGGCGACGGGCGCAATCACGCACACCGCCTCGCCCCTATAGAGCGCGTGCAGCGCGTGCAGGCGTTCATGCAGCGTCTCCTGCTCGACCCCCGTTGGCTCCAGCAGGGGCGTCAGGCTGCTGGGCGCGCGCAGCAGGCGGTGTTCGGGCAGCCCCAGCCGCAGCAGCACCGCCAGCCATTGCTCGGCGCGCGGCAACGACGGCGTGAGAATCAGCACAGGCTGGGATTGCGCAACAAGCCACGGGGCAAGCAGCACGGGGCGCGACTCCAGGCACGCCTCGCGCCAGACGGTGGAGGTCCCATGCGTTGGCGCGGGCGTCGCGGCGCCCAGCGGTGTCAGCCACTCTGGAAGCATCTGGGGGAAATTGTACCTGCCGTTAAAAAAAAATGGTTGCGGGGGTGGGATTTGAACCCACGACCTTCGGGTTATGAGCCCGACGAGCTACCGGACTGCTCCACCCCGCGTTGTCGCTATTAATATACCATGCGGATGGGGGGCTTTGTCAAGGGGGGAGCACTGGCGACGGCATATCCTATCCAGTTTGCTCACAATCCAACCCCCCAACCATCGTATTCCCCGCCGTGCTGTTCGGCAATCTGCTGCAGTCGCTCCACCACCTGCTCAAAATCACCTGCCTCAGGCGATGTATCGTCGTAGATCAGCACGCAATAGGTCTCCTCTTCCGCGTCGTCCAGAAAGCGCGCGTCGAAGCCTGCCGCACGATAGGCGTCTACGGCGCGCAGGGCGCGCTCGGCGTCAGGAAAGAGACACAGATGCTCGACAGAGGCTTCCCGAAGCGCAGATACCGCCTCTGGGGGCGCATCCAGCAGCATCTGGTAGTACGCCGCGCGCTCAGGCGAACCCAGCGCCTCATGGATGAGGGCGAGCATTTCGTAAACCCCGTGGCTGGGAACCTCTTCGCCCCCGTATCGCAACGCCTGTTCGAGGCGTGCGGCGGCTGCCTCCAGTTTGCCAAGTTGTATCAGCACTGTGCCCAGCAACAGGTAGCTGTCCCACTTGTCGGGCTGCACTTCGAGGGCGCGCTCCAGATAGGGCGCTGCCTCGTCCGGGCGGTCTGTACGGGAGTAGCAGTATCCCAGATTGTGCCATGCGCCGGGCATTTCGGGGTCCAGTTGGGTTGCCCGCTCAAACGCTTCGATGGCGGCGTCCCACTGCTGCTGTTGCACCCTGATGACGCCCTGAAAGAAGTGCGCCTCGGCAAGTTCAGGCGCAACCGAGAGAATCGGGCGGAGGCGCGCCTCCGCCTTGAGGTATTCACCTGCCGCTATCAGCGTTGCAATCTCTTCAAGGTCTTGCTGAACCCGTAGCGCCTCGTTTTCCATAGCGACGCCTCCGAACTACCGTCATCGCACGCCCCGCTCTCATTCTACCCCACAGCCCCTGCAATATCGCGCCTGAGGCAATCGCCTACTTGTGCTCCAGCACGCCGTCGGCTCTCTGAAGCCACAGCACGGCGCGCGCCGCCTCTTCCCGCGTGCGAAAAAGTGCCAGCGACTGCTCCAGCACGCCCGCCTCCGTATAACTGTGTTGTTGATACAGCGCACCCTCAAAAAAACCCCACACATAGGGCTCCTGCGGCGTGTAGCGCACGCGGTACACGGTCTCAAAACGCGACGCAGGACGCTGCAACGCTTCTGCAAGGCGCGTGTCCTTCGGATCCCAGTTCGTCAACACCTGACCACCAAAGAAGTAGAAACCCCACACCCTGTGCTGGCGTTCGCCCGTCGTGAGCGTGCGACTCGTGCGCCGCGCCCACCAGCGCGGCGCGTTCGCTTCACAATCCAACTCCATCAGGTAGCCCCCGTCTCCCACTATATCTTCCAGTGAGTAGATATACACCGACCCGATGCGTGTGAAGCCTGATGGAAGTTCTGGGCGCTGGCGCAGTTCGGGCGCGTTCAGGCGCGCCAGAGTCACAAGCGCGATACGGCTTTGAGGGATTTCAGGCGACGGCGCAGACGAATCGGGCGTCTGTGCAGCTACGGAAGCCAGTTTATCGGGTACGACCGTTTCCACACGACCCGCAACCAGGCGTTTCAGGTCAAGCGGGCTCTCCTTCAGTGTCTGCAGGCGTCCGTACTCACGCCCCACGCGGAAAGAAAATAGCATATCGAGGCTCAGCGCCAGCACCGCCAGCACGAAGATTATATTCAACACTGTTTTTCTGCGACTACGCATAGAACGCTCACCTCCAGAACCGTCCTATCGGGACTGCCCGACAGTCATTACGGCGCGCGCATCAACCTGTTCGGTATCAGGACGCCGTCTGCGCGCTGCAGCCACAACACCGAACGCTGCGCCTCCTCACGCGAGCGGAATATCGCACGAGACCGCTTCAGTATCCCCTCCGCTGTATACTCGTGTATCTGAACGATTGCCCCTGCAAAAAAGCTCCAGACATACCGTTCCTGCGGATTGGGGCTCACGGCGAGGCGATAGACACTCTCGGAAGCCTGCACGGGACGCGCAAACGCTTCCTCAAGGCGTGTGTCTCCGCGCTCCCAGTTGGTCAGAAACAGTTTGCCGAAGCTGTAGAACCCCCACAGCGAAAGGGCTTGCTCCCCCGCACGCGCCCGACTGGATGTGCGACGGAACCACTGAGGCGGTCGGGATACTGCATCGATGCTCACATAGTAGCTAGGCAAGCCAATCAGGGTGTCCAGATTGTAAGTATCGACGCGCTGTATCTGTTGCTCAAACGACAGCACAGGGCGCTGGCGAACCGCCTCTTCCTCTGAGAGGACTAAATCGACAACCGTGTTGTATTCGTCGCGCGGTTCGATATCGTTCTCGGTCAGCACGGGGTTGTCGCGATTGTCCGACGCCCGTCCTGCGGTTAGTTCGTCCGTCAGCCGCCCCAACTTGTCCTGTGTCGCGCTGGACTCGCGCGCTGCCCGAAGCGAGAGAAAAATATCGATCGCGGCGCCCCAGAACACAACTGCCATTATCAGCCAGACCGTGCGTGCATACCGTCGTCGGCTCTTCAGTTGCATAGAAACTCTCCTCGTCGGTTGCCACTGTAAAGTCTACCTGAGTAAGCATGTAGAGCGCCAGTTTTCAGAAGGGCTACGGCTCGCGCACAAAGTACAGCCCAAGCAGCGGCTGCTCGCACGTGCAAACAAGAAGACCTTGCAATCTGATAGCGCCCCGGCGCAGCGGGGCGATGCATAGCGTTGTGTAATTGAGTGGTATACTTTTAGTGATGTGGCTGGCAATCGTGGTCGGCGTTGGGCTGGCGCTGGGGGTGTTGCTGCTGGGCAACTACCTGGCGACCCGCGCGACTTTGCGCCCGCCGCGCACGCCGTTTTTCATCACCCCGCGCGATCTGGGGCTGCCCTATCAGAATGTGGCGTTCCCGTCGCGCGACGGCGTCCGCCTGCACGGGTGGTGGATTCCCGCGCCGAAGCCTGTCGGGATTGCCGTGCTGTGCCACGGGTATCTGATGAACCGCTGTGAGCCGCTGCCAGTTGCGCGTGAACTCTGGCAGGCGGGCTTTCACTGTCTGGTGTTCGACTTTCGCGCGATGGGCAAAAGCGAGGGCGACCTGTGTACGATTGGGGATCTGGAGCGGCTGGATGTGCTGTCGGCGGTGGATTTCGTGGCGCGCACGGCGCCGGGGCTGCCGGTGGTGGTGTATGGCGCGTCGATGGGGGGCGCGGCGGCGCTGCTGGCGGCGGCGGAAGACACGCGCATCCGTGCCGTGGTCGCCGACTCCGCCTACGCGCGGCTCAATCAGGCGGTGAAGGACTGGTGGCGCAACGCGGTGGGCAGGGCGTCCGTGCTGCTGCACCCGACGCTGCTGATTGGCAGGCTCTACACGCGCCAGTCCGCCCACAAAGTCGCCCCTGAAGCGGTGATTGCCAACATCGCCCCGCGCCCCGTGCTGCTGATGCACGGCACGCGCGACCAGCTCATCCCGCCCTATCACGCAGAGCGGCTCTTTCAGGCGGCGCGCGAACCCAAACAACTCTGGTGGGCGGAAGGCTGCGAGCATGTGCAGGCGCGCTACGAACGCCCCGACGAGTTCTACCCGCTGCTGGTGAACTTCATGCTCCGCGCCGTCGGCGCAGACGAGACAGGCAAGTAAACGGCAGGAATCCCCACACCAACTGCGAATTCTCCTCGCTGGCGAGGAGACCCCCATGAAACGCAGATACGGCGCGAACGACCAGATACGGATTGCGATTATCGGCTGCGGCGGCATCGGACGCCATCACTACGGGCAGTTCAACCGCCTGCGCGGGCAGTGTGAGATTGTCGCCGCATGCGATGTGTACCAGAAACACCTCGACGAGTTCCGCACGATGACGGGGCGCGCCGATATCGAACCGTACACCGACTATCGGCGCATTCTGGAGCGCAAGGACATCGACGCGGTGGTGGTCGCCACGCCCGACCACTGGCACGCAAAGATGACCATCGATGCGTGCGAGGCGGGCAAGCATGTGTTCTGCGAGAAGCCCGCGATGCACAATATCGCCGAGGGGCTGGCGATGGTGCATGCCGCCCGTGAACACAGGCGCGTGGTCGCCATCGGCTTGCAACAGCGCAGCGGGGAACACTTCAAAGAGGCGGTCGAGATTGTGCGTTCGGGCAGGCTGGGCAAAATCACGACCGTGCATTGCTGGAATGTGGGCAACGAGACGCCCAACGGCATCGGCAACCCGCCCGACGGCGACCCGCCCGCAGGGCTGGACTGGGACTTCTGGCTGGGACCCGCGCCGAAGCGACCCTACAACCCGAACCGCTGCATCTACCACTTCCGCTGGTTCTGGGACTACGCGGGGGGCAAGGTGGCGGACTGGGGCGTGCATCTGATTGATATCGCGCTGTGGGCGATGGGCGAACACAACCCGACGGAAGTGTGCGCCTACGGGGGCAAACTCGCGCTGAACGACAATCGCGAGACGCCCGACACGGTAGACTGTATCTGGAAGTTCAAAGACTGGACGCTGCTCTACACCCATCGCGCGGGTAGCGATTATCCCCTTTATGGGCGCGGGTACGGCACGATGTTTTTCGGCACGAACGGCAGCCTGTATGTGGATCGGGGCGGGCTGGAGGTGCATCCCGACAAGGAGCGCATTCCCGCCTATAAGCGCGGTGGCTCGGCGCAGAGCGAGCCGCACGCCGAGAACTTTCTGGCGGCAATCCGCGAGGGCGCGCCGCTTGCAGTGGATGTGCTGACGGGCGTGCGCTCCACGATTGTGCCCCTGCTGGGCAACATCGCCTACCGTGTGGGGCGCAGCATCCGCTGGGACGCCCAGCGCGCGCAGATTGTCGGCGATCGGGAGGCGAACGCGCTGCTCAGCCGCAACTGGCGCGCCCCGTGGGGCATCCCAAGGCGGTACATCAAGCCGATTGGCTACCCCATCCGTATCTCCCAATCGTAGGGGATTTCGGGCGTATTGTAGGGCAGGCGCAGCTCGTCAGGCTGGGCGCGATTGTATGGCTCGGTGGGGAAGTTAATCAGCAGCGACGGTTCCGTACCGATGGTCTTGTAGCCGTGCGCCACCAGCGGCGGGATGACCAGCAAAATTCGGTTGTGTTCGCCCAGAAAGAACTCGTTCACCATCCCGAAGGTGGGCGAGTCGGAGCGTCGGTCGTACAGCACTGCCTTCACCATCCCCTTCACCACCACCCAGTAGTCGGTCTGCTTCTCGTGCCAGTGCCATGCGCGGATGACGCCAGGGTAGTTCAGCGATACATAGGCTTGCCCGAACTTCTGGAACAGCGGGTCGTCGCAGCGAAGCATCTCCATCAGGTAGCCGCGTTCGTCGGCGTGGACAATCAGCGGCTTGGTCTGGACGCCCTCGATGAGTCGCTTCTCCATCGGCTTACCTCCAGATAATCGTGGGCGGGGTGCGGTAAGCGTCGTACTGGCGCGCGACGCCCGCCTCGTCGGTGCGCCCTTTGTGCAGCCAGAGCCGATAGCGGAAGGTGAGCGTCTCGCCCTTTTTGAGCGTGTGGTCGCCTGCGCCGTCGGGCTTGCCCGCCTCGAAGTCGTGGGCGCCGAACGGGTTCGCCGCGAACAGCCCGTAGTCGCGCACATGCCAGTAGGTCGGATGGCGCAGGTTAGCGGGATGGTCGAAGATGGCAATCCCCACCGTGTCGCCTTCCACAATTCCTGTGTAGTCGCACCACACGGCGCGTTTGCCCCAGGCGTCGCGGTCGCGCAGTCCGTTCGCGTTCACAATCTGCCCGCCCGCGTTGCGAGTCACTTCCATGCTGCTGGCGACGCGCACGCCGAAAGTGCCCTCTTTGGTGTCGCCGAACTTCACATCGGCGTCCAGCGCGGTCAGGGCAACCGTGTAGTCGATCCAGCGCGAGTCGGGCGCGGCGTAGCAGATGACTTCGGTCGTCTCGTCCAGCAGGGGCTTGCCGTCGGGCGTCTGCCACTGGTTCTGGGCGACCCAGCGCGCCAGCACGGGACCCGATTCGACTTTCTGCAGCGCGCGATGCACTATCACGCCTCGCCCCGCGCCCTCCGTCCAGAAGTCGACGCCGTTCACCGCGCCATGTGTGAACCATACCGAGCGGTGATGCGGGTGGTCGGTGCGCTCGCCCGCCACGACCTGCATCGGGAAGTGGCGCGTGATGGGCTTCTCGTTGGGTCCGTAGAGGGGGTACAGGTACGGTTTGGGCGCGCCGCGCATCACATAGGCGGTGAACGGTTTGCCCCTGTGAGTAATCTGCAGGGCGCGTTCGGTGGCGGTGTGCGTGAAGCCCTCGGCGGCGCGTGGGTTCGGGCGAATCACATAGTGGTGCGTCTTGCCGCGCGGTAGCTCTGGCTCCAACCACACCAGATACCGCCTGCCTGCCGATTCCACCACCTGCGCAGGGATGAGTTCGTTGGTGCGCTGGAGCGCGAGGGGCGTCTGGGGCGGCGCGCCGCGCCACTCCGCCCAGAGAGGAACCTGCCGATACTCCGCCTGCCGCGCCGCTACTGAAATTCGCATCGATTCTGCCGCCTCCATCGAAGCGGATTATACCTTGCGTGCCGTCTGTATGGAGTGCGGAAGCGGGGCTTCCGCGCATGCTGAAGCTGACGCTTCAGCACTCCAAAGGACGCGCCTGTGCGCATACGCGGACAGAAGAACAGCACCCAGCAGGAGGTATGCCTGTAGACGCGAACATTGTCCCATGCGTCCGATTCGTTATTCGGCGCCGGGGCGCGCGGGGATTGTGGGCAACCCCAGCGATATGTATGGGGGCGCGGTCATTTCCACAGCGATCCCGCTGCGCGCGCGCTGCACGCTGGAGCCTGCCGCACGCCTGACCTTCCAGTCCTCGGAGCAGCTGCTTGCGCCCGATTCGCTGGCGCTGACGGGCGATGCGTTCGATGTGTGTCGCGTCGCGTTGCAGGGGCTGGGCTTCACGGTTGCGGACGCGCCGTTCGCCCTGCGCATCGAGACGGACATCCCCGCGCAGTCGGGGCTGGCGGGGTCGTCCGCCCTGTTGACGGCGATTGTGGCGTGCCTGCTGCGCTATCGGGGCGAGTCGTGGGGCGCGCCGCATGCGCTGGCGGAGCGCGTGCGCCAGATCGAGGCGCAACTGCTGCAAGTCGCCTGCGGCTATCAGGATTTCTACATGGCGGTGTGGGGCGGGATTAACTTTATGGAGTTCCGCGACAAAGAGCGTCTGGGCGCCGATCCTGCGGAGCCGTGGGCGACGATGGAGCCGCTGGGGCGCTACCTGCGCGGCGCGATGCTCCCCCTCTGGCTGGCGACAACGGGCGGGCAGCGGTTTTCGGGCGCGGTGCACGCGAACCTGCGCGCGCGCTGGGAGGCGGGCGAGCCGCGCGTGCTGGACGGCATGCAGCGACTCGGCAGGCTCGCGCGGGACGCCAAACGCGCCCTGATAGAACAGGACTGGACGCGCCTCGCGCACCTGATGAACGAGAACTACGCGATTATTCGCGAGCTGGGCGGCAGCGGCGAGAGCCTCGATCAGCTGGTCGCCTGTGCGCGGGAGCATGGCGCGCTGGGCGCAAAGCTGGCAGGCGCAGGCGGCGCGGGCGGCACGGTGATTGTGTTGACCCTCGCGCCCGAAAAGACACTGCCCGCCCTGCGCGAACTCGCCGCGCAGGTCATCCCCGTCGCCCCCTGCGCACCGGGGGTGATGGAGTAATACCCACTGCGCAGTCAAAGTTCGTTAATTGCCTCGCGCGCGCCTGCAGAGGCGTGCTGTTGCCTGCGCCCCGCTACTATGGAGTGCTGAAGCGGGAGCTTCAGCATGCGGAAGCTACGCTTCCGCAACTCCATAAACCGCCGTTTTGCGAACGATGACCAGCAGATTGGTATGAGGGCGGGAGAAAGTCTCCCGCCCTCATCTCGATTACCGTCGCCCGCCGGAGCCAATCGGCGGGGGCGAGGCAGGTCCGGAGCCGGTATATTCGGGCACGCCCAGATTATCCAGCCCCTGCTGCGATGGGTCAGACTGCGGATAGACTGTCTCGGACGGCTCTGCGCCGCGCCGCATCGTGAACCAGAGCGACAGCCCCAGCGCGAGCAACGCGACCACAATAATTCCCAGAGCCACGGGTTTGGAGACTTGCATAGCGGCTCACCACCTCAGATCGCCACACCGCCGTCGTCCAGGTCCCACAGGTACTCATCGAGGTTGTTGATGAACCCGCCGCACTGCGGACGCACATCACAGCCCTGACCAAGCTGGGACGGCGTGTAGGTCTTGGCGTGTCCATCGGCAAACAACACGGTCATGCGCTCGCGTCGGTGGAACGGCCATGCGCCGCCGAACTCCATCCATGTATACCAGCCCGTGGCGGTCTGCAGACGCCAGCAGGCAGGACGCGCCAGACGCGCACAGGAGTTGCCCTGATAGTCGTACCATCGCCCTGCGCGTCCACTATCACACTCAGCGCGTACCAGTGTGAAGGTGTCGAGGGTGCGTCCCGCGGTGTCGCGGTAGTAGCGGCACGGCGGCATCACAATCCAGTTGCCCCCACAGAGCGGCTGGCGAGACGCCGGGTCGCGCCACCACAGGCTATCCACAAAGGCAATCGTGCGCGCGTGCTGCCCAATCTTGGCGTCCGTCGCGGGCGCGTTATACCAGCTCATATAGCCGCCGCTGCCCTGCGCGCGCTCCATAATCGGCGAGAGGTAGGCGTAGTTGTAGCCCAGATTGGTCTTGAGCGCCCAGCGATACTCGCGAATACACTGTTGCGTGGGCGGCGACTCGCCGTCGGCAGGGCAGGCGTCCAGAATCGCGTCCGTCGCCTGCGGGTCCGACGGGCAGCGGAACATCTGCCAGCTCTTCACATACGGCATCAGGAGCTGCGCCAGAATCTTGTCGTTGCAGTTCTCCTGCCCGCCGAACGAGGCGAAATACTGGGTCAGCGGCTGGGTCGTGTCGAAGTCGCTGGTATACATCACCAGCGCACGCCCCACCTGATTGAACCGCGAGATGCAGTTCACCTGACGCGCCGACTCGCGCGCCTGGGCAAATACCGGGAACAAAATGCTCGCCAGTATCGCGATAATCGCGATGACCACCAGCAATTCTATCAGCGTAAAACCACGATAGCGCATCATACACCTCCTGATGAAGAAAAATACCCCCTGTTTGTTCAGATTCCTGCCAGTTAAAAAGTTTTATCAGGGGAGGCGCAGGAATCGCCTCCCCTGACGCGGGTAGCAAGGTTAGTTGCAGGTCTCGTCGCCGTCCTCGCCCTGTGCGCCGAAGTTGAACAGCACAATCAGCAGGTCGGCGTCGTCCACCGTGCCATCCTGATTCAGGTCAGCAGTAGCCGCCGCAGGATCCTGGCTGACATCGCCGCCGAAGGCAAAGAGAACCTCAAGCAGGTCGGCGTCGTCCACCACCTGATCGCCGTTGGCGTCGCCGTTGGGCAGGCTAATCGCGCCCAGATCGACCGTGCCGCTGACATTCACATTCGGGATGCGCACGCCCAGCCAGTGGCGGTTCGGAGAGAGGGCGACATCCACCACATTCAGGTCGGTCGGGCAGTTGATGAACAGGGTAATGTCGCCGTAGATGGGGCGCACCACCACATCGTAAGTGCCCGCGGCAATCTCCGGGGTGTCGATAGTGAAAGTGCCCGGAGTCGTCGGGGCAGGCATGCTGAATCGCGCGACGCGCTGCTTCGTGCCCGGCAGGTAGAAGATGACCTCCACATTGGCGCCCGGCGCAGTGCCGCTCAGGTCCGCAAGCGACGCCGTGCCCGTCACCTTGCCCGGCTGCGCCTGCGAGTTGCGGAAGCCCAGCACGCCGTTGTAAAGCGCGGGACCGTGATAATCCTTCCACTCCGTGCCCGTGTTCCAGGGCGCCGTGCCTGCGAAGGGGTCGTTCGCGCGGAACTCCAGCAGCGGGTTCAGAATGCGCCCTACAGGGAATCCCGTGATGTTATTGTAGCGGAACCGCTGCCACGAAGCAGGCGCCAGCACGCCGCCGGAACTCGCGGACCCCAGCCCGCGCGGGGAGTAGTAGAGCTTGGGACCGCCCGGCGCGCCCATCGCCAGCGCCGTGTACGAGTCGAACGGACCAGCATTCGCGATGTCCTCGTCGGCGACGATAATCGCAAAATACAGCCCCGAGCCCAGCGTGATGCTCTGGTTCAGCGGGGTCGTGCGCAGAAAGGTGAAGGTTGTGGAGCCGCCGTAGTAGGTGGGAATCTGCACATCGCCCGTCTGGGGCGGGTCGCCCGGATAGGCGCCAAAGTTGCCGAAATAGAGGATATTGCCCAGATTAGGCTCCGGGCGACCATCCGCGCCCGTTTGCGAGCCAGTAATCCAGATGTACAGGTTCGGGAAGCCTGTGGTCAAGCCGGGCATGTAGACGATCGAGTCGAAGGTCATCGGCGCGCAAATCTGGAACGGGAGCGCCGTCCAGCGTGCGGGTAGACCACTGCCGGTCACATCGCCCGAGATGAAGAACAGGTAGTTGGCGGTGAGGGTAAGGGCGCTACAATCACCGCCGACGGTGAACCAGGCGTTCGCAGGGTTGCCTGCGAAGTAGACGAACGGGTCCTGCGCGACCGCGGGTCGCGTCGCAAACGCCACGCACAACAAAGCCCCAACTGCATAGCGGTAGTATCGCATAGGAACCTCCTTTACAACCTTAATTATACCATGCTTTTTCGCCGTTTCCTGCCATGCGCGTTCGGTGGGCGCGGTATTTAGAGCGGTTTCGGCGCAGTGTCGGGCGTGAGGGCGGTTTCGCTGGCGGCGCGGCAGCGCTCGATGCGCGCAATCAGCCCCCACTCGGCGCGGAGCCAGTAGTCGCCGTAGGGCACGGCAAAGGCGGGCAGGCGCGCCTCGCGCAGGCGACGCTGTTCGGCGTGCGCCGCCCCCGCCGCGTCTGGCTCCAGCGTGTGGTCGCTCTCCACGCGACTGCCGTCGGGATTGTGCGATTCGGGACGCACCGACAGCTCAATGCTCGGTTCGGGCAGGCGCACCTCGCGCAGGGCGTAGGCGCGCAGCGTGCGCGTCTGCATATCGAGCGCGAGGAATGGTCGCTCCGCGCTCGGCTCGTAGCCCTGTTCAACGACCACCTGCCCGCTCTGCAGCCAGTGCGGGAGCGCGAACATCGCCAGCTCGGTCAGCACGAAGCGCGGGTGATACTGCGCGCCCACCAGCGCGACGCGCCAGCGCTTGTCCGCGTCCAGCCGACTGCGCAGGCGCACTTCGTAGACCTGATCGGGGATGAGAAACGCCAGCATCTGCAGTCCCGCGTGCATGACGATGTGCGCCAGCGCGCCCAGCGTCTCCAGAATCTGTTGCCCGCGCACGGGTTCAGGCGGCAGGCATTCCTGCCACGGCATGCGCTCCAGATAGACCCTGCCGCCGCGCCGCTGGTACAGATACGCCTCGGCGGGCGTCAGCACCAGCGCGACATGCGCCGCGCGCCAGGTCAGCCACAGGTGATAGCCCATCACCAGCAGCGCCACTGCGACCAGCGCGCCCAGCCCCACCTGCGCCCAGCCCGGCAGGTCGCCCAGACGCTGCAGCCGCCCCGACTCCTGCCAGAACAGCCAGCCCAGAAACGGCAGGGCAATCAACAGGCGCCAGCCAAAGTTGCGCAGGAATTGCCGCCCGCTCAGCGGACCCATGCGCGCGCCGACGCCTTCGAACGGGTCGTTTTTGCACCGCGCGCACCGCTCCTGCAACGGGTCGCACCCCGCCCCGCACACCGCGCAGCCGACCTGCGCCACGACATACCCCGCGCCGTTCACCGCCCGAAAGTGTACCCTGCACGGGGTATACTTGTAGCCCGACAGGAGCCGACGATGAAACTGCACGAGTACCAGGCAAAACAGATTCTGAGCGATTTTGGCGTTCCGACGCCGCAAGGAGAGGTTGTCAGCACGCCCGCAGGGGCAAAAGCGGTCGCCGAGCGATTGGGCAAGCCCGTCGTAGTTAAAGCGCAGGTGCTGATGGGCGGACGCGGCAAAGCAGGCGGCATCAAGCTCGCCAAAACCCCCGATGAGGTGTTTCAAGCCGCTCAGGACATCCTCGGCAAGCGGCTCGTCTCGCCCCAGAACCCGCAGGGACTGGTCGCCGAGATGGTGCTGGTCGAGGAAGCCATCGAGATTGCCCGCGAATACTATATCGGAATCACCATCGACCGCGCGCTCCAGCGCAATGTGCTGATGGTGAGCATGCAGGGCGGGATGGACATCGAGGAGGTTGCGGCGCAGAACCCTGAAGCCATCTCGACCGTCGCGATTGACCCGCTGTTGGGGCTGACCGACTACGCCGCGCGCGAGGCGCTCTATGGCGCGGGCATCCCGCAGGAGCAAATCCGCCCGATGAGCGCGCTGCTGCAGGGGCTGTACCGCGCCTACATCGCCGTCGACGGCAACCTTGCGGAGATTAACCCCTGCGCCGTGCTTGCCGACGGGCGCATCATCGCCGCCGACGCGAAAATCACTATCGACGAGAACGCGCTGTTTCGGCAGAAGCGGCTGGCGGAGCTGCACGACGAGAGCCTCGAAGACCCCATCGAGGCGGAGGCGAGCCGTCGCGGGATTGCCTATGTGCGGCTGGGCGGCGACATCGGCGTGATTGGCAACGGCGCGGGGCTGGTGATGTGTACCGTCGACGAGGTGGCGCGTGCAGGCGGACGCGCGGCGAACTTTCTGGATATTGGCGGCGGCGCGAAAGCCGACCGCGTGCGTCAAGCCGTTGAACTCGTGCTGATGGACCCGAATGTGAAGGGGCTGCTGTTCAACATCTTCGGCGGCATCACGCGCGGGGACGAGGTGGCGCGCGGGATGCTGGAGGCGTTCGAGACGCTGGAGGTCAACATTCCCGTCGTGGTGCGTCTGGCGGGCACGCACGCGGAGGAAGGGCGCGCGCTGCTGCAGGGTACGCCGCTCATTCCCGCCGAAACCATGCAGGAGGCGGCGCGCCTGATTGTCGAACGCGCGCGTGGGGTATAATCCGAGCCGTGCGCTTCTGGCGACCGCGCAGTGCAGGCGCACGCCTGCCGATACGGAATAAGCACCTGGCGGCGCAAGCCCTCACCCATCGCTCACATACCGAAGGCGAACTACTCGCCAGCAACGAACGGCTGGAACTGCTGGGCGATGCGGTGCTGGGCTTGATTGTCGCCGAGTACCTGTACCAGCACTATCCGCACTGGGATCAGGGACAACTCTCCAAAGCGCGGGCAAGCATCGTGCGGGCGAGCGTGCTGTGTGAGGCTGCCCGACGCGCAGGCTTGCCCCAGCTGCTGCGGCTTAGCCCTGCGGAAGAGGCGTCGGGCGGACGCGAGCGCCCCTCCATCCTCAGCGACGCCTTCGAAGCCGTGCTGGGCGCCATCTACCTCGATTCGGGCTACCGCGCCGCGCGCGACTACGCCCTGCACCACCTCAAGCCCGAACTGGACGCCCTGCACGCGGGCGAGATGCCCGTGCAGGACTTCAAATCGCAACTGCAGGAGCGCACACAGGCATGGTGGCGCATCACCCCGACCTACGAGGTGATCGACGAGTCGGGCACGCCGCACAACAAAACCTTCGTCGTGCAGGTCAAACTGCGCGATATTGTGGCGGGGCAGGGCGTCGGCTCCAGCAAGAAACAGGCGGAGCAGAACGCCGCCGCCCAGGCAATGCAGTTCACTGAACACAACAGGAGGCATTTAGATGAAACCTTCAGCTGAGATTGGCGTTTTCGGAGGCTCTGGCTTCTACTCGTTTCTGGACAAAGTGGAGGAAGTGAAGATCGACACGCCCTACGGCGCGCCCAGCGACACGGTCTCCATCGGCGAGGTCAACGGACGGCGCGTGGCGTTCCTCCCCCGACACGGACGCAAGCACACCATCCCCCCGCACAAAATCAACTACCGCGCGAACCTGTGGGCGATGAAAGAGCTGGGCGTGCAGGCGGTCATCAGCCCCTGCGCCGCGGGCAGCCTGCAACGGCATGTGAAGCCCGGCGACTTCGTGGTGGCAGACCAGTATGTTGACCGCACGCACGGACGCGCCGACACCTTCTACGAGGGTCCGACGGTACACCATGTCTCCCCCGCCGACCCCTACTGCCCCGTGCTGCGCCAGATTGCGATTGAAGAGATTCGCGCGCACGGCATCCCCGTCCACGAACGCGGCACGATTGTGGTCATCAACGGTCCCCGCTTCTCCACCAAAGCCGAGAGCCGATGGTTCACCTCGATGGGCTGGGAAGTGATTAACATGACGCAGTATCCCGAAGCGTACCTTGCGCTGGAGCTGGCGATTCCGGTGGTGAACATCTCGCTGATTACCGACTACGACAGCGGGCTGGTGGCGGAGGGCGAGGTGAAGCCCGTCACGGCGGAAGAGGTGATGCATGTGTTCCATCAGAACGCCGAGCGCATCCGCAAGGTGATTTTCGGGATGATTGCGAAAATCCCGCCGAACTTTGAAAGCCCCATCCGCCACGCGCTGGATTATGCGAAGGTGACGGTGTAGCAGGGCGCGGCGCAGTCTACTCAAAGAGTGACGGCGTCAGGTTCTGTAGCCGCTGGCGTGCAATCTCGGCATATTCGGGATTAATCTCGATGCCGATGTAGTGGCGTTTCAGCGTGCGCGCGGCGAGTGCGGTTGTCCCGCTGCCGAGAAACGGGTCCAGCACCACCGCGCCTTCGGGAACGGTGAGTCGGATCAGGTACTCACACAGCGCCAGCGGCTTGACTGTCTGATGCTGATTGAATGCGCCACGCTCCTCGACGCTCGGCTTGGGAATCAGGAAATATTTGTCCAGCGTCTCCTCAATGCCCTCCACCAGCAGCACATTTGCAGGAAACATGTTCTGCCCGATACGCACTTCGGTGTTGAACAGCCCCGTCCCATGTCGGAGCATGTTTTCGAGAAAAGTGCCATCGCAAGGTTTCTGGGCGACGATGATGGGTTCGTAGCACGACTTCACCTGAGGCGTTTTCCATCCCCGAAGGCGCTCTTTGAGCTGCTGTCGGGCAGGTTCCTCCAGCGGCATCCGTTCGATGAAGTGCGACACGCCCATTGCTTTGGGCTGATTCTGCGTGTAGAGCCAGAGGAAACAGTCGCGGATGTGAAAGCCTGCGTCCTCTACAGCGCACGCCACGCGATGTAGCAAGCGCGGGCTGGAGAACGAGAAGAAGAAGCCCCCTGGTTTCAGGATGCGGAACAGCTCCCGCGAGATGTCCAGATACCACTCGTACATTCGCCGCCCCTGATTGGGATCGAACTTCATGCCGGGCGGCAGGTGGAACACAGTCTGGCTTTTATAGAAGCGTCGAGCCGCGCGCTCAGGCGTCCATTCATTGTCCAGCTTGTCCAGAAAGTACGGCGGGTCGGTCAGCACGAGATCAACCGTATCGGAAGGCAACTGGGGCAGCACCTCCAGCGCATCCGCACAGATGATTCGATCCAGCCATTCACTGAGCGCGTTTGCTTGCACGACGCCGCCTCCCTCGCTGCTGACGCTTGCTGAGGTATTCGTAGAGAGATTGTACCTCCTGTTCACTCAGATATCCCTTCTCTATAGAGCGCTGAATAGGTTTGACTGAAGCCACGCCCACCACGCGCCCTCGCTCATCGTAGACCCAGTAGTTCCTATCCGCGCGATTGCAGAATTGACACTGCG
Source organism: Fimbriimonadales bacterium (assembly GCA_025998675.1). GTDB lineage: Bacteria > Armatimonadota > Fimbriimonadia > Fimbriimonadales > GBS-DC > GBS-DC. Next base: position 1,492,707 of record AP024673.1, read on the forward strand.
GTATGGTATTTTCCTCAGTCAGGGGAAGTTTCGGGTTGCGATGAGCCCGCTGCAGTTGAGTGCGCTGGTTTCGATAGCGCAAGTTGGGTTCGCCTTCGCGCGAGCCGCAGGTCGCGCAGCGATTGTCGTATTTTTGCTTGATTGCCTCAAAAGCGTCATTGCTGCCGAGCCGCCTGTCTGGCAAGAAAGCAGGATGAGGCTCGTCCAGAGTCACCAGAAGGTACGCGCTGGAACTGGGCGGCGGGTTATTTTTAGGAATATAGTTTCCCCGACGCGAGGAGACAATGTAAAACCCGCTCTGCATTCCCAGATGCCTTGCAGACTGCACATCATTCGTATTGGGATAGTATCGGCGGACGAATTGGGTTAACTCCTCTTTGGTGACCCACACCGTTTGTGGATAGCCTTTTGCTAAATAGACCAGCGCCAGAGCGTCCTTCGTGAATTTACCGCTGACTTCCAATCTGGGTAGTTTCACGCCCAGGTGGGCGAGTTTCGCCTGATGATGTGTCTGTATCATCTGGTAGATTTCCCTGATTTCCTGCTCGCCGAGCTGTAGCGAAGGCATAAAAAGAATTTTACCTCTCCCCCACTACAGTTGCGTTGCTCCTGCGTGTAAGGGAAACCTTACGGAGGCGGAGCCTATGGACTATGTTCGCATGAGTGGTGCAACAAGTCCTGCATCACTAAAGCGAGCTTTACCCAAACTCTATCGGCGTCCCATGCGGCGGCTGCGCGCCCCAGAGCGCGCCTATCGTCGCGCCGATGTCCGCCAGCGTGCGCCGCACGCCAACCGCCCCCCCGCGCGCCATACTCGGCGAATACATCAGCAGCGGCAGGTACTCGCGCGAATGATCCGTGCTGGGCGTGGTCGGGTCGTTGCCATGGTCGGCAGTCAGGATGAGCAGGTCTGTCGGGCGCAGCAGCGGCAGCAACTCCGCAAGCATCGCATCGAACGCCTCCAGCGCACGCGCAAAACCTGCAGGGTCGTTCCGATGCCCGTACAGCATATCGAAGTCCTCGAAGTTGGCGAAGATGAAGGCGCAGTCGCTTTCGAGGGCGCGGCGCAGGGCGTCGTAATGCTCCGGGTTGCTCTGCGTGCGCTCCGCTTGCCGAAAGCCCCGATAGACAAACAGCTCCGGTACGACGCCAATCCCGTAGACGCCGATCCCGCGCGCGTGGAGCGCGTCGATGAGGTTCTCAGGCGGCGGCAGCGGAAAGTCGCGCCGATTCTCCGTGCGCCGAAAAGAGTCTGGGCTGTCCCCCACAAACGGGCGGGCAATCACGCGCTGCACATGGTGCGGCGGCTGCAACAGCGCGCGGGCGATTTCGCACATCCGATAGAGTTCCTCCAGCGGGATGACCGCCTCGTGCGCGGCGATTTGAAAAACGCTATCCGCGCTGGTATACACAATCGGCTTGCCCGTGCGCAGGTGTTCCATCCCCAGCTGTTTGATAATCTCCGTGCCCGACGCGGGGTAGTTGCCCAGCGTCTCACGCCCAATCTGCGCCTCGAAGGCGCGTATCACCTCAGGCGGGAAGCCGTTGGGGTAGGTGGGGAACGGCGTCTCGGTGTGGACGCCCATCATCTCCCAGTGCCCCGTGACGGAGTCTTTGCCCTTCGAGTGGGGCTGTACCGTGCCGTAGTGCGCCTGGGGCGCGTCGGCGGGCGGGACGCCGCGCAGGGGCAGGAGGTTGCCCAGCCCCAGCGATTGCAGGCACGGCAGGTTCAATCCGCCGACCGCCTCCGCCAGATGCCCCAGCGTGTTGGGGGTATTCTCGCCTGTGTCGCCATAGTCCGCCGCATCGGGCGCCGCGCCCACCCCGCAGCCGTCCAGCACAACCAGAATCGCACGCTCCAGCCTCATTCCACGCTCCCCTGCACCACCGCCTGTTCAGGCAGGCTCACGATGTGAATCGTCGCCAGCCCCTTCGCCAGACGCAGACAGGTCTCCACCGCCTCCGCCAGACGCGACTCGACGCCCGCGCGCACCACCAGACGATCCACGACAATCTCGATGGTGTGCTGCTTGTAGCGGTCGAGCGCGGGAACCTCGCTGATTTCGTACACCTGCCCGTCGACGCGCACGCGCACGAAGCCCAGTTTCTGCACCTCGCTGAACACATGGCGGTACTCGCCCTTGCGCCCGCGCACGATGGGCGCCAGCGCCTGAATGCGTGTGCCCTCCGGCAGGCGCATCACCGTGTCCACGATGCCGTCCACCGTCTGGCGCGTGATGGGCTTGCCGCACTGGGGGCAGTGGGGGCGTCCCGCGCGGGCAAACAGCAACCGCAGGTAGTCGTAAATCTCCGTCACCGTGCCAACCGTACTGCGCGGGTTGTGGCTGGTGGACTTCTGGTCGATGGAGATGGCGGGCGAGAGCCCCTCGATGGAATCGACATCGGGCTTGTCCATCACGCCCAGAAACTGACGGGCATAGGATGAGAGGCTCTCCACATAGCGCCGCTGCCCCTCCGCGTAGATGGTGTCGAACGCCAGAGTCGACTTGCCCGACCCCGACACGCCCGTGATGACCACCAGTTTATCGCGCGGGATGGTCAGGTGCAGATTCTTCAGGTTATGCTCGCGCGCGCCCGTGATGACAATCTTATCCTGCGCCATAGGCGGGGACAATTGTACCTGAGCGCGCGCCTGCGCGCCCGACGGGTGCGTTTCGGTACAATTAGCGCCATGCTGGACTACCGACTCCTGCGCAGTGAGCCCGACGCCGTGCGCGACGCGCTCCACAAACGCGGCTACCCGACCGACCTGCTCGACGAGTGGCTGGAGATTGACCGCCGCTGGCGCGAGACGACCACTCAGGTGGAGACGCTCACCGCCGAGCAGAACCGCATCTCGAAAGAGATTCCCCAGCGCAAGAAGGCGGGCGAGGACGCCGCGCCGTTGCTGGAGCAGCTGCGCACCCTCAAGGCGCACATCGAACAGCTGGAAGACGAACGGCGCGCGTTAGAAACCGAGCGCGAGGCGAAGCTGCTGCTGCTGCCCAACATCCCCCACGCGACGACCCCCGTCGGCAAGGACGCCAGCGAGAATGTCGAAGTGCGCCGTGGCGGGCAGCCCCACCCGATGGCGTTCGAGCCCAGTCCCCACTGGGAGCTGGCGGAGGCGCTGGGGCTGATCGATTTCGAGCGCGGCGCGAAAGTGGGCGGCAGCGGGTTCCACTTCTACACAGGACTTGGCGCACGACTGGAGCGCGCGCTGATTAACTTCATGCTGGATTTGCACACGCGCGAACACGGCTACACGGAAATCTTCCCCCCGTTTCTGGTGCGCCCTGAGGTGATGGTCGGCACGGGGCAGCTGCCCAAGTTCGAGGAGGAGATGTACCGCTGCGCCGATGACCCGCTGTATCTGATTCCGACCGCCGAAGTGCCCGTGACGAACCTCTATCGCGAGGAGATACTCTCGGCGGAGCAGTTGCCGATTAATCTGGCGGCGTATTCGCCCTGTTTTCGGCGCGAGGCGGGCGCGGCGGGCAAGGCGACGCGCGGGCTGCTGCGCCTGCACCAGTTCAATAAGGTGGAGCTGGTCAAGTTCACCACGCCCGAAACCTCCTATGAGGAACACGAGAAGCTGCTGCGCGACGCGGAGACGGTGCTGCAACGGCTGGAGTTGCCCTATCGGATTGTCGCGCTTTGCACGGGCGACCTGGGCTTCGCCGCCGCCAAGTGCTACGACCTCGAGGTGTGGGCGCCGGGCGTGCAGATGTGGCTGGAGGTGTCCTCCTGCAGCAACTTCGAGGCGTTCCAGGCGCGGCGGGCGAACATCCGCTACCGCCCGGAGCCGACCGCCAAGCCAGAGTTTGTGCATACGCTGAACGCTTCGGGGGTGGCGACCCCGCGCCTGATGGCGGCGATACTGGAGAACTACCAGCAGGCGGACGGCAGCGTGGTTATCCCCGACGCGCTGCGCCCCTACATGGACGGCGTCAGTCGCCTCACTCCATAAGTCGATGCGCTGGGTTCTGTGGCTGTGCGTGCTGGCGGCGCTGATTGACCTCACGGCGTTCGGCTTGACCGACCTCGATGAGGGTTTCTACGCCTCCGTCGCGTGGGAGATGCGCCAGTCGGGCGACTGGCGCACGCCGACCTTTCTGGGCGAGCCGTGGTTCGAGAAGCCGCCCCTGCTCTACTGGCTGATGGTCGGCAGCATGCGGCTGTTCGGCGAGAACGAGTTCGCGCTGCGCTTCCCGTCCGCTCTGTTGTACGCGCTTACCCTGCTCCTGCTCGCGTGGTGGGGCAATCGTCGGCTGGGGGCGGGCGCGGGCAGCTGGGCGGCGTTGCTGTTCGCGCTCGCCCCGCTGAGCCTGATTCTTTCGCGGCTGGCGATTACCGACATGGCGCTCACCTTTTTCCTGACAGTGGCGGTGATTGCGCTGTGGGAGGCGCGCGGGCTGGGCTGGAGTCTGGTGGGCGGCGTCGCGCTGGGGCTGGCGTTCCTCACCAAAGGACCCTTCGGGCTGGGGCTGGTGGGGCTGCTGTATGTGTGGAACGCGCGGACGCTCCATGCGCAGGGCGTGCGCTTCCGCTGGGTGCTGTTGGCGCTGGGCGTCGCGCTGCTGACCGCGCTGCCCTGGTATGCTGGGGTGTACCTGCAGCACGGCGCGGACTTTTTCAACGAGTTCGTGGTGAAGCAGAACCTGCTGCGCTTTGCGGGGGGCGACACGGCGCATTCGGCGCTGCCGCTGATTCAGCGTGGGGATGTGGGGGGCGTGCTTGGAGGCGTCGCGGTGTACCTGCTGTTTTATGTGGTGGTGCTGTGGCTGGGCGGGCTGACGATGGTGGGCTGGGCAGGCGTGCTGTGGGCGCGCACGGACGACCCGCTGCGCGTGTATCTGCGGCGCTGGGCGTGGCTGGTGTTCGGGCTGTTCACGCTGAGCTTCACGAAGTTGCCCGCCTACATCTTCCCGATGTTCCCTGCACTGGCGTTGCTGGTGGGCGCGCGTGTGGCGGAGGCGCGGCGCGTGTCGCCCTCGACGGAGGGTTCTGGGAGTCGCTGGCTGGGGATGCGTCGTGCGGGCGCGCTGGCGATTGTGCTGGGCGCAGCGGTGTGGGCAGGCGTCGCGCTCTTCCGCCCGCTGTGGGCGCAGGCGCCCTGGGCGATGGCGCTCGCGCTGGGCATGCCGCTGACGATGCTTGCGCTGTATCGTCCCGCCGCGCCGCCGTGGCTGCGGGCGCTGGGCGCGCTTGCGCTTCTCATCGGCTGGAACGGCGCACTGACAGGCTATGACCGTCTCGCGCTGCGTCCTGTACGCGAGCTTGCGCTCAAACCGCCGCCCTACCGCACGCTGGTCGTCTATCGCGTGAACCCGGGCTATCCCAGCCTGCAGTTCTACCGCCGCGGCGCGTACACGCCTGTCGCTGACCCCGACTCCGCCCGCGCGCAGATGCTCCAGACAGGCGCGTATTGCCTCACCACCGACCCGAACTTTGGAGGCGCGTCGGCAATTCAGTTAGGGCGCGCCGAAGCGCTGGGCAGGGCGTTTTATCTGTTTGCGCCGCAGTATATGCAGAAGCCCCCTCGCCAGCGGCAAGGGGGCTCGATGTCGCAGCCTTGAAGCGTCCGTGCAATCACCTGGTGATGCGCCGTGCGCCGACATAGCGCTGATGGTAGTAGCCTGAGTTCAGCGTGTCGACGCGCACGCGCCCCCGCGCACTGGAAGCATGTACAAACTTCCCGTTACCGATGTAGATTCCCACATGCGAGATACGGTTGCCGCGCGTGCGGAAAAAGACCAGATCGCCGGGCTTGAGTTCACTGCGAGAGACGGGTTTGCCCACGCGATACTGCGCGGCGGAGTTGTGTGGGAGATGGATGCCGTGCTGCCGATAGATGTAAGCGGTGAAGCCCGAGCAATCGAACCCGCGCGAGCTGCTGCCGCCGTAGCGGTAGCGCGCGCCCAGATAGCCCATCGCGCGACGCACAGGAGCGGGCGCGCCGCTCGCCGATGCAGTCGCGGTTCGAGCCGTGGCGTTCGAGCGCGTTTCAGCAGCCTTCGCCGTTCGAGTGGCGGACTTCTGCGCAGAGGAACGAGTGGCTACTTGTTTTGCTTGTTGCGGGGGCTTGGTCGGGCTGAGGTACTTCGAAAGCACCCAGCCTACCGCGCCGCTCTGGAGCCGAACCCGACTCCAGTCGCCCTGACGCCCCAGCACCTGCACTTTCGTCCAGCGATCGACAATCGTGAGGCGTCGGGCGTCGGTAGACGGCGCAGAACGGATGTTGATCCGATCTTTGTTAAGCTCTGCCCAACCCGACGCGGGGGCAGTGGGTTGAGCCGTGCGCGGCGCCCGTGTTGCGCCTTTGATGGGGATTTTAATCTGATCGCCCACCTGCAGCGCGTGCGGGTTGCGCAGATTGTTCACCGCCAGCAGGTCTGGCAGGCGCAGCCCATGTTTATGGGCAATGGTGTAGAGGCTGTCGCCCGGCTTGACGGTGTAAGTGATTGTTCGCTGCGCCGAGGCTGCGACGATCAGGCTCACGAGCGGGGCTATCAACCCCAAGCGTACTATGTTGACCATAGTTCCCTCCTTGGTGATAGTCTCGTGCCCTGCGACCTCGGTCGCAAAGCGGGGGCAGTATACCCGATTCATTCGGGGGGAGTCAACCCCTCACGCCGCTGTCGCCCCTGCAGGTATACTTTAAGTATGCCGCAGGGCGCGTCAGGGAGGGCGAAACGAGGAGTCGGCTTGGGCGTCTGTGCCCTACTGATAGGCTTGAGCGCATGCGCACGGTTCCCCGACACGCCTATAACGGGCGGCGTACGCCGAATCGCGGTAGAAGTGCAGGTCGCAGGGCGTATTCGCCCCGACTATCACTACTTCGTGCTGTTCAATCTGAGCAACGACCCGACGGGTCAGGCGGGACCTGTGCCTGTGGTCGCGCCGCCGTGGGGCAACGGCTTCGCCGCAGGCGCGTTCACGCACTTCATGCGCTTCGACAACCTCCAGCCAGCGGGCGGCTACGCGCTCTATCGCGTCGTGCCCAACACGAATCTGTCGGTGTTTCAGTATCTGGGCGCGCCGCGCTTTAGCGAACCCGTCGGCGCGGACACGAACCGCCTGCGCTTCGAAATCGACCTCACGCAGTTCATTCCCAACCCCATCGACGCTGCGCAGTTGCAGTTCATCCAGCTGAACATCCTCGCGACCGACCGCATCCCGTTAGACCCGAACGACCCGACGCCGAAGGTGGTGGACGCGCTGGGCGACCCGAATCTGGGCGTGAGCCAGTACCTGAACCTGCGGATTGACCAGAACCGCATCGTGCGCAACGCAGACACGGCTCTAGAACCGCGCGGGGACGCGCCCGACCCCGATCTGGACATCGTGGACTGGCGCGTGGAGGTGCGGGCGCTATGAGCCAGCCGCAGGGACTGACGCGGCTGGAGATTGCGCGCGGGCTGCGCTGGGCGAACTGGGACGCGGTGTTTTTCACGCTGTTTGTCGCGCTTACCTCCGGCGCGTTCCAGATTGGTCTGGCGCGCGCGTTCGGCGCGAACGACCTCTGGATAGGAATCATCACCTCCGTGCCGTCGCTGGCGGGCGCGCTGCAGATTCTCACGGCGTACCTCGCCGACACCGCGCCCAGCCAGAAGCGGCTGGTCATCCGCTACGCCTTCTACTCGCGCCTGCCGTTTGTGGCGATTGCGTTTTTGCCGTTCCTGAGCGATTCCGCGCCGCGCCTGCAACTGTTTGCAGGGCTGCTTATTCTCTCGGCGGTGCTGGGGTCGTTCGCGGGACCGGCGTTTCTGGCGTGGCTGAGCGCGCTGGTGCCGCCTGACTATCGGGGGCGGTACTTTGGCAGGCGCAACATGATTCTGGGGCTGGTGTCGGCGGCGTCCGCGCTGCCCCCTGCGATTTTCCTCGACCAGGCGGTCAAGTACCAGCGGTTCTCAGAGGCGATTGCGTTCGCAACTCTGTACGGGCTGGGGGCGGTGTTTCTGTTTTTGTCGCTGTGGGCGCTGCGCAAGATGCCGGAGCCGCCCCGCACGCCCGCCGCAAGGCGCGGACTGCGCGGCGTGTGGGCGTTCTACCGCGAGCCGTTCCGCACGCGCAACTTCCGCTCGCTGCTGGGGTTCAACACCTTCCTCGTGTTCGGGCAGATGTTCGCGGGGCAGTTCTTCACGGTCTATATGCTGGAGCAGATTCGGATGCCCTACCTGATGGTGCAGGTGTCGGGGCTGATTGCCGCGCTGTTCAGCAGCCTCGCGATGCCCGTGTGGGGCTATCTGGCGGACAAGTTCGGCAACAAGCCGCTGCTGATACTGTCGCTGTCGGGGGTCACTTTCCTGCCCTATCTGTGGTTTTTGACCGACCCTGACCGCTACTTGTGGAGTATCGGGGTGATTTACTGTATTCAGGTGCTGGCGGGTTCGCTGTGGGCGGGGGTGGGGCTGACGCAGTTCAATCTGAATGTGGCGGTCGCGCCGCCGGAGCAGCGGGCGGTCTACATGGGCGCGCTGAGCGCGGTGGTGTCGCTGATGGGCGGTCTGGCGGCGTTTGGCAGCGGCGCGCTGATGGAGGCGATGAAGCCGTTTGTGCCCGACCCGACGCGCTTTTTCGTGCTGTTCGCGATTGCCTCGCTGTTCCGACTGCTGGCGTTCCCGTGGCTGCGGGGCATCCGCGAGCCGGAGGAGCGTTCGACGCGCTATGTGCTGTCGCAGTTGCGGGCGTCGGTGCGTCCGCGCGGATGGCGGGCGATGCGTCAGCTGCGCGGGCAGGCGGATGTCGCCACGCGCCTGAACGCCATCCGCACACTCGCCGAAGAGAAGACGCCGCTGGCGGTGGAGGAGTTGACCGCCGCACTGCACGACCCCATCCCTGAGGTGCGTCGGGAGGCGGCGCGTGCGCTGGGGGCGATTGGCGACCCGCGCGCCGTGCCCGCACTGATTCGCGCCCTGCAAGACCCCGCCAGCGACCTCGTGCTGGAGGCGTCGGACGCGCTCGGCGCGATTGGCAGCCCGGAGGCGACGGATGCGCTGGTACATCTGCTGCACAACGAGCGCATCGAGGCGCGGGTCGCCGCGGCGCAGGCGCTCCGTCAAATCGCTGACCCGCGCGCCCTGCCCGCTCTTATGCAACGGCTGGAACATGCGCCCGGACCGCTGGAGCAGTCCACCCTGCTGGAAGCCATTGCCGCCGCGCTGGAACGCGCCGAACCCGACATGCTGCACGACACGCTGGACCCCCACACGCTCACGCGCTGGCTGGAATCGGAGCATCCGAGCGTGCGCGCGGCGGCGGCGCTGGCGCTGGCGAGCGTCCCGCCTGACCCGTCGCTTGCGCCCACTCTGCGCCTGCGCCTGCCGCAGGAGACGGAGCCTGCGGTGCTGGCGGCGTTTGCGCGCGCGCTGGCGCGGCACGGCGAGGCGCGCGACATCGAGCCGCTGCTCCAACGAATGGCGCACGCCGAATCGCCCCTCGCGCGTCAGCAAATCGCGCTCAGCGTCGCGCAGCTGCTGGAACGCTACGACTCGCTCTACACCCTGCTGACCGCCGACGAGCCGCGTCGCGATCGGCTGATTGAGAAAGCGCTCGCGTTGCGCCTGCGCGAAAAGCCCGAACTCTCCGACGCGCTTCGAGCCTACGCCTATGGCGACTACGGCTCCGCACTGCAGATTCTGCGAAACGCGATGCCGCGCCACCCGCGCCTGCAGGTACTGGCGCACGCCCCCGACTGCCTCGAATCGTGGCTGCTGGCGGTGAGCGTGATTTGAGCTGCTGAGCGCGTTAACGCCGTCTTAACAAGCGTGCGAGTATAGTTCACAGCCATGTGGCGATTTTCCGCACAACGACCGTTGGAGGTGCGCCCTGTGGTGCGCACCGCGCCGCTGCCCGACGACGCCGACGACCCCGCCATCTGGGTGCATCCCCGCAACCCGCGCATGAGCCTGATCCTGGGCACGAACAAGGCGCGCGCGCCCCGCGGCGCAATCGGCGTGTACGACCTCAGCGGGCGCATGCGACAACGAATCGACGGCATCGACCAGCCCAACAATGTCGATGTCGCGTACGGCTTCGCGCTGGGGCGCGAGCGTATCGATATCGCCGTAGCGACCGAGCGGTACGCCAGCCGCCTGCGCGTGTTTCGCATAGACCCTGCCCGACGGCGGCTCATCGACATCACCGACCCCGAAGGCGCGCGCGTGTTTGCAGGCGAATCGGACGAACGCGCGATGCCGATGGGGATTGCGCTCTATCAGGCGGGTCAGGGCGAGGTGCATGCAATTGTCTCGCGCAAGTCGGGTCCCACGCAGGGCTACCTGCACCAGTATCGGCTGGTTCCGACGCGTGGCGGGCGCGTCGGCGTGCAACTGCTGCGGGCGTTCGGCGCGTTCAGCGGCGAGGGCGAAATCGAAGCCATCTGCGTGGACAGCGAACTGGGCTATGTCTACTATGCGGACGAGAATGTCGGCATCCGCAAGTACCATGCCGACCCGCGCAAACCTGAACGCGAAATCGTGATGTTCGCAACGGAGTATGAAGGCGATCAGGAAGGCATCGCGCTATACGCTCCCCCGAACGGCGCGGGCTACCTGCTCTGCACCGAGCAGATAGAAGGGAACAGCAAGCTGCATATCTATCCGCGCTTTGGGGCGCAACGCGCGCCTCTGCTCACAGTGGAGACCGGCGCGGACGATACCGACGGGCTGGACGCCAGCGCGCACAACTTCGGCGCGCCCTTCGAGCGGGGGCTCGTCGTCGCTATGAACAGCGAAGGGCGCAACTTCTGGCTCTACCGCTGGGCGGATATTGAGCAGGCGATTCGGGCGCACGCGCGGTAAGGCGTCGCGCGCATGCTGGGTACAATCGAGGCGTGCGCGAGATTGAGCAGAGCCTCGCCCTCACCTATCGGCGACTGACCTACGCCAGCGCGGTGTTGATGGCGCTGGGGTGGGCGTGGCATCTGGCGCGAGGCGACCAGACGAACTGGCTCATCACACTGGGGCTGGGGCTGCTGCTGCTGACGCCGCTGCTGGCGCTGGCGCACCTGGCGTGGCTGGCGAAGCCACTCGACTCGCTGACGGCGCGCTACAGCGGGATTGCGCTGCTCCTGCTGACGCTGGCGGTGCTGATTGGGCTACTTCTGGAGCGAACGCGATGAGCCTGCCCGAAACGCTACGGACAGAACTGGCGCGCATCGTGGGCGCGGACGCCGTGCTGACCGACCCCATCCAGCTGCTGGCGTATGACTGCGACGCCTACACGATTGAAAAATCGCTGCCGACGGCGGTTGTGCTGCCCCAGACGACGGAGCAGGTCGCGGCGGTCGTGCGGCTGGCGAACACGCACGGTCTGCCGATTGTGCCGCGGGGGGCGGGCACGGGGCTATCGGGCGGCGCGCTGGCGGCGCAGGGCGGCATCGTGCTGGCGTTCAGCCGCATGACGCAGATTCTGTGGGTGGATACGCGCAACCGTCGCCTGCGCGCGCAGGCGGGCGCGGTTAACTACCAGCTCAGCAAAGCCGTACAGCACGCGGGGCTGCATTTCGCGCCCGACCCATCCTCGCAGGGCGCGTGCACCATTGGGGGCAATGTCGCCGAGAACTCCGGCGGACCGCACACGCTGAAGTACGGCGTCACGGTGAACCATATCACGGGGTTGCAGGTGGTGTTGCCCGACGGCGCGATTGCGGAGCTGGGCGGCGTGGAAGACGAGCCGTTCGGCTACGACCTCGTGGGACTGCTGACGGGCAGCGAGGGCACGCTGGCGATTGTCACGGAAGTGATTGCCCGCCTGACGCCCAACCCGCAGGCGACGCGCACCCTGCTGGCGGTGTTCGAAACGCTGGAAGACGCCAGCCAGACCGTGTCGGACATCATCGCCGCGGGGATTGTGCCTGCCGCGCTGGAGCTGATGGACGCGCTGACCCTGCAGGCGGTCGAAGCGGCGTTCGGCTACGGCTTCCCGCTGGACGCGGAGGCGGTGCTGCTGATAGAACTCGATGGGCTGGAGGTGGAGCTGGACGGCGAGCAGGCGCAGGCGCTGGAAATCTGTCAGCGCAACCGCGCCCGTGAGGTGCGCCGCGCGACCACCGTGCAGGAACGCGCGAAACTCTGGGCGGCGCGTAAAAAAGCCATCGGCGCGCTGGGCAGACTCGCACCCTCCTGCGTGACTCAGGACGGCGTTATCCCCCGCTCGAAACTCCCGCAGGTGCTACGCGAGGCGGGGCGCATCGCGCACAAGCACGGCTTGCAACTGGCGAATGTGTTCCACGCAGGCGACGGCAACCTGCACCCCGTGCTGCTGTTCGACGACTCCGACCCGGAGCAGGTCGCCCGCGTGGTGGAGGCAGGCGACGAAATCCTGGCGCTGTGCCTGCGGGAGGGCGGCAGCCTCTCGGGCGAACACGGAATCGGCACGGAGAAGTGCGCCTCGATGCGCCAGATGTTCACCGCGCACGACCTGGCAATCATGAAGCGCGTCAAGTCGGTCTTCAACCCGAACGACACGCTGAACCCTGAGAAGATGTTCCCCGACACGCGCTACTGCTACGAGAGCAAGCGTCGCCTCACGGGGGCGCGGCGCGGAGCGGCGATTTGAACGCGCCTACTCCTCCAGCACGCGGTAGATGTCCTGCAGGAGCTGCTGCACGGCGTTTTTGTCCATGCCCGAATAGTAGCCGCGAATGCGCCCCTGACGGTCAATCAGCACCAGGCGGTCGCTATGCACAATCTCGTGCGTCGCGTCGCCCGACTCCACGCCCAGTTTGAACACCTCGCGCGAGAGTTTGTGAAGCGTCTCACGGTCGCCTGTCAGGAAGTGCCACTTGCCCCGCTGCGCCCCGTGCTTGTCCGCCCATTTCTTAAGTTGCGCGACGCTGTCGGTTTCGGGGTCTACCGTGAAGCCTGCCATCAGCACCTCCGGGTTGCTGGCGAACTCGCGCTGCACATCGATGGCGTTGCGGTTCATCGTCGGGCAGACGCTGCGGCAGGTCGTGAAGAAGAAGTAGGCGACCCACACCTTATTATCGAAGGTCTCGCGCGTGATGGTCTCGCCCCACTGGTTTTTGAACTGGAAGGGCATCTCGACCGTGCCCATCACGGGCAGGGGCGGCTCTTTCGTGGCGGCGTTGCGGGCGTAGAGCGCGAACACAAACGCGGCGATTGCCAGCGCCAGCAAGCCCCACGCGAACAGCATCATCCCGCGCATACGCTTCGCCTCACTTGATGAGCATCACGCCGAACAGGATTGCCCACAGCGCGCCCAGAAAGTGCCAGTAAATCGCGCCCAGCTCCACCGATTGCGCGTTCACACGGCGCGCGACCTGCGCCTGATAGAGCAGGATCCCCACGAACACGAGACCGCCCAGCAGGTGCAGTCCGTGAATCGCGCTGATGACATAGAACATCGCTGTGAAGAAGTGCGCGGGCGCGCCCTGCAACTGGCGGGCAATCTCGCCCCAGCTGCCCAGCTGCAACGCTAGAAACACCGCGCCGAGCATCAGCGTAAACAGCATGCCGCGCCAGACGCCGCGCAGATTGTCGGCGCGTGCGGCGTTCAACGCCATCTGGCAGGGAATGCTGCTCAGCAGAATCAGCGCGGTGCTGAACCACGCGAGCTTGGGCATCTGGAAAGCGAATTCGGCGCGAACGGGCGTGCGCAACAGATACAGCACCGCCAGCGCGCCGAACATCGTCGTGAGCGCGCCCAGAAAGATATACAGCCCCAGTCGCGCCGCCTGAAAGCGGTCGAACGGTTGCTCGTGCCCCTCGCCGTCGCCGCCGCGATAGCGCGGGGGCACATTGCCCTCGCCAACCCCACGCCCATACGGACGCGGAGGCGTCTTCAGTTTCGTCATAGCGTCCTCCTACAGGGTGAGAATCATCCAGATGAGCAGCAACGGCAGGTACAGCACGGAACTGCGCAGCACGCTCCGCGCCCCCTGCGCTGGGTCCTGCGCGCGCACAAAGTGCAGCGCCGCGCGCAGCGTCCAGTAGCCCAGCGTGAGCGCGCCCAGCAGATAGAGCCAGCCATGCGTAATCAGCGGCGCGAACATCAGGCTGATGGCGACCATCGCCAGCGTGTACCAGAGTGAGAGTCGCGCTGTCGCCGCCGCGCTGGCGTCGGGATACGGCAACATGCGGAACCCTGCCCGCGCGTAGTCGTCGCGATAGAGCCACGCAATCGCCCAGAAGTGCGGGAACTGCCACACAAACTGCAACGCGAACAGCAGCCACGCCTCCAGCGAGAAGCCGCCCTGCGCCGCGACCCAGCCCGCCATCGGCGGAATGGCGCCCGGGATGGCACCAATCGCCGTGCTGAAGTGCGTGCGCGGCTTGAGCGGCGTGTACGCGAACGCATACAGCAGGATCGAGAGCGCCCCCAGCCAAGCGACCGCCGCATTCACCCAGAGCGCGAGCGTCAGCACGCCCAGCACACCCCACAATACGCCCACCACCCAGCCCTCCATCGGCGCGAGCAAGCCCGACGGAATCGGGCGCAGCGCGGTGCGGGGCATCTGCGCGTCGCGCCGCCACTCAATCGCCTGATTGAGCGCGTTCGCCGAGGCAATCACCAGCCACGAACCAATCAGCGTCGCCGCAATCAACCCGCCCTGCAGCGCCTGACCCCAGCCCCCCAACGCCAGTCCCGCAACCGTCGTGAGCCAGACCAACAGCGTCACGCGCGGTTTGCTCAATAGCCAGTACGCACGCAGCTTCACCATAGAAGACCCCGAAAGAGGCGCGCTCGCCGAACGCAGGGCGGTTTTCATGCCAGCCAATTGTACCCTATCCGCACCCTCGAACGCAAGAGTCTGTGCTTTTTTTCACAAGCGAACCGTTGAAGGCGGGGGCGTTCATGAAAGCGCTCCGAGCGAATACGCTGTATCTGATTAATCGGCGCGGCTGGCTTCCTAAACACAGGTCAGCGTCGTTGTGAGTACCTGCACTCCTCCGTAAGTTTCCCTCGCTTGCGGAGGGAAACTTACGGAGAGAAACATTTCACCGAAACGGTTGGCTTACTTCGGCACAATCACAGGCACGGTACAGAGCGAGAAGTTGCCCGTCTCGGCGCGGTAGGTGACCTCCGCGAACAGCGCGAGGTTGTGCCCACGGCGCGGAATGCGGGCGACCCACGCATCGCCCTCCCTTCGGGCGCGCACAGGCTCCCACCGCGCAGGGCGGAAGTCTTTGTCGTTCGCGCGGCGGGCGACCCACACCTCGACAATCTCAGGCTCACTGTCGCTGCGCACACGGAAGACCACCTCGTCGCCTGCGAGGCTGTGCGTCGCGCTCAGGCGAGTCGGGAACTCCATCTTGCCGACGCTCATCAGGTAGAACGCGCACAGGCTGTTCACCACACGGTCGTAGTCGCCCAGTCCGTGCCCGCCGTTGGGCACATAGAGCGCGTACTTGCGCTTGCTCGGCAGGTCGTCGAAGTAGAACCGCGCGGCGTCCGTCGCCCAGTAGGGGTCGTTCGCGCCGTTGATTATCAGAATCGGCATCGTGTAGCGCGCACGATAGGAGTAGGGGTCTACCCAGCTCACCAGTTGCCTGCCGCGCTCGGTGAGCATCTTCTCCATCAGCCCGCGCTCGTAATATTCCGAAATCTGCTGGCTGTAGCGCCCCCAGAGTTCGAGCTGGTGCGGCATCTGCTTGAAAAAGTTCAGGTTGTCGAACACCATCGGGGCAATTGCGCGCACGCGGTTATCGACGGCGGCGGTCAGCCATGTCGTCCAGCCGCGCTTCGACGCGCCCGTGACCAGAAAGTCCTTGATGTCCAGCCGCCACTCCTGTTTCGCAAACGCCTGCACAGCGTCCATCGCGCGCACGGCGGATTTGACCATCGGGAACAGCAGCGGCCAGGTCGCGTCGCCCGTCTCCCAGAACTGCACATAGGTGTGCGCAATCAGGTTGTCTTCCACGAGGTCGGGGCGGATCAGGGGCTGATTGGGCACATCGTGCAGCACGACGCCAATCGCGCCGACGCGCTCCACGGCGCGGGCGATAATCTGCAGTTCGCTGCGCCCGTCGCCGCTGCCCGTGATGTAGAGAATTGCGGTGTCCGTGTATTTCAGCTCGTTCGGCTTCACGATGCGCACGCGATGACGCCATGTGAACTCGCGCCACTGCTGCGAGACCACCGTCAGCTCCACAAACTGGCTATTGCCGATTTTCGATTCGAGGCTCTTCGTCCACTCGAACGGCGACGGCGCGCGCACATAGCTTGTCAGGTCTGCCCGTGCGCTTGCCAGCAAAACCACGCTCAGGAGTATCCAGTTAATTTTCATAATCCACCTCCTCCTATGGTGTGCGGAAGCGTTGACTTCCGCCCTACTTATACTATCGGCGCGGCGAATTTCGTAAATGCCTCGCGCGCACCTGCAGAGGCATACTGTTGCCCGCGCCCCGCTACTATGGAGTGCTGAAGCGTCAGCTTCAGCATAGCGCGGAAGCGGAGCTTCCGCGACTGCCTCTTTTTGACGCGCATCGCCTCCGTCAAACCTCTGGAACACGAACTCTATCATATGGTATCGTCGCCAGCACGCGCTGAAGCTCCGAAGGCGCGTGCGCCTTGAACCATGCAGCCGAACAGAAAGGGTAATCTTCCGCTTGTTTTACCAACCCATGGCGTACAGGATTGTTGTTTACATAGTTCAACCGCGCAAGATAGCTTTTCTCATAGGTCAAGCAGGTGTCCCAATATTCGTACCATACTTTACGCCGATGTGCCTCATCCATAGAATTCACTACCACAGCTGTCTTGGCATGCAGGCGCTGTATTAATCGGTTCAGAGAAGTCCCATTGGCGGGCGATTGTACGATGATATGATAATGATTGGAAAATAGCGCCCAAGCATGCAGCTCCCACCCATACCGACGCACTGTTTCGAAAAGCGACTCTTGCAGGATATGAAGCTTCGCAGGGGTGTTGAACAAGTGCTGTTTGTGTAGCGTAGACGCCGTCACGATGTATAAACTGTTCGGTACGAAGTAATGTTTCGGCGCGTGATGCCATCCACGAGTCTCTACCTGTTCTCCCATCGAGTCTCCCTCTGCTGATGCACTCCGGTGCGGTTGCAGCAAGTTTTCAACAGCCTGATATCTGCGCGTGTGCGCAGACGCATAATTTTGGAGTGCAGAAGCGGGAGCTTCAGCATGCGGAAGCTCCGCTTCCGCACTCCATACAAACGACGCTTCGCTTGTGTGGCGTCGTCGTAGCGCCGCGTTGCTCAACGCATCTGCACTCCAAAATTTACCTTACCGCGCCTTAATCGCTTCGACGAGTTGGGTGGTCGATTGTTCCGCTTCCAGCGGCAGGATGACCACGAACCCGCCCTGCTCGATGACCGCTTCCGATTCGGGCAGGTCTTGCTCGGTGTAGTCGCCGCCTTTGGCGTAGTAGGCGGGCTGCACGAGTTGCGCCAGCTCGACCGCCGTCGTCTGCGGGAAGATGACCACATAATCGACGCACTCCAGCCCTGCGACGAGTTCGGCGCGTTCGGCGTCGGGGCGGTAGGGGCGCGGCTCGCCTTTGAGCTGGCGCACCGACTCGTCGCTGTTGACGCCCACCACCAGCAGGTCGCCCAGCGCGCGCGCCGCCTGCAGGTAGCGCAAGTGCCCTACATGCAACAGGTCGAAGCAGCCGTTGGTCAGCACGACCTGTTTGCCTGCCTCGCGCCACTGCGCCGCCAGCTGCGCGAGCGCGTCCCACGATAGAATCTTGCTCTCAGCGCGTCGCATCGTCTTTCTCGGCGGCGGCAGTGCGCGGCGGGATCAGTTCAATCTCAAACAGCTTGTCCCAGTTCTTGCCTGTTACGAAGATGCGCTTGTTCTGGCGGTCGTAGGCGATGCCGTTCATCACCGCCTCGATGTCGCGGTCTTTGACGGGCAGCCCCTCCATGTCCACCCACGCCTTCACGATGCCCGTGCTGGGGTCGATTCGGGCGATAATGTCGCTGTACCAGATGTTCGCCCAGATTTCGCCCTCGATATATTCCAGCTCGTTGAGGTTTTTGACGGGCTTGCCCTGCGCGCGGACAGTAATCGTGCGCACTTCGGCGAAGGTGTCGGGGTCGCGGAAGGTGATGGTCTCGGAGCCGTCGCTCATAATCAGGTGCTTGCCGTCGTTGGTCAGTCCCCAGCCCTCGCCAGAGTAGCGGAACTGGGTGAGTTGTCGGAACGCGCGCCGATCGTACACGAAGCAGACACCGTTCTGCCATGTGAGCTGGTAGATTTTATCGCCCAGAATCGTGATGCCCTCGCCGAAGTATTCGCTGGGCAGGCGGTGGATTTGTGCGACGCGCCCCGTGCGCAGCTCCACCCGCCGCAACGACGACTTGCCGTTCAGCCCCGTGCCTTCGTACAGGTAGCCGTCGTGGAACTCCAGCCCCTGCGTGAACGCTTCGGGGTCGTGCGGGAAGGTGTTCACGATTTTGTAGCGATAGGTGGGGATTTCGGGTCCAGGCGTCGGCTCAGCGGCAGGCGGCGGCGAGGTCGGCGGGGGACTTGCCGCCGCGTTGGGCGTGCTGGCGTTGTTGGGCTGACAGGCGGCAAGGGCGAGGAGTAGGAAGCAGGTCAGCAGAGCGTGTACGAAGAGAAGAGTTTTGCCCTCTAATGTACCTTGACTGAGCGTCGCTGCGCTCTGGGTGCAGGGGGTGCGCGAAGCGGCGTCTGTATGGAGTGCGGAAGCGGAGCTTCCGCATGCTGAAGCTCCTGCTTCAGCACTCCAAAGGACGCGCGTGTGCGCACTTGCGAGCAGAGGGATAACACACAAGCCTCTCCCCTCGCCTGCCTGCGGGAGAGGGGGTGGGGGTGAGGGCTTGTACCAAGTCAGCCCCCCACCCCCCCGTAAACGGGGGGCATTTAAAAATCGCCTACCAACCGCCCAGCGTGTGCGCATAACGCCTGAATCATACCTCACAAGGCGACTGCCTGCAGGAACTTTTTGCGGCGGGGCGAATGAACGCGAATACGCCCGCGCGCGGGCGCATCGAGACACGGAGGTACAGGAGAGTAATGGCTAATCAAGGCAACGGCGGACGCGAGCATTGGGGTACACGGATTGGACTCGTGCTGGCGATGGCGGGCAACGCCATCGGGCTGGGCAACTTTTTGCGGTTCCCCGGTCAGGCGGCGGCGAACGGGGGCGGGGCGTTCCTGATTCCCTACTTCATCTGCCTGCTGCTGATGGCAATCCCGCTGATGTGGCTGGAGTGGGCGCAGGGACGCTACGGCGGCGTACGCGGGCACGGCACCACCCCCGCGATGTTCCAGCTGATGTGGCGACACCCCATCGCCAAGTATCTCGGCGTGCTGGGGCTGTTCATCCCGACGCTTATCCTGTTCTACTACTCCTATCTGGGGTCATGGACGCTGGGCTACAGCATCAAGACGCTGCTGGGACAGACGCCACGGGTGGAGCAGAGCCAGCTGCATGAAGGCATGACCGCCGACGAAATCTCCCAGACCGTGCTGGCGCCCTATGCGCAGTTTCTGGGGCAGTATTCGGGCGACACGGAGGAGGGCGTCTTTCTCAAGCCCGACCCGTTCACGCTGGGCGTGTTTGCGGTGGTCTACTTCATGACACTGTGGCTGATGGTGCGCGGTGTGTCGGGCGGAATTGAGCTGCTGGCGAAAATCGCGATGCCCCTGCTGTTCTTGCTGGCGATTGTGCTGATGATTCGCGTATTCACGCTGGGCAATCCCGTCTCGCAGGAGTACGGAGTGATGGATGGGATTGCGTTCCTGTGGGAGCCGAAGTGGTGGATTGAGCGCGATGGCAAAGAGGTGTTCGTGCTGCTGGACCCCAAGACATGGCTGGCGGCGGCGGGGCAGGTCTTCTTCTCGCTGAGTCTGGGCATGGGCGCAATTCAGTGCTATGCGTCGTACCTGCGGCGCAAGGACGATGTGACGCTCACGGGACTGTCGACGACGGCGTCCAACAGTTTCGCGGAGGTGGTGCTGGGCGCGTCGATTGCGCTGCCTGCAGCGTCGGCGTTCTTCGGCGTGGCGGCGGCGCAGGTCATCGCGGCGAAGGGCAGCTTCTATCTGGGCTTCGTCTCGATGCCCGCCGTGTTCAGCTTCCTGCCTGCGGGCAACCTGCTGGGCTTTTTGTGGTTCCTGCTGCTGTTTTTCGCGGCGATGACCTCGGTGGTGGCGATGTGCCAGCCGATTATCGCCTTCCTCGAAGATGAGTTCGGCTTGACGCGCCAGCGGGCAGTCGCCGCTCTGGCAGTGCTCTGGCTGATCGGCGTCCAGTTCGCGATCTGGATTAAAGGCGGCGTCGATGTGTACGATTTCTGGTCGGGCACTTTCGGACCGCCGCTGATGGCGCTGATTGAGGTGGTGATTCTGATGTGGATTTTCGGCGGCGATAAAATCTGGAAGGACATGCACGAGGGCGCGCTGCTGCGCGTGCCGCGCTTCTTCTACTTCTGCGCCAAATATATCACGCCGATTATCCTGGCAACCATTCTGGGCTTCTGGTACTGGGAAAATGTGATTCTGCCCTTCCAGGCAGGCGAGCTGGCGACACGCCCGATAGAAGCGGCAGGCTTGCAGGTCGGCTGGCATATCTGGATGATTCGCGGGTTCATTATCCTTGTGTTCCTGCTGCAGATTGCCGCCATCTGGTACGCATGGAATGTGCGCAAGAGCATGCAACGTGCGGAGGTGATCGAATGAGCCTGACAGGCTGGGTGTTTATGCTGAGCGCGTGGACTTTTTTCACCGCGCTGATTGTCTATTGCTACTATCGCATCCTGTTTGGCGGGGACAATCAGACCGCCGAGTAGGGTATAATACGGCGTGGGCGGGGCGGTCGCTCCGCCCCGCGTATCACTGAGGAGGCGAATCGTATGGCAAGTAAAAAAGGCGTCGGGAGTACCCGCAACGGTCGGGACAGCAATCCGAAGTTTCTGGGTGTGAAGGCGTATGGCGGCGAGTTCGTGCGCGCGGGCAATGTGATTGTGCGTCAGCGCGGCACGAAGTTCCATCCGGGGCGCAATGTCGGGCGCGGCAGCGACGACACGCTGTTCGCGCTGGTGGACGGCTATGTGCAGTTCGAAGGTCCCCGCAACCGCCGCCGCGTGAGCGTCAACCCCATCCAGAACTAAAATCTTGGGGCATCGTTCGTAAATAAGCGACGCAAGTTGCCCTCACCCCCTTTATCCCCCTCTCCCAACCCGTTGGGAGAGGGGGATGGCACATGACATGAGGCTCACATGGCTCCCCTCTCCCGCAAGCGGGAGAGGGGCTGGGGGTGAGGGCAACATGGCGCGCGGCTTGCACGGTATGCCCAAAGTAATTACGACCTCTGCCGCGCCGATTGGGTTTAGCAGCCCTGTCCGAAGTTAAACAGCACGGTCAGCAAGTCCGCGTCGTCCACAACGCCGTCTTCGTTCACATCCTCTGGCAGACCAGAGCCTGTCTGCCCGAACGCAAACAGCACCGCCAGCAGGTCCGCGTCGTCCACGCAGCCGTCGCCGTTCACATCGCCCGGAATCGATTGTTCGACCACCGTCTCTATATCATCGATGTAGACGATGTACGGACCCAGATTCGCGGGGTCGGTCGGCGTGAAGGCGAGATGCTCGATCGTGCCCGTGGTACCGTCAATTTGCCCGTTGGCTGTACCGCCTGCGAACGGGAGGACGGGCTCCTGCCGAATGTTGAACTCCACTGTTACCCACTGGTCTTTCTGGTCAACCAGCTTGCCGATGGGGGCGTTAATACCCTGTGCGGAGGTCGCGCCAATCCATTCGATACCTGCCCCGGAACCATCAGGGCGAGTAGTGCCCCCATTCTGTCCACAAGCCGCGTTCGTGTCCGTCTCGCGGATGCCCAGCGTCAAGTAGAAGTCGGGCGTGCCCGACGGCACATAGAGGCGCACGCGCACGGTATGGTCAAAGTTAATCGCGGGGTTGGGAAGATTCGTGGCGTTGAAGGTCGTCAGGCGGAGCCATGCATTTGGATAAGGCTCGCCTGTGTTCGGGTTGACGCGGAATTGCCACGCCACGCGCAGCGACTGGGTTCCACTGAAAGCCTGCTCGTCGGAAATCTGGGCGCAGTTGTAGACGCCGTTTGCATAGTCGCAAGCGGTGGTGAATGCCAGAAACGCGCTGGTCGATCCCGAGAAGCTGGGCTGGCGGAAGAGAACGGAACCGTTGGCTCCGAGAGCGAAGCCCTCGAAGTCCGTAATCAGGCACTGAGCGAATGCGCCGCTCAGGCACGCAAGCGCTGTAATCGCCGTCAAAGCGTGTCGAATCTTCATCGATAGCCTCCTTTCGCAGGTGTCCTGCATAGCCATTATACCCCGAATCGGCGGGCGTTTGGGTATACTGCGCGCGATGGGAGGCGTGCGACAGGGAGGTTGGCTGGCGGCGCTGGTAGTTGCGCTGACCTTGTGCCTGCCGCTGGGGGCGCAACAGGACAAAGCGCAACAACGCCAGCAGTTGCAACGCGAGCTGCAGTCGCTGCAAGGGGAGATTGGCAAGCTCAGGGGCGCGATTGACCAGAAGCGGCGCGAGGAGCGCAAGGTGCGACGCGACCTCGCCGAACTGGATCAAGCCATCACGCGCGTCACGGCGCGCCTGCGCGACACCCGCAACCGCCTCGCCCATGCGCGTAAAGAACAGGCGGAACTCGCCAAACGGCTCGAAATGCTCACCCAGCGCCTGCGCCGACGGGAGAACCTGCTCGCCCAGCGCCTGCGCGCCGCCTACAAGTACCGCAGCGTGTCGTACCTGAGCCTGCTGATGGGCGCACGCAACATCAGCGAACTGAACAGCCGCAGCTTCGTGCTGCGCCAGATTGTCAAGACCGACCGCGAACTGCTGGAGCAGGTGCGCGCCGACCAGCAGGAAGTCGCGCAGGCGAAAGCGCAGATGGACGCGCTGGTGCGCCGAATTACGGGGCTGGAAGCCGACCTGCGCAGCCAGCAGACGGAGCTCACCGACGCGCAGGACGAGAAACAGTCGCTGCTGAAAGACATCGCCCGCCAGCGCGCGCTCTATGAGCGGCAACTGGCGGAGCTGGAAGCCGAGTCGCAGGCGATTGCTCGCCGCCTGCGCGCCCTGATGGAGACGCCCCGTGGACGCGCCCGCGCCGATAAGCCCTGGTCGGGACGCTTCATCCGCCCTGTGGAGGGACGGCTCACTTCGGGCTTCGGCATGCGCGTGCATCCCATCTTCAAGGTGCGCCGAATGCACACAGGCGTCGACATCGCCGCGCCGAGCGGGACGCCCATCCGCGCCGCCGATTCGGGCGTGGTCGTCGAAGCAGGCTACATCCGCGGCTACGGCTATACAGTCATCATCGATCACGGCGGCGGCGTGGCGACCCTGTACGCGCACTGCTCCGCGCTGCTGGTGCGCGAAGGGCAGGAGGTGCAGCGCGGGCAAATCATCGCGCGCGTCGGCAGCACGGGCTACTCGACAGGACCGCACCTGCACTTCGAGGTGCGCATCAACGGCGAGCCTGTGAATCCGCTACAGTACGGCTTATAAGCGACAGGAAAATTCGCGCGGAGAGTCTATAGAGCGTCCTATGGAAGCGAACATTTTCACGAATGTTGTGCTGCCTCTTGCGCTGGCGGTGATTATGCTGGGCTTGGGGCTGACCCTGACGCGCGACGACTTCCTGCGCGTGGTGATTTTCCCGAAGGCGTTCGTGATTGGACTGACCTGCCAGATGGCGCTGCTGCCGCTGGCGGGGTTTGTGATTGCCAAGTTATTCCCGATGGAGCCGCAGCTGGCGGTCGGGGTGATGATTCTCGCGCTCTGCCCCGCGGGCGCGACGGCGAACCTGATTACCTACCTCGCGCGGGGCGATGTCGCGCTGGGGATTACGCTCACGGCGTTCAACAGCCTGATTATTATCATCACGACACCCATCCTGATTAACCTGTCGCTGGGACACTTTCTGGGCGAAAGTCAGGAGATTCGGCTACCCGTGCTGCGCACGATTATTCAGGTGGGCGCGATTATCCTGATTCCGGTCTCAATTGGCATGTTCATCCGGGCGCGCAAGCCCCAGTTCGCGGCGGCGGCGGAGCGTCCCGTGCGTATCCTCTCAACGCTGTTCATCGCGATTGCGGTGCTGGGCGCGGTGCTGCAGGATGTGGAGAACCTGCCCTCGCACTTTCGACAGGCGGGCGTCTCGATGCTCGCGTTGAATGTGCTGACGCTCTGGATGGGCTACAATGTGGCGCGCCTGTTCCGATTGCCGCTCAAGCAGGCGATTGCGATTTCGATTGAGGGCGGCATCCAGAACGGCACGCTCGCGATTCTGATTGCCAGCACGATTCTGAAGCAGCCCGCGATGTCCATCCCTGCGGCGGTCTACAGCCTGATTATGTTCGCGACGGGCGCGTTTATGATTTACTACTTCGGGCGTCGCGCGCGTGAGGCTGCCCCAGAGATGGCGTCTTAGGTGTCGTTGCAGAAAGTGTTCAGCAATCGCTCTATCTGCGCATGCGCGTAATTTGGAGTGCTGAAGCGGGAGCTTCAGCATGCGCGGAAGCTCCGCTTCCGCACTCCATACAAACGGCGATTCGTGCGCAGAATGCAAATATAGCGCAAAGACACTTAGCCGCCCCAGCGCGGGTCGTCGAACCGCTGAATCTCGATCAGGTAGCCGTTCGGGTCGCGGGCGAACAGGTGGTAAATCTGGTACCGCTCGTTGGCAGTGGGCGGCTTCGTGATTTCGACGCCGTGCGCCTGCAGGCGCGCGTGCCATGCGTCGACGGCGTCCGTGACCAGCGTCAGAATCACGCGCTCGGCGGGCTGGGGCGCCTCCGCGCGACGGCAGAACCCCAGATAGCCTGTCCCTGCGACCTGATAGATGCAGCAATCGACCTGCTCCAGCACACAGGGCAGTCCCAGCGTCTGCTCGTAGAACTGGCGCGTCGCGTCCCAGTGGGACGCAGGCAAAAACGCGATAAACTCGGAAATCGGCGGGCGTGTCATAGGGTTAATTATAGTCCCTATTCCCCGCTGCGATTTCGCACGGCGCATTTCATTATAAATTAGCCATTTTACATAACGCCATCAGCACTTGAATTTTTGGCTCCAAATGGGGTAAACTATGGACACTATGAAACCCATCGAGGCATTAAAGCAGTATCGGGAGCACGAGGGTTTCACCATCGAAGAGCTTGTGGCTGTTGCGAACAGCCTTCTGGAGCAGTGGGCGCCGATTCAACCGCGCTATAAGGTGGTGCCCTTCCCAGATGTACGCACGGTTCGCTTCTACACCGCGCATCGGCTGATTGACCCGCCAGCGCGCCGTCGGGGCAACCGCGTCATCTACGACTATCACCACCTGCTGCAGCTGGTGACGCTGAAGACGCTCCAGGCGCAATATATTCCATTGCGCGCCGTGCGTCGGATGATGGAAGGCAAGACCGACGCACAACTGGAGCAGCTGATCGACTCGGTTCTCGATCAGCGATCCGAAGCGAGTCTGGCGAAGCAGATGGGCGAAGCCGCACAGGCGCTGGTGGCGGAAAAAGCCGCCGCCTATGTGTCCATACCGCCGACGCAATCCATGCAATCGCCCTACCCCACGCCAACAGAGGTGCATCAATTCACGCTGGCGAACTGGGCGGTGCTGATTGTCAACCCGGAAGCGGCGCGGCAAGCCAACATCACGGAGATAAACCGAGTCTCCGATATGGTGCGCCTCAGTCTCCAGAAAGCCTACCACGAGCATAACGATGGTGAAACAAAGCCCGCAGCGTCTAAAGAGAAGACGCGGGCGCGTAGTCGCTGAATTTGCATGAAGACAGCGATTATCGGTGGGACAGGAGTGCAGAGCCTGCCTGGTTGGACGCTTCAGGCGGAGCATGCCTTTGACGACGGCGTGTATCTGTACGAAGGGAGCCTGCAGGGAGAGCCTGCGCTCCTGCTCCCACGCCATTCCAAGGGGCATAAAGTACCGCCCCATCGAATCCCTCACGCCCGTCATGTACGCTTGCTGAAAGAGCAGGGGGTGCAAGCCGTGCTGGCGACCGCAGCGGTCGGCTCGCTGCGCACCGACTGGACGCCTGGCGCGCTAGTCCTCTTGAGCGATTTTCTGGATTTTATGCGCGAAGTGAACACGCTGTACCATGACAGCGTGGTGCATACCGATTTCACCGAACCGTTCTCGCCCCTATTACGCGACGCGCTGTTGCGGGCGGCGGAACGCATCCGCGTGCCCGTGCAGCCCGAAGGGGTCTATGTGTGCGCGCCGGGACCGCGCTACGAAACGCCCGCCGAAATCCGCATGTTCCGCATGCTGGGGGGCGATGTGATTGGGATGACCGTCGCGCCCGAAGCGATTCTGTGCCGCGAGGCGGGCATTCACTACGCCGCCGTCGCGATTGTGACCAATCTCGGCGCGGGGCTGAGCGGGCAGCCGCTCACGCACGAGGAAGTCACCGAGGTCATGCACGGCGCGACGGAGACGATTGCACAACTATTCGCCGAAACCCTGCGCCTGCTGAAAGCCACGCCGTTGTAGTATAATCTGATGGAGGCGGCGGATGCAGAAGAGGTTCATCGAAATCAACGGAGTCCAGTATCCGTGGCTGGGCGAAGTCTTTTTCCCAGAGACCCGCGCCGACATCGTGCTGGATGACGGTAGACGCGTGGTCTTTGTAGAGAACGAAACGCTCTTCGTCGATCGGCTGGATCCCAGCTTCTGGGGGGAGCAGTGGGGCGACATCTATCAGAAGCTGGACGCATGCCCGTTTGAGGTGCGCCTGCTGGGTGAGTTTATCCCCGAAAAAGTGGAGCGCTTCGGGCGCAAGTTCCCCGGAATCACCTACGGTCAGGTGGGCAGGCGCGAGTACCCGCCCAAAGGCACGCGCGTCTCGATTCGCAACGGCGTCGTGAACCTGCGCCTGCCCGACGGCGCACGCGCCAGAGGCGTCGCCTACCTGCAGGTACGCAACCTCCGACGCACGGGGATAGATATCTACCAGTCGCCCCCAGAGAAGCGGTACATCGCCGAGGGAACACACAACGACCTGTTGCGCAGTCGGTTATTGCCCGGCGATTTGATACTCGTTAATAGCGGCATCGGTTCACTGGGACGATGCGCCGTCGTGCCTGAAGGTATTGGGACGGTGAATATCAGTCAGCACATCGACCGAATCGTACTGAACGGTATCTGCCCTGAGTGGACTGCTATGTTCCTGCAGAGCGGTTTCGGAGCATGTCAAATGTCGCGATGGTTTTCTGGGGTGTCGGGGCAGATTAAGATAGACTTCAAAGAAGTTCGCGTCCTGCGCATTCCCGTACCTGACGAAGCAATCCAGCAGGCAGTGGCGCGTGAATACTGGCGGATGGCGGCGTACCATGCGCAGGCGATGCAGGCGCGCGCGCTGGGCGACGACCCCCGCGCCGAAGGCATCCTGCAGATTGCTACAGGCATGCTGGAGACCCTGCTGGCGCAGGTGGAGTCGCTCATTACAGGCGAGCATCGCGCCATCACGCCCTTGATCCCCGATAATCCGCCGCCCAAGCTGAAGCGGTTCTTGGAGGATGAGTATCGCCGCATCGGGCAAATCTATGAAGAGATAGAAGAATACACGCAGCGGGGACGCGACGAAGCCGATTTGTTGGGGATTCCCCTGAGGCGCGACGCGGAGATTGTGGATCTGGCGGCGCGCGTGTTGCAACTGGTGGAGAGCCTCACGGACGATGGCAGTCCGACGCAGTAAGCCCGAATCGCGTGTGATGCCCCGCGTGCGGCGCACACTCACAGAACTGGGCTATGTGGAGGGCGTGGACTTCCTCTACGAGGTGGAAATCCGCTATGGGACTGGTCGCCTCTATGCGGACGCCGTTCTGTACGATGGGGATGTTCCGCTGGCAGTCATCGAGGCGGAGGGACACGCCAGCGCCCTGCGAACCGGCTTCGAAGAGGCGCGTCTCAAAGCGGTCGCGTTCCATCCTGAAGACCCTGTGCCGTTGCTGTGGGTCGCCGCAGGCAAACAGAACCAGTGCTACCTTGCACAGTCGCCTGAGCATCAATTAGGGGTACGCTATGCGCCTGTCGAGGTGCCGCCCGAGCGACTGTTCCATCCCGATGCGCTCCTGGCGTCTATTCAGGCGTACCTGCAGCGACAAGGCGCGGCGTCCGGAGCGGAACTGCGGTACCGCGAGCAGCTCTACCAAGCCTTCCACCAGCTGGCAGGCGACGCCCATCAGCGGTGCCAGCAGGTGGTGAATGCGCTGACTCCTGCGCCGGGCGCGAAACCGCCTCGACGCCAGCCAAAGCCTCTGAAAGCGATTACGCAACTGCTTACGAGTGCAACGCGCAGCGGCTCGAACTTCGAACTGGCGTATGCCCTGCGCTGGCTGATGCGTCCCTACTTCCGACCTGCAACCAAAGGCAAGCAAAACCCTGTGCGCCAACTGGGACGCTACCTGACCCCAATGGAGGTCATTCGCCTGGTGGTGGACGCCGTAGACCCCCAACCCAACGAGACCGTCTTGGATCTCGCCTGCGGTACGGGCGGGTTCTTGTTGCAGACCGCGCGACGCCTCATCGAGCGACACTCCACCAGCCCGCAAGCGATTGCGGCGAATCTTTACGGCTACGACTATGACTCTACCTGCGTCCGCTTGGCGCAGGCGTCGCTCGCGCTGGGACTGGGAATCGAATTTTCCAATCTACCCCATATGCGCCAGTGGAACAGCCTTCAGCCGCCGTCGGCAGACGCCTTCGATATTGTAATCAGCAATCCTCCAGCAGGCGAGATTCCACAGGAGATGTTGCCTGAGAACTGGGAACTGCCTATTGCGGTTCCGAATTTGTACGAAGCGGTTTTTCTGGTGCGGGCGGTGCAGCTCGCGCGGGCGGGTGGTCGGATTGGGCTGATATTGCCTGAGGGATTGCTGGCGGGCGCGCGCTTTCGCCGATTGCGCCAGTGGCTGGTAGAGCAGGCGCATGTGCGCAAGGTTATCTCTTTACCGCGCCGCCTGTTCCCATTCACGCCCAGCAAGATGTCGGCAATCCTGATGGAGAAACGCTCCGACTCCTCGCGTGGGCGGGGCGCACTCTTCGCCGCGCTGGAGGGTACAATCTCAGCGGTTGGGTGAAACGCATGGCAAAATCCTCCCGTTCGAAGGCGCTGGCGCAGTTCTGGACGCCGCCCGCTGTGGCGGAGTTCATGCTGGAGATTGTGCAGTTCGACCCGCTCTGGAAGGTGATTGACCCCGCATGCGGCGAGGGCGTCTTTTTGCAGAAGGCGGCGGAGCGAGGCGCAGGCGCGCTGGCAGGCGTGGATATCGACCCCAACGCCCTCGAACGCGCCAAGCAGGCGCTCCACCCTTACGGCGAGCGCGTGCGACTCTACTGTCAGGATGGACTGCAGCCCATCGACGACCCCAACCCCTTCTGGCGCGGCGAATACGACCTCGTGATAGGCAATCCTCCCTTCGCCGCCACAGGCTACCGCATCCACGACCCACGAATCCTGCAACGGTTCGAACTGTCCAGTGAACCTATCGATGAGCCGACCGACGAGCCAGACGAGCAGGGGCAACTGTTCGAGTATCGCGAGCCGCGCCGGCGCCGCAAGTCCGCCGTCGCCATCGAGATTCTCTACCTGGAGCGGTTCTCGCAGCTGTGTCGGCATGGGGGGCGCATCTGCATTATCCTGCCCGATGGCGTGCTGGCAAACCGAAACACCCGCTATGTGCGCCAGTGGATTTTGCAGCATCACCATGTGTACGCCGTGATTAGCCTGCCCCGCAACACCTTCAAAGGCGTCGAGACGAGCGCGAAGACCTCGATTCTGGTGCTGCAGAAGGGGCGTTTCTACGAGAAGCGCGGCGCGCACATGATGATTCTCGAACAGGTGAACCCCGACGCGCCGTTTGATCGGGAGAGCAACCCCGAGCTGGTGAGCGCGGCATCGGCGTTGCGCAAATGGTTGCAGTTCGCGCCCTGTTAAGCACCGTCGTAATGGGGGTTCTGCGACTCCTCTGTTCGCGCGTGCGCTCAATTTGGAGTGCTGAAGCAGGAGCTTCAGCGTTCGCGGAAGCTCCGCTTCCGCACTCCATACAGATGGCGCTCTGCGCATATGTCGCAACTCGAACGCAAGCGCACTGGGCGTGCGCTCATCGGTGTAGTATAATCTGTCAGTGGAATGAGTAGCCTCTGGGATGCCGTGGACGCCGCGTTCCAGCGTCTGGAGGCGCAGGCGGGGTTCGAGCCGCGCCCCGTCCAGCGTCAGATGGCGCAGTTTGTGTGCGAACAGCTGGAAAGCGGGCACTCGGGGATGGTGGAAGCGCCGACGGGGGTCGGCAAAAGCCTCGCCGCGCTGCTGCCCGCGATTGCCTACAGCCTGCAATACGAGAAGCGCGTGGTCATCAGCACCTACACCGCCATGCTGGCAGAGCAATACTGGCGCAAAGACCTGCCGCTGGCGCTGAGCCTCTTTCCTAATGCGCCCCCAGTCGCGCTGGCGATGGGACGCACACGCTACGCCTGCCTGCACGCGATTCGCGACAACAAACGCCCGCGCGTCCCCGTCGAGCTGATACGATTCTTGCAGGAGTGGGCAGGCGTCGCGCAGGAGGGCGTGGAGTCGGAGCTGTACGAGTTCCTGCGGCGCAAGGCAATCCCCGAACGGCTGATACATGGCGTCTGGCAGGCGGTCGCCGTTCCCAGCGCGTGCCGCGCGCGCCGGTGCCCCTACTTCAACACCTGCTTCTACTATCAGGCGCGGGAGCAGGCGCGCACCGCGGGCATCGTGATTACCAATCACGCCTTCGTGCTGATGGACGCGCTCGTGCGACGGGCGACAGAAGACAACGCCTCCCTGCTGGACGACTACGATTTCCTGATTCTGGACGAGGCGCACGATTTTCTGGACGCCGCCGCCAACGCGCTGGAGTTCGACCTCGACAGCAAGTTTATCGACTCGCTGATTGGGCACGCCGTCACGCTGAGCAATCAGACTCAGGACATTTTTCCGCCCGACAGTGCGCCGACAGGGTTTCTGATGTCTGTTCAGAAGCTGGTGGAGGGGTACGCGGGGCGCGTGCGCGACGCTTACGAGCAGCTGGCGTTTCCACCCGATACGCCGCGAGAAGGCGTGGCGACGCGCGTCGCGCCCGAATCGCTGACGCAGATGCGCGCGATGTACGGCGCATACCGTCCCGACCTGCACGCGCCCGTCGTTCACGCCGCCAGCGCCCTGCGCAAGGAGATTGGCGACCTCTACCGCGAGCTGGGACAGACCCTCGAATCGTACAAAGGGCAACTCACCGAGGCGCAGCACGAGGAAGTGAAAGAGCTATGGGCGCAGTTCAGTCGCGAATTTGCGCTGGCGCATGGAAATCTGGGGCGGCTGATGGAACCGCAAGAGGGCGTGAGCTGGATTGAAGCCGATGAAGAACGCTGGAAGGCGTGCTATGAGCCGCTGGTGATTGCCGACTGGCTGCGCGAGAATCTGTGGCGCACGCGCCCTGCCCTCCTGATGAGCGCGACGCTCACTATCGACGGACGGTTCGACTTTTTCAGGGAGCAGTTTGGCTTCGAGGCGCAGGCAACCCTCCAGCTGCCCTATGTGTTCGATTACCGTCGGCAGTGCGCGCTCTATTTACCGTTGCCGGGCGCCATCCCGCCGCCGCCGCCCAGCGCCCGTGCGCCCGGCGCCGAGGAATACTATCAGCGCCTCGCAGACCAGATTAGCGCACTGATTCAACTCACGCAGGGACGCGCGCTGGTCTTGTTCGCCTCCAACAACGAGATGCGCGCCATCCGCCAGCGGATACAGCTGGAGGGCGTTCGCATCCTCATGCAGGGCGAAGGCGCCGTCGCCGACCTGGCGAAACAGTTCCGCGAGGATGTGCATTCGGTGCTGTTCGGGGTGCGCTCGTTCTGGACGGGCTTCGACGCGCCCGGCGAGACGCTCGTGAATCTGATACTCACGCGCATCCCGTTCGAAGTGCCCACCACGCCCCTGCAGCGGGCGCGCCAGGCATGGTTCGAGGCGCAGGGACTGGACGCCTTCCGCGCCTGGTCGCTGCCGATGGTGAAACTGCAGATGCGTCAGGGGTTCGGCAGGCTCATCCGCCGCGCCGACGACTGGGGCATCGTCGCTCTCCTCGACCCGCGCATACGCACCAAAAGCTACGGCAGTGAAATCCTGCACAACCTGCCTGCAGGAATCGAGGTGTTCGACACGCTCCCCGCATTGACCGACTGGGTGCGTCAAAAAACGGGTTCCTCCCAGGTCAAGTAGGGAAAAACGCCCGCACATGGGGTATACTTCTTTTACCGCCGCGAAACGGAGGGCGTGCATGGCGAAGAAACCATCCGAGGGGTCGCAGCAGCGCAAGGCGAGGTCGCCCTTTGAGAAACTGCGCACGACGGGGTCCAGCGCTTACCGTCTCTACGCGCTGATTGCGTTCTACGCACGCGCGAAAAAGCCCCTCTTCGACGAGGAGGTGACCGCGCTCTTCGCCCAATCGCTGCCCGAAGTGTGCCAGAGCTACGAATACGAACTCATCGCCTATCGCGTGATGGCGAATCAGGTGCATTTGCTGCTGGGCGTCAAGCCAACCGACGCGATTGCCGATGTGGTCAGCAACATCAAACGCAGCACGGCGCATCGGCTGTTTGAGGGCATCGCGCGCCTGGAGCAGGAAATCGGCAAGCGCAACTTCTGGGCGGAAGGCTACTTCGCCGAAACGCTCGGACACGCCCAGATCGAACACACCCTCAAGGTCTGGCAACACCGCTCCAGAGATGAAGAGACCATGCTGATGCAGATTGTGTACGACCTTGCACAGCCCCTGCATCCAAAACAGATTGAGCGCGCGATGGATGCGCTGATGCCTGCCGAGCGCGTGGTCATGCGCCTGCTGTACGGATTGCAGGGCGAGCAGGTTCACACGCTGGAGCAGGCGGCGGACAAACTGGGGCTGAAACCCGACGAAGTGCAGCAGATGGCGCAGGAGTCGATTGCGAAAATCCGCGCCCTGTTGCGCGAGCGACGCATGGAACGCGCCGCAGGGAGGTCCGCATGAGCGCATGCCTGTTTTGTAAGTTCGTCAGCCGCGAAATCCCAACGCAGGTAGTCTACGAGGACGAACACGCCCTCGCGTTCCGCGACATCAACCCGCAGGCGCCGACGCATATTCTGGTCATCCCGCGCGTGCATATCGAGAACCTTGCGGCGATGGAAACGGCTCACGAGGGGCTGATGGGACATCTGCTGTGGGTGTGCGCGGAGATTGCCCGACAGGAGGGCATCGAGGACGAGGGCTACCGCGTGGTGCTGAACACCAACCGCGCGGCGGGACAATCGGTGTACCACCTGCACTTCCACCTGCTGGGCGGGCGTTCGATGGGCTGGCCGCCAGGCTAAGTGCAGCGGCTGTTCCCAATCTGCCATAATTAAGGGCATGAACCGTTTATCGATGGCGCGTGCGGTGGGGCTCAACCTGCTGCTGGTCGGGCTGCTCTGGTCGCAGGGCGCGCAGCGACAGCCGAATTTCCATACGCCTCCGCCCAAACCCACCTCCGCCTACGACGCACCCCTCACAGGCTACGAGGTCGCCGTGCTGACCGCTGAGTTTGTTGTGAATCTGGAGCGCGGGCTGACCGAGGCGTTCCAGAAGCCCATCAGCCTTGCCCCTGCGGGCGAGGTGCAACTTCAGGGCAAGCACCCTGCGTGGGCGCAGTCGGCGCTGAAAGAGCTTAAGGCGCGCGGCGCCATCCCGCCTCGCTTCAGCGCAAGCAAGCCGATGCCGCGCTATCAGGTCGCGCAGATGCTCGCCCAGTACGCGCAGCGACTGGACGCCCGCATGCGCGAGCAGATTGGCGCGCCGCGCGGAATCACGCGATTCCGCACGCAGCCGACCATCCAGCTACCGCGCACCCATCCCGCCTATCGCGCGCTGCAGTACCTCGCACAGGGCGGCTGGGTCGGCGCCGAACTGCCTCTCTATCAGAAGCCCACTGAGCCTATCAGGGGCAAAGAGCTGCCCGATATGCTCCGCGATGTCGCCAAACGCGTCCTCGAGCGCTACCGCGACGAACCGCACCTGCAGAACTGAATCGGGTATCCTATAGCGCAAGGAGGCTATCCTTATGCCGTATGTTATCACGGAACCCTGTATCGGTGTGAAGGACAAATCGTGCGTGGCGGTCTGCCCCGTGGACTGCATCTATGAGGGCGACGACCAGCTTTACATCCATCCCGATGAGTGCATCGACTGCGGGCTGTGCGAGCCTGAGTGCCCCGTGAACGCCATCTACGCCGACACCGAAGTGCCCCCCGAATGGCGACACTATATTGAGAAGAACGCGCTCTTCTTCAAACAGAAGAAGTGACGGCTGGCTTTGGGCGGCGCTGGCGCTGATTGTAGGGCTTCACCTGCTGGCGCTGCCCCAGGCGTTTCAAAACACCCCTCTCCGCGCCGACAGCGACACGGCAGTCATGCTGGACGCCGTGCAGCGCCATGGCGCCCTGCGCTGGTTGTGGGGCGACTGGCTGCTGGAAAACGGCTTCTATCGCCCCATCAGCAGCCTCTCCATCGCGCTCGATTACACACTCTACGGCGAGGCGAGCTGGGGCTTCCGTTTGACGAACTGGCTGCTGATGGCGCTCACTGCGCTGGGCGCATGGGCGCTGGCGCGCGCCTATGCGCGGCTGGTGGGCAGTCCGCACGCCGACTGGCTCGCGCTGGGGGTGGGCGTTGCGTTGAGCCTGCAGCAGACGGGGCTGACGGGCATCGTCGCAAAATGGTCGGCATGGTGGTTTGTGGCGGCGGCGGTGGGGGTGTGCATCAGCATCACCGGGTGGGCAAGGCATAGTCGCGTCAGTGGCTTTCAACTCCTCCTTATGCTGGGCGCGCTGTTCTGGGGTTTTGACCGCCTGCTGGGGACGGAATACACGCGCCTGATTACATGGGTTCCCTCGCGCACCGCGCTTCTGGGCGCGCTGTTCAGCGTGTGGGCGATGTACGCGCTGGTACAGGGCGCGACGCAGCGTCGCGGGTGGCAGCTGGCGCTGGGCGGCGGGCTGTACCTGCTTGCGCTGGGCAGCTACGAACAGCCTATCGCGCTGGTTCCGCTGGTGGGCGCGCTGGCGTTCTGGCGACGACGCGACTGGGGCGGCTGGGGCGCGCGGGCGTTTGCGACCGTCGCGCTGGGCGCGGCGCTCATCCTCGCGCTGCGATTCGCGCTCCTGCCCGCCGAACCAACCACCTACCAGCGCCAGCAACTGCGCAGTAGCCTCTCTGGTCCCATCTTCAGCTACCTGACAGAACTCCTGCCCCCCACCGGGCAGTGGCAATACTGGCGCTCGGTCGGGACCAATCTCGAGGTGCTGCTTGTGGACAGGGCGGGCTGGGATCATCTGGCGGGCACGCTGCTCTATCTGGGCGTGCTAACGGCGGCATGGCGCTGGCGGGGGCTGCTGGGGGGCGCATGGCTGTGGCACGCGCTCGCCTTTCTGCCGATGGCGTTCCTGCACCCCTTCGAACACTACATGTACCTGCCCCAGCTGGGCAAGACGCTCTTCGATGTGGGGCTGATTGCGTGGGGGCTGGAGCGGTTAGGGACACACCTGCGTACCGCTGGATCCCTGACGGGCAGCTAAGCGCGCCAGCGCCCACTGCGCCGTCTCGCGCAGTATCGGGTCTTCATGGTGGCAGTAGCGTTCAATCAGCGGGCGCAGGGCGGGGTCGCCCCGATTGCCTGCCACGATGAGCGCGTTGCGCACCAGCCCCCGCCAGCGGGCGCGTGTAATCGCGCTGCCGCGAAACCGCGCGGTGAACGCTCCCTCGTCCATCGTCAGAATCTCGTGTAAGCGCGGCAGCGGACGCGCCTGAAAACGCGGCTCACGGGCAGGCTGCGCGCGCAACGGCTGGTGAACGCGCGGGCGATTGAACGGGCAGACCTCCTGACAGATGTCGCAGCCGAACAGCCACTCGCCCATCGACGCGCGGTACGCCTCAGGAATCGAATCGCGTCGCTCGATGGTCAGGTAGCTGACGCATCGGCGGGCGTCCAGCGTGTACGGCTCGATCAGCGCGCCCGTCGGGCAGGCGTCCAGACACAACCGACAGGTTCCACAGCCGCCCTCTGCAGGCGAGTCGTACTCCAGTTCCAGCGTCAGCAGCAGCACCCCGATAAAAAAGTACGAGCCGCGATGGGTGTTAATCAGGCAGGTGTTTTTGCCGTACCAGCCCAGCCCCGCCAGCCACGCGAGGTCGCGCTCCAGCACCGGCGCGGAGTCGACGCACACGCGCCCCTGCGTATCGGGCGCAAGAGCTTGAATCGCACCGAGCAGCGTCTCCAGCTTCTCTCGTAAGACCCGATGATAGTCCTCGCCCAGTGCGTAGCGCGCGATGCGGTAGTCGGTTTCAGGCAGTTCGGCAGGCGCGTAATTCAGCCCGACCACCACCGCACTGCGGGCGTCGGGCAATAGTTCGGCAGGATTGACGCGCAGGCGCGCCGTGCGCTGCAGGTACTCCATCGTGCCTGCGTAGCCCTGCGCCAGCCACTGCAGAAACGACTCCGCATGCGGCGGGGGCTGCGCAGGCGCGACCCCCACCAGCTCAAACCCCAGCGCACGCGCGTATTGCTTAATCCACTCAGACACCAGCAGGAGGGTACCTGATTTCTGAAACAGCCGAAGTGTTTTCAGGTGTCCAGAAGTTCGTGATTGGGCTATTCCTTCTGGAGAATCTACACTGCTTTCTCAAGAAAACTTCAAAATTGGCTTGTTTGGCACGAAAGTTGCTGTGAGTTCATCTGGTAGCTTGCTGGGGAGATTTGGTTTCAAGGAGGAGAGACTTTGCCTGAGATTGGCGTGTTGCTGGTGGAAGATGAAAGGCTGCTGGATCGCGTGGTATCGGACGCCTTGCGCACCATTGGCGTCCCGTGCGAAACAGTAGGCTGCGAAGAGCAAGCGGCGCAAAAGCTGGCGCAACGGCGATACGACCTGCTCCTGCTGGACTTGCGCATTCTGCATAGTTCGGGCGTTGCGGTGCTGCGGCAGGCGCGTGAACGCTATCCCGACATACCCGTAATCGTGATTACGGCATACGCAACGACGGAAGATGTCGAACACGCGCTCGCGCTGGGCGTGGACGCGTTGCTGTATAAGCCTTTCGATATTGACACGCTCTTGAATACGGTGCGCACTTTGCTTTATCGGCGCACGCCTGAGGCAGCGGTTCACGCAGGGACGCAGACGCGCGCAGACGCGTGTATCGGGCTGCGCTGGCTGGAGATCGGCGCGCTCACGATGCTGCGCTCCGAGGCGTACACAGTGCTGGGGCGCGTCATGCATGGGGACGAACTCTTCCTGAGCGTGCGCACCGATTGGCTGGAGCCGCCCCACCCTGCGCGCTGGACAGTCGAGTGGACGGGCGACGATGCACTCTATCAGTTCGAAGCCCGTGTCGTGGACGCAACTCCCGAGGCGGATGGGATCTTGTGGATCCTGCGACTGCCGCGCCTGATACGGCGCGTCCAGCGGCGGCGACACCCGCGTGTGCCTGTTTCGGGCAAGGCGTTTGTTTCTATGGCGGGACGGCTGCAGCGCGCGACACACGCCGAGCTTGTCGACCTCAGCGAAGGCGGCGTATGCCTCGTGCTGACCGAGCCGCCCTTGCGCGGCGCGACGCTCCACCTTGAGATCCACGCCCACGCCGCGCAGGGCGCGCTGGACTTTCAGGCAGAGGGTACTGTGCGCTCCATCGTCGCGTTCACCCGGCAGGGCGAACCGCGCTACCGAGCAGGTGTGCAGCTCGAGCGACTCCCCACAGCAATCGTTCAACAGATTCGCCAGTTGCACCGGGAGCGACTGACACACCCGTAATTTGCACAGGCACCTCGCATTTGTACGATATTTCAACAAACCTCGCAATTTTACAGAGAGCGACGGTTTAACTTCCGCCGACAATCCCTCACGACGCGCCCATGGGGCGTCGACGGAACGACCCCCGCGCGTCAGAAATCTCAACATCAGGGAGGATTATGCGATGAGTCTACGCATCAACACCAATATGTCAGCGCTGAACGCGCTGCGCAATGTCGAACGCGCCGCCGACGGCTTCGGGCGCTCCATCGAGAAACTCGCTTCGGGGCTTCGCATCAACCGCAGCGCCGACGACCCAGCCGGCTTGATTCGCTCGGAAGACCTGCGCGCCCAGATTGCAGGACTGGAACAGGCGATTGCAAACTCGCAGGACGCGACGAACCTCGTGAAGACCGCCGAAGGCGCGCTCGAGGAAGTGCATAACCTGCTGCGCAGCATGCGCCAGCTCGCCGTTGCCTCAGGAAACACGGGTACCAACGACCTGACCGCGCTTCAAGCAAACCAGAACCAGATTGCCTCGGCAATTGACAGTATCAACCGTATCGCCGCGCAGACCCAGTTCGGCACGAAGAAGCTGCTTGATGGAACCGCTGGCGTCAGTGCTGTCGTGACGGACTTCACCCGGTCGGGCGGTCTCTTCTTCGGCGGCTCCGTGTACGGTAGCGTGGGCGGCGCAGCGTCGCAGGACTATGCTATCGGCACGGGAACGATTACCATCGATGTGACCACGGCTGCTACCCGCGCAGAGATTACAGGCAACCGCGCGTATACCGCCGCTACCGATGTAATCGCGACCTCTGCGACTGTCGTGATTAACGGCGTGAGCTTCTCCACACAGGCAGGCACCACCACTCTGCAGAGCTTCGTCGACCAGATAAACTCGCAGAGCAGCGTCACCGGAGTCGCTGCTGAAATCTACGATAATGGTACGAACCTGAATGTGCGTCTGCGGGCGTTAGAGTACGGCGCGAACTTCTCCGTCAATGTGAACGACCAGCAGGCGATTATCTTCAACACTGCTACCACCAGCTCGGCGACTGGCACGAACGCCGCGGCGACCGTTACTGTGCGCAACATCGACGGCGGCGATGTGACCGTTCTGTTCACAGGCGGCGTCGCTGCGGGCGACTCGGGGCTGCGCCTGCGCGATGCGAAGGGAAATGTCATCCTGCTCACTGAGGCGGGCAACAACACGACCTCCGGCGACGGCGCCATCGGGCGCACGGCTGCAGGACAACTTCAGTTCCAGATTGGCGCAAACGCCGGGCAGGTTGCACGCTTCTCCATCAATAATATGCGCGCCGATAAGCTCGGCACAGGCGTCGTCGCAGGCAAAGACCTTTCCGACATCGATGTCACCAAGACCGGCGGCGCAGAGGAAGCGCTCAAAATCATTGACGCGGCAATTGCGCAGGTCTCCAAACTGCGCGGCGACATGGGCGCGTTCCAGAAGAACGTCCTCGAGAGCAATATGCGCTCGCTGTCCGTCGCCAAGGAGAACTTGACCGCGACCGAGTCCGCCATCCGCGACACGAACTTCGCCGAGGAGATCAGCCGCTTCACCAAGTTCCAGATTCTCCAGCAGGCGGGTATGTCCGTGTTAGGTCAGGCGAACTTCGCGCCGCAGGGCGTGCTGCAGCTCATCCGGTAAACACGCCTCCTACGGGCGAATCGGGTACACTAACGGCGGGGGGTCTACGCGACCCCCTGCTGTTTTCTAACGAAGGAGGTAAGTGAATGACTTACAAGTATGCGATTCTGGGAGCTGGCATGCAGGGTCCCGCCGTCGCCTACGACCTGGCGCGGTTCGGGGACGCCGAAACAATTTATTTAGCAGATATCGACGAAACACGAGCAACCCAAAAAGCGGAGTGGGTGAACCAGCTGCTCCAGCGCGAGGTGGTCTTCCCCAAGCGCGTGGACGCCACCGACGAACGGCAGGTGCGCGCCTACTTCGAGCAGGCGGATGTGGTCATCAGCGCGGTGCCGTGGCAGATGAACATGCGCCTGATCCAGCACGCGCTGGAGGTGCAGCGCAGTTTCATCGATATGGGCAACGATCCCGAATGGTTCTGGCATGAGTTCCGCAAGCGCGACGAGGAAGCCAAGAAGGCGCACATCGCGCTCGTGCCCGACTGCGGACTCGCGCCCGGCATGGTGAAC
Source organism: Fimbriimonadales bacterium (assembly GCA_025998675.1). GTDB lineage: Bacteria > Armatimonadota > Fimbriimonadia > Fimbriimonadales > GBS-DC > GBS-DC. The sequence goes on from AP024673.1 coordinate 1,532,679, forward strand.
CATCTGGGGCTGTATTGCATGGAGCAGATGGACGAGTGCCACGAGATACGCCTGCGCTGCGGCGGGCTGCCCCAGCGCCCCATCCCGCCAATTGGCTACAAGCTGGTGTTCAACATGATTGGCGTCATCTCCGAATACATGGGCGAGGCGCTCACCCTGCACGAGGGCAAACTGCACTATGTGCCCACGATGGACGATGTGGAGACGCTGACCATCGAGCCGCTGGGCGTACTGGAAGCCGCGCCGACCTCTGGGGGTACTTCCACCGCGCCCTACACGCTGCAGGGCAAAGTGCGCGAGTACGACTACAAGACGCTGCGCTACCCCGGACACTGGGCGGCGATGCGCGCCCTGCGCGACCTGGGCTTTTTCGACGAGACGCCGATGGAGCTGCACGGAATCCACATCACCCCGCGCGAGCTCGCCGCGAAAATCATCCCGCCGCATATCGACTTCCCCGAAGAGAAAGACCTCGTGGTGGTGTACGCCTACGGGTCAGGCGTCAAAAACGGCGCGCCCTACAGCATCCGTCTGCAGTTTGTGGAGTACCACGACGATGCGACGGGCTTCACCGCCATGGAGCGCTGCACGGGCTTCGCGGCGTCGATTATCGCGATTGGCGCGGCGAAGGGCGTCGTGCCGCGCGGGATTGTGCCCTACGAGCAATCGATGAGCGGGCGTCAGTTCGTCGCCGAGTGGCTGCGGCGCGGCTTCACCCTGCGCGAGACTATCAGCCACCAGCTCGGCGACGCACAGGTTCCGTGAGCGCGCCCGCCTGCGCGTCTCCCCTCTCCCGCCTGCGGGAGAGGGGCTGGGGGTGAGGGCTGAGCGAACGCTTGCTGTGCGGACTCAGCAACCCTGTACCGAGCCAGCCCCCCACCCTCCCCGTAAACGGGGGGTAGCCGAAAATATAATGCAAGGGCACTTATACCAATCCGTGAGTCAGGGTTCGCTAAGTGCCTCACACGCGCCTGCAGAGGCGTGCTGTTGCCTGCGCCCCGCTCCTATGGAGTGCTGAAGCACAGCTTCAGCATGCGCGGAAGCTCCGCTTCCGCACTCCATAAACCGACGTTTAACGAACCATTACCTGCGGATTGGTATTAGTATCAACTGCAGGACGCGGGCAACAAGCACCCCTCTGGTGTGTACAGGGCAATTGACGAATCCCACCGCGCGGATTGGTACAAACCAGCAACCTGGGAGTAGCGCCGCCTGCCGAATCGCCCTCGATTCCTCTGGAAAACTGGCAATTTTACCAGCCCCAGAATCCTTCCTGCTGGTGTATAATTGAGGCGAGGGTTAATCCGACCCGCTCTGTTCTTATGATGGAGTGCCTTGCTATACCAATCCGCAAGCGCTGAATACCAGCGGTGGTACAGAAAGGACGGGCATTGCTTTGAACCCTCGCTACTCTCATCGGAAGGAGGATTATGCAGATGAAACGAGCAACTTTGTGGCTGAGCAGTATCGCCATCGCCGCGCTGATGGCGAGCGCAGGCGCGCAGACTTGGGACGAGACCACAGACGGTGGTGGAGACGCTGGGGACCTGCCAGCGAGCGCCCAGACGACTATAGGAACTGGCGCTCTGAACACCATCACTGGTACGTATGACGCTAGCGACGCAGATCTCTTCCTGATTAAGATAGTCGATCCGCAGTCGTTCTCTGCCATCTACAACGCTTCGACTAATTTCGACACCCAGATCTGGCTCTTTGACGCATCCGGCAACGGTATTGCCCATAATGACGATCGTTCAGGCTTAGGCTTGCGGTCTGGGCTGGCTGGAACTGATGTCTTCACAACGGGCGTGAACGCGGGGCAGACAATAGCCTCTCAGCTTGTAGCGGGTGGACTCTACCTGTTGGGTGTGACCCGGTACAATCGTGATGCACGCGACGGAGCCAACGCCGCAATTTTTGCGAACTCTCCGTTCAGTGGCATCCACAGTCCTCAAGCAGGAGCAGGACCACTCGCCAGCTGGGTCAATTCCACTGTTGGCAATGGTGTCTATCAAATTGACCTGACGGGCGCTGAATATGCGGCTGTTCCCGAGCCGGCGAGCATGGTCGCGCTGGGTGCGGGTCTGGCGGGTCTGCTGGGTCTGCGCCGCCGCAAGAAGTGAGGCGGTTTCGCCCTCACCCCCTTGCCCCCTCTCCCAACCCGTTGGGAGAGGGGGCTTCTATTATTGAGGGGTCGGTTTTTCGTGCCATGCTTGCAGGGTGAAAAAAACTACCTACCCTTTTGAGTGGAGCATAATCCCTTCCCGCAGCTCATTCCTCCAGCGCCGCATCCAGCGTTGCGAGGTCGGGCAGGGCGTCTTCCAGAATCTCGCTGGCGCGGGTGATCGGATTGCGCCGCACGCGCAGACAGCGATCCGCCGCTTCGTTAATCTCCTCGAAGTGCGAGATGACCAGAATCTGGTCGAACCATGTGCGCAGGTTGTTCAGCAGTTCCATCACGCTGTGGCGTCGTTCGGCGTCCAGCGAGGCGAACACCTCGTCCAGAATCAAAAGCGACATCGGCTGTCCCGCGCGTTCGGTGATCAGGCGCGCGAGCGCGAGGCGCAGGCTCAGGTTCACGATGTCCTCCTCGCCGCCGGAGATGACCGCCTTGCGCAGCCCCTCGTCGAGCAGGGTGAAGCGGTACTCCTCGTCGATCTCCAGCTCGGTATAGCGTCCGTTGGTGAGCGCGCTGAGGAACTCGGTCGCGAGGGCGGCGAGCGTGGGGCGCAGGCGGGTGTTCAGGTCGATGCGGAACTCCTGCATCGCCTTGCGCAGAAGGCTATGCATGCGCAGCTGGTGTTCCTGTTCGCGCAGGGCGCGCTGCAGTTCGCGCAGTCGCTCCAGCTGGGCGCGGAGCTGCTCGCGCAGGGCGGTTTGGCTTGCGTGTTCGGCGCGCAGGGCGGCGAGGGCGCGCTCGTGGGCGTTCACATGCGCCTCCGCCTGCTGGTAGGCGTCCGCCGCGTGTTGATACGCCTGCTCCGAGTAGCCCAGCTGTTCGAGCTGCGCCTCCAGCTGCGCCAGGCGTTCGGCGATGGTCTGCTGGGCGGCTTTCGCCTCCTCGATCTGAGCGCGCAGGGCGTCCCGCTGGCGGATAATGGGCGCGAGTTGCAGGCTCTCCTCGTAAAGCGGGCGCAGCTGCTCCGCCTCCTCGCGCAGGGCGGTGTGCAGGTCGGGGTCGTAGCCTTCGGGCAGGTCGGCGAGTTCGGTCTCGATGCGCCGCAGTTCGTGTTCAATCTGCTGCAGTTCGCGCTCGACGGCAGGCAGGCGGCGCAGCTCGACCTCCAGCGCGTGCGCCTGGCGCAGGGCGTCCTGCAGGGCGTCCAGTTCGGCTTGCACACGCGCCTCTTCCTGCGGGTCGTAGGCGGGGATTTGCGCCAGGTCGCGTTCGAGGGCGCGCTGCTGGCGTTGCAGGGCGCTTGCCTGATGCAGTTCGTTCTCCAACTGGCGCAGCTGGGCGTTCCGATGGGCGAGTTCCTGCTGGGCGTTCTCGCGCGCCTGTTGCTGCTGGGCGAGTTGTTCACGCATGGCGTGCGCCTCGCGCGGCTCCGACTCAAGCGCGCGGAGTTGCTTTTGCAATTCGCGCAGCTGGCGTTCGGTCGCCTGCGCCTCCTGCTGCGCCTCAGTCAGCACGCGCTGGTAGGCGTCGCCGAGCGGTTGCCCGCAGGTGGGGCACACGCTCGACTCGCCGAGCGATTCGAGCTGCTGGATGCGCGCGCGCTGTTGCTCGAGGGTCGCCTTCAGAGCGCGCCAGTTCGCCTCCGTCTGGGCGCGTTGCTGGCTCCATGCCTGCAGCGTGCGCTGCAGTTCGGCTTCGGTCGCGGCGCAGACGCGCTGGCGTTCGCGCAGGTCCGCTTCGGCTTCCTGAAGCGCGCGTGCGAGCGCGTCGCGTTCGGTCGCCTTTGCCTGCAGGCTCTCCAGCTGCTCGCGGAGCGACTGCAGCTGCGCTTCGATTCGGGCGCGCTGGGCAGCCTGACGCGCCGCCGCGCGCAGTCGGTTCAGCTCCTGCTGGAGCGCGTCGGCGCGTTCGCGCTGGGGCGCGAGCGCGTGCAGGCGCGCCTGCTTCTCGTGGAGTTCCGCCTGTTCCGCCAACAGTTGCTTGCGCCGCTGATGCAGGGCGTCCTGCCGCGCCTGAAGCTGGGCGCGCTGCTCGGCGTACTGCGCGAGTTGCTCCATCGCCGCCAGTTGCTGGGCGAGCTGGCGGTAGCGGTCGGCGTCGGGCTTGATAACCTTGTAGCGTTCGCAGGCGGCTTTGAGTTGCTCCCACTGGGCGCGCAGCTCCTCGATACGCCGTTCGGCGTGCTGGCGGTCGTTGTGCAGCAGGCTCTGTTGCTGGCGCAGGCGCTGGTGCTGCTCGCGCAGGGCGGTTTGCGCCTCGTAGTGGGCGCGTGCGGCGTCGCGCGCGGCGGTCGCCTGCTCCAGCGCGGCTTGCTCGGCGTGCAGGGCGGTCTCGGTCTGCTGGAGCGCGCTCTCGACGCTCTGCAGCTGTTCCTGCAGGGCGCGCGGGTCGCCCAAGCCCTGTCGCAGCCCTTCGACCGACGCTTTCAGCTCGCGCTCTGCCCTGCCGATGGCTTCCACCGCCTCGCCGACGCGCTCGTAGCCGAGCATGCGGCTAATTTCCTCGCGCCGCTTCTGGGGCGTGTAGCCGAGAAACTCCAGCTCTTTCTGCCGCGCGCAGAAGCTGGTCTGGAACTGCAAGTGGTTCATGCCGAGCAGTTGCTCCACCTGTCGGTTGACAGCGCTGGTGCCGCGCGCGAGGGGCAGCCAGCCGCCGTCCGTGTTCAGTTGCGCGAGTTCGGCGTCGGTGGGGGTACGGCGCACACGGTAGCTGCGGTTGCCGAGTTCGAACTCCAGCTGCACGCGCACCTTCGCGCCGCCCTGCGACCAGAGGAATCGGAGCGTCTCAGCGCCCTCGCGTGCGGCGCGCGCGCCGTACAGCGCCCACAGAATCGCCTCCAGCAGGGTGGTCTTGCCTGCGCCGTTCGCGCCGACAATCGCCGTGACGCCCGACTCAAACGCAATCTGCGCGTGGGCGTACTGGCGAAAGTTTTCCAGCTCCAGCGCAAGCAGGCGCATGCTCAGCGGTCGTCTTTGGGCGTTCGGGGCTGGATGTCGTCCTCCGTTTGCCAGCGCGGCTCAGGCACGAGCAGCGTGAAGGCGGAGACAGGGGTCAGTTCGCGCCGTGCGCCGTCCACAAATGCGGTTCCCGCGCCCTGCATGGTGAACGCGGCGACGCCCTTGAAATCGATGCGCACCTCCCGCAGCACGGCGCGTACCGAGTCGTACTTGCCCTCGATGCGTACCGTGCCCTGTCCCATGTAGACTTTGAGCCGCTCGCTCAGTGGGGGCTTGATGCGCACGCCGCGCGGCAACTCCTTCACTTCCTGAAACCCGTTGATCTGCACCTTGCCGCGCACGGTGTTGAGAATCAGATAGCCGCGCCCACGAACGACCAGCGTACCCTCGCCCCGCGAGAAGAAGTTAATCTGCCTGCCCTCGGCGGTGAACACGCCCGGCTTGGGCGGTTCGGGCTTCTGTTGCGCCTGCTGTTGCGACGACTGCTGCTCCTGTTGAGGCGCGCTGGACTGCTGTGCAATTCCGCCCATCAGCACGGCAAACGCCGTTATCAGTGCGACCAGTTTTCTCATAGCGGATCACTTCCCTGCGCGCTATTATACCCGTCAGGGGCAGACGCCTCCTGCGAAACGGTGTATAATAGCGCTATGCGCTGCCTGTGGTTTGCAGGGCTGCTGGCGATGCTCATCGTCGGCGCAGCCCAGGAGGTCAACACGAGTGCGTCGCCCAGCGACGCACGTAAGTCAGAGACGGAGACGCCGCTCCTCGTAGACCCGCCTTACTATTCCCTCAAACAACTGCGTGAGTGGCTCGAACACGAGAAACAGCAGGCGAAAGCGCGCCTGCAGGCGCTGGAGCAATCGGGCGTGCGGTTAGACCCTGCGAAGCGCCATAAACTGGAAGAGGGTCCCGAATACCTTGAGGCGCTGTGGGATTACCTGTATGTGCGCGCCTACCCGAACGACTTTGTGGACTGGACGGCATACATCCGCGCGGCGGAGCAGCGCGACCTGATGGCGGGCGCGTTTTTCCCCGCCTCTGGTCCGCGCTGGGAGTTCGTCGGTCCGCGCAACACGACCCCGCCCTACCGCACCTATTTTGGCACGGCGGCGGTGTCGGGGCGCGTGAACGCCGTCGCCTACGACCCCGTGAACGAGAATGTCTACTACATGGGCGCGCCGCAGGGCGGCGTGTGGAAGACCACCGACGGCGGACTCACATGGCAGCCGCTCACGGATTACTGGCAGTTTCTGCAAGTCGCCTGTATCGCCATCCACCCGACGAACCCGAACATCCTGTATGTGGGTACGGGCGACTTTCAGGGCTGGATGCGCCCCTTCTCGCAGGGGATTATGAAGTCCACCGACGGCGGGCAGACATGGCAGCAGCTCGGCGCGACGGCGTTTGGCAACCGCTGCGTGTCGGACATCCTGATTGACCCCGAAGATCCGAACATCATTACCGCCTGCACGGGCTGGGGACCCTATCAGCGCGTTGCTGGCGACCTCTGGCGCAGCACCGACGGCGGGAACACTTGGACGCGCGTGAGCAGCGTAAGCGCAATCTGGAGCGACCTCGCAATGAGCGCGCGCAACCCCGCCACGGGCGTGCGCTACTACTACGCCGTCGGGCACGGGAACCCCGGACGCCTGCTGCGCTCCAGCGATCGCGGGCAAACCTGGACGACGCTCACCCCGCCGTTCAGCGGCAATCAGTCGTCGCTGCGCGTGGCGACCTCGCCGAACAATCCCGACCGCGTGTACCTCATGTCGGGCAACGCCGCGCAGGTGTGGGTGAGCAACGACGCGGGCAACACATGGACCGCGATGAACCCCAGCGTCGACGGCGGCTTCTATCAGGCGTGGTACGACGCCACGCTGCACATCGCGCTCGACAGTGCGGGCAACGATGTGCTGTATCTGGGGCTGGTGGACCTCGTACAGTGGACCCCCGCCTACGGCTGGCGCTCCATCGGGTTGGGCTTCACCAATCAGGCGAACATCCATGTGGACATCCACAGCATGGCAATCAACCCGCGCAACCCGAACGAGCTGCTGACGGGCACAGACGGCGGCGTCTATCGGCTGACCTACACGCCCAGCACGGGCGCAGTGACCATCGTCGGCTTGAACGCCACGCTGGGGATTACGCAGTTCTATGCGGCGGCGTTCCATCCGACTGACCCAACCCGCATGATGGGCGGCGCACAGGACAACGCCACCCCCCGCGCGAACGGCAATCTGAACGCATGGCGGTGCATCGTCGGCGGCGACGGCGCTTACTGCGCCTACAACCCCAGCAACCCGAACATCCAGTACGCCAGCTCGCAGTACCTGAACATCTCCCGCACGACCAACAACTGGACAAACGCGTCGAACATCACGCCGAACTACGGGAGCGATCGCGTGGCGTTTATCGCGCCGCTTACCGTTCACCCAGCGCAGCCGAACTGGATGCTGGCGGGCACGAACTACCTGTGGCGCTGGAACGAAAACACGGGCACATGGGACGCGCGGCTGGGCGGTCAGCTGCTCACCAATGGCACGCTGCGCGCCATCGCGGGCGCGCCCAGCAACGCGAATGTAATCTACACAGGCGGCGACGACGGGCAACTCTGGATGACCACCAACGGCGGGAGCAGCTGGCGGCAAATCAACGCGAACCTGCCGAACCGCTCCATCAGCGACATCGCTGTGCATCCGACGAACCCCTACAAGGTCTATGTCGCGCAGGGCGGCACAGGCGCGCCCCATGTGTACCGCTGCGACAACACGCAGGCAAGCACGGTGCAGTGGGTGAACATCAGCGGCTCGGGCTCGACGGGCTTGCCCGATGTGCATGCGAACTCAATCGCGCTGGACCCCGCCGCGCCCGACACGATTATTTATGTGGGCAACGATGTGGGCTTTTTCTACACGCTGGACGGCGGCGCGACATGGCGCAACGGCACGCAGCCGCTGGGACTGCCGAACGTGCAGGTCAACACCGTGCGCGTCGTGCCCGCGACGGGCTACCTGATGGCGGCAACCTATGGGCGCGGCATGTGGCGCATCGCACTGCCCCTCACACCCACAGGCGATGTGAACGGCGACGGCTGCGTGGACGACAGCGATCTGCTGCTGGCGCTGTTCGCCTTCGGCTCGAACAACGCGCAAGCCGACCTGAACCGCGACGGGATTGTGGACGACAGCGACCTGCTGATCGTGCTGTTCAACTTCGGCAGCGGATGCTGAGGGACAAGGGTGGGGGCGCACTGCCCCCACCGCTCAGTTGTTCCAGCCCAGATGCCCGTTAATCGAAATCGTGTAGACCGCCTGACCCGTAATCAGATGGTACACCGCCAGCGGCAGGTCAATCGCGAACTCGCCCAGAATCACGCCAATCGCCACCGCGCGCAGCTTCTCGTAGCCCGTTAGACCAAAATAGCGGTTCACAAACAGCTTGATCAGCAACACAATCCCCAGCCCGAACCATACATAGTCGATGCCGAAGTTCATCGAGAGCGCGTAGCCCGCCGGGTGGATGGGGAAGCCCGGAATCCGGTAGCGAATAAAGTCCAGCAGCAGCACGAAGCTGAACGCGCCCGTGAAGAAGGCAATCGCCGTGACATTTGGGGGGTAGCGGTTGTCGGCGAGCTGGGTAATCACGCCCGCCATCCCGCCGCCCACATCCGCCGCGCCGTCGCGATAGTAGCGGTTGATACTGAACAGCTCGCCTAAAAAGATGCCCAGCAGAATCGCCGCCGCCATCACGAAAAAGAGCGCGCGCTGATTGAGCCGCGCAATCTCGCCCATCTTCATCGCCTCCAGCTGATAGGGCATCGGGTGCGTGCGGTGCAGGCGATTCATGAAATGAAAAGTGGTCATCAGCTTCGCGATGGTCGATTCGGTCAGGTTCTGCGTGCCCGTGAAGGCAATCATCAGCTGGTGGGGTCCCATGAACGCCATCTCGTGGATGGGCGCGCCCAGCTGCGCGCGCAGGCGCGTCACGACCACACTGAACGCCATAAACAGCGCGACATAAATCGTCACCAGCCACCACGGCAGCCCGACCGCGACGCCCAGCCCGATGAGTCCTGCCAGACTCAGAATTAGCCCGATAAACGCCGCGCGCGCCGAGAGCGCATAGCCCGCTTCGGGGTTCTCGCCCGTTTTAATCTCACGCCAGATTTCCTTGAGGTAGCCGCGCGAGGCGTAAATCACGCTCACAAACAGCCCCAGAAACGCGCCCCACGACTGCTCGCTAAAATACGGCGGCTGTGGCACGAGGTAGCCCCCGCCAAACACGCCCTGCTCGTAGCCCATCGCCGCCGTAATCACCTGCATCCCCTTGCGCACGAAGTAAAACAGCACGCTCGAAAAGAGCAGGTCGTTCGGCACGAAGACGCCAATCGCCGCCATGTAGGGGAACAGCCCCACGGGAATCCAGCCCACCTGGTTCCACGGGGGCGTGGTGAAGTAGTCGTTCAGCGCGGCGAGGAAGCGCACATTGATACGCGGGATCCATGGAAAAAACACATGGAGCCCGTTCACCACGCCAATCAGGAAGGTCACCGCGAACGCGCCCCACAGATAGCGACTGCGCCACAGGGGGGATTGCGGCTGGCACAACAACATCGGCACCTGAATAATAGGAAACGCCAGCCGCTCCTGCTGCGTCCACAGACGGCGCATGAGCGCGTTGATGCAGAGCATCGCGAGCGTCGCGAAGCCGAACAGCCCCATCCAGCCCAGAAAAATCGGCAGCCACACGCCGAGTTTGGTCAGTGCATAGGGGAACTTGTAGCCGCCGATGCCGTACTCGCGGATCGGCTCCGCCTCCGTGTGGAACAGCCAGCTCGTCAGGTGCGGAATCACGCGATTGCGGTAGGTCTCGCTGTTCTCGGCGTACAGCCCGAACGAGTGCCACAGCGGGACGCACACATTCATCCACTCCGCCGCCATGGCCGTGCCCACGAACAGGATGGTGAAAATCACCACCAGGTCGGGCGTCTCCAGCAGCCAGCGTCGGAAAATCAGCCGCCCGATGGCGTTCAGCAGCGCGACCACCATCAGCGTCGCGACGGGCGGAATCATGAGCGAGAAAATCACGCTCAGCACGATTTCTACCGCCCAGTAGGTGGTGAAGGGCAATAGGGCGAACCCAATCAGGAGTCCGCGCAGGCGGAGACCGCGCGCCCGCTCAATCGTCGGAGTGTTGAGCAGCCCGTCGGTCTGCGCCTGCGCAGGCTCCTGCAAGACAGGCTTGATGGACATACAGCATACGATTTCCACGCGCGGGGCGCGTTTCCTGCCAGCGCTCGCCTGGGCGCTGGAGGCGGGACGCTACACCTTCCGCAGGGCGCTCTGAATCGCCTGCAGGCACGCGCGCAGGTCGGGCAGCGGGTCGTCGGGCTTCTCTTCGTACTCCAGCGCGAGGCTGCCTGTGAACCGGGCGCGCCGCAGCGTGCGCAAGAAGCCCACCAGATCCAGATCGCCCTCGCCCAGCAGCGTGTAGCGCGTGCGGTCTTTCACATCCTTGAGGTGCACCGCATGCACGCGCCTGCCGAACCGACGCGCCGCCTCGACAGGGTCCTCGCCCGAACGCAGAAAGTGCGCCGTGTCGATGCACGCGCCAATCCAGTCGGGCTGCCCGCGCATGGCATCCTCCACCGTACGGATGGTGTCGTAGCGCGTATTCGGTCCGTGGTTGTGGATGGCGACGCGGATGCGGTACTCCTGACACAGGCGCGCGAGGTAGCCGAAGCTTTCGGGCGCGGGGTCGGCGGTAATCACGGGGATTCCCATCGCCTTCGCGAACTCGAAAATCGTGCGGGCGGTCTTCTCGTCCGCGCCGAAGCTCACCACGCCATACGCCAGCACCTGCACGCCCGATTTGGCGACGGTCTGCTTGAGGGCGTCCCAGCCCTCGCGCGGGCTGAAATAGGGCAGGTGCGCCATGAACGCCTCGATGCAGTCCAGCCCCAGCGAGCGGGTCGCCTCCAGCATCGCTTCCAGCCCCATCTTGCGCATCGAGTAGCTCTGCACGCCCATCCGAAATGGCGCGTAGGGGTTCTGTGGTCTCCGCTGTCCGAACATGAGACGCTAATTCAACGCTAATCGCGCCCCTCCTGCTCGAACGATTTTTAGAAGGAAGCAAGGATGGGGTATGATTCTGCGGATATGAAAACGCGAGTATCGCTACCGGATGTTGCGGCAGAGACGGATCCGCGCGGGGTCGCGCTCCACGCGGTGGGCATTCGCGGGCTGCGCCTGCCTATCCCGCTGCGCACGCCCTCCGACACGGTGCAGCAGGTGATTGCGCTTGCCGACCTGAGCGTGGATATTGAAGCCGACCAGCGCGGCGCGCACATGAGCCGTCTCGTCGAGGCGCTGTACGAGTGGGCGTCCGAGCCGCGCACGCCCGCCGATGTGAAAACGCTGCTGGCAAACACGCGCGACCGCCTCAACAGCCGCTCGGCGCAACTGCAGATGCGTTTCCCCTACTTCCTGCAACTGCCCGCGCCCGTAACGCAGACGCCGGGCTGGCTCGATGTGGAAGTCGAGTGGGAGTGTCGGCTCAACAACGGCGCGTCGTATGCCCTGAGCGCGTTCGTCTTTCCCGCGATGACGCTCTGCCCGTGCAGCAAGGCGATTTCGGAATATGGGGCGCACAATCAGCGCGCGCTCGCACGCATCTGGCTGCAGACGAAGGACAAGCTCCCGCGTCTGCCCGACGAGTACCTGCCGCTGGTGCAGGAATCCGCCAGCTCGCTGGTCTACCCCGTGCTGAAGCGCCCCGATGAGAAGTTCGTGACGGAATACAGCTACGAGAACCCGCGTTTCGTGGAAGATGTCGCCCGTGAGTTAGCCCTGCGCATGGGCGCGCGCGAGGAACTCAGCTGGTTCCGCGTGGAATGCGAATCGATAGAATCCATTCACAACCACAACGCCTTCGCGATGTACGAGTCGCCGAAGCGCAAGTGAGGCGTGTATGGCGCTGATCGACGCCGCCGATGTGTCGGTCGTACTGGGCGGGCAGACGGTGCTGGAGGGCGTCTCGCTGGAGGCGCATGCGGGCGAGACCATCGCGCTGATCGGTCCCAACGGCGCGGGCAAGACCACCTTGTTGCGCGTGCTGCTGGGGCTGCTGCCGTATCGCGGGCGCGTGTATGTGCTGGGCAAGCCGCCCGAACAGCTCACCCGCGCCGACCGCCAGCAGATTGGCTATGTGCCGCAGGCGCTACAGTTCGACCGCACGATGCCCCTGCTCACGCGCGAGCTGCTCTGGGCGATGTTGGGCGAGCGGTTCCACAAACGCGCCGCGCTACAGGGCGTGCTGGACGCGGTGGACGCCGCGCACCTGCTGGACAAGCCCATCCGCACGCTTTCGGGCGGCGAACTGCAGCGCGTCGTGATTGCCGCCGCCCTCGCCCAGCAGCCGAAACTGCTCCTGCTCGACGAACCCGCCACAGGGATCGATGTCGGCGTGCGCGTGCAGTTTTACGAACTCATCGAGCGGCTGCGCGCCGAGCAGGGCATGGGCGTGCTGATTGTCTCGCACGATTTGAGCGTGGTGAGCCGCTACGCGACGCGCGTGGTGTGCATTCACCATCGCCTGATTTGCACGGGCGCGCCCGACGAGGTGCTGCAGATGCCCCTGCTGGAGACCCTATACGGGCATCCCGTGGGCGTGTTCACCCACCGCCACGACGAGGCGCGTTAGCCGGCGAGGCTGGCGACGCTGATCTGCGCGGCGAGCTTGCCCGCAATCTCGCGGAACGCCTGCGCCTGCGCCGAATCGGGCGCGGCAATCACGGCGGGTTGCCCCGCGTCGCTGGCGACGCTCACCGCAGGGTCCAGCGGCACCGACCCCAGAAACGGCGCGCCCAGCCGCTCCGCAAACACCCGCGCGCCCGGTCCGGGGAAAATCGCTGTGCGCTCGCCGCAGTGCGGGCACACAAACTCCGCCATGTTCTCGATCACGCCCAGAATCGGCGAATTCAGCCGGCGGAACAGCGCGACCGACTTGCCCGCGATGGAGGCGGCGACCGCCTGCGGGGTCATCACAATCACCACGCCCGTGAGGGGCACCAGCTGCGCGGTGGTCATCGGCGCGTCGCCCGTGCCCGGCGGCAAATCAACCAGCAGGTAGTCCAGCGCGCCCCAGCGCACATCGGCGAACAACTGGCGCACCGTGCCCGCCACAATCGGACCGCGCCACATCGCCGCCTGATCCTCCTCCAGCAGAAAACCGATGGACATCACCGACACCCCATAGCGACGGATGGGGATAATCTGCCCCGATTCGACCAGCGGATGCTCACCCTGACAGCCCATCATTTTGGGGATACTGGGACCATAAATGTCGGCGTCGAGCAGCCCGACCCGCGCGCCCGACTGCGCCAGCGCAACCGCAAGGTTCACCGACACAGTGGATTTGCCCACCCCCCCCTTGCCGCTGGCAATTGCAATCACATGCTTCACTTCGGGCAGGAGGTCTTCGGCATCCATGCTGCGCCCGCGTACCTGCGCCGTCATCTCCACATTCACCGCCACAACGCCCGGCAACTGCGCAATCAGCCGCTCCGCCTCCGCTTTCATCTGGTCTTTCACGGGGCATGCGGGCGTGGTGAGTTCAATCACGGTCTTCACCGCGCCGTCGCAGATTGCGACCTCTTTCACGAACCCCAGCGACACAATATCGCGGTGCAAATCGGGGTCGACGATGTTCCTCAAAGCGTCCAGCACTTGCTCGCGTGTGATGGTTGGCATGGTCGGTCTCCTGCGCAGATACTTAGCGTGGCTAAGAGTGTACCCCATCGAGGTATACTTCGAGCATGCAACGGGCGAGTAATGTGGTGGTGATTGCCACACGGCGCAGTCCCGATTCGGTCTCCATCGCGCAGTATTACGCAGAAAAGCGCAGATTGCCCAGCACGCACATCTTCACCATCGACTGCGTGCCGCAGGAGGAAGCGCCTCTGGTCGAGTATCGGGACACGATTGAGAAGCCCGTGATGGAGCTGCTGCGGCGGCGTGGACTGGAGCTGAGCGTGGACTACTTGGTGCTGACGCGCGGGGTGCCGCTGCGCATTCGCGAGGGCGGCTTCTCGGTGGACTGTGCGCTGATGTGCGCCCCGCTCAAACGCCCTTTCAGCAATCAGCCGACGGAGGCGAATCTCAACCCCTACTTTGGCAAAAACGAGCGGTTCACGCGGCGCAAGTACGGCTTTTATCTGGCGACGCGGCTGGACGGCTACACGATGCAGCACATTCGTGATTTGATTGACAATGCGCTGAAGGCGAAGCGGGCGAACGGCGTGTTTCTGATTGACATCGACCCCAAACGCAACGGGGGCGGCTACCGCGCGATTAACGAGAGCATGCGCGCCGCCGCCCGACTGCTCAAACAGCGCGGCTTCGAGGTGATTCAGGACGAGGAGGAGGCGTTCGTCGGCGCGGTGCGCGACATCATGGGCTACTATTCGTGGGGGAGCAACGACCACAAGTTCAACGCGCTAAGCTACCGCAGTTTGCGCTTCCGCCCTGGATCGATCGCCGAGACCGCCGTCTCAACCAGCGCGCGCACCTTCCGCTTCACCGACAAGGGGCAGTCGCTGATCGCCGACCTGATTGCGCAGGGCGCGACGGGCGTCAAGGGCTATGTCTCCGAGCCGTACACGGCGGCGCTGTGCCGCGCGGAGGTGATGTTCGACCGATACACGCGCGGGCGCACCATCGCCGAGAGCCTCTGGGCAGCCAGCCCGTTCATCCTGTGGAAAGACCTCGTGGTGGGCGACCCGCTCTGCGCGCCGTTCGCCTGAGCGGTTCACCGCCGCGGGTCATAACGGTCGATGCTGCCGTCGGGTGTCCATGTCTGCTCGAAGCGATGCCATTTCGCGTGCCCGTCTACATAGGTGTAGTTCGCGCCGCCGCTGTGCCATGTCATGGCCAGCTCCTGAGTCGGCTCGGCATAGTAGACGCTGCTGCACTCGTTGGGGAAGCGCCACGCGCCCGGATGGTAGTGATCCGTAGTGGTGTTTTCCTTGACCTCCGTGATGTAGATGGTACTGGCGGGCGAGACGATCGAGGCGAGGCTGTTGTAGCCCAGGCAGTCCTGCTCGCCCCAGAGGTTGGGCAGCATCCAGAAGTTGGTGCCGTAGGAGACCCGTCGCGGCGTGCGCTGTCCCTGTCGCGGGCGCTCCCAGTTCGTGCTGGGGTCGCTGGGGCAGCGGTACAGCAGGCGCGTTTTCGTGTACGGCTCCAGCGTGAACAGCCATGTCCAGTACGCGCCCGCCCCCGTGTGGCTGTCCAGCGGGAACCGCTCGTCGTAATCCTGCAGGTACATCTGCACCGCCAGCCCCATCTGCCGCATGTTCGACAGGCACTGGGTCTGACGCGCTTTCTCGCGCGCCTGCGCAAACACAGGAAACAGAATCGCCGCCAGTATCGCGATAATCGCAATCACGACCAGCAGTTCAATCAGCGTAAAGCCGTTGCGTCGCATGGGTTCACCTCGTATGATAAGTGTGGTTGCGTGGGGTTTTCAAGAATCTGGTTGTCCGCGCGTGCATTCGGGCGCGTTTTTTTACGGAGTGCGGAAGCTCCCGCTTCAGCACTCCATACACACGGCGCTTCGCACCCGTGCGGCGAGTGTCGTACAAAGGCGCTTCTACCAATCGGCTGTTCAGACCTCATATTTGCCTCACGCACACCTGCAGAGGCGCACTGTTGCCCGCGCCGTGCTACTTTGGAGTGCTGAAGCGGGAGCTTCAGCATGCGCGGAAGCTCCGCTTCCGCACGCACTCCATAAATTGCCGTCCTGCGAACTCTGACCTGCGGATGGGTATTAGCCCCCCTCCCCCCTCTTGTGGGAAAGGGGCTGGGAGTACAGGCAGTTGACAAGCGAGTCGCCTCATCCCAGCCCTCCGCGCTACAGTGAGATGACCTGGTCGGGCGGGTTGCCCGCCAGCGCGGCGTACAGGTCGGGGAAGCAGCCTACCTGCACGCCTGCGACCGTGTTGTAGGGTACGCAGTCGCCTGGCGTTGTGCGTCCTGTGCCGTCGGGGTTGCACCAGCGCAGCTCGCCCTTCGCCAGATTGCGCTCCAGCGCGCAGGCGTCGCACATCATCAGCAGGATGTTTTTCTCCTGCGCGATTTTCGCCAGTCGCTCGCCGATGGGGTCGCCCTGACGCAGCACGAAGGCGTTGTCGTCGAAGAAGAACATCCCAACCACCTCCACGCCATGCACGCCCGCCTCCAGCTGGGGCAGGATCATCTGCGCCAGTTTGTAGGTCGCGGCGCGCGGCGTAATAAACACATAGGCGACCTTCACTGCTTGCCTCCCCGTCGACGCAGCCCCAAAAGACCTGCCAGCCCTGCGCCCAGCGCGAGCAGACTCGCAGGCTCTGGCACGAACTCCAGCGTGTAGACCCCCGAACTGTTCAGCGGGTTGCCCTCCCAGTCAAGCGCGTCCACCAGCTGGAACCGGAAAATCAGTGGGTTCGCCTCCGTGGGCAGCGTGTCCGTCGCAAAGATGATGTGCTGATGCACCGCTTCGGGGTCGTTCGGGTCGTAAATCAGCGTCCACAGCCCGGGCGCGCCCTCGCCGAAGATAGGGTCGGTTTCGCCTTCAATCACGCCCACCAGCGACGATGAGATAAACACCTGCTGAATCGTCACACGCTGCAGTTGGGGGTGATGGTCGTGGTCATGGTCGTCTCCCTCGTGGTGGAAGTCCCAGCCGACATCCACGCCGAACAGTCCGGGCAGCAGCTCTTCCAGCGTGTAGCGGATGCGATAGGGGGGCATGGCAAGCGCTTCAGGCTCGATTACCGCCGCGGCGCCGTCCATCGCGCCCAGATAGATGTCGCCTTCGTGGTCATGGTCATCATGTTGTGCAAACGATACGCTCAATAGCGCGCTCAGCGCGATTGTAGTGCCAAGAATCATCCAGCGTTTCATAGTAGTGTCCTCCTTTCGGGGGCATTTATTGGGCGCCCTCCCCGACAGCGCCGAAGTTGAACAGGATGATGAGCAGGTCCGCGTCATCGACGACGCCGTCGCCGTTCACATCGGCTTCGGGGTCGCCCGAACCAAAGGCGAACAGCACCATCAGCAGGTCGGCGTCGTCAATCGCATCGTCGTTGTTCAGGTCGCCCAGTATAGCAAAGTCCCAGTTGCGGGCGTGGCTGCCGCTCAGCGTCAGGTTGTCCACGCGCCGCGACAGGTGCTTGCTCAGTTTGGCGACGACGGTGTAGCTGCCCGCGGGCTGGTTGAAGCCCACCATGTAGGGATAAATAGCGGTCGGGTTCGGCGGCAGGTTCGCTTCGGCGACGGTCGCGCCGCCCTGTCGGAGTTGCACAGTCAGCGTCAGCCCGTACAGGTCGCCCTGATAGCCCTCCGCAGGCGCGACGCTCCCATACAACCGCAGCGGATTGCCCGCCACCATATACACGCGATAGGCGTCGGGCATATCCTGCAGGGCGGCTCCATCCCGCGCGACGGCGTTCACGCCGCGCACATCCCACACATAGACGCCCGGCGCGCTCGCCGCGAAGATGAAATGGTGATGCGGCGTGCCGTTCGTCGGCAGGTTGAAAAAGTTGGCGCACCCCGACGCACAGAACAGGTTCCCTAAGCCGGACTTCGAGCCGACCAGCCCCGGCGTCATCCACGCCTGTTGCACGCGGCAGAACTGCAGGTGCGGTTGACCCATGTCGTAGTCGAAGTAGAAATCCAGCCCGACATCGAGGATGTAGCGCCCCAGCACGCTCGACATCTGGCGGACAGGGTGCGGCTGTGGCTGAATCACCGTCACCCGATTGCCCTCCCTGCCGAACAGCAGGTCATCTTCGTGAAGCGCCCATCCCAGCGTTAGAGTCGTTATAATCAGTGTTGCAACGATTGCGTGTTTCATCGTCTGAATCTCCTGGAACGCCTATGCAGGCGTCAAGTAAGCGATGCGCACAAACGCGCACAAACGCGCGTTCAGAGAAGAGTTTCAGCAGGCAGACTTACGCAGGGGGCGCCCGGGGAATTTGGGGACGAAATTCACGCGATGCATGCGACGCGAGGGGTAAGGGCGGCAGTGTGAGGCGGTCGCCGACTGATGGAGCGGCGCGCCACGCGGTGATCGAAGCGTTCGGCGCGTCCGAGGCGGTCTTGTGCAGCACGCACACCAGACAGTCGCCGCCGTCGTGCAGCAGTGGGCTGTGCGTGAGCGGATGCAGCAAATTCGCCGTGAGGAACAGAGTCGCCCACAGCACACTCAGCAGCTGCGCCACGCGAATCGCCCAGCGTCGCATCGCGTATGCAGTATACCCCAGTGCGTACAGGGAAATGCAAGCGCTATAACTGCCCGCCCGCGACTCGGTACGCCTCGCCCGTGATGTAGCTCGCCTCGTCCGACGCCAGAAACACCACCAGATTCGCCACATCCTCGTAGGCGCAGCCGCGCCCCAGCGGAACCTGCGCCTCGTAGTAGCGGCGAATCGCGTCTTCGGGCAAGCCCCACTTGCGGGCGTACTGCTCGAACAGCGTCTCCTGCCACATCGGCGAGTCGAGCAGGTTGCCCGGACAGACGGCGTTCACGCGGATGCCGTAGGGCGCGAGGTCCATCGCGATGCTCTGCGTCAAGCCAATTCCCCCAAACTTGCTGGCGGCGTAGGCGCAGTTTTTGTAGCTCCCCTTCAAGCCCGACTTGGAGTTAATCTGGAGAATAACGCCCCTGCCCTGCGGTTTCATCAACTTCGCCGCCTCGCGCGCACATAGAAAGTAGCCCGTGAGGTTCACATCGAGTTGCCACTGCCACTGCTCAAGGCTCATCTCGGTTAGCTCGGCGGAATGGATGACCCCCGCGTTGGCGACGAGGAGGTCGAGCCTGCCGAACTGCTGGGCAATCTGCTGGGCAGTGTGAACAACCTCCGCCTCACGCCGAAGATCGCAGGGGAGCGCAATTGCCGTGCAGTGCGGGTGTTGTGCATGAATTGCCTGCGCGACTTCGGTCAGCCGCTCCGCCTGAATATCGCTGAGCGCGAGTCCCGTGCAGCCCTCCCGCGCGAGGCGGTGCGCCAGCGCCTCGCCCAGTCCCTGCGCCGCGCCCGTAATCCATGCGACCTGCCCCTGAAGGCGCATCAGCCACCCCCGTGCGCCACAGGCTCCACGACGACCGCCGTTCCGTAGACCAGAATCTCAGCGGCGTTGGCGGTGATGTTGCCCGACACGAAGCGCACATTCACAATCGCGTTCGCGCCCAGCCGCGTCGCCTCCTCCAGCATGCGCCGCTCCGACTCGGCGCGGGCGTTCGAAAGCATCTCTGTATACTCTTTCATCTCGCCGCCGACAATCTGGCGCAGGCTCGCCAGAAAATCTTTCCCAAGATGTGTTGCGCGTACCGTGTTCCCTTTCACTACGCCCAGCACTTTCACGATGCGATAGCCGGGCACTTCAGCGAGTGTGGTCACCAGCATGTTCTCCCTCCTTGGGAGCTATTTCGCCTCGCGGTCGCCGTCTCCTGCCTGTAGCAGGGCGCGCAGGCGCGGGATGGCTTGCCGCATCACCTTCGCGCGGTGGCTAATGCGGTTTTTGAATTCGGCGGGCAGCTCGGCGAGCGTGCAGCCCAGCGACGGCACATAGAAGATGGGGTCGTAGCCGAATCCCGCCTGTCCGCGCGGCGCATCGGCGATGCGCCCTTCCAGCGTGTCTTCAAAGGTGTGAACCGCGCCGTCGGGCGTGGCAATCGCTACCGCACATCGGAAACGCGCTGTGCGCCGTTCGGGAGGCGTGTCCCTGAGCATCTCCAGCAGCAGGCTCATCTTCACGGGGAAGGGGGTCTGCTCGCCTGCGAATCGGCGCGAATGCATGCCGGGCTTGCCGCCCAGCGCGTCGATCTCCAGCCCGGCGTCGTCGGCGAAGCTTATCGCCTGCGTGAACGCCGCGCACGCGCGCGCCTTAATCATCGCGTTGCCCACATAGCTGTCGGCGTTCTCGTCGGGCGCGGGCGGCGCATCAGGATAGTCCGCCAGCAGCCGTATCGCCACCGGCAAATCGGCAAGCCCTGCGCGCAACAACTGCTCAATCTCGCGCGACTTGGAACGGTTGTGGCTCGCAATCACCACCAGTTTAGCCATCGCTGCTCAGCCGCTCCACCAGCGCGCGCACGCGCTCCTCAATCATCCCGCGCACGCGCCGAAACTCCTCCATCGGCAGCCCAATCGGGTCGGGAATGTTCCAGTGCTCTTGAATGCCCATGTAGGTCGCGGGGCACAGTTCGTCCGTGCGGGCGTCGCACAGGCTCACCACCGCGTCGAACTGCGCCACATCGAACTCCCACACGCCCTTGGAGGTCTGGCGCGTGATGTCGATGCCTACCTCGCGCATGGCGTCGATCGCGAGCGGATGCACTTTGCCCGACGGCGCCGTGCCCGCACTGAAGGCGACGACCCTGCCCTGACCGTAGTGATTGCCAAACCCCTCCGCCATCTGGCTGCGGCACGAGTTGCCCACGCACACAAACAGCACCAGTTTGGGTTTCGTCTCCATCTCAGTAGCCCCTCTGCTTGTAGTGTTCGATGGTCTGGCGGTAGCGTTCCATGCCGTCGGGTTTGTTGATGCTGGCGAGGATAGTCGGCGGTTTGTCCGCGGCGGTCATGCGCTCGACGATGCCCGCGACCATCGCCCACAGCGCCGCCGCCGCGCCCAGTCCTGACGCAGGGCAGAAGGCGGTCTCCACACCCTCTAAGGTAAGCATCGCGTCGCCGTAGGGCGCGGCGTTGTCAATCACCAGATCGACCACCTCGTACAGCCGCTTGCCCGACTCGTGTTCGGATTGAAGTTGCGAGGAGTAGTCAAGGGCAGTCAGCCCGATGGTGAACACGCCGCGCTCGCGCGCCTGAATAGCCAGCTCAACGGGAAACGGCGTCTTGCCCGACACGCTGCCGATAATCAGCACATCGTCGGGGGTGATACGGCTGCGATCCAGCGCGGCGCGCACGATACAGCGCACAGTTTCAGGCGTTGTCTGCGCGCCGACGCCCTGCGCCTCGCGGTAGGCGTTCGTGTTGGTCACCTGCAGGTCGAAGCTGAAGGGCGCGAACGCCGCCAGCCCACCCGCGCGGTTAATCAACTCCCGCGAGACGAGATGCCCCGTGTCGTACACATGAATCACGCCGCCCTGCATCAGGCGCTGGGCGCACTGCTCCGCCGCCTGTGCAATCGCCGCATGGGAGCGCTGTTCCAGCAGGCGCAACTGCGCGTGCAGCCGCTCGAAGTAGGTCTGTATCAGGTTCATACGACGCCAATTCTACTCGATAGCACGCCTCTACTCGGCGGCGAGCCGTTCCAACAGGGGCATCAGCGCAGGCTTGCGCCTGTTCTCGGTCATCAGTTGTTGAATGAGCGCGTTCCATGCCTCGAGGTCGCCCTGAACCTGATAGGACTTTTTGACGACTGCGAGCCACTCGGCGGCGAGGGGATAGAGATTGGATTGCTTAGCGCGGATAATCGCCTGCGCTTCGTGCAGGCACGCCTGGCGCGTCGCTTCGGGCGCATGTTCGACCAGTCGCATGGCGTAGGGGGGCGTGAGCGCGTGCTGCTGGTCGAGGATTTCCAGCGCCGTCTCGTACAGACCCTCGTAGATGTAGATTTCGGCGACTTCGCTTGCTTTGCCGCGCAGGGGAATCTGCTGGAGGATTTTGCGTCGCATCTGCGCCCACTGGTCGCCCGCAAGTCGCTGCAACATCTGATAGCCTCTCAGGGTGGGGTTCTCGCGGACAGCAATCTGAATTGCCTCCAGCGCGACTGTGTAATTGCCCAGCGACTCAGCGCGCCCCGCGAGCCACTCCGCCAGCGCCGCGCGCGACATGCGCTCCAACTCGTGGGCGTCGCTCCTGCGTCGCGATGTGAGCTTGCGCAGCGCGGGATGCGTCAGCTCCACGGCGGTCGCCGTGTGTCCCAGCGCGTCCAGCGCCCGCGCGAAGCTGAACCATGACCATGTGTCCTTGAACTGTTTTTGGGCGACCCCCGCGGCGCGCTCGACCTCGCCCTGAAGCGCACACATAATCGCGTAGCAATGATGCATCTGGCTCGCCCGCGCCAGCTCCAGATAATCGTCAACGCGCCCCTGACGCTCCAGCAGGCGCAGCCTGACCTCGACCAGATTATGGGCGATATCAAAACCCAGCGAGAACTCCGCCCCCGCCTCGTCCATCGCCTCAATCAAGTCCTCAAGGTCGTCCTCATCGTCGTCTGCTATCGTGAGGTCATGCTCCAGCGTTGGAAGGTCCATCCCCAGATCCAGCAAGGTGTCCTCGTCCAGCAGCTGGGCGCGCGGGCTGAGCGCGAGGGCGCACACCCGAAAGGCGTCGCTCGACTCACCGAGCGGAGATCGCCACTGATTGAGCGCGTCCACGATGGCGTCTATCAGCGGTTCGTCCGAGTCGGTCAGCGACAGTATCACCTCTGCAAGCAGGTATCCCAGCGCGTTGACGGAGTCGTAATCGGCGTCGTGATCCACATCGTAGAACCAATTGTCATGCCTCAGGAGTATCAGCCGTTCCATTTCGCGCCTGATCATCTGGAACGCCTGCTCGTACTGTTGTTGCTCAATCAGCGTCTGTATCGCGCGTCCCACTGTGCCCAGAATGATGATGCTCAGGTTGATAACATCGGGCACGAAATCCGTGACGAAGCGCGGCGCGTCGCGGGCAGGGGCGGGCGTCGCGCGCGGCGCACACGCCAGAACCTCAATCCGCTGGGCAATCTCGCCGCCCTGTTGCGCCAGCTCGAGCAGAATCTGGCGCAGCGTCTCGGCGTCCAGCGCATGCAGCAGCGTCTCAATCGGTTCAAGCGTCTCGACCCGCTCGGGATTGCGGATACAGGTCAGCAGCACAGCGCCGATGTGCTTGCACCACTCGCCAAACTCGTAGACGCAGGTGCATGTCGCGGACTGCACGCCTTCCTCGCCCAGAGCAATGTTCACGGTGTAGAACGGCTGATGAAAGCCCCTGACCTGAGCGGTAATTTGTCGCCCGCGCTGCACGACCTGCTCGACGGCATGCTCATGGTAGAGCTGCAACGCGCGCGAGTACGCCTCGGGCGACAGGCGGGGCGCGATTTGCTCTTCACGAACAGAGAATCGCGCCATACCAGCCTCCTACAGCCCCCGCAGAATCATCTCAATCGCCTCTTTGTGCTTGGTCTCGTCCGAGATGATGTCTTCCAGGTCGTTCACCAGTCCGAAGTCGCCGAGCTGCTCCGCCTGCTGGCGTCGTTCGAGGTAGCGCGCGATGGTCTCCTCCTCTGCGCGATGCACATTCATCAGCATCTGCTTCAGGTCGGCGGCGGGGGGCACGGCGACGGGGGTGGTGGTGGGCGTTCCGCCCAGCGCGGCAATCTTGTTCGCCAGATATTCGGCATGGCGCAGCTCATCGGGCACTTCGCGCATGAAAAACTCCTTCATCTCCTCGCGGTAGATGCCCGTCACCGTCGCGCCGTAGGTGATGTAGGTGATAATCGCCTGATACTCGTTCGCCAGATCGGTGTTCAGACCCGCAATCAGCTGTTCCTTAATCGTCGACATAGCCAACCTCCGTAGGTAGTGTACCCTACTGGCGCGCGCCTCTATTCGGCGATTCCCAGGCGCACAGCACAATACCGTAGCGACTGACTCCGCTGGAGAGCCAGCTTCCAATCGTAGTGTCCGAGAATCTGCTGCAGCAGCTCACGGCGTTCTGTGCGGCTCTCAGCTTGCTCGCCGAATATCTTTATAAACGCTTGCTTGTCTATGCCCTCTGTTGTATGTGGAATGCGCGCCTTGAACGGGTTTTCGTCGGGTACGCCTGCCGTGTACCACGCTTCAATCATCCGACGCGCCGCCAGCACCTGACTTTCGGGCAGGTGTGGCGTGTAGCGTTCGGCGTATTCGGCGCGAATTGCGGAAAAACATAGCCCTGCGTCGTAGTCCACCACGAAAAAGTAGTCGCTGCCCATGCGCTTCAGGGAGGAAAAATGGCGTTTTAGATCGTTATCAGGCGTGTTGGCGTGCGTGTGAATCTGAACATAATCGTACCTTGTCTGCAAGCGTGGCTTCAAAATGCGCTCGGCGAATATCCTGTCCTCTTCGCCTTCCACAAACAGCGTGATAAGCTTCCATCCAGAGAGGCTCATACGCCAAGGAGCTGGTGTGTGTGCAGGTAGTCCAATCCCAGTTCCTCTTCCAGAAAGATTTTCACGCCTTCCATGTCGGCGGGTCGCTTGATTATGGAGTTGCCTTCCCTGTCCCGCTCGACCAGTATCAGTTCGTCGAGGCGCGCATGGCGGATGAGTTCAGGGTTGTGGGTGGTAATGAGAACCTGATCCTTCTCTGTCGCATCGCGGAGGAGTTCAACCAGTGTGGGCATGAGCGCGGGATGAAGATTGCGATCAGGTTCCTCGATGATATGCAATCGCGAACGCGAAAAAAAGAGTGCGACAAGAAGCGCAACAATCTCCACCGTCCCATCAGAAAGCAGCATAGCAGGGAGGGCGCGCCTGTCAAAATAGGCTTCCTGAACCTGCAATTGAACATGTTGCCCCCCCAGCGTCGTGGTCTGCAACTGTCGGATGTGCGGGAGCACACTTTGCACCAGACGCAGGAGTCGTTCCCGCTGATGGGGGTTGCGCATCAGTTGCTGAATCACCAGAGGCAGGTTTGCGCCATCTTCGCTGAGGACATGCGGCGATGTAAGCGGTATCGCTTGCTTTGCCTGCTTAGGTGAGAAGTCATAAATCGCTATGTTCGCCTCATATAAAAATGGCGGCAGCCCCAGCACTAACGGAGTTAGCTCAAATAGAGAAGTGCTGGCGTCTAACTCGAATCGGGTACCGCCCGTAAATAGCGCGTGAATCAAGCTCGGGTCAGGCGACTGCAAGCGCACGATTTTCCCGCGGCGCGTTATTCTCAGGGTTTTCGAAGCGTCTTCTCGGAGCGCGGTGTACCGCGCTTCAAGCACTTCGCTGACAACCTGTGCAGAGTTTTTGGAACGAATTGTTCGGATAGTCAACTCATGCTGGATTGACTCCACCTTCAGTACCGCCCCACTGGAGCCTTTCGGGCGCACCAGCGCATGGGGTTCCGTCGTAATCGTTATGGCGACCTCTCGTTCGCGTGAGTGGAGATTGGTGAGGTATTCCGCGCCGCCCTGCATCCCAACGGCATCTTCCAAGCCATGGCGCGCTAAGTCGCGCAGGAACCGAAACGCCTGCACGAGGTTCGTTTTTCCTGAGGCGTTCGCCCCCACAAGGATATTCAACGGGCGCAATTCAACAGAGGCGTCCCGAAAGCTGCGAAAATTCCTCAAGCGCAGTCGCTGAACCATTTTCGTCTGCCTCAAGTATACCTGAAATCAGTCTCCGTACTCCTTAACCTCTCTTTCACATTCCTGTCGTGTATCCTATAGGTATGCGTATTCTTCAGCAGCGTTTGGGTTGGATAGGGCTGTTGCTAACGCTTGTAATCAGCGCGTGGGCGCAGCAAGTCGCAACAGGCGTGGTGTTTCACGACCGCAATCGCAACGGCATCCGCGATTCGGGCGAGCCGGGCGTGCCGAATGTGCTGGTCTCCAATCAGCGCGAGGTGGTCAAAACCGATTCGCAGGGGCGTTATCGGCTGCCTGTGGACGACGACACGATACTGTTTGTGATTAAGCCGCGCGGGTGGATGTTGCCCGTATCGGAGGACAGAGTACCCCGCTTCTACTATGTGCATAAGCCGAACGGCTCGATCCCTGTGCGCTACGGCGGCGTGCCGCCGACAGGCGCGCTGCCTGCGTCGGTGGACTTCCCGCTGTACCCGCAACGCGAGTCGGATCGATTCCGCGTGCTGATGTTCGGCGACACGCAGCCGCGCGATATGACCGAAATCTTCTACATCGGGCGCGATGTGGTGCGCGAACTGATTGGTACACGCGAAGCGGCGTTTGGCGTGGTGCTGGGCGATGTGCTGTTCGACGACCTGAGCCTGTTCCCCGCCCTCACGCGCATGATGGGACAGATTGGCGTACCCATCTACTATGTGCTGGGCAATCACGACATCAACTTCGACTCGCCTGACGACCAGAATAGCGACGAGACATGGCATCGCTATTTCGGACCGAACTACTATGCGTTCCAGTACGGGCGGGCGCACTTTCTGGTGCTGGACGATGTGGTGTGGTCAGGCGCGCGAGACGGGCAGCGCGGGCGCTATGTGGGCGGCTTGGGCGAGCGGCAGATCGAATTCATCCGCAACTACCTGCGCCATGTCAACCGCAACGACCTGGTGGTGCTGTTGATGCATATCCCGATGTGGGAGTGGCCCGATGCGGAGCGTCGGCAGGTGTTTGAGGCGCTTGCCCCGTTTGCGAACACGCTCTCGTTCTCGGCGCACACGCACATTCAATTGCACCGCTTCTTCGGGGCGGATGCAGGGTGGCAGGGGCGCACGCCGCATCATCACCATATCAACGCCGTGACGGTGTGCGGCAGCTGGTGGACGGGCGCGCCGGACCCGATTGGCATCCCGCACACGACCATGCGCGACGGCGCGCCGAACGGCTACCTGTGGCTGGAGGTGAACCGCAACCGCTACCATGTGCGCTATCAGGCGGCGCGCCGACCCGCCGACTACCAGATGCACATCTACACGCCCGACGAGGTGGAGCGCGCCAAACTCGCCGAGACGCCCGTGCTGGTGAACTACTTCTTCGGCTCGGAGTTCTGCACGGTGGAGATGCGCGTGGGCGACGGCGCGTGGGTGCGCATGCAACAGGTCACGGACACCCCCGACCCCGCCTACGCCGCGCTCAAACAGCAGGAGCAGGAGTTCAAGCTGCCCGGCAGACCGCTGCCCGGGATCAACCCCGCCGTTCACCTGTGGCGGGCGAATCTGCCCCCTGACCTGCCGCGCGGGTTCCATATTATCGAGGTGCGCGTACGCAACCTGTTCGGCGACGAGTATCGCGACAGGCGCATCATCCGGGTGCGCTGACGCTGTGTGTGCATGGGGGTTCGGATAGCCGTCTCCGAACCCCTTGACTTTTTAAGGTAGAATCCGATAGAATTATGCAGCCCCTGGCAGGAGCCTCGCGACAGGACGCGAATCTTCGGGTCTCTCTTGTCAGGGTGAAGGAGGCGACAAACCATTGGCACAGATACAGGTTCGTCAGAACGAGTCGATTGATAGCGCGCTCAAGCGCTTCAAGAAAGCGTTGGAGCAGAGTGGCATTTTGCAGGAGTATAAGCGCCATACGCACTACGAGAAGCCGAGCGAGCGGCGTCGGCGTCAGAAGATGCGGCGGCGCAAGAAGTAGTTTGCTACGCCGATGCGCGTTCTCAGGCGGAGTACGCGGCGAGGGGCGCGCGCGCAGGAGGTCTCAGGGGCTGCGCGGATTTCCACAATCCATGCCTGGCGTGCGCCCGTAGCAGTAGGGCTGCTGGCGGCGATTGGGCTTGCCTTACTGAACGGCGACCTGCGCGTTTCGCCCGCCGAGTGGACGGCGCGGGCGCTGATTGCACTCGCACAGGTCGGCTTGCTTGTCGCGTTCTTCTACCGCACGGGGCTGCTGCGCCCGACCGGGCTGGCGTTGCGCTCGCCGATTGCGCACAGCACGCGCGAAGTGGGGCTGGCGCTCGTGTTCCTGACGGGGCTGATGAGCCTGATCGGCGTGCGCGCCGCGTCGCTGGTCGGGCATGGCGCGACTTTGACCCATGAGCTGGGCTTTCTGGGGTTCGCGCCGCTGATTGCCGGCGGCATGCTCCTCAGTGTGCTGATTCACCCGCTCCTTGCGCTCTATGTGTTCGCGGTGTTGCTCACGGGCGCGGCGGTGGCGCGGGGCATGCCTGCGCTCACGCTCGGCGTGGTGGGGCTGGCGGGCTGGAGCGCGATTCTGGCGATTGCGTCGATGCGCCGCCGCACGGATATGTTCTGGGCGGGCGCCCTGCTGAGTGCGCTGCTGCTCGCAGGCGCCTTCGGGGCGTCGCTGGGCGCGGACGCGCCCTGGATGGACGCCCTCAGCAGCGGCTTGTGGGGCGTCGCCACAGGCGTGGGCGCCGTTGCGCTCTTCTGGCTCGGACTGACCCTGCTCGAGCGCCCGTTCCGACTGGCGACCCCGATGACGCTCATGGAACTCGCCTCGCTGGAGCAACCGCTGTTGCGCGAGTTGCGCGACAAAGCGCCCGGCACCTACTTCCATAGCCAGCAGGTGGGGCAGCTTGCCGAAGAAGCCGCGCTCGCCATCGGCGCAGACGCCCTGCTCGCGCGCGTGGCAGGCTACTACCACGACATCGGCAAACTGAGCAAGCCCGACTTTTTCATCGAGAATCAGAACGGCGTCGAATCGCTGCACGCGGGCATCAACCCGACCCTCTCCGCGCGTATCATCGCCGCCCATGTGCGCGAAGGCGTTGAACTGGCGCGCCAGCACCGCCTGCCGACCGCCGTGTGCGACATCATCGCCCAGCATCACGGCACCTCGCTGATTACCTATTTCTATCATCAGGCGGTTGGGGGTGGGCATGACCCCGTGCTGGAGCAGCATTTCCGCTATGAGGGTCCCAAGCCCCAGACGCGCGAGGCGGCGATTGTGATGCTGGCGGACTCGGTGGAAGCGGCGTCGCGCGTGCTGGGCGATGTGACTCCTGCACGGCTGGCGAACTTCGTGCATGAGATGATCGAAATGCGCCGCCAGGACGGACAGCTCGATGCGTGCAACCTCACCTTCCGCGACCTGCGCCTGATTGAAGAGGCGTTCGTGCGGGTGCTGGTCGCCTCGCGCCATCGGCGCATCGAGTACCCCAGCGGCGCAAAACAGGATGATGAGCCCGTCTATGCCGTACACCCATAGCCTCTCGGTTGCCCTGCAGGTCGCGCCCGAGGTCGCGCCCGCGCTGCAGACCGAGCTGGGGTTTGGTGAAGAGGAGTGGCAGGCGCGTCTGAACAGCGCAGTTCAGGCGGCGGTGGACGCGCTGACGGCTACCGAGCCGCCTCCATGCGCTTGCGAGGTCTCCCTCTACCTGACCACCGACGCCGAGATTCGCGCCCTCAACCATCAGTACCGCGGCGTCGACGCGCCGACCGATGTATTGAGTTTTGTATATGAAGATGTTGCCCTCACCCCCAGCCCCTCTCCCACTGTGTGGGAGAGGGGGGACGAATTTCCCCTCTCCCGCCCTGCGGGAGAGGGGTTAGGGGTGAGGGCAACAGCGGATTTCGCGCCCGCTGCCAACTTAGACACGCCTAACCACGCCGCGGGAGAGGGGTTAGGGGTGAGGGCAACAGCGGATTTCGCGCCCGCTGCTAACTTAGACACGCCTAACCACGCCGCGGGAGAGGGATTGTTGCCCTGCGACCTCCCCCCGCTTGGCGATATTGTGATTTCGGTGGAGACGGCGCGTCGGCAGGCGCCGCTGAACGGGCACGACCTGCTGACCGAACTGCTGATGTTGTCCCTGCATGGTACACTACATCTGATGGGCTACGACGACTCGACCGATGCGGAACGCGCCGCGATGAACGGACGCGCCGTATCGATTGTGCGCGGGCTGGGCTATCCCGCCCGCGAGGACTGGCATTCACGCTATGAGAAAGTCTGACTCGGAGCCGCCCGAACGGGCGCGTGAGCCGCTGTCGTATCCGACCCCACGCAACGGCGAATCGGAGCCGCCCGACGCCGACCCCCCCGCCCCGCGCCGCCACCCGCTGGAAGGCTTCCGCTACGCGCTGGAGGGCATCGTCGCCGTCGTGCGCACCCAGCGCCATATGCGATTCCACTTCTTCAGCGTCGTGCTGGTGCTGCTGATGGGACTGCTCTTCCGCCTCGACAAGCGCGAGATGCTCGTGCTGCTGTTCACCATCTCCATCGTGCTGATTGCCGAGATGTTCAACTCCGCCATCGAAGCGACAGTGGACCTGGTGACGGAGGAGTATCATCCGAAGGCGAAGTTCGCCAAAGACATCGCGGCGGGCGCGGTGCTGGTGGCGACGCTGAACGCGGTGGTGGTGGCATGGGTGCTGTTTATGGGCGACCTGCGCATGGAGCAGATTCGGCTGCGGATGGAACGCGCCGAACCCACCTTAGCCGTCGCCGTGACCATCGGGGTCATCATGATATTCGTCATCGTCTCGCTGGTGAAGGTGCTGTCGACTCAGGGCAGGGTACGCCTGTTTCGCGGGGGCGCGATGAGCGGGCATGCCGCGCTGGGCTTCTTCTTCGCGATGGCGATTATCGTCGTGTCGGGCGATTTGCTGGCGTCGGTGCTCGCGCTGCTGCTGGCGGCGCTGATTGCCCAGAGCCGCGTGGACGCCGACATCCACAGCTGGCGCGAGGTCGTGCTGGGCAGTCTGCTCGGCGTCGGACTGGGCGCGCTCATCTTCTGGCTCACGCCCCGATGAGGAGGAATAGAGGGATTATGACAGATAACCCGAACAGTCGCCGTCAACGGAAGGTTGGTCGCCTTGGAGCGCTGATTGGCGCGGCTGCGCTCGGCTTATGGTGGGCGACCTATGGGCAAGCGGAAAACGCGCCCGCGCCGCCCGCGCAAGGATTGACCCCCACAACCAGTATCCTGCTCATTCTGGTACTATTGCTCGGAAACGCCTTCTTCGCACTCGCGGAGACCGCGCTCATCTCGGTTCGCCACAGCTGGGTACGGATGCTTGTGGATCAGAAGCATCGTCTGGCGGCGCCGCTGCATGCGTTCAAAAACGAGCCGACGCGCTTCCTCTCCACCGTCCAGGTCGGCGTCACCCTGCTCGGATTCCTCGCCTCGGCGGTAGCGGCGACCAACCTCGCAGAACCCGTTTACCTCGCCCTCCAACCGCTCGCCGATTATGTGGAGCCGCGCGTGCTTTACAGTATCAGCGTGATTTTGGTGACCCTGATAACAGGGTTCGCCAGCATTATTCTGGGCGAAATTGTGCCAAAAAGTATCGCCGTGACGCACCCTGAACGAGTCGCGCTGGCGATTGCGATACCCATGGCGTTCGTCAACCGATTGCTCGCGCTCCCCGTGTGGATGGTGGACACGGCGACTCGGCTGTTGTTGCGCCCTTTTGGCATTCAGCCCCAGCGACTTGCGCCGATTGTGAGTGAGGAAGAGCTGCGCGTGCTGGTGGAGGCAGGCGAGGAGCAGGGGGTCATCGAAGAGCAAGAAAAAGAGATGATACAATCCATCTTTGAGTTCGCGGACACCATCGCCCGCGAGGTGATGACCCCGCGCGTGGACATCAAAGCCGCGCCTGCGACCGCCAACGCACAGGAGATTATTAAGATTATCCGCGAGACGGGACACACGCGCATCCCCGTCTACGAAGGCAGTCTGGACAACATCATCGGGATAGTGCATGCGAAAGACCTGCTGCGCTATTGCGACAGCACAGCGCGGTTCAACCTGCGCGAGGTGATGCGCCCCGCCTTTTTCGTGCCCGAAAGCAAGCGCGTCGTCGAGTTGCTGCAGGAGATGCGCCGCCAGCGCACACACATGGCGATTCTGCAGGACGAGTACGGCGGCACTTCGGGGCTGGTGACCCTCGAAGACCTCGTGGAGGAGATAGTCGGCGAGATTCAGGACGAGTACGATGTGGAGCCAGAATCGCAGGTGGAAACGCTTGACGACGGCTCGCTGCTCATCGACGCGCGGATGCACTTAGACGACGCGAGCGAGCTGCTGGGGATTGCGCTGGAGTCGGACGAGTTCGACACGCTGGGCGGCTATGTGTTCGGGCAGCTGGGGCATCAACCGTCGGAGGGCGAGGCGGTGCGCGTGGATGGCTGGGAGCTGCGCGTGCATGCGATTGAGGGGCATCGGATACGCACGGTGCATGCGGCGCGCCTGCCCGAACCCGCCGAGGACAGCAACAACGCGACGGAAGGCGTGCTGCGATAGGGGCGCGCCCCTCATCAGGTACAATCTTCCCCGCGCAAGGAGCAACACGCTATGGCTATTCTGGTCAACGCCGATTCGAAGGTTCTGGTTCAGGGCATTACGGGGCGCGAAGGAGAGTTTCACACGCGCCAGATGCTGGAGTACGGCACGAAGGTGGTCGCTGGGGTCACCCCTGGCAGAGGCGGGCAGGAGGTCGCGGGCGTGCCCGTGTTCGACACGGTCAAGCAGGCGGTGCGCGAGACGGGCGCGAATGTGAGCTGTATCTTCGTGCCCGCGCCGTTCGCCCCCGACGCGATTCTGGAAGCCGCCGACGCGGGCGTCGAACTCATCGTGTGCATCACGGAGGGCATCCCCGTGCAGGATATGGTGCGCGTGATGAGTTATGTCAAGCGCTGCACACGCAGCCGCGTGATTGGACCTAACTGTCCGGGACTGACGACCGCCGGGGAATGCAAAGTCGGCATCATGCCGGGCATGCTGTTTACGAAGGGAAATATCGGGCTGGTGTCGCGCAGCGGCACGCTGACCTACGAGATTGTGTACGCGCTCACGCAGGCGGGGCTGGGACAGTCGACCTGTGTGGGCATCGGCGGCGACCCGATTATCGGCGCGACTTTTATCGATGTGCTGCCGCTATTCGAGGCGGACCCGCAGACGGAAGCCGTCGTGATGGTGGGCGAAATCGGCGGCTCGGACGAGGAAATCGCGGCGGAATACATCAAACATCACATGACCAAGCCTGTGGTGGGCTTCATTTCGGGGCGCACCGCGCCGCCGGGCAAGCGCATGGGACACGCGGGCGCGATTATCTCGGGCGGTAAGGGCAGCCCGCAATCGAAAGTCGCCGCGCTGACCGACGCCGGCGTGCCCATCGCCGACACGCCCAGCGAAATCCCCGACCTCGTGAAGCAGGCGCTGAAGCGGTAGTCGCCCATCAGGTAGAATCCTGTCGGCTCGACGCCGAGTCGAACCAAACAGGAGGGATTACCGATGAAACAAGTACAGGCGATGAACCTGATTCGCGGGCGCTGGCACGAGTCGGCGTCTGGCAACCGTTTTGAAAGCCGCAACCCCGCCGACACGCGCGAGGTGATTGGAACCGCCCCATGCTCCAACGCCAGCGATGTCGATCAGGCGGTGCGCGCGGCGCGAGAGGCGTATCCCATGTGGCGCGCGATGTCGCGCGTCAAACGCGGCGAACTCATCGATAACCTCGCCCAGCTCATCAAGCGCGACCTGAACGCGCTCTCAGAGCTGGTGACGCGTGAGTGCGGCAAGCCCATCAACGAAGGGCGCGCCGATGTGGTCGAAGCGCTGCACATGACGCAGTATGTGGCGGGCATGGCGCGCATGCCGCACGGCGAAATCATCGATAGCGAAATCGCCGAAAAGGACGCCTACATCCTGCGCAAGCCGAAAGGCGTGGTGGCGTGCATCACCCCGTGGAACTTCCCCGTCGCCATCCCGCTCTGGACGGTGCTGCCCAGCCTGCTGGAGGGCAACACGGTCGTGTTCAAGCCCTCGGAAGACACCCCCATCTGCGGGCACGCGCTGGCGGAGCTGTTCGTGGAGGCGGGCTTCCCGCCCGGCGTGTTCAATGTCGTGCAGGGCTACGGCGAGGACGCGGGCGACCCGCTGGTGCATCACCCCGAAGTCGATGTCGTCGTGTTCACAGGCTCCTACGCCGTGGGACGCTACATCATCGAGGAGTGCGCCAAGCAGCACAAGTTCGCCGCGGTGGAGATGGGCGGTAAAAACGCCGTGATTGTGCTGGACGACGCGAACATGGAGATTGCGCTCAACGCCGCAATCCTCTCCGCCTTCAAGACCAGCGGGCAGCGATGCGTCTCGTCCAACCGCATTATCGTCCATGAAAAGCTCGAGCCTGAGTTCACCCCGCGCTTCGTGGAGCTGGCGCGCCGAATCAACATCGGCAACGGGCTGCGCGAGGACACCTTCATGGGTCCGCTGATTAACGAGCAGGGCGTGGAGAAGTACCTGTACCACAATCAGAAAGCGATTGAGGAGGGCGCGGAGGTGCTGCTGCCCGGCGGCGTCCTCAAAGAGGGCGAGTATCAGTACGGGCACTTCGTTGCGCCGTTCGTGTACCGCATGCGCCACCATCCCGACAGCTTCGCGCTCAAAGAGGAGGCGTTCAGCCCCCATGTGGCGATTATCCCCGTGAGCGACCTCGACGAAGCCATCCATGTCTACAACGACACCAAATACGGGCTGGCGATGGCGGTGATTACCGAAGACTACCGCAAGTGGCGCTATGTGCGCGACAATTGCGAGTTCGGCGTCGGGTATGTGAACCTGCCGAGCATCGGCGCGGAGGTGCATCTGCCCTTCGGCGGCGTCAAGGGCAGCGGGAACGGACACCCCAGCGCGTCCGCCCTGTTCGACGCCGTCACACACAAGGTCGCCTTCACGGTCAACCATGCGACCGAAATCAAGATGGCGCAGGGACTGAGCGCGAAGATTGGGTAGGTTGCTTGCAACGGCGCGGCGGCGGAACCGTCGCCGCCGCGCCTAAGTGCCTTTGCGTGAGAATTGCGACATGCGTGCTGCGCCGTCTTTATGGAGTGCGGAAGCGGAGCTTCCGCGCAGGCTGAAGCTCCCGCTTCAGCACTCCAAATTACGCACATGCGCAGACAGGGAGCCGCTGAAAATTTACTGCAAAGGCACTCAGATAGTCTTATGAAAACCACGCTCGCGGAGCGATTAGAGGCAATCCGTGCCGAGTCGGGGGTGCCTGCCATCGCCGCGCTGATCGGCGATTCGAAGGGCATACGCGACTTCGCGGCGGTGGGCGTCCGTCGCGCAGGAACCCGCGAAGCCGTCCGTCCCGAAGACCCGTTCCACATCGGCTCATGTACCAAAGCGATGACCGCGACGGCAGCGGCGCGCCTCGTGGAACAGGGCAAGCTCCGCTGGGAGACGACCCTCGCCGACGCGCTGCCCCAGCTCAAACCCCAGATTCATCGCGACTACCATGCCGTGACTCTGCGCCAGCTCCTGTACCATCGGGCGGGCTTACCCGAAGATCGAACAGCCGACCCGATTCTATTCCTGCGCTTGCGTGGTCTCACGGGCGACATCAGACAGCAGCGGCTGGAGGCTGTAAAGCTGGTTCTGGAAAAGAAGCCTGCCCACGCCCCCGACGCGCAGTTTGCCTATTCCAACTTCGGCTACATGGTCGCAGGCGCAATGCTGGAGCAGGCGACTCAGAGCAGCTGGGAGCAACTGATGCAGGCGTATCTTTTCAAGCCGTTGCGCATGCGTGCGGCTGGGTTCGGACCGCCAGAGTCGATTGCAGGGCATCGTGGCAAACCGCCGCGCCCCCAGATGTTCGACAACCCGCCTGTGCTGGGACCTGCGGGCACGGTTCACTGCCCACTGCGGGAGTGGGCGGCGTTCGCGCGTCTGCACCTGCAGGGCGCGCGCGGCGAAAAAAACGCGCTCCTGCGCGCCGAGTCGTTTCAGACCCTGCACGCGGATTCCTATCAACAGGACTACGCCATGGGATGGGTTCTCCGCCGTGTGGGGACGGAACGCCGCCTGCTGCATGCAGGGAGCAACACGCTGTGGTTCGCGATGGCGCACATCGCGCCTGAACGCAACCGCTTCTACCTGTGCGCGGCGAACTGGGGGCATCCCGACGCACAGAACGCTGTCGTGAAAGTCATTGAGAGCCTGTCCGAGTAGGGAAGCGCCGGTGTCCAATCAAGGGCGGGATACCCTCAAGCTGAATCACGGACTGGTATTAGATACTATTTTATTGCGAAATGTCCTACTCACGCTTACGGGCGCGCGGTCTGTTGCACGGGCTGCTGCGCATAGGGCTTGACCCACTCCATCGCGGCGCGCTCCATCGTCTGGGTGAGGCTAACAGGACGCACGCCAATCCAGAAAATCAGCGCAATCAGCGGCAGTAGCAGTGCGAGTTCGGCAGGGCGCAAATCGGGCAGCTCGCGCCAGCGCGTCGGCGTCGGTCCGTAAAACACCCGCTGGAACATCCATAGCATATAGACCGCCGCCAGCACCGTGCCCGTAATCCCCAGCACGACCCAGCCCAGCGGATAGACGCCCGCATGCGCCGACTGATACGCCCCCAGCAGGCACAGAAACTCACCCACGAAGCCGTTCGTGCCGGGCAGCGCGACCGCCGCCAGCATCACAATCAGAAACAGCGCCGCGAACACGGGCATCTGCTGCTTCAAACCGCCCAGCTCGGCAATCTGGAGCGTGCGCGTGCGCGCCTCCAGCATGCCCAGCAGCAGGAACATCGCGCCCATCGTGACGCCGTGATTGACCTGCTGCAGCGCGCCGCCCACAAAGCCCTGCGCAGTGAGCGAGAACAGCCCCATCACGATGAATCCTGCATGGCTGACCACCGCGTAGAGCGCGAGCCGCTTGATGTCGCTCTGCATCGCCGCCACTATCGCGCCATACACGATGGAGAGCGCCCCCAGCGCAACGAAAAACCCTGCGAACGCCTGCGCCGCGTCAGGAAACATCGGAATCGCGAACCGCAGGAACCCATATGCGCCCGTCTTCAAAAAGACCACCAGCAGCGGCATCGGCGCCGCGCCCATCGCCTGCGGCCACCAGGTGTGCAACGGAACCAGCGGCAACTTAATCGCAAACGCCAGCGCAAAGCCCAGAAACAGCAGCGTCTCCAAATGCCCCGGCAGCCCCTGCTCCCACACGAACGCCTGCAGGCGCGGCAGCTCAAAAGTCAGCACGTTGAACGCCTTCTGATGCTCGAACGCCAGCACAATCGCCGCCAGCAGCATCCAGAGCGAGCCGAAAAAGGTATACAGGAAAAACTTGAGCGCCGCCGCCGCCCGATCACGACCGCCCCACAGGCTAATCAGAAAGTACGAAGGTACCAGCGTCAACTCGAAAAACACATAAAACAGAATCACATCCAGCGCCATGAACACGCCCAGCAGCGCGCTCTCCAGCGCCAGCATCCAGATGAGAAACTCCCGCACGCGCTCCTGCACATTGAACGAGAGCGCGACGGCGAACACGCTCAGCAGCGCGGTCAGCCCCACCAGCCACAGGCTCACGCCGTCGATGCCCAGAAAGTAGCTCACGCCATAGTCGGGCAGCCACGCGAACCGCTCCACGAACTGGTAGCCTGCCACATTCGGGTTGAAGCCCAGAAACAGCACGCCCGCCATCCCCAGCGTAATCAGCGTGATGGTGAGCGCGACCGCGCGGGCAATCAGCTCCTGCCCTCTGGGAACCAGTATCAGCAACAACGCCCCGATTAAAGGCGTCCAGAGCGTCCAGCTCAACGCGAGCGATGTCCAGTCCATGGCGGGCGAATTGTACCTGACGCGCTACACCTCGCCCACCTGCGCCGCGAGGCTGTTCAGGATGCGCCGCCGATAGTCCAGATAGGCGTCCTTCTCGCGCGAGTAATACACATGGTTCGTCAGCAGGATGACCGCCATCTCCACCTGCGGGTCGAACAGCAGCACCGTGCCTGTGAAGCCCGAATGCCCCACACAGCGCGGGGGGAACAGGTCGCCGCGCGGCAGCA
Organism: Fimbriimonadales bacterium; assembly: GCA_025998675.1. Classification (GTDB taxonomy): domain Bacteria; phylum Armatimonadota; class Fimbriimonadia; order Fimbriimonadales; family GBS-DC; genus GBS-DC. Next base: position 1,570,194 of record AP024673.1, read on the forward strand.
GCGGGTTCGGATGCGCAAACAGCGCGAGCGTGTGCATGCTGGGCGGCTGGTTGCCTATCTGCGCCTGCGGCGTCAGGAACAGCTGCACCGCGTAGTACGAGAGCAGCGGTCGCCCGCCGCTGAGGATCATCCGCGCGAAGCGTATCAGGTCCTCCAGCGAGCCGAACAGCCCCGCGTGCCCAGCGACGCCGCCGAGCGCGTGCGCGTTCTCGTCATGCACCACGCCGCGCAGAATGGCGTCCGGACGGCTCTCGGAGCGCGCGGTCGGCGCGATTCGTTCCCCCCAGTCAGCGGGCGGGCAATAGGTCATCGACGCCAATCCCAGCGGCTCGGCAATCTTCGCGCGGAACAGCTCCGCCTGCGACTGCTCGTACACCTGCTCCAGAATCGCGCCCATCAGGATATAGCCGAGGTCGCTATAGGTGTAGCCCTGCGCGGGCGGGCGCGTGCGCGGGATGTTCAGGACCGCCTGCAGCACGGCGTCGCGCGAATCGGCGCTTTTGTAGAGCGCGCGCCACGCAGGCAGCCCCGAAGTGTGCGTCAGCAGGTGCTTCACCAGCACGCCCTGCAGGTGCTTCGCGTCGGGGAAAAAGCGCACGACGGGCGTCTCCAGCGTCAGTTTGCCCTCCTCCAGCGCGAGCAGCGCCAGGGTCGCCGTGCTGAGCGGCTTGGTCAGCGACGCGAGGTCATACACGGTGCTGGGGCTGGCGGGCATGTCGGTTTCGGGGTCGGGCTTGCCGAACGCGCCCTGATACTTCACGCGCCCGCCCAGCAACACGGCGCACACCGCGCTGGGGAAAATCTTGTGCTCGATGGCTTCCTCGATTACGCCGTCCACGGTTGGCATGGTCGTTCTCACTCCGTTTATCCGAAAGGGTCGCGATTCACCGCCTTCGCAACCTGTTGCAGGTAGGTCTCGCTGCCGCCGTTCTGGGTGATGGCGTCGTAGGAGAAGAGGCTGAACCCGCGCGCGCCCTGCCGACGGATGGCGCGGATTTTGTTGATTGCGCTGTCGGGACGGATTTGCCATGCGCCGACGCCCACAATCACGGGACGCCCCTGCGCGGCTTCCACCACCCGCGCCGCATGCGCCTGCACAACGGCGGTGTCTTTGTCATACGCCATCGGCAGCACGGTGTCCAGCCAGTCGCTTCGCAGCCAGTGCAGCCAGTCCTGCAGTTTGTTGCGGGCAGCGAGCTGGGGGGCGGGCCAGACCGCCGCTGACAGAATCAGGTTCGGGTTAATCCGCCGCGACTGGCGGCTGAACGCTCGCACGAACGCGCTCACCTGCTCCCGTCGCCAGTCGCTCCACTCGGCGGGGAACGCCTGCGTCCACGCCAGCGGATTGCGTCCCGTCGCCTGCCTGTCCAGCTGGGCGCGGCGCGTGTCGGGGACGCGTTCCAGCATCGCCTGCCGAAAGCGCGCCCGACAGCCCGCGCAGTAGCAGTAGCCCTCGTAGGGATAGCGCACATAGTCCAGATGCAGCCCATCCAGCGCAGGGTAGCGTTCGGCGACCTCTGCAAACACTTTCAGCAGGTGCGTGCGCACATTCGGGTTGCTGGGACACAGGTAGACGCCCTCCACCTTGCCCGCAGTCGTCATCTGGTAGCGGTTCTGGGCGTCGCGGGCAATCCACTGCGGGCGGCGACTAATCACATGCTGGCGACTGCGCGGCGGTTGCGGCTGGCTCCACACATAGAACACATTCAGCCACGCATGCACCTGCAGCCCTGCGTCGGCGGCGCAGCGCAACAGGTAGCCCAGCGGGTCGAAATCGGCGGGCTGGCTCGTCAGCGGCTCCGCGCGCGGCTCGTAGCTGGAGCGATAATAGGCGTCGCCGCGCCCGCGCACCTGCGCGAACAGCGCGTTGAAGCCGTAGCGCGCCGCCAGCGCAACCGCGCGCTCAATCGACGAGGGCGAAACCATCGAAGTGCGCACCACCCACAGGGCGCGCACTTCGTCAGGCAAACGGTGTCGGGCAGAAGCGTGCATCTTGCATGCAATTCGTTGCCCTGCTCAAGGTTCCTGCCGATATCAATCTGCTGGTCATAGTTCGCAAAGCGGCGATTAATGGAGTGCGGAAGCGGAGCTTCCGCGACGCTGAAGCTCCCGCTTCAGCACTCCAAAGAACCTGCCTGTGCGCGTGCACGGGTAGAGGGACTGCTGAAAAATTACTGCAACGACACTTAAGGCGTCAGGGCAGGCAGGGCGTCTTGCAGATCGCGAATCAGGTCGCTGGGGTTCTCCAGCCCGATGTAGATGCGGAACAGCCACGGCGCTGGCTCCGACTCGCCCTGCGCCCAGCCCAACAGCAGGCTCTCGTAGCCGCCCCAGCTGCAGCCGAATCGGAACAGGCGCAGGCGGTCCGCAAAGGCGTAGGCGTTTTCGGCGGTGATGGGGCGCGTCTCGAAGCTGAACAGGCTGCCGTAGCCGCGCATCTGCTGGCGCGCCAGCGCATGCTGCGGATGGGAGGGCAGTCCAGGGTGGTTCACCCGCGCAATCGGGGGCTGCGCCGCCAGCCATTCGGCGACCTGCAGCCCGCTGGCGTGCGCGCGCTCCATCCGCACGGGCAGTGTGCGCAGCCCGCGCACCAGCAGCCATCCCCCGAACGGCTCCAGCACCCCGCCCAGCAGCGAACGGGTCTCGCGTACCTGCTCGATATGCTCGCGTCGCCCCGCAACTACGCCCGCCAGCAGGTCGCTGTGCCCGCCCAGATACTTGCTCGCGCTGTGCAACACGAGGTCTACCCCCAGCGCGTACGGATTCTGGAAAATTGGCGTCGCCCAGCTGTTGTCGCACAGAGTGAGAATCCCGCGGGCGCGCGCCAGTTCACTCACCGCGCGTAGATCCTGCAGATGGAACACCATACTGGAGGGGCTTTCGAGGTAAATCATGCGCGTATTCGGCTGCAAGGCGCGTTCAAATTCTTCAGTGCATTTGCCCTCGATGAAGCTTACCTGCACGCCGTAGCGCGCCAGCCACGATTCCAGCAACATGCGCGTTGGGGGATATGCGCTCTCGACGCAAATCACATGGTCGCCCGTGCGGGTGAAGGCGAGGATGGCGGACGCAATCGCCGCCATGCCCGACGCGAAACACAGCGCGTCTTCCGTGCCCTCCAGCGCCGCGAGTTTCTGCTCGGCGAGGCGCACGGTAGGGTTCGATTCGCGGGTGTAGACATAGCCTGCGTCGTTCAGTCCCTTCTGCTCGGTGCGCAGGCGCAGTGAGGGCGCGGTAAACAGCGTCGTTTGCACAATCGGCGGCGTCACCGCCCCATAGGGAAACGGCGTCTCCTCTCCGAGATGTTGCAACAGCGTCTCCAGACTCAGCTCATGCTCCATCGCACTTGAGACCAGTATACCCTTAGCGCGCCAGCGCCAGCTCGCCCTTAGCGACCGCGAGCAGTTCCTCCATCGTCGTCTCGGCGACGGCGACCGATCGGTCTGCGACGCCGTAGTAGACCATCCAGCGCCCGTCGTCCATCGGGGTCAAGCCCGTAGGGAACACCACGCGCTCGAAAAAGCCGCTCACCTCGTAATCTTCGGTGGGGGCAATCAGCGGCTCGTGTGAGCGGCAAATCACGCGGTGCGGCTCGTCCAGATCCAGCAGCGCGACGCCTGCGCAGTAGCCGTCTTTGGCGTTCACCCCGTGATAGACAATCAGCCAGCCTTCGGGAGTCTCCACCGGCGGCGCGCCCGCCCCGATTCGGCGCGAGTCCCAGTGATGGATGCGCGGCGCCATCAGGAACTGGTGGTCGCCCCAGTGCAGCAGGTCGGGCGAATAAGTAATCCACATATTCGGTCCGTTGAACGCCGACGCCGCCGTGCGGTGCATCGCCACATACCGCCCCTGCACCCGACGCGGGAACAGCGTCACATTTTTGTTCTCATGGTGCAGGATCAGTCCCAATCGCTGGAAGTTCTTGAAATCGTCCGTGCATGCAAGCCCGACGCAGATCCCGTAGCGCGAGACCGCCGTGTACGAGATGTAATACACGCCGTCAATCTGTGTGATGCGACAGTCCTCGATGCCGTACTCTTCGTATTTCGTTTCGGGGAACAGCGTCGGCTCGGGGTCGACGGTGAAGTGAACGCCGTCCTTGCTGCGCGCCAGACGCAGGTGGGAGATGGAGCTGAGATACACGCGCCCCTCGTAGGTCACGGCGCGTGGGTCGCTGAGATCGGTCAGCGGCGAATGGCGCGGGAAGGTCAAAATCTCCAGTCGCCCCGAATCGGCATGGTTCAGGTTCAGCACAGGCACGCCCACGAGGTCCGGGTCGTCCATAATCGGTCGCTCCGCCACGCGCAGCAGCAGGATAACCTCGTCGCCGAATCGGATGGCGCCCGGATTGAACGCGCCAATGACTTCCAGATTCGGCTCGGATGGCTTGACCATTTCCGGTGTGATGATTGGGTTCTCCGCCACACGCTTCGCCACAGATATTAACCTCCTTGTCTCTCGTGCGCTCGTGCAGGCTCGCCGTCCACTGTGAGCCTGACGATGAGTCTTTCCATAATTTCGGCGGCGTTCACACTGGGGCGCAGTCCTTTGAGCGCGCGGTCTGCCTCGTCGATCGCCTGAAACGCCGCGCACAGCTGCGCCCAGCTGAGCCGCTCCGCCTGACGCTGGAGTTTGTCCTGCAGAAACGCCTGCCGCGCGAGTACCTGCAGCACATCGGGGTCTTTTGGCAGCCGTTGGGCGACCTCTGGACTGACGCGGTTCGGCTGCTTGATGGGCTGCCCGTGTTGCAGCAAGGTGCGCACACCCCAGAGCAGGCGATACTGGCGGGCAATCAGCGCGAGCGTCTTCATCGCGGTCTCTTCGGCGCGCGCGCCCGCCTGAAACATCAGGCGCAACTGGCGCATCGCGGCGGGCGCGTCTCGCGCCACAATCATATCCACCAGCTTGAACACCTGCGCCTGCTGCGACGCGCTCACAACAGTTTCAATATCATGACGGCTGATTTCCGTGCGCGGTTCCACGAACAAGAGCGCCTTCTCCAGCTCGGCAAGCGCGCGCTCGGCGACGCCGTCGACCAGCGTTTGCAGGTACTCGGCGTCGTCGGGGCGCAACTGTTTGCCTGCCGCCTCCGCCATCGCGACCAGACGGCGCGTGAGCGTCGCGCCCGTCAGCGCGGTGAGCTTAATCACCAGCCCATGTTTCTCGACCGCTTTGACCAGCGCGTTCCATGCCGCTTTCGCGCTTTCGCTCTCTTCCGCCGGGGCGGGCAGCAGCACCAGACAGGCAAACGGGGGAACCTGTTCCACCAGGCGCGTCAGATTCTGCAGCTCGTTGGCGCTGTAGCGGTTCACATGGGAAAGGACAATCAGCCGCCGCTCGGATTCCATCGGGATGGTTTGCAATACCGCGCCCAGTGCGCTGGTGGGCGTCTCGCGGGCGTCCAGAATCGCCTCGTCGATACTGCCCGCCTCGATGGGCAACGCGCGCCGCAGCTGCGTCAGAAACTCGCGCTGCAGCACAGGCTCCTCTCCTTCCAGCAGGTAGACCGTCGCTGGCGTGCGCCAGTCGCTCGCTTTCAGCTCGCTATATTTTTTGACCGCCATAAAGCCGCTGCCATCCCAGTGTGAGCATGCGTTTAGTAAGCCGTCGGACGCCAAGTTCCTGCAGAATCTGGCGTCGCAGGCGGGCAATCTGGCGCGTGAGTTCGGGTTCCTGCGCCGCGCTCTGGTCGGGCGGGGCGTAGAGGTAGGCAATCAGCGCGGGCGTCAGCGTGCGGAGCGCGTCAGCGGCGCGGCTGCCCTGCTGGCGCAGGCGCATTGCCGCCGCTTCCAGATAGGCGCGCGGCGTCTGCCCCGCCGCAGGCGGCTCCACGCCCAGCAGGCGCAGCGCGAACAGCAACTGCCCGTAGAGCCGCTGAGCGCGGGGCGTCGCCCCGCCCGTTGTCCATCCCACACGCGGCGCAATCAGCAGGTACAGGATCGCCAGCGCGACCGCGCCAATCAGCACATCCAGCGCGCGCTGCAGCCACTGCCGCCGCGCCTGACGCGCCTCCTCGCTCATCAGTGCGTCGCTGGCGCCGCCTTCAATCACGGGCGCGTTCCGAGTCGCATCGAACGCAACCCAACCGACGCCCTCGAAAAAGACCTCCGTCCACAGGTGGCGATGCGCCTCGCGCACGATATACTCGCCTGTCTCAGGGTCGCGCTCCTGCAGCAGGAACCCCGACACGACCCGCGCAGGAATGTCCGCATACAGGCACAGCACCGCCAGCGCCGTTGCAAACTCCACGCAGTAGCCCTGCTTCGCCTCGAGCAGGAAGTATTCCGCCACATCCACATCGGTCGGATACGCCTCCACATTCAGGTTGTAGGCGGTGTTCTGCTCGATGTAGCGCACCAGCGCCATCACCTTGTCGTACTGAGTGGGCTGGTTGCGGGTCAGGCGTTCGGCTAACTCCTGTAGCGGACCGCTTCGCCCGCTGGATTGCCCGCGCGATTCGGGGCGCGCGGGCAACTGGAAGGGGAACCGAAGCGTCGCGGGGGGCAGCTGGCGCAGGATGCGCGGGTCTTCGGGCGGCCAGTAGGCGGTAATTGTGTATTGCTCGCCTGCGCCCAGAGGACGGTAGCTGCTCACGGCGCCCGACCAGCGCACATATTGCAACTGGCGCACGGGCGCTTCCACCTCCAGCGGGTAGCCCGGCGCGTAGAGAATCCGATGCCAGCCGCTGCTCAGCGTCACCGTCGCCGTCGCCCGATGGAGTTCAGGCGCATCGGGAAGACGCTGCGGCGCGAATTTGCCCTGCCCCAGCGGAATCATCTCCTCGTAAAACACGCGCCCACGGTTCCACCCGCGCCCGGTGTAGATGTTGTACGACTCCATGCGCAGGTAGTTCGGCTGCGCGTTGCCCTCGATGCGCACGCGCATGACTTCCATCTCGCTCAGCGCCACTGCGCCTGCGCCCGCCTGCAGCTCAGGCGGCGTCTCGGACGGAGTCGCCCGTATCGCCCCGCGGAAGGGCATTCCCACCACCACGGTTGAGATGGCGCGTCCGATGGTGAGCGCGAGGATGGGCGTCGCCAGAAACGCGACCAGCCCTGCCAGCGCCCCCGAAGCGCACACCGTGCGCAGCGCGTAGCCCGTTTCCAGAGACCCCCGCGCCAGCCCCCACTCCAGCCGATGGCTCGCCAGCATCAGAAACAGTACGCCCAGCAGCATCAGCGCGAACAGCCACAGAATCTGCGTCGCCAGCATGTAGGTCGCCACCAGACCAAACAGCGCCAGCGCGGGCACGCTCTGGAACACCAGCGCGTTCATCGTGACCATCAATGCGCTACGCAGACACAGATACCAGAGGAACGACAGGCTGAGATAGTTTTCGATGGAGGAGTCCAGCCCGACGCCGACGAGGCTGTTGAGAAAGCCCTGCCCCGTCAGGCACAGAAACGCCAGCGCGCCGTCCAGGAAACCGTACACCATCCGCGCGCCTTCCGAGAGGGGGAACCGACTCGCCCACGCGCTTGCGCCCACCCCCAGCGTCGCCAGCATGAGAAACGGAACCACCGAGAACTCCGTGACGCGCGCCAGTTGCACCACCAGCACACACGCCACTGTGAGCAACCATGCCGCGCCATACGCTGTGAGAGGAGGCGACGCACTCTTTGAAACCGTTCGTTCCAGCGCCATCAGTAGTTATACGATTCTACCCCAGACAAAGTTCGCAACACGCCCCAGCGGTCGAACCGTCGAAAAGTGTGGTATACTTTGAAAAGGGGGAACGGCAACCCCGCCTACTGGAGGAGACCGCTATGAGACAAATAGGTTTACTCATTGCAACGCTGACTTTAGCTACGCTTGCGCCGCTGTGGGCGCAGGAGGGTAAAGACGAGAAAGCCGCGCCGGGCGCCGTTGTGCAGGCGCAGCCCCAGCCCCAACCCGCGCGCGGCGATGTGCTGGCGCCCGCCAACCTCGCCACACGGCTCAACCTCACGGAAGAGCAGCGCGCCCGTATCGATGGACTCTGGAAGCAATACAACGACCGCAGCGAGCAAATCCGACGCGACACCTCGCTCACCGCAGAGCAGCGCATCGTGCGCCTGCGCCAGGCGCGCGAGGAGTATGTGCGCCTGATCCGAACCGTCCTCAACGAGGAGCAGCTCAAGAAGTTTGAAGCGCTGCTGGAGGAGCAATCGCCCGCGCTTGGGAGCCTCGCGGATATGCGCCTCAGCCCTGAGCAGATGGAGAAAATCCGCGAAATCGTGCAGCGCTACAACAAAATCCGCCAGCAGATTACCCAGGACGCCTCACTCACGCCCGACCAGCGCGCCCGCCGCCTGCAGGAGGTCAACGAGCAGATGATGCAGGAAATCCGCAACGCGCTGCCCAAGAATCTGCAGGAGCGCTGGGACAAGGCGCGCCAGCGCGACCAGCAGCAACAGCAGCAGGGCGAGAAAAAAGAGGAAAAGAAGGAGAACCCTCCACAGAATCCGTGAACACGCTCTGCCCTCCCAGCCGCGCCCACCCGCAGGGACGGCTGGGAGGCGTTAGTTATACCAATCTGCTGGTCATAGTTCGCAAAACGGCGACGCTTGTAGCCCTCACCCCCTTTGTCCCCCTCTCCCAACGGGTTGGGAGAGGGGGATAGCGCATCGCGCGCCGCTCGCACGGCTCCCCTCTCCCGCCGCGCGGGAGAGGGGCTGGGGGTGAGGGCAACAGGGCGCGTGGCTCTGGCTGGAGACGCACGGTAATTACGAAATCTGACGCGCGGATTGGTATTAGCTACCTCCTGCAGGCGTTCACAAAACTCTCGAACAGGGCGCGTGTGGCGGGCGCATCGGGATCGCGCTCCGGATGCCACTGTACCCCAATCAGAAACGGGTGATCGGGGTCTTCAATCGCCTCCACGACTCCGTCGGGCGAATAGGCGGTAATGACCAGCCCTCTACCCACTGCGCGAATCGCCTGATGATGCGCGCTCACGCTCTCGAAGCGCGTCTGCCCCACTAACTGCGCCAGCTTCGAATCGGGCGCGACTTCCACAAAGTGGCGCGGGAACGGCTCCTCTTTGGAGGCGCGCTGGTGCTTCAGGCTCACGCTCGGCAAATCTGGCAGGTGCTGATAGAGCGACCCGCCCCGCCACACATTCAGTAGCTGGCAGCCGTAGCAAATCCCCAGAATCGGCTTGCGCCGCGCCTCAAACGCCCGCAGCAACGCCCATTCCATATCGAATCGCGCCGCGTTCACCAGCTCCGCCTTCGGATGGAGCGGCTCGCCGTAGTGCTTCGGGTCTATGTCGTCCCCGCCCGGAATGAGCAATCCGTCCAGATGCTCCGCCAGCGCGTCGGCGTCGGCGCCTGGCGGAATCAGTACCGCCACGCCGCCCGCACGAACCACCGAGCGTGCGTAGGCGTCGTTCAGGCTGACCTGCCCGCTAATCTCGTCGACGGTGTTCCAGTTCGTGGTAATCCCTATCAGTGGTTTCGCTTCGCGCATCGCCTGAAGTATACCACTCGAAAAAAATGAGCGACGCTGTCGAAAGGAGGATCAAAGCCCAGCGCCGCTGACATCTATCAATTCGCCCTGTGGAACGCCCTTGCAGGGCATTCCACTGATGTTTGTCATTTCCATCAGGCGTGAACATATGCCGCAGACCCCAGAATCCACCCAAAAGTCCGCTCAAAACGCCCCACAAAACCCCAAAAACACCCCCAAACACACCCAATCCCTCACCAACGAAACGCCCCCAACCAGATCCATAGCCCCTCCCGACACCACCAACACCCACACAACCCATTTTTCGCCCCTTTACCCAAACAGCACCCACAGCCCCCTGAAGCCCAGTTTTCCAACAACACCCCCCAACGAACATCCCGCAACACCTCCCGCAAAGTCCAACGACGCTCACCCCCAGCCCGCAACCACCCCCACGCCCGATACCCGCTCAACACCAACACCCCATACACCCACGCGCTCCACGACACGCTCCGCTCCCCACTCACCAACCCCCAGCACGGCTTCTCCCCCAGCCCAAACCCGCTCTTGAGGCTCCGAAAACACACCTCTATCTCCCAACGCTGCCACAACAACCCCACCAACCGCTCCAACGCCAACGGCAACTGCCAGCCCCCCTGACCATCCCCAACCGCTTGCACCCAGAACGCCTGCGGCGCACGGGTCTTCTCTCGCTTGCGCCGCTTGCGACGCCCCCGCACAAGAATCACGAAAAACACCGGCGCCCCCCAGTCTTTGCGACGACACGGACCCAGCACCCGCACAGGAACCCGTATCGCGCGCCCCCGCGCGTGTATCTGAACCATCTGCCAGCCTGTGCGCCCCTGCCACACCTCGCACGGACGCCACCAACGCGCCCCATACACCCGCCGACGCCCCCGACCCGTGTGCGCCTCAGGCAGGTCGCACCAGAGCGAGTCGCGCCGCGCACGGGCACAACAGACCGTGTTGGGCAACAGCAGCGTACCCCACGCTTTCGTGTCGCCCCGCCCGTCGCCGACGCAGACCAACAACTGCTGCGTGCGCCCTGCCGCATCCAGCGTCGCACGCACCCGTCGCACGCCTTCTATCCAGCCCGCTATCTCCGAGCGACGGGAACCCTCTTGGGCACGGGCGCAGCGTTGGGAGAATGCAGGCAGCCACTCAATCGGGACGCAGCGGGCGTTGCCGTCGTCGGGGGGCACAAGCGCGCCGAGCATCACAAAGCTCTGCGCCCAGCGTAGTCCGCGCGCGAAGGGGGCGTTTTGAGGGTTTTGTCGCCAGAAGGCGCCGGGAATAGACTTGCCTGTTCGGGGGACGGTCGTGCCGTCGGCGATGACGCAGTAGGGCTGTTCGGGCGGGCAGTGTTGGAGGGTGTGCAGGCGCAGGGTGTGAAAAGCGTCGTCGGGTTGGAAGTAGCGTTGGAAGAGGCGATAGGCGGCGGGGCGTGGGTGGGTTCGGTGGGGCTGGTGGGTGCGTTCCAGTTGGGCGATGGTTTTGTGGGTGGGTGCGAGGAGTTCGGCGTAGAGGAGTTGTCGGAGGGTTTGGTTAGGTTCTGGGCGTTGGGTGCGTGTGGGGAGTTGTTGGAGGAGTTGCTGGAGGTGGTATACTGGGTGTGTTATTGGGTTAGCTCCATCGGGTTGCTCCTGTGTGTGGATTGGTGTTTTCATAGTGTGCAGGAGATACCCGATGGAGCGTTTTTCTGTCAAGGGGTGGGCGCAGCGGGTGAGGAGAAATGACAAACATCAGGGAACGCCCTTGCAGGGCATTCCACCCTATTAAGACTCGAAACCGCGCCAAAACCGGACAGCGAATTCGGCAATTTTCGGGGAATTTGCCGCAATTGGGCTGCCTGCAGGGATGCTCCTGATGGGTATACTTATGTTGTGGCTCGTCCGCATGTAGTGATTATTGGCGGCGGTTTCGGTGGACTTCACGCAGCGCGCGAGTTGAAGCGAGCCGCTGTGGACATCACCCTGATAGACAAGCGCAACTTCCACCTTTTTCAGCCGTTGCTGTACCAGGTCGCCACTGGAGGTTTGGGTCCTGCAGAGATTGCCGCGCCCCTACGCAGCCTGTTTCGCAGACAACCGAACATCAGGATACTGTGCGCCGAAGTGGTCGATATCGACCCTGAACGCCAGACCGTCGTACTCCATGATGGGCAGGCGTTGCACTGGGACTATCTGGTAATTGCGGCAGGCGCGTCCAGTAACTACTTCGGTAACGATTCGTGGGCGCCGTATGCGCCCGGTTTGAAGACAATAGAGGATGCGCAGGAGATACGGCGGCGTGTACTGAGCGCGCTGGAGACCGCAGAGCGCATCGAATCCGCCCAGGAGCGCAAGGCGTGGCTAACCTTCGTGGTGGTCGGCGGTGGACCGACAGGGGTCGAGATGGCGGGCGCGCTGGCAGAGCTGGTGCATGTCACCGTGCGCGACGAGTATCGCGCGTTCGATCCGCGCACGGCGCGCGTGCTGCTGCTGGAGGGCGCGCCGCGCGTGCTAACGCCCTATCCTGAACCACTCAGTGAGAACGCGCGACAGTCCCTCCAGCAACTGGGCGTCGAGGTGATTACAGGCGCGATGGTACAGGAGATTACGCCCGACCACATCCTCTATACAGTCGGGGAAGAGACCTTCATCTTGCCCACGCGCACTGTGGTGTGGGCAGCAGGGGTGCGCGCCGCGCCGCTGGCGGCTATCCTCGCCCGATGCACCAATACGCCCACCGATCGCGGCGGGCGTCTCATCGTGGCGCCCGACCTATCACTGCCCGATTATCCGAATATTTTTGTGATTGGCGACATGGCACACTTTGCGCACCAAACGGGCGCCCCACTGCCCGGCGTTGCGCCCGTCGCCATGCAACAGGGGCGCTATGTCGCGCGTCGTATTCGTGGGCTGATTACAGGCGCCCCCGAGATGCCCCCATTCCACTACCACGAGCGGGGCAACATGGCGGTGATCGGGCGTAAAGCAGCAGTTGCGCAAATCGGGCGCCTGCATTTCACAGGCTGGTTTGCCTGGCTCATGTGGCTGTTTGTGCATCTGATGTTTCTGGTCGGTTTCGAGAACCGCCTGCTGGTGTTCGTCCAGTGGGCGTGGAACTACTTCACGCGCAACCGCCGCGCGCGCCTGATTCTGGGCGAGTCGCATCAGGAATCGCCCCGCGAATCGCTCACCCCTCAGCAACAAGCGCCGCGTTGAGCATGCGGCAGAGCCTCCAATCGATAGAGCGGAGCGACGCTTGAGTGGGCTGTCGCACGGCTCATACCAATCTGCTGGTCATAGTTCGCAAAACGGCGACTTATGGAGTGCGGAAGCGGAGCTTCCGCGCATGCTGAAGCTGCGCTTCAGCACTCCATAGTAGCGGGGTGCGGGCAACAAGCACGTCTCTGCGGGTGTGTGCGAGGGAATTTACGAACTCTGACTGCGCAGTTGGTATCACTTCACACCTCCTCTTCCACCTCGTGCCCGTTGAGGGCTTCCATCAGCGCGTCGGCGAGCGCGTCGCCTTCCAGCACGGGCGGCTCGACGACGGGCGGTGGGGGCGGCGGCTCTTCGGCGCGCGCCTCGCTGGAGTACGCCAGCTGCACCGCTGCGTTGGGCATCCCCAAAGCGGCGCGCACCTCGTTCATCAGGTTCGTCTCCCGACGCGCCTGCTGCTTGAAATACTCATAGCCCAGCTGGGTCGGCATCACCAGGCGCACGAATTCGCCGTCCAGCTCGATACGCGAGCCGCGCAGGTGCATCCCCCCTATAGGACTGCGCTGTACGAGCTCCTCCACACGCTGTTGCCAGAGCCGATTCGCAGTCGCGGGGTCTATGGGCAGTTCCGTCGCTCCATCGGTGGGCGCAGAGGGGGCTGGAGACGCGGGCGCAGGCGTTGTCGGTTGGGCGGCGCGGGGCGTCGGGGTCGGCGCGGCGGCTTGAGCAACGGGCGCTGCCGATTGGGGGGCAGGCGCAACGGGCTGCGGCGCGACCAGCGGCTCGCTGGCAAGGCGCAGCAGGTACAGCTCCAGAATCGCGCGGGGCGAGCCAGAGGCGCGCATCTCGCTCAGGGCGCCCGCCATCTGCTCCCACCATGCCAGCAGGCGGGGCGCGCCCGCTCGACGCGCCTGCTCAATCATCGCGCTCCACTGTGTCGGGTCATACGCGCCCGACTTGTCCTGCGCGTGCAGCGCGGCTTGAATCAGCGCGCGCCAGTGCTGAATCAGCGATTCAGCGAACACGCGCGGCTCGCGCCCCAGCAGCATCTGCCCCTCCAGCAGCTGCAGCACCCTGCCCGCGTCGCGCTCCAGCAGAGCGTCCGTGAGTTGCATCAGCGTCTCGTCTTCCAGCATCCCCAGCGCGTTGTAGACCGTCTGGGGCGTGATTCTGCCCTCTTCGCTGAAGGCAATCACCTGCTCCAGTGCGGTGAGCGCGTCGCGCCACGAGCCGTCCGCCGCGCGCGCCACCAGATGCAACGCCGCAGGCTCCGCCTGCAGCCCCTCCTGCTCCAGCACCTGCTGCAGCCGCCGCGTGATGTCGGCAATCGTGCCCCGATGGAAATCGAACCGCTGGCAGCGCGAGCGTATCGTCGGCGGCACGCGATGGAACTCCGTCGTCGCCAGAATGAAAATCACATGCGCGGGCGGCTCCTCAATTGTCTTCAGCAGCGCGTCGAACGCCTTCGCCGAGAGGTCATGCACCTCGTCGATGATGTAAATCTTGTAGCGCGCCTCCATCGGGGGATACTTCGCGTTCTCGATAATCGAGGTGCGCACATCGTCGATGCTGGTCTCCGACGCGGCGTCCATCTCCACCACATCGACGCAGTTGCCTTCCTGAATCGCGCGGCAGAATCGGCACTCTTTGCACGGGTTCGGCGTGGGACCCTGCTCGCAGTTGAGCGCTTTGGCGAGCAGGCGCGCGGTGGAGGTCTTGCCCGTGCCGCGCGGACCGCAGAACAGGTACGCATGCGCCAGCCGACCCTGCTGAATCGCGTTCCGCAGGGTGACCGTCACATGGGACTGCCCCATCAACTCCTCGAAATCCTGCGCCCGATACTTGCGGTAGAGGCTGATATACGCCACGGGGCTAATTGTACCTGCGCCCATCAGGTATCCTTACACGGGAGGACAACGATGACCCAGCGTGTATGGAACTTTTCGGCGGGTCCGGGGACGCTGCCCCTGCCCGTGCTGGAGGAAGCGCAACGCGATTTGCTCTGTTTGCCCGGCGTCGGCGCGTCGGTGCTGGAAATCAGCCATCGTTCCAAACATTTCGATGCGATTATTCAGGAGGCGGAGGCGAACCTGCGCCAGTTGCTGAACATCCCCGACGAGTACCATGTGCTGTTTTTGCAGGGCGGCGCGAGCCTGCAGTTCGCGATGGTTCCGATGAACCTGCTGGGCGACGGCAGCGCGGACTACCTCATCACGGGCGCGTGGGGGCAGAAGGCGTACAAAGAGGCGCAGCTGGTGGGCAAGGCGCGCGCCGCGTGGAACGGCAAGGAGGAGAATTTCGTCCGCACGCCGCGCCCTGACGAATACACGATTGACCCCAGCGCGCGCTATGTGCATTTCACCTCCAACGAGACCATTCAGGGAGTCGTGTTCCCAACCGAGCCGCCCGTGGGAGATGTACCGCTGGTGTGCGATATGTCGTCCGATTTCCTCTCGCGCCCGATTGACATCCGCCGCTACGCGCTGATTTACGCAGGCGCGCAGAAGAACGCGGGTCCCGCGGGCGCGACGATTGTGATTCTGCGCGACGACCTCGTGCAACGCGCGCCCGAAACGCTGCCCGCGATGCTGAGCTACCGCGTGCAGGCAGAGAATAAATCGCTCTACAACACACCGCCCGTGTTCGCGATTTACATCGTGATGCTGGTGACGCGCTGGCTGTTGCACACGATTGGCGGGCTGGCGGCGATGGAGCGCATCAACCGCGAGAAGGCGCAACTGCTGTACGACACGATCGACGGGAGCGGCGGCTTCTATCGCGGGCACGCGCACCCCGAACACCGCTCGATCATGAATGTCACCTTCCGCCTGCCAAGCGAGGCGCTGGAGAAGCAGTTCCTGCAGGAGGCGCAGGCGCACGGGCTACACGAGCTGAAGGGGCATCGTTCGGTTGGCGGTTGCCGCGCGTCCATCTACAACGCGATGCCGATTGAGGGCGTGCGCGCGCTGTGCGACTTTATGCGTGCGTTCGCGCAGCGGAACGGCTGACCCGCCGCCAGCGGTTGGTATAATTCGCCCTGATGAAGCCGACGGAATGGCTCAGCATCCGTGTCGTTGCGTCGCCGCCCGCCTGGGACGCTGTGGCGGCGGTGCTGATCGATTCGGGCTGCGCAGGCGTGGAGCTGCGCGACCAGCCCTACAGCGTGGTCGCCTACCTGCCCGCCACAGAGAAAGAGCGGCTCCACACGATTGAGACCCGCCTGCAGCAGTTGCCCGAATACGACCTGCCACCCGTCCACAAAGTCGAGGTGCAGACCGTCACGGAATCGAACTGGCACACGGCGTGGCGGCGCTACTTTCGAAGCCGTCGGTTTGGGCAGCGAATCCGCGTGCAGCCCAGCTGGAGCCGCTACAAGCCCGCGCCGGATGAAATCCTCATCCAGTTAGATCCCGGGCTGGCGTTCGGCACGGGCGGGCACGCCACCACCGCGCTGTGTCTGGAGTTGCTGGAGCGGTATGTGCAGCCCGGCATGCGCGTGGCGGATGTGGGCACAGGCACGGGCATTCTGGCAATCGCCGCGGCGAAGCTCGGCGCACAGGCAGTGTTGGCGGTGGACGACGACGCGCTCGCCGTCAAGGTCGCGCAGGGGAATCTTGAGCGCAACGGCGTCGCCGACCGCGTGCAGGCGGTCGTTGGGGACGGGTTCCGTGCGCTGGTGGGCGAGTACGATTTGATTGTGTGCAACATTATCAGCGACTTCCTGGTTGCGACCGCGCCGCAGGTTCCCCCCTTGCTGCGGGCGGGCGGGCTGTATCTGGCGTCGGGCACAAGCGGGCGCAACTGGCGGGGGCGAGTGCGCCGCGCGATTGAAGACGCCGGGCTTACGCTGGAGGAGGTGCGCAAACGCCGCACATGGGTCGCCGCCGTGTTCCGCAAGCGCTGACGCCGCGCGCCCTGCCGCGCTTTTTTGTGCCGCCCACAACGCTGGAGACGCGCACACTGCCTGACCCTGTGGCGCATCAGGTGGGGCGTGTGCTGCGCCTGCGCGCGGGCGACTGGATTTGCCTGCTGGACGGCGCGGGCGGGGTCTACCACGCGCAGCTGGGCGAGAACCTGCGGATTGAAACGCTGGAAGCGTGCGCCCTCGAGACCGAGCTGCCCTTCGCCGTCACGGTGCTGCAGTCGCTGCTGCGCCCCGACAAAGCGGAGACCGCGATTCGGCTATGCGTGCAGGGCGGCGCGCAGACGATTCTGTTCGCGCCCAGCGAGCGTTCGATTGCAAAGCTGGAGCCTGCGCGTGCGCCGTCGCGTCAGGCGCGCTGGCAACTCATCGCGCAGGAGGAGGCGGAACTTGCCTGCCGCGCCCGCCTGCCCGAAGTGCGCCTCCTGCCCGACTGGCGAGATGTGTTCCAGCGCCTGCCGCGCCCCGTGTTCGTGCTGGACGAGTGGACGGACGCCATCGCCCTCAAGCAGCGTGGTCGGCGCATCCCCGTGCCTGACGCGCTGAGCCTCGTCGTCGGTCCGGAGGGCGGCTTCAGCCCCGACGAGCGCGAATGGATGCAGCAGCAGCTCGAAACATGCGCCGTCTCGCTGGGCGCGCGCGTGCTGCGCACCGAACACGCCGCCGCCTACGCCCTCGCCCAAATCGCCGCCCTGTGGGAGTGAACCTGCCTTAACCTCTCTATAACACACCCAGAGGTTTAATCGCATGTGGAGGTACCGACCATGCGTAAGGGATTTACACTGATTGAGCTTCTGGTGGTTATCGCGATTATCGCGATTCTGGCGGCGATCCTGTTCCCGGTGTTCGCTCAGGCGCGGGAGAAGGCGCGCCAGACCGGCTGTCTGAGCAATGTCAAGCAGATTGGGCTTGGCATCCAGATGTATGTGCAGGACTACGACGAGTATGTGCCGCGCAACGCCTTTGCGGACCCGCCTCGCGTGCCGGAGGGCGCTCATTTTACCAACTGTTCCTCGCCGCGCTGGATGGATGTGATTCAGCCCTATGTGAAGAACACCCAGCTGTTCAACTGTCCGAGCGATCCGTTCGCGCCGATTACAGGCACGCTGCCAAACGGGCAGGCGCACACGCTGGCAGAGAACAAGCGCTATGTGTACCAGCCCTACTCGCCCGATGGGCGCAATGTGTTCCGCGAGGCGGACTGCGGCGACGCGTTTGGACAGACCAATGTCGGTCGACGCTTCGGCAGCTACGCGATTAACAACATGTACTACGGCGGCTGCGGCATCACCACTGCCCTTTCCACCTGCACACCGCCCAACAACAAGCCGCTGGCAATCATCGCCGAGCCTGCCGACACCGTGCTGGTCGCGGAGGTGCAGAACATGGGGCAGAGCGCGGACTTCTATCGCGCCAATCTGGTGGCAGACGACCAGCCCACCCGCGCGGTGGAGACCTTCCCGTTCCCCGCGCTGCTGAACCGCCGCAATAACGGCGCGATACTGGGACGCCATATGAAGCTTTCCAATGTCGTGTGGGTGGACGGGCACGCAAAGGCGGTCTCGCTGAACTATCTGGCGGAGACCAACCCGCAAATCTGCGGCACGACCTGCGTGATGTTCCGCTTCACGGTGGACGACGACCGCCCGCGCTAATCAGTCGCCTCTCTCAGCCGCCGCGTGTGCCCGCGGCGGCTGAGAGTCTCGCTGTAATCGCTGAATGCCTCCTCGCGCCCCCGCATCCCCGATCCCTGAAGCCTTCTGCAAAGTCGACCTGCGTCGGCTAACGATACTGAAAAAAAAGCCTCATGAAGCGGAGGTCAGACGCTCCATGAGGCGCAATATAGGCAGGCAGATAAGGCGTTTGCGCTTCGCTCCCGAAATAGGCTCGATTGACTTGCCCCTCGTGAGGCGACTTTCTGTTTGGTTGTACTTCCCTCTCGCACGCGCTCTGCCCTAATTATAAAGCGGGCACTGGGGAGATTTCCAGCAAAAATCCCCTCGAATCCGTGCAGTAAAAAAGCGATTTTGCAGTTGGAGTATTGGGTGTTCAGAGAAGGCGTCGACGCCGATGGATCTTGAGGTTCTGGCGTTTCAAGGCAGGATAGGGTTTGGCTTCTATACGATTGCGGAGCTTGCTGGCTTCATGCAGCAGTGTTCGCGCTTCAGCATACCGCTGCTGGCTGAACCGGAGGCGTGCGAGAATCTCCAGCGTGCGTGCGACGCCGTACGGATTGCCATAGCCCCGTCGTATCTCGAGGGCTTTGTTCAGATGATACTCAGTATCCAGTAAGCGTCCCTCATGCCATGCAAGCCAGCCGAGGTTGTGATGCGTGCGCGACTTGTGGGGCAGATTCATATAGGTCGGTTCAATCTCGTCCCAGGCTTCTCGAAGCAGCGTGTGCGCATCCCATCTGATGGCGTCGGCAAGCCGCCACGGATGCCCAGCGTCGCGCGCCAGCAGCTCAATCTCCGCCAGGCGGTTCAGCGTCCAGCAAATCCAGCGCGGCTGTCCCTCATGCTGCCAGAATTCCAGCGCGGGGAGATGGCGTTCGAGGGCGTCGGCGTATCGTCCCTGCACCGCATACAGGTCGCCCAGACAGCTGTTGAGTGCGTGAATCGGCGCAGGGACTGGTTCTGGATCCTCAAGCAGGCATTTGAGTCCCTCCAGAGCGCACTGTTCGGCGTGTGCATAGTCGCCCAGTTCCAGGTAGACCCGACTCAACTCGCGCAAAGTGTAGGGCACATACACCCCTAACTTAAGGCACTGTTCGTACCGCTCGCCACTGCGTCGGAGTCGCCCGCGCTGGTAGTCCAGATAGCCGCCGACATAATGGAGCAGCCCCCGAACCGCTTGCGGCATGCGCCAGGTGGCGGGATTTCGCTCGATGGTGCGCAGAATCGACTCCGCCTCGTGGAGATTGCCGATGACCGCTTCACTCTCGGCAAGCTCCAGCGCTGATATGATTTCTGCCTCGCGCGCGTGGCGCGATCGGGCGTACTCCCGCGCGCGCAGATAGCATTCGTGAGCGCGATTGCCGTCGCCGATATTGTGAAAGAAGCGCCCCACGGTGTGCAAATACTGCGGCAGGTCTTGCAGCACGCTCACCAGCTTTCCAGCTCTCGCGTTGTCGCTGTTGTTCACAAGCCCCGCGAAAACGCAGTAGACCACCTCCGCATAGGTATCGGAAAGCATCTCTGGCGTCTGCTCCAGAAACCGGTAGCCCCAGTCAAGCACCATGGCAGGCGGGCGATAATCACATGCGCGAGTCACAAGGCTCAACACTTCCGCAACCACAGCCTTCTCCTGCTGCTCTTGGAAATGTTCCAGGAGCCTGTGCAGCATGTTCCTCTCGCGAAAACACCACTGGCGTATCTGGACGGGCGGCAGCGCGGCAGCCATGCGTTCTAAACGCCCCATATAGTAGGCTCGCAAACGCTCCATCACGACATGCTCCTGCGACTCGGGTAGTAGAGGGATGCTCGAACGCACCTGCCGATGGATACGATACAGCGGCTCCTCCGAATCGACCGACCGATGCAAAAAACCGTTCCGCACCATCGCGTCCAGAAACGCCTGCATCTGCTCCGAACTCACCTGCGCCGCCGCCGCCGCCGACTCCGCGTCAAAAGCGTCCACAAACACCAGCAGACACTTCAAAATGCGCTGCTCCTCTTCGCGAAGCGTGTCAATCAGACCACGCGACCGACCCTGGGACGATAGAACCTGCCCGATCACAGACTCTCCTCCCAGCAAGCCATGAATGCGCCCCGTGTAGAGCGCGTTCGAGTCCTGATACAGCCACAGCCCCAGATTCACCAGCTTCCCCGGATGACCCTCCGCCCGTGCGCATATCTGCGCGAGTTTACGAGCATTCCGTGGCGTGAGCTGGAAGCGTCCACCCGCCTGCCGCAACACCAGCGCAACGCTTGGGTACTGCTTCAGCGCCTCCACCGAAGTAAGCGTCTCAGGAGGCGAGGCAAGCGGCGGCAGGGGGAGTACCTGCTCGGCAGCCAACTCCAGCGGCTTCTGGGAAGTCGCGAGGATTTTTGCCTGAGGCGCGGCTTGCAGCAACTGCGCCACATACGCCGCCCCTTCGGGCAACAGGCGGTCGAAATCGTCCAGCACAAGCAGCTCGCCCCCCTCAAACAGGCGCGCGACCAGCCGCTGCCAGTCCGACTCCAGCGGGAAGGAGAGGTCAAGGGTGTGGAACAGCGACGCCAGGATTTGCTCGGCGGCGTTCAGCAAGGTCAGATTCACATACACGCAGGGCGCGCCCGCCGCCTGTATCTGTTTGAGGAACGCGCAGGCAAGATGGGTCTTGCCGATTCCGGAGGGACCCGTGAGCGTCAGCAGGGGCGCGTCGGGTGTGTGATACCAGCGCTCCAGCTGTTGCAGTTCCTGTTCGCGTCCGAGGCATGCATCCAGATAACAGGGGGTTGACGCGGCGGCGTGTCCCGCACGCATTCGCGCCCGCGCGCGCTGAATGATGGTGCGATAGCGCCGCAGATCGGTCTGCCCATCACGGGTCGTCCGCATACTCTGCCTACCTCCTGCAAAACAGGGCGCGTGCGTTTGCCAAGCCTTTGTACCCTGTACACGAAACGCCCTGAGACAAGGTCTGCGAAAGCGCGGCTTCCACAGACCATACGCTCCCTTAGACGCAACAGAATCGCGTTTGTTTTGCAACTGGTGAGCGTTCCGAGCAAATCGGAACGATACACTTAGAACGTCGCTTTTGCAATTATACCAATCAGCGTATCAGATTCCGCAAATCCGAGCCTGCGTTGCTGCGAGTGTCTGAACGCAGCTGGATGATTTATGAGCTATGATCCGCCGACTGGTATAAGTACCGCTCCCCCAGCTCCATAAACGCCGCGCGGTCGATGTCGGCGGGCAGGTCGTAGGTGTGCGCGAACAGGCGCCACTCGTCGATGAGCGTGAGACGGTTCTCGTTGTCTGCGTCGGTAGCGCCCGGTCGGATGCGCCCGCTGGCGGCGATGCGCGGCGCGCGCAGGTCTAACAGGTAGTGCAGCGCGCGCGCCTTCAGTTCCCGCAGCAGCTCGCCGTCGATCTGGCGGCGGAGTTCGGGGTGCAGGTTCCACACGCGCTGGCGCACAATCGCGCCCTGCAGGGCGTCGCCCAGCGCGTCTGCCCGCAATTCGATGGCTTCGTTCAGCTCTGTGGCGGTCAACTCGGCGGCGTCTATCGGTACAAGGTCAAACACTGCCCGCGTGCGTATCGGGCAAAATTCGTGCGTGCGCGTTTCAGCGTCGTAGAGGATCCAGCCCTTCTCCTTGCCCGCCTCTTCCCAGATGTTTGTGCTGGTGAACTCCGTCGCGCCGGGGTACAGCGCGTTGCTCGCGACCTGCGTGTAGAGATGCCAATCGCCC
This sequence comes from Fimbriimonadales bacterium, assembly GCA_025998675.1. GTDB lineage: Bacteria > Armatimonadota > Fimbriimonadia > Fimbriimonadales > GBS-DC > GBS-DC. Next base: position 1,592,165 of record AP024673.1, read on the forward strand.
AGCGCGATGTAGTCCCACTCGTCGCGCACAATGCGCTGGCGGTCTATCGGTCGCTCCAGCGCGAAGGGCGTGACGCCTTCCAGCAAGCCGTGCAGCAGCAGCAGGTTCCAGCGCGTGTGCGGGTTGGGCTGCAGCAGGCTCCGCTCCAGCTCCAGAACGCCGCGCGACGGGATGCACAGCAGCGTGGCGTTCAGCGCGGCAATCTCCACCTGCTCGATGCGGTCATAGACGACCTGCACGCCGGGGATGTGCGTGAGGAGCGCGAGGATACAGCCGCTGCCTGCCACGCGCGGCGTTTCGTGATTGCCCGCGATAATCACCAGCGGCGCGCCCGCCCGACGCGCCTGCACCTCGGATAGCGCGCGGTAGGCGGCGATGAGGCTGGAGTTGGGGGGGCGCACCGCGTGGAACAGGTCGCCCGTAATCAGCACCAGGTCGGGTTCGGCGTCTCGAATCGCGCGCAGGGCGCGGCGGAACGCCTGCAGCACATCATGCTCGCGCTGGTTCATGCCATGCTCGTTCGTGCGGCTGTAGGCGCGGTAGCCCAGATGCACATCGCTCAGGTGCGCGATTTTCATCGGCGCAAGTATACCTGTGGGGTACTCTCCTGCAGGTGAGGTTGCTATCGACTCGCTACCTGAGCGTTTCGGGCGCGCGGGCAGGCGCGGTTCACCTCCCGCTGGCAGCGCTGGAACGGCGCACGCATGAGTTGCCGCCGCCCCATCACGAGGTGTGGGTGCTGGGGGACGCGCCCGAAGCCTATCACGCGCTGGGCTGGCTGCATGCGCGGGGCAGGCGCGCCCGACTCGCGCCCGCGCCCCCCGCCGACGCCGACCCGAACGCACGCTACCGACTCTGGGAACCGAACGAGTGGCTGCAGGAGGCGCTGAGCGCCCCTGCACTACATTTGCAACATGCGCGCGAAGCGCCGTCTGTATGGAGTGCGGAAGCGGAGCTTCCGCGTGCTGAAGCTCCCGCTTCAGCACTCCCAATTACCCGTCTGCGCGCACGCGCGGACAGAAGGGCTACCGCAGCGGAGTTTCAGCAACTGACAGAAGCGTCTCTGAAGCACTGGCGCGTCCTCGATCTGGGCTGCGGCAGCGGGCGCGAGGCGGTCTTTCTGGCGTCGCTGGGCGGGCAGGTGGTTGCGGTGGATCGGCTGCCCGAAGCGCTGGCGCGCGGGCGCGACCTGCAGCGCCGCTACGCGCCCGACAGCCCGCCCATCGAGTGGGTGTGCGCCGACCTCGAACACGCCGACTGGCAACCCGACGGCGGATTCGACGCTATCACGCTTTTCTACTTCCTCTCGCGTGCGCTCATCCCCCGCGCGTGTGCGTGGCTGAACCCGAACGGGAGCCTGCTTATCGAGGCGTTCACAACGACGCACCGCGCCCGATATGGCAAGCCCGCCGCCGACGCGCGCGTGGCGGCGTCAGGCGAGCTGCCCCGCCTGCTGCCGCCCGGGATGTGCGTCGTGGCGTATTCGGAAGGCTGGCGCGCGAATGGACGCCATACGGCGCGCCTGTGGGCAGTACGCATGGAAGGATGAAAGGGGGAAACTCCCCCTGCCAAGTGTGTGCGGCAAGGGGAGATGGGAAGAGGCTCAGGCGCGGCGGCGACGCAGCCCCAACAGCCCTGTCAGACCCGCGCCCAGCGCCATCAGGCTCGCAGGTTCCGGTACGGTGTCCAGCAAGTATGCCTCAAAGCGATTGGTTGACGCGTTGTAGCCGTAGCCCGTGATGTACCGCCCATCGTTGCTGAGTGCGCGCGCCTCAATAAGGTAGGAGCTTCCACTCAGCAACGATGCATACACCTGGTTCAGATTTTCAGCCTGGTAGCCGCTTCCCGATTGAACCCAGCGAACAGCTGTATTGCCAACGACGGGCAGGGCAACGCGCCCCACGATAATCGAGCCATCAGCGTTGACCGCAAACGCGGTACTCGTTCCGCCGCCACTGAGCGTGCCCAGATCCTGCATCGTACTACCCTGCCAGCGGAACGCGCGTATTTGATTGGAGGCGTTCGTGGCATAGCCCACCACAACAGATCCATCACCCGACACGCCATACGCAATACTTGTAACACCGCCAAGCGTGCCCAGATCCTGCATTGTACCACCCTGCCAGCGGAACGCGCGTATTTGATTGGAGGCGTTCGTGGCGTAGCCCACCACAACAGATCCATCACCCGACACGCCATACGCGACACTGGTAGCGCCGCCAAGCGTGCCCAGATCCTGCATCGTACTACCCTGCCAGCGGAACGCGCGTGTCTGAGCTGAGGCGTTCTGTGAGGAGCCGACCACAGTGTCCCCGTTTGCAGACACCCCATACGCGATGCTCGTGGCGCCGCCGAGCGTGCCCAGATCCTGCATCGGGCTATTCTGGTAGCGGAATGCACGGAACTGATTGCTGGAGGTTGCCGCCTGTCCAACAATCGTATTTGCATCAGCGGAGATAGCGAAGGCTGAACTACTCCCACCGCCAAGCGTGCCCAAATCGGACATTACGCCATTTTCCCAGCGGAACGCACGCGATTGATTATTTGCATTCATCGCGTATCCAACGGCGACCACAGAACCGCTATTAGAGACGGTCAGGCTATGCGCAACACTCTGGTTCCCGCCCAGTGTCCCAAGCCATATCAGACTCTGGGCATGCAGACTCGCTGTTATCGCTATACTCGCTCCGATTAGTCCGTATCGGATAACACTCAGGCGCATATGCTGCATAATCACCTCCGAGTTGTTTTGGGGAGTTTCCCCACTATGGTGCAACACAGCATCTGAATATGCTGTCCATAGACTATAGACTCCAGTTTGTATCGAAAGCGGACACAAAACAGCAAAAAACGGAGCGTTTTGCGTGTTCCAGAAAGCGATGCGGCAGGAATTTCGTCCTGTGCGCCGAAATCAACTACCGTGAGCAAGAGCCTTCAGGAAACCTTCGCGCCGAACAGCATCTGCTACGGGTGTGGTCCCGCGAATCCGCAGGGACTGCACATTCGCAGCTTCGTGGGCGAGGGCGGCGAGTTAGTCGCCGAATGGCAGCCGCAGCCCCATCATCAGGCGTTTCCGAGCGCGCTGAACGGCGGAATCATCGGTACGCTGCTGGACTGCCACTGCAACTGGACAGCGGCGTACCATCTGATGACCACGCAGGGTCTGGAACATATCCCCCCCACTGTCACAGCGGAATACACGATTAAGATGCTGCGTCCGACGCCTGTAGACGCGCCTGTGCAACTGCGCGCGCGCCCTGTGGAGGCGCAGGGCAGCAAGGTCGTCGTGGAAGGCGAGCTGATTGCCAACGGCGCGGTGTGCGCGACCTGCCGCGGCGTGTTCGTCGCGGTCAAGCCCGGACATCCCGCCTATCACCGATGGGAGTAGCGTATGGAACGACAACTGCTACCCGATGACCATCTGAGCGAAACGGTACACCACCTCGTGGAGGAGGCGGTGGTGCTGGCGGGTGGGCACGCGCCCGACGCGCGACACCTGCTGCTGGCAATACTGAAAAGCCACGCAGCGATTGTGCAACAACTGCTGCCTGCTATCGACATCGACGTCCTGGCGGCAGCGGTTCAGAAAGAGCTGCTGAACGCCAACTCACCGATTGCCATCCCCTACGAAGCGGTAATTGATCTGGCGATGCGGATTGCCGCGCGCGAGCAGCGTCCCGTGGTGGACGAGATGCACCTGATGAAAGCGATTGCGCTGCTCTCGGAGCTGATTCCGCAGGAAAGCGTCTTTCCCACGCCGCCGAAAATCCTGCAAATCGGCGCGAACCTGACCGAGCAGGCGCGTCGGGGCGCGCTGCCGCGCGTGGTGGGACGCGAGCAGGAGGTGGCGCTGCTGATAGAGACCCTGTGTCGCCCCGTGAACCCCTACGCCGTACTGATCGGCGTCGAGGGAGTGGGACGGCGCGCGGTGGTGCAGGGCGTCGCCGAGCGCATCGCCAACGATACCGCGCCCGACCCCCTGCGCAAGCGACCGCTGATTATGCTGTCCCAGCTGTTCGATAACCCCGAACTGATGGGCAAACTCGTCGAGGAAGCGACCCAGTTGAACGCCATTCTCTACATCGAGGCGTTCGAGAGTTTCCTGAGTGCGCCCGCGCCCCCGATTGAAGCGCTGCGCCAGGAATTCCTCTCGGCGCTGGTGGCGCGGCGCGTGCCCATCATCGGCGCGGCAAGCAGCCTGCATGGGTTCCGCCATCATATCCATCGCGCGCCTGATTTGCTGAAACGCTTCCAGCCCATCGAGGTGCGCCCCATGAACCGTGAGGAGACCCTGCAGGTGCTGGTGCAGCTGGCGAGCCTGTTTCAGGAACAGCACGGGCTGGCGTTCCCCAACGAGACGCTGCAAACGATTGTGCAGGTCGCCGATGAGCATATCCAGCATCGCCCCTTCCCCGACAAGGCGATTCTGCTGATGGATCATGTGGCGGGCAGGGCGCGGGCGCAGAATCTGGCGTATATCGAGCCGCGCCATGTGTGGGAGACGGCGGGCGTCGTGACGGGGCTGCCCATCGGCGGGGGCGAGACGGCAATGCTTCACTCGCTGCAGGGGCTGGAATCGTTTCTCAAATCCCGCGTGATGGGTCAGGACGAAGCCATCGAGACGCTCGTGCGCGTGTTCAGCCTCAAAATCCGCCGCCTCGACCTGCGCCCTGAACGCCCCAACGGCGTGTTTCTGTTCGCGGGTCCGACAGGCGTGGGCAAGACCGAGACCGCGCGCGCCCTTGCGGAATACTTCTTCGGCTCGCGCGATAAGATGCTGCGCCTGGACATGAATCAGTTCTACGAGGCGCACACCGCCGCGCGTCTGCTGGGCGCGGAGTTTGGCTATATCGGCTTCGAGCGGGGCGCGCCGCTGCTCGACTTCGTCGCTGAGAACCCCTTCTGCGTCGTGCTGCTGGACGAGATGGAGAAAGCGCATCCCGAGATACACAAACTGTTCCTGCAAATCTTCGACGACGGCTATATCATCGATGCACAGGGCAGGCGCGTGTCGTTCGCCGACACGGTGATTGTGATGACCTCCAACCTGCAGCCCGAAACAGAGGTCGGCTTTTTGCGCGGGGCGCCCAGCCTCGAAGACTGGCGCAAAGCGTTCGCCCAGCAATTCGCGCCGGAGTTTATCAACCGCGTGGACGCCATCTGCGTGTTCCGCCCTCTGCAGCGCGAGACCGTGCGCCAGATTGTGCGCGAGCGGCTGCTCGAGCAGATTATACATGTCTACCGCAAGCGCAATATTGAACTCAGCGTCAGCGACGAGGCAGTGGCGTGGCTGGTGGAGCGCGGTTTCAGCGAGCATTACGGCGCACGCGAGCTGGAGCGCGTGGTGGAACGCAGCCTGCTGTTGCTGCTGGCGCCCCATGTGCCCGCGATGATACACGCCGTCGATGGCGCGCCCCAGCACTATGAGATTACGGTGCAAAACGGGCAACTGGCGTTGGGTTAGGTACAATACTGCGCTGGAGGCTTGCTATGAATACGCCTGCTGAACTGCGTTATACCCGAAGCGACGAATGGGTGCGAATCGAGGGCGATACCGCGACCATCGGCATCACCGACTATGCTCAGTCCGAGCTGGGCGATATCGTGTTTCTGGAGCTGCCCGAACCCGGACGCTACCTGCAGGTCGACGAAACCTTCGGCGTGATCGAGTCGGTCAAGGCGGCGTCCGACCTGTACGCGCCGCTGGAAGGTGAGGTGCTGGAGGTCAACTCCGCTCTGCAATCCGCGCTGGAGACCATCAATCAGGACCCCTACGGCAAGGGCTGGATGATTAAGATGCGCCTGAGCGACCCCAGCCAGGCGGCGAGCCTGATGAGCGCGGACGAGTACCGCGCCTACCGAAACCTCTGAGGCAAACTATGCGCTACATCCCGCATACTGAGCAGGACATCCAGCAGATGCTGGAGGCGATTGGCGTCGCATCGATTCGCGAGCTATTTCGGGACATCCCCGACGATTTGTATATCGAGGGCGAGCTGCCTGTGCCGCCCGCGCTGGACGAACACGCGCTGTTTCGGCGGCTGAGCCAGCTGGCGGCGCAGAACGCTGACACGACGCGCTGGGTGAGCTTTCTGGGCGCAGGCGCGTATGACCATTTCATCCCCGCAGCGGTGGGCGCCATCATCAGTCGCGGCGAGTTCCTGAGCGCGTACACCCCCTACCAGCCCGAAGCGAGTCAGGGGCTGCTGCAGAGCATTTTCGAGTTCCAGACGATGGTGTGCGAGCTGACGGGGATGGAGGTCGCCAACGCCTCGATGTACGACGCCTCGACCGCGCTGGCGGAATCCGCGCTGATGGCGTGCCAGATTACGGGGCGCTCGAAGGTGGTGGTCTCGCAGGCGGTGCACCCGCACTATCGGCAGGTGCTGCGCACCTACCTGTGGACGAACAGCCGCCAGCTGGTGGAGGTTCCCGCGCGCGAAGGGCTGACCGACCTCGACGCGCTGAGCGACGCGCTGGACGACGAGACGGCGTGTGCGATGGTGCAGTACCCGAACTTTTTCGGCGCGATTGAGCCGCTGGCGCCTGTGTCGGAGGCGGCGCATCGGGTGGGCGCGCTGGCGATTGCGTGCGTCGACCCGATGGCGCTGGGCGTGCTGAAACCGCCGGGCGACTACGATTTCGACATCGTGGTCGGCGAGGGGCAGGGACTGGGCAACGCGATGGGCTTTGGCGGACCGATGCTGGGGCTGTTCGCGTGCAAGCAGGCGCACCTGCGGCGCATTCCCGGACGCATCGTCGGGCAGACGACCGACGCGGAAGGCAGGCGCGGCTATGTGATGACCCTGCGCACGCGCGAGCAGGACATCCGCCGCGAGAAGGCGACTTCCAACATCTGCACCAACGAGGCGCTGTGCGCGTTAGCCAGCACGGTGTTCCTGTCGGCGCTGGGCAAGAGCGGCTTCCGCGAGCTTGCCGAAACCTGCACCCAGAAGGCGCACTACGCCGCCGCGCAACTGACCCAGATAGACGGCGTGCGCCTGAAATACCCCAGCGCGCCCTTTTTCAAAGAGTTCGTGCTGCATCTGCCGCGCCCCGCGCACGAGGTGTGCAACGCGCTGCTCACGCACAACATCATCGCCGGGCTGCCGCTGGGCGATTACGATTCCTCGATGACGCACGACCTGCTGGTGTGCGTCACGGAGACGCGCACGCGCGAGGAGATCGACGCTTTTGTCGACGCGCTTCGCCAGGTGTTATAGGCTTCGGGTATACTGAGGCGACCGCGGGGGGAGCTGCTGCGGCGGCTGAGACCTTGCATCGGCAAGGGACCCCTTGAACCTGATCCGGGTAATACCGGCGGAGGGAACGCGGCGAGCCTTGCTCACTGCCATTCCCCCTGTCGCTGCATCGCCCCGCGAGAACCTATCAGGAGGCTACGCATGCAGGACACCGTAACGCAGATGCATTACGCGCGGGCAGGCGTGATTACCGACGCGATCCGCGCGTGCGCCCAGCGCGAGGGCGTTGACCCAGAACTGGTACGCGCTGAAGTCGCCCGCGGACGCGCGATTATCCCCGCCAATATCCATCACACGAGCCTTGAGCCGATTGTGATTGGCAAACGCTTCCGCACCAAAGTGAACGCGAACATCGGCAGCTCCGCGCTTGACGCGCACCTTGAGAACGAACTGGAGAAGCTGCGCACCGCCCTGCGCTGGGGCGCGGACACGGTGATGGACCTCTCAACGGCGGGCGACCTCGACGCGATACGCACGGCGATTATCGAGCATTCGCCCGTGCCTGTCGGAACCGTGCCCGTGTATCAGTTGCTGACTCAGGCGCGCAGTGTGGACGAAATCCGCGAGAGCGACTTTCTCGACATCGTGGAGCATCAGGCGCGGCAGGGCGTGGACTACATGACCATTCACGCAGGCGTGCTGCGCAGTTTCGTTCCGTTGACCGAGAAACGGCTGACAGGGATAGTGAGTCGCGGCGGCGCGATTATGGCGGAGTGGTGTCTGGTTCACCATCGCGAGAACCCCTACTACGCGCACTTCGACAAGCTGCTGGATATCTGTCGGCGGTACGATGTGACCATCAGTCTGGGCGACGGGTTGCGTCCGGGCTCGATTGCCGACGCGAACGACGAGGCGCAACTGGCGGAGCTGCGCGTGCTGGGGCAGCTCACCCGACGCGCGTGGGCGCAATCGGTGCAGGTGATGGTGGAAGGTCCGGGGCACATCCCGCTGCACCTGCTGGAGGAGAATGTGCGCCTGCAACAGGAGTGGTGTCATGAGGCGCCTTTCTACACGCTGGGACCGCTGGTGACGGATATTGCGCCGGGCTACGACCATATCGCCTCCGCGATTGGCGCGGCGATTGTCGCGTGGCACGGAACCGCGCTGCTGTGCTATGTGACCCCGAAAGAGCATCTGGGCTTACCGAACGCAGAGGAGGTCAAGCAGGGGCTGATTGCCTATCGCATTGCCGCGCACGCCGCGGATCTGGCGAAGGGCATTCCGGGCGCGCGCGACTGGGACGATGCGCTCTCTAAGGCGCGTTTCGAGTTCGACTGGAACCGCCAGTTCGAGCTGGCGATAGACCCCGACACGGCGCGCGCCCTGCATGATGAGACGATGCCCAAAGAGGCGCACAAGTTCGCGCCGTTCTGCAGTATGTGCGGACCGCGCTTTTGTCCGATGGCGACCACCCAGCGACTCCGCGCGCTTAGCCAGCAGTCCTGACCGACCGTCTGGGGCGACACACTTGCGCCCCAGACTGCCTCAATTCCGTTCCTGCGCCTGACGGATGGCGGAGTCCAGCGCGCGCGTGAACTCATCCAGCGAAGCGACCTGCGTAGCAATCAGAGCCAGCTCCTCCAGCGTCTCCAGCGCAGGTACTTGAGCCAGTTTCTGCTCCAGCGCGAGCGCAGCGTCCCCAAAACGCGTCCTAAGAGCGCGCCTGGTTAACAGAACCAGGCTCTCGCGCCTACCAGCGTCCAGCCCCTGTTGCAGCCCCTGTTGCAGTCCCTGTTGCAGCCCCTTCTCGAAGCCTTCCTCGAAGCCCTCTTCCAGGGCAAGCAGCTCCAGGCTGGTGAGCGGCCACTCGGACTGCTCCTCGATCTCGCGCACGAACTCCTTGAACCGCTTCTCGTATTCCTGCGGCAGCGCCATAAAGTAATCCACCACCTTGTAGAGTTCTGTGACCTGCTCAGGAGTATACCCCTTCGATTGCATGGCGCGTATCAGGGCGATTTTCTCTCGGAGCGTCAGTTCGGGGCGACCACGGCTCTTGAGCGCGCGCAGATGCGCCAGCACCACCAGCGCAAACGGGTTCTCCGACTGCTCCAGCTCCGCCTCGTCAAAGTCCAGAAGCTTGACAGTGGGAAACTCAAATCGGAGATTGCACCCTGCCAGTTGACGCTCGAACACGCTCGGACGCCAGTCGGGGTCGTCGTCTGCCAGTATCGCCAGACTGATGAGTTCAGGGAAGTCATTCGCGTCGAAAATACGATAGAAGTATACAAACATGCGCAGGGGAAAGTTCGGGTCGCGCTGCGCCTGAATTTCGATGTGCAACAGCACTACCCGCGCTTTGCCGTCCCGAAAATGCACCTGCACCAACACATCGACGCTCCGTATGCCGCGTCGCAGCTGGGAAGGCGCCAGACGATGCAGCTCCGTGCGCAGAAACACCACAGGCTGGCTCCAGTCAATCTGCGCGTGCAAAGATGGGAAGAGCAGGAGCAGGCATTCAGGCAGAAAGACCTGGAGCGCGTATTTCCACCCTTCATCAAAGCCGCGTTGGACTCGCCGTCGTTTGCGCATCGCGCGCCGTAGATTCCAGCCGCTCGCCATACCTCCTGCACGCGTATCAGGTGGGGTATAATTTAGCCACGCTAAATACAGGAGGTATCCCAACGCGCTATGAGTTATCCGTGCTATATGCGTCTGCCGCATGAGCTGCAGCAGGCCACCGAAATTGTGGATTTGATTGGCTATACGCCCTTGATTCGGCTGCGTCGTGTGACGCGCCATCTCCCGGAGAGTATCGAGATTTACGGTAAAGCGGAGTGGTTCAACCCCGGCGGATCGGTCAAGGATCGCCCGGCGTGGAACATCGTGCGCACAGCCATCGAACGCGGGGAACTGCATTCGGGCAAGCGGCTGCTGGACGCCACTTCGGGCAACACGGGAATCGCCTTCGCGATGATTGGGGCGGCGCTCGGCTTCGGCGTCACGCTCTGCATGCCCGCGAATGTGAGCGTGGAGCGCAAACGCATCCTGAAGGCATATGGCGCGGAGGTCATCTTCACCGACCCGCTGGAAAGCTCCGACGGCGCGATTCGCAAAGCGCGCGAACTCTACGCCCAGCATCCCGACCGCTACTACTACGCCGACCAGTATAATAACCCTGCCAACTGGCAGGCGCACTACGAGACCACGGGCGTCGAAATCTGGCAACAGACGGAGGGGCGAATCACGCACTTCGTAGCGGGGCTGGGCACGACGGGCACTTTTGTGGGCGTTGGGCGACGCCTGCGCGAATACAAGCCCGATATTCAGCTCATCTCGCTGCAGCCCGACTCGCCGTTTCACGGGCTGGAGGGATTGAAGCATTTAGAGACGGCGATTGTGCCGGGCATCTACGACCCGACGCTGGCAGACGCGAACCTTGAGATTAGCACGGAAGACGCCTACGCGATGGCGCGGCGGCTCGCACGCGAGGAGGGCTTGCTGGTGGGCGTTTCAGCGGCGGCGGCGGTCGTCGGCTCGTTGCGCGTCGCGGAAGGCATTCTGCGCGACGCCGAAGCGCGGGGCGTCGAACCGCACGCGGTCCTCGTCACCATCCTGTGCGACAGCGCGGATAAATACCTTTCCGAGCGATTCTGGGATGACGAGACGCCATGACGCTGAGACTTCCCCCCGATGTGGCGGCGTCCATCCGCGCCCACGCCCGCGACGAGTACCCGCACGAATGCTGCGGCGCGCTGCTGGGCACGGAAGCAGGCGACACACGCATCATCCAGCAGGTCATCCGCCTTGCGAATGAGCGCGCCGACCAGCGCGAACGGCGCTTCTATGTCAGCCCGCAGCAGGTGCTGATGGCGGAGCGTCAGGCGCGCGCGGCGGGGTTGCTCCTGCTGGGGTTCTATCACTCGCATCCCGACCATCCCGCCATCCCCTCCGAGTACGACCGCGAACACGCCCTGCCCTACTACTCCTATCCGATTGTCTCCGTCGTTGGGGGCGAGCCTGTCGAGGTGCGCTCGTGGCGGCTGCTTGAGGACCGCTCGGGGTTTACGGAGGAGCGTGTGTCCGACTGAGGTATACTCTCCCCCGTCATGGCTATTGCGGTCGTTTTCCCAGGGCAGGGAGCGCAGCGTCCAGGGATGGGACGCGAACTCTACGAGCGCAGCGCCGCCGCGCGACGGGTGTTCGAAATCGCCAGTGAGTTTTCGGGACGCTCGTTTCCCCAGCTATGCTTCGAGACCGACGAGGAGACGCTCAAGCGCACGGAGAACGCCCAGCCCGCGCTGCTGGTGACCTGCTATGCGGCGTGGGAGGCGCTGCGCGAGGCGGTTCCCGACTTCGCCCCCGATTTCGTTGCGGGACACAGCGTCGGCGAGTACCCTGCGCTGGCGGCGTCGGGCGTGTGGACGCTCGAAGAATCGCTGCGCTGGGTTGAACAGCGCGCCAAAGCCATGCATGTGCTGGCGTATCAGACGCCGGGCACGATGGCGGCGGTGCTGGGGCTGACGGGCGACCAGGTGGAGGCGGTCTGCCAGCAGGTGCAGCAGGAGACGGGCGAAGTGGTCGTGCCGACCAACTACAACGCCCCCCATCAGATTGTGATTTCGGGAACCGTGAACGCGGTGCAGGTCGCTGCCCAGCGGCTGCAGGAGGCGGGCGCGCGGCGGATTGTGCCCCTGATGGTCGCGGGCGCGTTCCATTCGCCGCTGATGCAGCCCGCCGCCGACCTGATGACCGAAGCCTACCGCGAGGCGAACTTCCAGAAGCCTGTGTACCCCTTTTTCTCGACCATCGAAGTGCGCGTGCTGGACGACCCGGAGGAGATTCGACAGGTCATGGGACAGCAAATCGCCCGCCCGGTGCGCTGGCAGCAAAGCGTAGAGGCGATGCGCGCGCTGGGCGTGGACACTTTCATCGAACTGGGCGTCGGCGATGTGCTGTCGGGGCTGATTAAACGAATCGCTCCCGATGCGCGCACGCTCCGTGTGGTAGACTCTAAGACGCTGGACGAGACCGTCGCAGCTTTGCGAGGCGTTGCATGAATCTTTCGTTAGAGGGACGCGTGGCGCTCATCACAGGCGCAGGCAGAGGGATTGGCAGAGCGGTTGCCGAGACGCTGGCGACGGCGGGCGCACGGGTCGCCCTGCTGAGCCGTACTGAGGCGAATGCACAGGAAGTCGCGCACGCCATCGAGACGGCGGGCGGACACGCGCTTCCCTTCGGCGGCGATGTCGCCAGCCCCGACACGGTAGACGCCGTGATCGAACAGACCCTGAAACACTGGGAGCGGCTCGACATCGTGGTCAATAACGCGGGCGTCACGCGCGACACTCTGCTGCTGCGCATGAAGGACGACGACTGGGACGCCGTGCTGCAGACCAATTTGAAGGGCGCGTTTCTGTGCAGTCGCGCCGCGCTCAAGCCCATGATGCGCCAGCGCTGGGGTAGAATCGTGAACATCAGTTCGGTGGTTGGGCTGACAGGCAATGTGGGACAGGCGAACTATGCGGCGTCCAAAGCCGCACTGATCGCCTTCACCAAAAGCGTCGCGCTGGAGATGGGCAGTCGCGGGATTACCTGCAACGCCGTCGCGCCCGGACTGATTGAAACGGATATGACGCAGGCGATGCCGCAACAGGCGCGCGACTATGCGCTGCAGCGTATCCCCGTCGGGCGATTCGGAACCCCCGAGGACATTGCCTATGGGGTACTCTTTCTGTGCAGCGACTACGCCGCGTACATCACAGGACAGGTCTTTATCATCGACGGCGGACTAACCGTCGGAATCTAACCCTAATCAGAGGAGGTAGACCAACCATGAGTCAACAGGAAATCTTCGAGCGAGTGCAGAAGGTCATCGTGGAGCAGCTGGGCGTCGATGAGAACGCCGTCACCCCCGAAGCGAGCTTCATCGACGACTTCAACGCCGATTCGCTGGATCTCGTCGAGCTGGTGATGGCGTTCGAGCAGGAGTTCGATGTCTCCATCTCCGAGGAGGAGTCGGAGCGCGTGCGCACAGTGGCGGACGCGGTACGCCTGCTGAGCGAGAAGCTGCAAGCGGAAGAGTGAGATGCGCCGTCGGGTCGTTATCACGGGGCTTGGGCTGATTACCCCGCTGGGGCAGGGCAAAGAGGCGCTCTGGGAAGGGCTGACCCTGCCCCGCCGGGTGGTGGGTCCCATCACGCGATTCGACGCAACAGGCTACAGCACGCGAATCGCGGCGGAGGTCAAAGACTTTGACCCGACACAGTTCATGGATCGCAAGGACGCCCGCCGCGCCTCGCGCTTCATTCAGTTCGCCATCGGCGCGACGCAGCTTGCGCTGGAGGACGCCTCACTTGCGATTACCGACGCCAACCGCGAGCAGGTGGGCGTGCTGATCGGATCGGGCATCGGCGGCATCGACTACATGGACACGCAGGTACGCCTGCTGGAACGGCACGGTCCCGACCGCGTCAGCCCGTTCCTGCCCGCGATGATGATCAGCGACATGGCGTCGGGCATGGTCTCGATTCAATTCGGGCTGAAAGGTCCGAACCTGTGCGCGGTGACGGCGTGTTCAACGGGCGCGGACGCGATTGGACTGGCGGCGCGCCTGATTCAGTCGGGCGACGCGGAGGTGATGCTGGCGGGCGGCACGGAAGCGGCGATTGAACCCATTGGGATTGCGGGCTTCTGCGCGGCGCGGGCGATGTCCACCCGAAACGACGACCCCGAACATGCCAGCCGTCCGTTCGACGCCGAGCGCGATGGGTTCGTGATGGGCGAGGGCGCGGGCGTGCTGGTGCTGGAGTCGCTGGAACACGCGCAGGCGCGCGGCGCACGCATCTATGCGGAGGTGCTGGGCTACGGCATGACCGCCGACGCCTATCACATCACCCAGCCCGACCCCGAAGGCGACGGCGCGCTGCGGGCAATGCGCAAAGCCATCCACGACGCAGGACTCCAGCCAACCGACATCGATTACATCAACGCGCACGGCACTTCCACCCGCTACAACGACGCCAAAGAGACCCTCGCCATCAAGCGGTTGCTGGGCGAAGACGCCTATCGCGTGCCCGTGAGTTCCACCAAGTCGGTCACGGGACACCTGCTGGGCGCGGCGGGCGCTGTCGAGGCAGCCATCTGCGTGCTGGCGCTGCAACATCAGACCGTCCCGCCCACCATCAACTACGAATATCCCGACCCGGAGTGCGATCTGGACTATGTGCCCAACGAAGCGCGCCCTGCCTCGCTGCGCTATGTGATGACCAACTCTTTCGGCTTCGGCGGGCACAACAGCGTGCTGGTGCTGGGGCGGGTGTAGGCGCGCTCTTCCAGCATCATTATTTTAAGTATATTCGCAACACGCGCGTCAATCGCTACCTGTATGGAGTGCGGAAGCGGAGCTTCCGCGCATGCTGAAGCTCCCGCTTCAGCACTGATGTTTGTCATTTCTCCTCACCCGCTGCGCCCACCCCTTGACAGAAAAACGCTCCATCGGGTATCTCCTGCACACTATGAAAACACCAATCCACACACAGGAGCAACCCGATGGAGCTAACCCAATAACACACCCAGTATACCACCTCCAGCAACTCCTCCAACAACTCCCAACACGCACCCAACGCCCAGCACCTAACCAAACCCTCCGACAACTCCTCTACGCCGAACTCCTCGCACCCACCCACAAAACCATCGCCCAACTGGAACGCACCCACCAGCCCCACCGAACCCACCCACGCCCCGCCGCCTATCGCCTCTTCCAACGCTACTTCCAACCCGACGACGCTTTTCACACCCTGCGCCTGCACACCCTCCAACACTGCCCGCCCGAACAGCCCTACTGCGTCATCGCCGACGGCACGACCGTCCCCCGAACAGGCAAGTCTATTCCCGGCGCCTTCTGGCGACAAAACCCTCAAAACGCCCCCTTCGCGCGCGGACTACGCTGGGCGCAGAGCTTTGTGATGCTCGGCGCGCTTGTGCCCCCCGACGACGGCAACGCCCGCTGCGTCCCGATTGAGTGGCTGCCTGCATTCTCCCAACGCTGCGCCCGTGCCCAAGAGGGTTCCCGTCGCTCGGAGATAGCGGGCTGGATAGAAGGCGTGCGACGGGTGCGTGCGACGCTGGATGCGGCAGGGCGCACGCAGCAGTTGTTGGTCTGCGTCGGCGACGGGCGGGGCGACACGAAAGCGTGGGGTACGCTGCTGTTGCCCAACACGGTCTGTTGTGCCCGTGCGCGGCGCGACTCGCTCTGGTGCGACCTGCCTGAGGCGCACACGGGTCGGGGGCGTCGGCGGGTGTATGGGGCGCGTTGGTGGCGTCCGTGCGAGGTGTGGCAGGGGCGCACAGGCTGGCAGATGGTTCAGATACACGCGCGGGGGCGCGCGATACGGGTTCCTGTGCGGGTGCTGGGTCCGTGTCGTCGCAAAGACTGGGGGGCGCCGGTGTTTTTCGTGATTCTTGTGCGGGGGCGTCGCAAGCGGCGCAAGCGAGAGAAGACCCGTGCGCCACAGGCGTTCTGGGTGCAAGCGGTTGGGGATGGTCAGGGGGGCTGGCAGTTGCCGTTGGCGTTGGAGCGGTTGGTGGGTCTGTTGTGGCAGCGTTGGGAGATAGAGGTGTGTTTTCGGAGCCTCAAGAGCGGGTTTGGGCTGGGGGAGAAGCCGTGCTGGGGGTTGGTGAGTGGGGAGCGGAGCGTGTCGTGGAGCGCGTGGGTGTATGGGGTGTTGGTGTTGAGCGGGTATCGGGCGTGGGGGTGGTTGCGGGCTGGGGGTGAGCGTCGTTGGACTTTGCGGGAGGTGTTGCGGGATGTTCGTTGGGGGGTGTTGTTGGAAAACTGGGCTTCAGGGGGCTGTGCGTGTGGTGCGGGTAAAGGGGCGAAAAATGGGTTGTGTGGGTGTTGGTGGTGTCGGGAGGGGCTATGGATCTGGTTGGGGGCGTTTCGTTGGTGAGGGATTGGGTGTGTTTGGGGGTGTTTTTGGGGTTTTGTGGGGCGTTTTGAGCGGACTTTTGGGTGGATTCTGGGGTCTGCGGCATATGTTCACGCCTGATGGAAATGACAAACATCAGTGCGGAAGCTCCCGCTTCAGCACTCCAAAATGTGTTGCGTGCAGAACGCCCCCTGCCGATAATCGGTGGTTGAAAATATAACGCGAAGACGCTTAGCGTTCCACCAGCGTCTCCAGCAGCGCCTCAAATTCGGGGAAACTGGTCTGCACGCAGGCGACATCGTGAATGAGCGTCTCGCCCGAGCGGGCAATCAGCCCCGCAATCGCAAGCGTCATCGCAATCCGATGGTCGCCATGACTGTGAACCTCCGCGCCGTGCAGGGGCGTCGGTCCCTGCACGCGCAGTCCGTCGGGCAGGGGTTCAACTTGCGCGCCCATTTTGCATAGCTCGGCGGCAATCGTCTCGATTCGGTCGGATTCCTTGACGCGCAGTTCAGCGGCGTCACGGATTTCAGTGATTCCGTGCGCCTGTGTCGCCAGCAAGGTGAGGATGGGGACTTCGTCGATGAGGCTGGGTACGAGCGCGCCGCCGATTTGCATCGCGCCCATCGGTTGGGGGCGCACATGCAAGGTCGCCGTCGGTTCGCCCGCCTGCTCGCTCACCGCGCTCCATTCCAGATGCACGCCCGCCTGCGCCAGCGCCTCCAGCATGCCCGTGCGCGTCGGGTTCACGCCCACATGCTCAATCGTCAGCTCGGCGCCGGGCAGCAGCAGCGCGGCGGCAATCCAGAACGCCGCCGACGAAAAATCGCCCGGCACGGTCAGCCGTTGCCCTTCCAGCGGCTGCTCCCCGCGCAGGCGCACGCGGTGCGCGCCCGACGCGCTCATCTGCTGCTCCAGGCTCGCGCCGAACGCCTGCAGCATGCGCTCGGTATGGTCGCGCGAGAGGCACGGCTCCGTGACCTCCGTGACGCCCGCCGCGTTCAAGCCTGCCAGCAGCAGGCACGATTTGACCTGTGCGCTGGCAACAGGCGTCAGGTACGGTATCCCACGCAGTTCGCCCCCGCGAATCGCCAGCGGCAGGCGCGTCGCGTCCTCGCGCCCGTCGATGTGCGCGCCCATGCGGCGCAGCGGCTCCACCACGCGCCGCATCGGACGCCGCCGCAGCGACTCGTCGCCCGTTAGCACGCTGAAGATGGGCTGCGACGCCAGCACGCCCGCCATCAGGCGCGCCGTCGTGCCCGAATTGCCCGCATCGAGCGTGTCGGACGGCTCCTGCAAGGGCTGTCCGCCGCGCCCGATGATTCGCCAGTGCGCCGCGCCCACGCGCTCCGCCTGCGCCCCCAGCTGCTGCGCCATCCGCAGCGTGCGCAGGCAGTCGTCCGACTCCAGAAAGCCCTCAATCTCCGTTGCGCCCCGCGCCAGCAGCCCCAGAATGACCGCGCGATGGGTGATGGACTTATCGCCCGGCGGACGCCAGACGCCCCGCACCCGCTTCGCAGGAGTAATCCGCCAGCTCTGCACGCTCACCCAATTCGCCCGCGCCCGCCAAACTCCTGTCGGGCAGGACTTGTGCGCCTTCTATCGAACTCCCCCGGCGGAGGGCGACGATGCAGACCTACAGGCTATACATCGACGGCGAATGGGTGGACACCGCCGAGCATTACGAAGTGCGCAATCCCGCGAACGGCGAGACGATTGCTCTGTGCGCCGTTGCAGGCGAATCGGAGCTAAACGCGGCGGTGGACGCCGCCAACCGCGCGTTCCCCGACTGGGCAGCGCGTTCCCACGAAGAGCGCGGCGAGTTGCTGCGCGCCGTCGCGCAGGGCGTCAAGGCGCGCTACGAGGAGTTCGCCTTCGCCGAGTCGCAGGAGACGGGACGCTGTATCCGCGAGACGATGGCGCACGACATCCCCGCCACAATCGCCGTGTTCGAATACTTCGCAGGGATTGCCCCTGCCACGCTGGGCGAGACGATTCCCGTGCCAGGGATGTACCTGAACTACACGCGGCGCGAGCCGTATGGGGTGGTGGGCGCGATTACCCCGTGGAACTTCCCCCTGTGGCTGGCGGCGATAAAGATTGCGCCCGCGCTGGCAGTGGGCAACACGATGGTTCTCAAGCCCGCGCCCACCACGCCGCTCACCGCGCTGATGCTGGCGGAGGTGATGCATCAGGCGGGTGTGCCTGCAGGCGTCTTCAATGTGCTGACCGACCCCACGCCCGCGACGATAGGCGACCTCTTGGCGCGCCATCCGCAGGTGCATAAGGTCTCCTTCACAGGCTCCACGGCGGTCGGCGTGCGCGTGATGCAGAACGCCGCCACGCATATCGCGCCCGTGTCGCTGGAGCTGGGGGGCAAGTCGCCGTTTCTGGTGTTCGCCGACGCCGACTTCGACCGCGCGCTGGCGCATGCGCTGCTGGCAAACTACTTCGCGCAGGGGCAGATGTGTACCGCCGCGACGCGAATCTTCGTGGAGCGCCCCCTGTTTGAGCGGTTCCGCGACGCGTTTGTCGCCCGCGCCCAGCGCCTGCGGATTGGCGACCCGCTCGACCCTGCCGCCGAGTTCGCGACCCTGCACAAACGCGAGCAGCTCGAAAAGACCGAGTTCTATGTGCGCACGGCGGTGGAAGACGGCGCAAAAATACTCACGGGCGGCAGGCGCATCACGGAGCCGCCGTTCGATAAAGGCTTCTACTTCCAGCCGACCGTGCTGGAAGAGGTGCATCCCACCATGCGCGTCGCGTGCGAGGAGATTTTCGGTCCCGTCGCGATGCTGATGCCGTTCGAGGGCGAGGCGGAGGCGATTCGGCTGGCGAACAGCACCGACTATGGGCTGGCGGCGGGCGTGTGGACGCAGGACATCGGCAAAGCGCTGCGCGTCGCCCACCAGATTCAGGCGGGCAAGGTGTGGATTAACTGCTACAACATGATTCCGCCGCAGGCGCCCTACGGCGGCTACAAGATGAGCGGCTTCGGACGCGAGCTGGGGCTGCACTGCCTGCTCGAACTCTACACGCAGGTCAAAAATGTGCAGGTGGACCTCAGCCCCGACTACTTCGAGTGGTTTGGGTAGGCAACTTTTCGGGTATCCTTTATGATGTATGAGTAGCCCGATTGGACGCGAGGTGTTGCAGGTTCCCGTCGAGGAGGAGATGAAACGCTCCTACCTCGATTACGCGATGAGCGTGATTATCGCGCGCGCGCTGCCCGATGTGCGCGACGGTCTCAAGCCCGTGCAGCGGCGGATTCTGTATGTGATGCGCGAACTGGGCTTGACCCCCGACTCCCAACACACCAAGTCCGCCAAAGTGTGCGGCGAGACGACCGCGAACTATCACCCGCACGGGCAGGAGGTGGTCTACCCGACGCTGGTGCGCCTGGCGCAGGATTTCAATATGCGCTACCCCCTCGTGGACGGTCAGGGCAACTTCGGCAGTGTGGACGGCGACCCGCCCGCGGCGATGCGCTACTGTTTGACAGGCGACGCGCTGGTGCGCACGGCGGAGGGGCTTGTACCGATTGGCAGGCTGGCGGACGCCAGCTCCGACGGGGAGGCGCCGATAGAGGTTATGGTGCGCAGCGCGGGCGGACGCGAGCAACGCGCTGTGCGCTGGTTCGACTGCGGCGAGCATCCCACTCTACGCGTGCGCACGCGCTACGGCTATGAACTCACGGGCACACCCAACCACCCGGTGCTGGTGTGTCTGCCCGATGGCGACGGCAAACCGCGCCTCGCGTGGAAAACGCTGGACGCGCTGCAGGCAGGCGACTACCTCGTCATCGATCGGGGCGTCGAGACGCGCGCGGGGACGACGCTTGACCTCACACCCTACTATCCCGCTCTCTCACCCGGCGCGCACCGACACACCCTGCCCTCCCATCTGGACGAGACGCTGGCGTTCCTGATGGGCGCACTGGTCGCCGAGGGCACACTGGGCAATGACCGAATTGAGTTCACCTGCACGCCGGGCGAGTTCGCCGACGAGTTCATGCACGGCTGGACGCGCGTCTTCCCCGACTGCCGTCTGCATCGGTGGCTCCGCCCGCCCGTTGAGTTCGGCAAGCGCCCCTTCTGGCAGATGCAGGTGGTCAGCCAGCAGGTGGTGCGCCTGCTCGCCAATCTGGGCTTGCAGGGGCGCTCTGCCGACCGCGCTGTGCCTGAAGCGATTCTGCGCTCGCCTCAAGCCGTGCAGGCGGCGTTCCTGCGCGGGCTGTTTGAAGGCGACGGGTGCGTCGAGCGCAGCGGGCGCAACCTGATGCGGGTCAGTCTGGTGTCCAGCAGCGCGCGCCTGCTGCAACAGGTGCAGGTGATGCTGCTGCAGTTCGGGATTGTCGCGCGGCGGGTTCGCGACTCGCGTGGCTGCGGGCGGCTCATCCTGACAGGCGCACGCACGCTCCAGCGCTTCGCCGCGTCTATCGGGTTTGTATCGGAAGCAAAACGCAAGGCGCTGGACGCCCTGCTGAACGATGCAACGGGGCGCGTACTGTCCAAAACCGACTATGTGCCGTACCTGAGCGCATATGTGCGCCGTGCGGCTCGACGCCATCGCGAATGGCTCCACAAACACAACTTCGACCGCCCCGACAGGCTCGGCGACGCGCTCCCGCGTCTGCTGGAGGCGCTGCCGCCCGAAGACGCCGAATTCCTGTGCGCCCTCGCTGAAGGACGCTACTTCTTCGACCCCGTCGTCTCGATAGAGGACGCGGGGCAGCAGCGCGTCTACTCGATTCGCGTGGATAGCGCGTGCCACTCCTTCGTGGCGAACGGATTCATCAACCACAACACCGAGGTGCGCCTCACGCCCATCGCGATGGAGATGCTCGCCGACATCGACAAAGAGACCGTCGACTGGATGCCAAACTACCTGCAGAGCGCGGAGGAGCCGACGGTGCTGCCCGCGCGATTCCCGAACCTGCTGTGCAACGGCGGCAGCGGAATCGCCGTCGGCATGGCGACCAACATCCCCCCGCACAACCTCAGCGAGGTGGTCGACGCGCTCATCTACCGGCTGGAGCATCCCACCTGCACGCTGGAGCCGATTCTGAAGCTGCTACCCGGTCCCGATTTCCCGACGGGCGCGCTGATCCTGGGCACGAAGGGCATCCGTCAGGCGTATGAGACGGGGCGCGGCAGCGTCGTGATGCAAGCCAAGACGCAGATCGAACCGCTGGACGGCGGCAAGAGCGCGATTGTCATCACCGAGCTGCCCTACCAGGTGAGCAAAGCGCGCCTGATTGAGCAAATCGCCGCGCTGGTCAAAGCGGGCAAGCTGGACGGCATCACCGACCTCGCCGACTACTCCGATCGCACGGGCATGCGCGTGGTGATCGAACTGCGCCGCGATGTGAACCCGAACCGCATGCTCAACAGCCTGCTCAAGCACACCCAGATGCGCAGCACCTTCGGCGTGATTCTGCTCGCGCTGGTGGATAATGTGCCCCGCGTGATGAGCCTGCTGGATTTGCTGGATCACTATCTGGAGCATCGGCGCGTGGTGATTGAACGGCGCACGCGCTACGAACTCTATCGCGCCAAATCGCGCGCGCACATCCTCGAAGGGCTGCAGATTGCGCTCAACTTCCTCGATGAGATTATCCGCATCATTCGCCAGTCGGAGACCGCCGAGGTCGCCCGCCGCGAGATGATTCGCCGCTTCGGGCTGACCGTGCTGCAGGCGGACGCGATTCTGAACACGCAACTGCGCCAGCTCGCGCGGCTGGAACAGCAGAAGCTCGCCGACGAGTATCGCGGGCTGCTGCGCGAAATCGCCCGACTGGAGCATATCCTCTCCGACCCGAAGCAGGTGGAGCAAATCATCAAGGACGACCTGCGCACGCAGAAGGAGAAATACGGCGACGCGCGGCGCACGCGCATCATCGCCCGCGAAGCGGAAGACATCTCCGAAGAGGAACTCATCCCCGAAGAGGAGACGCTGATTCTGATTACGCGCGACGGGTACATCAAGCGCGTGTCGATGGACGCCTACCGCTCACAGAAGCGCGGCGGCAAGGGCGTGATTGCCACCACCGCCCGCGAAGAGGACGAGGTGGAACACCTGTTCCAGGTCAGCACGCACCATTACATTCTCTTTTTCACCGATCGGGGGCGTGTGTACCGCCTGAAGGCGTATGAGATTCCCGAAACCTCGCGGCAGGCGCGCGGCACGGCGGTGATTAACTACATCAACATCCAGCCCGACGAGAAGGTCACGGCGACCGTCTCGGTGCGCGACTTCGCCAGCGAGGGCTACCTCACGATGATTACGCGCGGGGGCGAAATCAAGCGCACCGCGCTCAGCGAGTTCGCCAACCTGCGCAGCAACGGCTTGAACGCCTTCGACCTCGAAAGCGGCGACTCGCTCGGCTGGGTACTGCACACTTCGGGCAAGGACGATGTGCTGCTGGCGACTCGCGCGGGGTTGGCGATCCGCTTCCCCGAATCGGATGTGCCCGTGCGCAGTCGCACGGCGGGCGGCGTGAAGGCGATTCGGCTGGGCAAGGACGATGCGCTGGTCGCGGCGTGCCGCGTGCAGCCCGACGCGCTGCTGCTGGTCGTCTCCGAGAACGGGTTCGGCAAATGCACCCCGCTCAAAGAGTACCGCGTGCAATCGCGCGGCGGCAAGGGCATCTTCACGATGAATGTCACGCGCAAGACGGGCGCGGTGGTCGCAGCGGAGGTGGTGGAGAAGGACGACAAGCTCATCCTTGTCACCCTCGAACGCGAAGGGCATTCGGCTGCGCGTGGCGGATTTGCGCATCACCGGGCGGATAGCGCAAGGCGTGAAGCTGATTGACCTTGCGCCGGGCGACACAGTGGCTGCCATCACGCGCATCGTGCTGGGCAAACGCCTGCACGAGGTGGACGCCGCGCGCGACGGGCAGGGAGGCTAACGCCCGCGAACGCTCTGCGGGGCGCTAATCCCGAAAGCGGTAGCGCAGGAGCGTCCAGAGCGCTTCCAGTCCGTCCGTCCAGCGGATTTTTTTGCCTTCCGCCTTCCGACGCGGGCGGTAGTTCAGCAGCTCCACCTCGAGGATGGGCATGCCGCGCTTGAGCGACTTCGCCGTGACTTCGGGGCAGAACTCGAACCGCTCGCATTTGAGGTTCATCGAGCGCAGCAGCTCCGTGCGGAACGCTTTGTAGCAGGTCGCCTCGTCGGTGAGCGGATAGCGAAACAGCAGACGCACCGCCCACGCCAGCATCAGATTCGCGATTTTATTCGGCAGGGGCATCTCGCGCGGCAAGCCCCTGAAAAAGCGCGAGCCGTACACCACCTGCGCCTCGCCCCGCACAATCGGCGCCACCACCTTCGGGATTTCATTCGGGTCGTACTCCAGATCGGCGTCCTGAATAATCAGAATCTCGCCTGTGGCGTGCTGCAGGGCGGTGCGAATCGCCGCGCCCTTGCCCCGATTGTGCGGATGACGCAACGCGATTATGTCCCGCTGCTCCGCCAGAATGTCGGGCGTCTTATCGGTGGAGCCGTCGTCGACGACGATAATCTCCTTGCGGAACGGGGCGCGGCGCAGTCGCTCCAGCAGCTCCAGCAGCGTACCTTCCTCGTTATAAATCGGCACAACGACCGTAATCAGCGGCTCATCCATCGAAGTATCTCGCGCGTATTAAGTATACTACGGCAACGAGGTGAACCACATGCGATACGCGATTACTGCGGTTTTGCTGACTGTTGCGCTCAGCAGCTGGGCGCAAACGCTCAAGGTGGGCGATCCTGCCCCCGCCCTGCCCGTCGCCAAATGGGTCAAAGGGCAACCCGTGAAGGCGTTCGAATCGGGCAAAGTCTATGTCGTGGAGTTCTGGGCGACCTGGTGCGGTCCGTGCCGACAGACCATTCCCCATCTGACCAAGCTTGCCGAGAAGTATAAAGACAAGGTCACGATTGTCGGCGTGAGCGTCTGGGAGCGCGCCGACCAGAACGACCCCAACGCCCACATCCAGCGCGTGGAGAAGTTCGTGCAGGACATGGGCGCGCAGATGAACTACACTGTGGCAGTGGACGGCGTGGAGGGCGCTGTCGCCAGAAACTGGATGGAAGCCGCCGAGCAAAACGGCATCCCGACCGCCTTCGTGGTTGACCAGCAGAAGCGCATCGTCTGGATTGGACACCCGATGGAGAACCTCGACGAGGTGCTGGAACAGGTGCTTGCGGGCAACTTCGACTGGAAGGCAGAAGCGGAGCGCCAGAAGCGCATGCGCGAGCAGATGGAAGCCCTCCAGAAAGACTACTCCGAATACGCCCAGCTGATGCAGCAGCGCAAGTACGAAGACGCGCTCGCGAAGCTGGACGCGATGATTCCCCAATACCCCGATTACAACTCGCTCAAGATTGTTCGCTATCAGACCCTGTTGCGCATCGACGAGTCGCGCGCCTATGCCTACGCGATGCAGCTGGCGCAGGGCGATTTCAAGGACGACGCCGAAGTGTTGAACATGCTGGCGTGGACGATTGTGGACGACGCAACCGAGCCGCGGCTCAAATCGCCCGACTATCAGACGGCGGTTGCCATCGCTCGCCGCGCCGCCGAGTTGACTAAAGAGCAGGACGCTACGATCCTCGATACGCTCGCCTACGCCTACTTCAAGAGCGGCGATGTGCAGAACGCGCTCAAGTATCAGAAGCGGGCGGTCGAACTCGCCGAGAAAGACCCCAGCATGCCGGAAGAGGTGAAAAAAGAGCTGCGCGAGCGCTACGAAAAGTTCCAGAAAGCGGCGAAGTAGGCGCGCACGTGAACCGTCTTCAGGCGCGTGCAGGGGGCGGGAGAGCCGCGCCCCTGCTTCATCCCAGCGCGGTATAATCTTGCGCGATGCAGTTCCTGTTTAAATGGCTTGTGTTTGCGGTCGCGCTCCATTTGACTTTCTGGAGCGGCGCGCGGCTGGGACTGGATATGCGCCCCAGCGAGAACTGGCAGGATAACCTGCTGATGGCGCTGCTGCTGGGGCTGGTGAACGCGCTCATCAAGCGCGGAGTGAAGGTTGCGCTGCTGCCGCTGAACTGCCTGACGCTGGGAATAGCGGGGCTGCTGGTGAACACGCTGCTGTTCTGGGCGGTGTTCGCGCTTGCGCCGTTCAACTTTCGTGTGGGCAACTTCTGGGCGGCGCTGTATGGGAGCATTGTGCTGGGGATTATCAACGGTCTGCTGAGCGGCGTACTGCTGCGCGAGGAGCCGAAGAAAGGGAGGTAATGGGGTGGGGCGACTGCTGCGCGGGCTGGCGCTGTGGATTGGGCTGTATGTGCTGCTGACGGGGGCGCATATGGGCGTGCTGTACGGGGTGAACGCCTTACGCACGCGCTACGAAAACGCGCTGGAGACACGCATAGGCACGGAAGCAATCGACCGCGAGCCGCCCTACAGCGGCGGGGAGCGGCTCATCGTCGCGCTGGACATCCAGCCGAGCGCGTACTGGCAGGAATCGCTGGCGATGAGCGCGATTATGAGCCTGATTGTCGCCGTGTTCGTGGGGCTGGCGTCGCTGGCGTTTCGCAAGGGGCGCGCCGCGAAATTGACGCTCGTTGCGCTGGTGGTGAACGGGCTGGTGTTCTACTTTTTCGCGCAACTGAGCGAACAACTCTTTGCGGGCTACTTGCTGGGGCAGCCTGCGTCGGCAATCGCGCCCGCGATTCTGGTGGGGCTGACGCACGGCGCACTCAGCGCGCTGGTACTGGGGGGTAAAAAATGAGCGTGGGGCGACTGGTGATTGTGTCGGGCGTGTCGGGCGCGGGCAAGACGCTCGCCCTGCAGACGCTGGAAGACATCGGCTACTTCTGCATCGACAACCTGCCGCCGTCGATGCTGGGCGCGCTGCGAGAGCGCGTCGCAACAGGGCAGCGCGTGGCGGTCGTGGTGGACACCCGCTCGGGCGAGCCGCTGGAAGACGCGGAGCAGACCGCGCTCCAGATGCGCGCAGAAGGCATGCCCGTCGAGGTGCTGTTCCTCGATTGCGCCGATGAGGTGCTGGTGCGCCGTTTCAAAGAGACGCGCCGCCCGCACCCGCTGGCGAACCGCGAGCCGAGCCTGCCGAAAGCCATCCGCACCGAGCGCGCCCTGCTCGCCCCGCTGAAAGCCATCGCCGACCACACGCTGGACACCACACTGTTCAAGCCGCAGGACCTGCGCGAAGCCATCCGCAGCCTGTACGCCGACTCAAAAGCGCAGTCGCCCCTGCGCGTGCGGATTGTTTCGTTCGGGTTCAAATACGGCGTGCCCGCCGACGCGGATCTCGTGTTTGATGTGCGCTTCCTGCGCAATCCGCACTATGTGCCCCATCTGAAGCCCAAGCCGGGCACAGACGCCGCCGTGCGCGACTATGTGCTGGGCGATACGGAAACGCAGGAGTTTCTGGAGACGATGCGGGGCTTTCTGGAGTATCTGCTGCCGCGCTACGAGCGCGAGGGCAAGGCGTACCTGACGGTGGGAATCGGATGCACGGGCGGTCGGCATCGCTCGGTCGTGTTGAGCGAATCGCTGGGGCAGTGGTTTGCCGAGCGGGGCTACCGTGCGGTAGTCGAGCATCGCGATCTGGGGCGCGGGGAGGAGGCGTAGCATGCGCGATGGTCGCTGGCGCTGGTTGATGCCCGGCATGCAGGTCAAGCGCTGGCTGGCGCTGTCCAGCGTGGGGCTGCTGATTGCGCTGGCGGGGCTGTGGGTCGGGCTGGCGGGCGCGCCGGCGCAGTGGCTGGACGGGCTGTACCGCGCGATTGACGAGCCCATCCGCCAGACGGCGACCACGCCGCGTGCGGCGCAGGCGATGCGCTGGGGGCTGGGCGTCGCGCTGATGGCGGCGGGGCTGGGCGTGTGGTGGTGGGGGCTGCGCCGCGCATGGCGCACGCTGGTAGGCATCCTCCAACCGCGCGCCAGCGGACGCGTGTGGGATGTGCTCTCGCGCTACGCACTGATGGCGCACGGCAAGCATGTGGTGGTCGTCGGCGGCGGCACAGGGCTGTCCACCATGCTGCGCGGCATCAAGCGCTACACCGCCAACATCGTCGCAATCGTGACCGTGACTGACGACGGCGGCTCGTCGGGCAGGCTGCGCCAGGAGCTGGGCATCCTGCCGCCGGGCGATATTCGCAACTGCCTGATTGCGCTCGCCGACGCCGAAGGCGCGATGACCGCCCTGCTGCAACACCGCTTCAAGGACACCACGGGCAACCTCAGCGGGCACTCGGTCGGCAACCTGCTGATTGCCGCGATGACCCAGATTAAGGGCGATTTCGAACAGGCGATTCAGGAAATCAGCAAGGTGCTGGCGATTCGCGGACGCGTGCTGCCCTCGACCCTCACCCATGTGAGCCTGCGCGCCGAGATGGAAGACGGCGCGTGCGTCGAGGGCGAGACCCGAATTGTGGAGTACCCTGCCCGCATCCGCCGCATGCACCTCAACCCGCCCGATACCGAGCCGCCCCAGGAAGCCCTCGACGCCATCCGACAGGCGGATGTGGTCGTGTTGGGACCAGGCAGCCTCTTCACGAGCGTGATTCCGAACCTGCTCGTGCCCAAAATCGCCGACGCGCTGCGCACGACCGACGCCTTCCGCGTTTATGTGTGCAATGTGATGACCCAGCCGGGCGAGACCGATGGGTTTACCGCGTCCGACCATGTGCGCGCGCTGGAGGCGCATGCGGGCGGGCGCGTGTGCGACTATGTGCTGGTCAACACCGCCACGCCTCAACCCGAACTGATGGAGCGCTACCGCGCCAGCGGGCAGGATCTGGTGCTGCCCGATGTGGACCGCATCCGCCAGATGGGCTACAAGGTCATCACGGGCAATTTCATCAGCCAGACCGACTATGTGCGCCACGACCCGAATCGCCTTGCGGAAGCCATCCTGCGCCTGGTGAAGTGAGGTAGAATCCTGCCATGCCGCCGCTGCAGGTGGTGTGGTTCAAGCGCGATTTGCGCATCGTTGACCACGCGCCCCTGTACGAAGCCAGCCAGCGCGGGTGGGTCGCGCCGCTCTATATCTTCGAGCCCGACCTCTGGCGTCAGCCCGACGCATCGAACCGCCAGTGGCAGTTCGCCCGTGAGTGCCTGCAGGAGCTGGATCGGGAGCTGGGCGCGCTGGGGGGACAATCGCGCGGGCTGATTGTACGCACAGGCGACGCTGTGCAGGCGCTGGAGCAGATTCATCAGGCGCACGGGATTGCCGCGCTGTGGGCGCATCAGGAGGTGGGCAACGACTGGACTTTCCAGCGCGACCGCGCGGTGCGTCGCTGGGCGCGGCGACGCGGCGTGCCCTTCCACGAGATTCCGCAGGATGGGATTATTCGCGGCTTAAAGTCGCGCGAGGGCTGGCGCGACCACTGGGAGACGGAGATGAACCGCCCGCTGGTTCCCGCGCCGACGGTGCTACAGATTGCGCCGTTACGTTCCGACCCGCTGCCCGACTCGGTCGGCGACGATGTGTGTCCGTTCGCGCAGCGGGGCGGGCGCAGTCGCGGGCTGGCGTTGTTGCGCTCGTTTTTGAGCCATCGGGTGCGCGGCTACGCGCGGGGGCTGTCCTCGCCGCTCACTGCGCCCAGCGCATGCTCGCGTCTGTCGCCGTATCTCACATGGGGCGCGCTCTCGCTGCGCGAGGCGGTGCAGGCGACGCGACGCGCCCTCGCCCGCGCCCAGAACGACCCCAGACAGGCAGGCTTGCTCCGCTCCCTGCAGGCGTTCGAATCGCGCCTCTCGTGGCGCAGCCACTTCATCCAGCGACTGGAGAGCCTGCCCTCGATTGAGTTCGAGCCGATGCACCCTGCGCTGGCGCACGAGCGCACGGAGATTGACCCCGCGCTGTTCGACGCATGGGCGCAGGGACGCACAGGCTACCCCTTCGTGGACGCCTGCATGCGCATGCTGCACGCCACAGGCTGGATTAACTTCCGCATGCGGGCGATGCTGACCGCCTTTGCGTGCTATCACCTGTGGCAGCCGTGGCGCGCCGTCGGACTGCATCTCGCCCGCCTGTTCGTGGACTACGAGCCAGGCATCCACTGGAGCCAGATTCAGATGCAATCGGGCAGCACGGGCATCAGCGCGTTCCGAATTTATAATGTGGTCAAGCAGTCGTATGACCAGGACCCGACGGGCGCGTTTATTCGGCGCTGGGTCCCCGAGTTGCGGCGCGTACCCGTCGCGTGGATTCACGAGCCGTACCGCATGCCGCCCGATTTGCAGCGTCAGTACGGGTGCGTGATTGGCGTGGACTATCCCGCGCCGATTGTGGCGCATGAGTCGGCGGCGCGCGCCGCCCGCCAGCGACTGCACGAAGCCTACCGCACGCCCGAAGCGAAAGCCCTCAGCGAGCAACTGTTGCAACGGCATAGCTCCCGCGCCCGCCGCGAGGCGCGCAGCCAACCCGCCCGCGCCCAGCAGCTGGGGCTATTTGAGTGAGCGTAGGTTTACGCGAGCTGTCCTTTTCAGAGGGATAGTTTCCCTGTAATCTATCCCTCTGAAAAGGACAGATGTCTCTACGCACTCTGGATGAGGTACACTACTCGCCCGATGCAGGCAAGTATCGCGGAGCAGATAAGCGCGCTACGGCGCGGCGCGGACGACATCATCACCGAAGCGGAGCTGGAAGCCAAGCTCGCGCGGGGCAAGCCCCTGCGCGTCAAGCTCGGCATCGACCCCACCGCGCCCGATGTGCATCTTGGCTGGGCGGTCGTGCTGCGCAAACTGCGCCAGTTTCAGGACTTCGGGCACACCGCCTGCCTGATTGTCGGCGACTTCACGGCGATGATTGGCGACCCGACAGGCAAATCCAAAACCCGACGCCAGCTCAGCCGCGAGGAGGTGATGGGCTATGTGGAGCGCCTCAAGCCGCAACTGTTCCGCATTCTGGACCCCGAGCGCACGCAGGTCTACTACAACGCCGACTGGCTGGGCAAGATGGGCTTCGCGGAGGTGATTCAGCTCGCCAGCCGGTACACCGTCGCCCGCATTCTGGAGCGCGAGGACTTCGCGAACCGCCTCGCGAACAACCTGCCGCTGGGCATGCACGAAATCCTCTACCCGCTCTGTCAGGGCTACGACTCGGTGGCGATTGAGGCGGATGTGGAGCTGGGCGGCAGCGACCAGCGGTTCAACAACCTCGTCGGGCGCGACCTGCAGCGCGAGTACGGGCAGGAGCCGCAGGTGGTGTTCCTGATGCCCCTGCTGATTGGGCTGGACGGCAAGGAGAAGATGAGCCAGTCGCTGGGCAACTACATCGGCATCAGCGAGCCGCCCGACCAGATGTTCGGCAAGGTGATGAGCCTGCCTGATGAACTGATGACGCACTACTTTGTGCTGTGTACCGATGTGCCGCTGGAGGAGGTGCAGTCGCTGGAGCGCGACTGGCGCGAAGGCAGGGTCAACCCACGCGATGTGAAGCGGCGGCTGGCGCGGGAGATTGTCGCGATTTACCACTCGCCGGACGCCGCCGCGCACGCCGACGAGGAGTTCCTGCGCATCTTCTCGCAGCGGCAGGCGCCCACCGACGCGCCCGAAGTCGCCATCCCGCCGCAGCTCATCCGCGAAGACGGCACGGTGATGCTCGCCGCGCTGATTGCGGGGATTGGCTACGCCTCCAGCAACTCGGAGGCGCGTCGGCTAATTCAGGGCGGGGGCGTGGAGCTGGATGGCGCGCGCGTGAGCGACCCGACCGCTGTGTTCCCTGCGGACGAACTGCGCGGGCGACTGCTGCGCGTGGGCAAGCACAAATTCGCGCGATTGTGCTGACGGCTACTCCTCCAGCGCGCGCTGCAGGTCTATCGCGAATCCGGGTAACGCCTCTGGTTGGAAGGGCAGCCCCGCTGTTGCCGTCGCGCCAATTACATACCCCTCAGGCGTCCAGCGCAACTCCTGCACGGCGAGCGTCTCCGAGATGGCGGCGCGTTGGGTAGGCGATTGGTATAAGTGTCCCGTCGATAAGCTCACAGCGCGGCTCCAGCTCCGCCTGCAGCCACGCCTCGAGTGTCCACTGCGCTGTCTGCGTCGCCGTCGGAGGCATACTCCGATTCTACCCCGTTTGCTTACGCGGCGGCAGCGCCTCCAGCACCTGCAGGGCAATCTGCGCGTTGCCTGCGGGGGGCATCAGGTAAATTCCCTGCGCGTAGGGGTCTGCCTGACGCACGAAATCCCGCGCAATCTCCAGCCCGACCTGCAGCGCGGAGTCTTCGGGCGCGTCCACCATGCGCCGCAGGATGGCTTCGGGAATCTCGATGCCGGGCACTTCGTTGTGCATAAATTCGGCGTGGCGCGCGCTGCGCAGGGGCAACACGCCCACAAACCACGGCGTGCGCAGTTTGTGCAGCAGCTCCGCCGTGCGCTCCACAAGAGGCATCTCGAACAGCGGCTGGGTGTAAATCAGGTGCGCGCCCTCGTCGATTTTGCGGCACAGGCGTTCGTCTTCGGCGTCCTGGTCGGGCGCGAGGGGGTTGTAGGCGGCGGCAATCGTGAAGTTCGCATACACGCCGATGCTGTTGCCCGCCAGGTCGCGCCCTTCGTTGAACCGCCGCAGGATGCGCACCAGCCCCACTGCGTCCACATCGAACACGCTGGTCGCCGTCGGGTAGTCGCCAATCTGCGCGGGGTCGCCCGTGATTGCCAGCACATTCCGAATGCCCAGCGCGTGCGCGCCCAGCAGGTCGGACTGGATCGCCAGCAGGTTGCGGTCGCGGCAGGCGAAGTGCATCATCACCTCGATGCCCGCGTCGCGCTGGATGATGTGCGAGGTCGCGATTACATTCATGCGCAGGCGCGCCCGCGCCCCGTCCGAGATGTCAATCATATGCACGCCGTTCTCTTTCAGCAGGCGCGCGTTCTCGATGACCTTCTGGATTTTCAGCCCGCGCGGCAGGTCGAGTTCGACGGTAATCACGCGCTCCCTGCCCAGCAGTTGCGACAGGCGCGACGGCTCGGCGGTCGGGAGTTCCTCTTTTGGGGCGCGTTCGCGCGTGCGCACGGCGACGGCAGCGCGGGGTCGGGTCTTCGCCGTGCCTGCGTATTGGGCGACGGCGCGGGTATGGTCGGGCGTCGTGCCGCAGCAGCCGCCGACAATCGTCGCGCCCGCCTCCACCAGCCGCGCCGCGTACTTGCCGAAATAGTCGGGATGGATGTCGTACACCACCTGCCCGCGCACCAGCTGGGGCAAGCCTGGGGTGGGCATCGCGCTGATAGGCAGCTCCGTCGCGCCCGCCATCATCCGCACGATGTCCAGCATCCGCTGCGGACCCACGATGCAGTTGCCGCCCACCGCGTCGATGTCCAGCGACTGGAGCTGCTCGGCAAAGCGTTCGGGCAGCCCGTCCATCAGCGTCTCGCCGTCCTCCACGAAGCCTTTGGAGGCGATGATGGGCGCATCGGGCGCGAGGCGGCGCGCCACACGAATCGCCAGCGCCAGCTCCTGCGGGTCAATAAAAGTCTCAAAAATCAGCCCGTCCACGCCGCCTTCCAGCAGGGCGCGGATTTGCTCCTCGAACGCCTGTTCCGCTTCGGCAAGTCGCACCTCGCCCATCGGCTCCAGCGGCTTGCCCACGGGTCCGACCGCGCCGAACACAAGCGCGTCCGCGCCGACCGCCTCGCGCGCCAGTTGCGCCGCCGTGCGGTTGATGCGCCGTACCAGCGCATCGGGCGAGCCGAACTGTTCCAGCAGGCTGTAGGCGGGGGGCAGCTCGCTGCCGCGCTCGGGCAGGTTCAGCAGGCGGATGCGGTTCGCAAAATAGGTGTTGGTCTCAATCAGTCGTGCGCCCGCGTCGTAGTATTCACGATGCAGGGCGCGCACCACCTCGGGATGGGTCAGGCTCGCCAGCTCATAGGGCTGGGGAACCCCGCGCAGGGCAAGCATCGTGCCCAGCGCCCCATCGGCGACCAGCGCGCCCTGCGCCAACCGCTCCCGAAACGCCGCTCGGGTCATTTCAAGGGAAGTATACCTGAGCCTGCTCGCAACTGGATGGCGAAATTCCCAGACAGGTGAACCTGCTCTGTTGCAAGGATGCTTGTTTTGTCTTCTGGCGCCGCTCTCTTCGCCGCGTGGGGCGCGGCGATCGCGCCCCTACCCAGCCTGTACGGACGCGGTTCCCGCGTCCTATTCCCTAACTCCCCCATTCTTTGCAACAGAGCAGCTTCAGTCGTCGTGCAGAATCGCGTCGTGGCAAGCGTGGAAACACCCACAAACGGCGCACTCCTCAAAAACCTACCCCTTTAAGCCTGCAGGTTCCCCCTACTGGCGCAGGAGGAACCTTACGGAGGGTGGTCTTACGAACGATAAACGCGCGGGCGATATTCGCGCCGCCGCGTTCAGAACAACCGAAACGGCGTGAAGGCGAGATACACGCCAAACAAATCGCCGTCGCGCGTCTGACTATGGCGCGAGTAGTAGGTGTAGAGGTACATATAGTCGTTCAGGCTGCGTCCCGCGCCGACGCTGGTGTAGGCGTCCCCGCTGGGGAAACGATAATACTCCAGCGCGAGGTCCAGCCCGAATGGGAGCGAGGTCTGGAACGCGCCGCTCCAGCCCGTGCGGTTGCCCTGCTGATACGCGCCCAGATGGAACCTGCCGAACGAGACGGTCTGCGTGCCCACCACATAGAAGGTGGGATTCGCGTTTTCGGTGATGCCCATCGCGCCGACCGCGACGCCCGGTGAACGCTTCGATTCGGGCGTCAGCACGAAACGCGCATTCGCCAGCGTCTGGCGGGGCTGGTTGTTGTCCAGTCCGACAAAATCGATGCCGAAGTCGAACCGCTCGGTGAGCATCAGCTGGGTGTAGAGGCAGCGCGTGCGCGTCTGGCTATAGTAGCGCGGTACGCCGTACTGTTCCGTTGCCAGATAGACCGAACGCGGCGAGCTGAGATTCGCGGTGGGCATAAAGACCACCGTTTCGGGGATTGCCAGCGCCCCCGACAGACAGAGCAGACTCAGTGAACACACAATTGTCCAGCGTTTCATTGGTTTCACCTCGTGAAGGCTATTCCATATTGGCGCGTGCGTTTACCATCGTGTGGGGGGTGTATCAGGTACTCTTAGGGGTTGGCGTGCAGGGCGCGGTTGAGCATTATCTGGTAATGTTCCTGCTCCTGTTGCTGCTGGGCTACGGGCTGCGGCGCGGGGGCGTGTTGACGGAGGAGACGACGGCGTGGCTGGCGCGGCTGGTGTCGCTTGCGCCGTTGCCCGCGCTGGTGCTGAGCGCGCTGGCGAAGGCGTCCTTCTCGGCGACGCTGTTTGGTGTGTGGGGCGTCGCGATGCTCTCTGTGTGGCTGGGGATGGGACTGGCGTGGCTGATAGGGACGATGCTGCCGCTTGCCGCGCCGACGCGCGTGCTGCTCATGGTGCAGGGCAGTATCAGCAACACGGGGTTCCTGGGCACGCCGCTGATTGCCGCGCTGTATAATCACGAGCCGAACCTCGTCGCCGCCGCCGTCGCCTACGATATGGGCGTCACCAGTGTGATGATTCACCTGGTGGGCGCTCGGCTCCTCGCGCGTGCAGGCGCGTCGAACGGCGTCGCAGACGGGGCGAACGGACTGCGACGGCTGGCGCAGATGCCTGTGTTCTGGGCGACCGCACTGGGCTACACGCTCATGCTCACAGGACTGCGCCTGCCCGATCCGCTGCTGTTCACGCTGGAACGGCTGGGGCAGACCACCACGCCGCTGGTGCTGCTGGCGATTGGCGGGATGCTACACGGGCGCACGCTGGGCGCACGCTGGAAAGCCGTCGCGCTGATTGTGGGCTTCAAAACGCTGGTCATGCCGCTGCTGATGCTGGGGTTGCTGCGCATGGCGGCGCTGCCCCCATTCGCAGCAAACGCCCTCTTGCTCCAGAGCGCGATGCCCACCGTGATGGCGAGCGCGGTCTACGCCGCCGCGTTCCGCACCGAGCCAGAGCTGGCGTCGGCGGTCGTCGTGGCGTCGACGGTCGTCGCGCTCGCGTTGCTGCCCGTGTGGATGGGCATGCGTTAAAAAAAGCGTGGAGCCTTTGCAGGCTCCACAGAGGGAGGTTGGGTTAACAAGGCTGTGCGGTCTGCTCTGCCACCTGTGCGGTGGCATGGCTATTATAATTCGGTTTTGGGAGAATTGGTGCTGTTAAATTTGCCAGATTTTAGCGGAGGGTGCGCAGGGCGACTCGCGCGGGCGCGCCGTCCGCGCCTTCAATCAGCAGGGGCATGCAGAGCAGTTCGTATTCGCCCGCCTCAATCGCGCTGAGGTTCAGCCCCTCGATGATGATTTTGCCCGCGCCGCAGAGCTTATGATGCACTTCGGGCGCCGCGCCATACCGCTCGATGGAGAGATAGTCCACCCCGACCACATCCACGCAGTGGCGCAGGAGCCAGTCCGCGGCGTCGGGCGTGAGGGCGACATGCGCCGTGTCGAACTCGTGCGTCTGCTCCCAGCGCGCGCTGTTGTCGGTTTTGAGCAGCAGGCGCGTGATATTCGGCGGGATGCTGGCGTTCTCCAGCGCGTCGGCGGTGATGTGCGGATAGCCGCGCAGGTCGGCGACCCAGCACGCGCCAATCAGCCGCGCCAGCGGAATCTCGTGAATGCGCTTGCCCGAATCGTTGAAGTGCCACGGGGCGTCGATATGCGTGCCTGAATGGGTTCCGAGCATCAGCCGCGAGCCGTTGCACACGCCCCCGTCCGCCATGCGCACGACGGGAATCAGCTCGAACGGCGCGTCGCCCGGATAGGTCGGCATCGGCTGGCGCAGCGGCACACTGATGTCCAGTATCATCGCGCGAATTATACCGCTGTGCGCAGCAGGTGCAGGAAGTGCTGGAAGTCGTCGGGCAGGGGCGCGGTGAACTGCATGGGCGCGCCCGTGATGGGATGTTCAAACGCGAGCGTCGCGGCGTGGAGCAGTTGCCCCTGCAGGTGGGCGAGCGCCTCGGCGAGCGCGGGCGACCAGTGGCGCGGGGGCTGGCGCACGCCGCCGTAGAGCGGGTCGCCCACGACAGGATGCCCGACCGCGCTGGCATGCACGCGCACCTGATGCGTGCGTCCCGTCTCCAGCCGCGCCGAGAGCAAGGCGCACTCGCGGAACGCCTCCTGAAGCGTGAAGTGCGTGCGGGCGGGGCGCGCTTTGCCTGCCGCGATCGCCGCCGCGTCCAGCGCCGCCATCTTTTTGCGATGGACGGGGTGGCGTCCAATCGGCAGGTCTACCGAGAAGCGCGCCGTGCGGGGAACGCCCCATACCAGCGCAAGGTAGACGCGCTCGATGGCATGGCGCTGGAGCGCACGGCTCAGCCGCGCGTGCGCCAGATCCGTTTTGGCGACCACCAGCAGCCCTGTCGTGTCTCTGTCGAGCCGATGCACAATGCCGGGGCGGAACCCGGCGCTTCCCTGCGCGAGTGTGGGGCTGTGCGCCAGCAGGGCGTTGACCAGCGTGCCGTGCGGGTGTCCGGGCGCAGGATGGACGGTCAACCCGCGCGGCTTGTCCACCACCAGCAGGTGGTCGTCCTCGTAGACGATGGGCACGGGAATGGCTTCGGGCGTGAGGTCGTAATCGGGCGGGCGGTCGGGCGGCAGCGTGTAGTCCACCGTGTCGCCCGGGCGCAGGCGATGGGCGGGCTTGGCGACAGGCTGTCCGTTCACGCGCACCTGACCCGCCTCAATCCACTCTTGCCAGCGGGCGCGGCTGATGTCGGGGTGTCGCGCGCTGAGGTAGCGATCGAGGCGTTGCGCGCTCATGGGGAGGCGGCGGCGCGACGCTGGCAGTTGGGGCACAGCGGGCGGTGGAACTTCGTCATGCTCAGGTCGTACTGCGGCTTGCGCAGCGGGCGTCCACAATCGGCGCAGACCATCGCTTCAGCGGGCGGCTCAGAAGTGCGCGCGGCTGCCTCCTCCTCTTCGCCGCGGATGGGCTGCGGCGTGTCGGCGAAGGCGATGCGCCCCGATTCGAGGTCGCCCTCGCTGAGTTCAGGCGCAAACTGCGTGCCGTAGCCGCACATCGCCAGCGCGCGCCCCACCGCCCCTGTCTCCGCCTTCTCGACGAAATCGGCGAAGTCGTCGCGAGTCTCCATCTTGCTCGCCGTCGCAATCACGCGCCCGCTCGCGTCCTTCACCACCGCCTGATAGACCACGCACCCGCCCTCGATGTCCAGATGCAACGGATGCGTCTCGATGCTCCAGTCGGGATGCTCATCGCGGAACCAGACCAGCCGCGCCGAGACGGGCAGGTACTGCTGCCCCCCGCGCACGCGAATCAGGTACCGCCGCACATTGAACGCCATGCTATACAGGTGTATACCCCATCTGAGGGGATTTTGTCAAGGGGTCTGCGCGAGGATCAGCCGCGCGATGCGCTCGCCGACCACTTCCAGCAGCGCCTCGTCCGATTCGTCGAACGCGCCCACCTCTGTGCCATCCACATCGATTTGCCCCAGAATCTTGCCCGTTTCGGGGTGGCGAATCAGCACCACAATCTCGGAGCGCGTCTCCAGATTGCAGGCGAGGTAGTTGTCCAGCGCGCGCACATCCTCGATAATCTGGTTCATGTTCTCGGCGACGGCAGTGCCGCACACGCCGCGCCCGACAGGGATGCGCACATGCTCCGTCGGCGGTCCCACATACGGTCCCAGCACCAGCTCGTTGCCCTTGAGCCAGTAGACGCCCACCCAGTGGAAATGGGGCAGGCGGTCGTGCAGGTGCTGCATGAGGCGCTGGAGGCGTTCCTGCACGGGTTGCTCGGACGCCTCCAGAATCGCCTCCGCTTCCAGAATCACTTCCGTCGCAAGCGCGTCTTCGATCATAGGCTACTTCTCACCGTCGGGTTTTGGCGCGTCTTTCTGTTTGGGCGCCCATTTCTCCAGCACGATGGCTTTCTGAATCGTGTCGCCGATGCGCACCTGATCGATCATCTCGATGCCCTCCACGACCTTGCCGAAGATGACATAGTTGCCGTCCAGCTGGGGCAGGTCTTCGAGGCAGATGTAGAACTGGCTGCTGGCGCTGTCAGGGTTCTGAGCGCGCGCCATGCCAATCGCGCCGCGTTTGTGTTTCAAGTTATTCGGCTCGAACTTGATGTTCTTGCCCGAACCGCCCGTGCCGAGCTGCGGGTGTCCCATCGGCAGCGTCTTCGATTGCGGGTCGCCCGCCTGAATCACGAACTTCGGCACGACGCGGTGGAAGCGAATGCCGTTGTAGAAGCCCTCTTTGACGAGGTTCAAAAAGTTCTCGCTGGTTTTGGGCGCTTCCTTGAGGTCTAACTCAATCACGAGGTCGCCCTTGCCCTCGATGGTCATCTTCACATAGGCGACCTGCGCCTGGGGTGTGGTCTGTTCGGGTGGCATCGGTTTCTCCTGTGGCTGGGATGGAGTCTGTGCGGGTTGCATGGGGTTCTCCTGCGTGAGCGCGGTTTCGCTGGACTGTGCCTGTTCAACGGGTTGGGACTGGCAGGCGCACAGCAGCAGCGCCAGCGCAGGGAGTATCCAGGCGTTTGCGATGCGTGTGTTCAAGCGCATGATAAGTTTCCTCCTTGCACAGGGTGTATTGTACCTGAAACGCCCATGCAGGAAGATGGCGAGAGGGCGTGAACCTGTAGCATATGTGTTTGCGGGCGGGTCAACGCATCTTTTATTGCTCTGGGTGGCGAATCCGAACTCTGTCTGGCTCTACGGTAATCAGCGCGCCCTGAGCCAGCTCCAGCGGGTAAGTTTTCAGGATGTGGCTACACACGCGCCCCTGTTCCTGCGCGCGAAATCCAACCAGCCGTATGATGCCGCAGTGTGGACGGCGATAGACAATTGCCCATTCGCCAAAATCCTTGTCCAGGGTGATAAGAACTCTCCTCTCGCGGAACGCATAGTCTAATATCGCCTCGTCGCCTGGGTCCGTATCCCAGTCGCCGACCCACACCACATCGTATCCTTCGTTGAGAAGAAACCCCTTGGCGCCACCCCAGACACATGTATCAAGGAGTACCTTCACTGCTGGACTCCACCGTGAGCGGCTCGACGCGCTCGCGTCCTACGAGGCGACGCGCATACACCAGACACGCGCGAATATCGTCCATCTCCAGCCAGGGGTAGCCCTGCAGGATTGTTTCGGGCGTGTCGCCGAGCGCCAGCATCGCCAGCACATGCTCGACCGCTAACCGCCGCCCCCGAATAATGGGCTTGCCGCCGAAAATCGCGGGGTCTGTCGTGATGCGCCTCAGAAGCTGTTCCTCATCGATGCGCGTCATTGCCATCCTCGACGCCTCCAGAGTATTTGCTCAGTGCCGTTGCAGTAAATTTTCAACAGCGCCTCTATCCGCGCATGCGCATCTTTTGGAGTGCTGAAGCGGGAGCTTCAGCCTCATGCGGAAGCTCCGCTTCCGCACTCCATACAAACAGCGCCTCGCGTGCATGCTGCAATCTTAGAGCAAAGGCATTTAAATTGTACCCTGAAACGCCCATGCAGGAAGATGGCGACGGGGCGTGAACTGAAGGGGCTATGCGTGTGCGCCTCGCGTGGTGTGGCTTGTGCTTCATGGCGTGCGCGTTCGGGCAGCTCAACACCGACGCGCTCTTTCGCGAGACGCTCGCGCAGGCGAACCTCAGCCCGCAGGAGGCGCGCTTCGACCCGCGCCTGTTCGATTACTTTTTCCGCTCGCAGTATGCGACGCCGCTGTTCGAGATGTTGTTGCGCGACCCGTTGCGCCTGCCGTACTACGCCGAGCGGCTGCGCGGCAGTCTGGTGGGGGCGGTGGGGCGTCCTGTGTCGGCGGTGGAGTCGGGCGCGAGCGCGATTGGCGTCTCGGTGCGACGCACGCTGGTGGGCGACCCGCTGCAGTCGGCACGGGAGCGGGCGAACGCCCCAAACGCGCTGGAGAACGCCATTGCCGCGCTGTACGAAGCGGCGCAAAAGCCCCTGCCCGCCGCCGTGCGCCAGCAGGTGCAACGCGCCCAGCGCGAGACGCCCGAACTCGTGCAGCGCGAGGCGGCGTTCCTGATTTACACCGCCCTCGACGCGCGACGCTGGCGCGACGCCGCCCTGCACGGGCTGACCCCCGACGAACGCGCCGCGCTGTTCCAGCTGCTGACGCTGCCCATCAAAGCCTTCGAAGGCGCGCTGGACGGCTCGGACCCCAGCCCAGAGCTACTGCTGATGGAGCGCGCACTGGAAAAGGTAGACCTGCCCCGCCTGCTGGCAGGCGGACACGACTGCGCCCTCGCCGTGCAGCGCGTGGTGGAGGCGTTTCAGAAAGCCGACGCCGCGACGAAAGACGCGCTGGGCAAACGATTCGAGGCAACGATTGAGACGCCGTGGGGCGTTATACGGCTGTGCGGCGGCGGGAACGACACGCATCCGCGCCAGCCGTACCTGCTGCTGATGGACACGGGCGGCGACGACACTTACTACGGCGGCGCGGCGACCGCCTCGCTGGAAAACGCGGTCGCGTTCCTGATGGATCTGGCGGGCGACGACCGCTACCTCGACGACGCCGAGACGCTCGCCAGGTCGCTGGCGGAGCGTGAGGGGCGCGGCGGCAGGGCAGGACTGGCGTTTGGCGGGGCGGCGCTGGGCTACGCGCTGCTGGCAGACCTCGCCGGCGACGACCTGTACCGCACACAAGCTGCAGGACTGGGCGCGGCGCGATTCGGCGTCGGGATGCTCATCGACCTGCAGGGCAACGACGCCTACGACGGCTACGCCTTCGTACAGGGCGCGGCGCTGGCGGGCGTCGGCGCGCTTATCGAACGCGAAGGACGCGACCAGTACGCCTGCTTCTACGAGGGACAGGGATTCGGCGCGGTCAAAGGGTTCGGCATGCTGCTCGACGCGCTCGGCGACGATACCTATACGGCGCACCCGACGCCGATCGAGTTCCCCTCGCCGCAGACCGCCGAGCGGAATGTGAGCATGGCGCAGGGCGCAGGCTACGGCAGGCGCGCCGACTACAGCGATGGACGCTCGTGGGCAGGCGGCGTCGGCGTTCTGATTGATGTGCAGGGCAACGACCGCTACCGATGTGGCGTGTTCGGACAGGGCGTCGGCTACTGGGGCGGCGTCGGGATGCTCATCGACCTGCAGGGCGACGATGTGCGCGACGGCGTCTGGTATGTGCAGGGCGCGGCGGCGCACTTCGCCGTTGGCTACCTCGAAGACCGACTGGGCAACGACCGCACGCTCGCCGCGATGAATATGGCTATCGGCGCGGGGCATGATTTCTCCATCGGGTACTTTATCGATTACGAGGGCAACGACGAATACAACGCGCCCAGCCTCGCGCTCGGCGGCGCGAACGCGAACGGAATCGGAATCTTCGTCGACCTCGCCGGCGACGATCTCTATCAGGCGCGCAGCAACGACGCCAACTTCGGCAGGGCGAACGCCATCGGCAAGGGAACCCTGCGTGAGCGCGGCTTCGCGCTGGGGCTGTTTCTGGACGCGGGCGGCAGCGACTCCTATCCGCCCAATGTGGCGTTTGCGGGCAACACGCGCAACTGGATTATCTGGGCAATCCAAAACGAACGCCCCGCCGAAAGCCAGCTCGGTTTGGGAACCGACCGCTGAGGTATACTTTCGGCTGTGAGGGATGTTATGACGAAAACGCTTCGATGTGGGATTGTTGTGCTTGGGGTCGTCTGTCTGACCGTGCTACAGCCCATCGCCCAGCAAGCGCGCCCGCAGAACGCCCAGCAGGTGCTGGCGCGGATGGCGCAGGCGATGGGACTGGCGCAAGCCGCGAAAATCCGCACGGTGCAAATGTCGGGCACAATCAGCTACCCTGCGCAGGGGATGCAGGGACGCTACGAAGCCTTCTACAAGTCGCCGAACAAGACTCTCATCCGTGTGACCATTCAGGGGCTTGGGGAGGTGCAACAGGGGTATGACGGCAAGGTCGGCTGGGAGAAGAACCCGATGACGGGACTGCGTGAGCTACAGGGCGCGGAGCTGGCGCAGATGCGTCAGAGCGCGCAGATGGGCGCAAGCAACGACCTGCGCAAAACCCTGCGCAATCCCAAGCTCGTTGGGCAGGAGAAGGTCGGCAACCGCAACGCCTTCGTGATTACCGCGCAAACGACGGCGGGGATGCCCATCAAGGTCTACATCGACGCGCAGCGCTATCTGCCCCTGCGCATGGACATGGAAGCCGCCACGCCCCAGGGCAAGCTGAATATCGCGACCTTCCTTGAGGACTATCGCCGCATCGATGGGGTGATGTATCCGTTCACCACGCGCCAGTCCACCGCGGGAATCGAGGCGGTGATGAAGACCGAGCGCGTGCGCCATAATGTCGCTATTAACGACGCCATCTTCCGCAAGCCGAAAAACTGAGATGCTGGTCGTCGAGAACCTGGTCAAATCGTTCAAGGGCTTCCGCGCGGTGGACGGCGTGAGCTTTCGCGTGGAGGCGGGCGAGATTGTCGGACTGCTGGGACCCAACGGCGCAGGGAAAACCACCACCCTGCGCTGTATCACGGGCATCCTCAAGCCCGACGCAGGGCGCATCCAGATTGGCGACTACAACCTCGCCACGCACGAACAGCAGGCGAAGCAGCTGCTGGCGTTCATCCCAGAACTGCCGAACCCCTACGAGCTGCTGACCGTGCGCGAGCATATGCGCCTCGTCGCGATGTGCTACAACACGCTCCCCCTCTACGAACAGCGCGCGGACGAACTCCTGCAGCGCTACGAACTCGCCGACAAGGCGAACGCGCTCGCAGGCACGCTCTCCAAGGGCATGAAGCAGAAGCTCGCGGTGGTGTGCGCGCTGGTACATGACGCGAAGGTGTTCCTGTGCGACGAGCCGCTGATGGGCATCGACCCGCGCGGGCAATACACCTTCAAGGCGGAGCTGCAACGCCTGCGCGATGAGGGCTGCGCGATTCTGGTCAGCACGCACCAGCTCGACACCGCCGAGCGACTGTGCGACCGTGTGATTATCATGCACAGGGGACGCCTGCTCGCGGAGGGCACGCTCAACGAACTCCAGCAACGCGCCGAGATGGACGGCAGCACGCTGGAAGAGGTCTTCTTGCGCCTGACCGAAGAGTCGGAACAGGCGACGCCCGCCGAAACGCCCGTGTAGCGCTCACTGCAGGGTGTAGTCCACAATCACCCAGTCGCCGTTTTTGGGCACCAGGTAGATAAACGCGCTCCCCTGCGCGAGGTAGCACTGCAGATGCATGTCCACGCGCACGCCCTCGCTGGCGTTCGGGTGCTTCAGGTCCGCGGGGTTCTGTATCGTGTCGACCAGCGTCACGCGCTCAATCACGCCCCAGACAGGCATGCGCTCTTCCAGCACCTTTTTGGGGTCGCGCTTCGCTTCGGGAACCGACTCCATGTCCAGCAGCTTCGCCGCTTCGGGGAACTGATTCTGGCGAATCAGCTCCATAAACTGCATGGCTTTCACCTCGTAGGGTGGGCGGCGCATCTCGCTCACCACAGGCGCAAGCGCCACAACCACGAAGACCGCCAGCAGCGCGATGAACAGAATAAAGACCCAGTGAATCTTGCCCGATACGCTCCGAGTCCGCATATGAAAGGATTGTACCTGATGGCGGGGGCGTCGTTAGCGTGCGGCGGGTCGCGGCGCGTGCGGCAGCACGGTTGCCTGCGCGTGCGGCTCGGTCGCGAGTTGCAGGCGCGTGTCGGGTGCGGTATAGTCGTTGCGCACGAAGCCCCATGCGAGAATCGCATCGCCCAGCGCGGGCGCGCGCACCGCGCCTGTAATCCAGCCGACCTCCGCGCGGTCAGAGGCGTGAATGGCGGTTCCCTGCGCGGGCACGGCGTCGCCTGCGACCTGCAGCGGAACCCATGTGCGGTTGGTGTGCCCGCGCGCGTGAATGCGCATCAGTACCTCCTGCCCGACATAGCAGCCTTTGGTGTAGCTGATGTGCGTGTGTACGAACGGCTCGCCCATCTCGGCGGCGAGGGTGCGCGCGCCCCAGTCCACGCCCGCCTGCGGAATGCCCGCCTCGTAGCGCAGTACCGTCGCCAGCGCGTCGTCGATGGGCAAACACGCGGCGGCGACCAGCGCGGTCTGCAGCTCCTCCATCACCGCATAGGGCACAATCAGGTCCACGCCGCCGAAGCCCGTGCGGTCGTTGCGCACGAGGCGAATCTCCGCTTTCTGCCAGAGGCGCGTGTGATGGGCAAGCGGCGCGCGCGGCGGCGCGT
Source organism: Fimbriimonadales bacterium (assembly GCA_025998675.1). Taxonomy (GTDB): domain Bacteria; phylum Armatimonadota; class Fimbriimonadia; order Fimbriimonadales; family GBS-DC; genus GBS-DC. The sequence continues at coordinate 1,636,404 of AP024673.1, forward strand.
CCAACCCAATCTCTTCCAGCAGCTCATCCGCCGCGTCCCCTTGCACGCTCAGCAGTCCCTGCGCCTCCTGCAGGGGCATCAGCGCCACATCGTCCAGAATAATTGCCTCGCTCAGGCGCGCCGTAATCTCGCCCCATGTTTCGGCAGGCAGTACCAGCAGGTAGCCGTCTTCCGCCTCCAGCACATAGCCGTCCGACAGTAGCTGCCCCGTCGGGGTGCAGAATGCTGTGTAGACGCCCGTTCCCTCGCGCAGATGGCGCAGGTCGTTCGTCGTCTGCCCCTGCAGGAAGCGCAGGCGGTCGGCGCCCACCACGCGAATCAGCCCCGCGTCGGTGAGATTCAGCCACCCCGCATACTCGGCGACCTGCGCGTAGGTGGCGTTCATGGCGTCTCCTCCTGCGCCTGGGCGCGTTTGCGTCGCCAGCCCGGGTCGCCCCACTTGACATCTTCCACGCCCGCGCGGTGATTGGCGACTCGCGCCATCACAAACAGCAGGTCGCTCAGGCGGTTCAGGTACTGGATAATCGCGGCGTTGACGGTGCTGGTATGGCTCAGGCGCACCACCTGCCGCTCGGCGCGTCGGCACACGGTGCGCGCCAGGTGCAGGTACGCCGCCGCGTGTGTACCGCCGGGCAGGATGAACTGACGCAGGGGGGGCAACGCCTCCTCGAAGCGGTCAATCGCATCTTCCATCGCCGTGATGTGCGACGCCTCGATGCTCTGGAACTGGGCGGCGCGTTCGGGAGGCGACGCCAGCTCCGCGCCGATGTCGAACAGCTCGTTCTGGAACCGCTCCAGCAGGGCGTCCAGGTCGGGATAGTCCTGCAGGTAGCCGCGCGCCACGCCCAGCACGGCGTTCAGCTCGTCCACTGTGCCGTAAGCCTCTACGCGCGGGTCGTCTTTAGGCACGCGCGCCCCGCCAATCAGCCCCGTTTCGCCCGTATCCCCCGTTCGCGTGTAGATGCGCATGGCACAGAGTGTACCCTGCGGCGGGAGGCGAGAGGCGTCGGGCTCTCAGAGACTGTCTAAGTGTCTTTGCACGAGAATTGCGACACACGCGCAGCACCGTCTTTATGGAGTGCGGAAGCGGAGCTTCCGCGAGGCTGAAGCTCCCGCTTCCGCACTCCAAATTACGCGCACGCGCGGACAGGGGAGCCGCTGAAAATTCCCTGCAAAGACACTTAATACCAAATGCGCCGTCAGAGTTCGTAATTGCCGTGCGTCTACAGCCAGAGCCGCGCGCGTTTTGCCCTCACCCCCTTTGTCCCCCTCTCCCAACGGGTTGGGAGAGGGGGAGAGCGTCTGGCAATGCTCGCACGGCTCCCCTCTCCCGCCGCGCGGGAGAGGGGCTGGGGGTGAGGGCAACAAGCATCGCCGATTTACGAACTATGACCCGCAGATTGGTTTAGTCGACGCAGGTCGGGTTCCCCCTAAGGATGAGATGGCTCAGCGCGTGAGTTTGTCGGCGATGGCGCGACGCATAATCGCGGCGGCGATTGCCTGTGCGGAGGTCGTCTGGTGAAGGTGCTGGCTTGCCTCCTGCACGCGCTCTTCGCGGATGTCAGGCGTCTGGGTCAGCATGCGCGCGATTTCCCGCGCCAGTCGCTCGTCCTCCGCTCTGGGTGCGACGAACGGCGCAGGCACCGGCTCGAGCGGCGTGACCGCCGCCTGCTGCTCACGATACGCCTGCGCAACCTTCTGCAGTTCCTTCAGCGAGATTTGCATCGTTCTGCCTCCTGTCTTGCTGGTCTCCAGCAAGCCAGAAGCAGGCAACCCGGCTATCTGCCGCGTGCGCGACAGACCCATAGGCTTTGCGCCCCTGCATCGCTACAGGTTTGCCCTTTTCTGCTTCGGCTCACTACCATCCGATATTATCGGCGCGCGGTGCGCAATTCTTTAGCCCCTATACGGCGCTGGTCTCCAGAATCCTGCGCAATCGCTGGATTTCGTCGCGCAGGAGGGCGGCGCGCTCGAACTCCAGCGCTTTCGCCGCCTGACGCATCTCCTGTTCGAGGCGGTCAATCACCAGCGGCAGGTCTTCGAACGCCACGCGGTCGGTGTCCACAATCTGGTAGGCGGCGCGCTCTTCGGCGACTTTGTAGGCGCGCACCGTCTCGCGCACCTCTTTGCGCACCGTTTCGGGCGTGATGCCGTGCGCCTCGTTGTACGCCATCTGGATTTGACGGCGGCGGTTAGTCTCGTCGATGGCGCGTTGCATGGAGCCCGTGATGCGGTCGGCGTACAGGATCACCTGTCCGAACTTGTTGCGGGCGGCGCGCCCGATGGTCTGAATCAGCGAGGTCTCCGAACGCAGGAAGCCCTCCTTGTCAGCGTCCAGAATCGCCACCAGCGACACTTCAGGCAAATCCAGCCCCTCGCGCAGCAGGTTCACCCCGACCACCACATCGTAAGCGCCCAGGCGCAGCTCGCGCAGAATCTCCGCCCGCTCCAGCGACTGCACATCCGAATGGAGGTACTGCACGCGGATGCCCAGCTCCTGCAGGTAGCTGGTGAGATCTTCCGCCATCTTTTTGGTGAGGGTCGTCACCAGCGCGCGCTCGTTGCGGTCGATGCGCTGGCGGATTTCGGCGATGAGGTCGTCCACCTGCCCCTGCGTCGGGCGCACAATCACTTCAGGGTCGAGCAGCCCCGTCGGGCGGATGATTTGCTCCACAATCTGCTGGCTCGCCTGCCGTTCGAACGGTCCGGGCGTCGCCGACACGAAAATCACCTGTCCCACGCGCTGCAAAAACTCCTCGAAGCGCAGCGGACGGTTGTCCAGCGCAGAGGGCAGGCGGAATCCGTGTTCCACCAGCGTGCGCTTGCGCTGCAGGTCGCCGTTATACATCGCCCGAATCTGCGGGATGGTCTGGTGCGACTCGTCGATGAACAGCAGGTAGTCTTCGGGGAAGTAGTCCAGCAGGGTGTAGGGCGGCTCGCCGGGGTGGCGCCCGTCAAAATAGCGCGAGTAGTTCTCGATGCCGTTGCAGTAGCCCAGCTCGCGCATCATCTCCAGATCCATCTCGACGCGCTGGCGGATGCGCTGCGCCTCAATCAGGCGTCCCTGCGACTCGAAGTAGGCGACCTGCGCCTCCAGCTCCTCGCGAATCTGGGCGGTGATGGCGTCCATCCGATCCCAGGGCGTCACATAATGCGTCGCAGGGAAGAAGGTCGCCCGCTCCAGCTCGCCCAGCGTCTCGCCTTTGAGGGGGTCGTACTCGGTGATGCGCTCCACCTCGTCGCCGAACAGCTCGATGCGCGTGATATACTCCTCATCGGCGGGCTGCACATCGATCACATCGCCGCGAATGCGGAACGTGCCGCGCCCCAGCACCATGTCAGAACGCACATACTGCAACTCCACGAGACGCATTGCCAGTTCGCGCGGGTCGAGGCGGTCGCCGCGCCGTACGGTGACGATGCTGCGCAGGTACTCCTGAGGCGACCCCAGTCCGTAGATGCTGGAGACGCTGGCGACCACAATCACATCGCGCCGCTCCAGCACGGCTTGCGTCGCCGCATGGCGCAGGCGGTCAATCTCGTCGTTGATGGAGGCGGTCTTTTCGATGTAGGTGTCCGACTGGGGCACATAGGCTTCGGGCTGGTAGTAGTCGTAGTAGCTGATGAAAAAATGCACGGCGTTGTCGGGGAAAAACGCGCGGAACTCCTGACACAGTTGCGCCGCCAGCGTCTTGTTGTGCGCAATCACCAGCGCGGGACGCTGCACGGCGGCAATCACCGACGCCATCGTGAAGGTCTTGCCCGTGCCCGTCGCCCCCAAAAGCGTTTGGAACTCGTATCCGCGCTGGAGACCCTCGACCAGTTTCGCGATTGCCTGGGGCTGGTCGCCGCGCGGTTCGAAGGCTGCACTCAGCTGGAACATGCGCGTGAATTATACCCGTGTGAAGCGCAGGCTCGGATATGGCATAAATTCCCCGTGCGCACAGGGCGGCTCTGGCGAGGGCGATTGTGGGCGCAGTTTCTCCTGTGGAAGCTGCGCGAGGGTTGGGCGCGTCTACCGATAGGCGTGCGCTTCCTGTGGATTCTGATTGGCGTGATGCTGGCGCTGATGACGCCGCTGCTTGGCATGGGCTATCTCCTTCTGCGGCAATCGCTCGCGGCGCATCAGCAACTGGTGCAGCGCCAGCGACTTGTCGCCGCGGTCAGCGCACTGGACCGCCAGATGGCAACCACGCTGCGCCAACTGGAAGATTATACGGTCTGGAACGATGCTTATGAGGCTGTTCAAAGGCGCGATCTCGCGTGGTTGCACGACAACATCGTGGACTGGCTCCCGCAACATTTCTACTACGACTTCGTGGCAATCACAGACGCGAGGGGGGCGTTGGCAGCGCACAGTGGGGGCGATATGGCGTGGCTGCGTCAGACCGCGCCGTTTCAGCGGGCGCTGCGCGGCGTGGGCGACGCGGGGCTGTGGCGGCATGGCGACGCGATTTATGTCGTCGCCGCCGCGCCCATCGTCGACGAGGACTGGAGTCGCCCCCCTGCAGGCGTGCTGATTCTCGGCAGGGCAGTCGATGCGCAGTTCCTGCAGCGTGTGCGCGAGTCGGCAGGGCATACCGGCGCGCTGCAGGTGCGAACCGTCGGAATCGACGAGGCGCGCGCGGGGGAACAGGCGCATGGAGGGGGCGGCATAGAGGCGTCCCAACTACTCTTCGATAGCGCAGGGCGACCTGTTGCCGCGCTGGAGGTTGAGCCGCCTCGCGTGGAGCAATCGTGGCTTGTGGACGCATTGCGCCTCGCCAGGCAACATCTCCTCATCTTCGGCGGCGCGCTCGCGCTGATTGCCAGCCTGACGATGGTGCTGCTGTTGCAGAGCCATTTGCGACGGTTCGCGGTCGTGATTCAGCGGCTGGCTTCAGGCGACTGGAATGCGCGGGTCGCCTACGCCGCGCGCGACGAGTTCGGCTACCTCGCGCGCGCCTTCAATCAGATGGCGCAACAGTTGCAAACAGCATTCGAAACGCAGGAACAGCAGCATGAGGAAATCCTGGCGCAAAAGGAGGAGCTGGAGCAACTGTACCAACAGCTGCAGCAGGCGCATCAGGAGCTGGCGACGCTGAACGCCGAGCTGACAGAGGCGAATCGTGCGCTGGCGCAGGCTGCCGTCACGGACGGACTCACAGGCTTGAAAAACCATCGCGCGTTTCAGGAAGCGCTCCACAGCGCGGTGCAGATGGCGGAACGATTCCAGCAGCCCCTGGCGCTCATCATGCTCGACCTGGATCATTTCAAACAGTTCAATGACACTTTCGGACACCCCGCTGGGGACGAGTTGCTGCGTCAGGCGGCGCAGGTGTTGCGCGAGTCGGCGCGCATCTACGATGTGGCGGCGCGCTACGGCGGCGAGGAGTTCGCCCTGCTCTTGCCGAACACGACCCTGGCGCAGGCGATTCAGGTCGCCGAACGCTTGCGCCAGCAAATACGCGCCATTGAGAACCCCCATGCTTCCATCTCGGCGAGTCTGGGCGTGGCGACTTATCGGCATGGGTCGCCGCCTGCGACGCTGGTCTACGAGGCGGACGCCGCGCTCTACCGCGCTAAGCGCAACGGGCGCAATCAGGTGTGCGTCTACCAGCCCGAAGCCGCATAAGTATCGTTGCAGTAAGTTTTCAGCAGCCGCTCTGCCTATGCGTGCGCGAGGCGCGTCCTTTGGAGTGCTGAAGCGGGAGCTTCAGCGAACGCGGAAGCTCCGCTTCCGCACTCCATACAGACGGCGATTCGCGCAAATGTTGCAAACTTAGCGCACAGGCACATAGCAGGAACCCCCACGCGCGCGTCTAATTCGATGCTGTGCGCGGAAGTATCGTATGGCTGGGGCTGGCAGCGGCGTGTGTGAGTGGGTGTCAGTCGTCGGGCGCGCCGACGCATTCGAGGCAGTGGACGCCGCTGGTGGAGTTTGCGACTGCGCTGGAGGGACGCACGCAGGGGCAACGCCACAACGCCACGCTCGCCGCACGGCGCATTCACGGCGCGACGCTCGCTCCCGGCGCGACCTGGTCGCTCAATCAGGCGATAGGGCAGTGGGTGCGCTCGGAGGGCTATGTGCGTGCGCCGGTGAGCTATGGCGGCGTGCTGGTACCCGCATGGGGCGGCGGCGTGTGCCAGACCGCCACCACGCTCTACAACGCCGCGCTGCTGGCAGGGCTGGAGGTGATTGAACGCCACCCGCACACGATTGCGCCCAGCTACATCGCGCCCGGGCGAGACGCCGCCGTCGCGCAGGGCATCGCCGACCTGAAACTGCGCAACCCCTACCCGTTCCCGTGCCGTATCGAGTGCTTCGTGCGCGGGGACACGCTGGTGTGTCGGCTCAGCGCGGGCGCATCGCCCCCGCAGGTACGCCCGCATCGGCGCGTCTGCACGCTGGAAACGGAGATTGTCGCCCACGCGCCCGCGCCTGTTGTGGCAGGCTTTCGCAAGCAACCCGGACGCTCAGGCATGCGCGTGCGCCTGTGGCGAATCTGCACACAGAACGGCGACACGCGACGCGAACTGTGCCACGAAACGCAGTACGCGCCGCTGCCCCGCGGCGAAAAAGCATCCCTGTAGGGTATACTTCCTGCTCACAGGGAGGTCGGTTTGACACGCGACCAGCTGACACGGATGGAGAACGATGTGGCGCGGGCGCTGGTACGCGCGCTGGAGATGGCGCACCCGCACCTTACGGGGCATAGCGAGCGCGTCGCCTCTTACGCAGTCGCGATTGGCTGCGAGCTGGGCTTGAGTAAAGCGACTCTGCGCGGCTTGCGACTCGCCGCCGCCCTGCACGACATCGGCATGCTGGGACTGCCCAACGAGCTGCTCACTGTCGCGCCCCTCAGCCCCGACCAACGCGCCCAGATTCAGGAGCATCCCCGCTTGAGCGTGCAGCTGGTGAGCCGAATCCATCGATTCCGCGAACTCGCGCTCTGGATTGAGTGCCATCACGAACGCTGGGACGGGTCGGGCTACCCCCACGGCTGGCGCGGCGAGCAAATCCCCCTGCCCGCGCGGGTGTTAGCTGTCGCGGAGGCGTTCGACGGCATGCGCACCGAGACCCCCTACCGCCCCGCGCTCTCGGAACAGGACGCCCTCGCGCAGATTCAACAGGGCGCAGGCGCGCAGTTCGACCCGCGCGTCGTGGCGGCGCTGCTCAAAGTGCAACCCATCCTCCAGCCCGTCGGACGCGAATAATTCAGGAACCTTTCGGGGCGTTTCGGGGTATACTCATGCACAGAATCGTTTGCAAGGCTCTCGCGTATCTGCCTGCAAACGCCGAGAATCGTCTATACTAACGGGTAGTATTGCAGGAGGCGACTATTGAGTAAGAACGCACGCACTTTTTTGACCGTCGTGGGGTTTGTGCTGGTACTGCTGCTCCTGATGCAATACCTGCGTCAACTGCAGCCGATGGGCGCACGGGAGCTGACCTACACAGCCCTCGTGAACGCGGTCGATCAGCGCACGATTTCGGAAGCCACCGTGCAGGGCAATCGACTGGTGGGCACGCTGCGGGATGGGACGCCGTTCCACGCCGCGCTGCCGCCCGAAGGCTCCGCCCGCGACTCGCTCTACAAGCGAATGACCGAAGCGGGCATCAACCTCAAGTTCACCGAAGATAGCCGCGTGCCCGACTACCTCAGCCAGATGCTGGGGATGTTTCTGGTGATTCTGCTGATTGGCGGACTGTTCTGGTTCTTGCTGATGCGCTCGGCGCAGGCAGGCAACAATCAGGCGTTCTCGTTCGGCAAGGCGCGCGCCCGCCGCTACAACGAGAACATCCCGCGCGTGACCTTCGACGATGTCGCGGGCGTGGAAGAGGCGAAGCAGGAACTCGCGGAGGTCGTCGACTACCTCAAAAACACCCAGAAGTACCAGAAGCTCGGCGCGAAGATTCCCAAAGGCGTGCTGCTGCTGGGACCGCCGGGCTGCGGCAAGACGCTGCTGGCGCGCGCCGTCGCAGGCGAGGCGGGCGTGCCGTTTTTCCATATCAGCGGCTCCGATTTCGTGGAGATGTTCGTGGGCGTCGGCGCGGCGCGCGTGCGCGACCTGTTCGAAACCGCCAAAGCGAACCGCCCCGCGCTTATCTTTATCGACGAAATCGACGCCGTCGGACGCCAGCGGGGCACAGGGCTGGGCGGCGGACACGACGAGCGCGAGCAGACGCTCAACCAGCTGCTGGTGGAGATGGACGGCTTCGACCCGAATCTGGGGATTATCGTTATCGCCGCCACCAACCGCGCCGATATTCTCGACCCTGCGTTGCTGCGTCCGGGACGATTTGACCGCCATATCGTGGTGGACCCGCCCGATGTGGACGGGCGCAAAAAGATTCTGGAGGTTCACACGAAGGGCAAACCGCTTGCGCCCGATGTGGATCTGGAGGTGCTTGCCAAGCGCACGCCGGGCTTCACCGGCGCGGATCTGGCGAACCTGGTGAACGAAGCCGCGCTGATTGCCGCCCGCCGCAACAAAACGCGCATCACGATGGACGAGTTCGAAGAAGCCGTCGACCGCGTGATTGCCGGTCCCCAGCGGCGCAACCGCGTGGTGGACAAGCGCGAGCGCGAGGTCATCGCCTACCACGAAGTCGGGCACGCGATTGTCGGCGAGCTGCTGCCCGAAGCGGAGCCTGTACATAAAATCTCGATTCTGCCGCGCGGGATGGCGCTGGGCTACACCATCCAGATGCCTGAACGCGACCGCTACCTCTACACGCGCCAGTCGCTGCTGGATCGCATCACCACGATGCTGGGCGGGCGCGTCGCAGAGGAGCTGGTGTTCGGCGAGGTGGGCACAGGCGCACACGACGACCTCAAACGCGCCACCGAAATCGCCCGCGCGATGGTCACCGAGTACGGCATGAGCGAGAAGCTCGGACCGCTCACCTTCGGCAGGCGGCACGGCAACCCGTTCCTGGGACGCGACATCATGGAAGACCGCAACTACAGCGAGCAGGTCGCCTACGAAATCGACCAGGAGGTGCGCCGCATTATCGAGGAGTGCTACCAGCGCGCCCGCGAGATTCTCACGCGCCACCGCGACACGATGGATCGCGTGGTGCAGGCGCTGCTGGAACGCGAGAACCTCAGTCGCGAGGAGTTTCTGGCGCTGATGCGCGATGAGGACGGCGACCAGCCTGCGCAGACGCTGGAGCCTGCGCCTGTCGAGCCGCCGCCTGCCACGCCCGAAGCCGCCGACGAGAGCGGCGCGCCCGCCAAACGCCTGCGCCCACGCGCCGCGCCCAGCAGCTAAGCGCAAATGCGCCCCAGGGGGAGGGACAACCTGGGGCGCTTTGGAGAGGGAGGGACAAGATGCTATGACCGCACTCACGAAAGGTTATAGCAACTTTTGTGCCATTCGCCCCATGCAAGCGTTCGCGCCCATGCTATAATTTTGTGGAGGTTGCTATGCCGCTCGATCTACGCAGTCGTGAGGACGATGGGTTTTCGGTGAAGCGGTTCCTGAAGACGGTCGGCGCTGGGGTCGCTGTGTTCCTGCTATTTATGGCGATTGGCTATTACGGGCTGGGACCGCGCATCACCCTCTCGGAAGAGGGGCGCATCCAGCTGCGCGTGGCGAACCCGCCTGCGAACGCGCCCGAGTCACAGTCGGCGACGCCTGAGGCAAAGCCAATGCCCAAAGTGGCGGTTCAGGAGAAGCTGCCGCCCGATGTGACGGCGGGCACAGGCGTGATTATCGGCTCGCGCGAGGTCGCGCCGTTCGATTACGAGCGGTATCAGCAGAAACGGCGCGAACGCCCGCCCAAGCCCGCCGCCCCTGTGAACGAAGCGCCTGTTGAAGAGCCGCCGATCGACGACGAATATTTCGTGCCTGATGAAACGGCGGAATCGCCCGAGCCGTCGGAGCCGCCTGCGCCAGAACCTGCGCCTGCGCCCGCCGAGCCAAAACCGCAACAGGAGCCTGCCGCGCCCCAGAACTCCGGAGCCGAGACGAGCGAAAACGCCCTGTATCGCGTGCAGGTGGGCGTTTACGAGAGCCGCGAAAACGCCAATCAGGTCGCCCAGCAACTGCTTGCCAGCGGGTTCGAAGCGAGCATCGTGCCCTTCCAGCGCGACGGCAAGACGCTCTACCGAGTCCAGACCCTGGCGACGCGCGACCGCGCCAAAGCCGAAGCAGTCAAGAGCCAGCTGGAAAGCAAGGGCTTCGCTGCCGTTGTGTCGAAAGCGCCGTAGCGATTACTTCTCGGCGAAATGTTCCCGCACCAGCGTGCGCAGTTTCGTCAGCGCCTGCTTCTCTAACTGACGGATGCGTTCGCGCGAGGGACGCTTGAGGTGCCCCGGCGGGATTTCGCTCACATCCATCCCCAGATGCCGATAGAGCGCCCATCGCTCGCCCGGCGTCAGGCAGCGCTCCACAATCGCCAGAATCTCCGAAATCCAGACGCGCTCGATGGCGACTGCCTCCGGGTCTGCCTCTTCGGGACTGGCGAGCAGCCCCCCCAGAGGGGTACTCTGGTCTTCATGCGCTTTATGCTCCAGCGAGTAGTTCGCGCGGGCATAACGCGACAGGCGCGCCACTTTGCTTACGGGAATCTGCAGTTGCTCGGCAATCTCCTCGTTCGTCGGCTCCTTGCCCAGCGCCACGCGCAGCTCGTTGCGCGTGCGCTCAATCTTACGCAGGGAATCGACCGCGTGGTTCGGCAGACGAATCATATTGGTCTGTGCATCGGCGGCGCGACCCACGCTCTGGCGAATCCAGTGAACCGCATAGGTGCTAAACCGCAGCCCCCGATCGAGGTCGAAGTTGCGAATCGCCTTAATCAGCCCAATGGCGCCTTCCTGCACGAGGTCTTCGAGAGGCAATCCGGGACGCACATAGCGGCGCGCCACGCTAATCACCAGACGCAGATTCGACTCGATCAGGCGGTTTTGCGCCTCCTCATCGCCTTGCTGCGCCCGCTGGAGCAGTTCCAGTTCCTCATCGGGTTGCAAAAGCGGGCGACGCAGAATCTCGCCGAACATCGCATCCAGAGCTGTGCCACCCAGCCCTTGCTCCTGCTCCAACTCCAGAGTGTCGCTGCTCCAGTACTCCGACTCCGAATAATAATCCACAGAATAGTGCATCGCTCAAAAACCCCCGCTGTGTACCGCATGAGGGCTTACAGCAACTTTCGTGCCAAACGGGACAGGGTTGCTTTAACCAGAGCAGTCAGGTATACTCTCTGCAGAAGGGAATTTGCCGAGTAGAGGCGCGGGCAAGCATCAGTAGGTCGCGGGAGGCGCGCCGACGCCAGCGAACGCTTCCGAAAGGGCTGCCCGCCGAAGCTGTGCGCCCCATCGGCAACCGCACGGCTGGGCTGCAGGAGAACATCCTGCAGACTGTCGCTTTGCCCTGCGCAAAGCGGAGCGCTACTCGATCAGGCAGACGCCTGCTCGACTCACGCTTGCCTCGCTCGTTGCGTTCCCCATGATGCCCGGCGTTTCAGGGCGACTCGGAGACGACGATGCGGATCGGACTCATCGGCTACGGACGGATGGGGCAGGCGGTCGAGCGGGTAGCGACCGCCCGTGGGCACGCGATTGCGGGCGTGATACGGCGCGACACGCCGCCCGACCAGCGCGTGCAGATTGCCCGGCAGAGCGACGCGCTGATTGACTTCTCATTGGCGGACGCCGTGCCCGCGAATGTCGCGCTCGCGCTACAGACCCGCACGCCGCTGGTGATTGGCGCGACGGGCTGGGACGCCCAGCGCGAGGCGATTGCCCAGCAGGTGCGTGCGGCAGGCGGCAGTGCGCTGTACGCGCCGAACTTCTCCATCGCAGTGCAGGCGTTCCTGCAGCACGCGGTCAGCCTCGCGGCGCAGCTGCTCGCGCTGGAGGGCTGGGATGTCGCGATTGAGGAGATTCACCATCGCGGCAAGGCGGACGCGCCCAGCGGCACCGCCCGCGCGCTGGCGACCCGCCTGCAGGATGCCCTCAATCACACGCGCACTGCCCAGTACCCTGCGCCCGCCGACCATCGCCTGCCCGACGCGCAATTCTCCATCGGCGTGGTGCGTCTGGGCAGCGAGTTCGGCGCCCACCGCCTGATGCTCGACGGTCCCTACGACTGGATCGAAGTCGCCCATCGCGCCAAAAGCCGCGACGGGTTCGCCTACGGCGCGGTGCGCGCCGCCGAGTGGCTCGTCGGACGCACGGGCTTCTTCGCGTTTGCGGAGGTACTTTCGGACATTCTGACACCCAAGGAGGAACGCTGATGCGAACACCGCCATTTCGAGGGCTGGGCGTGGCGATGGTCACGCCGTTTACACGCGACGGGGCTGTGGACGAACCCCGTCTGCGCGCACTGGTCGACTGGCTGATTGAATCGGGAGTCGATGCGCTGTTGCCTGCCGGCTCCACAGGCGAGGGCGCGACGCTCACCCACGAGGAACACCGCCGCGTGATGGACATCGTGCTGGAGCAGGCGAACGGGCGCGTGCCCGTGTGCCCCGGCGCGGGCAGCAACGCCACTCACGAAGCCGTCGGGCTGGCGCAGCACGCCAGACGCGCGGGCGCGACGGCAATCCTGTCCGTAACGCCCTACTATAACAAGCCCGAACCCGAAGGCTTGCTGCGCCACTACGCCACAATCGCCGAACACGCCGACATCCCCATCATCCTGTATAATGTGCCCTCCCGCACGGGGCGCAACTACCCCGCGGAGGTCATTCTGCGGATTGCGCACGAAGTGCCCCATCTGGTGGGCGTCAAGGAGTCGAGCGGCAACATCACGCAGGCGCTGGAGATCCTGGGCAGCCGTCCGCCGGGCTTTGCGGTCTACGCGGGCGACGACATCTTCGCCGCGCCCACGATGCTGATGGGCGGCGACGGGGTGATTTCGGTGATTGGCAACGAGCTGCCCGAATGGACGGCGAAGCTGACCCGCGCCGCGCTGCAGGGCGACGCCGAGACCGCCCGCATGTGGCACTATCGGCTCCAGCCGCTGATGCAGGCGAACTTCTGGGAGACGAACCCCGCGCCCGTCAAGTGCGTGCTGGCGATGCTGGGGCGCATCGAGGAGAGCCTGCGCCTGCCGCTCGTGCCCGTGAGCGAGCGCACGCGCGAGCGACTGCGCGCGCTGCTGCGGGAGATGGGCGTACTGGAGTAAACGCACTGGTCGGGGCGGGCAGATTCGAACTGCCGACCTCTCCCACCCGAAAGGAGCGCTCTACCATGCTGAGCTACGCCCCGACCGCTTGTGAATTGTACCCCAACGCGCCCACAGGCGTCAAGGGGTCTCAGTGGAACTCCCGATCGCCGTACAGCAGCTGGATGTAGGCAATCTGCCCCAGATGGTAGGTCAGGTTCCAGTGGTGGAGCATGCAGCCCTCGGCGAGCGTGTAGGTCTTGCCCCACGGCGCGACGGCGGTCTGGTTCAGGTCGGCTTCCGAGAGGCTCTCGACGACCTGCAGCAGTTGCTGAGTGTTCTCGCGCAGGGCGTGTTCGCAGGCGTCCAGCGTGGCAAGCGTCGCCGCCTGCGCCCAGTAGGGCGCGTAGTGTTCCATGCTGGGCGGCGACTGCGGGCGTTCCTGCAGCCACGCCGTTAGCGCCGCCGGCAGCGTCGCGCACTCCTGCAGAATTTCCAGCACGGAGCGCGCATGCTCGGCGGGGCGCCAATTTAGTTTGTCTTCGGGAACCGCCTTCGCGTAGCGCATCAGCTCGTCTATCGCGTCCATTGTGAACTTCGCAACCAGTTGTGAATAGCGCATACCAACCTCCGTCTCCCTCATTCGCGGGGTGGGCGCGGTCTCCTGCAGGGGTACACTACGGGCGTGCCGTTTCTGCGGTATCAGGCGCGGATGATGACGCAGCTGCTCTTCTGGGCGGGGCTGAGTTTCGGCGCGGGCGCGCCGATGATGCTCTCCACGCGCGAGTGGGCGCGCGCGTTCGGCGGGATGACCGTCGCGTGGGCGGTGATAAACGCGCTGATTGCGCTGTTCGCGCTGCGCGGCGTGCGGCGTAAAGCGCAGCAGAACGCCGACGCCGCAACCCAGCGCCAGTGGATGCGCCAGCTGGTGCGCCTGCTATGGATTAATGCCGCGCTGGATGTCGGCTACATTCTCGTTGGGGCGGGGCTAACGCTGTGGGATCCCTCCAATCGCATGCTGCACGGCTTCGGCTGGGCGGTGATCGTGCAGGGGGCGTTCCTGCTGCTGTTCGACGCATGGCATGGGTATCAATTACCGCGCAAAGTGCGCCTGTAGCGGGCAGGAAATTCGGCTCATAAACCGTAGTAGGTACTTCGTGCGTTCCTCAGGTGTTCGAATGCGCTTTGACGCTGGCTGGAAACACGCAGTGCGCACATTCCTGCCAGAATGCCTGCAACTGCTGTTTCCCGACCTGCACGCGCAGATTGATTGGTCTCGCGGCTATCAGGTGCTACACTCCGAGCTATTGCGCCCTGTGCCATTTCATGGCGCGGCGCGTCGTTTCGTGGATGTGCTGGTGCGAGTCTACTTTCAGGACGGTCGCGAGCGATTCGTCCTATTGCACATAGAGATTCAGGCGCAGCGCACGCGCGACTTTCCGCTTCAAATGTTTATCTATCACTATCGTATTTTTGATGCTTATGATTGTCCCGATCTGATTAGCCTTGCAATACTGGCGGATAATAACCCAAACTGGCGTCCTGATACCTACGAGCGCGCGCTGGGAGGCTGTGAGGTGCGGTTTCGCTTTCCTATTGTCAAGCTTATCGATTTCGACGAGGCAGAGCTGGAGAGTTCGGACAACCCATTTGCACTCATTGTGCTGGCACATCTGCGGGCACTCAAGGCGCGGGGCAACCCGGAACTCCTCTTGCGCGAAAAGTTTGCCCTTATACGGGAGATTGCTCGCAGAGGGTATACTACACGACAGGTCATCGACCTATTCAGGGTGGTGGATTATCTTATGAACCTGACAAAAATGCGCAATCAGGTGGTTCGCGACTTGATTCGTCGCCTGGAGGCAGAGAGCGATCTGCCGCTTACCAGCCTTGAGGAACTCGCTCTCGAGGAGGGCGTAGAAAAAGGCTTGCGTCAGGGTCTGCAACAGGGTCTGCAACAGGGACAACGACAGGGACTTGTGCGCGCCATCGTGCGGGTGTTGCAGGCGCGGTTTGGCGAGGATGCCCGCCGCCTGCAGGAGCGTATAGAACAGATCGAATCCCTTGAACTGCTGGAGTCGCTCAACGCCGAAGCCGCACTGGCGCCCAGCATCGAAGCGTTCGAACAGAAGCTCGATTGACCCAACCGACAGGAATCGCTGCCCGCGCGTCGAAACACGCCTCTTCGGGAGGCGAACGAAGATGCTACTGTACGAAATTATCGAGCGCGGCGCGGCGCGACATCCCGAAAAGCCCGCGCTGATTTTCCGAGAGCATACGATTCCCTACGCGCAACTGTGGGGCGCGGTGAACGCCTTCGCGCGTGGGCTGAAAGAGGAATTAGGCATTCAGGCAGGCGATCGCGTGGGCATCATGCTGCCGAACCTGCCCCAGTTTGTGATTGCCTACCATGCGCTGGGCAGGCTGGGCGCAATCGCCGTGCCCGTGAACCCCTTGCTGAAAGCGCCCGAAATCGCCTACATCTGGCGCGACGCAGGCGTGAAGGCATCCATCACCTTCCCCATGGCGCTGGAGACGGTGCTGCAAGCCAAGCCCGAAGTCCCCAGCATGCAGACCGTGCTGGTGGTCGGCGCGGAGGGCGAGTTGCCCGACGGCGTGCGCCCGTTCGATAGCCTCATGAAGCCTGCAGGCGAGCCGCTGTCCCCCGCGCCCGTCGGCGTTCACGACCCCGTGGTGTTCATCTACACCTCAGGCACGACAGGGTTCCCCAAAGGCGTCATGCTCTCCAGCGACAACATCCTGTTCGACATCGAGGCGTGTCAGGGACTGCTGGAGCTAAGCCCCGACGAGCGTTTTCTGACCGTGCTGCCCCTGTTCCATTCGTTTGGGCAGACGGTGTGTATGAACTTCTGCCTGTGGCTGGGCGGAACGAGCGTGCTGATGGAGCGGTTCATGCCCCAGCAGGCGCTGGAGGCAATGGAGCGGCATCGCATCACCCTCTTTCCGGGCGTGCCCGCGATGTACGCGGCGATTCTGCATGTGCCTACCGAGCGCGAGTACGACCTGAGCGCGCTCCGATACTGCGTGTCGGGCGGCGCGCCGATGCCCGAACCCGTGCAACGCGCCTTCGAATCGCGGTTCGGCTGCGCCATTCTGGAAGGCGACGGTCCGACCGAGTGCGCCCCCGTTACCAGCGTGAACCCGCCGCCGCACAAAGGCGCGCGCAAAATCGGCTCCGTGGGCGTACCCCTGCCCGGCGTGGAAATCAAAATCTTCGACGACAACGATCAGGAACTGCCCACGGGCGAGATTGGCGAAATCGTGGTGCGCGGGCGCAATGTGATGCTGGGCTACTACAACAACCCCGAAGCGACCGCCGAGGCGATGCGCAACGGCTGGTATCACACAGGCGATATGGGCATGTTTGACGCGGAGGGCTACCTCTATATCGTCGACCGCAAAAAGGACATGATTATCGTCGGCGGCATCAATGTGTACCCCAGCGAGGTGGAACGCGTGCTGATGGAGCATCCTGCGGTGGCGATGTGCGCGGTGATTGGCAAGCCCGACCCGGAGCGCGGCGAAGTGCCCGTCGCCGTGATTGTGCCCAAGCCCGACGCGCAGCCCGACCCGCGCGAGATAATCCGCTTCGCCCGCGAGCGGCTGGCAAACTTCAAAGTGCCCCGCGAGGTCATCTTCCGCAGCGAGCTGCCGGTCTCCAACACGGGCAAGGTGCTGAAGCGTCTTCTTAAGAAGGAGCTGGAGATGGAGAACTAATGCGGCAAGTGCGAGAGCGTCTAAGTGCCCTTGTGCGATATTTGCACCGTGCGCGCGAAGCGCCGTCTGTATGGAGTGTGGAAGCTTCGCTTCCGCATGCTGAAGCTGACGCTTCAGCACTCCAAAGGGCGCGCAGGCGCGCACATACAGAGGGGATCCGACTCATACCAGTTCGCGCGGCAGACCTCGTAAAATATGAGCGCATGGACAGCCCTCACCCCCTGTGTCCCCCTCTCCCAACGGGTTGGGAGAGGGGGATAGCGCGTCGCACGAGGCTCGAGCGACTCCCCTCTCCCGCTTGCGGGAGAGGGGCTGGGGGTGAGGGCGATCAAGCGCACGCCTCTCAATCTCAACAGGTTGAGTGGGGGATAGCGCGTCGCACGAGGCTCGAGCGACTCCCCTCTCCCGCTTGCGGGAGAGGGGCTGGGGGTGAGGGCGATCAAGCGCACGCCTCTCAATCTCAACAGGTTGAGTGGGGGATAGCGCGTCGCACGAGGCTCGAGCGACTCCCCTCTCCCGCTTGCGGGAGAGGGGCTGGGGGTGAGGGCGATCAAGCGCGCGGCTGTCGCGGCATACCCAGAATATTTACGAAACCTAACGCGCCGATTGGTATTATTCCAAACGCGCTGCAGCCGTTCCTGACGGCGTGTGTCGCGGGATGGCTGGCGATGGCGGGTACGGCGTATGCCCAAGGCGAGTCGCCCGACTCTGGCGTTCTGCCGAAACAGGAGCCCCATACGCTGGGCGTCGCCGTGGACTATCGCGCGGACGGCTTCGCGGAGCGGCTCCGCCAGCTGAAGGCGCAGGGCGTCGGCGAGGTTGTGATTCAGCTTCCGTCGCTGCCCAGCCGTGAGGAGTGGCGCGGGCTGGTCGAAGCGGCGGAGCAGTCGGGGCTGGGGTGGCGCCTGTGGCTGACCAACCTGCCGCGCACGGAGGGCTGGACAGTCGCTCCCGAACGCTATCGGCTGATGGGCAACGCCGATGGGGTCTACACGCTTGCCCTGCCCGATGCGACGCGCGTGCTGCTGACCGTCTCCCCGCGCGAGACGCCGTTCCTGCGGCTGAATACTGTGCTGGAACTGAGCAACGGGCGCGCCATTACCGCCATCGGCGACACCGCCGAGAGTGTGCTGCTGCTGTATCCCCTGCGTCGGGACGCCCTGCCCGACCTGTGGGACGGCTGGGACGCCTACCGCGACGGGCTGCTTGCTCTGCTGCACGAACGCGCTCCCAAACAGGGCTTTCGCGGCTGGCTGCTGCAAAGCGACTGGGACATCCTGAGCCTCAGCACGCTGCCAACCAGCCCGCTGGCGCAGGCAGAGTGGCGGGCGTACCTCCAGACGCGCTACCCCGACCTGACCGAACTGGAACGCGCATGGGACGCCAGCACGAAACTGGAGCAACATGAGCAGGCGACGCGGCTGACGCCCCTCTGGCGCGAGGGACGGGGACTGCCCTACCTGATTGCCCTCGACGACTCGATTAAACCGCAGGAGCTGGACCCCAACCGTAGCCGCTTCTGGGACGACTGGCGGGCGTTCCTGCTGGAGCGGTGGCGCGCGCTGGTGAGCGGGTTGCGTCAGACTCTCACGCGCCATACGCCCGACGCCGATTTCACCGTCATTCAATCCGCGCCCGACCCCGCCGAATTGCCCATTCCCGACGCCTTCGCCGACCCGCAGACGCCCGTCGGCTGGCAAATGCCCGCCGCCGCGCGCGACGGGTGGCGTACCCAGCTACTGCTGGAGACCCTGCGCCGCGAGCGCACGCTGGAACCCCTCACAATGCTGATTCTGGAGTGGGCGGGCGAGGACGCTGAGCGCGCCAGCCTGTTCCAGACCTTCGCGCGGGAGATGGGCGTCGAGCGCGTCTACTGGCGCGGGAACCTGCCCGAAACGACCTGGCGCGCCTTGCAGCAGACCGACGCCCCGCCCGACACACCCGCCCTGCAGCCGTTCCCTATAACCCTGTGGGGACTGACCGAAACCCGACGCTACCGCAGCGGCTGGTGGGTTCCCAGCGCGCAGCCCGACCTGCAGCCGCTGCTGTGGGGCTTCGAGATACACGGCTTCCAGCGCGCCACCGAAGTGCGCACGCTGGACGCGCAGGGCAAGATGGAAATCACGCGCCAGCTGGAGCTGTGCCTGTGGGTGGACGAGGGCGAGCGCGAGATTACCCTGCGCCGTTTTGACCGCGCGCCGCTAACCGCCTTCGACCTGAACGGGCAGGCGGTTCCGCTGGAGGCGCGGGGCGAGCGCGTGCGCCTGCGCGTGGGCGCGACGCCCGTGCGCATCCGAGGCTTCCAGAGCGAGCCCATCTGCGAGACCAGCGTCGAGGGGTGGATTGCGCGGGTGGGCGAGCTGTTCAAGCAGGGCAACCCAACGGGTCAGGACGCGCAGGTGCTGAAGTTCAACTTCGACAACGCGCTGAGCGTCTATCGGCGCAACCCGTCGCAGGGATTCCCGCTGATACGCACGAACTGGTTCGAGTTCGAGCGCGCCTTTCAGCCCTACCGCTGGCTGGAGGCGGAGAGCGCGCGCCTGCACGAGTTTGGTACGGTGCGCCGCGAGAGCGCTGCCAGCGGCGGCGCGACGCTGTGGCTGAACACGCCGCTGCCCATCGAAAGCGCGTCAGCGACCTACACTTTCGCTGTGCGCGAGACGCAGGCGTACACGCTGTGGCTGGCGGTGCGCGGCGCGCCCGCGGGCAGCGTGGAATGGCAGGCGATTCCCGCCGACTCGCCCGAGGCGACCCCTGTTGCGGAAGGCGCGGCGACATTGAGCGCCGAGCGCGCCGTCGCCCGCTACGCCGACCAGTACTACTGGCTGCCGCTGGGCAATGCGCCCCTCAAAGCAGGCGAGTACCGCTTGACCCTGCGCTGGAAGCCGAGCGCGCCCCAACCGCCCCATGCAACCGAGTGGGACGCTCTCTTGATTGCCCCGCCCGGTATCCAGCCGAAACACTTCCTGCCGCCCGCCTACTGAACAGGGTACACTAACGCCAGCAGTCCAAAGGCAGGTGACGCGCTATGCCGCGCTACGAGGGAATGACCGGGCTAATCATGCTGGGGCTGGCGATGATGCTCATCGGTGGGCTGGTCGCGGGACTGTGTACGCTGGGCGGCGTCGCCAACTTCGCACGGTGGGGCGACTCGTCGCTGCTGGCGATTGCCATCACGGGCTATGTGATCCTATTCAGCGGGATGGCGATTGTCGGCGGCGTGTCCGCGTATGGCTTATATAAACACCGCAACCGCTTTCGGGGCGAGCCGCGTACAATTGAGGACGCCTATGTCGTCGCTTGCACCGCCGTCGATAAACAGACGGGCGAAACCATCTACTACTGGCGCGACTATCCCGAACCGATGGTCTACTATGTGCGCCTGCGGGAACCCAGCGGCAGAGAGAACGAATACGAAACCGAGCGCGCCGTGTTCGAGACGGTAGCGGAGGGCGCGCGGGGCACAGCCGTCTGTCAGGGGCAGTGGCTGAGCCAGTTCAGTGCCAATCGCAGCGCTGCGACGCCCCATGTGGCGCGCGGCGGCGAGATCGAGCCGTCCGAACGCGCCAGCGGGTAAAATTGCGCCGATGGACAAAATCCCGCGCATCGTGGTCGCCAAAGTGGGCTTGGATGGGCACGACCGGGGCGCCAAAGTGGTCGCCCGCGCCCTGCGCGACGCCGGCTTCGAGGTCATCTACACGGGACTGCGCCGCACGCCCGAAGATGTCGTGCAAATCGCCATTCAGGAAGACGCCGACATCATCGCCATCAGCATCCTCTCCGGCGCGCACATGACGCTTGTGCCCAAAGTGCTGGACATCCTGAAACAGCGCAACGCGGACGATATTCTGGTGATTGCGGGCGGCACCATCCCCGACGACGACGCCGACGCGCTCAAGCAGATGGGCGTTCGGGGCGTCTACCCGCCGGGCACGCTGATTGAGGAATTCGTCGCCGACATTCGCCGCATCCTGACAGAGCGCGTGCAGCCGACTGCTCCCTGACCCGTCGCCGCACCGCGTCGGCAGGAATCTTGCGGGGGATGGGGTACAATCAGGGGGTGGAGGCGAAATAGATGATGAAGCGTGCAGCGATTGGACTGCTAATGCTCTGGGGCGCGGCGGCGATTGCCCAGGCGCCGTTTACCATTGTGCGCCCGCAGGATGGCGCGCGCGTGCGCGAGGTGGTGCAGATTCGAGTCCCCATCCGCAGTATCCCGCAGGGCGGGTTCATCGGCGTGAGCATCAACGGCAAGTTTGTGGAGGCGGTTGCGCCCGCCGCGCTGGACACCGACCGCGAGCGCGGGCACTACATCTACCGCTGGGACACCAAACGGCTCAATGTGCCCGACGGCGAACACACCATCGAACTCACCCTCTACAGCAATCCTGAGGGCGGCAGCGGCGCGCGCGTGCTGGGACGCAGCTCGGTGCGCCTGCAGGTCGAAAACGAAATCAAAGCGCCCGCCGAGGGCATCTTCCTGCGCTACCGATGGACGCCCGGCAAAACCTATCGCTATGACCTCAAGGCAACCATCAAGGAAATCAACGAGATTCAATACTCTGGGCTAACCCCTGAAGAGACCATTCTGGGCGATTTCAGCTTCAAGGGCGATCTGCAGGTGCTGGACTTCCGCAGTAATCTGGGGCTTATCTCGTGGACGCCGGTGCCGCCTGCCATCGAAATCATGGGCGGGCAGGTGAACGCGATTACCTCCGACCGCATGGCGCCTGTCTATCAGGAGGTGGAGACAACGGGGCGCGTGCGCTATCAGGTGTCGCGCGTCGCCGACTCGGCGCAGGCAGAGGTATATTACTACTGGGTGGAAGACCTGCCCCTGCTGCCCCCGCGCCGCTACAAGCCCGGCGACCGCTGGAGCGCGACCATCGCGCTCAACAACCCGCTGCGCTCCGGGCAAGCCTCCGAAGTGGGCGACCTGATACCCGTCGCTGCGCGCCTGGAACGATTCGAGTGGGAGCAGGGCTACAAGTGCGCGAAAATCATCTACGAATTCACGGGCAACATCCCCACCACGCTCAATCTGGGCGGAGTGCAGCTGGAGAAGCCCAAGAGTATCATCCGCCGCGAGGTCTACTTCGCCTATGACCTGGGTCAGGTGATCCGCGTCAAGACAACGACTCAGCTGGAGGGGCGCGTGCGTCAGGAGCAGTTCGGCGGCGGGTTTGGCGGGCCGGGCGGCTTCGGCGGACCGCCGGGCTTCGGACGCGGGCAGGGCGGTTTCGGCGCGGACGATGAAGGCGGCATGATGGGCTCCCGCGGCGGTGGGCGGGGCGCGCCGCGCGGCGGTCCGGGCGCACTTGGCGCGCCGGGCGCCGGCGGATTGGGCGCGCCCGGGGGACAACCCGGCGGCTTCGCGGGCGGCGGCGCACAAACCGGCGCACGCAACATTATCAACCGATTCAGCTTCGAAGTCGATATGAAGCTCTTCCGAATCCTTTGAAATGACTCGCCCAGCCGATCTGGAACCGCCGCGTGAGCGCACGGAAGAGGAGCCGAAGGCAACCTTCATGGAGCATCTGGAGGAGCTTCGAAAGCGCATCTTCCGCGCGCTCCTCTACATCATGGTCGGCTGGGTGGTCGCCTTCGCCATCACGCCCTATGTGTACGACTTTCTGGCGGGACCGCTGCTGCGCACCAAGCCCGAAGGCGCCAAGTTCGTCTTCACCCATGCAACGGAACCCTTCTTCCTGAAGTTCAAGCTGTCGCTGATTATGGGGCTGATTCTCGTGATGCCCCTCATTATGCGGGAGGTGTGGGGTTTCCTGTCGCCCGGCTTGACCCGTCAGGAGAAGCGCGCGGTCAAACTCATCGCGCCGTTCAGCGCATTTCTGTTCTTTTCGGGCGTCGCGCTGGGCTACTATGTCCTGCCTGCCGCATTCAACTTCTTTCTGGGCTACCTCGACGACTATCCCGAAGCGCAACTGTTTCAGAACCCCGCGCAATACATCATGTTCGTGGTGAAGATGATGTTCGCGTTCGGGCTGGGCTTCCAGATGCCCGTGGTGCTGATGTTCCTGGCGCAGATTGGGCTGGCGACGCCCGAAGCGATGTGGAAATACTGGCGTCAGGCGATTGTGGGCATCGGGCTGCTGGCGGCGCTGCTGACCCCATCGGGCGACGCCTTCTCGATGTTCGCCATCGGGCTGCCGATGGTGTTCCTCTACTTTCTGAGTATTCTGCTCGTCGGACGCATCGTTAAAAAGAAGCGCCGACAACAGGCGCTCCGCGTGGAGACGAAACAGAGTTAACAGGAGAGAACGGGTATGGGCACAGCATATACACCGGGACTGACCGTCAGCGCGAACACGGTGATACTGAAGACGCGCCGCCTCCCCATCAAGGGCGAGGTGCTGGTGCAGGAAGGCGAGGTAGTGCAACCCGACACGGTGGTCGCTCGCGCGCTGCTGCCTGGCATCCTGCAGACGGTGCGCGTCGCGCAAACGCTGGGCATCGAACCGAAGCAGATTCATAGCGCGCTCAAGGTCAAAGAGGGCGACACGGTCGAAAAAGACCAGGTCATCGCCGAGACGAAAGGCTTTCTGGGACTGTTTCGCGGCGTCGCCAAATCGCCCGTGACGGGCACAGTGGAACTCATCTCCGAGGTCACGGGGCATGTGGGCGTGCGCCAGCCGCCGACGGTCATCGATGTGAACGCCTATGTGCAGGGGCGCGTGGTGAAGGTGTTGCCCCAGGAGGGCGCGGTCATCGAGACGCAGGGCGCGCTGATTCAGGGCATTTTCGGCGTGGGCGGCGAGCGGCGTGGGCAACTGCGCGTGCTGGTGAACGACCCCAGCGAGACGCTGACGGCGCAGCATATCCCCAGCGATGTGCAGGGACAAATCCTGGTCGGCGGCGCGGCGGTCGAAGCGGGCGCGATTGAACGCGCCGCCCAGCAAGGCGCGGTCGGAATCGTGGCGGGAGGCATTCGCGACACCGACCTCATCCGCTACCTGGGGCGCGACATCGGCGTCGCCATCACAGGGTCGGAAGACATCCCGCTCTCCATCATCATCACCGAAGGCTTCGGCGCAATTCAGATGGCGAACCGCACCTTCCGCCTGCTCAAGAGCCTGGAGGGCAAAACCGCCTCCATCAACGGCGCAACGCAGATTCGCGCGGGGGTCATCCGTCCCGAAATCATCGTGCCGCTGGAAGACCCGTCCCACCTGCCCGAATCGCCGCCCGCGCGCGAGGCGCAACTGCTCGACATCGGCAGCCCCGTGCGCATCATCCGCGAACCCTACTTCGGGCGACTCGGCACGGTCGTGGAGCTGCCGCCCGAGCTGATGGAGATTGAATCGGGCACGCACGCCCGCGTGCTGAAAGCCCGACTGGACGATGGAACTATCGCCGTCGTGCCTCGCGCGAATGTCGAAATCATCGTGGAGGAGTGATCCGATGCACACGCCTGCCGAATCGGAACGCCCCGACGCGCCCGAAACGCAAAAACCTGTGCGCGTGCTGCTGGTGGAGGATGACCCCATCCTCTGCGAAACGCTCCAATACAACCTGCAGCGCGAGCGGCTGCAGGTCTTCGTCACCGACAACGCGGAAGACGCCCTGCAACTGTTCCATCAGCACCAGCCGCACCTGGTGATTCTGGATGTGATGTTGCCCAGCCGCAGCGGGTTCGACCTGTGTCGGATTATCCGCCAGCACAGCCAGACGCCTGTGCTGTTTCTGACGGCGCGCGCGGCGGAGGAGGATAAAATCCGCGGGTTCGAACTCGGCGCGGACGACTATATCGTCAAACCGTTCAGCGTGGCGGAGCTGATTGCCCGCGTGCGTTCGATTCTGCGCCGCGCCCAGCCGCCTGCGCCGCCCCGCATCCGCTTCGGCGCGGTCGAAATCGACCTCGACGCCAAACGCGTCTACCGCAACGGCGAGGAACTCCCCATGACCCCCAAAGAGTACGCCCTGCTGACCTTGCTGGCGACTCACCCGGGCAAGGTCTTCACACGCGACCAGCTGCTGGACCATGTGTGGGGGCTGGGCACTTATGTGAACCCGCGCACCGTCGATGTGCATGTGCGCTGGCTCCGTGCGAAGGTAGAGCCAGACCCCCAGAATCCGCGCTATATCCAGACTGTACGGGGGAGCGGGTATCGTTTCGAGGGATGAATTTTCGCTGGCTACCCGCGTTGCTCTGGCTGAGTGCGGGGTTGCTGCTCCTGACCGCGCTGGTGGACTTCTCGCCCGCGTGGCGCGAGGCGCTGATCGCGGCGGCGGTGGGTTGTATCCTGCTCGCGCTCTATTTCACGCGGCGGCTCTACGCCCGCTTCGCGACGCTCCGCGAGCAACTCGCCTCGCGCACCACCGAGATCGAATCGCTGCAACTGGAGCTGACCCGCCAGCAGCGCAGGCGGCTCGCGCTCATCGACGGGATGCCCATCCCGCTACTCATCTGCGATTCGGACGCGATGTTGCGCCATGCGAATCGGTTGGCGCTGGAGTGGTTCGGCTTTCGCCATATGACGGGCAAATCGCTACTGGCGCTGACTTTTAGCTATGACCTGTACCTGCTGATGCTCAAAGCGGCGCGGCGCGAATCGGCGGTCTCCAGCGAGATTACCTTCAGCTTTCCCAAAGAGCGGCACACGGAGGCGCACATCTGGTATCTCGGCGAGGCGGATTCGCAGAAACTGTTCGCGATTGCGCTGATTGACAAAAGCGAGCTGCTGCGTCTGGAGCAGGTACGGCGCGATTTTGTGGCGAATGTCTCGCACGAGTTCCGTACCCCGCTGGCGTCCATCCGCTCGCTCGCCGAGACCATCCATGACGACCCGCAGATGCCCGCCGAAACGCGCCAGCGGTTCCTGAACCTGATTATTCAGGAGGCGGATCGGCTCACGCGCATCGCGGACGACCTGCTCACGCTCACACGCGCCGAGTCGATGCAGCCCGTGCGCGAGGTGTTCGAACTCGCGCCCGTGATTCAGCAGGCGGTTCAGGAGGTGGAGTCGGAAGCGCATCGCGCGCAGGTCGCCATCACCGCCGAGCTGACGCCGAATCTGCGCCTGCTCGCCAACCGCGACCAGATTCTGCAGGTGGCGTTGAACCTGCTGAGCAACGCGATTCGCTACAACAAGCCGCAGGGGAGCATTACGGTGCGCGTCTATCCCGAAGGGCATCTCGCCGTGCTGGAGGTCGCCGACACGGGCATCGGCATTCCCAGCGAGGCGTTGCCCCGAATCTTCGAGCGATTCTATCGCGTGGACAAGACCCGCTCGCGCGCGGGCGGCGGCACGGGGCTGGGGTTGGCGATTGTGAAGCACATCGTGGAGTCGCACGGCGGGCAGGTGGAAGTGGAGAGCGAGTATCGCGTGGGGAGCGTGTTTCGGGTGCGGCTGCCGCTGTACGAGGCGGCGGAGTCTGCTGATACCGAGCCTTCTTAAACAGAGCCGCCCTCCTTTTCAGGAGGGCGTACTCTGCCGGTGTTCGCTTGAGGAGGTAAGTTGTCTTAGTTGCCGAAGCCGCGTCCGCCGCCGAAGCCACCGCCGCCGCGCGGCGCACCCTGCTGGCGACCAAAGCCGCCCATACCGCCCCAGAACATCGGGCGACCGCCTTCAAACGCGAACGGCTTGCCCTGCATCTGCTGCCACTGCTGGCGCTGCGCGGGGGTCAGCACTTCGAGCATCTGCTTCTCCATCTGCTCGCGGATCTGCTGCAGGTTCTGTGCGCCCTGTCCCTGCCCGAAGCCGCCGCCCTGGAACTGCTCGCGCAGCTGTTGCATCTGCTGCATCACGATGCCCTGCAGGCGTGAACGCTGCTCCTGAGTCAGCTTCAGCTCGTCGGCGACCTCTGGCGTCATAAACGCGCTCGGTCCCATCGCCTGCAGCTCGATCTCGCGCAGGCGCTTCTTCTGAGTCTCGTTCAACACGCTGGTCGGGTCGTTCTTCTGGCGCAGCTCCTCCATCTTCTGGCGTCGCTCTTGCGGGGGCATATTGCGCATCTCCTGCATGGCGGTGCGCATATTCTGCTGCATCTGTCGAATCTGGTTCTTCTGCTGCTCGGTCAGGTTCAGTTCGCGCTGCACATCCGCGCGCTCCAGCAGCATGCCTGCCATTCCCGCGCCCATCATTCTGCCGAAGCCCTGTCCGCCGCGCGGTCCCGGGCCGCCCTGTCGGGGCTGACCGAACCCGCTCTGCGCAAGCGCGGCGCACATCAGGCTCACGGCAAGTGCGCCCACTGCAAAGGTTTTCACTCGCATGGTTTGCATCCTCCGTCAGCTATAGACGCCCCTCGCTTGGGAATGTTCACTGCCCCAACGCCCGATTTCCATGAAACCCCGCGCAGCGTCGTGGTGTATACCGTTATGGAGACTATCATGCGACACTGGACGGTGTTGGGGCTGTTAACGCTTGCGGGCGCGCTCTGGGCGCAGGAGCCGAAATCGGTCATCGGTTTCGAAGACGCCAAACATGGCTGGATTGTGTTGCCCGGCGCGGGGGGTAAGGTGGAGTTGACCGAGAACCCGAACGATGTCAAGTCGGGTAAACGCGCGCTGCGCTACACCTACACGGCGGCGGCAGGCAAATTCAACGCGATTGTTTACCTGGAGCCTGAACTGTGGGCGCAGGGGTTCCGTTTCTGGATCAAAGCGGACCGCCCCGCCCTGTTCGCGCTGAGCATGCAGGAAGAGAGCGGCGAACGCTGGCACGCGCCCTTCTGGGTCAGCGGCAACGAATGGCAACTCGTCACCATCGCCGCGAGCGATTTCACCCTCGCGGAGGACACCAAACCCATCAACAACAGGCTCGACATAGACGCTGTTGAAGGTCTGGGGCTAATCGATGTGAGCGCGCTGCTTCTGGCGACGCCCGAAGCCGCCCTGCTCTTCGGGGAGCAAACGGGCACGCGCATGCTGTGGCTGGACGACTTCGAGTTCCTTGCCAAAGCCCCCGCGCGCCGCGCCAACCCCGACGCCCTCGACGATTTCCAGCGCGATTATCTGCTGTGGATGGCGACCGCCTACACGACCCTCAAACGCGAGGCGGGCGGCATGCGCGTCCAGTATGACGCGCCGTTTCCCTACATCTTCGGCGCGTTGCGCATCCTCGAACCGAACGCCCTGCGCGACACGAAGGGCGTGGAAGTGGTGATTCAGGTGCAGACTCCGACGACGCTGGCGGTGTTTGTGGAAGAGCCAGACGGCGAGCGGTGGTCGGCGACCTTCGAGGCTGGCGGCGAGCGCAACCCCGAACCGAAGCGCCTGCTCTGGAGCCAATTCACCATCACCGACGATACCAGAGGCAAAGGCGACGGTAAGTTGGACCCCGCGAAAATCAAGATGCTCTCGTTGGCGGATTGGGGCGCGCTTACAGAGGGCGGACCGACCAGCAACCGCTGGCTGGTACAATCGGTGCGGAAGGTGAAGTAGCGATGTTCGACGACGCGATGCTGGTGGAGCGGTGCCTGCAGGGCGACACGGGCGCGTTCGATACGCTGGCAGCGCGCTACCGCGACCGCGTGTTCTCGCTGGCGTTTCGGATGCTGGGCGAGGCAAGCGCAGCGGAAGACGCAATGCAGGAGGCGTTCCTGCGCGCCTACACCCGCCTGCCGCTGTATAACCCTGCGCAGCCGTTTTCGACATGGCTGCTGTGCCTGACGGCGCGGGTGTGTTTGAACGCGCGGCGCGATCGGGCGACGGAGCAGCGCCATCTGGAGCGCGCGGCGAAGGCGGCGCCGCCCCCGCCGACGCTGGAAGAACGCCTCTACGAGCGCGAGCAGCGGCGCACCCTGCAGCGATTGCTCTTGCGCCTGCCCGCGCCCCAGCGCGCGGCGATTCTGCTCTACTACTACGAGGAGTTGCCCGTCGCAGAGGTCGCGCGCGCCCTGAACGCGCCCGAAGGTACGGTCAAAACATGGCTCTATCGCGGGCGCGAGAGCCTGCGACGCTGGCTGGAGGAAGAACTGGGATGAAAAACGAATGCGAACACTGGGAGCCCCTCCTGCACGAGTGGCTGGAGGACTGGCTCGCCGAGTCGGAACACGCGGCGGTGGAGGCGCACCTGAAGGCGTGCCCTGCCTGCTGTGCGAAAGTCGCGGGTTGGCAGGCGGTGGGGCGTGCGCTGCGCGAGTTGCCCCGCGTGGCTGCGCCTGCGCGCCGCTCGCCGCACACCGCTCCGGAGCCGCGCGGCGCGCTGCGCCTCGCGCTCGCGCTCTGTCTGCCGACTGCGCTGCTGGTGGTCGCGTTCCGCACTTCGTTCAGCCCGCCACTGACGCCCGTCTCTCCTGACGCAGTGGCGCAGACGATTGCACGCCCGTTCACCGCGCCCGTGCAGACGCTCTGGAACCGACTACAGGAGGTGATTTCGAGTTGGACGGCTTCGTAGGCTTGCTCATGGTGGGCATTGCCCTGACGGCGGTCGGGCTGGTGGATGTCGCGCTCTTTCGCGGGCTGACGGCGGACTATCTGGCGCAGTTTCGTCAGGGCGAGCGCAGTGCGCTTGTGCGCGGCGCGTTGCTCCTCTTTCTGGTGCTGCTGCTGGGGTTCGTACTGGGCGCGGCGGCGCAGAACTACCCCGAAGGCGCGCCTGCGCAGGGTGGGTTGATGCTTCTAATTGCGCTCTTCTTGATCCTGCTGGGGCTGGCGTTTCTGGTGGGCTACGGCGCGACGGCGTGGCTGCTCGGCGAGCGCGTGCTGCGCCTGTTCGGCGCAGCGGAGCCGCATCCGGGCTGGTGCGTGGTCGCCGCCAGCCTGCTCATCCCCAGCGTGGTATGGATTCCCGTCTTCGGATGGGCGCTGGGGCTCTACTGGCTGGCGATGACGCTGGGCGCAGTCGTGCAACGGCTGCTGGAGGGCGGGCAGGCTGCAGAATCGTCTCCGCAACAGGGGGGCGAATACCAGTAGTGTACTCTCGATTGGCGTGTCAAACTTCGTGAATGACTCGCGCACTCGTGCAGAGTCGTGCTGTTGCCCGCAGACTGCCGCTTTGGAGTGCTGAAGCGGGAGCTTCCGCATTTACGAACTATGACCAGCCGATAGGAACGGCTTGGTAAATGTAGAGGGGCGCACCGCCATGCGCCCCTGCTTCCTAACAGCCGCTGCCGAAGTTAAACAGCACGGTCAGCAGGTCAGCGTCGTCCACCGTACCGTCGCAGTTCAGGTCGGCGGGGTTCAACCCCGTCGCGCCGAAGGCGAACAGCACCTGCAAGAGGTCCGCGTCGTCCACACAGCCGTTGCCGTCCACATCGCCGTTGGAAACGATGCACGGCGTGAACCAGAAGCCGCCCGTGAGGCTGAAACTGCCCCCCGTGAGCGCACTGCTGGCGTCGGGTTGACCCACTGTGCCGCCGAGGTTGAAGCTGCCCCCCGTGGCGAAGGTAATCCCGCCGCCGTCAATCGTCCACCAGCTCAGGTCGTAGCCGCCGCCCGACTGGGCGCACGCGACGCCGATCAGCATCGCAACAAACGCACTCATCATCAGTGTTCTCATCGTTGTTGACCTCCATCGTTTTGTTGTTGTCCCCCTCTCCCGCGGGCGGGAGAGGGGCAAAGGCGTTAGGGCGCGCCGATGCGCACGACGCCCGCGGCGCCTTCGCGTTCCAGTCGCATCGGGCGCCACAAGCGGAACCGCTCGTTGTAGTTGCCGGGCACGATGCGTACCGTGCCGTTGCTGGGCACGCAGAAGGCGCCTTCATACACGGTGTTGAACGGGTTCGCCGAAGTGCCGCGTTCAGTGCTCCCGTCGTTGCCCGGATCGCCCGCAACAGCGCGGTTCACAAAGGTCGGGTTCGCCATCTCAAAGATGTACCAGCGCAGCTCGGGAAACCCAATATCGAGGCGACCGTACCATCCATCTGTGGCGCATGGACCGCCGAACCCATCGCCATCCGTATCCGTGGCGCACGACATCGTCCCACGCACACGCCGATTGGAATCATACACAGGCGACCCAGACGCGCCTGCTGAGGTGCGAAATGAGCCCCAGTTCATGTAAAACGAGGACGCGCCTAAACAGCCCGAGTCCGCTGTTTTGGTTCCGAACTGGATGCGCTTTGGCAACAGGGCAGGATGGTTGACGCTGGTAGCCCCTCCGCCATTCGCCCAATAGTTTGGGTCCCAACCCACGAAATTGCCTGAACCTGCGGGGGCATAAAGCCCCATCAGGGTCCATTCGGAGCTGACATCGGTCTTGAGCAGAAGCGCGCCGTCGTTGCGCGGCAGAGTATTGAGATTGGGCGGGTTCTTGCCGTTGCAGGTCTGGCTCTCATAAAACCAGATGACCACCACGCCGTTTGCCTGCGCCTGAGTCGAGATACAGTGGCGGGCGGTCAGCATAATGGGGCAAAAATCCGACCCAGTGCGGTTCATAAGCGCGCCTGTGCAACCTGTAGTGCCAGTCAGTCGCCCGATGGCGCGCCCCTCGATAGAGTTCGCCCAGCTCGGATGACAGGTCAGGTCGGTATGACAGTCGCCTGATTGGGGATAGAAGTCCGAACTGTAGAAGTCGGCGTAGCAGTAGAACGCGCCCACAATGCGCGGGAGGGTCTCCGGCGGCGTTGTGTAGCCCGGCGGGAGATAGAACTCCAGCCCGATGGTGTCGCCGAAGATAATGGTCGACCACCATGTGCCGTCCTCGTTCAGGATGGGCGATCTGTAGGGTCCGAAGGCGGACATCGTGACCGGGTCGTACACGCGCAACTCTACGGGGCCGGGGTCGGTCATAATCACACGCAGGGCGGTGGCGTTGCGAGAGTGGAGTTCGATGCGCTTGATGCGACTGCCGTCGGGCTGTTTATGCCAGGGCGCGCGTTCGAAAATTCCCTGCGGCACATCGCCCATATATCCGATGGGCATCGTCGCTGGGGCGGGAGCGCCCACGCGGTGCGGCTGTCGGTCGTCAGGCGGCGCGAAGGTTTCAGGGAGCGCAATCTTGGTCACTGGCGTTTTGGGGGAGAGGATAGTCGTTGGCAGCGTGTGCATGCGCATCCTCTGGAAGAGTTCCGCAGGCATTTCCATGCCATCCAGGAAGGGGCGCTCTTCGAGGTCGCCCTCGTCGTTCTGGGAGAACCCAGTAGCGACGCACCCTGCCATCAGCGCGATGAGCGCCCAGCGAGTCCATACACTGTTCAGGTTCATCACGCGCCTCCTTATTGCAAGTTCACAAGCACAAGTACCATGCCTGTCTTGCCCTTTTCGAGCGAGGTCATCGCCTTGCCGATAACGGTTCCGTGCGCGCGGCTGGGGTCGCTTGCTTTCATCGCGTGTCCGGGCAGGTCAGAAGTGGTCAGCAGGTCGCCCTGTTCGATGGCTTCGTGTGTGGCGTCGGCGTAGACCCACACGCGCCCGCTCATCGCGATGGGGATGTGGTCGCAGCTGCCCTCCAGGTTGCCCAGCACGATGCCCTTGGACAATCCATTCGCGCCCGCCACAACGCCTGCAACGCGCTTGTTGTACGCGCCCTGTGCCTTGCGCAGGTGTCCCGGAACCTTCGGGTCAATCTCCACCACCATGCCCGGTTCCAGCGCTTCGGTGGCGGGGAACTTCTCGGCGAGGTCGGCGCCCGTGATTTCCAGCACCTTCACCGCAACCGTGCCGTCGCCCCGAATGCTCATAATGTCACCCGCCGTGCTGTTCCAGAAGTTGAGGCGGTCATCTGCCAGCGTAGAGCCAATCAGACCTGCGATGTGCCACTTGCGCGCGGTGTTCGTGTTGGTGAACTCCAGGCGGGCGAAGTCGGCTTGAGTCTCATGCAGGCGCAGAGTCGCGTTCGCAGTGCTGTTGCTGTTAAATTCCAGATGCAACCGAGCTGTGGGCGCGTTTGTGCCGATGCCCACGCGCCCGTTGCCCCGGACGCGCATGGTCTCGGTGAAGCTGTCGCTGCTGCCATACCCGAAGGCGATATCTGAAGCGCTCTGGTCGGCGTAGATTTGCAACAGGTTCGACTGTATCCCGAACCCGTAGTGTGCGCTGGCGTTGGAACCCCACAGGCTAATCTTGTTGCCCAGTGTGCTGGGAAAAGAGAGCGGTGTGATAGGGGAGGCGTTGTTAATCCCGATGTTGGAGCCGCTCTGAGTAATCACAGAGTCGCCCAGTGTGTTCGCGGCGGTGAACCGCGCAATACGGTTCGCCGTGCCTGAGCCGCCCAAAAAGCTCGGCGCGCCCGTGATACGCGCCCACGGCACGGAACCGCCCTGCAAAACGCCGCTCCAGCGCACATCGCCCGACACATCCAGCGCGTAAGTAGGGGCTGCTACACCGACGCCTAGACGTCCATCGCTCAAGCCAATCCGCATACGCGAGGCGCCTGCGCCCAGAAAGTGGAAGCTATCATCGGTATCGCGGTATTGCAACCCCCAATCGGTGAACGGGGGCGAATGCGTAATCACCATGCGATTGGGGTTATCTATGCCCGACTGGAACATGTTCAGCTGGGTTGCCGTGTTCGCATACGGGGTCGCACGAATCAGTACGCGCGGAGTGAGCGTCGTCGCGCCCACCTGAATCTCAAGATAGCAATCCGCGCCTGTCCAGATGGACGCAGGCGGGTTAAGCTGCACGGTAAACAGCCCGTTGGACACATTCACATTCAGTGTGCCCGAATCCCAGAGCGCGGTACCGCCTGCGCTGACATCGAAGATGCGGAATCGCATCGATTGCGAGGGGTTATTCAGGGGCGCGCCGCCCTGACGCAGGTAGCCCTGATAGGTGAACGATTGCGTTACGCCCTGCGTCCACGCGGACACAAGTAAACCACATAAACCAAGGCACCACAAAATAGTTCGCATGTAAGCCTCCTTCAGTAAAGTGTTAAGCGGATCTCTTGTTATGAGGGAAGGTCTGAGGATGGGTGCGGCTTGGTTTATCAGCCCCCGTCATGCGTGATCGTCGCTTATGCACCTATTATACCACAGGTTTTGGGCGAGGAAGGGGACTTAAGTTTTTCAGGAGTTAAAAGCTGGGGGCTTTGCCTGTGCGAACGCCGCAGCGCGTATCGGGTACAATTCCATCGCTATGCGAATCGCCCTGTGGCTTGCGGGGGTCGGAATGCTTGCCCTGACGGCGCTTGCGTTCACCTGGGTGCCGCCAGCGCAAGATTTCCGCGATCCCGGTTCGGCGCGGATTATCCTGTTCCATGTGCCCGCCGCGATTACCTGCACGCTCTGTTTTCTGGCGGGCGGCTTTTTCGGCTGGCGCTACTTGCGGCGACGCGACCCGATGGACGATTCCCGCGCCGCCGCCGCCAACGAGGTCGGGCTGACCTTCGGAATCATCACCCTGCTGACGGGCATGGTGTTCGCGAGCATGCAGTGGGGCAAGCCGTGGCACTGGGACCCGCGCCAGACGAGCTTTCTGTTGCAGATGATGATTTACGCGGCGTATTTCGCCCTGCGCAGTTCGGTGGAGGACGATCGGCGCCGCGCCGCCGTGAGTTCGGGCTACACCGTGTTCGCCGCGCTGACCGTGCCGCTGCTGGTGTTTATCCTGCCGCGCTTGCCGATGTTTCAGGAGGTCTCGCTGCACCCCAGCAATGTGATGGCGAGCCGGCAGGGGCTGGACTGGTTCTACCGCACGGGCGTCTATCTGGGCTTCGCGACCTACTGGCTGCTGGCGTTCGGACTGTACCGACTGCGGATGGCGACCTTCGCGCTGGAGGCAAGAATCTATGAGTTGGCAGACCGCCTTGAGCATCAGCATTCTCATCGTGTGGGCTGGAATCTTCGCGTACCTGCTGTGGCTGCAGGCGCGGATGGCGAAACTTCAGAAACGCCTGCGCGACCTTGAGCAGGCAGGCGATCAGACGCGCGTGTAAAGCTCCCACTTGATTCGCGCCAGCAGGTAGCTGAGGATCGACTCGGCGCCGCGGTTCAGGTTCGCGCCCAGCGGCGTCAGTCCATCATAGACCACGCCCATCTCCGGGTCGTAGAGGGCGGTCTGGTGGATGTTGTCGCCGTGATACCACATCAGGGCGCGCGCGGCGTATTGCAGAAACGGCTTGTAGCCGTCCAGCGCCTGCCATGCGTCCAGAAACGCCTCGACGGTCGCTCCCGCGCACACGGGCTGCTGGTCGAACAGCGCACGGCTCTTGCCCCGCACATACCACCCATCCGTGCCCACCGCGCTGAAGTAGCCCGTCTCGGCGAAGGTGGTCTCCGCTAAAAACTCGAACGCCTCCCGCGCCAGTTTGACCCACTGGGGAGTGCGTGTGCGCACGCCGCAGAGCAAAAGCGCCTGCGGCAGGCGCGGGTTCTCGTAGGTAAGGTAGTCCTCGAACCAGCGCCATTCGGGCGCGCGCGTCGCTTCGTACAGCTCCGCCAGCTCGCGTCCCCAGTGCAACAGCCGCGTATGGTTGTTGTCTGCCAGCGCCAGAAACGCCATCGCGCGCGGCGAGCGGACGGCGCGCGCATGCGTCAGGGCGCGTTCCAGAATCGGCTGCGCCCGCCGCGCCCACTCCGTGTCGGGCAACAGCTGCACGAGCATCTGCAACCCCCACACCGTGCGCCCGTGCGAGTCCTCGCTGCCCACTTCGTCGAGCCAGTTGCCCTCGGCGTCGCGGAAGTTGTGGAATCGCCCGTTCTCCAGCTGCGCCGCTTCGATGTAGGCAAGGCATATCTCGATGAGTTCCTGCGGCAACGAGGCGTCGTCCAGCGCAAGCCAGTCGGGACGCTGCGGCGCCAGCCGGGCGAGCCACGCGCCGACAATCAAGCCGCGCGCCTGATCATCGATGGAGAAGCCATGCTCCACCCACGGCTCGGCATAGCGCGTATGTTGCCAGATTCCGAGCGGCGTGAGCAGATGGCGCAGGTGTTCCAGCCTGACCTTTGGCAACGACAGACGCATACGAGCGCAATTGTACCCCCGTCGCCCGCCTGCCCGTAACGAATTTGGCAGGAGAGCAGTCTAACGGGTAGAATTACAGCGGCGATTAGAGGAGGCGTTTTCAGCGAATGAGACGGATATCGATAGCTTTTGGACTGACGGCGCTTGCTGTGCTGCTGCATGGATGCGGCGGGGGCGGCGCAGGCGATGGAGCGGGTATCGTGGCGACCGAGCGCGTCGCCTATGTGCGCGTGATTGATCCTGCAACGGGCAACCCCGTTGCAGGCGCAGAGGTCTACTTCGTCACCGACACGGGTAACCTCCCGCTGCGGCGCGTGGTCGCAACCGCAACCTCCAACCCGAACGAAATCCCCCTGAGCGTGGCGCGTGCGATTAAGAGCAACGCGCGTGAAGGCGATTTCCTCCTGCGCAATGTCGGCGACGACCTCGTGTTCCGTGGGCTGTGGGTGCGCCGACCCGCAGGCTACACGGCGGTGGTGCGCCACACGACCCCCGACAACATCAAGCGCGTCATCCAGACGCCCGACTCGCCCACCACGCTGGCGGCATGTCTGATTGCTTCGAATCAGGCAGGCGTGGTGCGCACAGTGTTCGGCGCGCCGCGGGTGATCGATTTCGGCACGCTCGAACTCTTCCCCAACAACCCGCAGGTTCCCCCGCCGCCTGTGGACGATGTCTGTCCCTGAGACGGCGCGGCGTGTGAGGGCGCGCGGCATGCGCCCTCTGCTTCAATTCAGCCTGCTGGCGCTAACGAGCCTGACTCTGGTATGGGGCGTGGAACTGTTGCGGCGTCAGGACCCCTTCCTGCGCGTAGCACGCAACATTCCCCCCGACCAGCAGCAGCTGGAGCTTCTGCTGGAACGCCCGACACTGACCCTGCGCGACGGCGCACGCCCGCTGGCGACCCTGCACATCGACGCGCTTGCCATCGAGCGCAACCGTATTCACTGGCGCGCGACGCGGCTGCGTCAGGCGATTTTGTATGACGAGCAGGGCAAGCCGATTGGCTCGGCGCGCGCGAACGAACTCATCTACAACTTCCCCGCGAAGCGTCTCCATATCGCAGGCGACCCGACGCTGACCATCCGCCGCCACCCGCTGGGCGATTTCCCGCTCACCGTGCGCGCCGCACAGCTGCAATGGGATCTGCGCACGCAGCAAATTCGCGCCGACCTGCCGACGCGCCTGACCTGGCAGGACGGACAGGGCGCCATCGAACGCATGCGCTGGGACCTCGCATCGGGCGTGCTGGCGCTGGAGCGCGGCGCGTTTCGGGTGAGCAGCGCGCTGATTCAGGAACGCGCCCAGCCCAAACGCGAAATCGACATCCAGTGGGACACCGCGAAACTGCGCAGCGACTACTCGGAGGTGCGTGGGCTGCGTCTGCGCGACGGCGACACCCTCGCAACCGCCGAACGCGCCGATGTGTACGATCGCAAACGCTACGCCCTCGCCACAGGCGCGCTGCGCCTCGAAGACCCGCGCATCGACATCGAGGGCAAGCAGCTCGAAATCTGGTACGGCGAGAACCAGAAACGCGCACGCCTGCAAAACAGTGTGCGCATGCGCATCAAGCCGCGCGAGCCCCAGCCGCCCCCTAACGGCGAGGAGCCGAGCGAAATCGATCAGGCGAAACGCTTCCCCGTCGACGCGACCTGCGACGACCTCGAATACTTCTACCGACGCAAAGTCGCCCACCTGCGCGGAAACATCAAGGCGGTACAGCAACTGCCCGAAGGACGCACGCGCACCCTCTACGCCGACGAAGCCGAGTATGACCAGAATAAAGAGACCCTCACTTTGAAAGGCAAAGTCATTCTGGACGAACCCGACCGCCTGCGCCTCGAAACCGAACTCGCAATCGTCTCCCTCAAGGAGGGGGAGGAGACCGTCGAGCTGCCGCGCGGCGCGAAGGGCGTGTTCTACTACACCGAAGAGGACGAGGAGGCAACCCCACCGAATGGCAATCGCTGAAGGCGGCGCGACCCTGCGCGAAACGGTCTTTTTTGAGGGCGTCGGACTGCACACGGGGCAACTCTGCCGCGTGGCGGTGCATCCTGTGTCGGAGGTAAGCACGCCATGCGCGATTACCATCCGAAAGGGCAACAGCGTCTTCCCCGCACGCTGGGACTATGTGGTGGACACGACGCGCGCGACCGTGCTGGGCGACGGCGGCGTGCGCGTCAGCACCGTCGAACATCTGATGGCGGCGCTCTGGATGACAGGCGTCACGCACGGCGTGATTGAACTCCTGCAGGGCGAGGAGATCCCCATCCTCGATGGCAGCGCACAGCCGTTTGTGGAGGCGTTGCGTGCCGCCCTCACCCCCTTGCCCCCTCTCCCAACGAGTGCGGAGGAACCGCGTGCTGCCCTCACCCCCTTGCCCCCTCTCCCAACGGGTTGGGAGAGGGGGAACCCGCAACTCCCCTCTCCCGCCTGCGGGAGAGGGGCTGGGGGTGAGGGCGCGCTCGTTCAGGCGCGTCATGCGGATCGCTATCTGGGTCTGTCGTTCGGCGGCGACGCGCTGTTTGGCTACATCGATTTTCCCGCGCCGCTGGGCGTGCAGGCGGGCGCGTTTGCCCTGAGCGACGCCCTCCAGCAGATTGCCCCCGCGCGCACCTTCGGCTTCCTGCGCGAGGTGGAGGCGCTCCGCCAGCAGGGACTCGCGCTGGGCGGCGCCCTCGAAAACGCGCTCGTCATCGACGAAACTGGGTATCATAATCCTGCGCGTTTCGAGGACGAACCGCTGCGCCACAAACTGCTGGATGTGCTGGGCGATCTGTACCTGTGCGGCGTGCGACTGACAGGGTTCACGCTGGTTGCAGTCAAGCCCGGACACGCGCTGAATGTGCAGCTGGCGCGGCAGATAGCGCAGGCATGGTTCACGGAGGACTGAGCATGGCGGAGTTCACGCTGGATATAGAACAGATACGGCAGATTATCCCGCACCGATATCCGTTCCTGCTGGTGGATCGGATTCTGGAGCTGGAGCCGGGCAAGCGCGCCGTCGGGCTGAAAAATGTGACCATCAACGAGAGCTTTTTTCAAGGGCACTTCCCCGTGAAGGCGATTATGCCCGGCGTGCTGATTCTGGAAGCGCTGGCGCAGGTGGGCGGCGTGATGGTGATGCTGCAGCCAAATATGCGCGACCGCGTGGCGCTGCTGGGTGGAATTGATAATGCCCGATTCCGACGCCCTGTCGTGCCCGGCGACACGCTGATCATGGAAGTGGAGATGCTCTGGATGCGTCGGGAGGTTGGGCGCGTGAAGGCGGTTGCCCGCGTGAACGGCGAACTCGCCGCCGAAGCCGAAATCACTTTCGCCCTGCCCGATCCCGAACGATTCGCCAGCCCACCCCCCGACGCGCTGCTGCAATCCATCACCCCGTGAGGCAAGACTCCCATGACGACGATACACCCAACCGCTGTGGTGCATCCCACTGCCGAGCTGGACGACGATGTGGCGGTCGGTCCCTACAGTATCATCGGCGCGCATGTGCAGATTGGGGCGGGCACAACCATCGGCGCGCATGTGATTATTGAGGAAAACACCCACATCGGGCGCAACAATATCATCTATCACGGCGCGGTGCTGGGCGCGCCCCCGCAAGACCGAAAGTTCAAGTACGAACGCAGCTACCTCAAAATCGGCGACAATAACTGGATTCGCGAGTATGTCACCATCCATCGCGCCAGTGGAGCGGAGCAGGAGACCCGTATCGGCAGCAACGGCTTCCTGATGGCGTATGTGCATATCGGGCACAACTGCACGGTGGGCGACGGCGTGGTGATGGCGAACTCGGTGGGCGTCAGCGGGCACTGCGAAATCGGCGACGGCGCGAACCTGGGTGGGATGGCGGGCATTCACCAGTTCACGCGGATTGGCAAACTGGCGATGGTGGGCGGGATGTCGCGGGTGGTGCGCGATGTGCCCCCCTTTATGATTGTGGAGGGCAGCCCCGCCGAAGTGCGCGGGGTGAACATTGTGGGGCTGCGCCGCGCGGGCGTGCCCGAACACTCACGCGACGCCCTGCGCAAAGCCTGTCGGTATATGTTTTTCTCTGAGATGAACATGGCGCAGGCGATTGAGAGGATCCGAGCGGAGGTCGAAATGACAGCGGAGCTGGAGCACCTGCTGGAGTTTATGGAGCAGATTCGACACGGGCGCAACGGACGCGCGCTGGACCAGCCCGCACGCAAATGAGCCGCGCCGTTGCGATTTTGACGGGCGAGGCGTCGGGCGACCTGTACGGCGCAGACCTCGCGCAGGCATTAAGGGCGCGTTTCCCAGAGATTGCGATTCACGGCGTTGGCGGCGCGCGGATGCAGGCGGCGGGCGTGTCGCTCATCGCCGATAGTCGCGCATGGGGCGCAATCGGCGTGATCGAGTCGCTCAAGGTCGCCCCGAAGGTACTGCTGGCGTTCCAGAGGGTGAAGCGGTTCCTGCGACGCGCGCGCCCGGACTTAGTAATCCCGATTGACTTCGGCGCGTTCAATGTGCCGCTGTGTCGCTGGGCGAAGGCGCAGGGGCTGCGAGTGGCGTACTACATTCCGCCCGGTAGCTGGCGGCGCGAGCGTCAGGGCGCCGACCTGCCCCGCTGCACCGACTGGATCTTCACCCCGTTCGAGTGGTCGGCGGCGCAACTGCAGGCGATGGGCGCACAGGCATACTGGACGCCGCATCCGCTGCTGCGGCTTGCGCGCCCCTCCGAAACGAAAGAGGCGTTCTGCGAGCGGCTGGGGCTGGACCCTTATCGCCCGATTATCGCGCTGCTGCCCGGCAGTCGCCGCCACGAGGTCAGCGCCCTGACGCCCCTATACGCCCGCGTCGCCGAACAGCTCTACAGCGTGCATCCTGAGGCGCAGTTCGTCATCTCCGTCGCCGCGCATTTCAACCCCGACTGGATCCACGCCCTCTGGTCCGAAGGCTCGCGGCAGTGGGTTCCTACCGAAACGCGCTCGGTGTGGAACCTGCTGGCGCACGCGGACGCGGCGATTGTCTGTTCAGGCACGGCGACGCTGGAAGCCGCGCTGCTGCATACGCCGATGCTGATTGTCTATCGGGGCGACTGGCTGATGAATCTGGAGTATCGCCTGCGCCGTCGACGGATGAACCTGCGCTGGATTGGTTTACCGAATCTGATACTTCAGCGCGATGTGTGCCCGGAGTTCATTCAGGAGTCGGCGTCGCCTGAGCGGCTGGCGCGCGCGCTGCTGCCCCTGCTGCGCGACGAGTCGGCGCGTGCGGCTCAACGGGAGGCGTTTATGGAGGTTCGCCGCGCGCTCGGCGAGGGACGCAACCTCCGCGACGCGCACGAGTGGATCGCTGAGCTGATAGCGGGCGATGGTTAAGCGCGTTTGTGCTTCAATTGTAGCATAGCCAGCCTATCGGCGCTCCAGCACCCCGTCGGCGCGCTGGAGCCACAGCGCCGCCCGCTCCGCCTCTTCTCGCGTGCGAAAAAGAGCCACCGACTGCTCCAGAACGCCCGCCTCGGTGTAGCTGTGGTGTTGATACAGCGCACCCTCAAAAAAGCCCCATACATATTGCTCCTGCGGCTTATGTCGCACGCGCGCGCGGTACACGGTCTCCAGACTTAGCACGGGACGCTGCAAGGTTTCCGAAAGACGCGCGTCGCCCAGTTCCCGATTGGTGAGGAACTGGCTACCGAAACCGTAGATACCCCACACCCTCTGGGTGCGCCCCCCGATGGAGAGCGTGCGCTCAAGGCGCCGTGCCCACCATCGAAGCGCGCTCGCTTGACATTCTATCTCTGCCAGATAATCGCCCTCGCCAACGAACGCGTTCAGAGTGTAGACCCAAACTGCACGCACTGTCCAGTCTGGCGGAAACTCAGGGCGCGTGCGCAGTTCTGCGTTGTTGAGCCGCACCAGCGTCAGACGCGCGTAGCGCTCTTTAGGGATTTGTGGCGAGGAAAGCAGGGGCGACTCGGCGCTTTCGCGGAGCAAGGTTTCGGGGAGACTGGCTAAGAACCGCTCTTGTGCGCTGCCTATGGCTTCCGTGACAAGGCGATCATATGTAGTTGCCACGCGCCACGACAGGAAGGCGTCAACCAGTAGCGCCAGAGCCGCTATCAGAAAGCCCCACTGTAGCCATTTCGGGAACGGCTTGACCCGCATCGTTGTTCACCTCGACCAGTTATCCCACAGCCATTTCGTAATGTTCCACCCGCCGTGTGCGCCTCGTACCGATAGCCCCACGCGCCGTTCCACGCATACACATCAACGCTGCCGCTCACAAGGTCGCCAAACGCATCCAGCACAGGCGCAGGCTGCGCAGGCGCACTCACACCGTTCGTCGCCACAAGGTCGCCGCGCCAGCTCCAGTGCTGGCTCACATCGCCACGCTGCAGCAGGTCCAGCCCGTACACCATCGGTACCCACTCGTTGCCACGGCGTTCAGCAGAGGGTGTGCAGTCCGAGTGGCGCAGGGTTCTGAGCGTCAGCCTCATCGTTGAAACCTCCCATTCGGAGCATGTCCTGCGTCGGACGCCTATAGTATAGCACAGGTTCTGGGGTTTTGTCAGTGGGGGGGCGATTCAATCGAAGCTTAACCGTGCTTTTCAGCGAATGCGGAGTCTTATACCAAATGCGCAGTTAAAGTTCGCAAATCGCCG
Organism: Fimbriimonadales bacterium; assembly: GCA_025998675.1. Taxonomy (GTDB): domain Bacteria; phylum Armatimonadota; class Fimbriimonadia; order Fimbriimonadales; family GBS-DC; genus GBS-DC. Next base: position 1,678,679 of record AP024673.1, read on the forward strand.
ACGCCTGTAGCCCTCACCCCCTTTGTCCCCCTCTGGTATAATGCCAGCGAAAAAGCTTGGCGGGGTTCCCCGCCAAGCCGACGCGGGGCGGAGCGTCATCCCCTCTGGAACCATAAGTCCGCTGGGAGCCTACGCCCGCCCCGCCTGCGAACCGTAGCCCGAACCCTTGCACGGGCAACAAGCCCGCAACACCAGAACGGTGCAAAGGCACGGTTCACCATACAAGCATACCCTATCACAGGAGGCGAACAACGATGACACACAACACACAACAGACGGCTCTGTATCTCGGCATCGATGTGGGCAAGTACACGCTTACGCTTGCCACCTATCCCACCCCCCAAGTGTGGGAAATCCCCAACACGCCCGAACAGCATCACGCCCTCGTGCAGCACCTGGCGCAACTACCCATCCAGCGCGTGCTTTTGGAAAGCTCAGGCGGCTATGAAAAAGGCGTCGTGAACGCCCTCCAGCAAGCAGGCATCCCTGTGGTCGTTGTGCCCGCCCAGCGCGCCCGCTACTTTGCCAAGAGCCTGCGGGGCAACCTCAAGACCGACCGCGTAGACGCCCAGTTGCTGGCGCACTTTGCCAGCTGCTATCCTGCGCCCGACACAACGGAACCTGCGCAAGTGCAGGCGGAGCTGAAAGAGTTGTGGGCGCGTCGGGAGCAGTTGGTAGGGCAGCTGGAGGCGGAGAAGAAGCGGCTGCAGGTGGTACACGCCCCAAGCGTGCGGGCGTCGTTGGCGCGGATGATTGCCGTGCTGCAGGAGGAGCTGGCGCAGATAGAGGCACAAGTCGCGGCGTTGGTGGCATCGGACGAGGCGTTGGCGCATCGGTTTGCGTTGCTGCAGACGGCGGTTGGGGTTGGAGCCATCGTGGCGTATGGGTTGCTTGCGGAGTTGCCTGAGTTAGGTCAAGTCTCGCGAGAGGCGATAGCGGCGTTGGCGGGTTTAGCGCCTGTGCGTCGGGAGAGCGGTCGCTGGCGTGGGTCTGCGCGGATAGGCGGGGGGCGTCGGCGGGTGCGTCGGTTGTTGTATCTGGCGGCGGTGGTTGCGGTGGCTCACGATGCGCGTTGGCGGGCGGTTTATGAGGGGTTAGTGGCGAAGGGGAAGGCAGTGAAGGTGGCGTATTGTGCGGTGGCTCGTCGTTTATTGGTGGTATTGAACGCGATGGTGCGTGATGGGAGGGCGTATGCGCGTGTGTAGGGGAGCAAGGGACTTGACTTTTCAATACCCTTGCTCCCAACGGGTTGGGAGAGGGGGATAGCGCGTCGCGCGCTGCACACACGGCTCTCCCCTCTCCCGCCGCGCGGGAGAGGGGCTGGGGGTGAGGGCAAAACGCGCGTGGCTCTGGCTGTAGACGCACGGCAATTACGAACTCTGACAGCGCAGTTGGTATGATTACCGCGACGGCGCTTCGCTCTACAAGCAGGGATTCGTCCCCCGCTGTCGAATCGCCTGTGTATGCTTGCAGACCTCGCGGAACGGATTGCGCACGCCTATTCGACAGGCGCAGCGGACGAGTCGCTGGTGCATGCGCTGATCGACGCGCTGGAGTCGGGCGAGGCGCGCGCCGCCGAACCCGACCCCGATAGCCCCACAGGCTGGCGCGTGAACGCATGGGTCAAGCAGGGCATTCTACTTGGCTTTCGGCTGGGTCAGTTATCGCCGATGCGCTGGGGCGGGGTGGAGTTTCTGGATCGGCGTCTCTATCCACCGCGCGCGTTCACGCTCGCCGACGGGGTGCGCCTCGTACCGGGGGGCACGAGCATCCGCCGTGGGGCGTGTATCCGTTCGGGCGTGGTGGTGATGCCGCCGACCTATGTGAATGTGGGCGCGTATGTCGGCGAGAACACGATGCTCGACTCGCATGTGCTGGTCGGCTCGTGTGCGCAGATTGGCGCGCGGGTGCATCTGAGCGCGGGCTGTCAGATTGGCGGCGTGCTGGAGCCTGTCGGCGCGTCGCCTGTGATTGTGGAGGACGACGCCTTCATCGGCGGCTGCACGGGACTGTTTGAGGGCGTGGTGGTCAAGCGCGGGGCGGTGATTGGCGCGGGCGTGATGCTCACTCGCGCGACGCCCCTGTACGACCTGGTGAACGAGCGGATTCTGCGCGCGGAGGGCGATTTGCCGCTGATTGTGCCCGAAAACGCGGTGGTGGTGGCGGGCAGCCGTCCCAGCGCCGCGCCCTTCGCCCAGCAGCATGGGATTCACCTCTACGCGCCCGTGATTGTCAAGTATCGCGACGCCCGCACCGACGCGGCGACCGCGCTGGAGGCGACCCTACGCTGACAGGAACCCGCGCCGCCGCGCCGAAATTACGCGCCATGACCGAAATCGCCATCCAGAACGACCGTCTGGTGGAGCTGTTTACGACGCTGTGCCGTATCAACTCGCCCCCGCGCGAGGAGCGCGCCGTCGTGGAGTATGTCAAGGGCTTCCTGCGCGGGCTGGGGCTGGAACTGCGCGAGGACAACGCGGCGCACGCTGTCGGCGGGAACGCCAATAACCTCGTCGCGACGCTGCCCGCCAACATCGCAGGCGCGCCCAGAATCTTCTTCAGCGCGCACTTCGACACCGTCGAGCCGAACCCCAACCTCAACATCATCATTCAGGACGGCGTCATCCGCACCGACGGAACGAGCATTCTCGGCGCGGACGACAAAGCGGGCATGAGCGCAATTCTGGAAGCCATCCGCATCGTGGTGGAGAACAATCTCCCGCACGGGCAGATTCAACTGCTGCTGACCGTGTGCGAGGAGATTGGGCTGCGCGGCGCGCGGGCGCTGGATTTGTCGCTGGTGGACAGCGACTTCGGCTTCGTGTACGACACGGGACCGCCCATCGGCACGGTGATTACGCAGACGCCGACCCACGACACGATGCATGTGCGCCTGATTGGCAAGCCCGCGCACGCAGGCGTGGAGCCAGAGAAGGGCATCAGCGCCATCCAGATGGCGGCGCGCGCCATCAGCCAGATGAAACTGGGACGCATCGACGCCGAGACGACCGCCAACATCGGCAGCATTCGCGGCGGGCAGGCGACGAATGTGGTCTGCCCCGAAGTGGTCGTCGCCGCCGAAGCGCGCAGCCTGAACCGCCAGAAGGTGGAGGCGCAGGTCGCCCACATGACGCAGCTGTTCGAACAGGCGGCGCAAGAGTTCGGCGGGCAGGCAATCATCGAGATTGACCGCCACTACGAAGGCTACACGCTGACCGAGAATGACCTGCCCGTGCAGGTGGTGCGCCGCGCGCTCAGCCGAATCGGGCTGGACGCGCCCATGCGTCCCACGGGCGGCGGCTCCGACGCGAATATCTTCATCGCGCGAGGGCTGCCCTGCTGCGTCGTCGGCACAGCGCACCAGAAGATACACACGCACGAAGAGTTCGTGTTGATTGACGACCTCGCGCGGAGCGTTGACCTCACGCTGGCGATTATTCAGGAAGTGGCAGCGATGCGATGATGCGCGTACAGGAGTTCGTGGACACGCACGCGCCGTACCTGCACGCAGACGCCACCCTGCAGGACGCGGTGGACAAGTTAGACCTGTATAAGGCGACGGCGCTGCCCGTGCTGGACGACGAGGGCGCGGTGGTCGGACTGATTACCGAGCGGCAGGTGTTCGACGCGCTGTTTGCGGAGTGGCGCGTCGCCAGCCAGCAGGTTCCCGCGCCGCAGCTGACGCCGTTCCGCGCCTACGCCGACGCCCGTCGACACGCGCCCGTCGCCCAGTGGATGACGCCCGACCCGCCCGTGCTGAACGAACATGCGCCTATCGAGGAAGCGGTCGCGCTGATGATTCAGCACGGGCTGGACACCCTGCCCGTGCAGGGCGAGGGCAAGTTCATCGGCGCAATCCGCATGGTGGATTGCTGTCAGGCGATGCTCGAATCGGGGTCATGAGCCGACGAAGCGTCTGTACGCTACGATTACGCCATGAGCGCGAGGCGTGCGAGGTATGGAGTGCGGAAGCGGAGCTTCCGCGCATGCTGAAGCTGCGCTTCAGCACTCCAAATTGCGCCACAGGTCTGATGACTGCCTGCAGTAAAAGAGACGGATGAATGGTATGCAACGACGCTTAATAGCGTTCCTCACGGACTACGGCTACGAAGACACCTATGTCGCGCAGGTGAAGGCGGTCTTGCTGGGGATGTGCCCGACCTGCGAGATACTGGATTTGACGCACGGCGCGCCGCCGCAGAATGTGCGCAGTGGGGCGTATCTGCTGGCGAGCGCGACGCCCTACCTGCCCGACGGCGCGATTGTGATTGCGGTGGTCGATCCGGGCGTGGGCACGGCGCGGCGCGCTATCGCCGTGCAGGGGCTGCGCCACATTTACCTTGCGCCCGACAACGGGCTGCTGTGCCTTGCGCTGCGCGACGACCCGCCCCAGCACGCCGTTGCGCTGGACAACCCGCGCTATCACCTGCCTGAAGTGAGCGCGACCTTTCACGGGCGCGATGTGTTCGCCCCATGCGCCGCACACCTCGCCAACGGCGTACCCCTTACGCAGCTGGGCGCAGTGATAGACCCCGCCACGCTGCAGCAGCTGCCCGATATAGAGCCTGCCTTCGAGGGCGACACAGTGCGCTGCCGCCCCCTGCACACCGACCATTTCGGGAATGTGGTGTTCACTCTGCGTCGGGAGGCGTTCGCGGCGTGGGCGGGCGATGTGTCTGTTCCTGTGCGCGTGCGACTGTTGCGCGAGGACGGGCGCACGCTGGAACTGCCGCTGGCGCGCACTTTCGGCGAGGTCGGTTGGGGCGAGCCGCTGGCGTACTGGGGCAGCAACGGCTATCTGGAAGTGGCGATTAACGGCGGCGCCGCCGCGCAGACGCTGAAGATTGACGACGGAGCAACGCTGGTGGTCGCACGCGCTTAAACCTGCGCCGCCTTGCTGATGGCGTCCATCTCCTCCAGCGCGCGCCCCGTGCCAATCGCCACACAGGAGAGGGGGTCTTCGGCGATGTAGACGGGGATGCCCGTCGCCTGCTGGAGCAGTTTATCGAACCCGCGCAGCAGCGCGCCGCCGCCTGTTAACACAATCCCGCGCTCGATGATGTCCGACGCCAGTTCGGGCGGCGTCTCTTCCAGCACCGAGCGCACCTTCTCCACAATCTGGTTCACAGGCTCGGTCAGCGCGTGGCGGATTTCGTCCGAATGCACCTCCACCGTGCGGGGCAGCCCCTCCACCAGCTCGCGCCCGCGCACCTCCATCGCCAGTTCCTGCTGAAGCGGATAGGCGGAGCCGATGCGTATCTTGATTTCCTCCGCCGTGCGCTCGCCAATCATCAGGTTGTAGCGCTGGCGCACATGGCGGGCGATGGCTTCGTCGAGCTTGTTGCCCGCCACGCGGATGCTGCGGCTAATCACAATCCCGCCCAGCGAGATGACGGCGATGTCGGTCGTGCCGCCGCCGATGTCCACCACCATATTGCCTCCGGGCTGGCTGATAGGCAATCCTGCGCCGATGGCAGCCGCCATCGGCTCTTCAATCAGATGCACTTCGCCTGCGCCCGCCTCTTTGGCGGCTTGAATCACGGCGCGACGCTCCACATCAGTCGCGCTGGAGGGCACGCACACCAGCATGCGCGGGGCAAACAGGCGGCGCTTGCCCAGAATCTTGTTGACCACATAGCGCAGCATCTCCAGCGTGATGGTGTAGTCGGCAATCACGCCGTTCACGAGGGGTTTGACGGCGGTGATGTTGCCGGGGGTGCGTCCGAGCATCAGGCGCGCCTCTTCGCCGACCGCCAGCACCTTGCCAGCGGGTTGCGAAATGGCGACGACTGACGGCTCGCGCAGCACGATGCCCCGCCCCCGCTGGTAGACCAGCAGGTTCGCCGTGCCCAGATCCACGCCCAGCTCTGCATGCAGTCGAAACATACTCACGGAGTCTGTGGAACCTCCTCGTTGGTGTGCGCCGCAGCATAGGCATACGGCGTCATACGCTTGATATGCGCCCCCAGCAACTGAAGTTTACCCTCGAGCTGCTCGTAGCCGCGATCGATGTGGATAATCTCCTCGACGGTTGTCTCGCCGTGCGCGGCTAACGCCGCCAGCACGAGCGCCGCGCCGCCGCGCAGGTCGGTCGCCCGCACGCGCGCGCCCTTGAGTTGCTCCACCCCGCGAATGAGAATCGTGCGCCCCTCCGCACTGATGTCGGCGCCCATCTTCTGCAGTTCGGGCACATGCTGGATGCGGTTCTCGTAGATGGTTTCCTGCACTTTCGAGGCGCCGTCCGCCAGCGTCAGCAGCGCGCACATCGGCTGTTGCAGGTCGGTCGGGAAGCCCGGATAGGGCATCGTGCGGATGTCCAGCGACCTGGGGCGTTCGGCGGCGCGGACGGTAATCGTGTCTTCGGTCTCGTGTACCTGTACGCCCGCTTCGCGCAATTTCGCCAGCAGGGCATGCATGTGTTCGGGAATCACGCGCTGGAGTGTGACCTCGCCGCGCGTAATCGCCGCCGCCAGCGCGAAAGTGCCCGCCTCCAGCCGATCGGGGATGATGGAAAACTCCACCGTGCGCTTTAGCTCCGAGACGCCGTGAATGTAGAGGGTGCTGGTACCGGCGCCCTCGATACGCGCGCCTGCCGCGTTCAGGAAGTCGGCGAGGTTGACCACCTCTGGCTCCATCGCGGCGTTTTCGATGATGGTGACGCCGCTGGCGTACACGGCGGCGGTCATCAGCTGCTGGGTTGCGCCTGCGCTGGGCATATCCAGATAGATACGCGCGCCCGTCAGCCCAAGCGTTTGCGCCGTGTAGGTGTGGCTCCCGTTCTCGGTGATGGTTGCGCCCAGCGCCCGCAGCCCATTGATGTGGAAGTTCACCGGGCGACTGCCAATCTGGCAGCCGCCGGGATGCGGCATTTTGGCATAGCCCAGCCGCGCCAGCAGCGGACCGAAAATGTAGAACGACGCACGCATCCGATTCACCAGTTGCGGGTTCGGCTCGGCGTGCGCAAGCGTGCGCGTGTTCAGGTGCAGGGTATGCGCGCCCTCCCAGCGTACCTGCACGCCCAGCCCCTCCAGCAGCGTCAGCATAGTGAAAACATCTTCAATCTGGGGCGTGTTGCGCAGAATCACTTCCCCTTCAATCAGAAGCGCGCCTGCCATTAGCGCCAGCGCGGCGTTTTTACTCCCGCTAATCGTCAGTGTGCCCCTGAGGGGCGTCCCGCCAGTGATTACATAGCTCTCCAAAAGCGCCTGTCCTCCTTGCCGACTGAGTGCGTCCTGCAAGAAAAGTATACCCGCTCGATACTGCATCGAGCGGGTATCGGCAAGCAACTACTCGAATCGTTGGTTTACCACTCGCGCGCCCAGTAGCGGTTGTCGGTCGCTTCGCCGCGCCATGAGCCGTCAATCGAGGCGTAGTTGCGGTGATACCAGCGCGTGGTGGGGGTGGTCTTCACATGCCCGTCGGCGTACAGCACATTCGTCAGTCGCCCGGTGATGAGCGTCTTGATGAACTGGTTGCTCGTGGCGGTGGTGTTTACATTGCCATTGCCGCGCTGGTGCGAACCCCACACCCCAACGAAATAGATATCGCCGTTGAAGCCAATCGCGAACTGCGGCGGTCGGCTCAGCTGCGCCCCGTCGGAGAGCATAATCGTCTCGGCAGGATACTGAATCGACGCCTGGGGCGCGGGCGTGTTGTAGGCGGAGCTGGCGAACTGTGCAAACGCGCCCGGATCGCGCGTACACGCCGCCTGGTTCGGAATGCACATACATGTGCTGTAGCCGCCGAAGGTCCAGAAGTTGTAGGCGTAGGTGTTGCTGATTGCCGACAGCCCCGCTTTGGACGAGGGGCACGCCCACACATCCTTCAGCTCGCCCGTCTGCACATTCGCGCCGTTTTTAATGTAGGGGTCCACCAGCCCGGGGAACATGTAGCGCACCTGCCAGCGCAGGTTCGCGTCGGCGCAGGCGCCCGTCCACGGCGTGTAGGTCTCATCATAGTCCTGCAGATACATCATAAACGCCGTGCCGATCTGTTTCAGATTGCTGGTACAGGTTGTCTGACGCGCTTTCTCACGCGCCTGAGCGAACACGGGGAACAAAATCGCCGCCAGGATGGCGATAATCGCGATTACCACCAGCAGTTCGATCAAGGTAAAGCCTCTTCGCTGTCGCATAATGAGCCTCCGTCCATATTATAGCACACAGGCGTATGGTTTTGGCGTTTCACAGTTCCAGCGGGGTGATGATTTTGACCGCGAGTCGGTTTTGCGTACGGCTGGCGTTGGGCAATCCGTAGATGATGTAGAGGTCGAACCCGCGCCGCACGCGCTGCAGATAGGTCAGGTAGAAGTTGCGCGTGGTCTCCGTCTCGCCGCCGAACTCCAGCCGATTCAGCACGAGCCTGCCGCCAATCGCGCGTTCCGGGTCAATCTCGTAGTTGAGGGTGAAAATCAGCTGGCGAGCGCGATCGGTCGGGTCGCTGGGGTAATCGATGTCGAGGCTCTCCAGCTCCAGCCGTAGTCGGAATCGGGGCGCAAGTTCGTAGGCTTGCGTAAGCAGGGCGTACAGGCTGCGCCCCCCGTTCTGCTCCCCGAAGCGCAGGGTGAGCGCGCCTGAGCGGTAGAGGTCCAGCACATTCCATGCATACTCCACGCCCAGCGTGCGGTCGATATTCGGCGGGCGGTTCAGGTAGTCAGCGATGAGCGTCAGCCGATTCTGCGACGCGAATAGCCACTGTTGCGATACGGATATGCCCTCGTCGAGTCGGTCGCCGCCGTAGAGCGTGCGGCGGATCGCCTGCAGGCGCGTCTCGGTATACAACAGCCGCTCGCTATCGGGGCGGTCGAACCACAGCGCGCCGAATCGCCAGCCGCGATAGCCCGTTTCGGGCACATAGCCCAGTCGCGGACGGTAGCCTGGCTCGATGTCGGTGTATTCCAGCAGGTAGTTAGGGCGGCGTTCAGGCGCGTTGCTGTAGAGCGTGTATTCCTGATACGCGCCTTCGCGGTCGCCCGAAAGCTGATAATACTCCGCCCGCAGGCGCAGCTCGCCGTCGCCCGTGATGCGCCGCGCATCCAGGATCGCGCCGAGCGTATCTTCCTCCACATCGCCCTGTAAGCGTGCGCCCATCAGGTGCAGGAAGGACCGCTCGGCGAACTGGTAGCGCACGCGCCCGACCCCGAACTGGCGCAGGCGTCCGTTCTGCTCGTACTCGCCGACCGTCGCGCCGTAGCGCCAGTCGCCCAGCGTGCCGAACGCCCGTAGCCCCGTGTTCAAATCCTGCACGCGCAGACTGTAAAACACAGCGCTTCCGGGCTGGAAGTCGCTGCCCTCCTGAAAGAAGGGGCGCGTTTCGGCAAGCACCTTCTCGGTGTATGAGAAGTCCACACGGGCGACATCGGCGGCGATGTTTCGAAAATCGGGCTTGAGGGTCAATACGGCGGTCAGCGGGTCGCCCGCGATATAGCGCACATCGATGCCACTGCGCCCGCGCGTGCGCTCAGGGTCGCTGTCGCCCGTGAAATAGGGCAGCAGAATTACAGGGTAGCGCGGCGGGGGCAACTCCAGCCCCGTCCAGAGGCTCTGGCGCCGATCCGAATAGTACGCGCCCATGTTCGGAAAGGTGTAGAGTTCGTTCAGGCGGGGGATGAAACGCTCCAGAATCACGCCGAATCGCGTTTGTCGGGGCGGATAACGCAGGATGCGGAACGGGATGCGCACCTCCGCGCTCCAGCCGCTGGGGGTCATTTGCGCCGCCGCCTGCCAGTCGCCGCGCCAGCGGATGTTCTCGGCGGCGCCGTCGGGGAACTCGTCCGCCTGCGCGCCGCGGGCGTTCACGGTGAAGCTGTACGGCTCCAGCCCGCGCGCCTGCGGCTCGAGTAGCACCAGCACCGTGTCGTCGTTCTCCAGATAGCCTCCGCGCTTGGTCTCCTGCGCGCGAATCTGGCTGGGGTCAGGATCGTCGCAGATGAAGGCGACATAGATGGCTTCCGAGTCGTAGCCGATGTAGGCGCGTGTCGGGAACGCGCCCCACTGCTGACGCGACGGCGACCAGAACCGCTCTACAAGGTAGGCGTCTGCCCACTCATCGGGATTCACGACTCCGTCTATCACGGGCGGGCGTGTCAGCTTCTGCGCGGGGAAACTGCGCGGCTCCACTGGCTGCGCGAACGCCGATACGCAAAGCCCTGCACTCAGGAGTGCGCTGTAAACATATGGTCGCATACCAACCTCCCCTGTAAGGATGGGATTCGCCTGAACGCGCGTGGTTTCCTGCTGATGGGCGCGGCAGGAAAGCGGCGCTGAGAGGCGAATGATACCAACTGTGCGGTCATCGTTCGTAAATCGGCGCTGTATGATCGCCCTCACCCCCTTTGTCCCCCTCTCCCAACGGGTTGGGAGAGGGGGATAGCGTACTGCGCGACGCTCGCACAGCTCCCCTCTCCCGCCGTGCGGGAGAGGGGCTGGGGGTGAGGGCAAAAAAGCATGCGGCTCTGGCTGCAGGCACACGGCAATTGCGAACTCTGACGGCGCATTTGGTATAAGACAAAAGGCGCGGGGTCTCGCGCCGCAACGACATTGAGAGGGGGCGTTGCACGATTTTGACACGCCAGCGTGGTTTGCAAGTCGGGCTGCTGTGCGCCAGCGCGTTTCTGAGCGGGCTGGCGCATCCACCGGTGGGCGCGTGGATTCTCATCCTGAGTGCGCCTGCCGCGCTGGTCTGGCTCGTGCTGGCGCAGCGGGCGCGCGTGGGGTTCGTGTATGGTTGGCTGTGGAGCTTCATCTACTACCTCACGCTGGGGCATCCGCTGCTGTACCTGATTGAGTTGCAGACGGGGAGCGTCGCGCTGAGCGTCGTGGGGCTGGCGCTCGCGGCAGGACTCTCCGCGCTGTTTGGGGGACTGTTCGGCGTGCTGGCGTCGCAGATGGGGCGCACCCTGCTGGGCGTGCTGGGCGCGGCGGGCGCATGGGCGTTCACGCAGTACCTGCGCGGGCTGGGACCGTTCGCGTTCGTGTGGGGACACTGGAGCGTCGCGCTTGCCCCTGCGCCGCTCCTGCTCCAGCCTGCCGAGCTAATCGGCGCGTGGGGCGTGGAGTACCTGATTGCGCTGTGGAACGGGCTGCTGGCGTATGGCGTGTGGCTCGTCAGGCAGGGGCGCGCCCGCGCCGCCGCAGGCGTGCTGGCGGCGACCGCGCTGGGGTTCGGTAGCGTGCTGGCGTGGAGCTACACACAATATGGCGCCTGGGCGCTTATCGATGCGCGTCGGAGCGAGCGCACGCGCATCGTTGCACTTGTGCAGCCGAATGTGAACCTCGCGCGCGCCTACACGCCCGACGAGTGGACGCCCATCCGCGAGCGGATTGCCGATCAGGTGCGCCGCGCCAGCGCCCTCAGCGCCGACTGGCGCAAACCCTTCAACCTGCCCCCGCGCCCCGACCTGATTGTGCTGCCTGAAGTGATTGAGCCGTACCCGATGCCCGAAAACCGCCCTGCGCTGCGCTTCTGGCGCACGCTGGCGATGGAGACGCGCACGGCACTGCTGGTAGGCGGCTACGGCGCGACAAACGCCGACACGCGCCCAGCCAATACGATGTTTCTTTTCCTGCCCGGCGGCGCGTGGCAGTCTCATGACAAGGTACAGCTCGTGCCGCTGGGCGAGCATGTGCCCTATCGGGAGTGGCTGCCGTTTCTGCGCGTGTTCGGCGTGGTGGAGGGCGACCTGCGCGCAGGCGACACGCTCCAGCCCCTGCAGGCAGGCGATTTGCGCATTGGCGCGGTGATTTGTATGGAGTCGACCTATCCGTGGATTGCGCGCGGGCTGGCGAACGCGGGCGCGAACCTGCTGGTGGTCGGCTCCAACGAGTCGTGGTTCGGGCGCACGGCGGCGCTGGAGCAGCATCTGGCGTTCTGTGTGTTGCGGGCGATTGAGACGCGCCGCTGGGTGGCGCGGTGCGCCCCCGAAGGCGTCAGCGCGTTCATCGCCCCGACAGGCGCAATCCACGCCCGCGCGCCCGCGTTCACCGAGTCAATCATCGATCACACCGTGCGCCCGCATACGACCCGAACGCTCTATCTGCGCTGGGGCGACTGGATGGTGGGGGTGGGGATTGCACTGACAGCGTTAGCCCTCGTGTGGAGACAGAAGGCTGGTGGGCAGGCAATCGGTTAAAATCAGGCAAAATCCCCCCAAATTACCCCCCTTTTTTTACCCTACCCCCTTGACATTGGGCAAAAAGTGTGCTATAATAGATGTGGAATGCCAGCAATTCAGCGGGTATCCCCGCTGAATGCTGGGCAGAGGAGAGGTCAGCACAGGCGAAGCTATTGGCGCCCCTCCTCTATTTCAAAGTGTTGTGCCAGAAAAAAGCGAAGCGGAGCCGTAAGTTAGCAGCGTCGATGCGCTAACTTTCCACAATCAAAACAGGAGGTATTACATACCATGCGGTATTGTAAACACTGGTACACCAGCTGGAGGTGTAGTCGCTTTGCTGGTGTCGGAGCCAAGATGTTCGTCGTTCTGAGCTTGCTGCTGTTCGTGATGGCAAGCTATGCCCAGTTCCAGCTGGGGAACGCGCGGGTCACCAGCGTTGTCCCCGTGAGCAACCCTAACCTCGCCTGCGTCCGACAGGATACCCCGCCCCGCGGTACAGAACACTGGGATGTCCGACAGGACCATAACTACCGCGTCCGCCTCGAAGGCGTCACAGAATGCAGCGGCGAAACCATCCAGGTCCATATCTTCAACCCATTCCGCCGTACAGATGACCCGGAAGACTGCTACGAGCCCCAGTGCCTGACAGCGTATCGCGTTGGCGACGGGATTTACGAGTTCGAGGTATTCTTTAACAATACTTCCTCGAAAACCTACTATATTCGCTACTGCACCAACGGCGATTGCACTGCAGGAGGCTTCTTGGCGCGTCGTAGCGACGGCGGCAACGCGCCCTCGCTAATCCGAATGGCGCACTTCGACCCACGAACCTGTGAGTTCATTCGCGAGGACAAGACTTGCTACCCGAAAGGATGCCCCACCATAGATAAACTGGAGCTCGGGTGCAATCCAGAGCGCATCCCTGACTGCAGTGAACTCTATAATCGACTGTACTCGCAGTGCGAGGATTGCCCGATTCTCGAGATTATCGCGTGCCGCAACGGCGAAGACGAACCTGATCCGGACCGCGGACCCTGCTGGAAGAAGCGCCGCATCGAGTTCGATGTGCTCGACTGCGAGTTCCGCTTCTATACTGTCGTCGGCTACATCAACTGGCAGGAGGACGAGGAACCTCCCGTCTTCGAGCAATTCCCCAACGACACCAATCTCGGCTGCAATCCGTCCGAAGACCAGCTTCCCAGCTGCGAGAGCGTGCTGGCACAGGTGGTCGTCTCTGACGCGTGCGACAACCCCAACCGAAACGACGATGATGTCACGGTGGAATGCTTCGCAGGCGAGGTAGAGGCGCTTGAGAAGTGCCGCTATCGCCAGGTGTTCACGGTGCGGGCTACCGACAAGTGTGGGAATGTCGCGGAACGCTCCGTGACCTACACATGGAAGATTGACGCCGAGCCGCCTGTAGTGAACAATGTGCCTGACCGCGTAGACCTAGGCTGCAACCCCAACGAGCTGCCCAGCTGCGACTGGCTGATTGCCACCTACAACATCGTGGCGAAGGACAACTGCGTGGAGGAAGGCAACGCGCCGACCCTCTACTGCGAGGCGGGTCCGATTGAGGAACTCTCCAAGTGTCGCTATCGCCAGACCTTCCGCTTCTGGGCGGTGGACAAGAGCGAGTGCGGCAACCGCTCGCAGGACTACTTCGCCACAGTGACCTGGAAGATTGACACTGAGCCGCCTGTAGTGAACAATGTGCCTGACCGCGTAGACCTGGGCTGCAATCCTGCAGAGCTGCCCAGCTGCGACTGGCTGATTGCCACCTACAACATCGTGGCGAAGGACAACTGCGTGGAGGAAGGCAACGCGCCGACCCTCTACTGCGAGGCGGGTCCGATTGAGGAACTCTCCAAGTGTCGCTATCGCCAGACCTTCCGCTTCTGGGCGGTGGACAAGAGCGAGTGCGGCAACCGCTCGCAGGACTACTTCGCCACAGTGACCTGGAAGATTGACACTGAGCCGCCTGTAGTGAACAATGTGCCTGACCGCGTGGATCTGGGCTGCAATCCTGCAGAGCTGCCCAGCTGCGACTGGCTGATTGCCACCTACAACATCGTGGCGAAGGACAACTGCGTGGAGGAAGGCAACGCGCCGACCCTCTACTGTGAGGCGGGTCCGATTGAGGAACTCTCCAAGTGCCGCTATCGCCAGACCTTCCGCTTCTGGGCGGTGGACAAGAGCGAGTGTGGCAACCGCTCGCAGGACTACTTCGCCACAGTGACCTGGAAGATTGACACTGAGCCGCCTGTAGTGAACAATGTGCCTGACCGCGTAGACCTGGGCTGCAACCCCAACGAGCTGCCCAGCTGCGACTGGCTGATTGCCACCTACAACATCGTGGCGAAGGACAACTGCGTGGAGGAAGGCAACGCGCCGACCCTCTACTGCGAGGCGGGTCCGATTGAGGAACTCTCCAAGTGCCGCTATCGCCAGACCTTCCGCTTCTGGGCGGTGGACAAGAGCGAGTGTGGCAACCGCTCGCAGGACTACATCGCCACAGTGACCTGGAAGATTGACGCCGAGCCGCCTGTAGTGAACAATGTGCCTGACCGCGTGGATCTGGGCTGCAACCCCAACGAGCTGCCCAGCTGCGACTGGCTGATTGCCACCTACAACATCGAGGCGAAGGACAACTGCGTGGAGGAAGGCAACGCGCCGACCCTCTACTGCGAGGCGGGTCCGATTGAGGAACTCTCCAAGTGTCGCTATCGCCAGACCTTCCGCTTCTGGGCGGTGGACAAGAGCGAGTGCGGCAACCGCTCGCAGGACTACTTCGCCACAGTGACCTGGAAGATTGACGCCGAGCCGCCTGTAGTGAACAATGTGCCTGACCGCGTGGATCTGGGCTGCAACCCCAACGAGCTGCCCAGCTGCGACTGGCTGATTGCCACCTACAACATCGAGGCGAAGGACAACTGCGTGGAGGAAGGCAACGCGCCGACCCTCTACTGCGAGGCGGGTCCGATTGAGGAACTCTCCAAGTGCCGCTATCGCCAGACCTTCCGCTTCTGGGCGGTGGACAAGAGCGAGTGTGGCAACCGCTCGCAGGACTACTTCGTCACGGTGACCTGGCAGATTGACACTGAGCCGCCCACCATCAACAACCTGCCGCGCGGTGGCAAGCTGCCATGCAACACGCGACCGTCCTGCGAATACCTGATCCAGCGGTACAACATCGAGGCGAAGGACAACTGCGACAAGGAGCCGCAGCTCTACTGTGAGGCGGGCGAACTGGAGCAGATCGAAGAGTGTCAATATCGCCAGACCTTCCGCTTCTGGGCAGTGGATAAGTGCGGCAACCGCACGCAAGACTACTTCGTGACCTTCTTCTGGAAAGAGGACACGGAGCCTCCCGTGCTGCACAACCTGCCTGAGGGCGGCGATCTGGGGTGCAACCCGTCCGAGCTGCCGACCTGCGAGACCGTTGGCGGAGGCGTCACAGCGACCGACAACTGCGACCCGAACCCGCGCGTGACCTGCTTCGCGAACGACCTGCAGATTGGCTGTCTGCGCATCCGCTCGTTCAACTTCGTTGCAGTGGACGAGTGCGGGAATGTGGCGACTGCGAAAGTGTTCTACTACTGGACCGTCGACACGACGCCGCCTGTGGTGCGCTGCCCTGACGACATCGTGGTTCAGGCGGATCCGAAGGAATGCTTCGTGGAAGTCACCTGGCGCGCGAAGGCAGACGATGACTGCGACCCGAATCCGCGTCTCGTGTGCAATCCGCCGTCTGGCTCGCTCTTCCCGCTCGGAACCACGATTGTGACCTGCACCGCCACCGATCGGTGTGGCAATACCGCCAGCTGCTCGTTCCGTGTGACCGTGCTGGGCTTCATCTGCGGAACCAAGTTCCACGATCTCGATGGAGATGGTGTCCGCGACGCCAACGAGCCCGGACTGGCAGGCTGGACGATTGAGCTGGTGGATCCCGCGACGAATACTGTGCTGCAAACCGTTGTGACGGGACCCGACGGTCGATACTGCTTCCTGGGCCTGGCGCTGGGCGATTACATCGTCCGCGAAGTCATGCAGCCTGGCTGGGTGAACACGACCCCGATCCAGCGCCGTATGAACCTGCCACGCGACTGCGGGAAGCAGGTTGACTTCGGCAACCGACGCAGCCAGTAAACCTTCCTTAGCCTGAGCGTATGCTCTTTGGGGCGACCATTCACTGGTCGCCCCATTTTTGTTCAGGGTTTGTGAACAGTGACGACCTGTGAGTAGCCCACACGCCCTGCCGCATCATAGGCGCGACACTGAAGCTGATAGGCTCCAGAAGCCCAGTTGCCTGTGCTGCCGCGCAGGGTGAATGGGGGCGTCGTGGTACTCAGGTAGCGCGAGCCGTTCACATACAGCTCCACTCGCACCACGCCCACATCGTCCTGTGCATTGACACGCACTACCAAGCCGTCCCCCTGCAGAATGGTTCCATCCGCTGGCTCCGTGATGCTGATTGTCGGCGGGTGATGATCCTCCGGATTCTCGACCCGCACGGTTAGCGTCGCGCGCCCAATGTTGCCCGCGCCGTCCTGTGCCACCGCGGTGAGGGTGTTCAAGCCGTTGGGCGCAAAGCGTGCGTCCCACGAGAAAGTGTAGGGTGAGTTCATGCGCGTCCCCAGGAGTTGATCGCCGTGATACAGCTGGACTCGATACACGCCTGAACGATCCTGAACCGAGACGCGCACAGAAACGAGGTTTGAGACCGTGCTGTTCGCTGCGGGGGATTCAAAAGTAATCGATGGGGGCTGACGATCCATCGGCAGCCAGCGCGCCAGAGCGACTGCACGCGCGGCGTTCACGCATCCCCATCCATGCTCCGCGTCCCATCCCGGCGCGCCCAGATCGTTCGCAGATTGAAACAGAATGCGCTGGAGCTGGTCGCCGCTCAGGGAAGGATTCGCAGAAAGCGCCAGCGCCGCCACGCCGGCGACGATAGGCGCGGAGTAAGAGGTGCCCATCGCGGGTGAGTAGGTTCCCCCCCGATTGGTGGTCAAAATCTGCTCCCCCGGCGCACACAGATCCACAGCATTTCCATAGGTCGACCACGAGGCGCGCTGTTCATCCACATTGGTGGCGCTCACTGTGATGACAAACGGGTTGTCTGAGCGCGGATCCATCGTGCCGCCGTTGCCCGCAGAGATGACCACGACGCCGCGCGCCCGCCGCATGAAGTATTGCGCGGCTTCGCGAACGGTTTGCGACTGGGTCATTCCGTAAGTGAGCACCGCCACGCGCGCCCCGCGATTCGCCGCCCAGATCAGCGCGTTCGCGGCAACGCCTGTGGCAGCGCCCCCTTCCGGGTTGCTGATGCGCAGAGGCATGATCCTGCAGTCCCACGCTACACCAGCAATGCCAATTCCATTCGAAGTGGCGGCTGCAATTACCCCCGCTGTGGCAGTGCCATGACCAAAGTGGTCGTTCGTATCTGTATTATTATCATAGAAGTTCCACCCCGGTACCAGTTTGCTTGCCAGATCCGGGTGACTCGCGTTCACGCCTGTGTCCAGGTGAGCAATAACGATGCGCGGATGCCCGCGTGTGTAGAACCACGCTGTTGGACAACCAATTCGCGCCAGATGCCAGCCTTTGAGCGCAGGAGGATTATATTCAGGGTCGTTGGGTTGTACCAACTGTGCAGGCTGGACGATATAATCGGGTTCCGCAAACTCGATGAAACTGTGTTGCGAGAGGGCTTCCGCATAGAGCTTCTCATCCACCTGGGGCGGTATCCGCAATATCAGCACGCCAATCTGCGGCAGGGCGTCCTCCACCCGCGCCCCAACAGAAGCGGCAATTTGATGGGCGCGCAGGTAAAGCAACGGGGCACGGAACTTAATCATCACCCGCTGCGGTACATACGCCTCGGCTTGCTCTAAACCCTCTTCTACCTGTGCATAACTCCCGCTTGCGAGGCTCCCCAACCCGCAAATAATGCACCATGTACGCATCAGTCGTCTCATCGTCGCATTCCCCTTTAGAGATTTCCCATACCCTCGGCGCACAAGGACAGGTACATCTGGGGGGTTTGGCGCTTCGCCTCAGCAGCTCACGGGAGGGAGTCCCTGAAGAATTTCTCGCCCGATGCCGATAATTCCCTCGCATGCGCGGCGGCTGTGGTGTGGAAAGGACTTGACTCCGATAACCTTAATCGGGTATTATTAAGTTGAGGAGAGGATTGGAGGAACCCCACACACCGCAGGCAAGGAAGCCAGCAGTATCGGATTGGTTTCGGGCATAGCCCGAGGCATCGACGACGAGCGTATTGGAGACCTGCTGGTTTTGCGAAGTTGCATCCACATACTGGCGCACCTTGACGCGCCGCCAACGCTGACGCTTTCTCACAGAAGGCGCCTACACCACCTTGGGAGGTGATGATGATGAATTTACGAAATGGTTTGGATAAGAGCCGACCGCAGGTCGCGTTCGTGAGTACCTATCCGCCCACGGAGTGCGGATTGGCGACCTTTACGCAGGATGTGTTGCAAGCGGTCGAGGCGCATGGCTGGGATGGCGTGGTGGTCTCAGCAGACCACGAGTCGCGCATCGAGCATCCTGACCCGCGCGTGATTTACCAGCTGCGCCGTGAGGCGGCGGAGGACTACATCGAAGCGGCGCGCCTGCTGAACCGCTCCGATGTGCGCGTGGTGAGCCTGCAGCACGAGTATGGGATTTTTGGCGGTGAGCTGGGCGCCCATGTGCTGAAGTTTCTGGAGCATCTGCGCGTGCCTGTGGTGACGACCCTGCACACCGTTGTACCCCGCCCCAGCGAGCCGATGCGCGAGATTCTGCAGGCGATTGTGCGCGCCTCCGACGCGGTGGTGGTGATGGCGGGCACGGCTGTGCGCCTGCTCGACTCCGTGTACGACGCCCCCACGCGCCATGTGTATGTGATTCCGCACGGCGCGCCCGAACCGCTGCCCATCAGCCCGCAGGAGGCAAAGGCGCGGATCGGCATGAGCGGACGCACCGTCGTCAGCACCTTCGGACTGGTCAGCCGCGGCAAGGGCATCGAGGATGTGATTCGCGCGCTGCCCGCCGTCGTGGAGCAGTTCCCGAACCTCGTCTACATGGTGCTGGGCGAGACGCACCCCAAAGTGCGCGCCCATGAAGGCGAGGCGTACCGCGAGTTCCTGATGCAGGAGGCGGCGCGACTGGGCGTGCAGGAGCATGTGGTCTTCGTGAACCGCTACCTGACGCTGGACGACATTCGCCTCTACCTGCGGGCGACGGACATCTACATCACGCCGTACCTCAACCCCGACCAGATTACCAGCGGTACGCTGGCGTATGCGATTGCGGCGGGCTGCGTGGTCATCTCCACGCCCTACCTGTATGCGCGCGAGGTGCTGGCGGACGGCGGCGGGATGCTGGCGCAGTTCCAGAACCCCGCGTCGATTGCCGACGCGATGCTCCAGCTGCTGTCGGACCCCGTGCTGATGCGCTACCATAAGCTGGTTGCCCAGCGCAAGGCGGCAGGACTGAGCTGGCACAAGGTCGGGCAGGCGTATGCGAATCTGTTCGACCGTGTCGGGCGCGATGTGGCGTTGCCGCTCGGAGTCGTGCAGCCTGCTGTCGCCAGCTACCTGGAGAGCCAGCGGGCAGGCTAAGCGGCGAATGGTATAATACCCTTGAGGGCGTCTTTTACAGGCGCTCGGAGAGGGAACGCCATGTGCGGGATCACGGGATATATTGGCGCGCGTCCGCCGCTGGAGATTGCGCTGGATACGCTGAAACGGCTGGAGTATCGCGGCTACGATTCGGCGGGCGTCGCCTTCTGGGGCGGCGAAAAACTGCAGGTAATGAAGCGCGCGGGCAAAATCCAGCAGCTCAGCGACCTGCTCAACGGCGTGGAGGCGCACGGGCTGGCGGTCTCCCATACGCGCTGGGCGACGCACGGCATCCCCAACGACCCCAACGCCCATCCCCATACCGACGAACAGGGGCGCGTCGCCGTCGTACATAACGGCATCATCGAAAACTATCTCGAACTCAAGCAGGAGCTGCTCGCGCGCGGGCATCAGTTCCGCTCGGAGACCGACACGGAGGTACTGGCGCACCTGATTGAGGAGCAGCTCGTGCAGGGCTATCCGCCCGAAGAAGCGGTGCGCCGCGCCCTGCAGCCCGTGCGCGGCTCGTATGCCATCGCCGTGCTGTTCACCGACTACCCCGACCGCGTGGTGGTCGCCCGCAACGACTCACCGCTGGTGATAGGGCTGGGCGAGGGCGAGAATTTTATCGCGTCGGACATCCCCGCGCTGCTGCCCTACACACGGCGCGTCATCCTGCTCGAAAACGGCGATGTGGGCGTCGTGACGCGCGACTCCGTGCAGCTCAGCCGACTGGACGGCGCACCCGTGGAGCGCCCGCCTGTCGAGATTACATGGTCCGCCGAAGCCGCCGAAAAGGGCGGACACGAACACTTCATGATTAAGGAGATTCTGGAGCAGCCCGAAGCGGTGCGCGACACCCTGCGCGGCAGGCTCAAGCCCAACGGCGGCATCCAGTTCCCCGAACTGAAACTGGAGGTGGAAGACTGGCAGAAGTTCCGACGCATTCTGATTGTGGCGTGCGGCACGGCGTACCATGCGGGGCTGATTGGCAAGCATGCGCTGGAACGGTGGCTGCGCCGCCCTGTGGAGGTGTATTACTCGTCCGAATTCCGCTACGGCGACCCGATCCTGCAGCCCAACACGCTGGCGGTGTTCATCAGTCAGTCGGGCGAGACGGCGGACACGCTCGCCGCGCTGCGCCTGTGCCGTGAGGCGGGCTACACCACGCTGGGCATCGTGAATGTGGTGGGCAGCAGCATCGCCCGCGAATGCGACCATGTGATTTACACGCAGGCGGGTCCCGAAATCTCCGTCGCCTCCACCAAAGCTTACAGTACGCAGATTGCCGTGCTGTACCTGCTGGGGCTGTACCTCGCCGCCGTCAACGGCACGCTGCCGATGCAGACCTACTCAGAGGGCGTCAAGGGGTTGATGCAAACCCCCTCGCTGATTGCCCGCAGTCTGGAGACCGAATCGCAGGTGCGCGCGATTGCCGAGGGGCTCTACCAGACGCCGCTGGCGTTCTATCTGGGGCGCGGGGTGGACGCCTATGTCGCGTTGGAGGGCGCGCTCAAGCTCAAGGAGATTGCCTATGTGCCCACGCAGGAGCCGCCCGCCGGCGAGATGAAACACGGACCGCTCGCGCTGGTGGAGCCGGGCGTGATCGCCGTGTTCATCGCCACGCAAGAGCGCACCCGCGAGAAACTGCTGGGCAACCTCAAGGAAATCAAGGCGCGACAGGGCACTGTGTTCCTTGTGACGACTGAAGACGACCACCTGCTGCCGCAGGAAGCCGATTACACTGTGTTCGTGCCCAAGCCGCCGCTGGAGGAGCTGTCGCCGCTGGCGAGCATCCCCGTGCTGCAGCTGTTCGCATACCATGTCGCGCGCCTGCGCGGGTGCGAAATCGACCAGCCGCGTAACCTCGCCAAGAGCGTGACGGTCGAGTAGCGGGTATCCTGTAGGCGGGTGAGAATATGCCAGCGGTGGCGACACGGCGCGGACTGACCGCCGAAGAGTTCTGGGAGCAGTACGCGGGCAAGCCCTACGAACTCGTGCGCGGGGAGGTTAAACCGAGGATGCCAGCGGGACTGGTTCATGGGATTGTCGCGATGCGTCTGGGGCGGCGGCTGGACACGGCGGCGGCTCAGGGCGGACACGGGATTACTGTGGCTGCTGAAACAGGCTTTCGGCTGCGCACTTCGGGAGGCGAGTCGGTGCGCGCGCCCGATGTGGCGTTCATCCGCGCCGAACGCCTGCCACGCCCCCTGCCCAAAACCTTCGCCGACCTCGCCCCAGACCTCGTGGTGGAAATCAGCTCCCCCAGCGACAGCTACTCGGAGTTGCGCGACAAGGTGGACGAGTGGCTGCAGGCGGGCGTGCAGGTGGTGTGGGTGGTAGACCCGCAGCGGCGGGTGGTGGAGGTGTTTCAGCCCGACCAGCCGTTGCGCGTGCTGCGCGAAGGCGATACGCTCACCGCTGAACCCCTGCTGCCGGGCTTCACGATAAACATCAGCGAACTGTTCGCCGACCTCGCGGAAGAGTAGGCGCCGCCAGGCGCTGTAGACATCCACGCGCATGGGAGCGCTCGATAGCGCAAAAGCTGCCCATGCTCTCTTGACATTCGGCGAAAAGTACGCTATAATAGGGATAGCCGCTGCGCCTTCTGGTGTGGGGCGGAAAACTCAGTCAATGAGGTAAAACAATGCGACGAGATAGTTGGAATCGTCTGTACGCGCTGATGGGCGCAAGTGTCCTCTGGTTAGCCGCGACTGCAGGCTGGTCGCAGAGGCTCATCTGGCTCGGCGCCCTCCCTGACGGCAGTTCCAGCACAGCTCTTGCCGTCTCGGCGGACGGGCGTGCAGTCGTCGGCTGGGGATACGACGCCAGCGGGCAGTGGCGCGCCTTCCGCTGGACACAGGAAACCGGCATGCAGCACCTTGGCACACTGGGCGGGGATGGGAGCATGGCGTATGGCGTCTCGGCGGATGGCGCGGTCGTCGTGGGCTGGGCGTCCAACGCCAGCCAGGAGTGGCGCGCCTTTCGCTGGACCCAAGCAGGTGGCATGCAAGACCTCGGCGACCTCGGCGCTGGTGAGACCCGTGCGTATGGCGTCTCGGCAGACGGCGCGGTGGTCGTCGGTACCTCCAGCAACCGCGCCTTTCGCTGGACCCAAGCGGGTGGCATGCAAGACCTCGGCACACTTGGCGGTTCATGGAGTTCGGCTCATGGCGTTTCGCCCGACGGGAGCGTAGTCGTCGGCTGGGCATACACCAGCACAGGGCAGAGCCGCGCTTTTCGTTGGGTGGGCGCAGCAGAGATGCAAGACCTGGGCGCGCTTTCAGATGCCGATAATAGCTATGCTCAAGGCGTTTCGGCGGACGGGAATGTAGTCGTCGGCTGGGCAACCAACGCCAGCAATCAATCGCTTGCCTTTCGCTGGACACAGGAAACCGGCATGCAAAACCTCGGCGCGCTCGGCGGCTGTTGTAGCGAAGCGAGTAGCGTTTCGGCGGACGGCGCGGTCGTCGTGGGATGGGCGCGCAACGCCAACCAAGAGGTGCGCGCTTTTCGCTGGCGAGCGGATACCAGCGCGATGGAAGACCTGAACCATGCCTACGCTAGCCTGCTCCGGAGTGGCTCGTATCTGGAATACGCCAACGCCATCAGTCCCGACGGGCGTTACATCGTCGGGCAGGGCTATAACTCGGCGCGGGGACGCTATGAGGCCTATTTGCTGGATACGGATTCATCGCGACCTGCGGGCGATGTGGATGGCGACGGCTGCGTGAACGATAGCGACCTGCTCGCCGTGCTGTTCGCGTTCGGCAGCGGCGACGGCGTGGAAGACCTCAACAACGACGGCGCGGTAGATGACGCGGACCTGCTGACGGTGTTGTTCAACTTCGGCGGCGGGTGTTAGTGGTAGGGGGCGCACTGCCGTGCGCCCCCTACAATTCTCCGAATGCGCAGCCGCCTCCCCATTCCGTTGTACGCCAGAAGGCGCCAGTCGCCGCCGCGCCTACACCTCAACCGCAATCGCCCGCAACGCCTGCGCCGTCTCTTCGGGCAGCGTGTCGTTGATGAACACTCCCGCGCCCGACTCGGAGCCTGCAAGGTACTTCAACTTGTCGCGTGTGCGGTAGGGTGGGTAGAACTCGATATGAAACTGCCAGTAGGGGTACGCCTCGCCGTCGGTCGGGCGTGGGTGCTGCGCCATGATATACGGCATCGAGAAGCCCCAGAGACGGTCGTAGCGCAGCAGGGTGTCCTTGAGGATGCAGGCAAGCCCCGCAATTTCGTCGTCCGTGAGGTCGGCGAGGTCGCGACGGGGCGATTCGGGCGCCAGATAGACCTCATACGGATACCGCGCGAAAAACGGCACGAACGAGACCCAGCCGCCCCTCTGCTGCACAATCCGCCTGCCGTCCTGCAGCTCGTGGCGCAAAATCTCCAGCAGCAGGTTGCCGCCCGTCGATTCGTAGTAGCGGCGCATGGCGTCCCGTTCGCGCTCCAGTTTCGGCGGCAGAAACGGATAGGCGTAGATTTGCCCGTGTGGGTGGCTCAGCGTGACGCCAATCTCGCGCCCCTTGTTCTCGAAGATGAACACATACTGCACTTCGGGGCGCGCGCCAAGTTCAAGATAACGGTCGCGCCAGACCGCAATCAGCTGCTCGATGCGATCAAGGGGCAGCTCGGCGAGGGTAGCGTCGTGGTCAGGCGTATACAGCGCCACCTCACACACGCCTTGCGCGGGCATCACGGGCGAGAAGGGCGTCGGCGCGACGGCGGGCGTGGGCGGCTCGCGCAGTAGCGATGGGAAGCGGTTCTCGAACACCACAATCTCATAGTCGGGTTCGGGAACTTCGGTGGGCACGCCTCCGGGGCGCGTCGGACACAGCGGGCAATACTCAGGCGGTGGGTGAAAGGTGCGCTCCTGACGGTGCGTCGCTGTGATGACCCACTCCTGCAGCAGCGGATGCCAGCGCAACTCGGACATGCGCGTATGAGGATACCCGTTCTGGGGGTGGATGCGAGGCGTCTCTCGAAGCGAAAACCTGCTCCCTATCCCAAAATAGGGAGCAGGCGATAACGAGATAGGGGTGTCCCCATCTCTCAACAACCCGAACCGAAGTTGAACAGCACCTGCAGCAGGTCGGCGTCGTCGACCACGCTGTCGCAGTTCGTGTCGACGCGTCCGAGATTGCTGCCCGACTGCCCGAAGGCGAACAGCACTGCCAGCAGGTCGGCGTCATCCACACAGCCGTTGTTGTCCACATCGCCGTTGTGCGCGATACAGCAATCGGCGGGGTTGCCTCGCGTGGCGCCCTGCGCGTCCGTGAGGAAGATGGTGTAGATTCCAGCTGCAGCCGCGCTACCGCTCCAGCCGTTCACACGCGAGGCGGCTTCGGGTCCGTCGGGACACCGCACCGTGCTGAAGGGCGAGTTGTTCCAGATAAGACCGCCGCCGCAGCCCAGCGCGTCCCGATTGTAGCGGCTGACCGCCAGATAGTAGACCCCAGCAGGACGTCCAGTTAGGCAGCCTGTGGTGTTGTCGATACGGGATTGCAAGCTGCCTGAGTCATCGTTGAACACCACGCCCTTGCCGTCCGAGTCGAACAGCCAGAGCTGAGTATCCACGCTCGCGCCGCCCACGGTGGTCGCCACGAAGCTGGCAGGGTTCGCCAGGTAAATCGCGTACATGTCCACATCGTCGACACCCAGCACGCCATCCACCTGCGCCAGCGCGCCGCCCGGTGTGGACTGGGAAGTTTCGGGCAAATCGCCCGCGTCGCCCTGTTCCAGCAGCACGCGCAGGGTACATTGCGAACGGCTCCAGCTAAAGTCGGGGTTAGTGGGGCAGTAGTTGAACTCCGCGTTGATGATGTGGTTGCCCACGGTGAATCCGCCCGGAATCACATAGTTGAACTGCGCAACGCCCGAAGCATCGGTGAACGCGCCGCCGACAAAGGCGCCATCCACATAGAAGTCGACGACTGCGCCGCTAATGGCAGCGTTCGTGTCGGCGCGGGTGAGCGTCGCGGAAAGCGTTACAGGGAACCCGCGTCGCTCAGCGGCGTCGGCGCAGACCAGATTGCTCCGCACCTTGCGCAGGGTAATCTCGTGGGCGGAGGTGTGCCATGTCCCCGAGCGTGCGTGTTCCCCTGCCAACCACACCGTGCGGAAGTCGCACGGGTCCAGCTGCGACGCGGAATAGTCGCCCCAGCGATCCGAGGTAGAACCACCCGCGACGCCCGAACCGAATCGCAACCCGATGCCAGCCCCGATGTTGGGGTCGCCCTCCAGCCACGGGTAGACGAGGAAGCTGACATAGTAAGGGGCGCTTGCGTCGCCGTTCGAGGCGTTCAATCCCAGCGCCATATCCTCATCGCGGGTGGCTTCGAGGGTCGGGAAGAAGGCGTCATATGCGGCGTTGAACAGCAGCAGCCCGTCGCGCGGCGCGGTGTTGTTGGACACATCCAGACGGTAGTATTTACAACCGACCGACTGTCCCGCATTCACGCCCACATGGTGGCTGGTGTAGAGGTAGGGGTAGTTCAGGCGCGACTTATCGGTAATGCGGCAGTCGACGGTCCACAGCACGCGCCCTCTGCCCGGCTCGCGCGCGTTGGGCGGCGGCGAGTAGGCGCCCACGCCAATATCCGCTTGACTCACCAGCGTGGGCGCGCCCGTGCCCTGATGCCATGCGGTGGGGTTCTCGACGCGGTACACCCGCACATAGTTGCCGCCGCCGCCCGGAATATGCGCCCAGTAGTGGTGGCGGGGACCTATAAGCACCCGATAGCCCTGCGCAGGGGCGATGGTGGCGGGCAGCCCCCAGAAATCGTACCACGCGGCGCTTTGCGCGTTGTAAATCTGGTTCTTCCAGAGGATGCGCACCTTTGCGTAGCGGAAGCCGCCGCCCACAGTATACATGTTGCCCGCAAGGTAGACCGCCTCATTATCGTAGCCAAGATGCGGAAAGTCCACCCACTGGTTTTGCTGGGTACTCCCATCAAAGCGGGCGTCGAAGTTGTAGATAATCCAGTTGCCTCGTGGGTCGGAGTCATCGGAAATCATCAGCGTCCACCACGACCCCTGAGCGCCCAGGGGTGAGCCACGCGCCCGCAGGTACAGAATGAGGTAGCGCCCGTTCCAGGGATCATACACACAACGCGGGTCAAACATGAAGTCGGTCGTGTTCAGATAGGTCTGGATATCGACGCGGAACTGTTCTGTGCCGTAGCGGTCGTAGATTGCCCAGTCGTCGTTGGTGGCGACAACCACATGGTTGATGCCCACCGCCACATTGGTGTCGGGCGGTGTGAGGTCGTTGGGACCCATCGCGTCGAACCAGCGGAAGGCGTCCAGCGCCTGCGGGTAGAAATCGCTGGGGGAGAGTTCGAACACCTGCGCGGCGGTCGAATCGCCCGGCGTCAGGTCGCGCTCTACCTCATGCTTGGGCGCTTCCTTCTGGCGGAACGGCGCTCTGGGAAGGGGCTTCGCGGGAAACCGCTCGGTGGAGACCACCATCGGCATCACCAGCCCGCTGGAGCCGCCTTGATACGCAGGGTCATGGGGGATGCCTTCAAATGCAGAGGACGGGAGGTCAACAGTGTATCGCTCGCCGTTCGCAGAAAGCACCTCGCCCTTCTGGTCAGCATACAACGCAAGCCATCCCCATTGAAGCAGGACGACCGTCATCAGGGTACGTCCAAAGAGTTGGAACATAAAATCTCCTTTGCTGCCAAACATCTGCAGCAAAGGTAGTATACCCCATTTTTTTTGCAAACGCGCGATTCAAGCGTTGTAGGGCATGTGTGTATCGGGCTACCCGATCGGCTGGGGTAGAATTGCCCTGTGAAGCCCGAACCGACTATTCACGGGGGCAGCGTGGGTACAATACCCATACTATGAAAACCAGCGTTGTTCTGATGGCGTTTCTGGGAATCGCTATCGTCGCGCTGTGGCAACTGTTCTGGCGCAATAACCCGCGCCTCCCACAGGAGGGTCAATCGATGGAAGGCACCATCAACGCGCCCGACTTCCCCGAAGGCTTGCAGTGGCTCAACACCGACCGCCCGCTCAGCCTGCGCGAACTGCGGGGCAAAGTCGTGCTGCTCGATTTCTGGACCTATTGCTGTATCAACTGCATGCACATCCTGCCCGACCTGAAACGGCTGGAGCGCAAGTACGCCGACTCGCTGGTGGTGATTGGCGTCCACTCCGCCAAGTTTTTCACTGAGCAGGAGACCGAGAACATTCGGCAAGCCATTCTGCGCTACGAGATCGAACATCCCGTCGTGAACGACAACCAGATGATCGTGTGGCAGCAGTACGCGGTGCGCGCATGGCCCACGCTCGTGCTGATTGACCCCAGCGGCAAGATTGTCGGCTACCATTCGGGCGAGGGCATCTACGAGATTTTCGACCGCGCCATCGAGGGCGTGATTCGCACGGCGGAGGCGAAGGGCACGCTCAAGCGCGGCGCGCTTGCCATGCGACTGGAGCGCGACCGCGAGCCGCGCACCGCCCTGCGCTTCCCCGGCAAGGTGCTGGCGGACGAGCGCACGAACCGCCTGTTTATCGCCGATTCGAACCACCATCGGATCCTGGTCGTCTCGCTGAAGGACAACCGCGTGGAGCAGGTGATTGGCGCGGGCGCGCCGGGCTTCACCGACGGCGCGTTCGACAAAGCGCAGTTCAACAACCCGCAGGGGATGGCGTATGACCCCGACGCGGACGCGCTCTACATTGCCGACACGGACAACCACGCGATTCGCAAAGCCGACCTGCGCCAGCGCACGGTGGAGACGCTCGCGGGCACAGGCGAGCAGAGCCGCGCCTACCCCCCGCGCGCGGGCAAGGGACGCGACATCGCGCTGAATTCACCCTGGGATCTTGTGCTGATAGGCGACATGCTCTACATCGCGATGGCGGGTTCGCACCAGCTCTGGCGGATGAACCTGAAGACGCTGGAGGCGGAGCCGCACGCAGGCACAGGGCGCGAGGCGTGCATCGACGGCAATCTGCGCGCCTGCGCGCTTGCGCAACCGTCGGGCATGACGACGGACGGCAAAAAACTCTACTTCGCCGACAGCGAGGTGAGCTGCATCCGCGCCGCCGATATCGACCCGAACGGCGCGCTGGAGACGCTCGTGGGCGGCGACCTGTTCGAGTTCGGCGATGTGGACAGCTTCGGGCGCGAGGCGCGCCTGCAACACCCGCTCGGCGTGGTGTATGTGGACGGCGTGATTTATGTGGCGGACACCTACAACAACAAAATCAAGCGTCTGGATCCTCGCACGCGCAGGATTGAGACTGTGTTCGGCACGGGCGCGGCGGGCGCGCGCGACGGCGACAACCCCACCTTCGACGAGCCGGGCGGAATCAGCTACGCGCACGGCAAGCTCTACATCGCCGACACGAACAACCACCTGATTCGCGTCGCCGACCTGAAGAGCCGCCGCGTGGAGACGCTGGTTTTGAAGGGGCTGGAGACCGCCCCGCCGCCTGCCCTGCATCGCGAGCCGCCCCGCCGCACGCTGGAGCCTGTCGCCGTCGGCGCGGAGTCGCCTACGCTCACGCTGAGCCTGCGCCTGCCAGAGGAACACAAACTCAACCCCAACGCGCAGTCGCAGGCGCGAATCGTCGCGGAGGGCGCCACGGTGCAGGGCAAAACGGAGCTGGTCGTACCACTGTCCGCGCTGGAGACCGCGCTGCCCGTGCAGCTGAATGCCGACCGCGCGACGCTCAGCCTGCACCTGCTGATTTACCACTGCCGCGAGGGTCAGGAGGGGCTGTGCTACCTGCACGAGGAGCGCATCACCATCCCAGTGCAACGCGGCGGCGCGGCGAATGCTGTCTCCATCAGCGTCGTTGTGAAGTAGTGAAGGTTTACCCCTTCACCACGCCAATTGGGCGCAGGCGGGCGACCTTGCGGGCAATCCCCGCGTTGTGGACGACCTCCACGACATTGGCGACATCCTTGTAGGCGTAGGAGGCTTCCTCCGCGAGGGTCGCCTTGTTCTGCGCGCGCACAATCACGCCCTGCGCCTCCATCTCTTTCGCGATGTTGCGGTTTCTGGCTTCGCGCAGGGCGCCCTTGCGGCTCATCATCCGCCCCGCTCCGTGGCAGGTCGTGCCGAAGCTCTCGCGCATGGCGCCTTCCGTGCCCACCAGCACGAACGAGTAGCGCCCCATATCGCCCGGAATCAGCACGGGCTGCCCAACCGCGCGGTACGCTTCGGGCGTTTCGGGGTGCCCCGGCGGGAAGGCGCGGGTCGCCCCCTTGCGATGCACGCACACGCGCACCGGTTTGCCCTCCCACTCGTGTTCCTCGATTTTGGCGATGTTGTGCGCCACATCGTACACCTGATACATGCCGAGGCTTTCGGGGGTGGACTTGAAGATTTTGGCGAACGCCTGGCGCGTCCAGTGGGCAATCGCCTGACGGTTGGCGAAGGCGAAGTTGGCGGCGCAGTGCATCGCGCGCAGGTAGGTCTGCCCCTCCTCCGACTGGATGGGCGCGCACGCCAGCTGACGGTCGGGCAGGCTGATGCCGTACCGATGGTGCGCTTCCTCCATAATGTCCAGATGGTCCTGGCAGGTCTGGTGCCCGAACCCGCGCGAGCCCGTGTGAATCATAATCGTGACCTGCCCGACCTGCGTGATGCCCATCGCTTCGGCGGCTTTCGGGTCGTAGATTTCGTCCACCACCTGAATCTCGAGGAAATGGTTCCCGCCGCCGAGTGTGCCCAGCTGGTCTTTGCCGCGCTCGATAGCTTTTTCGGTAATCACATCGGGGTCGGGCATATCGAGCTTGCCGTTCGCTTCGGTATGCGCAAGGTCGTCCGCCCAGCCGTAGCCGTGTTCGACCATCCACTGCGCGCCTTTGAGCATCACCTGTCGCAGCTCGGCGCGGTTGGTTTTAATCAGTCCCTCGCCGCCGAAGCCCGCGGGCACATCGCGGAAAATCTGATCTACCAGCTCTTTCAGGCGCGGGCGCACTTTTTGCTCGGTCAGGTCGGTACGCAGCAGCCGCACGCCGCAGTTGGACACCACGAACCCATTCGCGACGAAGTTATGGTCAGGATGCAGAATCGTCAGGTCGTACACGAACGGCTCGGTGTACGCCACAGGCTCGATAGCGGCGATAGCGTCCCACACCTGTCCGTCGCCAGCGCACGCCTGCTGAGCGAACTCGGCGAAGCTGGGGAAGTCTTTGGGGATACGCGGCGGGGTGCGTCGTCCTTCGTACAGGCTACGCTGCACAAACCGCGCGTTGACGCCCAGCGAGGCTGCAATCTGCTCAACAGAAGCGCCTGCGTCGCGAAGCGCTGTCGTGAGGGTCGCCGCTTGTGTGCGCCGAAGAATTACGCCCTGCTTCATCCGCAGATACGCCACTGCAAGGCAGGCGAGCCGTTGACGCTCAGCATGATACTCGTACCCAATCTGGCTCCACAGGCGGATAAGGTTTGCATCGTCGCTCAGAATTTGCAGGCGGCAGCGGACGGAGCGCGCGCCTGTGCGCGGGCTGGCGACGATTTCCGTCTGTCGGTTCAACATGCGCGCGCGAACGCCGAAACGCGCCAGCATCGCCTGCACATCAGCGAGGAACGCCCAGCCTGCCCCGACAAGCGACTCGCGCTTGTTGACGCTCAGCACAGGCGACTGGAAGGTCGCGGGATGGCGGTTGATCGTGCAGGGCGCGGTGAGTTCCGCGCCGAACAGTGCGGCGAGATAGAGACGCTGCTGCCACAACGGCGCGCGCATCAGCCATTCTGGCGCGCGATAGGATTGCGCCGCCTTGTTGCCCAGCGGCGCGCCCAGACACGCCAGCAACGCCACGAACGCGCTGCTGGAGACGCTGAACGCGCACTCCTGTGTCTCGAAGGTGTAAGTGCGGTAAGGCGACGGCGTGAAGCCCAGGTGCACGATGTCGGCGCGGATACGCTCCAGGTCGTCAGGCTTGCCGTAGAACACAGCCACCCCCTTGCCCGTGCCGCCGACGAAGCGCATCGTGCCATCGCCCGTCAGGTAGCCCATCAGCTTGAGGAGATAGGGCAGCAGCGGCGCACTGGTGTGCAGGGGCAGCAGGTTCCGCTGGCGCAGCTGCGCCACAATCTGCAGAATCGCATCCTCCGACTTACCCAGCGCCGTCAGGCAGGCGCGCAACCGCGCTTCGTCCACCAGTACCTCCTCATGGGCAGGCTCGTAGGGCGCGCCCTCGAACGGATAGATAGCGACAGCCTCGCCCACCTGCAGCTGCTCCAGTCGGCGCATGCCGGCAGGCGTCCAGAAGGGATGCTCGCTGGTGGCGATAATCTCGTAGCCCGCGACTGTGCGCAGGCGATAGACCCGATTGCGCGGGCGCGCCTGAATCACCGCCCCGACCGCGCCTGAGTCGCGCCCGCCCGCCTGCAGGCGGAAGCAGACCGCCTGTTGCCCCAGCCACGCTTCTGGCGATTCGCCAATCGTGCGCCAGTAGCCATGCGCGGTCAGAATCCGTGTGTCGGGATGCAAGCAGTTGATATCGTAACCAATCCCTCCGGGCGAGATGACCCCCTCTTCCACATCCATCGCCGCCACACCGCCGACAGGGAACCCATAGCCCCAGTGAATGTCGGGCATGGCGATCGAGCAACCCACAATGCCGGGCAGAAACGCCACATTCGCCACCTGTTCGGGCGCCTGGTCTTGCTTGATTTGCTCGATCATCGACGGGCTGGCGAAAATGAGTCCGTCCACGCGCATGCCGGGCTTGTAGCTTTTCGGAATGCGCCAGCGGTACTCGTCCACCTGCTCCAGCGGTCCCTTCCAGTAGTTGCTCATACCCAGCACTCCCCACAGGAGTATACCTGCTGGGTATCTTGGAACCTACGGATAAATCCCGCGAATGGTGGTTGCTTCCGCCACGCGCTTGACGCCGATGATGTACGCGCCCATGCGCATGTTGACCTTGTTCTGCTCGGCGGTCTGGGCGACATGCTGGTAGCTGCGTTGCATCGCCTTCTCCAGCTTGCGGTTGACCTCTTCCTCTTCCCAGAAGAAGGCTTGCAAATCCTGCACCCACTCGAAGTAGGAGACGACGACTCCGCCCGCGTTCGCCAGGATGTCGGGCACGACCAGCACGCCCTTCTCGTCCAGAATCTCGTCGGCGTCGGGCGTCACGGGACCGTTGGCGGCTTCCACAATCACGCGCGCTTTGATTCGCTCGGCGTTGTGCCCCGTAATCACGCCGTGCAGCGCGGCGGGCACCAGCACATCGCAGGGCAGCTCCAGTAGCTCTTCGTTGGTAATCAGTTCGGCGTCGCGGTACGCCTGAATGCACCCATCGCGCCCGGCGCAGTGCAACAGCGCAGGGATATTCAGCCCGTTCGGGTTGTAGATGCCGCCGCGCACATCGGAGATGGCGACCACCTTCGCGCCCGCCTGATGCATCAGTTTGGCGGTTGCAGAGCCGACATTTCCGAAGCCCTGAATGGCGACCGTTGCGCCTTCCAGCTGGCTGCCGATTTGTTGCATCGCGGCGTGCGCCATCACCGTCACCCCGCGTCCCGTCGCCTCCAGCCGCCCCTCCGAGCCGCCAATCGCAATCGGCTTGCCCGTCACCACCGCTGGCACTGTGTAGCCCTTGTGCATGGAGTAGGTGTCCATAATCCACGCCATCACCTGCGGGTTGGTGCCCACATCGGGCGCGGGAATGTCCGATTCGGGACCAATCAGCATCGAGATTTCGGTGATGTAGCGTCGGGTGAGATTTTCCAGTTCATGTACGGAAAGCCGCTTGGGGTCGCACACCACGCCGCCCTTCGCGCCGCTGTAGGGGATGTTCACCACCGCGCACTTCCAGGTCATCCACATCGCCAGCGCGCGGGTCTCGTCCAGCGTGACTTCGGGATGGTAGCGGATGCCGCCTTTTGCGGGACCGCGCGCGGGGTTGTGATGGACACGGTAGCCCGTAAAGACGCGAATCGAGCCGTCGTCCATCTTCACGGGGAAGTTCACGATGAGTTCCCGACGGGGGTGTTTCAGCACCTCCAGCAGGCTCCGATCCAAATTCAGGTAGTGCGCCGCCGCCTCCAGCTGGCGTATCGCGATGGCATACGCGCTGCTCTCTTCGGTGTGTCGTTCGCGCTCAATCGTCGTCTGCGCCATTGCAGTGTCGCCTCCTAAGTTGGATACTGCACATCTGTGTTATTTGTTCCATAAAAGCGTGTCATCTTCGCTCACGGGCGGTAGGATACGCATCATGAGCCAGTACACAGGTATCGCCAACGCCATATTATACACCATGCTTCCCAGACTCGTCCACCCGAACGCGCTGGGGTCCACGACGGGCGCGGCGAGATACAGGAATCCCTGCGCCATCAGGGTCAGCAACGCGACGGCGGGGAGAATACTCAGCGGGTGGCGCGGCGAGAGCAGCATCGGCAGGTACGCGACGGCGGTCGCCGCCAGCACTCGGCTGACAATCAGGCTGCCGACGGTCTGCTCCAGCATGCTGGCGTGCAGCAGCCCCGTAAAGAAGCCCGCCCATGCGGCGATGCTGGGGGTTGTGCGCATGGCGATACAGGCGAGAGTCAGCAGCGGCAAGTCGGGCGTCATGCCGCCAATCGCCATTCGAGGCGCCCACACGCCCTGCGCCACCGCCGCCAACGCCACAGGCAGCAGCCAGCGGAGCGTGCTTCGCCAGCCGCCTGAGAGAATCGCCCGCGTGAGCCAGTGGGGCTGCACGCGCTCGAAGTCGTAGCGTGCGTTGCCGATGGGTTGCGTTCCTCCCGCCTGTAGTATACTCGACTACCCGAAGGCGCGCTGGGTCTGCTCCTTGAGAAACGCCTTCACCGTCCGCCACGAGAGATGTGTGCGCATGCGGGGCGTCGGCTCCGCGTCAGCGTCCGCGAAGTAGGTCAGCGCGTAGACCAGCGAGCCTCCCGCGGCTGCGCCATACTTTCGGGTGTAGAGCGCGAGGGCGCGTTCCAGCGGGATGTCCTGCAACAGGTAGTACAGATCGATAAAATCGCGTTTCGCACCCCGCTGCTGGATCGCCGCCAGTTTCATGCAAATCAGGTCTTCGCGCGACGCCAGCCACGCGCCATAATCCTCCCAGAAGACTCGTTCCGCCAGAAGTGGGTAGGGATAGACGAACAGGCTGACCTTCGTCGCACGCACCTGCCCGATGAGCGTTCCTTCCGAGAGAACGGTAGGGGTCAGCGGAATGCCGTGCTGTGTGAGCTGTGCATGGAGCGACAACGGCTCAAAAGGCGCGTCGCGAAACCAATCCAGGTCTACCGAGCGGCGATGCCCGTAGTAGAGCGCGACCGCCGTGCCGCCCGCGAGGTAGAACCCCTCCGCGCTCAGGACGGGCGCAACCGCTTCGAACACGCGCTGCATCGGCGCGGGCATCACCTCGAGGTGGAATCGATTTTCGGCGGCCATGGGGGTTCCGTGCGTTCGCGCAGCCAGCGATTCACGGTGCGCGCGGGAATCTCCAGCATCATCGCCCAGAAGTTCAGGGCGCGCGGGCTAACGCCGCGTCCCCGCCGCGCCATCAGCCACTGGCGCAGGCGCGGCTTGCCGTAGTAGCGCACCATCCAGCGCAGGGCGTCCAGGTCGCCATGCTCGATAATGCGCAGGCAGATGAAGCTCTGATGCCGTTCGGGGCAGAGGGTGCGGAATTCCACATCCCAGAACAGGGGGCGCAGGCTTTCGGGCAGGCGTGCGCGAGTCTCCATCGTTATCGCCCCCGCTTGACCAGCGCGACGCTGAGCCGTTCGTAGTCCACCGCAGGGCGCACCCACGCTTTTTTGACCGAGTATTGCCGATCGAGCCACACGCGCTCCACCACGCCGACGGTCAGATTCGGCGGGTATTTGCCGCCCAGCCCCGCCGTGACGACCCGATCGCCTGCCTGGAGCGGCGCTTCAGGGGGGATGAAGTTGAGCAGCAGCATGCTTTCGCCGCGCCCTTCGCACACGCCTGTGCTGACCTTCTGCGCGTTGAGCGCCTTCACGCTGACCGCCATGCGCGGCGCGGTAAGCATGCGCACGATGCTACTGGCGGCGTCGGCGCGTTCGACCACCCCAATCAGCCCATCGCCTGCCAGCACAGGCGCGCCCGCCAGCACGCCGTCGCGCGACCCGCGGTCGATAATCAGCGTCTGTTGCCCCGCCTGCGGATAGATCGCCAGCACGCGGCAGCCGAGCCAGTCGCCTGCCAGTTGCGGGCGCAGGTTCAGCAGCGCGCGCAACGATTCGTTCTCGGCGGCGACTGTGCGCATCTGCGCCAGTTCCTGCTTCAGGCGGGCGTTCTCCAGCGCGAGGTGGTCGTACTCGCGCAGCGCCTCGCGCGCCTGCGTCAGCGTCGCAAAAAACTGGCTTGCGCCCTCGGTGGTGGAGTGCGCGGTGCGTTGCAGGGGCGTCAGCATGCCACGAATCAGCGCGGTAATCGGGTTCACCTCGCCGTGATGGACGCGATGGTTGTGGTAGACGCCCAGCAGCATCCCCGCAACCGCCAGAACCGCCCATGTCCAGCGTCGGCGTCGCATCGCGCTCACCTCTTGCGCGGCGCCTGCGCGGTCTGCAGCACCTTGCGCAACATCGGGTTGCTCTCCAGCTCCTCCAGCACCTTGCCTGTGCCCAGCACGACCGCCGAAGTGGGGTCGCTGGCGACATAGACGGGCATCTGCGTCTCGTGCTGGAGCAGTTTATCGAGCCCGCGCAGCAGCCCGCCGCCGCCGCACAGCACGATGCCGTAGTTCATGATGTCCGCCGCCAGCTCTGGCGGGGTGACCTCCAGCGTCTGCTTGACCGCCTCCACAATCGCGTTCACGGGTTCGGCGATGGCGTGGCGGATTTCTTCGGAGGTAATCACCACACTGCGCGGCAGCCCGCTAATCAGGTCGCGCCCCTTGACCTCCATCGTCAGCTCCTCTTCCAGCGGGAACGCGGAGCCGATTTCGATTTTGACCTGCTCGGCGGTGCGCTCCCCGATGAACAGGTTGTAGGTGCGGCGCACATAGTTGACGATGGCTTCGTCGATCTCGTCGCCTGCGATTCGGATACTGCGGCTGGCGACGATTCCCGCTAAGGAGATGACGGCGACTTCCGTCGTGCCCCCGCCGATATCGACTACCATCGAGCCTGTCGGTTCGACGACGGGCAGCCCGACTCCAATCGCCGCCGCCATCGGCTCTTCAATCACATACGCTTCCCGCGCCCCCGCGCGCATGGCTGCCTGCAGCACGGCGCGCCGCTCCACCTCCGTGACGCCGCTGGGAATGCCCACCACCATGCGCGGCGGAATCCAGCGATGGCGCGAGACCTTGCTGGCGTAATATTGCAGCATCTTCTCGGTCTGCTCGAAATCGGCAATCACGCCGTCCTTGAGAGGGCGCACGGCGATAATGTTGGCGGGGGTGCGTCCCAGCATGCGCTTAGCTTCCTCGCCGACCGCCAGCACCTTGCGCGTGTCCTGATCGATGGCAATCACCGACGGCTCACGCAACATAATGCCCCTGCCGCGCACATGCACCAGCGTGGTCGCCGTGCCCAGATCGATTCCCAGGTCGCGCCCAAAGCGCCCGAACAGTTTAGAAACGAAAAACACGCCCCGATAGCCTCCACTTAAAGTGTACCCGCTGGAGGAGCGTAGCGTCCAACTCCGATGTTTCAACGCCTCTCTGGAGACCTCATTGACAATCCATCGGCAAAAAGTGTGCTATAATAGAGATGGTATCGTCAAGAGAAGACAGAGCTGACGGCGAGACTCAAGAGGCGCCAGCAACACCTATTCTGAGCCAGATGTCCTCAGACCTTCTCCTGTGAATCGATGCCCAATTCCAGAATGGAGGATTCGTCGCATGCGAACGATGAGCTGCGGTATAGGGCTTGTGATGATGCTGGCGCTTGCGTGCGCCCAGCCGTTCACCTATCAGGGGTTCCTGCGCGTGAGCGGCAACCCCGCGAACGGGACTTTCGATTTTCGCTTCCGACTGTACGACGCCTCTTCAGGCGGAACACAGGTCGGCACAGACCAGTTTGCGAATGACCTGACCGTGCAGAATGGGTTGTTCACGACGGCGATCGACTTTGGAGCGGTGTGGACAGGCGCGGACCGGTATCTGGAGATTGCGGTGCGTCCTGGCAGCAGCACAGGCGGCTATCAGGAGCTTTTGCCCCGTGTGAGGATTAGCCCGACGCCGTACGCGATTCGCGCGGCGACGGCGGGCGCGGCGAACCCGATTGGCGCAGCGGGGGGCGATTTGAGCGGCAGCTACCCGAACCCGACGGTGGCGCGGTTGCAGGGGCGCGCGGTGTCGTCGGCGGCGCCGAGCAGCGGGCAGGCGCTGAAGTGGAACGGCAGCGCGTGGGCGCCTGCGAACGACGACACGGGCGCGAGCCTCTGGCAGGCGTCGGGGAGCAACATCTTCTACAACGCGGGGAATGTGGGGATTGGCGTGAGCAATCCTCTTTATCATTTGCATGTGGAGACGAACGCGAGCGCTCTTGCCATCTACGGGCTTCATACCGCCACCAGCGGCACGACCTACGGCGTTTTTGGGCTAAGCGCCAGCACCTCTGGCAGGGGCGTGGTCGGCTTGGCAATCGCCGCCAGCGGCTTTACCTACGGCGTGTTGGGGCAAAGTGACAGCCCCAATGGCATAGGCGTGGTCGGCTTGGCAACCGCGACCAGCGGACTCACTTACGGCGTGTCTGGGCAAAGCGGCAGCCCTGATGGATACGGGGTCTACTCGTGGGGACGTTTCGCCGCCACAGGCACGAAGTCGTTCCAGATTGACCACCCGCTCCGCCCCGAAACGCACTACCTGAACCACTTCTGCGCCGAAGGTCCCGAACCCTACAACCTCTATCGGGGCACGGTGGTGCTGGACGCGCGCGGCGAAGCATGGGTGCAACTGCCCGACTACTTTGAAGCCATCAACCGTGACCCGACCATCAGCCTCACGCCTGTAGGCACGCCGATGCCGAACCTGCATGTGACGGCGGATGTCCACAACAATCGCTTCAAGATAGCAGGCGGCGCGCCTGGCAAGAAGGTCTTCTGGCGCGTGGAAGCGATCCGCAACGACCGCTGGGTGCAGCAGTACGGCTACCAGACCGAGCAGGAGAAGGAGGAGGAGATCAAGGGCAAGTACCTCCACCCTGAACTCTACGGTCAGCCGAAGGAGCGCGGGATTCACTACCGCCCCGACCCCGAACCCGCGCCAAAGGAGACGGGTAAGCCGTAATACCAATCGGCGGATCATAGTTCGTAAACCAGCGTTGTATGTAGCCCTCACCCCCTTTGTCCCCCTCTCCCAACGGGTTGGGAGAGGGGGATAGCGCGTCGCGCGCTGCACACACGGCTCCCCTCTCCCGCCGTGCGGGAGAGGGGCTGGGGGTGAGGGCTACAGGGCGCACGGCTCTGGCGGTAGACGCACGGGAATTACGAAGTCTGACCCGCCAATTGGTATAAGAGACTGTCTAGGTTTTTCGCTTGAGTCCAGACGGGTGAACCCGTTCCTACGAAACGAAGCCAGCCTGCGCTGGCTATTTTATACCAATCCGCCAGTCAAACTTTGGAAATACAGGCTGCGTCGCGAAGATGACCCGAATCCCTCCTAAGGTTCCCCCTGCGCGCAGGGGGAACCGAGTCCTGGTTCCCCTCGCTTGCGGGGGGACCTTCAAAGGCGCGCCGCTGCACGCGCTTAATCCGCAATCCCCCGCGCTGTCCCGTGCGCGTCTCCCTCAAGAGCCTCGCAATCGTTGCCGACAATTCCCCACGCGGAGGCGAGCGATGACGGCAACAAAAGAACATTCGCAACAAAAATGGAGTTTTTCGGTAAATCAAACGCGCGCCCAGTGGGACCACAGATTCACATGGATACTCTGGGCGCATTTTGGGGTGTCGTTGCTGCTGGCGTTCTGGTACCGCACCTTCGAGGAGGCGTTCCTGATAGGGTTCACCACTTCGGCGGTGGCTGCCTACTTCACCCGCACGCAGTCGGGCAGTTTGCTCACCCGACTGGTGATCGGCGCGGCGTTTATGGTCTATTCGGGGTTGTTTATCCATCAGTGCCGCGGCGTGACGGAGTTGCACTTCCATGTGTTCGCGTCGCTGGCAATTCTGGGGGTCTATCGCGACTGGCGGGTGATTGTGACGGCGGCGGGCGTAATTGCGGTGCATCATGCCAGCTTCGCCCTGCTCCAGTGGCTGGGACTCCCTGTCTATGTCTACACGACCAACCTGAATTATTTTGTGCTGACGCTGATTCACGCGCTGTTTGTGGTGATGGAATCGGCGATTCTGGTCTGGCAGGCGATTCAGGGCGAGTCGGAGTGGCGTCAGGCGGAAGAGTTGAGTCAGCTGGGGCACGAGCTGGGCAGCGAGCGGTTTGCGGGCAACGACCTCACCGCGCAGATTGCGTGGAACGAGCAGTCGCCGCTGTGGGGAACCGTGCGCGTGATTAACCAGCTCATGGCGCGCCTGAACCACAATATCGCCCAGTCCAAGCAAGCGGCGCGCTCGATTGTCGCTCAGACCGAGAGCGTGCGCGAGGAGACCGCCCAGATTAATCGTTTGGGTGAGGTGGTACTGCGCTCCATCGAAGAGGTCAGTGAAGGCGCACGCGCACAGGCGCAGCAGATTGAGCAATCCGCCGCACAGATGCACCAGATTGCCCAGCTGGCGCAGGAGGCGCGCGCGCAAGCCGAGCGGCAGCTGCTGGAGGTGGAGCAGGTCGCGGGGCAGGCGCAGAGCGTCGCACACAACGCCGACGCGATTGTGCAGTCCAGTCTCCAGCAGCGCACGGCGGCGATGAACGCCAGCGAGGCAGCCAGCCAGTCCGCCCACGCCGTGACTCAGGCGATTCAGGCAGTGCAGCAACTGAGCGCGACGACCGAAGCCATCCTGCGCCAGGTGAATCAAGCGCAGGCGTCGCTGGAGGAGGCGGTGCAACGCGCAAGCGAGCAGGCAGACACGCTGGGCGCCCGCTCGTCGGACATTCGCTCGATTCTGACCACCATCACCGAAATCGCGCGCCAGACGAACCTGCTTGCGCTCAACGCCGCGATAGAAGCCGCGCGCGCCGGCGAGCATGGCAAGGGGTTTGCAGTGGTCGCCGACGAAGTGCGCGCGCTGGCGAACCGTTCCGCCGACGCCGCCAAGCAAATCGACGCGGTGGTGCATGAGATGACGCGCGATATTCAGGGCATCATCGTGCGCATGCGGGGCGACGAACGGCAACAGGGGCTGCGCGATGTCGCCACACACGCGCTGCAGCAGGTCGTCGGCGCGTTCCAGAACCTGCGCGCGCAACTGCAGGGCGTCGAAACCGCCGCGCAGGGCGTCCAGCAGGCAAGCGAGCTGGTCATTCAGCAGTGCCGCGCTATCGAGGACGCCGCCCAGCAGAACGCGGACCGCGCCGCCGAAAGCCAGCATATTCTCCGACAGATCGCCCACGAGATGGAGACGCTGCTTGCCACCGTGCGCGCAGGGCTCGAATCGACCGCCAACACCACGCATCAGGTGGAGATGATTAACGAGATTATTCACGGCGTCGCGGCGATTAGCGAGCAGACGACCGCATCAGCGCAGGAGGTGCAGCAAGCCATTCGCCAGCAGTTCGAGGCGGTGCGCAACCTGCTGACCCAGATCGAGATGACCGACCAGACCGCGCGCGCGGTGTTCGAACGGCTGAACCAGTTCCAGACCAGCGACGCAGAGCCGTCCTTCGCGACGCCGCTGGCAGCATAGCCTACCGATAGCGTGGGACGGCGGCTATTCGCTGTCCGTCCCACACGCCTGAAACCCATGCGCACACGAACGCTGATTACCGGGCTCATCCTCGCCTTCTGGCTCGCGCTCATCGGGATTACCTACTGGCGGATGGAGTTGCGCTTCCTGACGCCAGTCGCGCGTCCTGCGGGCGCCGTTGAGATAGACCCCGCGTCTCAACCGCCCGCGCCTGTCCAGCGCCTGCACACCGATTCGGGCATCTATCCCCTGCGCGGCGCGATTACGCTGCTGAACTTCTGGTCGCCTGAATGCGCCTGCTCGCGATTTATGGAGCCCCATGTGCGCACGCTGGTCGATCGCTTCCAGCCGCGCGGCGTGCGGTTTATCACGGTGATTCTGGCGGACGACCCGCGCGCCAGCGACGCGGCGGTTCTGGAGCGGTGGCGCGCTCGCGCTATTCCGACGCCTGCGCTGGTGGATCGGGGCGGCGCGTTCGCACGACAATTCGGCGTGTGGGCGGGACCCGCGGCGGTGATTGTGGACGCGCGGGGGCGGATTGTCTACACGGGCGCGTACAACATCGGGCGCTACTGCGACAGCGAGCGCACTGCCTACGCGCAGCAGGCGCTGGAAGCCACGCTGGAAGGGCGCGCGCCGCCGCGCGCCAGTACGCCCTT
Source organism: Fimbriimonadales bacterium (assembly GCA_025998675.1). Lineage (GTDB taxonomy): Bacteria > Armatimonadota > Fimbriimonadia > Fimbriimonadales > GBS-DC > GBS-DC. The sequence goes on from AP024673.1 coordinate 1,720,780, forward strand.
CTACGGCTGCAAGCTCCCCGACAACTGAGCCGCGCTACCCAATCTCCAGCGTCTCCAGTTTACGCGCCTGCTCCTCCGCAAGCAGCGCGTCGATGAACGGCTGAATGTCGCCGTCCAGCACGCCCTGCATGTCGTGCAGGGTCAGCCCGATGCGGTGGTCCGTGATGCGCTGGTCGGGGAAGTTGTAGGTGCGGATTTTCTCGCTGCGTTCGCCCGTGCCGATTTGCGTGCGTCGCTGCTGGTCGCGTTCGGCGCGGAGCCGCTCCTGCTCCATCTCATAGAGTCGCGCGCGCAGCAGGCGCATCGCCCGCTCGCGGTTCTGCAACTGCGATCGCTCGTCCTGGCAGGCGACCACCAGCCCCGTCGGTTTGTGAGTGATGCGCACGGCGGTCTCGTTTTTCTGCATGTGCTGTCCGCCGGGGCCCGACGAGCGGAAGGTCTCGATGAGCAGGTCCTGCGGGTTGATGCTCACATCGACCTCTTCCGCTTCTGGCAGCACGGCGACGGTGGCGGTAGAGGTGTGGATGCGTCCGCCGCTCTCGGTGACGGGCACGCGCTGCACGCGATGGACGCCCGATTCGTGCTTGAGCTGGCTGTACGCGCCATCGCCCTGAATGCTGAACACGATATATTTGTAGCCGCCCAGGTCGCTCGGCTCCGCATCCATCAGTTCGTACTTCCAGCCTTTGCGCTCGGCGAAGCGCATATACATGCGCGCGAGATCGCCTGCGAACAGCGCGGCTTCCTCGCCCCCCGCGGCGGGGCGAATCTCGATAATCACATTCCGCTCATCGTTCGGGTCGCGCGGGAGCAGGCGCGCGGTCAGGGCGCGTCCGTACTCTTCAAGGTGCTTCTGGGCGGTCTCGCGTTCCTCCTGCGCCAGCGCGACGAGGTCGGGGTCTTCGTCCGCTTCGAGGATTTGCGTCGCCTCACGCAGTTGCGCCTCTGCCTGCTGGTAGCGCGTGTAGAGGTCGCGCAGCTCGGTCAGCTCGGCGTGCTGTTTGCCCAGTCGCTGGAGCGCGCTGGGGTCGCTCAGCACTGCAGGGTCTGCCAGTTGCGCCTCGATGTCGGGCAGTTTCGCAAGGGTCTCCGTGAGTTTCGCGCGCAGCTTGTCGGGTAGCATCGCGCGAATTGTACCATGCGCCCTTGCTAGTTATCGCCTGCGATTGGGTTGTCGGGGCGCGGGGCGCGCGGGCTGTCGGGTCGGCGCGGCGGGCGTCTGCTCTTCTGCCAGCGTCTGACGGAAGGTCGCCTGCGCCTCCCATTCTGCCCACTCCTCGACAGGCTCCCACTCACGGATGGTCTGCGGGTCGTACTCGGCGCGGAGCTTGAGCTTCTCGTAGCCCGACGCCTGTACCAGCGAGCCGTCCGAGAGCGCGTAATAGTAGTCGATTTCGCCTTTGATCGTGCCCGTGATTCTGCCGCGCGGGATGTTGCGGTCGCGCAGGCGCGAAATCTCAATCAGCAGGTCGTCGAGGCGGATGTCTATCTGCGCATCGGTGATTTGCTTGACATGCAGCACGGGGCGTCCCTTGATTTCGGTGGCGCCGACCACGCGCACAGTGGCTGGGTAAGTGTAGACCGTTGCCTGTTCCAGCGAGAGTTTGCCCCCACGCGTGTCGATGAACGGCGTCGGGTAGCGCACCTGCCACTCGTCGCCCTCGCGCACCGAACCGGGCGGCAACGGCGCGAAGGGTCCAGGCACCACATTCAGCCCGACCAGTTGCAGGAAATACGACGGCGGCAGCAGGAAATCCAGACCGGGGAAGCTCGGCTCCTCGCGCGTCTCCTCGGACTCTTTCTTCTCGCCGCGCTTGACCCGTTGCACCACGCGCTCGGCGTCGTCCTCACTGGGGAAGCCCGACGGGGTCACCTTCACGGTCTCGGTGTAGGGCGGCGGCAGTTCGGTCTCGGCGAAGTAATCGACGCTCTGTTTGACATAGCGCGACGCGACGCGCATGCGCGCCTGACCGTTTTCCAGCACCTGCAGCACTTCGGTATCGAAGCGCAACTGGGCGTCCACAGCAATCGGCAGGCTCTGTTCGAAGGTCGACGAACGCGTGTCGCCCCGCAGCGTATAGACGGCGTTGAATCGCTGCTTCTGCCCCGGCTCATACAGGCGGCGCACCACATAACTGCGCACGCCCGCCTGCGCCCATGCCGACGCCACACACGCCCAGCACACAAGGAGCAGTCCCCACAGTAGTATCCATCGGCTCATAGCGACTCACCTGTGCCTAAATACGGCGTCCCGCGCGATGTTCCTGCCGCCGTTCTCAAAACAGACAGTGGTGGGGTATACTCTGGATGGGCGGCGCGGATGAGAGAAGAGTGGGATTCTGCCCACTCTTTTCTTTAACCACCGATACGCCCCCAAAGGGGGTATGCGCAATGGTTTGCAACGAAATTGTGGAGGTATTGAAGCAGTTAGAGCGCGAGCGTGGGATTCCCTACGCGGATCTGGTGGCGACTCTGGAGGGCGCGTTCGCGAATGCGTATCGCAAGCAGATGCACCTGCCCCAGAATGCGCGGGTGCACGCCCGGTTCACGCCCGACCAGCCGAACTGTTTCCGCATCTTTGTTGAGAAAGAGGTGGTCGGCGTGGTGACCGACGAGAGTGTGCAGATTCCGCTGGAGGAGGCGCAGAAGTTGAACCCCGCGCTGGAAGTGGGCGACACGGTGCAGATGGAAGCCTCCATCGAGCAGTTCGGGCGCATCGCGGTGCAGAACGCCTTTCAGGTGCTGACGCAGCGGCTGCGCGAGCTGGAGCGGGAACACGCAATGCGCGAGTTGAACGCCAGCGTCGGCGATGTGATTACCGCACGGATTGAACGCTTTATCGGTCCGAAAGTGTTGCTTTCCTACGGGCGCATCGAGGTGGTGTTGCCCGAGAAGCATCAAAGCCCGCGCGACACCTATGAAATCGGGCAGCCGCTGAAGGTGCTGGTGCTGGAGGTCAAAGCGCCTCCGACCGAGCGCGGGCGCGAGCCCCGCCTGCGCGATATGAAGGTCATCGCCTCGCGCACCGAGCCGCTGCTGGTGGCGCGCCTGCTCGCGCAGGAAGCCCCGGAAGTCGCCAGCGGGGATGTGGAGATCAAAGCCGTCGCGCGTGAACCCGGCGAGCGCTCCAAAGTCGCCGTGCATTCCAAAAACCCGCTCATCGACGCCGTCGGCGCGTGTCTGGGGCAGCGCGGCATGCGCGTGCAAGCCATCACCAACGAACTGTTCGGCGAGCATATCGATGTGATTGAATGGAGCAGCGACCCCGTGCAATTCATTCGCGACGCGCTGAACCCCGCCCGTGTGAACCGCGTGATTCTGGACAAGGCGAATAAGAGCGCGCTGGTGGTGGTGCCGAACAACCAGCTGCGTCAGGCGGTCGGGCGCGGCGGCGTGAATGTGCGCCTCGCGGAGCAGCTGACTGGTTGGAGCCTCGAGGTGCGCTCGGAGGAAGAGATTGCCAAAGCGGAGAAAGAGAAGTCCGCATGACCCCATTCGGCGGTGCGCTGCGTGTCGGCGCGCCGCCCCCAAACACGAACTCCTGCGTTTCGCACGCCATCCGCACACCCAACAGGTCGCTTTTGACCCTGACCAGCGCATGCCCGGACGCGGCGCGTACCTGTGCCCCAGCGCGGATTGCTTCCGAATCGCCCGCAAACGCAACAGTCTTGCGCGTGCGCTAAAAACGACGGTGGATGCCCGCGTGCTGGAAGCGGCGCAGGCATATGCAACGCCCCACCACTGAGTGAAGAGCGCCGTGTTCAGGCAGTGTCCCAGAGAGCGTTCACAGGCTGCGCCCACAAACGCTCCCCGAAAGGAAGCGTGGTCGCGCCCGTATAAAACACAACGCCCACCTGCCAGCGGTCGCGCGTGAGCGACTGCCCAAAATCACAGCAGAGGGTATGCCCAATTGATGGTGGAAAATCCGCCACCAAGTGGCGGATTTTCCACCACCAGAGAGACTGCATACGATGCGCCGTACACACGCTCTAATTGCAGCATACATCGCCTTCACCTGCGAGAGGGAATCGCGCGTATTCCGTCGAATCTTTTATCTGGCTTTAAGGAGGTCAACCAATGCGTTTTATTCGTGGGTTTTTCGGATTATTGCTTGTGGCAGGCGCGTTTGCACTGGCGCACGCACAAGCCCCCAGTATGCTACAGGCGCAAGCAGAACTGGCGCAACGGCTCCAGCGCGAGTATCCGGGCGTGCTGGTCTACACGGAAGGCGATCAGGTGCGCCGTGTGTGGGGCAAACCGTTCGGCTACGGCAGCTCCGCCCTTGACACGGCGCAGGCGTTCGTGAACCAGTACGCGGAGCTGTTCGCGCCCGGCGCCAGCACGCTGACGCTGAACGGCGTACAGGATGTGATGCGCGGCAAGTTCACCGCCGTCTATTTCCAGCAGGTGGTGGACGGTATCCCCGTCGACAAAGGCGAGCTGACGCTGCTGGTACGCGAGACGGAGGGCTACCCGCTGGCGCTGGCGAGCAGCGCCGTGCGGTTCGTGAACCCCGTGTCGACGACGCCCAAGCTCGACCCCGACGCGGCGGTAGCAATCGTGCAGAAGCTGCGCCCCGACCTGCATGCCGACACGAAGCCTGAACTAATGGTCTACCCCGCCGAAGAGGCGACGCACCTGGCGTGGGCGTTCTCGGTGGATCGCCATTCGCTGGAGAATCCTGAACGCTATCGCGTGTTTGTGGACGCGCACACGGGCGCGCTGCTGGAGTGGCGTTCTGAGATTTACTACGCCGACATCACGGGTCAGACGCGCGGCTACGCGACGCCCGGACTGCGCCCCGACACAACGGCGAACCCGCCCCAGCTGCGCACGATACCGAAGCTGCGCGTGAGCGTGGTCGGCGGCAATAGCATCTTCAGCGGCATCGACGGCGCGTTCACCCTGCCCTTCAGCGGAACAGGGAGCGCGACCGTGCGCGCCGAACTCATCGGCACAGGCGTGCGCGTGAGCAATCAGGCGGGCAGCACCCTCGTGCTGGAGCAGACCGTCAACCCGCCCGCGTTCGTCGACTTCCTGTTCAACAGCACACCCACCGAACTCAACACCGCGCAAATCAACGGGCTGATTCACACCCAGATTGTGTACGACTTCGTGAAGTCCATCAACCCGAACTACCCCGGCGTGGACATCCAGATTCCGTGCAATGTGAACATCAACAACACCTGCAACGCCTACTACAGTAACCGCACGATTAACTTCTACCGTGCGGGCGGCAGCTGCGTGAACACATGCTACTCGACGGTGGTGTACCACGAATACGGGCACTTCGTGATTGCGATGGGACACCCCAACGCCAGCGGCGACTATCATGAGGGCATCGCCGATGTGACGGCGGCGTTCCTGACGGTGGACCCGTGCCTGGGCATCGAGTTTCAGGGCGTCGGCACGGGCTGTATTCGCAACTCGGTGAACAACCGCACGCATCCGTGTTCGGGCGGCGTGCATTTCTGTGGACAGGTAATCAGCGGGGCGTTCTGGCAGACCTGGCTGGAGATGCGCAACCGCTACGCAAGCAATCCGCAGTACGCGCTGGAGCGCGTGCGCGAGTGGTATCTGAACAGTATCCTGATTCGTCCGACGGGCATTTCGCCGCAGATCACCATCGATGTGCTGACGCTGGACGACAACGACGGCGACATCTACAACGGCACGCCGCACTACCAGCAGATTGCGACGGGCTTCGCGCGACACAACCTGCCCGCGCCGCAGATCGACTGGGTGCGCATCGAGCCTGTGTCGCTGCCGGGCGCGTTCGTCGTCCCCGCTGCGCCGGGTGGGTTTGCGCTGCCGTTGATGCGCTTTGCCGTTCGCGTAAACGATCTTGTGGGGCAACGCGATATGAACGCCGTGTTCCTGCACTATCGCGTCAATCGCGGCGCGTGGCAGACCGTGCGGATGAACCGCGTGGGTACGAATGGCGCAATGACTGCTGTGCCCGTGCCGCCCTGTGGCAGCAGCTTCGAATATTACTTTGAGGCGCGCGACACGCAGGCGCGCGCGACCTACTACCCCCGCGGGGGCGCCAACGCGCCGCTGAGTACGCTCGCCGCACTGGAGATGGCGGTCGTATTTGAAGACACCTTCGAGACCAGTCTGGGCTGGAGCACACAGAACGACTCGTCGCTGACGGCGGGCGCGTGGACACGCGACATCCCACGCGGCACAACCCAGAATGGGCTTCAGGCGAACCCGGGCGCCGATTCGCCCGATACGGGCAGTCGCTGCGCCTTCACGGGACAGGGAAGCGTGGGCGGCGCTGTCGGTGAAGCGGATGTGGACGGCGGACCGACCTACCTCATCTCGCCTGTCCTCAACCTCGCGGGCGGCGACGCCATCATTGAGTATTACCGCTGGTTCTACAACGGCACACAGCTCAACGACACCTTCTGGGTGGAAATCTCCAACGATAACGGGGCGACCTGGACGCGCGTGGAGACCGTCGCCTTTACAGGCAGCGAGAACCGCTGGGTGCCGCGTCGCTTCCGCGTGAGCGACTATGTCGCGCCAACCGCGCAGGTGCGTGTGCGATTCGGTACCAGCGATAACCCCAACGACTCCGTCGTGGAGGCGGGGGTGGATCACTTCGTGGTGCGTCGGATCGTCTGTCCGTGAGGGGTGTGCAGGACGAGTGATACCAAATGCGCAGTCAGAGTTCGCAAATCGCCGACGCAAGTAGCCCTCACCCCCTTTATCCCCCTCTCCCAACGGGTTGGGAGAGGGGGAGAGCGCGTCGCGCGCCGTACACACGGCTCCCCTCTCCCGCATGGCGGGAGAGGAGCTGGGGGTGAGGGCTAAAAAGCGCGCGGTTCTGGCGGTAGGTCACACGGCAATTACGAACTCTGATGGCGCAGTTGGTATGAGAAGCAGTAGGGGCGAGGCATGCCGCGCCCCTATTTGAACCTATCTGCTATGCAGCGCGGATGCCAGTGGTCTGGGTGTCGCGTCGATGGAACGCGCTGAGCGCGTGGTTGAGCCGTTCGGCAATCTGATACAGCTCGTTCGCCCAGCGGGCGACCTCCTGCGCCTGCGCGGCAAGCTCCTGACTGGACGCGCTGACCTCCTGCGCCGCGGCGCTGGTCTGCTCGCCGGAGCTGGCGACCTCGTCCATCGCTGTGCGTACTTGATCCGCGCTCTGCGCCATCTGGTGCGCAACCGCCCGATACTGCTCCACCACGCGGCTGACCTCGCGCACGGCGACGACCAGCTCCTGCTCGAACTGCTGGGTGGACTGCTCCATCGCGCTGACCGCATCGCCGACCACCTGTCGAACCTGGTTCACCAGCTGCCCAACATCTTTGGCGGATTGGGCGGAGCGTTCGGCGAGCTGTTGCACCTCTTTGGCGACGACGGCGAAGCCGCGTCCTGCCTCGCCCGCGCGCGCCGCCTCAATCGCCGCGTTGAGCGCAAGCAGATGCGTCTGGAACGCAATCTGGTTCACTACCTCAATCATCTCGCCAATGCGCTGGGAATGCTCGCCCATCGTGCGCACACGCTCGGCAGTGGCGCGGATTTTGTCGCCCACCTGGTCGATGACCTGCGTGGCGCGCTGCACCGCCTGCGCCTGCTCTTCCACCCCGCGCGAGACGGTCTGCACGCCCTCGTTCAGCGTGCGCGTCGACTCGGCGGCGTGGTGAATCTGCGTCGCCTGGTGGGTGGTCGCTCGCGCAACTTGTTCAATCGCCGAGGCAATCTGCCCCACCGCCAGCTGGGTCTGCTCGGTGGTCTCCTTAAGGTTGGACGACGCCCGTAGAATCTCGTCGCTGGCGTCAATCGACGAGCCAATCGCCTCCGCGAACAAGCGACGCACATCGCCCAGATACTCGGAAATGTCCTGACTTGGCGACTGCACCTGAATTGTAGTGGTGTCCAGCCCGAAGTCCTGCAGCAGCATCACCAGGAACGAATCGACGACGGCTTGCATGTCATAGAAAAACACGCGCAACACCGCCTGGAACAATTCGCGCCCTTCTTCGGGAGGGATCTCCTCGTTTTCGCGGATGTATTTCGCCAGCAGGTCGGCGTGCAAGCCGTAGCTGCCCAGATACCACTTCATCGGCAGGTCGATTACATTATGCACATAGCCGATGCGCAGCCGTCGGGTGAAAAAGTCCAGTCCGAACTCGCCGCCCCGTTGCGCCTCGCGAAAAATATCCAGCAGGTAGCCCCCCTGAGACTGCTCCAGCCCCGCACGGAGCTGGGCAAGCGAGACGCCCTTTTTGAGGGCATAGCGTTCGAAAAAGGCGCGCGTCTCAGGGAAACTGAACTGGAAGTCGTAGAATTCGCGGGCATAGCCGGGGGCGATTTTTTCCGCCCATGAGGCGTATTTGCGCAGCAACTCCGCTTCGTGCTGTGTCAGGCGCAAGAACTGTTTGCGCTGGCGCAGGTTCTGCTCGCTGATGCGCAGCATGTCCGCAAGGTTCGTTGTATTTTGCATATCCCTCTCTGCCTCTTCAGAGAATTATTGGCGTACGCGCGATGTTTATAGAGGGGGCAGGAGAGCGCGCCTGTGCGGCGTATTGGGGGAGTTATGGATTTGCTACGACCGAAAGCAATTGCGCCGGGCATGACGCTGGGGGTGGTCTCGCCCTCCAGCGCGATTGAGGCGGAGGATCTGGAAAAGGGGCTTGCGCCGTTTTATGCGCGCGGCTACAGGATTGTGCTGGGCGAGTACGCGCTGGCGCGGCGGGGCTATCTGGCAGGCACGGATGAGCAGCGCGCCCGCGATTTGATGGCGATGTTTGCCCGCGACGATGTGGACGCGGTATTGTGTTCGCGCGGCGGCTACGGCGCAGCGCGACTGATCCCCTATCTTGACCCTGCGGTGTTTCGCAATCACCCCAAACTGCTGATTGGCTACAGCGACATCACGGTGTTGCACCTGTGGCTGCTGCGGCAGGTGGGGCTGGTGGGGCTGTACGCGCCGATGCCCATCACCATGACGCGCCATATCCCCGACCATGCGATGGAAGTCTTCTGGCGCGCGCTGGAGGTTCCCGAACCGCTGGGCGAGCTGCCTACATGGAATGCGCCTTACCGCACGATTGTTCCCGGCAGAGCGCAGGGACGCATCACGGGCGGCTGTCTCTGCCTGATGGCGGACTCCATCGGCACGTCCTACGAACTCGACACGCGCGACGCCATCGTGATTATCGAGGATGTCGATGAACCGCCCTACCGACTGGATGCGATGCTGAACCACCTCAAACTCGCAGGCAAGTGGGACGCCTGTCGCGGAATCGCCTTCAGCGAGGACACGCGCTGGGAGCAGCATGTCAAGGAAGGCGAGCAGACGCTCACGCCCGATGAGCTGCTGGACGACTACTTCGGCGCGCTGCCGCAGCCCTCGATGGCGGGCTTCCCCTTCGGACACATCAAAGACCCCCTCACGCTGCCCTATGGCGTGCTGGCGGAGCTGGACAGCGAGCGGGGCAAACTCATAATCTTAGAGTCGGCGACGGTACGGGCATAGGGACGGCAGGCAGAGACACCGCAAGTCGCTCTGGGGTGCATCTGGGGCGGACTCGGTGTCTTTGCACTGTAATTACAACATGCATGCACAGCGCTGTCCGTATGGAGTGCGGAAGCGGAGCTTCCGCGCATGCTGAAGCTCCCGCTTCAGCACTCCAAATGACGCGCATGCAGGATACTGCTGAAAACTTTCTGCAACGACGCTTAAACGCTAAATATCTGCCCCCCTCTGCCGAAAATTCCTGTGGCATGCGGGTGTATCCTCTCCTCTGGGTTGCGCCGACGCTATTGGCGGGCGTGTGCGTGGCAGGCGCGCTGGTTCGGCTGGCGACGCCGTACCATACGCAGCGCGCAGAGACGCTGGACGCGCTCACGGTCTACGACAAAAAGGCGCTGGCGTCGGTGATGGGCGAGTTTCGCGGCAGCGTGGCGGGCTACCTGTGGGCGAAGACCGACGAGTATACGCACGGCGGCGTGCGCATGCGCCCGATGACCGAACGCGAAAAGCAGCACGGCGCCGCCCACGCCGCCCGCAGCGCGGATGGACTGGACACCCACCACGACGAGACGGGCGTCATCCCCGAACCTGAACGCGACCCGCGCTGGCTCTGGGGCAATATTGAACGCAATATCAAGCCGTACTTCGATGTGCGCCATCATTTCCACCGCCCCGTGCGCGAGGTGCTGCCCCTGTACCGATTCATGACATGGGTGGACCCGACTTTCATCCCGGGCTACCTGGTGGGCGCGCAAATGATTTTGTTCGATAACCCGAAGAATCTCCCACAGGCGCTGGCGTTTCTGGAGGAAGGCGCGCGCAATAACCCGAAAAGCATCGCGATTTTCACCGAACTGGGGCGCTACCACCTGCTGTATACCAGGCGGTACGATCGGAGCGAGCAGTACCTGCTCCGGGCGATTGAGAACGGCGCAGAATGGACGCCCAGCAACCCGTTTGAACGCGAGGGGCTGCTGCACGCCTACCGCTGGCTTGCGCTCAAGGCGTACAAGCAGGGCGAGCTGGGCAAGATGCGCACATGGGCATGGCGCGGGCTGCAACGCTTCCCCGACGACGGCGCGCTGCAGATGCTGATGGAAAAACAAGAGTAAACGGCACGCTACTCCAGCTCGCTGGGATCGACGCCCAGCTCGCGCAGCCGTTGCGCAAACCGTTCCGCGCGGATACGCTCCTGCTCCGCCCGCAGCTCCAGCGCCTCGAAGGTCAGAAACGGACGCAGATTGGGGCGACGCAAGCCGGGGTACTCACGCACGCCGTGTCCGAACACAATCCCCAGCAGCGGACTGCGCCAGCCATCCATCGGTCGCACGCGCGTCAGCCGACGCCCCCGACGCACCCAGCCCTGCCATAAGCCCGTGTCAGGGTCATACACATAATACTCCTGAACCCCGTACTTTGCGTAGAACCGACGCTTGGCGTTCATCGCCGCTTTGCGATTGCCTGGCGACAGCACCTCAAACACCACCTGCGGCGCGACGCCCCCCTCTTCCCACTGCTTGTACGAGCCGCGATGCCCTTTCGGACGCCCCAGCGCGACCATCACATCGGGCGCGACGCGAATGCGCGGGTTGCCCTCCACAGGATACCAGAGCAAATCCATCGCCACGAACACATTCGGGTCATCGGCGAACATCGCGCGCAGGTTGTTGTAGATAATCGTCATCGCATCCGCCTGCAGCGTGTTGTCTGCCATCGGTTTGCCATCCGAGTCGGGATAGATGATTTCGGTCGGTTTCTGCTTCGTGACGGTGGTCGCCATCTCACATCACCGTGTGTACTATACCTCAAGCGCTGTCGTCGCGATGGACAAGCGCGCCCCCCACAAAGGTCTCGCGCGCCTTGCCGACCAGTTCCCAGCCGTTGAACGGCGTGTTGCGACTGCGCGAGCGCATGCGGGCGGCGTCCACCATCCAGCGTCGGTTGGGGTCAATCACCACCACATCGGCGGGCGCGCCCCTCTGGAGCGTCCCTGCGGGCAGTCCCATCAGCCGCGCAGGCGCGGTACTCATCAGGTTCACAATCTGGAGGGGCGCAAGCGGCTGGGGCAGCTGACGGTTCCAGTGCAGGATGCACCCCAGCGCGGTCTCCAGCCCCAGAATGCCGAACGGCGCGCTGGGGAACGGCTGCGCTTTTTCGAACGGCGCGTGCGGCGCGTGGTCGGTCGCGATGCAGTCGATGACGCCCTCCAGCACGCCCTGTGTGAGCGCGTCGCAATCCGCCTCTGTACGCAGGGGCGGGTTCATCTTGGCGTCGGTATCGAACGCGGCGCACGCCTCGTCGGTCAGCAGCAGATGATGCGGGGCGACCTCCGTCGTAAGGCGCACACCCAGCCCTTTGAAAAAGCGCACGAGCGCGACGCCCAGCGCGGTGGAGAGGTGCTGCACATGCAGATGGCAGCCTGTCTCGTGCGCCAGCAGCGCGTTGCGGGCAATCTGCACCGTCTCGGCGGAGGCGGGCGCGCCCTTGAGCCCCAGCCGCGCGCTGACCGCGCCCGCGTGCATACTCGCGCCCTCGCTGAGCGACTTATCCTCGCAGTGCGTCACCACGGGTAGCCCATACGCGGCGCAGCCGAGCATCGCACGGCGCATCACCTCCGCCGACTGCACGGGGAAGGCGTCGTCGGAGCAGGCGACCGCGCCCGCCTGCTTGAGCGCGTGGTAGTCGCAGGGCGTCTCGCCGCGCATGCCCTGCGTGAGCGCGGCGACCACATAGACCCTGCAGGGCGATTCGCGTTCCGCACGGGCGTAAATCTCGCGTACAAGCGTCGGGCTGTCCAGCGGCGGCTCGGTATTGGGCATACAGCACACGCTGGTGAACCCGCCCGCGACTGCCGCCGCGCCGCCCGTTTGCAGAGTCTCCTTGTGGCTCTGTCCCGGCTCGCGCAGATGCACATGAATATCGACCAGTCCGGGCGCGACCCAGCATTCGGTACAGTCAATCACGGTCTCGCCGGGTTCGGGCGTGAGCGCGTCGCCCCTTTCGGCGATACGCCCGTCGCGCAGGCGCAGGTCGCCCCGCGCATCCAGCGATTGCGACGGGTCGAGCAGGCGTCCGTTTTTCAGCAGATAGCGGTTCATGGTCGGCAGAGTGCGTCGGCGATGCGCATGGCGCGTACCGCGGCTTGCACATCATGCACGCGCACGATGTCCGCGCCCCACGCAACGGCGAGCGCGAGCGTCGCCAGCGTGCCCTCCAGCCGCTCTTCGGGGGGCAATCCGCCCAGCAGCTGCCCGATGAACGACTTGCGCGAGGTTCCAATCAGAATCGGGTAGCCCAGCGACTTGAGCGCGGGCAGGTTGCGCAGCAGCTGCAGGTTATGCTCCAGCGTCTTGCCAAAGCCGATGCCCGGATCCAGCCAGATGTTCTCGCGAGGGACGCCCGCCTGCTCCACGCGCGTGGCGTGTGTATGTAAAGCGTCGCGCACCTCGGCGACCACATCGATGTAGGTGGGGTTCTGCTGCATCGTGCGCGGCGTGCCCTGAATGTGCATCAGCACGACCAGCGCGCCCGCCTGCGCCGCGACCGCCGCCATGCGCGGGTCAAAGGTCATCCCGCTGATGTCGTTGATGATGCACGCGCCCGCCTGCAGCGCCCGCTCCGCGACACGGCTCTTGGTAGTGTCGATGGACAGCACGGCGTTGGGGTAGCGCGCGGCAATCGCTTCAATGAGCGGGAGGGTGCGCCGCAGCTCCTCCACTTCGGGCACGGGTTCCGCGCCCGGGCGGGTCGATTCGCCGCCGATGTCGAGGATGTCCGCGCCTTCGTCGAGCATCTGTTCCGCGCGGGCGAGCGCGGCGTCGAGATGATCGTACTTCCCGCCGTCGTAGAAACTATCGGGCGTGGCGTTCAGCACCCCCATCACGAGCGTGCGTGCGCCCAGCGCGCGACGAATGGATTGCAGTCGCTCAGCTATAGCCTGCATAGCGGCGCGGGGGGCGCGGCATCTCGCGCAAGAGGGCGTCGGGCAGCGTCTCCAGCAGCAGCTCGCCAACGCGACTGAAAGTGAATCCGCGTTCACGCGCAGCGCCCTTCGGGTCGCGCATGAACTTCACCCAGAACACGGCGTCTTCCGTCAGTAAGCGCATCACCTGGTGCATCTGCAGCTGGTCGAGCCGTTCCAGTTCGTGGCTTGCCCAGACCGTGATTTCCAGAGGCGCGCCTGATTCGTAGGCGAGCCGCTCATAGTCGCTGACGGCTTCGGCGTGTCGTCCGAGGTTATCCAGCAGGCGTGCGCGACGCATGCGGTAATGCGCGGCGCACGGTTGCAGCCGCACCAGATGATTCGCCACCCGAAGCGCGCGCCCATAATCCATAGCCTGCCAGTAGGCGTCCAGCAGATGCTCCAGTGGGATGGGGTGATCGGGCGTCTCCTGAAGCCAGCGCTCGCACTCGGCGACGGCTTCCGCCGTGTGCCCGCTCTCCAGCAGGAGTTCGACCAGCTGCTCACGCGCGGCGATGGAGTCAGGCTGGCGCTGCAGCGCTGCGCGGATGGCTTCGATGGCGCCGTTCCAATTCTCTTGCAATCGGTACACCTCTGCCAGGCGCAGATAGCATTCCAGGGACGCTTCGCCCGATTGCATGGCGCGGCGCAGCACCCGCGCCGCCTGTTTCAGCCGTCCACGCTGCAGGTACGCCTCCGCCTGTTGCAGGGTCGTAGATTTCATCACGCGCTCTCCACTTTCGCCCATCACACCCCTTATTATAATCCGTTCAGGGCACGGGCGAGTTCAGTATTTATGCGATATTTTCGCAGGCGACGACCCGATTCCTGCCGCTCCGCTTGGCGGTTTCGAGCGCTTCATCCGCTTTTTCCAGCAATTCAACGGGGTTCTGGGTGCTGTTGGGGTAGGCGGCGACGCCAATGCTGAGCGAGATGGTGAATCGGGGAGCGCCCTGGGTGTCCTGAAACCGCGTCTCGCGCACTGCCTGGAGCAGGCGGTTCGCCGCCGTCACGCCCCCCTGCAAATTCGTGGACGGCATCAGTACCACGAACTCGTCGCCGCCGTAGCGAGCAATCAACTCCGTGTTGCGAAGCGTCCCTCGAAGCACATCTGCCAGCTGCACCAGCAGGTAGTCGCCCTCCAGATGTCCGTAGGTGTCGTTTACCTGTTTGAAGCGGTCCAGATCGATGAGCATGACGGCAAGCGGATGCTGATAGCGTCGGCACAGGTTCACCTCCTCCCGATACCGATCCTGAAAGTGGCGATAGTTATACAATCCTGTCAGCCCGTCGGTAACGGCGAGCCGTTCGAGGTCGCTCAGCAGCGTCGCGCGCTCCAGCACGCTGGTCAACTGGAACGCCAGCGTCTGGAGCAGTTCGAGGTCAAGCGCGTTGAAGGGGGGCAGTTCGGTACGCCCCAGCGCGAGGAATCCCTGCGCGCGCATCCCCCCGCGCAAGGGAACGACCATCACGCTTGTGGCGGGCGCCAGCGACTCGACCAGCGCGTGGCTCGCGTCGTACACGCACGCCTGCACAGGCGCATCGGGGTCGCTCAGGTTTGGCAGAACCTCCTGCAGCGGCGGCATCAAGCCCTCGCGCGCCACAAGCGCCAGCTGCTTTTCGTTCCGGAGCAGCAGCTGCGCATGTTCGTAGGGGAGCAGGGAACGAAGCACGGTCAGCGCGCGCTGCGGCAGCAGACGCGGATTTTCCGCACTGAAAAGCAGGTTCTCCAGGTCGTAGAGCGTCTGGGTTTCTGCGAGGCGCACGCTCATCAGGCGCATCTGATCCATCAGCGTCAGGAGCGCGGCGAGGTGCGGCGCGAGCGCACGCAGGCGTGTGCGCTGTTCCGGGCTGAACCCGTTCTGCGCGCGCGTGGTCAGCGCAAGCACGCCCAGCATACGCCCATCGCCCATCAGGGGAACGACTATCGCGTCGGCGCGATCCGCAGATTCGCCGTGTGCGTCCGCGATGCGCTCGGTACCCTGCACGGCGGCGCGAATCTGGTTGACCAGCGGCTGCACATCGGGCGGTTTGTGAAACGGGCGTTTGGGCGTTGTGAGGGCGGTTTTCTCCAGTTGGGCGAGCGCGCCTGTCGCCTGCGCCGCCTGCAGGATGGCTCCCGTCTCGTCCGTCAAGTAAATCACCGCGCCCGATGCGCCGAACCGCGCCCGCAACCGCTCCAGCAGCGCGTGCATCAGCGACTCCGTATCGCGCGCCTGCTGCAGCGCGTGCAGCAGTTCTGCGGCGTCCTGCAGGGCGGTCAGGTGTTCCTCCAGCCGATGGTAATGGTACGCCAGTTCACGGTAGCTTTCGCGAATGCGTCGCTCGGCGGTCTCACTCTGCTCTACCGCGCGCGCGGCTTCTTCCAGCAGGGCGTTCTGGTCGGCTTGCACGCGCCGTTGCCAGAGCCACCCCAGCGCCGCGCCCAACCCCGCGACGCCCCCAGCCCAGCTCAGGGTAGTCATCTGGGCAGGCGGTTCGCCTGTGCGTAGCCAATCGGTCAGGTAGACCGCCGCGCCGCCCAGCGCGCCGCCCCACCACGCGCCCGACGCCCCCGACCGATGAGTCGCGTACAGCAACGGCAATACAAAGAGCCAGTAGGCAACCGATGCGCCTCCCAGCGCCCACACCACCGCCCCAGCCAGCGCGTTATCGACAAGCAGCGCCGCAACTGTCATGCGCGGCGACGCCCCACGACGCTCCAGTAGGCTCACCGTTAGCGCGCCCAGCACCAACCCCCCGAAACCCGCCCACGCCGCACTTGACGACGCCTGCGCCCAGAGCGCGCTCCCTAAATAGGCTATCCCAAACGCCCGCAACGCCCACACAAGAGACCCCAGCCGTTATAATTAAGTATACCTCTGCTGGCAGAATGAGCATTCAAGAGGGGATAATGTCGCGCATGCTGTATCTGCTTTTGGGTATAATGCCACATATAGCGGGTGATGACCATGCAGACCCAATCGTTAGCAGATACACAGCGGAATGGCGCGCAGTCATCCAGCAGCGAACCAATCGGGCGCGTTGTGGCGACCGAGCGACAACCCAACACCGCGTACGAGTTCCATTTCTGGGCGACGAAAGACGCGCCGCTGGGGATTGGCACCCTTATTAAGGTCGATGCAGGCAAGCACAAAGTGTGGGGAGTCGTGACGGAAGGCTACTTCTATAACGATGTCGCCAACCCGCTGGCGGACTATCTGGGCTTCGACGGCAATCCCCAACTCCAGCCGCCCACCCAGCGCACCGAGATTCGGCTCTATCGCGCGGCGGTGCTACGCCATTATCCTGAGCAGCCCGTGCAGCCCGCGCCGATTGCGCCCGTCTACCTCGCGACAGAGCAGGATGTGCATCACGCTCTGCGCATCGACGAGATTCCCCTGCCGCGCCGTATCCCCGTCGGCGTCTATGAGAGCGGGACAACCCTCGTGCCCATCTACCTCGACGCCGACTTCCTGCTGGGACCCGAAGCGGGGCATCTCAATGTCACGGGCACGAGCGGACTTGCCGCCAAAACGAGCGCTATCCAGTTCCTGCTGACCGCCATCTTTCAGAAAGCGAGCAAGAGCGTGGCGGTGGTCTGCTTCAATGTGAAGGGCGGCGACCTGCTGTTTATTGACCATGAGCCGTTGCACGAACTGAGTGAACGCGACCTCGAGGTGTATCGGGCGGTGGGCATCGAGCCGAAGCCGTTCCCGCGCGTGGAGTATTACGCGCCCTACAAGCCCGACCGTGTGAACCTCGCCACCCTGCGCACGCACCCCGACCTGCGGCATAATGTACGCCCGATGCTCTGGGGCATGAAGGAAGTGATGCGCTATGTGGAGGTGCTGCTCAACAAGGACGATGTGGACGCCAAAGCGGACGCCTTTCTGCAGTTCCTGCGCCAGCGCGTGATTGAGCCTGAGGTGTTCGAATTTGTGGGCGAGGAGGCAGAAATTCTCAACGCACGCAACCTGCCCACCCAGATGCGCGTGCGCAGTTTTGGCGACCTTGTGCAGTGGTTCGAAATCGTGCTGAAGTATCTGGAAGCGAAGAATCAGAAACAGTGGCGCAGCTTCGCCGTGGAGACCATCCGCAAGATTCAGAACCGCCTGGTGAACCTGACGACTCGCTTCGCGGGGCTGGTGGGCGAGTGTGAGACGCCCTCCGACCTGCCATGGGGCAAATTTGAAGATCGCACGGTCTATGTAATCGATGTGGCGAACATGTCGGCGGAGGCGCAGGATTTGATTTTCACGCGCGTGATTGCCGAGCTGCGCGAGCGGATGGAACAGCGCGATCTGGGCGTCGAATCGGTGGTCGTGGTGGTGGACGAGCTGAACCAGTACGCGCCGAACACCAACCGCGAGACCTATGTGATGCGCACGCTGCGCGACATCTGCGCGCGCGGACGCTATCTGGGGCTGGTGCTGTTTGGGGCGCAGCAGTTCCGTTCGCAGGTAGACCGTCAGGTAGTGGGCAACTGTTCCACCGCGCTGTATGGGCGCATCGAGATGGAGGAGCTGGCGCAGCCGGGGTACGCCATTTTTGGCGACGCGGCGAAGGAGAAGCTCGGCGCGCTCGCGCCGGGCGAGATGCTGGTGCGCCATCCGTACTTCAACCAGCCGATTTTCGTGCGCTTCCCGCGCCCTGCGCTCATGCGCGGTCAGGACGGCTTGAGCCGCTACCCCGCCACGCCCGACCTGCCGCTGGAGGACGCCGTGTGGCACAACCTGCGCCCGCTGAACCCCGCGCTGGCGCGCAACGATGTCGCCGACCTGATTGCACGCACGCGCAACGGCAACGGCGAACCGAACCGCGACGCTGTCGTCAGCGCGATGCACAGGGTGCTGGTGAGCAAGCCCGCGCCCGAATCGGTGCTGCGCGAATTCGAACGCGCGCTTCCCAGGGTGGTCGCGACGCGCCGCGTCGAGGCTGAACCGCTCCCCACGGACGGTCAGCCGCCTGTGGACCCGCCGCTCGGCTCGCTGGACGATGAGGACGACCCATTCCTCTGAAACTTTTCATACGGCAATTGCGTAGGCTCTAAATGAGGAGGTCAGAACTCATGCAACCGAATGTTGGCGGCGCAGATCGTGTGCTACGGATTGTGCTGGGCGCGGCGATTATCGGCTGGGGCGTCTATGCCCAGAGCTGGTGGGGGCTGATAGGCGCGCCCCTGTTGCTCTCAGGGCTGGTCGGGCAGTGTTTCCTTTACAAGCTCATCGGCGTTTCCACCTGTAAAGTGAGGTAATCTCTATCGGCGCGGCGGAGTTCGTAAATATCCTTCGCAGGCAGCGAGCGTCGAGCGCGTTGTAGCCCTCACCCCCATCCCCTCTCTCGCAAGCGAGAGAGGGGAAGTGTTTGGCACGATTGGTACTAAGTGCCTCCGCGCTCTATTTGCAACATGTGCGCGCATCACCGTCTGTATGGAGTGCGGAAGCTGACGCTTCAGCACTCCAAAAGGCGTCGTGCGCCCTGCGCACTTTGACCGATAGCGGCGCAGTTGACGATCTAATGCAAAGGCTTTTAGCCCTTACTATTCTTCAGCAGCTCGGTCAGTTCGGGCACGACCTGATAAAGGTCCGCCACCAGCCCGTAGTCTGCCACCTGGAAGATGGGCGCTTCGGGGTCGGTGTTGATGGCGACGATGACCTTGGAGTCCTTCATGCCCGCCAGGTGTTGCACCGAGCCGGACACCGCGACGGCGATGTAGAGTTCGGGGGCGACGGTCTTGCCCGTTTGCCCGACCTGCAGTTCGTTGGGCGCGATGCCTGAGTCCACTGCCGCGCGGGTTGCGCCGACGGCGCCGCCCAGAGCGTCCGCAAGTCCGCCGATATATTTTTCGAAGGTTTCGGGGTCTTTCAGCGGGCGTCCGCCGGAGACGACCACGCGCGCCTGCGTCAGGTCGGGGCGTCCGCCGCCGCCGCCTTGCAGGCTCACCCACTCGGAGCGCATAGGAATCTCGGCGGGCGCGTCGGCAGCCTGCACGGGCGACTCCGCGCCCTTCGGCTCAGGCTTGCCCCACGCAGGACCGCGCACGGTCATCACCACAGGAGCGCCTTCCACTTCAAAAGCGCCAATCAGGTTCGCCGAGTAGATGGGGCGTTTGGCGACCAGTTTGCCGTCGGTTTGCTCCAGCGCGATGATGTCGCTGAGCATCGGGGCGTCCAGCAGCCCGGCGACACGCGCCAGCACATCGCGACTGAAGGTGGTGGTCGTCGCGACGACGGCGTCCGCGCCGAGCTGTCGCGCATAATGGGCGACCACGGGCGCGTAGCGCTCCGCCAGCGGCTTCGACAGCGCGGGATGGTTCACGGTCAGCACCGCCTGTGCGCCGTATCCCGTGAGCGTCTCCACACCCTGCAGAGCGTCGCCAATCGCCAGCACGGTGAATTCGGACGCCTTCTGCTGCGCAAACGCAATTGCGGGCAGGCTCTTCTCCGAGACGCGCCCGCCGTCCGTTTCTGCCAGTACGAGTATCTTCATCGCCAAGCCTCCTAAATCACGCGCGCCTCTTCTCGCAACAGGCGCACCAGTTCATGCACATCGTTGACGCGCTTGCCTGCCTTACGCGCGGGGGGCGCTTCGACTCCCGTCAGGCGCACGCGCGCACGGGGCTGCACGCCGAGGTCGGCAGGGGTCAGCGTCTCGAGCGGCTTGCTGCGCGCGCGCACGATTCCCGTCAGGGCGACATAGCGCGGCTCGTTCAGGCGCAAGTCCGCCGTGATAATCGCGGGCAGGGATACTTTGATGGTCTCGATGCCGTTGTCCGTCTCGCGCTCGACAAGCGCACTGCCGTTCTCGACGCTTACTTTTGAGGCGAAGGTCGCCTGCGGCAGGTCTAAAATCGCCGCCAGCATCTGTCCGACCTGGTTCTCGTCCATATCGATGGCTTGCTTGCCCATCAGCATCAGGTTCGGCTGCTCGCGCTGGTAGACGGCGGCGAGCAATCGGGCGACGCTGGGGGCGTCGAGCGGTTCGTCGGTCTGCACGAGGATGGCACGATCCGCGCCCATCGCCAGCGCGGTGCGCAACTGCTCCTGCGACTCCGCGCCGCCAATCGACACGGCGACCACTTCAGTGGCTTTACCCGCTTCCTTAAGGCGTATCGCTTCCTCTAATGCAATCTCATCGAAGGGGTTCACCGCCATCTGCAGCCCGTCGCGATTGATGTCGGTTCCCGCCGCGTTGGGAGTGATTTTCGCATACGGGTCAGGCACACGCTTCACTGAAACCAATATCTTCATCGATAAATTGCCTCCTCGCGTCAGATTATACCCAAGCGGCGCGGAATTTGACTCGCTGTTCGAAAAATCGGGGCGGCAGGAAATGGGCAACGCGCGTGGAATGGAGTCGCGCCATGTTCGCTCGCGTGGAGAGCGCCGCGCTGCACGGAATCGACGCCTTCACCGTGCAGATTGAGGTAGACCTGCAGCAGGGCACGCCGTTCTGGACGCTGGTGGGCTTGCCTGACACGGCGGTGCAGGAGTCGCGCGACCGTGTGCGCACGGCGATTCGCAATTCGGGGCTTTACTTCCCGCTGCTCAAGCTCACAGTGAACCTCGCGCCTGCCGATGTGCGCAAAGAGGGTCCCGCCTACGACCTGCCGATGGCGGTGGGCATTCTGGCGGTCTCGGAGCAGGTACCGCCGGACGCGCTGGAGGACACACTGATTGTGGGCGAGTTGTCGCTGGACGGCGGCGTGCGCCCGGTGAACGGCGTGCTGTCGATTGCGATGCACGCCCGCGATTCGGGCAAGCGGCGGCTGATTGTGCCGCAGGCGAACGCGGAGGAGGCGGCGGTCGTCGGCGGCATCGAGGTGTACGGGGTGGAGACGCTGCTGGACGCCGTGCAGTTGCTGATTAACCCCGCGCACAAGTCGCCCACGCGCGTGGATGTGAACGCGCTGCTGCGCCAGCCTGCGGAGTACGAGGTGGACTTCTCGGAGATTCGCGGGCAGGAGCAGGCGAAGCGCGCGCTGGAGATTGCGGCGGCGGGCGGGCATAATGTGCTGCTGATTGGTCCGCCGGGGTCGGGCAAGACGATGCTGGCGCGTCGGCTGCCAACGATTCTGCCGCCGCTTACGCTGGAGGAGGCGTTGCAGACCACGCGCCTGTATAGCGCGGCGGGCTTGCTGCCCCCCAAAACCGGGCTGATGACCGCGCGCCCGTTCCGCTCGCCGCACCACACCACCTCCTACGCCGCGCTGGTGGGCGGCGGCAGCATCCCGCGTCCGGGCGAAATCTCGCTCGCGCACAACGGCGTGCTGTTTCTGGACGAGCTGCCCGAATTCAAGCGCGATGTGCTGGAGGCGATGCGCCAGCCCTTAGAAGACGGCGTGGTGTCCGTCTCGCGCGTGCAGGCGGCGGTGCAGTTCCCCGCGCGGTGCATGCTCGTCGCCGCGATGAACCCCTGCCCCTGCGGCTTCTACGGCGACACACACCAGACCTGCCAGTGCAACCCCACGATGATTCGCAAATACCTGCAGCGCATTTCGGGACCACTACTGGATCGGATTGACATCCACCTCGAAGTGCCGCGCCTCAAGCAGGACGAGTTGCTGAGCCTTCAGGCAGGCGAGCGTTCGGCGGCAATCCGCGAGCGGGTCGTGCGCGCCCGTGAGCGTCAGCTGGAGCGGCTGCGCCCCTACGGAATCGTGTGCAACGCGCAGATGAGTTCGAAGCTGGTGCGCGAACACTGTCGGGTGGGCGAGGACGCGCAGAGCTACCTGCGCACGGCGGTGAATCGGCTGGGGCTGAGCGCGCGCGCCTACGACCGTATCCTCAAAATCGCCCGCACCATCGCCGACCTGGAGGGTGCGGAGGCGATTCTGCTGCCCCACATCGCTGAAGCCGTGCAGTACCGCAGCATCGATCGGCGGTTCTGGGGGAGCGGGTAGACGCTCACTTCAGCGTCAGCTCGTCCACCTTCACGGTGGGCGCGTGGCGGAAGGCGCGGGGCGTCTTGCCGAACCGCTCGCGGAACACGCGCGAGAAGTGGCTCAGGCTCAGATATCCCACCTCCAGCGCAATCTCGGAGACCGACAGGTTCGTGCTGACCAGCAGCGTCGCCGCGCGGCGCAGGCGCAGTTCAGTCAGGTACTCCGACGGCGAGCAGCCCATCGCGACTCGGAACAGCCGCTGGCACTGGCGCGGGCTGACGCACAGCCGCTCGGAGACCTTCTGCAGCGCGTTCGGGTCGCTCAGGTGCTGCTGCAGGTACTCCAGCGCGTCGCGCAGGCGGGCGTCGTCCTGCACGGCGACCACTTCTGGCTCCGCGAAGCACAGGAACGCGACCAGCTCGCGCAGTTTGCCCTCATAAAACAGGCGCAGGCTGCCCACGGGCGGCGGCATCAGCAGCGACTCCACCACCCCATGCAGTAGCGGGTTGTCCACCAGCAGGTAGAGGGTGCGCGGGAAGGGCGCACCGTCGCGCACAAACGGCTGCAATTCTGGCAGCACGCGCGCGCTCTCGGGCGCGAGCAGACGGCGCAGATAGTCGGGCGACAGGCGCGCCACCAGATGATGGTGCAGGTAGCGCACATCGCTGCGCAGCGTGCGCGGGCACACGAGATGCTCCGCGTCGGGCGGGCGCAGGCTCAACACGAACTCTGCCCAGTCCGTGTCGCTTTCGAACTCCTGCGCGGCGAGCGGGTCATCCGAGTAGAATCTGCGCTCGTACACCAGCGCGTGCGCGCTCTGATAGAGTAGCCTCGCCCCTGCCGGCGCGTGCGCCTCCGCAGGCGGCGGTAGCGTCGCGTGCATCGCCCTATAGGATACCCTGTGCGTGCAAATGTTGGCGCACCCACGCGCGCGATTCGTCGCTGAGGGGCGCGGGCGGCTCCGCCGAGTAGTCGAGCAGCTCGTGATAGCGTCCCTGCAGGTAGACCGCGTCGATTGCCGCCTGCAGGTCCAGCACAACAGCAGGGTCTTCGGGCAGCAAGGGCACGCACACGCGCGGCAACCGTTCGGGCAGGTTCACAAACCAGACCTCGCCCGTGTGCAGACCCTCGCCCGCACGGTGCAGGGCAATCAGGTAATCCCACGCAGCTCGCTCGCGCCGCAACGCCTCGCGCGGCAGGAACACGGTATGTTCGCCGTAGTGCAGCAGGTCAATCTCCAGCAGGTGCGCCGTGCTTTGCAGAAGGTCGCGCTGTTTCTGCAGGTAGCGGCGTCGCCCTTCCGCATGGAGCGTCTTATTGGCAGGACTCAGCGCCTCGATGACCGCGACGAGTGTACGCGGCTTGTTGCGCACCGAGACGATTTGCAAAAATGGCTCGGTAATCGGGTCGTGCAGTTCAATGCGCACGGGCGGGTCGGCAACGGCGGCATGGGCAGGCGTCGCCTGCGAGGCTTCGGCGCGCGTGCGCGCAACCAGCACATCGGGCACATACTGCTGGTACGCCTCGCCTGTCTCCAGGTAGATACGCTCCTCCACCAGCGCGATATAGCCTTCGGGCAGGCGCTGATTCAGCTGCTGATGCATCGCGCTGATCAGCAGATGATGCACCCCACCCCACAGTGCAGGGTCTTCCAGATACGGGTTCATGCCCGGAAACGGATTGCCCATCGCGCGCTCACCCGGAGCGATTATACCTGTCAGGGTCTCCTGTGCGGATGCGCGCGCCTCAGTTGTGCAGCAGGTCGCGGCTGGTCGCCAGCACCTGCATGTCGGCGTCGGCAATCTGTTCGGGCGGGTGCGACAGCATCATAAAGCGCGCCTGCTTGCCCGGCGCGAGGCTGCCAATCGAGTCGTCGTTTGTGACATACGCCGCGCCGACGGTGAACATCTGCAGAGCGGCGAGCGGGTCTAACGCCTCTTCGGGGTTGAGGCATGTCCCATCGCGGCTGGTGCGCGTCACGGCGGCGCGCCAGCCCAGAATCGGCTCGCCCGGCACGACGGGCTGGTCGGAGCTGAAGCCCTGCGCGACGCCCGCCTGCAGCCAGCTGCGGAACGGCATCAGCGACACGGCGCGCGCGCCCAGCCCCTTCAGGTACGCCCCCGTGAGCCACCACAGGAACTCTGGCTGCGGCACAACCGCCACGCCCAGCGCCTGCATTTCTGCGAGCAGGTCGTCCGCCATCAGCATCGCATGCTCGATTCGGTGGCGATGGTGCGGACGCGGGTACGCCTCCAGCGCGCGGCGGTAGCCCTGCAGCACAATCTCAATCGCGCGGTCGCCAATCGCATGCACGGCGCACTGCCAGCCCGCGCGATGGACGGTCATAATGCGCTCCATCAAATCTTCGGGTTCGTACATCAGCACGCCTGTGGTGGGCGTGTCGGCGTAGGGTTCGCGCAGGGCGGCGGTGCGCGTGGTGAACGCGCCGTCGGCGAAGAGCTTGACCGCGCCCCAGCGCAGGTCGGGATGCGGGCTGGCGGGTTGCGGGCTGAACCCCGTCGCCTCGCCTGCCTGCTCGCTGTGGTCCAGCCAGCCCGCGCGTTTGGCGGCGCCGAACAGGGGCATCAGCGTCATGCGCACGGGCGCGCCTTCCGCCAGCGCCTGCGCGTAGGCGGCGGTTTCCGCCTCCAGATCGTGCCAGCCTGTGGAGGCGTCGCTGGCGGCGAGTATCCCCCGCCGCGCGAGGTCGTCGCACGCGCGATGCACCGCCTGCACCAGCTCCGCCTGCGTCGGTTTGGGGATGTGGCGCGAGACGAGGCTCGCCGCGCTCTCCAGCAAAATGCCCGTCGGCTCGCCGCGCTCGTCGCGCACAATCACGCCGTCTGAGGGGTCGGGCGTGTCGCGCGTCATGCCCGCAATTTGCAGCGCGCGCGTGTTCGCCGCCGCGCCATGCTTGCTCACATGATTCAGGTAAATTGGGCGGTCGGCGCACACGGCGTCCAAGTCGTGGCGCGTCAGGTGCTTGCCGTCGGGCAGCAGGTTCTGGTCGTAGGCGCGTCCCAGAATCCATGGCGCGTCGGGATGGGAGTCCATCCAGTCGCGCAGGCGTTGCTGAATCTCGGCGACGCTTGTGCAGCCGCGCAAATCCGCCTTGCCGAGATCGATCCCCAGCGGCAGGATGTGCATATGGCAGTCGTTGAAGGCGGGCGTGATGGCTTTGCCGTCGACGGCGATTCGCTTCGCGTCGGGGTAGCGCGCGGCGAGGTCGTTTTTCGAGCCCACCGCCACGATGCGCCCCTCGTGAACCACCATCGCCCCTGCCAGCGGCATTTCGTCCCAGAAGGTGTAAATCGGCGCGCCGTAAATCAGGTGCATAGGCGCGTGATTCGCGCATGTGCAGGAGAATCCTGCCGACTGCCGCCTATCGCTGCAGCACCCGGTTCACAAACTGCTCAGGAGTCAAGCCCCCTTCATTCACATGGGTGATGGGTTGCCAGCCGCTGGGACCGGGGGCAGTGGCGCGTTCGAGCCAGCGTTCGGCGAGGGTCTTTTTGTCCGCGAGCGGCTGCCAGGGCATGTTCGCCTCGCGCGCCTGCGCCTCCAATCGCTCCCAGTTCACCAGCCACGCATACCAGGGCGACAGTCGCTCCATCTGCACCCGCCAGCGCAGGTCGGGATTGCTCTGCACGGCGCGTTCGGCGCGTTCCCATAGCGTCTCCGCCTGCCGCAACACAGGGTAGCGCAGGTAAGGCGCCTCGGCGGGGTTGGTGAAGCAGGTCATTTTGAAGTCGCGCGCCGCGTTCGCCATCAGGCGCAGGTACTGCCCCACAAAGCGCGCCGCCGCGCCGAAATAGCCTCGCAAAAACTCGTCAATCAGCCGCGCATCGTCCTGATAGGGGTTCCACAGCAGCTGCGCCAGCAGCCACGCCTTCAACGCCGCCATCTCGCCCCCGTGCGACTGGTACGCGCCCTGTTCGAACACCCCGCGCACATGGTGTTTATGGAAAAAGCGCAGGTTCGCCCCCAGCACGAAGTAGTTCGGATGGGGCAGCAGGTAGTGCGAGAAGTTCGTCGTGTAGTCCCACACATAGAGCCGCTGGCAGCGTTCGCTCCAGCCGCGGATATCGTCGGCGAAGCCCGCGTTGTCGGGGCGTTCCAGCGGTTGCGCGAAGCTACACTCTATCGAACAGAGTCGCACAATCACATTCGGGCGCGGGCGCAGGGCGCGCGTCGGCTTGCGCGTGTACCAGTACGCCAGGGTGTCGAAGGCGACATGGGGGAACTCGCGCTCCAGCCGCTCGGCGATGAGGTTCACCGTCTCCAGAATGGGCGCGACCGCGCTGCCCTCGCGCTCCTCGACGGCGCGGCAGCGGTCGCACTGGCACGCGCCTGTCCAGTCCTCCTGTGAGATGGAGATAATCTGCGCCTGCGGGTTCTCGCGCAGAATCTGGCGCACGCGCTCGATGAGAAACGCCCGCAGTTCGGGGTTCGTCCAGCACAGTTGCGCCTTCTCCCAGCGGCGTTTGCCGTCGATGAGACTGTACCAGTCAGGGTGCGCCTCGAAGTGCGTCTGCGGCGGAACCAGCCAGAACGAGGTATGCACGAAACCGACATACTCGATTTTGCCCCCGTGGCGGCTGCCGAGGGCGGGGCGGTGTCCGTTGGAGTAGTGGCGCGCCGCCCAGTCGCCGTCGAAGGCGTGGTACCAGAACGGCTCGCGGTATTCAAACGCGGGCTGCTCACGCTGGCTCTGCGCGGGGATGCTGAGGTCGCGCCGCTGGGGAACCTGCATCGCCCATGGCGTCCACCAGCGCACGCCCAGCCCGTGCAGGAATCGGTACACAGCGTAGAGCGTCCCGCGCGGGCGACCGCCCGTTAGCAGGAGGTGGTTCTCTTTGCACTCGATAATCGCCTCTTCCCCGCCCAGACGGTTCGGGTTCAGGTCCGGGCGCAGGCGTTCGGTGAGCGCGCCGTGCCCAATCACAATCGCGCGTTCGGGCATCGCGTCCGCTTCACGCACTTCGAAGGGCGCGCCTGTGATTTGCGTGAGGCGCTGGCGCAGTTCTTCGGCGGCGTACCGTTCCGTTTCAGTCGCCCCGCGCGACACGACGAGGGGCGCCAACGGCTTGCCCCGACGGCTCAGGTGAAAACGCATAGCAAGAGGATGGTTCGCGGGCGCGGCAGAGATTCCTATAAAGTGCTGTTGCAGAAAGTTTCCCGCACTCTCTCCGTCCACACTGCGCCTAATTGGGAGTGCTGAAGCGGGAGCTTTAGCGTCGCGGAAGCTCCGCTTCCGCACTCCATAAAACGGCGATTCGCACACATGCCGCTATTCTAACGCGAAGACACTTAGCAGATGCGTCCCGTTCGTGGTACAATTTGGCGGATATGCACGCGCTAAAGGAATGGGCGTTCGGGCTGATTCAGCAGTATGGGATGGCGGGGCTGTTTGGGGTGGCGTTTATCGAGTCGTCGTTTTTCCCCGTGCCGCCCGATGTGCTGGTGATTGCGCTGCTGCTGGCGCCCGACGCGCCGTCGCCGTTCTGGGTAGCGACGGTCTGCACGATTGGGAGCGTGCTGGGCGCGGGGCTGGGCTGGGTCATCGGCGCGTATGGGGGCTACCCGCTGCTGCGGCGAATGTTCAAGGCGGACAAGATTGAGGCGGTCGAGCGGCTCTACACGCGCTACGGCGTCTATACGATTTTCATCGCCGCGTTCACGCCCATTCCGTACAAGGTGTTCACGGTCGCCAGCGGGGTGTTCCGCTACAATATGCTGACGATGATGGGGGTCAGCGTGGTGGGGCGCGGCGCGCGCTTTTTCGCCGTGGCGTATCTGGTGCACTGGTTCGGCGACGCGGTGGTCAAGCAGTTCGACCGCGCGCTGCTGGTGGGCACCGCGCTGTTTCTGGTGGGGGCGGGCGTCTACATCTATTACCGCACGCGCTACAGCAAGGTGAAGCGCCTTGCGCGGCAGATGGTTCAGAACGAATCGACGGGCGAGTAGCAGGCGGGGCGCAGCGGGTAGCGGGCGCGCCATTCGGCGGGCAGGTTGACCTGCGGCGGTTCGGGTAGCCCCAGCAGCAACGCGAGCGCGCCTGCCTGCCCTGCCCGCGCAAGACCCTCAGGCGCAGGCGCGTTCAGCGACTCCAGCGCATCGTAGAGGGTCTGCCAGCAACACACGCGCGCCATCGCGCTGCCCTGACCGACCCACCGCACATCGGGCAACAGTGGGCGCGCCCAGCGTTCGATGTCCGATTCGGGCAGGAAAATCTCCAGCCGCGCGCCCGCCATGTGCGCCGTCTGGCTGGCGAACCCGATCAGCATGCGCACGGCTTCGTCGTCGCGGGGGTCTGCGCCCAGTTCCGCCAGACTGACGCTCTCGACGCAGGGGTTGCCCTGCGCGTCCCTGCCGTGATGGGTCTCCAGCGCGAGGTAGCCGCGCAGGTTGCCTGCGGGGTCTTCCGCGAGGTAGAACTTCGCCCGCCAGTTGGGGTCGTCCCAGCGCGTCCACACGCGCCAGTAGGCGTCGTCGCGCGCGACGCACAGCGCGTGGTCGGCGTAGAAGGCGTCGTACCAGCGTTGCACGCGCGCCAGGTCGTCGGGCGCCGCGACGCGAAACCGCCAGCCGTTCAGGTCTACGGGCGCGGGAGTCGCCTGATAGAGGGGCAGCGGCAGCCGTTCCCAGCCCAACCGCGCGTAGAACTCGTGGATGCCTGTGAACAGCAGCCCGAAAGCGAAATCTTCGGCGTCCATCACCGCGTGCAGGTCGCGCAACAGTTGCGAGGCGAAGCCGTGTCCCCGATATTCGGGCAGGGTCGCGACATTGGCAATCCCCGCCATCCAGAGCGTCGCGCCGTTGGGCAATCGCACGGGGCGGCGCACCACCTGCATCGCCGCCACGATGCGCCCCTCCACGAGGCATACGCGCGTGTAATCGGGCTTCCAGAGCGAGTCGCGAAAGTACCGCTCGAAGTAGTCGTGTCCGGGCGAAAACACGCGCGCCCACACCTCGAGGCACGCTGCCTGCTCTTCGGGGCGCAGGGCGCGGAACTGGGGCGCCATCACTCTTCAGGCTCTTCGTCGAGGTCGGCGTCGAACAGGTCGTCGTCGCCCACCAGTCGCTTGCGGTCGCGCTTCTCCAGCTCTTCGAGGCTCACCTCGCCCTCCACGAAGGCGGTGTCCTCATCGCGCACCAGCGGCTTGTCCTCCTCATCCTCATCCAGAGTGGGGGGCAGCCAGTGCTGGGGGTTCACCTTGCGACAAGCGTCGCAGACAAAACGGATATTCACCGTGCTGTACCAGGACGGCACCTTGTCCAGGGGTTTGCCGCACTCGGCGCATGTAATCATTGTGTGGTCGCCTCCTGTTGACTGGGTTTGGTCTGTTTGGCTTTCAGCGCCTCCTGTTCGCGCAGGTACTGTTTGTGCGACAGGATCCCGTTGATGAGCATAATCACTGCGGCGACGAGATAGAGCCACGCGAGGCGCGGGTCTACATCCTGCCCCGGATCGGCAATCGCTTCGTTGCCGCGCGCGAAGCCAACGATGCTAATTGCGAACAAGATGAACGCAATCCAGAAGTCAGTTTTTTTCCACCAGCCCATGCGGGGGGTATTATACCATGCGTGAACAGAGCGTGGCTTGCGGAGCCTGCGCCGGATCGCGATGTGGTGATTTCGGGGCGCGTGCGCCTGGCGCGGAACCTGCTGCACTATCCGTTCCCCCATCAGGCGGACTCCCAGCAGTTGCAGGCGATTGCCCAACAGATTCGGGACGCGCTGGGGGCGCTGGGGCTGACCCATGCGATTGAACTCAGTTCGCTCAGCCTGCAGGCGCGCGCGCATCTGGTCGGCGCACGGGTGATCAGCCCCGCGCTGCTGGAGGCGCAGCCGAATCGCTGGGCGCTGCTGAACGCCGACGGGAGCGTCGTCGCCGCCGTCAACGAGGAAGACCACCTGCGCCTGCAAATCACCTGCGCGGGCTGGCAGCCCGACCGCCTGCAGCGCGAGCTACTTCACTGGGAGCGCGCGCTGCAGGCGACGCCGCTGGTGTGGGCGCGCGCCCCGAAGCTGGGCTACCTGACCGCCTCGCCCATCAATCTTGGTTCGGGACTGCGGCTGGGGCTGCTGCTGCACCTGATGGGGCTGCAGCGCGCCCGACAGATTACCCGCTGGCTGGAAGCGCTGCAGACGCTCGGCTGCCACACGCGCGGGCTGTATGGCGAGGGAAGCCTCGCCTTCGAGGGCTATGTGCAAATCTCGCTGCTGGGCAAGCATGACCCGCTGGACGAATTGCTGGCGCGGCTACGGGGCACGCTGCGCACGCTGATTGACGCCGAGCGCGAGGCGCGCGACCGAATCGACCGCGACGCGCTGGAGGAGGAATGGCGCGAGTTGCAGGCGACGCTCCGCCACGCGGAAAGCCTCTCGTTGGGAACCACGCTGCGCGCGCTCGCCGTGTACCGTATGCGCGGCATGCTGGGCGAAAACGCCGCGATGCGCGACGCAGCCGACCAGATGCTCTTCGAAGCGGCAGTCTACCCTCCGCCCGAACCCGAACACGCCGCCGCCGACCGCGCCGCATGGATGCGCGAACGCCTGTGGGGTAGTGAATAGGGGGCAAAGGGGAGGAATTAATACCAACCTGCTAATCATAGTTCGCAAAACGGCGACTTATGGAGTGCGGAAGCGGAGCTTCCGCGCATGCTGAAGCTGCGCTTCAGCACTCCATAGTAGCAGGGCGCGTGCGAGGCAATTAACGAACTCTGACTGCGCAGCTGGTATTAGCCAACTGCGCCTGTTGACGCCCGCACCTGCGAAAACGCCCCTCCCCAGTCGATTGGGAAGGGGCGGATAAATGGGTCAGCCGTGTGATAAACGCGTTATTTCACCAGCTCCATCTTCAGCGTGCCATCGATGGGCATCGGCGCGCCTTCCACCTGCCAGCCCTTGATCTGCATCTCGGACTTGACCAGCATGCCCGTTTTGGGATCAATCCAGACATGCCCGGAGCCCGAGAACCCCTCGCCCTCTTTGGCGTTGACCGCGCGTACAGAGACTTTTACCTTCACCGACTCTATGTCGGCAACCTTCTCGGTTCCAACCAGCTCGTAGGTCGTCTCGATATCGGGCGAGCCGTTCTGCCCCTTCGTCGTGTTGCTCCACTTATCGCCCACTTTCACGGGTTTATCGGGGAAGAAGGTGCTGGATGCGTTCGTGGGGAGCGGTCCCTGTGCATTTTCCATTTTGGCAATCTCACCATTAGGCTTGTAGGTCATCTTGGTCGCTGGAGGCGCGGGCTGGGGCATCTCCTGGTCGCCGAACTTGATAATCAGCTCGCCCGACGCGGATTCCACCTCCACATTCCCGTTTTCCTCGACCTTCAGCACCTTGTTGGTGACAGTGGTGGTCGCCAGCAGGTTTTGTCCCCCGAAGTCGATCTCCATGGTCATGCGGTACTTGAATGTGTCGCCCTCTTTGACATTCAGCTTGAGGGTGTATTCCTGCGAGGTTGCCGCGTTCAGACTCATCAGCGCGCACGCGGTTAGCAGCGTTGCTCGAAACACTCGTCTCATCGGTTTTGCCTCCTGTTGCGCACCTGGCGCGGCGCGATTATACCCAACCAGTCGGTATAATTGGCATGCTATGGCTATCCTAACGAATGGTTCGATGGCGCCCGACTTCAGCCTTCCCGATCAGCATGGCAACACGGTTCGCCTGAGCGACTATCGGGGGCGGTGGGTCGTGCTGTATTTCTATCCGAAAGATATGACGCCGGGCTGCACACAGGAGGCGTGTTCGTTTCGCGATGTTCACGCGGACCTGGTGCAGGAGGGCGCGGTGGTGCTGGGCGTTAGCGCGGACGATGTGCAGAGCCACCGCAAATTTGCCGATAAATATGAATTGCCGTTCCCGTTGCTGGCGGACACCGACCACACCGTGAGCGACGCCTACGGCGCGTGGCGCAAGAAGCACATGTACGGCAAGGAGTTCTGGGGCGTGGATCGCATCACCTACCTGATTGCGCCCGACGGAACCGTGCATCGGGCGTTCGCGAAGGTCAAACCCGCCACTCACGGCGATGAGGTGTTGACCGCCCTTCGACAGGCGAAACAGGATGAACTCAGTGGTGCTGATTGAGGCGCACGAGGCGTCGCTGATTTACCGCGACGGCGAGCGCGAGGTGCGCGCTGTCGATTCGGTGAGCCTGCAGGTGCGCCCCAGCGAGTTCGTGGGGATTGTGGGACCGTCAGGATCGGGCAAGAGTTCGCTGCTGTACCTCCTGAGCGGGCTGAAGTTGCCCACCCACGGCGCGGTGCGCTATCGCGGGCGGTGCTACACGCAGGCGTCCGACGCGGAGCGCAGCGCGATGCGGCGCGAGCGGTTCGGCTTCGTGTTCCAGCAGCCCTACCTGCTGGGCTACCTGACGGTGCTGGAGAATGTGGTGGTCGGCGCGCCTGATGTGCATGCCTATCGTGAGCGCGCGCTGTGGCTGCTGGAGCAGCTGGGACTGGCGGACAAAGCGCATCGCTACCCCTCCGCGCTGTCGGGCGGCGAGCGTCAGCGGGCGTGTGTGGCGCGCGCGTTGCTGATGGAGCCAGAGGTTATCTTCGCTGATGAACCCACCGCCGCGCTGGATCAGGCGACGGGGCTCCATGTGCTGGATTTGCTGGAGCAGCATCGCGGGAGCGGCGCGGTCGTGCTGGTCACGCACGATCCTCTGATGTTGCGCTACTGTGATACGGTCTACAGACTGCGTAATGGACAGGTGGAGTCGGTAGAGACGGCGCAGGGCAAGGTGCTGGAACGCGCCGCGCCGCCCAGAACGCAATAAACCCCATCGCGAGCCACCAGCCCGCGAGCGTCGCACCAGAAAGGTAGGGCGTGCCTGCTATGCCTGCAAATAGAACCGCGTTCACCCAGAGCCAGCGGTCGCGCAGGCGCGCCCCCAGCCACGCACACAGAATTGCCATACACACAAAGAAGAGCATCACGAACCTCCCCGAACCGATTGTTCCACAAATGGCTCCAATTCCCCTGAATACGCGAAAATTCCCAGCGTTTGGCACAAAAGTTGCTGTAATAGGAGGTGGCATCGCCGACGCGCTGGCTTGCTCTGACAGTGCGCCGACGGGATGCCACACACTGCAAAGGAGGATACGATGCGACGCATACTGTATTCGTTAGTGATGAGCGCGGCGCTCACTGCAGGGGCGCACGCCTGGACGGTTACGATTATCAACAGCTCGGGACAGCTGAACCCCGGCGCTGTGGCGACGAATGTGCCCGCGGTGGTGATTAACAACCCACTGCCTCAGGTCACTTTCCTGACGGCGGCGGGCGTGCCGAACCCGATACTGGTGGGCGACGGTACCAGCTTCACGAACGGTACCTTCAGCGCGACCTACTCGATTGCCCCGAACCCCGGACCTGCTAATCAGCTGACGGGCTTCAACTTCATCATCGCGGGGTTCGTGCAGGGCGGCGCCCAGATTCAGTGGCAGAAGAAGGTTGTGCGCAACTCGGACAACGCGATTCTGTATCTGGATTCGGGCGTGATTAACGGCTCTGGACTGGGCGGCAGCGACGGGGCGTTCAGCCTGAACATCACGGGCGTGCTGAGCCAGCCTGCGGACGATGTGACGGTCTACGAGAACTTCGTGCTGTTCGTCACGGGCGCGGCGCCGGGCGTTGACACGGCGTCGCTGTTGCTGGTGGAGCAGGACTGGGTGCCTGAGCCTGCGAGCCTGATTGCGCTGGGCGCGGGGCTGGCGGGTCTGATGGGGCTGCGCCGCCGCGTGCGCTAACCGACGCGCATCACAGAGGTCAACCTGAGGGGCTGGCAACCGCGCCAGCCCTTTTTGCGTATTAACCCTTGATGGCTGCCTCCGTTCACTGGGTGCTGTGGGACGGCGCGTGCGATTTCTGTGCGTGGTCGGTGGCGCGCCTGCGTCGACGCGATGTGCATGGGCGGTTCCGTATCGCGCCGTTCCAGAGCGCGCCGCCAGAGCTGCTGCAACGCACTTCGCTGAGCGCCCTGCGGCGCGGCGTGCATGTGATTACCGCCGATGGGCGTGTGCTGCGCGGCGGACGCGCCGTGCTGTTTATTGGCGAGCAACTGGGCTACGGCTGGCTGACCCGCCCGCTGAGCCTGCCCCCGATGATCTGGGCAGTAGAAGGGGTATACTGGGTCATTGCCCGATTGCGCGGCAAACTGAGCCGATGGCTACGCTTGAGCGAGACGGAATGCCCCCGATGAGCGAGCGTGAGTGGCGCCCTGTGCTGAGTATGCGCTGGAAGCACTTGCTGTTTGTTCACTGGCGCGTGCCCGCCGCGAGCCTGCGTCCGCTGATTCCTGAGCCGCTGCAGGTGGATACCTATGACGGCGCGGCGTGGGTGGGCTTTGTACCGTTCGTGATGGAGAGCGTGCGCCCCGTGTGGCTGCCGCCCATCCCCAGACTGCTCGACTTCCCAGAGGCGAATATCCGCACCTATGTGCGCTACGGCGAACAGCGCGGTGTATGGTTTTTCAGCCTGGACGCGGCGCATCGGCTGGGCGTGTGGGTCGCGCGACGATTCTGGAAACTGCCCTATTACCATGCCCGAATGGCGTGGGCGATGCCCGCGCCCAACGAGATAGCCTACACGACCCTCCGCCGCGCGCGTCCGCCGGCGTCTGCCCGCGTGCGCTACCGCTTCAGCGGCGAGCCGCGCGAGACCGAGCCGAACACGCTGGAGCATTTCCTAGTGGAGCGCTATGTGCTGTTCACGGCGCATCAGGGCGCGGTCTATCGCGGGGAGGTGGCGCATCTACCCTACGCCATTCAGCCCGCGCAGATTCTCGAGCTGGAGCAGACTCTGACCGACGCGGCGGGGGTTGCGGTGCAGGGCGCGCCCGACTCGGCGTTTTACGCGCCGGGCTTCGGGGTGCTGGCGTCCGCCCTGCAGCCGCTGTCTATCGCCAACGCCACCGGGCGCGCGGGTTAGCCGATGGGGTTTAATAGGGCTATGCGCATGCGGCTGGGGTTGCTGACGGTGGCGTTGCTGGCGTTTGTCGCCTGCAGCGCGCCGCCCAAACGCACAACGACGGCGTCCGCGCCCCCTGCGCCTGCCGCCTCAGGCGCGCTGGAGCCTGCGCCGCAGGGCGCGCTTCAGGTCGCCTTTCTCGATGTCGGGCAGGGCGACAGCGCGCTGGTGAGCTTCCCCAACGGCAAGACGATGCTCATCGACGGCGGCGAGACCGATCAGGGCGTCGCGCTGGTGGGCAAACTGCGACGGCTGGGCGTGCAACAGATCGACTGGCTGGTCGCGACGCACCCCCACAGCGATCACATCGGCGGGCTTATCGCCGTGCTGAACGCCTTTCCCGTCGGCGAAGTGTGGGATATTGGCATGCCGTTCGAATCGCCTGTGTATCGCGATTTCCTGCTTGCGGCGCGGCGTGCGAAGTCGCCCAGCGGCGAACGCCCCAGATTCCGCGTCGTGCGGCGAGGGCTGACACTGGAGCCTGCGCCGAATGTGCGCCTGAGTGTGCTGGCGCCCAGCGACCCGCTGCTGCAGGGCACGCGCTCCGACCCGAACAACAACAGCCTCGTGCTGCGCATCGACGCGCCCGGCGGGAGTTTCCTGTTCACGGGCGATCTGGAGCGCGAGGGTAGGCGGCGTCTGTACGAATCGCGCCCCAACTTGCGCGCCGATGTGCTGAAAGTCGCCCACCACGGCGCGGAGAACGGCACTGACCGCGCCTTTCTGAATCGCGTGAACCCAGCAGCGGCGGTAATCCCAGTCGGCGCAGGCAACCGCTACGGACACCCCCATCGCGAGACGCTTGCCCTGCTGCAGGGCAGGCGCGTGTACCGCACCGACCTGCATGGCGACATCGTGATGCGCCTGAACACGGACAGGAAACTCCAGATAACGACCACGCGCCGCCCGCCGACGCAGGCGACTGCTTCAGCGAAGCCTGCCCCGACGGTAGGCGCAGTCATCGGCAACCGCAATAGCAAGGTGTACCACACGCCCGACTGCAGCCAGCTGCCCAAGCCCGCCAACCAGCTTCGATTCCGCTCAGCGCGGGAGGCGGAACGGGCAGGCTACCGCCCGCACAAGTGCGTGCAGGGCGAGTAGTCGCTACTTCACCGTCACATAGGGACGCATATTCTCCAGCCGCTTCGCGCCGATGCCGTGAACCTCCAGCAGGTCGTCCACCGACTGAAACCTGCCGTGCGTCTGGCGGTACTCGATAATCCGCTGCGCCAGCACGGGACCGATGCCCGGAATGGCTTCCAGCTGCTCGGCGTCAGCGGTGTTGAGGTTGATGGGGAACTGGGGCGCGGCGGCAGTGGGTTTCGGCGCGCTGCGGGAGGCGCGGGACGCAGAATTGCTTGCAAGGGCAGGCGCGGGCGTTTCGCCCTTGCGCGGTACATGGATTTGCTGCCCGTCGTGAAGGGGCTCTGCGAGGTTGAGCGCGTCGAGGTCGGCGTGTTCGGTTGCGCCGCCTGCCTGCTCAATCGCGTCCGCGACGCGGCTGTCGGGCGCGAGGCGGTACACCCCTGCTTTTTTAACCGCACCCGACACATGCACCACTGCCTCAGCAGGCGGCGATTCAGGGGCGACGGGCGACTCGGCGTTTGCAGGCGCGGCTTCGGGGTTGGGCGGCTGGGTGAGGTCAATCACTTCCGCCCCGCCCTGCGCGCCGACGCCTGCTGCTTGCAGCGGACTCCCTGCGCCGCTGCTGCGTCCCCAGCCATAGCCCAGCGTCCACACCAGCGCGAGCGACGCCAGATAGACGCTAATCAGTGCAGCGCGCTCCTTTGGCGACAGCTTCTCCCAGACCGCATACATACAAACTCCCCTCGCCAGAGCGATTCGCTCTGCGCGAGGGGAGTTCCTGCCAGATTTGGCGTCGCTTACAGGTTAGGATTGTCGGCGCTTGGATCCTGGTTCAGGCGGGTGGTGCGCCCACCTGCGGACGGTACAGACGGGTGCTGATCCATGAACACCGTGTGCGGGAGGTTTTTCGCGTGCCCGTCGGCAAACGCCACATTCCAGTTTTCAGGGATGGGGCCGCCGTTGGGACCTTTAGAGGTTCCGTGCCACATGGCGAAGGCGTCGAAGATGAGGATGATGTCCGCGGGGCGCGCCACCGCCGCCAGCGTTTTGGGGTTCAGCGTCCACTGGCTGGAGCTGCCGCCGCGCAGCACATCCGAGTAGTTGTAGATGAGCCATGTGTTATACATGTAGTCGTGCCCGAAGACCTGATAGTGGCGCAGTCCCGTCAGCTCGAAGAGCGAGTTCTCGCCGCCGTTCGCCACGACGGTGGTCGAGTCGGCAGGGCAGTACCAGATGCCCCGCACGGTGCGCGACTGCATGATTTCCTGACGATCCTGAGCGACGCCCGCCTTGATGTAGGGGTCTACCAGTCGATGGATGTAGAAGGGGTAGGGCGCGGTTGACGGGAGACCCGCCGGGCGGGGCGGCGCGTTGCCGACCATCTGACCAATCGGCAGGTAGCGCAAGCCCGCGATATTGTTGCCGCTGTTGTAGCACTGGATGCCGCGCGGGTCGATCCAGCAGGCGGTTGTGCGCACCCACGGGTTGCGCATGGCGGGCGGCGTGTTCGCGTTGAACGGCTCCGCTGGACCGCCGCTCACATTCACGCCCATCGGCATCCGCTCGTCGTAGTCCTGCACATACATCAGCGCGCCGAGCGCAATCTGCTTGACATTGTTCAGGCACTGTGTGCGCGCTGCCGACTCGCGCGCCCGTGCGAACACCGGGAACAGAATCGCCGCCAGAATAGCGATAATCGCGATAACGACCAATAACTCTATCAGTGTGAATCCACGAGAGTGTCTCATCATAAAACCCCCTTAACTTAGAGTAGCTGTCCTTGCCCTTCGTTCGGGTTCTGCTGGGCGGGCGGGGGCGTCACCGGCTCCACATTCGGTTCAGGTGTGCGCATGAACAGGAACCAGCTCAGGAACACTGCCGCCAGTGCAACGACCAGTAGCCCAATCGCGAGGGCGGGTTTGTCACGAAAGGTCTGCATGCATGCCTCCTACAAGCAGCGGTTCCAGATGAGCCAGCGCGTGTTGGCGGTGTTGAAGTCGCGCAGCTCTTCGTTGTTCGAGCAGCCGCCCTGCGGGAACAGGCGCGGGTTCGGAATGACAGCTTCCAGCCGGAACCACTTGGTGTGCGAGTCGGCGAAGGTGAGGTTCAGCCCGCTGCGATGGCGCGCCATAATCGGGGCGTAGCCTGCCGTGCCGCTGCGCGCCAGCCCCTGAATCACCTGTCGGAACTGGGTTGTGCCCTCGCAGCCGCCGTAGGAGTTGTTGTCCGCCGAGAAGCCGAAGCAGTTGCCGCCCTGCTGCGGCGAGCGCCCGTTCGCCGTGTCCGCCAGCAGCACGAACTGTCCCGCTTCGCGGATCATCGCGAGGTTCGGCACCATAATCGTATGTTCGCCGCTGGGCAGGTCGCCGCCAATCCAGTACCAGCCCGCAATATGCGTGTTGTAGCCCACGGAGAGCCAGCCGCGCGCCGCCCAATCGTTCAGGTTGAAGTCTGCTGGGGGCTTCTCCGCATTCGGGCAGAAGTAGACATCCTTGTTCTTCACATACGGATCAATCAGCGCCGCCCATGTGCGCCGCGCGGGGTCGGGCAAGCCGCCGCCCCCCGGACCCAGCACCACGCGGTTCATCGGCAGTGTCTGCTCGTGGTCCGCGGCGTACATCTGGATCGCCTTCACCAGCTGGTTCATGTTAGAGGCACAGGTCGTCTGACGCGCCGACTCGCGCGCCTGCGCAAACACCGGGAACAGGATCGCCGCCAGAATGGCGATAATCGCGATGACTACCAGCAACTCGATCAGGGTAAACCCTCTGCCATAACGCATGAGTGTTGCCTCCTTTGACCCCTACAGGACAATCAAAATAAGAACACCTGCGCAGGGTCGGATATATCACCTATTATACATCGATTTTTACCAGATTCCTGCTATCGAACTCCCTGGCGAGGGGCAAAATTCGCCTGAATTGCCCGCTTGTAGCGGGGGGTATAATCCTGCTATGTCCAACGAGGCGATAGCCCAGCAGTTTCTGGAACTCGCCGACCTGACCGAGTTTGTGGGGGATAGTCCGTTCAAGGCGCGCGCCTATCGTCAGGCGGCGCAACTGCTGGAATCGCTTCAGACGCCCATCGAAAGCCTGGCAGAACGCGGCAGGGAAGCCCTCGCTGCGTTGCCCGGCGTCGGCGACGCCATCGCCGACAAGATTCTCGCATACTTACAGACGGGCGCCATCCCCAAGCGTGAGCAGCTGCTGCAGACGGTTCCCGCTGGCGTGCTGGAGGTGATGGCGGTTCCGGGCATCGGCGCGAAGACGGCGCGGCTGCTTTATGAACAGCTGGGCGTTCACGACCTTGCCAGCCTGCGCGACGCGCTGATGAGCGGCGCGGTGGACCGTCTGCCCCATTTCAGCCCGCGCAAGCGGGAGCGGCTGCTGCGGCTGGTCGAACTCAAGCACAAGTCGCAACGGCGCACGCCGCTGGGGCTTGCGCTCCCGCGCGGACGCGAGTTGTTGCAGGCAATCCAGTCGCTTGATGGCGTGCAGCAGGCGATGCTGTGCGGCTCGGCGCGGCGCATGCAGGAAGATGTGGGCGACCTGGACTACCTCGTGGCGTCCGATACGCCGCAGGCGGCAACGCAGGCGTTCGTGAACCTGCCCGCCGTCGCCGAAGTGTACGCGCAGGGCGCCACGCGCGCGCAGGTGTTTTTGAAGAGTGGGCTGCAGGTAGACCTCAAGGTCGCGCCGTCTGAGCGGTGGGGCGCGGGGATGTTGTACCTCACGGGGTCGCGCGCCCACTCGATTCGCCTGCGCCAGCGCGCGCTGGAACGCGGGCTGAAGCTGAATGAGTATGGTGTGTGGCGCGGCGCGGAATGCCTCGCCGCCGACACGGAAGAGGCGGTCTATGCCGCGCTGGGGCTGCCGTGGATCCCACCGCCCCTGCGCGAGGACACAGGCGAACTCGAAGCCGCCGAGCAAGGGCGACTGCCCCGCCTCGTCGAGCGGCAGGACATCCGCGGCGACCTGCAGAGCCATTCGCACTGGTCGGACGGTCTGGACACGCTGGAGACGATGGCGCAGGCGGCGGACGCGCTGGGCTATGAATACCTCGCGATTACCGACCATGCGCACCAGTTCGCCGACCGCGAGGCGTTTGAGCAGCGGAGGCGCGCCATTGAGCAGCTCAATCAGCGCAGGGGTGGACGCCCCTACCTGCTGAACGCCATCGAGGTGAACATCCTGCCCGATGGCAGCCTGCACGCGCCCGACTGGATGCTGCGCGCGGCGCAGTTTGTGCTGGCGGGCGTTCACGAGGCGCACGGGCAACCCGCCCCGCAGATGACCGCGCGGCTGATTCGTGCGCTGGAGCATCCCGCCGTCGACGCGCTGGCGCACCCGACCGGCAGACGCTACGGCAAGCGCCCGCCCAACGACGCCGACTGGGCGCGCATCTTTGAGTGCGCCCGCGCGCTGGGCAAAGCGATCGAGATTAACGGCTACCCGACGCGCATGGACCCACCGACGCCCCTCGCGCGCGTGCTGGTCGAAAGCGGCGCATGGGTTTGCTTGGGCACAGACGCGCACGCGGCGCGCGACCTGGGGGCGATGGAGCTGGCGGTGGGACTGGCGCAGCGCGGCTGGGCGACGCCCGAACGCATTCTCAACACGCGCCCCCTCGATGCGCTGATGCACTGGCTGGCACAGAGGAGAGAAAACCCATGAGACGCCTGTTCGTGGATCGGATTGAGACCACCGAGCGCGGCGAGTCTATCGCCGTGTTGCTTGTGCCCGTCGGCGAGGGCGACTACCTGCACTGGCTCTGCCCGCTGGAGTGGCTGCCGCCCGACACACGCGAGGGACAGTGGCTGCGCGTCGAATTCACGCCCGACGAGGAAACCCAATCCGAACTGCGCCACGAAATCGAGAGCCTCCTGCAGGAATTGCAGGGGGAATGAATTGGGTATAATTCAGTACCTAAAGAAGAGGGTTATTCTCCGTTGCGAGGGAGCAAACTGTATGGCTACTGTAAGAGCGTTTCGAGCAACTCGTTTCGCGCGACTTATCCCGGAAGTAGTAGCGCCGCCGTATGATGTGATTGACGACTCCTTGCGCCAGGAACTGGCGGCGCGTAATCCGTACAATATCGTGCATTTGACCTTGCCTGCTGGCGATGACGACCGTTATGCGCGCGCCGCGCGCCTGTTGCAACACTGGCTTGCCGAGGGCGTGCTGCGTCAGGACCCCGACCCCGCAATTTACCGCTACACGCAGCGATTCGTCGATCCGCTGTCCGGCGACGCCCGCACCCGCACGGGCTATTTCGTGCTGTTGCACACGGAGCCTTACGAGAACGGCGTCGTGCTGCCCCACGAGCAGACCTTCCCCGGTGTGAAGGAAGACCGCTACCGCTTGCTGCAGGCGGCGCGCACGCACATGGAGACCATCTTCGGGCTGTTTGAAGACACGCCCGCGTTTCAGGAAGCCATCAGCGACCTGATGTGGGAGCCGCTGGCGCAGGTGGAAGGCGACGAGCTGCCCGAAGGCGTGTTTCACAAGCTGGAGCGAATCGTGAACCCGGTGGCGGTCGCGCGATTCGAGCGTGCGTTCGAGAACGCGCGCGTGTGGATTGCTGATGGGCATCACCGCTACGAGACCGCGCTGCGCTTCGGGCAGACCTACGGCTCGGACGGCTCGCCCGAACGGTTCGTGCCCATCCTGCTCGTGCCGATGGACGACCCCGGTCTGGTGATTCTGCCCACGCATCGCGTGCTGGCAGAGCTG
This sequence comes from Fimbriimonadales bacterium, assembly GCA_025998675.1. Lineage (GTDB taxonomy): Bacteria > Armatimonadota > Fimbriimonadia > Fimbriimonadales > GBS-DC > GBS-DC. Next base: position 1,762,902 of record AP024673.1, read on the forward strand.
CCGCCGGGCGCGCCCGACGAGTGGCAGGCGCGTCTGCAGGAGGGGTTTGAATGTATCCCCGTGTCGCATGAGACGATTCTGGCGCAGATGGCGCCGCTGGGCGGCGAGGCGATTGGGTTCGTGTGGCGCGAGGGCGCATGGTTGATTCGCCCAAAGGCGTACCCCCCGGTACCGGGCGCGCCCGATGCGCTCACACGGCTCGACTCGTGGGTGCTGCATGAGCGGGTGATGCCCGCGCTGGGCTATCACGAGCCACAGAAGAGCTACACGCGCTCGGCGGAGGACGCGCTGCAGGCGGTGCGCACAGGCGCGGCGCAGGCGGCGTTCCTGCTCAATCCGCCCCCGCTGCGCGCGCTGCAGCAAATCGCCAGCACGGGCGGCAAGATGCCCCACAAGTCCACCTACTTCCATCCCAAAGTGCTGTCGGGGCTGATTCTCTGGCAGGTGGGCGCATGAAAGTCATCGGCGTTATTCCTGCGCGCCTGGCGGCGACGCGCTTGCCCAACAAGCCCCTGCTGGACATCGCGGGCAAACCGATGATTCAGTGGGTGTGGGAACGCGCGTCGCAGGCGCGCACCCTGCACGAACTCTACATCGCCACGCCCGACCCCGAAATCGTGGCGGCGGCGCAGGCGTTCGGCGCACAGGCGAGGCTCACCAGCCACGCGCACCGCTCGGGCACCGACCGCATGGCGGAGGTCGCCCGCAACACCGACGGCGAGATTTATGTGAACATCCAGGGCGACGAGCCGCTGGTGAACCCCGACGCGATTGACCGCGCCGTGCAGCCCCTGCTGGACGACCCGCAGGTGATGATGAGCAGCCTCTACTGTCACGCCCAGCCCGAAGACTACGAGGCGCCCAGCGTGGTGAAGGTGGTCATCGACCGCAACGGCGACGCGCTCTACTTCTCCCGCTCGCGAATTCCGTACCCGCGCGAGGCGACGGAAGCGCCTGTGCTGCGCCATATCGGGCTGTATGTGTTTCGCAAGCCCCTGCTGCTGCAATACGCCCAGTGGGCGCCGACGCCGCTGGAACGCACCGAGATGCTGGAGCAGTTGCGCGTGCTGGAACACGGCTACAGGATTCGGATGGTCTATTTCCCCAAGCCGTCCATCGCGGTGGATACGGAGACGGACCTGCAGCGGGTGCGCACGATACTCTCCAGCGCGGGTTCGATGTAGAGCGCGGTGCTGAGCGCGTCGCACAGGGTCGGGTCGTCGCCAATCACCGCCACGGGCGGGCGCGACGGCGCAGGGTAGCCCGTGCGCGGGTCGAGAATGTGCCCGTAGCGGACGCCGTTCACCTCGAAAAACTGCTCGGCGTCGCCGGATACCCCCAGCGCGGCGTCGCGCAGTAGGATTTCGCTCCCGTCGGGCAGGCGCGTGCGCCAGCCGTCGGCGCCCATCGGCGCGCCCAGCGCGTAGAGCGTGCTGCCGCCCGCGTCTACGAGGGCGCTGGGAACTCCCAGCTGCCGCAGTATCCGCACGCACTGCGCGACCGCCCAGCCCTTGCCAATCGCGCCGAAACTCAACTCAACGCCCCGCAGCGCGTAATAGACCCAGCAGCCGTTCGGCTCCAGCAGCACCAGCTCCATGCCCACGCGCTCCAGCGTCTCGGCAATAGTGTCGGGGTCGGGCGCGCGGTACTGTTTGTCCACAAAGCCCCACAGGCGTAGCAGGGGCGTAATGGTCGGGTCGAACGCGCCTTGCGTGAGCGCGTGCAACGACTGGCAGGTCTGCAGGAGCTGAAACAGTTCAGGCTCCACGCGCACGGGATGCAGGTGCGCGTGGGCGTTCAGGTAGCACAGGTCGCTGTCGGGCAGGTAGAGGCTGAGCTGGCGTTCGAGGCGGCGCGTCTCCTCCTGTAGCTCGCCAGCGACGCCCGCCGCCCAGTGCGCCTCGCCCTCAGGCAGGTAGAGTGTGAACTCTGTGCCCATCGCGCGCCAGCGGAAGTGGTGCATCGCGGGGATTGTACCCTGCTTCTGGGCTATCGGGTATCCTGTCGGGGGAGGCGACGATGCGTGTCTGGGTACTGTTGGGGGCGTGCTGGCTGCTGATTGCATGCCAGCCGAGGCAGGTGGAGAATGGGAGCGGCGAATGGGTTCCCCGTCTGCGTGTGGTCGAGCGGGCGCCCACGCATGAGACCGTGCGCTACGAACGCGACCGAGTGCCCCTGTACGCCGAGATTTATCGCCCTGCAGGCAAGCGTCGCGCGCCGTCGGTGGTGTTGCTGCCCGGGGGCTTTGTGGGCGTGAACGCCAGTCATCGGGCGACGGCGCGGCGACTGGCGCAGGCGGGCTACCTGGTCGCGCTGCCCCACATGCGCGGGCAGGGCAAAAGCGGAGGCGTCATCGACTTCGGGCTGGAGGACGCGGTGGATGTGCGCGGACTTGCCCGTGCGCTCGCGCAGGTCGGCGGCGACGGCAGGTACGCCTATGTGGGCGTCTCGCTCGGCGGGGCAATCGCGATTAACGCCGCCCGCAACGACTCGCAGGCGCGCGGAATCGTGTGCGTGCTGTCGCCCGTGGACTTCCGCGAACAGCGACAGATGCTGGTCAACTACGGACGCACTGAGCGTGCGGAGCGCTGGGACGCATGGAAGGGTGGCTCGCCCGAATCGTGCCCCGAATGCTGGGACGCGCGCGACCCTCTGAAGCATGTGCGTGAGGTGCAGGCGCCCATCGTGTTCATTCAGGCAGGCGAGGATGTGCTGATTCCCGTGTCGCAGGCGTGCCGCTGGCGCGCGACCCGTCAGGAGATGGGGCGCAGGGTCCACACCGTCGCGCTCACCGACGATGGCAAACCCTGGCGCGGCAGCCTCAAGGAGCGCCAGCAGTGCGCCCTGCCGTTCACAGGCTGGGGCGACCTGCGCGAAGACCATCTGGTCTTTTTCCCCAGCCTCCCCCACCGCGCCAACGACGCCATCTGGGAGGTTGCGCTGAAAGCGCTCGCGCGCTGGTTCGAGCAGGAGGCGGCGCGTGATTCGTGAAACGCACCAGCAGCGCGCGCTCGTGGCGCACGCTCCACGCGAGTCGGACGAACGGTTCCGCTGGGTGGAGGTGTTCCGCGGGCTGGCGATTCTGGAGGTGGTGTTTCATCACACTTCGGGGCGATTTCTGGGCATGCTGGATCGCGAGGGGCTTGCGTGGCTAATTCTGGCAGTGCTGAACCGCACGCTCCACTATGCCGTGCCCGCCTTCCTGATGATGACCGCGCTGGTGCTGATGGCGGCGCTCCTGCGCCAGTTTCGCCTGAAACGGTATGCGACCAACCGCGCCCTGCGCGCGCTGCTGCCCTACCTGCTCTGGAGCGGGGTCTATCTGGCGTATCGGTACTTCGCGTTCGGCGCGCCGCCCGACTGGTCGCGCTGGGCGGACTACCTCTTCTGGGGCAAGGCGTACTTCCACCTCTACTTTCTGGCGGTGGCGATGCAACTCTACCTGCTGTTGCCGCTGGTGTTGCCTCTGGCGCGCAGGCGTCCGCCGTTCTGGGCAACGCTGATAGCCATCGTCGCGCTCACGATGGGCGTCTACTGGTTCAATCGGCTGGGGTATCGCCTGCCCTACACGGGCAGCTTTGTGCTGTGGTACACGCCTGTCATCCTGCTGGGCGTGTGGTTGGCGACGCAGGTGGATCGAATGGAAATAGTGCTGCGTCGGGGCTGGCTGCTGGCGCTGGGGGCGACGATCGGGGGGCTGTGGCTCTATCTACCGCTCGCACTGGACGCGCTCCGGGGGCAGGCGGTGAACACTTTTCAGTATCAGGTGGGCAACTGGCTCTTCACGGCAGGGGTGAGCTTCCTACTGTTGGCGGTCGCGTACTGGCTGAGTCGTCGGGAGGGGCGGCTTGTGGCGGTCGTGGGGACGCTGGGGCGCTACTCGCTGCAGATTTACCTGCTGCACCCGCTGGTGCTGGCGGAGCTGGCGCGCTGGGGGCTGGCGAGCGCGTTTCAGGCGCGTTTCGGGCTGCCGCTGTTTTTCCTGTTGGGGCTGCTGGTGCCGTTCGCGCTGGGGTGGCTCATCGCGCGTGCGCCGCGCGTGTCTACAGCGATTTTCGGACGCGCCTAACCCAGCAGCAGCGCGAGCAACGCCTTCTGCGTGTGCAGGCGGTTCTCTGCCTGATCCCACACCGCCGATTGCGCGCCATCCAGCACTGCATCGGTAATCTCCTCGCCCCGTCGCGCGGGCAGACAGTGCAGCACGATGGCGTCGGGTTTGGCAAGGCGCAACAGCGACTCGTTGACCTGATACGGCAAGAACTTGCGCATGCGCGCCTCGCGCTCCGTCTCGAAGCCCATCGAGACCCACACATCGGTGTAGATGGCGTCGGCGTCGGCGACCGCCTCGCACGGGTCGTGCGTTAGCAGGACAGCGCCGCCCGACTCGGCGGCGAACGCCTGCGCCTGCTGCAGAATCTCCGCACGCGGCTCGTACCCCTCAGGCGCGGCGATACGCACCGTATGCCCCAGCAGTGCCGCAAGCAGGGTGAAACTGTGGCACACATTGTTGCCGTCGCCCACCCACGCCAGCGTCAGCGGCGCGTCGCCCTTGCGCTCCTGAATCGTCATCAGGTCCGCCAGCGCTTGGCAGGGATGCTCGCGGTCGCTGAGCGCGTTCACAACGGGCGTCTCCGCAAAGCGCGCAAGTTCCTCCAGCGCGGTATGCAGGAACACCCGCGCAATTACGCCCTGCACCCAGCGCCCCAGATTGCGGGCGATGTCCATCACCGCCTCGCGCGTGCCCATCTGGATGTCGCTCTGGGTCAGGTAGACGCCGTGCGCGCCCATCTGATACAGCCCCACCTCCAGCGTCACGCGCGTGCGCAGCGACGGCTTCTCGAAAATCAGCGCAACAGCGGTCGGACGCGCGAAGCGGAACAGCTCCTGCCCCTGTCGGGTCGCGCGTTTCATCGCGTGCGCCAGCGCCAGCACCGTCTGCGCCGTCTCGCGGTTCAAATCGCCTATCGATAAGGAATTGCGCGGCGGGTTCGCCGCCTGCCACCGCGCTTTCGCCTGCTCGTAAGTCATCGCTTCACGCATCAGCACCCGATGAGTGTACCTGAGGGCGTTCGAAGACCGCCGCGTCTGCGCCTACGAGCCAGTCTGCGCCATCTCGCGGATCTGTTGCACAATCTCTACCGCGTTCCGACGCAGGTTGCTTGCCGACAGCGCCTGTCCCTCCGCGCGCCCGAACCCGCAGTGCGCCAGGTCGTTGCGCACATCACGCACCCTGCTCCAGAGCTTTGTCAGGGGGTCGCTCGCATGGCGCTTTGCCCGCTCGTTTAGCGCGTCCTCTGCCGCCTGACGCTGATCCGGGGGTAGCATCTGCTGATGCAGATAGTAGCTGATGACCCACTCGCGCGCCAGCAGCACCGCCTGCGCCACATGGTTGTTCTCGAAGTACCACTGTATCAGCGCAGCGTGTGTGGCTAAGGCGTTTTCCTGAAACGGCTGGTAGGCTGCTGCCATCCTGTCGAGCAGGGGCGCGAGCGGCCGCGCCCACTGCTGCACCTCTGCCTGCGCCTGTTGCTTCTGTTCCGTGAAATTGCGGATGGTCTCTGGAAGTCTCGGAATGCGCGTCAGCAGCAGGCTCTCGGAGACTTCCCCCGCTGCGTTACCGAAGTTTTTGAGCGTGCGCGGCAGGTTCTCGGAGCCGCCCCCTTGCTCGCGGTACGCGATGTTCTGCACCTGCTCCGAGAGTCGTCCCAACTCGCGCGCGTCGCCCGTCGCGATGAACATCTTCGCGGCGGCGAGCCAGTCCAGCAACGCGGCGAAGGGCGTCAGGTCGAACACGGGCGCCACATTGTTAGCATCCCGCGCCTCGTATGCCCCATACAGCACATAGCGCACCTGCACGCCCTTGACCTGCTTCAAATACGCTATCGTGAGCATCGCAATCATCGGCAGTGAGCGGAACCCATGCGTGATGTCGAACGCGATTTCGTCCCCCTCCTGCACAACCTCGCAGATGGCGTCGAAAATATCCCACAGCTCGGCTTCACTGCGTCCATCAGGGATGTCGACTGCGCGGACTTGCGTGCACGGCTCCAGACGCAGGCGCAGGGCATCCCAGTGTTTCGCGCGTGCGCCCTGAGTCAGTACAATACAGGTCTCCTCGGGCTGCAGCCAGTGCGCAAACGCCTCCTGAACATATTCTGTGTCGTAGTCGCTGCCGTTCCAGCGGTAGATTGCGCGCTGATAGCCTTGCAAGCCGCCAGTGCCCAGAAACGCCAGTAGTTTCATGCCAGTTGCCTCCCCATCATGAAATGAGTACCTGATGGATTCTGTGTGCAGTAGCCGCCTCCTGCCAGTGAATTGCCCCCTAATCCGCGTAAGAGTTGTCAGTTATTTTCGGCGCGCGCAACTTTCGAAACGAGTCCGCAGATACGCACGGTGGAGCAGCTGCTGCGCGGCGAGGAATTTGCGATTCCCAGCGCGGCGCTACCTTGGAGGATTCAGGCGGCGAAGCGGACAGCGCTTGCCAACCACCAGCCGAAGCTGGAACTATCAATCCATTCTAACCTCTGGCGTGCGGAAGCGGGGCTTTCGCACGCCAGAATCACACGCCGCCTTACGGGCAGGTCGAGCCGAACGCAAACAGCACCGTGAGCAGGTCGGCGTCGTCCACCACCCCGTCGCCGTTGGCGTCCGCGTCGGGGTCATCCGAGCCGAAGGCGAACAACACCTGCAGCAGGTCGGCGTCGTCCACCACCCCGTCGCCGTTCACATTGCCGAACACACCCGTGAAGCCGCCGCCATACGCTTCCCAGTCCATCGAGTCGACAACCGCTACAGCATTGAGTCCCTGAGCGCAAAACAGAAGTCCCTCCACGCGCAGGAAGTTGTTCGCGTCGCCGCCGTTCTCCTCGAACTGCAGGGTGACCTCCTGCCAGTTCGGGTCGTAGGGGTTGTTCTGGCACTGAATGGGCGTTACGCGCGCCTGCAGCGTGCCCGCAAGGCGGGTAATCAGCACCTGAATTTCAGTGCCATTCAGATTGACCGTAATACACTGGTTCGGGTTCGTATCCGCAGACCAGCGGATAATCGCTTCGCTGGCGTTTTGGGAGACAACCGTACCGACAAGTGGTAGGTCGTAATTAATGCCCAAGTCGGGGAAAAGTTCCTGGACACTCAAGAGGAGATCTATCGCCAGTCCGTCGTTGTTCAGGTCTTGCAGGGTGAACTCAATCGGGTCAGACGCCGAGATATCGCCGCTCAAGCTAAGTGAGCCTGTGATGTTGTATTGTCCGCTGTTAAACTTCCAGTAGATTTTGCCGCCCTGTTCGAGGTTGGTGATAATCTGGGCGTTCGCGAGCGCGATCAGCGCGCTCAGCGCTCCAAAAGCCAGTACCTTTCGTAGCATCCTCATTGACCTCCGTAGAAGATTGGCTGCATCCGCAGCGCTCCTATTATACTCCAGTTTTGGGAGAGTCCTGCCGAATCTGGCTAACTGGTGGGTTAAATTCACTCCGATTGGGGGCGTGGAATCCGCGTCGTGCGCTATCCCGACGAGCGCGGCGCGAGCGCATAGCGGCGCGCCGTTCTGAAAACCATCGCCGCCACCAGCATCGCTCCCAGCAGCCACAGCGCGGTCGCAATCGGACGCTGAATCCAGAACGCCAGCCCTGCCATCGCGCCACCCTGCACCAGCCAGACGCCCAGCGGCGTGAGCGCGTGCGACTCGCGCCAGTCGGGCATCACGCGCAGGTAGACCCAGCTCAGCAGCGCGCCCGTTGCGAACCAGCCCAGCCAGTTCTGCAGCGGCATCCCGTAGAAGGCGCCGTCCACCTCCCAGAACCAGTAGACAAACGCCGCCGCGCCCGGATTGATTTTGGAGGTAGAGACCGCCGCGTCCATCGCCACATCCCACAAAGTCAACAGCGCCGCTGCGCTAAACGGAACCCACCGCCGCGACACGCCCAGCATAAAACTGATGTGCAACGCGGGATAGAGCATCATAAACCAAGAGGGCGGAATCAGGTACGGCACATGCCCCAGAAACTTCGGTCCCATGCGGTCGGTGTAGGTGTAGGGTCCGAAGGGGAAGCCCGTGAGCGTGCCGATGAGTTCAATCCCGCCCGCCAGCACGACGCAGATACCCAGCAGCCACCCCGTCGCCCGCCAGCCTTGCGTGTGCGCCATGTGCAGTAGCGATGCGCCAATCCCCAGCACCACCAGCGCAATCCCCAGCTGCGTCGAGAGGCGATTGTAGTCCAGCGGGGGCAGGTTCTGCACCCCACTGAACAGCAGCCCGCTGCCAATCACCGTCGCCATGGCGACCAGCAGGCTCAGCCACAGAAAGCCGTGCGCCGCGCGTCGCATCACAGCATCCAGAGCGGGTTTTCCAGCACTTGCTTAAGCGTCTGCAGGAACTGCGCGCCGACCGCGCCGTCCAGCACGCGATGGTCGCACGACAGCGTGACCCGCATCCGCTGCCGCGCCACGATAGAGCCGTCCTCCTGCACGACGGGCACGCGCTTCGTCGCGCCCACCGCCAGAATCGCGCTCGCAGGCGGGTTGATAATCGCCGTGAACTGCTCAATCCCAAACATGCCGAGATTGGAGACCGTGAAGGTGTTGCCCGTCATCTCGTCGGGCAGCAGCTTGCCCTCGCGCGCTTTCTGAATCAGCGTTTGCGACTCCTGCGCTATCCGCCGCAGCGATTTGCCTTCGCAGTGTTTCAACACCGCCACCAGCAGCCCCTGCTCCACCGCGACGGCGACGCCGATATGGATGCCTTCTGGGTGGACGATTTGCCCGTTCTGGTAGCTGGCGTTGACGATGGGGTGCTGTTCCAGCGCGACGGCGCACGCCTTGACGATGAGGTCGTTCACGCTCACGCGCAGGTCGGCGTCCAGCTGGTTCAGTTGCTGACGCAGGGCGACCGCCGCCTCCATGTCGATCTCCATCGTGAGGTAGAAATGGGGGATGGTCTGATGCGCTTCGGTGGTGCGCTGGGCGGTTATCTGGCGCAGGCGGCTGGGCGTCTCGGCGCGTGCGGGCGCGGCGGCGACGGCGGGCGCAGGCGCGGGCGCTGGTTGCGGCATGGCGACTGTCGGCGCAGGCGCAGGAGTAGCCTTTCGCGACTCCAGATACGCCAGCACATCGCGCTCCACGATACGCCCTTTGGGACCCGTGCCCTGCACCTGGCGCAGGTCAACGCCGTGTTCGGCGGCGATTTTACGCGCCAGCGGCGACGCCAGCACGCGCGCCTCGCCGTCGGTAGCGACCGGCGCGGGCTGGGGCGCGGCGGCAACGGTTGGAGCAGGCGCAGGCGTTTCAAGCGCTGCCGCGGGCGCGGGCGTCTTACCGTCGCTTTCCTCTGGCAGGCGCTCGCCCTCCTGCAGAATGTACGCCAGCGGCGTGTTCACAGGCACGACAGCGTTCTCCGCGACGCGAATCCCGCGCAGCACGCCCGATGCGGGGGCTTCTATCTCCACCGTCGCCTTGTCGGTCGCAATCTCCGCAATCGGCTCGCCTTCGTTGACCGTATCGCCCTCTTGCTTGAGCCAGCGTACCAGCGTGCCCTCTTCCATCGCGTCGCCCATCTTGGGCATGATAATCGTCTGCATAGTCGCCTCCTTACGCCACAACCTGCCGAACTGCCTCGATGACGCTCTGCTCGTTGGGCACGGCGAGCGCCTCGAGGTGCTTGTTGTAGGGCATTGGCACATCCGCGCCCGCCACGCGCAGCACGGGCGCGTCCAGATAATCAAAAGTATGCTCCTGAATCTGCGCGGCGATTTCCGCGCCGAACCCTGCGAACCGCCAGTCGTCGTGCAGGGCAATCGCGCGATGGGTTTTGCGCACCGAGCGGAAGACCGTCTCCCAGTCGCACGGGATGAGCGTGCGCAGGTCAATCACCTCCACCTCGATGCCCTCCTCTGCGAGTTGCTGTGCGGCGTTGAGCGCAAGTTGCACCCCGCGCGAGTAGGTGATAATGCTCACATCGCGTCCCGTGCGCTTCACATCCGCCACACCGAAGGGAAGGGTGTAGTCGCCTTCGGGCACTTCGCCTTTGGTCAGGTACAGGCGCGGGTGTTCAATCACCATCACGGGGTTGTTGTCGCGGATGGCGGTCTTGAGCAAGCCCTTCGCGTCAGCAGGCGTGCTGGGCAGCACGACTTTCAGTCCGGGCGAGTGCGCCAGCCACGCCTCCAGACTGTGAGAGTGCTGCGCCGCGAGCTGCTTGCCCGGTCCCGCAGGACCGCGGATGACCATCGGCACGGCGCACGCCCCACCCGACTTGTAGAGAATCTTCGCCGCGTGATTGATAATCTGGTCGAACGCCAGCAGCGCGAAGCTCCAGGTCATCACCTCCACCACGGGCTTGAGCCCCTCAATCGCCGCGCCGATGGCGATGGAGATGAAGCCCGGCTCCGAGATGGGCGTATCCCACACGCGCTTGGGACCATACTTCTGGAACAGCCCTTCCGTCACGCGGAAAGTGCCCTGATAGCGCCCGATGTCCTCGCCCATCAGGAACATGCGGGGATTGCGGTCTAACTCCTCTATGAGTGCTTCACGAATCGCTTCCCTGTAGAGTTTGGTCGCCATACGGTACTCCTCGCGCCGTATTGTACCTGAAAATGACGCAGAGGGTGCAGGGAATGGGGTGTTTTGGGGCTGCAGTCGGGCAAAATCGGATTGCAAGTGGGTATTTGTTAAGGGGTATACTGAACGCGTGGAGTCTGTCCCTGAGCTGCGCTACTTCAATGCTTCTGCAGAGGCGCGCGCGGCGATTATCGCCCGGTTGCGCGACGCGCTTGCCGAGCGTCCCGAAATTCGGCTGGCGTACCTGCTGGGGTCGTTCGCGCAGGCGCGCCCATTCCGCGATATCGACATCGCCGTCTACCTTGAGCCCGCCTTTCTGCAGCAGGTAGACCCTCTGCGCTACTGCTTCCAGCTGGCGGACGCGCTGGAGCGCACGGTGGGCTACCCCGTCGATGTGCATCGGCTCAACGATGCGCCCTGCGGGTTCCGTTTTAGCGCAACCTGCGGACAGATGCTGCTCAGCCGCGACGAGGCGTTCCGCCGCGAATGGACGGAGCGCACCTGGCATGAGTACGCCGACTTCGAGCCGTACCGACGGATGTACCTGCGCGAATGGTTGCGCCCCTTCCGAGACACCTATGAGCGATACACAACGACTGGCGACCCGCATCGGCGCACTGCGGGATAACCTCCAGCGCGTGCGCGAAGTGTTGCAGGAAGGGGACGATGCAACGCTCCTGAACGATTCGCGGCGACTGGCAGTCATCAAGTGGCACATGCTGCTGGCAATCGAGGATGCGTTCGCGCTCTGCAATCAGGTGGTTGCGATGCTGGGCGGCGAGCCGCCGACCGCCTACGCCGAGTGCTTTGAAAGGCTCATGGCACACGGTATTGTGGAGCAAGAATTAGCCGACCGATTGCGTGCGATGGCGCGGTTCCGCAACCTGCTGCTGCATCGCTACTGGGAGGTGGACGACCAGCGGGTGTTGACCATCGCTCGCAACGACCTGAGCGACCTGGAGCGCTTCGTGGGGGCGCTGAGCGTCGCCTTCAATCTCGGATTGTGAACATCGCGCGGGGTATAATCTGCCCGATGGCAAAGATCGAGCTGGTCAACCGCAAGTTCCCCGACTGGCTGAAGGTGCGCCTGCCCAAGCCAGAGAAGGTGCAACAGGTGGAGCAGATGATGCGCGACGCGCGCCTGCACACCGTCTGCGAAAGCGCCCGCTGTCCGAACCTGCCCGAATGCTGGTCAAAAGGCTCCGCGACCTTTATGATTCTGGGCGACATCTGCACGCGGCACTGCGGCTTCTGCGCCATCAAGACGGGCAAGCCGCTGGCGTTAGACCCTCAGGAGCCGCAGCGACTGGCGGAGGCGGCGCAGCGCATGGGGCTGAAGCATATCGTGGTGACCTCCGTCGCGCGAGACGACTTGCCCGACGAGGGGGCAGGGCAGTTCGCGGCGACCATCCGCGCCCTGCACGCGACCATCCCCAACGCGATTGTGGAGGTGCTGACCCCTGATTTCAAAGCCAAAAGCTGGTGCATCCGCCGCGTGGTGGACGCCGAGCCGGAGATTTTCAATCACAACATCGAGACCGTCGCCCGTCTGCACACCATCGTGCGCCCGCAGGCGCGCTACGACCGCTCCCTGAAAGTGCTGGAGATGGTCAAGCAGATGAACCCCGCGATTTACACCAAGTCGGGCATCATGCTGGGACTGGGCGAGACGCGCGAGGAGGTGCTGCAGACCATGCGCGATTTGCGCAGCGTGGGTGTGGACGCGCTCACCATCGGGCAGTACCTGCGCCCAACCCAGCGCCATCTGCCCGTGCAGGAGTATATCCATCCCGATCAGTTTGAGGAGTATCGCGTTCTGGGGGAGGAGATGGGCTTCCTGTTCGTCGCGTCGGGACCGTTCATTCGCAGTTCGTACAATGCGATTGCGTTCTCCCAGCGCGTGATGGCGGAGAGGCTCGCGAAAGTCGGTGCGGTGGAGCGCGCGTAGCCTGCTCTGGCGCGGGGGGCAGCTGCTGCTGATTGGGCTGCCCGTCGCGATTCTGGGGCTGGCGGGGCTGATGTACCTGTGGCAGGTGAAGCTGGCGGTCGAGGAGAGCCTGCCGCCCGCGTTGCGTCAGTACGCCCGCCGACAGGCGCAGCTGGATGTCCAGATGGAGCGCGTCTCCCTGCGCTGGAACGGCGTGCTGCTGACCCATCCCGAAGTGCGCACGCTCACGGGCGAGCGGCTGCTCCGCGCGCGGTATCTGGAGGTGCGTCTGCCTGCGGCGCGTGCGCCGCTCACCGTCGAGCTGGATCGCCCCGAAGTGTGGCTGCAGCGCAATCGGCAGGGCGTGTGGAACATCGACCCGCTGTTGCAGCAGCCGCGCCCGCCTGAACCGACGCCCATCACCTTCCGCCTGCGCGCCCGACAGGGCGCACTCTATTTTGACGATTTCCTGCCCGATGCGCCTGTGCGCGCGACGCTCTGGGCAGACGAGTTCACGCTCAGCCAGCCGCGCGTGGGGCAGGCAACCACCCTGCGCGGGGTAAGCGATGCGCTGGGCGCGGTGCGGGCGCGCGCGCTCTCCGACGGCAAGCGATGGCTGATCGAACTGGACGCTGAGCAGGTACAGGGCGCGCGCCTGAAACCCTACCTGCCCCGCAGCGACTTCGATCTCGCAGCGGCGACAGGGCGTGTGCAGGCGCAGGTGGTGTACGCGCCCGATGAACCGCTGCGCATCGCAGGCACGGCTCAGGGCACAGCCCAGAATATAACTTTTCGCCAAAAACCGCTACCGTGGCGCACTGCCGAATTCCAGCTGGCGTTCACCGAGTCGCACATTGGCGGTACGCTCAAGGCGCGCGGCGGCAGCCTGCAGGCGCAGGGCAAGGTAGACTGGTCGGGACGCACGCCAGCGGTCGCAGTGCAGGCGTCTGTATCGGGACGCGACGCCGCCGCGCTCTGGCGACTGCTCCGCGACGATGCGCCGCTGATTGGCGGGCGGTATCAGGCGCAAGTTCGGGTGCAGGGCGCGCTGGACGACCTGCAGGCGCAGGGGGTCCTCTCGCTCGAGCGTGTGCGCACACCGCAGGGCGAGGTGCGCGCGATTCGTAGCCCGCTCGCTTTCGCGCAGGGACAACTACTGCTGCCCGACCTGCGGGCGCAGTACGCCGGGCGCACAGTGCAGGGCAAGCTCTGGCTGGACACCCGCCCAGAAACCCCGGAGATGCGCCTGTACGCCGTTGCCCGACAACTGCCGCTCCAGCGTATCCCTGCCCTGCGCGAGCAGCGACTGGACGGCGCGGCTGACCTTGCCCTGCTTGCCTACGGACGAACCGACGCGCCGACGATTGAGGCGAACCTGCGCATGGACGCGCTGCGCTACGCCGACCAGCGCGTCGGCGGGCTGCGCGCGCGCGTGCAGTATGCGAACGGCGCGCTCACCATCCCGCTGGCGACCCTGCAGGGCGCGCTCGGACTGGTGCAGGTTTCGGGCGAAATCCTTAAGATTAACGAGGAGAACCCCCAGCTCGACCTGAGCATCGACGCGAATGAGGTAGACCTGAACCTGCTGGCGTCGCTGCTGGGGTACGAGAACGGCGCGAATGAGTCGATTCGGGTGGACGGCGTGGGCTACCTGACGGCGCAGGTGCGTGGGACGCTTCAATCGCCCGAGGCGGTCGCCGAGGCGGTCGTGTTCGATGGGCGTGCGGGCGACATCGGCGCGGAGATTGCCGTCGTGAACATGAACCTGCTGGAACGCGAGCTGCGCATCACGCAACTGCAGGTGCTGCGGCGTGCGGCGCAACTGATTGCGTCGGGCGCGGTGCAACTGCCCGAAACGCCTGAACAGCCCCCGCGTTTCCAGCTGGAGGGCGACCTGTACGAGTTCGACCTCGCGAGCGTGCCCGACTGGCTGCGCCGTGAGCTGCCGCTCACGGGGCTGGCGTCGGGCAGGTTCCAGCTCGCAGGCGAGCCGCAACAGTGGCAACTGCGCGCTGACCTGAACGCCGAGAGCATCCAGTACGAGCAGACCCTGCTGCGCGAGAACCGCGCGCAGGCGCTTGTGCAGGCGCGCAACGGCGCGTTTGCGGTCGATGTAGAGTCGGCGCAGGCGCAGGTCGGCGGGGGCGCACTGACCGCGCGCGGGCGGTGGCAATCTGATGGGCAGTTCGAGGCGTCTTGGCGGCTGGAGAACGCCTCGCTGGACGCGCTTGCGCCCTACCTGCCCGTGGAATACCGCCTCACGGGACAGGCAACGCTGGAGGGCGAGGCGGCGGGCACGCTCGACGCGCCCCGCGTGAACCTGAACCTGCAGGCACAGCAGATAGCCCTCAACGACGCGCCGCTGGGCGACCTGGAGGCGCAGGCGGCGATTGGGTATCGGGATGCGAGTGTTTTGCCCTCACCCCAAGCCCGTGAAGAGCGGCTTTTTGGAGTGCTGAAGCGTCCGCTTCCGCACTCCATAGGTAGGGCGCGATACGCTTTTGGAGTGCTGAAGCGGACGCTTCAGCATGCGGAAGCTCCGCTTCCGCACTCCAGAAGTACGGCGAATCGCAACGAGAGTGCGAACACTGCACAACAACGATCAGAGGAGAAAGACGAACGGGATGCGGGCATCCAGCTCACCGCGCAACTCGCCCTGCGCACGCCCGACGGCGAAGTGCGCATCCAATTGACAGAGTGCGACCTGTCGCGCCAGCAGTTTGCGCTGTCGGCGGAGACGACTCCGCTGCCAGTGTCGTGGCTCCAGCGTGTGGCGCGCGCGGTTCCCGATGCGCTGCCGTCTGCCGTCGCCGAGCGCATCGAGACGCTCCAAGGGCAGGTGCAGGCGTCCCTGAATGTATCGGGCGCGTTCGCCGAACCCCTCGCGCAGCTGCGCCTGAACGCCGAGCAGCTGGAGTGGCGCCAGCAGTCGCTGGGCAACCTGAGCCTGCAGGCGGAATGGGCGGGTATGTCGACAGGCGACGTCCGCGCCGACGCCTCCGACGCGGAACGCGCCCTCGATACCCTCCAGCGACTGCGCACTCGTCGCGCCGCGCTGCAAGCACTGCGCTGGGAAGCCGACGCGACCCGCCTCGAGGCGCAGGGCGAATACACGCCCGAACGCCTGACCGCCGACCTCGAAATCGCGCAGCTGCCCCTGCGCTGGGCGCGCCTGTGGGAGCCGAGCCTGCCTGAGTTCGACGGCGCGCTGGATCTGAGCCTGCTTGCCGAAGGCGCGCCCGAATCGCCCGAATTGACCCTCAGCGCAACAGTGAATCAGTTCACCTACGGGGATTACACCGTCGACCAGATTCTGTTCAGCCAGATCGAGGCGCGCGAGGGCGCCATCCAGACCGACGACGCGCTGATACGGATGGGCGACTATCAGGCGCGCCTGTCGGGACGCCTGCCGTTTCACTGGTCGCCGCTCGGCGTGCCCGACGATGAGCCGATTCAAATTAGCGCGCGCCTGCGCGAGCAGCCGCTGACCCTGCTGAGCCTCTTCGCGCCGATTGACCCCGCCCGTACACAGGGCACGATTGAGGCGCTGCTGGAGATTAACGGCACGCTCGCCGAGCCGCAGCCGCGTGGACGCCTGCAAATCACCGACGGCGCGCTCGCGCTGCAGGAGCTGCGCACTGCCTTAGAGGAAATCGGGCTGCAGGCAGTGTTCGACGGGCGTGAGGCGCGGATTGTCGAGGCGCAGGCGCGTTCGTCCGAGGGGGGGAGCCTGCGACTCGAGGGCGGCGTCGACCTGTCGGGCGAGCGACCTGTCGCGAATCTGACCCTCTACGCCGATGGGCTGACCGTCTCCGAGCCGAAACTGCCCGTGCTGGAGGGCAGCGCGCAGGCGGTGGTCTCAGGCGCGGTGCAGGTTGAAGGCGCGTTGATCGAGCCGCAGGTGCAGGGCGCGCTGCGCGTGCTGCGGGGATTCCTTTTCCTGCCGCCTGAGCTGCCCGAACGCGCGGCGGGCGAACCGCTGCCCATCAACCCGCGCTTCGACCTGCGCGTGGACATCGCCGACGACTTTACCCTGCGCAACCCGAATCTGGACACGCGGCTGGAGGGCGCGCTGCAGGTGGGCGGCGCGTTGCAGGCGCCGACTCTGTCGGGCGAGTTCAGCCTGCGCGGCGGCGCGCTCAGCCTGCCGACCGCGCGCCTGCGTATCGAGCCCGACAGCGTCGCCCGCCTCAACTACCCCTTCACCAGCGCGACAGGCGAGACCATCGCCCGCATCGAGCTGGATGTGCGCGCCAGCACGAATGTCGTCGCGCCCGACTTCACAGGCGACCCCGTGCGCTATCGCGTGGAGGTCGATGTGCGCGGACCGCTCGACGACCCCGAACGCCTCCAGCTCAGCGCGCGCTCCGACCCGCCCGGCTTGTCCGAGCAGCGAATCCTCAGCCTGCTGGGGCGCGGGCAGGCGCTGTCCGCCATCGCGCGCGGCGCAGACCCCGCGCAGGTGTTCCGCGAGCAACTCGGCGACATCCTCACCGCGCAGGTGCTGCCCGAACTGCTCGCGCCGCTGGAGACAGGCATCGCCGAGGCGTTCGACCTCGAACAGTTCACGCTGGACTACACGGGGCTGCGCCCGGCGAGCCTCTACCTCGTGAAAAACCTCTTCGACGGCTTCGGAATCGCCTATCGGCGCGGGATTGGCGTCGCCAGCAACGAGTATCAGGCGCGCATCTTCTACCGCCTGCCGTTCCGCAACCGCCTGCTCCAGCGACTGCGCGTCGGCTTCGGCTTCGAACATACGGGCAACCGCTTCGTCTTTATCGAGGGAAGCGTGCTGTTTCGGTAGCGATTTATGGCATGAAACTTCTGGGGGCGTTTGCGCCTCTAATAGAGTAGCGCCATGCGAAACTATGCACTCTGGCTCCTCTGGCTGACGGCGATACTCGCGCTGTATGCGGCGATACAGGCGCGCACGCCGCCCGCGTCCGAACCCGACGCCTGCAAATCTTACATCTACTGGGAGTCGCCCCTGCTGAAGTAGCTACTCCCACACGAGGAACGGGTTGAACTTCGTGTCGGTGTCGTACACATCGACGCCTTCGCGCGCCTTGAGGAAGCCGACGACCAGATAGGTAAGCGGCGTCGCGAGCGCTTCGTAGAGCGTCTTCGCGCCCCACTCAATCAGGCTAATCTTGACCAGCTCGGCGGTGGGATAGACCCCTGCGAAGGCGACCGCTGTGAAAATCGCCGTATCGAACAGCTGGGCAATCATCGTGGAGCTGATGGTGCGCGTCCAGAGCCAGCGCCCCTGCGTGGCGATTTTGAGCTTTGCCAGCACGAACGAGTTGGTGAACTCGCCCACAAGATAGGCAATCACCGAGGCGAGCATCAGGCGCGGCGCAACGCCCAGCACCGTCGCAAACGCCTGCTGATGCTCGTAGAACGGCGCGGGAGGCATCGCAATCGCCGCGCTGATAATCAGCACCACCAGCAGGTTGCACGCGAACCCGATCCAGATGACCAGCCGTGCGCGACGGTAGCCATACACCTCCGTCAGCACATCGCCGATGATGTAGCTCACGGGGAAAATCACAATCGCCGACGACAGCACCAGCCCGCCCACGCTGATAATCTTCGCCGCGATGATGTTCGATACCAGCAGGCTGGTCAAAAACAGCGCGACCACCATCACAAACCAGATGGAATAGCCGCGCTCTACCGAACCCGACAGCGAAACCTTTGGCAACGGACGCACGCGCCAATTATACCGCGCGGTAGCAGGAATCGCCCGCAGGCGCGTCGAATCTACGCCCTACGATGACGCAATCGCAACTGGAGACGCAGCCGACCGTGAGCGACGGCGCCGCCACGGAGTTCGTCGTGCGCGTGCGCGATGTGGTCAAGGAGTACCAGATGGGCAAACTGACCGTGCGCGCACTCGACGGCGTGAGCCTCGACATCTACCGCGGGGAGTACCTGTCGATTATGGGACCCTCCGGGTCGGGCAAAAGCACGCTGTTTAACATGATTGGCGGGCTGGACAAGCCGACCGCAGGCTCCGTGTTCATCGACGATGTGGACATGGCGCAGCTCGACCCGCAGGAGCTGGCGTTTTTGCGCTGCCATCGGATTGGCTACATCTTTCAGACCTTCAACCTGATACCTGTGATGACCGCGCTGGAGAATGTGACGCTGCCGATGGTGTTCGCGGGTGTGAACGCCGACGAGGCGCGCGAGCGCGGCGTGGAGCTGCTCACGCTGGTCGGGCTGGGCGGACGCCTGCACCATAAACCCACCGAGCTGTCGGGCGGACAGCAGCAGCGCGTCGCCATCGCACGCTCGCTGGCGAACAACCCCTCCATCATCCTTGCCGATGAGCCAACAGGCAACCTTGACCTCAAAACGGGCAAGGAGATTATTGAGCTGCTCAAGCGGCTCAACAAGGAGCGCGGCGTGACGATTATTTCCGCCACGCACGACCTCAAGATGCTCGACATCTCCGACCGAATCGTGTGGATACGCGACGGCAAGATCGAGCGTCTGGAGAAGCGCAGCGAACTCCAGCTCAAGGTCGGCGAGGTGGAAGGCGAAGCGGGCTGATGGACGCCTATATCGACGGGTTTCTACACTATCTGGCGCAGGAGCGGCAGGTCTCGCCCCACACCCTGAACGCCTACGCCGTCGACCTGCGCCAGTTTTGCGACTACCTGCGGCAGGCGGAGCGCACCGACCCTGCCGTGTGGGACGCGACGCTCTGGGATGGGTTTCTTCACTACCTGCGCCGCCGTTCGATGAGCGAGTCGAGCATCGCGCGCAAGCTCAGCGCGGCGCGGGCGTTCCTGAAGCACCTCTATCGGCGCGGCGTGCTGGATCAGGAGCCGCCCGACGCGCTGGAGGCGCCCCGCGTGCATCGCGCCCTGCCCACCACGCTCACCCCCCACGAACTGCGCCGCCTGCTGCTCCAGCCGCCACTGGACACCCCGCACGGACTGCGCGACCGCACGATGCTGGAGATGATGTATACCACAGGCATGCGCGTCTCGGAGCTGCTGGGGCTGACTCTGGAGCAGCTGAAACTCAGCGAGGGGCTGGCGCGTGTAGAGGGCAAGCGCGGACGCGAACGCTGGCTGCCCCTCACCGACGGCGCGGTCTACTGGCTGCAGCGCTACCTCAGCGAGGCGCGCCCCAAACTTGTCCGCGCCAAACGCCCCTGCAACACGCTCTTTCTGAACGACCGCGGCGCGCCGCTCAGCCGAATCGCCTTCTGGGGCAAACTCAAGGAATACGCCGCCTGCGCGGGAATCGAGAAAAACATCTCGCCGCACACCCTGCGCCATTCGTTCGCCGTGCATCTGCTCAGTGGCGGGGCAGACCTGCGCGCCGTGCAGGAACTGCTCGGACACGAGGACATCAGCACCACCCAGATTTACACGCAGGTCAGCCTCGACCGCCTCAAAGAGGTCTACAAAAAGTCGCATCCGCGGGGTTGATTGTGCGCCCTCATACCAAACGCGCAGTCATAATTCGTAAATCAGCGCTGTCTTTTGCCCTCACCCCCTTGTCCCCCTCTCCCGTCGTGCGGGAGAGGGGCTGGGGGTGAGGGCAAAACGCGCGTGGCTCTGGCTGTAGACGCACGGCAATTACGAAGTTTGACACGCGGATTGGTATTACTATTGTGCCCTTTGACAATCAGGCAGCCCATTTTGGTGTGAAGGTTCGAGCTGAGCTGGAACGCAAGGGGATGGCGATTGGCACGCTCGACACACTAATTGCGGGAGTTGCGCTCTCGCGCGGGCTAACGCTGGTGACCCACAATCGGGCAGAGTTTCAGCGCATTCCTGGGTTGTCAGTAGAGGATTGGTATTAGACAGCGCAGCACGCCAGCTCCAGTTGCTCTGTTGCAAAGATACCTGTTCCGTCCTCGACACAGCCCGTTTCGCCGAGTGAGGCGCGGCGACCGCGCTCCTACCCCTGCTTGAATCTCCATTCTTTGCAATAGAGCAGCTTTCCCCCACTACTCTGGAGTACTGTTGCGATATAGTCAAAGTTCATCATGATAGGAGCGATGAGCCAGGTACGCAAACCCCAAACCCACGAAAAATAAAAATGCTGGCGCGGAAAACGCCACAAAGTGTGCTGGGTATTCTGCTTCACCTCCCCTATATCGAGCCCTTACCATGCCCTCTTCGTTCGCTTTACTAAAGGTATCAAGCGAGCTGATAGCCGCCACTATTGAGCCAATCGTAATCATTGCAGACAGTGTCATGGCGAGTATGTATTGTGCCTTGCTCATAGCCGCCTCCTATCTACTGTATATTGTACCCCTCTTGTCTGTCCCCCTCGAGGGTATCACTTGCGAAGCCAGCGACCGTGCTTCGCGCCGAACAACCCAAAACTAAAAAACAACAGAAACAAGAAAATTTTGAGAACAGATTCGAGTTTCTCGTCATTCAGAACCAGATCACTCTCTATCAGAGACAGGCAACCTGCTACGACGGATATTATCCCCAGCGACAGGTCGCCGATAGTTGTCTTCAGACTGGCGCTTTTGCCAAACACATGATGCACCTGCCACACAGCGAAGGGCGCAAACACTATGAGGAATATTCCGCCGCACACCAGTATCCAATCCGCCATGTCTTCTCAGTGGAACTTCGCTGCCAGCCAGCGCTCGGCGTCCAGCGCCGCCATACAGCCCGTGCCCGCCGCCGTGACCGCCTGCCGATAGACCTTGTCCATCACATCGCCGCAGGCAAACACGCCCTCGACGCTGGTGTAAGTGCCGTTGCGCGTGAGGATATAGCCCTGCTCGTCCATCTCCAGCACGCCCTGAAAAATCTGGGTGTTGGGCGTGTGCCCAATCGCGATGAATACGCCGTCGATGGGGAAGTCGTACTCTTCGTCGGTTTTGAGATTGTGCAGGCGCACGCCCGTGACCTTGCCCGCGTTCACATCGTGGATGTCGCGCACGACGGTACTCCAGATGAACTCGATTTTGGGGTTGCGGAAGGCGCGCTCCTGCATGATTTTGGAGGCGCGCAGCTCGTCGCGGCGATGCACGACATACACTTTTTCACAGTGGTTAGTCAGGTAGGTCGCTTCTTCCATCGCAGTGTCGCCGCCGCCGACGACAATCACGCGCTTGCCCCGGAAGAAGAACCCATCGCAGGTGGCGCATGCCGACACGCCTCTGCCCTGCAGCTTCGCCTCGCTTTCCAGCCCCAGCCATTTGGCGGACGCGCCCGTCGCGAGAATCACCGCGAGCGCGCGGTACTCCTTGCCCGCGTCGCTCCAGAGGCGGAACGGATGCCCGCTGAAGTCGACCTGCGTGATGGTTTCGTACACAATCCGCGTGTCGAAGCGCTCCGCCTGCTTGCGGAACAGCTCCATCATCTCCGGTCCCTGAATGCCGTCGGGGAAGCCGGGGTAGTTCTCGACATCGGTAGTAATCATCAGTTGCCCGCCGGGCTGGATGCCCGCGAACAGCAGGGGCTGGAGGCTGGCGCGCGCGGCGTAAATCGCCGCCGTGTAGCCCGCAGGTCCCGAACCGACGATAATCAGCTTCTCTACGCCTTCCATATCGCCGTAGAGTGTACCCGAATCGGGCAGGAGAGCCTCGTGCGGGTGCGAATCGATTCGCGGTATGTACCTGCTGGGCGTGGACATCGGCACTTCGGGCGTGAAGGCGCTGCTGATGGACGAATCGGGCGCGGTGGTCGCCAGCGCGGGCGAGTCGTACCCACTGTATACGCCGCAGCCGCTATGGGCAGAGCAGGAGCCCGACGACTGGTGGCGGGCGACCTGCACGGCGATTCGGCGGCTGCTTGCCGATTCGGGCGTTGCGGCGGTGCAGGTGCGCGGCGTGGGGCTGAGCGGGCAGATGCACGGGTCGGTCTTTCTGGACGAGCGCGGCGAGTCGATACGCCCCGCGCTGCTGTGGTGCGACCAGCGCACGGCGGACGAGTGTGCGTGGATGACCGAGCGCGTCGGCGAGCAGGTGGTGCTGCAGACGACGCTCAACCCCGTGCTGACGGGCTTTCAGGCGGGCAAGATCCTCTGGCTGCGCCGCCACGAACCCACCAACTATGCCCGCGTGCGACAGGTGCTGCTGCCGAAAGATTTCATTCGCTATCGGCTCACGGGCGAGTCGGCGACGGAGGTTTCGGATGCGTCGGGCACGGCGCTGTTCGATGTGCCGCGTCGCGACTGGGCGTATGCGATGATGGACACGCTGGAGCTGCCGCGTGAATGGTTCCCGAAGGTGTACGAGTCGCCTGAGATTACGGGGCGCATCACGGCGCAGGCAGCGCAGGCGACAGGGCTGGCGGAGGGCACGCCTGTGGTGGGCGGCGCAGGCGATCAGGCGGCGGGGGCGGTCGGCGTCGGCGTCGTGCAGGCGGGGCGTGCATCGGTCTCCATCGGCACCAGCGGCGTCGTGTTCGCGCATCTGGAGCAGCCGCAGGTGGATTCGCAGTACCGCACGCACACCTTCTGCCATGCCGCGCCGGGCGCGTGGCATGTGATGGGCGTGATGCTGATGGCGGGCGGCGCGTTGCAGTGGTATCGCGAGACCTTCGCGCCCGATGTGGCGTTCGACGCGCTGGTTGGCGAAGCCGAGTCGGTTCCTGCAGGCGCGGAGGGGCTGCTGTTTGCGCCGTATCTGTCGGGCGAGCGCACGCCGTACCCGGACCCGCAGGCGCGCGGCGCGTTCGTCGGGCTGACGCTGGCGCACACGCGCGCCCATTGTACGCGCGCCGTACTGGAGGGCGTCGCGTGCGGGCTGCGCGACTCGCTGGAGATTCTGCGCGGGATGGGCGTTCCGCTGCAGGAGCTGCGCCTGACGGGCGGCGGCGCGAAAAGCCCCCTCTGGCGCAGGATACTCGCCAGCGTGTTCGGGCAAACCGTGCATACCCTGCAGGCGGAAGAGGGTCCCGCCTACGGCGTCGCGCTGCTGGCAGGGGTGGGCGTCGGCGTGTGGGACTCCGTGCCCGAAGCGTGCGCCGCGACCGTGCAACTGGCAGGCACAACCGCGCCTGATTCCGAAGCGCAGCGTGTATACGACGCGCTCTACCCCCGCTATCGCCAGCTCTACCCTGCGCTCAAACAATTCTGGGGATAAAAGTGGGGTGGGGGCAACAAGCACGCATCTGCAGATGTGCGTGAGGCAAGTACGAAGTCTGATTTGCGAAGCGCAATCAGGCGCGCACGGTTCAGGTATCCTTTCGCCTGAGCATGAGGCATGAGACAGCGCACGAATCGCCAGCCAGCGCGCCCCCCTCTGACTGGGACGTGCTGAACGCGCAGATAGTCGCCTGCACCCAGTGCCCACGGCTGGTCGAATACCGCACGCAGATTGCCCAGCGCAAGCGCGCCAGCTTTCGCGACTGGGACTATTGGGGCAAGCCCGTGCCGAATTTTGGTGAGCCGACCGCGCGCCTGCTGATTGTCGGGCTTGCGCCCGCCGCGCATGGGGGCAACCGCACCGGACGCATCTTCACGGGCGACGCTTCGGGCGATTTCCTGTTCGACGCGCTCTATCGCACGGGATTTTGCAACCAGCCGACCTCGACAAATCGCGACGACGGACTGCAGTTGTACGATGTCGCCATTACCGCCGCTGTTCACTGTGCGCCGCCCGACAACAAACCCACGCCCGATGAGCAGCGCGCCTGTTTCCCCTACCTGCAGGCGACCTATCGGCAAATGCCGAACCTGCGCGGACTGCTCGCGCTCGGACAGATGGCGTTTAACGCCTGCGTGCGCCTCGCGCGTGAAGAGGGGCTACTGCCTGACAGCACGCGCCTCGAATTTCGGCACGGTGCGTTTTATCCGCTCGCGGACGGGCGCTTTCTGGCGGCGAGCTATCACCCCAGCGCGCGCAACACCTACACGAAACTACTCACTATGCCAATGATGACCGACCTGCTGCTGCAGGCGCGCGCCCGGCTGGATTCTACCGCAACGCCAGCCGATTCTGAGGCTTGAGCCGCGCAATACGGTTCTCGTAGACCGTGCGGTCTTCGTAGACCACCAGCAGGTTCGTGAGCCTGCGTTTGGGCAGCACTTTCACCTGACGGCGGTAGTAGAGACTTGTGGAGCCGCCGCCATCGAGCGCAATCGCGTCGGTCGCGCCCAGCGCGCGCATCACCCGCGCCAGCTGGCGCAGGCTAATCGGGCGCTCCACCACGACCAGCAACAGCTTGTTGTGTTTCGTGACTCCGACCGCCACGCGCTTGCCCCGCGCGTACACGCGCTTATCGCGGAACCCCTCGCCCGGGGGATAGAGAGCGACCTGCCCATTCTGCAGCAGGCGCGGCCCCGCGCCCAGCACCAGCTGGTAGTTGCGCCAGTCATGCTGGCGGTGCAACTTCTGGCGAATGAAGCGCACCTGATTGTCGTAAGTGATGCACAGCGCCGTACCCACCCCACCGAAATGCACGCGCTCGCCCTCAATCACGATGTCGCCCACCGGGAGCTTGCTCGTAGTGCTGAAGTAGGTTCCCGTGACGGCAGCAGTCGGCTTCGACCGCGCGAGCAGCTGCCAGATCGATTCGTCCCTGCCGAGCCGCCGCGCCGTGACGACCCCCACCCGCACCTGCGGATTATTCAAATCGGCGACCACATAGCGCACGGGAATCCCGTTCACCCGGCGATACAGC
The DNA here is from genome assembly GCA_025998675.1 of Fimbriimonadales bacterium. Classification (GTDB taxonomy): domain Bacteria; phylum Armatimonadota; class Fimbriimonadia; order Fimbriimonadales; family GBS-DC; genus GBS-DC. The sequence goes on from AP024673.1 coordinate 1,788,000, forward strand.
AGTTGCACGGAGTTGCCCGTCGCCTGTTTGGACGGCGCAGCGGCATGCGCAGAAAATGCAGGTTCTTGCCAGCATCCCTGATAGAGCAGCGACCCCAGAAGGCTGAGAAGCAGTATCGTCAATCGCACCAGATTTCACCTACCCGATTAGACCGTGTGGGGCGTCGTGTGGTTGCGGCGCTCCCCTACTCCTATATACGCATTTGTGCGCGATTTCCTACCTGTGAATTCGGCGAGGTTTGGCGTTTTGGGTATACTGAGAGCGTATCTTAACGATGTTTTTACCGACTATGGAGGCAACCCTATGGCATACCGCGACTTTCAGGACTTTCTGCTGCGCCTGGAGCAAGAGGGCGAGCTGAAGCGCATCCGCTATCCGTTAGACCCCTATCTGGAGATTACCGAGGTCGCCGACCGCGTGATGAAGTCGGGCGGACCGGGACTGCTGATTGAACGCCCCAAAGGCTACGATATTGCCGTCGCCATCAACACGATGGGTTCGAAGCGGCGCATGAGTCTCGCGCTGGGCGTGGACGACTACGAGACCATCGCGCATGAAATCGACGCGCTGACCAAGCCGGAGCTGCCGCAAATGGAAGGCGGGCTGCTGGGCAAACTGCGCGCCCTGCCCGAAGTGATGCCCCAGCTGGGCAGGCTGCTGCAGGTCGCCCGAAGCGTGCCCCCGACCACCGTCAAAGAGGGCGTCTCGCAGGAGGTGGTCAAAACAGGCGACCAGGTAGACCTGTTCGAGTTTCCCATCCTGCACTGCTGGCCGCAGGACGGCGGGCGGTACATCACGCTGCCGCTGGTGTTCACGCACGACCCCAACACGGGCAAGCGCAATGTGGGCATGTACCGTATTCAGGTGCTGGACAAGCGCACCACAGGCATGCACTGGCAGATTCACAAAGTGGGCGCGGAGCATTACCAGCACGCTGAGAAGCAGGGCGAGCCGATTCAGGTCGCAGTGGTGCTGGGCGACGACCCGGCGCTGACCTTCAGCGCGATTGCGCCCCTGCCCCCCGCCATCGACGAGCTGATGTTCGCGGGCTTCCTGCGCAAAAAGCCCGTCGAGCTGGTGCCCGCAAAGACCGTCGACATCAAAGTGCCCGCTAACGCCGAAATCGTGATCGAGGGCTACATCAACCCCGGCGAACGCTGTCTGGAAGGTCCCTTTGGCGACCACACGGGCTACTACAGCCTCGCCGACTACTACCCCGTGTTCCATGTCACGGCGATTACGCACCGCGCCAAGCCCGTCTACCCTGCCACCATCGTGGGCATCCCGCCGATGGAAGACGGCTGGATGGGCAAGGCGGTTGAGAGGCTCTTCCTGCCGCTGGTGCGCCTGACCGTGCCCGAAATCGTCGATATGAACCTGCCCGTGGAGGGCGTGTTCCATAACTTCTGCTTCGTGAGCATCCGCAAGCGCTACCCCGGGCATGCGTTCAAGGTGATGAACGCCATCTGGGGGCTGGGACAGCTGATGTTCAGCAAGTTCATCGTGGTGTTCGACGCCGATGTGAATGTGCATGATCTGGGCGAGGTCATCTGGCGGCTCGGCGCGAATGTCGACCCCGAACGCGACACGCTGATTGTCAAGGGTCCCGTCGATGTGCTGGACCACGCCAGTCCCTATGTCGGCTACGGCAGCAAAATCGGGTTCGACGCGACCACTAAATGGAAGGAAGAGGGCTTCACGCGCGAGTGGCCCGATGTGATTCGGATGGCGCCTGAAGTGAAAGCCAGAATCGACGCCATCTGGGACGAGCTGGGACTGTAATCGTTTGCATGGCGCGTCCAGATTGGTGTATAATCCTGCTGGAGGCGCGCCATGCAAAGGAGATTCGTCTCTTGGGGATTAATGCTGCTGAGCGCGCTGGGGAGCGTCTCCCTGATGCGCGCGATTGCCGACAATTTCGACCCTGCGGAAAAACGCTGCGCCCAGAACCTCTATCGGTTGGGGCGGGCGGCGCTGATGTATAGTCAGGACTACGACGAGCAGTTCCCGATGGCTTACGAGCGGTTTGCCAACACGCAGCCGTGGGGCTGGGACGCCCCCGTCGCCGTGCCGCGCAACTGGCAGACGGGCAGCCCGCACGGGGGCTGGACATGGGCGAACGCGCTCCAACCGTACCTGTGGGGCAACAAGCAGTCGTATGCGTTCCTCAGCTGCCCCTCGACCCTGCCGTACAAACTGCCCGGCGCCGACTACAGCCAGCGCGTACAGTCGCCCGTGCCCGTGAGCTACACCTACAACGGCTACCTGCACAACTACTTCGAGGCGGGCGTGGACGACCCCAGCACGCTGCCGCTGTTCTGGGAGGGGCTGGGGCGCGAACACTGGCTGGGCTTCGCGCCTGTGAACCCGATTTTGCGCTGCGACCGCGCCGACCAGCCGTGCCGATTCACGCCGTGTACGAACCCCAGCACACACTATCCACGCGGCGAAGTGCGCCTGCCCCAGCAGTCTGTCTGGATTCACAAGAGCGGGATGCACTTCATCACGATGGAACTCAAGCTTCAAGTCCGACGGCTGGGCGCGCGGATTGCGCCCAACAGCACCGACCCGCGAATAGACCCGTTCGACGGCTACAACACGCAGGGTATCCCCAGCGTCGCCCGAACCGACGCCTGTGGCTACCTGCCGCTGTTTGCGCCGCGCTAAGGAGGAAACGACCATGCGAACAACGATTGCATGCGGAATTGCACTGAGCGTGCTGGCGCTGGCTTCGGCGCAGGTGCGCGAAGTGTGGCGCTATGTGTATACGCCGCCGCAGAACGACTTTGCGGCGCAGATGACGCGCGCGGTGCGCCTATCAGACGGCGGGCTGATGCTGCTGGGCTGGGTGGAGACGCCGCTGAATGGGCGCGACGCGCTGGCTATCCGCCTGCTGCCCGACGGAACCCAGGCGTGGGTCTACCAGCTCGACGGCGCGGGCTTCGACGACGCATTTGTGGACGCCGTGGAGCGTGCGAACGAGCTGCGCCTGCTGGGGCAGTTCACAGACGCCGATGGCTACCTCTTCGCGCAGGTGCATCACCTCACGCCTGCGGGTCAGCCCAGCGCCGTCTTCACGCTTGCCCGCACCCCGAACGCACACCTGCGCCCGCTGCGGTTTTTGTACTTTGACGGGCTCTTCGTCGCCGCTGAAGAAGTCGCCTCAGGCGTCAGCCGCGCCATCTTCTACGAGGACAACTTCACCAACTACATTCTGTTCAACCGTGTGAACATCCGACCGTGGGGCGTCATTACGAACCAGACGCCTGTATACGACTTCTTATATGGGAGCGTGGCGTCCTCAAACACTGCGATTGATACCGCTTATATGGCGGCTGACTCTGCCATCTTCCGGTACTCTGGAGCCGCACGCGGTGTGGACATTCCCGCCGCAGGTGTGAAGAATCCCGTCTTTCCGGAAGATGTTGTGGGGATTCAATCGGAGGGCGGCTACACGGGCGAAGATGTGGTACTTATCTACCATCTGTATGGTTCGACGCTCTGGGGCTACCGCTACTCGTACCTGTGGCACGACGACTACGCCGAGAGCCTTGCAATGGACGTGCAGGAGAATGTGTACCTGCTGGTGAAGACCGTCCTCTGGCGTGGCGATCCGTTCGAGCGCTACACCTTGCGGCTGGCGCGCTTCTCCAACAACGGCAGACTGCTTTCGGACGCCGAGCTGGTGGACGGGGGGCAGCCCTCCCTATCGGGAATAGTACGCGTGAACCCTGCAGGGCAGCGGTATGTCGCCGTGTCGGGTGCATTTCATCCCGCAAGATTCCTGATGCGGGTGAACGCCAGCGGACAGCCTCTGTGGCGGTTCCCGATAACAATCGAGCCAGAGGCGCTGTTTGCTGAGCCAGACGGCAGCCTGCTCGTCGCAGGCACGCTGACCACTGAAGTGGACTACTACAATCGCTTCCAGCAGATGGCGGCAGTCAAGTACGCGCCCAGCGGCGACATTGACGGCAACGGCTGCGTGGACGACGCCGACCTGCTGCAGGCGCTATTCGTCTTTGGGCAGCAGGGCGCGGACCTCGCCGCCGACCTCAACGGCGACGGCGTCGTCGACGACGCCGACCTGCTGCAGGTGCTGTTCGCCTTCGGGCAGGGATGCTGAATCCCATGCGTCGGTACGGGCGCGGCAATCGCGCCCGTACTGCTGCATACTAAAAGCGCCGATGCAATCAGTTTTCAGCAGTCGCGCTATCCGCGCATGGAGTGCCAAAGCGCAGCTTACACCAAATGCGCCGTCAGAGTTCGTTAATTACCGACGCCTGTAGCCCTCACCCCCTTTGTCCCCCTCTCCCAAGGGGTTGGGAGAGGGGGATAGCGCGTCGCGCAAGGCTTGCGCGGCTCCCCTCTCCCGCGCGGCGGGAGAGGGGCTGGGGGTGAGGGCAACAAAGCGTTCCTGTGTTGCTGCCCGCGCAGGATAATTACGAACTCTGACGCGCCGATTGGCATAACGTAAAGACACTTCACACACCCTGCATCGTACCAGCTGTGAATCTCAGCAGGATATCCGACCCACGAATTATGGAATAACGCCGTCGGGGATTGGTATGGCTGGTAAGGCGAAGAAATCCGAAGGCGACGGCGGCGGGGGCGGCAAGGGCAAAAGCCCCATGCTGATGATGATTGTGGTGCTGGTCGCGGGACTGGCGGGCGGCGTGTTCGCGGGCAAGAACTTCCTTGCGCCCAAAGCGCCCCCACCCCCCAAACCGCCCACCGTCGGCAAAACGCTCGATCTGGGCGAGTTCATCGTCAATCTGGGCGATGAGAGCTACCTGAAGGCGGGAGTCGCGCTCGGTCTCAAAGAGGGCATCGACCCCAAAAAGCTGGAGGAAGAGACCGCGCCCCTGCGCGACGCCGCGCTGATGGCGTTCGCAGGCAAGACGCGCTCGCAACTGAACTCGCTGGAGGGCAAACACAAAGTCAAAGAGGAAATCCGCGAGCGCGTGAACGAGGTGCTGGAACACAAAACGCACGAGAAAGAGAGCGTGCTGGAAGTCTACTTCACCGCGTTCACGACGCAGTAGCGCGCCCGCGCATGAGGTAGGCGACCTCCGCAATCGCCGCCAGCTGGAACGCGGCGACGCCCACCAGCAACGACGCCTGCACCGACTGCGCGCCCTGCGCACGCGCGAGCCAGACGCCGAGCGCCAGCCCCAGCGCGTTCACCAGCAGGTTGAGCGCCATGCCCCAGTAGACGGCGGCGGGCTGCTTCTGATGGATACGCACGCCGCGCAGGGTGGATCCATACGCTGTGAGCGCGGGCAACAGCAAACACGCCTGAAAGCCGAACACCGCGGGCAACGCCAGCTCCGCCCGCAGCGCCAGCAGTCGCTCGGTGAATAGCCCTGCCAGCGGCGTGAACGCCAGCAGCGCAAGCGCGAGCGTCGTGCCCAGCGCAACCTGATGCGTGAACGCGAACAGCGCGCTTGTCGGAACGCCCTGTTGCAGCACGGCGACGCTCGGCCTCCTGCAGCGCGAAGCCCCAACTGCGCAACGCCAGCAGCGAGCCGAACACCACCTGCCACGAGGCGATTGCCAGCTCAGGCTGGGGCAACCGCGCCAGCGCCGCAGCGGTCAACGGATGCACCAGCAAGCGTCAAGCAGCGTCGTGCCCGCCAGCGGCAGGTGGAACTTCCAGATGGCGCGTTGAGTGAGCAGCGCGCCTCCCTCAGTGTGGCTCAGCACGCGCTCGCGCAGAATCGGCAGCGCGAACAGCGTCGCCACGAGCGCCTCCACGATGCACCCCCGCCATCACCATGCACGCGCCCACCACCGCGCCGGGCAACCCGTTCCACCAGAGTAGCCCCACACCCACCGCACGATGCTGTGCCAGCCGTATCGCCGTGCCCCAAGCTCACGAACCGCGCCCCGCCATAGCGCACCAGCACGCCCTGCAGAAACCGTCGCCAGCCAATCGCCGCCGTCCATAAGCAACATCACCTGCATCGCGACGCGCCCCGCCTCCGCCACCCGTTCGGCAACCCCAATACGTGCAGCGCAATCATGTCATACAGAGCGGGTGAAGGCAATCAGGCGGTCAGCAGCGTGAGGCTCGACCATCAGCGTCAACACGAAGCGCAGCACCGCGATAAAACGACTCCCGCCCCTGCACCAGCGCAATCGCCGTCGCCAACAGCATAATCACGGGGCTTTCAATCAGCAGCGACAGCCCCAGCGCCACGCCGAACCCCGCTATCTGAATCGAAGGGTCTGAAAACCGCGCCAGCACCGCGTTCGTGGTGGGCGATTCCAGCATCATCAGGGTAAAACTCAACGCCAACGGAAACCAGACAGCAAAAATAGTGCGCTGGAGAACGCTCGCTTTCATACGCGCAGAATAGGATACCTCTAAGGCACCCCTTCCTGCTTGTACGCGGGGCGTGGAAAGCGTATCTTTATCGGCTGTCGGAACGGGGAATGCGCCAGCAGCATCTCCCCTTTCTCCAATCGCGTGAGGCTCATGCGGACATCGGCATCCAGCATGCGATACGCGGCGTCGGAGAGTTCCGTAGAGCCTGTGCGCCCGAATACATGGGTCGCGCAGTTGCCCACCACGCGCGGGTGAACCGCACTGCGAAACTGCTCAGCGCCAAACAGCACCACGCCCAGCGACCGCCCGCGCTCCGCAATATCGAGAACCTGCTCTATAATCGGCGAGGCGCTCTCGCGAGGAGGAGCGTACTTATTCAGCTCGTCGACAAAGATAATCACCTTCTCAGGAATCGTATCGCCAATCTCGGTTTCATCTGATTCGGCGTAGAGTGCGTAGATAGTGCGGAGAATATCGCCAAACACCAAGGTCTGCTCATCGTCGGTAAGCTTGGCGATGTCGACCACCACCACCTCACCGCCTCTGATTTTGGCAACCTCTTCCGACAGATTCACGGCGTTGCGGCTGCGCTGCTCCACAAAGATGCCCGATTGCCGCGTCTTCACGATGCGTCGCAGGAGGCGACGAAAACGCCCCACTGAAACGGCTCGAACATCTCCGATTTGCTGCGGTTGCCCGTTCTTAACCAGAGGCTCGCCGTTGAGAAGGTTATTCCATGTTGTTGCACGTTTGCCCATTTTCCCGATGGGTTGCCATGCTGGACACCGCCTAAGCCCTCGCGAATTTCGCCTATCAGCGAACCGATTGTATCGTGGGGGTCAGGGATTTGCGACATCAGCAGGTCGAGTTTGTCATAAGTATCTTGCAGGGAATAGGCGTACATCCGCCAGTTCTGATTGGGAATGCTGAAACTGTTGGGCTTGCCATCACGGTCGGAGTGCTTCCCCCAAGGCAATAGGTAGCGCACCTCAGGGAAGGGTTCCGCCGTGCAGCCCCATCACTTCCCACATTTGGCGTGTCTCTGCATCGAGGTGTCGCCCGGCTCGTCGATGTGGAGCAAGTCGCCATGTTTGACATTCAACAGGATAACGGCTATCTTATCGCGGTCGGGGGCGGTCTGCAGGAGCGACTGGATTAAAAACATCGCATACGAGGTCTTGGTCGCCAGCCCACTGATGCCCGAGATGTTCAGATGCGCGCCCTTCGGGTCCGAGCAGGTAGCGACGGTCTAAGTACACCACCGCCTGCTCGCCGTTGGACATTTGGATTATGCCTGCGGGCCACGCGGTGCCCCTCAGGGATGCTGTCGATGCCCAACGCGCGGTGGATCCCTGCAGCGATCGGCGAATCGCACAGGGGAGTCGTTCGGCGCGGGCATGTAGATGTCCTCGCTGTTGGAAAGCACCACCGCGCGTGCGACCGTTGTCCCCTGACGCGGCGTGTTCGCCTCGACATCCACCGAGCCAAAGTCGTTGGCAATAAAGTTCGATAGGTGCGACGCGGCGTCGGTGCTATGCTCCAGCGTAATCACGATGCCGTAAGTCTGACTCCTGCGATCGCGTGTTGCGCTAACTTGATCGGTCTCCACGATGTCAAACGGGTTCACAATCACGCTCGGCTCCAGCCAGAAATAGAACTGCTCGGAACTGCTCGGCTGGTTCGCCGTCGCCGAGACGCGCCCGATAGTCTTTTCCTGTGTCGGCTGCGTTCCGTTCGTCGAGAGCGGCTGTTGTCTGAATCGCTTGCGGTTCCATAGTTCACCTCCATCGAAGCGCTTGCCGTATCACTTCACGGCTCAAGAGATGATTTTGCACATAGCGTTCGGCGAGGAAAATCGGGTAGAGGTGGGCGTGCCAGCGCTCGGTCTACACCGTGCGGGGTCGCGTTGCGCTCCGCTATCAGCGCACCCGAGAGTTGGTCTATAAGTGCCGAATCCACTGGCTTCTTGGAAGGGTTGATCAGCTCCACTTTAATCACGCCCATCAGGGGGTAGTCTATCTGTCCCTTGGGGGCGCAGGCGCATGATACCAGAACAGCTACCTTGCCCTCGCGTGCGCCGAATACGGTCGTGCGATGCCATGTGTCCAGCTTCGCCAGCAGGCGGTGCAGCGCTGTACCGTTCCTGCTGCGCGCACGGCGACCAACGGCGAATTGGGGATCCTTGCGGAAGTTTTTCGCCACACCAATCAGCCGCGTGGATTTCGGATCATTCGCGCTCATACTCGACTCAGCAACGTTGGCGAACATTGCAGCGAGCCGTCCACTACGAGCCATTCGTCGCTGTTCAGGGCTGTCAATCGCTCCTGCGCCAACTGTACCTCCAACTCGTGCATTTTGTAGCGCACCTTGTTTTGCGCCAGCAGGCGCAAGTCGGGCGTGCGGCTCTGGGTCAGCTCGTCCGTTTCTTGCAAGATTGACCACCTCTACACCCTTGGCGTGCGCGGTTTGCAGTAGGGTCTCCTGGACTCCTTCCGAAACAGCGTCCATTGCCAGCAAGAGATAGGGTTTTACCTCTCTTCGCACGGGCTTGACGCTGCCGTCATCGTTCCGTTCGATTTGGCACGCGCCAATCTGGGCGAACAGCACAGGCGTTTCGCGGTCATGCTCCAGCAGGTTGCCCAAAAAGTAGCTGCGATAGGAGCCGTCCTGAAAATAGCGGTACAGATGCCATTGGGTGCGTGGAATCGGCTGCAGGGGGCGACACAGGTCTTTTGCGTTTGTTTCCCAGTTCGCTTCGAACAGTTTTTCGTTGCCCCCCAAGATTTGCTCCACGCGCTCGTCCGCGTCGGGTCGCTCCTCCTCTTGCAGTGCCCCACCAACCGCAGGTAACACATCGACCTGCTTTGCCAGGGCGCGCATCGCTTCTCGCACCGCCTCAATCGTCGGATTGGTCATGGTTCGCCTCCGAATCGCCTGAGAGAATTTGCAACGCTTGCCGCACAGCCTTCAACTCATCTGGGGTCAGCCCCCACAACTGCGCGGCGCATTGGTCGATTTCAGCCTCTACCTCGCGCAACTGCCGACGCGCCTGTCTCTGCGACACCCACTGCTGCAGATCCTCAGAAAGCGTTTCCGTCTGGGATTGTTGGAGCAGAAACTGTTCAATCTCCTGCTCCAACTGAGGGGTGAGTTTCACTTCATCCGCGTCATCCTCCGAGTACGCGTGAATCGCTTGCGTGCAGCGATGCGCTTCCTGCGACAACTCCGCCAAACGCCGATGCAACGCATTCTGCGGGTCATAACGCGGAATGCGGATGTGTTCAAGGATGTGAGGGTCTCCGAAACTCTTTCCTCCCTCTTGTGAATAGGCACGTGCAGTAAAGTTGGCACACTGAGAATTGATCAGTGCACAAACATAATGCGCTTCCTCTGCAGATTGACAATCGACCAAAGTGACGATATGTTGGGGAACTATAACTTTGCCATCTGATTCGCTAACTACGGCAGCGTTCAATTCCGAAGCGATGTTTGGCCACACCACCTTCCACGGGGCGAAGGTGTAGGTATTGATGTCCATCATCCCATAGAACTCGCGCTCGCGTTTACTGAGTATCTGCTTATATCCGCTGCGTTGACGCAACTCTTTTTCAAACTGCTTCAGGTAGGCATAGGCTTTGGGATAGTCCACTTGCAGTCGGTCTTCTGGGTAGGCGCGATTGGGCTGGCTGGGGTCTTGGGGCACGAGTATCCATGCGCTGGGTCGGGCGTGCCAGCGTTGCACATCGCGTCCACGCAACAGGGGATAGAGCAATTCTGGCTCCAGAGGATTCACGACCTCTTTCACTTTTCGCTTCGCGCCCTCGGTGAGGTTGCGCATCAGCCACAGCCCATCGGGGCGCTCCATCTGCTTCTCCAGCCAATAGACCGAGTTCGCCCCACCAGAATTCACTCCTAAATGCGCCTCATAATCAGCGTTGCCCATCACCTTGCGAATGGCTTTCAGGGCATTTTGAGGCACGGTGAGCCACTGGGAAGTAGGGGCGTTGGGCTGTGCGGGTTCGGCGAACCATGGGTGGCGCGTGGTGGCGTCTTTTACCTCGCCCAGCGTGCTGGTGTAGGTGAATCGTGCGTCGCGTTTCTTGCGCCACAGCGTGTACGAGACGGGGTAGCGGGTCGGTTGCCCTTTGAGCAGCACCAGCACTGCCGTGCGGTTGCTTGCGCCCTCGAAGGGGTTCAGGTCTACCATGTCCTCTACAAGCAGCACTTTGAGCGGTGTGCCACCGGGCAGGATGAAGCGTCGGAACCCTGCGCCTGCCGCGGTTTTGAACAGGCTTTGGGTAATCACGAAGCCGAGTTTGCCATTCGGTTTGAGCAGTTTATCGGCGACGACGAGGGTCATCAGCGCGGAGAAGTCGCCTTTGACCGCGCCCAGTCGCGCCCCGCCGGACTGTGGCGGAAGTTTATATTGCTCCCAAAGTTTTCGAATCGAGTCGCGATAGTTATCGGGCAAGTGTTCCCAGTTAATCCATGGCGGGTTGCCCACGATGTAGTCGAACTGCCCGACGGTGAGCGGTGCGAAGTTATTTTTCAGGATGCGCGCCCACAGTCCGTTCAGCCCTCGTTGGTGCAGTTCGAGCATGCGCTGATAAGTTTCGCGGAGGGGTTCGTAGTCTATACCCGTCGGGGATTGACTGAGCATTTTTGACACCCGCTGGAGGAACGCCTCCGCAGGCACTTCCGATAAAACACACTCCTCCATCATATCGCACAGGCGGTTGAAATGCGTGGGGGTGCAGAGCGCGGTCGGGATCTGGAACTCCCCGACCGCGGTTCGGAACAAGTACACGCTGCCCTTGAACATATCCGTACTGAAAGCAGGCATCAGCACCGAGTCGGCTAAGTAGACAGGCACGCTCAGATCGCCTTTGCGGTACGGCAGCAGGTCGGCAATCGCCAGCAGGTAGTTCACCCGCGCCGTAAGCACCGCCAAGGGGTTGATGTCGAACCCCACCACATTCCGCGTGATGGCTTCCAGCAACTCTCCCTCGGAGAGTGCCGGTTGCAGATTGCGTTGCAGTTGCATCAAGCGGCGCAGAATCAGCACTAAAAAGGTGCCCGAGCCGCAGGCGGGGTCTAAAAAGCGCGTCTGAAGGACTTTTTGGCGCAGAGTGCGCTCGTTGGGCTGTGAGGAATCTGTAAACAGGGTGTTGTCCATTTGCCTCAGGAGCCGTTCTGCCAGCCAGTCAGGTGTGTAGTATTCGCCCAAGTTGTGGCGCACCTCGCGTGGCAACAGGTAGTGATAAAGTTTTTTGAACAGGTCGCGTGTCTCCTCAGGCACCAGTGTCAGGGTGGTGGGGTCGTAGTGGCTCAGTTGCTGCAACAGCAGACGAATGCCTCTCTCAATATCGGCGTTCCACGCCCGTAGATACCATGAGAAAAAGTCCCCTTCCAATAGGTTTTGGATTCCGATTTGTCGGAACAGGTCGCCCGATTCGATTTTTTGGAGTTCCTCTTGCAGCGCGTCAGAAGGCAGCGCGGCGAGTTGTTCGTAGCTGTGTACGCCCACTTTGTCCAGCAGGGCACGCATCACGGCTAACCGCGCGATGAGCTTCGCGAGCAGTGCGAAATAGGTGTGCAGTACAAAGAAAAACTGTTCCGCCTCATAGGCAGATCGGATGTCGAACCCTGCCTTTCGCGCCCATTTTTGCAATTGTTCTAATTTGCCCCCGCCGAAGGCTTCCGAGTAGTCAATGGCTTCGCTGAACAGGATGCGCCACTGCTCGAACAGCTTGCTCACCAGCGAGTCCGTATCCTGTGTTGCCTGTTGGAGTCCCGTGTAGAGTGCCTTCAGCGTCTGTTGGGTGCGATACTGTTCGATTCCGAAATCGCGGGCGAGGTTGTCGGCGGTAAGTGCAACGCCCGAAGCCAGCGCCGTGAGCCAAGTGAGCATGCGTTCCAGGTTCTCTATCGACACAGGCTGTGGGGCTTCCGCCGTGAAGGCGCCATCCACGAACCGCGCGAAAATAATAAAGCGCCCGTCAAACACCACGCCGGCGACACGGTGCACCTCGTGCCGCTCCTTCTGAGCCAAGTCGCTCAGGTAGTCTCGGAGTTGTTTTATGGCTTGCTGGGTGGCACTGTGATTAGAACGATCGGAGAGGACATCGGGACGCTTATATTCAATCACGAAGCGATTAAACACGGCGTCGGCGCGCCCCGAAGCGAGGGTGACTTCTAAGCGTGGAGGGGGAAGTAGATGCGCTTCCGCGTGGAGGAACGCCTCCAGTTGCCTTTCAATTACGGCACGCAGCTCGGCTTCTTTAGGATTGTTCGGCAAAATCGCGTCGATTGCCGTTTTGAGCTTCTCCGCCGCATTGCGAATGTGAGCTTCATCATGCATAACTCTATAATACCCTTTCTGAACATACTTTTACTATATGCTCTCCACATCTTGGGATATCGTTGCTTCAGGGGATCGCTACGCCCCCAAAATCGCCCTCCGAATCGGTATAATTAACCTGCCAGCGACCCGTTCGCTGAGATTGCCCCGATTCGCACGGGAGATTGACAGGAGGTTCAGACGATGCGTGTAGGTATTTTGACGGGCGGGGGCGACTGCCCGGGTTTGAATCCTGCGATTCGGGGCGCGACGCTGCGCCTAATCCGAGACGGGCATACCCCCATCGGCATCCTGCAGGGCTGGAAGGGGCTGATTGAGGGCTTGACCGTTCCGCTCACCGAAGAGCGCGTAGATGAGATTATTCGCGAAGGCGGCACGATTCTGGGCACTTCGCGCACGAACCCATTTAAAGACCCTGCCGATGTGCAGCGGCTGCTGGACAATATCGAAGACTTCAACTTCGGCGCGATCATCGCAATTGGCGGCGAGGACACGCTCGGCGTCGCCCGTCGCCTGTATACCGAGCATGGCGTGCGCGTGGTCGGCGTGCCCAAGACGATGGACAACGACCTGGGCGGCACGGACTTCACCTTCGGCTTTGATAGTGCGGTCTCCGTCGCGGTGGAGGCGATGGACCGCCTGCGCGACACCGCCAAGTCCCACGCGCGTATCATCGTGCTGGAGGTGATGGGACGCCACGCGGGCTGGGTCGCGCTGTACGCGGGCATCGGCGGCGGCGCGGACTGGATTCTCATCCCCGAAGCGCCCGTTGACCTCAACGCGATGTGCCACTACCTGAAACAGGTCTACCACGGCGGCAAGCGCTACGGGCTGGTGGTCGTCTCGGAAGGCGTGGAGCTGCCTTTCGCAGGCACGGATGAGCCTGCCGCAACCGACGACTTCGGGCACAAAGTCCTCAAAGAACGCGCCGTCGGCTCGCGCGTCGCCCGCTATATTGAGGAAATCACGGGCATCGAGACGCGCGACGCAGTGATTGGGCACATCCAGCGCGGTGGTCCGCCCACTGTGTACGACCGCGTGCTGGCGACGCGCCTGGGGCTCAAGGCAGCAGAGCTGGTCAGCACCGGGCAGTTCGGCATGCTCGCGGCGCTGCGCGGCGTGGAGATTGTCGCCGTGCCGCTGGAAGACGCCCTGCAAGCGCCCAAACTGGTACCCTACGAGCTTTATGAGGAGGCGCGGCAGATTTTCCAGCGCGTGGCGCTACAGCCACAGCGCAGCGGAGCGGGTTAACGCCTGCAGATTGCCCAGCGTGCGCTGGTGAATCTCGCCGAGAATCGCCTGCACCACCATCGGGTGATAACGCGCGCCGGCGCCCTGCTTGAGGACGGACGAGGCGGTATCGGCGTCGGCGCTCTCGGCGATTCGAAGCCAATCGTCGAGCGCGCTCAGAATATGGGCGCTGAGCGGCGCGTCGGACTGCTCGCTGTAGACCACATGGTGCAGACGCACAATCGGAGCGACCTGCCACAGTCCTGGAATCTGTTCTGTGATGGAGGCGCTGATTTCGGCGTGGCGGGCAATCAGCTCGCGTTCAGCAGGCGTGAACGGTGTCTGCTTGTTCAGCACCGGGTAGGGGATAGCGACCATCCCGATGTCGCGCAGGTAGACTGCCAGCTCCATTCGTCGGCGTTCGTGCAGGGGGACGCCGAGCCGCTGGGCGACGGCGCTTGCCAGCTCCGCCATTGATTCCGCGTTCGCGTAGCGTCCCTGCGTGCGCAACTCAATCAGTCGGGCAAACGCGCGCAGTCCCTCACATCGCCAGCGATGAATCCGTGCCGGCAACACCACAAACGCATAGTACGCCAGCGCTGCAATCGATGCAACCGTTATCCCGAATGCCCACCATGCGCCCTGCATCCTATGTGTTCGCTCCCGCTTCACGCTTCCTGCGCCAGTCCTGCACCACTTTCGTAAACACCTGCACCACCTGCGCATCGAACTGCGTCCCTGCCCCACGCTCCAGTTCCGCAATCGCTTCATCAAGGGTCAGGGGACGCTTGTGCGGGCGTCGCTGATTCGGCGCTTCGCCGCCAATCATCGCATCGAACGCATCGACCACTGCAATCACACGCGCCTCCACAGGAATCTGCTCGCCTTTTAGACCGAAAGGATACCCTGCGCCGTCTGGACGCTCATGGTGCATCGCAATCCAGGGGATAATCGGGGCGAGGAAGGGGGTATCCCGCAGAATCTCCGCGCCGAGCTGGGGATGTTTGCGAATCTCTGCCCACTCCTCCGGGGCGAGCCGGGCGGGCTTATTGAGTATCCGCTCATCCAGCACGGTTTTGCCGAGGTCATGCAGCAGCGCGGCTTCATAGACCAGCTCGCATCGGTCGGGCGGCAGTCCCAGCTTTTCCGCGACGCGGCGCGCCCACAGGGAGACGCGCTGCAAATGCCCCCCGGTGTAGGGATGCGCCCGTTGTACCAGAAAGCCCAGACTGCGGATCGTCTGATGGTAGAGTTCCTGCTGGCGCCGCGCGAGGACGAACGCCTGGCGCAACGCCAGATACGGCGCCAGCACGCCGAGCAGTCCAACTGCCCCATACGCCTGAAGCGCCGCCATCGCCAGAAAAGAGATCGGGGTCATCAACGCCACATCGCGGGGCAGGCTCAGAACCGTCTGCGCCAGCACCCAGCGCGCACGCACGCCTTCCGCCAGCGCCACCGTTATACTCATCAACACGGCGTTGATGAGCATGTAGGTCGCCAACCCCAGCATTAATGCGCCCAGCGACTGAAGGCTCCACACCCCTGATTCCGGGTTGAACACCGCCGTCGTCGCTATGCCAGCGCCCGATGCGCTCAGCACGCTCTGGAAAGTGTTGATCGCGACCCAGCGCGGATGCGTCGCGCGCGACGGCACCATCACAGCGCCTGCAACGAGGGTCGTTAAAGCGTCCAGCCAGACGCCGAACTGTGCCCCATACACCAGCATGACGGCAATCACAATCGGTGTGCTGACGCTGAGCCAGACCCCCCGATCGTTGTATTCAGGGCGGAGGGGATAGCGTATCAACAGCAACTCGGCGGCAATGGCAAGCAACGCCACCATCACAAGCGCACCCAGAAGATGCTCCCGAATCAACGGCGCGCCCGCAAGCGCCAGTGCGCCCGTGGCTGCCACGCCTGAAATGACCATCCAGACTCCGATCCGCTTCCGTCGCATACAATTCCAGAAGGGGCAAGGCAAGCGTCCCTACCCAGTGCCTCTAAGGATGATGATTACGGAACCTGCACGACCTCAGGCGTGCGCTCCACAGGGTCGTCCCAGCGATGCGGATAGTACACCCGCTTCGCACTGGCGACAGACAGCATCGCCACGACCATTGCCATCAGAATGAGCCACCGTTTCATCGACTGTCCCTCCTATAGTGAGAATGGTCAGCCGCTCGTGGTCGCTCCGCTCGTGCTTGCCTTGCCCGTGGGGTGCGTCTCAGACGCGCCCCAAATCGTTTTCTGTGCTTGCCGCCGTAGGTTCACTGAGCTGCGCCACGGCGGTTGCCTCCACATCGGTCGGGAACGCGGACACACGCCGATTCACGGCGTCCAGCGTCGCCAGTCCCACAGCGCGCAGGGTATCCTGGCGGATCAGCGCGCTCCCGACCAGCAGGTCTTCGCCCTGTTCGCGGACCGCGCTCACCAGCACAATCGCGACGGGATAGCTGCCGACGGTCGCTGTGGTGGACACATCCTCCAGCCCGAACCGCTCGCACAGCCCGTGCGCCGCTTCCACAGCGCGGAGCGTCGCCGAGGCGACCAGACGCGGAATCTGCGTGCTGGCGCGCACCCCTGACGCCACGCCGCGATAGACCGTGCCGTTGCGCTCCAACAGGACCGCAACGACTGCGCGCGTCCCTTCATGGGTAATTTGAACATCCAGCCAGCGCAGGCGATTGGGGTCAGCAAGCTTCGAGGCGCTCCCCTTCTGGGCAACACTCACCTTCCGATGATCGATATGAATCCCGAAATGCGCCAGGAGCGCAGACTCCACATCGCGCACGGCTTGCTTCGGATTGCGCTCGGCTTCCACCAGCAAATGAATCTCCTGGATCAGACCGCTCTCATCCGTGACAACCCGTGCGCCGCATACGCCGCGCAACTCCCTTAGCACACTCTCTACCTGTGTGGCGCTGTGTCTGCGATCCGGCATGACTCCCTCCTCCACCGCCGAAATCCGACCTATTCCTCACCCTCGCGAGTCATGCCTTCAAGATGCTGATGAATTATACTCCCTACGCCATGCGATTCCTGCAAGAATTTCGGGGAATTTCGGGTTAAATTCCCGTAAAACTGCGTGCAGGGACGACCTTAACCGACCGTTAATGCGCTTTTACCTCCCCTTAAACTCGCGCGCAGTAGACTTTTTCCTGGAGGCATGTGATGCGCAGAGACGGTTTTACGCTTATCGAACTGCTGGTTGTTATCGCGATAATCGCCATTCTGGCGGCGATTCTGTTCCCTGTGTTTGCTCAGGCGCGTGAGAGCGCGCGCAAGTCGTCCTGTCTGTCCAACGCCCGTCAGATTGGATTGGCGGGGATGATGTACGCTCAGGATTGGGATGAGATTCTGCCCGAAACGGGCTGGGTCGGTCCCTGCAGCAGTCCGACGCCGAACGCCAGCGGCATTTACGCCATCGGCGACGACTACTTCAGCGGCGTGTTCTCGTTCCCCATCGCCAGCGGACCCTACATTAAGAATTGGAACATCTTCCAGTGTCCCAGCGACCCCGACAAGGGCGGGTTCAACAAGCTGAACTCGTTCTGCTACGAGGCGCAGCTGCTGGCGGTGCGAATGCCGGGCGCGTATGCGGGCATGCGCAGTGTGGTCAACGCGATGCGCGATGTGTTCCCGCTTTCCTACGCGGGCAACTACTTCCTGAGCCGCACCTACGACCCCGGTTTTGACCGCAACAACTATCGCGGCGAGAAGATGCGCCCGCTGGCGGGCATCAACTTCCCATCAAACACCTTCTTTATCGCCGATGTGGGGAGCGTGATTACTTCTAACGGCAACGCCTTCGCCGCGTGGTACATCGCGCCGGGCTACGGCAACAATCAGGGCGACACGCGCTGGCGCAAGGGACGCCGCCACCAGGAAGGGCGCAACTGGACCTTCTGCGACGGACACGCCAAGTTCTACAAAGACCCTGCCTTCGAAGTTAACGGCGTGCCGCGCTCGCAACTGGAGATTACCTACGAGTATCAGGCGCGCGGCATTTACACTTTCCCCGAAACCACCGGTCCCGACTACCGTCGATAACCTACAGACCTCCTTTACCAGCGGCGTCCGTCCACACTGGCGGACGCCGCGACACTATGCCTGCTCCCGCTCGACCAGCGCGCCCCGCTTATAGAGTTCCCACACGCGGAACACCGAGTTTTTGTGCGGGCGGATTTTGCAGTGTTCGTCCTCGTTGCGCTTCTCATCGCAGTAGCCCAGCGGCACACACTTGGGTACCAATAGCCTGCCAAAATACGGGTCTGCCGCCATCACCTCTTTGCGAATCAGCTTGAACATCTGCCGAATCTCCCACTGCGCTAAGGTACACAGGCGCAGCCCCGCCATGTGCATCAGCTGCCGCAGGTTCACCGTCATAATCAGGTTCGTGGTCACGGCGTTGGGGAAGATGAACCGCGCGTCCTCGGCGGGGATGCCCTGCTCCAGAAAGCGGTGGTAAATCTCCTCGCTCACATCGCGGAACCGTTCGAACTCCTGCAGGGCGTCGGGGTTCGCTTCGATGCTGGGCGGGGTCACATACTGTGGTTCTTTGTATTTCACATAGCGCTGGCTCTGCTGGTCAAACGCCACCCCAATCCGATGGCGCACCAGCTGGTGGCTCAGCGCGCGGCTCACTCCCGCAATTGCGAAGGTGAAGCTGATATGCTCAATCGTGCTGTGATGCCCCGAATCGACCACATGCTCAATCAAGCGCATCACCCGTTCTGGGGGCGTTTTTTTCGCTGACGAACTCGTCCCAGATTTGCTGGGGGGTCTTCTCGCTGTAGCAGGTGCGCGCCGCCAGATAGATTAGCCCGCGATAGTACTTGCGAATCGTCTCCGCTTCGGGGAACACCAGCGAGACCTCCATCACGCCGCGTTTTGCCATAGTGCGTGTTTTCGTCGGCGGCGATGAATCTCCTGCTTCCTCATGAGTCGCAAGAGGGGTGTTGCATTTTTGCGCAAATTTTGTGCATTCGCGCGACCCCAGTGTATAGTACGGGCATGGAGGTAATGCTGATGAGACGCACTCTCTGGCTTGGGGTTGTGATTGCGCTGGCGATCCTACTCGCCAGCCCTGTCGTCGCGCAACCGTTCACTTATCAGGGCTTCCTCAAGCAAAACGGGCAGCCCGTGAACGGCTCAACCAGTCTCACCTTCAAACTCTTCAACGCGCTCGGCTCCCAAGTGGGACCTACCCTCACCCAAACTGTGAATGTGCAGAACGGGCTGTTTACCGTGCAACTGGACTTCGGCGCTGTGTGGGACGGCTCCGACCGCTATCTGGAGATTAGCGTCGGCTCCACCACGCTTTCGCCTCGCGTGAAAATCAACCCCGCCCCGTATGCCAGCACCGCCTTCTTCGCCCAGCGTCCGTGGCAGACTTCGGGGAGCAACATCTTCTACGCCGCAGGAAATGTGGGCATCGGTACGAACAGCCCGCAAGGCGACCTGCATGTGCGCAGCCTCTCTGCCGAACAGCTGGATCAGGAGACCGCTACAGCTTTTCGAACTGGCATTCCAGGTTTTACCTGGCAATCGTTCACGCCAGCCATTACGGGTGTGCTGACCAAAGTTGCGGTCTACCTGGATGCAGTAAATCCCATCAGCCTGACCATCCGCGTGTATCAGGGCGAAGGCACTGGGGGCGTGCTGCTTACCGAGCGCACAGTCACGCCTGGCAACTTCACTGGCTGGCATGAAGTGGCAATTGGCGGGGTTAACTTGACCGCGGGACAACGCTACACAGTTGAGGTAATGCCAAATGGTCTGTTTATAGCTGCAGACAATCAGAACCCTTACCCGAACGGCAGGAGTGGAGCAGGCGTTCAATTCGACCTGCTCCTGCGCACCTACATGGCGTTGCCCGTCGAGAGCGTGGTGGTGCGCCAGGGCGCCGTCGGGATTGGGACGACCGCCCCCAGCGCCCGCCTGCATCTGGTGGACGGCAACCTGCGCATAGATGAAGGCGAAATCCAGAGCTGGGGTCCGATTACGCTCCATCCCGATGTAGATAACACGGGCGACGATGTGGTGCGCTTCGTGGACAGCACAGGCAACGAAACAGTGCGCATTCACTCGAACGGCAGAGTAGGGATTGGTACAGGCAACACCACGCCTGTAGCGCCGCTCTCGTTTGGCAACACGCTCGGTAATAAAATTGCCCTGTGGGGTTCGTCTACGACGGCGCACTATGGCTTGGGGATTCAGACAGGTCTCCTTCAGCTCTACACCGATCAGCCCAGCAGCGATATTGCGTTCGGCGTGGGAAGCAGTATTTTCACAGAGCGCGTGCGCATCAAAGGCAGCGGTCCGTCTGTGGCGATGGTTCGGGGCAGCTTCAACCCCCCTCAAACCGACTGGCCAGCGGGTTGGGACGGAGGTTTAGCCACCTGGGACATCGTTTGTAGCGGTATTCGCTACAGCGTGCTTGAATCGCGCTCCGACGAGCGGCTCAAGCGGGACATCCAGCCTCTGGATACCAGCACGGAGTTCCAGCGCCTGATCAGCCTGCGACCCGTGTCGTACTACTGGCGTGATAAACGGCTCCCGCAAACCCTGCAGTATGGGTTCCTAGCGCAGGAACTGCGCGAAGTGTTCCCTGAACTGGTTTCCGAAGGCGTCGACGACGAGAACACACTTGCCGTGAACTACCAGGCGCTCATCCCGCTGCTGGTGAACGCCCTGCAGGTGCAGCAAGCGGAAATCCAGCAGCTGCGTGCGGAGGTGCGGCAACTGCGTATGCAACTCAATCAAAAGCCATAATCCACTCTGACCTCCAGTCCCCTCCCCAAATCGCTGGGGAGGGGACGTCTCCCGAAGTGGGCTACGGCGACACTTTGACAGAAGGAGGCAAATCGATGAGAACCCTGATGGTGTGTGTCATCATGACAGTGCTGATGGGCGTCGCCTGCGCCCAGTCGGGCGGCGGGTACGACCTCAGCTGGTGGACGATTGACGGCGGCGGAGTCACTTTCGCCACAGGCGGAACTTTCAACCTCGGCGGCACAGTCGGTCAGCCCGACGCGAGCAACGCCCTCACGGGGGGCAGCTACAGCCTCACGGGCGGCTTCTGGTTCGCGCCCGCCTGTGTGCCTACCAACGGCGATGTGGACGGCAGCGGCTGCGTGGACGACGCCGACCTATTGCAGGTGCTGTTCGCCTTCGGGGCGACAGGGCTGAACCCCGCCGATGTGAACTGCGACGCCACTGTGGACGACGCCGACCTGCTGATTGTGCTGTTCAACTTCGGTAGTGGCTGTTGAAAAGCGCCCCAGCACACGCCGGCGCCAGACCGCCGCGTGAGTCGCCCGCGACGCGCTGAACCGCTGGAGTCGGAGCCGCCACGCCTGCGCCTCCGACTCCAGCCCACACTGGCACAGCACGCGCACCCACACCAGCGATTTGTTGATGCACTGCTGGACGCGCTGCTCTTCGGGGTCTGCCAGCACGGGGTTGTCCTGCAGCACGCGCAGCGCCTGCTCGCTGTGTCCGAGATTCGCCAGCACCAGCGCGTCGGAGAGGAGGATGTTCGGGTCTTCTTCGAGCCATGGGCGGCTGCGTTGCTGGGCGGTGGCGTGGGCGTCGTGCGCCTCGCGTCGATAGCGCGAGAAGCTCAGGTATTCCGTGATGTTGCGCCAGAACCATGCGGCGTGTTCGGGGGCGTACCGCTCGGCGTGGGGGAGCCAGCGGCGCAGGATCTCGACGCCCTCCAGCGGCGCGAGGCGCGTCCCGCATTCCGATGCGCCTTTCGCCTGCGCGTGGATAATGTAGAACCACTGAGGCGCCATCGGCTCGGTAGAGTCCATCAGTCGCAGGGCGCGGTAGACTGACGCCTGCGCATCCTGCACACGCGCCTGCTCCACCAGGTAGCCGCAGTGGTAGGCGAAGGCGTCGATGAGCAGGCGCTTCGGCGCGCGGTTCGAACGCGCCATCTGCCACAGCCGTCCCTGAATGCCGCGATAGAGCAGGTCGATTAGCTCTGGGGCGACGGCGACCTCGTGGCGGCTGAGCGCCGTCAGCAGTTCGGCGATGTCGGCAGGCGACGAGACTTCAACAGGCAGCCACACCAGCACGCCCTGCCCGCCTTGCAGCGCCTGATGCTCTTCGGGGCGTGCACCCAGCGCCTCACAGAGCCGCGCCAGCTGCTCCGGGGAGGGCCAGCTCTCGGAACGCTCCCAGCGGCTCACCGTGCTGACCGTCACGCCCAGATGCAGCGCGACTCGCTCCTGAGTCCAGCCGCGGCGTTCCCGCAGCGCGTGCAACAGCTCGCCCCCCATCGGCGCCGTGCCCTCCAGCGGGGAGCCTCCGTGCGCAGCGCCCGCCGCCAGCGGCGCGGCGCGCGGGGCGTTCAGCAACTGCCACGCACAGGCGCGCTCGTGCTCCCGCGCCTGCAGAGCGTTCAGCACTGCCTCCAGCTCGTATACGCGCGGCAGGGTCGCGCCCGACTCCCAGCGGCTCAGAGTCGAGGCGCTCACTCTTGAAGCGCGCGCCAGCTGGCGCAACGACAGTCCCCTCGATGCACGCAGGCGACGCAAATGCTCTGCCAGACCCATGCGCGTACTCCCCAGTAGTATTATAACACACTTCTGCAGAAGGCTCTATCAGGTACACTTCGATTATGCCACAAATACGCCGGGAAAGTCGAGAGCCAACCCCGCAACAACTGCGCCAGCTGGAACAGCGCGTCCATCAGCTGATTAACGAGCAGCGCAGGCGTGCGAAACTGCCGCCGCTGACCTGGCACGAACAGGTCGCTCAGGCGGCGCGCGACCACAGCAAAAACATGGCGGAGCGCAACTTTTTTGACCATCGTGACCCGCGCCTGGGGGAGGTTGATCAGCGGCTGAATCGGTTCCGTATCGCATGGCGCGCATGTGGCGAGAATATCTTCATGCTGTCGGGCTACAGCAACCCTGCGCAGGTCGCCGTCGAGGGGTGGATGGAAAGTCCGGGGCATCGCGCCAACATTCTGTATCGGGAGTTCACCCATGCCGGGGTGGGAATCCACTATCGCCCGCGCGACAGGTGTTATTACCTGACTCAGATTTTTATCCGCCCGCCTGATGGAACCAGACGCTAACTTATCGGGTATCATTCTATAGAGCCTTCCCTGCTGGGGCGACACGAGCCGTGAAGCGTTCGTCGTTCTGGAGGGCAGCACGCGATGCAGGAGCGTTCGGAACGCCTCTCGCAGGCAATCGCGCAGGCGTTAGGCTGGTTGCGGGTGCGCGACCTGTCGACGCATGAGCTGGCGCGCCGATTAGCCGCCAGAGGGTATACCGAGTCGGAAATCACTGAAGCGACCGAGTGGCTCTGCGCGGAGGGCTACCTGTCGGATGAACGGCTGCAGCGACGCCTGACCGAGCGGTTCACCACCGAACAGCCCTCGGGACGCCTGCGGATCGAGCAGGAGTTCGCCCGTCGCGGACTGGACGCGCCCGCAGTGGAGGGCGATGAAGAGAGCCGCGCCGTGCAGGCGCTGCGCCTGCGCTTTGGCGAGCCGCCTGCCGTCTGGGAGCCGCGCCAGACCGCGCGCTGGTTTCGATTCCTGCTCCAGCGCGGCTTCGAACCCGAAGTCGCCCAGAACGCGCTGCGCCGCTGGAACCCGCGCCTGAACGACGAACTGTAGCCATCACCACGCTCAAGGAGGTTTTCTATGGAAATTATCTACTGGGTTATAACGGTCGTTCTCGCGCTGGTCGCCGCAAGCGCAGGGTACTTCCTTGCGACGCGACGAGCTCAGCAATCACTCGCAACACAATCCAGCGCGGCAAATGCGGAGGCGCAACGCGCCCTGGAGGCGGCGCGCCGCGAAACCGAGCAGCTTATCCAGCAACGCACGCAACTGGAGCGCGAATGCGAGACCCTGCGCCGCGAGGCGAGCCTGCAGGCGCGTGAAGAGGCGCACAAAATCCTCGAACTCGCTGAACAGGAAGCCCGCGAAAAACGCGCCGAAATCCTCAAACTCGAACAACGCCTGCTCCAGCGTGAGGAACTGCTCGAACACCGCTTCGAACTGCTGGAGCAGAAAGAGCATACGCTGATGGAGCGCGAGGCGCTGCTCACCAAAAAGCAGGGCGAACTGCGCGAGCTGATGCACCAGCGACGGTTCGAACTGGAGCGTATCAGTGGCATGAGCGCAGAACAGGCGCGCGAAATCCTGCTCAAGGAGGTGCGCGACGAACTCGAACACGAGGCGGCGATTCTGGCGCGCCAGATCGAAGAAGACGCCCGACGCGACGCCGAACGCCGCGCCCGCGAGGTGATTCTGGACACCGTGCAGCGATGCGTGGTCGAGCATGTCTCACAGAACACCATCACAGTCATTCACCTGCCCAGCGAGGACATCAAGGGACGCATCATCGGGCGCGAGGGACGCAACATCCGCCATTTCGAACACATCACGGGCGTCGATGTGATTATCGACGACACGCCCGAAGCGGTGGTGTTGTCGTCGTTTGAACCCATCCGCCGCGAGATTGCCCGCATCACGCTGCTGAACCTGATTCACGACGGGCGCATTCACCCGACGCGCATCGAGGAAGAGTACGAACGCGCCAAAGGCGAGGTGGAGCGGCGCATCTGGCAGACGGGCGAGGAGGCGGTGCTGCAGGTCGGGCTGACGGGCGTCCATCCCGAAATCGTGCGCACGCTCGGCAAGCTCCGCTACCGCACCAGCTACGCCCAGAATGTGCTGGACCACTCCATCGAGGTGGCGACCTTAGCCGGGCTGCTGGCGTCGGAGCTGAAGCTGGACACGCGGGTGGTCAAACGCGCCGCGCTGTTCCATGACATCGGCAAGGCGCTGGAGAACACCACCGAAGGACCGCACGCAATCGTCGGGATGGAGTTCCTGCGGCGCTTCGGGGAGAGCGAGATTGTGTGCAACGCGGTCGGCGCGCACCACCACGACATTATGCCCACCAGCCTCGAGGCGCATGTGGTGATTATCGCCGATTCGATCTCGGCGGCGCGCCCCGGCGCACGGCGCGAGTCGCTCCAGCAGTACCTGCGCCGCCTGCAGGAGCTGGAGCGGATCGCCATGAGCTTCGACGGCGTGGAGAAGGTGTACGCGATTCAGGCAGGGCGCGAGGTGCGCGTGCTGGTGAAGCCGAACGAGGTGGACGACCTGCGCGCACACCAGCTCGCCCGCGAAATCGCGCACAAAATCCAGTCCGAGCTGGAGTACCCGGGACAGGTCAAGGTCACGGTGATCCGCGAGGTGCGCGCCCACCATGTGGCGCACTGAAGCTCGCTATTTCGGATTGGCGCGTACGGTTATAATACCAATCTGCTGGTCATAGTGCATAAAACGGCGGTTTATGGAGTGCGGAAGCTCCCGCTTCAGCACTCCATAGTCGCAGGGTGCGGGCAACAAGCACGCTTCTGCAGGTGTGTGCGAGGCAATTAACGAACTTTGACTGCGCAGTTGGTATAAGAGGCGCGGCGTAAACCCATACGCCGCGCCTGCGTTTATAAACTCGCGGGGATCAGGTACGAACTCTTCGCTCTGGGGTCGTGAATTGCCAGGAAGATGTAGAACATCTCGTCGTAGGTGCCCTCGCCGTAGCGTACCTCGCGCGGCGGGTTGCTGGGGTTGTTCGGGTTGTCCGACGAGTTATCGTACCAGCCGACGCACTCCACCACCGTGCCAGGCGGCAGCTCGATGGGTTTCTCGTAGAAGTACGCCTGCTGCCAGTTGAAGTCGTAGTCCTTGATTTGCAGCAGCGGGATGGCGCGCCCGTCGGGCGTTTTGGCAATCACTTCCGCGCCGCGTGCAATCAGGTGCATATGCGCCATGATGCTCAGCGCGTACACGGGTCGGTCGCTCGGCGTCGTCCAGCGGGCATAGACGCGGTAGTTCTTCTCGCCGGCTGGGATGGCGATCCGCGTGTTGCCAATCACGGCGAGTTGCACGGGCTTGACCTGCTCTGTACGGTCGGCGAGATACAGCCCGATGCGCGTGCGGTCGGTCTCGCGTTTGCCGCGCTTGAAGTAATGCACCTGCATCACGAGGTCGAACTTGCGCGGCAGGACGACCGCGACTCCGTCTTCCAGTCGGATGGGGCGCATGCCCGGCACCCAGCCGCCGAGCATCATCGCGGGCACGAAGCCCGTGCCGCCGAAGTTGGCGTAGCCCGGCTTGGGGTCGGCGGCGTCCAGCTGGCGCGCCCGCCCCGAAGTGTCCACGAACATATTCGCGTGATGCACCACCTCACGGTTGCCCGGCTGGATGTCGATGCCCACAATCACCTTGTTTTCGGGCAGCTCGACGGGGATAACAAAGTAGCGGTACTCGTCGCCGCCCACGCCGTCCAGCTCGTAGGGTTCGGGCATCTCCACCACGAGGTCAGGTTCGCCATAGAACCAGCCCTTGCTGAAGGTGGGCGGCTTGGGCGCTTTGCTCAAATCGCCCGCCGGCGCGCCCGAATCGACCCAGCGGGCAATCAGCGCAATCTCCTCGTCGGTCAGATAAAACTCGTTTTTGAACTTCGCAAAGCCCGGCGTCGGCTTCCATGGGGGCATCAGCCGCTTCTCAGTGTAATACTTAATCTCCTTTGCCCAGCGTCGGGCGTCGTTATAGGTCTGCAGCGGGAACGGACCGATGTCGCCCGGGTGATGGCAACTGGTGCATTTTGCGTACAGAATGGGCGCGATGTGTTCCGCGAAGGTGACGGGCGCCTCTTCCAGCGCTTCCTCCGATTCGGGCAGGGTCAGGAAGCACCCGACGACCTGCGTGCGGGCGTGTGCGACCCGCTTGCCCGCCAGCACCGCGTTCAGCGCGTCGCGCAGGTACTGATGCTGGGCGACCTCGCGCTTGGTCACGCTGTCGATCGCGCCGCTGTAGACCACCTCGCCCTGGCGGTTCAGCACGAACGCCTGGGGCACATGCGTGGCGCCCACCGCACGCGCAATCGCCGCCGCCCCCTGACGCACGACGGGGAATTTGAAGCCCATCTGCTGCGCATGGGCGCGAATGCCCTCCAGCGTCTCGTCCGCTTCGGGATAGACGCCGTAGAACGCCACGCCGCGCGTGCGATAGGTCGCATACAGCGCGTTCAGGCGGGGGGCGTAGCGCGGTACCGCCGGGCAGCGCGTCGACAGCGTGATGAACACCACCGCTTTCGAATCGCGCAGGTCTCTCAGCCGCACCGTCGCGCCGTCAATCGTCCGCCACTGCAGCGAGGTCGGCGCAACCTCGGGCTGCCAGCCCGCCCACAGCAGCAGTCCACTCAAACATAAAGTCGCTATGCTCCATCGCATCATCGCTCTCACCTGTGATAAACATACCCGATTTGTCAATAGATTCCTGCTAAGTGCTTTGGCGTCAGATTTTCAACCGACAGCTTCCAGGCAGGGAGCACTCAGGACATGCGACGCCGAGTGCCAACCAGAGTTTCCTCTGGAACGCGAAGCCGACACGCAAACACCGTCCTATCGGGTATCCTCTTGAAAGTTTTGGGCTGGGTTGAGGTGAAACGCCATGTCAAAGCGCCATCCGCTCTCGCCGATGTTGTTTCTGGTGCGTAATCCGGGACGCAGCCTGCCCCTAACGCTGGTGCTGGCGCTGGCGGTGCTGACCATCGCCAGCGTGGTTGCGCTGCTCAACTCCATCGATCGCACGATTCTGAAAATCTACGACTACAACCGCTATTTCGCGGCAATCACGCCGCGTGGCTCCAACCGTCTCAAGCCTGAACTGGCGGCGCGCATCGAACGCGCCCCCTATTATGCCGCCTCCTATGAGACGGTCGTGTGCTTTATGAACGCGGAGACCATTGTAGGCAAGATGCCATTCGTGATATTCGGGCTGGAGCAGGAACAGATGGAGCCGCTGGCGGCGCGCTGCAGACTTTCGCTCCGCGAGGGGCGATACCCCTCGCCCGGTGAGGCGGGCGTCGCACTCTCGGAGCCGCTGATGCGCAACAAGAACCTCAAACTCGGCGATGTGGTGCTGTCGCCGCTAATCCCCGACCAGTACGCGCCCGTGCCCGTGCGCGTGGTGGGCGTGCTGCAAGGCGACACATGGCTGGCGATTGGCTCGCTGGAGTTTATTCGCGACAACTTTTTCCCGCCGACGCGCAACCTGCTGATTTTCGCGACCGAGCCGCGCTATCAGCCCCGCCTCGATGCGTGGCTGCGCGACGCGCTCAAGGGCGAACAGGCGCGCGTGTGGACCTACGCCGAACTGCAGGAAGAGACGCACCGCGCCTTCCGCAATCTCTACTTCATCACGGGCATCGTGGTCACGGTGGTCGCCGTAATGCTGGCGACGATGACGGGGCTGCTGGCAAATATCTACTTCCAGCAGCGGCTGGTGGAGTTCGGGCTGCTGCAGGCGATTGGCTTTACACGGCGCGGGTTGCTGATGCGTGTATCGCTGGAGACCATCACCGTCGTCGCGCTGGGGTGGGCGCTGGGCGTGCTGTGCGCGATGGGCATCCTGCTCTGGGCGAAGGTGCGCATTATGGAGCCGCGCGGGCTCTACATCGAACCGTTCGACCCCATCGCCTACCAATACACGCTGCCCGTGCCGTTGATGGTGCTGGCGTTCGCGCTGTTCACGATTGGCTGGCGGCTGCGCACTTTCGACCCCGTCGCGATTGTGGAGCGGCGGATTGTGTGAATCGGCGCGCGTCTGACCGCGGTAGAATGGCGCGGACGACCTCTGAGCGGCGAAGCGTGCGCCTCTGCTAAAAAATGAAAACCCCTCTCTCAAAGCATTGAGAGAGGGGAGCAAAGGGGTGAAAAGTCATCCGCTTACTTCTTGCGGCGGCGCAGCCCCAGCAGACCCGCCAGACCCGCGCCCAGCGCGACCATGCTCGCAGGCTCAGGAACCAGCACCTCAATCGCGAAATTCGCGACAGGGTTGCCGTTGAAGAAGAAGTACTCGTTGG
This sequence comes from Fimbriimonadales bacterium, assembly GCA_025998675.1. Lineage (GTDB taxonomy): Bacteria > Armatimonadota > Fimbriimonadia > Fimbriimonadales > GBS-DC > GBS-DC. Next base: position 1,816,828 of record AP024673.1, read on the forward strand.
CATCGATGACGCCGCTGCCGTTCTGATCAAAGGCGAACACATCCTGGCTGGAGCCGACGGTCGGGTTCGGGTTGGGCGAGAGGAGCATGCCCGCATTCGCCGCGCTCGCTGACAGACCAATCCACAGAGTCTGCTGCCCGCCGCCAATATTCGGCGTGCCGAACTGGAGCTGGACCAGGCCGTTCGGGATGTTCTGAATGGTCGCCGTGTAGAGCAGGTTGCCCACCGCGCCGCCTGCGCCTGTCGCGTCGTACACATACAGCGTCGCGTCAACATTGAACTGGTTGGCGTTGAAAAACCCGATGTTAATCTGCTTGATGAGTGCGCCAGAAGCGTCCGCGCGGGTCACATCGTCCAGGACTCGCAGGTTCATGCCGCCAGGAACAAAGAACTGGTACCCAGCGCCAGGGTCGTTATCGAAGTCGACGATGTTCGCCTGCGCCTGCAGCGTCAGCGCGCTCAGAACGCCCAGAAGAGCCATCACTCGTTTCATCAGCATAGACCTCCTATGATTGGTTTCGCGAAGCCTCTAAGGGCTTCATGGAATTAGACTCGAAAGTCGCCCAAAAGCGGACAAGGGCACGAGAGGGTGCTTCAGGCTCCTTTCAAGTCTATTATAGCACGGAAATCGTTGCACTGACGCCAGTAAAAATGCGAGTTTTGGGAAGTGGATTGGCTGCTTCTGGGGGCAATCTTGGTGTTCGTCAGAGGGGTAGGTTTTTTGAGGCGCGCGCCGTTTGTGCGCGTACCAGAGTATGGAGAGGCGCGCCTTATACCAATCGGCGCATCAGCGTTCGTTAATTGGGGCTGAATCGCATGAATGACCCGACCCCTCTCCTGCAGGTTCCCCCTGCACGCAGGGGGAACCGAGTCTTGGTTCTCCTCGCTTGCGGGGGGAACCTTACGGAGGGGGGTACTTAACGAACTTTGACTGCGCAATTGGTATTAGTCGACAGCTGAAGCCGCACTACCCACCAGAAACGCCCCGCTACGCGCTCAGTGCGAACTCCCGAATCGTGAGCAGCACTTCGGGGCTGATGTCGGTCGGCACGGAGCAGCCGGGCGCGAGGATGAATCCCTGCCTGCCGACGCTGTCCCGCGCGTCCTGCGCCTGCTGGAACACCCGCTCGCGGCACATCGTGGGCAGCTCACGCTCGTTCAGTCCGCCCATCACGCAGCGGTCGAACAGCCGCTTGCCCTCCGCAAGGCTCAGCGTCGTGCTGCGGTCGCTCCAGCACACAATCGCCGCGGGCGCATCCGCCAGCAAATCGGCGTACAGTTCGCCGTAGCCGTGCAGGTGCAGCACATTGTAGCGCCCCTCAGCGATCGACTCCAGCAGCGCGTGGTCGATCGGCGCGAAGTGTTCCGCATAGACTGCGCGCGGGGCGGCGTCCGCGCCCACGCCGTTCACCGCGTAGTAAATCCCGTCGCATACGGTCAGCGCGTACCGCGCGTACAGCTGCAGGTTCGCCTGAATTGTGCGCACGCCCGCCATCACCGCGTCGGGCGCCAGCGCGAGATGCTCCAGCAGCTTGCCCTCACAGAGTTTGTTTGCGTAGTAGAAGGCGTTGAACACGGTCTCGATGATCGGCGTATCGTGGGGAACCATCGCGCGCAGGCGGCGCAGCATCTCAATCTGTGCGCCGAAATGTCCCCGATCGGGCGGCAGCGGGGTGAGCTTCGCCCAGTCGTCGGCGTGGCGCACACAGGACAACCCGTCGGGCGTTTCGTAGGGGATGTCGTGCATCACCTTCAGCAGGTCGGGCTGGTAGCGTCGCCAGAACTCGTAGGTCGCGTGGCTCATGCCCTCGATATAGTGCTGCAGCACGGTTTCGCTGGCGGGCGCACGGTACTCGGCGTGCAGCGCCTGCGGGAACCACGCCTCCGTGCGGAAGTGGTACCAGAAGCAGTAGGGCAGCCGATCCACCGCGCCGCCGACGATTGCCTGCTCGATGCGCTCACGCGAGGTCATAGCGAGGGTATTGTACCACAGGGGCAGGTTTTTTACGACGACGCCCCGCGCGCCTCCCGAAGGTACGCCTCCGCGAGACGCAGGGCATGCTCGGTATCGTCGGGCTGAAGCGCGCCCTCGATCACCTGCTCTTCCAGATGGCGCTTAATCTGCCCCACCAGCGGACTGGGTTTCAGCCCGAAGTGGCGCATGATTTGCTCGCCCGTGAGAGGGCTGCGCCAGCGCGCGGGCGATTGCGCCGCCTGCACCTGAGCGATACGCGCGCGCAATGCGGCGATGTCGGCATGCGCCACATCGTGTCGCTGCGCCCGGATGTCCGCCTCCACCAGGCGCAGCAGCGGCTCCAGTAGCTCGCCCGCGTCGCGGATGAGCCGCCGCACCGCCGCGTCGCTCCACTGGGGCGTGTAAAAGCCCGGACGCATGTGCATGCGCACCAGTTTGCTAACGCGCTCGAGGGTCGCCGTCGGGTAGCGGAGCGCGCGCAGCCAGTTGCGGGCAATCTCTGCGCCCACACGGTCATGTTCGTAGAAGTGCACCGCGCCGTCCGCGTCCACCGTGCGCGTGGCAGGCTTACCGACATCGTGCAAAAGCGCCGCGAGTCGCAGCTCCCACGCGGGCATCGCCAGCCCTGTCGGGTCGACGCCCTCCACCGTCTTCAGGCTGTGCCCCCACACATCGTAGAGGTGATAGTCGTTCTGCGTGCAGCCGACCATCGGCAGGAGCGGCTCGGCAAACTGCGCCAGTAGCCTCATCTCCAGCAACATCTGTAGCCCTGCCGCCGCCTGCGGCGAGTCCATCAGGCGCGTGAACTCGGTCTGAATCCGCTCGATGCTCACGATGCGGAGCCGTTCGGCTTGCGCGCGGATGGCGTCTGCGGCGGCGGGGTCCAGCGTGAAGCCCAGTTGCACGGCGAATCGCACGGCGCGCAGCATCCGCAGCGGGTCTTCGTAGAAGGTCTCGCGCGGGTCGCGCGGGGTGCGCAGGCGTTTCGCCTGCAGGTCCTGCAGCCCGACGCCCAGCGGGTCGACAATCTCGCCCGTGTGCAGGTTCTCCAGCAGGGTGTTGACCGTGAAGTCGCGGCGCAGGGCGTCCTCATAGAGGGTGGCGGGCTGTACCTGCGCGGGTTTGCGGCTGGTATCGTGATACGACTCCGCACGGGCAGTCACCAGCTCCACCGCGAGGTCGTCGACATGCACCATTGCCGTGCCGAAGCGGGGAAAGGTCACGGGCGGGTGGCTGGCGACGCCCCGCTCATATAAAAACTGCGCGAGCGCCAGCGCGTCGCCTTCCAGCACGAGGTCAACATCGCTGGGCAGGGGGCGTCCCAGCAACTTATCGCGCACATATCCCCCCACGAGGTAGACTTTGCCTTCGTAGGGGGTGTCGGCTAATCCATCGCGCAATCGTTGCAACGCAGATTCTAACATGTCATGATAGAGCGGCTGCCCTCGCACTGTTCTGAAATCATGGTTATAGCAACTCCCAGCGGCACAGTGTGGATTGCCTTCTGTATGGAGTGCGGAAGCGGAGCTTCCGCATGCTGAAGCTGACGCTTCAGCACTCCAGAGGATGCGCCTGCGCGCACGCGCAGGTAAAAGGGGGGCTGAAAACTTATACTAATCAAGCTGCCGCAGTTCGCAAAATACCCTCCTCCATAAGGTTCCTTGCACAAGCGAGGGGAACCGAGCTCGGGTCCCCATGAGCGCAGGGGGAAACTGTAGGAGTCGGTGCAGGCAGATAGGAGTTTGTCAGCCCTCACCCCCAGCCCCTCTCCCGCAGGCGGGAGAGGGGCGCTGTGCCGCATTGAGTCCTCTGTCGTTGCGCAAAAACGCTCAATTGACTCTATCTGCATCAGTACAATTCTACCACGCATCCGAAAGACGCTCCGATTGGAGTACACACGCAGATGGGGTTCTATTTTGTGTTCCATGCAGCTCCACTTAAACGAAAAATTCCAGCAGGTTCGGCTGTACGACCGTCTCTTCCAAGCGACATTGCGCCAGTTGGCAGTAGTCGGGGTTAATTTCGAAACCGATGAATCGCCGTCCCATGCGCTTGGCGACCACCGCCGTTGTGCCAGAACCGAGGAAGGGGTCTAATACAACATCGCCGACTTCGGTGGTCAGGTGCAGGAGTTCCTGCACGAGATACTCAGGATACACAGCAGGGTGATTGGGAGACTTGATGGCAATCACTGGGCACTCGATGACATCACGCTTAATAGCACGGTCGTACATGCGGATAATTGTGAACCCCCTGTTTTTCAGGTGGCTTTTGCGTCCGCCTTCGTAGCCGCCGTAAGCCTCTGAATGGATACCGCGTATCTTCATACGGAACGAACGATTTCACCGCGCTGTACCTCCGCAATCGCCTGCTGCAGCGCAAGGCGCGCCTCCTGTTTCTGTTCAGGCGACAAGTCGGACTGTTCAATAAGTTCCATATATTGCTTTCCTATATTGTTGCCAGCCTTGACACGCTGACGCACCATGTCGCGATGCGCCGTGAAACGCTCGTAGAAATACTGATAGGCGTCCGTTTTGACAAAGTGAAAAATTGGCTCCGTGCTACTCACGAGGCGTCGACGATACTGACGCGGCTCTGGGTTCGGCTTGACCCATGTGATAATGTTTATCAACTTGACGCCTGTATGCTGTACGGCAGCGTGCGCGAACAGGTAAGGCGCCAGTTGCAGCGAGCCATTTTCGTATTTATCGCCGATATTGAAAAAAATACTCCCTGTAGGCTTGAGACAACGCACGCACTGCTGAAATACCTGTAAAAGGCTCTCGATATAAGCGTCCAGGTTCGGCTCATTTCCTATACCGCCCACGCCATAATCTCGCTGCTGATAGTAGGGCGGGCTGGTAATCACAGCGTCCAGACATTCGTCGGGCAACTGTTGCATCAGCTCCCGACAGTCGCCCTGCACAACTGAGTCGACGAAAGGCAAGTTCTCTCGCTGCGTAGTGAATTCGGCGCCCATCGGGTTAACTATACCCACCATCGTGGTGGATTGCGCCCCCGATGTGTGTACCGTATCTGGCTCCGCTCACAGCCGCTTCAGGTAGGGTTCCAGCTGGTTCTGCGGGAGCAGGCGGAATCGGTTCTCGCGCAGGGTCTGGCGTTCCAGGATGCCGACTTCCACCTGCGCCTCGCCGAGCATCTCACGCAGGCGATTGCGTGCGGCGTCTTCCGAGACGGCGTCGACATCCTCTTGCTGGGCGGCTTCGTAGGCGACGCCCCACGCGGTCAGCGCAATCGGCAGGGCGGTCTCCAGCGTCGGGATGCGCGTGAGCTGCGCCTCGAGGTAGCGCGTTGTTTGCTCTTCAGCATGCGGCGCGCCGCCAATCACGGCAAACCGCTCGTAAGGCAGGAACTCGCCGTCGTAGTTGAGCGTGTAAAACTGGTCGCCTTCGGGCGCGTCGTGTAGCTCGGCGAACAGCGCGCGCGCCACAAACGGCGTCGTGAGCGGGTCGCCGAACGCCTTTTTGAGCGCAGGCGAGAGCGCAAACCCCACCACGCGCTGAATCGTCACATCGTCGGGGCTGCGCACGAAGCCCTCCTGATGCGCGAAATCGATCGCCGCCAGACGCAGGTTCTCCACATCCGCCTGATTGCCAATCGCGGAGAACATCAGGCGGTCATAGATTTCGTACACCTTGCGCCCGCGCCGCTTGAGCGCGAGCAGTAGCACGCCGTTGTCGTAGCTGATTCCAATCACGGGACTGCCCGCGCGCAGGCGATTGCGGATATACTGCGCCCGCTGCTGCAAATTCTCCTGAAAGTCGTAAGGGGTCAGCATCAGCCGTTGCCTCCACTGCGAATCGACTGCACGATGTCGCGGATGGTCGCTTCGGGCACTTCGAACACGCCCTCGCGGTTCACATAGCGCGCGGTCGGCAGCACTTTATCGATGCCGCCCGTCGCCGCGTCCAGGTCGGCGGCGATGTCGAGCAGCAGAATCGCCTCGCGCAGCGCCTCTTCCAGCGGGCGCTGGCTGAACGGTCCGCGCGTTTTGGTGATGTAGTCGAACACGCCGCGAATGCGCTCCGAGCCAGAGCCTGCTGCGCCGTATTCGGGGGTCTCGAAGCGCGCGCCGCTCACATCGTAGAAGAAGATGCGCCCACTGTCGCGGTCGGGGTCGTAGACGCTGAGGATGGGGATAAACAGCCCGATGCCGCCCAGCGCGTTGGGCAGGTTCGCCGACAGCGCGCGCGAGACCTCCTGCAGTTTGCCGTCGAGGCTCATGGGCTGGAGCTGGCTGCGGGCGTAGTATTTGAACGAGTGGCGCAGGTAGCGCACCACCTCCATCGCGCGTCCATACGCGCCCGCGATGGCGACCAGCGTGTAGTCGTCGAGGGGGATGATTTTGTCGGCGCGGTCGTACATCACGGCGTTGGCGGCGGTGGCGCGTCGATCGCCCACATTCAGCACGCCGCCCTGAAACTTGAGCGCAATCACGGTCGTGCCGTGCACTTCCAGCGCGGCGTTGGGCGCGGGGTTCGGCGCGTCGATGGGACTGAGCAGCGGCACGCGCACGCCCGACTGCGCCTGATATTGCTGCAGCAGTTCGTAAAAGTCGCCCGAATAGGTCTGTATCGTCATAGTCGTTTGCTCAGATTCGGTTGCTTGCGGACGCCCGCAGGCGATGCAGGCGTCCCCCTGTGTTTGGCGTGAAGCGCCGACTGCTTACTGCCCGCTGCGCTGTCGATAACGGCGCGCCTGCTCTGGATCGATTCGGCGCATGCGCTTGAGCAGCTCGTTCGTGTCGGGGCGCTTCACATCGGGCTTGCTGGGTCCGTCCCCGTCGCCGCCCGGTCGGGTCAGCGGCTCGGTCGGCACAGGGCGCCGAATACGCTCCTCCGCTCGTATCATCATTGCGATTCCTCCTGTTTGGGTTCGCTCGCCCTGTGGGGCGCACGCAACAGTTCCACGAATTCCGTAATCGTCGCTGCCGTCGTCAGACGACGGTTCAAGTCGGTTGTCTCGTCCACCAGCTGGCTCATGTCCAGGCGCACGGTCTGGTCGTCGGTGCGCAGCACGATGCGCTCCCAGTTGATACTTTCCACCTGCGCGGCGTAGCGCTGCACACACAGCCCGCGAATGGCGGCGCGGGTATCGCGCGGCGGGTTCTGCATCGCCAGGGCGACCGCTTCGGGGCTGACCAGCGTCTGCATCCGCCCCTGCTCGACCAGTGCGTAATACAGTCCCTCCGCAGGGTCTATATCATGATACGCTAAATCGAGGGCAATCATCGCAGGGTCGTCCAGTGGCACGCCCTCCGATTCGGCGAAGAGGCTCAGCAACTGGCGTTTGGCGACCCAGTCCAGTCGATCGCCCAGCGCGTCGGGGTCGGTCTCCAGCAGGTTCAGGGTGGTCTCCCACTCGCGCAACACCCAGTCGGTTTCGGCGTCGCGCCCTGCGAAGTGGTGAGCGGCGGCGCTGAGGTAATAGCGTTGCACATCGATCGCGCTCCAGACGCCCTCGCTGGTGTCCACAAGCCACTTGCCATCGGGGTCGCGCGAGATGCGCTGGGCTGCGGCGACGGGGTCTATAAGAAACAGGTTCGCCGCCCAGCCTGTTTCCAGCAGGTCCAGCACGAGCGCAGTCGCGCCGACCTTGAGCGCGGTCGCATACTCGCTCATGTTTGCGTCGCCGCAGATGACATGCAGGCGTCGATAGGCGCGCATCTGCGCATGCGGCTCATCGCGGGTGTTGAAAATCGGGCGGCGGTAGAGCGTCTCTACATTCATCGTGTCCATGTAGAAATCGGCGCGCTGGCTGATTTGATAGGGCACGCGCGGGTTCGGCGCCGACTCCACGCCGACCTTGCCCGCGCCCGCGTAAATCATGCGCGTGGTCAGAAACGGCATCATCGTGGACGCCAGCGTATCGAACGGGATGTCGCGGCGGAGCGCGTAGCTCTCGTGCGCGCCGTAGCTGCTGCCGTGATAGTCGGTGTTGTTCTTGTAGAGCTTGACCGTCGCGCCGACGCGCTTCTGGTACGCCTGCGCACACGCCAGCAGGATCCGTTCACCCGCCTTGTCGTGCGCGATGAGGTCTAACAGGCGTCGGCACTCGGGCGTGGCGTATTCGGGGTGCGCGTGGTCGTTATACAGGCGCGCGCCGTTCGCCAGCACATGGTCGCTGCGCACCTCGCGCTCGGAGAGGCTAATCGGGTGTTCGCGCTCGATTTGCGCGTCGTTGGGATCAACGGCTAAATGGTCCACACGGAAGCCGCGCATGTCGCGCCTTGGGTCTTCGAGCCGATAGTCCCAGCAGCCTTTCACGGCGGGGAACGGGCAGCTGCGCAGCACGCCGACGGCTTCCATCACTTGGTCTGCGACGCCACGCCCCTCCACATACAGCCCGTATTCAGTTTCTATGCCTATCAGGCGGTTCACACGGCAATTATACTCCAATTCGCGTCCAGTGGGCGCGGCAGGTACAATTCGCGTGGTGGAACTCCTCGAGAGCTGGATGCCCGCGCATCCCATCGCGCAGGGGCTGGTCGCAGGCGTGTTTATCGTGGCGTTGAACATGGCGGGCGCGCTGCTGGTGCTGTTGTTGCGCCAGCCGTCGGAGCGCGTGCTGGATACGCTGCTGGGTTTTGCCGCGGGCGTGATGCTGGCGGCGAGCTTCACAAGCCTCATTTTGCCTGCGATTGAGCGGGGCGGCGTCGTGCCTGCGCTGCTGGGCGTGGCGCTGGGCGCGCTGGCGATGGACGCCGCCGACCACTTGATCCCGCACAAGCATCGCTTTATTGGGCGTGAAGGGCTGGATGGGCGTCGCATCCGCGCGGTGCTGCTGTTCGTGATTGCGATTACCCTGCACAACGCGCCTGAGGGGCTGGCGGTCGGCGTGGCGTTCGGCGGGGGGCACTTCCGCGAGGGCGTCTCACTGATGTTTGCTATCGGCGCGCAGAACATCCCCGAGGGCATGGCGGTTGCGTTCGCGGCGCTGGCGGCGGGGTTCGGCAGACGCTTCTACGCGGCGTTCGTGGGCGTGCGCTCAGGGCTGGTCGAGTTGCCGATGGCGGCGCTGGGCGCGACGCTGGTCTACTACCTCGCGCCGCTGGTACCCTATGCGATGGGCTTTGCGGCAGGCGCGATGCTCTATATCATCAGCGACGAAATCGTGCCCGAAACCCACCGCAAGGGACACGAACGCTGGGCGACCTTCGGACTGATAGCGGGTCTCATTGTGATGCTCTTTCTCGATGTCGCGCTGGAGGGGTAGCGCCAATCAGTCTGACGTACTGGAAGCGCAGGTCGCTCAGTACACGATATCGCGCCTGCCGCAGGCAGTCTACAAGCGTTCCACGAGCAGATGACTCGCCTTCTGGAAGAGCAGGCGTAAGGGGCAAGCGGTCGCCTTGCCCCCTATGCAACGCCTTACCCGCGTTCGAAGGCGGCGTCGAACGCCACGCGCGACGGCTCAAAGTCGAGATGGCGCACAAACTGGCACGCCTCGCGCGCCCCGTGTTCCCGATCCATGCCGCTATCTTCCCACTCCACCGAGAGCGGACCCTGATAGCCAATCTCGTTGAGGGCGCGGATAATCTCCTCGAAGTCAATCGAGCCGCGTCCGGGCGAGCGGAAGTCCCAGTAGCGGCGCGAGTCGCCGAAGTTCAGATGCCCGCCAAACACACCCGACAGGCGCGGCGTGTCCGACCACCAGACATCCTTCACATGCATATGGAAGATACGGTCGCGGAACTGGCGGATGAACGCCACATAGTCCACGCCCTGATAGCCCAGGTGGCTGGGGTCGTAGTTGAAGCCGAAGCGCGGATGCCCGTTCACGGCCTGGATGGCGCGCTCCGCCGTCACGATGTCGTAGGCGATTTCCGTCGGGTGGACCTCCAGCGCGAAGTAGACATCCTCCTGCGCGAACACATCCAGGATGGGCTTCCAGCGTGCGGCGAAATCGGCGAAACCCTTTTCCACAAGGTCCGGTGGGTTGGGCGGGAACGAATAGAGATAGTACCAGATACTGCTTCCCGTGAAGCCGTTGACCACCACGCGCGTCAGCTGGCGTTTCACCTCGTCGGGCGCAGTGTTAAAGAACTTGCGAGCGGCGCGGGCGGTGTGTTGCATCTCCTCCGCCGCGCGCTGGCGCACGCCTTCGGGCGAGCCGTCGCCCCACACCCGCGGCGGCAGAATCGCCTTGTGCCGTTCGTCAATCTGGTCGCAGACGGCTTGCCCCACCAGGTGGTTGCTAATCGCGAAGCACTTCAAACCGTATCGCCCCAGAATCTCCCAGCGCGATTCGCAGTAGCCGTCCTGCGTGAGGGCTTTCTCGACATCGAAGTGGTCGCCCCAGCACGCCAACTCCAGTCCGTCGTAGCCGAATTCTTTCGCTTTTTGCGCCATCGTCTCAAGGGGCAAATCTGCCCACTGTCCCGTGAACAAGGTCACTGGTCGCGCCATCGTCGCATTACCTCCAGTGTGCAATTTCCCTGCGCCGCGCCTGTTTCCTGCCAGACGCCTTGAATTGCACGCACGCATGGTATAATAGGGGCGTGGAGGCGATGATGAAACGGTACCTATTACCGCTGGCATTGTTGGGAGTCGCGGCGTTCCTGTTTGCGACGATGCCGTCCAGCGCGCAGCTGCGCGTGGGGCAGAAGATGCCGGAGATGACTTTCAAAGACCTCAACGGCAAAGAGGTCAAACTGGGCGGCAAGCAGGACAAGGTGTACCTGGTGGACTTCTGGGCGACCTGGTGCGGTCCGTGCCGCGCCGCCATCCCCTACCTGCAGGAACTGCATGATAAATATAGCAGCCGCGGGCTGGTGGTGGTGGGCGTCGCGCTCGATTCGGGCGCGCCAGAGGAAGTGCGCGCGTTCGTCGAACAGAACAAGATGACCTACACAATTGTGACTCCGCCGAACGAGGATGAGGTCATGCGCCGCGCCCGCGTGAAAGCCTTCCCCACGATGTATATCGTGGACAAGAAAGGGGTTATCCGCTATGCGGAGGAAGGCTTCGCTCCTGAGGTAATGGAGGATATCCTCCGCGTGCTCGGTCAGACGCTGATTGAGTAGACCATCAAAGCGAGGGTGAGGAAGCCATTCAGAAGGAACTGAGAATCAACAACCGAATCCGCGCCCGTGAGGTGCGGGTCATCGATTCGGACGGTAAGCAGTTGGGCGTGATGCCCACGCGCCGCGCGCTGAAAATTGCCCAGGAGCAGGGCTTAGACCTGGTGGAAGTCGCGCCGACCGCGAACCCGCCCGTGTGTAAGATTCTGGACTACGGGCGGTATCGGTACGAGCAGGAAAAACTGGCAAAGGAAGCCAAGAAGAAGCAGAAGGGCGGCGATATCAAAACCATCCGCCTGCGTCCCGCCATCGGCGCGCACGACATCGAGACCAAAATTCGCAACGCAATCGAGTTTTTGCAGGAAGGCGATAAGGTAAAATTCGTGGTCATTTTCCGCAGCCGCGAATTCGGGCGCCCGCAAGCGGGCGAGGCGCTTCTGCGGAAAATCGCCGAGAGCGTACAGGAGTACGGCGCGATCGACAAGCCGCCAGGGATGGAAGGCAGGCAAATGACGATGGTCATTACGCCCGCCAAAAAGCCCGCGGCGAAACCGAAAACGCCGCCTGCAGAAGGAGGTTCTGCTGATGCCAAAAATGAAGACGAGCAAGACAGCCGCCAAGCGCTTCAAGCGCACAGCGACGGGCAAACTGATGCACAAGAAAGCCGGGAACAGCCATCTGTTCCTGAGTAAATCGCCCGCACGCAAACGCCGACTCGACCAGGAGGGCGAACTCTTCGAGGGCGAGTATCGGCGCATCAATCGCCTGCTGGCAGGCAAGTAAGGAGGTAAGAAACTATGGCGCGTGTGAAAGGCGGCGCGGCAACCCGCCGTCGCCATAAGAAGGTTCTGAAACTGGCAGAAGGCTACTACGGCGCGAAAAGCCGCCTGTTCCGCAAGGCGAACGAACAGGTGATGAAGTCGCTGCAGTACGCCTATCGCGACCGACGCCAGCGCAAACGCGATTTCCGACGCCTGTGGATTACGCGCATCAACGCCGCATGTCGCATGCACGGCATGCGCTACCACGAGTTCATTCACGCGCTGAGCGAGCGCGGCATCGAAGTGAACCGCAAGCAACTCGCGGAGATGGCGGTGCGCGATCCCGAAGCGTTCGAAATGCTCGTGCAGTCGGTACGCCCAACCTCGTAGCCCCGCTGTGGAGACGATACAGCAGCTGCTGGAGGAAGCTGAACGCGCTCTCGCGAGCGCCCAGTCCACCGCGGAATTGCAGGCGGTGGAGACGCACTATCTGGGGCGCAAAGGCGCGATTGGCAATCTGTTGCGACAACTGGGCGCGCTGCCGCCTGAACAGCGCCCCCAGTTCGGGCAGCAGGTGAACGCCGCCCGTGAGCAGCTCGAGCGACTCGTCGCCGAGCGGCGCACGGCGTTGGAACAGGCGGAACTCGCGCAGCGCATCGAAGCCGAGCGATTGGACATCACCCTGCCCGGCGCGCCCCTGCGCCCCGCACGCCTGCACCCCCTGACGCTGACCATGCAGCGGGTCAAGCGCGCGCTCGTCGGGCTGGGCTTCGAGTTCGTGGATGGGTATGACCTGGAGCGGTTCGAATACAACTTCGGCGCGTTGAACTACCCCGACGATCACCCCGCGATGGACGAGCAGAACTCGTTCCACATCGCGCCGGGCTACCTGATGCGCACCCAGACCACCTCGATCCAGGGGCGCATCTTCGAGCAACTCCAGCGCGGGGAGCGCACCCTGCCCATCCGAATCGCGATTATCGGGCGGTGCTACCGCTACGAGAATGTGGACGCCACCCACTCGCACACCTTCCATCAGGTGGACGCCTTCATGGTGGACGAGGGGGTGAGCATGGCGCACTTGAAGGGCGTGCTGACCCAGTTTGCGCAGCTGATGTTCGGCGCGGAGGCGCGTGTGCGCTTCCGACCCGACTTTTTCCCATTCGTGGAGCCGGGCGTTGACTTCGCCATCTCGTGGAAGGGCGGCTGGCTCGAACTCGGCGGCGCAGGGCTGATCCATCCCAACATTCTGGAACATTACGGCATCGACACGGAACGCTATAGCGGCTTCGCCTTCGGGCTGGGCATCGAGCGCATCCCGATGCTGCAGTACGGCGTGGACGACCTGCGCCTGTTTCTGGAGAACGACTTGCGCTTTCTGGAGCAGTTTCCGCTGCTGTAGGCGTCGGGCATGCCCCCGACAGCGACATTACAATCAGGGAGGTAATTACGATGAAGGTAGGAATCGTTGGCGGCGGTGGGCGCGTCGGCTCGAACGCCGCGTTCACCTTGCAACTTATCGGCGCAGTTTCCGAAGTGGTGCTGCTGGATGTGAACCGCGACGCCGCCGAAGGCGAAGCGTTAGACCTGCGGCACGGCGCGGCGTATTCGCAGCCGGTCCGATTCCGCGCGGGCGACTACGCCGACCTGAACGGCGCGCACATGGTGATTATCACCGCAGGCTTGAGACGCCGACCCGACGAGAGCCGACTGGAGCTGATTAACCGCAATGTCGGGCTGTTTCGCGAGATTCTGGGCAACATCAAGGGCGTCTCGCTCGCCGATGACGCGATTATTCTGGTGGTTTCGAACCCGGTGGACATTCTGACCTATCTGGCGGTCCAGGAGTCGGGGCTGCCCGCCGAGCGCGTGATTGGGCTGGGCACGGTGCTGGACACCTGTCGCTTCCGCTCGTTCCTCGCGGAGCATTTCGGCGTGGCGGCGACCGATGTGGACGCGCTGATTCTGGGCGAACACGGCGACTCGATGGTGCCTGCGTGGAGCTGCGCGACGATTGCGGGCGTGCCCATCAAAGACTACCCCGGCTACAGCAAAGAGGCGATGGACGCCGTGTTCGAGCGCACGCGCAACTCAGGCGCGGAGGCGATTCGGCTTAAAGGCGGCGCGGGCTACGCGGTGGGCGTCTCCATCGCGCAGGTGGTGAACGCGATTGCGCTCGACACGCGCCAGATTCTGCCCGTGTCGACCCTGCAGACGGGCGCGCTGGGCGTGAGCGATGTGTGCTTCTCGCTGCCCACGCGCGTCGGACGCAACGGCGTGCAAGCGGTGATTGAAATCGGCGTCTCCGACGAGGAGCGCACTGCCCTGCAGACCTCTGCGAGCGTTCTGAAGGAGACGCTGCAGAAGGTGATGGGCTGATGCCACTGTACGAATATCGCTGCCTGAAGTGTCGGAAGCGGTTCGCGCGCCTGCGGACGATTGCCCAGCGCGATGAACCCCAGCCATGTCCCGCGTGCGGCGCGACGGAGTCGAAGCGGCTCGTCTCGCGCGTCGCACGCCTGCGCTCCGAAGACCAGATGCTCGACGACCTCGCCGACAGCATGGAATTCGCAGGCGACCCCGACGACCCGCAGACCATGCGCCGCTTCATGCGCGAGATGAGCGCGGCGATGGACGAAGACCCCCACGAGATGGAGGAACTCTTCGAGGAGGAACTTGCTGCCGAGTCGGCAGGAGGCGACGAATGAACTTGTCTGCGGCGGAGCAGGCGCTAATCCGCGCGGCGCGTGAGGCGCGGACGCACGCCTACGCGCCTTACTCAGGCTATGCGGTCGGCGCGGCGGTGCTGGCGGATGACGGGCGCGTGTTCGCGGGCTGCAATGTGGAGAACGCGAGCTATGGTTTGAGCGTATGCGCCGAGCGCGTGGCAGTGTTTGGCGCGGCGGCGGCGGGCGCACAGCGGCTTGTAGCCGCGGCGGTCTGCACCCCCGACGGCGGAACCCCATGCGGCGCGTGCCGACAGGTGCTGCTGGAGTTCGCCGCTGCGCCCGACCAGTTCACCGTGTGGGTGGTCTCACCCGCCCATGTGATTGCCCGCTACACGCTGACGGAGCTGCTGCCCCACGGCTTTCAACTGGCGCGCGGGGAATAATCCCGATTGGCGGGACAGAGTTCGTAATTATCGTGCACCGACAACGCGAGACAGATACCCACGCCGTCTGACTTGTCCTTCGGTATCAGGCGCGCGGCAGTGTAGCCGTCCCCGCCCTACCTCAGTTCGTCAAGTGATAGTAGACAATCCCGTTCTGCTCGCTCTCGATGGCATGCCGTTCCAGCACGAGGCTTTCCAGCAGGGTGCGCGCCTCGTGGAGCGGTATCTGGGCGACCATACTCGCTTCGGCGACCGTGATACGCCCGCCATGCTGCAGGGCATGCGCAACTACTGCACGCTCACGAATCGCCTGCAGCGCGCCCTCGCGCTCCTTGCGCCCTGTCCAGAACAGCCACCCGCCGAGCGCGGTCATGCCCCACAGGAGAGCCGTCTGGCTCAGGAACTGCCCCCACGCAGGGCGATGCCACCAGCCGCCGTGCGCATGGCGCGTGAACCATGCAGAGGCGTAGTCCGCCAGCGCGCCGCTCCAGACGACGACGGCAATCGCGCCAACCACCGCCAGCGCGCCGCCCAGCACCTGCTTCCATAGATACACAGGCATCATCTCCTGCACGGCAATCGCAGGCGCCAGGTCGCGTTGCGCCTGATACGAGCGCGCCATCGCCGCATACATACTCACACAGTGATAGAACGCCACGAGAATTGCCACCAGGGAATAGGGCGTCCCGCCCCCGTGGATCCCCTCCAGCAGGCTCATGTAGAGCAGGAACCACAGCGTCAGCGCGCCCATTAACCACAGCACACCGCGGAACGGCATCCGCTGCAAAAAGTGTCCCAAGCCCGGCGCCACCAGCGACGCAAACCCATAGACCTGATGCGCCGGTATCTGCAAGCTCTGTATCTGCATCATCAGCATCCCCCTGTGCTGGTGTTGTTAATTATTCCTACTGAATCCTACCGATTCCTGCCAGCATGCCCCCGATTCACCCAGAATTGTACCAATGTGAATGCGCGAGTGATAGAACTCCGCAGGTTCCTTTCACGAAGCAGGGTACGCCCTGCATTTACCACCGCGATTGCCGATAATCCTCTCAGGCGATCGGTGTCGCTCACTTTCAGAGGAGGATTGTTATGCACAGTCAACGGATTCTGTGTGCGCTCAGCGCATGCGCTTTGTTCGCTCTCTCGTGGATTCTCAGCGGCTGCGGCGGCGGCTCGACTCCTGCTACAGGCGGGACGCTCACCGGCTCGGCGGCGGTCAGCAGCTCCGCTGTCTCCCGCGTCGGACGCGCCAGCATCGGCAGCTTGCAGGAACAGCTGAACCGTATCCGTCCCCCACTGGGTTCGCCCCTGAGCCGCTCGCGTGGGCGACAGGGACTGGACTTCGACGAGGAGCTGGGGCTTTACTACCGCTATCGCGTCGGTAGCTCAGGCGTGTGGATTGAGTTGTTCGAGGACTCGGCGGGACAACGCCCTGCAGGTGAGATTGTCTGCAAAGAGGACGATAGCTCCTACGAGACCATCGTCAGCGTCGGCGAAGGCGCCCAGCAGCAGCGCGCCTACTTCCGCATCGTGGAAACCAGCAACCCCGAGCGTTTCAAACTCCGCGCCCGCTACGAAGACCCGCGCACTGGCGAACGACAGAGTATCGAGGGCGACCTGATTGTCGAGCCGAGTAGCCGCCCCTCCAACGAAGAAGAGAATCCTGCAGAGGACTGGACCGAAGAGTTCGAGTGGTGGGAGAATGACGGCTACTGCGGCGACGACTACTTCGGCGGCGAGGACGAATTCTTCGGCGAGGAAGAATACTTCGACTGTCCCGACGAAGCGGAGAACGACAATTACGCGAGCGTGGACGACTTCGTGGTGGTTGGTTTCGAGGGAACGATTACCTACGAAGGCTGCGGCGCGACGGTATCGATTACCTGCACACTGGACTACACGACGGGCGTTCTGTCGGGCGAGGTCGCGATTGACGAAACCATTACAGGCAGCGTCGAGTGCGACTATGACACGAATCAGGGGCAGATGACCCTCGATACGCCGCAGGGTCAGGTGCAGGTGGTGTTCAACGGCGATGTGATCGAGGCGCGGTATCCCAACGGGCGCATCGAACGGGTCAACCCCAACCAGTGGGCGAACCCGTGCGCGGGCGTTTCCCAGGCGCAGCGGGCGTCACGCGCCGCACGATTCGACGCGTTTATATCGATCGGCGGTTCATAGTTCGTAAATCGGCGACCTATGGAGTGCGGAAGCGGAGCTTCCGCGCATGCTGAAGCTCCCGCTTCAGCACTCCAAATTATGCGATTATGCGCGTGTTCGGATAGAGCGACTGTTGATAACCTCCTGCAACGGCACTTAGCGCAATCATGATGGCGGGCAGTTTACTCTGCCCGCCGATTTTTTGCGTCCGACGACTCAGCCGCGCTGGTCGATAGGGGTAAAGGGCAGGTCGCGGGGACCGTTGTAGTCGCTGCGCGGGCGGATGAGGCGGTTGTTGTCGTGCTGTTCGATGATGTGCGCCGACCAGCCCACAATCCGCGCCGCCGCGAAGATGGGCGTGTAGAGCGGGATGGGGATGCCCATCATATAGTAAATCGCCGCCGCGGGGAAGTCTACATTCGGGTAGAGGTTCTTCTCGCGCAGCATCACGCGCTCCATCGTCTCCTGAATCTGGTAGAGGTCGGCGCGTCCCGTCTGCTCGGCGACCTGACGCACATAGTCTTTGAGGATGACCGCGCGGATGTCGCCCGTTTTGTATTCCCGATGCCCGAAGCCCATGATGCGCGCTTTCTGGGCGAGTTTCTCCATCACCCATGATTCAGCGCGTTCGGGCGCGCCGATGTCGAGCATCGCTTCCATCGCGGCTTCGTTCGCGCCGCCGTGCAACGCTCCGCGCAGCGCGCCAATCGCCCCCGTCACTGCCGAATACATATCCGCCAGTGTGGAAGCAATCACCCGCGCCGTGAAGGTAGAGGCGTTATAGCCATGTTCCGTGTAGAGGATGAAGGTGAGGTTCATCACCTGCGCGTGCAGCGGCTCTGGCTCGCGGTCAAAGAGCATATACAGGAAGTTCGCCGCATGTCCCAGATTGGGGTTCGGCTTCACAGGCTCCTGCCCCTGCAGGATGCGGTAGCCGTTGGCGACCAGCGTCGCCATGCTGGCGGTGAGCCGAATCGCCTTTTTGAGGTTGGCGTCGTGCGAGTGGTCGTCGGCGTGTGGGTCGAGCATGCCGAGCGCGGCGACGCCCGCTTGCAACGCCGCCATCAGGTTGCCGCCCCGTGGCAGGGCGCGTAGCACCGCGTAGACCTCGGCAGGTAGTTCACGGTGAGCGACCAGCTCCGCCTGAAACGCCTCCAGCTGCGCGCGGGTCGGCAGTGCGCCCATCAGCACCAGGTAGGCGACTTCCTCGAACGCGCAGTGCTGCGCCAGGTCGCGAATATCATAGCCGCGATAAATCAGTCGGTTCTCGGCGGCAATCACATCCGAAATCGCGCTAATGCCCGCCGTCACGCCTTCCAAGCCCGGACGATAGGGAATAATCTCTTTATCGCTCATCGTTGCCTCCAGATTCTGTGGCGACATTGCCTGCGTCGCGCCTATAGGATACCCTATCAGCAACCCGCGCCGAACTGGAACAACACCTCCAGCAGGTCAGCGTCGTCCACCACGCCGTCGCCGTTGACATCCGAGCCGAGCATGAACGCTGTACGCCCGAAGTCGAACAGCACCTGCAGCAGATCGGCGTCGTCCACACAGCCGTTGCGATTCACATCCGCGCGCAGAAGCGACTGCGCGGTGTTGAGCGCATAGGCGACACGCACCGTTGCAGAGGCGAACGGTTGCAACTCCAGCGTCCACTGATACGCGCCCGTGAAGTCGCCCTCAAACGGCAATTCGCCGTCCGCAAGATTATCAGCAACCGTGTCTGTTAAGCGGTCGATAATCTGCGGATGCGCCGCCACCTGCCAGTGGGCATGCGGGCTGAGCGCGGCGAAGCGGCATGCGTCGTTGCTGGTCTCCACGCGAATCTGTCCTGAATCTCCATTTGCCTGATTGGTTGTCGCGCCGCTCAGGTCGACATCGGCGTAGTGGTACAGATGGATGACGCGGGGCGTAAACTGGAAGTTAATCGTCAACACATCGGCGTACAGCACGCTCCCGCCGTCAGCGGTCGCGCGGAGTTCGTACTGTACGGCGAGGATCAGTCCCTCTTCCATGTACGCCATCACCACATGGTCGGGCGTCGCCTGGTCGTAGTAGTAAAAGTTGCTGATGGCTCGCTCGCGTGTATGGGTCTCCTGCACTCGATACCACCAGCCCATCGCGTAAAAGTGATCGGCGCCGTGATGGAGCCAGTCAGCGTTATTGAAGGGGAACCGTGTGGGGCTACCCGCAAGGTCGCGCAGGCGAAACTCGGCGTTCGCGCTTTGCAGCACAATCTCGGTCGGCAACGGCGCGCTCACACGCAGACGATAGTAGCCGCCCCATGACGCATAGCCGCGCACGAACACATAGTAAGTTCCGCGCGGCGCGAGCGGAATCTGCACCTCCGACGCGCCCGGATTCATGGAATCCCATTCCGACTCGTCGCTTTCGTAGACCTGTCCGTTGGGCGCGACGACGCGCATGACAGTGTCCACATAGGTCTGCGTGCGGATGGTCAGCGTCTGCCCCGTGTTGTCCAGATCGAAGCGGTACACATCGACATCGCCGCCGCCGTAGCTCAGGAAGCGAAATCCCGGCGTGATTAGCTCGCCGCCCGAAAGCCGCCCCAGATTAATGGCTTGCGCGTCCGTGTCGTTCGGCTCGGTGGGGTCGTAGTCGGGCGCAGTTGTTCCGGGAAAGACACGCAGAGCATAGCGCGCCCGCCCCAAATTGAAGTAATAAGCGACTTCCACAGTGTAAGTCCCCACGCCGAGGTTCACCGTGACGCCCGACGCGAGTCGGTTCAGAGGCGTGTCGGGGTTGCCGTCGTTGTCGTTTTCGGCAATCAGTGCGCCGCTGGCGTCGTAGAGGCGCAGCACGGTATCGAGATTCGTATCTACCCGTAGCGCGTAGGCTCCTGCCTGTGCGACCTCGAACCGATAAAAATCGCGGTCGCCGACGGGCAGCAGGGTCGCGTCCCAGACGACAAACCCCTTCGCCCCGTTCACAGGCGCGTCGATAACCTGGGGCGCGGTCAGACTGTCGTTCGGTTCCCGATCCTGGTAGGGCGTCATTTGGATTTGCGCCAGCGCGCACCCAAGGGTCGCTCCAATTCCTGCCAGCAAGCCTGCCTTTCTAAACATAGGGCGCCTCGTAAAGCGTAAATCATCGGGGCGCATCCGTATCCCGACGCGCCCCACACGCCTATGATACCCTATGAGGCGCGCTCGCGTTCCTGCTGCACCAGCATGCGGCGCAGGATTTTGCCCGAGGGCGATTTGGGGATTTGCTCCACGAACTCGATGCGTCGGATTTTTTTGAACGGGGCGACGCGCGCGCTCACATAGTCCATCAGCTCCTCGGCGGTCGCCGCGCCCTTCAGCACCACGAACGCTTTGGGCACCTCCCCCGCTTCGGGGTCAGGGCTGGGAATAACCGCCGCGTCCGCAACCGCTGGATGCGTCAGCAGCACCGCCTCCAGCTCCGCGGGGGCAATCTGCAGCCCCTTGTATTTAATCATCTCTTTCACGCGGTCGACGATGTAGAAGTAGCCGTCTTCGTCCACATAGCCGACATCGCCCGTGCGCAGCCAGCCGTCGGGCGTGAGCGTCTGCGCCGTCGCGTCGGGATTGTTGAGGTAGCCCTTCATCACCTGCGGTCCGCGAATCCAGATTTCGCCCTCCTCGCGCACGCCGAGAGGGTTGCCCGTCTCCAGGCTGACAATCGCGCACTCGGTGTTGGCGATGGGCACACCCGCCGAGCCGAGCTTGATGCGCGCGGGGTCTTCGGGGTTCACATGCGTCACGGGGCTGGTCTCGGTCAGCCCGTAGCCCTGCAACACGATACAGCCGAGCCGTTCGGCGCACGCCTGCGCCAGCTCCGCGCTCAGCGGCGCCGCGCCCGACATGATAATTTTCAGGTGCGAGAGGTCATAGTTGTCCACAATCGGGTGCTTCGCCAGCGCGAGGATAATCGGCGGCACGATGTTCGCTCGCGTAATCTGGTAGTCCTGCAGAATCTTGAGGAACTGCTCCAGATCGAACCGCGCCATCGTGACGATGGTCATCCCTTTATACAGGCACAGGTTCAATATCACCAGCATCCCGTAGATATGATAGAAGGGCAACACGCCAATCACGCGCTCGTCGCGCTGGAGGTTCACGCCCGACGCCAGCGTCTGCACCATGTTGGCGACGAGGTTGCGATGGGTGAGCATCACGCCCTTGGGCAAGCCCGTCGTGCCGCTGGAATAGGGCAGCACCACCAGGTCCTCGGCGGGATTGAGCGCGACTTCGGGTGGCTCGGCGTCGGCGAGCAGCGCGGTGAAGGGCGTCGCGCCTTCGCCCTCGCCTATCACGAACACCTCCTGCACGCCCGCCTGCTGCGCCGCAGGGATGGCTTTCTCCAGCAGCGGACCGACCGTAATCAGGAACTTCGCGCCCGAATCGCGCAGCTGATACGCCAGCTCGTCGGCGGTATAGAGCGGGTTCGCCGTCGTGACCATGCCGCCTGCCAGCGCGACGCCGTGATACGCCAGCGGATATTCGGGCAGGTTCGGACTGTAAATGCCGACCACCTCGCCCTTGCGCAGCCCGCGCTTCGCCAGATTGCCCGCCACGCGCCGCACACCCCCATAGAGCTGCGCATAGGTGAGCGTGCGCCCCGTGTGCCCGTCGATCATCGCGGGCTTGTCGCCGTATTCCAACGCATGCTGGTAGACCATCTGCGCGACCCCCACTTCGGGTATCGCCACATCTGCATAAGGACTCTTGAACACCATCGTTGCGCCTCCAGAGGGAATATATGCGTTTTGTGAAAAATTTCCTGCCGCACGGTACAATTGGTGTGTATGCTCCTGGTGATTGGCGGCGCGGGCTACATCGGCTCGCATATGGTGAAGTACCTGCTGCACAAAGGCGAGTCGGTCGTTGTTTTCGATAATTTCGCAACGGGGCATCGCGGCGCGCTCGCGGGCGGCGTCCTCGAGCAGGGCGACCTGCGCGACATGGAGACCCTGCTCGGCGTGTTCCGCAAGTATCCGATTGAGTGCGTGCTGCATTTCGCCGCGTATATCTTTGCGGGCGAGTCGATGCGCGACCCTGCGAAGTATTACGACAACAATGTGCTGGGTTGTCTGCGCCTGATGGAGGCGATGCGCCTCGCGGGCGTGTCGCAGATAATCTTCTCCTCAACGGCGGCGGTGTACGGCGAGCCTGAACAGGTTCCCATCCCCGAGACGCATCGCCTCGCGCCCACGAACACCTACGGCGAGACGAAGCGCGTGATGGAGGGCATGCTCCACTGGTACGGGCAGGCGTATGGGATTCGCTCGATGGCGCTCCGCTATTTCAACGCGGCGGGCGCCGACCCCGAGGGCGAGCTGGGCGAAGACCACCGCCCCGAAGAGCATCTCATTCCGCTCACGCTGTTTGCGGCGCTGGGCAAACGCGAATCCATTGCGGTGTTCGGCGCGGATTACGACACACCTGACGGCTCCTGCATTCGGGATTATGTGCATGTGTGGGATTTGTGCGAGGCGCACTATCTCGCGCTGCAGCAGTTGCGGGCGGGCGCGCCCAGCAGTGTGTACAATCTCGGCAACGGGCAGGGATACTCAGTGCTGGAGGTGATTCGCGCGGCGGAGCAGGTGGTCGGCAAGCCGATTCCGACGGTGTACGCGCCGCGTCGCGCGGGCGATCCTGCGCGGCTGGTCGCCTCGTCCGAGAAAGCGAAGCGCGAGCTTGGCTGGCAGCCGCGCTACCCCGCGCTGGAGACCATGATCGAACACGCCTACCGCTGGTTCCGAACGCACCCGCAGGGGTATGGCGTCTGATACCAACTGCGCTGTCAGAGTTCGTTAATTGCCTCGCACACACCTGCAGAGATGCGCTTGTTGCCCGCGCCCCGCGACTATGGAGTGCGGAAGCGGGAGCTTCAGCGTCGCGGAAGCTCCGCTTCCGCACTCCATAAATTACTGCTTTACGAACTATGAGCCGCCGATCGGTATGAGACCGCCTACAGCTCGTAGTTGCTCGCCGTGAGGGTGAACTCCAGCCGTTTGCCCCCCCGCTCGACGGTGAGTTTGAGCGGGCGTCCCACGCGCGTGTAGGAGAGCCGCTCCACGAGCTGCTTCTCGCTCCAGCTAACGGGCGACTGCCCGTCAATCAGCACGATTTTGTCGCCTGCTTTGACGCCCGCTATGTCCGCGTCGGACATGGGCATCACCCAGCGCACGATGAGGTCCTTGCCCTGCTTGCGCCACCAGACGCCGTAGCCCGCGTTGTCGGCGGCGCGCTCCGACTCCGTGTTCGGCTGCCACACCATCGTTTCACGGAAGTAGTTGTAGGTCACCTTGTAATGACGCATAATCGGCACGCCCAGCAGCCCGTGGCGCGTCATCAGCGCGGTCACCGAATCGGAACGCGCATTCTCCGAGAGCTTGTGGTAGGCGTACACCGAGTTGAACTGCAGGGGACCCAGCCGCATGCGGTTGATTCGGTACACGCGCAGGTCGCCCGTGAAAAAGTTATACTCGTCGCCTTCAAAAAACTCACCCAGCCGCTTGTACCACTGCTCGATGGTCATCGCGGGTCCGTCGCTCTTGTCGTGTTGGTAGGTGGGCGGCAGCAAGTTCGTGGACGCGCCCGTGTCCACAATCATGCGGATGGGCTGCTCCTTTTGCCCGACGGTCATCGTGACCATGATGTGGTCGCCCGCCATCTCGAAGGGAATGACCACGCCGTCGGGCATCGGGGCGTCGTGTGGCTCGAAGGTGATGGTGCGCTCGGCGAAGTTGACGGTCGTCTGGAACGCGGCGATGGTCTCGCGCCCCAGCAGTCCAATCACGCGCTTGCCCTCGATGGCGTCGTTGCCCAGAGGCGTGCGCCACACCGCGCCCCCACTAATCACAATATCGCGCACTTCCGCCTCGCCCACCTTGAGACTCTTGACCCGCACGCGATAGGACGGGAACGCCCCGTACACCATCGTCGCCCAGTAGTCGCTGTTGGGGATCTTCTCCAG
The DNA here is from genome assembly GCA_025998675.1 of Fimbriimonadales bacterium. Taxonomy (GTDB): domain Bacteria; phylum Armatimonadota; class Fimbriimonadia; order Fimbriimonadales; family GBS-DC; genus GBS-DC. The sequence continues at coordinate 1,840,851 of AP024673.1, forward strand.
CCCTGCCTCCTTCACGATGGAGTCGTCGATCCATGTGCTGGAGGCGCCCGTGTCGTAGATAATCCAGTAGGGACCCTTGCCGTTCAGCCAGACCTGCACATAGAGCGAGTTGGTGCTGAACTTGAAGGGCACTTTGACGGGCAGGTTGTCGCGCACAGCAGGCGAGGTTCCATGCGGCGGTCGCTGGAAGAGTGTGTCGGCAAGCTCGGTCTGCGCATCGACGGCGGTCATCACATAGGTCGCCACATGCCTGCCGTCCACATACATGCGCGTTTCGAGGGGCATCTGCACCTCGCCCTGCGGGGTGGGCACAGCACGCTGCCCGTGATAGACCACCCCCACACGGCTGACTTTGTCTGTCTCGTAGTCCACCTCCTGGTACTCCATGCCGACAATCTGGTTCTGCTCGTTGAGGAAGCAGTGCAGTTTGTTGTCGGGCTTTTTGGGCAGGCTCCGCTGGTGGTCGGGTTCAGGGAATTGCACGGTGATTCGGTAGGCGGGGCGTCCATCGGGCAGCTGGCTCTGCTCGCCGCCGACCAGCGTTCCCACAGACAGCCACTGCGGAATCAGCACGAAGTGCGTGTAGAGCGTGTCCTTGATGGCGAACTCATCTTCCTGCGCGATGCTGGAGCTGAGGTACTCGTTTTTGCGCCAGCCTTTGGCGCCGTCGAAGCCCGTGATGAACTCGTCGTCGCCGTAGCGGATTTCGGTGAGCCGTTTTGTGCCCTTGATGTGCAGGGTGCGTTTCGCCGCGCTTTTCCCGCCGTACTCGCTGGTGATGTCGTAGTCGATTTTGACGCCGCGCGCGGCGAGGGCGCGATAGGCGTCGCCGCCGTGCCGCTGAATCGCCTGTTCGAAGCGCGTCGCAGCGTCGTCGCCGAACGCGCATGCGAGCAGCAACAGGAACCCAAGAACCCCAGAAAGCCGATACATCACAAACCCTCCATCTTAGAATATTACCCAGCCGTGCCGATTCCTGCCAGGAGGGGCTATTTTGAGGCAGTTTGGTATAATTTGCGTAATGCCCATTTTCCGCTATGTTGCGCAGACGCCTGAGGGGCGTGAAGTGCGCGGCACGGTACAGGCGCGCACGCGCCTGGAGGCGACCGACGCTGTGCGCCAGCAGGGCTACTGGCTGCTGGAGCTGTACGCCGAGCCAGAGCCGACCACGCCGATACACGCCGCGCGCCAGAGCGTCTGGCAGCCCCTGTTCGGCGGCGTACCCCTCAAGACGCTGGCGCTCTTCTTCCGACAGTTCGCGACGATGCTGGCGGCGGGCGTGCCGATGTATCAGTCGCTGGAGACGCTGGGCAATCAGCGTGGGGGCAACGCGCGCCTGCGTCGCACCCTCCACGAGATTCGCGACTCGATTCTCGCAGGCGAGCGCCTCGCCGACGCCTTCGACAAGCACCCCGCCGTCTTCTCGCCGATTATCCGCGCCATGATTCGCGTGGGCGAGACCAGCGGCGCGCTGGAAGCCATCCTGCGCAAAATCGCCGAGTATCTGGAGAACGAGCTGGAACTGCGCCGCCTGCTGAGCCGCGTGACCTTCTACCCTAAACTCGTGCTGTTTTTCGCCATTGTGATTCCGCAACTGATTCCCGCGCTGATTACCCTGGTGGGGGCGCAGGGGGGCGCGCCCGTGAGTCAAGCGTTGATGGGCATCGCGCTCACCTTCGCGAAGATCCTGCTGGCGATTTTCGCTGTTTGGGCAGTGTTTCGGCTGGCGATGCAGGCGCAGGGGTTCCGCTGGGGCTGGGGACTGTTCACGGTGAGCCTGCCATGGATTGGGTTCACCGTGCGTCAGCTGGCGCTGGCGCGGTTCGCCCGTGCGCTGAGCGCGCTCTATGGCGCGGGACTGCCCCTCTCGCAAGCCATCCGCTACGCCGCCGACGCCACCGGCAACGAGTACCTGCGCAGCCGCATCCAGCCCGCAGGCTCGAAACTGGAGTCAGGGCAGAGCATCACGCAAACCTTTCTCAGCACGGGCGTCTTCCCGCCGATGGTGATGGATATGGTCGCCACGGGCGAGAACACGGGCGAGCTGGGCTTCATGATGGACAAGGTCGCCGAGTATTACGAGGAGGAGGGCAAACTCCGTTCGCGACAGGCGGGCTACATTCTGGGCGTGGCGGTCTATATCGGCGTGGCGATCTATGTGGCAATCATTCTGATCCAGTTTTACTCAGGCTATTTTGGCGCGATTTTCAACGCGGCGGGCGAACCCTGAGCCATGCAGAACCATTACGAGGTGCTGGGGCTATCGATGCACGCGACGCAGGAGGCGGTACGGCGGCGCTATCGCGAGCTGGTGCGCCAGTATCACCCGGATGTGAACCCGTCGCCGCTGGCGAAGGAGCGGTTCCTGCGCATTCAGGAGGCGTATCAGGTGCTGTCGGATCCCGAGCGTCGGCGGCACTACGATGCGCTGCTGCGATTGCAGTTGGGCGAGCCGCCGAGCGCGCGCTACAATCAGCCGCGCACGCAACCCTCGCGCCCCGCCGCGCCGAGCCAGCCACGCGCCCCCGCCAGCGACGAGCTGCGCCGCGCGATTCTGCAGGCGGAGCGCGCCTTCCTGCAGGGGCGCATGCAGGACGCGCTCTACTGGGCGAAGCAGGCGACGCGCCTCGCCCCGCGCCATCCCAAAGGGCACGAAATTATCGGCGATGTGTACCGCACGCAGGGACACTACGACGCCGCGCTGAGCGCCTACACCTACGCCATCCAGTTAGACCCCAACAACCCCGATTTGCAGCGCAAGCTGGACGCGACACTGGCGCGCACACAGACGCCGTCCGCATCGCCGCCGTCGCCCCTGCTGCGCAATCTGCCCGCGCTCAAGCTACCCCCCGAATGGAAACTCTACGCCGCGCAGGCGCTGGGCTGGGGCGCAGTGCTGTTTTTGCTGACGCTGGCGCACACCATACCGGGCAACCCGCTGGCGCTGGGGTGGAGCGTGAACCTGCTGGTGTACCTGATACTGGCAGGATTCCTAACAGGGTTCCTGATGGCAATCAGTCGCTGGGTCGCGCCGATTGGCGATGCGTTCCCGTGGCGTCGGCGTGGGGGTCAGATTTCGGCGGGAGGCGCGCTGATCGGGCTGAGCGCGCTCTGTTTCCCGCTGGCGGTGCTGCTGTATACGCTGCTCGCGCTCACGCAGGGCGGGCTGAGCCAGTCGGTGGCGCGTGTGTTCGGCGTCGGCGGCGCGCTCACGCTGGGATTCGCCCTGCTCTACCCGCACGACATGCTCTATACCATGCTGTTCGGCGGCAACATGCTGTTCCTTGCGCTGATGGGCGGGTGGTATCTGGCGGACAACCTGCGCCTGTCGCCATAAACTCAAGAGCAGATTGGACACCTGATTCGCTTACTGGAGTGGGTTATGGTACTGCCAGATGTGTTCGAGGAGCGCTACGAGGAGCTGCTGGAAGAGGTGAAGCGCGAGCAGGGCACGCCATACCTGTCTGTGCTGGAGCGCAAGGCGCTGCGCGAAGGCTGGGAGAAGGGCGTGCAAGATGGTTTGCTGCAAGGGCGCGAACAGGGCTTACAGGACGGCTTAATCCGCCTCCTGCAGACGCTGTACGGCGAGATTCCCGAATCGCTGGAGGTTCAGCTGCGCGCTATTCGGGACACCGAGACGCTGAAAGCGCTGTATTCGCTTGCCGTTGCCGCAGGGAGCCTTGAAAACTTTGCGCAGCAGCTGGGGCAGTCCCAGCAAGGCTAATTCTTGCAAAGGCTTGCATTTCGCTTCCGCGCTGGGGTATACTTGTAGCGGCTGGCCCCATGGTCTAGCGGTCCAGGACGCCTGGTTTTCAGCCAGGAGGACGGGGGTTCGAATCCCCCTGGGGTCACCATTCCCCTATTTTGCGCCTTTCACCGTTTCATCCAGCCACTTGCGAATCGTCTCCAGCGCGTCGGGATTGAAAGTCTCTTCGATTTGGGCGTACTCGGTAATCAACCCCGTTTTCGCCTTCTGGAAGAGGTGGTTGAGCCCGGGCAGGCGACGCACTGTGAATCGCTTGTTGCCGCCCTCGCGCAGGGCGCGCTCAATAACGGGCAGGTTCTGCTCAGGGTCTACCTGCAAATCCAGCTCGCCGTTGAGCGCAAGCACAGGACAGCGCACCTTGCGCAGGTAGGGTGCTGGGTCAAGCGTCACGAAAGTACGGAACCATGGCGAGGCGTAGCTCGCCGCCTGCGCGCGGAGCGCGCTCTTCTGGCTTTCGGGCAGGTTCACGCCTGCGCCCAGCGACTGCACCATCGCCTCGTAGATGGCTTCCTGCGCTTTCGTATCGTCGCGCTCGCGCTTGAGAACTTCGAACACCCGCTGCTGCAGCGCACGATTGCGCTCGATGAGCGACTCGGCAATCCCGGATTTGCGGCTGATCAGCTCCGCCTGGCGATAGAGAATCTGCTCGCCGGGCACGCCCGTACCCGCCAGCATAATCAGGAAGGCAATCTCGCGCGGCGCTTTCGAAGCGGCGATGGCGCCTACCAGCGCGCCCTCGCTGTGTCCCAGCACGCCGATGCGTTTGCGGTCAATCTCCCGTCGCGTCTGCAGGTAGCGCACGCCCGCCAGCAAGTCTTCCGCGAAGTCGAGCGTGGTCGCCGTGCGCATCTCGCCGCCAGAGCCGCCCACGCCGCGATCGTCCATCCGCAGGGTCGCATACCCCGCGCGGGTCAGGTAGTCCGCCAGCACCAGAAACGGTTTGTGCCCGAAAATCTCCTCGTCGCGGTTCTGTGCGCCGGACCCCGTGAAAAACACAATCGCGGGGAACGGCGGCTTGCCTTCGGGCAGGGTGAGCGCGCCTGCGAGTTCGAACCGCCCTTTACGCTGCGGGATGCGCACTTCCTCCGTGCGGTAGGGGAACGGCGGCTTCGGCTCCTGCGGGCGTTTCGGGGCAGGCGGCTCGCCGCGCGTCAGCACAAGCCGCAGCTCCTGTCCGCCCTGCTTCCAGACGCCCGTAAGCTGCCTGCCGTCCGCCGACAACTCGCCCGAAAACTCGCCCCCCACTGCCTCTGAGCGGATGCGGAGCGTGTCGCCCTCGACGGTAATCTCGCTGATGGGGATGCCCGCTGCGCCCTGATCGGGGCTGTCGATGACGCCCTGCCACTTGCCCGCGGCGTCGCGTTGTAGGCGAAACACGATTCGTAGTCGCTGTCCGCCCACTTCCAGCGCGCCCGACCAGACGCCCTCAAAGCCCTGCGCGCGTCTCACTCCTCGCCTCCCGTCCAGTAGTTCGGCGGTTCGCGCGTGATGGAGACGCTGTGCGGATGGCTCTCACGCAGCCCGGAGTTCGTGATGCGCACGAACCGCGCCTTCTCGCGCAGCTCCTGCAGGGTGCGCGCGCCCACATAGCCCATCCCGGAGCGTAGCCCGCCCACCAGCTGATGAATCGTCTCCGCAAGCGGTCCGCGGTAGGGCACGCGCCCCTCGACGCCTTCGGGCACGATTTTGCGTGCGTCCACCTGATAGTAGCGGTCGCTGGAGCCCTGACGCATCGCGGCGACCGACCCCATCCCGCGATAGACCTTGTAGGCGCGATTGCGGAAGATTTCGATCTCGCCGGGCGACTCCTCGCAGCCTGCCAGCAGGTTGCCCAGCATCACGGTGTTTGCGCCCGCCGCCAGCGCCTTCACAATGTCGCCTGAATAGCGGATGCCGCCGTCGGCGATGATGGGCAGGTTCCACTTCTGGGCTTCGGCGGCGCACTCCATGACCGCGTAGAGTTGTGGCACGCCGACGCCCGCCACCACGCGCGTGGTGCAGATGGAGCCTGCGCCCAGCCCGACTCGAATGGCGTCCGCGCCCGCCTCCGCCAGCGCCCGCACGCCCTCCCGCGTGGCGACATTGCCCGCAATCACCAGCAGCTCAGGCAAGGCGCGCTTGACGAGGCGCACCGCCTGCAACACCCCCTGCGAGTGCCCGTGCGCCGAGTCGATGACGATGAAATCCACGCCCGCGTCCGCCAGCGCGCGCGCCCGCTCCACAGGCTCACGCATTGGTCCGATTGCCGCGCCAACCACCAGTCGTCCTTTATCGTCCTTTGTCGCGTTCGGGTGCTGCCGAATCTTCAGCAGGTCTTTGATGGTAATCAGCCCGCGCAGTTTGCCCTGCCCGTCCACGATGGGCAGCTTCTCGATTTTGTGCTTCTGCAGGATTTTCTCGGCTTCCTCCAGGCTCGTGCCCACAGGCGCGGTAATCAGGTTCTCGTGGGTCATCACCTCGTGGATGGGGCGGTCGAAGTTGGTCTCGAATCGGATGTCGCGGTTGGTCAGGATGCCCACCAGATAGCCTGCCTCGTCGGTGATGGGCACGCCCGAGATGTGATAGCGCTCCATCAGCGCCAGCGCGTCGCGCACCGTGTGGTTGGGCGACAGGTAAATCGGGTCCCAGATGACCCCGTGTTCGCTGCGCTTGACGCGATCGACTTCCAGCGCCTGTTTCTCGATGGGCATATTGCGGTGAATCACGCCGACGCCCCCCTCCCGCGCCAGCGCAATCGCCATCCGCGCCTCGGTTACGGTGTCCATCGGAGAACTGACGATCGGGATTCGCAAACGAATGTTCCCCACCAGCGTCGTGCTTACATCCACCTCGTGGGGAAGCGTTTCTGAGTGGTTGGGCAGCAGCAACACATCGTCAAAGCTCAACGCCTCGGTTAGCGCCTGCATGCAAAACGCCTCCTGTGCGTTGAATTGTACCTGATTAGCGTGCGCCGAAGTGGAAGAGTACCTGCAGCAGGTCGGCGTCGTCCACGATACCGTCGCGAGTGATGTCGGCGGGATGATTGCAACGCTGTGCGCCGAAGTGGAAGAGTACCTGCAGCAGGTCGGCGTCGTCCACGATACCGTCGCAGGTGACATCGGCGGGATGATAGTCGCTGAGAATCGTGAGGTAATCGAAGCTGGCGACAGGCGCAGGGCTGCCCCCACCGCCGCCCAGATCGACATACAGCCCGACCTGCCCGCCCAGTTGCGCCACAGTCTGCAGAGCAGGGAAATCGCTCAGTGGGCGAGGCGAACCCGTGCACTCGCGCCAGTGCGCGCCGTCCTCGCGGTCATAATAGAAGCGCGCCAGCCCCGTGTCGGGTTCGTAGCGAATCATCAGGCGCGCTGTATCGCCTGCGCTGGGGCTCCACACCACGCCGCTCAGCCCTGCCCACTGATAGACGCCGTTCCACTCGTGCCCGCCGCTGACCGAAAGCTGATAGCTCTGGTCGGGCAGGTAGACCAGGTGCAGGTTGAAGTAATGGTCGGCGTCGCGAAAAACAACAAGCCCCGCCTGCAGGTAGCCGCCCGACGACCCGTTGCGCGTCAGGCGCACGCGCGCTTCTATCACCCACGCGCCGCGCAGCGCAGGAACCGACACGCTCGGCAGATTGCGCAGGTTGTTCACACTCTGATACAGCGCGCCCGCCTGCGCGGTGATTTGCAGATGCTCGGCGGTGAAACTCACTCGCGTCGAGTCGAGCGTGTTGGCGGGCGCGTTCCCCGCAACGACCCAGCTCCAGCGGTTCTGGGGGTCCAATCCGCCCAGAAAGTCGTCCATCAGGGGCTGAGCGCAGACGCGCCCGCCAATCGTCAGTATCACCAGCGTCAGGCTCCAGAGGGTCCGCATCATTTACAAAGGCTGGTACTCGAAGCGGCTGATAATCACCTCCACCTCGCGCCCGTTGGTAGGCGGCTCGCCGCCCAGCAGCCACAGGTTGATGCGCGGGTTCTCGTCGCCGGGCGGCGGCACGAAGCTGCCTGTGTACGTCCACTCGGCGACAATGGCGCTCGCGCTGGACGGCTGCGGACGATGCCCCCGCACACTGCGGAAATAGAGCCGTCCCGGCTCCCAGCGGAACCAGTGTACCGACTGGCGGATGTTCGCGGGCCACTGGAAGGTGTGCTGGGGATGTCCCGAATCGTGCGGGCGGATAGTGTAGTAGCCGTTCGGTCCCGCAGGTCCCTGAAACCGCGCGAACTCGATGTCGATTTCGCGATAGCCGAAGTCGCGCGTGTCGCTCCAGGTGAACAGCCCCAGCACAATCTTCGGGTCGAGGTTGTGCACCTCGCTGTCGAGGTAGAAGCAATAGGTTCCGTAGCCCAGCGAGCGTGTGCAGATGACCTCGGCGCAGTCCCAGCGGCTGCCCGTGCGCGTGATTTTCATGTGCAGTCGCCCGCGCGCGTCCAGCCACACATTGCACTCCGCGTCCGAGAAGTAGTTTGGTCCCGGTCCGACGGGCGTCGTGTGCCGCTTGACGCGCCAGGTGTAGCCTGAGAAGCTGATGGTTCGAGAGTATTGCATCGCGTTCATCGGATGTTCGGGTTGTTCTCGTCGGGGTTGTCGCCGCCGAGTTGCCAGTGCCACGGGACTTTGACGGCGCCGCGCCGCATGGCTTTCACATGTCCATCCGCCCAGACCAGCACAGCGACCTTGCCGCCGTGTCGGTAGCGCACCTGGAAGGCGGCGTTCAGGTTCGCGCCCAGCCCGTTGAAGTCGCGGTCGATGCGATCCCACTCGGCGTCGGTGCGCGCGGGCTGCCCGCCCCAGCCGTTAATCAGTCCGGGCGTCCACCAGTAGAGCGCGCCGCAGTTGCCCGACCACTCCTGATTCTGCGTACCGTCGCCGTACACGATGGTCTCCGCCGGGTGCGTCAACAGCGCCAGCGGCGCAGGCGTACAGGGGTTCAGGTTGTTGGAACACTGCCAGCGGACATTGTTCGCGCTCAGCACGGTGCCGTTGCCGCCGATGCGCTCGCTCATGCTGTACGCCAGCGCGTTGCGATAGGTCGCCGACGGGCAGCTGCGCACCTGCGGCGCGGGACGCTGACCGTTCGCGCCGTCCGCGTAGGTTTCGAACCTGCCCTCGCCCATGTACGGCGAAATCAGGAAGTGCCAGATAATCTCGCGCCCCAGCGTGCTGAACGCATTCAGGTAGCCAATCGGGAAGGTCTCGTCGTAATCCTGCAGGTACATATTCGTCGCCAGCCCGACCTGTCGCGCGTTGGAGGCGCACTGGGTCTGACGCGCCTTCTCGCGCGCCTGCGCAAACACCGGGAATAGAATCGCCGCCAGTATCGCGATAATCGCAATCACCACCAGCAGTTCAATCAGTGTAAAACCGTTGCGCTTCATCATAGAACCCTCCATCGGTTGTGCGAATGGGGCGCGTTGCACTGCCGCGCCCCGTGTATGGTTAGCTGCCCGCGCCGAAGTTGAACAGCACCGCCAGCAGATCGGCGTCGTCCACCATGCCGTCGCCGTTCACATCTTCATCGAGGCAGTCGCCGCTGCTGCCAAACGCAAACAGCACCGCCAGCAGGTCCGCATCGTCCACAATCGCGTTGGCGTCGACATCGCCCACAGGCAGGATTGGCAGGTTCGTCTCGAAGTAATCGAACTCGAACGGTTGCGCCAACCCACATCCGCAGGCGTTGTCTGTGTAGACGCCTATCCGCGCGCCCTGCGACAACATGTTCATGATGTGCTGATAGAAGCCGCTATCGGGGTAGTAGCGCCCGCCGTTGAAGCCATCGTATTCAACCCAGCCGTTGGTGCTGGAGTTGCGGAACTGCACGACGATATGCGGGTCTTCGCCGCCTACGCGGGCAATTCGCACGCCCATCCAGTTGCTGTCGGGCGTCCAGGGGTTCGTTACGCGCTCGCCCCACGAGAAGGTATCGCCCTGCTCTGAGTTCGTCGAGCCATTGACGGTGTCGGTCTGGTCGGTTGCGTTGCGCGTAATCAGCGCCTGGAAGTAGTTTTGTGCGCCTGTCGTAATGAGGATGCCCGCCTGAGTGTAGTTGTTGACTGGTACGGTACTCCAATCGGTGCGGAAGAGAGTCTCGATGTACCACTCTTCGGGGATGTCGCCGCTGACGCGCAGGGTGGGTACATTTTTGTGTGAGTTGAATCCGCCAAACATCCCGCCGTCGCGCGTTGCGATGGTCATCGAACTGCCGCCGAACGAAACGGCGTTATCGAACAGGGTACAGAACGGGTCGTTGTCGGGAAGCTTCCAGCTCCACTGCAGGCTAAAGCCGCCGTTGAACTCATCGCGCGTTTGCACATACGCCGTGCTGAGCAGCGTAATCGCCGCCAGTAGGGATACGAGTGTTCGCTTCATTGTTTTGAACCTCCTTCGGTTGAGAATGCATGCTGGAGAGTCGCTGGGGATGCGAGGGCATACGCAGACGCCACACTGTGGCGCACCACCAGCGCGCCGTTGATAAGGACGCGTTGCGGGCGCGTGTCGCCCGTCTCAATCTGGTGCAGGAGTTGCTGCGCCGCAAGGTAGCCCACCTGGTAGCGGTCGTGGCGAATGGTGGTGAGAGGGATGCCCATGCGCTCCGCCCACGACGAGTCGTCGAAGCCCGTGACGGAGATTTGATCGGGCACAGCAATCTCCAGCGTGCGACACTGTTGCAGGAAGCCTATCGCCATGTCGTCGTTTGCTGCCATCACGACCGTTGGCAGTTCGGACTGGCGCAGGAGCTGTTCCGCCGCGCGCGCTCCCGATTCGGGACCGTAGTCGCCCTGCAGCACCCACTCCTCGCGGATGGGGACGCCATAGCGCTCGAGGACTCGTCGAAACGCCTGCTCGCGCTGATGCGCGCTCCAGTGCAGCGGGTGCCCCTTGATGTACCCAATCGCGCGATGCCCCTGCTGGATGACCCATTCGACCAGCATCGTCATCGCGCTCGTGTTGTCGATGTCGATGTGCGACAGGCGATACTCCTCAGGCAGTGTGCTGCCCACCACGACCGCGGGCAGGCTCGAATAGTGGCGCCATTCCAGCAGCGGCGACCCCATCACAGGCGCAATCAGCACCACGCCATCGATGGAGCCGTTGTCAATCCGTCGCCAGACCGCGGCGGGGTCGCTCGTGCGCGGGGTAATGAGGCGGATGTCGTAGTCGCGCGGCTCCAGAAACGCCAGGATGCCGTCCAGCACATCGTGCGCATAGAGGTTATGGGTCAGGCGGGCATGCTGCGGGTCCAGCGCCACCCCAATCGTAGCGGTACGCCGTCGAGCCAGGCTGCGCGCGATAGAGTTCGGGCGGTAGCCCAGCTCCTGCGCCGCGCGCATCACCTGATGCACCATATCCTCGCGGTACAGATGGCTGCGTCCCTGCAGAATGTTCGAGACAGTGGTAATCGAACATCCGGCGCGCTCTGCCACATCGCGTAGCGTCGGTTTGCCTCGCATCGTTGCAGACTCCATCGCCTGCTATGGAAGCGCTTCTAAAATGCATCCCTGCATAAGTTCGAAACTACCCTCTCTGGTTATGGAAGCGTTTCCAAGCACCCCTATTATAGCACACTTTCGGCGCGGATGTCAAGGGGCAAACCGAAAATGCCCGGAAAATCACCCTTCGGATGCCAGTGAGGGTAAAAACAGAAGGAGCCGTTTCAGATTTTTATTGTTGTCGGGTATAATTATGTATAATTGGGAGGGATCTTATGAACCACAAGCTACTGAAACCGTTTGCGCTCCGATGGGTGGGTCTCGTAGCGCTGATTCTTCTGCTGGCACTGCCTCGCCTCTGCTGGGGGTTCTCGATGGGCTATCACTACGACCTGATACGGGAATCCATGCGACGGGAGGGGTTCTCCAGAGATGCGTACTGCGTGGCGCTGGCGGCGAACTCGTACACCGATATCTTTCAGCGAGACGCGCTGGGAGCGGTAAAACTGATTATCGACGATGACTTCTGTGGCGACTCCAGCCGACTGATAGAAGTCCTGCATTTCGATGCCTTAAAAGACCGTCAGCAAATTGACCGCTACTGGCGTCAGCTGATCCACAATACCCACCGGTCAATTGTGGAAAAGGCAAACGCCGGCGATCAGCTGGGCATTCTGATGACGGTGGGTATCACCCTGCATATCGTGCAGGATTTCTACGCTCACTCGAACTGGACAGAACTGGACATCCCTCGACGCGCGGGAATCAAAGACGCCACCTATTTTGACCTATCCCCCGCTGCTTTAGACCGGGCAATTAGCGGAAGCATGGTATACGGACGGCGTGGGCTGTTTACGCACGGGGCAGGCGGCATCGAACACGGCGCACTGCATAAAGACCATGCAGGGAGACCCTACTTTGATTCCGCCTATCGCTGTGCATACAGGGCATCGCTTCAGTGGTTGCGTCTTATTCGCAAGTGGATTGTGGACGATTTGCGACGGGCGGACCTGTGGAACAGCTTGTTGAGTTATCAATACACTGGCAATAGAGGGCATCTGTACACGCTGACCAGCTTCGACGAAGGGACGATACGCTGGCTGTGCACCTACGGCGGCGCATGGAAAACGCCCCGACGGTGGAGCGAAACAGATATCATCGCTGACGATATGCCGAATGTGCCCGGTATCGGCGTCACGGAGCAGCTATATGGTCTTCCCTTTCTGGGCAGCGAGTGGTTTGCCAACTGTGCCGCTATCGCGACTGGTATGTTTGAAGCCAAATCGGGAGGCGGTTTCCTCATAGTGGAACGAGTGGACGCGGCGCGCCGTGAGGTACGGCATGCGGATGTGGCATCGATACCCCCTCTGGACACCCCTGTCATTCAGCAGGCGCTCAATTTCCTGCCAGGGTGCTTGCCAGACTATGATTCGGTTCAGTGGCTTCGGGTGCGTATCCCCGAGGCGATGGATCTGGATACCGGCGAGGGCGTATTTGATGTCAACAACGAAGAGGTGGGCGGCACCAGCGACTACTGGGTGATGTTCATCGTAAACGGCGAGACAGAGTATCCCTACACCGAAGCTGAATATGTGGATAGCAGCAATCCCCTGACCGTATGGGGCGTAATGAAACCGCTGTGGGACCGCCGCCCCGTGCGTCTGGAGGTTCGGATGTTCGAGAGCGATCCCACCGACCACAAAGACGAGGAGATGGACATCCGCCCCGGCGCGGGCAAAGCTCTCACCTTTGAGTTTGACCCCGCCACAGGCAGTTATGGCGCCCCCTCTGGTTGCCGTGTCTGGACTATCCCAGGCGGGTTCTTCATCCAGAGCGATGGAGAAGGAGACCTCCGCGCCAGGATCTATGTCAAGGTGTGGACGATGGACGACTTCCCGCAGGTGCCGGGCTATCCGCTGCTGTACGCAGACAGGCGATACGATGGGCTGTGCTTGCCTGTTCTGAATGACCGCGGCAATCTTTCGGTGAACGGGTTCAACGACCGCGCCTCTTCCTTCTGGTTGCCTCCGGTGGGCTGGGCGCTGGATGTGTATGAACACCCGGACTATCGTGGCAATCGGCTCTCTCTGGCACACTGCCGGGAAAATCTGCACGACGAGGGGTGGGAGGATCGTATCTCTTCGGTGCGCGTAACGCAGCGCCCCTCAGGTGTGCGCTACGGACCCGTGTTGTGGACGGATAGAAACCATAAAGGCTCCGCCCTGCAACTCTTCACCGAGTTGCCCGATTCGTCTGCCTGCGGCTTCTATACTGACCTGTCGCGGTTCAACTTCAACGATAAAGCCTCCTCGCTCGAGGTGCCAGATGGCTATATCGTAGAGGTGTATGAACATCCCCATCTCGGTGGACAATCACGACAGTTCACCAGCAGTGTCCTAGACCTGCACGCGATAGGATGGGAGGACAGGATTTCGTCGGTTCGCGTGATTCCCCCGGCGAGCCGTGCGGTGCGTTCCGAGCGAGATGAGCGCCAGGCGATTCTTCAGGCGTTGCGCGAATCGGTCAAGCGTTTTCCCGACGAAGACCCCCTGCGCATGGGGTTCCGTTATCTGCGAGAGGATGTGCGGTTCCCATCCGATATCGAACTCGCCTTCGCCGTGACGCACATCGCATGGAGAGAAGACTGGGCGTGGGTTGAGGTCACCGCCGAAAACTATGTGGCGGAACTTGCCGCCCTGTTGCACAAAGAAGACAACCGATGGCAGGTGAAAGGGATTGTTAATCCTGCCTATGTGCGTTGTCCAGACGAAACCGCGAGCCTCGATGTGCTGGCGTACCTGTATCGCCTCTTTCAGGCGAGGGTGAGCGAGGTGCCGCGCGAAATATTCCCCAGCGTACACCCGGAACGCGAGGCGATTCTTCGCGTGCTGCGCAAATCTATCCCTGTGGAGCAGACCGTGCTTCTGGTCAAGGCGTTCAAGATCGAGGGCAATCGGGCAACGCTGACGGTACACCCACGCAGCGTGGACGGCTTGAATCAGTACGAGCCTATCACGGCAGTGATGCGCAAAGAGGGCAACCAGTGGAAGGTTGAGACGCTAAACACCGAAGCGGAGGAGGAGTGAGTGATGTCCAAGCTGACGGGGCGCCTGCATGCGTTCACGCGGCGCGCTCCGTCTACAGGAATCTTCTCCGAACCCGCGAATCGAACACGCGGCAGGTGAACAGTTATGGAACCCATCACACGGCGCGCATTTCTGGAACGGTCCGGGCGGATGGCAATCGGCGCGGCGGCAGGGCTAACGGCGCTGCGCGGCTGGAGCCACAGCCCGAATGATACCATCGGCGTCGCTATCGTCGGGCTGAACGGGCAGGGCAAAACGCATATGCGCAACTTCAGCGAAATCGAGGGCGTGCGCATCGTCGCCCTGTGCGATGTCGACGAGCGCGTGCTGCAACAGGCAGGCGCGATGGTCGAACAGCGCACAGGCACACGCCCCAAACTCTACACCGATCTGCGCCAGCTGCTGGAAGATAAGGAGGTGGACGCCGTCTCGACCGCCACGCCCAACCACTGGCACGCGCTGCTGACCATCTGGGCGTGTCAGGCGGGCAAGGATGTGTATGTCGAAAAGCCCGCCTGCTGGAGCTTCGAAGAGGGCGAGGCGATGATTCAGGCGGCGCGCAAATACAACCGAATCGTGCAGGTCGGGCATCAGACGCGCTCGGACCCCGTGACGCGCCTTGCCGTGCAGCGCGCGTGGGCGGGCGAGATTGGCAGGGTCTACATGTCGCGTGGGCTGTGCTACAAGCCGCGGGGACCCATCGGCGTCCAGAAAGACGCCGACCCGCCGCCATGGCTGAACTGGGAACTCTGGCAGGGACCCGCCACCCGACGCCCCTTCAACCCGAACTATGTGCATTACAACTGGCACTGGTTCTGGAACTACGGCAACGGCGATATTGGCAATCAGGGCGTGCATCAGGTGGATGTGGCCCGGTGGTTTCTGAACAAGCGCTATCCGATCAAGGTGCACTCGGTCGGCGGGCGCTACGGCTACGAAGATCAGGGCGAGACGCCCAACACGCAGGTGGCGACCTTTGAGTACGAGGACGGCGCGCTGCTGGTGTTCGAGGTGCGCGGGCTGTTCACCAACGACGAGCAGGGCGCGAAGATTGGCAATCTGGTGTACGGCGCATCGGGCTACATGTCGTCGGGCGACGGTTATCAGCCGCGTCGCGGTCCGCAGGAGACGCTGCCCGAACGGGAGAACCCGCAGCGTCCTGAACTGGGCGGCACGGGCGAGCCGAGCCACTACCGCAACTTTATTCAGGCGGTGCGCTCCCGCCGCGTGAGCGACCTGCACTGCGATGTGGAAGAGGGCGTCATCTCGGCGCAGCTGGTGCATCTGGCGAACATTTCGTATCGGCTGGGGCGCGCGCTACGGTTCGACCCCGCACGCAAGCAGTTTGTGGGCGACCGCGAGGCGAACGCGCTCCTGCGCCGCCAGAACCAGCCCAGAGGCTTCGAAATCCCGAAGCGCGTGTGAAGGCAGGAACCGCGTCCCCACTGGCGAATCGACTTGCGCTATGCGGACGGCGCTGGTTGTGGGGCTACTGTGCTGGGCGGCGGCGTGGAGCCAGTCGCCTGTGTCGCGCGCGGATCTGGCGGTGCGCCTGATTGAGATGGAATCGTGCTGGGAGGCGCATCGCGAATCGGCGGAGGCGCGCATGCGCGCGACGCGCCCGCTCTCGGAGGGGCTGACCGCCTTCTTTTCGGGCAGGTTCGACGCGCTGGCGCGTAACCTGACGCTGACCTGCGCCGCGCTGCGCTCCGACGCGCCCCCAACGCCCGAAATGCTCTACGCAGGCGCGCTGGGCGTGCGCATGCCGCATGTGGTGGATAGAGACTCGCTGGAGCGCGGCGAGACCGTCCTCCGTTTCCAGCTGTTTGCCTATTACACTGCCGAGAAGCCCGAATCGCCCCTCCAGCTCCGCTGGCAGGTCGTGCGTCGCGGCGAGACGCGCCCCCTCAGTGAGGGGACGCTGGACGCTCCCGAACCCGGCGCGGCGGCGACGCTGCTCAACCGCGCGCCCGAAGGCGACTACGAAGCGCGATTCGAACTCCGACACGGCGCACAAACCCTGCGCCAGTGGCGACAGACCTTCAGCGTGATTGCGCAGCTGGAATCCCGACTGGAGGCGCTGAGTAAAGCTGCCGAGTCGCACGACGACACGGAGCCTGTGGAGCGCATGACCGTGCTGAACGCGCGGGATGTGCTGCGCGAGGCTATTAAGGGCAGCAGCCCCGAAACCTTCTACCCGCTGCTGCGGATGCTGCAACTGGCGGAACAGCTCGCTGCTGGCTGGGAAGCGGGCAATTCGGGCTGGCGCGCGGCTGCAGGCGACTACTGGATGGCGACGCTGCACCGCGAGCGCAAGATCGCCTTCCGATTGTATATTCCCAAGTTCCAGCCAGACCAGCCGATGCCCCTGGTGGTCGCGCTGCACGGCGCGGGCGGCAACGAGCATCTCTTTTTCGAGGGCTACGGGCTGGGGATTGTGCTGAAGGAGGCGGAGAAGCGCGGCTGGGCGGTGATTGCCCCGCGCGCCGAGATGGGGCTGGCGCATATCGGCGGCGCGCTGGAGGCGGCGCAGAAACTGCTGCCCATCGACCCGACGCGCGTCTACCTGATGGGGCACTCGATGGGCGGCGCGCACAGCTTCGCCGCGATTGCGCAGTACCCCGACCGATTCCGCGCCGTCGCCATCTTCGCGGGCGCGGGACAGCCGACGCAGGTTCCCCCCGACCTGCCGATTCTGATGACCGTCGGCGAGCAGGAGCTGGGCATGCTCAAGACCAACATCGAGAACGCCTACCGCCGCCTGCAGGGGCAGAACCTGAAGACGCTGGACTACAAGCGGTACGATGGGTGCGACCATCTGATGATTGTGCGTGAGGCGATGCCCGACGCCTTTGCGTTTTTTGACCGCGCGCCTCAGCGAACGCCGACACTTTCGAAGCCCTGAACCGTCGGGTAGACTCAGAAGCGGGGAGTGCCTATGTCGAAGCGACCGTCGATACAGCAAGAGTACCAGCGCCAGCTCATGCTCCGCTGGATTACGACCGTCACCCAGTGGCTGATGAGCGTAGGCGCGATATTGTTTGTGCTGGGGTTGGTCTATCTGCTGTACGCGCTGGTGTTCGCCAATCTCGATTCGCAGAGTTTCTCGGCGCAGGATCAGGCGCGCATTCGGGACAATCTGGGGCTGGCGGGCAACGCGCTGCTGCTGGGCGCGGGCTTCATCGTGATTGGGCTGGCATGGAACTATCTGGAGGAGCCGCTGGTGGGCGTTGCGCTGCTGGTCGCCGCCGCGCTGTTCTACTGGGGGCTGCCGTTTCTGTTCGGGCAGTTCGGCGCGCTGCCGACGCCGGGCGGGCTGGGCGATTTTGCGCTCTCGCGTGTGCGCAACGCCGCGTGGGTGCTGTTCCCGCCGGGGCTGGTGCTGACGGTGTTCGTGAGCCTGTCGCACGCGATTAAGCGGCTGCGCTACGGCGCGAGCATGGATCAGTCGCTCAAACTCGGCGCGGAGGTGAGCAAGCAGCAGGTCCCGCAGCGATTTCTGGGCAAGTGCTGGCAACTGCCCTACTGCCGCGACTATGTGCGCGAACGGTGCCCGATTTATCACGCGCGGCGCACCTGCTGGCGCGAGGGCGTCGGCTGCATGTGCGAGGAGAAGAACATCGCGCTCGCGCTCAAAGATGTGCGCGTCAGCGACGACCCCGAAAAGAACGCCAAATACATCCCCCATAACACGACGCTCAGCAAGTGGGAGTTGAAGCAGCGCTGCAACGAGTGCGTGATTTACAACGAACACCAGCGCCAGAAGTACCAGCTGTTCGCGCCGCTGACGGTGGGCACGGTGCTGGGCGTCGCTTACTTTTTCCGCGCGTCGTTGCAGGCGCAGGTGCTGAACCTGCTGGGCGCGATCGACGCGGCGCTGGCGCGCTTCACGCTGATGCCCAGCGAGGCGCGCGAGGGCGTGCTGAAAGCCGCCGCGCAGACCAGCGAAGCCGCCGCGCTTGTGCTTTACATCGCGCTGGTGATTGTCGTGCTGAGCTACGCGCTGCGCACGGTAGAGACGGTGGTGTTCAAATGGAAATGGTGAACGAGGTACTGGAGCAGGTGGAGCAGCTGGCGCAGCTGATGGCGCAGCACGGGGCGACCCGTCTGGAGCTGGGCGACGCGACGCAACGGATTACGCTGGCGCGCGCCTCTGGGGCGGGCGCGCCGCCTGCCCACGACGAGGCGATGCCCCCGCTCTTTCTGAGCGACTACGCGGCGTCCGAGGCGGCGCCCGACGCGGAGCCAGAGAGCCTGTGGCAGCCGCCCGCGCTGCTGGAGGTGCGCTCCGAGTTCGTGGGCTACTGCACGCTCGCGCCCCTGCACATCGGCGCGGCGGTCGAACGCGGGCAGGCGCTGGCGACCGTCGAGGTGCTGGGCATCCCCAACGAAGTGGTTGCGCCGCTGCCCGCCGTGCTGGAAGGCTGGGCGGTCGAATCGGGTCAGCCCGTGCAGTACGGGCAGCCCATCGCCTACCTGCGCCCCCTGAGCGAGGAGTAGCAGACGGGGGTATTCCATCGAATCGGCGTGCTTCGGCGCAGCAAATTGTTCGCCTCCCACGAGGAGAGCATACCTCACGGGAGTAGCTCGTGCAGTGCAGTTTCGTTGACTATCAGGCTGGGAGTTTAATACGACCTCAACAACGCATTCCCCTGCAAAAACCGCCCCACCGCCTATGTCCAGCACAATCACCCGACGCGCTCCATCATCCACCTCGTAGACAATCCGATACCTGCCTATCCGCAACCGCCACCCTTCACGCCCACGCAACTTGAGACAGCCCGCAGAACGCGGCTCCACTGCCAACCCCTGTAACGCCTCCCTGACACGTGGATAAACTTCCGCAGGCAGCTTCTCTAATTGCTTCACCGCACGCGGCAGGATTTCTACCTTATAATTCACGAACGCGATTCCTCAAGCGAGCGGAGCGCTTCTTCTAAAGGCACTGGCTGCTGTCCCGAAGCTTTCGCCTCATCGTAAGCTTGAATCGCCTCGAGCTCCTCCAGTGCCTCCAACAGCGATGTCCAGCAGAACCGCCACAGGGTTGCCGTCAGCGTCCACCACATAGTGCGCCTGTAGTTGTTGCACGGGTTTCATCTGTCTTGATTATACCCCAATCGTAGCCCCAATGCACGGTTCCACATGATTACTTCGCCAAAAACACTCGATGAAGCCATTATAAGTTTACTGCCCATATTCTGCGCACAGTTATTCCAAATAATCAACGGGCATAACATGAGGCCTTAACTAATACGATTATAGTAATAATTAAGAAGGTAAAATCTAAAATCAAAGCTATAAATGGTTTTCCGACATCTTTAACAATCAAAATGATGAAAAACAAAATAAGATTAAAAAGTAGACTTCGTATTAAGCACAATCCTTCCGAAGTTCTTCCTGCAGCAAAGCACTCCTTCGCTTTACGACCTAATATGCCTCCGCCCACTACAAATAAACCAGTGATCACACCAAGTGGCAACCCACTTTGAATGCAGTTGTCAATCATGTCTTTCCTCCTATGAACAGAGACTTGTCTCAATTCATCATTACAAAAAATACTTAGGTGGGGCTTCCAAAATCGGTATGCCATTAGGATACAAAGGGAATGGCAGTTTCTCTGGAGCAGGTGCTAATATTTTCTTCAAACCCGCCGCGCAACTCCCTGCTAAGCCTGTGATAGCGCCTTCCACTGCCCCTCCTACCATGTCGTCGACAAGTTGATTGTTGTCCCAGCTTCCTAAATCATTGTCCCAGTAATAAGAGTTTGCTGCTACTGCCGCGCCTCCCAAAGCGCCATACGCTATGCTACCAGCAACCATAATAGGTCCACTTGCAGGTAATGTAACTGTAGCTAGAACTATAAAGCCAACAGCTATTACAGCGTTGGTGAGATGTTTTCCCCAATTTATTTTCATCCCACTCGGATCCACGGCGTTCACGGGGTCGTTCACGCAGTACGCATACGCATTCAGCGTCAGCGGGGCATAGATAGACCCCAGCCACGGATCCTGCTGCAAAAACCGCCCCACCGCAGGGTCGTACCAGCGCACGCCCACCTTCTGCAACCCGCCCGTGAGCGCCTCGTTCCGATACCCCCACGCCCCGTTCCAGTCGTAGGTCGCCCGCACGCCGCTGACTGTGTCGCCGAATGCATCGGTGACGGGCGCAGGCAGGTACGCGCCGCTGGATGTGGACTTCGCCGCCAGATCCCCACGCCAGTTCCAGTGCATATACTCCGTTCCCGCGCTGCTGACCTGCTGGTACATCGCGCCCCGTAGTCGAATTGTACCTCCTCTTTGACTCCGTAGCGCGTCCCAGTGCGAACTGTGCACAAGCATCGGGCGTGCATCCCACATATCCACAAAGTCTGCCCTTCGCGTGTCCAGACTGCTATTGTTTAGCCTTTAGCGCAGTTAGCCCTATCTTCAATAACTCTATCAGCGCGCCCTCTGTCAAGGGCAAAAAGGACTGCGGATGAGTCTTAACAGCCTCTTCATACAGCTTTTGGGCTTGCGGTACTTTTCCCTGCGTTTCCTCTATAATTCCCAGATAATAAAGTGCCAGAGCTCTTTTCCGTCGTCCACCCGGCGCACGAATATCTACTTGCGCCAGAGCTTTCTGCAGATGCTGTTTCGCCAGCGCGTACTGGCGGCGACTGATTGCCACCCGTGCGACCCCAATCCGAGCTTGAATGCTCGTCGAATCCACTTTCAGCGCCTGTTGATAGGCGGCGGATGCTCGCTCCAACCATACAGATCTGTCAGTGACGCGGTAGCGATCCATAAATAAATCGCCCTTCACTCGCAGAAGAGCTGCGCGATCCACAGCATCCCATGATTGTTTCAAGGCGGTCTGGACAGCTGTGTGTGCCTCTTGCCATCGTCCTAAATTCACACAGGCGTAAATGATGCCTAAATGGACATTTATGTCAGAACTATCTAAACGGCGCGCTTGTAGAGCGTGCTGCAGGGACTGTTCCCACCTCCACTGCTGGGCGTAGAAACACATCAACCAGAAGTGAGTCATAAAACTGTCTGGCTCTCGAGCCAGTTGAGTAAGCAGCTGTGCTTCCGTGTACGGGATGTCAATCTCTGGCGGAGGATACTGAATAGGGATAGGTCTTCTGAGTGGAGCTGTTGGAGACTTTTGTGTGGTGGACGGCTGGGTTGGTCGCTGGTTGCGCTGCGCTACAAGCTCGACGCAACCACAGAAAACCGCGATAACAAGAAAGGCTATCCTGAAGCGGAAGCTCCAGTGCTTGAACTCGGTTCCCGCACTACTGACCTGTTGATACATCGCTGCCCCGTAGCTGGAGTATACCCAAGTAAAGCATCGCCGCCTGCAGGTCTTCGCGCTCCAGGTCGGGATAGTCGCGCAGAATCTCTTCAGGCGTCATCCCGCTGGCGAGCCACTCCAGCACGGTTGCCAGTAGTAGACGGTTTTCCACGGGGGCAGGTCGTTGGGGAGGGCGTACCACGGGCAGCCTGTGGTCAGCACATAGAGGATGGCGTTGACGATTGCGCGCAGGGGATACTTGCGGGGTGCGCCGATGGGCTTGCGCTTACGTCCGTAGAGGGCTTTTTTGAGGAGGGGTTCAATGATTGCCCACTCCTTGTCGGTAAGGTCGTTGCGATAGGCTGTTCTCTGGCTTGTAGTGAGGTGAAGTGTACCTAAATCAGCTCCATAGACACCTTTTACAAGAGAGAGTGTATTTTTTCCGCAGTTAATCCGACCTCTTGAAGCATGCGAGAAGCTACACTATCTTGTTGACATACAATCCCATACAGTATGTGCTGCGTTCCAACCCAGCGTTCAGGACGCTGGGCGGCTTGAGCAAGGGCGATGCGTGTAGCCTCACGAGCTTGTATTGACAAGGTAGGGCTATTGTGCACTAGATCTGATGGCAGCAGAGACAGATGCTGTCTAATATGCATTCGCAAATTCTCAATGTCGGCATCAATCTCTTCTATCACTTGCGCGACAACACCCTGTCTCTGGCTAAGAATTGCAAGGAGTAAATGTTCGGGCTGTATTTCAGAGTGCTTATATGTTTGAGCAAGATGGGTTGCGTCGTAATATACCTTTCTTGCGACTTCACTCATCCGATGCCAGCTGACGCCACCCAAGTAAGCCACGAGACGAGATAGAGCGGAGTCGACGAAAAGTATCACCGAGGCGAACCAATCGCGTAGTAAATCTAACATCGTGAACATACCTCCAGTCACCACATCAATCTATTGAACAACCACGGATAAGATTCATAAGCGGCATCTCCAAGATCGTTGATACTAATGTCAGTTCCCATTAACCAGCTGGCAAAATATGCTATAATAGGTTTGCCCGTCTTCGTCTCCACGATTGTATCAGCTGCTCGCCCCACGCCATACGAAGCAATGGCACATACAGTGACTAATGTACTCCCGACAACAAATCTTCGAACAGTAGGTGGGTACTTCGGGAATCCGCGAACAGGTGGTTTCTCGTAATCCTTTGGCATCCACCTGAAGTCACCAGGCTCAGTTCCCCAAGGCATGGAAGGATTTTCAATGACCCACCTCATACCAGGCGTTAGCGGTTGCTTCCCACTCGGATCCGCCGCATTCACGGGGTCATTCACGCAGTACGCATACGCATTCAGCGTCAGCGGGGCATAAATAGACCCCAGCCACGGATCCTGCTGCAAAAACCGACCCACTGCAGGGTCGTACCAGCGCACGCACACCTTCTGCAACCCGCCTGTGAGCGCCTCGTTCCGATAGCCCCACGCCCCGTTCCAGTCGTAGGTCGCCCGCACGCCGCTAACGGTATCACCAAACGCATCCGTGACGGGCGCAGGCAGATACGCGCCACTGGGAATGGACTTTGCGGCTAAGTCGCCGCGCACACTCCAGTGTGTATATTCGGTTCCCGCGCTGCTGACCTGCTGGTACATCGCTGCCCCGTAGTCGTAGTATACCCAGTTGCCGTTCACTTGTTTGGCGTGCCTCCTAAACTTTTGTCGTGCGCACATGACCCCTTGAGAGGCGCTGTTAATCAGCAGTCGCTTTGATAGTCACTGTCAATTATTATCGCGGTCAGAACTGGCAGTGGTGGATCGCATCAGACGCCATCCCCACCAAACGCCCAAAGATCCTCCTACCCCACTACCGAAAGTTGCCATCCACATCTCCTTTCTAACAACTTCACTCCACGCCTGTTGAACGCTTATCTGATCCAGCCACATACGGGCTACAGTAATCCCAACCAAACCACCTAAGACACCTCCAATAAAGCCTGCCACCAAGAGAAAAGCCTCAAACCAGCTTAGTTGTTGCCCAAAAACCTTTTTCATAATGTGCCCCCTTTCCGACAGCAATCGAGAGCGAATTACACTGGAAAGCGTGGCGGGGATATCGGTCCAAAAGAACGCAGGAGAATATCCAACACTTCAAATAACGCCCTATGTGGATTATCCACTATCTGCTCAACCCGACACTGCCAAGTGAGTTCCCCAAGTGCACTCCCGATAGCACCTCCTGTGACTGCTCCCAGAAATCCTCCTACGAACCCTCCTACAGCGGCGCCAGAGACTGTGCCAACTATCGGCAGTGTGATTGTGCCACCTGCAGCGCCAGCTGCGCTACCGATAGCCGCTCCAGCCGCGCCACCTACAAATCCGCCCCCTGCTCCCCAGGCCCCAACATATCCTCGATGGATAACCTCCTTCCAGTTTACCCTCATTCCATCAGAATCCACAGCGTTCACGGGGTCGTTCACGCAGTACGCATACGCATTCAGCGTCAGCGGGGCATAGATAGACCCCAGCCACGGATCCTGCTGCAAAAACCGCCCGACCGCAGGGTCGTACCAGCGCACGCCCACCTTCTGCAACCCGCCCGTGAGCGCCTCGTTCCGATACCCCCACGCCCCGTTCCAGTCGTAGGTCGCCCGCACGCCGCTGACCGTGTCGCCGAATGCATCCGTGACGGGCGCAGGCAGGTACGCGCCGCTGGAGGTGGACTTCGCCGCCAGATCCCCACGCCAGTTCCAGTGCATATACTCCGTTCCTGCGCTGCTGATCTGCTGGTACATCGCTGCCCCGTAGCCGTAGTATACCCAGTTGCCGTTAGCGCGCTCGGCAATCAGCGCGTCGCCTGAATACAGGTACGCGATTCCTTGATCCCCTTCTTGATCCCCGCGCACTGCACGCACGCGACGCCCCAGTCCATCATATTTGTACACCCAGCCCACATCATCATGATTCTGCAAACTCACAAGATTTCCTTCCGCATCATAGCCCAGCAACCAGGTCTCCCCGTTCACCCGACGCACAGTCACATTCCCGTCAAGGTCGTGCGCCCACATCTGACCGTTCAAGGATACGAGCTGGTTCGCCTCGTTATACACCATCACATCTGTGAAGGTCTGCCCGTTGGCTGTGCGGGTGCGCGTCAGGCGGTTGCCCACCTTATCATACCCGTACTCTATTGTGTAGGCGTTCGCGCCTGTGCGGACCTCGCGCACCAGTTGTCCCTGATGGTCGTAGGTATAGGTCGTGGTCGACGCCAGCTGCAACGCCCCCTGCGCCGAAGGGAGATACTCCTGCTTCGTCTCGATGCGTCCAAGAGCGTCGTAAATAAGCGTCTCTTTGCGGAAGGGCGTAGAACCAGCGCGCCACTCGATTTCCTGCACACGATCGGGGAACTGCCCGTCGTATCGGTACACGGTTTCCGTGTTGTTGGCGTATCGGATGCGCTGCAGGCGTCCTGTGGTCGCCTCGTAAATATAGGTCACTTCGGGTTGCTCGGAGTTGTCAGCGAACACATACTCCAGTTCGCCTGCAAGCGAGTAGTGATACCGATACTGCTTCAGGGTCTGTTGCCCATCTTCGAGAGTGAGTTCTGTAAGTCGCCCGCGATTCCAGTGGTATTCCACAGTCCCTTCGGGCGTGTGCACGCGTTGTAGCTCGCCCGTGTTCTCGTGGTATTCCCACACGGTGTTGCGCGACGGCTGTCCTACTGGCTCCTCGTGCATCGTCAGAGGTTTCCCCTCAGGTGTGTAAGTGTATCTCACGACTTTATCAAGCGTCTGCTTCTGGCGCAGTCGTCCCCAGCTGTCGTACTTGTAGGTGATGGTCTGCTCCCGTGCGTTGGTCGCCTGAAGCACCCAGCCCAACGCATTCCGCTGCACGCTCCCACCCTGATTGAGGGCGTTCTGCACCTGCTGCATGTGTCCGTAGGCGTCGTAGAGATATTTCTGCGTGCGATGCCCTTCGGCGTCCCACGCCTCTTGCAGCAGTCCGCGCGCCACATCCCACACATAGGTGGTAATCGCCTCAACGCCCGCGCCCTCTCCTGCCAGTTCACGGACCTGCTCAAGGTCGCCAAAGGCGTTGTAGGTGTAAAACAGGCGATACTTATCTGGAGGCGTCAGCGCATCGCGCACGCTGCGCAGGCGGTTAAGCGCGGTGTACTCCAGTTCCACTGCGTTGCCTGCAGGGTCTTCCACACGGGTAAGATTGCCTCGCTCATCCCAGCAGAAGTGGTACACACTCCCCGCAGGCGATTGCACGTTCTGGAGCTGGTAGAGGGTGTTCCAGCCCAGTTGTGTTGCGCGTCCCAGCGGGTCTATGGTGCGGTTGAGCCGTCCCAGCGCGTCGTATTCGTAAGTCAGGAACCCCAGATTACCATCCATGTCTTGACTGATTGCGTAATGGACGCGCCGAACGGTCGCCCCCAGCGAGCTGGCGCATTCGCCGCTGGTGTCGATCACAGGACACGCGCGGATGGGAGTCGCGCATACCACCGCACGCAGATTCCCTGCACCCGGTCCGCCAGAACCTGGAGGTCCCAGCACGCGGTAGCCTGTACACTCAAAGGACTGGTAGCTTGTGGCGTCGTATTCGTACACCACTGCTGCGCCGTCACGATCTTCAACCTGTGTCAGCACATAGCGCGGCTCATTTGGTACGCCGAAGTCTGCGTAGCTGAACTTGTAGGCGTGCTCGCGCGGGTCAACCTCACCCTCGTACACAAGAGGAGGAAAGACAATCCGCTCAAGACGCGGGATGTTATCGCCAGGTTCGGCGAGTCCGGCGGGCAGGTATCTGAACCTCCAGATTTGTTCGGGGACATCGGGCGCGCCCTCCACACGCACCGACGCCAGCTTGCCCTGCCATACGCTATGCGGCGCATCGGTCCCATAGTAATCGAACCGCAACGCCCGCCCCGTCGTATCGACCACACGCGCCAACTGCCCACTGGCAGGGTTATACTCCAGAGACACTCCCTGGTTATGCAAGTCGCGAATTGCGATGAGCCGCCCCGAAAGATTGAACACCCAGCGTATCTGCGAAGCGCGAATGAGATGATATTCGTTCTCTACACGAACCAGTCGGTCATATACGCCTTTCATCGCGGTATAGCTGCCGTCGGGCTGCTCGGCGAAGGCTAACACGCGCCCATCCGGCTCCTCAAGGATTAATCCTTCCGCAAACGGTATCAGCCGCGCTTCAAAAGTATGACGCCAGCCAACGCCCAGCGCGCCTACGCGCGTGTCCAGCGCGTTATAAGTCAGCCCAAATGCGATTCCAGACTGCCCGCCCCAGCCCGTAAGCCCGAAACCGAGGGTCAGATTACCGTTAGCGGGATTAACCACGCCGTAAGGCACTGGAAAGCTTCCCTGCCAGGCGAATGGCGCGCCAAAGGTGTTGGGTGCAGGCGACGTCGCCGCCACATCGGTGCGACTGATGGTGAGCCAGCTCTCGCCTGCAGGCGCAATCACCTGAACAGCGTAGGCGTTCGGCGTCGGAACCTGTACAGAGACCACTTGGAGAGGATTGCCGTTGAAGGAGGCAGCAGTGGTGTAGTGCGCGCCTGTACTCATGTCGCGCAGATTAATCTGTACCGTGCCCGTGAAGGCGCCCGCATAATCGCCCAGCTGCACTGCGAACTGGAGTGTGTACCAGCCGCCGGGCGCGGGAAAGTTGCCCCACGAAGCGTCGGAACTCTGCCCCCAGCTGAACAACACAATCATCAGGTCTGCGTCATCGACGATGCCGTCGCCGTTGAGGTCGGCGTCGGGATTATTGCCGCCCATCGCGAACTGCACGGTCAACAAATCGGAGTCGTCCACGATACCGTCGCGCGTGGCGTCGCCATTCGTGAGGGTAAGCGTGGGAATGTCAGGCGGACAGGGTGCGTTCAGATTGCTGAGAAAATCGAAGGTGCGAGTGCGGTTGGCAGAGTGAACAGCCATAATTAAACTGTTAGCACTATTTACCCCCCCCCCCACCGCTCAGGGGTTGCGTTGGCTACGGCAGCGGGCATCGCCACAGACGGCGCAATCATCGCTGCACCCAGCATAAGCGCGACTCCTTTGCCAATCCAGCCCTGCGCCAGCGTTCGGCGCACACGCTTCAGACTCCAACCCTTCCGAATACCCAACATGGCGTCATCCTCCACTGGTCATCTGCGATCCCCGCAACTCTGCGGGTTGCATTTATATTATAGCACAGAATTTCACGTTTGTCAAGAGGCGGCGGGGGAATTTCGGGGGAAATCGAGGCAAATTGCAATCGATTGGTAATCACCCTTTGGCGCTGGCGTATGGGGCGCAGGATAACAGCATGGGCTCTGTGCAGCGCCCCAAGCCGACGCAGGTACAATCGTTCCACCATGCACAGACTCAGCGTGTTGGGCGTCCTTCTGGGCGCGCTGGCGACGGCGGCAGGAGCCGACGCCGACGCAACGAATCCTGCCCAATCGGAGAGACCAACGATGAGCAACACCAGGGGCTACTACCGCTTTCCGACGATTCACGGCGACACGGTGGCGTTCGCCTGCGAGGACGATTTGTGGACGGTTTCCGTCTCAGGCGGCTACGCGCGGCGGCTGACCACCAGCCTGAGCGAGGTTGCGACCCCGCGCTTCTCACCCGACGGGCAGTGGATTGCCTTCGTTGCGCGGGACGAGGGACATCCCGAAGTGTATGTGATGCCCGCGGCAGGCGGCGAGCCGAGACGCCTCACCTATCAGGCGGCGGCGCGCGTGCAGGTCGTCGGCTGGACGCCCGACGGTCAGTCGGTGATTTACGCCAGCAGCGCGGCGCGCCCCCCGCGCGAAGTCTGGCTCTGGCGCGTTCCACTGGAGGGCGGACTGCCCCAGCAGTACCCCTACGGACTGGCGCACCATATCAGCTTCGGACCGAACGGCGCGGTCATTCTCGGCAGGCACACGGGCGACCCCGCGTGGTGGAAACGCTATCGCGGCGGCACGGCGGGCGTGTTCTGGATTGACCGCACAGGCGAGGGCAACTTCGAGCGATTCAAGCCCACCGAGGGCAACCTGACCGCCCCGATGTGGATTGGCAATCGAATCTACTTCGTGTCCGACCACGAGGGGATTGCGAACATCTACTCCTGCACGCCCGACGGCGGCGACCTGCAGCGCCACACGAATCACCGCGAATACTATGTGCGCTACCCCAGCACGGACGGCGCGCGCATCGTGTACCACGCAGGCGCTGACCTCTATGTGCTGGACCTAGCGACGGGCGAGGAGCGGCAGATTCCCGTCGAGCTTCGAAGCCCGCGCACGCAGGCGCAGCGCAAGTTCGTCGACAGCGCGAAGTACCTACAGGAATACGCGCTGCACCCGCAGGGGCACACGCTGTTGCTGACCGTGCGCGGCAAGCCGTTCGTGATGGGCAACTGGGAGGGGGCAGTGCTACAGCACGGCGAGGCGCAGGGCGCGCGCTACCGCCTGAGCCAGTTCCTGCCCGACGGGACGCGCATCCTCACCGTCTCCGACGCCAGCGGCGAACCCCGCCTCGAACTGCACGCCCCCGACGGCGTCACGCGCTACGAATCACTCGATATCGGACACCCCTACCAGATGGCGGTCTGCCCTACCACCGACCGCGCCGCCCTCAGCAACCACCGCCTCGAGCTGATGCTGTTCGACATCGCGAAGGGCGAGCTGCGGCTGATCGAGCGCAGCGACAGCGCGGCGATTGCGGGCTTCGCGTGGTCGCCGTGCGGACGCTGGCTGGCGTACAGCTTCGCGCCCAACGAACGCACGCACATCCTCAAGATTTACGACGCCGACACAGGCGCGATTCACGAGCTGACGCGCCCGGAGTTCCGCGATGTGTCGCCCGCGTGGGACCCCGACGGCGAGATGCTCTACTTCCTCTCCTATCGCGACTACGACCCCGTGCCCGACAACCTGCAGTACGAGCTGTCGTTCCCGATGGGGATGCGCGTGATGGCGATTGTGCTGCGCAAGGACATCCCCAACCCGCTGCTGCCCCAGCCGCGCCCATTCGAGGAGAGCGCGAAACCCAAAGACGAAACCGCCCAGCCAACTGAGCCGAAGACAACCACCATCGACTTCGAAGACATCCACCTGCGCGTGATTACCGTGCCGCTGCCTGCGGGCATCTACGGGCAGGTCGCGGGGCTGAGCAAAAAGCGCGTGCTGGCGACGCAGTTCCCCGTCGAGGGCACGCTGGGCACGAGCTGGTGGTCTGAAGACGGCGAGGGCAAGGGCACACTGCTGATGTACGATTTCCTGAACGCCAAAACCGAGACCCTGGCGGGCAAAGTGAACGACTTCACGCTGTCGCTGGACGGCAAGACGCTGGCGTACCGTTCGGGCAAGCGGCTGCGCGTTGTGCCCGCGGGTCAGAAGCCCGACGAGAAGCATGAGAGCGCGCCCCCCTCCCGCGAGAGCGGCTGGATTGACCTCAGTCGCGTGCGATGCGCCGTCGTGCCCACCCGCGAGTGGCAGCAGATGTACCGCGAGGCGTGGCGGCTGCAACGCGAGTTCTTCTGGAGCGCGGACATGTCGGGCGTGGACTGGCAGAAGGTGTACGACCGCTACTACCCGCTGCTGGAGCGCGTCGCCACACGCAGCGAGTTCTCCGATTTGATGTGGGAGATGCAGGGCGAGCTGGGCACTTCGCACTGCTACGAGTTCGGCGGCGACTACCGCCAGCCGCCGCAGTATTCGGTCGGGCTGCTGGGCGCGGAGTTCGAATGGGACGCCGCCGCGCAGGGCTATCGCATTACGCGCATCCTCACGGGCGACCCGTGGCTGGACGACGCCGACTCGCCCCTCAACGAGCCGGGCGTGAACGCGCAGGTCGGCGAAGCGCTGATTGCCGTCAACGGACGCCCCCTGACCCCTGCCTTCACGCCAGGCGAGGCGCTGTTGCATCAGGCGGGGGCGGTGGTGCAGCTCACCCTGCGCGCGCCCAGCGGCGAGACGCGCACCGTGACCACCCGAACCCTCAGCGACGAGTCCAAACTGCGCTACCGCGACTGGGTGAACCGCAACCGCGCCTATGTGCATGAAAAAACCAACGGGCAGGTCGGCTACATTCACATCCCCGATATGGGCAGCGCGGGCTTTTCGGAGTTCCATCGCGCGTTTATGCCCGAACTGACGCGCCCCGCGCTGATTGTGGATGTGCGGGCGAACGGCGGCGGGTATGTGTCCGCGCTGCTGCTGGAGAAGCTGGGGCGCAAGCGGCTTGGCTACGATGTGCCGCGCTGGGGCAAGCCGATGCCCTACCCCTACGACTCGCCGATGGGACCGCTGGTCGCCCTCACCGACGAGCGGGCAGGCTCCGACGGCGATATGTTCAGCCACGCCTTCAAACTGATGAAACTTGGCGTGCTGATTGGCAAGCGCACATGGGGCGGCGTGATTGGCATCTCGCCCAAGTCGGTGTTCGTGGATCAGGGGTTGACCACCCAGCCCGAATACGCCTTCTGGTTCCACGATGTCGGCTGGCGCGTCGAGAACTACGGCACAGACCCCGACATCGAGGTGGACTACGCGCCGCAGGACTACATGGCGGGGCGCGACCCGCAGCTGGAGCGGGCGATTGCGGAGATTATGCGCCAGCTGGAGGCGAACCCGCCGAAACTGCCCGACTTCGAGCCGCGCCCCAAACTGCCGCTGCCGTAGCGACGCGCCGTCTTTCCCTGTGGGTGTCTGCGTAGCTCAGCGCCGTTACGGTGAGCTTTCAGCAGCCCTTTGCCTGCGCGTGTGCGTAATACCAATCTGCTGGTCATAGTTCGTAAATCGTCGACGCCTGTCGCCCTCACCCCCTTTGTCCCCTCTCTCAACGGATTGGGAGAAGGGGATAGCGTCTTGCGCGACGCTCGCACGGCTCCCCTCGCCCGCGCAGCGGGAGAGGGGCTGGGGATGAGGGCAACAAGGCGCGCAGCTCTCTGGTTGTAGACGCACGGTAAGAAGCCGTTTAGGAATGCGTGTTCGAATCCAGACGGGTGAACCTGCTCTGTTGCAAGGATGCTTGTTTTGTCTTCTGGCACAGCTCTCTTCGCCGCGTGGGGCGCGGCGACCGCGCCCCTACTTATGCCTGTACGGACGCGGTTCCCGCGTCCTATTCCCCAGCGCCCCCATTCTTTGCAACAGAGCAGGTGAACCCGTTCCTAATACCAACTGCGCTGTCAGAGTTCGTTAATTGCCTCGCACACACCTGCAGAGATGCGCTTGTTGCCCGCGCCCCGCGACTATGGAGTGCGGAAGCGGGAGCTTCAGCGTCGCGGAAGCTCCGCTTCCGCACTGATGTTTGTCATTTCCATCAGGCGTGAACATATGCCGCAGACCCCAGAATCCACCCAAAAGTCCGCTCAAAACGCCCCACAAAACCCCAAAAACACCCCCAAACACACCCAATCCCTCACCAACGAAACGCCCCCAACCAGATCCATAGCCCCTCCCGACACCACCAACACCCACACAACCCATTTTTCGCCCCTTTACCCAAACAGCACCCACAGCCCCCTGAAGCCCAGTTTTCCAACAACACCCCCCAACGAACATCCCGCAACACCTCCCGCAAAGTCCAACGACGCTCACCCCCAGCCCGCAACCACCCCCACGCCCGATACCCGCTCAACACCAACACCCCATACACCCACGCGCTCCACGACACGCTCCGCTCCCCACTCACCAACCCCCAGCACGGCTTCTCCCCCAGCCCAAACCCGCTCTTGAGGCTCCGAAAACACACCTCTATCTCCCAACGCTGCCACAACAACCCCACCAACCGCTCCAACGCCAACGGCAACTGCCAGCCCCCCTGACCATCCCCAACCGCTTGCACCCAGAACGCCTGCGGCGCACGGGTCTTCTCTCGCTTGCGCCGCTTGCGACGCCCCCGCACAAGAATCACGAAAAACACCGGCGCCCCCCAGTCTTTGCGACGACACGGACCCAGCACCCGCACAGGAACCCGTATCGCGCGCCCCCGCGCGTGTATCTGAACCATCTGCCAGCCTGTGCGCCCCTGCCACACCTCGCACGGACGCCACCAACGCGCCCCATACACCCGCCGACGCCCCCGACCCGTGTGCGCCTCAGGCAGGTCGCACCAGAGCGAGTCGCGCCGCGCACGGGCACAACAGACCGTGTTGGGCAACAGCAGCGTACCCCACGCTTTCGTGTCGCCCCGCCCGTCGCCGACGCAGACCAACAACTGCTGCGTGCGCCCTGCCGCATCCAGCGTCGCACGCACCCGTCGCACGCCTTCTATCCAGCCCGCTATCTCCGAGCGACGGGAACCCTCTTGGGCACGGGCGCAGCGTTGGGAGAATGCAGGCAGCCACTCAATCGGGACGCAGCGGGCGTTGCCGTCGTCGGGGGGCACAAGCGCGCCGAGCATCACAAAGCTCTGCGCCCAGCGTAGTCCGCGCGCGAAGGGGGCGTTTTGAGGGTTTTGTCGCCAGAAGGCGCCGGGAATAGACTTGCCTGTTCGGGGGACGGTCGTGCCGTCGGCGATGACGCAGTAGGGCTGTTCGGGCGGGCAGTGTTGGAGGGTGTGCAGGCGCAGGGTGTGAAAAGCGTCGTCGGGTTGGAAGTAGCGTTGGAAGAGGCGATAGGCGGCGGGGCGTGGGTGGGTTCGGTGGGGCTGGTGGGTGCGTTCCAGTTGGGCGATGGTTTTGTGGGTGGGTGCGAGGAGTTCGGCGTAGAGGAGTTGTCGGAGGGTTTGGTTAGGTTCTGGGCGTTGGGTGCGTGTGGGGAGTTGTTGGAGGAGTTGCTGGAGGTGGTATACTGGGTGTGTTATTGGGTTAGCTCCATCGGGTTGCTCCTGTGTGTGGATTGGTGTTTTCATAGTGTGCAGGAGATACCCGATGGAGCGTTTTTCTGTCAAGGGGTGGGCGCAGCGGGTGAGGAGAAATGACAAACATCAGCGCGGAAGCTCCGCTTCCGCACTCCATAAATTACTGCTTTACGAACTATGAGCCGCCGATCGGTATAACAAACGAAGCCAGCCTGCGCTGGCTCCCCGTAGCTTGGGTATCCTGCCCAAAATCAAGCGCAGGATGCGCTTGCTACTTCAGCCGACGAAGGTCGGCTTTGTGTAATAGGAACGGCTTCAGCCGTCTGGCACAAACGCCCCACATTCCGTTGCTTGCCCGCTTTCTTGGATTGTTTCTAATTACAAAGTCTGACCCGCCGATCGGTATTAAGTATCTCTGCGTTGGAATTGCCGCATGTGTGCGACTCGTCGTTTTTAGGGGGCGCGGATGCGCGAACAGAGAGACTGCCGAAAACTCTCTGCAACAGCACTTAGTCGTTGACGGCGAGGTCTGTCTACAAGGGGCGCGCGTTTCAATTAGCACCCACCCTTGGGGGTGAATGCTACGCCGCACCCGTCGTAGGCGTCGGGCGCGTCGCCCTCTGTTTCAATTAGCACCCACCCTTGGGGGTAAATGCTACGGTATAGTCTACCTCATCACATCCCCCCTTTGTCAAGTCCTGCGCGCGCTTCTTAACAATTGACCCCCCATTTTGAACTCAACGCCCGTGGCGAACCTCGACTCGATTTGAACTCAAGTGCGAATTTGGGGGAGGTTCGCCACTTTTGTAGGGTTTTCTGGCGGTTGGCGTGTGGGTGTGTTTTTGGGGTGTTTTTGAGTTCAGATTTTGGGGGTGGTGTGAGGTTATCTGGGGGTGTTTTGGGTGTTGAGTTCAGATATTTAGCGTGGCTAAGGAGTTGGCGAAGGTCTGTAGACATTTGATTCAAGTTTAAGTGGGTGGGAGGTTCGCCAGAAGTTTAGCGTGGCTAAGGATTCGCTGACTGGCTGCTGGCAGGAGTTGGGACGCACAGTGCGAATCGTCGGGCTGATGAAGACGGCGGTGATTTTATGCGCAGGTCGGGGCGCGCGTTTCTGGCCGTACAACGAGGTGCGCCACAAGGCGGCGACTCCTGTGATGAATCGCCCGAATGTGCGGCGGCTGGCGGAGTCGCTGCGTCAGGCGGGCGTCGAGCGGCTGATTGTGGTGGTCGGGGCGTATGAGGCGTCGGTGCGCGCTGCGCTGCACGATTTCGAGGCGCCCGTCGCCTTCATCCGCCAGAACCCGCCGACGGGCACGGCGCACGCGGTGCAGCACGCGCTGCCGCTGATTGGCGACGAGCCGTTTCTGGTGGCATACGGCGACATTGTGACCCCGCCCGAAACCATCCGCCGCCTGATGGAGGCGTTCCAGCAGTCGGGCGCGCTGGCGGCGGTCGTGGCGCAGCCGTACCTGCCGGAGCATGACCCGCGCGACTGGATTGGCGCAATCGTGCGCGAGGGCGCGCTGCGGCGCATCGAGGGGCACAGCGCGGACACGAACTACCGCCTGGGCGGGCTGTATGCGTTCCAGCCGCACATTCGCGCCGCGCTGGACGCCCATCCGGGGCTGATGACCAGCGTGCCCGTCGGCGGCATGCCCCCGCTGGAAGCCGAGCTGGCGCAGACCCTGCAGACGCTGCTGGAACAGGGGCAGGACATCCCCATCGTGGAGCCTGCGGGCTTTCTGGTGGATATGGACAAGCCGTGGCACCTGTGGGAGGCGAACGCGCGCTGGCTGGACTACGAAGCGAGCCGACTGGAGAGCGACCGCATCAGCAAGACCGCCCAGATCGACGACTCCGCTGAAATCTATGGCAGGCTGGTCGTGGAAGACGGCGCGGTGATTGGCAAGCGGGTGGTGATTCGGGGCAACTGTTTTGTGGAACGCGAGGCGCATCTGACCAACGGCGCGATGGTGATGGGCGCGGCGGCGATTGGCGCACGGAGCTACCTGCGCGACTACTGCCATCTGTCGGGCGGCACGGTGGTCGGCAGCGGGTGCATCGTCGGGCACGGCGCGGAGATGGACGGCGTGATGCTGGAGGGCAGCTTCCTGTTCCATTACTGCGAGATTATGGGCGTGGTGGGGCAGCGGGTGGACATCGGCGCGGCGACGGTGTGCGGCACGCTGCGCTTCGACGACGGCGACACGGTTCACACCGTGCGCGGGCGACGCGAGCGACCCGACTTCGGCGCGAACGGCACCTACTTCGGCGACTTCTCGCGTACAGGCGTGAATGTGATTACCATGCCCGGCGTCAAAATCGGCGCGTACTCGTGCGTCGGCGCGGGGATTGTGGTCTACGAGGACATCCCCAGCCACAAACTGGTCCTGCTGAAGCAGGAGCTGGTCTACCGCGACTGGGGACCGGAACGATACGGGTGGTGATGCAACGCTTCTTGCTGGCGTTGACGGCGACGGGAATCGGGCTGTTTGCCCTGATTAAGCCCGTTCATATCGATGATACGGTCGTGTTGCATGTGGCGCAGAACATTTTGCACGATCCGTTGCGTCCGTTCGCGGGCGACTTTTTCTGGCTGGAAGAGCCGCAGCCGCTGGCGCAGGTCACGACCAACCCGCCGCTGGTGAGCTACTGGCTTGCGCCGTGGATTGCGCTGGCGGGCTACCGCGAGTGGGTGTTGCACCTGTCGTTTGCGCCGTTTCTCGCGCTGCTGATGTGGGGCATGCATCGTCTGGCGACGCGCTGGCTGGGGGCGTCGTGGGCGTGGTGGGCGGTGGGCTGGCTGATGCTGTCGCCTGCGGTGCTGCCGGGCATGAACCTGATGCGCGATGTGCCCGCGCTGGCGCTGCTGGTGGGCGGGCTGGCGTGCTGGGTGGAGGGCGTGGAGCGTCGCGGGGCGCGCTGGCTGCTGATGGGCGCGCTGCTGACGGGGCTGGCGGGGCTGGCGAAATACACCGCGCTCATCGGCATTCCCCTGATCGGGCTGTACGCGCTGCAGCGGCGCGCGTATGGGGCGCTGGGCTGGCTGCCGATTGCACTCACACCCATCGCGGGCTGGTCGGCGTGGAACCTGTGGGTAGATGGACAGGTACACCTGCTGTACCTGTGGCAGGAACGGCGGGGCGGCGCGCCGTGGACGGCGAAGCTGTTGCCAGGCATCGTCGGGCTGGGCGCGAGTACCCTGCTGTTCGTGGGCGGCAGGCGATGGTTCATAGACGCACTGGGGCAGGGCTGGCGCTGGAAAGTTGCGCTGCTTGTAGCAATCGGCGGGCTGGCGCTGTGGGGGCATCTCACGCAGTTCGCAGGACAGCCCGTGTATGAGCAGACGCTGGTCTGGCTGCTGGCAGGCGCGACGGTACTGGGGCTGGCGCTGCTGGCGAGCGCGCCCGACGACGCTGCGCCCGTATCCCGATTCCTGCGTGTGTGGCTGCTAATCGCGCTGGCGGCGGCGGTTTGGGGCGTGCCCTTTCAGGCGATGCGCCATCTGCTGTACGCGCTGCCGCCGCTGATCCTATTGCTGACGCTGTGGGTGGGCAGGAACCTGAACCTGTTGCTGGCGCAGGGGGTGCTGTGTCTGGCGGTCATCGCGGCGGACTACGACTACGCTGTGCGCTACAAGCGAGGCGCCGCCGCCTACGCCGAGCTGTTTCGGGGCGAGCGGGTCTGGTACGCAGGGTCGTGGGGCTGGATGTTCTACGCCGAGCAGCAGGGCTTCCGCAAGTTGTTGCCCGACGGCGCGGGGCTGCAGCGCGGCGATATTGTGGTTATCCCCGAGCGCGTCTATAAGGGCAAGACGCCGCCCGATTTGCACCGCCATCTCGTGTTGTTGGACGAGACGCCCTGTTTGCCGACGCTGCCCCTGCGCACGATGGACTTTCGCGGGGCGGCGTATTACGCCCTGATCCGCACGAACGCGCCGTTCCGATTCAGCCTGCACTGGGACGAGCCGCTGGAGATTCGCCGCGCCTACCGATGGACGCCCCCACGCTGAGCCTGATTGTGCCGCTGTATAACGAGGCGCCGAACCTGCCGCCCCTGCTGGAGG
This sequence comes from Fimbriimonadales bacterium, assembly GCA_025998675.1. Lineage (GTDB taxonomy): Bacteria > Armatimonadota > Fimbriimonadia > Fimbriimonadales > GBS-DC > GBS-DC. The sequence continues at coordinate 1,878,255 of AP024673.1, forward strand.
CGTGTACGGCGGCGTTGACGCGCACGGGCGAGTCGTGGGAGATAGTGCTGATTGACGACGGCAGCGACGACGGGAGCGCAGCGTTTATTCAGCAGGGGGCGCAAGCTGACCCGCGCGTGCGCTTTGTGCGCCACCCCCAGCGACTGGGCAAGACACAGGCGTATGCGACGGGCTTCCGCGCGGCGCGGGGGCAGTACCTGTTCACCATAGACGCCGACCTGCAGGAAGACCCGACGGCGATCCCCGCGATGCTGACGCGCCTGCGCACGGACGCCGACATGGTGGTCGGCTGGCGCAGGGTGCGGCGCGACCCGCTGCCAAAGGTGCTGGCGTCGCGGGTGTTCAACGCGGCGCTGCGCTGGGGGCTGCGCCTGCCCCTGCACGACGCGAACTGCGGCTTCAAAGGCATGCAGCGCGCCGTCGCCAACGCGCTGCTGCCCTATCTGGAGCGCGATTTCCATCGCTACCTGCCGCTGATTGCGCATCGGCTGGGGTTCCGTGTGGTGGAGGTGGTCGTGGCGCATCGTCCGCGCGCCTGCGGGCGTTCGCGCTACGGGCTGGAGCGCTACGGGCGCGCCGCCGCCGACCTGTGGGCGGTGTTGCAACGGCTGCGTCGCTTCGATTGAACTCTCCCAGAGTGCATACTGTAGCAGGTGTTCGAGACGCTCCAGCAGATGCACCACCAGCTGCTCCGCACGCCCCCACCGTCAACGAAGGGACGATATTTTAGCATACCCCTAACCACCCCGCCGCGCCTGCGCCAGCATCCCCAGTATCTCACGCATCTGCCGCAGGCTGGCAGGTTGCCCCAGCAATCCTGCAGCAACCAGATACAACCACCAGCTCAGCCATGGCGCAAGCAGCGCCGCGATCATCCCCCCCGTCCACAGAAGCGTCACCCCGTACTGGACGCGCCCAATGTGACGGAGTACCCCCAGATGACGCATCCAACAGCCTGGCAAGATAGCCAGCAAATCGGCACAGTTGAACACCAGAAGCCTATACTCTGGAGGCGAAATAACCAATCCAATATATGTTATCAAAAACAAAAGTATAATATATACGGTATTAGCATTCAAAACTAATCTTGCTTGTTTCCTCACCATAAGCGCGGAAGCATGAATAGAGAACAGTGCGCCGATAAGTGTGCGTGTTCCCATGAGCGTGAACACCATCAGCAGCGACGGAATGTTCCAGCGCTCTCCCAGCACATAGGGCAATATGAAGAGCCCAGCCGCCGCGAATGCGGCAAACAAAGCTCCCAGCGCCAGCGTCTGCAGTTGGATTACTTCCTGGATAGCGCGCAGCAGGCGTGTGGTATCGTCCTGAATTCGTGCGAATGCAGGGATTGATAGTCGCGAGGCAGTTTCTTTGACGAATGTGAGCATACTAATGAATCGACGCGCCAGTGCGACATACCCCACGGCTTCACTGCCCGCAAGCGGCAGTAAGAGCATCGATGGCGCGAGGTTTTGCAACTGATGCACCCAGTCCGATAACGCCACAGAGAAGCCGTATCGGAGCATCGGACGCAGCTCCGCACGGTTCCAGTAGTGGCGCGGACGGTAGCGCGAGGCAGTGAAAAAACCTGCGACTGTCACCAGCTGACTTGCCCAGAATCCCGCTACCATCGCCCACACGCCGAAACCAGTCAACGCCATGGGGATCGCAGCACAGTAAAAGGCGACCTGCGCTCCTATCTCCACAAGCGCCGTTTTACGATAATCCAGCTCGCGCTCCAGCAGTGCCAGTGGTACCGCGCTGACAAGCGCCAGCGGCAGTCCTCCCAGCAAAGTCAGAAGCACAGGAATGAACCCCTCCGTGCGCACCCAGTAGTGCCCCAAGGCGAGCATCAGTCCGCCGATAATAATCGTCAGCAGTAGCCCATACCCCAGCAGCCACCAGAACGCCAGATGGAACAGTTCCAACGGCGCGTCGCGTCGCTCACGAACAAGGTAAATATTCACCCCCATTTTGCCAATCGTGACCATGTAGGTGAAAATAGCTGCTACAGAGTTATATAAGCCGTAGTTTGCGGGACCGATAATGCGCGTCAGGAACAAAGCGCCCAGAAGCCCAAGAATGACCATCGCCCCGTGCCGTGCCGTGAGGTACACACCACCTGTGAGCGCTTTGGAGCGCAGGGAATCCCTGTCTGATTGACGCGACATGCCAGACTCAATTATGGCAGATTCGGCGTTGTCTCCATGGGAACGGTTTCAGCCGTCGGGCAGAGGCGCTCTTCTGCACGCTTTGGACGCGCTCGAACGGCTTGCCGAACTGTATTGCACCAATTGGTTTTAGCTACGATTACGCTGGTTTTTCTCAAGTAGATGTGTATAAAGTTGCTCGTATCCACGCACGGTGAGGCGAATGTCGAAATGCTCCATCGCGTGCTGGCGCGCCGCTGCGCCCATCGTCTGCCGTCGGGCAGGGCTATCGACCATCGTCTGCAGTGCCCCTGCCAGCGCGTCCCTGTCTTCGGACGGAACCAGCAAGCCTGTCTCACCATGCTGCACCAACTCAGGCACGCCCCCAACTGCCGTACTGACCACGGGTAGCCCCGCCGCCATCGCCTCCATTACCGACAGCGGGTTGCCCTCCACGCGCGAAGACAGCACAAAAGCATCCGAAGCGTTCAGGATATCCGCTACATCTGCGCGCACCCCCAGAAAGCGCACCCGCGCCTGCAGCCCCAGCGCGTCGACCTGTTCACGCGCCTTTTCTTGCAGCTCACCCCCACCGACCAGCAACAGGTACAGCGGCGCAGACGGCGACTGCACCCGCGCAAACGCCTCAATCAGCAATGCATGGTTCTTCGGCGGGGCAAAGCGTCCGACATGGGTCAGCACGATGGCGTGCGGCTCAAGTCCGTGCGCCCTGCGCCACTGGAGGCGCCTGTCGGCATCAGGCGCGTACTCGTCGGTCGGAATACCGTTGGGAATCAGCGGCGGGTCAGGATAGCCGTAGACCCTCTGGATGCTGGCGCGTATCTCTTCCGCAATTGCCACAGGTACCACATGCCCCACGCGATACCGAAACGCCAACGACCGTACCACTGGACCCATCCGAAATCCAATGTCCCTTTCTGCCAGGCTATGTACCGTGTAGACCCGTGCAGGTGTGCGATAGCGAAGCATGAGTGGATAAGCGTAGTTGAGCGCAACCAGGTGCGTATGCACCACCGCCGGGCGGTACTGGCGAAAGAGTGCATTCAGCATGCGCAGCACGCGCATGCTCATCGTGTTGCCCTTGTCCAGAAAGTGTAGCGGGATGCCCAGCTGTTGCACGCGCGCCTCTAAGTGCGAACCTGTGGGGGGTTGCAGACAGATACACACAGGCATAAACTGATCACGATCCAGATGCTCCAGCAGGTGTACCACCAACTGCTCTGCACCCGCTGGTACGAGAGAGGCAATGATTTGGAATACAGTTCTCTGAGATGTTCTAATTTTTATCATACTTATATTAATGAATAGTAAAATTTATCTTGAAACGGCATCCTAATAGTGGGTACCCACCCATTCCAATGCTCCAGCATTGCCCGAAGCAGTATACGCGGCTCAAGGGTCTGTTGAGTTGCCATTGGCATTAATTATGGCACACTTTGCAGGAAGAAGTACCCTGAGTGGTATGTCGGTTCCTCAAGAGGCGATTCAGGCAGCTGTGGATAAGCCAGAGGCTAGCCTCTCGCAGCCGCCTGGTCGACAACAACTGGGCAATCTTGGAACCTCTCCTCAAAGAAGCCATCCACGGACGCACGCGCAACGCCATCGGCGCACCCCGTAAGTATCCCCTGCGCGAAATCGTCAACGCTATCCTCTACGCGCAGGGGAGTGTGGTGAGGGCGTCGGGTTCGTTCGAAGAGGCTCAGTCTTCCTCATCGTCGGGGGCGGTCTCCAGCGCCTCGATAATCGCGGGTCCCGCGTTGCCTTCCAGCGTCTTGTGCGTGCCGTCGCAGAACGGGAACTCTGCGGAGCGCATGCAGCGGCACAGAGCGATACGCTCGCCCGGCTCGAGCTTCATCACAGTGCGCAGCTTGCCGTTGCGCTCTTCGGTCTCGTGAATCGCCATTGGATACCCTCCTGTCAGTAGTTGAGCGGTTGTAGCTGGGGCTGGGTGAACTGCCCATCTTTGCGCACCAGCACGCCGTCGAAGTAGATTTCGCCGCCGCCGTACTCAGGACGCTGGATGACCACCAGGTCCCAGTGTACCTGCGAGCGGTTGCCGTTGTCCGCCTCGCCGTAGGCGTTGCCCGGCGTGAAGTGGAACGACCCCGCGATTTTCTCGTCGAACAGGGTGTCGTTCATCGGGTGCAGAATGTAGCGGTTGAAGCCCAGCGACCACTCGCCGATGTAGCGCGCGCCCTCGTCCGAGTCGAGAATACGATTCAGCTTGCGCGGGTTGCCCGCTCCCGGACGGTCGCCGTCGTCCGCGCAGGTCGCCTCCACAATCTTGCCCTTCTGCAGCCTGAAGCGGATGTCGCGGTACAGGTTGCCCTCGTACACGCTGTTGGTGTTGATTGTGATTTCGCCTTCCACCGAGTCGCGCACAGGGCAGGTGAAGCACTCGCCGTCGGGGATGTTGTGCGTGCCGTAGCAGGGCACAACGCCGATGCCTTCAATCGAAAAGCGCAGGTCTGTGCCCGGTCCCTTGATATGCACCTCGCGCGTGCGCTGCATGAGTTCCACCAGTGGGGCGACATCGCGCGCCATCTGGGCGTAGTCCAGCGTGCAGACGCGGAAGTAGAAGTCCTCGAACGCCTCGGTGCTCATGTTGGCGGCTTGCGCCATGCCGTGCGTGGGCCAGCGCAGCACGACCCAGCGCGTTTTGGGCACGCGCACCTCCTGATGCACGGGAACCCACCAGTGCTGGCGCACGAGTTGCATCTGGGTCTGGGGGATGTCGGACATCTCGGCGTAGTTGGGCGCGCCGCGCAGCCCGATATAGCCCTGCACGCCCTCCATCTGGGCGCGTTCCAGCCCCGCGAGGAACTTAATCTGCGCCTCGCTCGCGTGCTGATACAGCGCGCGCAGGGCGGGCGTCTGCTTAATCAACGGGATTGCCTCGCCGCCTGCCGCATGCACCGTGCGCATCAGCAACGCGACGAACTCGGCGGGCATATCGAACGCTTCGATCAGCACACGCTCGCCGGGCTGCACGCGCACCGAATGATGCACCAGCACATCCGCCAGTTTCTGCCAGCGTGCGTCGATCATAGCGTGTACTCCGAGACAATCTGGGTCAGGGTTGCGAAGCGGGCGTTGTGCTTTTTCAGCAGCAGAATCGCCTCGCGCAGGGTCTCCACGCTGTCGTGATAATCGTAGCCGCCCAGACAGATGATAGGCGTGCCTTGATCGAGGTGATGGTTCAGGATGGGTTCCACGACCTCCCAGCCCTGATCGAGGTATCCGATTTTGCCGTTGGCGGTCGCGACAGGCACAATCAGAATCTTCGCCTCTCCTTGCTTGCGCACATCCTGATAGGAGGGATGGTACGGCTTGGCGGGCGCGCCGTCCCAGTCCACAAACATTCGGTACTCGGCGTCGGGAACCGCGCTGCTGTCCACCAGGAACCCCATGTCTTCCAGATACTTCAGGTCGGGGGGGATAAGCGCGTAGCTGCCAGCACGGAACGCGGTCGGCTTGAGGTGAATCTGCTTCAGCAAATCTTTGCCCGTCTGAATCATCTCGCCGCGCTCGCGGGGGTCTTCGATGTAATGTCCCTGCGCGTCCTCAAAATGCAGGTGCAAGCCAAACTCGTGCCACGAGGGGATTCGATGCAGATACTCACGATAATAGAGTTGCACATTCGCCATCGGGTCTTTGCCTGAGACCTGTATCATCCAGGTCAGGGGTATCGTAAACTCCTCTGCCACTTTGATATACTCCTGCGTATAGCAGCGCGGGTAGTCTGCGGCTTCGCAGTCCAGTGTAATCGCAACGGTCGGCATGGTTATCAGTCCTCCTCCGCGTTAGTCGCAGGGGTTGGGTTCGTCGGCGCGTTGGGGATTCCTGCTACTTTTTCAGCCTTCAATCGGGCATGTCGGGCAGGGAAAGTTTGCCCTGTTCGCGCAGCCAGCGCAGGGCGGCGGCGGCGTAGCGACGAGAACTGCCCATCCAGTCGCGCACGCGGGCGACGGTAATCGGCGGCGGCAGCGTGCGCAGATGCGCGGCAAGCGCGTGCAGATGCTCGGCGGCGAAGTAAATCTCCTCGCCCGCGTCGGCAATCTCGCCGCGTTCGACGCCGACCTGCAGCATGGCGCGCACCGCGTCGGGCGGCGCGCCGACCAGCCGCGACGCCGCGCGCACGGACGGCGGCGCGTACCCCGCCTCACGGTACACCGCCAGCACCCGCTGGTAGAACGCCTCGTGCCGCGCCTTCCACCGACGCGGCGCAGAGTCAGCGCTCTGCATTGCCTTTCCGTCGTCCTGCCTCTTCTCCTGCAATAAACCGTTCAAGGTAGCGATGGGGCTGCGCGCGGTCGGCGACCGCCAGACGCATCTCAATCATTTTGCGGTTGATGAAGAGTCGGTTGGTAAGATACATATAGACAGGCGCGGGCTGTCAGCGCTGTCCGACGCTCCTTCGAATCGCAACAGCACGCGCTTGCCCGCCACATAGGTTTTCAGGTAGTTGAGGGCGCGTGTTTGCAGAGGCGCAGGCACGCGCACGCCCAGCAGCGCCACCTGCACGCCCTCGTCGGTACGCAGGATGGGCGTCTCTCCCTCGAAGCGAACGGCTGCCGTGATGCGGTAGGTTTTCTCTTCGGTCGCAGCGGCGTGCGCGCGGGCGTCTACGGGCGCGGCGTCCTTGATGCGCGGCGCATACCCTGCGGGCGGTTCAACAGGCGTCAGCGGCGTCTCGCGCAGGTGAACGCTCAGATTCGGCGGCAGCAGGCTGTCCGCGCCCAGCCGCTGCCGAATCAGGGGTACGAAGTCGGGCTGGATTTCGTAGCCAATCGCGTTTCGGTTCAGCGTGAGCGCCGCCTGCAAAGTCGTGCCGCTGCCCACAAACGGGTCCAGCACCGTCTCGCCGACCAGCGAGAACATCCGTATCAGGCGGCGGGGCAGCTCTTCGGGGAACATCGCCTCGTGTCGCGTCTGGCGCTCGCCTGCGAACTGCCAGTGCCCGCTGAAGAGGGTTTTCCACTCGTCGGTGGTCAGCGCGGAGGCTTCACGCGCCGCCGCCGATACCCCGGGCGACTTGCCCGGCTTGCGGAACAGCAGGATATACTCGTAGTCCAGCTCCACAATCCCGTTGGGCGGGTAGGGGAACGACCCCATCACCACCGCGCCGCCTGATGGGCGCATCGTTGTCTTCTTTTGCCAGATAATCGCGCCCAGATAATCGAAACCGATGGTCTCGCACTGGGCGATAATCTCCGCGTGCAGGGGGATTACCTTATATTGCCCGTAGAGATTCGCGCGCGCGAACTGGTCGCCGATGTTAATGCACAGGCGGCGTCCGGGCATTAGCACGCGCCAGCACTCGCGCCACACCCGACTGAGGTCATACAGGTACTCGTGCAGGGTCTGCCCGTAGCCAATCTGGCAGGGCGTCCCGTAGTCCTTGATGTGCCAGTAGGGAGGCGAGGTGACAATCAGGGCGACGCTTTCGTCGGGCGTCTCCGCCATCGTGCGGCTGTCGGCGATGTAGACCTGTGCGCAGCAAGCGTTGCTCGACGCCATCGGCAACAGTATACCCGCCTACTTCCCCGCTGGGGGCTTGTACGGCTCCGGGCGGTTCGCGATTACGAAAAGGTACTGTTTGCTTTCGCCGCCGGGCGCAAGGAACTCGATCACCCACCCGCGCATGGGTACCTTCAGCAGGCGGCTGTCGGGATAGCGTTCCTGCAAATCCTGCACATGTTGCGGCAGTTGCTCGGCGCCCGTATCGGTAGAGGCGGGAGGCAAATAATAGGTCATGCCCTCGGAGACCAGCAAAAAGCCTGTTGTTTCCCGGCGGGGCGACAGGCGCACGGCGGGCGATTCAGGACGCGGGGCGGACTCGTCATCCGTATTTCCCACTGGAAAAAGCGTCTCTCCCAGCGAGTGAGTCCTGTTCGCCAGCTGACTGGGCGTGTCGGTTCGCGGCAGCGGCTCACGGAAGAGCGCTTGGGGCGGCGGGAAGTCGTCCCCGCAGGCAGTCAGAAAGCGCCGTTGCTGGGTCGGGTTGAACTGGCTGGCTATCAGCCACTCGCCCGACTCCAGCGCGCGCCGCTGCGCAGGGGCAAGCGACGCCAGAAAGTGCAACGCGGGCAGGCACGAGATTAGCGGGTCCAGGTCGAACTGCGTCAGCATCAGCGACAACGCCTCCGTCTCCATGTAGCGCCGTACCTGCGCTTCGGAGAGTTGCCCCGCCAGCTCGATGTAATCGTTCAGCGTGAGCGGCTCGTGGGCGGCTTTTTGTTCCAGTCGGCGCAGCGTCGCTTCGGGCAGCTCCAGCGTGCGCCGCTCCCAGTAGTCGCGATGGCGTCCCAGCAGGTAGTCGCCCTCCAGCCGCAGCCAGAGGTGGTCCCGCAGTTGCGTCAGGCGCCTGCGCGGGGTGAACCCGTCGCGTGCAATCGCGATGCTCGCGCCGCGCAGCGCGTCGGCAATCACGGGCATCTGCGCCTGAATCGCCAGATACTCCAGCGCGTCGGCGGTCGTGCCCAATTCGATGTCGCGCGCGAGCGCAGGGGACTCGGCGTAGTCGGGCAGCGGCGGCAGCGGCTCTTTAGAGCGCGGCTGTTCGGGCAGCGCGGCTTCCAATGCGCTCGGCTCAGACGCCCAGTCGTCCCAGAACTGCCCATAGCCGCCCCGCCGCAAATATTCGTAAGGGGGCTGATGGCGATACGAATACCGCTGCAGCATCGGACGCGATTCAGCCGAAGAGTCGTCCTCAGGCTGTTGCTGTGTGATACTGATTATCTCGGACTGGAGACCGCCCAGAAACGGCGAGTAGCGAATCCAGACGCCCCAGAAGTCGGGATTGCGACTCTCGAAGGTCAGCGTGATATTGTCCTCGCGCGTCGCCCAGCGCGCGTTACGCTGATAGTTGGGCAGCAGCGCGTCAGGCGGCGCGGCGTAGATATTCGGAGCGGGCTTGGAACTCAGCCCGATGGTCTCCCCCTGCAGCAACCGCTCGATAACCGCATCGGGCAAGGACGCCAGACACAGATAGACCACGCCCAATGCAGGATACTGTAGCACATTCACATCTGGCTCCATCTGCGAGCCTGTCCAGTGCTGGATGGGTTGCGGCGTGAGGAGGTGCAGCAGGACGGAGCGAAGCGCTGTTCTGGGGCTGGCGTCACGGGCGTTGTCTGCTGCTGCCTGATCGCGGAGCTTGCGTCGCTGTTCGACAGGCAATCGGCTGATTTCGCGTGTGAGCGCAACCAGGTCGTACACAAACTGGCGTCGTTGCGCCTCCAGAGCGCGCACGGCTTTCTCTTCCTGCAGGCGCGTCTCATCAGGCACATACAGCACATAGGCGTCTTCATCCTTGCGCCACGCATAGCGCAACGCCGCCGCCAGCTGCGTCAAAATCTCATGCGCGGGGCGCTCCTGCACAAACACGGCGACTTTCTCGTCGGCGATGGCGTCCTGACAGCGCAGGGCGACGCCGAGCCGATTGCTGAGGGTGCGCAGGGCGTCGCGCAACGGCTCCATCTTGACCCAGACGGTGATGCGCCGTTGCAGGGCAGGCTCCTGCGACAACTCCACAGGCTGCGCCCACGCCAGTCCCCAGCAACAGACAACTGCGAACACCGAAAGCCTTCTCCAGACTCGCATAGACTCACCCGCACAATAGTTTCGAAACAGTCCGCTCCGATTCCTGCCATGCAGGAAAATTTGAACATCTGTTCGAATCTGCAGGGTATGGAGCGGATAGTGGTCCGAAGCCCTGCGGATGGGAGCGTGGTGGGCGAAGTGGCGCTCACGCCGCCCGAGGCGATTGAGGCGATGGCGCAGCGGGCGCATCAGGCGTATCTGCACTGGCGCACGGTTCCCCTGCATCAGCGCGTGGCGCCGCTGCGTCGCCTGAAGCGACTGATTCTGCAGGAGCGGCATGCAATCGCCGAGCTGGTCGCCCGCGAGCAGGGCAAGCCGCGCATCGAGGCGATGATTGTGGAGCTGTTCCCGCCGCTGGATGTGAGCGCGTTTCTGATGTACGAGGGCGTGCGTTTGCTCCAGCCGCGGCGCGTGCGCTCGCGAAATCCCTTCTTCAGCGACCGACGCAGCACTTACTATTTCCATCCCTATGGCGTGTGGGCGGTGATTGCCCCGTGGAACTACCCGTTCACCATCCCGATGACTCAGCTGATGGCGCTCACGCTGGCGGGCAACGCCGCGCTGCTCAAGCCGTCGCCGCTGACCCCGCACATCGGCGCGAAGGTCGTGGAGCTGTTCGAGCGGGCGGGCTTTCCGGAGGGGCTGGTGCAGGTGGTGCAGGGCGGCGCGGCGCAGGGCGAGGCGCTCTTAGCCAGCCCGACCGTGCGCGGGGTTATCTTCACAGGCAGCGTGCCCGTCGGGCGATTGGTCGCCGAGCAAGCTGCGCGCACTAACAAAAAGGTGATTCTGGAGCTGGGCGGCAAAGACCCCGCGCTTGTGCTGGCGGACGCCGACCTGCAGCACACCGCGCAAGGCATCGCATGGGCGGCGATGGTCAACGCGGGGCAGACCTGCGCCTCCATCGAGCGGGTGTATGTGGAAGCGCGCGTCTACGAGCCGTTTCTGGACGCCCTGCGGGCGGAGCTGACGAAAATTCGGCTGGGGCACCCCCTGCACGAAGACACCGACATGGGTCCTGTGATTGCGCCGTTCCAGCGCGAGCGCGTCCAGCGGCATATCGAGGACGCCTGCGCGCGGGGCGGGCGTATCCTGACGGGCGGGCGCGTGCGCACCGAGCTGGGCGAGTTGTATCACGAGCCGACGCTGATTGCCGACGCCACCGACGAGATGCTCGGCATGCAGGAGGAGACCTTCGGACCGCTGGTGATGGCGCAGCCTGTCGCCAGCGCAGAGGAAGCCGTGCGCAAGGCGAACGCGAGCGCGTTCGGGCTGACCGCCTCCATCTGGACGTGCGACCCGCGCAAGGCGCAACGGCTCGCCCCGCTGCTGGAGTGCGGCTCGGTGAGCGTCAACTCGCACATCGTCGCCTACGGCGACAGCTACGGCGTGTGGGGCGGCTTCAAAGATTCGGGCGTCGGGCGCACGCACGGCGAGTTCGGGCTGTACGAGCTGGTGCAGCCCCAGTATGTGAGCGAGGTCTATACGGGCAAGCCCGAACTGTGGTGGTATCCCTACAGCGCGCGCGTGCATCGGATTACCGACTGGCTGATGGAGTTTCTCGCCGCGCCGAGCCTGAAGCTGGGGGGCGTTACGGCGCGTCGAATGCTGCCCGAACTGCGCTACCTGACGCGCCACTTCTCGCCGCTGAAGATGACGGAAGGGCTGTTGCGCTACCTGCGGTGATTGGGCGCGCCTGTGGGCAGGGTACAATCCTGCACATGCACAAAGCGCTCACAATTGCAGGCTCCGATTCGGGCGGCGGCGCGGGCATTCAGGCGGATTTGAAGACCTTCGCCGCGCTGGGCGTGTATGGCAGCAGCGCGATTACCGCCCTCACCGCCCAGAACACCGTCGGCGTGCAGGGCGTGTTCCCCATCGAGCCAGAGTTTGTGGGGCAGCAGATCGACTCGGTGATGAGCGACATCGGCGCGCACGCCGCCAAGACGGGCATGCTCTTCAGCGCGGAGATTATTCAGGTGGTCGCCGCGCGTGTGCGACGCTGGGGCATCGAGAAGCTGGTGGTGGACCCTGTGATGGTCGCTAAGAGCGGCGATCGGCTGCTGCGCGAGGACGCCATCGACGCATTGCGCCGCGAGCTGCTGCCGCTGGCGTATGTTGTGACGCCGAATCTGGGCGAGGCGAGCGTGCTGGCGGGGTTGGAAGTCGGCGACAAGCCCGCGATGGAGGCGGCGGCGCGCGCGATTCACGCGCTGGGGGCGCGAATCGTGGTGGTCAAGGGCGGACATCTGGAAGATTGCGCGGACGATCTGGTGTACGACGGGGCGACGCTGCGCTGGCTGCCCGCCGAGCATATCGACACGCCGCACACGCACGGCACAGGCTGCACCTTCGCGGCGGCGATTGCGGCGTTTCTGGCGAAGGGCGATGCACCGCTGGAGGCGATTGCCCGCGCGAAGGACTACCTGACCGCCGCGTTGCGCGCGGCGCACCCCATCGGCGCAGGACACAGCCCCGTGCATCACTTCCACGCGTACTACCGTTGACAGTCACCCAATACGAGCAGTTGCACACTTTGCAGGAATCGCTTCAGGATTGCCGAATTTAGCGGGCGTTATGCTACAGACCATCTTCGGCTTCGAGATGCCGACGCGCCTGCTGTTCGGGCGGGGCGCGGTGGAAAATCTGGGCTTTGAATGCATTTTGAACGGTTGGGAAAGTGCGCTTATCGTGACGGACGCAGGCGTCCACGGGGCGGGTCTTACGCGCTCGGTGGAGGCGCAGCTGCAGGCGCAGGGCGTGCGCTATAGCCTCTATACGGGCGTTGTGCCCAACCCCACCATTGAGAGCATCGAGGCGGCGGTTCCCCAGGCGCAGGCGGTCGATGTGGTGATAGCCGTCGGCGGGGGCAGCGTGATGGACAGCGCGAAGCTCATCAACGCTATCCGCTCGCATGGAGGGCGCGTGCGCGACTATGAGGGCACGGAGACCATTCCTGCGCCGTGCCAGCCGCTGATTGCCGTCCCCACCACCGCCGGCACGGGCAGCGAAGTCACCTTCATCGCGATGTTCACCGACGCCGACAAACGCCAGAAGATGCCCGTACTGAGTCGCTATCTCGCGCCGCATCTGGCGATAGTAGACCCGGAGATGACGCGCCACCTGCCCCCCGCCGCCACCGCGCAGACAGGGCTGGACGCGCTCACGCACGCCATCGAGGCGATTGTCGACCTGCAGGCGAACCCCTTTTCCGATATGCTGGCGTTCGAGGCGATACGGCTGATTACGCGCTACCTGCCTCGCGCGGTCGCCAGTGGCAGCGAGGACATCGAGGCGCGTGGGGCGATGGCGTTCGCCGCGACGATTGCAGGCGCGGCGTTCAACAACAGCATGGTCGGGCTGGCGCACGCGATGGCGCACGCGCTGGGCGGACGATACGACCTGCCGCACGGACTGTGCTGTGCGCTCGCACTGCCCGTCGCGATGCATTTCAACCTCGAAGCGCGCCGCGAACGATTCGAAGAAATCGCGCAGGTGATGGGCTATGCGCACACTCAGTCGGAGGTTGTACCGATGCCCGGCGCGGTGGTGCAGGGCGGCGTGTGGGACAGAACCTTCACTGCCGAAGACGCCGTGCTGCGCGTGCGCCAGCTGATGAGCGAGGTGAACCTGCCCGCGCACCTGATCGAAATCGGCGTGGAAGTCTCCGAAGACGACCTGGAGACGCTTGCGGACCTGACGCTGGCGGATGGCTCGATCCTGTTCAACCCCGTCCAGCCGACGCGCGAGCAGGTGAAAGACCTCCTGCGACACATCGCGACCTACACGGAGTGAACGCATGCTACGGAAGGAGATTCTGGGAATTCCAATTGGCGTTTGGCTGGGCAGCGTCCTGTATGCGCTGGTGTGTATCCTGTTGCGTTCCTACTACATCGACTATGAAGGGCTGCGGCAAATCGCGGCGGTCTCGGAGGGGTTCAGTCGCGCCTCGACGACATGGTGGAGCGGGCACAGCGTGCTGGGCGTGCTGCTGTTGTGGCTGCTCACCTTCCCGTTGAAGTTTGCGCTGCCGCTGGTGGACGCGGCGCAGCTGGTGGGCGCGTTGAGCCTCTGGGCGTCGGGGCTGATTCTGTTTCGGATTCTGCGCACCGTGGGGTTGAGCATAGGGCTGTGCGGCTGGCTCACCTTCCTGTTCTACGGGAGCAATGTCGCCTGGGTGAGCGCGACGATGTTGCCAGTGGCGGCGCTCTCGTTGCTGCTGATGGCGTGGTGGGGGCTGAGCGCGATTCGCTGGCTGGCGGGGCGCGAACTGGATTCGGCGGGGGGCGTGCGGCTGGGCATACTGGCGGGCGTGCTGGCGCTGGTGAACCTGTTCGCACTGTTGCCTGCGCTGGCGGCGGGGGTCCTCGCGTTGCGTCGGGGCGGCGGCGCGGGACTGCTGGGTACGGCGATTGGCGTCGCGCTGGTCGGCTATCTGGTCGTCTATTTCGGCGTGCTGCCCAACGCGGTGCAGGTTGGCGGCGCAACGCGCCCCAAGCCGTCGGTCGTGGAGTGGTTCTGGACAGGCGAGGGCGCAAGTCAGGTGGACATCCCGCGCTTTTCGGGGCTTTACTGGCGCGCGATGGGCGAGCAGGCGCAAAACGCTATTCTCGCGATTGGACAGCCCTTCCGCGTGCGCGATGTGTACCAGTATTATCTAAGCGGGCGGTTCGTCACCCTGCTCAAGGGGCTGTTCCTGCTAATTGCGCTTGCCTTCGTGGTGGTGTTGAGCGTGATTCGATTCTCTGGCGAGCGCGTGCCGACCGATCGGCTGGTGAGCGCGGCGCGCGGGCTCGGCGGGCTGGCTCTGCTGCTCTCGCTGGCAGTGCTCGTGCTGTGGCAGGGCGATCGACAGGCGTTTTATCTGTGGACGCTGTTCTGGGCGCTGGTCGGGCTGGGCGGCTGGCTTGGGAGCTATGTGGACGAGGATGTACGGCGCATAGGGGTAGTGATGCCCGCACTCGTAGTGGTCCTGCTGGTTTTTGGGCTGATGAAGGTTGCGACCCTGCGTTCAACCGAGCATGATGGCGAACGGCAGGAAGCGGAGGCGATTGCCAGCGGCGTCCGCGAGGGAGATACGCTGGTCGCCGCCACGCGCCTGGCGGAGTGGCTCCGCTACTACGGCGCAGGCAACGCGCGCGCCATCGACGCCAGTTGCTGGCTCGAACCCGCAACCGACCTCCAGACCCTGCTGCAGGATGCGCAGCAGGCGGGCTATCGCGTGATTGTGTGGGATTACGCGCTCAATCCTGATCTGTACAGGACGGCGAGCCTTACCTTCAACGCCGCGTGGCTGGAGTCTCTGGGGCAGGCGCGGGAGTCTGTGCGGAATGCTGGCGGCGCGTACCTGAGACGCTATGCGAACATGGTGGTCTACCCCACTCTGGTGACTCAGACGGGCGAGGTGCAAACCTTCGGCGCCCGTCGTAATTAAGACTATGAGCGACGATACCTATTTGATTGAGGCGGCGAAGCAGGGCGACAGTGAGGCGTTTGATCGGCTCTGGGCGCGCCATCGCGACAAGGTGTTCCGTTCGCTGCTGCGCGCGTGCGGGGGCAATCCCGACACGACGCACGATGTGCTGCAGGACGCGCTGCTGAACGCTTTCAAAGCGCTTCAGCAGTTTCGTGGGGACGCCAACTTCGCCACATGGCTGTATACCATTGCGCGGCGGCTGTGTATCCGTGCGCGGCGTGACCTGGACCGCTTCTACTCGCTGGACGACCCGCTGAGTACGGACGAGGGGCAGGCGATTCTGCGCCAGCTCATCGACCAGCATGCGCAGGACCCCGAAGCCATCGTGATTGAGAACGACCTGCGCGAGCGCGTGCAGCAGGCGGTGGCGGAGCTGCCCGACTCGCTGCGCCCCGTGCTGGTGATGCGCGATATGGAAGACCTTTCTACGGAGGAGACGGCGCGGCGGCTGGGCATCACGCAAGCGGCGGTCAAAGCCCGCCTGCACCGCGCCCGCGAACTCCTGCGCCAGAAGCTGGAAGGGTATCTACAGGAAACATGAAGCAATACCAACTGTGTGTCGATAGTTCGTTATCATACCAACCGCGCAGTCAGGGTTCGTTAATTGCCTCGCACGCACCTGCAGAGGCGTGCTGTTGCCTGCGCCCCGCTCCTATGGAGTGCTGAAGCGCAGCTTCAGCATGCGCGGAAGCTCCGCTTCCACACCCCATAAACCGCCGTTTTGCGAACTATGAGATTGGTATCATAAAAGGCGCTCGAGACCGCAACCGAGCAGTCTCGGATTTGCGAAGTCTGATACACCGATCGGTATCAGATCATCTACAACACCTCTAACACCCGCTGCCGAAGTTGAACAGCACCTCGAGCAAGTCAGCGTCGTCCACCACGCCGTCGTTGTTCACATCTTCAGGTTGCCCCGAACCTGTCTGCCCAAAGGCGAGCAACACTGCCAGCAGGTCCGCGTCGTCTACGCAGCCGTCGCCGTTTATGTCGCCTTCACGCCGTGCGAACGGATTCCGCGCCAACACCACCGTTGCGTCGAGGCACCCATACGCGAAGTAGCGACCATCCGGAGAGAACTGAACGCTGTAGATACGTGAACCTGTTTCCTGGTCGTAGGTAATCAGCAGCGCCCCGTCGCTCACCCGCCAGAGCCTGAGGGTGCGATCGTCCCCACCGCTTGCCAGATACCTCCCATCAGGCGAAAAGGCAACGGAATAGACGAAAAACACATGCCCCGTGAGGGTGCGCACTTCAACTCCGTCGCTCACCCGCCAGAGCTTGATTTCCTGCCAGCTCCCGCTTGCCAGATACCTCCCATCGGGCGAAAACGCAACGGAGTTAACCCCACTCGTATGCCCCGTGAGGGTGCGCGCCAGTGAGCCATCGCTCACCCGCCAGAGCCTGATGATGCGATCGTCCCCCCCGCTTGCCAGATACTGCCCATCAGGTGAAAAGGCAACGGAGCGAACCACACCCGTATGCCCCGTGAGGGTGCGCACTTCAACTCCGTCGCTCACCCGCCAGAGCTTGATAGTGCTATCCCAACTCCCGCTTGCCAGATACTGCCCATCAGGTGAAAAGGCAACGGAGGTAACCCAATCAATATGCCCCGTGAGGGTGCGCACTTCAACTCCGTCGCTCACCCGCCAGAGCTTGAGGGTGCGATCCGAACTCCCGCTTGCCAGATACCCCCCATCGGGCGAAAACGCAACGGAGAAAACCCAATTACTATGCCCTGTGAGGGTGCGCACTTCAACTCCGTCGCTCACCCGCCAGAGTCTGAGGGCGCGATCGTCCCCCCCGATTGCCAGATAGCCCCCATCGGGCGAAAACGCAACGGAGTAGACCTGACTCGTGTACCCTGTGAGGGTGCGCACTTCAACTCCGTCGCTCACCCGCCAGATACGTGCAGTGCGATCATTGCTCCCGCTTGCTATATACCCCCCATCGGGCGAAAAAGCAACGGAGAAAACCCAATCAATATGCCCCGTGAGGGTGCGCACCAGTGAACCATCGCTCACCCGCCAGAGCGTGATGGTGCGATTCGAACTCCCGCTTGCCAGATACCTCCCATCGGGCGAAAAGGCAACGGAGTTAACCCGACCACTGTGCCCCGTGAGGGTGCGCACCAGTGAACCATCGCTCACCCGCCAGAGCCTGATGACGCCATCCCAACTCCCGCTTGCCAGATACCCCCCATCGGGCGAAAAAGCAACGGAGGTAACCCAATCAATATGCCCCGTGAGGGTGCGCACTTCAACTCCGTCGCTCACCCGCCAGAGCTTGATGGTGCGATCCCAACTCCCGCTTGCCAGATACCCCCCATCGGGCGAAAAAGCAACGGAGAAAACCCAATTACTATGCCCTGTGAGGGTGCGCACTTCAACTCCGTCGCTCACCCGCCAGAGCTTGATTTCCTGCCAGCTCCCGCTTGCCAGATACCCCCCATCGGGCGAAAAAGCAACGGAGGTAACCCCACTCGTATGCCCCCTGAGGGTGCGCGCCAGTGAACCATCGCTCACCCGCCAGAGCCTGAGGGTGCGATCCGAACTCCCGCTTGCCAGATACCCCCCATCGGGCGAAAAAGCAACGGAGAAAACCCGATCACTATGCCCCGTGAGGGTGCGCACCAGTGAACCATCGCTCACCCGCCAGAGCTTGATGGTGCGATCATAACTCCCGCTTGCCAGATACTGTCCATCAGGCGAAAAGGCAACGGAGAAAATCCCATCACCATGCCCGCTGCGCATCCATACGATGTCGGGACGGTTCTGCGCCAGCGCACACACGACCGTCAGAAGAGTCGCCACAAATCCAAACCCAGCGCGATACCGCGCGCTCCGCTTGCACACCCACAATCTACCCCATGCTCCCATCGCACACGCTCCTTTTAGGGGTGCCGTGCACACATGCAATGCGTAGTTATACCATCATTCGAAGGCGCGTGTCAAGGCATGTGTGTCACTTTTGTGCCAATTTGGAGTTTTTTTGGCAGTTTAGTGAACAAGCCCCTGACGAAACGCCACGATGATAGTCTCCAGCAGAGTGCGCGTGCCCAGCGCCTGCTGCACGCGTTCCAGACGTCTGTAGGCAGTGCGACGCGAGCAACACACACGCTCCGCTGCCAACCCGATGCATCCCGTATCGGCAACTGCTTGCAAAAGCGCGAGGTCTTCCACAGAGAGTGTCCTTTGTCGATTAGTCCTATCGGATGGTAGGCGACGATCCATTCGTCACACCTCCTTTCTGGTCTCCATTATAGCACATTTCTCAGCTAAGTGCCTTTGCGATAATACCAAACGCGCGGTCATAGCGTAATCATCATGCACCGCGACCTCGCACCAAGCCAGCCCCCAACCCCCTCGTAAACGGCGGGCTGTTGAAAATATAATACAAAGGCAATTCACACAGTGAAACCACGCTTTGTGGGTGCTAAGCGCATGTTCAACCACAGTTTTCACCCGCATACTCCCACAAGTAGTGGATTTTCGGGGGAATTCCCCCCATATAACCGCCCAACCCCTTGACAAAACGGCGTTTTTTTTGTTATAATTTCGTGGGGCGACGCCGATGGGGGCGTTTCCCCTGTGAAATTTCGTTCGAAATATGCCGACGGGGCAGGAAAAACGCACTGTGGGCTATAATTAAGAATCGGCGTCTTACGCTGTGGAACTTGCCGCAGGGGCGAATCGTATACCCTTTCAGGTATGAACGCCGTGTATAGAAACAGACGCGCGGGCGCAATTGTGAACGCCTTCACAAACACGCCCGTCTATAGGAGGTGGTATCGAAGTGCCGGTATTGGATGAGGAGATGGATATTTTGATGGATACGCAGGCAACGGCTCGCATGAACAAGGCGGGGCGGGACACGCTTTTTGACGACCCGCTCGGACTGGAGATGGAAGCGCCGGAACTGGATGACCTCGATGTGCTGGACGACGAGTTCTCGTCGCTGGGCATCGGGAGCCTGGATCTGGGCGATGAGCTGGGCGGCGAGGAAGAGGTCGACTTCTGGGGCGGCGTCGGCGAAGAGACCCCGCACGAAGACGACAGCGTCGAGGTCGAACTCTGGATGCTCCAGAGCCGACGCTCGCAACTGCTCACGCCCGAAGAGGAAATCCGATTTTCGCAGCAGGTGCAGGAGGGGGAACGGCTCTATAAAATCCGCAAACAGCTGGCGGACAAGCGCAAAATCGATCCAGAGGGCATCGGCGAGGACGAGTGGGCGAAGGCGGCGAACCTGCCCGCATGGGAACTCGCGGTGCGCATTCAGGAGGCGGAAGAGGCGAAGCGCCGCCTGATTGAATCGAACCTGCGCCTGGTGGTCAGCATCGCCAAGCGGTACGCCTCGCGCGGCATCTCGCTCGCTGACCTGATTCAGGAAGGCAATCTGGGGCTGATACGCGCCGTCGAGAAGTTCGACCCCGACCGCGGCTTCCGCTTCAGCACTTACGCGACATGGTGGATTCGACGCGCCATCGCCCGCGCGGTCATCAACAACAGCCGCACCATCCGAATCCCCGTCTATGTGGCGGAGCTGATTAACAAGGTGATCAAGACCGAGTTGCGCCTGCAGCAGATTCTGCAGCGTGAGCCGACCGACGAGGAGATTGCCGCCGAGACCAGAATGTCCGTTGAGCGCGTGCGCGAGATTCGACGCGCCGCGGTGGAGCCCATCTCCATCGAAAGCCCCGTGGGTGAGCGCGACAACGCGACGCTGGGCGAGTTCATCCCGTCAGGCGACATCCTGCCCACGCCCGAAGATGTCACCGAGCGGCTCATCCTGCGCGAGCAGATCGATATGATTCTGGAGAAGCTCCAGCCGCGCGAGCGCGATGTGGTGCGCCTGCGCTTCGGGCTGGATGACGGACGCCAGCGCACGCTGGAGGAAGTCGGCGCGGAGCTGAAAATCACGCGCGAGCGCGTGCGCCAGCTCGAACTGCGCGCCCTGCGCAAACTGCGCCAGATCGGAGACCGTATCGAAGACCTGCGCCGCAATCAGGGACTCGAACTCGAAGACGCGCTCGCGCTCATCGATACGGACTTCCAGTAATCGCGTGTGTCGGGCAGGGAAACTCCTGCCCGACGCCTTTTAATCGCTATGACAGAGACGCGCGTACCTGTGCCGACGCTCGAAAGGTTAGCCATCTACCTGCGCGTGCTGCTGGACGCCCACGAATCGGGCATCCAGACGCTCTCCTCGCAGGAGATTGAGCAGTATTCGGGCATCAGCGCGGCGCAGTTCCGCAAGGACCTCTCCTACTTCGGCGAGTTTGGCAAGCCCGGCGTCGGCTACTCGGTGGAGGCGTTGATTGAACGCATCGAGCGCATCCTGCGGCTGGACGCCGAGCAGCCGATTCTGCTGGTGGGCGCGGGCAACATCGGCTCCGCGCTGGTGGGCTACCCGAACTTTCAGGCGCATCGGCTGCGCATCGCCGCCGTGTTCGACAACAACTTCGTCAAAATTGGGCGTCCGTTCGGCGACCTCATTATCGAGGACATCGCCCGCGTGCGGGAGGTGAACGCGCAGATTGGCGCGCGACTGGGCATTATCGCGGTGCCAGCGCACGCGGCGCAGGAGGTCGCCGACGCGCTGGTCGAGGCGGGCGTCACGGGAATCCTGAACTTCGCGCCAACCATTCTGCGGGTGCCGCCCCATGTGCATGTGCGCAATGTGTCGTTCCTGCAGGAGCTGGCGGTGCTGTCCTATCACGCGGTCGAGGATGCCCTGCGCGTGAACGGTCAGGCGCGGCGGGGAGGCAAGGATGGAGTATGATTTTCTGGTGCTGGGCAGCGGGATGGCGGGGCTGACCTTCGCGCTCAACGCCGCGCCGCACGGCTCGGTCGCCATCCTCACCAAAAAGCAACGCTCGGAATCGAACACGAACTACGCGCAGGGCGGCATCGCCGCCGCGATGGGCGCGGACGACTCATGGGAACTGCACCTGCAGGACACCCTGATTGCGGGCGCGGGACTGTGTGAGCGTGAGGCGGTCGAGGTGCTGGCGCGCGAGGCGCCGCGTCTCATTCACTGGCTCATCGAGCTGGGCGCGCAGTTCGACCGCAATCCCGACGGCAGCCTCGCGCTGGGATGCGAAGGGGGACACTCGCGCAACCGCATCCTGCACGCCGCCGACCACACCGGCTACGAAATCGAGCGCACCCTCCTGATTGCCGCACGCAAGACGCCGCACATCACCGTGCTGGAACACTATCAGGCGCTGGAGTTGCTGCTGCAGGAGGGCGCGTGCGTGGGTGTGCGCGTGCTGGACACGCTCACGGGCGACCTGTTCGAGATACGCGCGCGGGCGGTGCTGCTGGTGACGGGCGGCTGCGGGCAGGTCTATCTGCACACCAGCAACCCGCTGATCGCCACAGGCGACGGCATCGCGATGGCATGGCGCGCTGGCGCGACCATCGCCAACATGGAGTTTATTCAGTTCCACCCGACGACGCTCTACCATACGGACGCGCCCTCGTTTCTGATTTCGGAGGCGGTGCGCGGCGAGGGCGGGCTGCTCAAGCGACGCGACGGCTACCGATTTATGCCCGACTATGACCCGCGCGCCGAACTCGCCCCGCGCGATATTGTCGCCCGCGCCATCGACGCCGAACTCAAAAAGACGGGCGACCCGTGCGTGTACCTCGACATCACCCACATGGACGCCGCGTTTGTGCAGCGGCGGTTCCCGACCATCTACCACACCTGCCTGCAGTATGGCATCGACATCACGCGAGAGCCGATTCCTGTGGTGCCCGCGGCGCACTACACCTGCGGCGGCGTATGGACCGACTTGTACGGACGCACGACGATTCCGCGCTTGTACGCCTGCGGCGAGGTCGCCTACACGGGCGTGCATGGGGCAAATCGGCTGGCGAGCAACTCGCTGCTGGAGGCGCTGGTGTTCGCCGAGCGCGCGGCGCACCATGCGACGACTCGCCTGGACGAGCCGCCCCCGCAGCCGAAGCCGTCGTGCATCACGATACCCCTCGCGCCCCCTGCGCCTGCCGCGCGCCTCGAAGACCACGCGGACAACTGGGACGCCGCGCGGCTGCGCATCCGCCAGCTGATGCAGAAACGGGTGGGCATCGTGCGCACCGTCGCCCGCCTGCAAGAGGCGCTCTGCACGCTGGAAACGCTCGCCGCGCAGGTCGAGGCGGCGTATCGTCAGACGCCGCCGACGGTCGAATCGTGCGAAGTGCGCAACCTCGCGGCGTGTGCCCTGCTCATCACGCACAGCGCGCTCGCCCGCAAGGAGAGCCGCGGGCTGCACTATGTGCTGGACTACCCCGAACCGCGCGAAGCGTTCGCCGCCTGCCCTACGCTCATCACACCCCCATGAAAAAGGTCGACTGCATCATTCGCCCGCACACGCTGGAAGCGGTCAAGACCGCGCTCAACGAGCTGGGCATCAGCGGGATGACCGTTAGCGAGGTGCGCGGCTGCGGCAGTAGTTTGCCCGAAAGCGACTGGTTCGGCGAGGAGACGCTGATACGGCTGCCCATCCGCCTGCGCCTCGAGATGATTGTGCCCGACGCGCTGGTGGAGCCGATTATTGAGGCGGTGCTTCGCCACGCCAGCACAGGACAGCCCGACGACGGCAAAATCTTCGTGCTGCCCTACAGCGACGCGATACGCATTCGCACGGAGGAGCGCGGCGAAGCCGCCCTCTGAGCGCTACACGCCCTCTATCCGCACGCCCAACACCTGCAGGAACTTCGCCAGCCATTCGGGGTGGGCGGGCCATGCAGGCGCAGTCACCAGATTGCCGTCCACGACGGCTCTGTCCGCGGGAACCTCTTCGAAGCGCGCCCCCGCCAGCGTCAGTTCGGGACCGACGGCGGGATAGGCGGTCGCCGTGCGCCCCGCCATCACGCCGGCGGCGGTCAACACCTGCAGCCCGTGGCAGATGGCGGCGACGGGCTTGTTCGCCTCGAAGAAGTGGCGCACCATCTCCAGCACCTTCGGCTCGCGGCGGATATACTCTGGCGCACGCCCGCCAGAGACCACCAGCGCCGCGTAGTCGCCCACATTCACCTCGTCAAACGAATAGTTCAGCGTGAAGTTGTGTCCGGGCTTTTCGGAGTAGGTCTGGTCGCCCTCGAAGTCATGAACGGCGGTGCGCACCTTCTGACCCGCGCGCTTGCCGGGGCAGACCGCATGCACCTCGAAGCCGACCATCTGCAGCGCCTGGAACGGCACCATCACCTCGTAGTCTTCCACATAGTCCCCAACCAGCATCAGAATCTTACGCGCCATCGTTTCCCTCCTTGCAGGGCGTCTGCGCCCTGCGCGAGCATGATACCCAACGGGCAATTGACGCCAGTCGGCATATCAGCAGGAGCGGCGCTCAGGGTCTGTAAGTGCCTTTGCGCTGCATTGGCAATATCCGCGTGAAGCGCCGTTTGTATGGAGTGCGGAAGCGGAGCTTCCGCGCACGCTGAAGCTGACGCTTCAGCACTCCAAAGGGGCTCCTGTGCACACGCATCAGTAGAGTAGCTACTACAAACTTACTGCAACGACACTTAGAAGGCAGGGTTTGCCCAATTCCTACCCCACCCACTTCTGCAGGAACCGCAGTGTAAAGCGCCAGGCTTCGTCGGCGGCGCGAGCGTTGTAGCCGCGTCGGTTGTTCGGGTTGGCAAACGCATGCCCCGCGCCCTGAAAGAGGTGAATCTCCACCGGCGCGCCCAGTTTTTTGAGCGTCGCTTCGAACTGGCGCACCGAATCCACCGGGATGCCCCGATCCTGGTCGCCGAAAATCCCCAGCACGGGACAGCGCAGAGCGCGCAGGTTCGTCTCGTCCGTCAGCAGTCGCCCGTAGTAAATTACGCAGGCTGCCAGGCGCGGCTCCTGCAACGCGAGGCTCAGCGCCAGCCCACCGCCCATACACCAGCCAATCACGCCCACCTTTTTGCCACGCAGTTCGGGGCGCTTCGTGAGCCAGTCCACACCCGCCTTGAGGTCGCGCATCGCGCGGTCTTCGGGCAAAGCGCGTGAGAGTTCGTGCGCCACTTCGGGGTCTGTGGCGACTTTGCCCCGATACAGGTCCACCGCCAGCGTCAGATAGTTCTCCTGCGCAAAGCGGCGCGCCTGTTCCTTAATCCAGTCGTTCAGCCCCCACCACTCGTGAATCAACAACATGCCGCCGCGCGGTCTGTCAGGCAACGCTGCATAGGCGCGCACGCGCTCAGCGCCAACCTGAAGCGCCACCTCTTGCTCTTTCATTTCGCGCATGGGTTGCACCTCTGCGTTCAGTGTACCCTATCGTAGCCAGGACAGGGGCGCGGCTTTTTATATCACTTGCCTGTCGGTCGCTCTAAACGGAACATCGATTCGGGCGTCGCGCGCACATACCACGACTCGCCCATGCGCCCGATATGGTCGGCGACGAGATTGTCCACAACGCCTTCGGGCTTGAGCAGCGTCTCGGCGATATGGAAGCACAGCACCTCGCCAATCACATAGTTCGCGGCGACGGGACCCGCCCCATGCGACACAATCTGGAACAGCTTGCACTCCATCGCGATGGGGCTTTCGGCGACGCGCGGCGGCTGCACATAAACCGACGGCGCACGGGTCAACCCCACCTGCTCGAACTCGCTGACGCCGTACTCATACTCGTAGGAAGTCTGGTTCATCCGCTCGGCGAGCCAGTAGGGCGCGATATTGACCACGAACTCGCCTGTCGCCTGCACATTGCGCAGGGTGTCTTTGGGACGCCCGTCGCGGAAGTTGGTGCAGGAGAAGACCACCGACACGGGGTTCGCCCCGCCCGCGTTGAAGAAGCTGAACGGGGCGAGGTTGGTACAGCCGTCGGGCGCGCAGGTGCTGACCCACGCAATCGGGCGCGGCGCAACGCAACTGATCAGCAGCGCATACGCCTCGCGCGGACTCATCTCGGCAGGAACGAATGTGCGTACAGACATCGCCGTATAGGATACCCATCGGCTATAATATGCCTGCTATGGCGCGTACACGGTTCCGAGCAGGCGCAGCGAAGGTGGACATCACGCCCGACCTGACGAAGATTCGCATTCAGCTGGGCGGCTACGGCGCACGGCTGAACATGCCCCCGACAGGCGTTCACGACCCGATTTACGCCCGCGCGCTCGCGCTGGAGGCGGGCGACCAGCAGGCGGTGATTGTCGCGCTGGATCACCTGCTGGTTCCCGACAGCCTCACGCGCGCGGTGCGTCAGGCGACGGGACTGGCGGCAGAGCAGTTGTTTATGGGCGCGAGCCACACGCACTGCGCGCCCGATTCGATGGGGCTGAACGAGCGGATGCGTTTCCCGTTGCCCGGCGTGGGCACATTCCTGCCAGAGTTTCTGGCGTTCACGGCGGAGCGCGTCGCGCAGGCGGTGCAGGCGGCGCGCCAGCGACTGCGCCCCGCGACGCTTGCGCTCGCCGCCGCCGAGCTGCCGAATCTGAACCGCAATCGGCGCGGCAGGCGACTGGTAGACCCGACGATGAGCGTCGCGCGCCTGGACGACTCGCGCGGACGCCCCATCGCCGCGCTGGTCGTCTACGCGGCGCACCCGACGATTTACCCCCACACGATGATGCAGGTCTCGGCGGAGTTTCCGGGCGTGCTGCAGACGGCTCTGGAGGGGGCGCTGGGGCGCGAGGCGGTCGCGCTCCATCTGAATGGCGCGCTGGGCGATGTGTCGCCCGTCGCCGACACGGGCAAAGACGACCACGAGCGCGTGCGCTTGTACGGAGACGCGCTCGCCGCGCATGCGCAACGCCTACTGCGTGCGGCGAAGGCTGCCCCGATACGCCTGCGCATGCGCCAGCAACAGGCGCGCCTGCCCGAAGCGCAACCCCACCCGGAGTTTCAGGAGTCGGCGGGACGCGAATACAAAGTGCCTGAAGCGCTGCTGCGCCAGCTCGCGAGGCAGATTGTGCCCGAAGCCGCGCCTGTGAGCCTGCTGGCGCTGGGCGAGCTGCTTCTGGTCGGTTTTCCGGGCGAACCGATTAGCTCGCTGGGGCTGCAGGCGCGTGAAATCGGACGCGAGGCGGGGTTCCGCTATGTCGCGCCTGTCGCGCTGGTCAACGACTGGATGGGCTACATCCTCACGCGCCACGAGTACCTCAAGGGCGGCTACGAGGCGACGGTCTCGTTCAACGGACCCGACGCGGGCGATGCGGTCATGGCTGCCGTGCGAGCGGGGATCGGTGTGATGCGGGTGTGATTTCACTTATCGCAAAATCGCCTCTTTGAACGCCGCGATGCGCTGGGCGATTTGCTCGCCGTCTTTGCAGTCGCGCGCGGCTTCGGCGACATAGTCCAGAAACGCCGTATACGCCTGACGCCACTGAGTGTAGAGCGTGCGCAGGCGCGTCTCGGCGTGCGGGGGTAGGTCGGGATAGATGGGGCGCAGTTGCAGCTGGAGCAGCTCCTGCTGGAAGGGCGCGAGTTCCTCCTGCATCGCCTCCTTTGCGTTCTGGTAGTTGGCGTAAGCGCCTCTCAGGTTGCTGATGGCGACATATGCGGCGCGTTGCCGCTCCTGCGGGTCGACGCTGGGGACAGGCATCGGCGATGGGTCATTTGCCGTGTTGGTGGGCGCGCCTGCTGCACTCGTTGTGCCCTGCGTGCTGGGCGTCGGGCTGGGGGCAGGCGTTGTGCGCACCTTGCGCTCCTGCTCATAGCGTATGCGTTCCTCACGGTCGCTCGCGCGCTTCGCCGCCTTCACGCCCGCCTGCACCGCGTTCGAGACCACCTCCTGCCGCCCGTGAAAGTAGCCGCCCACGAGCGCCAGACCTGCCAGCGGCAGCATCAGCGCCAGCGCGAGCAGGTTCAGCATCACAGCAGGCGTGTTCCACAGGCTGGGCGCCAGATACAGCGCGCTCAGCAGCAGCGCCATCGGCAACAGCAGCACCAGCAGCACCGCGCCGCCTGCCAGCCACGCGATTCGCCGCGCCTGCCCGGCGCTCCAGTTGAACAGGTAATACATCTCGCTGAGCGCGCGGGCGGCGTTCCACAGGGCGCGATACCATGCCAGCATCGAGAGCGCGCCCGCCGCCAGCGCAACCCAGAACAGAGGCTGTTGCCAGTCGTTCCAGCCCAGCCCGAACGCCGTTAGCACCAGCTGCCCCAGCAGCAGCCCCACAACGGCGGGCGCCAGCCAGTGCAGCCATCCGAACGCCACGCGCGGCGGGGCGGTGGGCAGGCGCGCCTCATGCGCCGCCTCTTCCGCGCTGTAGGGTTCTATCGGCGGCGGGGGCGGGTCATAGGGCGTCGCAAACGCTTCGGGCGCGTCCACGCGCGCAGGCAGTGCGGTCGAGGCGTTCGGCTGCGACACAGCGGTCGCCGCTGGCGACGCCGACGGTTGCACTTGGGGAGCGCCCGGCGGAAACGGCTCCTGCAGCGGGAAACTGTTCGCGTCGGCGTCGTCCAGCCCGATGCCCAGCAGCGCGCCGCCGCGCAGGTTGATGCCCGCCTCGCCTGCGCGCTGATACGCCTCCACACGCGCGCTCTCTAATTGCTCGCGCAGGGCATCGAGGCGGGTGCGCCACCGCTCGCGGATGGCTTGTATCTGTGCCGTCGTCTCTCGACGCAGGGCGAGGATTTGCTGATTGTACGCCTCGTCTTCGGCGCGCTGGACCGCATACGCCTCGATCGCCTCCGCACGCGCCTCGATGTAGAGCCTGTACGCCTGACGCGCCGTCTCGTACTGCGGGCGCAGCAGCTCCGCTTTGGGCTGGTTCACCTGTCGGAGAATTGCATGGAGTCCCGCCCACTCACTCTCCTCAAACGGCACATCGCGAAACGGCGGCTCGGGCACAGACCCGCTCACGCCGTTGGTATGGGCATAACCGTCGCCTGACACGCTATCATGCTCCTCTCAGATAGTGTACCCTTTCACTGGAGCGCTATTCCAGCTCTATTTTACACGATTGGTCTGTCTCCGCCGCCGCGACGCGCTGGTTATAGGCGTTCACGAGCGCGCGCAGCGCTTCGCTCAGGGGCGTCTGGCGCTCCACAGCAATCTCTATCAGGTTGCTCGCAATGAAATGCTCTATCGGGATGACGGCGATTTGCTGGGCGACGCCTTTGTCCTCTGCAAGCGAGAGGGCGTGCGCCTCCTTCTCTCGGGGCGTGATAATGATTGGCAGCAGCCGCTGGCGAAGGTGCAAATTCATTCGTCCAATCGTTCCAGCGCAGTCTGCGCAATAGAGGTCGGTTCCGCCATTCGTCGCCTCTGTCTGATGATGGCTCGCAGCCTTCTTCGCACGGATTGTGGCTGGCGCAGGATTTCGTGTTCCCAGAATCGCGCGACTTTCCAGCCCATCTGCTGGAGTTGCTGGTTGTAGCGCTTGGCGCGAGCAATATTCCGTTCGATTTTACCCTGCCAGTAATCGCGGCGCGTTTGAGGCAGCGGGCGCTTGCAGAGGGGGCAGCCGTGCCAGAAACATCCGTCGACGAAGACAGCGATTTGCAGCGCGTCGAACGCCACATCGGGCGCGCCGGGCAAATCGGCGGCGTTTTTGCGCCAGCCGCGCTCGCCCATCCCCGCCAGCATTGCCCAGAGCCTGCGCTCGATGCGCGTCGCTTTACTTTTGACCGCCTGCATCGTGCGACGGCGGTCTTCTGGCGAGAGGTTATCCGCCATCGTCTTCGAACAGTCGCGTCCTCCGCGTCGGCTCGCCAGCGACCAGCGGTTCAAGCGCGTGGCGCGCAATCCAGCGTATCACAGGCACGCACACGGCGTCGCCAAACGCCGTGAGCGCGTAGTTCTCAGGCGCGTCGATGGGATAGTGGTCAGGCACGCCCTGCAGGCGCGCGTACTCGCGTGGGGTCATCGTGCGCATACGGATGCGTCCGTAGCCGACGCGCACGAGGAACTGTTTCCCGCTACCGCCGACCGCCGTGCGCAGGCAGCCTGCGATGTCGTCGCGGCGCACCTCCGCGCGTTGTCCATCCGCACGACGACGGCGATAGAAAGTACGATAAGTAAACCGATTGCCCTGCGCCAGAAGCGCCACATAGCTTCGATGCACGGGATGCATCATGTCCAGATGGCGTTGCGTTTCTGATTCGCTCCACCAGCGAGGGCTGTCTTCAGGCAACGGCTCTACAAGTTCGCTCAACCCTGCCTGCAGCAGCGGCGGCGGCTCAGGCAACGGCAGCGCGAACCAGCGAAGGTCCTTGTTCGACAGCAGCATCTCCCGCAGGCGCGCGCTCAGCAACGCGCGGGGACGCTCCAACAGCGCCCGATACCCTCCCGTCGGCGTTTCCAGCCGCGCAGCGACTACGAACACGCGCGGGCGACTCTGGGGCACGAAGCGGCGCGCGTCCAGCGTGAACGCATCGCAAACATAGCCCAGCTCGTTGAGCGTGAGTACCGTGAGGCGGAAGTCTTCGCCGCGATTGGAGTAGAGCCAACCGTTCACATTTTCCAGCAGCAGTATCGGCGGGGCGGACGCGCCCTGCGCCTGTAGAATTCGCACAAAGCCCCAAAACGCACTGGAATGCGCGCCCGCCTGCAGCCCGCGCATCTGACCCGCCAGCGACAGGTCAATACACGGAAAAGAACAGGTCGCCAGAGTCGCGGGCGGCACAGACTTCGCGTCGAGCGCGAAAATGTCTGCCACATGATAGTGCGCGTCGGCGTCGGGGAAAAAGCCCTTAT
Organism: Fimbriimonadales bacterium; assembly: GCA_025998675.1. GTDB lineage: Bacteria > Armatimonadota > Fimbriimonadia > Fimbriimonadales > GBS-DC > GBS-DC. The sequence goes on from AP024673.1 coordinate 1,908,148, forward strand.
ACATTTGGAACTTCTGCGGCGCAATATCGTTGGCGAACACGACGCGCCAGCCCTCGCTCGCCAGCCCCATGCGCACCAGTCCAATGCCCGCAAAAAACTCGGCGACGGTTCGTTCCAGCGTCATCGAATCATCAGTATACCTCTGTACGCCCATCCGCACGGGGTACAATCCCGTCGCTATGAGCCTCAAGCGTGTGTGGCAGCGGATGGCGCAGGGCGCGGAGAAGGTCGCGCAGCGAATCCCTGCCGTGCAAAAACGACTGGAAGCCGAGTACGCGCAGGTCGAGCAGATGGCGCGCGAACAAACGCGCCCGAAACTGGAGTCGTTGCCCAGCTTCACCGACCTGCCCGACACTGGCGTTCCCCGCGAGCAGATTCTGGAGTGGCTGCAGCAGCTGCGCGCGCTGGAATCGCCCCCATGGACGCAGGGGCGCGTGTCGGGCACGGTCTATCACGGCGCGCCGGAGTTGAGCGACTTCCTGAGCCGGGTATACGCCCTGCACGCGCAGAGCAACCCGCTGCACGCCGATCTGTTCCCCAGCACGGTGCATTTCGAGGCGGAGATTGTGCGCATGACCGCCCGCCTGCTGCACGCGCCCGACGCCGACGACCCCGAACAGCAGGTGGTGGGCACGACGACCTCGGGCGGCACGGAGAGCATCCTGCTGGCGATGAAGACCTACCGCGACTGGGCGCGCGCCGAGAAACGCATCACCGAACCCGAAGTGATTGCCCCCGAAACAGCGCACCCCGCGTTCGACAAGGCGGCGCACCTGTTCGGGATTAAGCTTATCCGCACGCCCGTCGGCGACGACTTCAAGGCGAAGCTGGAGCCGATTCAGGACGCGCTCACGCGCAACACGATTGCGATTGTCGGCTCCGCGCCGGGCTACCCGCACAGCGTGATTGACCCCATCCCCCAGATGGCAGAGATTGCGCGTCAGTACGGGGTCGGGATGCATGTGGACGCCTGTCTGGGCGGGTTTATTTTGCCGTTTATCGAGGCGCTGGGCTATCCCGTGACGCCGTTCGACTTTCGCGTGGCGGGCGTGACCTCAATGTCAGTAGACCCGCACAAGTATGGCTACACGCCGAAGGGGGTGTCGGTAGTGCTGTATCGGGGCAGGTCGCTGCGACGGCATCAGTTTTTCACCTGCACCGACTGGCCTGGCGGGTTGTACGCCTCGCCGACGCTGCCGGGCAGCCGTCCGGGCGCGCTGAGCGTCGCGGGCTGGGCGGCGATGGTCTCCATCGGCAGGCAGGGCTATCTGGAGGCGACGCGCCAGATTATGGAGACCGCCGTCGCCATCCGCAGGGGCATCGAGCAACTCCCCGACCTGCGCCTGATGGGCGAGCCGCTGTTCCTGATTGCGTTCACCAGCGCGCACGAGAAACTCAACATCTATCAGGTGCTGGATCAGATGCGCCAGCGCGGGTGGCGGCTGAACGCGCTGCAGCGTCCGCCCGGACTGCACCTCGCGGTGACCGTGCGCCATGCGCAGCCGGGCGTCGCCGAAGCGTTTCTGAGCGACCTGCGCGAGTCGGTCGCCTATGTGAAGGCGCATCCCGACGAGAAGGGCGAGATGGCGCCGATTTACGGCATGGCGAACTCGCTCCCGTTTCGCGGCGTCGTCGATGAGGTGCTGCGCCGCTATCTGGACGCGCTCTACGATTGAGCGGTTGCAGTCATACCAATCTGCGCATCAGACTTCGTAATTGCTGTGCGCCTACAGCCAGAGCCACGCGCTTTGTTGCCCTCACCCCCAGCCCCTCTCCCGCCGCGCGGGAGAGGGGAGCCGTGCGAGCGGCGCACGATGCGCTATCCCCCTCTCCCGAACCTTCGGGAGAGGGGGACAAAGGGGGTGAGGGCTGCAAGCGTCGCTGATTTACGAACTATGACGCGCAGATTGGTATCAGCTCCTCAATCGTAGACCAATCAGCGAGCCCGACTTCGTAAATACGGGCTGCGTTGCGGAGACGACCTGCACCCTCTCCTGCAGGTTCCCCTCGCTTGCGGGGGGAACCTGCAGGAGAGGGTTGATTCACGAACTCTGACGGCGCAGCTGGTATTACCACTCAATCACGCTCACCGACATCGGCGGGAACCGATGGGTAATGCGATCGCCGCGACTACTGATTGTGCGCACGCCCAGCGACTTGCTGCGCGCGCTGTCCAGCGACGCCGAGTAGAAATACACCGTGACCTGACTGCCCGTGCGCAGCCCCTGCAGGCGCAAATCGGCGTCCACCGACGCGCTGCGCATCTTGTTGATGACCAGCAGCCGTCCCTTGCCGCTGGGCGTGCGCACGGCGTACACGGCGAGCATCGGGTTGTTGCTGACGCCGGGCAGGATTATGTCGCCTGGCTTGGCGAAGCGCAGAATCAGTTGCGCGGCGAAGTAGGTTGGGTACGGCGTGTTCAGCGGGTCGCCCACGCCCGACGGGTAGCCCGACGCCACAATCCCATAGTCGCCCCAGTTGCGCCAGCCGTACAGCACAGGCGAGTTGTTGTTGTTCACTTCGGTGGAGTTGTGCAAATCCCACCATACATAAGCGTCCGCCCCAGCCAGAATCGCCCGCGCCCACGAATCCGCCATGTAGAGCGCGTTCACCATGCTGGTGGTCTGCTTGCCCGGATTGTAGGCGACGGAGTTGTTCTCGGTGACGAAGATGGGCACAGTCTCGCCCGCCGCGCCCAGATAGTCGCGCAGAATCTGGCGCGTCTGGGGGATAATCTCGTCCCATACGCGCGGGTCGTCCAGCAGAAACGCATCGTCCTCGCGTCCGGGCAGCTGGGGGTAGAAGTGCAGGTCGAAAAAGTCGGGCACGACGCCGAGGCTGTTCAGGCGATTCAGCAGCACGGGCGTCCAGCCGTTATGCGACTGTCCCGTGCGCGGGTTGGTCACGCTGAAGCGCTGCTGGTATTCGTGTTCGTTCGGCACGCCGACCACGCCCACCTTAATCGTGGGGTCGACGCCCTTCATGCGCTGCATCGCGTCCTGCGTGAACGAGGCGTAGGTATGCGCATCGTGTCGGTTCGGGTAGGTGTCATGTTCCCACGAGCCGTAGTTCTCGTTGCCAATCGTCCAGTAGCGCACGCCGCCGTTGCGCTGGATGTTCGCGTACTGCACCCAGTCGGCGGCTTCCTGGGGCGTGCCCGAGCCGTAGTTGATGGTGATGTTCTTCTCCGCGCCGAGCTGGTTCGCCACGCTCAGGAAGCCGTCCGTGTTGGTGCCGTAGCTGCCCCCGGTGCGGCGATTGCTGTTCGTGCGCCAGTCGTACTCGTTGGAGATGGAGCCGCCCGGATAGCGCATGAAACCAAAGCCCGCCTGAAGCAGCAGCTGGCGACGTTCAGGCGTTGTGAGGTACCAGTCCCAGCAGGCGACATTAATCCCGCGCATGGGTTGCGTAATGGCGCGTCCCGCCGCGTTGAAGTTGATGGTCGCCGTCGCGCGGTTGCTCACATTCGCCCGCAGGAACCGAATGTCGTCGATGTAGAAGGTGGGCACGCTCTGCCCCGAAAACTCGCGGAAGTGGATGCCCGTGAGCCGATCCCCCGCGTTCACGCCCAGCGCGCTCAGCGGAACCTGCACGCGCGTCCACTGGTTCGCGGGCAGACTACTGGCGAAGTTGGACACAGGCACAAGCGGGCGGTCGACGCCGTTGACCTCCGCGCGAATGTAAAAGCGGGGGTTGCCCGCGCTGCCCCCATGTACCCAGAACTCCAGATGCGTGAAGCCGTCCACCACGAAACCGCCCGGATTTTTGAACCAGATGGACGACCAGGGGTAAAAGTCCACGCGAATCGAGCGTTGTCCCGTGCGCACGGGGCTGGCGTTTTGCATGTCCCGATTCGCCCATGACCAGTCTTCCCAGCGTCCCGCCGGGTAATCGCGATACACCGCAGGGTGCGCAAAATCGTCCGCGTGCGCGCCCATCATCAAGCCCGCTAACAACACGATGCTCCAGCGCATAACTTGCCTCCCGCCTTGAAGCGTTTCAAGGCTGTCCTATTATAGCACAGTTTGGGCATGTTTAAGTGTCGTTGCCGCAAGTTTTCCGCAACCCCTCTATCCGCGCGTGCGCGCCGGCGCGTCCTTTGGAGTGCTGAAGCTGCCGATTCAGCGCTCCACATCGTGGCGCAGCAGGTTTTGGCAACTCCTCAATGATAGAGGCTGGTAAGGTATACTCGATGGACCGATGAGCAGAACCGTTGTGTTGGTCTATTCGGGCGGGCTGGACACCACCGTGTGCATCCCGCTGCTAAGAGAAGAGTACGGCTTCGAGCATGTGGTCACGGTCACGGTCGATGTGGGGCAGCCCCGTGAGGACATCGCCGACGCCGCCGAACGCGCCAAGATACTGGGTACGGAACACTACACGGTGGACGCCCGCGCCGAGTTCGCCGCCGACTACTGCGTGCCTGCAGTAAAGGCGAACGCCGACTATCAGGGCTACCCGCTCAGCACGGCGATTGCCCGCCCACTGATTGCCCAGAAAGCCGCCGAAATCGCGCAGACGCTTCCCCGTGTGGACGCCTTCGCGCACGGCTGCACCGGCAAGGGCAACGATCAGTTCCGCATCGAGTTCATGCTGCGCACCCTGATGCCGCATGTGCCCATCATCGCCCCCATGCGCGAGCGCAACATGACGCGCTCGGAAGAGATTGAATACGCCCGCGCGCGCGGCGTGCCCATCCACCAGAGCAGCGAGAAAATCTGGAGCATCGACGAGAACCTGTGGGGGCGTTCCGTCGAGGGTGGACGGCTCGAGGACCCCAGCTACGCGCCCCCGGAAGAGATTTTCCAGTGGACGCGCAGCCCCCAGGCGGCGCACCACGCGCCCCAGGTGATTGAGATTACCTTCGAGAACGGGATACCCACCGCCGTCGATGGGCAGCCGATGGCGCCGCTGACACTGATTCAGTACCTGAACGAGCTGGCGGGCGAACACGGAGTCGGGCGCATCGACATGATGGAAGACCGCCTGCTGGGGCTGAAGGTGCGCGAGAACTACGAGTGCCCCGCGGCGGTGACCCTGATTACCGCGCACCGCGCGCTGGAGGCGCTGGTGGGCACGCGCGATGAGCTGCGTTTCAAGGCGCAGGCAGATCGCGCATGGGCGGAGCTTGCCTACGCCGGGCTGTGGCTCGACCCGTTCAAAGAGTCGCTGGAGGCGTTCATCAACAAGGTGCAGGAGCGCGTGTCGGGCAAGGTGTGGCTGCGCCTGTTCAAAGGCAGCGCGACGGTGATTGGGCGCGAGAGCCGCTGGGCGCTCTACGATGCGGCGACCGCCTCGTTCGACGACAAATCGTTCGACCAGTCCGAGATGAGCGGCGCGGTCAAAGCGCACGGCATGCCCGCGCGCCTGTACTATCAGCTCAAGCGACAACACACGCAGGAATAGGAGGCTCCCCCCGGATGCGACGCCTGATGCTCGGCGTGGGGATGGCGTTAATCCTGTCGTCGGCGACCTGCCAGACGATGCGCCGCTACACGCACCCCACGCTGGGGTTCAGCATCGAGACGCCTGCGAACTGGACGCCCGACACCAGCGACCCCGAATTCGCCGTCGGCTTCGAAACGCCCGAGGCGAGCAGCCTCTACCTCGGCGTCACGACCGAGTCAGCCTTCGCGACCTTTGCGACCGACAGCAGCTACAGGGACGCGATGGAAGGCTTCTCGCCAAGCTTCCGGGAGGGAATCGCGGAATACCTTGAGATTGACCCTGCGCAGGTGGCGGAGGTGAGCCGTCAAATCCACGAAGTGCGCGGGCTGAAGGTCGCCACGCTCGATTTCCGTGCGCCTGCGCCTGACGAGTGGGTGTTTTACGCCCGCGTGCGACTGGTGATTGCCGACGGCAAACTCTACGCTCTGATACTGTCGGGCGATGAAGAGGAATTCAAACAGAACGAGCCGCTGATGAACCAGATTCTGGACAGCTTCGAGCCGAAGAATCGCGCTTCGGGGCAGTTCCCCGTGCGCCTGTTGATGATAGCGCTGGGAATTGCATGCCTTTCAGGGGTGCTGATGCTGGGCGGGATTCTGCTTTTAGTACGCAAACTGACGGGGCGATTATGAGCAATCTGTACTCTCTGCCGTTAGGCGACGACGCGCCGTATGTGGTGCCGGTGGTGATCGAAATCCCCAAAGGCACGCGCAATAAAATCGAGTACGACCCCCAGCATGGCGTCTTTCGGCTGGATCGGGTGCTGTATTCGCCGGTGCATTATCCGGGCGACTATGGGTTCATCCCCCAGACGCTCTCGGAAGACGGCGATGCGCTCGACGCGCTGGTGATTCTCACCGACCCGACCTTCACCGGGTGCGTGATTATGGCGCAACCGCTCGGCGTGCTGGTGATGGAAGACGACAAAGGTCAGGACGAGAAGATAATCGCCGTGCCCTACCATGACCCGCGCTTCGAGGAGGTGAACGAAATCACCGACCTGCGCAAGCACACCACGCGCGAGGTGCAGCACTTTTTCGAGGTCTACAAAGAGCTGGAGGGCAAGCCGACGGCAATGCTGGGCTGGCACGGCTCGGCGTATGCGCGCCAGATTATCGTGGAGGCGCACCAGCGGTTCAAAGCGCAATACGGGGGCTGAAGGGTCCCCCGCATTTCACAGGAGACCCTTCGGGAGTGATTAGCAGCTGACGCCGAAGTTGAACAGCACGATTAGCAGGTCCGCGTCGTCCACCACGCCGTCGCAGTTCACATCGGCGGGCGTGCTGCCCGTCGCGCCGAAGTTGAACAGCACCTCCAGCAGGTCCGCGTCATCGACCACGCAGTCGCCGTTTGCATCGCCCGTCAAGCGCGAAGTGTTGAGCGATTGCACCACCGTGCCGCTGTAGGCAGCGCCTGCGTTCAGCGTGCGCGTCCACTGCATCGCGGCGCTCACATCCCCGCTGGCGGCTGTCGCGTTGGAGAGGTTGTCCGCCGCGTTATTGGTTAGCTTGTCCCGCAGGGTGGGGAATGCGCCCACTTCCCAGCGGTTCGCGCCCGGCGTCGCGTACAGCTCCGCGCACCCGCCCCCGCCAAAGGTCTGGCGGATGCGCTGTGCGCTCAGCACCTGAATCGAGTCGGTCCCTCCATCGAAGTCCGCATAGTGGTACAGGTTCAGCGACTGGCTACTGCTGCTGCGGTTCGTAGCGGTGTACTGGATGACCATGCGCGCCGCGTTGCCGCCCAGACTTTCCAGACGGTACTCGATCTGGAAGCGATACGCCTGCGCCGGGTTGGTGTCAACAGGCTCCTCGTAGATGAGAATCATCCGATTCGCGCTCGGCTGGTTATGTTCCACCAGGTTCGAGAGCGCGAACTCGCGATTGGAACCCTGCGTGCGGTACCACCACCACTGCTGGAACATGCGGTCGCCTGCGCCCGCGTTGAAGTCCGTCGGTCCCGCCTGGTTGCTCAGACGGAACGCATCGCCGAAGGCGTTGCGCACGGTGTAGGTTGCCCCGCCGTCGGTCAGGGTGAACTGATTGGTGGTGCTGACGGTGTATTCCGGGCTGTAGCCCCAGACGCCTGCCATGTCGCGGATGGCGAACTGCACCTTGTTCTGGGTCGGACTGGCGTTCGGGAACGGCACATTCGGCGCGGTAATAGTCTGGAAGGCGGTTGTGCCGTTGCTGCCGGTGGTGGTTGTCAGCGTCCACGAAGACCAGGTCGCGCCGCCATCGGTGGAGTAGCGGTAGTAGCCCAGCCCGGTATGCAGTCCCGACGCCACATCGCGCACCTGAATTGTGCAGGTGATGCGCGCGCCGAACACGGTTCCGCTGGGCGTGAAGTTGCGCCATTCGCCTGGCGCTACGGTGTCGATACGCACCTGCTGCCAGCCGCTGTCGCTGGAGTTGCCCGCGCGGTCATACGCACGGAAGTAGACCTGCGCCTGAGAACCGGAGCTGTCGGTGTTGAAGGGCACATTCGGCGCGTTGATGGTCGCCAGCGCGGTTGTGCCATTCGCGGCGGAGGTTGTGGCGTTGAAGGGGCCCTGCACATTCGTGCTGGGGGTGTAGTACCAGTAGTAGAGCGCGCTCGTATTCAGACCCGCCAGAACATCCTGCACCTGAATGGAGCAGGTCGGCGTCTGGGTATTGATCCAGTCGGCGGGCGAGAAGTTGCCCCAGTTGATGGGCGGTGTGCCGTCCACAATCACATTGCGGTCGAGCGTGGTGTTGTTGCCGTTGTTGGACACGACGGACATGCGCACGGTGCGCACGCCTTCGGACGCGCCGCTGGTCATACTCCAGTCGAACTTGCGGTTGAGCGTGTGCCCGATGCTGCCCATGTTCTTGCCGAACACCCCGGCGAAGTAGACGCTCTCCTCGCCGCCGCTGGGCGCGCGACGGAAGAAAGTCAGCCCGTTGCGCGTGAGACCGCCTGTCGGCACGGTCAGCTGGGCGAACACGCCCGATGCGACATACGAGCCTGCCGTGGCAGTGCCTGTTACGGTGAAGTTCGTGTTGGGCTGTACCGCCGCGGGCGCGTTTATGCTCAGGTTGATGTTCGGCGTCTGGCTGCCGAAAGTCCAGTGGATATTGAACGCCCACGGCTGCGCGCTGCCCGAATTGAGCGCGTAGGTGTAGACCTTGATGCGGTAGGTTCCTGCGGGTGGGTTGGCGACTTCGACCACTTCCACCGTATTACGTGCGGATAGCGACCACCAGTTGCCTGATCGGTCGGTGGTGAGCGTGCCTGTTTGCACATAGAGGTCGAGGTCGTTCACTGTGGCGACGCTTGCGCCTGAAGCCGCGGGCGGGTCGGGATAGACCAGCGTTACGCGCAGCCGGGTGCATCCTGCAGGCACATTCACATCGAGGTAGCGCAGGTCGCCCGTGCCGCCGTTTTGCCAGAACCAGGTTTCCCAGCCGCCATTCCATGCGTAATGCGCCAGCAGCGGGTCGACTTTACCCAAGCCCTGATTGTTGCGCCCATGGCCGAGGTCAATCGCTGTGCCCATAAGAATGGCGCGGATGGCCCACGCGGGCCAGTTGTAGTGCAGTTTGAGCGTTGCGGCAAGCCCTGCCACATGCGGCGCCGCCATCGAGGTGCCGCTCCACCCGAGAAGGTAGTCCGTATTGCTGGTGTTGCTGGTCGAGTCGATCCAGCGTCCAGGGGCGACCACATCGGGTTTGAAGCGACTGTCGCCTGTGGGACCGCGCGACGAGCTGGACGCCATCGTGTCGACGGTTGTCTCACCGTCGTCCCAGATGTTGCCGACGGTGAGCGCGCCCTTGGCGACGCCCGGACCGCGCACAGTGCCCGCATTCGGACCTTCATTCCCTGCCGCAATCACAGGCAGAATATCCTCGCCAAAGGCAAGATCTACCGTGCGCGACTGTGCGTCCGTGCCCGGCAGGTTGGTTCCAGCGAATCCGCCGCTGTAGTTAAACAGGTGGCGCTTGATGTCGTTGTTGCCGCGCCCGCGCATGTCCTCCAGCCCCTCGCCCACAGAGTTGCCCTCGGAGGAGTTATTGCTACGGAACACTTTGCTGTGTAACAGGTCGTATGCTTCCAGGCTCGACTCGCGAAAGCCTGACGCGAAGCCGCGATAACGGAACTGGGCGTTGCCCTCGCCGAAAAGCGTGCCCGACACATGCGTGCCATGCCCGTGCAGGTCGTTCCACCAGTTTTGCTCGGTTGTGCGGTTGTAGCCGAACATCCCACCTGAGAGATTGGCGAAGTCCTGATGGCTCGTGTTCATGCCGCTGTCCATGACGCCGATCTTAATCTGGCGTCCGTCGTATGGGCGACCATCGAACGCGCCGCCCCAGAGCCGATCGGCGTTCACCGAGACCATCGATTCGGTGTCGGCAGTTCTGGAGAGGGGCACCGGCTCGATGAACAGCACGCTGTCCATCGAGAGTGCGTTCCAGATGGCTTGCGCGTTGCCTTCGGCGTAGTAGAAGTGCAGGTCGGGATGATAGGTGTAGACTGCGATTCCCGCCGCCCGCAGAGTCGCGGCGATATTGCCGTTCTCATCGGCGCCGAAGAGGTTGACATACAACTGCACGCGCTCGAGACCGCCCTTTTGCATCAGCGGGATGAGCGCGGAGTCTAACTTCTGGATGGGTTCTGGCATCCCAACCCAGCGCACGGCTTGAGTCGCCTCCAGCCGATCCAGCGCCTCAACAGGGATACGCGCCTGATAGGCGTTGTAAGGGTAGAAGCTGTAGAACTGAATGCCCGCTGCTTCCATCTGCTCGCGCATGCCCTGGGTCAGGCGCTCGTTGAACAGAATCATTGCGTACACGCTGGGGCGCATCGCGCCCGAAGCGGGGTTGAAGCCCTGTGCGCGCTGCTGCGCCAGCAGGCGGAGCGCAGGCTGGATCTTCTCGCCTGCAGGGGGCACGAAGTCGCCGTTGCGGAACGCAATCGCGACGCGCTCGCCCTTGCCGCCAAATGGCATGACGAATGGGTCGCCGATTTTGCCGACGGTCTCCCCATCGCCGCCGTGCGTGAACCCCTCGGCGGGGGCAGTGCTGTCGGGCATGTCGGGGCGGGTGCGGGTACGGCTCTCCTCGTAAGTAGGCGCGACTCGCTTCCCATCGGGTCCGATGACAGGCGGGGCGTCCGCAGGCGCGCGGGGCGCAGGCGGTTCAAACACAGGTCGATCCAGCGGCGGCGCGGTTGGCGGCGGCGCTGGAATGGGCAACTCAGGCTGCGCCATCGCCAGAGACGCCAGCAAGAGCGCAACCGAGACAACAGGGACTCGCAAAAACGCACTCCATTTACTTGAAACCATAAAAAAACCTCCTCTGAGAATTTCGTCTGCGGAGAAAAGAGGAGCAAAGAGGGTATCTTGCGCCTGAGTTCTCGTTTCGAAATTCACTATCCTAAATTATACCCCAGATTTTACACAAAGCGCGGGACTTAAGTCCCGATTCCACCATTAGGTACACTTGCTGCACCCATGCACACGGAGGCGCATGCGCACAACGACACGAAACGGCGGGCGGCGGTTGTTTCGCTTCTGTATAACCTGACGGCGACTGGGGTCAAGCTCGTTGCGGCGCTCATCACGGGTTCGATGAGCCTGCTTTCGGAGGCGCTCCACTCGGCGACGGATGTGGTCGCATCGCTGTTTGCCTATCTGGGCGTGCGGATGGGCGCGACGCCGCCCGACCCCCAGCATCCCTACGGACACGGCAAGGCGGAGACGCTTGCGGGCTTCGGCGAGGCGATTCTGCTGATGGTGATTGTGGGCTACCTGCTGTTCGAGGGGGCGCGTCGCCTGATTGCGGGCAGCGAACTGCAACAACTGGAGTGGGGCGTGGCGGTGATGGCGCTCTCCACGCTCACCAGCCTCGCGGTGGGGCAGTATGTGTGGCGCACGGGCAAGCGCACGCAGTCGCTCGCGCTGATGTCCAACGGGCAGCACCTGATGATCGATTTCTGGACGAGCCTGGGGCTGCTGGTCGCGCTGGGCGTGATTCACTTCACGGGCTGGGTGTTCATCGACGCGCTGCTGGCGATAGCGATTGCGCTGTGGCTGTTTCGGGGCGCGTGGCGGCTGGCGGCGCGCGCGTTCCACGAGCTGATTGACCACGCCCTGCCAGAACATGAGCTGGCGCGAATCGACAGCATCCTGCGCTCGGAGCCGCACCTGCTGAATTATCATCACCTGCGCACGAGGCGTTCAGGCGCGATGCGCTATGTGGAGGTGCATATCGTGCTGCCCCACGACTGGAGCCTCCAGCGCGCGCATACCGTCGCCGACGCGCTGGAGAAACGCATCGAGCGCGAGTTAGCCCCCGCCGAGGTCACGATTCACATGGACCCCTACGACCCTGAGCGCGTCGCCACGCGCGAGGCGAAGAACCTCTACCGCGAGCTGCTGCGCTAATCGGGTACACTTTGCGCCGATGGAGCCGCGTACACCCTCGGAAACGGAAGTTGTGCTGACCCAGATGATGAACCCCGAACATGCGAACCCGCTGGGGAATGTGCATGGCGGCTGGGTGCTGAAGCTCATCGACGAGGCGGGCGGAATCGTCGCCTCGCGCCACGCGCGCAACCCCGCCGTGACGGTGGAGATCGACTCCGTGAATTTCCGCGAACCTGTGCATGTGGGCAATCTGGTGCATGTGCGGGCGCGGATGGTGCGCGCCTGGCGCACCTCGATGGAGATTGAGGCGATTGTGGAAGCCGAGAACCTGCTGACGGGCGAGCGGCGGATTACCTCGCAGGCGTATCTGGTGTATGTTGCGCTGAACCATGCGGGTCGCCCGACGCCCGTGCCGCCCGTGTTGCCCGAAACGGACGAGGAGCGCCGCAAGTGGGAGGAGGCGGAGCTGCGCCGCGCGGAACGGCTCGCCCGCCGCGAACGCGAACAGTCGCCCCGCTGATTACTCGACCCGATGCGCGCCGCTCTCGTCGCGGTGCTTCTTGAGGTACTTCATAAACGGCGTGCCGCCCGTGCCCACGCGCGTCGGGTTTTTCGCGTCCTTCGCCTGCTGTTTGTAGATATATTGCGCCGCGTACTCCAAATGCAGCGCGCGGAACCGCTGAACGCCGTCCACGCAGGCGTTGTAGACCGCGCGCAGGGCGGAGTCGCCGCTTGCCTGCACGGTTGCGCGCACGCGCGCACGCGCCTCTACCGCCTCCATGAACCGCCTGTGCGCGGGCGGCATGTAGAGGCGCATCTCCATCAGGTAGGTCTTCAGCGGGTCGTCGGCGTGCTGGATGCCCAGCAAGCCGTCCAGCGTAGGGATGATGGAACTCTGCGCGCCCGTCTCGCCGCGAAACTGCTGCGGCTGTCCCCCGTAGGCGTCCACACCCTCGTACACCACGCCGCTGGGCAGCGCGGGGTTGTTCTTCCAGCCGTGAATGTAGGGGCGCACGCGATGATAATAGATGTACGGGTCGCACGCTTCGGGCATGCGCTGCAGCACGGCGTACATCGCCTCCAGCGCGGCGGCGACTTCGGCAAGCGCGTCGTAGAGGGCAGGCAGGTCGCCCGACTCCGCCGCGCGGAGCGCCGCAGGAATCTGTCGAATCGCGCGCGCCGCCTTCGCCTCGATGTCCACATGAATCAGGATGAACCACTCCTCATCCAGTCCCGCCAGAAAGTTCTGCAGCAGTACGATATTGCCCAGTTCAATCGGCGCGCTGGGATCGAACCGTCGCCAGTTGTCCAGCGCATACGAGGCGTAGGACAGCACAGGCGGTCTGCCCAGCTGCTCGCTCAGTTCGTACCAGGGCAGCGCGAGATTCGCGGGGATGCGTTCGGCGGGCGCGTCGCCGTTCCACACATAGCCGTGCCCGATGTAGGACAGTAGCATCATCGCGCGACGGCGTTCGCGGTCGGTCTGCAGCCGCTCGGTGGACAGGCGCGGCATCGATTCGACCACCTGCCGCAGTCTGCGGGCGACCAGCAACTTCGGCAAATCGCCCGCAATCTGCTCCCATGGCGCGTAGTACGGGTCTTCCAGATAGGGCAGCGGGTCTTCTGCAGGCAGGAACCCGCGCTCGGTCGAGACTTCGAAATCTTCTAACCGCAGTTCGTCGCTGTTCAGGGTTGGCATCGTTGCGCCCTCCGCTTCTATTATTGCCCGCGCTGGCAATTCGGTAGAGTCCGCGCGTTTACTGGGGCGGACGCGCGCTGAGTTCGGGCAGCGTGCGGCGCAGTTGCTTGAGCCAGTGTTCGGCAATCTGCTTGACGCTCATCTTCGCCGCCTCCGCGTCTGCAGGCGTAACGGTAATCAGCAGTCGCCCGCGAATGTAGATTTCGTATTGCGCGTCTTTGCGCACTTCCTTGAGGGTAATCTGCTCCTCTCTCAATCGCTCGCCCAGCACCTCTACAAGCCGCTCCTCGACGATACGGGCGCGCTCCTCGACGGTCAGGTTGCCATACCCTGCGCGCAGGCGCATGATGAACTTACCGCCGATGCTGATGTCCACATAGCTCTGGGCAAACGCGGCGACTATGAGCAACGCTCCGATGAAACACAAGAGTCTCTTCATCCGTGAACCTCCCGACAAATAGTATACCCGTTATTTGACCAGCGTCAGGAAGTAGCGATGGACGCGGGTATCGTCGGTCAGTTCGGGATGGAAGGCGGTCGCCAGCAGATTGCCCTGCTGTACGGCGACGATTTTGTTGTCGAACGCGCTGAGGACCTGCACGCCTGCGCCGACGCGGGAGATGATCGGGGCGCGGATGAACACCCCCCGCACGGGTTGGTCGGGCGTTGGGGCAAAGGGGATGTCCGCCTCGAAGCTCTCAATTTGCCTGCCGAAGGCGTTGCGCACGACGGCGATGTCCATCAGCCCCAGACGCGGCTGGTCGCTGCCCTCGATGTCCTTCGCCAGCAGGATTAGCCCCGCGCAAGTGCCGTAAATCGGCATGCCCTGCTGGGCGCGCGCGCGGATGGCGGCGTCCAACCCGTAGCGCGCCATCAGTTTGCCGATGGTGGTGCTTTCACCGCCAGGGATAATCAGCGCGTCGACGCCGTTCAGATCGTCCACCTTGCGCACCTCGCGCGAGTCGACGCCCATTCGTGCCAGCATCGCGCGGTGTTCCGCAAAATCGCCCTGAAGCGCCAGTACCCCGATAGTCATAGGCTTCTCACTGGGCGGAAGATTCGACGCAGGGGCAGCTCGAAGCCGGGTAGCACCTCCTCGCCCGAGAGCGTATCGTCTACGCGCAGCGTGCGGGAGACGCCGTCGGCGCGGTGAACGCTCACCTGCTGGCGGAAGGGGTCTACATTCCACACCAGTCGTACGCCCGCCTCCAGCCACAGCGCCGTCTTGCGCGCGACCTCCTGCTGGCTCTCGCTCTGCGAACGGATTTCGACCACCAGGTCAGGCGGGATGCGCCAGAAGCCTTCGGGCAGGGAGTCAGGAATGCGCTCGGCGGCGAGAAACGCCATATCGGGCGCAAGCACCGACTCCGCGCCGTCGGCGTGCTGGATGACAAAGCCCGTCTCCGCGCCGAAGACGACGCCCAGCCCGCGCTCTTCCACAAACTGCGCAATCGGCAGGGAGACGCGCATCGTGTAGATGCCATGCAGGGGCGTTGTAGGGGACATGGTGATAACCTCGCCGCGCAGGAGTTCGGCGCGCGTCTCGCGGTCGGCGAAACGCGCCTCGAACTCTGCTGCGCTCATCCATTTATCTCTGGCGACTGCCATCGACGCCTACCACCCGCGCACTGCCATGAGTTCCTCGTCGGCGAGTTTGCGCACATCGAGGCTCGGCATCGCCTCGCCCAGCCCTTTGGAGATTTCCGCCAGCATTTCCGGCTCGCGATAATAAGTCACGGCGTCCACAATCGCGCGGGCGCGCGCTTCGGGGTTGGACGACTTGAAGATGCCCGACCCGACGAAGACCGCCTCGGCGCCCAGCCACATCATCAGCGCGGCGTCGGCAGGCGTCGCAACGCCCCCCGCCGAGAAGTTCGGCACGGGCAGCCGTCCCGTCTGGTGAACCTCGACCACCAGGTCGTAGGGCGCCTGCAGTTGCTTGGCGATTGCCATCAGTTCGTCTTCGGGCGCGCTGTGGATGCGGCGGATGTCGCGCATAATCGCGCGCATGTGGCGCACCGCCTCCACGATGTTGCCTGTGCCCGCCTCGCCTTTGGTGCGAATCATCGCCGCGCCCTCGCCGACTCGGCGCAGCGCCTCGCCCAGGTCGCGTGCGCCGCACACAAACGGCGTCTTGAACGCATGCTTGTTCACATGGTGTTCCTCGTCGGCAGGGGTCAGCACCTCGCTCTCGTCGATAAAGTCCACCCCTAACGCCTCCAGAATCATCGCCTCCGCGAAGTGCCCGATACGGCATTTCGCCATCACGGGGATGGTGACGGCGTTCATGATTTCTTCGATAACCACGGGGTCGGACATGCGGGCGACGCCGCCCTCGCGTCGGATGTCGGCAGGCACGCGCTCCAGCGCCATCACGGCGACGGCGCCCGCCTCTTCGGCGATGCGCGCCTGCTCGGCGTTCACCACATCCATAATCACGCCCCCGCGCAACATCTCGGCGAGACCGACCTTCGTGCGCCAGGTGGCTTTCTGAACCTCGTAGCGGCTCTCCTGCTCGTGGGTCGAAACATGCGTACTCATAGCAGGGAGATTATACCTGAGCGAGGGGCTACGCGGGGTCGATACTACCGCAGGGCGCGCGCCTCTTTCTGCAGGGCAAGCACAATCGCGAAGACGGCGCACACGCTCGCGCTGGCGATTACCGCTGTGGGCGCGCCCCACGACTGGGCAAGCTTGCCAATCAGCAGCGAGGCGAACGGCGCGGGCGCGTTAATCGCCCATGTGTGCAGCGAGACGACCCGCCCGCGCAGGTAGTCGGGCGCGGCGGTCTGCAGCGCGGTGTTGGTGCTGACCAGTTGCATCACGCCGAACATGCCCGCCAGCGTCAGCAAGCCCTTCGCCAGCAGCGGATGCGTCGTCCACGCGAAGCCCATCACGCTCCACGCGAAGCCGTTCGCGGCGGCAATCACCAGCCAGCCGCGCGGGATGTCGCCGCTGAGCCGCGCCGTAAGCAGCAGCCCTGTTAGCGAGCCGACGCCCGCGAAGGTGTAGAGCTGTCCCAAGCCCGTCTTGCCCACCTGCAGCACCTCCGCCGCGAACACAGGCAGCAACACCAGATACGACAGCCCGAACATGCTCAGCACCGCCACATTCAGCCACAGGAGCATCAGCCCGCGCCGCGCCCGCACGAACTCCACCCCCTCGCGCAGCGACTGCAGGATGCCCGTCGGCGCGCGCCCGTCCGTGCTGGGCTGGATGCGCAGCGTGAGCAACGCGAGCAAAATCGCCGAGAAGCTCAGCGCGTTCACCAGAAAGCACGGCGCCGCGCCCACCCGCTCCAGCAATATGCCGCCGACCGCCGGACCCAGAATGCGCGCCGTATGGAACGCCGCCGCGTTCAGCGCAATCCCGTTGGCTAAGTCCTCGCGCGGTACCAGATGCGCCACCAGCGACTGGCGCGTCGGCAAATCCACCGTCAGCACCAGCCCGTTGAGCAACGCAAGCGCGAGGATATACTCGTAGCGTATTAACCCCGTGTAGGTCAGCAACGCGAGCGCGAACGCGCTCAGGGCGAACAGGCTCTGGGTAATCAGCAGGATATGGCGGCGGTTCCAGCGGTCTGCCAGCGCGCCGCCCACAGGCGCGAGAAAGAGCATCGGCAAACCGCTCGCAAACCCCACCACGCCCAGCAGGAACTCCGAGCGCGTCAACTCGTACACCAGCCAGCTCTGCGCAACATTCTGAATCCACGAACCGACGAACGACAGGAACGCGCCCACCCAGTACCTTCGAAACACGGGCGAGCGCATCGCCTGAAAAGTGCTGCGCCGACGAGCCGAATGAGACGCCGATTCCGCGACTTCCGTTTCTAACGACGGTTGAGACACGCTACTGCAACTATACCCCATGCGATTCGGGTAGACTTGAGGGGTATGGAAGCCAGCCCTCTGAACGCGATTCTGTCGCAGCTGTTCTGGATAGTGTTTATCTTTCTGGCGGTGATGCCGATGATTCGCCAGCGGATGCTGGAATCGGCGCGGCTGAGTCTGATTCGCCAGATTGAGAAAACGCGCGGCAGCCGCGTGATTGTGCTGATTCATCGGCAGGAGTCGCTGGCGCTGTTCGGCGTGCCCCTGTTTCGGTTCATCAGCGTGGAGGACTCGGAGGAGGTGCTGCGCGCGATTCGCATGACGCCGCCCGATATGCCCATCGATATTATCCTGCACACGCCGGGCGGGCTGGTGCTGGCGAGCCAGCAGATAGCATGCGCGCTGTGCGACCACAAGGCGAAGGTCACGGCGTTCGTGCCCCACTATGCGATGTCGGGCGGCACGCAGATTGCGCTCGCGGCGGACGAGATTGTGATGGACCCCCACGCCGTGCTGGGACCGGTAGACCCCCAGATTGGGCAGTATCCCGCGGCGTCGATTCTGAAGGTGCTGGAGCAGAAAAACCCCAGCGACATCGACGACCAGACGCTGATTCTGGCGGACATTTCGCGCAAGGCGTTGCAGCAGGGGCTGGCGCTGGTCAAGGAGGTGCTGATGGCGAACGGGATGGACGAATCGCGGGCGCATGCGCTGGCAGACCAGCTCACGCAGGGCTACTACACCCACGACTATCCCATCTCGGCGAGCGCGTTGCAGGCGATGGGCGTGAAGGTCAGCACGGAGATGCCCGCGGAGATTTACCAGCTGATGGCGCTCTATCCGCAGCCGGTGCAGCGCACTTCGGGGGTGGACTATGTGCCTGTGCCGTACCATCCCGAAGCGCCGCCGCAGCCGCAGCGCGCGCCTGCCGCCCGCCGTAGGAACACAAAAGCGAACTGAGCGCCTTTGCAGTGAATTTTCAGCGACTCTCCTGTTCGCGCATGCGCGTAATTTGGAGTGCTGAAGCGGGAGCTTCAGCCTCGCGGAAGCTCCGCTTCCGCACTCCAAAGCGTGTGCGAACAGCTGTGATACGGAACGCTCACTGCAACAGCTAAATCTCTCACCAGGCGCGTGGGGCAAACGCTCGCAGTGGGTATCCTTTAGGGCTGGATGCAGACGGAGACGGACACGCGACGGGCAGGGGGGCGACTGGCGTGGGCGGCGCTGGGCTGGATTGCGCTGGTCGCCTTTCTGGACACCTTCGCGCTCGTGCCCGTGCTTGCGCCTTACGCGAAACGCGCCCTGAACGCCTCCGACGCGCAGGCGGGACTGATTCTGAGCCTCTACTCGCTGGCGAACCTGCTGGCGAATTTTTATTCCGGCGTGCTGCTGGACCGTTTCGGGCGCAGGTTGCCGATGGCGCTGAGCCTGTGGGCGGCGGGCGTGCTGATTGCGCTCTATCCGCTGGCAAAAAGCGCGGAGACGCTGATGGCGCTGCGGGCGTTGCACGGGGCGACAGGCGCGGTGTTTGTGCCTGCACTGTTCGCGCTGGTGGGCGAGTACGGCAGGCGAAACCGCACGGGCGCGATGGGCGGCGCAGGCGCGCTGATTGGGCTGGTTGCGCTGCTCGCGCCGCCGATTGGGGGCATCGTCGCGCGGGATTACGGCGAGCCTGCACTCTTCTGGGGAGTGGCGGTGTTGATGCTGGTGGGGGGCTGCGTCGCGTTGCTGCTGCACGACGCGCCCCATGCAGGCGGTCGGCAGGGTTCGATTCATCCGTTGCACGCGCTCCGCCTGCCTGAACTTCGGGGGGTCTATCAGTCGACGCTGGCGATGACCTTCGCGATGGGCGTGCTGACCTTCGCGTTGCCTGTGTTGCTGCAGACGGCAGGCTACGACGCGGCGTATCGCGGACGACTGTTTGGCGTGCTGGCGCTGATTTCGATTGTGCTGATGGCGTCGGTGCGGCGGGGGCAACTGTTGGGCGGCGCGCGGGGACGGGCGTCGCTGGGGGTGGTTTGCCTGACTGCAGGTGCGCTGGGGCTGAGCCTGTTCGCCGAGTCGCCCGCTGCGCTCTGGGGTGTGGCGGCGCTGTATGGAGTGGGGTTCGGGCTGGCGTTCCCCGCAGTGCATCTGGGCGCGTTCGAGGGCGCGCCGGAGCATCTGCGCGGGGTCAGTCTCGCGCTGCTGCACGCCTTCTACTCGCTGGGCTATGTGCTGGGTCCTGCGGGCGCGGGCGTGGTGGGCGCGGAGTCGGCGGGCTATCTCGGCGCGGCGTTCGGCGCGGTACTGCTCGTGGCGACCGCGCGCAGGCGTTCTGGCGACGGCTGAAACCGCCTACGCCTGTGGCTCGCGCTCGGCGACGGCAATCAGGAGCGCGGTGAGCGCGGCGGCGACCGCCAGCCCAACCGCGACGCCCATCCGTACCGCGCGGGGCATATCGGCGACAGTCGCAGCGATGCTCCCCAGCGGCAGCAGGACAATCAACCCCAGCAGGCTCAGCGGCGCGAGCCACGCGAACAGGCGGTTGCCGTACAGGTACGCGCTCAGCGACGCGCTCAGTGCGCCGACGCTCCAGCCCGCGGCGGCGCGCTCCGTGAAAACCGCCGTCAGCGCGAGGGGCGCGGCGATTGCCCAGAAGCCCGCCAGCGCCGAGCGCCACAGGGGCGACGACTCGCCCCGCTGTGCCCACCACTGCCCCAGCGCGCCCAGACCCGTCAGCGCCATCAGAAACGCCAGCAGCGTGAAATAGAGGTACAAATCCGCGCGCGGCGTCTGCAACGGGTAGCCGAGGGTGAAGATGCGGAAGCCCAGCACGCTGGTCAGCAGCAGCGCGCCCGCCGTGTAGAGCGCGTTCTCGGGGTCGGTCGTGCGCGTGAACTCGCGATGGCTCATCACGAGCGCATGCAGCGACGCCATCAGCGCGCACACCGCCACGCCAACCCCGCGCATCGTCGCGAACGCCGACGCCAGCAGCCCCACCCACACCAGCAGCGCGTAGCGCGACCAGAGTTCACTGCCCGACAGCCCACGCGCGAGCGTGGCGGCGACCAGCGTCATCAGCGTCAGCTCCAGCCACGGATCGTCCGACCCCGACAGCCGATAGCCGACCGCCGTCAGCGCGAAGCCGCCAAAGAGCAGGATATAGCTGATGCGCCAGCCTGTGCGTCCCGCGCGCGCCAGCAGCGTCGCCAGCCCGAACGCGCCAATCCCCGCCCCCGCCAGACACACCCCGAACCAGAGGGGTACATCCGCTATCGACGCCAGCCCTGTCGTCCAGCTCAGCGCCAGCGTACTCAGCGCAACGCCCGCCATTGACGCCCATGCCCTGCCCAGCAGCGTCCACATCAGCCCCGTGGCAATGCCAACGCCCCATAGCGCAGGCAGCAGGTCGTTCCGCGCGAGTATCAACGCCAGCACAGGCGCGCTTAGCGGCAATAGCGCGCCCAGCCACTCCCAGCCCAGCCGACTGCCGACAAACGCGCCCATCAGCCACAGTCCCGTCGCTGTTAGCACGCCCCAGCCCAGCGCGCCCCCTGCTTGAAAGTAGGGCGCAGGCTCGGCTGGCAGGGTTAATCCGAACGCCGCCAGCGCCAGCAACCACACCAGCGGCAGCGCGAAGCCGGGGAACATCGGCGCGCGCGCACGCGCCATCAACGCCGCCGCCAGCCCCACCCCGAAACACAGCCCTCCGATAGACCATCCCAGCAGGCTCATCCCTGAAGTTTCTCCCGCGCGTTGGTTCGCGAGAGGGCTTCAGGTTCCTGCTAAGGCGTCAGCCGCAGCGTCTCCAGCGCGGCTTCCACAAACGGGCGTATCGCGTTCGCCCAGTCGGCAGGGGCGCGCCCGATGACCGTGATGGACTTCTCGTGCAGCGTCGGCGCGGAGAACACATACGCATCGGGCTGTTCCGCCGCGCGAATCGTCAAAAACGGCATCTCGATGGAGGCAGCGAACTCGCACATCAGCCGATCCTTCTCCGTGGTCTGCTCATTCGCCACATGCGCATTGTGCAGGTTGAGGTTAATCGGCAGCAGCACGACGCCGTCGCTGTTCACCTGTGCACGCACCAGCAGCACCACATCGACAGCGGAGCGGGCAATCTGGGGCGGCATCTGCGCCCGATAACCCGTCACGAACCCGAACGGCATCTGATGATGGCACTCGATGGGGTAATCAGCAATCAGCAGGTCTATCGCCTCGCGCAGCAGCCGCTCGTGGAAGCTCTGAATGAGGCGTCCCTGAGGCACATAGCGCCGCTCGACGCGCTCGTCAACCCACGCCAGCGGCGCGCGCAGCGCAACGCCCATCTGCGCAATCCCGCAGCTCATCTCCAGGCGGATACCTGCGTTCTCGCTGGAGAAGTGGATGCCTGCGGGTCCCTCGTACACCTCCAGCCAGAGCACCTCGCTTTCCCGATAGCACTGGCGCAGCGCCTCGCTCAGCTGCGACTCGGTCTCGATGACCAGCAGCGGACGCTTCTCGCGGTCGTCGCGCAAACAAATCACCCCAAAGCAGGGCTTGTTGAACTCAGGGACATACGCGCTCGGACGATACAGATTGTGGAAGAGAAACCGTCGCGCAGGGCGCAGCAACAGTTCATAGCCTTCCCAATTTTCTGCTAACTCCGCTATGTACTTATTTACAGGATTGGTTAACAAGCGATTTGGTTGATACATCGGCTACCTCCTCTATATAACGGCGTGGGAAGCACACGAGTCAGCCTACAGGAACCTCACGATGCGGCTTACTTTAAAAATACGCCGCGCACGCCGATAATTCCTGCAAGGAGTGTACCATGTACGGCGTGAAGCGATTGGGCGAATGGCTCGTGGAACGGGGCAAAATCACGCCCCAGCAGCTGGAGGAAGCGCTGGCGTTTCAGCGTGAGACGGGCAAGCGGCTGGGTGAGGCTCTGATTCAGCTGGGTTATATCACCGAAGACGATTACTACGAAGTGCAGGCGGCGCAGTGGGAGTGCCCCTACGAACCGCTGCGCGACGCGCAGATTCAGGAAGCGATGCGCGTACGCCACTGGATAGGCGCGCAGGAAGCCACGCGCTATATGGTGGCGCCCCTGCGCGAGGAGGGGCATGTGCTCTGGGTCGCTGCAGCAGACCCCAACAATGTGGAGATGCTCGACTACCTGCGTCAGAGCACCGGCAAGTCCATCAAGGTCGTGTTCAGCCCACCCGCGCGCGTGCTTCACGCGATTGCCCGTATCTATAGCCTGCACGATGTCGATATGCCCGAAGTGGACAACGCGGCGACGGTTGAGGAACCCATCGAAGAGGATATTACCAACCTCGATAAAACGGTGCATCAGGCGCCTGTTATTCGCTTTGTGAACGGGATTTTGCTGGAAGCGATTGAGCGCAACGCGAGCGACATCCACTTCGAGCCACTGGAGACTCGAATGCAGGTGCGTTTTCGCATCGATGGGGTGCTGTATCCTGTGCGCGAGATACCGTTGTCGCTGCGTGCGGCGGTGACCGCGCGTGTGAAGCTGCTCGCTGAGATGGACATCGCTGAGCGACGCCTGCCTCAGGATGGACGCTTCACGCTCAAGGTGGGCACAAACCCCGTCGATCTGCGCGTCTCCTCGCTGCCCACTGTGTTCGGTGAGCGGGTGGTCATTCGTCTGCTCACCCGCGACAATGCACAGAAGACGCTCGCTCAGCTGGGCGTGCCGCCCGCCGTCGAGCGGGGACTGACCGAACTCGCCAGCAAGCCGTGGGGCATGATTCTGGTCACGGGTCCTACAGGTTCGGGCAAAAGCACGACTCTGTACGCGCTGCTGCAACAGATCAAGAGCGAGCGGCGCAACATCCTGACCTGTGAAGACCCGGTGGAGTTCACCATCGAAGGCGTTGGGCAATCGCAGGTGAACGAGAAGATAGGCTTGACTTTCGCCTCGCAGCTGCGCGCGATTCTGCGTCAGGACCCCGATGTGGTGCTGGTGGGCGAGATTCGCGACACGGAGACCGCCGAAATTGCGTGTCGGGCGGCGATGACGGGACACCTGGTGCTGGCGACCCTGCACACGAACGATGCAACCAGCGCGCCCGCCCGCATGATCGATATGGGCGTGCCCGCTTTCCTGATTAACTCCGCGCTGACAGGGGTGCTGGCGCAGCGGCTCGTGCGACGCCTGTGCGAGCGCTGCAAGGAGCCTATCACGGTGACGGACCCTGCGATTACAGCGCTCTTTGGTGTAGATCGGCTGGAGACCTACCGCGCGGTGGGCTGCCCCGTATGCAACGAAATCGGCTACCGGGGGCGCGTGGGGCTGTATGAGCTGTTTGTCGTCAGTGACCCAATACGGCGACTGATTGCGCAACAGGCGGACAGCGAAGCCATTCGCGCCGCCGCGCCTGCGGGCACGCTCTACACCATCCAGCAGGACGCCATGCAGAAGGTGCGCGACGGCGTCACCACGCTTGAAGAGGTGCTGTCGCAAATTCAGCTGGACACATTCCGCGTCAGGGCAGCGTGACCGTGTGCTTATGACCCCTGCACTGCTTCACGGATGCGCAGCAGGCGCACCAGCAGCGGCTCCACCTGCGCCAGCGGGTACTGCGTCGCGGCGTCCGAGAGAGCGCGCTCCGGGTAAGGATGCACCTCCATAAACAGCGCGTCGACGCCGACGGCGACCGCCGCACGCGCCAGCGGCTCGATGGCGCTGCGGTCGCCCCCGGATTGCTTGCCCGCGCCGCCCGGACGCTGCACGCTATGCGTTGCGTCGAACACCACCGGCGCGCCGAACCCGCGCAGGATGGGCAAGCCCGCCATGTCGACAATCAGCGTATTGTAGCCGAAGCTGGTTCCCCGCTCGGTCAGCAGCACGCCCGTTGCACCGAACGCCCGCAGCTTCTCCACGATGTTGCCTGCATCCCACGGCGCGAGGAACTGTCCCTTCTTCACATTCACGGGCTTGCCTGTGCGCGCCGCCGCCGCCAGCAAGTCGGTCTGTCGGCAGAGGAACGCGGGAATCTGCAGCAAATCCACCGCCTGCGCGGTTGGCTCGGCTTGCCACGACTCGTGGATGTCGGTTGTCACGGGCACGCCAAACTCGCGATGGATACGCGCCAGCGTCTCCAGCCCCTCGTCCAGCCCCAGCCCGCGAAACGATTCGTGCGCCGTTCGGTTCGCCTTGTCGAACGACGCTTTGAAAATATACGGGACGCCCAGCCGCGCGCATACACGCATCATATGGTCGGCGACTTGCTGGCACAGATCGAGGCTCTCAATCACGCAGGGACCAGCAATCACTACCAGCGCGTCGCCGCCGACAACGACTTCGCCGACAGACACAGGTTGCATACGCGCAGTATACCTGAGAGGTGGATGGTATAATACCCTTGATGGCGTCGCGTCCAGTGGTCTCGGTGATTACGCCTGCCTACAATGTCGCGCCCTACATCGGGCAGTGCATCGAGTCGGTGCAGGCGCAGACCCTCCCCGACTGGGAGATGATAATCGTGGACGACGCCTCCACAGACGACACGGTCGCGGTGGTGCAACAGTATCTGGGCGACCCGCGCATTCGCCTGCTGTGCAACGTGCAGAACCTGGGACCGGGCGGCACGCGCAACCGTGCGCTGGAGGCGGCGCAGGGGGAATGGGTTGCGGTGCTGGACGCCGACGACTGGATTGCCCCCGAACGGTTAGAGACGCTGGTGAACTTCGCCCATTCACAGTGCGCCGATATGGTCGCTGACCTGCAGGTCTACTGGACGGAGTGGGGGAGCGTGTATCAGGTAGGGTGGGCAACCCACGCCACTCCGCCCAGAACCCCACGCGCATACACACTTGATGAAGTCATTAAGGCGCACCCATCCGCCAAACCAACGATACGCCGCGCCTTTCTGGAACAGAAGCACATCCGCTATCAGACCACCATGCGCATTTCGGAGGACTACGCCCTGTTCATAGAGATACTCCTGAAGGGTGGGCGGTTTGTGCTGCTTCCCCAGCCGATGTATTACTACCGTGTCCGACCGGGTACGACCGTAAGCCGATACGATGGGATGGACGAACTGCGCAAGTCGCTGGAGTACCTGCTACGCTTGCCTGAGACGACGCCGCGCTACGCGCGGCTGCTCCAGTGGGCGTACCGACGCCGACAGGCATATCTGCTGTACCCGAAGTTCGCCGTGAGTGTGAAACGGGGCGACTGGAAAACCGCTGCCCGCCTGTTGCGTCAGTCCCCGCGTGTGGCGTGGCTGCTGCTGACTGGCGTACCCGCCGCGCTCTACAGACGCCTGTTTGACAAGGACAAACTGATTGACCCCTGGCGGGAATCCCTTCCGAAGGAGGCGCGTCGCTGATGCCACGAGCCGTCGTGACGGGAGGCGCGGGCTTCATCGGCTCCCATCTGGTCGATCGCCTGCTTGCCGAAGGCTGGCAGGTGGTGGTGGTGGATAACCTCATCACAGGACGCGCGGAGAACCTGCAGCACCTGCAGGGACGCCCCGATTTCGAGTTCCTGCGCCACGATGTGTGCGAACCGTTCGATATCGAGGGCGCGGTAGACTATGTGTTCCATCTGGCGTCGACGGCAAGCCCTGTCGACTTTGTGAAGCATCCGCTGGAGACGCTGCGCGTCGGCTCCTACGGCACAGAGAACGCACTGAAGTTAGCTGTGCGCAAAGGGGCAAAGTTCCTCTTCAGCTCGACCTCGGAGGTCTATGGCGACCCGCTGGTGCATCCGCAGTCGGAGGACTACTGGGGGAATGTGAACCCGATTGGCGTGCGCGGCGTGTACGATGAGGCGAAACGATACGCCGAATCGCTGGTGATGGCGTACCATCGCTACAAGGGGGTCGACACGCGCATCGTGCGGATTTTCAACACCTACGGCGAGCGCATGCGCCTCGACGATGGGCGCGTGGTGCCGAACTTCGTGTGTCAGGCGTTGCGCGGCGAACCCATCACGGTCTACGGCGACGGTAGCCAGACGCGCAGCTTCGGCTATGTCGCCGACCTGATTGAGGGCATCTGGCGACTGGCGCATGCCGACTACCATCTGCCCGTGAACATCGGCAACCCCGAAGAGCGCACGATTCTGGAGTTCGCGCAAATCATCAAGCGCCTCACGGGCAGCGACAGCCCCATCGTGTTTCAAGAGTTTTTCACCCCCGACGACCCCAAGCAGCGCTGTCCCGACATCACGCGGGCGCGGGAGCTTCTGGGCTGGGCGCCGCGCGTGTCGCTGGAGGAGGGGCTACGGCGCACAATCGAGTATTTCAGGACGCAAGTTTAGCCCGTCTCTTTCAGGAACTCGTCAATCTCGTCTTCGCGCGCGCTCCAGAACATCAGGTGCGCCGCCTTCTTCAACGCTTTGCGCCGATGGAACATCGCAAGCGCATAGGGCGGCATCCAGCTCAGCCGCTGCCGAACGGTCATTGGCGCGTCGTACTCCCATACCGAACGCACCCCGTGGTAGATGAGCGTCGGCAGCGTATCACGGCTCGTTTCGGGGATGCCGCGCCGCCCCAGCAGAAGCATCAGGCGGGCGATGTTCAGCGTCGGGAGCGAATAGCCCAGTCTGGGGTGAACCTTCAGCCCCTGCCGCTGGGCATGTTCGCGTATTACCTGTTCGCGCGCCATCAAATGCCGCACCTCGCGTTGCAAACGCTCCCAGCGGGGACGCATCCCATAGTGAAGATTGCCCGTGTGGACACGGTAATAGGTCAGGGTCTCATCGATAAAGGCGAACTGACCGTAGAACGGGGCGCCCATCAGCAGCGGCGCGTCCGCACTGATGCGCCAGAACGACTCGTCCAGCGGGAAAACCGCCTCGACAGCGCGTCGCGAAAAAGCGTTGCCACTGGTGGGGGTGCTTGGGTAATAGATTCGACGCAACAAAATCGGGCGCAGGTCGCCCAGATAGGGGGTATGAATAGGGAAGGTTCGCCCAAGCGACTTGCCCTCTGGGTCCACGCATTCCATCCGCCACTCCATCAGCGCCAGCGAATCGTTCCAGCGTGCGGCGACGCGCTCCAGCAGCTGCGGCGCCCAGTAGTCGTCCGAGTCGAGAAAGCAGATAACCTCCCCCCGCGCCGCCGCAAAGCCCGCGTGAAACGCCGACGCCTGACCGCCGTTCTCCTTGAAAATCACCTGTACGCGATCCGCGTACTGCTGGATCACCGTGCGCGACTCGTCCGTAGAGCCGTCGTCGACAACGATAATCTCTTTATGGGGATAGGTCTGTGCGAGCGCGCTCTCAATCGCCTCCGCCACAAACCGTGCGTAGTTGTAGTTGTTGATAATAACGCTGATGAAAGGCTGTGCCATAGCAATTATATACCTGCTTGCGGCGGGGGGCGGAGCGCGCGGATTTCGCGCAACAGCTCACGCAGCGCACGCCGACTGGCAGGCAGCAGGAACACCCCCAGCGCCAGCAGGGGCGCATAATACGCCACAGGCGCCAGCAATGAGACGCCCATCGCAACTGCCCAGAGCAGGTTCACGCCGTAATAGGGCTGCCCGATATAGCGCTTGATTCCCTGATGCAGAAAGACATTGTTCGGCAGATGCGCCAGAAAGTAAGCGACGCCGTAGCCCAGCACCTCATAGCCTTCGGGCGCGAGGGAGGCGCACAGCGCCGTAGACCAGTAGAGATTGAAGGCGAACACCAGCGCCGCGCGGGTCACCACATGGCTTTGACGAATCACATAGAGCGCCTGCGCCTGCGCGCTGAAGGTCGCCGTCAGTAGTTGTTCCGCCGTCAAAATCGCCAGCGCGAGAATCGCCAGCCGAATATCCCACTGTGCCCCGAAGAGAGGCGGCAGCACATGCCATGCGGTCAGCACAAATACCAAACTCGCGCCGCCCAGACTCAGAATCTGCGCCTGCGACGAGACATACAGCGTGTTTAGCAGCTTGTGTGGCTGATCCTGCAGGCGTGCAAACACCGAGGTCGTCACATTCCGTATCGCGATCTGCGCGAAGTTCAGCATGTTCAGCAGCCGCTCCGCCAGCGTCAGGTAGCCGACTGCTTCTTTCCCCGCGATGGGAAGCAACACGAGGGCAGGCGCGAGGTTTTTGGCGTAGTAAAGCCACTCGGACGCCGCCTGCGAAAAACTGAACCCCAGCATATCGCGCAGCATCCCCCGTTCCCACTGCCAGCGCGGTCGGTAGCGCGTGCTGAAAAACGCAAGCGATACATTCACCAGCTGCGCCGCCCAGTACGCTGCGACCAGCGCCCATACCCCAAACCCCAGCAACGCCATCGGCACACTCACCGCGTAGGAGCTGGTCTGCGCGAGCGTGTCGATGAGCGCAATCCGCTTATAGCGCAGCTCCTTTTCCAGCGCGGCTTGCGCGACGATACTCACCGCGTGCAGGGGCAACCCGACACACAGCGCAAGCGCAACCGTGAAGAAGCCTTCCGTGCGTATCCAGAACACGCCCAGCACGCGCAGCGCCACCAGCGCCGCGCCTGTCAACGCCGCGCTGAAAAGCAGCAGCCACCAGAACGCCTGATGCCATATTTCGCGCGGCGCGTCCTGTGGGGCGCGTATCAGGTAAGTGCGCACGCCTGTACCGACCAGCTGGGTCAAAAACAGGTAAACGCCCATCGCTGAGGCGTACAAGCCGTAGTTTTCGGGACCGACGATGCGCGTCACATACAGCACGCCCACTATCGAGAGTGCAATGGTGAACACCCTGCGCAGGCTCAGGTAGAGGCTACCCTCCACCGCACGGCGGCGCAACTCACTCATCGTCGGACAGTATGGCGACGCCCTGCCCTGTGAGGCGCTCGCGCAGGGCGTCCTCGCTTCGGACAGCGAGCCAGTTTTCCCACTCGTCGACAACAGGCGCTTCGGGCAGGCGCTGTAGTCTTTCGCTGCTGACGACACGGTAGAGGATCCAGCCGCGCGCGCGCAGGTAGTCGGCAAGCGCCTGCACACTGCTGCCGTATTCCCCCGCGTTGAAGGCGTTCGCCTCCAGAAAGATAAAGCGCGTGCGCGTCAGGGTCGCCTCCGCGCCGCGCAACACAAACAGCTCGTAGCCCTCCACATCAACCTTGAGCAGGTCAATAGGCGTCGTCGCCAGCGGTTCGAAGCAGTCTAACGGCGTCATCGGCGCCATGAGCGCGCCTGCGCCTACAGGGGCGACGCGATTGTAGTCATCGCTGCGCACATCGGTGAAAGCAACCTCGCCTGCATGCGCGCCCAGCGCCAGGTTGTAAAGATGCAGGTTCGGCAAGCGGTTGAGCGCGGCGTTCGCCTGCAACTGCGCAAACACGCGCGGGTGCGGCTCGAAAGCGTACACCTGCGTCGTCTCGCCCAGCGATTTCGCAAGCGGGATGGCATGCGAGCCGATATTCGCGCCGATGTCCACAATCGTATCGCCCGGGCGCAGCAGTTTGCGCAGAAACCTCAGATCCAGCGCGCCATGCCAGCGTGAGGCGTGAAAAAACATCAGATGAGTCAGCGTCGTATCGAACAGCCGAAAGCGTGCGCCCTGATAGTGGAAAGACACGCGCTCATTTACCCCCAGCGCACGCAACAAGTGAAACAACACGAACCGACCAGGCGACTCCCAGTGGGCGCGTTGTCGCCAGACCCAGCGCCAGTGGCGCAGTGCGCGGCGAAGCGGATGAACCTGAGCAGAGCCGCTCACATACGGATTATACCAGAGTCGCGACAGAAAAGGCAGGTACAATTTCCCTGATGGGTACAGCGCTTCGCAAACTGCCTGCGTGGCTCCACCACCCGCTGCTGATTGTGGGAGTCGCTCTGTGTCTGCGCATGGCATGGACAGTTGCCTATGAACCGTGGCGCGACGATTACGAGCGACTGATTGCCCGTGCGCCCAGCCCCGACTCAGGTTCCTATCAGGAGGTGGCTCTCGTATGGCTCCACTACTGGAATAAGCCCGGTCAGGCGATTCGTGAGCAACCCGAAGCCATCGATTCTATCATCATTCGCGCGCCGGGCTATCCCCTGATGATGGCGCTTCTCTACGCGCTGTTTGGCGTCAATCCGTTCTGGGTGGTTCTGGCGCAGATGGGCGCAAGCGTCGCGAACTGTTATCTGGTGATTGCCGCGTTGCGGCGTATCAGCAGCCCTCTGGGGGCTGCGCTGGGGGGATGGCTCTTTGCAGTGAATCCGATTCTTATCGATCACACACAGCTGATTCTAACCGAGACTTTTTTCGTGCTGGGTGCGACGCTACTACTTTATTCGCTCTGCCGGTGGCGTGCGCATCCTGCGCCTGACCCCCTGCGCGCAGGGTTCGGCAGCGGCGTTGCCCTGGCGTTCACCACGCTCATACGCCCGGGGATGTTGTGGTTAGCGCCGGTTCTGGGCGTGCTGGGCGTTTTTTTCGCGCCCGCTTTCGGCGCAGGCGCGTCTGCGCTGGCTGGCAGGTTATCTTGTGGGCGTCGTGGCTCTCTTAGCGCCGTGGTCGGTATATAACCGCGTGCATTACGGATCATGGCGCTTGACCGTCGCTGGCGAACTGTACCTGCTGGATATGACCGGGCTTGCTGTTGCCCGGATGCAGAAGCCCATTCACGAGGCGAGGGCGATTCTGGAGGCAGAAGCGCTGGCGCATATGCAACGGGACGGCTTGGATCCCAATCGCCAGATTTTTGAGCGGGGGCGCTACTACCGCGCGACGGCTCAACGCTATATCCAACAACACTTCAGCGATTTTGTCTATTACTGGCTACGCGGGATGGTCTTCTTCTGGCGCTCGGCGGCAGGACCGAACACAGGAGGTGCATGGATTGAGTCGGCGACGGCTGTGAAGTTGTGGTTTCAGGTCTACCATTTTGCCTGGATGACGGCGCTTCTACTGGGGCTATGGTTCACCTGGCGGTCTCGGCAGCATCGCTGGTGGGCGATACTGTTTGTGAGCATAGCGCTCTACTTCACCGTCAGTGCCGGATGCAGCGGCAACGCGCGATTTCGATTGCAAACCTTCGCCTTTTCGCTGCCTGTGATTGCCGTTGGATTAGGCATTCGGCGCGACTCACGCCAAGTGTAGCACTTTTGCGAGGGTGCGCTCCTCTGAAAGTGGGGTATAATGGGCGTGAGAGGAGAGACCCATGCGTGCATACTATCGGGTTCTGGGTAGTGTAGTATCGGTCGCTGTCTGGGGGGCTGCGCTCGCGCAGCAGCCGCTTATCAACTACGCCACGCTGTTTGGCGAGTTCGATTTCGACTACTATCGGGGCAACCAAAATGTCGGGATGCTACGCGACGGCGTCGCGGAAGGGTTCTCGTTCAACATCCCTTCAGACTTCACTGCCGAACTGGACGAAACCGATAAAGTGAGTGGGCTTGCGTCTCAGAAAATCAGTTTCAATCGGAATAGCTCCTCCGTCGCCGAAGCTTCACTTTCTATGCGGATGGACTTCCCTTCAGACGACTACCCCCGCCCTGGAGAAACCATCCGTATTTCGCTGTGGGTGAAAGCAGAAAACTGGGTCAACGCCTCGCTGCGTATCCGAGCGCGCGGCTTGGATAGTTCTGGCAGTGTGGATTTGCTCAACACAACAAGCGTGCCCAACACTTGGACTGAGCTGGTCTTCAACTACACTGTGCCCAGCTCGAATCCGCAAGGGGTAAGGCTGGATCTGTTTGTTCGGTCGCTGAGCGGCGTTTCGTCAGGCGTTATTCGCTTCGACAAACTGGAAGTGACGGGTAGCAAGCGCTGGCGCCCGCACCAACCGCGCAGTCTCAAAATCGCCGCGCCCTACTACGCCTGGGCAGAGGAAAACCAGCGCGACTGGGTCTACTACTCCCGTGAGTTCGATCTGATGTTAGCCATCTGGGACGACATCAAAGCGCTCCGCACACACCGTCCCGATCTACTGAATGTTTATTACTACAACCTGATCTATAGTGTTCGTACACCTAATCGGGCGTGGGAACAACGCGATATATTCGGCTACTACTATTGCGATCTCAACCACCCCGACTGGTTCCTGCTCAATATTTCTGGCAATCGTCAGCAGTTCGGCTCCGACCGCTATGTGATGGATATTGGCAATCCTCAGGCGTCCGCGTGGGCAGCCCAAAATTTGGGCTTATCGATGCTGTACGCAGATACAGGCGTGGACGTGATCCACTTCGACAGCTTCATCGACTTTTTCTTCTTGAACTTTCAGTTCCAGAAGTACCCCACTCGCGCCAGTCGTATCGCGGCGATGCACAAGCACCTTCTGAACATGCGCAATACGCTCAGCGACAGGGATATCAAGTTCATTATCAACACTGCGTCCGCGCTCTACACACGCGACCAGCCGCACACTTACTTCGCGCGTCAAGGGCTGCTGGATGGGTTGTTGATGGAAGAAGTTTTCACGACGATTTACTCCCTGCCAGCAGGTTTTCTCTCGTTCACAGTCTGGGAAGGGCAATTGAACACCCTGATTGAGAATCGCCCGCGCCTTCGGGTAGTGTACACAGGATACGCTGTCCGAAATGCTGCGGAAGGACGGCGACAGAAAATCTACGCGCTGGCGAGTTTCCTACTATGCTCGGACAACAACAATTACCTGTACCTCGACAAGCACTACTACGACGCGCCGCCGAACCGCCAGCGCAGCTGGCGTCCCGACGCTGATTTCGATGTGCCGCTCGGTGAACCCACAGGCGGGGTACAGGTGCTGTATCGTTCCTCGGATTATCAGGGCGGGCTTTATTACCGACCTTTCCAGAATGGCTTTGTTCTGGTCAATCCCACAGGGAATGTCACCCCCAGTTTCAAAGATGGCGCGGTGTTCACTTATATTCTGGACGCCGACTATCGGGAGCTGTGGTCAGGGCAACTGTTCCCAGCAGGCTCGCGCATCAAGCTCTACCCGAAAGAGGCGCGCATCTTCTATCGGGAGAGTAGCGGACTGCGAACGCCCCCCGGCTCGGACGACGGCGGTCGCAAACCTGAACTGTCGGGAGGCGGCAGCAAGATTCTGCCGAGTGGCGACCCCATTCGAAAACGATAAGACCACATCGGGGAATGCAGAAGCTACTTAAAGACGCCGTCAGCCCAGGGGCGCAGAACTGTCCCTGTTGCTGACGGCGCCGCATCAACCTTTGCCGCGAGACCAGAATTATCAGTGTCGCATCCCTGCTCATTCGAGGTATACTGTGCCTTATGAACCCAATCGCGACGACTCGAATTGAGTACGAAACCTACACCCTCCCAAATGGCTTGCAAGTTATCCTGTCGCCGCACAAAGTCGCGCCGACGGTCGCCGTGCTGGTGCTTTACAAGGTCGGCTCGGTGAACGAACCTCGCGGAAAGACGGGCTTCGCACACCTGTTTGAACACATGATGTTTCAAGGCTCCGAAAATGTGCCCCGCGAGATGCACTTCAAGTATGTGGAATCAAACGGGGGCGTACTGAACGGATTCACCTCCTACGATTTGACGGCGTATTTTGAGCTGCTGCCCGCGTCCAAGCTGCCGCTGGGACTGTGGTTGGAAGCCGACCGCATGCGCACGTTGCAGGTATCGCAGGAGAATCTGGACAACCAGCGCGCGGTGGTCAAGGAGGAGCGGCGGCTGTCGGTGGATAATCAGCCCTACGCCCGCGCGATGGAGCGCCTGCGCGAACTGGCGTATGACAACTTCGTGAATCAGCACTCCATCATCGGCTCGATGGAAGACCTCGACCACGCGACGCTGGCGGATGTGCAGGCGTTTTTCCGCACCTACTACGCGCCCAACAACGCGGTGCTGGTTGTGGCGGGCGACTACGACCCCGACGAGGCGCGTGCGTGGATTGAACACTACTTCGCCGATATTCCGTCGCAGTCGCCCCCGTCGCCCGTGGATGCGTCGGAGCCTGACCGCGAGGAACGGCGGGAGGTATTTTTCGACCCGCTGGCGAGCGTGCCCGCCGTTGCGCTCACATGGAAAATCCCGCCGCGCGGCACGCTGGAGAACGACGCGCTGCAAATCGCGGGCGACCTGCTGACCGACGGACGCGCCTCACGCCTGTATCAGCGGCTGGTGAAACAGGAACAGATAGCGATTAGCGTTTCGGGCGGCGCGGAGGCGCGTCCCGCGCCCAGCCTGTTCCGTCTGTTCGCGCTGCACCATCCGCATGTGGACCCCACGCGGGTGGAGGCAGTATTGTACGAGGAGATTCAGAAACTCGCCGAGCAGGGTGTGCCTGAGCGCGAGCTGGAGCGTGTGCGGGCGCAGCTGCTGGCGCAACGCTGGAGCGACAACCTCTATTACGGCATGCAAAGCCCGCTGGGGCGCGCGCTGGGGCTGGCGTACTTCGCGGCGTTCGAGGGCGACCCCGACGGCGTCAACCGCGCGCTGGAGCGACTGATGTCCATCACGCCCGACGATGTGCAACGCGCCGTGCAACAGTATCTGCACACGACGCGCAACCGCACGGTGATGCATATTCAGGCGGGCGCGATGCAGGAGGGCGCTGCATGAACCGCGCCACGCCGCCCCCCGATGTGTCGATGCGCCCGTCGCAGCTGCCGCTGCCCGAGGCGCACACCCTGCCGAATGGGCTGCGCGTGCTGACCCTGCCCGATTCGCGCGCGCCTGTGGTGGAGTTTCGGCTGGTGTTGCCCTTCGCGGGACGCGCCTACGACGCGCCCGACTGGGTGGGGCTGTCGTCGGCGACCGCGCGACTGATGATTGCGGGCACACCGACGCGCACCAGTTTCGAGATTGCTGACGAAGCCGACCGCTGCGGCGGCAGTATTGGCGTGAGCGCGAACACCGAGACCGCCATCCTGAGCGCGCGCTGCCTGTCGGCGTCTCTGGAGCCGATGACGCGCCTGATGGCGGATGTGCTGCTCCATCCAACTTTCCCGCCCGACGAGGTGGAGATCGACCGCGCGAACACGCTGCAGCGACTGCGCTTACAGCGCTCGCAGCCCGCGTTTTTGGCGGAGGAGCGACTGCGCCTTGCGCTGTTTGGGGCGCACCCCTACGCGCGCCTTGCCCCAGACGAGAACGCCCTGCAACGCTGGGGCGTGGACGAGCTGCGCGCGTTCCATGCCGCACGCTACCGCCCGGCGGAGGCGACGCTGCTGATTGCGGGCGACTTCGAGACCGGCGCGCTGCTGGCGTTGCTTGCTGACGCGCTGAGCGAATGGCAGGGCGGTATTGATTCGGAACCCCTGTCTGCGCCGCCGTTGCAACCCGCCGAGACGGGCTGGCTGCTCACCCCGCGCCCCAACTCGGTGCAGAGCCATCTGATGCTGGGCGCGCTGTGCCCGCCGCGCGATGCGCCCGACAGCCTCGCACTCCAGCTCGCCGTCAGCCTGCTGGGGGCGGGGGCAAGCTCGCGCCTGTTTTTGACCGTGCGCGAGCAGTATGGCTACGCCTATAGCGTCGGCGCACACCTCGATTACTACCTGCGTATTGGCGCGTTCGTCGCGGAAGCGCAGACCGCCACCGAGAACACTCATGACGCCATCCGCCAGATTCGCGCCGAAGTCGAACGGCTCATCCACGACCCCATCCCCGCCGATGAGCTGCAAGCGACACAGAACTACCTGATTGGACGACACCTGCTGGGGCGCATCACGCTGGGCGGAATCGCCGACCTGTATAAGCAGGCGGTCATCTACCATCTGCCGCTGGACTACTGGCAGCGCTATCCAGAGATGCTGGCGTCGCTGACCGCAACCGAGGCGCAAACAGCCGCCGCGCGCTACCTGTCGCCCGAAGGCTTCGTGACGGTCGTGGTGGGCGAGCCGGGGTTGGATAGCGATTCGTAGTCTACTGTGCATGCGCTTGAAGCACAGTGCGCCACTTCTGCGTCATGGGGTCGTCGGGCAGGGCGTCCAGTATTTCCAGCGCGTCGGCGTAGAAGCCCAGCTGATACAGCAGCGCGACGCAGGTGCGGGGAGCGTGCTGGCGATTGGCGCGCGCCCATGCGAGGCGCGCCTGCTCGTCGGGCGTGAGTGTGCGGAACTCGTAGACGCCGCGCAGTCCCTCGCCTGCGACCTCGCCTGCCGCCAGCGCCTCCAGCGTCAGGCGGTAGCGTGCGCCCGGCGCGAGCGTTGCGTCAGGCGCGAGGCGTGCGATTGTGTCCTCCACCACCAGCGGCGCGGTCTCCCCTGTGTCGATGCGCTCCAGTCGCGCGCGGTAGCGCACGGCGTCGGGCACAGCCTGCCAGCGGAACACTGGGGTCAGGCTCTCCAGCGCAGCGTTGGCGGGGTTCGGCGAAAGCAGGCGCACGGCGCGTTCAGCAGGTGGGCGCTCGTCGCGGGTGAGCGCGTCGGGCGGGCTGGCGAACGCCGCCGCCGCTGCCGACGCCCATTCGGGCAGCCGCGTCGCCCCTTCGTACCAGACGCCGTTCTCCTGACGGAGCGCGACCGAACCTGCAGGGCTGCCGACCCATAGCAGACGCAGACCAATAAAGACGATCAGCGCCGCCGCTGCCGCCGCGGGGATCCAGAATCGCAGCGCAGGCAGCCACCGCGCCCGACGCGCCGCGCGAACGGTCGCCTCCGCCTGAAGCAGGCTTTTGTAAGTCTCACGACACACAGGACACCGCACGATATGGTCGATATATTCGTCGTAGCGCGGGCAGCGTCGCCCCCGCTCGACCAGCTCGATAATCTGTTCCGCGCTCAGATGTGCCTTGTCCACCCTATCTTCTGGATGCGCCACTGCCATAGTGTTCGCTCGCATTGTTCGATCTCCTTGTATCGCTCACTCGATTCTGAGATACTTTGCCAGTTTCAGCGCGGCGCGGCGCAGGTCGGTCTGATTCGGTCGCTCGGCGTGCAGCGCGTCGCGTTCGGGAGGGCTGAGCGACTCGCCGTCGCTTGCCAGCTGTTCAATCGCGCGTTGCACGGCGTCGTCGCCGCCCAGCCACTCGCGCTTATGCTGAATCAGATACGCCAGCACTTTGGCGCGTCCGCGCATCACATGGGTGCGCACGGTCGCCGCGTTCATCCCCAGCATCTGCGCAATGTCTTCCAGCCGCTCTTGCTGCGCGTGTAGCCAGAGAACCCGCCGCTCCGCGTCCGAGCAGACCTGTTGCACAATCGCATACAGTTGCGCCTGCGTCTGTTCATCGGCAATCCGCTCTAACAGACTCGCCTCGAACGACTCCTGTTGCAATTCGTCAACGGCGTCGGGCTGGTCGAGCGCGGCGAAGGGCGTCTCGGCAGTGCGGTAGGCGCGGCTGTAGAAGCTAATCAGGCAGTTCGAGGCGATTCGATAGAGCCAGTGTTCGTAGGGCGCGCTCAGTTGCGTGCGGGGCAGCGCGTTCGCGACGCGCAGCAGCGTCTCCTGAATCAGGTCCTCGGCGTCCTCCGCCGTGCGCACGCGCGAACGGAAATAGCGCATCAGTCGCGTCCGACTCTCCTCCAGCAACCGCTCCAGCGCGTCCGAGTTGCCCTGAGCCGCCTCACGAGCCAATCGACTCAAAAGCTCATTACGGTCATCCTGCACGCCAATACTCCCAATAGACCAATTGTACCGCTTGGGGTGCAACAGTTTCAGGATCGGGCGAGTCTTGACGCATAGACACTTTTCGGGCAGCCTTGCGTTCGACTTGCCTGCCAAGCAACTGCCTGCCAAACCATAAAGTGGAAGCGCCTGCCTGCCTCTTGCAGGGCAGGCAGAACAAAAGCGGCGCAGGGTGTTTTAACAGACGGTGCGGCAGCTTGTGCCCGTCACTATGCCTTATTGGGCTATAATTGCGGTATGCAGGCGACCCTCCCCGCCGGCTGGACGCAGGCGGAATACGAATGGCTGCGCGCGCTGGGGCAGGCGCGTGAGAGTGCGCCCCTGTGGCGCCAGAATCGCGACTGGCAGCGCGCGTCATGGGTGCAGGCGAAACTCGACGCGCTGCAAGGGCTGCCCCCAGAACAGATGCAGCTGCTAACGCCCGCCGTGCAGGGCTTGATTCGCCTCTCGGATCGGCTGGGCGTGCTGGAGTTGCGGTGCTACGCGCGGCAACGGCTGCTGGGGTTCTATCTGTCGTTGTATCAGCTGCGCGATGCGCCGCCCGTGATGCGTGCGCTGGAGTCGCTGCTGCCCCGCGCGTCGGTACAACGCCAGATGGAGGGTTGGCGCACGCTGGCGGGACTTTACCGTATGCTGGGCAAGCTGGAACAGGCGCAGGGAGCCGCGCAACGCGCCTACCGCGCCGCGCAGACTCATGGCGACGCGGCGCAGCTGGGCAAGTGTGAATTCACGCTGGCGACGCTGCACTACACCGCGGGCGACCTGGACGCCAGCCTGCAGATGGCGTTGCGCGCCCGCGCCAGCGCACAACGCGCCCAGAACGCTTTCGGGCTGGCAGAGTGCTACATTTTCGAGGGCGTTGTGCGCCGCGCGCGCGGCGAGTACGACGAAGCGCTGCATGCCTACCGAAATGGACGCCAGTGGAGCGAGCAGGCGAATCACCCTCTGGGCGTCGCCCGATGTATTGCCAACACGGGGCTGGTCTACTGGACGATGGGGCTTTACGAGGACGCCCGCCTGCACTACCGCGAGGCGATGACGCGTTTCCAACAGCTCGGCGCAGACTGGGATGTGGCGACCTGCACGCTGAACACGGCGCTTCTGCTGCAACAGGACGGCGACTATGAGGGCGCGCTGGAACTCTACGCGCAGGCGCAGCAGCGCTATGAAGCGCTGGGCGACCCAGAAGGGATCGCCTTCTGCCTGCTCAATCGCGGGGCGACCTACCTCGACATGGAGCGATTCGACCGAGCCGTGCACTCGGCGCATCAGGCAGCGGTGCAGTTCGACCGTGTGCCGCATACGCTGTCCGCGGTGCAAGCGCGCCAGGTGAAGGCGCAGGCGCTGTTGCACTTGAACCGTCCCCGCGATGCGCTGGCGTCGTTGAACGCCGCGCAACGCCTGCTGGATACCCTCCCCAACCCGACGCTGGCGATTCGGCAGGCGTATTTGATGGGCGAGTCGCATGGTCGGCTGGGCGAGTCGCGCACTGCCCGACGCCAGTTCGAGGCGTGTCTACGCACGATTCGCGAGACGCCGTCGCTGCGCAATCTGCCTCCCGAAGAGATCGGGATGTATCTCAGTCAGTTCCGCGAGGTCGTTGCCTCTATCGTCGCCTACTATGGGCGCGTGGGCGACTGGCGCGCCGCGTTCGACGCCTGCCAGCAGGGCAAGGGCAACGCGCTGCGCCTGGCGTGGAACGCGCCCGCCGAGCTGCCCGAACTGTCTCGAACAGAGCGCCAGCGTCTGGACGCCCTGCGCCAGCGATACGAGACCGTCCAGAGCCGCCAGACCCGCGCGCGCACGCCCGCCGAGCTGCGCCAGCGTCGACGCGAGACCGAGCGCGCCCTGCTGGAGTGGCGCGCGTACCAGCGCACGCTCGCCGCCCGCTACCCCCGCCTGAGCTGGCGACAGCCCAAACCGCTCCGCCCTGAACAACTGCC
Organism: Fimbriimonadales bacterium; assembly: GCA_025998675.1. Lineage (GTDB taxonomy): Bacteria > Armatimonadota > Fimbriimonadia > Fimbriimonadales > GBS-DC > GBS-DC. The sequence goes on from AP024673.1 coordinate 1,947,880, forward strand.
GCTCGACAATCACACGCTGCTGGTGGAGTACGCCGTCGCGCCCGACTATCTGACCCTCGTGTGGGCGCGTCGGCAGGGTGGACGCACTGTGCTGGGTGGGCGATGCATTCGCATCTCCGCCGAGACGCTCCGCCGCGAGATTCAAGCGCTGCTGCAAGCGTTGGAGACCGAGTCGCCGCTGGAGCGCGTGCATGCGCACGCCCGCGCGCTGTACGACTTTCTGATTCGTCCGCTGGAGCCGTTGCTGGTGGGCGCGCGGCAAGTGATTGTGTGCCCCGATGGGGACTTGCACGCGACTCCGTGGGCGGTGTTGCGCGACTCGCGGGGGCGTTATCTGCTGGAGCGCGTTGCGATTGCCAGTTGCCCGTCGGCGTCGGCGTGGGCGTCGGCGGCGCGGCTGGCGCGTCCCCCGCGCACGCCGCAGCGCCTGCTGGCGGCGGCGGTGTCCGAGTTCCCTGGCGCAGGAGGCGAGACCCGCGCACGGCTCAGCCCACTGCCCGGCGCGGCGCAGGAAGCCCGCGCTATTCAGCGCGTGTGGGGGGCGCGCACACAGCTCCTGCGCAATCAGCGCGCCACACGCGACCAGCTCACGCGCGCGCTCACCCAGGCGGACGCCCTCCACCTCGCCACGCACGCCACGCCCAACCTGCGCATGCCCATGCTCAGCGCGATTGCGCTCTGGGGCGAGTCGCAACCGCAGTGGCTCTACGCGCACGAGGTGCTGCAGATGCGCCTGAAGGCGCGCCTGACGACGCTCTCTGCATGTCAGACTGCTGTGGGCGCTACCAGCGCGGACGGCGCGCTCGGACTGCACTGGGCGTTCCTCGCCGCAGGCTGCCCCACCGTGCTGGCGACGCTGTGGCGACTGCCTGACGCCGTCGCGCCCCTGTGGAGCGAGCAGTTCTACACGCGCTACAAACGCGGCGAATCGGCGCTCTCCGCTCTGCGCGCCGCCTGCCTGCACATCCGCCGCGACCCGCGCTTCCAGCACCCCCGCTACTGGGGCGCGTGGCAACACTTCGGGGCAATCTCCTGAAAAAACTGCCTGATTCTCCCCTGACCGCCGCCAGAGGTGCAACGCTTCCCGACAGCGGCGAGTCTTGACCTACGCAGGGAGAAAGGAGACCATGAATCCCTGCAAGGAGGAAGAACCATGAAGCGATACTCTGTGTCTGTTGCGCTCGCACTTGCGTGCTTGAGCGTGAACACTGCTACGGCGCAGTTTACGGGAATGGCGGGTACCATCGGGATTTGGCACGGCACATATCAAGTCGGCGCGAACCAGCCCAACCCGATCTACGACGCGAATGGGTTCATGCGCTCCCCAGGCGCAGACTATCCCCTGGCTCATAGCCCGACGATTGTCAACAGCTCCGGGCTTAACTTCGCGACGGGCTCACCCGGAATCGCCTTTCTGAACCAGGCGACCGCCCCCGCTGGTCAGTTTGGCGGGGCAAGCACCCGAATGTATTCCGTGGTAGGACCAGCTCTGGGAGCGCTCTGGTGGACCGACTACACCGTTCGCGATGTGCCTTCTAACAACGGCGTGGGTACCTTCAACGCCTCTGGAGGCAATGTCGTCTTCCAAAATGGCGCATTTGCCTGGGCGACGCGAGCCGGCATCTACTTCCCGTTCGCGGGGTTCGCAATGGGCGTCAACGCCTATGTCGCGGGCGCGATGCTGTTTCAAATGACCATCCTGGACGCCGCGAATGTGATTGTGGATCAGTTCATCATGGGCGTCCACTTCGGCTTCGATGGGCTTGGACCGCGCCCGAACGGGGTGTATGTATACGGCACGACGCCCGCGTTCTGGGGCTGGGCGTTCCAGGACTTCGGAACCTCCTTCCGTGGCTATGGGCTGGCGTGGAAAAATGTCGTCATCCCCGCAGGCGGACAGGTGATCTTGGAAGGAAGGCTCACGATGCTGGCAGACCCCGACGCTGGGTTCGACTTCGACAACAGCTTCGATAACGACCCCAGCGTGCTTGCGAATCTGCCCAGTCTGGGGTACACCACGGTACCCGAACCCGCCAGTATGACGGCGCTGGGTGTTGGGCTACTCGCGATGCTGGCGCGTCGCCGACGCTCTGCCTGATACCCCTCAGCGGCTCCTCCGATACGGGGGAGCCGCTGCGCTTTTATACCAGTCAGCGGGTCATAGTTCGCAAAGCGGCGATTTATGGAGTGCGGAAGCTCCCGCTTCAGCACTCCAAAGTAGCAAATCGCGGGCAACAGTATGTTTCTGCAGGTAAGCGCGAGGCAATTAGCGAACTTTGACTGCAAAGTTGGTACTATCCCCCCATCCACTGCTCCACAGCGGGGATGAGGTTTCGGTAGTAGCCCGCCGCGAGACTGATCAGCGCAATCCCTGTGGCGATGAGGCTAATCAAGACCATCAGGCGGAAGAAGGCGCGGGGCAGCTGACGCTGGCTCTCAACAGCATACTGGTTGTACCATGCCGTGAGGGTCTGCAGTACCTGAGGCAGTTCGCCCGTCTGCACGCCTGTGCGCGCGAGCATCACCTCCTCGATGGGGAACAGCCCCGACCGTTCCAGCGCGTGGTCGAGATGCGCCGCGCTCTCCGCGCGCCCCAAATCCACCGCAAGCAGCGTCTCCGCCAGCGCGCGGTTGGGCACGGTGCCCGCCGCCAGCCTATGCGCCGTCGCAGGCGCCACCCCCGCCTGCGTCAGCCGCGCCAGATGGAACAGATATTGCTCCAGCGATTGGGCGCGAATCCAGTGGCTATAATTGAACAGCCCCAGCCCGCTCAGGCGCAGGCGCGCGCTCAGACGATCCAAACCCGACAGCAGGTAGCCCAGCAGCATCAGCGCCGTCAGCAGCAGCGTCGCGGGCAGCCCGTAGCGCAGGTACGCCTGACCCACCCCGCCAGCAATCACCCGCAGTGCGTCCGTCGTGTCGCCGCCCGTAAACGCGCGCAAGCTCCAGGCCAGCCCCAGCCCGAATACGCCCACCAGCGGCAACAGCAGCGCCGCATGCCAGAGACACCCATGCGTCAGCAGCGACCAGCGACGCACGGTGCGCCACTGCTCATAATAGGCAATCAGGCGGTCGAGCATTTCGGGCAGATAGCCCCCATACGCGGCGGCGCGGAACGCCCCCACCAGAAACTGCGGGAACAGGTCGGGGAACTTCGCCAGCGCGTCGGCGAGGGCGACGCCCTGCGCCGCGTCATGGGCGATGCGCTCGCTGGCGCGGCGCAAGCCCCCGTGAGTCGTGCGCTGGCTGAGCGTCTGGAACACTTGCGCGGGCGACATCCCCGCCTTGAGCATCGAGCGGAGCTGAATCAGCCACAGCGCCATCGCGTGCGGCGCAACGCGCGAACGCTCCCAGCTGCCCACGGCAGGGGGCGGCGTGTGCGTCATCGGCGGCGGGGCAACAGACGCATGCGACGCCTGCGCAACGGCGTTCAAATGGGTCGCCGTCAGCCCCTGCTGCTGAAGGAGCTGCTGCGCCTGACGCACATCGGCAGCGTGTATCTCCCCCGAAACGCTGCGTCCCCCCGAATCAACGGCTTGATACCGATAGGTCGGCATCGTAGACCCGTACCTCCTGCTGGCAGATTCGCGGGTCGCGGAGCAATTCCTGCACAGAGGCGCCATCGGGTAGCGTGTAATCGGGCGTCATCTCCGCGAGCGGGATCAGCACAAAGGCGCGCTCGCGCATGCGCGGATGCGGAATGGTCAGTTCGGGCGTCTGAAGCGTCAGGTCGCCGTACAGGATGATGTCTATATCCAGCGGGCGCGGCATCCACCGTCCCTCCTCGAAGGTGCGTCCCTGCGCCGCTTCGATTGCCTTCACCGCGTGCAACAGCTCCTGTGGGCTATGCTCCGTCTCCGCCCACACCCCCAGATTCAGGTACAGGCGCGGGTCGGGCGTCTCGCCGACGGGCACGGTCTCGTACAGGCGCGATACCTGACGCGGGAAAATCCCGTGCTGGGGCATCCGACGCACCCCCTCGCGCAAGTTGTGCAAACGGTCGCCCAGATTGGAGCCGAGACTGAGGTACACCTGCACCGCCATAGACAACGCCAATTATACCCGCGCCCTCCCGAGAGGCGGGTATAATTGCTCACAGACGCTATGGCGCTCACAACAATAACGCACAGAGTCGACTGGGATGAGTACCTTCGATTGCCGCTCACCCATTACGAAATCATCGACGGTGAGGTGAACGCTTTGCCAACGCCTTCATTCAAGCATCAGAAAATAGTGATGCGGCTGGGACGCCATCTGGATAGCATGGCAGAGTCGCACAATTCAGGAACGGTTCTCCCTGCGCCGTATGATGTGGTGATTCAGCGCGCGCCGTTGCGCACCCACCAGCCTGACCTGTTGTTTCTCAGCCGCGAGCGCGCCAAGCAAATTCCGGACCTGCAGGAACAGCCGCGCATCGAGGTCGCGCCCGAACTGGTAATCGAAGTCCTCTCACCCTCGGACACCGCCTCCGAATGGCTGGAGAAACTGCGCGACTATCACCAGATTGGCGTGCAGGAGGTCTGGGTGGTAGACCCGCAGTCGGCGTCCGTCGAGGTGCTGGGCTGGTCAGAAAGTGGCTGGCAGTCGTTGGGGGTGTATGTGGGCGAGCAACAGGTGCGCTCGAAGGTGCTGGGCGACACCCCGATTACGCCCGCTATGCTGTTTCAGTGAGCCTCGAGGCAGGCGTCGGGTATCCTTCTGCTGATGCGCATTCAACCGATTGAGTGGCGAGACGGCGTCGTTGCGATTCTGGATCAGACTCAGTTGCCCCAGCGCGTGGTGATTGACGAGTACGACGACTGGCGGGGTGTGGCGGAGGCGATTCGGGTGATGAAGGTACGCGGCGCGCCCGCGATTGGCATCACGGCGGCGTATGGGCTGGCGCTCGCCGCGCGCGCGATTCAGGCGGAGACGATGGAGGCGTTCCGCGCTCAGTTCGGCGAGGTGTGCCGCGCGTTTGCGCAGACGCGCCCGACTGCCGTGAACCTGTTCGGCGCGATTGAACGCCTGCAGGCGGTTGCCGCGCGCTGCCAGACGCCCGACGAGGCGCGCGCGCGCCTGCTCGACGAAGCGCACGCCATCCAGCAGGAAGACCACGCCGCCGACCACGCGATGGGGCAGCACGGCGCGTCGCTGCTGCCCGATAACGCCCGCGTGATGACCATCTGCAACACGGGCGCGCTGGCGACGGGCGGCATCGGCACCGCGCTCGGCATTATCCGCGTCGCCTATCAGCAGGGCAAGCTCGCCCATGTGTACGCCTGCGAGACGCGCCCCCGCCTGCAAGGACTGAAACTCACCGCATGGGAGCTGCTTCAGGAGGGCATCCCGTTCGAGGTCGTTGCGGACGGCGCAGCAGGCGCGCTCATGGCGCAGGGCAAAGTAGACGCCGTGATTGCAGGCGCGGACCGAATCGCCGCCAACGGCGACACCGCCAACAAAATCGGCACCTACACGCTCGCCGTGCTGGCGCATTATCATCGCGCGCCGTTCTACATCGCGGCGCCCGTCTCCACCATCGACCCGCGCACGCCCGACGGCGCATCGATTCCCATCGAGTATCGCGACCCTGCGGAGGTCACGCACATCGACGGGCTGCAGGTTGCCCCCACAGGCGCGCCTGCCCTCAACCCTGCCTTCGATGTCACGCCCGCCGCGCTGATTCACGCCATCATCACCGAGCGAGGCGTCTTCCGCCCGCCGTATGCGTTCTCCGAGGGCGGACTGGCGGCGTCCGAGTAGGCTCACTCCTCAATCGCGTCGCCTGCGCCGCGCGGGACGCGGATACTGTCCACAATCTCCTGAATGTGCGTCGGGGGCGGCGGGGTCAGGCGCGAGACCACCAGCGCGGTCAGCAGGTTCAGCAGCATGCCCACAATCCCGATGCCCTCCGCGCTGATTCCGAAAAAGTCGGCGATTATGGGCTGGGGCGCGCCGAAGAGCTGCGGGGCGCGCATCAGCCCAATCATCACGCTGGTAAAGCCCAGCCCGACCAGCATCCCCGCAATCGCGCCCTGCGCGTTCATCCGACGGTCGAAGATGCCCAGCAAAATCGCGGGGAACAGTCCCGACGCCGCCAGCCCGAACGCGAACGCCACCACCTGCGCCACGAAGCCCGGCGGGTTGATGCCCAGATACGCCGCCGCCGCCAGCGCGGGAATCATCGCCAGCCGCCCCACCAGCAGGCGCAATCGCTCCGGCGCGCGCGGGTTGAAAACGCGGTAATACAAATCGTGCGCCACTGCGCTGGACATCGCAATCAGCAGCCCGGACGCCGTTGAAAGCGCCGCCGCCAGCCCGCCCGCCGCCAGCAGCGCAATCACAAACGGCGCAAGACGCGCTACTTCGGGCGTCGATAGCACGATAATGTCGTTGTCCAGATGCACCTCGTTGGCGCTGGTCATGTCAGGCGCGTTGAAGTCGGGCTTGCCGCCTTTCTCTGCAAACGTCTTGCCCTTCGCGACCTGCACGACTCCATCGCCGTTTTTGTCAACAATCTTCAGCAGTCCCGTCTGCTCCCACTTGGCGACCCAGTCGATCTGGCGCGCCTGCTCAATCGGCTTGCCGTGCAGGGTATTGATGAGGTTATAGCGGGCAAACATCGCCAGCGCAGGCGCGGTCGTGTAGAGCAGCCCGATAAACAGCAGCGCCCAGAACGCCGAGTAGCGTGCGGAACGCACATCGGGCGTTGTGTAGAAACGGATAATCACATGGGGCAGTCCCGCCGTGCCCACCATCAGCGCGCCCGTGATTGCCAGCACATCGAGCATCGGCTTGCTCTGGAACGGCGCGGTGTATTCGGCGAAGCCCAGCTCGGTCTGCAGCCCATTGAGCCGCTCGCTGATGTCGCTGAAGGCGAACGCCAGCTGCGGAATCGGGTTGCCTGTGAGCAGGTACGCCAGCGCCACGCACGGAATGAGATAGGCGATGATGAGAATCGCGTACTGCGCCGCCTGAGTCCATGTGACGCCCTTCATCCCGCCCAGAATCGCGAAGAAGGCGACCACCGCCACGCCAATCAGCACGCCCTGCGCGATGTCGATGGCTAAGAATCGGCTGAACACAATCCCAACGCCGCGCATCTGTCCCGCGACATAGACCAGCGAGACGAAGATGGTCGCCAGCGCGGCGAGCGTGCGCGCGGTGTTCGAGGCGTAGCGGTCGCCCACGAAGTCGGGCACGGTGAACTTGCGGTACTTGCGCAGGTACGGCGCGAGCAGCAGCGCCAGCAACACATAGCCGCCCGTCCAGCCCATCAGGTAAATCGCGCCGTCGTAGCCCAGCACGGAAATCAGCCCCGCCATCGAGATGAAGCTCGCCGCGCTCATCCAGTCGGCGGCGGTCGCCGCGCCGTTCGCCACGGGCGGCACGCCCCGCCCCGCGACATAGAAACCCTTCGTATCGCGCACCCGCGCCGAGTAGCCGATATACAGATAGAGCGCGAAGCTCAACCCAACCATCAGGTAGGTCCAGACTTCTACCGACATCCCTGCCTCCCGCTATTCATGCACATCGTATTGCCTGTCGAGCGCGTCCATGCGGCGGGCATAGATCCAGATGAGCAGGATGAACACATAGATACTGCCCTGCTGTGCGAACCAGAAGCCCAGCGGCGCGTTGCCCAGTCGGAACTGGTTCAGCCACGGCGCCAGCACGATGCTCACCAGATACGCCGTTGCAAACCAGACGGCGAGCAGGAGAGCAATCAGGCGCACATTCGCACGCCAGTAGGCGCGCAGGGGATTCTCCGAACGCATGGACGCGAAATTACGCGGCGCAAGCTGAGAATCCTGCTGGGAACTCTCGGGCGGGCGGTCGCGTATAACTGTTTACAGGGTTTGGGTCGGTCGCCCACCTGTTGGAGGCGCGGGCTGGCTCCACCGTCAGCCTTGCCGCCCGCGACGCGGCGCGTCTCGATGCGCCCTCGAAGGCTGGCGTCGGTGTTCGCTACTACAGGGGGGGTAGAAGGGCACTGCCAGCCGCGCCTCTGAAACCTCAATGCCGACTCCTGCCGCTGGCGGCGCGGAAGAGACGCCTCTAACCCATAAGGATACAATCGTACATCCTATGCCTGTGAACACTGCAGGACGAAATTGCAATTGGATGCCTCGCGAAAACCTCATAAAACTGGCGCACTGTCGTGGAGAATTCGGGTAAAATTGGATTCAAAACGGCAGGAACACAACGGGCTTCGTCAAAAATCTGTTTCAACACAGGAGGACAAATGATGCGTACCCTGATGCTACTTATGGTCGGATTAGTGGCGGGATGTGCGTTGGTACAATCGGCTTCGCAATCCTTCACCATCAAAGTCGTCAACGAGCAAAACAAACCTGTCGCAGACGCTATCGTCACTGTGTATGAAAAGTCCAGTTCTGGAGGACGCTCAGAGATCTTCAGGCAAAGTTGGCGAAAGACCGACGCGAATGGCAAAGCGATTTTCTCGGATGCCTCGCGCTACCGCCCTTCACGCGGTCAAACCGTAAGCTCCACCTCTTGGGAGGTGGCGGTTAGAGGCCCCGGATACCTTCCCCACCGCGAGATAGTGAAGAACGCCAGGTTAGGCACGACACATACGATCATGCTCAAGCGCAGCGCGAAGACATTTACGCTTGTCCTCCGCTCCGAAACCGGGCAACCCATCCCAGAGGACCTGCAACCCGTTATTCTGGATTCTTCAGATACAGACGAAAGCAACGAGTATGAGTGGGTTGTTTTTGAATACAAAAACGCCGCAGCGAACGATTGGCAGGGGGGCAGAGACGCGGCTGTGCGTCGGATCTATGGTCAATTCATGGCAGAGCGTATCAGTAGTGGACGCTATCGAATCAGTCTACCAGCCCAGTTTCGCAACCCCCTCTTGCTCATTATTCACCATGAAGGGTTTCTCCGCACTTTTGCGACCAAAATTTCGGCTGAGCAGGTCAGACAAGGGCGCGCTGAAATCACGCTTCCGAAACCGTTCACTGCCCGTGTGCATTTTGACACCACCCGCAGATCCGCCTCCGAGAAAAAACTGGTCTACTCCTTGAAGGTTCCCTTTTGGAATTTGCAGGTGCTTCGTGATATCTGTCTCGAAGAAGGACTGCTGCCGAACGGTAAAGTAACAACTCTGGAGTGGGACGACTTTTGTGGAGAAATAAATGTCTCCATGCAAAGTCTCGAGGGCAATGTAGAGTGGCAAACTCCAGCGTTTAATCCCTTCAACTTAGTCAGCGATGACAATAGAGAACTGACCTTGACCTACAAGCCGTTGGATGCCGAAGGGTTCAGGGGCAATCTTACGCACACTGTTCAGGTCTATCGGGCAGACGGCGCGCCCGCCAGCGGCAAGCCGTGCCGACTTATGGTAGCCAATGAGAATATTGTCATAGCCGAACAGATTCTGGACAGTCAGGGTCGAGCCGTGTTCAAGAATCTACGGGAGGCGACGTCATATTCCCTCGAAGTGGATGGACACCTCGTGGGCGCTCTCGAGGTAAGCGAGTACGAGGACCAGCCCTCTACTTTTCGAGTACCGCTCTGTGTGGGCGATCCAATGCCAGAACTGGAACTGACCGATTTGCGTACTGGTGAACGGGTTCGGCTGCGTGATTTCAAAGGAAAGTGGGTATATTTGAGTTTCTGCGACCCTGTTTTGAATAAGCGGACTCTCCAACGGATTGTCGAAGAGCGCGATCGGGTTGAGAAAGAGCTACACCACAGGCTCGCGCTCCTGGCAGTTGTGCCCGCGCCGACTAATTACACAGACCATATCGAAGCGCATCTGAAGGAAGGGGGTATATGGGGCAAAGTGCGCTGTTGCCGAGTGGATCCGCAAACGCTGTATGATTTGGATCCTCGAACCCAACTCAGTGATATGCTGATCGCCCCTTCAGGAGTAATTGCCTGGATGGGGAATCATCCACCGCTGGTTAATTCGGTGATTGACGAAATTGTCCGATTGATGGAGTTGCCAGAATCCGCCCGTAAACAAGAGCGTGTGTACACCGTCAGGGTGCGCGTCATCGACGATCAGAGCCGCCCTGTGCCGAATGCATCGGTGTCGGTACATCAGCCTGAATACTATGGTGGACGTTCGAAGATTTTCAAGGAACTCTGGCAAAAGACGGACGCTGATGGCGTCTGCACTTTTCAAGCCGATCGAGAGATTCTTGAGAACAACGCCTACGCCTTTTTTTCTGATGAACGCCAGAGCTGGGCGGTCAATGTTTCGGCTGCAGGGTATCTCCCTTACACAGGCACTCTAAGTCCCCCCCGCCTCGAAGCCACTTACACCATTGTGCTGAAGCGCGGCGCAAGAGCGTTTGAGCTGGTTTTGCGTAATGAAACGGGTAAACCCCTGCCAGACAATCTGGAACCCGCGGTTATTGCGCTGCCACGCCGAGACCAGGCCGCGCACATTGTCGATAACTATTGGGAGGATGAGCCAGGCAAAGACGCCGAGCATCCGTCTATTGGTCGTATCCACAGTCAATTTGGGGTGGAATCTCTGGGGGCTGGGCGTTATCGAGTCAGTCTCCCTGAAAAGTTCGACGCGCCGCTGCTTGTGATCATCTATCATAAAGGTTTCCTACGTGCGTTTGCCGCGCGCATCCCTGCGGAGCAGGTCAGACGCGGATATGCGGAACTCACGCTCCCCAAGCCCTTCCGTGCACAAATCCGTTTTGATACCACAATAACAACCGATACCCCAGAAAGTTTGGCTTATAGCCTGGTGTTCTCGTTTGACCACGAGGAACAGTGGCTCTTTTCACTCCCTATAGATTCTGAAACGCTCCCTGACGGTCAGATCATAACAAAGACCTGGGATGACCTCGGCGGAGATGTGACAATCAATTTGTTCAGAAACCTCGGAGGGACTCTAACGCCCTATGCATCCAAACCCTTGGAGCCATCGTCAGAGGGAGTGGCGCGCCTCGAGTTGAGTTACAGGCAACCGCGCCCTGAATTGCTGCGGGGGAATCTGACCCACACCGTGCACGTCAAGCGTGCAGACGGTACGCCTGCAAAAGGCTTACCCTATGTCGTAACCGCCGAAGAGGCGGAACAGAGTATCATCGTCACTCAGGGTGTGCTTGACGCCGAAGGACGAGCGACAATACAAAACCTTCGCGGCGATGTCGACTATCAATTGGCAGTGGATAACGAAGAGGTCGGACACTTCATACTGAATGACCCGGAACACCGCCACACGAGCTTTCGTATCTCCTATCGTGAAGGCGATTCCGCGCCTGATTTGACACTGACCGATCTGGATACAGATAAACAGTTTCGACTGAGCGAATTTAAGGGCAAATGGGTGTATATCATCCTGTGGGCGACCTGGTGCGACTCCTGCGAAGACATCCTGAAGTGGATTGGCGAGGAGAGTGATGAGATCGAAGAGGTGTTCAAGGGTAAAGTTGTTCTTTTGACAATCAGCCTTGACGAGTCTACGAAGCCGATAAAGCCTTACCTGGAGAAAGTGGGCGCTTGGGGGAAGGCGCGACACTGTTGGTCCGGTGCGGGCAAATGGGATAGCCCTGCCAGTCGCAAGTTTATGCTGGATTCAATTCCGCTTGCCGTGCTAATAGACCCGGCGGGTAAGATAGCAGAATACACGACTCCGCTCATGGCATCGCTGCTCTATCAAATTGCGGAGAAGGTGGATCCTTCGATACTTAAGGACGAGCCATAGTGCGGGTTGATTAAGTGTCTTTGCAGTGAATTTTCAGCGACCCCCTTGCCCGCGCGCGTAATTTGGAGTGCTGAAGCGGGAGCTTCAGCCTCGCGGAAGCTCCGCTTCCGCACCGCACTCCATAAAGACGGTGCTGCGCGCGCGTGTCGCAATTCTCATGCAAGACACTTAGTGCTTGCCCGTCCGATTGAGCCAGAGTGTGAACGCTTCTATCCTCTCACTCCTCGAAACAAAAAGGCTGAGTCTGGTAGCCTTCACGGTTGCCTCCGTGTCGGTTGGATGGGGCGCGCCACAGTGGGTAGGGGTTGCGTGGGGCGCAAGAAAAAACGGGTATACTCCATGCGTGTTGCCGGGTCGTCTAAGGGCAGGACGCCAGACTTTGGATCTGGTAGTGGTGGTTCGAATCCACCCCCGCGTGAAATTCCACAATCCCTTGTGCCTCCACACAATCAGCCCACTGCCGATTGCACTCGCGCCCCTGAACCGTCAGAAAAGCACTCGTGAAGACTCCCAGACTCAGCATTCAGGTTCAGGAGAGTGAGATTCGAGAAGCGTTCACCCTGTGGCTGGAATCCCTTGAAGCGCGAGGGATTGCACCTCGCACACTGGAAAACTACCGCGAAGGCGTCGGGCAATTCGTGGCGTTTCTGGAGCCGCACGCTGCCACCCTTGACGCCGTGCAACCTGCCCATATCCGCAAGTGGCTAATCCACAAGCAACGCAAGGGCGTTTCGCCCTACACTGTGCGCAACGCCTATCGGCTCCCGCGCCTATTCTGGCGGTGGTGCTTGCGAGAGGAACTCACGGCGAATGACCCGTTCCAGAAGGTAGAGAAACCCAAAGTACCGCCGACACTGAAACCCGCGCTGACGCCCGACGAGGTAGAGCAGATCCTGAAAGCGTGCGACGGCAAGCACTGGCTGCGCCTGCGCGATAAAGCCCTAATCCTGCTGCTGCTGGACACGGGGCTACGCATTCACGAGGCGCACAACCTGACCGTTGCCGACGCCTCGCAGGACGCCCTGCTCATTCGCGGGAAAGGTGGCAAGCAGCGCGTGGTGTTCCTGTCGCACGAGGTGCGCCTTGCGCTAAGACGCTACTTGAACGCCTGCCCCTTCGCGCCCACAGGCGACGCGCCCCTGTGGTGGGGCAGATTCGGCGCACTGACGCTGCACGGACTGAAAACCGCCGTGCGAGATATAGGCGCACGCGCGGGACTGAAAAGACGCCTCGGACCGCACACCTTCCGCCGAACCTTCGCCACTTGGAGCCTGCGGAGCGGGATTGACCTCGAACAACTGCGCCAACTCATGGGACACTCGGACTACTCGGTCTTGCGTCACTACCTCGCGCTGGTGGAAGCCGACCTGAAACAGGCACACCAGCAGCATAGCCCGCTGAACAACTTGCGCAACCGCAAGCAGAAATGAGGCAACCGTTGCCGAATTTCTGCACGCAAGGCGCGGGGTGAACCGCTCCGCGCCTCTATCTCGACACGCTTGGCAATTCCGTAAAGTGTGCGCGGGTAGTGCGTTATGAGACCCTGCGCCCGCTCGGTGATCATCGGTTTCCACTTCGCGCAACGGTGCTGCAGCCGATACGCATCCATAACGCGCACGCGCCGCGTTGCCGTAATGTGTTATGGGATGAAACGCAGTGAACGGGTGTTTGGTCATGTGCGTTCGATTCTGCAGGCGCGGGGCGAAGCGACTTATGACGAAGTGCGCCGCGCACTCGCGCGAAAGGGTGTCCATCTGACCTATCGTGCGCTTCAAGCCCGCGTGAAACGGTGGGAACACAAGGGCTGGATACACACTCGTCGGCGCGGGTTCCCCGCCCGCGCGTCTCTATTTTTGCCCGACGAGCGTGCCATCAGGGCTGACATGGCGTCAGAACCACAGCCAACGACTCTCGCGGGGCTTGTGGCGCGGACTTGGGGCGTCTCGGAGCGGACGATGTATCGCGCGATGCGGGTGGGGCGTGTGCTGCAGCAACTGGAGACCGCCTCTCCCGACGCTTGCGCGGTTCTGCGGGCGCACAAAGACGCGCTGTCGGGCGTTGTGACCTATCTGCCGTTGATTCCGATGCGTCTTCTGCCGTATGTCGCGTGGCGTGTGGCGCGGGGCGAGCGGTCGCTGGGGCGCGTGGTGCGCGAGTTGCTCCAGACGCCGCTGCTCGAAGGCGCGGAGCGCACGCGCCTTGAACGCGCGGTCGCCCGTTGCCGTCGCGGGGCTGCCCGCGCCGCTGCCCAGCACTTGCATACGCTGGCGAGCGTTCTCAGTGAGATGCGGGCGATTGCGGGACGAATGGGGAATGACGCGCTGATGGCGTTGATAGAAGACGCTCAATCCGCGTGCGACGCGCTCGGTATCATTGTGGGCTAATGGATCGCATGACGCACGAGAAGTTGTATCGGGGTGTGTACGCCCGCTTGTCGGGCGAGCCTGCACGCGCTTTTGACGCCTATCTTCTCTATCGCGATACACTGTCGGTCAATGCCGTGTGTCGGGAGTTGGGCGTCTCGCCAGAGCAAGTCGAGCGTTGGCGACACGACTTTCACTGGGACAAGCGCGTGCGGTTCTACTTGGCGGAAGTGCGTCAGCGGGGGATGGCGTTGTCGCGTGAACGACTGATGGCAGGCGCGGTGGAGGCGGTGCGCTTGTTGCACGGCGTGGTGGTCGACGAGACCGCCCCCGTGCGCGAACGCACTCGGTGTGCGGAGATGTTGCTCACGATGGTCGGGTACTTCAACGCCAAGTAGACCCGCACATCATGCGCCGCCGAGGGCGTTCCAGCTGTCAACGATGTGTTGACCCATTACAGGCGAACACCTGCGCCAACTCATGAGAAACAGCGACTACTCGGTACTGCGCCAATACCTCGCGCTGGTGGAAAGCGACCTCAAGCAGGCACACCACCAGCATAGCCCTCTCAAGAATCTGCGCAGGCGATAACCCATAGGCGCAGGGCTAATAATCCCACTGCGCCCCTATCTCTACCTGGTCGGCGATTATGCGCCGGATTCTCTTGTAGTGCGTTATAAGATTCTGCGCCCGTTTCTCGCTAATCGCTTCATTCGGGTGCTGGCGGTTCCATTCCGCGATAATCTCCTTCCACTTCGCGCGAGGGTGTTCCAGCCGATAAACCTCCACAAAGCGCACGAATCGTGCTGTGAACGGTTCTATGCCCTTGCATCGCTTCCTACCTTTAAGGTGCTCACGGCGCACTTGCGAGTAGAGTTTCCCAACCTCTTCTGGTGGATATAGAGGGGAACCCGAAGCGAGACAAACGATAGGCTCCAGATAAGGTTCCATTCTACGCGCACCATAATCGGCAACCCGTCGGGCACGCGATTCGCAAGCGCAAACTCTATGGCGTCGTCCTCACGCCAGCCACAGATATCCATAAGTCCGCACACAGCGTGAAAGAGGTCGAAGAGTGCGCCGTCGTGCAGAACGGAATACGGCTTGCCCTTATAGAACAGTCTCACAGGAGGCTGCTCGGTTATCCAAACTTCGTTCGGCTCCAGCGTGACGGACTGACCTGCAAGAATGGCGTCTAACACTCGCGATTCGGTTTCGGGATAGAGCCAGAGGCGGCGAGTGGCCGGCAGCAGATTCCCGTCGTACAGGTGCTGTTCGAGCCAGTCAGGGATCTTCTCGACAGGCACGAACTCACCCTGCAGGTGCTGCTCACGCAACGCCCGCAGCGGATATAGAATATTGCCTACCTCCAAGGAGGGCAGCAACTCCGACACCGCTCGTGCCTGCATAGCCACAAATGCACGCGCCAAAGCAGTGGTGGAGTAAACGCTATCGGACTTCGCTTTTGGCTCCATACGGCGCGTGAAAAACCTACGCAAATCGGCGAGTGCTTCGCGTTCCTCTTCAGCGTTGACAGCCGTTTCCAACGCGCCGACCAGCCCTTCGAGTTCCGCTTCTCTCCAGAGCGCAGGCGGTATGCGCAAGCGCAATCGGCGTTCCACTTCAGCCAGTGTAGCCATATAAACTCACCTTCTGTGGCTATAAGTATACTCGCTGTATATCGCAGGAGGCAACAGCAATGGCAACGATACGCGAACTTCGAAAGCGGTTAGGGCTGCCAGTGGACGCGCTGGCGCACAAGGCGGGCGTTTCGACTCGCCACATAGTGCTGTGGGAAAAATACGGTCTGTCCCCGCGCAGCCGTGCGACGGTAGAGAAAATCGCGCGTGCGTTGGGCGTGGAGCCTGACGAGCTGCTGCCTAATGCCGAGAACACAGAGGGGGTGAGCGACGCATGACGCGCCCCTACACCCCCGCTGAGCTTCTCGAACGAATTCTACCCCACCTCGACAAGCGAAAAATGCGCGTGCGGGCGACCAAAGACGGCAAGCAAGTGATGGCGCGTTGCCCGTTCCACGACGACGACGAACCGAGTCTGAGCCTGACTCTTCGGAACGGCAAACTGCTGGCGCACTGCTTTGCGTGTGGGAGTGTCTATGACCGTCTGCTTGCACTCGTAGACAAACAACCCGCAACCGCCCGCCCGATTGCGCCTCGCCGAAATCGGCAGCAGCCTGCAACCGCACAGGCGCAACCGCTGACGCTGGCAGCCCTCGCCAACGCCAAGCGACTGGACGCCGAGAAACTGATTGCTTGGCATGTGCGCGAGCTGCCCGACGGCGGTATTGAAATCCCCTACCGCAACGCCGACGGCGACCTGCACACGATACAATACCGCTTTACGCTGGAGAAAGTGAACGGGGTAGCCCGCTTCAAGTGGCGCAGTGGCGACACGCGGATTCTCTACGGGCTGTGGCGATTGCCCGAATGGGGCGACGCTGACACCCTCTACCTGTGCGAGGGTACAAGCGATACTTGGACTCTGTGGCATGCCGACCTGCCTGCACTGGGCATACCGAACGCAACCACTTGGAAATCCGAGTGGTGGCGCGAGGTGGAGGGTTTCGAGCGAATCGTGCTGATTGCCGACGCCGACGACGCAGGCGCAGGATTGGCACAGAAACTCGCCGAGACCTGCCCTGACTCGCTTCGCGAGCGCGTGCAGGTGCTGCAGCTGCCCGACGGCGTGAAAGACGCGAACGAACTGTGGCAGCAACTGGACGCCGACGCCGAACGGTTCCGAGCAGCGTTGGCGAGTAGCCATATTCTGGCAATCTGGCAACTCCTTAAGCAATTGCCAGATTGCCAGATTGCCAGAAACGAATCAGAAGCCGACCTGCCGCTACTTGCGCCTCTGAGCGAACTGCTCACCAGCGACGCCGAACGCGAACTGGAGTATGTACCGCTGCTTGGCGTGGACGGTCTCATCGCGCGAGGGACAATCACTCTACTTGGCGCACACCCCAAAGCAGGTAAGACCACACTGCTGATACACGCCTCCCGTGAGTGGCTACAGCAGAATCTGCGCGTGGTCTACCTCTCGGAAGACTCACGCCCTGTGTGGCGCGAGCGGGTGAAGCGGTTCCCCGAACTGAACACACTCACTCTGAACGCTATCCCCCGCGCTCACCCAGAGAACTGGGCACGCGCCATACGCGAACAGGAACCTGATATTGTGATTGTGGACACCATACGGCGGTTTATGCCCGCCAAAGACGAGAACGACTCGGCGTTGGTTGCGGCTGCGCTTGCGCCGTTTGTGGACTTGACTCAGCACTTGCCGCGAACGGCAATCGTGCTGGTACACCACACGAAAAAGAGCCTCAGCAGCGAGGGCGAGATCACCGATATTGCGGGCTCGCATGCGTTCACGGCTGAGGCGGACGCGATACTGCTGCTTGCGCCCGTCAAGGAGCAGAAACGGCAGCGCGTGCTGACGCCGATAGCAGGCAGGCTGTGGAACCTCTCTCCAGAACCGTTGGTGCTGGAACTTTCAGAGGACGCGAGCGAATACCGCGTGCTGGGCACGGCTGGTGAGGTGCTTCCAGAATCGCACGCCCAAAGCACGCGCGAGAAGATTCTGCACGCGCTTCGCGTGCTGGGGCAGGCAACGCGAACCGAGATAGAGGAACACCTTCGCGCGAGTGGTGAGAAGATTCCTGAGCGCACAATTCGGGACGCGCTGCTTCGGCTTTATGAGGACGGCAAGGTCGAGCGCGAAGGGAAAGGTACACGCGCCGAACCGCATGTCTATCGCGTCGCGAATTCTGGCAATCTGGCAATCTGGCAATCTCTTAATACCTTGCCAGATTGCCAGAATAGTGCGTTGCCAGAAACAGCAGCCAACGAGCCACTCTCTGCCCTGCCCGACTTATTCGCCAACCGCACGCCGTTGGTGTGGGACTTGGTAGACGATTGGCTCCAACGCGCTTCCAACCCAGAAGACCCGTTCCACTTGGAGCCGACCGAGCTGGAGGCGATTCGCGTGATGCTGGCATACGCAGAAGCGCGAAACTTCCCCCCGCTGACACTCACTGAGTATGGCTACACCATTCACGGCGACATGGCGAGCTGGCTGACCGCAGCCGAGCAACTCGCGGGTACGCCTGCTATCGCGCTGGCAACCCGCATGCTACACGCTTTGGATGCGAGCGGTACTCCGCACGCGCCAACACACAACACACTACTTCACAACGGCGACGCGAGTCGCACTCCGTCGCAACTTTCGTTAGAGGAGGCATAACAAATGCCAATCACCATAACAGTACGCGGTAAAGAACCCTTACCTACGGGTGAATACCGCGTGGAACTCACGGCGATTGAACTCAGCACGGGTCAATTCGGCGACCAGCTGAAGTGGACTTTCCGTGTGCTGGACAAGGGGCGCCATCTCGTGGCATACTCCAGCATCTCAGATAGCCCCGATTCCAAGTGCATGCGCTGGGCGGGCGCGCTCATGGGGCGCGCCATCCAGCTCGGTGAACAAGTGGACTTCGAGTCGCTGGTCGGGAAGACCGCAATCGCCGTCGTGGTGAAGCAGCGCAGGGAGAACGGGCAAGAGTTCAATCGGGTTGAAGAACTGCTGCCCGACACCACCAACGCTGCCGACACGAGTACCTAACACAAAAGGGGCGGGCGTGTAGCTGCACGCCTGCCCCGTTCTACTTCGAGAGGTGATACCCATGAAAAATATACCAATTCCGAGCATAAAAGTCGAAAACCGTCTACGCCCGCTGAACGCCGAGAAAGTGGCTGAGCTTGCCGAAAGCATAGCGCAAGTAGGTCTCTTGCAGCCAATAGGCGTGCGCCCCGACGGAACGCTCGTCTATGGCTACCACAGGCTCGAAGCGTGCAAGCAACTCGGCTGGACAGAGATCCCCGCTGTTGTGGTGGACGGCGACGACCGGCACGCCGAGCTTGCTGAAATCTCCGAGAACTTGATTCGCAACGAACTCACGCTGCTGGAACGCGCCGAACACCTCGCGCGAATGCGGGCGGTCTATGAGCAGTTGTACCCCAACGCGCGTGGCGTCGGGCGACCTGCGAAAAACTCGGCAACGGTTGCCGCTTTTTCGGAGTGGGCGGCGGCGCAGGCAGGGCTGGCGCAACGCACGATTCGGCACTATGTGCAGCTGGCGGAGTCGCTTGCACCCGAAGTGCGGGACGCGATACGGCGCACGCCGATTGCCAACGACGGAGCCGAGCTGAAATCGCTGGCGTCGCTGGAGCCGAGTAAGCAGCGAGCCGTCGCCGAGCTAATCGCGAGCCGTGCAGTAAGCAGCGTGCGCGAGGCGACGCGCGAACTCGCACGGCGCGAAGCGTTGCATCGCGAAAGCGCAGGCGAACTGCCGACGGGGATAGCGATTCGGCACGGCGACTTCCGAGAAGTGCTGGGCGACTTGCGCGGGCAAGTGGACGCGATGATCACCGACCCGCCGTATCTCAGTGAGTATATTCCGCTTTACGGCGAACTCGCGAAACTGGCAGCCGAACTGCTCAGACCGCACGGCGTGCTGGTCGTGATGACGCCCCACCTCCACTTGCCCGAAGTGGTGAATTGCATGACCCCGCACTTGCGCTACCGCTGGATCTGCACCTACTACATGGGCGACACGAAAGCGAATGTCTCCGCAGCGAAAATCGCTACCAGCTGGAAACCGCTGCTAATGTTTACGCGCAATGACGCCGAGAACTTGCGCTTTGTGTGCAGCGACTACTTCTCAGCAGCGCACAACACAGCGGACGGCGTGCAGAAAGAGCTTCACCACTGGCAACAGTCGCTGGGCGGGTTCATCCAGATAGTGGAGCGGTTCACCGAACCCGGTGAACTGGTCGTTGACCCGTTTCTGGGCAGCGGGACAACGGCGGTCGCTTGTCTTCGGCTGGGCAGACAGTTTGTCGGCTGTGATACCGACGCGGGCGCAGTGGCGATCGCGCGTCAGCGCGTGCAGCATGCCATCGAAGGAGGTGAGTTGTCATGAATCGCATTCGCACACCGTATGTGACCGATGCACCTATGCCGATTGATGACGCTTTGCAACGCTTGCAGCGTGCGATTGAGAGGCTCTGGCAACTGGCGGAAGACGGGGGCGACACTTGGGACGCCCACCAAGCGGAACGCGCCCTGCAGCGCATTCGCGGGGTGCTGACGCCATGCAACGCGAGCGGGACTTCCAGCGTGCAGTGATTGACATTGCGCGACGGACGGGCTGGCGGGTACACCACACCCGACCTGCCCTCACGCAGCGGGGTCGGTGGCTGACGCCCGTTCAAGGGGATGTCGGCTTTCCCGACCTCGTGCTGTGTCGCCCGCCCCGTCTCATCGTCGCCGAACTCAAGCGGGTGGGCGGTCGTCTGACGGCAGCACAACGCGGGTGGCTGGACGCACTCGGTCAGTGCGTGGGAGTGGAGTGCTATCTGTGGCGTCCAGAGGATTGGGACGCCATCGTGACAACACTGCGATAGCCCGTGGACATTCACTTATGAGTCAAGGTCGTTGTTTTCGTCGCTATCGGTCGTCTGAAGACTTTGGCGTATCGCGTCCATCTCCGATTCTGTCAAGCCCCATACTTGCGCAGCGAGTTCATCAATCTTCTTCTCTACTTGCCCCAACCGCGCTGTGTCGCCCCGTGCTACGATGACATGCGCTTGCCGAGATAGGTCTGCCAACTCACGATGCACAGGATTATTCGGGTCATAACAGGGGATGTGAATGTGGTCGAGGAGATGCATCGTGCCCATACTTTTGCCGCCCTTCTGACTGTATGACTCAGCAGCGAATTGGAAAACCGCCGAGTTCACTATAGCGCAAATATAGTGCGCTTCTTCAGGGGAGTCGCAAGGCACTAAAGTAATCGTTTCTTGCGGAATCACGACCTTCCCCGCGCTGCTGCTGACGACAGCAGCCTGAATGCGCCCGATGCGCGTCCACACTACCTTCCACGGCGCGAAGGTGTAGTGGTCGATGTCCATCAGCCCGTAGAACTCCTGTCCGCGTCGGGAGAGGATTTGCTTGTAGCCGCTGCGGTTGCGCAACTCCTTCTCGAACCGCTTCAGGTAGGCGTAGGTCTTTGGGTAGTCCACCTGCAGGCTCGCTTCAGGGTAAGCGCGTGAAGGTCGGTTCGGGTCTTGGGGCACGATAATCCATGCGGAGGGTTGGGCGTGCCAGCGTTGCACATCGCGCCCGCGCAGCAGCGGGTACAGTAGGTCAGGCTCCACTGTCATCGAGACCTGCCCCACTTTAACCTTCGCGCCTTCGGTGATGTTCTGCACGACGACATCGCCGTTCGGGTGGGTGTAGGTCTTCTGCACCCAGTAGACAGGATTCAACCATGTGCAGACTCCTGCGTGCGCCTTGTAGCAGGCTTTGCCCAGCACTTTGCGGATGGCGTTCAGGGCGGCGGGGTGGGCGGTGAGCCACTGGGAGGTGGAGTCGCGTGGGTCCACAGGTTCGGCGTGCCAGTCGTGGCGTTGGGTGGCGGCAAGCACTTCGTCCAGCGTGCTGTCGTAGCTGAAGCGTGCGCCTTCTACTTTGCGCCACACGGTGTACGGCACATGGTAGCAGGTGGGCTGCCCCTTCTGTAGCACGAGGACGGCGGTGCGGTTGCTCGCGGCTTCAAATGGCAACAGTTCGACCATATCGTCCACATGCAGCACTTTGAGGGGGCGTCTTTGCTTGTTTTGTTCGGGCAGTTCGAATCGGCGGAAGCCTGCGCCCGCGGCGGTTTTGAACACGCTTTGGGTAATCACGAAGCCCAGATTGCCTCCATCCTTGAGCAGGGCGTCCGCAACGACATAGGTCATCAGGGTCGAAATATCCACTTTGACCGCGCCGAGTCGGGGGCGTCCGCCCTTGTAGGTTCCCGCGAGTTGATAGCGCGTCCACAGGTCTTTCGTGGCGTTGCGGTAGGAGTCGGGCAGGTGTTCCCAGTTAATCCATGGCGGGTTGCCGACGATGTAGTCGAACTGTCCGACGGTGAGCGGGGCGAAGTTGTTTTTGAGCAGTCGCGCCCACAGCCCGTTCAGCCCTTGCGCGTGCAGCTCGCGCAGTCGCTCGTAGGTTTGTTTGATCCGCGCGGCGTCTTCGGCGTTCCAGTCTGCGGGGGCAAGTTCTCGCTCGACGCGCTGCACAAAGGCATCTGGGAGGGTGTCGCTGTTCACGCATGCCTCCAGCAGGTCGCAGAATCGGTCGAAGACGCTAACACGGCACAGGGCGGCGGGGATTTCGAACGCGCCGACGGCGGTCGGGAAGGTGTAGGCATCGTGGCTGTAAAGGTCATGTCCTTGCGCGGGGGTGCGGATCGAGTCGGCGAGGTACACGGGCAGCACGATGTCCCGCTTGCGGTGGGGCAGCAGGTCGGCGATTGCCAGCAGGTAGTTCACCCGCGCCGTTAGCACTGCCAGCGGGTTCAGGTCGAAGCCCACGACATTCTGGAGAATGGCGTTCAGGAGGTCTCGTTCGTCGATGGGAAGGGCGCGCCCCAGTCCGCGTAGGCGGGCAATCAACAACACGAGGAAAGTCCCTGAGCCGCAGGCGGGGTCTAAAAAGCGGGTGTTCAGCACGCGCTGGCGCAGCTGGCTTTCGCATTCAGGGGTCGGCGTCTCGAACAGTTCGGGCGCAGTGCGCTGCAGTAGGTGCAGGGCGAGCCAGTCGGGAGTGTAATATTCGCCCAGATTGTGGCGAATTTCGCGGGGCAGCAGGTAGTGATAGAGTTGCTTGAACAGGTCGCGCGTCTCTTCGGGCACGAGGGCGAGCGTGGTGGGGTCATATTCGTCCAATCGCTGCAGGATGCCGCGCAGCGCACGCTCGATGTGATTGTTCCATGCATACAGATACCATGCGAAAAAGTCGCCTTCCAGCAGGTTCACGATGCCGAGTTGTCGGAAGACCCCGCCCGATTCGAGGTCGTGCAGGCGTTGCTGGAGAGTGTTGGAATCGCCCAGCCACGAGCCAAGCGGTGACGCGCCGACTCCGGGTGCCAACAGGCGGGACACGGCGAGGTAGCCGAGCAGTTTCGCCAGCAGCGCGAAATGGGTGTGCATCACGAAAAAGAGCCGTTCCGCCTCGTCCGCGCTTCTGATGGCGATGCCTGCCTTGCGCGCCCACTTCTGCAACGGTTGCAGCTTGCGCCCTCCGAACGCCTCGCTGTAATCGATGGACTGGCTGAAAAAGACCTGCCACTGGCGGAACAGGTTGTTCACCATCGGGTTCGTAGGATTGTCGTTTGCGTTGGGTTGGAGCGCGGTGGTCAGCCCGCCGTACAGGGCGCGCAGAATCCGCTGCGTGCGCGGCTGCTCGATGCCAAAGTCGCGCGTAAGGTTTTCGGCGGTGAGCGCAATTCCCGACGCTGTGCTGGAAAGCCAAGTCAGCAAGCGTTCCAGCGTTGCTTGGGTTGCGGGTACTGGGCGTTCTACAGCGAAGTTCCCGTCTCGGTAGCGCACGAAGACAAGAAAGCAACCGTCAAAGACGACCCCAGCGATGCGGGCAAGGTCTTGGCGTTCATCGCGAGCGAGTTTACGGAGGTACTCTTTGAGTTGTTCTACGGCTTTGCTTGTCTTGGGATGAGCCAGCGAGTCGCCCAGTTCACCGGGTCTTTTGTATTCCACCACAAAGCGGTTGAACACAGAATCGGCGCGTTTTCCCGCTAAGCCGTATTCAGTGCGCAACTCTATCTCGAAGCCCAGTTTCTCGCAGAAGTCATCCAGTACCCTGTTGACACGGTAGCGAAAATCACTCTCGTTGGGGGACTGGGGCACAATCTCGTCTAAGACCCCCTTGAGACGCTGGGCATAGCGCTGGATTAGTTGCTCACGCGACAAGTCAGCCATACTCAAGCGTTTCGGCACTGGGGCGCAGATTCCTCTCAAGACCAGCAGGAATCTTCCAGATGGACGCGAATAGAGAAAGTGCCCGTCCCGTTGGGCTGAACGGGCGGGCGTGGCTTCAGCAGGTGTAGGCTACTGAAGCGGGACAGAGTATACGCCTCGCGCCTTCGGACTCCTGCTGATTGCCCTCACTACTCAGCCCGCAAAAATCGGGTTTGCCTGTAGCCCTGAGAGAAACAGGCGGCGGTTCATGACTCCCAGACTCGCGAAATTCGCGCGGTGTGGAAAACGGCGTCGAGGGCGTCGGACAGGGCTTGCATGCGTAAGGCTTGTATCGGGTACACTGCATGCGCGTTGCCGGGTCGTCTAATGGCAGGACGCCAGACTTTGGATCTGGTAGTGGTGGTTCGAATCCACCCCCGGCAGCCAGCGCGCGCGTGTGGTATACTTCCCTCTGGAGGAAACCCCGTATGAAAAAACGATGGTGGTCGATTGCCCTCGCCGTCGCGCTGACGGCTGTAGGCGCGCATGCGCTCTTTCAAGGACAGGGCTTGCCTGTCGGTTCGGACGCCCCCGACTTCAAACTGACCACGCTGGACGGCAAAACCGTTGAGCTGAGCAAGCTGCGCGGGAAGCCTGTGTTCATCGACTTCTGGGCGACCTGGTGCGGACCGTGCCGCCGTGCGCTGCCCCACACCCAGAAACTCGCCGAGAAGTACGGCAAGGACGCGCACATCCTCGCCGTGAACCTCAAAGAGGACGCCGACACTGTGCGCCAGTTCCTGCAGAGCAACAACTACAGTTTCACCGTGCCGATGGACACCGATGGCGCGGTTGCCGCCCAGTACCGCGTGCGCGGCATTCCGCACTTTGTGCTGATTAACGCGCAGGGCAAGGTGCAGTTCGTGCAGGTGGGCTACGGACCCGGCATCGAGCAGCGTTTCGAGACCGAGCTGCAGAAAGCCATCCGCGCCAGCAAGCAGTGATGATTGGCGAGGCGATTCTCGCGCGAACCATCCTCGCGCTGGATACGCCCAATCTGGGGCAGGCGTGCGACTGGGTGCAGCAGTACCGCGAGCGGGTCTATGCGTTCAAGGTCGGCGGCGCACTGGCAATCGGGCACGGACTGCCGATTGTGCGCACCCTGCGCGAGGCGGGCGCGGAGCGCGTGTTTCTCGACCTCAAGTTCCACGACATCCCGCACGCGGTCGCGCTGGCGGTGCGTCAGGCGGCGGAGTTCGGCGTGTGGATGCTGACGCTCCACTGCGCGGGCGGGATGGAGATGCTGCAGGCGGCGCGCGCGGCAGTCGCTGAGTACGCTAATCCCCCGTTGCTGATGGGCGTCACGGTGCTGACCAGCCTGGACGCGGACGCCCTGCGCGCGGTGGGCGTGCCGCGCACGCCGCGCGCACAGGCGTTGCGACTGGCGCAACTGGCACACACGGCAGGACTGGACGGCGTGATTGCCTCGCCGTGGGAAGCGCGCATGCTCCGTCGGCGGATTCCCGCGCCGTTTCTGATTGTGACGCCCGGCGTGCGCCCCCACGGATACGATTCGGACGACCAGAAGCGCGTCGCCACGCCTGAGCAGGCGCTCCAGTGGGGCGCAGACTATATTGTGATGGGGCGCGCGCTGCTACAGCCCAAAGCCTGAGACTTACCGCTGGGGCGCGCAGTAGCAGATTTGCTCGAACGCCTTGGCGTCGAGGCTCGCGCCGCCGACCAGCGCGCCGTCGATTTCGGGCTGATGAAGCAGCGCGTGCGCGTTCGAAGGCTTTACGCTGCCCCCATAAAGCACGCGCACAAACTCTGCCAACTCGGCGTCGTATCGATCGCGCAGCGTCTGGCGGATGAAGCCGCACACGCGATTTGCTTCGTCGGCGTCGCACACCTGACCCGTACCAATCGCCCACACGGGCTCGTAGGCAATCACCAGCTCGTAGAGTTCGTCGGACGCCAGCCCATCGAGCGCGCCTTCTATCTGCGTGCGGATAACCTGCTCGGTTTGTCCCGCCTCGCGCTCGGCGAGCGTCTCACCCACGCACAGGATGGGCTTGAGACCGTGCGGCAGCACAGCGCGCAGCTTGCGGTTGAGGGTCGCCTCCGTCTCGCTGAAGTAGGCGAGCAGGCGAGCGTCCATGTCGGGGTCGGCGACGCCGAACCTGCCGCGCGTCTCCGAATGCCCCAGAATCACATACTCGCAGCCGACCGCCATCAGCATGGGCGGCGCGATTTGCCCCGTGAACGCGCCCGAATCGCGCCAGAACACATCCTGTGCGCCGAGCTTCATCTCACTGCCCCGAATCGCCTCTGCAACCGCCTGCAGCGCCACAAACGCGGGACAGAGCAGAATCTCCACATCGGAGCGCATGCCAATCCGCTGGCGAAGCATCGTTGCCAGCGCCGCGCCCTCCGACGGCGAGAGGTGCATCTTCCAGTTGCCTGCAATCAAGGGTCGTCGCATAGGGGTTCCCCCATCAGCGCGCCATCTCCTGCAAGAGATGCGCGTATTTGTCTGCCACCACGCGCCGCTTGACCTTCAGCGTGGGGGTCAGCTCGCCCGTCTCGATACTGAACGGCTTGGCGATGAGCCGAAAACCCTTCACCCGCTGAAAGTCTGCCAGCTCCCGATTCACGCGCTCCAGCTCCTGTCGGAACCGTTTCTGCACGGCGTCGTGGTTGAGCAGGGCGTCGCCGTCCGCCTCGATACCCTCCTGTTTGGCGAAGGCGCGCAGAGCGTCCATGTTGGGCACAATCAACGCCACGGGCGCGCTCATGCCGTCGCCGTACACGACCGCCTCCTGCACCAGCTCGCTCTGCTTGAGCAGGTTCTCGATAGGCTGCGGGGCGACATTTTTGCCGTTCGCCAGCACGATAATGTCTTTTTTCCGATCAGTGATGTAGAGATAGCCGTCCGCGTCCATATGCCCGACATCGCCCGTGTGGAACCAGCCGTCGGGGTCAATCGCGGCGGCGGTCGCTTCGGGCTTTTTATAATAGCCCAGCATAATGTTGGGTCCGCGCGCGAGGATTTCGCCGTCTTCGGCGATTTTGATTTCCACGCCGCGAATGGGCTTGCCCACGCTGCCGAAGCGCGGCGCGTTCGGCGGGTTCACCGTCAGCACGGGGCTGGTCTCGGTCAAACCGTAGCCTTCGATAATCAGGACGCCGAACGCATGGAAGAATTCGGCGACCTCTTTGGGCAGCGCCGCGCCGCCCGACACGAAGTAGCGCAGGCGTCCCCCGACCCGCTCGCGAATCTTGGCGGCGACGAGCTTGTCCAGCAGAGCATGCTGCAGGCGCGCGCCCAACGGCATCGAGCGCCCCTCGCGCACACACTGCGAGTGCAGTTTGCCCACCTCCAGCATGCGATAGAAAAGCTTCTGGCGCAGCGGGGGCATCTGGCGCACAGAGGCGAGAATCCGATCCATCACCGACGCATAGAAACGCGGCACGCCCAGCATCAGCGTCGGCTTGATCTCCACCATGTCGTTCGCCAGCGTGAAGAGGCTCTCGGCGTAGGCAATCGTCAGCCCCGCGTAAATCGGCAGAAAATGCCCGCCCATCCGCTCGAACACATGGCTCAGCGGCAAGAACGATAGGAACACATCGTCGGGGCGCCAGTCAATCAGCTCCAGCACCGCCTCGATGTTGCTGATCAGGTTGCGGTGGGTGAGCATCGCGCCTTTCGGTTCGCCTGTCGTGCCCGAAGTGTAGATGAAGGTGATGATGTCGTCGGGCTGACTCGACTCCACAAGGGCGCGCAGTTCCGATTCGGTGAGCGCGCCGGGCTGATTCAGCATCTGCTCGAAGGTGGGCGTGTCGCCCGCGCCCTCCGGCTCGATGCAAATCATCTGGGGCGAGAGGTTCGCGCCCTCCACCGCCTCGCACGCCTTGCGCAGTTGCTTCTTATCGCTGACGACCAGTACCTTCGGCTCCGAGTCGCGCAGAATCTCCTGCACCTGCGGGGCGGTCAGAGTGGGGTAGATGGGCACGGTAATCGCGCCCAGGCACAGCGTCGCCCAGTCCGTGATTGCCCATTCGGGACAGTTCTCGGAGAGGATTGCCACGCGGTCGCCTTTGCGGATTCCCAGTTCGTGCAGGGCGCGCGCGAAGGCATACACACGCCTGCCCAGCTCGGTGTACGGGATGGGACGGTACTGCTTCTCGCGCTTTACCAGCAGCGCGGGCTTCTCGCCATGCTGCTCCACACTGCGCCAGAACGCTTTGCTGAGAGTATCGACAGCCATCGTCTTGCTCCGATGAGCAAATTCGCGCGCAGAGGTTTTTCTCCTGCTGTCTGGGTGCAGTTAAAGCAAATCGGGGGACGACACCGTAGCCGTCCCCTACGAGATACCTGGCAG
Organism: Fimbriimonadales bacterium; assembly: GCA_025998675.1. Taxonomy (GTDB): domain Bacteria; phylum Armatimonadota; class Fimbriimonadia; order Fimbriimonadales; family GBS-DC; genus GBS-DC. The sequence continues at coordinate 1,976,132 of AP024673.1, forward strand.
GACGCTGGTTTCTCAGATAAACAGCGTCGCTTTGGAGCGGGTCGCGTCGCCCAGGAAGGTCGCCACGCCGCCCACCTCGATGCCGTCTACCAATTCCTCTTTGTGGATGCCCATCACATCCATCGACATCTGGCAGGCGACGATTCGCACGCCCAAATCGCGCGCCATCTGCGCCATCTCCTCGATCTGAGGCACGCCCTGCTGGCGCATCATCGCGCGGAGCATCTTCGCGCCGATACCGCCGAAGTTCATCTTCGACACGCCCAGCCCGCGCGTGCCCACAGGCGTCATCCAGCCCATCAGCTTCTGGAAGAGGGTTTTGCCGCGCGATTCGCGCTTCTGGCGCAGCGCGGTCAGCCCCCAGAAGGTGAAAAACATCGAGACCTCCATCCCGCTGGCGGCGGCGCCCGAGGCAATCACGAACGCCGCCAGCACGCGATCCAGATCGCCCGAAAAGACCACCATCGACAGGCGGTTATCGGGCGTCTGGCGACGCAGGGCGTCCACCTGCGCCTGCAGCTGCTCCACCTGCGCCCAGAGCGCGCTCGTGTCCACCGCCGCCTTCGGCTCCATCACCGTCGTCTGACCATTCATACCCATCGCCTCACCTCACTTCTTGCGGATATAATGCACATAGACCGTCTTGCCATCCAGCTCCGCAGTCTCCTGCGCGAGCAACTCGGCATCGGCGACCATGTTCGCCCAGCCCTTGAAGTCGTTCACCGAGCCGGGATCGGTCGCCAGCACCCGCAGAGTCTGCCCCGACGGCAGCTCCTGAAACGCCTTACGCGCGTTCACAATCGGCATCGGGCACTGCAGCCCGCGCGCATCGATCTCAACATCGTATTTGATTTCCATCGTTTGCATACCTCCTGTCGTTCGTATGGAGACCCACTCGCTCTTGTCGCGGGTCTCTGTAGGGTTAGAGGCGTTTGGGGGCGTAAAGGATTCATCGAGCATGGAAGCGCCTGCGCGAGCCCCCCCCTGCAGATATTCGCAGGCGACTCCCAAAATTTCTCTTATGAGACGAGCGATTCACTGGACAGGCTCTGGATTGTTGGTACTGGCGACGTTGCATTTGTCGGGCTGCGGCGGCAACGCTCTGAATCCCGGAACGGTTGCCCGCATCGCCTTCCTGAGCGACCGAACGGGCAATCTGGACATCTGGGTGGTGAATTCCGCCAACGGTGCGTTGTTTAATGTGAGCAACCATTCCAGTGGCGACGATGCGTTCAGCTGGTCGCCGACGGGCAGTCAACTGGCGTTTCTGAGCAACCGTTCTGGCGCATGGGAGCTGTGGGTGATTAATGTCAACGGCACAGGCGCCACACAACTGACCAGCAGCGGTGGCACTGTGAGCGGACGCCCTGCATGGTCGCCCGCAGGCAACCTGATTGCGTACGAGCAGAACAACGACATCTGGGTGTACAATCTGAGCAATAGCACCGCAACGAACCTGACCGCAGGCAACGGCAACAACATGATGCCCTGCTGGTCGCCCTCGGGAACCCAGATTGCCTTCGCGAGCGATCGAGGCGGCAACTGGGACATCTGGGTCATGAACGCCAACGGCACGGGCGTTACGCAACTGACCAGCGATCCCCTGGATGAGTTTCGCCCGGTCTGGTCGCCCAACGGTCAGAAAATCGCCTTTGAGCGCGGCAGCGATGTGTGGGTGATGGACGCCAACGGCGCCAACCCGCTCAACCTGACAAACGGCGTGGGCACGATCAACCGCTGGGCAACATGGTCGCCGAATAGCCAGAGCATCGCGTTTGAACGCGACGGCGACATCTACCGCATCGACGCCAACGGTACCGGTCTCACCCAGCTGACCAGCACGGGCGACAACTTCAGTCCGCACTGGTCTAAATCCTACGCGGGCAATAGTTTCATCACCTTCATGAGTTCGCGTTCGGGCAACCCCGAAATCTACATTATGGCGCCCAACGGGACGGGCGTCACGAACCTCTCCAACCACGCGGCAGTGGAGGAGTTGCCCGTCTGGTCGCCCTGAAGCAGGAACTGTGTTCCGCGTCGCGAACCCGATTTAGGGGTTCCGACGATGGAAACAGGCATGGAGCGTCAGCTGGAGATTTACCGCAAGGGGCTGTTCGGGATGCCGGAGCCGTTCCCTGTGGATTACGACTCGCTGGAGGCGGCGGCGCGGGAGGCGATGACGCCCGAAGCGTATGATTATGTGGCGGGCAGCGCGGGGACGGAACAGACCGCCGACGCCAACCGCCGCGCGTTTGCCCGCTGGGAGATTGTGCCGCGCTTTTTGCGGGATGTGTCCCAGCGCGACTGGAGCGTCGAGCTGTTTGGGCGACGCTACCCCGCGCCGATCTATGTTGCGCCCGTGGGCGTGCAGGGCATCATTCACCAAGAGGGCGAGCTGGCGACGGCGCGCGCCTGCGCGAAGCTGGGTATCCCCTTCACGCTCAGCACGGTCGCTTCGTACACCATCGAGCAGGTCGCCGAAGCGATGGGCGATGCGCCGCGCTGGTTCCAGCTCTACTGGAGCCGCAATCATGAGGTCGCCGCGAGCTTCGTGCGCCGCGCGGAGGCGGCGGGCTACAGCGCGATTGTGGCGACGGTGGACACCTACATGCTGGCGTGGCGTCCGCGCGATTTGCGTCGCGCGTATCTGCCCTTTATGCGCGGGGATGGACTGGCGAACTACTTCAGCGACCCTGCGTTCCGCGCGCTGCTCGCCGCCCCGCCCGAAGAAGATCCCGGCAGCGCGGTGATGCAATTCGCGGCGATTTTCGGCAACCCCAGCCTCACCTGGGACGACCTCTCGCGCCTGCGCGAATGGACGCGCCTGCCCATCCTGCTCAAGGGCATCCTGCATCCCGACGACGCGCGCGAGGCGGTCAAGCGCGGGGTCGATGGAATTATCGTCTCCAATCACGGCGGCAGGCAGGTGGACGGTGCGATCCCCGCGCTGGATGCGCTCTGTATGGTTATGAACGCGACTGGCGGCTCGGTTCCCGTGCTGTTCGATAGCGGGATACGCACGGGCGCGGACGCGCTCAAGGCGCTGGCGCTGGGCGCGTGGATGGTCGGACTGGGCAGACCCGTGATGTGGGCGCTGGGAGTCGACGGCGAGAACGGCGTGCATACCTACCTGCGCAACTTCCTCGCCGATTTCGACCTCACGCTCGCCTTATCGGGCTACAGGGGGCTTGAGGAGATTGGATTCGACGCTCTACTGATGAGCGTTTAGCCTGCACCCGTGTAAGCAGGAGCCGCGCCTGACGCCTCGAATAGGGGGCTATGCTTTCGCGCAGCGCCGTGTATGCTCGGAACGGGATTGTCGCCAGCTCGCAGCCGCTGGCGGTCAGCGCAGGATTGCACATCCTGCGTGCGGGAGGCAGTTTCGTGGACGCCGCGATTGCGACCTCCGCTGTGCTATGTGTGGTGGAGCCGTGGGCGAGCCATCTGGGCGGGGACGCTTTTGTGGTGTTGTACGACGCCGCGCGCCGTCGCACGCTCGCGCTCAACGGCTCCGGCGCCGCGCCCCAATCGGCGACGCCCGAACGCTTCCCGAGCGGCATCCCCCTGCGCGGGATTATCGCTGCGACCGTGCCCGGACTGGTGGATGCATGGGTTCGGTTGCACGCGCTGTACGGCAGGTTGCCGCTCCCGCGCTTGCTGGAGCCTGCGATTGAGTACGCCGAGGGGGGCTACCCCATCAGCGCGCGCAAGGCGAACCTCTGGCGCAACGCGAGCCGCTCCAGCGAGTTGCGCCCTGTGCTGCAGGGGCTGCTGGGTCAGGAGCGCGCGCCGCGTGCAGGCGAGATGGTGCGCTGCCCGGACACCGCGCGCGCCCTGAAAGCGATTGCCGCAGGCGGGCGCGACGCCTTTTATAAGGGCGAACTGGCGCGCCGACTCGTGGCGTACAGCCAGCAACAGGGCGGCTGGTTCGAACCCGACGACCTCGCGCGGCACGAGAGCGAACTCATCGAGCCGCTGCGCGTGCGCTATCGCGCCTACACCGTGCATGGGCAACCGCCCGTGTCGCAGGGGATTATCCTGATGGAGGCGCTCGCCCTGCTGGACGGGTACGACCTGCGCGGGATGGACGCCGCCCAGCGCACACACCTGATGGTGGAAGCCATCAAGTGCGCGTTTGCGGACCGCTGGGCGTATCTGGGCGACCCGCGCATGGTGGGCAAACGCGCCGAGTCGCTGCTCGCGCCTGACTACATCCGCGAGCGACGCGCCGCCCTGTCGATGGAACGGGCGCAGGCGGTCTACACGCCGGGCAAACTGCGCGACACGAACACCACCTACTTCTGCATCGCCGACCGCGACGGCAACGCGATTTCGTTTATCCAGAGCGTCTACCATCCCTTCGGCAGCGGCGTGGTGGTGGACGGAATCCTGCTGAACAACCGCATGCGCGGCTTCTCGCTGCAGGCGGATAGCCCGAACCGCCTCGCGCCGGGCAAGCGCCCCATGCACACGCTGAACGCCTATCTAATCACGCGCGGGGACGCGCTGGCGTATGTCGGCGGCACGCCCGGCGGCGATATTCAGGTGCAGACGAACCTGCAGGTGATTGCCCGCCTGATTGACGACGGCATGGAGCCGCAGGCGGCGATTGAGCAGCCGCGCTGGGCGTGGCAGCCCGCGCAGAGTACCGACCCCTCGCCCGGCGCGCTGAGCCTCGAGGCGGCGGACGACGCACTGGTGGACGCCTTGCGCCAGCGAGGACACCAGGTGCGCACAACCCCGCCCGGTACGCACCCCAGCGCCGTGCAGGTGATTCAGAAAGTGGGCGACAGCTACTGCGCTGGCTCCGACCCGCGCGCGGAAGGGCACGCTGGAGGCTACTGATGCGCCGACAGACGCTCGCACGCGCGCTGGCGCATCTGGCGATTCTGGGGCTGCTCGCGCTCTACATGCTCCCCATCGCGTGGATGCTCGCCACCTCGCTCAAGCCCGACGAGGAGCTGTTCACCGAGCAAATCCGCTGGGTTCCCAGTCGGGCGGCGTGGGAGAACTACGCGCACGCGCTGTCGACCTTCCCGTTCGGGCTGTATCTGCGCAATACGCTGTTGGTGGCGGGCTTGACGGTGGCGGGCGTGCTGCTGAGTTGCCTGCCGCCTGCCTATGCGTTTGCACGCATGCGCTGGCGCGGGCGCAACTTCTGGTTCTGGGTGATGCTCAGCACGCTTATGCTGCCGCCGCAGGTGACGCTGTTGCCCGTGTTCTTGTTGTTTCGCAAGCTCGGCTGGGTGGACACCTTCCTGCCGCTGATTGTGCCCGCCTTTCTGGGGAATGCGTTCCTGATTTTCATGTTGCGCCAGTTTTTCCTGACGCTGCCGCAGGAGCTGATTGACGCGGCGCGGCTGGACGGCTGCAGCGAGTGGGCGATTCTGTGGCGGCTGGTTGCGCCGATGTCGAAGCCGGCGGTGGCGACCGTCGCGCTGTTCTCGTTCGTGTGGGCATGGACGGACTTTATGAACCCGCTGATTTACCTCAACGACTCCAGCAAGTTCACCTTAGCGGTGGGGCTGCAGTATTTCCTGGGGCGGCACGGGGAGCAGTGGAACCTGCTGATGGCGGCGGCGACGGTAGTGACTGCGCCGCTGGTGCTGCTGTTTCTGCTGACCCAGCGCGCCTATGTGCGCGGGATTACGCTCACGGGGCTGAAGGGGTAAAATTGGGCGGTCGTGATTGCGCCGCGGTGGTGGTTTGATCTCAAGCAGTACGCCGAACGCCTCCAGCACTACTCGGACGAGGATCTGCTGGACATCTACTTTCACATTCACCCGATTCGCTATCAGGCGCACTATCTGTGTGTGTTGCGCGAGTTACGGCGTCGGGGTCTGAAGCCGCGCGCGGCGAGCCGCCCGTTCGCAGGACTGCGCTGGGATTTGCCGCAGTGGGTGGGCGCGTGGGGAATGATTGCGCGTGCGCCGCTGCTGGCGCGCCTTGTGTTCGGGCTGCTGACGCTGCTGCTCTCGGCGGCGCTCACGGCGATTGGACTTGCGCCCGTGTGGTCGGCGACACTGCTGATGCGCTACATTGACCCGTTCACCGCGCTCTTCTTAATGATGTGTCTGGTGTGGGCGTGGGGGCTGGGCGCATGGCTGACCTACAGAGCAGGCGCGCGCGGCGGCTGGAGCCTGCTGGCGGCGCTGGGCAGCAGCGCGACGCTCTGGGCGTTCCTCTACACGCGCGCCTTCGCACGGATTGTCCACGCGCTCCACCAGCCGCCGGGTGGGGGCGGTGGCTGGGGTTTCTGATACCAATCGGCGCGTCAGTGTTCGTTAATTGAGGCTGAATCGCGTAGATGTCCCGAACCTCAAGGAGGGGGTATTAACGAACTCTGACAGCGCAGTTGGTATAACGGCGTGAGGCGGCTGTTCCGCAAACGCAAAATGCGCCCCGATTCATCGGGGCGCATAGTGCTCACTTCAGGTGTGTGGGGGATGTGGAACTCCACACCCCAACCACTTCTAAGACAGGGTTAGTTCGCGCGGCGGCGGCGCAGCGCCAGCAGACCCACCAGACCGCTGCCCAGAGCAATCATGCTCGCAGGCTCGGGGACGAAAACCGTCACCGAATTGCGGCTACCATACTGGTCAGCAGGGGTCAGCTGGGTTCCAAAGTTGGTGCGCACGGTAACACCCTCGGAACCAATCTGGCCGCCAGCACCAAAGGTATGGGAATCTCCAGAAGCTTTCCCAGCAATCGGGTTCAGACCAAGCTCGAGTCGCTGACCAACAGCGGCATCGAGAAGGTTGATCTGGATACGCGCCCAGACGCTCTGCACAGGCGCGGTCCGTGTCGTCAGCAGTTTGAAAGCGGCGCCTGTATCCGTCACGAATGCGAAAGAGTCGTTATCGGGCGCCACGCTGTTAGCATAGATATCGTTCGCGCCGCCGTTCGCAGCCGAACCAGCAGTGTAAGCAGTCTGCCAAGTGTAACCCGATCCCAGGCTCTGGTTAGCTTCGCTACCCTCAACGACATCGACAAAGTTCCTCAAGTCGGCGGCACCACCTGCTTGAGTTTGGCGGGTCACATCAAAAAACATGTTGATGATACCCCAGCGCAGAGTGGCAGTGTGATCGATGCGGGCGCGGAACCACAGGTATACAGTGTCTGAGGGACCTGCACTCACATCCACACTGTTGGCGTTGCCATCGCCCCAGGTGACATCGGCAAGGTTGGTGCTATTCACGGAAATACCCGTGTCGAAAATAAACTGTTGTGCGTTCGCAGTCACAGCAACTGCGCACAGAGCAGCTAATGCGAGAACTCGTTTCATCACACATCCTCCTTTCTGAGGTTGGTTGCCAGTTTCGGGGGCAAACCGAACTGGCGGTGCAGCGACCACGCTGCAGAAAATCATTATTCATTCTCTTCGCAGGGGAGGGAGAGTTGCACTCTCCATCACGCCCTCTATTATACCCCATTTTTGCACGGGGCGTCAAGGGTCTTCAGGAGTTTCCCCGTTGACCATCTATAGTATAGCACATTTTTGCGCGAATGTCAAGGGGTCCGGGCGCAGTTCGAGGAGAATTGGGGGGATTTTATAGGGATTTAATACTTGGTTCGCAGCAGGAGCCTCACGAGCCGCCCCGAATCCCCTCCTATGCGACGACGACGGCAGGACGGGCAACCGAACACGCAGGAGAAACGGCTCATCATTCACGCCGACGACATGGGCATGTCCCATTCGGCGAATCGGGCGACCATTCGGGCGTTCGAGACGGGCGCGATTAGCAGCGCGAGCCTGATGATGCCCTGTGCATGGGTCGCCGAAGCGGTGGAGTGGATTAAAAAGAACCCCAGCGCCGATGTCGGCTTGCACCTGACGCTCACCAGCGAGTGGGGCACGAACCGCTGGCGCCCCGTCGCGCCCGTCGACAAGGTAAAGGGCTTGCTGGACCCGCAGGGCTACATGTGGCGCAGTGTGGAGGATGTCGTGCGCCGCGCCAGCCCGCAGGAGGTGGAGACCGAAATCCGCGCCCAGGTCGAACTCGCGCTGCAGATGGGACTGAAACCCACCCACCTCGACTCGCACATGGGCACGCTCTACGCCGACGCGCGCTTTTTTGAGGCGTTCCTGAAGGTCGCGATGGAGTACCGCATCCCGCCGATGGTGTTCAGCCCCACGCCCGAAGTGATGCTGATGGCGGCGACGCGCGGGCTGAACTACCGCGAGGTGTACCAGCGCATCGAGGCGGCGGGACTACCCCGCATCGACTCCCTCAACCCCCAGTACGCGCCCGGCGAAAGCAAAGACAAGCACCGCCAGCGACTGCATGACTACCTGCGCACGCTCACGCCCGGCGTCCACGAGCTGATTGTGCATCTGGGCATGGACGACCCCGAAGGCAACGCCATCACGGGCGGCTGGGGGTATCGCGTGCAGGAGCTGGAAATCCTGCAGGAGCCTGAATTCAAACGCATCCTGCAGGAGCAGCAGATCCGCCTGTTCACCTATCGCGAGCTGGCGAAGCTGTATAACTACAGGATGTGATACCAATCGAGCAGTCGGGGTTTGTGAAGCCAGTCTGCGCTGGCTATCGCCCCCGTTTACGGAGGATTGGGGGCTGACTCGGTGCAGGGTCGCCTGGTCAGTGTAGTAAGCGTGTATCCAGCCCTCCTCCCCCCCTCTCTCGCGCGGCGGGGGAAGAGAGTGGCGCTTCTGTTGCAGTCTCAGCACGAAGGCAATTAGCCTCCCTGCCCCTGAAAACCTCTACCCCAGATACTCAAACCGCAAAATCGCCTTTTTACTGCACCGATTCGAGGGGATTTTTTGTGGAAATCTTCTCACTCCTCGCCTTATAATTAGGGCGGAGCGCGTGCAGAAGGGACTTCGCAACCGGTGGGAAAGCCGCCTCACGAGGGGCAAGTAAGTCGTGCCTATTCCCGGAGCGAAGCGCAAACGCCTTTATCTGCCTGCCTATATTGCGCCTCATGGGGCGTCTGACCTCCGCCTCATGAGGCTTTTTTCGTGCAGGGTACAATCTACATGTGGCGACCCGAACTGCTGCGGTTGGCTCTCTGATAGACCGTCTGCGCCTGCGCCAGGTAGACCTGCCCCTTTTGCTCACGACGCTGCTGCTGGTGGGCGCGGGGCTGGCGGCGCTCTACAGTGCGACCTACCAGTGGTTGCCTGCAGTGTTCCGTCGGCAGCTGGTGTGGCTGGCTGTTGGCGCGGTTGGCGCGGTGGTTCTGGCAGCCATCCCGCCGCGCGTGTGGATGCGATTCGCCAAGCCCCTGTACGCGCTGAATGTGCTGATGTTGCTGGGCGTGCTGGCGTTCGGCGCGGAGCGCAAGGGCGCGCAACGCTGGCTGGAGCTGCCCGGCGGGTTCCAGCTGCAGCCGTCGGAGTTCGCGAAGCTGCTCCTGATTCTCACGCTGGCGAGCTGGCTGACGCGGCAGGGCGCGACGATTCGCACGCCGAAGGGGTTCCTGCTGTCGGCGTTGCATATGGCGGTTCCCGCACTGCTGGTGTTCAAGCAGCCCGATCTGGGCACCTCGATCGTGTTCGCGGCGTTGTGGTTCGCGATGGTGTATCTGGCAGGGGCGCAGGCGCGCTGGCTCTGGCTAACGGTCGTTGCAGGCGCGCTCGGATTCGCAGGACTGTGGCACTTCGACATCCTGCGCGACTATCAAAAGGCGCGACTGGCGTCGTTTATGAATCCTGAAGCCGACCCGCGCGAGAGCGGCTATCACATCCTGCAGGCGCGTATCGCCGTCGGCAGCGGGCAACTCACGGGCAAGGGCTACCTGCACGGCGCCCAGAAAAACCTGCGCTACATCCCAGAGCAGCAAACAGACTTTATCTTCGTGGTGGTCGCTGAGGAGCTGGGGTTTGTGGGCGCAGTTGGGCTGCTGGGGCTGTTCGGCGCGTTTTTATATAGCGTCTGGCGTCTTATGGTGGGCGCCCGCGACGAGTTCCATCGCCTGCTTGCGGGAGGCGTGCTGACCCTGTTCACCTTCCACCTGCTGACCAATATCGGCATGACGATTGGGCTGTTCCCTGTGGTGGGCATTCCGCTGCCGTTCATCAGTTATGGGGGGAGCATGCTCATCGCCTCGCTGGCGGCGGTGGGGCTGCTACTGGCAGTGCGGCTGCATGAATCGCCCGTTCGCCTCTGAACGGGGAGCGGGTATCCTATGGCTATGGACTGGCAGGCGCGCCTCAAGGAGTATCTCGCCCCACGCACGCAGCTGGTGAACGCCGCGCTGGAGGACTACCTGTCGGAATTTCCCCCCTTGCCCCGCGTGCTGCCCGAGGCGATGCGCTACGCGGCGCTGGGGGCAGGCAAGCGGCTGCGCCCGATTCTGTGTATCGCCGCCGCCGAAGCCCTCGGAGGCGCGGCGGAGCAGGTAATCCCTACCGCCTGCGCGATTGAATGCATCCACGCCTTCAGCCTCGTGCATGACGACCTGCCCGCGATGGACAACGACCGCCTGCGCCGCGGACAGCCCACTGTGTGGGTCAAGTACGGTGAGGCGATGGCGATCCTGGCGGGCGACGCGCTGTTTGCGAAAGCGTTCGAGCTGCTGGCGGAGCAGGCGCGGCTCAGCCCGCCCGAGCGCGTGGCGCAGGCGCTTCACCTCATTGCGACTGCGTCGGGCATCCATGGGATGTGCGGCGGACAGGTAGAAGATATTCTCTGCGAGGGGCAGACCATTTCCGCCGAGCAGTTGCAGTTCATCCATGCGCACAAGACGGGCGCACTGATACGCGCGAGCGTGCTTTCGGGCGCGATACTCGCCGGGGCGGACGCGGCGCAGCAGGCTGCGCTGGACGTCTACAGCCGCGCGCTGGGGCTGGCGTTCCAGATTGCCGACGATATTCTGGACGAGACCGCGCCTACCGAACAGATGGGCAAGCCCGCAGGCTCCGACCGCGCCCACCGAAAGGCGACCTACCCTGCGCTGTTCGGGCTGGAGGGGGCGCGCGCCCGCGCCCAGCAGGCGAAACAGGAGGCGATAGACGCCCTGCAGCCGTTCGACACGCGCGCCGACCCGCTTCGCTGGCTGGCAGTCTACGCCGTCGAGCGCACGCATTAGCCTACGCCACCGTGTAGCGCTGAACCGCCTCTTCGTCGACTTCCACGCCCAGTCCGGGTTTGCTGGGCACGGGCAGATAGCCCTCGCTGTCGGGCACAATCGGCTCGGTCAGGAAGTAGTCGCGCGCCTTCAGGTCCCAACCCGGCGGCTCGTAGGGGAACTCCGCCCATTCGCAGTTGGGGCACGCGCCCATCAGCTGCAGGTTCGCCGCCAGCCCCAGCCCGCTGGTCCATGTGTGCGGCGCAATCTGTTTGCCGAACGCCTCCGCCAGCGCAGCAATCTTTTTGCCCATCAGAATCCCGCCCGACAGCGCAACATCGGGCTGCAAAATGTCCAGCGCGTCGCGCGCCAGATACTCGCGGAACTCGTGCAGGTCCTGGTTCATCTCGCCGCTGGCAAGGGGCACGGGCGACTTCTCGCGCAGGCGTCGATAGCCCTCGTAGTCGTGTTTGTCGAGCGGCTCTTCCAGCCAGCGCACGCCCAGCGCGGCTAACTCCTCGGCGACGCGCAGGGCGGTCGCAACATCCCATTTCGGCGCGGGCGCCATCCCCGCCACACGCCAGCCCATATTCGCGTCCACCATAATCTCCATGTCGGGATACTGCGTGCGGATTGCCCGCACGACCGCCAGATCCTCGCGCCAGTCCCAACTATGGAAGCGGATTTTGACCGCGCGGAAGCCCATTTCGCGGATCTGGGCGATATACTCCAGCCGCGCGCTGGGTTCGCGTAGCTCGCCCGTGCTGGCGTAGGCTTTCACGCGCTCCTGATAGCCGCCCAGCAGGCGATACACGGGCTGCCCCAGCGCCTTGCCGATAATGTCCCAGAACGCCATCTCGATCCACCACAACCGCAAGCCCAGAAAAGTCGCGGAGCGGGCGATCTGCACGACCTCCTCAACATTCATCGGGTCGCGCCCGAACAGGAACGGCAGCAGCAGCTCTTTCAGCCCCCCGCCCTCGCGCGCGAACGCCACGCCCGCCGCGTAGCCGCGAATGCCCTCGTCGGTCTCCAGGGTCAACAGATGCACGTGGTGCGCCGTCTGGGGATAGCCCGGCAGCCACGACGGGTAAAACGGCGTCTCCAGCGGGTACTCCAGCAACCGCAGATCGATGTTCACGATGCGCATGCGCTCCCTCCAGATACTTTTTAAAGACAGCGGCATAGGGATACCCAACAGAGCGTCTCGATTGCAAGGGGGTGAAATCTCCGGTTCAGAGGGCGCCTGCAGGAAGAACACGGTGTCAATCGCGACAAAAGCAGGATTTTTGCCCCCTGGCTTCGAAATTGGCGATGGAGGCTGCTGATGAAAGCTGTGGTGATGGCAGGAGGGGAAGGCTCGCGCTTGCGCCCGATTACGGCAAACCGCCCGAAACCGCTCGCGCCCGTGGCGAACCGCCCGATTATGGAACATATCCTGCTGCTGCTCAAGGAGCAGGGCGTCCGCGAGGTGGTTGCGACGGTCTACTACCTTGCTGATGCGATTGAGGGGTACTTTGGCGACGGCGAGGCGTGGGGCGTGCCCATCCACTACTCGCTGGAGGACACCCCGCTCGGTACGGCGGGCAGCGTCAAACAGGCGGAGGAACACCTGCACGCGGGCACTTTCGTGCTGATGAGCGGCGACGCGCTCACCGACATCCAGCTGCAGCCCGCAATCGAGTTCCATCAGCGCAACAACGCCATCGCCACCATCGTGCTGGCGCGCGTGCCCAACCCGCTGGAGTTCGGCGTGGTCATCACCCGCGAGGACGGACGCATCACGCGCTTCCTCGAAAAACCCTCCTGGAGCGAGGTCTTCTCCGACACGGTCAACACGGGCATCTACATTCTGGAGCCTGAAATCTTCCAGTATATGGAGGCAGGCAAGCCCTACGATTTCAGTCAGGACCTGTTCCCGCTTCTACTCCGCGAAGGCAAGCCCCTGTACGGGTATGTGATGCACGAATACTGGAGCGACATCGGCTCGTTGCAGCAATATCGCGAGGCGCACTACGACATGCTCAACCGCAAGGTGCGCCTGTCCCTGCCTGGCGAGGAGACGATTCCCGGCGTGTGGGTCGGCGCAGGAACCACGCTGGACCCCGACGCGCAGGTCATTCCGCCCGTGTGTCTGGGGCGCAACTGCCGAATCAAGCGCGGCGCGGTGATTGGACCCTACACCACGCTGGGCGACAACTGCATTATCGAGCCGAACGCGATGGTCGTGCGCTCGACCCTCTGGGACAGCGTTTATGTGGGCGCGGGCAGCCAGATTCAGGGCGCGATTATCGGCACGGGCGTCACCATCAAGGAGAATGTGCAGGTGCAGGAAGACGCCGTCATCGCGGACCGTTGCCACCTCGAAAGCGACAGCATCGTCCGCACACGGGTCAAGCTCTGGCCCGACAAGTATATCGAGTCGGGCGCCACCGTGACGATGAGCCTGATCTGGGGGGCGAAGTGGCGCGGCTCGCTCTTTCGCGAGCTGGGCGTGTCGGGCTTGTCGAACATCGAGATGACGCCCGACTTTGCCGCCAAGCTGGGCGCGGCGTATGCGTCGACCCTGCCGCGCGGCGCGACCATCGTGCTGGCGCGCGACACCTTCAAAGCCTCGCGCATGATTAAGCACGGCTTCATGGCGGGCGTGCTGTCGACAGGCATCGATGTCGCCGACCTGCGCGCAATGCCGATTCCCATCACGCGCCACTACATTCGCGCGTCGGGCGCGGTGGGCGGCGTGTGTATCCGAGTCGCGCCCAACAATGTGCGCATGACGCTGGTGGAGTTCTTCGATAGGCGCGGCGTCTATCTGCCCAAGTCGGGCGAGCGCAAAATCGAGAACCTCTTCTTCCGCGAGGACTTCGCCCGTTGCGACGCCGACGAGGTGGGCGAGATTCACTTCGCCTCCCGCGCGATTGAGCAGTACCAGGCGGATTTCCAGAAGCAGGCGCAGCTGGCGGAGTCGGCGCGCCCGATGCGGTTGGTGGCGGACTTCGCCTTCAGCCGTGTGGCGGCGATTTTCCCCACGATGCTGGGGCAGATGGGCTACGATGTGGTTGCGCTGAACGCCTACCCTGACCCGCGCCGCTCGCCGCGCACGCCTACCGAACACGACGCCTTCGCCGAGAAACTGACGCAGGTGGTGCGGAGCCTGAACGCCCACTGCGGCGTGATGTTCGAAAACGAGGGCGAGCGACTGACCGTCGTCGACGAGCAGGGGCGCGTCATCAGCGGCAGCGCGCTGCTGGCGACCTTCGCGCGGCTGCTGGCGGAGACCTGCCCCGGCAAACAGCTCGCCGTGCCCGTAAACGCGCCGTCGGTGATTGAAGAGATTGTCGCGCCGTATGGCGTGCAGGTGATTCGCACGCGGGCGGATGTGCGCTCGCTGATGAACGCCGCCGCCGAGCATGCCGAGACGCTCTGCTTCGCGGGCGACACGCACGGCGGGCTCATCTTCCCGCAGTTCCATCCCGGCTTCGACGCGATGTTCGCCTATGTGCGCCTGCTGGAGGCGACCCAGAAGCTCGGCTGCACCCTCTCCGAAGTGTACGACCAGATACCGCCGTTCTACACGCGCTATCGCGCGCTGCCCTGCCCATGGGAACTCAAGGGGCGCGTGATGCGCCTGCTCGCGCAGGAGGTCAACGGGCGGGTGGAGACCATCGACGGACTGAAGGTCTACACCGACCATTCGTGGGCGCTCGCGCTGCCCGACGCCTCTGAGCCGCTGATTCACCTGTTTGTGGAGTCGCGCACGCCCGAAGACGCCGAGCAGTTGACGGCGCAGTTCGCCGCGCTGATTGAGCGATTCACCCAGAAGCCGTGAACGCCTCGCGCAGGTAGCGTGCGGCGTCTTCGGGCGCGGTGATGTTAATCCCGACGCCTGTGCCCAGTTCGAAGCCCGCGTCGATGCTCAGGCGCGGCGCGATGCGCACGTACTCCCAGAACGCGCCGTCGCCGCCGAAGGGAGCAGTGAACAGCATATAGTTGTGGGGCGGATTGCCCAGCGCGGCGTCCAGTCGGCGCAGGGCGTCCCGCAGCACATCGGCGAACTCGGTCAGGGCGTCTGGCTCCATCGTCGCCAGTTGCAACGCGGGCGTTGTGGGCGCAATCGCCAGCTCGTAGGGCGCGCGCGCGGCGAACGGCGCGTACACTACGAACCGCGCCGACTGGTTCACCACGCGCATCCCCTCACGCAGCTCCTGCTCCAGAATCGCCTCCATCGGGTGTCGCCCATGACGGCTCTGGTAGCGGGCGACGCCCTCGATATAACGCTGCAGGACTGGGGGCACGAACGGCAGTCCCACGAGCTGCGAATGGGGATGCTCCAGCGACGCGCCCGCTGTGCGTCCCTCATTGCGGAAAATGAGCGCCGTCCGCAGCCGCCCGTTCTGCGCCAGCGTCTGCAGTCGCCGCTGATACATGCGGATGACTTCGCGCCACTGCTGCGCCGATGCAACCACGGGCGTCTCGTTATGTCGGGGCGTCTCGATAATCACCTCATGCACGCCGTAGCCGCCTGTGCGTGTGTAGACGCCTTCTGTGCTGGGGTCGGTGTGGCTGTCGGGCGCGAGCGCAGGGAACTTGTTCGGCACGGTGCGCACCCACCAGCCGGGCGCGTCAGGCGCAGTGCCCGCCTCGCGGAAGGCGTCTACCTCAGGCGGGGTCATCGATTCGTTGCCCACGCAGAACGGGCAGGTCGGCACGAACTCAGGCGCGGGCGCAGGGGGCGCATCGGGTTTCTTGAAATCGTGCGGGCGACGGCTGCGCTCGGTCGCGACAATCACCCGCTCCTCCGTGATGGGGTCGATTCGTATCTCAGGCATACGGACTATATTATGGCAAATGCACGTCCCCTCTTGCGCCCCGATAGCCCTGAGTCAATTGCCGCCGCCTGCCGATAATAACCGCTGGGGTACGCAATGACCGAGCGGGTACTCATCGTGGACGACGAGGAAGATTTGCGCTATGTCTACACGCGCCAGTTGCGGGGCGACGGCTACCTGCTGGACACTGCTGTCGATGGCGAGGAAGCCATCGAGAAGATACGCGCCAGCGAGTACGCCGTCATCCTGACCGATATGCGCATGCCGCGCAAGGACGGGCTGGCGGTCATCGCCGCCGCGCGTGAATACCTGCCCGACGCCGAAATCATCGTGCTGACGGGGCACGGCTCGCTGGAGAACGCGCTGCAGGCGTTCAAGGCGGGCAACATCTTCGAGTACCTGCTCAAGCCGCTGGACGACATCGGCGTGCTGAACACGGTTGTCGCACGCGCCATTGAGCGACGCAACCTGCGTAAACACAACCGCGAGCTGTTCGAGCAGCTCCAGCGCGCCTACGAAGAGCTGCGCCAGAAGTCGGAGATGCTGATTCAAAACGAGAAGATGTCGGCGATTGGCGTGCTGGCGGCGGGCGTCGCGCACGAGTTGAACAACCCACTCACGGCGGTCGTCGGCTTCGCGCAGATGATTGCCGAGAAGCTGAAGGCGAATCGCCCCGACAACTGGAGCGACACGGATTACGAGCGTGCACTGCAATCGCTGGAGAACCTGGTGCAGGGCGCACATCGGGCGCGCGACATCGTGGGTAGCCTGCTCCGTTTTGCGCGGGCAAGCAAACCCGACGCCCGCAGCCTGATAGACATCAACCAGACCCTGCGCGACGCCTTCGTGTTCACAGAACACCTGCTGCTGCGCCACGGGATAGCGCTGGAGAAACAGCTTGCGCCTGAGCTGCCGCCCGTGTGGGGCAACGCCGCGCGCCTGCAACATGTGTTCACGAACCTGCTCATCAACGCGCAGCAGGCGACTCCCAGCGGAGGAACCGTACGCGTGATTACGGAACGCGCCGAAGAGCCGAAAGGCGTGTGGGTGCATGTGGAAGATACGGGCGAGGGAATCGCTCCCGACGCCCTCGAGCAAATCTTCGAGCCGTTCTACACGCGCAAGGAGCAGGGCACGGGGCTGGGGCTTTCTATCGCCCGACAGATTGTGGAAGAGCATGGCGGCGATATTCGCGTCCAGAGCGAGCTGGGCAAGGGCGCGCGCTTCTCAGTGTTCTTGCCTGCCGACGAAGCGCATACGATTGATCCCAGCCAGCATACCCATGCCGCCTGATCCCCTTGACAAATGCCCATCGTCGGGTATACTCCTGTAGACACTTATCTACTCATCAGGAGACGACGATGGCGACGAACAACATTTCGGCAGCGGACAAGCAGAAGGCGCTGGAAGCCGCGATTGCGCAGGCGGAGCGTCAGTTCGGCAAAGGGAGCGTGATGCGTCTGGGCGAGGCGACTCGCCTGCAGGTCGCCGCTATTCCGACGGGCAGCACCGCGCTGGACGCCGCGCTGGGCGTGGGCGGCATCCCTCGTGGACGCATCATCGAGGTCTACGGCACGGAATCATCGGGCAAGACAACGCTCGCCCTGCACATGATTGCCGAAGCGCAAAAACTCGGCGGCAACGCGCTGTTTGTGGACGCAGAACACGCCTTAGACCCCGAATACGCCCGCGCGATTGGAGTCGATGTGGATCGGCTGTTCATCTCGCAGCCCTCTACAGGCGACGAGGCGCTGGAGATTATGGACACGCTGATTCGAAGCGGCGCGTTCGATATCGCTGTGCTGGACTCGGTGGCGGCGCTGATGCCCCGTCAGGAGGTGGAGGGCGACATCGGCGATGTGACGGTCGGGGCGCAGGCGCGGCTGATGTCGCAAGCGCTGCGCAAACTGGGTGCGTCCGCCGCCAAAAGCAACACCGCCGTGGTGTTCATCAACCAGATTCGCGAGAAAGTGGGCGTGATGTACGGCAATCCCGAAACGACCCCAGGCGGGCGCGCGCTCAAGTTCTGGGCGTCGGTGCGTCTGGAAGTGCGCCGCGTGGACAACATCAAGCAGGGCAACGAGATTATCGGCGTGCGCACGCGCGTCAAGGTGGTCAAAAACAAGGTCGCGCCGCCCTTCCGACAGGCGGAGTTCGATGTCATCTTCGGGCAGGGCATCTCGAGGCTCGGCGACTTGATTGACCAGGCGCTCGCGCTGGGTGTGATTCAAAAATCGGGCACATGGTTCAGCTTCGGGGACACGCGCCTGGGGCAGGGACGCGAGAACGCGCGCGCCTATCTGGAGCAGAACCCCGAGCTGGCAGAGCAGATTGAGCAGCAGGTACGCGCCCAGATGACGCCAACCGCCGTCGTCGCCGCCGCTACCGATGCGGACGCGATAGCGGAAGCCGTCGAGTAAGGGATTCGCGTGTTGCGCGAACGCACGGCGTGGGCAAACGCCGCGGGAATGCTCATCGTGCTGATTGTCGTCGGCGCGCTCTATGCCCCGACGCTCAGTTTCGGCTTCGTGTGGGATGACGATCAGGTGATTTACGGGCGCATAGACTACCAGTCGCCGTCGCGCTGGCTGGAGGCGGTGCGCCAGCCGCTGGACTTCTCGCCGAACTATTTCCGCCCGCTCGCGCTCAGCAGCCTGCTCGTACAACTCTGGCTCTGGGGGAGCAATCCTGCGCCGTTCCATGCGGCGAATGTGTTGATTCACCTGCTGAACACCGCGCTGGTGGGCGCGCTGGGGCTACGGCTGTTGCGCGGGCGCTGGTACGGGCTGCTCGCGGGCGCGCTGTACGGCGTGCATCCTGCGCTGGTGGAGAGCGTGGCGTTCGTCTCCTCGCGCTATGACCTGCTGGCGACGCTCTTTTTGCTGCTCGCACTGTGGCTGGAAGGGCGACTGCAGGGCGCGGCGCGTGTGGGGGGCGTCTCGGCGGTGTTCCTGCTCGCGCTGCTGTGCAAAGAGATGGCGATTACGCTGCCTCTGGTGTTGCTGCTATGGCAGGGGGCGACGCATGCCGACGCGAACGGGCGTCTGGGGCTTGCGGCGCTGCTGCGCCGTGAGCGTGCGCTGTATCTGGGGCTGGCGGCGGCGCTGGGCGTCTATCTGGCGATACGCTACGCCGCGCTGGGCTACCTGTTCACACAGCCCGTGGACAGTCTGCAGATTGACGCGGGGACGCCCCTGCAACATCTGCTGCTGGTCGGGCGCACGCTGACGACGCTACTGGGGCTTGTGCTGTTCCCGTTTTTCAGCATTGCCCCTGCGCACCATTCGGAGTTGCCTGTGCCGCTGCGCGACGGCTGGGCGTGGGCGCAGCTCGGGCTGGCGGGGGCGGCGCTGATAGTTGCAATCTGGCTGGCGCGTCGGCAGCCGCGCGTCGGGCGGCTTGCGCTTGCGGGGCTGATTGCGCTGCTGCCCGTGCTGAACCTGCGCCCGCTGGAGTTCGCGTATGGAATCTTCACGGCGGAGCGGTTCCTGACCTTCCCGCTCGCGCTGCTGACGCTGGGACTGACCTCAGGAGCGTTCGGGTGGATACGCCGTGCGCCTGCGGCGGCGAGTATGCTGGCGGGCTTTGCAGGCGCGCTGCTGCTGACAACCGCCTACAACCTGCCCAACTGGCGCGACGCCGAATCGCTCTGGAAGTGGTTCACTGTCGCCGCGCCGCGCTCGCCCATCGGCTACAGCAACCTGTCCGACCTGTATAACAAGCAGGGGCGACATACTGAAGCGCTGGAGTACGCGGAAAAGGCGATCCAGATTGCCCCGCGCAGTGGGATGGGCTATGTGAACAAGGGCGTCGCGCGGCTGCGGCTGGGCGACCCCGACGGCGCGATTGCCCTGTTCCGCCAGGCGACCGAAATCGAGCCGACCAACACCACAGGCTGGAACAATCTGGCGGTGATGCTCTCCGAGCGCGGGCAACACGCCGAAGCGGAGCGCATCATCAAGCAACATGTGCTGAATCGCCCGCCGCAGTTTATGGGGCGTCAGGCGCTGGGGCTGATTTACGCGCGGATGGCGCGGCTGGACTTAGCGGAAACGGAGTTCCGCGCCGCCTATGCGCTGCTGCCGAACCCTGCAGGCTCCGTGCCCGAACAGGGGCTGCGCGAACTGGAGAGCGCAAGCAAATGGATTGCCGCCGCGCACCAGTGGATGAATCAGGGCGAGCTGGCGCTGGCGGAGACGCACCTGCATGGCGCGGCGCAACGCGACCCCGACAAAATCGCCTACGGGATTGCGCTGGCGCGTCTGCGCCTGCTGCAGAACCGCCCCGCCGAAGCGAAGCGACTCCTGAACGAACTGCAGGCGAGCGGCTACCGCGACCCGACGATAGACGCGCTCCTATCCGAAGCGAACCAGAAGCTCAAAGGCGTCAGTCGCTAATCCCCTGCCTCCTGCTTGTAAAGCGCCATAATCTTCGGGCGCGTGAGGAAGTAGGCGCTTATCGTAGGATAAAGCGCGCCCAACAGCAGACGCGGCACAGGGCGCGCCGTGCGATCCTCTATCTGATAGCGTTGCCGAAAACCCTCGTAGACCGTCTCGTTGAGGATAATCCGATCCACGACCAGCCAGAGCAACGCGCCGATGATGTAGCCCGTCATCAGCCACCAGCCTCTGGGCTGCAGGCGCAAAAGACCAATTGCGCCGAAAAACAGAAGCGCGTTCAGTCCCGTCTGCACCGTTAGCGAGAGGAGTCTCCACAGACGCACTTCCGAATCGCGCATCGCCTGGAGAAAGAGCGACGCTTCGGGGGAGTCGCTGCGCCGCACGAACTCGGTAAACCATTCGGGCGTGGCGACAGTGATGTAAAGCCCGCCGATACCTGACAGGGTTCCCAGCAAGCCCCAGACAACGCCAATAACCCCGATAATCGTTATTGAGAGCGGTCGCTGCATCTGTGCGATTCGTTTCGCGCGCGTGAGAAGCGTTCCTGCTGGTTCACAGTGATATGAGGGTGCAGGCAGGGCATACACACCCTGCCCGCGATGGATTAGCGTGCGGAACCCCATGAGTTCAGCCCCTGAACATAGATGTGATCCACCCAGTTCAGGCGTCCCTTTTGCATCGACTTCGCGTGTCCGTCGGTGAACACGGTTGTGGTGGTGTTGTTATGGCGGAAGCGCGGCATCACGGCGGAGTGCGGCCAGACGCCGTTCCATGTGCGCGGCGACCAATCGCGGTCGGGGTTCGGATAGGAAACGCCCGTCGCGTTGCGGTTCGCCGGACCGTTGGGCCAGCCTGCGGCGGGGTTCTCCCACGCCCACACATGCCCCGCGCTCATGAAAAACGGCCACGAGTTGGAGGTGCCGTCGGGCTGCACATCCTGAAAGTCGGCGCGCCCCTTCTCCAGCACCATAGCAATCTCGGAGGGGCGGTCAATCTGGGCTAACGAGGCGGACGGGTCGGCGCAGGGCTGAATCTCGCCCGGCGAATTCCACCAGCACCCACGAAAGAGCGACTCATGAACGCCGTAGTGGAACACCTGCTTCGGGTCAGGGTGCGACGGGCAGATGAAGATGCCGCCGACCCCGCGCGCCGCGCCATGCCCACTGGTACCGTACTGCCCCGCCTTCACATAGGGCGCAATATCCATCGTCCACGCGCGTCGGCGTCCGGGTACCTGCGCGTCGCCCCAGTCGCGCCACTGCTGGAAGGGGAACATCTCGTCGTAGTCGTTCACATACATCATCGTCGCCAGTCCAATCTGCTTGCCGTTGGACAGACAGGTCGTTTGACGCGCCTTCTCACGCGCCTGAGCAAACACGGGAAACAATATCGCGGCGAGAATCGCGATTATCGCGATGACGACCAGCAGCTCGATAAGCGTAAAGCCATGCCGGGTTTTCATAGAAACCTCCCACCCCAATTGAACTCCACAGCGCATTAAGTAATATTTAAAAAGTGTTAAAATTGTGTTAAAAATTGCTGAAGCGATATTTTCAAATTTCGTATCCATAGGCTGCTCCCCCGCAGCGGCTAAGCGTCGTTGCAATAAGTGTTTAGCAGCCCCTCTACCCGTGCACGCGCACAGGCAGGTCCTTTGAAGCGCAGCTTCAGCATGCGGAAGCCCCGCTTCCGCACTCCATACGGACGGCGCTTCGCGCACATGTTGTCCATGCATCGCAAAGACACATAGTGGACAGGAACCGCACCGTGCGAGCCGTGAGTCTCTGTAGGGTATACTCCACCTGCTGGAGGCTATCGTATGGAGCGTGCGAACGCAGTGACCTTTCTGGGAAATCCACTAACTCTGGTTGGCAAGCCGCTGTCGCCGGGCGAACCCGCGCCGAATGCAACCGTTCTCAAACAAGACCTGACGCCCATCAACATCCACGACTATAAAGGGCACACGCTGCTGATCAGCGTTGTGCCGTCGCTGGACACAGGCGTCTGCAGCGCGCAGACCAAAAAGTTCAACGAAGAGGCGAGCCAGCTCCCTGAGTCGGTGAAGGTGCTGACCATCAGTATGGACCTGCCCTTCGCGCAGAAGCGATTCTGTGGCGCGGAGAACATCGACCGAATCGAGGTGCTGTCCGACCATCGCGAGGGGGCGTTCGGGCAGGCGTATGGCGCTCTGGTGAAGGAGTTGCGCATCCTGAGCCGCGCGGTGTTTGTGATCGACCCGCAGGGCGTCGTGCGCTACGCGGAGTATGTGCCCGAAATCGCCCAGCATCCGAACTACGACGCCGCGCTGGAAGCTGTGCGCGCCGTCGCGGGGCAGGAGTGAACCCGATGAACTGGCTACCCGTCCCACGCACCGTGGAGGTTTCGTCCGAGCGGCTGCCCTTTGCAGGGTGCCACGCGATTAAGACGCCCGCAGGCTGGGAGTCCGCCGTCGCGCCGTTGCGCGCGCTGGGCGAGGCGTTCGGCGGCTGGACGGCGTTTGTAGAACATGACGCCAGCCTGCCCCGCGAGGGCTATCGCCTGACGGTGGAAAACGCCCGAATCACCATCCATGCGGAGTCGCCCCGCGCCGCCTTCTACGCCTGCCAGACCCTGCTGCAGGCGTGGGACGGCAAATCGCTCCCCCAGATGACGGTGGACGACCATCCAACCCTTGAATGGCGCGGCGTGGTGGAGGGCTTTTATGGCGTCCCGTGGACGCACACCGCGCGCCTGCGCATGCTCGACTTTATGGGCGCGCATAAGATGAACATCTACCTCTACGCGCCGAAAGACGACCCGTATCACCGCGAACGCTGGCGCGAGCCGTACCCACACGCCGACGCCCAGCGCCTGAAGGAACTCGTGCAACGCGCCCAGAGCCAGTTCATCGAGTTTGTGTTCTGCATCAGCCCCGGGCTGTCAATGGTCTACTCGGACCCTGCGGAGTTCGAGCGGCTGGTCGCCAAAATCGAGGCGGTGCGGCAGATGGGCGTGCGGAGCTTCGGGCTGCTGGTGGACGACATCCCCGAAGAGCTGCAACACGAGGCGGACAAAAAAGCGTACCAGTCGCTGGCGCACGCGCACGCCGACCTCGCGAACCGATTGCACCAGTGGCTGCGCGAACGGGACGCCGACAGCTGGCTGATTGTCTGCCCGACCTTCTATCATAATCTGGGCGAGCCGCCCTATGTCAAAGAGCTGGGCGAACGCACTGCAGCAGGCGTCTCCATCATGTGGACAGGGGCGAAGGTGGTCTCACGCGCCATCCCGCACGAGGACGCCGAGCTGTTCAAACTCGCCATCCGTCGCAAGCCCTTCGTGTGGGACAACTACCCTGTGAACGACTACGAACCCAGCCGATTGCTGCTGGGACCCATCACCGGGCGCGACGCCGAGACGCTCAGACGCCTCGAGGCGCTGGTCTCGAACCCGATGAATCAGGCGGAGGCGTCGAAGGTCGCGCTGGGCACTTACGCGGATTTCCTGTGGAACGCGGAGGCGTATGACCCCCAGCGCAGCTGGCGCGCCTCGATTGCCCATCTGGTGGGCGCTGACGCCGCGCCCGTGATGCTGGAGTTCTGTCAGCAGAACCTGTGGACGCGCCACTGGAAGGAAGAGCCGCCCGCCGTTGAACGCGCCATCGAAGAGTGGCAAACCACAGGCGACAACGACGCCCTGCGCGAGGCGTTCCAGAATCTCTACACCCTCCCGCGCCGCCTCAAGCAAGCCGTCCACGACCCCGAACTCATCGAGGAGATGGAGCCATGGCTGCTGCGGCTGGAGCAAATCACGGAGCTGGCGCTGGAGCTGCTGGACCAGATCGACGAAGACGACCTGCGCCCGCGCCAGATTCTCGCACGGCTGGAAGCCATCCGCGAGACGAACGACGCGGTGGTGTGCGACGGCTGGATTGAACGCTGGATCCGCGAAACCGTCGAAGAGCTAACTGAGGGATGAACACTTTCGGACACCTGTTCCGCATCACGACCTGGGGCGAGTCGCACGGGGGCGCGGTGGGCGTGGTGGTTGATGGGTGCCCTCCGCGCATTCCCATCACGCCCGAAGAGATTCAGTTCGAGCTGGATCGCCGCCGTCCGGGGCAGAGCAAGCTCGTGACCCAGCGCAAGGAGAGCGATACGGTACACATCTTATCGGGCGTGTTCGAGGGGCAGACGCTGGGCACGCCAATCCTGATGCTGGTGTGGAATGAGGACGCGCGTCCGCACGCCTACGAGAGCTTCAAGCATCTCTACCGTCCCTCACATGCCGACTACACCTATCAGGCGAAGTACGGGATTCGCAACTGGCAGGGCGGCGGGCGCAGCAGCGCGCGCGAGACCATCGGGCGCGTGGCGGCGGGCGCGCTCGCCAAAAAGGTATTGCGCACGCTCTGGGAGGTGGAGGTGCTGGCATGGGTGGAGCAGATTCACACTATCGAAGCGCAGGTAGACCCCGACGCCGTCTCGCTGGAGGCGGTGGAGAGCAATCCCGTGCGCTGCCCTGACCCCGACGCCGCGCAGAAGATGATTCGCCGCATCGAACAGGTGCGCAAGCAGGGCGACTCGGTGGGAGGGGTTATTCGGTGCGTCGCGCGGAATGCGCCGCCGGGCTGGGGCAGCCCGGTGTTCGATAAGCTGGAAGCGGATCTTGCGAAGGCGGTCATGAGCCTGCCTGCCAGCAAAGGCTTCGAAATCGGGTCGGGCTTTCGCGGCGCGCGCCTGCGCGGCAGCGAACACAACGACGAGTTCTACACCGACGAGTTCGGACGCATCCGCACCCGCACCAACTTCTCTGGCGGCGTGCAGGGCGGCATCAGCAACGGCGAACGGATCGATATTCGCGTCGCGTTCAAGCCGACTGCCACGATTTTCAAGCCGCAGGCGACCGTGAGCGAGACGGGCGAGGCGGCGACCCTGCAGGCGCGCGGACGCCACGACCCCTGCGTGCTGCCCCGCGCCGTGCCGATGGTGGAAGCGATGGTCGCCCTCGTGCTGGTGGACCATGCCCTGCGCCATCGCGGGCAGTGCGGCGAATGAACCCCGCTATCTCTACAGTTTCGAGGTCTCCCATCTCAAAAAATTCGCCGCGTGTGGCAATAATCTCCCTGCGCACGGATGCGTAGGGAGGCGAAACAGGATGCAGGTCTATCAGCTGTTTGAACCCGCAGAGCCGATGGCAATCGCTGAGCCGAGACAAAGGAATGTGCTGATTGTGGACGATGACGCGCTGGTGCGTGAGACGCTCCAGTTCGTGCTGGAAGATAACGGCTACGCAGTGTACGCCACTCCCTCCGGCGCGGACGCGCTGCAGATTCTGGAGCAAAAGCCCATCGATATCGTGCTGAGCGATATCTTCATGCCGGGCATGAACGGGTTCGACCTGCTGCGTCAGATGCGCAAGCGTGCGCCAGACATCCCGGTCATCCTGATTACGGGCTACGGGAGCATCGAGATGGCGCGCGACGCGCTCAAACAGGGCGCAAGCGACTTCATCACCAAGCCCTACAACATCCACGAGATTCCCATCATGATCGAGCGGAACCTCACGCGCCACTCGCTCCTGACCAGTCAGACGCGCCAGATGGAGGAAGAGGTGCAAAAATCGTATCGGGCGACGCTGGACGCGCTCCTGGCGGCGCTGGACATTCGCGACACGGAGACGGAGGGGCACTCTGAGCGGGTGGCGGCGTACACGATGGCGATGGCGAACCGCCTCAAACTCTCGCAGGACGAGCTACAGGCGATTGAGCTGGGCGCGCTGCTGCACGACATCGGCAAAATCGGCGTACCCGACAGCATCCTGTATAAGCCCGGTCCCCTGACGCCTGAAGAGTGGGAGATTATGAAACAGCATCCGGTGATTGGCTACCGCATGTGTATGAAAATTGACGCGCTGCGCCCTGCCGCGCCCATCGTGTTGCATCACCACGAACGCTGGGACGGACAGGGCTATCCCTATGGGTTGGCAGGTGAAGCCATCCCGCTGGGCGCGCGTATCTTCGCCATCGCCGATACACTGGACGCGATGACCTCCGACCGCCCCTACCGCAAAGCGCTCTCGTTCGGGCAGGCGCGCGAGGAAATCATCCGTTGCGCCGGACAGCAGTTCGACCCCGAAATGGTCAAACTGTTCCTCGAGATTCCCGAGGAGGAGCTGCGCATGATTCGCGAGATTAGCCTCGCGAATCGCCAGCAGCGCGCGGCGGCATAGGGCAGACACACGCGCGCCGTCAGGCGAACCGTCGCTTCGTCGCGAACATCCGTTGCAACAGCCCTATCAGCCGCTTCTGCTCCTCGTAGCGACGCTGGCATGCGTCGCACTGCCTCATGTGCGTTTCCAGTTGCTCGGCGAGCTCGGGCGCAAGATCACCCATAATGTGGGACTCCATCAACTCCATGGCTCGCCTACAGGTCATATCAGCCACCTTCCGTAATTATCGATTGGATAATCGGATGGGCTTTCAGACGCGCCAGCGCTCGGGTGATGCGCTTGCGCACGGCTTCCTCGTTCACGCCCATCTGCTGGGCAATCTCCCGATAGCTCAAGCCGACGCCATAACGCAACTCAAACATCTGACGGTCGCTTTCCGACAGCGTCTGCATCGCTTCCTGCAGCACAAAATACAGCAACAACTCATCTTCAGGGATGGAGTAAGGCTCCGATTCGTGTTCCAGCTCCAGTCCCAGCGAGTAGACCTCCTGTTCGCGTTTGCGCTGACGGTACCAGGTGAAGACCGCGTTCCGCACCACCGTGCGCAGCCACGGTTCCATCCTGTCCAGATCGCGCAGACTATCCAGGTTATTGTAGACGCGCAACAGGCACTCCTGAGTCAAGTCCTCGACATCATCGTCGTTGGAGCGGCAATAGCAACGCACCAGTCGCTCAATCCGCTCGCGCAGCGCTGTAAAGAACTGATGCTCCTCGTACAGCGATGTCCTTTCCGCATAGTACATGGTAGCCACCTTCCTTCCTTTCGGCGCGCCCCCCCTATGAGAGGAGTCCGCCATCGATTAAAGACTCAACAACCGCCCAAAACCGGACAGCTTTCGAGCCGATTGGGGGCAATTTCCCTCAGATTCGGGGGAAATTGCCTGCTTGGGGGTGGAATCCTGAACGCGGGAAAGGGAAGTGGCTCAGCGCACCGCTGAGTTGGAGAGTACCTCCCTACCCTACCGTTATAGACTCCGCCTGCCTCCCTGTGTTTCAATTATATATCGAATTGCGCAAAATGTCAAGAGGGAAGGAGGCAATTCTGGCAATTCTCGGGTTGGATGGATGCTGGCTCGGTGCGAGGTCGCCTGCTCAGCGTTGCAAGCGTCAACCGAACCCTCACCCCCAGCCCCTCTCCCGCAGGCGGGAGAGGGGGGCGGCGCTCATGTTGTAATCTCAAGTGTCTTTGCAGTGAATTTTCAGCGACTCCCCTGTCCGCACATGCGCGTAATTTGGAGTGCTGAAGCGGGAGCTTCAGCCTCGCGGAAGCTCCGCTTCCGCACTCCATAAAGGCGGTGCTGCACGCGCATGTCGCAATCCTCGTGCAAAGACACTTAGTGCAACAGCTCTTAGCAGCCCGTACCGAAGTTGAACAGCACAATCAGCAGGTCGGCGTCATCGACGATGCCGTCGTTATTGGCGTCGCCGTCGCCGCCCGCGTTGCCGAAGTTGAACAGCACAATCAGCAGGTCGGCGTCGTCGACGCAGCCGTCGCCGTTTACATCACCCTCGACGCCGCCGCCAATCTCGTCGCCGATAATCTCAATCAGGTCGTAGCGCAGCGTGCCCCGTGAGGCATAGGTCGCACTGGAATTGTTAGGGAAGTTCGCCGCCGTGTACTGACCCGTGTTGGGGTCGAAGATGGTCACCACGCGGAAGGCGAACTGGCTGTTGTTGTTCACCGCCGCGTCGCTGCTCAGGTCGAGTTCCACCAGCGCGTTGTAACCGCCACTCGCGTCGGTGTCGCCGTGCCAGCGGTCGCCGCGGCGCGCCTCCAGCACGCGCGCGCGAGTCCAGTTCACGCCGCCGTCGGTCGTGTATTCCACCGCGAGGAACTTGGAGCTGGTGTTGCTCCAGCGCACATCGAACTTGACCACGATATTCTCGTAGCCTGTGGTGGGCACGCTGACCACGATGCCCGCCTCGCCAGGGTTCTGACCCTGTTCAGGGTAAGTGGTGGTCTGCAGCGCCCAGTTGGGCGGGTTCGGGTGGCTCGAGTTGTTCGGATCCAGGGGCGAGCCGCGAAAGCCTGTGCCGTTATTGTCGTAGACAATCTGCGCCAGACTGATGGAGATTTGCGACTGCGCGGCGAAGACGCCGCCATCCGCCGCAAGCATCGCTGTTTCGTCCAGCGGGTTCGACTCGTTGAAGTTCCAGAACGCCAGTTGGGTCTGCGCCAGCGTCGCGGCGCTCACGAGTGTCGCCAAGCCCAGCGCGCTCAACGCGCGCGCAATCGTATGTCCTTTCATTGGATGCCTCCGTATCGGTAATTCAACGGAATAGATTATACGCGCGGCGCGGTTAAGGGGATGTTAACAAGCCCCTGAGGGCGGGTACACTTCCTTGCGATGCGCGCCGCCGTTCCCGAAACGCACGAGCCGATTGCGCAGCAGCTGGTGCAGGCGCGTCGCCATCTGGTGGACGCGCTGTTCGCGACTGACGCGCCCATCGAGGCGTGGATGCGCCAGTACGCGACCGTGCTGGACAACACGCTGCGCGCGCTGTATCATCGCGCGTGGGCGCAGGCGGCGCAGGAAGCCCCCGCACCCCCCAGAAGCCCCCTCGCCGTGTTTGCGACGGGCGGCTACGGCAGACGCGAACTCGCCCCCTTCTCCGACATCGACCTGACTTTCGTGCCCGCGCAGGAAAACGACCCCTTCACCGAGCGGCTGGTCAAATGGTTGTTTCAGGCGATGATGCAGGTGTTTTACACCGACGCGAAACTCAAGGTTGGCTACGCCTACCGCCTGATGGAGGACTGCGACGCGCTGGACCACAAGACGCGCACGGGACTGCTGGAGATGCGCCCGATTGAGGGCGACCCTGAGCTGACCGAGGCGTTCACCACGCGCTTCTGGCGGAGTCTGGACCCGACGGGCTTCACGCTGGAGCGCTATCGCGAGTGCCAGTCGCGCTGGGCGAAGCTCGGCGAGGGCATCCTGCGCACGGAGCCGAACCTGAAAGAGGGGCGCGGCGGGCTGCGCGACCGCCACACGCTGAACTGGATGACCGAAGCGCGCTACGGCGTCGCGCACGACCACGCGCTGGAGACGCTTGTTGCTGAGGGCGTGTTATCGCCTGCGGAAGCCGAGACGCTTGAACACGCCACACGCGCCCTGCAACGCTACCGCGCCTATCTGCACGCGCTGAGCGGCGAGGCGCGCGAGACGCTGACCCTCGCCAAGCAGAACGAACTCGCGGAACGGCTGGGCATGGAGCGCACCGCGCTGATGCGCGCGATTTACGCCGCGCTGGGCGACCATGCCCGCCTGACCGAGCGCGCGATTGAGCGCCTCGTGAACGCGCCGCTGGTGCTGGGCGTCGGGCTGGACAGTATCCACCGCCAGATTACGCCCGCGCCCGCGCTGGAACGCGAGCCGCCCGAATGGCGCCTGCTGTGTTTCCTGCTGGCGCAACGGTATCAGCTGGGGTTGAGCCGCGCAATCGAGGCGCGCCTGGAGGAGTCGCTCCCCCACACGCCGCCGCCTGCTATGCCCATGGTCGGCGACGCCCTGCGCGAGCTGCTCAGCCGACCGGGCGAGGTCTATCGCGTGCTGGCGCCGATGGCGCGGCTCGGCGTGCTGGGCTGGGCGTTCCCGCCGTTCGAGCCGCTGATGACCCTGCCCGCGGGCGATCCGACGCACGACTACACAGTCGGCGAACATACGCTGCAGGCGATACGCCTGCTGGACGGCTACGCCCGCGGCGAGGGCAACCCGCTGTGGCGCACGATTCTGGAGCAGCTCGCCGCGCCGGAACTGCTCTACATGGCGCTGCTGCTGCACGACGCGGGCAAGCAGGACCCTGCACGCCCGCACGCCGAGGCGGGCGCGGATCTAGCGCGCCAGTGGCTGCCTGCACTGGGCTGGAGCGCGGCGGAAGTCGACGAGGTGGAGTTTCTGGTGCGCCAGCACCTGCTGATGGCGCAGACCGCCCGCCAGCGCGACCTGCACCTGCCTGAGACCATCCGCGAGTTCACCCGCGTCGTGGATACGCCCGAACGCCTGCGGATGCTGTACCTGCTGACCTGCGCGGACACGCAGGCGGTCGGCGAGCGAATCTGGACTCCGGCGCAGGCGAGCTTCCTGCAGGAACTCTATCGGCGCAGCATGCGCGCGCTGGAGGAGGGGCTGCCCGACGAGACGCCCGCGCTGACCGCCGTGCGCAAGCGAGTGCAGCGCGCGCTCGCCAAACATCCACTGCCCGACGCCCTCGTCGCCCGACACATCGAGCAGATGCCCTCGGGCTATCTGCTGAACACGCCCCCGGAGCAGATTAGCCTGCACATTCACTATATCGAGCGCGTGCGCGCGGGCGAGGGACCCGTCGCCGAGTTCCATAACGCGCCCGAATTGCCCTACACAGAGCTGACGCTCTGTACCTTCGATGACCCGCAGCCGGGGCTGCTGAGCAAAATCGCGGGCGTGCTGTACGCCTACGATGTGGAGGTCGTCTCGGCGCGGGTGCTGACTCGCGAGGACGCGCCGCGCGTCGCGCTGGACACCTTAGGGCTGACCGTGCGTTCGCGCCCGTTGCTGCCCAACCAGTGCGCCGTGCTGGAGCGCGCCCTGCAAAAAGTGCTGCGCGGCGAGCAGGCGGTCGCCGACCTCCTGCGGGAACACAACAAAGACCCCGACGCGCCCCTGCGCGTGAGCCAGCTCCAGATTCACGACGACGCCTCCGACGCCTACACCGTCGTCGACCTGCACACGGCGCCCGATCTGGGCGCGCTCTATCGCGCGGCGCACGCGCTCTCGCAACTCGGCTGGAACATCCACAGCGCGCGCTTTGGGCTGTGGGCGGGGCGCGCCGTGCTCAGCTTCTACTGCACCGACACGCAGGGACGCAAACTGACGCCCCAGCAGCACGCCGCGCTGCGCAACGCGATTGCACAGGAGCAGTAGCCTCTCCCCTGCAAGGTACACTTTACCCCGTGCGGATTCTGTTTCTGGCGGACATCGTGGGGCGCACGGGGCGTCAGGCGGTCGCGAAGGTGCTGCCCGAATGGCGCGAACGCTACGCGCCCGACATCATCTTAGCCAACGGTGAGAACGCCGCGGGGGGCAAGGGTATCACCGCCGCTGTCATGAACGACCTGCTCGCGCTGGGCATCGCAGGCTTCACGACGGGCAATCACATCTGGGACAAGAACGACATCTACCCCCTTCTGGACGCCGACCCGCGCATCGTGCGCCCTGCGAACTACTCGCCGCTCGCGCCGGGCAAAGGCGTCGCGCATTTTGAGGTGCTGGACAGGACGCTGGCGGTCATTTCGCTGGCGGGGCGCGTGTTTATGGAAGACGCCGACTGCCCCTTCCGCAAGTTCGACGAGATTCACGCCCAGCTGCAGACGCCGTTCGTGTTTGTGGACTTTCATGGCGAGGCGACTTCCGAGAAGGCGTGCTTCGCCTACTATGTGGACGGGCGCGCAAGCGCGGTCGTCGGCACGCACACCCATGTGCAGACCGCCGATGAGCGCATCCTGCCCAACGGCACGGCGTTCATCACTGACGCGGGCATGTGCGGCGCGTTGCACTCGTCCATCGGCATGGAGCTGGAGCCGTCCATCCGCCGATTCCTGACCGGGATGCCCGCCCGAGGCGAGGTCGCCAAAGGCGCGGCAGTCGTGTGCGGCGTGCTGATTGATCTGGACCGCACTACGGGCAAGTCGCTGGGCATCCAGCGCCTTCAGAAGCGACTATCTGAATAGACTCTATGGAGGTTCCCCTATGAAAACGACCGTTGTCTGGTTTCACAGTGATTTGCGGATTGCGGACAACCCCGCGCTGTATTATGCGGCGCAGCGGGGCACGGTTGTGCCGGTGTTCATCTACGCGCCTGAAGAGCAGGGCGAGCGCGCGCCCGGCGCGGCGCGCCAGTGGTGGCTGCACCATTCCCTGCAGGCGTTGGAGGGGTCGCTCCAGCAGCGGGGTGTGCGGCTGGTGATTCGCCGCGCGGCGCAGAGCCTGCCCGTGCTGGAGCAGATTCTCACCGAGACGGGCGCGGACGCGTTATACTGGAATACACGCTACGAGCCGCAGCTGTGGGCGCGGGACGAGCGCGTTCACAAGACCCTGCGCGCGCGGGGCATCGAGACGCGCGAGTTCCCCAGCTACCTGCTGCACGACCCCAACGGCGTGCGCACCGACTCTGGGCAGTCGTACACAGTGTTCACGCCCTTCTGGAAGCGGATGCTGCAGGTGGTGGATGTGCCGGAGCCGCTGCCTGCGCCGGATACCCTGCACGCGCCTGCGCAAACGCCCGCTTCGGAGCCGCTGGAGTCGCTGGGGCTGCTGCCCACAATCGACTGGGCGGCGGGCTTTCGCGAGACATGGCAGGTGGGCGAGGCGGCAGCGCATCGGCGGCTGGAGTGGTTCCTGCGCAACGCCGTGGAGGATTATCACGCGCTGCGCGACCGCCCTGATCTGGACGCCACCTCGCGCCTGTCGCCCCACCTGCAGCACGGCGAAATTACCCCGCGCCAGATCTGGCATATGACCCTGCACCACAGCAGAGGCAGGTGGACCAAAGGCGTGGAGCATTTCCTGCGCGAGGTCGGCTGGCGCGAGTTCGCGTACCATATTCTGTACCACCATCCGCACACCCAGTCCCGCGCCCTGCGCGCCGAGTTCGATTCGTTCCCATGGACGGAGGTCGCCACGCCTGCGTATAAGGCGTGGACGAAGGGGCGCACGGGCATCCCGATGGTGGACGCGGGCATGCGCCAGCTCTGGCGCATCGGCTGGATGCACAACCGCACGCGCATGATTGTCGCCTCGTGGCTCACCAAAAACCTGCTCCACCACTGGCGGCTGGGCGAGGCGTGGTTCTGGGACACGCTGGTGGACGCCGACCCGGGCAGCAATGTGCTGGGCTGGCAGTGGACTTCCGGCTGTGGGGCAGACGCCGCGCCCTACTTCCGCATCTTCAACCCCGTGATTCAGGGACGCAAGTTCGATCCCGACGGCGCGTATGTGCGCCAGTGGGTACCTGAGCTGTCGAACCTGTCGACGGAATACATCCACGCGCCGTGGGAAGCGCCCGCGCATGTGCTGCGTCAGGCGGGCGTGGAGTTGGGCAAAACCTACCCCTACCCGCAGGAGCCGCTGGACGCGAGTCGCACGCGCGCCCTGCAGATGCTGGAGCAGTGGTCGAAGCGGTAGGCGCGCGGCGGGGATTACTCCTCGCTCGCGGCTTCGGCGGCGGCTTCCGCCTCCTGCTCCTCGGCGGTCTTCGGCGCGGCGACCGACGCTATCGTCACATCGGGGTCGTCCAATGCCTGCACGCCCGGCGGCAGCTGGATGTCGCGCAGGTGAATCGAATCGCCGAAGTTCTCCAGCGCGGCAAGGTTCACATGAATCGCCTCAGGAATGCGCGTCGGCAGACACTTCACGCGCAGCTTCTCGACGGGGTGAATCAGCACGCCGCCCGACTTGAGCGCGAGCGACTCGCCCTCCAGCACGATGGGCACTTCGGTCTCGATGGGTTCGTCCATCGCCATCGCCCACAGGTTCACATGGCGGATGCGCGCCGTGATGGGTTCGCGGTCCACCTCCCGCAGCAGGGTGTTGAGCCGCTCGCCGTTCAACTCCACCTCGATGAGGTGCGTCGTGCCCGCGTGATGCAGCACACGCCCCAGCGTGCGCTCGTCGAACTGCACGGGCGTCGATTCGCCGTTGGAGCGGAACACCACCCCTGGCACGCGCCCCTGTCGGAGCAGTTTTCTCGCCTTCTTGCCTAACAAAGTGCGCGGTTCCGCCTTGATTGAGTAGGTTGTTGCCATCGGTTGCCTCCTCTATATCTGGAATCGACCGTAGAGTATACCCGACGGGGACGGACAGCTATCCGAATCGCCCGTGAATGTAGTCTTCGGTCTCCGCGCGCGCAGGGCGTTCAAAAAGTTGCCGGGTCTCGCCCCACTCAACGACCTCGCCGTACATCAGGAAGCCTGTGTAGTGGCTGATGCGCGCCGCCTGCTGGAGATTGTGCGTGACCACAATCACGGTGTATTGCTTGCCCAGCTCGGTGATGAGTTCCTCGATTTTCTGGGTGCTGATAGGGTCCAGCGCGCTGCACGGCTCGTCCATCAGCAGGATTTGGGGCTGCACAGCGAGCATACGAGCGATGCAGAGCCGCTGCTGCTGCCCGCCTGACAGCGCCAATCCACTCTTACTGAGTTCATCTTTCACCTCGTCCCAGAGCGCGGCTTTGCGCAGAGCGTCTTCCACAACCTCCTGCAGGGCGCGCCCACGCAGACCGTAGTGCAGACGCGGACCCAGCGCGACATTCTCGAAAATGCTCATCGGGAACGGATTAGGCTTCTGGAACACCATCCCGACCTCACGCCGCAGGCGTGTGAGGTTAATCCGTCGGTCGTAGATGTCCCTGCCTTTGAGCAGCACCCTGCCAGTCATCTCCGCGTTGGGGATTCGGTCGTTCATGCGGTTCAGGGCGCGCAGCAGGGTACTCTTGCCGCATCCGCTGGGACCGATCAGCGCGGTCACGGCGTTTTCAGGAAACGCCAGACTGACCCCGCGCAGCGCGGGCTTGCCGTTGTACGCCACAGAGAGGTCTATCGTTTCTATCGCCGTCTTCTGTTGAGGAATCGCCATCGTAGCCATCATAGATATCGCCTCCGCATGCGGTAGCGCACGAGAATCGCGCCTGCGTTGAGCAGGAGCGTCAGGAGAATCAGGGTCAGGCACGCGCCCCAGATGAGCCGTTCAGGCACGACGCCGGGCTGACGGTAGCCTTCCGCGAGGTAGTAGGGCAGATTCGCGACAGGCTGGCGCAAAGTCTCCCAGCTGAGCGTCGTCTCTGCAGTGGAATAATAGACGCTGGCAGTAAACAGCACGGGCGTGGCTTCGCCGACGGCGCGCCCTAGCGACAGGATGACTCCCGTGAGAATGCCCGGCAGCGCATAGGGCAGCGCAATACGCCAGAGCGTTTGCCAGCGCGATAGCCCCAGCG
Organism: Fimbriimonadales bacterium; assembly: GCA_025998675.1. Classification (GTDB taxonomy): domain Bacteria; phylum Armatimonadota; class Fimbriimonadia; order Fimbriimonadales; family GBS-DC; genus GBS-DC. The sequence goes on from AP024673.1 coordinate 2,011,572, forward strand.
CCAACCCGCCGTCGGTCAGCGCAGCGGGGACAGTCTTGAGCGCAGACTCGGTAATCAGCACAATCGAGGGCACGCAGAACAGGGTGAGCGTACACCAGCCAGCGAGCAGGCTCACGCCGAAATGGAACTTCAACACGAAAATCGCCAGCCCGAACAGTCCGTACACGATTGGGGGCGTGCCTGCAAGCGCGGCGACGCTGGCGTGCATCAGACGCATCAGACGGCTGCGCTCGCCATACTCTGCCAGGCAGACGCCGCCGAACACGCCCAGTGGGGTCGCCATCAAAAACGCGCCCAGCATCAACAACACAGAGCCGAAAATCATCGGACCCACGCCTCCAGCCGACATGCCTTCGCGCGGCGGCTGCGTGAGGAACTCCCAGCTGAGAGTCGGCGCGCCGTGATAAGTGATTATCGCCACCAGCGCCAGCACCAGCAGCACGGTCGCCAGCCCTACCGCGCCGAACGCGCCCATAAGGAGCGCGTTTGTGCGTGCGCGGCGCGCGTCCCGTTGCGCCGCCAGCGACTCCCAGCCTCCTGCACGCGCCATGCCCGAACGAACAGTATCCATCATAGCGACACCTGCGCTCGTTTCCGATACGCAAACCCAAGCAGGTTAATCCCCAGTGTCAGCACGAACAGCACAAGCCCCAGCAGGAACAGATGCCCATAGTGCGGGCTTTCGAACTCCACATTGCCCATCTCGATGGCGATTGTATCGGGGATGCCGCGCGTCGGTTTGACCAGAGTGCCCAGCGCGGCGACAGGCGAGCTGAAATCGGGCATTGTGGGCGTGCCGCCGCTGAGGATCCAGACAATCATCGTCTCGCCCATCACGCGCGCCGTCGCCAGCAGCGCCACGGCAATCAGGCCGCTCTTTGCAGCGGGGAGCAGTACCAGTCGGACACGCTCCGCCAGCGTCAGCCCTAATGCTTCTGCGCCTTCGCGCAGGCTGTTGGGCACGGCGCGCAGCGCATCTTCCGAAAGCGAAATCACGGTCGGCAAGATGAACACCGTCATTATCAGCGCGGTCGCCAGCAAGCCGCGCCCTGAACTGAGCTGGAGCGCCTCGCCGAACATCCGTTGCAGTGCGGGCGCAATCAGCATCACGCCAAAGTACCCCAGCACCACCGTGGGAATCGACGCCAGTATCTCCAGAATCGGCTTGAACCATTCACGGATGCGCGGCGACGCCTGCTCGCTCAGATACACCGCCGCCGCTATCCCCAGTGGGGTCGCCAGCGCAACTGAGAGGAGCGTAATTAACAAAGTCGCCAGCAGCAGAGGCAACATGCCAAAACGCGCGTACAGAATCGTGGGCGCCCAGTCCGACCTGAGAAACTGCTGGAGTGTCGCCATCGTGGTGGAGGTCGTCGGGCGCGCCTCCAGCTCGAACAGATAGCCCTGCAGCCACTCATCCTGTGTGCGCGCTTTCCAGAGAGGGAGTTCGATATGGCCCTTCGGCTGACGGCGCAGGTCGATCTCGATGGGGTCTATCTGGACGCCCTGAGGCGCACGGATGAGTCGCAGGGTCAACGCATAAGGGCAGTAGGCGGGGTCAAAGGAGACATCTGGCTCCCACGCCAGCACCATCCTGTCGCCAGCATAGTTCGGCAGCGCGAACGCCAGCAGCAGGAACCGTTCACCCTGCTCGGCACGTTTGGGGGCGCGCATGCAGTCGCGGAAGAGCGCGTCCGCACGCAGCTGGTTGGGATCGCTGGTCTGTACGGTCGCTGTAACCAGCGACTGCATCGCCATCAGCTCTTCGGGCGCGGGCAGGCGCGTGATGTCTTCCGCGTCGTCCAGCTCGTCGGTACCCTCCCGATGAGTCGCCAGCAGACTGGCGGTCGGGTCCATCGAGACCTCGTCGCGGTACTCGCTGTCAGGCGGCTGCAGCGCGACGCGAAAACCGAAGGGGAAATGGCGCTGAAACGCATAGTGCGACTCGGTGAACAGGTAGTAGAACACGGCGACGATAGTGAGCAGGAGAAGTCCCCCTGCGGCCCAGGTCGCCGCTTGCACGAGGGTATCAAACAGTCGGATGCGCCACATAAGCCGATGTGCAGGTGGCGGGGGGCGACTTGCCCCCCACCGAACCGTTTCAGGGGTTCAGGCTATAGTAGCCCACCTCTTCCACCAGCGACTGTCCCTCTTTGGAGCGCACCCACTCGATGAACTGGGCGACCTCGCCGCGCGGTCTGCCGTTGGTGTAGAAGTAGAGGAACCGCCAGATGGGGTACTTGCGGGTGCGCACATTCTCTTCGGTCGGCGCATAGGCAGTGTCCCCTTCTTTCGCGGCGATTTTGAGTATCTTCAGTCCGGGGCGGTTCTTGAAGTACGCCACGCCGCCGTAGCCGATGCCGCCCGGCGTGCGGGCGACTTCACGCCCCTCCTCGCTGGTGGAGGGCATAAAGCGCACGCCGCGCCCCCAATTCTGGTTCCGCAGCACATTTTGCTGGAAGAACCCGTAGGTGCCCGAATTGCTGTCGCGGCTGAACACCACAATCGGCAAATCGGGACCGCCCACCTGACGCCAGTTGGTAATCTGCCCGATGTAGATGCGGCGCACCTGATCCACAGTGAGCGAGTCGATCGGGTTCGATTCGTTCACGCAGATTGCCAGCCCATCGAGGGCGACGGGAATCTCGTTGACCACGACGCCGCGGCTGCGCGCGCGGTCAATCTCCGACTTGCGCATCGGGCGCGAGGAAGCGCAGATGTCGGTCACGCCGTTGATGAGCGCGTTAATGCCGATGCTCGAGCCGCCGCCCGTCACCGAGACGCTCACATTCGGATTCACACGCCCATACGCCTCCGCCCAGCGCTGATTCAGAATCAGCATCGTGTCGGAGCCTTTGACGGTGATGCTTCGCTGATTCAGCGTATACGCAGCAGCAACGCTCGCCAGCGTAATCAAAGCGCCCAGACTGATTGCCAGTGTGTAGTTTTTCATCGTTCGCTCCCTCCAGATTAGTAGCGGTACTGAATGCGCAGGGTCCACTGGTTGTTGCGGACCTCTGTTCCCTCTTCGTCGGGGATTTCATACGCAGCGGTCAGGCGCACAGCGGGATTGATAAAGTAGCTGTAGGCGAATCCCCAGGTGCGTGTGCTGTCGCCGCCGCGTCCTGTGTCGGGGTCAAACACATCGTAGCGCACGGTCAGGAAGTTGCGGTAGTTCAGGCGGTAAGTGCCCTGAATCTGGTAGCCCAGGATGTTCGTGGACCGGGTGAAGCGCGGGACGGTAACCCCACTGACGGTGCGTGTGGTTGGCACGCGGTCTTTGCCCAGCATCAACTCGCCGCGCAGGGTGAGCCCTTCCACAAGCGCATCAAGCAGTGTGGCGTCCACAAAGATAAACTCACGGTTCACGCTGGGTACCTGCACAGGCTGGTTGGTGCTGGGGTCGTTGAAGCTGAAGCCTGGTCGCTTACCGAAGAAGCCCGACACGCCCCACTCGTAGGTGAGCGTGTAGTAGCGGAACCCTGCGTGCCACGCAAGCGTGCTGCCCAGATTACCGAAGGTGTTCGCGCTCGTCTGCTGCGGGTCCTGAAAGGTGAGGCTGTTCCAGAGACCGAAGTGCGCGAAGGCGTTATTGCCCAGCCCGTAGCGCAGGAATGCGCCGCGCCCGCGCTCACCAGCGAACATCGTGCGGTTATACAACGCCCGCTCCGGCAGTTCGCGCTCGCCGGAGGAACGCTCCAGTTCGTAGCCCAGCGGCAACGGCTGCTGACCTGCCAGCAGTTGAACGCCCACGCGCTCGACCGTCGGCTCGATGTCCCAGACGAGTTGCGCGTCGCGCAGCTCCGCCGAGATGCGCTGCGACCCGGTGGAGACATCGAACGCCAGACGCATCTGAGTGCGCGGATCCAGCACATTCGTCTGGCTGACTCGGAAACGGCGTAGCTGGAACCCTTCGTTGGCGCGGTTCTCCTGCGAGTCGAACCACTGGAACTGGATATAGTTGCCCGGACGGACACGAAGCGCTTCTGCAAGGTTCGTCTGGATGACGGGGATGGTCTCCTGCGATTGTTCCTCGATGTAGAGGCGCACCTCTTCCATCTCGCGTTGCAACGACTCCAGCTGCGCCTGCAGCTGCTCGATGCGCTGCTGCAGCTCTTGCAGGCGTTGCGTGTCCTGTTGTTTCGCGCTAACGCCTGCAGGGCGACCTGCTGCCGCGCCTGATACACCCTCGTTCGCCAATGCCTGTCCCATAAAGCCAATCAGCATGCAACTCACGATCGGAGTTGCCAGGTAGAACCTCCATGTACGATTCATCCTCTGCCTCCTTAAAGGTAGATTGAGAAACATCGGCGTTGCGACCTTTCGAGAAAAGCTCGATAATGGTCTCACCGAATCCAAAAACTCGCTCAAGCGGTTATCTCCTGAGCGAGCGTAGATATTATCGGGGATAGCGCGTTAAGGAATGGTTAAGGGGTGTCCACTCACGGCGTTTCGCCAGTCGTTTCGGGGCGCGGCTCGACGGTAATCGTGAGTTTTGCCTGCGCGGGGCGTCCTTCCGAGTCGTAGGCGGTGAGGGTGTAGGTCGTCGTTGCCGCAGGCGATACGCTCACTTCGCCCTGTTTGGGGTCGATGCGCCCGACGCCGTTATCGATTTCGGCGCGCACTGCGTTCACCAGCTCCCAGCGCAGAGCGACGCTCTCGCCAGCAGCAATCTGTTCGGCTTGCGCGGTGAAACTCAGAATCTGCGCCTGCGAGGGGTCCAGCACCTCGACTGTGATGCGCTTGCTCACCGATTTGCCCGTTGCGTTCCGCGCGATGAGTTCGTACTCGGTGGTGCGCGAGGGGCGATGCTCGACGCCCGGCATCGCGGGGTCTAACTTCTGCCCGCCGGGCGGGGTAAGGATGAGTTCAGTCGCATGCTTCACTTCCCAGCGCAGCAGCACCGATTCGCCGCGTTTAATCTGGGGCGGCTCGGCGTAGAATCGGCTAATCACGGGCGCGGGCGGTTCGGGCGCGTTCTGCACAATCACGACCACCTCGCGCATCTGCTCGCCGTAGCGGTTGCGAGCAATCAGACGGTAGGTGGTGGTGGTCTGCGGTTGCGCCTGTACCGAGCGCGTCTGGTTCGGGTCAAACTCGCCAAGTCCAGGCTCGATCAGCACCTTCTCGGCGTTGCGCACCATCCAGCGCAGGGTGGTCGTCTCGCCCGCAGTGATTTGTGCAGGCTCGGCGGCGAACTCCTCGATGGCGACGGGCAGCGGGCGCGTGTACGCCCACAGCGCCAGCACCAACCCCAGCACCGCCAGAAAGCCCAGCACAAGCGGGCTGACCAGCCCGCGCCGTTCCAGCTGCGCCTGCACAGAGGTTGAGCGCAGGGGGTCTTCCACGCTGCGCGCCGTTGCGGTGAAACTGAACAGCGCGGGGTTCGCCAGAGTCGGCATGCGGCGCGGCTGGGCGTACACCAGCACGCTCTGCGTCTCGCCCGGCGCCAGCAGCGTGCGCTCGCGCTCCAGCTCGAACACCACCTCATCTTCGGGGTCGGACACATGGAGCTGCACGGTCTGCTCGGTGTTGCCGTAGTTGGCGATGGTGAGTTCGTAAGGCGCGCGTTTGCGCACGGGTGAAACGACGCCGCGCTTCGGGAGGATGTCCAGCGTGAGCATGCTGTAGGGGCGGATAACGACGCTGGCTTGCGCGACGCCTGAGCCCCCGTTCTCCAGCGAGCGCGCGCGCACCAGCACGGGATAGGTTCCCGCGCGGCTCTCCGTACTGCGCGGCGGGCGAATCAGAATCCGCTCCTGCACCTCCTCGCCGGGCGCCAGTGCGAACGAGGGGATGGGGATGGCGCACCACTCCGCATCGACGCCTTCCACCTCCAGAGCCACCTGATCGGGCGCGTCGCCTTCGTTGCGCACCACTGCCACCAGCTGCGCCGAGCCGCCCGGCTCCACCTGCACCTCGTCCTGCCCCAACCTGACGCGAATCGCCATCAGGAGTAGATTGTACCCAGTGGCGCAGGGAGACCAGCATGGGCTATAATAGAGCTATGGCGTTGAAAGGGTTTCTGGGCGCGCTGATGGCGTGGGTACTTCTTGGCATAACGCCCGCGCAGGAATGGCTGGACTTGCGGTTTTATGATTCGGTCTCTGGCAAAGCGCTGATAGCAGAGGTCATGCTCACCGAGCAGGCGACAGGACAGGTCTACACTTTCCGCTCGCAGTCCGATGGGCGACTGCAGACGCTGCTTCCAGCGGGGGAGTACGCGCTCTATGCTACCTGCGAGGGCTATCTGGCGGCTGGAATCACGCTTACTGTGCGCCCCGACATGCCGCCGTATCGGTTCTATCTGGATCCGCTCACGCCGCCGCGCGAGGCGGACTGGCGCTATCTGTGGTCGCTGCGCAAGCCGAACCACATGATTGTAGTCGGTTTCATCACGGACGAGCAGACGGGGCAGCCGCTGGCGGGCGTGCAGGTGCGTGCGCTGAACCACGCGGGCGCGACGGAAACCGACGCCAGCGGCATGTTCCTGTTGCAGTTCCCTATCCGCGACCTGCAGGGCGCGGCGCAGCCCTATGCAACCCTCGCGCTGGAGAAAACTGGCTATCGCACGCTGTTGCTGGAAAAAGTGGCGCTGTGGAGCGAGGGCGACTGGATTTATCGCCTGACGATGGCGGCGGGGGCAGGGCTGGAATCGCGCGACATGCGTTCCCCGCGCCACCGCGAAGACGCGCCGAAACAGCCCTGCGAGGAGTGCGACGCGCCCAAGTCGGCGCCGCTGCCCGAAACGCCTGTGGAGATGGGCAACGAGTTCAGCCCCGCCGCGCCCGCACCGATTGTGCTGCCCAAATACATTAAGGTCGGACGCAACTGCACCTCACGCACCAACTGCCCCGGCGGTGTGGAGGTCTACACCATCGATACCTACTGCAAGGGCGTGATTACCAGCGAGTGGTACGCCTGCTGGGGGAATGTGCGCTTCGGCAGCGAAAGCCCGCCCGCGGGGATGGAGTCGCTGAAGGCGGGCGCGGTCGCCGTGCGCAGCTACGGCGTCTCGTTCGTCTACACGCCCATCAACAGCAGCTACGACATCTGCGATTCCACCTCCTGCCAGGTGTTCACGGGCAACCAGAGCAGCAACGGCAACGCGGCGGTGGACGCCACCACGCGCTATGTGCTGCTCACCAGTGCGGGCAACATCGCCCGCTCGGAGTATTCCGCCGAGAACAACAACGCAGGCTGTGGCAACGGCTATTCGGGCACGGGCAGCAGCTGGCCCTGCATTGCCGACCCCGTGTGCGCTGGGTTCGCCACCTTCGGGCACGGGCGCGGGCTGTGCCAGTGGGGCTCGGCGCGCTGGGCGACGGGCAGACGCCTGAGCAGCAGTCAGGCGTGCAGCAACAGCGCGCCCCTGCACGGGTACGGCACGAAAAACTGGCAGCAAATCCTCAGCCACTACTACGCGCCCGGCGGCTATCAGCTGGTGCAGGGCGGCGTTGCAACCGTCGCGAACCTGCTGGTCAGCCCGAACCCCGTGCGCACGGGCGTGCAGGCGCTGCTGGGCTACACAGTGAACGCCACCCATGACTTTCAGGTGATTCTGGGCGCGTCCATTCGGCTGGGTACGGGCGCGTGGATTTCCGACCCCTCGCGCGACCTGAAGGTGAGTCTGGTGGAAGGCGCGAACAACCGCTCGCGCTTTTTCCTCGTGCCCAGCGACGCGACAGCGGGAACCTACGATGTGCTGACCGCGCTGTGGTACGACCGCAACAACAGCAACACGATCAACACGGGCGACTTCATGGTGGACGACCGCGTGTTCGCGGGGGCAATGCAGGTGCGCCGCTCGACAACGCTCAGCGCGCCCGTCGCCAGCGGCAGGCGCGGGCAGACCCTCACGCTGCAGGCGACGCTCCGCCAGACGCTGGACAACGCGCCGCTTGCAGGGCGCACGCTCACCTTCAAGGTCAACGATGCTATTGTTGGCGCGGCGACCACCAACAGCGAGGGCACAGCGAGCCTTGCGTACACGCTCCCGCTCAGCCTGCCGCTGGGCAATCAGACGATGCGGGTGGAGTTCGATGGCGATTCGACCTACGCGGCGTCGTTCGTGAACAGCACGCTGACGGTCAGCCCCGTGCGCGTACAGGGGCAGGTCGCGCTGGAGGGCGTTGCGAATCCTGCGGGCGTCCCCGTGCGCTTCACCCTGCAGGCGGGCAGCCAGCAGGAGACGGTGAACCTGACGCTGGGCGCGGGGGGAAGTTTCGCGTTCGACACGACGCTTGTCGGGGCGGCGACAGTGCGCGTCAGTACGCCCAGCGGCGTCTGGCTGTGCAGGCAAACCAGCGCGACGCTCAGCGACCTCACAACGCTGAACTTCAGCCTGATCGCGGGCGATTTAAATCAGGACGGCGCGATTGACGACGCCGACCTGCTACAGGTGCTGTTCGCGTTTGGCTCGAGCGCCCCGCAGGCGGATGTGAACCGCGACGGCGTGGTGGACGACGCTGACCTTCTGCAGGTGCTGTTCAACTTCGGCGCGGGGTGTTAGTCCCTACCGCACGCCCAGCAGCAGCTCCATCGTGAGCTGGTCAAGCCGTTCGTACTGGTAGCCCTGCGCGCCCAGCGCCGCGCGGTCGAAGGCGTGCGCTTTCAGCCACGCCGCGTTCTCCCGCGAGTAGCGCATCCGCTCCTGCAGCTCGACATCCCACCGCCGAATCTGCGCCAGCAGCTCCTGAATCTCAGGATCCTGATTGAACCGCTCCGCCTTCTCCTTGAGAATCAGGTAGGTGCGCATACAGCCCCGCGCGAACGCCCACACGCCCTCCTCGTCTTCGGTGCGGTAGGCGTGCGCGTCAAAATGGCGCGGTCCGTCGTAGCCGTTGTCTTCCAGCAGCTTCACCAGGAAAAACGCGCCCTTGATGTCCTCTGCGCCGAAGCGGAAGTCCTGATCGTAGCGCGTGAGTTTCTGCGCGTTCAGGTCGATATGGAACAGCTTGCCCCGCTCGATGGCTTGCGCGACGGCGTGCGTGAAGTTCAGCCCCGCCATGTGTTCGTGCGCCACTTCGGGGTTCACGCCGCACATGCTGGGGTCGTCCAGCGTCTCGATGAACGCCAGCATCGCGCCGACAGTGGGCAAAAAGATGTCGCCGCGCGGCTCGTTGGGCTTCGGCTCCAGCGCGAACTTGAGGCGGTAGCCCTGCTCTTTCACATAGTGAATCAGGAAGTTCATGCACTCGCGGTACCACTGCAGCGCCTGCACGGGGTCTTTGGCGGCGTCGGTTTCTGTGCCCTCGCGCCCGCCCCAGAACACATAAATCTCCGCGCCCAGCTCGACGGCGAGGTCGATGGCGTGCATCGATTTCTGCAGGGCGTAGGCGCGCACGCGCGGGTCGTTGCTGGTGAACGCGCCGTCTTTGAAGGCAGGGTCCGAAAACAGGTTGGTCGTGCCCATCACCAGGCGCATGTTGTGGTCGTCGAGGGCTTGCTTGAACTCGCGCACGATTCGGTCGCGTTCGGCGGGCGTCGCGTCGATGGGCACGAGGTCGTTGTCGTGCAGGTTCACGCCCCACGCGCCCAGCTCCGCCAGCTTCTGCACGATGCGCGTTGGGGGAATGCGCGGGCGCACCGGCTCGCCAAACGGGTCGCGCCCGATATTGCCCACTGTCCACAGCCCAAAAGTGAACTTATGCTCTGGCTTCGGCGTGTAGTCTCCCATGGGATGCCTCCTCGCAAGGGCATGCTTCACTCCATGCGGCGCGACTCCTGCTGCAATCCTTACGAGGTACGCTGTACGGTTACAACGCGACTAATTGCCCACTGAGAAGCGATATAAAAAAGCAGACAAACAACATAGTGGACGAGATGCTTGTGTCCAACGGCTAAAGCTATTCGTTCGCAAAGAATGGGAGCGCCAGTCAACAAGACTCAGAAAGTCGTCTTTTCTACAGGTAGAGTGCAAGAAACCTATCCCTTCAAGAACCTCACGGATGGATACGATTGGCGAACACTGACTGCGTAATTGGTATACAGGCTACCCACCACACACAGGTTCGCCTGTAGGCAGGCAGGGGGCGCAGACGGTTGAGTCTGCGCCCCCGATAGGCAGTGTCTACTCACCCTTCTGGTCGACAGGTTGGGCGGCGTCGGTCTGCGCCTGCATGCGCCCCGCGCCGATGCGCTGGGCGATGCTCATCAGTTGCTGCGCCATCTCGCCGAGCTTGCCGTTCCCGTCGCCGACGGCTTGTAGCCCCGACAGCGCGCCGTCGATCGCCATGCCCAGCCCCAGCCCACGGGCGTACTGCTCGGTCATGCGGGCGAGCGTTTCGGGGTCGCCGAAGATGTTCATCGTGCCGCGGCTCATGAACTCGCCGATCGCGCGCGCCAGCTCGACCTGCACATCGCGCTGCGCCTCGATGCGGAACTTTTCGAGTTCGAACTTGAGCGCGGCTTCGCTGTAGGTCTGACGATACTCCAGCGCCTGGCGTTCGACCTCCACACGGGCGCGTTCGACCTCGACCTGCTCGCGGGCGATGTTCACATCGACCATCTTGACGGCGGTCTCGCCGCGGGCGACCTGTTCGCGGGCTTTGGCTTCGGCTTCGGCGCGGGTAAGAATCGCTTGCGCCTCCAGCTCCGCCGCCTGCTTCTGCGCTTCGGCTTGTTTCACCTCCGCGAAGGCGTTGACCTGCACATCGGTCTCGCGCTTGATGCGCTCCTGCTCAATCTGCTGTTTGGCGGCGATGAGCTTGGACTGCGCCTCGCGTTCGGCGGCGGCGATTTGCTCGACGGTAATCACCTGCTGCTTGGCGCGTTCGCGCTCCGCCTGCGCCTCCAGGGCTTGCTTTTCGGCTTCGGCGCGCTGGCGCTCCGCTTCGGCGACGGCAATCTCCTTCTCGCGTTGCGCCAGCTCAACGGCTTTCTCGCGGTCGATGTCCGTCTTCTGCAGCTCCTGCTGGCGCAGTAGCAGCAGGCGGTCGCGTTCGATGGCGGCGACGCGCACGGCTTGCTCCTGTTGAATCTGCGCTTCCTGCACCTGGCGTTGCTGCTCGATTTTGTAGGTGTCCGCCTCGCGCTGCTTCTCGGCTTGCACTTTGGCGACTTCGGCTTGCTGGGCGGCTTCCGCCTCCGCGCGCTGACGCTCCAGCTCCAGAATCTCCTTCTGGGTCTCCACATTTTTGAGCGTGATTTCGCGGCGCGCCTCCTGTTCGAGGCGGTTGCGCTCCACCAGCGCGGCTTGCGTAATCTCGGTGATTTTGCGCTTGCCCTGCGCGTCGAAGATGTTGTTGTCTGAGAGCAGCTCCTGCGAGGTCTGATCCAGGCGCGAGATGGTCACCGACTCCAGCGTCAGCCCGTTTTGTTCGAGGTCGGAGCGCACCAGTTGCTGCACGCCGCTGGCGAAGGCGTCGCGCTGGGCGTGAATCTCCACCAGGTCTTTGGTCGCCGCCACGCTGCGCAGCGCGGAGACGAGCTTCTCGAACACGAGTTGCGAGACGGACTGCGCGTTGACCGATTTGTCGCCGAGCGAGCGCGCGGCGTTCAGGATGGCGTCCACTTCGGGCTGCACCTTGATGTAGAACTCGGCTTTCACATCCACGCGCAGGTTGTCGCGGGTAATGAGCGCGTCGGGTCCCTTGCGCTCGACTTCGAGTTTCATGGTCTCCAGCGAGACGGGCACGAGGGTATGCAGGTACGGGAACACCAGCGCGCCGCCGTCCAGCACGACGCGTCGTCCCCCGAACCCCGTGCGCACATACGCCATATTCGCGGACGGGCGCACATAGAACTTGGAAATCATCAGGAAGATGAACCCCATCACCAGCAGCACGGCGCCCATCGCCAGCGAGACCAGTTGCTGGATGGGTCCCCATGCGTTGCCAAGCACGCTGCCGCCAAAGCCTGCGAGCAGCATCAACGCCAAGCCAATCAGTATGAACCAGCTATGCATCGTCTCTCCTCCGACTTAAGCTTGTCCCCCGAGTGTTTGATGGTGCGCTGAGGAGTGTACCTCAGTCGAATCGTCGGGCAGTTCGAGCGGGTTGCGCTCCACCCAGTAGAGGTGGGTCTGCTCGTCGTAGCGGGCGACGAGGATGGGTGTATCGGCGGGGATGGTGGGTTCGCCCGGCGCGGCGCGGCACACGATTCGGTGCAGGTTGCCGTGTCGGTCGCGCACATGGGCGACTCCGCCTTCCGCGGTGATTTCGTACACGGCGCGCCCCGTACTGCCGATGAGTCCGTACTTGTCGACGACGGCGGGCGCCTCGTCGCGCAGCACGCGCCGAATGAGAAGCCCTGCGGTGCGTCCCGTGAGCGCCATCGTAAAGAGCGCTGCGCCCGCCGAGAGCGGCATAAACAACGCGGGTATTTGCAGCAGCGGCTCCAGCAGGCGGTTGCCAATCAGCCCCACCGCGCCCCACAGCATCATCAGCAGCGGGACGCCCATCGACAGGGGCAGTCCCATGCCGATTCCGAACAGGTTCAACGCCTTAAGCCAGAGCGGTTTCTCGGCGTCGGCGTGGTCGTCGTGGCTGGTGAGGTGCGTCTTGGCGACTGTGTGCCCGTCGCTGTCCGTCGCATGGTCAGCGTCCGCCGCGTCGCCGTGCAGTTCCCCCGCATGGTCGACCTCGGCGTCCGCATGGTCGGAATCGCCCTCCTCGCCGCCGAGGTCAATCAGTCCCGACAGCGCCAGCCCGACCAGCAACACGCCTCCCACCGCCAGGGGCAGCGCAAAGACGAAGTTCCACCACTCCAGCAATGTCGCCAACGACATCCCCGTCTCCCATTCTATTATACTGAATTTTCGGGGGCAATTACGCCCGCGAGTATGGAATATCCCTGCTGGAGGCGGAGACGATGGAACTGAGCGCACTGGCAATTCGGGTGGCGCGTACGCCGGGGCTGGGGATGTTGCCCCAGGTAACCAGTCAGGTGCTGCGGCTGGTGGATAATCCGAACGCCTCGCCGCGGCAGATAGGCGCGCTGATTGAGCGCGACGCGGGGTTGGCGTCCAAACTGCTCAAGAGCGCGAACAGCGCGTATTACGGCGCACCGGGCAAAATCAAGACCGTCTCGCAGGCGATTTCGGTGATGGGACTGTCCGCCGTGCGCTCCGTCGTGGTCGGACAGGCATATCAGCAGATGACCTCCGTGCGTGGGGCGTCCAAACGGTTCGATCGGCTGGCGTTCTGGCAGCATTCGCTGGCGACGGCGACCGCCGCGCGCGTGCTGGCGAAGCTCAAAGGCTGGCGCGACCCCGAAGAGGCGTTCCTCGCAGGCTTGCTCCATGACGCAGGTAGGCTGGTGATCGATCGGTTCCTGCCCAACGAGCTGGATCAGATTCTCAACCTTTCAGTGGAGCGCGTGATTCCCCTGCGCGACGCCGAGCGCGAGGTGCTGGGCTACACGCATGTGGAGGTGGGCGACTTGTTGGGCGAGCAGTGGAACCTGCCAGAGGGCATGCGCACGCCCCTGCGCCGCCACCATGAGGATGTGAGCTACGACGAGTGCCCCCTCGGATGCCTGATTCACGCGGCGAATGTGCTGGCGCATCAGGCGGGGTTCGCACTGGGCGCGCCCGTACTCTATGAGCTACCCCCCGTCGTCAAGCAGTCGCTGGGCATCCCAGACGCGCAGTACGAAGGGTTGAAGCAAGCGATTGTGCAGGAAGTCGTGCGCGTGCAGGAAGCGCTTCGCATCTGAGGGATAATCGTCTCAGGTGAGCGTGTGGCGAACCCGTTTCCGGGCATGAACCCATCCCTCGAAGACCGCGCGCGTGGAGCGATTTCCACTACAGTGTGATTACTTACATGCGCACCGCGCCGCAACCGCAGTTGCGCCCGCGTTATGTGGCGCGCGTGGAAAAGCGCGTCTACCTTGAGTTCGTTGCGCGTGAAATTGTGCCCGATGTCGCCCTGCTGCGCCGTGTACCCCCTCAGCCCGAAACAGGCGTCGCCGTGCTGGAGCGCACTTAAGATACCTCTGTAATCCTTGACTTTGACTGGAGCAACTCTACGAAGTCGCGGAGCAGGCAGCGTGGCTCACGGTGAGCATAGAAACACAGGAGATTTGTCCAGCGCGCTGAAACGCGCCATTCCCTGTATAGAATGAGGGTACAATTCCTTCCGCCATGAACGCTGGAAGTGAAGTGATTCGCGCCCCTGCCGAGACGCGCTGCCGCGAGGAGCTGGCGCGACTGCAGGCATGGGATACCTTCCCCAGACCGACAGGCTGGAGGCTCTCCCCGCGCGCTGTCGAGAAATTCCTGATGGGCGACCCTGAACTGAACATCCGCCCCAAGTACATTGGTGACCGCGACCGCATGCAGGTCGCCATCGCCACGCTCGCCAGCGATCGCGCCCTGCTGCTGGTCGGCGAACCGGGCACTGCCAAGTCGTGGGTGTCGGAACACCTGAGCGCAGCGATTTGCGGCGACTCGCAACTCACCGTGCAGGGCACGGCAGGCACGACGGAAGACCAGATTAAGTATTCCTGGAACTACGCGCTGCTGATGGCGGAAGGTCCCAGCGACCGTTCGCTTGTGCCCAGCCCTGTGCTGACCGCCATGCGCGAGGGGCGCATCGCGCGAATTGAGGAGATTACCCGTTGTGCCTCCGAAGTGCAGGATGCGCTGATTTCGATCCTGTCGGAGAAAGCCATCGCCATCCCTGAACTGGAGCGCATCGAGTACGCCCGTCGCGGGTTCAGCATCATTGCAACTGCCAACACGCGTGACAGGGGCGTGAACGAGATGTCATCCGCTCTTAAGCGGCGTTTCAACTTCGTGGAGCTGCCCGTGCTGAGCGACCTGCAGCAGGAGATGGCGGTCGTGCGCCAGCGCACGCAGGAGATGCTCGCCGACCATGCGGTGCAGGCAGACCTGCCCGACGAACTCATCGAAACACTGGTGACGGTGTTTCAAGAGCTACGGCAGGGGCAGACGCTGGACGGCGAGCAGAAGGTCAAGCCGCCCTCGACGGTAATGAGTACCGCCGAGGCGGTCAGCGTGCTGTTTGGCGGCTGCCTGCTGGCGATGCACTTCGGCGAGGGCGTTGTGAACGGGCAGCATGTGATGCGCCTGCTGGTGGGCGCGGTTGCCAAAGAGGACAAGAGCGACCTCGAGGCGCTCACCGAGTACCTCGAAACGGTCGCCCAGAAGCGCGAGGGGCAGGTATGGCGCGAGCTGCAGGAGACGCGGCGCTGGCTGAAGTCGCTGTAGGGACGCCCACCGTGCGCATTCGCGGGGTGCATGTGGTTCCTGTGCGCCATCACTCGCCCGCGATTGCCCGCACGGTGCAGGCGGTGCTGGAATCGGTGCGCCCGCAGTTGGTCTTGATTGAGGGTCCCAGCGACGCGAATCACCTGATAAATGCGCTGACCGCGCCCGACGCCGTGGCGCCGCTGGCGCTGCTGGCGTACCGTCCGCCTGAGGTCGCGCAGGCGACCGCCGACGCTGCGCCGCAGGTGGCGTTCTACCCCTTCTGCGACTATTCGCCCGAGCTGGCAGCGCTCCGTGTGGCGCGGCGATTGGGAATCGAGGCGCGGTTCTGCGATATCCCCGCCAGCGCAACGCTGGAGATGCGCGAAGAGTCGCCCGGAACGCCCGAAGACGCCCCTGATGCGCTCGACCCTGTGAGCCGCCTGTACGACGCCGTCGCCCAGCGGATGGGTTTTCAGAGCCATGAGGAGTGGTGGGAGTGCCTGTTCGAGAGTTGCCTGCGCGACCCCGCGCGACTGCTGCAGATGACGCAGGAGTGGGGCGCGCTGGTGGTGGCGGCGAGCGGTATCAGCGAGTACGACGCCCTGCGCAACGCCTATATGTGGCGTCATGTGGAGCAGGCGGACGCGCCGCCCGACGCGATTGTGCTGGTGGTGGGCGCGGCGCACGCGGCGGCGTTCGCGCAGCCCGACTTCCGCGCCGAGTACGACCCCCAGCACCCGCTGCTGCAGGCGCGCCCCGCCGAGTTCCTGATTACGCCCTACTCGTTCCCGCGCCTGTCGGAGCAGCTGGGCTACGGCGCGGGCAACCGCGCGCCCCAGTTCTATCAGGATGCGTGGGAGCTGGGCGGGCTGGAACACGCGACGCTGGCGACGCTGACCCGACTGGTGAACGCGATGAAGCTGCAGGGCGATGTCGCCTCACACGCCGACGCCATCGAAGCGTTCCGGCTGGCACAGCAGCTGGCGCGGATGCGCGGCAAGCCCGAACCGGGCTACGCCGAGACTATCGACGCCGCGATTGCCGCCTTCGGGCGTGGGCAAGCCGAGCGCGTGCAAACGCCCCTCAAACGCCTGATGATTGGCGAGCGCGTCGGCAGCGCGCCCCCCTCCGCCGTGCAGCCCCCCATTCAAGCCGAGTTCTACCGCCTTGCGCGCGACCTGCGCATCCCCGTCAAGGACGACCCGTCTGACCTGCGCCTGAACCTCGCCGAGCCGCACGCCGTGCAACAGTCCATCTTCCTGCACCGGCTTGCCGTCGCGAAAATCCCGTTCGCCGACCTGCAGTCCAGCGAGGCGGCAACCTACCAGCAACTGGCGCGCCTGCAGGAGAAGTGGCGGCTGCAGTGGACGCCGCTGACCGACATCGCGCTGGTGGAGGCGACGATATACGGCAACACGCTGCGCGAGGTCGCTCTCCGCAGGATTGCCCCGCGCCTGCAGCCACGCGAGTCGCTGGCGCAGGTGAGCGCCGCCGCGCTGGAAGCCGTGTTGTGCGAGCTGCCTGAGCTGTACGACGAGGCGCTGCAGGCGCTGGAGGAGGCGTCCGTGCGCGACGGCGACTTCACCAGCCTTGCGCGCGCCGCCTACCAGCTCACAGGGCTGATTGAGTACGGCGCGGCGCGCGCTGTGCAACAGGCGATGTTCGAACCGCTACTACAGCGCATCTACACGCGGGCGCGCCTGCACCTGAACGCCGCCGCCGATTGCGGCGATGACGAGGCGCGTGAGGTGGGCGCGGGGATGCAACTGCTGCACGAACTGGCGCACAAGCTGCCCTATCTGAGCGCGGCGTTGTGGCTGGAGAACCTGCGCGAGACCGCGCTGAGCGAGCGGGCGCACGCCTACATCGTCGGGCTGGGGCTGGGGCTGCTGGGGTTCGTGCGCACGGACGACGACGCGCTCTGGAAACGGGCGCAGCGGATGCTTTCGCCCGCGACGCCCCCAGAGCAGGCGGCGGCGTTTCTGGAAGGGCTGCTGCAGTCGCAGGGCGGCGCGGCGTCCCGTTCGCGACCGTTCGTGCAGGCGATGCACGCGTTCGTGATGCGCCTGCCCGACGAGGTGTTCCTGCAGGCGCTGCCGATGTTGCGCCGCGCCTTCAGCAACCTGTCGGGGCACGATATTTATTACCTGACTGATACGCTGCTGCGCCTGTCGCAGGACGAGGCGTCGCCCGCGCCCGACGCGCCTGCCGACGCGAGCCTTTCTGCCGAGCAGGTCGCCGCCGTGTGGGCGCAGCTGGCATGGCTCACCGACACATCCGCGCCTTAGAATTGCGGTGGAATTCCCTGCAGAATCGGCACGGCGGGTACAATATCTGTCGGAGGCAACGACCGATGAAGATGCCAAAAATCCCCGGCGGTGGTTCGATGCGCCAGATGATGGAACAAGCGCAGCGCATGATGGAAGAGGCGCAGCGCTTCGAGGAGGAAATGGACGCTCTGCAGGTGCAGGCGACCGCAGGCGGCGGTGTGGTCAAGGCGACGGTGAATGGCAAGGGCGTGCTGATGGCGCTGGAGATTGCACCCGATGTGATTGACCCGACCGACCCTGAGATGCTGCAGGACCTCATCGTGAGCGCGGTGCGCGAGGCGCAGACGCAAGCCGAGAACATCCGCGCGGAGCGCATGAGCCAGCTCACGGGCGGGCTGGGACTGGACAAGCTGGGACTGCCGTTTTAGCCGATGCTGTTTCCCCCTGCCCTGCGCCAGCTGATGCAACAGCTGGAGCGGTTGCCCGGCGTCGGGGCGCGTTCGGCGCAGCGGCTTGCGCTGTATTTGATTCGCCGCCCCGAAGAGGAGACGCGCCGACTCGCCGAAAGCCTGATTCTGGCGCGCGAGCGCACCCGCCTGTGTCAACGGTGTTTCTTCCTCAGCGAGGCGGAGCTGTGCGAGCTGTGCAGCGACCCGTCGCGCGAATCGGAGGTGATTTGTGTCGTCGCCGATCCGCGCGATGTGGTTGCCCTGGAGCGGCTGGAGCAGTATCGCGGGCTGTACCATGTGTTGCACGGGCTGATTTCGCCCGCCGAGGGGGTGCAGCCTGAAGACCTCCGATTGCGCGAGCTGGTGGAGCGCGTGCGCGCCGAGACGCCCCGCGAGGTGATTTTAGCGACACCCGCAAATGTGGAGGGCGATGCAACCGCGCTCTATATCGCCCGCCTGCTCAAGTCGATGGGCGTGCGCGTGACGCGAATCGCCTACGGGATGCCCGTCGGCGGCGAGCTGGACTACGCCGATGCCGCCACGCTCGGCTACGCCCTTAGCGGCAGACAGGAGATGTAATAGGTACACTTCCGACGGGTGAGAATGGCATGCGAACAGTGAAGAGCATCCTCCGTAAAAGCACGAACCGCCATCACAACGAGATAGGGGATAGAGCGTACACTTGTGCTATGCGCCGGTTGTGTGTCGCGATTGTGCTGGGCGTCGGGCTGCTGCACGGGCAGCAGTCGCAGGGCGGACTCATCCAGTTCGGCAAGGTGAGTATCCGCTACTACAAACTCGATTACTCCCAGTTCAAGGGCGAGATTCGCGAAGTGGAGACGCGCGGCATACGCGGCTTTCCTGTGCGCGTCGAGTCGCCCGAGCAGTATTTCACGCTGACCTGCGCGCGCTTGAAAGCGACGCTGGGTCCCGACACTCAGCGCCGTCCTGCCGTGCGCACGGCGGAAGCCATCGGGCAGGTGGAGTTCGTTTACAATCGCCCGCAACCGCTGAGCAAGTTGAACGGCACGGCGCAGCGCGTCCTCTACGACGATCAGAAACGCACGGTGACGCTGGAGGGCGATGTCTCGCTGGACGGCGAGGACGAGTTCTACTTCATTCGCTGGCGCGACAACGAGCGCATCGTGGTCTATCTGGAGGAGGAGCTGCAGCGCGTGGAAGCCACCGCCAAAATGCGCGACGGCGCGCCCATCGGCGTGATGACCATCGAGCCGAAGAAGCAGTAAGGGCTACTCCAGGCGCAGCGCGTCGTTCATCTTCCCCGAGCGGTAGCCCTCCAGATCCAGCGCGACATAGAGGTAGCCCAGCGACTTCATATGCGCCACAATCGCAGGCGCGTGATGCAGCACTTTCTCGAAGTCGCCCGGCTCGACCTCGATGCGCACGATGGCGTCGTGATGGCGCACGCGCACCTGACGGAAGCCCAGTTCGCGCAGGTAGCGCTCCGCGCGGTCGACTTTCTGCAGCAGCTCGCGCGTAATCACCGTGCCGTAGGGGAAGCGGCTGGACAGGCACGCAAACGAGGGCTTGTCCCAGATGGGCAGCCCCAGATGTTTCGCCAGCGCGCGGATGTCCGCCTTCGTGAAGCCCGCTTCCAGCAACGGCGCGCGCACGCCCTGCTCCTGCGCCGCGCGCATGCCCGGTCGGTAGTCGCCCAGATCGTCCGCATGCGCGCCGTCCGCAATCCATGGGATGCCCTCCTCGTCGGCGACGCGGCGCAGCACCCCGTACAGCTCGGTCTTGCAGTGGTAGCAGCGGTCGGCGCGATTGACCTGAAACAGCGGGTTCTGCAGCTCGTGCGTGGGCACAATCCGCACGCGCACCCCGATTTGCTGCGCCAGTTGCAACGCCTGTTCAATCTCGCCTTCGGGGAACGCCTCCGACTTGCCGATGACTGCGACGCATCGCGCGCCCAGCGCGTCGTGGGCGACCCGAACCAGCAGCGTGCTGTCTACCCCGCCCGACAGCCCGACGACCACCGCGCCCATCTCGCGCAGAATCGCCTGCAGTCGCTCGTACTTCGCCTGCAGATCGGGCGTCATAGCGGAATCTCCCCCATCTGGGTCGCCTCCATCCGAATCAGCCGCCAGTCGTCATAGCGGATAATCAGCCACTTGCGCTGCGGGAACTTGCGGAACTCGAACTCCACCACGCCGAAGTCCCGCGAGTTGACGCCGCTGGGGTTGTTGGGGTCGCGCCACTGGATACGCACGGGCGTTCGCACGAGGATGCGTCCCGCGAAAATCTCCATCTGTGGCTCGCCCAGCTCGGCGCGGGGGTTCTGCGCGTTGCGGAAAAACAGCAGCAACTGGTTGCGCAGTCGCTGTTTGTCCATCCCGCTCCAGCTGAACTCGTCCGCGAGGAACTGCAGCATGCCGTCGATGTCCTCGTTTTCGAACGCCTGCTCGCCTTCAGCCAGCATCTGCAGGATTCGCGTGCGCGGCTCGATCTCTTTGGGCGTCGCCAGCGAAAGGAACACGCGCACGCCAATTAGCAGCAGCACGACGACGCCCAGCCCCAGCGCGAGTTTCGTGCGCGTTTGCATCGCTCACCATCCCTGCGGGTGCCACACGGTTTTGAACTCCAGATAGGGCTCAATCCAGTGCAGTCCCTGCGCGGCGTCGCTGCGCCACTCCTCAGGGGTCAGGCGCGGGCTGCGGTGCAGGCGTGTGATGGTTTCGGCGGCGGCTTGCTCCAGCGCGGCGCGCGTCTCATCGGGCGCGCCGCACAGGTTCAGCGCGTCGACCTCGACATGGCGCGCCAGGTGCGACAGCAGCTCATGCGGGCTGCCGCTCAGCAGGTTCACTACGCCCGCGGGCAGGTCGGAAGTCGCCAGCGCTTCCGCGAACGCCAGCCCCACCGTCGGAACCGCCTCAGGCAGCAGGGCAACGACCGTGTTCCCGCTTACAATCGCAGGCGCGAGGAGGCTGCACAGCGACGCCAGCGGCGCCTCGTCCGGGCAGGCGATGCCCACCACGCCTGTCGGTTCGGGCACTGTGAAGTTGTGCATCGGCATCGCGACTGGGTTCACAGCGGACAGCAGCGCGGCGAACTTATCGCTCCAGCCCGCGTAGTAGACCCAGCGGTCGATGCTGGCGTCGATTTCGGCGTCGGCGTCGTCGGGGGAAACGCCCAGCACGGCGTGCAGTTCCTCGCGGATTGCTGCGCGGCGCGTCTCCAGCATCTCGGCGACGCGGTAGAGAATCTGCCCGCGATTGTAGGCGGTGCGCCTTGCCCAGCCCGATTGCGCTTTGTGGGCGGCTTGCACCGCGTCGCGGAGGTCTTTACGCGACGCCTGCGGCGCATTCGCCCAGAACTCGCCACGCGCATCACGCACGGGGTACGCGCGCCCCGACTCGGAACGGATGAACGCGCCGCCCACCCACAGCTTATAGGTCTTCAAAACCGTCGTGCGGCTCATCGAAATTAGGACTTTCGTCCCTTGCGCGGGTTTTCCTGCCTGCAGGTATACTCCCTGCCGATGGAAACACTGACGGGTCAGGTGGCGTTGATTACAGGCGGCGGGCGCGGGATCGGCGCGGAGACCGCGAAACTGCTGGCGCAGCAGGGCGCAACAGTCGTGCTGATTGCCCGCACGCAGGCGCAGCTGGAGGCGACCGCCGCACAGATTCGCGATTCGGGCGGCGCGGCGTACTGGTTCACCGCCGATGTTTCCGACGAGATTGCCTTGCGTGAAGCGGTTCAGAGTGCGCTCAGCATCAACGGTGGGGTCGACATGCTGGTGAACAACGCGGGGTTTATTCAGTCATTCGGCGCGATTGCGGACAGCGACCCTGCCGAGTGGTGGCGCACGCTGGAGGGCAATCTGAAGGGCATGTACCTGACCACGCGCCTGGTGTTGCCCAGCATGCTCGAGCAGGGGCGCGGGCAAATTGTGAATGTGTTGTCGGTTGCGGGCGCGCGCGCCTTCGCCGGGCTGAGCGCGTACAGCTGCGCCAAAGCGGCGGGGCTGATGTTTACGCGCATTCTGGCGAAAGAGGTGCGCAAGCAGGGCGTCCGCGTGATGGCGATTCTGCCCGGCGCGGTGGACACCGCCATCTGGGGCGAGGGCGATAGCGTCCCCAATCGCGAGAAGATGATCCGTCCCGAAACTGTGGCGCGTCTGATTGTGCAGATGCTCACCACGCCACGCGACGCAACGGTAGACGAGCTGCTGGCGCTGCCGCAGGAAGGAATCCTGTGAGCAGGGAGTCGGCGAATTGAGTGGAACAAAAGCCCTATGGCTCGCAGGCGTCGCACCGTCCGAATGGACTACGACAGTCCCTGGAAGGAGTTTATCACGGTCTTCTTCCGCGACCTCATCCGTGTCGTGTTGCCAGAGCTGCACAAGCAGATTAACTGGCGCAGGAAGCCGCGCTTTCTGGACAACGAGCTGAGGCGCATCTCGCCGCAGAGCGAGACAGGCAGGCTATACACGGATCGTCTGGTGCGTGTATGGCTCAAGAATGGCGTCGCGCGCGTGATTCATATCATCGTGGAGGCGCAATCCCAGATGATTGAGGCGCTGGGCAAGCGTGTGTTCACCTACTACGCGCGCGCGTGGATTGAACTGCGCACGGACATCGTATGCATCGTCATCCTGGCAGATAAGAACCCCAACTGGAAGCCTGATAGCTATGTGCGCGACCTGCCCGGCACACGGCTGGAGTTTCGTTTCCACGCGGTGAAGCTCCTGACAATGGATGAGAACGATCTGATTGCACAGGTACGGCGCAAGAGTCCGGCGGCGCTCCTGTTGCTGGCGTTCCGTCGCGCGATGGAAGCGGAGAGCAATCTGGACGCTCGATTCGAAGCGCGCAAGGAAATCGTGCGCCTGATGCTCGAATTCGGGTATAATCCAGACGACCAGGCGCACATCCTGCGCTTGCTGGAGTGGATTATGGCGCTACCAGAGACTCTGGAACGGGCGGTTGAGGAGTTTATCGAGGAATACAAGCGCGAGAAGAAAACTACTTTCGTCTCGCGCCTTGAGCGTCAGGCAATCGCTCAGGGCATCCAGCAGGGTATTGAGCAGGGCATTCAGCAGGGCATTCAGCAGGGTATCCAGCAGGGTATCCAGCAGGGGCGTGTTGAGGCGCTTCGGAGCGCGGTGGAGCAGGTGGTGCGGCGTCGTTTCGGCGAAGCGTCGCTCGACGCGGCGCACACGATGCTTGTCCAGCTTGAGGAATTAGAACAGCTCACGCAGGCGCTCGACCTTGCCCTGAGCGCCGAGTCGCCCGAAACGCTTCTGGAGCAGCTGCGGGCGCTCCTGAACGATTCTAATCGCTCAGCTCTTCAATAATCTGCATGCGCTCTTTGAGGACTTCGGTCTCGCCAAGCAGAGCGATGGCTTTCTGAGTCAGTTCGCGTGCGTCGTCGGCGGAGCCAAGCCACTGCATCATGCCCGCCGTGATGTCGTATAGGTCTTCGAAAACCGCCTGCATCGTGCGCACGCTCGGCGTGTACGCCCACTCCGAATTTGCCAGCGACTGCCACGCGCGCAAAATGTAGGGGTAGGCGCGTTCGGGGTTGCCCTCCGCCAGCGCCAGCTGCGCCAGCCCCAGAAACGCCTCCGTGCTGCTGGGATAATGACGCAGCACCTGCAGGTATGCCGTCCACGCCTCGTGCAGGTCGCCCAGCTCGTGCTGCAGGATTTCCGCACGGCGCAGCAGGGGGAAAAAGCCCTTCGGCTCCAGACTCAACCACTGGTCGATGTAGCGGAGCGCGCGCTGCGGCTGGTTCCTGTTGAGGGCTTGCTCGATCAGTTCGTCCAGGGCGGCGATCGCAGTCTCTTTGGCTCGGCTTGCCACCACCGGCGATTGCAGCAACACTAATGGGAGCGCTATCTGCAGAGCCGCTTCGTAGTCCCCATCCGCAAGGCACAACTGCGCCTCGTCACACGCCGCCGCCGATTCCAGAAGAGCCTGAACCCCTTCGTGGTCGATGTGTCCCTTCAGTGTCTGGCGCATCAAATCGGACGATGTCAGCTCCGTTCGCATGGTCGCTGCGTATAATATACCTGAAACAACCGCAGGGGTTGTCAAGGGGGCGTGTAGAATCCCAAACTCGCGGAATCAGGCGAAACTGGAAGGGCACAGAAGCGCATTATGCAGGGTATCTGTGGAGCGCGAATACACCCTATTGGCTGGCGCGCCCGGAGGGATTCGAACCCCCGACCCCCAGATCCGAAGTCTGGTGCTCTGATCCGCTGAGCTACGGGCGCACATGGTCGGGGCGCCCGGACTCGAACCGGGGACCTCTACCACCCCATGGTAGCGCGCTAACCATACTGCGCCACGCCCCGACAGCACCTATTATACCCGATACCCACGGCGCATGCAACAGTCGCTGCCGATAGGCAAAACCATACGCGCGTCGAAAACGGGTATACTACGCTACTATCCTAAGGAGGCTATGCATATGGCGAAGGCGATTACGCAGAGCGAATGGCAGGCGGAGGTATTGAACTCGTCCGTTCCCGTCCTGGTGGACTTCTGGGCGGTCTGGTGCGGTCCGTGCCGCCTGATTGCCCCGATTGTCGAAGAGTTAGCCCACCAGTACGAAGGCAAACTCAAGGTGTATAAGGTGGATGTCGATCAGGAGCAGTCGCTTGCGATGCAGTACGGGATTATGAGCATCCCGACGCTGCTGTTGTTCAAAAATGGGCAGGTTGTCGAGCAGATTGTGGGCGCGTTGCCCAAGGGCGCGATTGAACAGCGCCTTGCGAAGCACCTGTGAGCCTTTGCACTCCTACCCATTCTCCATAATCGCTTGTAATAGCTGCCCTGCGCCGAACCGAACAGGGTCGGTGCAGGGCAATTTTGTTTCGGATTCGACCTGCGCAATCGCCGCGCGCGCATCCGATTCGCTCAGATGTGCGGTGTTGAGCGCGACAGCGACCACCTGGGACGGATAGAACGCGCCGCCCATCGCGGCGACCTGTTCGTAGATGCGAATCACCGCGGGCAGCGGCGGGATGGGCACATCGGGAAAGGTGCGGATATGCGTCTGCCCCGCGCGATGCACCAGAATCAGGTGCGTCGGCTGTGCGCCGCGCAAGAGCGGCAGCGTCGCCGTCGACGCGGGATTGGTGAGCGCGCCCTGACCCTCGATGTGAACCACCTCCGCGTCCTCCGCCAGCGCACACACGAACTGCTCCACCGCACCCGAAGCGAAGTCCACGCGCACAGCGTCCAGCGCAACGCCGCTCCCCTCAATCATAATTCCTGTCTGCCCCGTCGCCAGGAAGCGCGAGCGCATGCCCTGCTGCAGGCACGCCCGATGCATCTCCAGACTTACGGTCATCTTGCCGACCGCCATATCCGTGCCGACAGTCAGCACACGCTTGCATGCCAGGTGGCGCGCTTTGCCCGACCCAACGCCCAGTCCGGGCGGCTCCTTGCGTACATCCCAGATCCACTGGCAACTGTGCAGGAACGGCGCGAGGTCCGGGTGCTTGGCGAGCGGCGCGTGCATGCCGTTCACGAGGTTCAGCCCCGCCAGCACCGCCGTGCGCACCTCGCGCCACATCTCGGCAGGCAGCGCGCCCCCCGACGGCGCAACGCCAATCACCAGCGTATCGGGGCGGTACGCCATCGCTTCCTGCACCGACGCCACAATCGGTACCTCACGCGGGATGCCCGTCAATGCAGGGAGCGACTGCCCCGCGCATTCGCGGTCAATCACCGCTGCGATGGGGTTCTGGCTATAACGCAGCAAGCCCAGCCCCGTCTTGCCGAACTTGCCCAGAATCCCCTCGTGCATCAAAATCGCCAGTCGGTTGTCGGGCTTCAGCATCGCAACGGGCGAGATTATACCTGTGTATCGGGTATACTGAAAACGCCTTGCGGGCAACCACGCTGTCTTCCTCTCCGGCGGCAAGGTCTATCTCAAGCAGCGAGGTGAACTCTATGACCATCAAGTGGGCGCTGGTGAAAACCAGCCCCTTTCAGGGGCTCAGCGAGGAAGAGACACACGACATTCTGAGCCGCATGCTGTGTGTGCATTACGATCCGGGCGAGCGCCTGGAGCTGGGGCGCGAGCCAGGCGGCTGGTGGGTTGTGGAGAAGGGACTGATGAAAGTCTACTCCATCGCGCCCGACGGGAGCGCACTGACCTACGCGATTCTGGGCGCGGGCGACTCGTTTGGCGAAACCACCATCCTCACGGGGCACTGGGTGCGCGCGACCGTCGAGGCACTCGAGCCGACCGAAGTCCGCTACCTCTCCGCCGACCAGTTCGAAACGCTCCTGCGCGAGCATCCCGACTTTGCGCTGGCGCTGCTGCGCAATTTAGCCGAGCGCATCCGCCAATCCGAAGAGCGCGTGTTTCATATCAGCCGCCTCAAACTGGGGCAGCGCGTCGCGCACGCCCTGCTCGGACTGGCGCAGACCATCGGGGAGCAAACCGATGCGGGACTCGAAATCCACCTCACCCACCAGGAGATTGCCGACTATGTGGGGGCGAGTCGCGAAGCGGTCAGTCGCACCCTGGGGCGCTGGGCGCGCAAGGGCTGGATCGCCACCAACCGCAAATCGGTGATTATCAAAGACCTGCGTCCGTTCCAGATCGCCGTGGGTCAAACGCACACCGCCGCATAAAAAAGCGGGTGGAGAGACGCCCCTCTCCACCCGACCGAGTTGCGAGGTGATTGGTCGCTTACTTGGGCATAATAACCCTGTCAATCACATGGATGACGCCGTTATCCGCCTCGATGTCGGTCTGAATAACATTCGCCTCATCCACGCGCACGCCGCCCTCCGTGCTGACTGTGATGCTCTGACCCTGCACGGTCGGGATTTGGGTGCTGCGCGCCACATCCGCCGCCATCAGCTTGCCTGGCGCCACATGGTAGGTCAGAATCGCCGTGAGTTGCTCCTTGTTTGCCAGCACGGCTTGCAGCGTGTCCTGGGGAATCTGGGCGAACGCCTCGTCGGTCGGCGCGAACACGGTGAAGGGACCTTCCCCACTCAGCGTCTCGACCAGACCCGCCGCCTGAACGGCTTGAACGAGCGTTTTGAACGAACCAGCCTGTACCGCGATATCCACAATCGTTGGCATAGTGAACCTCCTGTCGTCATTGCGCCTATCAGCGCGTCAAGAGTATAACTGACGCAGGGCGCGCCGTTTCCGTGATTCGAATCACACAACCCCAGATTCGGGGTATAATCGCCTCACAAAGGAGGCGTTGCATGGAATCGTCGGAGCGCACGGATGTGTATGCACTGTTGCGCTACACGCTGGAGCTGTATCTGGCAAGCGCATGGCAGCATATGGGGTTCCTTCCCGACCCTGCCACCGGGCAGACCCATGTCGCGCTGGAAGAGGCTCAAATCGCCATCGATTGTGCTGACTTTCTGGCAGGAAAACTCAAGCCGCGCCTCGAACCAGAGGAGCAACGGGAGTACGAACGGCGACTCCGCGATTTGAAGTTGAACTTTCTCGCCAAGCAACGCGAGCAACGCACGGAGGCATAGCAGATGGGGATGATTGTTTGGGCGCGAACCTTCGCGCAGGGCATTCGTAAAGGCGTATGGCGTGCGCAGACAGTCGGGCGCATCTACTGGACGCGCGCTCAGGGCATCTGGCGGTCGCTGCCGGAGACCGCCCGCGAGCAGATACGGCACTGGCGCGGCACAAGCGTCGAGTTCCCGATAGAGGAACAGCGCGCCCTGCTGGCAGAGTATTACGATCGATTTGAGCAGCTGGCAGAGCTGATTTGTGATGCGGCGTTCGCAGGCGAGGGCGCGCCGTTTCAGGAGCAGTACGCCCAGTCGCGTCGCTGGCTCCTGCGCGCGTATCCCCAGATTAAGCCATACCTGACCGCCCATTTGAACTGCGACCCCAGCGATGCGGAGTTCGGCAGGCGCATCGCGGGCAGAGCGACCGACGCGATGGAGGCGCTGTTTATCGCGGAGAGCCTCGACGAGGTCATTCGCAACGATCAGGGCGACCTCATCGGGCGGCTGGAGCGGGCGCGCAGCGCGCTCTACCGCTACAGCGACTACCTGCGCGAGGTTATCAGCGGGTAGAATTATCCCGCTATGAACCCGATTGTTCCGCTGACGGCAGTGCAGCTGCCGATGAGCAAGCCGCGCCGTCGCACGCGCGAGGTCAAGGTCGGCAACATCGGCATCGGCGGCAATAACCCCATCCGCGTCCAGTCGATGATTACCGCCGAGACGATGAACACGCCCGCGGCGGTCGCGCAGATTATCGAACTCTACGAAGCGGGGTGCGAAATCGTGCGTATCACCGCGCCCAACCTGCGCGAGGCGCAGAACCTCGGCGAAATCCGCAAAGAACTCCAGAAACGCGGCTACGGGCATATCCCCCTCGTCGCCGATGTGCATCATCAGGGCATGGACATCGCCCTCGAATGCACCAAGCATGTGGATAAGGTGCGCATCAACCCCGGACTGTTCGTGTTCCGCAAGCCCGACCCGAATCGGCTGGAATATAGCCCCGCCGAGGTTCAGCAGGAGCTGGAAGCCATCGAGCAGGCGTTCCTACCCGTGATTAAGGCGTGCAAGGAGCGCGGGCTGGCGATGCGCGTCGGCGTCAATCACGGCAGCCTGTCGGAGCGGATTAAGGTGATGTACGGCGACTCGCCTGTCGGGATGGTCGAGTCGGCGATGGAGTACCTCAAAATCTGCGAGGCGCACGGGTTCAAAAACCTGGTGATTTCGCTCAAGGCGAGCCGCGTGCCGATTATGCTCTCCGCCTATCGCCTGATGGTCAAACGCATGGATGAGGAGGGGATGGACTACCCGCTGCACCTGGGCGTCACGGAGGCGGGCGACGGGATGTACGCGCGTATCAAAAGCGCGATTGGGATTGGCGCGCTGCTGGCGGAGGGCATCGGCGACACGATTCGCGTCTCGCTGGCGGAAGACCCCGTGCAGGAGATTGAGGTGTGCTACGATATTCTGCAGGCGCTTGGACTGCGCAAAACGAAGGTGGAGTATATCGCGTGCCCCTCGTGTGGGCGCACGAAGTTTGACCTGCCGACGGTGTTGAATCAGGTGCGCGACGCGACGAAGCATCTGGTGGGGCTGGATATTGCGGTGATGGGATGTATCGTCAACGGTCCGGGCGAGATGGCGGACGCGGACTACGGCTATGTGGGGCGCGGCGGGGGCAAAATCGCGCTCTATCGCAAGGGACAACTGGTCAAAAATGACATCCCCGCCGAGCGCGGCGTGGAGGAGCTGATTGCGCTGCTGAAAGCGGACGGCGTGTGGCGCGACCCCGCGTGAGGTACAATAGCCCCACTATGCGTCTGAAATGGCTGTTGTGCGTCGCACTGACGGCGCTTGGGATGAGTGTGATCGCCGAACCACGCCTGCCCCGCACAGACGCGCGCGCGCTGGAGCAGCGCATCGCGCGCGCGAAGGGCAAGGTGGTCATCGTGAACTTCTGGGCGACATGGTGCGGTCCCTGCATGGAAGAGTTGCCTGACCTCGCGCGCTTCTACCGCACTTACAAAGCGCGCGGCGTGGAGATGATTGGCGTCTCGTTCGACGACGAGGAGAGCGCGGATCAGACCGTGCCGCCCGTGCTGCGCCGCCATCGGGTGGAGTACCCCATCCTCATCGTCAAGCAGAACTTCGATCAGTTTGCTGACCGCTTTGATAAAGACTGGCGCGGCGAGGTGCCCCGTTTTTACCTGTACGATAAGTCGGGCAAGCGTGTGAAGGCATGGTCAGGTAAGACCAGCTACGCCACGCTGGAGGCGGAAGTCAGGCGATTGCTGCAGGCGCGGCGATGACAGAGCGCAGGCTGCCCTTCTGCAAGATGGAGGGCGTCGGCAACGACTTTGTGCTGATCGAGGCTCAGGCGGCGCAGGGGCTGGATTTAAGCCAGCTGGCGCAGCGGCTGTGCCATCGCCCGTTCGGAATCGGCGCGGATGGGCTGCTGGCGCTGGAACGCGGGACGCGCGCCCCTGTGCGGATGCGCATGTTCAATCCCGACGGTACAGAAGACTTCTGCGGGAACGGCTTGCGCTGCGCCGCGCGCTACGCCTACGAATGCGGCTATGTCGACGCGCCCGAATTCACGATTGAGACGCTGGGCGGGCAGCTCGTGCCTGTGCAGATTCACCTGCGCGAGGGCGTAGTGGACGCCATCAGCACACGCCTGCCCCCGCCCCGCTTCCATCCGCGCGAGATTCCCGCGCTTGTCGACGGCGAGGTGATCGAGGATTGCCCCCTCGCAATTGCTGGGCGCACAGTGCGGATTGCGTGCGTCAACACGGGCACGACGCACACCGTGATTTTCGGCGACTCGTTGCCCGACGATGCGCTGTTTCTGGAGGTCAGCCCGCGGATCGAGACGCACCCGATGTTCCCTGAGCGCACAAGCGTGCTGTGGGCGGTGGTGGTGGGGCGAGATGAGGCGCGCGTGCGCATCTGGGAGCGGGGCGTGGGCGAGACGCTGGGCTGTGGCAGCGGCGCAGCGGCGGTCGCTGTGCTGGCGCACCGCGCAGGCTGGACAGACTCCACGATTACGGTTGTCTCGAAGGGCGGCGCGTTGCAGGTAAGCCACCACCCCGACGGCGTGGTGTTAACAGGGCAGGCGAATCGGGTGTTTACGGGTGAAGTGTACCTGTAAATAAAAGGAGGGAAGCGTGCGATGGGCTTCCCTCCCTCTCACGGTTTGATCGTGTGTGCGTCTTACTGACCGCCGCCGGTACCGCCCTCGGTCGTACCGCCCGTGCCGCCAGTACCGCCCTCAGGCGCAGCAGGCGCAGCGCCCTCGGTCGTACCGCCCGTGCCGCCAGCACCGCCCTCAGGCGTGGTCTGGTTCGTGCCGGTATCGGTACCCGTCTCTCCCTGCTGCCCGCACGCGCTCAGCGACAGCGCGGCAATCACTGCCAGCAGCGACAGCCCCAGTGTAAGCAACTTCTTCATGTCAACCTCCTCTAAGTGTGTTATGCGCTCAACGCGCTGACTGTAATTATACCCAGCTTGACAGGAAATGCAAGGGGTCAGAAAGTCGGCACATTCGGCTGTTGCATCTGCTGCCCTTGCTGCGCTTCTCCGGGGGTGCCTCCGCCAGCCGGGGGCGGCGTCGCAGGCGGCATGGTGTTGGGTGTTGAAACAGACGGCGTAGGCGGCGCGGGTTCAGGACGATTGAATATCCAGTAGCCTACTCCTCCAACTATCGCCAGAAGCACCACCACAATCGCAATTGCCACAGGTGTTGGAATCTCTTGTTTCATTGTGCCCTCCCTCGATGATGGAAGAGGCGGCGCATAACCGCGCCGCCTCGCTGGAAAGTTTAGATGTTGAACTCGTAGTCGGGTCGGAACAGCCACGGATTGCAGCCATCCCACCAGTAGAAGCCGGGGTAGCCGTTGGCGTCGTAGCCCGTGTAGGGGTCAACACGCCAGTCGGTGTTCGCGGGCGAAATCTGCGCGCCCAGCCGTCGCCACTTCGCGCTGCCATCTGCGAAGGCAAACAGCGCGCCGTTCGAGTGGATCCACATCGGACCATCCAGCACAAACATCGCGCCTGTCGGGTAGGCGTTGCCCGGATTGCCGAAAGTGCAGCTGAAGTAGCGGCACGGGCGAGTCGTGCCCTGATCACAACGCAGCGCAGGGTTGGTCAGCCCAAACCCGTCCACGCTGGACTTGCCGCGCCCCTCCCAGAGCAGCGGCAGTTGCGAGGGTCGTGCAACCTGGGCTTGACTGTAGGCGTGCAACAGTCCGTTATAGGTGTAAGCGACCTTCGCTGTTCGCGTGGCAGCGGCGGCGTAGTTAACACCCGTCAACTGCTTCGGCGGGCACGAGGGACACTCGTACAGCCCATAATTCTTCACATAGGGCTGAATCGAGTTCGACCAGTGCGCCTGGAATACTGTCCACGCCGGACCGGGGTTCGGATAGCGCCAGTTATACGGTACATCATGGTAGTAGTTCCAGTACCACTGGTTGTTGAGCAGACCGAACCCCAGAGGGAAGGTCTCGTCATAGTCGTTGATATACATCATGAAAGCGAGGGCGTTCTGCTTCGTGTTGCTTGTACAGGTTGTCTGACGCGCTTTGTCGCGCGCCTGCGCAAACACAGGGAACAGGATTGCCGCCAGAATGGCGATAATCGCGATAACGACCAGCAGCTCAATCAGGGTAAAACCCTTCCGTCTGTGCATCGTATTACCTCCTCAGAATGATAGGCTACAGCGCGAAGGCTGTTTTCCTATTATACCTCACTTAAGACTAAGAATGCAAGCGACAGGTTCCCGTACAAGCAAAAACGCGGGGGAAATTTTCCCCCGCGTGGTCGTTTCCGTCTTATGAGACTGCTTTACTTCGGGACAACATTCCGCGCCTGCAGACCCTTGGGACCTTGCACGACTTCGAACTCGACGGACTGCCCTTCGTACAGCGTCCTGTGCCCTTGCATTGTGATTGCAGAGTGATGCACAAAGACTTCACGACCGTCATCCGCTACGATGAACCCGTAGCCCTTCTGGTCGTTGAACCATTTGACTTTACCCGTGTCCATGACTAACCTCCTTCCGGGATTGTGTAGACGGGTAGACCACACACCCCGATGGTGATGCTAGCGTAGTATACCTGAACGGCGTGTCAGAAATTGCAAGGGTTTGCGCGTCAAAGGGGCGATTCGGGGGTTAATTCGCCCCGACTGCCGCGTTTGGTCAGCGGAACCCCCTGCCGACAGAGGGGGCACTCGTCGGGCGCGTAGGTCTGCGCGGGCAATCGGAGCGCGCTTGCCAGCGGCGCGCCGAACTCAATCGGCGATTCGGAGCGGTCAATCAGCACGCCAATCCCCAGCACCCGCGCCTGAGAACGCTCCAGCAGCGCCAGCACCTCACGGATGGAAGTACCTGTGGTCAGCACATCGTCCACGACCAGCACGGGCGTGTCGGGCTCCAGCACGCTGCCCCGCCGAAAGGCGCGCCCGTCGCCTTCCCGTTCGGCGTAGAGGGCGCGTACATCCAGCTGCCGCGCCGCCTCATACGCCACAATCACCCCGCCCAGCGTCGGACCCACAATCGCCTTCGCCTGACGCCAGGCTCTCTCTGGCAACCGACTCAACATCAGGTCTACCGCCGTCCCTAAAAGACTGGGCGCCTCCAGCAGCCGAAACTTTTCGAAGTAGAGGTCGCTGTGCCTGCCCGAAGTCAGCAAAAAGTGCCCGCGCAGCACCGCGCCAATCCGTTCCAGGTCGTTCAGGGTCATTTATCCACCTCGAAGCTCTGTGCGGGGGTGGGAAACTGCCGCTGGCGCACTTCGTCGGCGTACTGGCGCAGGGCGTCGGTAATCGCCGCGCGCAGCTCGGCGTAGCGTCTGGTGTGTTTGTAGGTCTGCTCGCTCAGCCCCAGAATGTCGTGCCAGACCTGGATTTCGCCGTCGCAGTGGACGCCCGCGCCGATGCCGATGGTGGGGATGCGCAGCTGTTCGGTGATGCGCCGTGCGAGGCTGGCGGGGATGACCTCCAGCACCACGCTGAACGCGCCCGTCTCCTGTACCGCCTGCGCCGCCTCGAGGAGCGCCTCCTGCTCCGACGCCGTGCGCCCCTGCAGGCGGTAGCCGCCGAACTGGTGAATGGACTGCGGGGTCAGCCCCAGATGCGCCATCACGGGAATCCCGATTCCCACCATCGCGCGGATGGCGTCCAGCACGCGCGGGCTGGCGCCCTCCACCTTGACCGCCTCCGCGCCCGCCTGCATCAGCGCGCCCGCGTTGTAAACCGCGTCCTCCACCGACACGCCATAACTCAGAAACGGCATATCCGCCACCAGCAGCGCGCGCCGCGTCCCCCGCCGAACCGCCTGCAGGTGATGCAGGATGGTCTCCACGCTTACGGGCAGCGTCGTCTCGTAGCCCAGCATGGTGTTGCCCACCGAGTCGCCCACCAGAATCACATCGACGCCCGCCGCATCCGCCAGTTGCGCGCTGGGAAAGTCGTAGGCGGTGAGGGCGACAATCCGCTGCCCCTGCGCCTTCATCTGCTGCAAAGTGCGCGTGGTGATTTTGTCTGGCATGGCTTGGAATTGTACCCGCCTTCTAAGCCAGCGTTTCAGTCAAGAAACTGCACAACGGCGGGCGGCGTGACGCCCGATTCTGCGCCGCGGCGCAGGAACTCCTCAATCGCGCGTCTCCCCCGTGCGCCCATGTCCAGCGTCAGCGCGTTCACATACATCCCCACGAAGCGGTCGGCGGTGTCGGAGTCAATCCCGCGCCCGAACTGCATCGCGTAGCGCATCGCCTGCGCGCGGTTCTCCAGCCCCAGCCGAATGCTCTCGCGGAAGGCGCGGGCAATCTCGCGCTGCACCGATTCGGGCAAATCGCGCCGCACGGCGTTAATCCCCAGCGGCAGGGGCAGCCCGCCTGTCTGCTCGCCCCACCACACGCCCAGATCCAGCAGCAGATGCAAGCCCGCCTCACGGTGCGTGAGTTGCCCCTCGTGAATCAGCAGCCCCACAGGAACCTCGCCGCGCTGCACGGCGGGCATAATCGCGTCGAAAGGCATCTCGACGGTCTGCACGTCGGGCAAACACAGGCGCAACGCCAGATACGCGCTGGTCAGGTAGCCCGGCACGGCTATCGTATAGTTGGGCAGTTGCGCCAGCGGGATGGGTTCGCGGGCGACGAGCATCGGTCCGTAGCCGTCGCCGAAGCTGCCGCCCTGATTCAACACGCAGTAGCGGTCGGCGACATAGGCGAGGTTATGCACCGACATTGCGGTGAACTCCAGTTTGCCCTCCCGCGCCCATTCGTTGAGCGTCTGGATGTCGCGCAGCACATGTTCGAACTGCAGCGGGGTGTCCACCAGCCCTTCCGCCAGCGCCCAGAACATAAAGGCGTCGTCGGCGTCGGGGCTGTGTCCAAGACGGATAATCATCGCGCGCCCTCCGCCTGCGCCATGCCGCGCTGTTTCGCCGCCTCAAAGCCCCGCACAATCTCCTGGGCAATCTCCTCGTCGTAGATGGGGAAGATTTGCACATCGGAGCTCTGGAGCATCGAGAATCGGCTCATCAGCCACCAGCTGCTGCCGACCTCGGCGCTGATGATGGGCGACGCCCAGGGCTGTTCGCCGACCATGAGCAGGAGCCGTTCATCGCGCGGCTTCTCGCCGAGCGCGCGCAGGCGGGCGACCTGTTCGCGGGCGTAGTTCCACAGGCGGGCGCGTCCTTCGGCGGTCAGGCGCAGATGCACCACGAAAAACCGCCCCTGCGCCCGAAGCGTCTCCGCAGCGCGCTCCTCCGACCACGCCTGTTCGATGTGTTGCTCGGTCAGCACCACGGGCAACGTGCGGACGACCTCTTCAATCGGCACGCGCTTGAAGTTCTGCTGGTCTTCCGCGCCGAACTCCGGGCGCTCGAAGCCGACCTCGCGCAGCTGCTCCATCACTTTGGGCACTTCGTGCGTGATGATGATTTTCCAGCGGCGCTCCTCCATCTCGCGTGCCGGGAAGCCGAACACCGTGAATTGCGACGGCGTTAGTTTGGAAAGCTGCATGCGGCTCGCCTGATAGTAGCCCACGCCCATGTTGCCGAGATAGAGCGCGAGCAGAACCCCAATCACAATCAGTGCCAGCCGCGTCGTTGAACGCTGCCCTGTGCGCATAACCCTTAAAGTATACCCGTCGCTACTTCTTGAAGCCGTGTTCGATCTTCTTCCAGTAGGTTTCGAAATCGAACCCCGGGCTGTGCGCGGGCACATGGCAGCTCATGCACGACTGCGAACCCGCCTTGCCGAGCCGATTGTTTTCGGGATCCTGCACATGCTTGCGCGCGGGTCCGTGGCAGCTCTCGCAGCCGACATCCTTGAGGGTGGGCGTCTTTTGCATGCTCTGGAACCCGCCTTCGAACTCCATCCCGACCACATGGCACACCACGCATTCGGGGTCTTTGTCGTGTTTTTCGTCGATGAGCGTCTGCATGGCTTTGGCGTGGGCGGTGCGCTGCCAGATGCGGTAGTCTTCGGCGTGGCAGGGCATGCAGGCGCGGCTGCCCGCGAAGGTATCCCCGTTCAGCGTGGGGCGGCGCGGAACCATCCCCAGCAGGTCTTCCGCCTCCACCCGCGCCAGATAGCCGAGCTTGACGCCCATCACCTGTTCGTCGTCCTTGAAGTCTTCGGTCAGGCGCGTATGCTCCACACGGGCGATGGTGTAGGGCGCGGTCTCGCTCAGGTGGGCAATCCCAACAAACTTGGCGTCGTTGCCTGCGAACACGAGGCGCGTCTGCCCGACCTGTTTAGTGGGCAGCGGACCGTCGCCGCCGTTCGCATACACAATCAGATGGAAGTAGGGGTGCGCCTCTGCCAGCCGCGCCGCCTCCTGTTCCGCGCCGTAGAACAGCAGCACGCGCAGGTCGCCCATCGACTCAATCTGCGGGCGCAGGGTATCCAGCTGTTGCTGCGCGGGAATCACGCTCAGTTGCGGGTTGCGCTTGCGGATGGCGTCCGCGTGCTGCTCGGAAATCAGCCCGACAATCAGCGCGCGCACGGGACGCCCCAGATGGCTTGTCTCGACCAGCGTGAAGGCTTCGAACGCGGGGTTGCCCGCCTCCTGTACATTCCCGCAGAGCATCGCGCCCTTGAACTGCGCCTGTAGCGATCGCAGGTAGTCCATCCCCAGCTGGAAGTCGTACTTGCCCAGATTGAGCGCGCGGTAGCCCATCGTGTTGAGCATCTCGATGAGCGCCTCGGCTTTCAGCTCGTCCTGACGCCCCGCCGCTTTGGTCAGGTCGCCGTTTTCGAGCGCGAGCAGCGTGTGCTTCTCGGCGAGCTGTTTGAGCAGGGTCGCGCGTCGGGGAATGCCGCCCACCATTGGCTTGCTGCAGCCGCATGGGGTCAGGTAGCCGTTGATTTCGGAGCCAAAGACGACGCTCAGCGGCAGGGCGCGCGATTCAGACGCGGCGGGACGATAGAATCCCAGCGCCGCAAGCGCCAGCAACGGCGCGAGAAACACCACCCATTTCGAACGCATGGTTTCACCTGCCTAATTATAGCCCATCGGGTACAATTCGGGTGATGTCTACACAGCGCATGCGCGCGTCTCTGGGCAAAGTGCGCGTCTTTCTGGAAGCCATCAAGTTCGAGCATACGATTTTCGCGCTGCCGTTCGCGCTGTTGAGCCTGCTGTATGCGGCGGAGGGTTTGCCTCCTGCGCGTGTGGTGGGCTGGATTCTGGTCGCGATGGTCGCGGCGCGCACGGCGGCGATGGCGTTCAATCGGCTGGCGGACTGCGATGTGGACGCGCTGAACCCGCGCACGCGCACACGCGCACTGCCCACAGGCTTGCTGACCCCGCGCCAGATGGCGACGGCGGTAGGCGTATCGATTCTGGTGTTCCTGTACGCCGCGTGGCAGCTGAACCCGCTCTGCCTCGCGCTCGCGCCCGTTGCGCTGGGGGTGATTCTGGGCTACTCGTATGCCAAGCGCTTCACCCCGCTGTCGCACTACTGGCTGGGACTCTCGCTGGGGATTGCGCCCAGCGCGGTGTGGATTGCCGTGCGCGGGACGCTGGAGTTGCCGCCCGTGCTGTTGACGCTGGGGGTGCTGTTCTGGGTGGCGGGCTTCGATATTCTCTATAGCCTGCAGGACGAGTCGTTTGACCGCGCGCATGGGTTGCGCAGCCTGCCGCAGACGCTGGGCGCGGCGCGGGCGATACTGGTCTCGCGCCTCTCGCACGCGCTGTGCGTCGCCTTTTTTGTGGCGGGCGGGCTGGCGCTACGGGCGGGCGCATGGTATTTCGCGGGCGTCGCCTGCGCCGCGCTAATGCTTGTCTACGAGCAGTCGCTGGTCAAGCCCAACGACCTGAGCCGCCTCGATGTCGCCTTTTTCACCATGAACGGCTATGTGAGTATCGGGCTGTTCGTGTTCGCGCTCTTGGATCGGGTGTTTTAGCATGCGAAAACTGCGCGTGGGCAGTGTGCCCTATATCAACGCTGCGCCGCTGACGCGCTGGCTGGAGACGGACGAAGCGAAGCCCTACGCCGAGGTCGTCTACGCGCCGCCGTCTGCGCTCGCGCGTATGTTGCAGGCGCGGGAACTGGATGTGGCGCTGGTCTCGTCGATTGAGCAGGCGCGCCGTGAGGATGTGCGCCCCGTCGCGAATCTGGGCATCGCCTCGCGCGACGAAGTGCTGAGCGTGCGCCTGTTCTGCAAAACGCCCCTGCGCCATGTGCGCACTGTCGCGCTGGACACCAGCTCGCTCACCTCCGCCGCGCTGACCCGTATCCTGTTCGAACGCGCCTGCGGCGTTCAAGTCGAGTATCAACATGCCGCGCCCGACCTCGACGCGATGCTTCAGGGGGCGGACGCCGCGCTGCTGATTGGCGATCGCGGGATGACGGCGACTCATCCCGCCGTGCGGGAGACGCTCGATCTGGGCAAAGCGTGGCGCGCCTACACGGGACTGCCGTTCGTGTGGGCGAAGTGGCTCGTTAACGCTGAGACGCCCGAAGCGCCCCTCGCCGAACTCCTGCAGCGCGCCTATCAGTGGGGCGCGGCGCATATAGACGCTATCGTCGCGGGGGAATCACAGCGCACGGGCATTCCCCACGCGCTCTGTGAACGCTATCTGAAGTCGGTGATGGTGTACGCACTCGACGCAACGATGGAGGCGGGCTTCGAGCGGTTTCTCAGGGAGTACGCCGCGTTGCAGAGGCAGGATACGCCTTAATCCCGCGCGTCGTGGCATTCTTGACGGGCGCAGGCGCGCAGGTAGCTGCTGGGGGGCGTCTCGCGCGAGAGTTGCCCCAGTATGAACCGCGCCGCCGCGACCACGCCCGCTATATCCACGCCCGTCTCGATGCCCATCCCGTGCAGCATGTAGAGCAAATCTTCCGTTGCGAGGTTGCCCGACGCCCCTGGCGCGAACGGGCAGCCCCCCAGCCCGCCCGCGCTGGAGTCGAAAATAAACACGCCATACTGAAGCGCGGTCAGCACATTCGCCAGCGCGGTTCCGTAGGTGTTGTGAAAGTGATAGGCGAATCGTTCCAGCGGCAGCATGGGCAGCAGCGTCTCCGTGAGCTGGGCGACCTGCGTGGGCACGGCGGCGCCAATCGTATCGCCGAGGCTGATTTCGTCCACGCCCATCGCGAGCAGACGTTCCACAATCGGCGCGACGGCTTCGGGGGCGATTGCGCCTTCGTAGGGGCACACAAACGCCGTCGACACATACCCGCGCGCCCAGCAGCCCGCCGCCTTCGCTTCGCGCACCACCTGCTCGAACTCGGCAAGCGACTGCTCGATACTGCGATTCAGATTGCGCTGGCAAAAGCTTTCGGAGGCGGCGGTGAAGACGGCAATCTCCCGCACGCCCGCCGACAGGGCGCGCTCCAGACCCTTCAGGTTGGGTACCAGCACGGGGTAGCGCACGCCAGCGCGCCGCATGAGCGACTGCATGACCTGCTCGGCGTCGGCAAGCTGGGGCACCCACTTCGGGCTGACGAACGCTGTCGCCTCCACCACAGGCAGCCCCGCGTCCGTCAGCATCTCGATAAAGTGCACCTTCGCTTCGGTGGGCACGGGCGTCGGCTCATTCTGCAAGCCGTCCCGCGCGCCAACCTCGACCACCTTCACCGAGCGCGGCAAACTCTGAAACATTTTCGAGTCTTGCATCGTAGAATAAATTACCTGATGGAGCGTGAGTGAAAAAAATGCCGGGGCTTTTCAGCCCCGGCTATTGGGGGGTGAGTGGTCTGTGTGTCAGTAGGGGGATGGTGAAGTCGTTTTCTTGCCGTTCTTCTCTTCGGGCACTTCTGCCACCAGCGCCTCGGTCGTGAGCAGCATCGAGGCGATGGATGCGGCGTTCTCCAGCGCGGTGCGGGTGACCTTCGCCGGATCGACGACGCCTGCTTCGAGCATGTTCACAAACTCGCCTGTGGCGGCGTTGTAGCCCTGTCCCTGCGGCAGTTCTTTGACCTTCTCGACGATGACGGAGCCTTCAACGCCCGCGTTGTGCGCAATCTGGCGCAGCGGCTCTTCCAGCGCGCGGCGGATGATATGCGCGCCGATTTTCTCATCGCCGTCCACCTGCAGGGAATCGAGGGCGCGAATCGCGTTCACGAGGGTAGTACCCCCGCCGGGCACGATGCCCTCCTCGACAGCGGCTTTGGTGGCGTTGATGGCGTCTTCAAAGCGCGCCTTCTTCTCCTTCAGCTCGGTCTCGGTCGCCGCGCCAACCTTGATGACCGCCACGCCGCCCGCCAGCTTCGCCAGCCGCTCCTGCAGCTTCTCGCGGTCGTAGTCCGACTCGGTAGTCTCAATCTGCTTGCGGATTTGCTGAATGCGTCCCTGGATCGCTTCGGGCTTGCCTTTGCCGCCGATGATGGTGGTGTTCTCCTTCTCGATGACCACTTTCTCGGCGCGTCCCAGCTGGTCGAGCTTCACATTCTCCAGCTTGACGCCGAGGTCTTCGGTGATGAAGGTACCGCCTGTGAGGATGGCGATGTCTTCCATCATCGCCTTGCGCCGCTCGCCGAAGCCGGGCGCCTTGACGGCGGCGCACTGGAACACACCGCGCAGCTTATTGACCACCAGCGTCGCCAGCGCCTCGCCCTCCATATCCTCGGCGATAATCACCAGCGGCTTGCCCGCGCGCACCACCTGCTCCAGCACCGGAATCAGGTCCTGCGCTGCGCTGATTTTCTTCTCATACAGCAGGATGTAGGGGTCTTCCAGCACGGCTTCCATGCGCTCGGGATCGGTGATAAAGTAGGGCGAGATGTAGCCGCGATCGAAGCGCATGCCCTCCACGACCTCCAGCGTGGTCTCCGTGCCTTTGGATTCCTCGACGGTAATCACGCCGTCTTTGGTGACTTTTTCGATGGCGTCGGCGACGACCTTGCCGATGGCGGCGTCGTTGGCGGAGATGGTCGCCACCTGCTCAATCGCGGCGCGCCCCTCGACGGGGGTGGCGGTCTCCTGAATGAACTTCACGACCGCCTCAACGGCTTTATCGATGCCGCGCTTGACATACATCGGGTTCGCGCCTGCGGCGACGGCTTTGAGACCCTCTTTGAAGATGGCTTGCGCCAGCACGGTGGCGGTGGTGGTGCCGTCGCCCGCGACATCGTTGGTCTTGGACGCCACCCTCGCGCACGAGTTGCGCGCCCATGTTCTCGAAGCGGTCTTCTAATTCAATCTCTTTGGCAATCGTCACGCCGTCGTTGATAACGGTCGGCGAACCGAACTTCTTCTCTAAAACAACATTTCTGCCTCGCGGTCCCAGAGTGACCTTAACTGCGTTTGCAATCGTATCTACGCCTCGTTCCAGCGCCTGTCGCGCCGCTTCCGTATACAGAATTTCTTTCGCTGCCATCGGATCACCTCCTCAGGTGTTATTGCTCCAGAACGGCTAAAATATCATCTTCGCGGAGGATAATGTATTCCTCGCCGCCTAACTTAATTTCTGTACCGCCATATTTGGAAAACAGCACTGTGTCGCCCACTTTGACTGCCAGCGGGACGACCTTGCCATCGTCCATCAAACGCCCTGTGCCCACAGCCATGACCTCGCCCTCCTGCGGTCGCTCTTTTGCTGTGTCGGGCAAAATAATTCCGCTTTTGGTTGTCTCTTCCGCCGTTTTGGGGCGGACCACCACGCGATCGCCTATCGGTTTAAGCATCTCCACAGCACCTCCTTCTCCGATGATGATTCAGAGTCTCCCACGAAGGGAGATTGGCACTGCCATAAATTTAGCACTCGCGGTAGGCGAGTGCTGAACGCGGCTATATATATACCCTATGGCAATCGGGTTTGTCAAGGGGTGGGGCGTTGAATTCGGCAAATCGCGCGGAAATCGGTAATTGTGCGGGGGTCAGGCGGTTTCAGTGTTTTTTCAGTAGTTTTTCAGGGGCGAATTCATTAATTGGGGCGGAGGTAAACAACGATGCGTGGTCTCTCTACACTTGGAGTTTGGTTCGATACGCGAGCTTTGGCTCGCCAGGCGTTTCGAGGTATCGCGACTCTGTGTCTGGTGGGATTGTGGCATATCTTGCCAGCGAATACCTTCCAGCGCATCAACCAGCCGTTTACATGCCCCAACAGTGAGAACTTTGACGGCTTTGCTACGGGCATCTACAACACGCTCAATACCGCCGTCGGCACTTTTAACCCTCTGCCCCCACAGCAAGGGGCGATGGCGGTGTTCTCGACGCCGCCCCCAGCGTTCAGCGCACCGAACTATCTGTGGGGGCGTTCCACGGATCTGGAGTGGATATTTCCCCAGCCTGCTTGCAAAGTGGGCGGCTACTTCCGCGCAGTGTCGCTAGGGTCGGTTCCACCCCCAACCTCTATGATAGTGAACTTCTACGACGCGCAGAATCTGTACCTTGCATCGGATGTCGTCAACCTGACAACCAGCTGGCAGTGGGTGGGCTGGCAGTTTCAAACGCCTGTTTCGCGTATCGAGATTATCGCACAGGGCGGCGTGACTGCCGGGTATGTCGGTTTAGATAACTTGCAATACTGCCCCTGCCAGTTTCAGAGCGTGTGTGATATCGGATGCCAGATTTGGGATCGGTGTGCGCCGTCGGTCATCTCAACAGCAGAGGCATGTGTGCAGGGTGGATACAGTTGGCCGATGCCGCGAATCGCCTTCGATGATTGGGTCGCGCCCAACACTCCAGCCGCCGTACTCTCGATACAGTGGTGGGGAATCGTCCATCACTGGGGGCAGCTCTTCGACCCAAGTTCGCCGTGGCGCGCGCGTCAGTTTATTATCCGATTCTTCCCGGATACGAACGGCGATTGTCTCCCTGATGAGGTTTTGAACCCCAACGCCGCCATATACACGCGCTGTGTCAAGCCTTTCCGGCGATTTGCAGGCATCGACTGTCTGGGGCGTCCTGTATACCATTTCTGGGCGTCCTTCTGGGGCACAGGATTCTTCTCACCCGCGCCGAATACGCGCTACTGGGTACAAATCGCCGAAGACAACCATGCCAGTGTACGCACGAACATGGTGGACTTCGAATGGTCAGGCACTTGCCAGGCGCGCGGATGCCCGGCGGTACAACTGTTCGTGGACAATCAGGGTACCCTCAGCTTTGCCCCTGCCTTCAATGTATGCCAAAACCAGCCGATGGACCTGGCATTTTGTCTGGGCTACATCTACATCAAGGTGGGACCGCCCGGACCGCCCAACAACCCCTCGAAGGTGTCCCTGCGCACACTGGATGGTACGCCTGTGTGGGACGGCGACGCCGTTAGCGACGAGCAGGGTCAACTGGAAATCTTTCCAGAGGTCGCGCCCGGCACTTATATCCTTACCATTCGCATGGGCGGGATGCTCCCCTACGAGACGCAGGTAACGCTCCAGCCGGGTGTGCCCGTGATTATAGAGAATCCTGCGATGATACTGGGCGACCTGAACGGCGACGGCAGCGTCGATGACGCCGACCTGCTGGTGGTGCTGTTCAACTTCGGCGCAGGGCGGTAGTTCAGACTCTCCTCTCCATGCCTGATCCATGCCTGACCAGTGCGTGCGGCGGGAACGCCAGCCCGCCGCACGCGATTTTTCTGTCAGACGAGAACGATGTCGCCGCTACACCACGATGTTGACCAGCTTGCCCGGCACGACGATGACCTTGCGCGGCGGTTTGCCCTCCAGGTGCGCCTGCACGCGCGGGCTTGCCAGCGCGAGTTGCTCCATCGCCTCGCGCGTGATGTCGGCGGGCACGACAATCCGGTCGCGTAGCTTGCCGTTTACCTGCACGACCATCTCGAACTCGTCCGC
The DNA here is from genome assembly GCA_025998675.1 of Fimbriimonadales bacterium. Taxonomy (GTDB): domain Bacteria; phylum Armatimonadota; class Fimbriimonadia; order Fimbriimonadales; family GBS-DC; genus GBS-DC. The sequence goes on from AP024673.1 coordinate 2,055,188, forward strand.
GCGCGCCAGCGACTCGTCGTGCTGTGGGAACGGCTGCTGCAGGGTGAAGCCCTCGAAGCCATACGCCTCCCACAGCTCGTCGGCGATATGCGGCGCAAACGGCGACAGGGCGAGGATGAAGCACTCCACCGCCTCGCTCACGACCGCCATCGCGTCGGCGCAGCACGGCTGATGGTTCACCTGCTTCCAGTAGTCCTCCAGGTGATTGAACCACTCCATCAGCGTGGCGACCGCCGTGTTGAAGCGGAAGTCGGGGATGTCGGCGGCGATTTTTTTCAGGCTGGCGTGCGTGCGCTGGCGCATTTTGCGGGCGGGCTCGTCCAGCGGGCATTCGGGCGTCTGGCAGCTCTCGTTGAGGATGGGACGCCAGTCGCGCACGAAGCACGGACGCGCCTCGCGCATCAGCCGCCACACGCGCCCCAGAAAGCGGTGCATCCCCTTGACGCCCTCCTCTTTCCACTCGATTGCCGTGTCGAAGGGCGCGACGAACAGCTCGTACAGGCGCAGAGTATCCGCACTGTAGCGCTCCACAATCTCGTCGGGCGTAACGACATTGTAGCGCGACTTGGACATCTTCTCCCACTGCCACAGCAACCCCGCTTTTTCCGCGTCGGGCATCTGCTCCAGCTGGTCGCGCCGTACCAGAATGCCGATTTCGCCCTCGCGCAGGGTTTCGTCGTCGCGCGGCGGGCGGTAGGGCGTCAACGCCAGCACCATGCCCTGATTGCGCAGGCGATAGAACGGCTCTTTGACGGGCACGAACCCCGCGTCGTAGCCCACCTTCGTCCAGAATCGGGCGTACAGCAGGTGCATGACGGCATGCTCCGCCCCGCCGACATAGTAGTCCACGGGCATCCAGTAGCGCACTTTATCCTGCGCGAAGGGTTCGGCGTCGTTGTGCGGGTCGCAGAAGCGCAGGAAATACCAGCTACTGCAGGCAAATCCGCCCATCGTGTCGGTTTCGCGGCGGGCGGGCTGTCCGCACTGCGGGCAGGAAGTGTTCACAAACTCGGGGATGTTCGCCAGCGGCGATTCGCCTGTGCCTGATGGCTGATACGCCTCCACATCGGGCAGCAGCACGGGCAGCTGGTCTTCGGGCACGGGCACTTCGCCGCATGCGGGGCAATGCACAATCGGGATGGGCGCGCCCCAGTAGCGCTGGCGGCTAATCAGCCAGTCGCGCAGGCGGTAGTTCACGCGCCGCGCGCCCAGCCCGCGCGCCTCGAACCACTCTGCCAGCCGTTGCATCCCCTCGCGATTGGGCAGCCCCGAAAATTCGCCGCTGTTGACCATCACCCCGTCGCCCGTGTAGCATTCGGGCGTCGCGTCGGGGTCGGGCGCGCCGCCGTCGGGCGTAATCACCACGCGGATGGGCAGCCCGTACTTGCGGGCGAAGTCGTAGTCGCGCTCGTCGTGCGCAGGCACTGCCATAATCGCGCCCGTGCCGTAGGTCATCAGCACATAGTCCGCAACATAGATGGGCACAGGCGCATCGTTCGCGGGGTTGACGGCGTAGGCGCCCGTGAAGACGCCCGTGCGCTCGCGCTCCGCCGAAAGGCGCGTCGCCTCGTCCAGTCGGCGGGCGCGGGCGCGGTACGCCTCCACCGCCGCGCGCTGTTCGGGCGTCGTGATGGCGTCCACCAGCGGATGCTCGGGGGCCAGCACGGCGAAGGTCATCCCGAACACCGTGTCGATGCGCGTGGTGAACACGCGGAACTTCAGGTCGGGGCGTCCCTGCACCGCCATCTCGAACTCGACGCCCTCGCTGCGCCCAATCCAGTGGCGCTGCATCTGCTTGATGCCTTCCGGCCAGTCCACCTCGTCGAGGTCTTCGAGCAGGCGGTCGGCGTAGGCGGTGATTTTGAAAAACCACTGGGGCATATCGCGCTTGTCGACCAGCGTACCGCAGCGCCAGCACTTGCCGCCCTCCACCTCCTCGTTCGCCAGCACGGTGCGGCAGCGCGGACACCAGTTCACGGGCGCGTTCGCGCGATACGCCAGCCCGCGCTTATACAGTTGCAAAAACCACCACTGCGTCCATTTGTAGTAGTCGGGCTGGCTGGAGTTGATTTCGCGCTCCCAGTCGTAGGACAGCCCGATGAGGTTCATCTGGCGCTTGTAGTTGGCGACATAGCGGGGCACGGTCTGTTTGGGGTGTGAGCCTTTGTTGATGGCTTCGTTTTCGGCGGGCAGCCCGAAGGCGTCCCAGCCCATCGGGTGCAGCACATTGTAGCCGCGCATGCGCATCAGGCGCGCCACCGCGTCGCAGGGGATGTAGTTGCGGCAGTGCCCCACCGATAGCCCGTCGCCCGACGGGTAGGGGAAAAACGCCAGCACATAGCACTTCGGCTTGCTGGGGTCGTCCTGTGTGCGAAACAGGCGCGCTTCCTGCCAGCGCTGCTGCCATTTTGGCTCGATGTGTCTGGGTTCGTATGCCTCCGTCATATCTGCCCGTCTCCTTACGCGGGGCGAATTGTACCTCAGACGCCCATCTGCCCGTAGTCGCGCATGAGTCCAATCACCTTGCCGATGACCCGCGCATCTTCGATGGGGGCGTAGATGGGTTCGTAGGCAGGGTTCGCCGACTCCAGCCGCACGCGCCCGCGCTCGAAGTAGATGCGCTTGATGGTCGCCTCCTCGCCAATCAGCACTGCGACCAGCTCGCCGTTGTAGGCGGTCTGCTGCGGCTTGATGACCACCAGGTCGCGCGGCAGGATATGCTCCCCGACCATACTGTCGCCCTTGACGCGCAGCAAAAAGGCGTTCTCCACATTGCGCACCATGTCGGCGGGCACGGGAATGAGGTCTTCCACATTCTCGTAGGCAAGCACGGGGGTTCCTGCCGCGATGGTCCCCACCAGCGGCAGCAGGCGCGCGCGCTCCCGATCGGGCTGGTAGTCGGGATGAATCACGCGAATCGAGCGCGCGTTGCTGCTGCGCTCGATGTAGCCCTTGCGTTGCAGCGCGTCCAGATGCAGGGTAATCCCACGCAGGCTCTTGATGACGCCGATGCCCTGCTGAATCTCGCGGATACTGGGCGGGTAGCCGTTCTCCTGCGTGAACTTCACGATAAACTGCAGTATCGCCCGTTGCGATTTGGTCAGTGTTTTTGCCATCATCGCCTCCTGTTGGTAGGGAGGGCTGGACGCGCCCTCCCTGCACTCCGCTCAGAACAGTCCACGAAACAGCGGCTCACGCTGTGTAGAATATTGTACACTATCATTTGTCTACGAGTCAAGGGGGGCGTCGGCACTCTCGAGGAGATGGGCTTTTCGCGCTTTGTGTGCGGGAACGACGGCTCAAGCAATCCCTACCCACGCGAAATCGGTCTGGTTAGTATGTTTGGATACAGATGGGCGTGCGCGTCAGGCAGGCATGGTATACTTTCGGCGCAACACGGAGGGCAACTATGCGCAGGAGCGTAGGGCTGCTGTGGCTGACGCTGATGATTCACGGATACTCGCAGGCGACGCTGACGCTTACCCCCATCGAGGCGACTTCGAACCCCAATTTGATACGCAACGCCAGCTTCGAAGCAGTGGAAAACGACCTGCCCGCAGGCTGGCGCTGGGACAAGCGCAATACCGATTCAACCGTGCAGGTGGTCGCAGAGGCGGGCGCGACGGGGGAGCGCTGTCTGAAGTTCACCAACACGACGCCGTTCGGAGCCGACATCTATGGACTGCTGCGCTATGAGGGAGGCGTGCCCGTGCAAGGCGGGACGGTTTACACCCTCAGTTGCCGCTACAAGACGCGCGAGGGCTATGTAGGCTTTATCGGCGGGGGCGAGGGCTGGCGCGTGCGCCTGCCGCTGGAAGACACGCGCGGGCTGTGGCGACGCGCCGAAATCACCTTCGCCACGCGCGAGAACGAGACCAGTTTCGACCTGGTGATTGTCATCGAAGCGCCGACCGACGGGGTGTGGATTGACGCCGTGCAGCTGGAGCCGGGCAATCGCGCGACGCCATTCACGCCTGCCGAGACGCCCGAACGCCCCATCCTCACGCTGGACGACCTCGGCGACGAGATTTACTTAGGCGAGGCGCGCGGGCGCATGGCGTTCGAGATTTACACCGCGCAACCGCTGCGCAATGCGATTGTTGAGGCTTCGCTGGGCGAGCAGCGCGCCCTGCAGCAGCGCGTGAACCTGCGTGCGGGGCACACCCGCGCCGTGTTCGAATTCGACGCGCCCAGCGCGCCTGAACAGACCCTGCGCCTGCAGATTCGGCAGGGCAGGCAGACGCTCGCCGAGACGGAGCGTCCCATGCGCCTGTTCACGCGCGCGCTGGCGCAACAGCGACTGCAAGCCATCGCCGCGCAACTGCCCGAATGGGAGGCGCAACTCCAGCGCGTGCGTGCGCTGGGTCAGGACCCCGCCTACCCGCAGGCGAGCCTGACCATCCTGCAGGAGTTCGTGCGCTATGTGGACGAGGATTTGCAGAAAGGACACCTGCAACGCGCCTACGCCCAGCTGGACGAGATGGAGCGCGTCGCCGCGCGGCTTAATCAGCGGCTGGCGGAAGCGCTCAGCGGCGCGAAACCCCTGCCGACCGTGCCGCGCTATGTGACCTCGCCCGTCGAGATACGCGGCGCGTCGCTGATAGCTGACGCCGAGAACCCCCTCACAGGCGCGCGCGAGCGTCGCCCCGTGTTTTTTGTCGGCTTCGGGCACTTCGGGCAGGTGCGCGCCGACATCGAGAAGTTCCCCAAAATGGGCTTCAACCTGATTCAGATTGAGCGCGGCGTGTGGGACATCCTGCCCGAAGAGGGGCGGGTGAACCTCCAGCCGATGGAGGAGGATGTGTTGCCTGCCCTGCGCCGCGCCGCCGCCGCAAATGTGAAGGTGGACTATCTCATCAGCCCGCACTACATGCCCGAATGGGTCTACCGCAAGTACCCGCACCTGCGCCAGTCGCGCGACGGGTTCATCAAATACAGCCTCTTCGCGCCCGAAAGCCTCGATGTGCTGCGCGAGTATATCGGGCATTTCGCCCCGCTGCTGAAAGACCAGCCCGCGCTGCTGAGCATTTGCCTCTCCAACGAGCCAATCAATGTCGAATCGCCCGACTCGCCGCCGCATCAGCAGGCGTGGCGTGCGTGGCTGCAGGCGCGGCACAAAAACCTCATCACCCTCAACACGCGCTGGAAAACGAGCTATAAAGACTGGAGCGAAATCCCCATCCCCGAAGCGGGTTCAGGCGCGCCCTACGCCGAGTGGCAGGAGTTCAATGCTGAGACGCTGGCGAACTGGCATCGCGCGCTGGCGGACGCCGTCAGCCAGCACCTGCCCGACGCCCCCAAGCACGCGAAGCTGATGAGCTGGAGCTTCACCAACGACCGCGAGCTGCCGCGCGGGGTGGACCCGGAGCGCTTCGCCGCGTTCTGCGAGCTGAATGGCAACGACGCTTCGACCTACCCGCTGTGGGAGCGCGACGCGGCGTGGGCGTTCGGCTGGGTCACGACCATGCTGGCGCACGATATTCAGCGATCGTTGCGCGACGCGCCCGTGTTCAACTCCGAGAATCACATCATTCGCGACCGTGAGACGCGCTATGTGCCGCCGCAGCACGCGCGCGCCGTGCTGTGGGAGGAAGCCATTCGCGGGCTGTCGGCGACGACCTTCTGGGTGTGGGAGCGCACGGACGACCCCAAAAGCGACTTCGCAGGCAGTCTGTTGCATCGCCCCGAAATCGTCGAGGCGCTGGCGCACACAACGCTCGATTTGAACCGCCTCGCGCCCTATATTGCCGCGCTGCAGAACCAGCCGCCCGATGTGCATCTGCTCTATTCGCAGTACGACATGATGATGCAGGGCGCGGACGCCGTCGTGCCGCGCGATAGCCTCTACATCGCGCTGACTATGCTGGGCGTGCGCGTGGGCTTCATCACCGAGCGTCAGCTTGCCGCGCGTCAGCTGCCTCCCAACGCCTCGCGCCTGATTGTCGCCAACACGCAGTATATCACCGACGAGGCGTTCGCAGGGTTAGACCAGCTGCGCCAGCAACGCGGGCTGATGGTGCTGGGCTTCGGCGAGCCGTCGCTGCAGTTCGACCGCTACGGTAGGAAACGCCTCTCGCGTCCGGGCACGACGACTTTTGAGCGCAACCCGCTGCTGGATGCGCGGCGGCTGTTTGTGCGCCTGCAGCCGCTGCTGGGCAACTGGGGCATTGCGCGTCCCCTGCGCCTGCTGAGCGAGAACGACCAGCCCGTGTGGGGCGTCGGCTACCGCGTCGCGCCCTACGAGGACGGCTATGTCGCCAGCCTGTGCAACTACACCCGCGCGCCCATCACCGTACGCCTCGTGAGCGACGCGAACCAGCCCATCAAGGCGACCAACCTCATCGACGATACAACGGTCGAGGGCGCGCTGACCCTGCCGCCGCTGGAGCCTGTGCTGCTGCGCTGGGCGCGTTAGGGGGTATACTGGAGCTATGCCTGAAGCCGCGTTGCCTGTTGCAACGGAACAGACGCCCGCCGCGCCGCGCGTCCTCTCCGACGCCGAGCGCGAGCAACTCAAACGCCTGCAACTGCCCGAGGAGGACGGTGTACCCTTGGAAAGCCACTACCATGTGCTGCAAGGCGACTTGCTCGCCGAACTCATCTACTACCTGTTCGGCGAACGCGACGACTATTTCTGCGGCAGAAATATGTTTATCTACTTCAGCCTGGAGCAGGCGCAGGAGATTATTGAGTATGTGCGGGGCGAGCGCGACAGCGTGCGCTACAAGGGACCCGACCTGTTTGTGGCGCTGGGCGTGGACGGCAAAAAACGGCGCAAGAGCTGGCTGGTGTGGGAAGAGAACGATAAGTTTCCCGACCTGATTGTGGAGATAGTCTCGCCCAGCACGAAAGAGAAAGACCTCAAGGACAATCTGGAGTTGTACGCGACGGTGTTTCGCACGCGGGAGTATTTCTGGTACGATGAGGAGGCTGGGGAGTGGGCGGGGTATCGGCTGGAGGGCGACGGCTATGTGCCGATTGAACCCAACGACAAAGGCTGGCGCTGGAGTGAGGTGTTGGGGGCGTGGTTTGGGGTGTCGGACGCGCCGTACAGGGGGTGGCGGTATCGGTGGTTGCGGTTGTATGACAGGGAGGGGCGGCTGATACCGACCGCCGATGAGCGCGCCGCGCAGGAGCGGCAGCAGCGTGAGCAGCTGGAGCGACGCCTCGCCGCGCTGGAAGCCGAACTCAAAAAACTGCGCGGCGAGCAGTAGCGACGCGCCCGCTGCAGGGAACTTGTGCCGTCTCCGAAAATGTCGAAATAGTCGGGAGATGGCAGCATGTTATTACTGTACCGTTTCCTGTGGATTGCCTCGGCGTTAGGGGTTGCAGCCGTGATGATAATGCTTTCCAGCCCGCGCGCCAGTCGTCCGGTGATTGCGGATGTCTGGGCGACGGTGCAGCAGGGGCGTTTTACGCTTCAGGCGCCGCGGGAGTTCCGCGCCCGACGCGACGCGCTGACCCAGATGGGCATGAACAAGCCGAACAGTCCTGTGCAGTTGCAGGACGTCCTGCGCATCGAGCGCGGCGCGCGCACGGGCATGAAGCTGGCGCTGGTGACCCTGCGCACAGACCTGCAGGTCGAGGGCGAAGAGACGCCCGCCGCCGCAACGCCAGAACAGAACGCCGCGCGCCAGCTCCAGCGCGTGCATACCGCCCAGCTGGAGAACCTGCGCGAGGCATACGCCGAGTTTCGTGAGACCCAGACGCGCCCCATCCGCATGCAGAACGCGCCCGCCCTGCGCACCGACTTCACCTTCACCCTGACCCACTGGGTTCCTTTCTTCAACACCCCTGTGCAGGGCTATATGATTACCGTGCCCGTGTCGCAGAGCGAGGCGTTGCACATCATCGCCTGTGCGCCGCCCCATCAGTTCGGGGCGTATCGCCCCGTCTACAGGCGCATGATCGAGAGCCTGCTACTCAACGCAGGGACAACCACTACAGCGAGCGGAGGCTGGGAATGATGCAGAACAATCCCCTGTATGAAGCGGCGGAAGAGGCGAAAAAATCGGTCAAGTTCCTTTACGAGGTCAACACGGGCTACACGCTGACCGCGAAGCTGGAGCGGTTTTTCGGCGTCGGGCTGCTGCTGGCGCTGTTGAACCTCATCTTCATCGCGTGGCGCCCCGAATGGGCGCTGTGGAGCAACACTGCGACGCTGTTTTTCGTTGGGGTATGGCTGCCCAACTCGTACCTGATTGACCGTCTGGAAGACCTTGCAGGCTATCGGGACCTGCTGATTCTGGCGATTCTGCACGGCGTGCTGGGCAACCCGGTGGCGGCGTTCGCGGTGTACGGACTGCTCGCGCTGCTGTTCTGGGCGATTGCGCGCGGCGAGCAGAGCAACCCCGCCGCTATCTTCGCGCTGGTGTATGTGGGCTTACGTAGCCTGTTCGATGCGGCGTGCATTATGGCAGGCGCGCTCGATATCGCCGACTGGCTGCGCTTTCAGTTCGACTTCCTGACGCTGCTGCCGTTTCTGGCGATGAGCTTCGGCTGGTTCGTCGGGAGCCTGTTCCGCAACGATTAGGTACACTACTCGCCGCTATGGGTTCCCCAAAAGCAGCCTGGAAAATCTCGCTGCACGGCGGGCACAGCGGCGAGTTCTGCGAACACGCGCAGGGCAGCCTGCGCGAGATGCTCGAGGCGGCGCATCAGGCGGGCTACGCGGTCTTCGGCGTGGCGGAGCATATGCCCCGCGTTGAGCCGCGCTTCCTCTACCCCAACGAGGTCGAGTGGGGCTGGACGCCGCAGACGCTGGAAGAGACCTTCGACCGCTATGCGCACACCATCACGCAGCTCGCGCAGGAGTTCGCCGACCGCCTTGTGGTGCTGCGCGGGTTCGAAATCGAAGTCGTGCCCGAAGACCGCTATGTCGAGCTGGTGCAGGGCTACCGCGCGCGCTACGGGTTCGACTACATCGTCGGCTCCGTGCATTACCTGCACGACGCCTCCATCGACGGCTACTCGGATCAGGATTTCGAATCGATGATGGCGCAGGTGGGCGGGATGGAAGCGGTCGCCGTACAGTACTATCACAAGGTTGCCGAAATGGCGCAGGCGGTGCGCCCTGAGGTGATTGGGCATCTGGATCTGGTGCGCCTGAAGGCGACGCGACTGGGGCTGGCGGAACAGATTGCAACGCCGCGCGTGCGTCAGGCGGTCGAGCACGCGCTGGAGGCGATTCGGGCGGTTGGCGCACGGGTGGAGGTGAACACCTCTGCGCTGCGCAAGGGACTGGACCAGCCCTATCCCGCCGACTGGATTGTCCAGCTGGGCGCGCGGATGGGCGTGCGGTTCTGCATCGGCGACGATAGCCACCGCCCCGCGCAGGTCGGCTTCGGGCTGGAAGAGGCGCGCCTGCACCTGCTGCGCAACGGCGTGCGCGAGGTGCATTTCCTCACGCGCGAGGGAGACGCCATCGTGCCTACCTCCGCCAGTCTGGAGGGCTAAAACGGCGCAGCAGCCCTCCGTACACACCTCTCAACGCAACGCCTACAAACTCACGCTTTCGCCCGGCTGGAGCGCAATTATCTCCAGCCCATCGATGCCGCGCGTCTCCTCGCGGAGCTGGTCGGGCGTGCCCGTCAGCAGCGGGAAAGTGCCCCAGTGCATCGGAATCACGCGCGTGACGCCCAGCAGCCGAATCGCATACGCCGCCTCACGCGGTCCCATCGTGAACACATCGCCAATCGGCAGCATCGCCACCTGCGGCTGATACAGCTCGCCGATCAGGCGCATGTCCCCGAACACGCATGTGTCGCCCGCGTGGTAGAGCGTCAGCCCGTTCTCTAAGCGCACCACATAGCCCGCCGGCTCGCCCGCGTAGATGACCTGCCCACCCTCTTCCAGACCGCTGCTGTGGAAGGCGTTCACCATCGTGATGGTAATCCCATCGATGACGACGCTGCCGCCCTTGTTCATCGGCTGCACCTTCTGCACGCCGTGCCGACTCAGGTACAGGTACATCTCGTAGATACAGGCGACGGTCGGCTGATGAGTCTTCGCAATCGACACGGCGTCCGCGCAGTGATCGCCGTGCCCGTGCGTGATGAGAATGATGTCCACGCCGGGCAGTTGCTTCGCATCATCGGGGCACGCGGGGTTGCCCTGCACCCACGGGTCAATCAGGATGCGCTTGCCGTTCGGAGAGGTAATCAGAAAGGTCGAGTGCCCCAGCCATCGAATCTGCGTTTGCATCGCGCCAACCTCCGCTGATAGGATACCCGACATGCGCAGCCTCAAGGGGGTAGGTTTTTTTGAGACATGCGCCGTTTGTGCGTACACCCCGCGTATGTAGAGGCGTGCATCTGCCCGACAGTTAAACCCGTCGGATGAAGACGCAGTCCACCTCTGTGCTTGCCATCCTTTCCTCAATCGCTTCTGAGAGGAACACGCGCCTGCAGGGGGAATCTAACGCAATATGCGTATCCGTACTATAGTTGGCTTGCTTTTCGGTCTCTATGCGTTGTTGAATGCCTTCGCGCAGTTGCCCGCGCCTGCCCCGCAGCCGATTGTCGGGGCGCGGATGCCTGCGCTCAGCCCTGACGGAACCCAGATTGCGTTTGTCTATCGGGGCGATCTCTGGGTGGCGTCCAGTGCCGGTGGGCGCGCGACGCCGCTCACGCGCCATGTCGCCTACGACGCCTACCCGCTCTGGTCGCCCGACGGCAAGTGGCTTGCCTTCGCCAGTGTGCGCAACGGCAACTGGGATGTGTTCGCGATGCCAGTGGAGGGCGGCGCGCCGGTGCAGCTGACCTTCCATGCGCAGTCCGAAATCCCCAGCAGCTGGAGCCGCGACGGGCGGTTCCTCTATTACAGCGCGTCCTACGATTCGAACAACCCCGCGCTTGTCGAGCTGGAGGTGGCGACGGGCAGGTTCCGCCGTGTGGTGGAGGACTATGTGTCGCTTTCGGGTCCGCAGATTGCGCCCGACGGCAGGACGCTGGCGTATGGGCGGTACGGGTTCCCCTGGTGGCGTCCGCGCTACACGGGTTCGGGCGCGATGCAAATCTGGCTTTACAATCTGCAAACGGGCGAGCGGCGCGCGCTCACCCGCGACCAGAACCAGCACCTGTGGACGCAGTGGCTGCCCGACGGACGCACGCTGCTGACCGTGACCATCGGCGAGAAGACGCCCGATTCGCCGCGCATGGGCGAGCGGCTGCCCGTGTTTCAGGACAACGCGCGACGCACGCCCAACCTGTGGACGATTGACCTCAACGGGCGCAAGCGGCAGCTGACCCAGTTCGTGGGCGGGGCGGTGCGCTTCCCGACCGTCGCCGCCAGCACAGGCGACATCGCCTTCGAGTACGAGGGACACCTCTACCTGCTGAAGGCAGGACAGCGCCAGCCGCAGCGATTGAGTTTCGTGGCGGCGCAGGACGACGCGCAGACCAGCCGCCAGCGCGAGCTGCTCACCAGCGGCGTCGAGGAAGCCGAGCCGTCGCCCGACGGCAAGCAGTTCGCCTTCCGCCTGCGCGGCGATATCTGGCAGATAGACATCGAAAAGCCCAAAGCGACGCCCGACAAGCGCAACGCCGAGTTCGCCCGCCAGCTCACCGACTGGGTAGGCGACGACTCCGATTTCGTCTGGTCTAAAGACGGCAAGACGCTCTACTTCACCTCCGACCGCAACTATCACCAGCAGCTGTACGCGCTGAACCTCGAGACGCGCGAGGCGCGACGGCTCTTTGATCGCCCCGCGGATGTCACGCGCCTGCGCCTCTCGCCCGACGGCAAGCAGCTGGGCTTCTGGGTCTCTGGCGCGGACGGCGGGCTGTTTGTGCTGACTCTGGAGACAGGCGAGGCGAAAAAGGTGCTGCACGAGCCGGGCACGCACTGGTACGGGTTGGGCGGGGGCGATTTCGCATGGTCGCCCGATATGCGCTGGCTCTGTGTGCAGCGGCGCGCCGCCTACGGGGCGTGGAACCTCTGGATTTTGCCCGCCGACGGCAGCGGCGAGCCCGTCAACATCACGCGCCTGAACGCCTTCCATAGCCAGCCCGCATGGTCCGCCGACGGCAAGTACCTCTACTTTTTCAGCAATCGCGCGGGGAACGCCCTCTACGCCATACCGCTCACGCGCGAGACCGCCCGCCGCGACGACAAGGACATCCAGTTCGAAAAGCCCAAAGACGACCAGCCGCTGGAGGTGCGCATTGACTTCGAGGATATCGACCGGCGCATTCGTCGCTGGAACACGCAAGCGCCGCAGGGCGATTTGACCGCCGCCAGCGACGGCAAGATTTACTTCATCTCGGAGGGCGATATCTGGCAGGTCTCGTACGACGGCAGCGAGAGCCGTCGGCTCACCAGCGGCGGCGGGCACGGCGCGCTGCGCGTCTCGGCGGACGCGAAACGGCTCTACTTCATTCGCAACGGCGAGCTGTATGTGATGCGCCTGGACGCCAACAACCGCGTGGACAAGGTGGAGTTCAAGGCGGACTACGAGTTCGACGCGCAGGCGCAGCGCGAGGCGGCGTTCGTGCAGTTCTGGCGGGCGTATGAGCGCGGGTTTTATGACCCCGCGATGCACGGGCGCGACTGGGCGGCGATCCGCGAGCGGTATCGCCCGCTGCTCGCAGGCGTCGGCGTGCCCGAAGAGTTCGGCGTGGTGCTGTCGATGATGGTCGGCGAGCTGGAAGGCTCACACACGGAGGTCTCGCCGCGCTCCAGCGCGACGGCGCGCAGCCCCAGCACGCCTCATCTGGGCTTCACGATTGACTACAGCCATCGCGGACCGGGGCTGAAGGTCGCCGCCGTGCCCGAAGGCTCGCCCGCCGCGTTCCCCGAAACGCGCATCCATCCGGGCGAGTATGTGCTGAAAATCAACGGCGAACCTGTGCAGGCGGATCAGAAACTCTGGCAACTCATCAACGACAAGGGCGACCGCACCTTCGAGTTTCTGGTGAATCGTACGCCTGTGGAGGAGGGCGCGCGCACCGTGCGCTACCAGCCCATCAGCGGCGGCGAGTGGAGCCAGCTGCACTACCAGAATCGCGTCAACCGCCTGCGCAAGCTCGTCGAGGAGCGCACGAACGGGCAGGTTGGGTATGTGCATATCGCGGCGATGGGCGGCGGCGACCGCGAACGCTTCGAACGCGAGTTCTACGAGTACGCGCAGGGCAAAAAAGCGATGATTATCGATGTGCGCTTCAACGGCGGGGGCAATATCGCCGACACGCTGGTCGACTGGCTGGAGCGCAAGCCCTACGCCTACTATGTGCCGCGCGACGGCGCGCCCAATCTCGGTCCGCCCAACGCGCTCGATATGCCGATGGTCGTGCTGATGAACGAGCGCAGCATGTCCAACGGCGAGATGTTCCCCTACGCGATGCGCGCGCGCAAGCTCGCGACGCTGATTGGCTGGGAGACGCCGGGCTATGTCATCTGGACATGGGGGCTGAGCCTCGTGGACGGCACGGGCGCGCGCATGCCGCAACAGGGCGCGTATCGCATCGACGGCTCCAACATGGAGAACAACGGCGAGAAGCCCGACATCGCCGTGTGGCTCTCACCTGAAGACTGGCTGGCAGACCGCGACCCGCAGCTCGATCGGGCGCTGGAGGTGCTGGGCGCACGAATTGCGCAGAAGTAAGAATCATGGCAGCGCGAGTTTGCCCGCGAGCGTCGGGCGACTCGCGCCTGTCGTGTTCGGATAGGTCGCGGGCAAGCCCTGCAGGAATCGGTCCGCCAGCACAGCGAAGGCGACGGCTTCCTTGAAGTCGGGGTCTATCCCATACGCGGCGGACGATTCCAGTGTGAGCGGGGGCAGGCGACGGGCGAGTCGGCGCATCAGCGCGCGGTTGTGCAGCCCGCCGCCCGAGACAATCAGCCGCCTGATGGGGCAATCGGGCAACACCCAGCGCTGGAGCGCGTCGGCAATCGTCGCGGCGGTTAGCTCGGTCAGCGTGGAAACAAGCGTCGGCAGCGGCAAGTTGGGAAAGCGCGCGTGTATCTCTTCTAACAGCGCGCGCCCGAAGGTCTCGCGCCCCGTCGATTTGGGCGGCGGCTGCTGGAAGTAGGGATGTTGTAGCAGCCATTCCAGCAGGGGCGTATGCGCCTCGCCTGCGTCTGCCAGCGCGCCGTCGCGATCGAAGGTCTGTGCGCCGTCTGTGCCCTGCTGCACCGCGAGGTCAATCAGCGCGTTCGCGGGTCCCGTGTCGAAGGCGCGGATGGCGTCGGGCGCGCCGCCTGCGGGCAGCACGGTCAGGTTCGCCATCCCGCCGAGATTGAGCGCGGCGCGCGACTCCGTATCGTGGCGCAGCAGCAGCCAGTCCACTATCGGCACGAGCGGCGCGCCCTGCCCGCCATACGCCATATCGCGCGTGCGGAAGTCGGCGACCACGGGCGCGCCCACCCGCGCGGCAATCACATCAGGCTGCCCAATCTGCAGCGTGTTGGGCGTCGGCGTGTGCAGCGCCTGCGCGTCGGGCGCGTGCCAGACGGTCTGCCCGTGCGAGCCGATAAAGTCCACGCGCGGCGGGGCAGCCTGCGCCATCACCGCCTGCGCCGCCTGCGCGAACCGCGCGCCCAGATAGGCGTCCCACGCGCACAGCTCGGCGAGCGCGCCCGACTCGATGAGCCGTAGCAGCCCTGCGCGTTCGTCGGGCGTGTAGGGCAAATAGCAGGTCGCGAGCGTCTGCACGCGAATCGCATCGCCTGCGCCCTCGATTCGCACCAGCGCGGCGTCAATCCCGTCCAGCGAAGTGCCCGCCATCAGCCCGACGCTATAGCGCGGCGCGTCTGTGTCGAGGCGCGGGAACCTGAAAGCGCTGGGAGTCGTCATAAGGAGTGCGACCTCGCTTCAAAGAGCGCCAGGGGGCGCAGGCGGGGTATCCGCGCCCCCTGTGTGTGGTGGGGTTGGTGAGGAAAAGTCGCCCGGAAAGGAGCCAAACACGCGCTCATTTCCTCGCCAACCCGCATTATACCCCATTTTTAAAGCCCATAGAGGGGCGTGAACTTGCGCTGGAAGTAGTGCAGCAGCGGTTCCGCGCTCGGCGGCGCGCCCGTGATGCGCTCGATGAGCTGATTGGCGGGGTAGCGCTGCCCCTGACTGTGCACCTTCTCGCGCAGCCACTCCAGCAGCGGCGCGAACTCGCCCTGACGGAACTGCGCATGCAAATCGCCCAGCTCGCGCGTCGCCGCCTCGAACAGCTGCGCCGCATACAGGTTGCCCAGCGTGTAGGTCGGGAAGTAGCCAATCATCCCGCCTGACCAGTGGACATCCTGCAGCACGCCCTCCGCATCGTTAGGCGGCTCGAAGCCCATGTAGGCTTTGAACTTCGCGTTCCACGCCTCAGGCAGGTCGGCGACCTGCAGCTCGTTGCGCAGCAGCGCCAGCTCCAGCTCGAAGCGCAGCAGGATGTGCAGGTTGTAGGTCACCTCGTCCGCCTCAACGCGAATGGTGGAGGGCTGTACCGCGTTGACGGCGAACACGAAGTCGTCCAGCGCGACCCCGCGCAGCGCGTCGAAATGCTTCTGCGCGATGGGGTAGAAATACTCCCAGAAGGCGCGGCTGCGCCCCACGAAGTTCTCCCACATGCGCGACTGTGACTCGTGCATCCCCAGCGAGGCGGACGCGCCCATCGGCGTGCCCCAGTGTTCCTCAGGCAGCCCCATCTCGTAGAGCGCGTGCCCCAGCTCGTGAATCGTGCCGAACAGCGACGGGTTCAGAAAGTCCTCGTAGTAGCGTGTGGTGATGCGCACATCGTTGGGCGTCAGGCGCGTGGCGAAGGGGTGGACGGTGGGGTCCAGCCGCCCGCGCTGCCAGTCGAACCCGATGCGCTCGGCAATCAGGCGGCAGAAGCGCTCCTGCGCCTCGCGGGGATAGTGGCGGCGCAGGATGCTGGTATCGGGCTGGCGCGGGGCGTTCTGAATCTGCGCCACGAGTTCGGGCGTGTGGCGGCGCAACGGCTCGAACAGCCGCTCCACCTCCTGCGCGGTCATGCCCTGTTCGTACTCGTCCAGCAGTGCGTCGTAGGGTTCGCGCTCGTAGCCCAGCCGCTCGGCAATCTCGCGCACGAGGCTCACAATCTTCTCCAGGTGCGGCTGGAACAGGCGGAAATCCGACTCCTCGCGCGCCTCTTCCCACACCTTCTCGGCGAGGCTGGTGACGCGCGTGAACTCGACCACCAGCTCGGTGGGCAGTTTGGTGAGTTTGTCGTATTCGCGTCGCCACTGACGGATGTTGACGGCGGGCACGCTGTCGGGCGGCTGGGTCAGCTCGCTATTTTCCAGCTGGCTCAGCCACTCGCCGATGCGCGGGTCGGTCGCGCGCTGGTGGAGCATGCCCGACAGCATCGCGAGCTGGTTCGCGCGGTGCGGGGCGGCTTTGGGGGGCATCATCACACGCTGGTCCCAGCCCAGCACACCTGCAATCGAGCCCAGCAGCGCGGTCTCTTTGTGCCAGTTCTCCAGATTCTGATAAATTGCACGGGCGTCCATAGCAGCGGGATTATACCTCTGGCGCGAAAGTTGCTGTGGGGGATGGTATGCGCCACAAGGAGACTCTGGGGCTGTGCCTGCTCGTGATTGCGGATGCGTTGAGTACCTACTGGCTGATTACGCGCGGCTATGCGACCGAGTTCAACCCGCTGATGGACTGGCTGATTCAGCTCAGCTGGGGCGCGTTTTTTGGGGTGAAGTTCGCCGTGCTGGCGATGGCGGTTGGGCTGGCGGAGTGGTATCGGCGGCGCAACCCGCTGTTTGTGCGTCGCTGGCTGCGCTTCGGCGCGTGGGCGTACCTGACGCTCTGGGTCGGAGGCGTGATTGTGAGTAGTTTTGTGGGATTGTGAAGGGGGTTCCCCTGCTTTTGGCGGAGCAGGGGAACACGCTCTGGGACTTAGCACCCCGCGCCGAAGTTGAACAACACCTCGAGCAGGTCGGCGTCGTCCACCACGCCGTCGCCGTTGACATCTTCAGAGAAGCAGCCTGTCGCGCCGAAGGCGAACAGCACCGCCAGCAGGTCGGAGTCGTCGATGCAGCCGTCGGCGTTGATGTCGCCGGCGGGCGCGGGCGCAAAGGCGTATAGCGTCTGCGCGTCAGCGCTATCGCGCGATGCGGCGACATACACCGTGCCGTCGGGCGCGACGGCGGGCGAGTTGTTGCCGAAGTAGTTGTAGGGCAGCTGGAACCGCCAGAGCAACGAGGCGTCGTTGCCGTTGTCGCGCACCGCGTACAGGTAGGTCGTGGCGAAGTCCACCTGATCGCAAGCGTACAGCACCCGACCGCAGGTCACGACAGGCCAGCCGCTGAACTCGCCGCTGCCTTCAGGCTTGAACTGCCAGCGGATAGTGCCATCGGGGCGAATGGCGGTGATGCCGCCGCCCTGCTGCCCCAGCTGGTTGAAGTCCACATTCACGCGCTTGCCCGCCAGACTACCCGACAGGGCGACCAGTTGCAGCCCGTTCACCACTGCGTACTGATTGAACAGGTCGGTCTCGACGGTGATGCTAATCTCGCCGCCTGTAGGTGAGATATTGCGGTACACGACATAGTTCACATCTTCCTGATAGCCTGTGAAGGGGGTACTGGAGGCGACCGTCTTCGTGACGCCGTTCACCGTAAACACCGCGTTCTGATCAGTACCGATTGGTGTGAAGCTGTAGAGGTACAGGTCGTAGTTGCCTGCGGGCACACCAGACAGGCGGATGGTCGCGGGTCCGTTGTAGTTCAGCGCGCCGATGTAGTGATAGTCGCGCATCAGGTCATCGCCATCCGAAGGGGGATAGGTGGACGACTCGGCGAAGTCGATATTCTCGATAGTGATTCCCGTCGCGCTGTCGTCGTTGGCGCGCAGGTTGGTCAGCGTCCACGGGCGCGTGACCTGGTCGCTGGCAGCCAGCGAGTTCCAGAAGTCGCCTGCCTGTCCCACAGCGGCGGCGCCGTTCATGATTGGCGGCGGAATGGTGACGCGCCCGCCGCTGTAAATCGTGCCATCGCCGCCCACCACAGGGTTCTGGTACTGGTTCATTCCGTTGAACACGCTGTAGAATATTTGCCACAGGACTTGCCCGTTGGAAGCGTTCAGCGCGGTAAACACGGGATTCCCTGCATCCCAGAACGAGTTCGCGTACAGCGTGCTGAAGTCGAGGCTGGCGACCACATTGCCCCACCAGCGATAGTTCAGCCCCAGCGCGACATTCGCGCTCCAGACCGTGCTGGCGGATGCGCCTGTATCCTCGATGACCACGATGGAGCCTGTGGTTGCGTTATTGCTGAACGCGATTCGCGTGCGCCCAGAAACGGGGTCTGTCCATGCGGGTCCAAGCGTCTGGAACGGGGGCGGTCCGCCAAACGGCGAGGTGTAGGTCCAGATCAGGTTGCCGTTGGCGGCGTTCAGGCAGACGATACGCGACGGGTCGGCGTTGTCGCGCACATAGAGACGGGTTCGGTCGGGACTCAGCAGCACATTGCCGCGCCCGAAGTCTGCGCCGCCCAATCCGAGGTCGCTGGCAGTGCGCAGCCAGACCGTCGCGCCTGTGGTGATGTCTAACGCCGCGATGAACGACTGCCCTGTGGGTTGCGCGGAGGCGCGTGCGCTGGTGTAGAGGCGCCCTGCGGCTTCGTCGACCGTGACCCCAGCGTAGGAGAAGCTGCCGAATCCCAGCGTCGTCGGGTTGGTCGCCCAGACCGTGCTGCCGTCGGTCGCGTTGACCTTGAACACCTGTCCCTGAGCGGCGCCGAAGGTCTTGAAGTAGAGGAACTGTCCGCCGTTGCTGAAGGTAATGCTCCCGTGTCCAATGCCGAGCGGGAGCGACTTCTGCCAGCGGAGGGTCGGGGTTGCGGGGCGGGTGGCGGGCGCAAGTCCGCGCATGCCCTCGCCGTGCGGGGTCGTGTGGAGCGTCTGGCTCCACGAGATGCTCATCAACGCTGATAGCCCAAGCACTTCAAATGTGCGTCTCATAGCCTTTCACCTCATCATCGATTGCCCCGTGTGTGGGGCTGGCAGCGCGTCCCTGCGCTGGGTTCGTCCGTGCGCCGCGTGTTAGCGGCAGAAGTTGTTCACTGCTTGACGCATAGCGGGCGGGCAATCGTTCGCGCCGCAGCGTCCTAATGTCGTTTCGCCCCACTGCCACATGTTGCCGATGGGCGTGTTGCCCTGGCAGCGACGCGGCATGTAGGTCTGGTCGGGGCGCATCCATTTTGCGTGCCCGTCTGCAAAGGTGTAGTTCGCGCCGCCGTTGTGAATCAGCAGGCTTGTCCAGAAGTTTTCGTCCAGGTCGGGGTCGCGCGCCGACTCCGCGCAGACCCAGCACTCGTCAGAAATCGCCCACCACCAGTGCATGTTGTTGGGCACAAGCACGCCGTTGCGGTCGCGGTGCAGCACCGTGCCGACGCCCACGCACTCGTTGAAGACGATCGTGCGGGCATGCTCCTCGATGGCGGCTTCTGGGCGCACGACGCCCGGTCCCGCGCGCGGGTAGGGCGGGTTAATCCACGCCAGCACATAAGCGTTCGCCGAGAAGTTGCGCACGCCGTAGCGCTGGTAGATGACCTCCGCCTGCGAACGACCGAGGTTGTACCAGCGGCGCACGATGTCGTAGGAGATGCCCTGCGTCGGGCAGGTGAACACTTCAAGGCTGCGCACATACGGGTAGATGCGCTCCGCCCAGTTCGGGAGCGGACCCGTGCCCTCGCCAGAGGGTGGGAACACATGGTCATAGTCGGGCAGGTACATCATCACGCCCTGCCCCATCTGTTTCTGATGGGTCAGACAGGCGGTCTGTTCCGCTTTCAGACGCGCCTGCGCAAACACGGGGAACAATATCGCCGCCAGAATGGCGATAATCGCGATAACAACCAGCAGTTCAATCAGGGTGAACCCCCTTGTTTTCATAACAGACCTCCTTATGGGCAGTTCGCGCGTTCGCCCAGATGCACCGCCCATTTCAGTTTTACAGGATTGCAATCAAATAGGGTTTCGTCATTCGCCTGCAGGATAGGCGTTCCGTTGGACTGGCGCGCATACAGCTGGTCGCCTTTGAACCACTTCGCATGTCCGTCGGCGAAGGCGACAATCACGCCCTCCGCATGGCGCGTCGCATAGCCGCTCGGTTTATTCATCGGCAGTACGCGCGTGCGGTTCTCGAAGCCGAATGGGGTCACCATATAGCCCCCAAACGGGTCGGCGGACGGCGGCAGCGGCACGCTATCCAGCACCAGGATAGCGGCGGCGGGGCGCGTGACCTTGCTCAGTGACACGATATAGTCCATCGACGGCTGGTACGGAAAGCCCCAGAACCAGTTCAGCCCGTAGGAGAGTCGGGCGCGCTGTGCCCAGACCTCGCCGTACTCGCTGTCGGACGCGCTGGGGCAACGGAAAATGGCGCGATCACGCACATAGGGGGCGATCATCGCCGTCCACAGGCGCGCGTCGTCGGGCGTTGGGCGAAACACCCAGCCCACCGTCGGCATCATTTGCTGATAATCGCTCGCATACATCAGGAACGCTTTGGAGATTTGTCCGAGGTTCGAGAGGCATGCGCCTTGCCGTGCTTTCTCACGCGCCTGCGCGAAGACGGGGAACAGGATTGCCGCCAGCACCGCGATAATCGCGATGACGACCAGCAGTTCGATGAGGGTGAAACCACGCTGTCTGTTCATTGTACCCTCCATGCGTCAAGTATACCATGAAAAATACGGGTAGCCTGCGGATATTGCTGTCGCCGACGCTTCAACCGTTATTGGTATAATACACAGAGTGGGCAGTGAACAGGCGGTAGGTCGCTACCGTCCTGTTTGCCCGTGCAGGAGGCGCGTCGATGAGAGGTGAACTAGTGATCGGTCAGGCGCTCGCGTGGCGAGCCTCGCTGGTGACGCTCTCGTTCCTGCCGGGGCAGGTATTGATAGGCAACGCAGCGCCGAAAATGCTCACTGTGCTGGCGATTGCGGCGCTTACGCAGATAATGCTCTGCCTGTTGCTGGGGCGATACTGCGCAGACTCGCGCAAGACCGCTCTCTGGGCGGCGACATGCGTGCTGCTTGGCGTCCTTGCGGCGGCGTTCATGCGTTTCCAGTGGGGATATGCAATCGAGAAATCGTTCGCCCTGATTTTCGGGATCGTGGTCGCGGCGGTCGCCCTCGACTCCTATCGCTTGCAACGGGGGATTGGAATGCCGCTGGGGTTCTGGGGCGGGCTGGCGTTTCAGGGAGGCGTGTTTCTCTACGCTCTGTTCGCGTGAGAAAACTTGATGCAAGCGGGCGGCAACGGCGGCGCCTCCTCCCAATAGCAATACATTTGCAATGATAATTCAGATACTCTCATCATGGTAAACTTTAATGCACAGGAGGCAACCATGCAGACCATTCGTCTCAGGATTACAAACGCGCGACTGGCGTATAAGCAGCCCGACGGGCGCTACGAACTCAGCGATACGCCCGTCACGATCCATGCCACGTTCCTGGACATCTTTCACGGATGGAAGATGGACATCCCGAAAGACGCGCTCGTCATTCACGGCAACCCACCGGGGTTCGATCTACCCGACGAGCCGTTCCTCACCCCCGGTCAGTACGCGAAGTTCTTCAACGACCAGATCCGCAGCTGGTGCGCGGAAGCCAATGAGTACCACGCCAAACACCCCGACGCGCCGCTCTACGAAATCCTCGAACTCATCCCCGAAGACGAACCACCTCACAGCCATCACGACGACCCGCCCGGAATAATCTATTGATGTGTCCAGCGGCAGCGACTCGTGCATCAGGCGCAGGCGCGCTGGAACTCTGCAGGCAAAATAACAGTATATGCCATCGGCGCGGGCGAACGGATGCCCCTGCGCCGATGAATACCAAACACAGAGGAGAGGTTTTGCGCACAGTGAAACTAACCGATTGGCTGGAAGTACCCACCCTGAGTCGCTACGCCCACGAGTACGCGTTCGGCACAGATGTGGCGTATCAGTTCAGTCGGAGTGGGCGTCGTCCCGAATGGAGGGCGCGCATCCGACTGGCGGAGGGTGAGCGGCTGCTGTTCGAAACCGAGGAGGCACGCGCCGAGTATCCGCTGATGCGCGGGCTGTCGCGCCTGATGCGCCAGTTCCCCGTCAGCGCGGGGATGCTCTACAACACGCTCTGCGACCTCTACTGGCTGCTCATTTCGGAGGGCGCTCCCACCGCCAGTTTCTGGGTCCTGGTGGGCGGGTACACGCCCGCGCACGAGCAGCTGCGCGCGTTTATCGAGGGGGGCTACCAACCCAAAAACGAACTGGAGTACCGGCGCGTGCTGGAGAACATGGAGATTGGCGCGCTCGATTCCGAGCTGAGCTACCTGCTGATCCACTCGTCCGATTTTTTCATCACCATGCGGGTTGCGCCTGTGGGGGTTCCGTGCGAGGCGTTGCAGCCGTACCGCGAGCGGGTGAAGCATTTCCTGCGGTTTCAGCGGTGGCTGCGGGAGCAAAAGGGCGTGATTTGTTGGTGAGTCAGGGGCGTTTCATGCGCCCTTCTGTCCCTGCGCGTAGGCGCACAGGTCCTGCAGGGGGCACTGGGCGCAGCGCGGGTTCTGCGCCTTGCACACCGCGCGCCCGTGCTGAATCAGCGCGACATGGAACCGATAGACCAGCGGCTCTGGAATCATCGCCTCCAGCGCGTCGTGCGCCTTCGCCTCGCCAATGGCTTTTGGAATCAATCCCAGCCGCCACGAGACGC
Source organism: Fimbriimonadales bacterium (assembly GCA_025998675.1). Taxonomy (GTDB): domain Bacteria; phylum Armatimonadota; class Fimbriimonadia; order Fimbriimonadales; family GBS-DC; genus GBS-DC. Next base: position 2,077,844 of record AP024673.1, read on the forward strand.
GGAACACATGCGTATCGACGGGGATGACGGGACGCCCCAGCGCGAAGCACAGCACAATCGCGGCGCATTTGGGTCCGATTCCGGGCAAGCTCAGCAGGAACTGGCGCGCCGCGTCGGTTGGCGCGTCGCGCATCCAGTCGAGCGTGTAGTCGCCGCGGGCGGCTTTGATGGCGCGCAGCACCGCCTGAATGCGCGGCGCCTTCTGGTTCGCCAGCCCGCCCGAACGGATGGTCTCGGCTAACTCCTCCACAGGCGCGCGGGCGACCGCCTCCCAGTCGGGATATCGCTCGCGCAGCAGGCGGTAGGCGCGGAACGAGTTCGCGTCGGAGGTGTGCTGCGACAGGATACAGTGAATCAGCTCTTCCAGCGGGTTCTGGCGCGGCTGCCATTCGGGCACGCCGTACAGTTGCTCCAGTCGGGCGACGATGGTCTCGATGTCAGGCACGGCTCGAACCTCCTGACGCTTGAACAAACGCAGCCCGACGGAGAATCACCCGCACGCCCTCAGTATACCCTCTTGCGCAGCTACGTCTGTGAGACGATTATCGCTTCAGGTCTTTGGCGACGCTGAGCATCTCGTCGGCGGTCTGGATGGCGCGCGAGTTGACCTCGTAGGCGCGTTGCGCCATAATCAGGCGCACCATCTCGTCGACGATTTGCACATTCGATGCTTCCAGCGCGCCGCCGGCGAGGCTGCCGATGCCGTTCGCGCCCGGCGCGCCCTCAATCGGCTCGCCTGCGGCGGGCGTGAGGCGATACAGGTTCAGCCCTATTCGATTCAGCCCCGCAGGATTCACAAACCGCACGAGCGTGATTTGCCCCAGCTCCTCGACGCCGTCCTGCCCGCCGCGCCGCACGCTGATAATCCCGTCGCGCCCGACCATAATCTGTTCCGCGTCGGGCGGGATGATAATCTCTGGCTCCAGCGGGTAGCCGTTGGAGGTCACGAGCCTGCCCTGCGCATCGAGTTTGAAGCCGCCGTCGCGCGTGTAGGCAATTGCGCCGTCGGGCAGCAGCACCTTGAAAAAGCCGTCGCCCTCAATCGCCAGATCGAGCGGGTTGCCCGTGATTTGAATCGCGCCCGTGCTGAACAGTCCGTAGGTGGCGGCAGGGCGCGACCCCAGCCCGACCTGCAAGCCGCTGGGCAACTGCGCGCCGCCCGCCGCCGTCGCCCCCGCCGGGCGCAGCGTCTGGTACAGCAAGTCCTCGAAATCCGCCCGCACGGTTTTGTAGCCGTTCGTGTTCACATTCGCCAGATTGTTCGAGATAACATCGATATTAAACTGCTGCGATTCCATGCCTGCTGCGGCGGTGTGGAGTGCGCGTATCATAGGTTTGCCTCCTAAATCTTCGGTAGTTCACTGATGGCGCGTCCGAGCGTCTCGTCGTGCGCGTGGATGGCTTTCTGGTGCGTCTCGTAGGCGCGGATGAGTTCAATCATGGTCACCATCTCGCGGGCGATGTTCACATTCGAGGCTTCGAGCGCGCCCGACACCACGCGCGGGTTTGCGACGGGCTGCGCCGCGCCTGCGAAGTTGCCTTCGGGCGTCTTGGTCAGGTCGCCCTGCACAATCAGCAGCCGTCCGACGAGTGCGCTGTTCGCCCGCACGGTTCCGTCTTCGGCAATCTGCACGGTTGCGTTTGGGGGCACTCGAATCGGCTGGTTCCCCTCGCCCAGCACCGCTGCGCCGTCGCGCGTGCGCAGTACCCCCAGCGCATCGAGCTGGAACGCCCCGTTGCGCGTGTAGCGCACGCCCTGCGCGGTCTGGACGGCGAAAAAGCCTGCGCCATCGATGGCGATATCGAGCGGGTTGCCTGTGGTCGTCAGCGCGCCCTGCTGGAAGTCGGTATACAGCTCACGCAGGATGGCGCCTGCCGAGAGTGCGCCAATCGGCTGGGAGCGTGTCCCCTCTACACGGTACAGTTGCCGTTCGTAGACCGCCTCGAACACGGGGCGGTCTGCCTTGAAGCCGGTGGTGTTCAGATTCGCCAGATTGTTGGCGATCGCGTCCTGCGCCTTCTGTCGGGCAGCCATTCCTTCGGCTGCCACATACAGTCCGCGTATCATCAGGGGGCATTATCGGCGTGGGGGCGTGGTTTCTGCAGGCGATTACGGAAAAGGGGGTACAATTCACGCGCTATGAACCGTCAGTTGGCGCTTGGGTTTGGTATGGGCGTACTGATCACGACTGTTCTGATTGGCTGTTTGACGGCGCAGCGTTCCCCGAATTCGCGTCCCCCGCAAGTCTCTTCCACCGCTCCCGCGTCGACGGCGGGCGTGCGCGGCGCAGGCGTGCCCGAATTCTGGGTGCGTCCAGGCTACCGTGTGGAGCTGGTCGCCGAGAATCTGGGCAACGCGCGCTTTATGGAGTTCGACAACAGGGGCACGCTCTACCTGAGCCGTCCCCAGCGCGGCGACATCCTTGCCTTGCGCCTGCGCGGCAACCGCTACGAGGTGGTCAACACCTTCGTGGCGGGCTACCCGACCGTGCATGGGATGCACTTCGCGGACGGCTGGCTCTGGTTTGCGCAAACGGGCGCGATTCACAAAGCGCGCGACACGAACAGCGACGGCAAGGCGGACGAGGTGCAGACGGTCATCCCCGAAGGGCAGCTGCCCCGCGGCGGCGGACACTGGTGGCGACCTGTGTTGGCGACCGATCGCTATATCTACACCGCTATCGGCGACGCGGGCAACATCAACGACGAGACCGAGACCGAACGCCAGAAAATCTGGCGGTTCAACAAAGACGGTACCGGCAAAACGCTGTTCGCCAGCGGGATTCGCAACACCGAAAAGCTGCGCCTGCGTCCGGGCACAAACGAGGTCTGGGGCGTCGATCACGGCAGCGACTGGTTCGGACGCACGCTGGGCGAACGCCCGCAGCAGTTCCAGCCCATCACCGACCACAACCCGCCCGACGAGCTGAACCACTACGAGGAGGGCAAGTTCTACGGGCATCCGTTCATCACGGGCAACAAGCTCCCTCGCATCGAGTACCAGAACCGCAAAGACATCGTGGAGCTTGCCGACAAGACCGTGCCCCCTGCGTGGAGTTTCGGCGCGCACTGGGCAGCCAATAGCTTCACCTTCCTCACGAAAGACCATTTCCCCGGACATAAGGGCGATATGTTTGTGGCGTGCCGTGGGTCGTGGAACCGGGTGGTTCCCGACGGCTATCGGGTGGAGCGCGTGCTGTTTGACCCCGTCACGGGCAGACCCTATGGCAGCCTGACGATTGTGAAGACGCTGGGGGCGAACAATCGTCCGCTGGCGCGCCCGGTGGACTGCGCCGAAGCGCCTGACGGAAGCGTGCTGTTTACATGCGACACGACAAACCGTATCTACCGAATCTCATGGGCGGGAGGGCAGAATGCGTCGAGGAATTAGTCTGGCAAGCCTGGGAATCGTGTTGGTAAGCGTGGCGATTAGCATAGGCAGTGTGCGCCCCGCGCCTATCAAAGTGGTGGAGACCTACGAGCGCAAGTGCAGTTCGTGTCATGGCAAGGAGGGCGCGATGCTCGACAAGGACTTCGAGAAGAAGTACGCCTCTGCCAGCGAGTTGCGCGAGGTGGTCGAGAGCATGCCGGGCGCGATTGGCATGCGTTCCGACGCGCTGGAGGCGATGCTGGCGTACACGCGCTCCATCAGTCGGCGCGAGCCGTTTGTTGTGTGGACAGAACAGCGGGGCGATGTGATTATTGGCGAGGTCAGCCCCGCCGCCGCGACGGTTCAGGCGCGCGCGAAACGCGAGACTCTGCGCGTGCAACGCACCCAGAACCAGTGGCGCATCACGCTGCCCAAAGGCGTCCGCCCCGAGGATGTCGAAATCACGGCGCAGCGTGGCGGTGTGCGCACCACGCTGCGCCTGAAGGACTCCCCCTACAGCCACACAAAATAGGCTACGCGGCGAGGTCGCTGAGCGCGCTTCGAGCGACCGCGTTTTCGGGGTCGATGTCGAGCGCGGTTCGGAAGTGTTCGCGCGCCTCGTCGACGCGCCCCATATCGCGCAGGGTAATCGCCAGATTGAGCCGCGCTTCCAGGTAGCGCGGGTTAATCTCCAGCGCGCGCTCGAACTGTTCAATCGCTTCCGCCTCGTTGCCCAGTGCGGCGAGCGCCATCCCCAGATGGTTGCGGATGTCGGCGAAGTTGGGTCGGATGGCGAGCGCTTTGCGGTACTCGGCGACCGCCGCCGCAAAGTCGCCCCGCCGATACAGGTCGTCGCCCATCTGCGCGTGGTAAAGCGCGTCGTCAGTGCTGTTCGAGTTAAGCGTCTCGAAGAGGGCAATCGCCTGGTCGATGCGTCCGGCGCGGTCGTGCTCCAGCGCCTGCTCGAAGCGGGCGCGGTCGAAGCCCGTATCGAGCGTCAGCGACTCCTCGATGCGTCGTAAGCCATCCTCGCGCCGTCCTGTCTCGTACCAGAGGATGCCCTGAAACAGCACCGCTTTGGCAAAGCGCGGGTTGATTTGCAGCGCCTGCTTGAAATGGGCAGCGGCGCGCTCGTAGTCGCGCAGTTTGCGCAGCGCGAACGCCAGCGAGAAGTGCAAATCGGCGTAGTGGGGGTGAATCTCCAGCGCGCGTTCAAAATGGCTCACAGCGGTCGCATACTGTCCGCGACGCAGCGCCGCCTGACCCAGCTGGGCGTGCGATTCGGCAATGTAAAACCGCGCGAGTTTCTGCACCATCACATCGCGCGTCTCGGTCAGCGCGTGTTCAAACAGCTTGAGCGCATCTTCAAAGCGCCCATCATCGTAGCACTTGATGCCCGAATCGTAAGAGTTGCTTCGCCCGACGCCCAGAATCTTCTGCAGAAAGGACATGAATCGCCTCCGTGTGAGAATATTATCGGCGCGGGCGGGGGCGATTTTTTAGGGGGCGCACTGGATGAATAGTCTCTCAGGTATACTTACACAAGATGAAAAACGCGACGCCGCTCGGACAAAATAATTGGCAGGAGTATATCGTTGCGGATCCAGCTATCTGTCACGGACAAGCATGTATTCGGGGCACGCGCATTCCCGTGTCGGTCATTCTGGATAATCTGGCAGCGGGCGCAAGTGAAGCAGACCTCCTGCAGAGCTACCCGACGCTAACGCCCGAAGCTGTCCGCGCTGCGCTTGATGGAGCGTGTGCTGGCGTTCTTACAGGAGCGCACAGTGGCAGGCGCGTTGCGGATTGTAAAGGCGCGTCGGGTGCGGGTGCGTTCCGCAGAGGCTGATACCAATCCGCGGGTCAGAGTTCGTAAATCGGCGCTGCATGTTGCCCTCACCCCCTTTGTCCCCCTCTCCCGAAGGTTCGGGAGAGGGGGATAGCGTTTGGCGCGAGGCTTGCACGGCTCCCCTCTCCCGCCGCGCGGGAGAGGGGCTGGGGGTGAGGGCGAAAAAGCGCGTGGCTCTGGCTGCAGGCGCCTAGCAATTACGAACTCTGACCGACTGACTGGTATGAGGACCCCACACACTGAGGCATGTGTAGTGTCTTATCTTGTCACAGATTGCCATCATCGCGAAGCCACTCAACAAACAACGCCCCCCGCCTGTAATCAGGCGAGGGGCGACAGGGGAACGGAGTGTACGCCCGCCTACCCGCGGAGGTAGATGTCGGGACCCAGCGGCGGGCACTCGAAGGTATCCGAGCCGCGCTTGCGCAGGTGTACCCCGTACCATACGACGAGGTCTTCGTTCAGCGTGCGCTCGCCGTTCACATACTGCGTGATGTTGCCGAACGAGCCCGTGTTGCCTATCATCTCGGTACTGCGCGCTTTGACGACCCACACATCGCCTTCGCCCGTGTTGGCGCGCTCGTGGAAGCCGTCTTTCGCGCCGGGCACAATCTCGGCGGTGAAGCCTGAGCTGAGTTTGCGCACGCGCCAGCGCATCGAGCGGTTCGGCCAGCGCAGCCGACGCGCCTCGATGCGGATGGGCTGCCAGTTCTCACGGCGTCCGCCGCGCGGCGAGTCGGTCTCCTCGACCACCAGCCCGCCCAGCCCATCCAGCGCAAAGTGCAGCCGCCAGTAGCCGTTGTGCAGACGACCAATACAGACGCAGCTGCTGTCGGTGTAGCCGTACAGGAAGCGCGGCTTGATGATACCGCTCTGATTGAAGCGCCAGCCCGTGATGTAGCGATACCAGCCTGCAGAGCATTCGGTAATCAGCACCAGCTCGCCGTCGGTGTCTTCATGGATGCCCACCCCACGGAAGTTGCCCGAGTCGTTGCTGTCGTCGCAGATGGTAATCGCGCGCGAGCCAGCGTTCGCGAAGCGCAGCCCGTTGCCCAGATCGGTTCCCGTGCACTTGAAGCAGGTCTCGGAATAGAGCCAGTCGCGGTAGGGCCCACAGCCGTTGCCATCGTAGAACACATTCAGCACGGGCATCCCGCCGCGCTTGAGCACCAGCCGCCCGTTGTAGAACACATCCGCAATCTCGACGCCCGAGCCGTAGGTCTGCCCATCGCCCGTGCTGCCGCTGGGGCGACGCACGAGCATGCTCCAGACGGGGTTGCTCGCAGGCCATGCGAGCGCCTGCCATGTGTTGCCGCCGATGTTGGTACAACTACCGCCGCCAGGCGGTCCCCCACACGCGGCGGGGTAGAAATCGCTGCCGCCTGTGCCATGCGCCGACACACGCCCGTCGGTCATATCGATCAGAAAGTGTCCGATGGTCGACTCGCGCCCGCTACCCGGTCGGAAGTGCAGCAGCACGGAGACCATCCGATGGTCGGGCACATAGCTGGGGAACGGGTCGATGCGCTCCCACAGGTTCTCAGGCGCGGCTTCGGTAATCACAGGGGGCATGCCGGGCGAGCAGTAGGCAATCCCGCGGCGGAGCGGCTCGCCATGTTTCGGGTCCGACGCCAGCACCTGCACCGCATCGTGGTATTCCGCCTCGCTGAAATAGTCGGGCTGCCCCTTGAGCGGGGTTATCTCCACGCGCTTGGGCGTGGGGAAATCTGCCTCAATCTGGTAGCCCAGATTGTTGTCGTAGTCGTAAATCACCAGCACTGCCTTGTCGGGGTACAGTACCCTGCCTGGTTCCGGGCTGGGCGGATTCTGCAGATAGGCTGTCAGCACATTGTAGCGCACTTTCTGCAGGAAGCCCAGTCGAGGATGCTCCCAGAGCATGCGGGCATAATCGCGCATCTGGCGTTCGGGGATTACATAGAACACCCCCGAACGGATGTTCATTCCCCGAATGGGAACTGCTTCCTTCACGGAGCGAATCACAGGCAACCCCAGCGGATTATCTGCCTGCAAAGGGACTAAAGCATTAATCAATTTGTCCATAGAGACCTCCTGAATGCCCAGCATAAAGCGGCTGGTTGTGAGCTGCCGCGCTCACAGACGCCGATACGAAGTATACCTCGATTTTCCGAGAGAGTGTTTTTTTTCAGGAGCCTTTGCGTTTGCGCGTCTTGAGATACTGCTCTTCCAGTTGCTCCAGTTGCTCTGGGGTGGGGCGTCTGGCAGGTTCGGGGGATGCGCTTTGGGCGGCGGCGCGCGGTTTTGGCTCGGTTCGGGCGGCGCGGGCTGGGGACGCCTTCGCCTCGGCGGGCGGTTGGGCAGGAGTTGAGGCAGCTTTCGTTGACGGCGCCGCTGCGGATTTTGCGGACGCGCGCGGGCTGCCCGACGCCTTCAGCGGAATCAGGTCGTCTCCCGCCAGCAGCGCGACATAGCGCAGATGGAAGCTTTTCTCCTCATCGGAGAGGCGGTTGCGCGCCTCGTCGGAGAGGGAGCTGAGCCAGCGCTCGTGCATGCGGGTCTGCTGCTCGGCGTGGCGTTCGCGAATCGCTTCGGGCAGGCTCTCCAGCTCCAGCTCGACGGCAATCTCCTGCGGGGTGTAGATTTTGAGGATGGTTCCGACGGCGTTCGCCAGATGGGGCGCGTAGCGTCCCTCCTGCGCTTCCTTGCCCTGCGCCTCGCGGGCGCGCACCTGCACCCGATCGCCTTCCTTAAACTGCGGCATACCTCTATTATACCCACGCATGGGGTAGACTCTGGGGCGTTTATAGCACACGGACTATGAAAACGAACGATAACTGTTGCCCGCCTGCTGAGGCGTTGGACGCGCTCCAGCGGCTTGCGCCCGATGCGCCGCTGCTGGCGCTGGGGCAGACGATTTTCTGGGACGAGCCGATGAAACTCGCCCTGCTGCGCCATCTCGCGGCGCATGCCCCCACACGCTCCATCCTTTTCGGCGTTCACGACACGGACTATTTCGCGCGGTTGCACACGCGCCAGTTGCCGCGCGGCGCGCAGGTCATCGATGGGTTCGCGCTGTTGCCGCACAACGACGGCTCGACGCGCGCGCTCTGGTCGGCGGCGGGCGAGATTGCGCAACTGTTCGGCAGCGAGACCGTGCCCACCCTGCAGATGTTTGCCCATAATGGCGGGCATGTGGCGCGGGTCGCCGAGTCGTGCAGCGAGGGGCGGAGCGCGTTCATTGATGCGCTGACGGAGGCGTGGGGCTGGCGCGGGCTGGTTGCGCGCGACCCTGCGCCGCGCCCGGTGTGCGAAATTCCGCTCCACGCCGTTGCGCCTGCGCTGGACGCCCTGCTGGAGTTCGGGCTGGACGGCTCGTGCCAGATGCTGGAGGACGCCGACGCGCGCGCCCGCGCGTGTGCATGGGCAAGCGCGCTCCGCGCGCGTGTGCGCCAGTACGCCGACGCCCATCCGAACGGCTCGCTGGCGGATTTGTTCGTCGCGCTGTATCCTGAGCTGCTGGAATCGCTGCATGGCGGCGCGCTGCCCGACGCGGTCGGTTTCACGCGCACGACGGAGCTGTTGCGCTTCAACACGCGCACGGCGGGGTTGCCGCGTTTCGCGCTGGTGGACGCCTTCGTGAACCCTGCGACGCGCCGCGCCTGCGAGGACGCCTACAACGCCGCCGTCGCCGACTCGCCGATTTACACGCTGGATGAGTTCGGCGAGGGCGCGCTGCCGTTCGATCTGCTCATCCCGCAGGTGGGGCGCGGCACGCTGCTGCTCACGGAGCGCTATCTGGTTGTGCTGACGCCTGAGCCGCAGATTGTGCGCCTGCCCGCGCCGATCGCCGATGTTCACGGGCTGGCGCAGGTTATCGAAGCGCAGTGGGGCGACGCCTGCACCCTGGTCGGCAAGGCGATTACACTGGTGCCCATGCTGGCGCGCGAGTTCGTGTTCGTGTTCAACGAGCGCGGGTCGCCCTACCTGACGCGCACGGCGCGCTTTCTGCAGGGGCTGCAGGCGGGCGGCGTCGAGGCGCGTGTGCACCCGCTGCTGCGCCTGCGCTATCCGACATGGGACACGCTCAGCGCGGCGCGGTGTGTGAACCTGCGCCTGCCAGAGCATCTGGCGCGCGCGTTCGGCGAGCCGACCCTCTGTTCCGATGTGCTTGCCCTGCGCTGGCGCGCCGTGATTGCCGAGCAGCGGCAACAGATGGAGCAGCTGGCGCAGGCGCGTCGTCCCCGTGCGCTGATGGCGCTACTCACAGAGCGCGCGGGCGAGCGCTGGCGCGAGGCGCGGGCAACCTACGACGCCAGCCTGCACGCGCTTGCCGAGACAATCGGAAGGCACGCCGACACGCTGCGCCAGCACGCACACGCCCTGCACGCCGAGCGACGCGCCCTGATTGCCGAGATTCAGCGCAATCCGAAACAATTTGCGGCGCTTGCGCCGCGCCTGCACGCGCTCAAGACGCAGATTCGGCGACTGAACGCTGAGCGGCTACAGGTTGGACACACGCCTGAGGCGGAGGCGTTGCGGGCGCGTGTGCGCCAGCTGGAATGCGCGGCGGAACGCGCACGGCTGGAGCAGATTCGAGACGCCTATCTGACGGTGGAGGGGCTGCTGCAAACGCATGCGCGCCCCGCGGCGTGGTGGTTCCTGCTGCTGGGACGCGCATGGTTCGAAGCGTGCGCTGAGGGGCTACAGGCGCGGCTGGAACCGCTGGCGTAGCGCTACGGATTAATCCCCAGCAGGCGCAACATCTCCAGCGTGCTGGGACGCGCACTGCCGAAAAACAGCCATGCAACATCCACCCAGAAGCCGGGGATAGCCGAAGAATGAAGCGCGCCCGCCGACTGCTCGAAGGTCTCGTAGCCCTGCGCATGCCGTCGCGCCACGCGCACCACCTGCGCCTGCGGGTCCAGCAGCCACAACTCGTCCACGCCAATCGCGCAGTAATCGATCTCCAGACTGCGCCATTCGGCGGGATAGTTGGCGCGCGAGCGGATTTCCAGCACCCAATCGGGCGCACCGATGATTGCCGATTCGGTGATAATCGCGGCGCGGTCGCGGCGAATGAACAGCAGGTCGGGCAGGCGAGCGCGGTAGTCGGAGATTTTCACCGCCGTGCGCGAGCCAGAGACGAACCCCAGCCCGTTCGCCTCCACATACGGACGCAACGCCGCGAGCATCCAGGCGTTGAGCTGCTCGTGCTGCCACATCGCCGCCATCGTGCGCTCCACCAGCACGCCGTCGATAAGTTCGTAGAGGTCGTCGGCGTCCACGAGGCGCAGGTAGTCGTCCACCGTGAGCGGTCGCTCGCTGGCGAGCATGCGCCGCGCCCGCTCGCGCACACGCCTGAGTGTCCCTGCACGCTCTATGCGCCGTCGCATCGCCTGACCCTTACAGCTTCACCGCGCCTTTCTCTTGCAGGCGGAGCGCCCACTTAATCCCGCCCAGCAGGTGGCGCTGGTACGCCTCGTCCTGCCAGACATCGAGCCGATGCCCCAGCGCGGTGTAGAACATGCGCCCCTTGCCGTACTCGCGACACCACGCGAGCAGGTAGTCGCCCTCCTTGCCCGCCTGCGGCGTGCCGTCGTCGGGATGGCGATCCATCGAGAGCAGCACCTGCACGCGCGGGCGGTTGTTCTCTTTGAACAGGTAAATCTCGTCGAAGACCGTCCATTCGGGCGCGAGGTGCGCGACGGCGGGATGGTCGGGCTGCTCCACCTTCGCCGACACTTTGGTCTGCTGCCCGTGATAGGCGAACTGCCCCTGCACCATCTCCAGGTATTCGGGGCGGTTGTGGTAGGTGTCGGCGGCGGCGTGGACGCCGATGAACGCCTTACCGCCCTTCAGCCACTCCAGAAACGCGCCCAAATCGGGGATGCCGATGTCGCCTGTCGTGTTCAGGAACACCACGCCGTCGTACCTGCCCTCGTTCAGGAACTGCGGGGTGAGCATCTTCTGCACCTCGCTCGCGTCGCGGCAGTAGTCCACCTCGAACACGCCGCTGCGGGCGCCGATTTCCGCCAGAATCTTCTCGCCCAGTTCAATCGAGTCGCCGTGTCGGAAGCCCGCCGTGTGCGTGACCACCAGCAATCGTTTCTTGCCCGTGTGCATGGCTCGGTTCTCCTTCTGCGGGGCAGCGGGGAGCAGCATCCAGCCCGCCAGCCCGATTGTCGCCAGCGCAATCAGCGTTCGCATAGGGATATGATACCTTTTGCGCATGAAGCGCTGGACGACCGTCAGGTACACTCCTACCATGCGCCATCTGGTGCTGATTCTGGGGGATCAGCTGGACCGCCGCTCCGCCGCGCTGGACGGGTTCGACCCCGCCCGCGACGCCGTGTGGATGGCGGAGGTCGCCGAAGAGGCGACCCATGTGTGGAGCCATAAGGCGCGGATTGCCATCTTCCTCAGCGCGATGCGCCATTACCGCGACTGGCTGCGTCAGCAGGGCTACACGGTTCACTACCATGCGCTGGACGACCCCGACAACGGCGGCAGCTTCGCGACGGAGCTTGCCCGCGCCGTGCGCACACACCAGCCCCAGAAGCTCATCGTCGTCGAGCCGGGTGAGTACCGCGTGTTGCAGAGCCTGCAGCAGACCGCACGCGAGCTGGGTGTACCCCTCGAAGTGCGCCCCGACCGACACTTCCTCATCACGCTGGACGATTTCAAACGGCACGCCGCCGCCCGCAAGCAGCTGCGTCTGGAGTTTTTCTATCGCGAGATACGCCAGCGCACAGGCATCCTGATGGAGGGCAAGCAACCCGTCGGCGGCGCGTGGAACTACGACGCCGAGAACCGCCAGTCGTTCGGCAAGGCGGGTCCCGGGCTCGTGCCCCCGCCCGTGCGCTTCGCGCCCGACGCCATCACGCAGGAGGTCATCCGCCTGGTGGAGACGCGCTTCCCCAACCATCCGGGCAGCCTGCGCGACTTCGACTGGGCAGTCACGCCCGAAGACGCCGCACGCGCGCTGGACGATTTTATCGAGAACCGCCTTCCCCTGTTCGGCGCGTATCAGGACGCGATGTGGACGGGCGAGCCGTACCTGTACCATTCGCGCCTGTCGTCGGCGATTAACCTCAAGCTGCTCGACCCGCGAGTCGCCATCGAGCGGGCGGTGGACGCCTACTCCCAGAAGCACGCGCCCCTGCAGAGCGTGGAAGGTTTCGTGCGGCAACTGCTGGGCTGGCGCGAGTATATTCGCGGCGTCTACTGGCTGTATATGCCCGACTATCTGGAGCGCAACGCCCTGCACGCCGACGCCGACCTGCCCGACTTCTACTGGACGGGCGCGACCGACATGAACTGCCTGCGCGAGGTGGTGGGGCAGACCCTGCGCTACGGCTTCGCGCACCATATCCAGCGGCTGATGGTCACGGGGCTGTACGCGCTGCTGCTGGGCGTGCAACCCAAACAGGTGCATGCGTGGTATCTGGCGGTCTATGTGGACGCGGTGGAGTGGGTGGAGCTGCCGAATGTGTACGGCATGTCGCAATTCGCGGACGGCGGGCTGATGGCGTCCAAGCCGTACATTGCCAGCGGCAAGTATCTGCAGCGGATGAGCAACTACTGCGCGGGGTGTCGCTACAAGCCCGACCGCGCCGTCGGCGAGGACGCCTGCCCCTTCACGACGCTCTACTGGGACTTCCTGATGCGCCATGAGCCGCTGTTCGAGAACCATCCGCGGCTGGGGCAGCAGGTGCGCAACCTGCGTCGGCTGAGCGAGGCGGATCGCGCGGCGATTCGGGCGCAGGCGGCGCGCCTCAGGTACAATTCGCCCGATGGTTGACTTCGATGTGCTGGTGGTGGGGTCGGGGCACGCGGGGTGCGAGGCGGCGCTGGCGGCGGCGCGCATGGGCTGCCGCACGGCGGTCGTCACGCTGAACATCGAACGCACCGCGCATATGCCCTGCAACTGCTCCATCGGAGGACCCGCCAAGGGGCAGCTGGTGCGCGAGATCGACGCGCTGGGCGGGCAGATGGGCGTCGCCATCGACCGCACGCTGACGCATATCCGATTCGTGGGCACGGGCAAGGGACCCGCCGTGCGCACCCTGCGCGCGCACGCCGATAAAGCACACTACCCCGCCGAGATGCGTCGCGCCCTGCAATCCCAGGAGAACCTGACGCTGATTGAGAACTCCGCCGAGGCGCTGCTGGCGCGCGACGGGGTGTGCTACGGCGTCCGCACGCGCGACGGGGAACTGACCGCCCGCGCCGTGATCATCACGACGGGCACATTCCTGAACGGGCTGTGTCATATCGGGGCGCAGAAAATCCGCGCGGCGCGCTTCGGCGACCAGCCGTCCGTGGGGCTGACCGAATCGCTGCGCCAGCTGGGGTTCCGCATTGGGCGCTTCAAAACGGGCACGACGCCGCGCATCGACAAAAAGAGCGTCGACCTGTCGCAGCTGACCGAAGTGCCATCGGAGCCGTGCCCGCCCTTTTCGTACCTGCACGATGCGCTGAATCCGCCGCGCCCGCTGCTGCCCTGCTGGCAGACCTACACCAACGAGCGCACGCACGCGATTATCCGCGCGAACCTGCACCTGTCGGCGATGTACGGCGGGCACATCACGGGCGTCGGACCGCGCTACTGCCCCAGCATCGAGGACAAAATCGTGCGCTTCCCCGACAAAGACCGCCATCCCGTGTTTCTGGAGCAGGAATACTGGGACGCCGACGAGTTGTATGTGCAGGGGATGTCGACCAGCCTGCCCGAAGAGGCGCAGCTGGCGTTCCTGCGCACGCTGCCCGGACTGGAAGAGGTCGTGATGCTCCGCCCTGGCTACGCGGTAGAGTACGATATGGTGTACCCTGACCAGCTGTACCCGACGCTGATGACCAAGGCGGTGCGCGGGCTGTTTCTGGCGGGACAGATTAACGGCACTTCGGGCTACGAGGAGGCGGCGGCGCAGGGGCTGGTCGCGGGAATCAACGCCGCGCGCTATGTGCAGAACCGCGAGCCGCTGGCGCTGGAGCGCGCCAGCAGTTATATCGGCGTGCTGATCGACGACCTGGTGACGAAAGGCGTGGAAGACCCCTACCGCATGCTGACCGGTCGGGCGGAGCATCGGTTGCACCTGCGCCATGACAACGCCGACGAGCGGCTGACCCCCATCGGGCGCGAGCTGGGGCTGGTGTGCGAGACACGGTGGCGACGCTACCTCGAGCGGCGCGCGGCGACCCAGCGCGAACTGGAGACCCTGCGCGCGCTGGAACTCAGCGGGCGGCACAACCCCCAGCTGCAGGCGCTGGGCGGCACGCCCGTGAACGCGCGTATCGCCGCGCTGGAGTACCTGCGCCGCCCCGAAGCGAGCTACGCGCTGCTGCAGCAGCTGTTCCCCGACGCGCTGTGCGCCCCCGCCGAGATTGCCGAGCGCGTCGAAATCCTTGCCAAGTACGAGGTCTACCTGCGCAAGCAGGAGCAGCAAATCGAGCAACTGCGCAGGGTGGAACACTGGCGCATCCCCGACGATCTGGACTACGAGTCGCTGCCCGCCATCTCCAAGGAGTCGCGCGAGAAGCTGGCGCGGGTGCGCCCGCGCACGGTGGGTCAGGCGGCGCGTGTGCCCGGCGTGCGCCCCGCCGACATCGCCTGCCTGATGGTCTACCTGCGCAGTCGGCAGCGGGTATAATAGCCCGCGATGCCGAGCGATTACTTGCCGTTGCTCATTCTGTTCGTGATTGCCGCCGTGATTGCGGCGGTGATGGTCGGCGGCTCGTGGCTGCTGGGACCCAAGCGCCCCTCGCTGGCGAAAGGCTCGCCCTACGAGTGCGGCATCACCCCCGTCGGCAGCGCGCGCGAGCGGTTCCCCATTCACTTCTACCTGACCGCGATGCTGTTCATTATCTTCGATGTGGAGATAGCCTTCCTGTATCCGTTTTTCGTGGCGGTGCGCGAGATGCCGCCCGACACGCGCCTGTTCGCTGTCGGCGTGGTGGGCGTGTTCACCCTGCTGCTGCTGGTGAGCTTCCTGTACGAATGGAAAAAGGGCGCGCTGGACTGGGAAGACCCTGTGGAGCATCGGCGGCTGAAGCCGGAACCTGCGCCCGCCCTGAACGCGCCCCAGCCCGAACCCGTCGCCGCCCTCTCTGGAGAGAACCGATGAGCGAGCGCATCGAGTACCAGAAGATTGCCGCGCACTACCCCGACGCGATCGAGGAAGTGTACGAATTTCGCGGCGACACATGGCTGTATATCCGCAAGGAGCGACTGCTGGAGGTCTGCCGCCTGCTGCGCGACGACCCCGAACTGGGCTATCTCTACATCAGCGACATCACCGCGCTGGACTGGCTGCCCTTCTGGGAGAAGGGCGAGAAGCCCAAACGCTTCGAGGTGGTCTACAACCTCTATTCGCCCGTGAGTTTCCAGCGCATCTTTCTGAAGGTGCGCGTGGACGAGGGCGAGCGCGTGCCCTCCGTGACAGGCGTCTGGGAAGGCGCGAACTACCCTGAGCGTGAGGTGTACGACATGTTTGGCGTTCCGTTCGAGGGGCATCCGAACCTGAAGCGCATCCTGATGCCCGACGACTGGGTGGGGCATCCGCTGCGCAAGGACTTCCCGCTGGGCGGCGAGGAAATCCCCTTCGCACAGGACACCTGGGGTCCCTCGATTGAAGACAAAACGCACCCCCATGCGGGCGAGTCGTTCGAAGGGCTGACCGGCTCCGAGCCGGTGAGTGGGAGATAATACCAACTGCGCGGTCAGAGTTCGCTAATTGCCTCGCACGCGCCTGCAGAGGCATGCTGTTGTCCCGCAATTGTCATTAAAGTGTGCTATAATAGGGGTGTGAGTGCATAGCGAGGTGAACCGATGAAGCTACTTCGGTCTTTGTGGAAAGCCGTGAGGCAATTGGTCGCTGGAGAAACATCTGATGAGAAGCCTGCTGCCATACCAAGCGAGCCAGCGCGACAGAATACGGAGCCTGAACAAAGTTCCATGCGCGAAATCCGCCCTGCTGTGCAGATAGATTCTCTGCAACAGCCAGCACAACCGCAACAGAGCGTCCAAAGTCCCTCCAGAGTTCTCGTGGGCAAGGATGAGCCTCGTTCAGAGGCTCGGACGCCACACCCGATCCAGCAAATCTGCGAGCGTCGGGAGATCAGCCAGATCGTCCACTTCACTCATATTGCGAATCTGGAGACGGTTCTTCGTCATGGACTCTTGAGTATTCAGGAGCTGCAGAGAAGGAATATTCCCTATCGTTGGAACGACGATCAGCGTTGGGATGGTCGCCCAGATGCTATCTGCACAAGTATTACCTTTCCTAACTACCGCATGTTTTACCGCTATCGACAATCGGCGAATGGTGAGTGGATTGTTCTGGCGTTTGATAGCAGCCTGTTGTGGACACGGCGATGCGCCTTTTGCTGGACCAACGCCGCAAGCAATAATATCCGTTTCACGCTCAGCCGAAATATCGACAGTCTGATGACGCCAGAGGCTTTTGAGCGCATGTTCGCAGAAGAAGTCAGCGGAAAAAGCCGCTCGCAGCTGGGGATACCCAGCAACTACACCACCGATCCGCAAGCGGAGGTGTTATTCTTGGAGCCATTGCCAGTCTCGCAACTGCGGGCAATCTATGTCTACTCGAGTGATGTAGCATCGCGTGTGCGCAATACAGTGGGCGAGTATGCAAATCTCGTACGCTCCAACAGCGCTTACTTCAGTCCCCGCTCGGACTGGAGCCACTGGAAGCAGGGATGAGAGATATTCGCTTGTGGCTGCGCAGGGCGATTGGTAGATTCGGGTAAAATCTTTCAGGAGGCTGGCATGGCGGAGCGGTTAGTGTTTGTCACGAAATCGAAACAACCTTTTCATGAGGAGCGCAGCGTAAAGTTTAAGTGGGTCGCGGGTCAAGCGCTCAGTAAGAAACGAGAATGTGCCAGCAACCTGGTCAGCGCCGCTGCGGAGCTGCATGGACTGAAGTGTGTCATGGAGATTTCTCGCGCGAGCGATGAGTTAGGACAGCAGTTCAGCGCATTCAGGCTGCGTGTCCGTGTTTCGCCTACAGAAAAGCCCACAACAGTAGAAGTCGTATATCAGAACAGTAAAGTGTGGGCGCATGCCAGAGCCGAGAGTGAATTCGTCAACTATTCTGGCTCTGCCTTCGACGCAAAAAAGCGTGCAAACCTGCGCCGCGAAGAGGGCGGCAAACTGAGGGACTTCTGTGTCTGTGTAGATGGACGCGAATTCCACTTTGACCTGGAGCCGAAGGACGCCTTCTACAACTGGCTCTACATCAAAGCGCTGCGTCAAAAACATAACGAGAGGCTGGTCGCGGCGCTTGAGAGTAGGATTTGTCAAGAATGCAGGGTTAGCGACCTAAGGCAAATTGCTCATCTGGGAGAAAACTGTCGTATCGGGTTCACGGACGTGTTTTTCAATCCCCAAAAAGGCAAACAATACAACTGCCAGGCGCGGGCGCTTGCACAGTATATCAGCTTGAGGATATATCATCCCGAACAGTTGGACAGAATCTTTCCACCGCACGAGGAAAGCCTATCAGCTGCAGGAGACTTGGAAGAAAGTTTCAGAAAGTATGTCGAGTTTGTCCATGAGCAAAGTCCAGATGGCTCACTCGACCTGCTATTGTAAAGGGTCTGAATGCTTTGTCGCAAAGAATACGAGAGCTGGGCAACAGGACGCGGGAACCGCGTCCGTACAGGCATGAGTAGGGGCGCGGTCGCCGCGCCCCACGCGGCGAAACGAGCTGTGTCATACTGATTGTGCAGTCAGAGTTCGTAAATTGCCCCCCTCCTCAAGGTTCCCCCTGCGCGCAGGAGGAACCTTGAGGAGGGGGTTCGGGGTATCTCCGCGACGCAGCCTGATTTACGAAGTCTGAGAGGCGGATTGGTATCACAAACGGCGCATGCCTCAAAAAAACCTACCCCTTTGAGGTTTAGTAGGGAGGTAGCAAGTATCACGGCGCGACCTGCAGCCAGTCGTCCCAGCGAGTCGCGCGTGCGAGCGCGGTGTTGCTGTACCGCCCCAGATAGCTGCCCGAGTCGGGATAGTAGATGGACAGCCCGTAGGAATGGAACACGCGCGAGCCAGTGCGCGTGTCGCGGTCGTTCGCAATCACTGCCTGCTGGAGCGCGGCGTGCAGCGCGTTCACGCGCTGGCTCAGCTCGGCGTCGGCGGTGTATTGCTTGATGAGTTCCGCCGCGCGCCACAGGTCGCGATATTCGGGATAGGTCGAGTAGTTCTGCGCGTCCTGGCGGGCGCGGGCAAGCGCGTTCACATACAGGCTGCGCTTCGCTACCAAGCCCTCCGCGAGCGCGTCCAGCGCGCTGGCGACCGCCTCTAAGCGCGCGGCATCCACCGCCGATTGGGTGATGTTGCGGTAAAACGGGAAGTTCTGATGGTACCAGCTCACAAAGACGCGCGGGATGGCGCTCGCCCACTGCGCGGGGGCAATATCGGAGTTGTCCATCAGCGGTTTGAGAATCTCATGGTACGGGTAGCCCTCGCCTGGAGGACTTTCCTCCGATCCAACAATATAGCGGGCGATTTCACGGCACTCGTAGGCGACCTCCAGCATCTGCATCAGCGAAGCGTCAAAGAGCAGCACATCCATGCGCGGGTCGGCGGAGCTGGGGCGGACGGCGGTCGGCAGCTCCCAGATTTTGATGCTGGTGCCCAGCTCGTCGTCGAATGACACGGCGCGCCCGTGAAACGCCGCACGCGAACGCCAGCCCGACCCGTGGTTCCAGATGACCAGCGCGTAGCGATCGGCGGGGTAGTTCGTGCGCGCCCAGCGCACAAACTCGCGCAGGGTCTCCGCGCTGCCCATATCGACGCCCTGCCCCATATCCTCCAACAGGCGCGAGTTGACACGCTGCGAGTCCGTGTCATACTGAATCAGGTAGCGGCGCGTGCCCGTCCAGCTCCCCGAAGGGGCAAACCGCGCCGCGCGCTTCCACTGCACCACCACGCGCACATTCGAGTTGGTCTGTATCTGCTCCATCTGGTTGATGTTCAGCTCGCTGTAGTCGTCGAGGTCGTTCGCGGCGTTCATAAACACCATGACTGTCCATTTCAGTGAACCGCGTCCCCCGGGTGGATTGGGCGTCGCGCGCCCGCCGCCGCAACCTGCGAACAACGGCAATAATAGCAGAATCAGCCCAACCAGATACAGCGTGCCTCGTCTCATCGTCGCTCCGCAAAGTGTACCCGCCGTTAGACGCGCCTGAGTGCCTTTGCGCTACATTTGCGCGAAGCGCCGTCCGTATGGAGTGCGGAAGCGGAGCTTCCGCGAGGCTGAAGCTCCCGCTTCAGCACTCCAAATTCCGCGCATGTGCGAACAGGGAAGCCGCTGAAAATTCACCCCAAAGACACTTAGCAGGGTATGGTTTCCTCACGCCCACGCGCTGGTGAGGGCTGTCTTCCGGCGGAACTTTCGCCGAGAATCATGGTATCTTAAGACGGGGGTTGAACACGGTGGACAACGGCAGACCGGGCTACTGGCTATCGACCGACTCGTGGGATTTGCACCGCCGAGCCGAGAAGGATCGGTTGCGCCATAACGAGAAGGTCAAAGAGGTGATCAAGCAGAATCTGGGCGAGATTATCGGGCAGCAGGACATCATCACCGCCGAAGATGGCAAAATTGTCAAGATACCGATTCGGGGGCTGGAGCTGCCCCACATCCGCTACGACCCGCACGGCAAAAAGGGCGTCGGGCAGGGACCGGGCGGCAGTCAACCCGGCGATGTAATCGGACGCTCCGGGCAGCAGGGACAGGGCGCAGGCAAACAGGCAGGCACAGAGCCCGGCGTCGACTTCTACGAAGCCGAGTTCACCATCGAGGAACTCGTGCAGATGGTGTTCGAAGACCTCCACCTGCCCAACCTGCGCGAGAAAGGCACGAAAGACATTCTGGCGGATCAGGTGCGCTTCGATACAATCGCGCGGCGCGGACCCCAGTCGAACATTGACAAAAAACGCACGCTCATCAACGCCTGGAAGCGCAACGCCGCCGAAGGCAACCCCGGCTGGGAGATTCGGGAGGAAGACAAACGCTTCAAAAGCTGGGAGATTGTGCCCGAAAAACAGCGCAACGCGGTCGTGGTCGCCATGCGCGATGTGTCGGGCAGTATGGGCGAGTTCGAGGCGTACATCGCGCGGAGCTTTTACTACTGGATGACGCGCTTTTTGCGCACCAAATACACCGCCACCGAGATTGTGTTCATCACCTGCCATACGGAGGCGAAAGAGGTCGATGAGCATACCTTCTTCTCGGCGGGCGATTCGGGCGGCACGCGCCTCTCCGCCGCCTACAAACTCGCGCTCGAAATCCTCGAAAAACGCTACAACCCCCGCGAGTGGAACATCTACCCGTTTATGTTCTCCGACGGCTACAACTGGGGCGACCACGAGGTGGTGGAGTATATGCGCAAGCTGGTGGAATACTCCAACCTGATTGGCTATGGCGAGATTGCCAACGACCTGTGGGGCAGCTCGAACGGGCTGGCGCCGCTGGGACAGGCGATTACCGAAGCGTTTCAGGACGACCCGCGCGTGGTGGTGGTCAAGATTAGCTCCAAAGAGGATGTCTGGCCCGCGCTGAAGCGGTTCTTCAGCAAGCACCCGGAGATGGCGGCAGCGGCGTGGTGAGAAAACGCGCACACCTCACCACATATGCTGCTGGCGCAGGGGCTACATCAGCCCCCCTTGCGCAATTCGCCGCAAGAGGGGCGTCGTTTTCAGAACTGCTCCTCTTCCGTAGAGCCGTGCATGGCGAGGGTAGACGCCTGCCCGCCCGTGATGGCTTCCTGCACCATGTCGAAGTAGCCTGTGCCGACGAACGCCTGATGCTCGGTCGCGCGGAAGCCCTGCTCGCGCGCCTTGAACTCCGCTTCCTGCAGGTCGGCGTAGGCGGTCATGCCCATCTCGGCGTAGCCGCGCGCCAGCTGGAAGCTGATGTAGTTGAGCGCGTGGAAGCCTGCTAAGGTGATGAACTGGAACTTGTAGCCCATCGCGCCCAGCTCGCGCTGGAACTTCGCAATCGTGTCGGCGTCCAGCAGCTTTTTCCAGTTGAACGACGGCGAGCAGTTGTACGCCAGCATCTTGCCGGGGAACTGCTTGTGGATGGCTTCGGCGAACTGGCGCGCCTCGTGGAGGTCGGGCGTGGAGGTCTCGAACCAGAGTAGGTCGGCGTAGGGCGCATACGCCAGCCCGCGCGCAATCGCCGCCTCGATGCCGCCGCGCACGACATAGAACCCCTCGTAGGTGCGCTCGCCCGTGATGAACGGCTGGTCGTAGGGGTCGATATCGCTGGTGAGCAGGGTGGCGTTCAGGGCGTCGGTGCGGGCAATCAGGATTGTCGGTACGCCCAGCACATCGGCGGCGAACCGCGCGGCGACAAGCTTCTGAATGAATTCGCGGGTGGGCACCAGCACCTTGCCGCCCAGATGCCCGCACTTTTTGGCGGAAGCGAGCTGGTCTTCGTAGTGGACGCCCGCCGCGCCCGCCTCAATCAGCGCTTTGGTGAGTTCAAAGGTGTGCAGCACGCCGCCGAAGCCCGCCTCGCCGTCGGCGACAATCGGCGCGTACCAGTAGATGTCGTTGCGCCCCTGCGCATGCTGTTTTTCGTCCTCGCGGCGGAAGGCGTTGTTGATGCGCTTCACAACGGCGGGCACGCTGTTGACGGGGTACAGGCTCAGGTCGGGATAGGTCTGCATCGACAGGTTCGCGTCGGCGGCGACCTGCCAGCCGCTGAGGTAAATCGCCTTCAGCCCTGCCTGCACCATCTGCACGGCTTGCGTGCCCGTGAGCGCGCCCAGCGCCGCGACATACGGCTCGGTTTGCATCAGCGTCCACAGTCGCTGCGCGCCCAGCTTCGCCAGCGTGTATTCAATCTGAATCGAGCCGCGCAGACGCACGACATCCTCTGCCGTGTAGGGACGCTGAACGCCCTGCCAGCGCGGGTTCTCACGCCATTCCTGCTCCAACTGCTTAGTTGCCTCTCGCATTCGGTTCTCTCCTCATCCTCGTTGATTGTTCCATGCGCCCCGCGTTGGGCGCGGCGGGGGCAACCTGCCCCTTCGCAGCCTGCAGTTGCGACACGCAGTGCGATGTGGAGTGCTGAAGCTGACGCTTCAGCATGCGGAAGCTCCGCTTCCGCACTCCAAATCTACGATACATCGCCTACCTGTCATCCCACCGCAAAGGTACTTAATCGATGTATTCATACGCTACGAGCGTGATGAAATCGACAAACGGCTCCGACAGCACGACCTGTCGCAGGATGGCGGCGGCGGCGTCCAGTCGGCTCTGGGCGGCGGCGTCGCCGTAGCTGGCGCGAATGCTCTCCAGCTCCTCCGCGAGCATCTGCTCGAACAGTTCGGGCGTGACGGCGCGTCCATCAGTAAGGCGCGCCCCGCGCCGAATCCACTGCCACAGTTGCGAGCGCGAGATTTCGACGGTTGCGGCGTCTTCCATCAGGTAGTTGATGGCGACGGCGCCCGTGCCCCGCAGCCACCCGTCCAGATAGCGCAGGCTCACATTGATATTCGTGCGCATCCCGCGCTCGGTGATGTCGCCGTGGGGGAAGTTCAGCAGCTCCTGCGCGGCGATGGCGCGGCTCGGCTTCACATGCAGCTGGTTCGGCGTGGGCATGTGCGCGTTGAACACCTCCAGCACGACGGGCACCAGTCCGGGATGGGCAACCCATGTGCCGTCGTAGCCCTCGCTGACCTCGCGCTGCTTGTCGGCGACGACCTGCGCAATCGCGGCGGCGTTCGCTTCGGGGTCGTCGCGGCGCGGAATGTACGCCGACATCCCGCCAATCGCGTGGATGCCCCGCTTGTGGCAGCTCTGCACCACCAGCTCGGAGTACGCCTTCATAAACGGCACGGTCATCGTGAGCGTCGCGCGGTCGGGCAGCACGATGTCCTCGCGAGTGCGGAACTTGCGGATGACGCTGAACAGGTAGTCCCACCGCCCGCTGTTCAGTCCTGCCGAATGTTCGCGCAGCTCGTAGAGGATTTCCTCGCACTCGAATGCGGCGAGGATGTTCTCAATCAGCACGGTGGCGCGAATCGTCCCGCGCGGGACGCCAAGCTGCTCCTGCGCGAAGAGGAACACCTCGTTCCACAGGCGCGCCTCCAGATGGCTCTCCAGCTTGGGCAGGTAGAAATAGGGTCCCGTGCCGCGTCGAATCAGCTCGTGCGCGTTGTGGTAGAAATAAAGTCCGAAGTCCATCAGCGCGCCGGGCGCAGGCTCGCCGTCCACCCACAGGTGCTTTTCGGGCAGATGCCATCCGCGCGGGCGCACGCACAGTACGGCGGTCTGGTCGTTCAGGCGGTACTGTTTGCCGTCGGGGCTGGCGTATTCAATCGTGCGGCGCACGGCGTCGTACAGGTTTAGCTGCCCCTGCACGCAGTTCTCCCAGGTGGGCGCGTTCGCGTCCTCAAAGTCCGCCATGAACACCTTCGCGCCGGAGTTGAGCGCGTTGATGACCATCTTGCGCTCTACGGGACCCGTGATTTCGACGCGTCGGTCGGCGAGGTCGGGCGGGTAGGGCGCGATCTGCCAGTCGCCCTCGCGAATGGCGCGCGTTTCGGGCAGAAAGTCGGGGTTCTCGCCTGCGTCCAGTCGCGCCTGCCGCGCCTCACGCAGGGCAAGCAGCTCTTTGCGGGTGGGGTTGAATCGGCGGGTCAGCGTCGCCACGAAGCGCACGGCGTCGGGCGTGAGAATCGTCGTCCATTCGGGGCGCACCGCCCCGCGAATCTCGATGCCCTCGCCTGCAAGCTGGCGGTTCAGCTCCTCTTGATAGTTCATCGGTTGCCTCCTTCCCGTCGCTGGGTTATAGACCGACCGTTCAGTCAAATTATACCCATGCCTCGTTGTCGGTCTGCCTAAAGGATACCTGACGCCGCCTCCGCAGGGGGCGTATAGGGACTATCAGGTATACTCCCCTGCGTGATGCGAGTACGCGCATGGCTGTTGGTGGGATTGGCGCTGGCGATGGTGCTGGGGTGGGCGCAGGCGACGCTCCCGAAGGAATTGCAGACGCGGTTCGAACGCGCAACGCGGCTGGCGGCGCAGGGCAAACTGCGCGAGGCGGAGCCGCTCCTGCGCGAGATTGTGCAGAAGCAGCCGAACTTTGCGCCCGCGCATCTCAATCTGGGGCTGGTGTACCGCCTGCTGAACCAGACAGACCGTGCGCTCACGCACCTGCGCCGTGCGGCGACGCTGAACCCGAAAGACCCCAAGCCGCTGGTCGAACTCGCGCGCCTGTGCCTCGACACGAACAAACTGGACGACGCGCAGGGCTACCTGCGCATGTTGCGCGACCGATTCCCGAAAGAGCCTGAGTTGCCTGTGCTGGAGGGCGCGCTGGCGTCCCTGCGCGGAGAATGGGGCGTCGCGCGGCAGAAGTTCCAGCAAGCGCTCCAGACGCGCCCGAACGATTTCCGCATTCACTACAATCTCGGCATCGCGGCGTATCAGCTGCAGCGATACGACGAGGCGGAGAAGCACTTCACGCGCACGACCGAGCTGCAGCCCGACTACACGACGGGCTGGAAGTCGCTGGGGATGACCTACGAGGCGCGCGGGCTGCCCGAACACGCCATCCGCGCCTATAGCGAGTCGCTCAAACGCGAGCCAGACGACCTGCCGACGCGCCTCAAACGCGCTCTGCTGTATCAGCGAGCGGGCAACCTCGACGCCGCGCTCGCCGACCTGCAGCACCTCACGAAGACCTACCCGCGCAACCCCGACGCGCATCTCGGCGCAGGGCTGATCCTGATGCAACAGGCGCGTTATCAGGAAGCCCTCGTCCATCTGGGCGCCGCGCTGAACCTCACCTCGCCCAGCGAACCGCTCTATCTGGAGATTCTGACCGAAATCGGGCACTGCAACCTGAACCTGAAGCAGTACGGCAAGGCGCGTGAGCAGTTTGCGCAGGTGTTGAAACTCGCGCCCAAAAACGCGCGCGCCTACGAGGGGCAGCTGCAGGTGTTGCTCGCGCAGGAGCAGGAGACCGAAATCCTGCCGTTCCTGCGCAACTGGGCGAACAACCTGCCCGACGACCCGCGCCCGATACTGCAACTCGCGCGCATCTTGGAGCGCAATCGCAACCCGCGCCTCGCGGAAGAGGAATACAAACAGCTCCTGCAGAAGTTCCCGCAGCAGACCGAGTTCGTGCGCGAGTATGCGCAGTTCCTCGCGCGGCAGGGACGCGAGGACGAGGCGGCGGCGCTGTACGACCAGTTGCTTCAGAACTCGCCCAACGAGGTGTTTGCGTTGCTGGGCAAGGCGCGGATTGCCGAGCGGCGCAACGACCCCGCGCAGGCGCTCCAGCTCTACCAGCGCGTGCTGGAGCAAGCCCCGAACAACGAGATTGCCCTGCTCGGCGCGGCGGCGATGCACCGTAAGCTGGAGCAGCCCGAAGCCGCCCTCGCGATTTACAAACGGCTCACCCTCGACGCCGAAACGCCGAACCCGCTCGCCTTTTCCAGCCTGCTGGAGATGTATCGCGAGGCGAACCGCACGGACGACCTGCTGGAGTACCTGAAGGCGATGGCGCAGCGGCACGGCGCGCGGTTCCTGCCGTTTCTGGCAAGCGAGATGATTCAAGCGGGCAAGGGCGAGCAGGCGGTCGCGCTCTTTGAAGAGATGCTCCAGCGCGAGCCGAACAACGCCGCGCTCCATCGCCTGCTGGGGGTGGTCTACGAGACGCTGCAGCGCACTGACGACGCGCTGCGCGCCTACGAACGCGCCCGCCAGCTGGAGCCGAACGATAGCTGGACGCTCTATCACATCGCGCAGATTCAGATTCAGCAGGGGCGCAAGGAGACCGCGTGGGAGACGCTCACGGGCGCGCTGCGCCTCAACCCCGACGACATCAGCCTCTATCCGTTGCTGGAGCAGCTGGCGGTCGAGCTGGGACGCATGGACGCCTACCGCGCCCTGCTGCAGACGCTGGCGGAGCAGGACACCCCCGGCGAGGAGCCGCTGAAGGCGTATGTCGCGCTGCTGCAACGCGAGGGTAAAGCCGAGGACGCGCTGGCGCTGGTGAGTCGTCGCCTGCGCGTCAAGCCCGACGATACCGCGCTTTTGAACCTGCAGCTGGGGCTGCTGCGCGCGCTGGAGCGCCCTGCGCAGATGCTGGGCGTCTACAGCCAGCTCGCGCGCCTCAACCCGAACGACATCAGCCTGCTGCGCAACTGGGTGATGCACGCCGAGCAGTACGGGTCTACGGTGGACGCCATCCTCGCGTTGCAGGCGCTCTATCGCGCCGCGCCCGACGACATCTCGACAGGGCTGAAACTCGCCCGCTACATGGAGATGGCGGGGCAACGGTTCCGCGCGATTGAGCTGCTGCGCCTGATGCAGGAGAACTTCCCGACGAATCAGGACATCCGCAGCGAGCTGGCGCGTCTGGAGGGCGCACGGTGAGGCGCGAATGGCTCGCGCTGTTCGCGATTGTGCTGACTCTGGGACGCGGCGTCGTCCGCGAGATTGAAAAGAGCGCGGCGCGTGAAATCCGCCAGCGCATCGGCGACGGCGTGTTCACGGTCAAAATCGCGCCCGACGGCGTCGACGGGCTGGCGCAGGGACGCCTCAAAACGCTCACCGTGCAGGCGCGCGACTTCACGCTGAACGGGCTACCCTTCACGCTGGAGCCGGAACGCCCCCAATCGGGACGCATCAAGCAGTTCGTGTTGCAGATGAAGAACGCGAACCTGCGCGGGCTGCGTGCAGAGAGCGCACAGGCGGTCATTCCCGAAGTCTACTACGACAAGTCGCTCGCGCTTTCCAAACGCATCTTTCGGCTGAGCGCGACGGGCGTCGGCGCGTGCGAGATTGTGGTCAACGAGCGCGACCTCGCCGCCTATATCACGCGCAAGTACGCGCCCTACATCCGCGAAGTCGCCGTGCAGATTACGCCCGAGCAGACCACTGTGCAGGGCGTCGCCGCGCTGTTTGTGGGCGAGGTGCGCTTCAAAGCGGTCGGTAAGCTCACCCCGCGCGACGGACGCTACCTCGACCTCGCTGAAGTGCAAATCCAGATTGAGGGCGCGAACCTGCCCCCCGAATCGGCGGACTTGCTGCGCCAGTTCCTGAACCCGATTATCGACATCGAGCGCGACCTGGGGCTTTATGATGGGCTGGCGGTGGACGCCGTCGTGAGCGAGTTGGGCAAAATGCGCGCGCTGGGCAGGGTGTGGATTCCCGAAAAGCGGGAGTGAAACAGGCGTGGGCGCGGGAACCCACGCCTGCCGCTCAGTGTTCCTGCGCCTCTCTCTCGCGCTTGTGCTTCTCAATCAGCGGCTGCGCGACGGTGTGCGGCGCCTCCTCGTAGTGGGAGAACTTCGTGCGGAACCGTCCGCGCCCGCGCGTGATGGAGCGCAGCTCCAGCGCGTAGCGGGTCATTTCGCTCATCGGCACGGTCGCGCGGATGCACTGCCTGCCGTTGCCAAGGCTCTCGATGCCTGCAATGCGCCCGCGCCGTCCGTTCAAATCGCCCATCACATCGCCCGTGAACGCTTCGGGCACATCGACCTCCAGCTCCAGAATCGGCTCCAGCACCACCGGTCCCGCCTTCATCGCGGCGTCCTGAAAGGCGAGGCTGCCCGCGATGCGGAACGCCTGGTCTGAGGAGTCGACCTCGTGATAGGAGCCGTCGACCACATTCACCTTGAAGTCGGTGGCGGGGTAGCCTGCCTGGATGCCTTTCTCGGCGGCTTCGCGGATGCCCTTTTCGATGGCGGGGAGGTAGTTTTTCGGGATGGCGCCGCCGACGATGCTCTCGGTGAACTCGATGCCCGACCCGCGCGGCAGCGGCTCCATGTTGATGAAGCAGTGTCCGTACTGTCCGCGTCCGCCCGACTGGCGCTTGAACTTGCCCTCGACGCGCTGTACGGGGCGCGTGATGGTCTCGCGGTAGGGGATGCGCAGCTCTTCGGTCGTTACCTCGGTGTTGAACTTGCGCTTGAGCTTATCGATAATCACTTCGAGGTGCAGGTCGCCCATGCCCGACAGCAGCGTCTGTCCCGTTTCGGGGTCGCGTCGCGCGTGGAAGGTCGGGTCCTCGTCCTGCAGGCGTGCGAGCGCGGGTCCCAGGCGGTCTTCGTCGGCTTTGGTTTTGGCGACGACGGCGACCGTGTAGATGGGGTCGGGCATCTGAATCGGCTCGATGGCGACGGGGCGGCTCTTGTCGCAGAGGGTGTGTCCCGTGCTGGTCTCCTGCAGTTTTGCCACGACGCCGATGTCGCCCGCGCGCACTTCGGTGGTCGCAATCTGGTTTTTGCCGCGCAGGTAGAACACCTGTCCAATGCGCTCGTCGCGCTCTTTCTGGGCGTTGTAGACCTGCGAGTCGCCGCGCAGGGTACCCGAATAGACGCGGAAATAGGTCAGCTTGCCCACGAAGGGGTCGGCGGTGGTCTTGAACACGAACGCGGCGAGCGGCGCGCTGGGGTCTGGTTTCAGCTCGACGGGGTTGCCCGTGCGCGGGTCGGTCGCCTGCGGCGCGGGCGATTCGGCGGGGCTGGGCGTCAGCTCCAGAATCGCCTGCAGCAGGGGCGCGAGACCCTCGCCCAGCGCGGCGGAGCCGCACAGCACGGGCACAATCCGCCCCATACGCACGCCCTCATGGAAGCCATGCACCAGCTCGTCGTCGCTGAGCGGGTTGCCCTCCAGATACTTCTCCAGCAGCGCGTCGTCCGACTCGGCGGCGGCTTCCATCAGCATCTCGCGGGCGCGCTCGACCTCGCCCTGCAGCTCGGCGGGCACGGGCGACGCCGCAATATCGCGGTCCTTGCCCACATACGCCTTCTGATGCAGCACATCGACCACGCCCTTGAACTGCGTCTCCGCGCCGATGGGGATTTGCAGCGGCACAATCCGATTGCCGTAGGCGTTGCGCAGGGTCTGCAGTAAGCCGTTGTAGTCCGCGCCGTCGCGCTCCATCTTGTTCACGAAAATCAGGCGTGGCAGGCGGCGCGACTCGCACAGCTCCCAGGCGTTCTCGAAGCCGACTTCCAGCTCCGCCTGCGCCGGGGCGACCAGGATGACCGAGTCCACCACCTGCACGGCGCTGTAGAGTTCGCCAATGAAGTCGGGGAAGCCGGGCGTGTCGATAAGGTTGATTTTGTGCCCCTCCCACTCGATGGGCAGCAGGGTTGCGCTCAGGCTAATCTTGCGCCGCTGCTCTTCGGGGTCAAAGTCGGAGGTCGTGTTGCCGGCTTCGATGCTGCCGACGCGGTCGATATGTCCAGCGATATAGAGGAGATGCTCCGCGAGAGTCGTTTTGCCACTCCCGCCATGTCCCGCCAACGCCACATTGCGTATCTGCTCAAGCGCGTACTGTTTCATCGCATGACTCCTTCGTGCGGTTGCCCGTGGGCGCGGTATTAAAAAACCCCTCGCTTGTGGGAGAGGCTCGGCGCGCCATACGGGGCGTGATGCGGACAGCCTGCGCGTGGACGGCTGTCGTTGCATGGTGGGCGGTGCTGGACTCGAACCAGCGACCTCTTCGGTGTGAACGAAGCGCTCTACCGCTGAGCTAACCGCCCACTTCTCTGGTGCGCGGGGTGGGACTCGAACCCACACAGGCTATGCCCACATGGCCCTCAACCATGCGTGTCTACCAATTCCACCACCCGCGCATGGCAAACGCAATTATACCCCAATCGCGTGGTCGGCATGTCAAGAGGGGGTGCGGGTGTTCGAATTCGTTCTACAGCATTGCCCAACAGCCCGATGATGACAGACAAGTCCGGGTAGAGTTCCGCATTCGCTGAGAAACACGGTTAAGTTTCCGTTAAATCGCCTCCCACCCCCTTGACAAAACCCCAGAACCTGTGCTACACTATAACTGTCCAGTGCAGGACATATTCTGAATGGGAGGTTTCAACGATGAGGCTAACGCTCAGAACCCTGCGCCACTTGGACAGCACACCCTCTGCTGAGCGTCGTGGCAACGAGTGGGTTCCGATGGTGTACGGGCTGGAGTTGGTGCAGCGTGGCGATGTGAGCCAGTACTGGTCGTGGCGCGGCGATTTGGCAGCGACGAATGGGTTGAGCGCGCCAGCGCAGCCCGCGCCTGTGCTGGATGCGTTTGGCGATGTGGTGAGCGGCAGCCCTGAGGTGTATGCGTGGAACGGCGCGTGGGGCTATCGGTACGAGGCGCACACGGGCGGTCTGGTGAAAGTCGGTGTGCGCTGGTGCGACCCCACAATCGGGCGGTTCCTGCAGAAAGACCCGTGGTAGGGGACGCCCGCCGTCCCGCTGACGCTGAATGCCTATGGGTATTGCGTGAATGATCCTGTGCAGGGCGTGGATCCGAGTGGAAAGATATTAGCATTCATTACTTGTTTTTCGCTGTGGAATGCTACAGTGGGGCTAGTTGACGAATGGTTAGAGGATCTTGGTCTCCCTGTTCCTCCAAGCGCGCCTGTTGGACCTATCTCTATAGGTTTTATTGTAGCGGGAGAGAACAGTATTAGGAGTGGTGTACAGAACGCAGCAGAAGGGGTAATCCAAGTCATCGGGCGCAACCGTGCTGGTATTCCGAAAGTAGTAGGTGGCGTTGCAGAAGCCTCGTGGGGTTCTGTTCTTGTTGGCGCAGGAGTTCTGGACATAGCGGAACATGTAAAAAAGGAGGACTATCGTAGTCCGTTGCATGCCCTCTTTGATTGTATCCGCGACGCGATTCTATAGTAGTGATGGGAGATGCCTATGTATCCCGATAAACTCCTGCGCTGGGTCAGATTTGGGAAAGGAGAGCCAGGTTGTAATGAGATACTCAACTCAGTGATAGTGATCGGTCTGGCATATTTCACAGGTGCGTTCGGCAAAGGAATTCTTCTGCCGCTGGTAGGTACTCATCTTACTGTATGGATTATAACGGCTTTACTGCGTGCGCAGGAAAAATACCTTTTGTATCGCGGAGACTTCTTGAAGCCTGTACACCTAATCTTGGCGATGGTGTTGTCCCTCGCTCTCGGGATGTTTATTGGAATCTGGGCGGTTGCTTATCTTGCCCACCAGCCTGCCTGGCAGACTCTGGGAAAAACCGAGATGGCTTTTGCAGCTCTTGGGTTTATTGTATCAGCGTTTGACTTTCTTAGATACTGGCTAATCCTGTTCTTTACACCGAAAGTAGACCTCCTTGTGGTTCTGCCGCGAGTAACGATTACGCTCATTATGATGACTTTTCTTGTGGGGGCTTTCGCGCTCTACAACACGCTAAGGGAGGCGCTGTAAGGAAATGTATTTTCTGCTTGTGGAAATGCACTCAGGTAAGCAAGGTCGTGAACGAGGGGTTATACCAATCTGCGGGTCAGAGTGCGTAAATCGGCGATGCCTGTAGCCCTCACCCCCTTTGTCCCCCTCTCCCAACGGGTTGGGAGAGGGGGAGAGCGCGTCGCGCGCCACACGCACGCTCCCCTCTCCCGCCGCGCGGGAGAGGGGCTGGGGGTGAGGGCAACAAAGCGCGTGGCTCTGGCTGTAGGCGCACGGCAATTACGAACTCTGACGCGCGAGTTGGTATTAGAAATGGAGACACTTGGTGCCCCTGTGGGCAGCAGCTCTGAGATTTATGCGTGGAATGGCGCGTGGGGCTATCGGTACAAGACGCTCACAGGCGGCTTGATGCAGGGGGTGCGCCCACCCCCTACACCTGCTCCAGCGCCTGCTTGAGGTCCAGCACCAGGTCCTCGGGATGCTCCACGCCCACCGAGAGCCGAATGAGCGCGTCGGTGATGCCGAACGCCTGCTGGGTCTCGCGCGGCATATCCGCATGCGTCATCGTGGCGGGGTGTTCCGCCAGCGACTCGGTGCTGCCTAAGCTCACGGCGAGCTTGATGAGCTTGAGCGCGTTCAGGAATCGGAACGCCTCCGCCTCACCGCCCACAATCTCGAACGAAATCATCCCGCCGGGCGCGAGGCACTGCTTGCGATAGAGCGCGAACTGCGGATGCTCCTCCGTGAGGTGTCCCAGATAGTAGACCTTCTGCACTTTCGGGTGGTCGGCGAGGAAGTCGGCGACATAGCGGGCGTTTTTCATCTGCGCGGTCATGCGCAGTTTGAGCGTCTCCAGACTGCGCAGCAGCAGCCAGCCCGTCCATGGTCCCGCCATCGTGCCCAGGAAGGTGCGCAGCGCTTTGACGGGCGCGAGCGCGGCGCGAGTGCCCAGACACGCGCCCGCAATCAGGTCGCTGTGCCCGCCGATGTATTTCGTGGCGGAATACAACGCCAGGTCTGCGCCGTGCTTGAGCGGATGCTGCCAGAGCGGTCCCAGGAAGGTGTTGTCCACCGCCACGATGACCTTGCGTCCGCCGGGGGCGTACTTGCGCGCCAGCTGGCTGCAGAACTCGATGTCGACGAGCGCGTTGGTGGGGTTGGCGGGCGTCTCGATATAAATCATCGCGAGTCGGTCGCGCAAGGGGCTATCCGCCAGAATCGCCTCCACCTGCTCGTTCGGCGCGCCTGCTGGGAACGGCACGGCGTGTATCCCGAACTCGTGCAGCACGGCGCGGAACAGATGGTCGGTGCCCCCGTAGAGCGGCTCGTTGTGGAAAATCATGTCGCCCGGACGCACATACGCCAGTACGGTGGTGGCAATCGCCGCCATCCCGCTTTCGAACACCGCGCCGTCCTCCGCGTCGTCCCACAGACACAGGCGGTCTTCCAGAATCTCCAGGTCGGGGTTATTGATGCGGCTGTAGATGAGACCAGTCTGTTCGCCGGGCTTCGGTTGGCGCAGTCCATACGCCAACTCAAAAAACGCCTTGCCCTCTTCCGCAGTCTTGAACACGAAGGTCGAGGTCTGGAAGATGGGGCACTTGATCGCGCCTTCCGACCATTCGGGCTTGTAGCCGTAGCCCATCATCAGGCTCTCAGGATGCAGGGGCGTTCCGTCGATATAGCCTTCGGGTTTGCGTTCCGTCATCGTCGACCTCACTGGGGGATAGTGTACCCGCTGCGGGGGAGTCTGCCTGCGCGCCATGCGTTGGCGATGACCAGCAGCGTGCTGCCCATATCGGCGACAATCGCCGCCCACAGCGTCGCGTTGCCCGTCAGCGCGAGCGCGATGAAGACCGCCCGCACGGTCAGCACAAAGGCGAGGTTCTGCTGGATGATGCGCATCGCATGGCGGGCGGCGGCAATCAGATGCGGGATTCGGCGCAGGTCGTGCGTCATGAGCGCAATATCGGCGGTTTCCAGCGCGAGGTCAGCGCCCCGTTCGGCGAAGCTGATTCCGACATCCGCGCTGGCGAGCGCGGGCGCGTCGTTCACGCCGTCGCCCGCCATCCCGACCGCCCCGTGCCGCTGGCGGAGCCTGTCCACCACCTGCGCCTTCTCGTGGGGCAGCAGCTCCGCGTAGCGTTCCTGCACGCCTGTGCGCTGGGCGACGGCGTCGGCGGTCGCCTGCGTGTCGCCTGTCAGCAGGGCGGTCTGCACCCCCAGCGCGTGCAGCTGGGCGATTGCTTCCGCCGCGTCGGGGCGCACCGTGTCGCTGAGCGCGAACACTGCGCGCGGCTGATGGTCAAACAACACCACAGGCGTCTGTCCCTGCGACTCCAGACTCTCCAGCAACGCCTCCAGCGACTTGGAGCAGGCGTTGTGCTGTTCCACAAAGCGATGGTTGCCCATCCGATAGGGCTTGCCGTCCACGACGCCCATCACGCCCAGCCCGGGCGACGCCTCGAACGCCTCCAGCGGCGACGCGTGCACGCCCTGCCGCTCGCAGTAGGCGCGAATTGCCTGCGCAATCGGATGCTCCGAATGGCTGGCGAGACTGCACGCAATCGTCAGGTGTTCGTCGAGGGGGCGCCTGTCGAGGCTCTGCGCCGATTCCACGCGCAGGTTGCCGTGCGTGAGTGTGCCCGTCTTGTCGAACGCGACGGCGCGCAGGCGCGCGGCTTGCTCCAGCGCCGCCGCGCCCTTGACCACCACGCCCTGCCGTGCGAGACCCGTCAGCGCGCACAGCAGCGTCACGGGAATGCTGATGACCAGCGCGCAGGGGCAGCCCAGCACCAGGAACACCAGCCCGCGATAGAGCCACTCGCTCAGCGGCGCGCCCGTCAGCAGCGGGGGCAGCAGCGCGACGCCCGTCGCCAGCGTTAGCATCAGCGGGGTATACACCTGCGCGAATCGGTCAATCAGGCGGTCTACCTGTGCGCGACGCGCCTGCGCCTGCGCCACGACCCGCGCGATGTGCGCTGCGAGCGTGCCCTCCGCCGTCGTGCTGGCTTCCACCTCCAGCGAGCCGTGCAGGTTCAGCGAGCCTGCATAGACCATATCGCCTGCGCCCTTCTCGACGGGCAGGCTTTCGCCCGTGATGGGCGACTGGTCTACCGCCGACGCGCCTGCCCGCACGACGCCATCGATGGGCACGCGCTCGCCGGGCTTGATGCGCACGCGCTGCCCGACGCGAATCTGCGCGACAGGCACGACCTGCCATGCGCCGTCGGGAGACTGGACCGTCGCTTCCGCGGGGGCAATCGTCAGTGCGGCGCGCAGGCTCCGTTCCGAGCGTTCGGCGGCGCGCTGTTCCAGCAGTTCCGCCAGCGCGTAGAGCGTCAGCACGACCGCCGCCTCGCCCCACTTGCCCAGCGCAAGCGCGCCCGCGCTCGCCAGCGTCATCAGCAGATAAATGTTCGGGTGCAGGCGCAGCAGCGCACGCAGCCCCTGCCACAGAACCCCACGCCCCGCCAGCAGAATCGCCGCGCCCGCCAGCGCCATCGGCGGCATGCCCTCCAGACCCAGCCACTCCGCGACTTCCGCCCCGAACGCCAGCGCCAACCCCGCGCCTATCGTCCAATACTGCCGCCGCGACGCGCCACACGCGCACGCACACGCCTGCCCCATAGGGGGATTATACCACCTCAAAGAACAACGGCAGGAACCCTGCGCCGCCCCTCGAACTACTTCACTATGCGCAGGCTGGTTGGATACGGGTTATGGTTCCTGCTGTTGACAAGCGTCTGGGGCGACGGGAGCGCGTCTCCCCTCGCGCCGCGCTACGAGGCGTCGACGGAGCGCCCCGTGCGCACGCGCGGCGTCTACGCCATCCGCAATGTGACTGTTCACCCTGTCGCTGCCCCGCCGATGGAGGGCGCGACGGTACTGATCCGCGACGGCAAAATCGCCGCCGTCGGCAAAAACCTCGCCATCCCGCGCGGCGCAAGGGTCTACGACGGCAAGGGCAACCACCTCTACCCGGGCTACATCGACGCGCTCACCACGCTGGGGCTGACCGAGATTGGCTCCATCGCCGCCACGATTGATACCACCGAGACGGGGCAGTTCAACCCGAACGCCCGCGCCGAAATCGCGCTCAACCCCGACTCGGAGCTGATTCCCGTCACGCGCGTGAACGGCACGACCACCGTCGTCGCCGCGCCGACCGGCGGACTGCTGTCGGGCATGGGCTGCGTGATGAATCTGGACGGCTGGACATGGGAGGAGATGGTCATCAAGACCCCGATCGGGCTGTTTATGAACTTCCCTGCGCCGTCGGGGGCGGTGAACCAGAGCGCGGACGCACGCCGTCGCGACTGGGAGAGCCGCATGCGACCCATCAACGAATTCTTTGACGACGCGCGGCGCTATATGCGCGCGCATCAGGCGTCAGGCAAAGACGGCGTCCCCGCCCACGAGCGCGACCCGCGCTTCGACGCGATGATGCCCATCCTCGCGGGCGAGCTGCCCCTGTTCGTGCGCGTCAACAGCGCGCTGGGCATCCAGGCAGCCATCCGCTGGGCGGAAGAGCAGAAAGTGCGGCTGGTGATTGTCGGCGGGAGCGAAGCATGGCGCGTCGCCGACCTGCTGCGCGAGAAGCAGGTTCCCGTGATTCTGGAGGGCGTCCACAACATGCCCAGCGCGGAGTCGGAGCCCTACGATGAGCCGTTCACTCTGCCCCGACGCCTGCACGAGAAGGGCGTCCAGTTCTGCATCGCGAGCAACGACGCCAGCAACGCCCGCAACCTGCCCTACCATGTCGCGACCGCCGTCGCGCACGGGCTGCCGCGCGAGGAGGCGCTGAAAGCCATCACGCTTTACCCCGCGCAGATTCTGGGGCTGGCGCACCGGCTGGGCAGCATCGAAGTCGGCAAGGACGCGAACCTCGTGCTGGTTTCGGGCGACCCGCTGGACATCCGCAGCGAGGTGATACAGGTCTGGATTGGCGGACGCCCGATTGAGATGACCAGCAAGCACATCCGCTTGTACGAGCGCTACCGCTCGCGCCCGAAGTGAAGCCGCGCCCACTCCTGCAGGCGCACGCGCATTTCGGGATGCCAGTCGTGCCCGTGGTCTTCGTAAATCAGCAGTCGCTTGGGCTGGGGCAGCGCGTCGTAGAGTGAAACGACCACGGGCGCGCGGATGCCGGGGTCTTTCAGCGCGAGGCTCAGCTGCGCAGGCGCGCGCACATACGGCGCATGGTTCACCGCGTCGTAATACTGGAGCGTGCGCAGGAGCGCCTCGCGCGAGACGCCCGTTGTCTCCATATAGTCCACAAACTCCCGCAGGGGGTAGCGCCACGCGGGTCTGTCGAGCAGGTACTCCCAGTAGCTGAGCGCGGGCAGCTCGGCGACCACGACGCGCGTCAGGGGACACCACGCGCCCAGCATCACCGCCAGCCCGCCGCCCTGACTAAGCCCCGCCGCCACGAGCGCGCGCGAATCGACCTCCGCCTGCGCCGCCAGCACGCGCATCGCCAGCAGGCTCTCCTGCGCCAGACGGCGGTAGATGTAGCTCTGGGGCGATTCGACCCCGCGCGTGAAGTAGCCCAGTTCGGGGCTGTAGGGCACATTCGGCTCCACCGCGTAGCCGTGCAGGTTGATGGAAAGCGTCGCCATCCCCTCGAAGGCGGTGTTCTCGTTGATGGGCACGGTACTCACGCCGTAGCCGGGCAGGTACAGCACGGCGGGCACGGGAGGCGCCGCGTCGCGCGGGACAGCGTACCAGCCCTCGCGTCCGCGCCCGTCCAGCCCTGCCCAGCGCAGGCGGTAGACCGTATGCGTGTGCCAGTCGTCGCCGGGCAGATGCACGCGCTCGAACCGCAGGGGCGCGTCCGAGGCTTCCTGCGCCGCCGCACGCCAGAACGACTCGAAGTCCGCCGGCGGGCGCGGCGTCTTCAGCGGCACTGCGGGCGTCTCCATGCCTTACTCAAACACCGACCGCTCCACAGGCTCCACATGCAGCCCCGTGGTGTGCAGCCACGCGGTGGCGCGCTGAATCTCCTCGACGGGTCCCTCCAGCGCGACGAACGCCCAGCCCGCGTCCTCGTTGATGTTCGCCTTCAGGATGTTCACCTTCAGGTCGAACTCGCGCCCCAGCCGCCAGAGCCAGGGAACCTTCACCTGCTCGCGATTCGTGGTCGCAATCGTCATATGCACGGTGGTCATCCCGACTGCTCCTTCTCTGCAAATAGCGCGTCCATCATCTCGTAGGCGTAGCGCAGGTGCGGGATCACGATGGAGCCGCCGACGATGAGCGCGATATTCATCGCCTCGTGCAGCTCCTCGCGCGTCGCGCCCTCCTGCACGCACCGATCCAGATGATAAAAAATGCAATCGTTGCAGCGCAGCACCATCGAGCCGACCAGCCCCATCATCTCCTTGTATTTGACGGGGATGGCGCCGTCGGTGTATGCGCTGGCGTCGAGCGCGAAAAATCGCTGGAACGGCTTGAAGCCGCACCCGAGAATGCGCTCGTTCATCTCCTGCCGATAGAGGCGGGTCTCCGTTGGCTTGCGTTGCATCGCCCCAGAGTGTACCCGACTCAACAAGTAGCGAGCGCATCCTGCGCTTGACTCTGGGCAGGATGCCCAGACAACGAGCAGCCAGTAAGGGCTGGCTTGGTTTGGGGAGGGAACGGCTTAAGCCATCTGGACTTAGACACACAATTCACGGATGACTTCTCATCACCCCCCTACAGGAACCTGCGCCCCCTATGCCGAAAAGAGAGACAGTACGCCCGTGCGTTGCATTCCCTGCACGGACGGGTATACTTCGGGTGAAACGATGCGAAACCTACTACTGATTGTGGGCTGTGCGCTGGTATTCGGGCTGGGGTGGACGCAGGCGCAGCCGCCAGAGGCGGTGCAGCGCAAACTGACCGCGCTGCGCCAGCTGACCGAGTTCCGACTGGTGCAGCTCGCCGACGAATACTGGCACGAAGGCTTTCACTACAAAACGATGGCGCTGATGTTCGTGCTGATTGAGTACGACCCGCGCGATGTGGAGACCATCGGCTCGCTGGCATGGCTGCTGGACGGCTACGGCGAAACTGCCCGCGCGATTCAGGTCTACCAGCGCGGCATCCGCCTGAACCCCAACCGCTACGACCCCTACTACGACCTGGGCTTCGCCTACTTCAACAAGCGGCAATACGAACAGGCGCTGCCCTACCTCGAAAAAGCGGTGCAGTTCGCCAACGCGCCCGCCTTCGTGTGGAAAACGCTCGCGCACTGCTACGAACGGCTCGAACGCTACCAGCAGTCGCTGCAGGCATGGGAAAAAGCGAAACAGTTAGACCCCAGCGACGGCGCCGTCGAGCCGAACATGCGGCGCGTGCGCGAGAAACTGCAGGGACAACGCGCCAACAGCTCATAACCACAGAAGGGGAGGGAAATGATGTCGCCGATTGACCTGCTAATCCTGGCGCTGCGTGCGATTGTGATTATCCTCGTGATTAATGTGGTCTTCTCGTGGATTCGTTTCGCGGGCGGGCGCGTGCCGCGCTACAACCCCGTCGTGCGCTTCATCGACCGCATCAGCGACGCCATCCTCGAACCCATCCGTCAGGTGCAGAACCGCCTGCTGCGCAGCGCAGGCATGGGCTACATGCCCATCGACTTCTCGCCCCTGATTGCGATTATCTTCATCCAGTTCCTCATCTACCTGCTGGCGGGGTTTCGATGAACGAGCCGAGACGACTCACGGTGCTGGAGATAGAGACCAAAAAGTTCCGCAGGCGATTGCGGGGCTATGACCCGACGGCGGTGGAGGCGTTTCTGCAGGAGGTCGCCGCGCACTACGAGGAGGTGCTGACCGAGAACCATCGCCTGCGCGAGGAGGTCGTCGGGCTGCGCCAGGAAGCGGAACGCTCCCGCGCGATGGAAGACGCGCTCAAGGAGTCGCTGGTGCTGGCGCAGCGCAGCGCGGACGAAACGCGCAGCAACGCCCATAAGGAGGCGGAACTCATCCTGCAGGAGGCGCGCCTCAAAGCGGAGCAACTCGTGCGCGAGGCAGAGACGCGCGCCCAGCGCATCCTCGCCGAGACCGAAACGCTGGAGGCGCGCAAACGCGCGATCGTGATGGAACTGCGCGGGCTGCTGCTGGCGCACCTGCATGCGCTGGACGGCGCATCCACCGAGCCGCCTCAGACAGTCGCGCTCGCCGAGACCGCCGCGCCCACCGACAACGGCGCGCCCGAGACCGCGCCCGACGCCAGCGCGTCCCAGAACCCTTAGCCACGCTAAACATCTGGCGAACCCCTCGCCAATCCACACCCCACAAACCCAAACCTCAAGCATCACTTCAACTTCATACCCCAAAACCCTGAACTCAAACCACCTCAACTCCTTAGCCACGCTAAACTTCTGGCGAACCTCCACACCACTTGAACTTGAATCAAATATCTACTGACCTTCGCCAACTCGTTAGCCACGCTAACTATCTGAACTCAACACCCAAAACACACCCAAATAACCTCACACCACACCCCAAAATCTGAACTCAAAAACACCCCAAAAACACACCCACACGCCAACCGCCAGAAAACCCAACAAAAGTGGCGAACCTCCCCCCAATTCGCACTTGAGTTCAAATCGAGTCGAGGTTCGCCACGGGCGTTGAGTTCAAATCGGGGGGTCAATTGTTAAGAAGCGCGCGCAGGACTTGACAAAGGGGGGGATGAGGTAGACTATACCGTAGCATTCACCCCCAAGGGTGGGTGCTAATTGAAACGGGCCTCTTCAAGAACAGCCCAGGCCCCGCCTGGCACCTTGGTGTAGCATTCACCCCCAAGGGGGTGCTAATTGAAACGAGTAGTAGTATATGCCGTCGGCGATTTCCAAATAACTGCTGCATGTAGCATTCACCCCCAAGGGTGGGTGCTAATTGAAACGCGCGCCCCTCGTAGACAGACTCGCCGTCAACGACTAAGTGCTGTTGCGGAGAGTTTTCGGCAGTCTCTCTGTTCGCGCATCCGCGCCCCCTAAAAACGACGAGTCGCACACATGCGGCAACTCCAACGCAAAGATACTTAATACCGTCGGCGGGTCAGACTTCGTAATTACCGTGCGCCTACAATCAGAGAGCCGCGCGCCCTGTTGCCCTCACCCCCAGCCCCTCTCCCGTCGTGCGGGAGAGGGGAGCCGCGTGTGTGACGCGCGACGCTCTATCTCCCTCTCCCAACCCACTGGGAGCAAGGGACAAAGGGGGCGAGGGCAATCATACAGCGCCGATTTACGAACGATGACCGCACGGTTGGTATTATAAGTCGCGAATTGGTATGACGCCGTCCGTTTCGCCGCGTGGGGATAACAGCGACCGCGCCTATACCCGTGCGTATACGGCGCGGCTCGCGCCTCCTGTCACGGCTTGCGCAGGATGCAGTAGAGGTTGTTCACAAAATAGTCGCCCACCAGCGGCAGATGGCGCAGCAGGCTGAACAGGCGTACCACTGGATGGCGACTGCAGTTCGGCTGGAAAAACTCCACCGCAAAGCCCGACTCGTAGATAATCCGCCGATAGTCGCGGAACACCAGCATATTCATCCCCAGGTCGCGGTAGGACTGGAGCGGTCTGCCCGATCGCCGTTCGGTCGCCCGCAGCACGATTCGGTCGGGGAGCCACAGGTGCGCCCACGGCAGGTTGACGCCCATCAGCCGCTTGATGGTATCGTGGTCGCCGAAGGGGCTGTTCCAGAGGGGTCCAATCGCGGCGTAGAGCCTGCCGCCCGACTTCAACCGCGCGTACATCTCGCGCAACACCTGCGGCAGATCCATCACATGCTCGAAAGTGTCTTTGCTGGTCATCAGGTCGAAGTCGCCTTCGGGTAGGTCGGCGATGTCGATACAGTGGAATTCGACGCGCGGGGCGAGTTCCGGGTAGTTGCGCTGCAGGTTCTGCTGGGCGAAATCGATAAGCCGCTCGTTGAGGTCGACGCCGACGACGCGCGCCGCGCCCGCTTTCGCCATATCGATGCAGAGGCTCCCGTGTCCGCAGCCCAGATCCAGCGCGCGTTTGCCCGCGAGGTCAGGTTGCCCCCCAAGACGGCTCCAGAATCGGGGGTTCTCCCGCGCGCCGCGCTGAAAGTAGGCGACATCGCGCGGGTCTAAGGGCGATTCCGCTGGGCGTGTATCCATGCGGCAAGCTCCGTCTGGGGCACGGCAAGTTGCTCGTGGCTCACGAGGTCTTTCACGGTGGCGGTTCCCGCGGCGAGTTCGCTGTCGCCCAGCAGGAGGGCGTAGCGTGCGCCGCTGCGGTTCGCCATGCGCATCTGCGCCTTCGGGCTGCGACCCTCCAGGTCTAAATCGCACGCGACGCCCGCCGCGCGCAGCTGCTGGGCAATCTGCAGGGCGACGGGGCGCGCCGCCTCGCCGAAGGCGACCACGAAGGCGTCGATACGCGGCGGTTGGGGCAGGGGCGCGTTCAGCGCGTGCAGCACCAGCAGCGTGCGCTCCACGCCAATCCCGACCCCCAGCGCAGGGGTGGGCGGTCCGCCGAGCGCCTCGACCAAGCCGTCATAGCGTCCACCGCCGCACAAAGCGTTCTGCGACCCCAGCCCTTGCTCAGCGACCACCTCGAAAGTCGTGCGCGTGTAGTAGTCCAGCCCGCGCACCAGCCGATGGTCGCGCACATAGCCCACGCCGAGCGTCTTCAGCAGCCCCTGCAGGGTCTCAAAATGTGTGCGGCAGCCCTCGCACAGGTAGGGGTCAATCGGCGGCGCATCGGCGGTGACGGCGACGCACTCCTTGCAGTCCAGAATGCGCAGCGGGTTGCGCTCCAGTCGGCTCTGGCAGTTGTTGCACAGGCGCTCGAAGTTTGCCTGCCCGAACTGGCGCACCGCGTCGCGATAGGCGGGGCGGCACTCAGGGCAGCCGATGGTGTTCAGGCGCAGCTCCAGCGCGCTTTCGGGGATGCCCAGCGCCGTGAAAAACGCCGTCACCATCGCCAGCAGCTCGGCGTCCGCCAGCGGGTGCGCCGCGCCGAAAATCTCCGCGCCGAACTGATGCGCCTGACGGTAGCGCCCCTTCTGCGGGCGCTCGCCCCGAAAGAAGGGCGTGATGTAATAGAGCTTTTGCGCCCCGCCGCTCGCATGCAGGCTATGCTCGATATAGGCGCGCACGACGGGCGCAGTGCCCTCAGGCTTCAGCGCGTAGCGCTCCTCGCCCCGCTCCAGCACATACATCTCCTTGGAGACGATGTCGCTGGTCTCGCCGACGCTGCGTTCAAACAGCGCGGCGCTCTCCAGGATCGGCGTGCGGATTTCGCCGTAGCCGTAGCGATGGCAATGCTCACGCCAGCGCGACTCCACATACTGCCAGAGCGGACTGCTCTCTGGCAGCACATCGTTCATTCCCTCAGGCGCACGGTATCGCAGTTCCATCGCTGATTAGGGCGAGACATTAATCTGTTTGCCCAGATACTGCTGGATTTTGGGGTTCGCGTTCAGCGTGCTGACCAGCCCTGCCATCCCGCGCGCCACATGCATTTCGCCATCGTACACCACAATAAAGCTGGGCGTCGAGCTGACCCCCAGCTTGGAGCCTTCCTCGAAGTCGCGGTAGATGGTCTTGAAGTAGATCTCTTGATTATCCATCGCCTGACGCACTTTTTCCACATCCAGCTTCAGCTCTTCGGCGATTTTGAGGATGCGCGTTTTGGTGAGCGTCTGCTGGCTCTCGAACAGCTTCGCGTACATCTCCCAGAATTTGCCCTGCTTGCCCGCTTCCTCCGCGGCGGAGGCGGCGAC
The DNA here is from genome assembly GCA_025998675.1 of Fimbriimonadales bacterium. Classification (GTDB taxonomy): domain Bacteria; phylum Armatimonadota; class Fimbriimonadia; order Fimbriimonadales; family GBS-DC; genus GBS-DC. The sequence continues at coordinate 2,121,008 of AP024673.1, forward strand.
CCACGCCATCGGGTGAATCTGCACGAGCGGGTAATGGCGGAACACGAAGAGCGCCTTATCGCCCAGCGCAGGCAGGATTTGCCCTTCCAGCAGCTCGTAGGCTTGCTTGCATGCAGGACACTGGAAGTCGGAGAACTCCACAATCACCAGCGGGGCGTCTTCGTTGCCTTTGCGCCAGCCCTGACCGTCCAGGTAGAGCATGGTGAGCTTCGCGTTGTCCGTCTGGATGACCTGCGCGGTAGTCGCCCGATTCCACTGCCAGCCGCCATACGCCACGCCCGCCACGACCAGCGCCAGCGACACAGCAATCGACTGCGCCAGCTCGCGCGTCAGCACTCTGGTATCGTACTGGTACTGAACAGCCTCGCCTTGAGCGGCGGCTATCTGCCCGCCCGCGAGCGCGCCTACAGGCTGCAACACACGGCGTAAGCCCATCAGCGACAGCAGCCACACGAATAGATTCGCGCCCGCCGCCGCCAGACACCACCAGCAGGGCGACCCCTTCGCGTACAGATTCAGCACGAAAAGTTGCACATAGGTGAAATAGGCGAACGCCAGCACACCCAGCGTGCTGAGCGCGGCGATGAGCTTGCCGTAGAGCCCCCACTGCTCAGGGTACTGCAGGCGCGTGAGGGCAAGCGCCGCCAGCAAGCCAAAATACCCGAACCCGAACGCGGCGACAGGGATCCCCGCAATCCGCGAATAGGGCGAACGCGCCACCTCGTCGCACCCGCCGCCCGTGCAGGGCAGCGCGAAATCTGCCGAGTGCGAAATCCACAGCAACGCGGAAATCACCATACCCACCGACGCAAACAGTATCAGCAGGCGGTTCTGGATAATCGCGTTCATAAAGGCAACCTCCATCTATGAGTATACCTGCTCAGTGCGCGACGCCGTTCCCCTCGTAGGGATACCCCCAATCCTTACCTCCCAGCCGATACTCCAGCAGGAACATCAGCCCCACTGCGAGGATGACCCCGCTGGCGACCCCCTTGCCCATCAGGAGCGCAACGCCACTGCACACAAGCGCCACCTGCAGAGCGTTTCGCAAGACGAAGGCGCGCTCCCAGACGCCCTGCAACGGCTGGCGCAGCCCGTATCCCACCAGCGCGGCGCCCGCGCCGACGCCCACCCACGCCAGCGGCGCGAATCGCCAGCCCAGCGCGCCCCACCAGTCCCGCGCCCAGCCCGCCTGACGCTGCCACGGCTGGAGCGCGTCTATCCCGACCGCCAGCGCCGTGAGCAATACGCCAACAAGCAACAACGCCGCCGCCCCACGCGCCAGCACGCGCGTATCCATCGACAAGGGAAGCAGCCCCGTGAACATCCCGACGCCCAACCCGAACGCGAGCGTCAGCGGAATCCAGGCGTCCAGCGCCGCGCCCAGCAACGGCAGCCCGCACACCATCAGCAGCAGCCCATACGCCATCCCCAGCCCCAGCTGCCCGCGCGCGCCCAGTCGGAGGCGTCCCCGACTCTCCAGCCATGCCGCAGGCGCCAGCACCCCCGACGCCAGCGCGAACGCCCAGAAATCCTCCCCAACCCCGAACGCACGCACGCCGCCAATCCCCTCGCTGAACAGGGAGCGGTTCACTCCGTAGCCGCCCGCAATCAGCAGGTCCGCCCCTACGACCGCGAGCGACACGATCACCGCCGCGCATAGCAACGGAAGCTGTCCCCAGCGCGCGACGCCCGCCGTCAGAAGGCTCAACACTGCCCAGCATGCGGTCAGCCACCCTGCAAGGGTTGCCGCATCCGCGCGGAGATCATCCGTCCAGAAGGCAAAAGGCGCGTAGGCGTAGGCAAGCCCAACCGCAGGGGCAAGCGCGAACACCGCCAGTCCCGACACGAATAGCCGCCTGCCAATCCCGCGCAGCCTGCGCAGCCGCCAGAGCGCGACGCCCCCACCCAGCCAGCCCAGATAGAGGGCAAGCAGCGCCGCGCGAAACATCGGCGTCAGCCGTTCCTGCGCCTGCGCCCACTCGAGACTACGCGCAAGGGCGTTCCCGCGCACATTCACCCCCACCGCCTCAGAAGTCTCGCGCAGGGCGACCCGCGCCAGCCAGCCGTTCCAGAACCGATGCCAGTCCGACTGGCGCGTCTCAAAAGCAGGGCTGCCCGACCAGCGTTCACCCCGCTGGCGCGTCAGGGCGCGGTAGAGCGTCGGCGCGAGGTCCACCTCCCGAATCACCCCGTTCCAGCGCGTGCTGGGCGAGGTGAGTAAACCGCTCGGTTCACGCGCCGCAAACCGCACGACCGCGCTCAGGCGCGTTCGATCAAAGCGCATCGCTTCAGGCGAGGGAATGACCACCACCCACACCTCCACACCCTCCGCCAGCAACAGCTCCAGCGCTCGATAGTCCCAGCGCCTCAGTTCCAGAAGCGCCCAGTCCGCCCGAATCTCGAAAAAATTGCAGGCGCATCGCCTCCAAGCTGGGGAAGACATGCACAGGGGTCGCGCGGCTGCCCGACGCCGCAAGGAGCGCATAGGCGGTCGGATTGGGGGACTGGGGTGTATGGAGGTATACGCCGCGCTTCCCCGCGCGTTCCAGACGGCTTGCCAGTGTATGCGCAAGCGCTTCGGGCGGCGTCCCTGACCGTACCTGCAATCGATGACGCGCGGTTGCCGTGTTCGCACTGGAAACGATTTGCAGTTCGGGAAGGCTTCGAGGAGGCGGGTTTATCCGTCGCCCTGTCGCCAGCGCATACGGTTCATGCAGGGCGCGCTCCCAGACCATCCACGCCGCCTGCGAGGGGACGCCCCCCACAATAGAGTCATGCTCGCCTGCCTGATGGACGAAGACAACCAGCAAGTCGGGCTGACCATATGCAAATACTGTCATCAAATAACAAATGATACAGAGAATGAGTGCGCGCATTACCTGCGAATTGAGAAGGTGTCCCACTCCTGCGTCGCTTCGGCGTACTCTATATCCACCCGCTGTACCCGCGCGCCGATGGGTCCGCGGCGGAGCGTCTCTACAAAGCGGTGAAGCGTCCCTTCCTCTCCCTCAGCGACCACTTCCACCGTGCCATCCGTGCAGTTGCGCACATAGCCACACAGCCCCAGACGCAGCGCCTCCGACTGGGCAAAGACCCTGTAGCCGACGCCCTGCACGAACCCATGCACGCGCGCGTGTATCCGCTTCATTACGGCAATTATACCGCTGACTTCGGGAACGCGCACACCGCCTTGCAGGGTATAATAGGATGGAGGTAAATCATGCGCCGCAGAGGAACGCCGATTGTGTGGATAGGTCTGATTGCTATCTTAATCGCATTTGTGGTCTGGTATGGATGGCAGACGAACATAGCACCCTATATCGCCGAGCAACGCGCTCAGCAGCAACAAGCAGAGCCTGAGCAAGCCGCTCCCGCGCCCTCCGAAGAGGAGATAAAGGCGCAGCTCCAGCGTAATCAGGCGGCGATGTCTGCACAACCTGAACCCAAAGCAGCCCCAACCCAACCGCGCCAGCCTGCCGCTCCTGCAGCGATGCCTCAGCCTGACCCTAAACGCGATGTGATGGAGTACTGGTGGGAAACCGCTCCGCCCAAGACCAAGAAGTAGGCTCCAGCACAAGGAGAAGCGACGATGCTCTCTCGGACACTGGTACTCAAGGTCGCGGAGCTTCCTGCATTCAAACACTGGATTAAGCACAGCCGCCTGACGCAGGGACTGATCAAACGTTTTATCGCGGGCGAAGATCTGGAAACCGCCCTTCGCATCACCCGCCAGTTGAATCAGGAGGGCTTCCTCGTCGCACTGGACTATCTGGGTGAAGATACTCATCGCATTGAAGACGCCGAATTCGCCGCTGAACAATACATTACCCTTCTGGAGCAAATACATAAAAGCGGCGTCAACTCTTGTATCTCTATTAAGCTCACCCAGCTGGGATTGGATCTGGGGCATGCGATAGCACATCGAAATCTCGAGAAAGTACTGGCGGCGGCGCGCGAACTGGACAACTTTGTCTGGGTGGATATGGAAAGCAGTAAACACACGCAGGCAATTCTGGATTTGTTCTGTGAGCTGTTCCCTCGCTATCCCAACTCAGGCACGGTGCTGCAAAGCTATCTCTACCGAACCCCTGAAGACCTGGAACGCTTGCTAAACCTGGGTGCGCGTGTGCGATTGGTCAAAGGTGCGTATGCCGAACCGAAAGAAGTCGCCTACCCCGACAAACGGTCGGTTGACAGGCAGTTCAAAATTCAGATGGAGCAACTCCTTGAGCGAGGCAAAGAGCCTGCGATTGCCACCCACGACGCGCGCCTGATTAGCCACGCCAAACACTACGCCTCAGAGCTGGGTTTAGGTAAGAGTCAGTTCGAATTCCAACTGCTCTACGGGATTAGCCGAGAGCTACAGAAACGGCTCGTGGCGGAGGGCTACCGCACGCTGATTTATGTCCCGTATGGCGAGCAGTGGTACCCCTACTTCTCCCGTCGCCTGGCGGAGCGCCCCGCGAATCTCTATTTCATTCTTCGGAGTCTGTTTCGGAAGTAGCGGAAGCCTCTGCGTTTTCGTCTTCTTCCTCTTCGTCCCCCTCCTCTTCTTTCTGTCGCTCCTGTTCGCGCGCTTTGAGGAGTGGCAGCACTTCGCGAAACGAGTCGGTTCCTGCTTCGTAGAGCCACTCGTAGATGACGGACTCGACCGCACTGATCTCGGCGCCGCTGTTCGCCAGCCGCAGCAAAGCATGTTTCCAATCACGCTTCTGCCGACTGGCGACCGCATCGTAGGGCACATGCACGGTGTAGCCCGCCTTGAGCAGGTCCATCGCGGTCTGCATCACGCATATGTGCGCTTCCACCCCCACCAGAACCACCTGCATTCGACCTGCTGCCTGTAGATGCTGGGCAAAAGGCTCCGACGCCATGCAGCTGAAGCAAAGCTTGTCAACGATGGGCGCATCACCAAGCGTCTCTGCGACTTCTGGAATCAGCCCGCCCAGCTTCTCAGCGTTCTGAGTCGTCGCCAGTATGGGGATTTCAAGCTTCCGAGCGATGTGAGTCAGCAGCTGGATGTTTTCTATTATCTGTTGCCTGACCTTGATGGGCTTCAGGAACACCTCCTGAGCGTCAACAATCACAAGCACGGAGTTTTCCTGGCAGAGTAATTTTTCTGAGCGTTCCATCGTCATACCTCCAGAACAACGACTGTGTTTCGTGGATCTGGCAAGGGCGCAGGTAGTTGTATAGTCATTTGTGTCTCCCGCTGTTCATACTGCAGGCGACTACCAGTTTGCAGCAATCTCACCGTTTTCACACGCAGGGGTAGCTCCAGCGTGAGTTCACCGTTCTCTGGTGTGTTCCAGACATGCAGGTAGATTCGTCGTGAAGTGCGGGTGGCGCCTCCCCAGGGCGTGGAGTCAAAGACCTTGCCGCGCGTACCGTAAACAGCTTCCCCATTCTCACGCAGCCATGCGCCCTTTTCTTTGAGGCGCTCCTGATGTTCGGACTGAATCGTACCGTCTGGTTTCGGTCCCACATTCAGGAGCAGGTTGGCGTCTCTGCTGGCGCATTCGGACAGGATACGAATCAGCTGGGCGGGCGATTTATGATTGGTGTCTTTTGCGTGATAGCCCCAGCTGTTATTAATGGTCATACAGGTTTCGATAAGCGCGCTTTCGCTCGGTGGCTCGGGATTGAATCCGATTTTGTTCTCTCCGGGAAGGTCCTGCTCATAGGTCTGAATATCCTCGTCGGGGAGCGGCTTCTGGTGATGATTGTTCGCGATGAGAATGCCCGGCTGTATCCGACGCAGTGCGAAGTAAAGTTCAGAGAGCTTCCAAGTCTGGTCAATATTCTCCGGTTTCTCCCAGCACCCATCGAGCCAGATGCCCATCGGACGGTATTTCTGAACCAGCTCAATCACCTGTCCGTGCCAGTAGCGCGTGTATGCGTCCCAGTCGGATTTATACGCAGGATGATGCCAATCAAGCGGCGAGTAGTAAAAGAGGAGGGCTACTCCAGCACTCCTGCAAGCATCAGCGAGTTCACGCATGATGTCGCGCTTATACGGCGTGTTGGTGATTTTGTAGTCGGTGAGCGCACTGTCGTACATACAGAAGCCATCATGGTGCTTCGCGGTGATAGTGATGTAGCGCATTCCCGCCTGTTTCACCAGCTGTACCCACTCGTCAGCATTGAAACGCACGGGATTGAAGCGATGCATCAGCGGTTCGTACTCGGAAACTGGGATTTTCTCGTGATGCATCACCCATTCTCCGCGTTCAAGTAGGGAATAGATGCCCCAGTGAACGAACAAGCCAAACCGCATCTGACGAAAGCGTTCGCGTGCCTGTTGCCGTTGCTTTTCCATAGGTATAAGCCTCCGGGTTTTCATGTGAAAACCTACAACCCTTCAGGGGCAATCAGTTCCAGAAGGCGTCCCAGCTCTTCTTCCGAGTAGAACTCTATGACCATCCTGCCACTTCCGCCCGCCCACTGCACAATCTGGACGCGCGTACCGAGATACGCGCTCAGATTATGTTCCAGCGCCGACAGTTCCGCAGGCTTGGGAGATGGCTGGGGCGCAGGCTCTGGAGCGTTGCGTGGAGTCGGATTCATCGGGCGCAGCTCGCGCGCACGCAGCTCCGCCGCACGCACACTCAGTCCTTCGGAAGTAATCTCGTTCCACAGCATGCGCTGAAGCGTTGGATCTTTCACCATCAGCAGCGCGCGCCCGTGCCCCTCGCTCATCACGCCCTCCTGCAGGCTCTTGATGATGTACTCGGGCAGCTGCAGCAGGCGAAGCGTGTTGGAGATTGCAGGCACACTTTTGCCGACACGCTGGGCAACCTGCTCTTGCGTCAAACCGAATTCGTCCATCAGCCGCTTGTACGCAAGCGCCGCATCTATAGGATTGATATCTTCACGCTGCACATTCTCGACCAGCGCCATCTCCAGCATTTGCTGTTCCGAAGGCGACCGTACCAGCGCGGGAATAGTTGTCAGTCCTGCCAGACGCGCCGCACGCAGTCGTCGTTCGCCTGCGACCAGCACATACTCGTTCTCACTGTCCTGCCGCACAATTATCGGCTGCAGCACGCCCATCTCGCGAATGGACGATGCCAACTCCTCCAGCGACTCATCGCTGAATTGACGGCGCGGCTGATAAGGGTTTGTGCGTATCTGCTCGACGGGTACCTCCCGCACGAAGGTCTCGGCAAGCTCACTCTGACCAATCAGCGCACTCAAGCCTCTACCCAACGCTGGACGCCGCATAGTCTCTAACCTCCTTGACAAAGTCCCAATACGCCTGCGCCCCGCGTGAGCGGGGGTCGTATTCCAGCACCGACTGACCGAAACTCGGCGACTCGCTGACGCGAATATTGCGCGGAATCACACTTTGCGCCACCTTTGCGCCAAAGAACTTGCGCACCTCCTGCTCTACCTGTTCGGCAAGTCGCGTGCGTGAGTCGTGCATCGTCAACAGCACCTTCCAGATTTCAAGGCGCGGATTGAGATGTTGACGCACCAGATCTATCGTCTGCAACAGCTGAGAAAGACCCTCAAGGGCGTAATACTCACACTGCACGGGCACAATCAATCCATCAGCCGCAGTGAGCGCGTTTATCGTGAGGACCCCCAGCGATGGCGGTGTGTCGACAATTATCCACCGATACCTCTCTCGAAGCGGCGCCAGCAGGCTCTTCAAAAGCGTCTCGCGAGCAATCTGAGACGCCAGTAGCACATCCACACCCGCCAGATCGATACTCGCAGGAACCAGATGTAGATGCGCACGACTGGTTTCGGTCGGAGTTATCTCTCCACGCACCGCAGGCGACTGGCTCAACTGCCGCTGGAGAAAGTAAAAGAGATTCTGAGTAGTCAGGCGAGGATCAATCCCTAGTCCGCGCGTGGCGTTTGCCTGTGGGTCCGCATCGACCAGCAGGGTCGACTCGCCCTCTTGCGCCAGTCCCACCGCCAGATTGACAGCCGTCGTGGTTTTCCCGACGCCGCCCTTCTGGTTAATCACCGCGATAATCCAGCCCTGCGGAATCACATAAGGCAGATTCACGCCCAGAGGCAGGACTCCTGCTGAAGACAGGCGCGCTTTCCCGCGTCAGGTATAATTTCCCTGCAAAACGAACATCGCCTCGCGCATTGAGCGCTCTCGACAGGAGGTGATGTATGTGGAACAAGCCATGATGGAACACGAATCGGCAACTGAGCAGGAGACATCCACCACAGCGCAGGAACTGGATGCGAACCAACTGCAGGCGCGTGTGGCAGAGCTGGAGCAGGCATACGAGGAGCAAAGGAACCTCTACCTGCGCACGCTGGCGGACTTCCAGAACTACCGCCGCCGCCAGCACGAAGAGATGGAACGCCAGCGCGGGCTGCTCCTCGAATCGGTCATGACGGAGTTGCTGCCGATACTGGACAACTTCGAGCGCGCGCTGCAGGCGGCAGAAGCCACGCGTGAACTGGAGCCACTCATCGAGGGCGTACGGATGACCGAGCGGCAGATCAAAGCCGTGCTGGCGCGCTATGACATCCATCCGATTATCGCCCTCGGGCAGCCGTTCGACCCCAATCTGCACGAAGCCATCCAGCGCGTGGAAACCGTCGATTACGAGGACGGCATCGTGATCGACGAGGTGGAACGCGGCTACCGACTGGGTGAGCGCGTGCTGCGCCCCAGCCGCGTGATTGTCGCGAAACGTCCTCAGGAGCCGCCCAACCAGGGACTGGATGTGCAGGCATGACACGACTTTTCGGAACCGACGGGATACGCGGGGTCGCCAACGAACGGCTGACCCCTGACTTTACTCTGAAGCTGGGACGCGCCATCGCCCAGCAGCTGCTTGAAACCACTACACAACATCCCCCGCGCGTGCTTATCGGGCGCGACACCCGACGCAGCGGCGCGATGATAGAAACTGCGCTTATCAGCGGGCTGACCTCGATGGGCGTTTACGCGACCTCTGCAGGAATTGTACCCACCCCTGCCGTCGCCTACCTCGTGCGCGAGGGACACTACGATCTGGGGATTGTCATCTCCGCCTCGCACAACCCTGCCCGCGACAATGGAATCAAGCTCATCGGCGGCGATGGCTACAAATTTCCCGACGAGTACGAAGCCCAGATAGAAGCACGACTCTCCGATATATCGGATCGGTTCCCGTACCCATCCCCTGAAAAAATCGGTCTCTGGGAGTATGACGAGCGCGAAAGTGAACAATATCTATTGTATTTACTGCATATCATGCGTGAACGCACCGGCGAACGCGAACCGCTGCGCGGCGCGTCCATCGCCCTCGACTGTGCGAACGGCGCCGCCAGCCAGTATGCCCCGGTCGTTCTCCACGAACTGGGCGCGAAAGTCAGTCTTTACGCAGGCGAACCCGACGGCGACAATATCAACCTGAACTGTGGCTCGACGCACATGGAACACCTCCAGCAGGCGGTGCTGGAGACGAACGCCGATATTGGAATAGCGTTCGACGGCGACGCCGACCGCGCGCTCTTCTGCGATGAACGCGGCGACCCGGTAGACGGCGACGCGATTATGACCCTCTGGGCAATCACGCGACGCCAGCAAAACACGCTCAACCCACCGCTCGTTGTCGCAACCGAGATGAGCAATCTGGGTATGCAGAAGCGGCTGGAAGCAGAGGGCATCCTGTTGCAACGCACAAAGGTTGGCGACCGCTATGTTGCAGAGGCGATGCGGGCGACAGGCGCACTCATCGGCGGGGAACAGTCGGGACACATCATCTTTCGCGAGCGCGCCACCACAGGCGACGGACTCATCACGATGTTGGAGACGCTCACTCTCTGGCTGCAGCATCAGAAGCCTTTCTCGGAGATTGCGCACCCGTTTGACCCCTATCCCCAGAAACTGGTCTCCGTGCCCGTGCGCGACAAACACGGCTGGCAGTCGCACCCCGAGATTCAGGCGCGCATTCAGGAGGCGGAGCAGCTGCTTGAGGGGCGCGGGCGGCTCAACATCCGCGCGTCAGGCACGGAAAACCTGATCCGCGTGATGGTCGAGGCAGAAACTCCTGAACTGGTGAACGCCGCCCTTGCACCTGTCGTCGAAGCCGTCCAGCGCACGCTGGGCTAATTGGGTATACTTTTCACAGTGGCTGTCTGGAACCAATCGCGCATTGAACCCTCGCGCTGGCAACTGGACTGGGACGGCATTCGCAACGGCGACTACTCCGACCGCTATTTCTACAACGGCGTGCGGATACTGCAACAGCTTGCGCACGAAGGGTACCGATTCAGTGGCTATTCGCAGCGGCTGGAGGGGCAGGGTTTCGACCCGCGACTGCCTATTCACATCAGTGAACTGTCGGTCGAGATGCAGTTTTTCGCCCGTCGCAAACCGTTCACTGTTGTGGCGGGCGTGGACGCCGCGCTGGCAACCCTTCAGTTCGCAACAGGATACTTTGAGGGCGAACGATTTGTCAACACTGCCCACCAGCTGGAGATAGAAGCTGTCCACGATGGCTTCCTTGCGCCCTACGAAGGCGACCCGACGCAGGTTGTGCCTGTGCTGAAGGTGCGCGGCAGGTACCGTGACTTCGCGCTGCTGGAGACTCCCCTGCTGGGACTACTGACGCGCATGAGCCGAATCGCCACGAACACCTACCGCATTCTGGAGGCGGCGCGCGGGAAGCCTGTGCTCTTCTTCCCCGCACGGTTTGACCTGCCTCAGACCCAGATGTACGACGGCTATGCCTATCATATCGGGGTACAGCGCTACAATCTGGACCATCGTACCAGCACGCCTGCCATCGTTTCCACGCCTGCCCAGACCCGTCTGTGGGATGGCGCCGCGGGCGGCACGACGGCGCATGCGCTAATCGCTGTTTTTCTGGGCGATACTGTGGAGTTGATGCTCCAGTTCGCGCGCCTGATGCCCCTCGAAACGCGCCGTGTGGCTCTGGTGGATTTCGACAACGATTGCGTCGGCACGGCGCGCGCCGTCGCAAAGGCGTTTTTCGAGCGACACCGTGCGGCTCTGGAGCGCGGCGACACAGAAACGGCTCAGCGCTACATCCTGCACGGGGTGCGCCCTGACACGAGCGCGAACCTCACCGATAAGAGCCTGCAGCACGAACCCGACGCCGCCCAGCTCTATGGCGTGAACCCGCGCCTGATTTTCAAGCTCCGCGAAGGGCTGGACACCGCATGGCAGGAGTGGCAACTTCCGCCCCACTGGCGCGAACGCGCCCAGGCGTATTGCCGCGCCATCCAGATTGTTGCAACGGGCGGGTTCAACGAGGCGCGCATTCGCCAGTTCGAAGAAGCGGGCGCGCCCGTCGATGTGTACGGCGTCGGCTCGTCGTTCCTGAGCAACAGCACAGCCGAGGGCACCAACACCGATTTCACGGCGGACATCGTGCGCGTCTGCATAGAGGGGCGCTGGGTCCCTATGGCGAAGATGGGACGCGCCCCCAGCGAAAACCCGGCGCTTCAGCGCGTACAGCTGCCCCTCACACCCGACTAAATCGCGCCGACACCCGCACGCACCTCCAGCTTCGGCGGGCGTACCAGCGGCTTGGTGGAGCGGAGCAGTACCTCGAAAGTCAATACCCCGCCAGAGGGCAGATCGCTTTCCGACAGAATCTGATAGGCGACGCCCTGACGCAGGAAGCTCTCGCCCGTGCGATTGAGCCACTCGACGCCGTCGGGCAGTTGCGCGGCGAGCGCCAGCGGACCGTCTATTGTCTCCCCGCTGATGTTCACGACCCGCCCGCGAAGCCTGTAGGCGTTCACGCGTGGGTCGTAGCGCATCGGTTCGAGGTACAGGCGATAGCCCACTGTCAGCAGAGGCATCTCCTGCAGGGTGTAGGTCGCGACCGCTTGCAGGCTCACCGCTGCCGTGCCCGGATTGTTCACAACATTCGGCTGCGGCGGCAGGAACTGATTCGTGAGAAAACTGTTCGCCGGTGGGCGCGCGCCAAGCGTCGCCCGGCGCGAATCGTATGCGGATAGCGTCGCGCCTGTTTCACCCGTCGTTAGAAGCGCGGCAAACAGCCCCAGCGGGCGATTCGCTTTCCGCCCTGCAAACAGCGTCTCCAGCGGGATGGCGACCTCCAAGCCTGTCGGCGGATCGCTGGGCGTGTTGCGGGGTCTCCAGGCGATTCGTGCAGGAACGCCCTCCAGCCAGTTCAATCGATCCGCGTCGAGCCGGTACACGCCCGCCTCCGCGCCCACCAGCGGCGGCGTCAGCGGGTCGCCCACGAAATTCGCCTCAGGCGCCGAGTGCAGCCCCCTGTGTCGGAAGACCCCTATGGCAAATTCCGCGCCGAATCCCGCAGGCGGCGTCAGTTTGCGATTCGAAATCAGGCGCGCGGCAGGACCGCTGTCGTCGCTCAGCGTGTTGAGTTGAGACAGCCCTGTGCCCAGCCCATAATCCACATCAAGGTACACCGCTACGCCGTTCAGCAGGTTCTCTGCAGGATCCACACGCCCCGCCAGCCCGATGTAGAGATTCCGATGATCGTTGCGCACATACAGCGCATCGAGTCGGTTCAGATTCGAGGAAGGCGCGCGAGTCTGCGTGGCGATTGGCGTCCCCAGATCGCTCAGGTCGCCGTCTACAGCGATTCGCGGCTCCGGGCGGCGCAGGTAGAAAAAGGCGTAGAAATCAGTGAACAGTCCCGGACGATTGCCCGTGTCGGCGAACACCCGTACCTGCACCAGATGCAGCCCCTGCGCCAGATGCGAGAGATTCACACGCTCAAGCGCAAACTGCCCATCGGCAAGGCGTGTCATCGGGATAAAGCCGTCCGCCAGCCCCTCTGGTGTGTTGGTCAGGGGCTGCAGGTCGCCCAGCGCGACGCCGCTATTGAATCGCACCAGCGCACCGACGCCTGTGGCGTCCGTGCGCACGCGAAGGGTCAGAAAATCGCCCGTCACGGTCGCCGCCTCGAAGCTGCGCCCCGTTGCGTAGGCTCCGCCGGGCGTGTTGACGGTCTGGAAGGGGTACTCCGCGCCTGTGAGTGCGTTGAAAAGCCGCACAGGGCGTTCCCCAGCGATGGGCTGGGGCGTGCGCGGCGCATATAGCACATAGCCGTAGGCGTTGTTGTCGTTGCTCGGCGCAGAGTTCGGCGGAACGGTAATCGTCACGCTCCCGTTCGCGCCCACCGTCACGGGCGGTCGCTGCCCCGAATAGTCCACCAGCACCGTGCCAGGCGCAAATGCAGTCTGCACCGTTGCGGTGAGGGGGGTCAGGTCGCCGCGATTGTTTAGCCCGACCAGCAGCAGGCTGTGCCCGTTTACCTGGCGCTCGTAGATGTAGAGGTTGTTGCTCACCCAGCGATTCACAAGGTTGCCCCGCGCGAAGCGTTTGCGCACATCAAGCAATCGCAGCAGGCTATCGTCGCCGTTGCCCAGCGCGTTGTAGCGTCCCGGACGCGGAAAGTGGCTCCAGTTGTTCGGCTCGATGTTATTGCCGTCGTAGTAAATCTTCGGTCTGCCCGGACGGGTGAGCAGCCATGCGTGCGCGAGGTTGTTCGAGCGCGGGGGACCATCGTCATGGCTCTGCACAAACCCGACTCCCAGATAACGCGCCAGCCCCCCAAACTCGTAGGGCAGCCCCGTGGAAGGGTCCGCGCCTATCGTGTTGCTCAGCGACGCGCCCAGATTGCCCAGTCCGTTGGAGTTGAAGAGATCCTTCATCATAAAGTTCATCGGGAAATCGAGCAGATTCATCCCCGTTTTGGCGTACTCGCGCAGTTCATAGGCGTTGCCCGAATAGACCTCGCCGAACACATACAGCGACGGCTTAATCCCCAGCAGGTAGGGCAGCAGATCGCCGTTGTTCACCGTTCCGCCGGGCTGCTGGGGCGTCCGCGCGAAAAAGCCGGGCGGCGTGTGGCGCACGGCGTCAATCCGATAGCCGTCGAACCCAATCACCTCCGTCAGAAACCATCCCCAGCGCTTCAGGTACTCGCGTATATCTTCTGCATAGGGCTGCCCCGTTGGATAGTAATGCGGATTCAGCGGGTTCCGCACGAAGCTGGGCTTGCCGAAAGCGTTGAACTGCGCGTAGCCCGGCAGGTTGAACGCGCCCGTGCGGGTGTTGTTGCCGTCCTCGTGCGCATAGTCCGCCAGACCCACGATGTCGTGATTCAGCGTGCCGAAGCCAAATGGGGGCGCGTTATTGAAGTCTATCTCGCTGTTGTTGGGATCAGCCGTCGAGCGGATATGGAAGTCCTCCGGTATCACGCCCGGATAGCGGTCTATGGCGGTGCTGGCGCGATTGTCCGCGTGATTGGTCACCAGGTCGCAGTAGACCTCCAGCCCGAAGCGGTGCGCCAGCCGAATCAGCTCTATCAGTTCCTGCGTTGTGCCGTACTGTGTACGCACGGTGCCCTTCTGGAAGCGATCGCCCAGATCGAACAGGTCAAACGGATTGTAGCCCACGCTGAACCCGCCGCCGCCCGACTTGACAGGCGAGGGGAGGTAAATGGCGCCGTAGCCCGCCTGAACCACTTCGGGCAGGCGCTGCATAATGGTACGGTAGTCGGTCTGGAACCACTGCAGAATCGGCGTCTCGCGGTATTGCGGCGCATAGCGTACCCAGACGCTGTAGTTCGCGCCGCCGTTGTTGTCAAAGCGCGTCTCGCCGCCTGCGCCTCGCGCACGGATGTAAAACTGCACATGAGTCCCCGCCGGGTAGGGCGGCAGCACCACATACCACTGCGTATTCCCGCCAGTATTGAAGTCGAATGAGAAATCGTATTCTCGTGTGGTCAGCCAATTATCGGTAGTGACGATTGCCTGTACCGACTGCCCGGGCGCGATGGGGTTCGTTTGTGTGGTGATGGTGATGACCTGCCAGGGGTCAACCATTCCCAGTCGGCTGGGCAACTGATGGAAGCCCGTCGCAAAGAGGCGCGTGTTGCCAACCCAGTTCAGCTGGGCGCACGCCGTCGCCGCCCATAGCAGCAATCCCAGAACCATCCAGCCGCGTCGCATGCGTATATTATAGCCCAATCGTGCGACGCACGCACCTGAGGAGCGACGGTTGGGTTCACTCGCGCCGCATACCTCAGGCGATCAACAACAACTCGCAAAGCGCATCCACCGTATCGCGCACGCGCTGACGCACAGACTCTGCAGTTTGCTTTTCAATCCGAATAAGCGTGTTCAGCTCAGCGACGGGATAGAGCGCCTCTGCAAGGGCACTGTCCTCAATATCCCACAGATTTGCCTCCATAACCGACGCCGTGAGCAGCCGTACATCGCCTTCCGGCAGGTAGGGCGCGTGATGCTCGCCAATCGCCCGCACGATGCGCTCTGGCAACTTCCAGTGTTCGGCAATCATCGCGCCGATTTCCGCATGGTCGTAGCCGAACAGTTCCCGTTCGCGCATGATGCTGAACGGTTCACTGTCCGACTGGATTAGGGAATGGTAGACGCCCGGAAACCGCGCCGTCAGAAAAATCGCGCCGATATCGTGCAGCAATCCTGTGATATAGGCGTCTTCCGCAACCCGGTAGCCCCAGCGACAGGCGCGCGCGATTCCCTGAGCATACCCAGCGACGGCTACCGAGCGACGCCACAGGGCGCGCTCCAACTCGCTCACCGCACGACTTCCCTGTATTGCTGCCGCCGCCGCCACGCCCAGAACTATCCCCTTCACTGCGTACACCCCCAGCAACATCAGTGCTTGCTGGAGCGTACTCACCGCACGCGGGAGACCATAGTAAGCAGAGTTCGCAATCTGCAACACTCTCCCACACAGCACAGGCTCCGCCTTGAGAAGCGTCTCGACCTCGCCCAGAGTCGCAGTCTCGGACTCCAGAAGCTCCACCAGTCGCATCACGGCTCTGGGCAGAGGTTGAAGCGCTTTAACCGAAGCCTCAACCTCTCTCCGTACCACTACACTGATTGGCATCTCCTCTCAGGGTATTATGGGTATCTGCGCCTGAATTCTGGAGACTATGCACGCACAAATCGGCGACTGGGCAATGCTGGAGCAAGCCGCCGCGTGGGGAATCGCGCTCAATACCCCCGCGCGTGAGCAGCTTGCGCACTACCTCACGCTCGTTTATGAGGCGAACCAGCGAATGAATCTCACGCGCGTACCCCCTGAACAGGCTGTGGGGCGACATCTGATGGATTCGCTCTGTCTGCTTGCTGTTTATGCGCCTCCGGAAGGCGCGCAGCTGCTGGACATCGGCTCGGGCGCAGGGCTGCCTGGGATTCCTCTGGCGATTGTGCGCCCTGACCTGCGCCTGACCCTGCTCGACTCGCACGGCAAAACGGTTCAGTTCCTGCGAGAGGCATGCGACGCGCTGAATTTGCCGGCAACTGTCGTGCATGCCCGTGCGGAAGAGTGGGCGCACACGCCCGCCGCTCGCGAACAGTTCGATGTCGCCGTTGCCCGAGCCGTCGCAAAGATGCCCATCCTCGCGGAGCTGATGACGCCCTTCCTGAAAACAGGCGGCGTGGGACTTGCCCTCAAGAGCGTAAACGAGCGCGAGGAGATTTCACAGGCAGCTCCTGCCGCGCGGATTCTGGGAGCAACGCTGGAATTGCACCCGATCACTCTTGAAACCGAGCAGGGAACTGTCGAGCGAGCAATTGGACTTCTGCGTAAGGCGCGCGCCACGCCGAAGCAATACCCACGCGCGTGGAAACAGATTCTCAACCGCCCGCTGGGGGGCAAACCGTGAGGGTGGGCATCGACGCGCGGTTGCTCACAGGCGCGTACACGGGCGATCGCACCTACTGGCGCGGGCTTCTCACGGCGTTCTCGCAGCTGCTGGATCCGAAGGCGCATCGGCTGATTCTCTTTTCCACGCGCCTCATTCCCGACGGAACGCTGCCCGAATCGCCTCTTTACGAGCATGTTGTTGCGCCCGCGCGCTCCGATCGGCTCTGGAGCCTGTTTCAGCTGCCGAAGCTTGCCCGCACACACGGTTGCGACCTCGTACACACCCAGTATACGGTTTCGCCCTTTTTTCGCACACCAACCGTCACGACCGTACATGACATCTCGTTTCTGATAGAGCCGCGCTGGTTTCCGCTGAAGGACAGGATTCTGCTGCGCCTGACTGTGCCCGCCTCGTGTCGCCGCGCGCGGCGCGTGTTGACCGTCTCGGAAACCTCGCGCGAGGACATCATCGAGAGGCTGGGCTTGCCCCCTGAGAAGGTGGTCGCCACGCCCAACGGTTTGCCTGAGGGATTCCACCCGATTCCGAAGGCAGAAGCGCAGGCATGGGCGCGTGAACGGTACGGCATTCAGTCGCCCTTTGCGCTGGCAGTGGGCGTGCTTCAGCCGCGCAAGAACTGGCAGCTCGCGATACAGGCGGTCGCTCTGGCGCGCGAGCAATACGAGCTGCCGCTCACGCTCGTGCTGACCGGCAAAGCGGGCTGGGCGCGCCGCTTGCTGGATCATGCCAAACGAGTGTGGGTTCAGGGCGACTGGCTGATAGAGACGGGCTATGTGCCCGACGAACATCTGGTGTGGCTCTACAACGCGGCGGAGGTAATGCTCTACCCTTCCTTCTACGAGGGTTTCGGATTGCCGCCGCTGGAAGCGATGGCGTGCGGGACGCCCGTGATTGCCTCCAACGGCGGCGCACTGCCCGAAGTGGTCGGTTCTGGAGGAATCTTGCTCCCTCCCGACCAGCCCGGCATGTGGGCGAACGCCATCCGCACTCTCCTTGCCAGCGACGCCTACCGCAACGCCCTCACCGAACAGGCGCTCACGCAGGCGAAACGCTTCTCCTGGCGCACCACCGCTGAGCGCACCTGGCAGGCATATCAGCAGGCGGTGAATTGTGGATAACTCGCCTGTGAATTGTGGAAAACTCTGTGGATAACCCTGTGGAAAACCCCGAATCGCCCCGTTTTCCACAGAGTTATCCACAGTGGATCCACAGTTTTCCACAGAGTTTTCCACATCGAAACCCCCGATGTTTAGCGTGGCTAATTAAACACTCAGTCAGTAGACAAAAGTTGCAATTTGAGTTCAGAATCGCCCTCTGAAACCCCTGAAATTCGTCGACCGCGCGGTCGAAGTAGACAAAGTTATCCACAATTCCACAATGACCTACTACTACCATGGATTCTCTATATGTATAGGGGCATGGGAATTAGTTGCGTGTGGAAAACTCGAACGCGCCCCCCTGTAGGATACCCGAAGGCTGTCCCATAACAAGCAAATCGTACAGGTTTTTCATGAAAACTTGCCTTCGGGTTCGAATCGCTGCTGTTGGGGTATACTGCAGGGCGTCCCTTTAAGTCCGTCCAGCGAGGCGACAAGGGAGGAGACTATGCCGAAAGACACATCGTTGCGCAAGGTGCTGGTGATTGGCTCTGGTCCGATAATTATCGGGCAGGCAGCCGAGTTTGACTACTCTGGTTCGCAGGCGTGCCGTTCCCTTCGCGAAGAAGGGCTGGAAGTGGCGTTGATTAACTCCAATCCCGCGACGATAATGACCGACCCCGACACTGCCGACCGCGTGTATATTGAGCCGCTGACGGTGGAGTTCGCCGAGCGCGTGATTGCACAGGAGCGTCCCGACGGCTTGCTGCCGACGCTGGGGGGGCAGACGGGGCTGAATCTGGCGACGGAGCTGGCAGTGCGGGGCGTTCTCGACAAGTACGGCGTGCGCCTGCTGGGGACGCCGCTCACGGCGATTCAAGCCGCCGAAGACCGCGAGAAGTTCCGCGACCTGATGCGCCAGATTGGCGAGCCTGTGCCCGAATCGTGGATTGTGGAGAGCCTCAGCGAGCTGCGGCGCGTGGCGGAGATTGCGCCCTACCCGTGTATCGTGCGCCCTGCCTACACGCTGGGCGGCACAGGCGGCGGAATCGCACACACGCCCGACGAGCTGCTTGAGATTGGCGCGCGCGGGCTGGAACTTTCGATGCGCTCGCAGATTCTGGTGGAGCGCTCTCTGCTGGGCTGGAAGGAGATTGAGTACGAGGTGATGCGCGACGGCGCAGACAACGCCATCGTGGTGTGCAATATGGAGAACCTCGACCCGATGGGCGTGCATACGGGCGATTCGATGGTCGTTGCGCCGTCGCAGACGCTGAGCGATTTCGAGTATCAGCTGCTGCGCACGGCGTCGCTGCGAATCATTCGCGCGCTGGGCATTCAGGGCGGGTGCAATGTGCAGCTCGCGCTCAACCCCAACGGCAGCGACTACTATGTGATTGAGGTGAACCCGCGCGTGAGCCGCTCCAGCGCGCTGGCGTCCAAAGCGACGGGCTACCCGATTGCGCGTATCGCGGCGAAAATCGCGATTGGATTGCGCCTGGATGAGATTCGCAACCCCATCACGGGCACTTCGGCGGCGTTCGAGCCTGCGCTGGACTACTGCGTGGTCAAAATCCCGCGATTCCCGTTCGACAAGTTCCCGACGGGCGACCGCACGCTGGGCACGCAGATGAAGGCGACGGGCGAGGTGATGGCGATTGACCGTACCTTCGAGGGAGCGCTGATGAAGGCGGTGCGCGGGCTGGAGGTGGGCGTGAGCGACCTGCGCTATCCGCCCGCCGCGCGCCTCAGCCCGATGGAACTGGAGACGCTGATTGCGACGCCCAACGACATGCGCCTGTTCTATGTCGCCGAGGCGTTCCGACGCGGCTGGCTTGTCGAGGAGGTTCACGGGCTGAGCAAGATAGATCCATGGTTCCTGCATCGCATTCGACGCCTGGTAGAGATGGAGCAGGAGCTGATCGCGCGCAGCGCGGAGGTGCGGGAGGCGCTGTCTGCTCTTGCGTTGGATTCGTGGCAAGTGCGTAAAGCGCCGTCTGTATGGAGTGCGGAAGCGGAGCTTCCGCATGCTGAAGCGGACGCTTCAGCACTCCAAATTCCGCGCCCGAGCGCACCCGCAGACACGGGTACGGTTGCTTCACTGCTCCGCCGCGCCAAAGAGTGGCAGTTTGGCGATCGGTTTCTGGCGCAAATCACGGGGCTGAGCGAGGCGCAGGTACGCGCAGGGCGCAGGGCGCTGGGCATCCTGCCCGCTTTCAAGATGGTGGATACCTGCGCAGGCGAGTTCGAGGCGCAGACGCCCTACTTCTACAGCACCTATCACGGCGCATCCGATCGCCCTGCGCCTGCGCATCCCCGCAAGGCGCTCGTGCTGGGGTCGGGACCCATCCGAATCGGGCAGGGAATCGAGTTCGACTACTCCGCCGTACACGCCGTGCGCACGCTGCGCGAACACGGCTACTATGCAATGATTCTCAACAATAACCCCGAAACCGTCTCGACGGACTTCGATATCTCCGACGCGCTCTACTTCGACCCCATCACGACGGAGGATGTAATGAACCTGCTGGAGTACGAGGCGGGCGAGTCGGGCGCGCCTATCCCCGTGCTGGTGCAGTTTGGTGGGCAGACGGCAATCAACCTTGTTCGCTCACTGCAGGGTTTCGGGGTTCCGATTCTGGGCACGCCGCCTGAGTCCATCGAGCTGGCGGAAGACCGTCGCCAGTTCGACGCGCTGCTGGAGCGGCTGGGCGTGCCGCGTCCGTCGGGGCGCGCTGTGACGACGCTGGAAGATGCACGGGCGGCGGCGCACGCCGTCGGCTACCCCGTGCTGGTGCGCCCCTCCTTTGTGCTGGGCGGGCGTGCGATGGAGATTGTGCGCTCCGACGCCGAGCTGGAGACCTACTGGCGCTCAGCGGTGCTGGCGTTCCCCGACGCGCCCGTGCTGGTCGACAAATACATCGAGGGCAAAGAGGCGGAGGTAGACCTCATCGGCGACGGCGAGCGGTTCCTCATCCCCGCAATTATGGAGCATATCGAGCGGGCGGGCGTGCATTCGGGCGACAGTATGACCGTCGTGCCGCCGCAGACGCTCGGCGCATCGGAACAGGCGCAGATTCGCGACTACAGCCTCCGTCTGGGGCGCGCGTTGCACGCCTGCGGGCTGCTGAACATCCAGTTCGTCGTGCAGGACGGGCAGGTGTATGTGATAGAGGTCAACCCGCGCGCCAGCCGCACGGTGCCCTACCTGTCCAAGATTACCGACATCCCGATGGTACGTCTGGCGGTCGCGGCGCAGCTGGGGCAGCCCCTGCCCTTCACGGAGACCGCCGCCGACCCGACGCGCGGGCGAATCGCGGTCAAAGCGCCCGTGTTCTCCAGCCTGAAGCTGCGGCAGGTAGAGGTCGCGCTGGGACCCGAAATGCGCTCCACGGGCGAGGTGATGGGGATTGATGTGAGCTACGCCGCTGCGCTCTATAAGGCGCTGACGGCGGCGGGCGTCAAAATCCCCCGCATGGGCAGTGTGTTGCTCACGCTGGCGGACAAGGACAAGCCCGAGGGCGTCGCGCTGGCGCGGGCGTTTCTGGCGAAGGGGTTCCGCCTGCTGGCGACGGCGGGCACGGCGCAGACGCTACAGACAGCGGGCTTGCCCGTGCAGACGGTTCCCAAAATCGGCGCGGGCAGCCCCAACCTGCTGGACTACATCACGGGCAAGCGCGTGCAATTGCTGGTCAACACCCCCAGCCCTGACCGACGCGCCGAGCAACAGGGGCTGCTGATTCGCCGCGCCGCCGTCGAATCGGGCGTGCCGTGCCTGACCGCGCTGGACACCGCATGGGCGCTGCTGCACGCGCTGGACGCCGCCGAATGGCAGGTGCATCCCATCGGGCAGTTCGAGCGGGCGGCGGTCTCGACTATGACTGCCCGTGCAGTACCGCAATAAACGGCAGGTTGCGGTACCGCTCCGCGTAGTCCAGCCCGTAGCCGACGACGAATCGGTCGGGGATTTCGAAGCCGCAGTAGGCGAGCTCGATCTCTGCCTGTCGGCGTGCGGGCTTGCTCAGCAGCGTACACACGCGCAAACTGGCAGGCTCGCGCTGGCGCAGCTGCCCCAGCAGGTAGCTCAGCGTGAGTCCCGTGTCGTAGATGTCCTCCACCACCAGCACATGGCGGTCGCGGATGGGCGAATCGAGGTCTTTGAGCAGGCGCACCTGCCCGGTGGAGTGCGTCTCCGCGCCGTAGCTTGAGATGGCTACGAAGTCATACGCCACAGGCAGCGGGATGGCGCGCATCAGGTCGGCGAGGAACACCAGCGAGCCTTTCAGCACGCCCACCAGCAGGGGCGGATGGTCGCGATAATCGTGGGTAATCTGCTCGCCCAGCGCGCGCACGCGCGCCTGCAGGGTGTCGCTGGTGATGAGTATCTCCAGCTCCGGGAAGCGCTTGAGCCATGCGGCGTCAGTCGGGTTCATCGGTTCCTCCCCAGCGGATGCTTAAGGATACCTGACGGAAAACATGCAGGCTGTCCGCTGAGGGTGAGTGGGGTATAT
Organism: Fimbriimonadales bacterium; assembly: GCA_025998675.1. Lineage (GTDB taxonomy): Bacteria > Armatimonadota > Fimbriimonadia > Fimbriimonadales > GBS-DC > GBS-DC. Next base: position 2,143,265 of record AP024673.1, read on the forward strand.
TTAGACAGGGTGAGAGACTATGGAGCAGGTTATCTCCACAGAGGCGCATGTAGCGTCGCAGGAGCCTCGCACTTTCGAGGAATTCCTACAGCAATACGACGACGCGCACGCCGAATGGGTCAACGGGGAGGTTATGCCGCTTATGCCCGCGTCTGTAGAGCATCAGGATACAAACATGTTTTTGCTGAGCCTGGTGGTGAACTGGGTCGCGTACTATGAGTTAGGGAGGGTCTATCACCCGCCGCTGTTGGTGAAGTTGCCGTTGCCTGAGGGCAGAGAGGTCGCCCGCGAACCCGATATTGTGGTCATCCTCAACAGCAACGCGGGTCGCTTTGAGGCGCAGTATTTTGACGGCGCGCCCGACCTGATTGTGGAAATCGTCAGCCCCGCCAGTCGGCACACGGATCGCTTTGTGAAGTTTGAAGAGTACGAGACGGCGGGCGTGCCTGAATACTGGGTGGTGGATCCTGATCGTCGGTATGCGGAGTTTTTCCAGCGCGATGGGGGTGGGTTGTATCGTGTGGCGTTCAGTGGTTCGGAGGGCGTCTATCGCAGTCGGGTGCTGGATGGTTTCTGGCTGGAGGTGGATTGGCTATGGTCGCGCCCGCCGCTATGGAGCGTTCTGAAGCAGCTGGGGCTTGGCTGAGCGTCGCGGGCTGTGGGGCGAGGTATACTCAGGGTAGGGTGAGACACTATGGAGCAGGTTATCTCCACAGAGGCGCGCGCCGCGCCGCAGGAGCCCCGCACCTTCGGGGAGTTCCTGCAACAGTACGACGACGCGCACGCCGAATGGGTCAACGGGGAGGTTGCGCCAGTCATGCCTGTATCAGTGGTGCATCAGCGGTCAAGCAGGTTCCTCTACACGCTGCTGAGCAATTGGGTGGACTATCACACCCTTGGCGAGGTCTATCATCCGCCGCTGTTGGTGAAGTTGCCGTTGCCTGAGGGCAGAGAGGTCGCCCGCGAACCCGATATTGTGGTCATCCTCAACAGCAACGCGGGTCGCTTTGAGGCGCAGTATTTTGACGGCGCGCCCGACCTGATTGTGGAAATCGTCAGCCCCGCCAGTCGGCACACGGATCGCTTTGTGAAGTTTGAAGAGTACGAGACGGCGGGCGTGCCCGAATATTGGGTGGTGGATCCTGATCGTCGGTATGCGGAGTTTTTCCAGCGCGATGGGGGTGGGTTGTATCGTGTGGCGTTCAGTGGTTCGGAGGGCGTCTATCGCAGTCGGGTGCTGGATGGTTTCTGGCTGGAGGTGGATTGGCTGTGGTCGCGCCCGCCGCTATGGAGCGTTCTGAAGCAGCTGGGGCTTGCATGAACGACTGTTGTTTACCTTTCAGGTGATTGTACGCCGCAGGGCAGGTAGAATCGTAATATGGGCACAAGCGCGTCAATAGCCGCAGTGCAGATGCAGTTTCGTCTGGAGGATTACCGCAGCGCGGAGGCGTTCCGCGAGCGGATTGGGGGGCTGGCTCGTGCGGTGCGTCAGCGCGTCCCGAGGGGCGACCTGTTGATGGTGTTTCCTGAAGATGTGGGGCTGGGGCTGATTTTCACGCAGGATTTTGAGCGCGTGCAGACCTGCAAGACAATGGTGGAGGCGGGCATGCGCCTGATGGAGCGGCATCAGATTAACTTCCTCGCGGCGGAGGGGGGCTTTGCGGGGGCGACACGGAGCCTGATGCGCATGCTCAGCCCGTTCGTGGAACGCGTCTATCACGAAGCGTTTGCAGAGGCGGCAAGGGCGACGGGCGCGTGGATTGTCGCCGGCAGCGCGCCGATAGCACAGGGCGACTGCGTGTATAATGTGTGCTATACCTACAATCCAAGAGGCGAGCGCGTGCTGATCCAGCGCAAAATCAACCTTGTGCCGCTGGAGCAGGAGCTGGGATTGAACCTGTGCGCCGCCCCGCGCGAGACGCCGACCGTCGACGCCCCGTTCGGCAGGCTGGGCGTGCTGATATGTCTGGACGGGTTTCATCACGAACTGATAGACCAGCACGCGCGGCGCGGGGTGCGTGTGCTGGCGATGCCCTCCTACAACCCGTTGCCCTGGACGAAAGAGGAGGCGCAGGGCTGGGAGAATGGTCTGCTCGCAGGCGTGCAGAAGCACCTCGAAATGATCGGCGTCAATCCGATGGGCGTCGGTGGCTTTTTCGATGTGCGTGCGGAGGGACAGTCGTCGATTGTCGCGGCGCGCGCCCGCACACCCGACGGCAGCGGCTACCTCGCCCGCGCCCGAAGCAAGGATCAGGAAGAAATCCTTATCTACCCGACCCCTTGACGCGCGCGAGGTGTATGGGGTATACTTGCCCCGCCATACCGCAGATAGCAGGCGTCCCCTAGGGGACATAATCCGCGCGGCGGTCCGCCTGCCGAGGGATGCGCACGGGACAGTTTGGAACAGAGCGGCGTTTCGGCGCAAGCCGACGCCCCGTTAACGCACCAAACCGTTGCGAGCCTGCTGCGGCGTGGCTCGCGTTTTTGGTTTAAAAAGGCGCGAAACCGAGGAGGTGTATCGAATGGCGACAACCGAACAGGCGACACACGCCAGCCCTGAGCGTCGCTGGGCGCGCGAGCCGCGCGCCGAAAAAGTGGCGCAGGTGAACCAGATACGCGCGTGGATGGGCGAAGCCAAAGCGCAGATTCTGGTCGACTATCGTGGGCTGAGCGTGCGTGAGATTACCGACCTGCGCAAGCAGCTGCGTCAATCGGGCGCGGAGCTGCGTGTGGTCAAAAACACGCTCTATCGCATCGCGCGCGACGGCAATATTCCCGACGCGCTGGAGCCGCATCTGCACGGGATGACCGCGATTGCGTTCGTCACGGGCGACGAGGCTGCCGCCGCCAAAGCGCTTACCGACTACATCAAGCAGGCGCGTAAGGCGGAAGTGAAGGCGCTGATGCTCGGCGAGAAGGTCTATCCTGCGACGATGGTGGACACGCTGGCGAAGTTGCCCCCGCGCGAGGTGATGCTGGCGCAGTTTCTGGGCGCGCTGCAGTCGCCCATCACGGGGCTGGTGGGCACGCTCTCCGAACTCATCGGGCAGTTCGTGCGCACGCTCCAGGCAGTTGCCGATAAGAAGGCAGAAACCCAATAATCACAGAAGGAGGCACACACTATGGCGAAACTAACCGCTGAGGAACTGATTCAGGCAATCGACGAGATGACCGTGCTGGAGTTGAACGAGCTGGTCAAGGCGTTGCAGGAGAAGTACGGCGTGTCGGCGGCGGCGCCCGTCGCAGTCGCCGCAATGCCCGGCATGATGCCCGGCGCAGCCGAGGCAGCCCCTGCGGCTGAAGAGAAGACCTCGTTCGATGTCGTGCTGGCAGCCGCAGGCGACAACAAGCTGCAGGTCATCAAGGTCGTCCGCGAACTCACACAGCTCGGACTGAAAGAGGCGAAAGACCTCGTGGAAGGCGCGCCTCAGAAGGTCAAAGAGGGCGTGAGCAAGGAAGAGGCGGAGGACATCAAGAAGAAACTCGAAGAGGCGGGCGCGAAGGTCGAAATCAAGTAGGCGACTGGGCGAGATTCTGCCTGAGTTAGCAGCCCCTCTCTGCATGCGCGGGGAGGGGCTGTTGATTGACACGGCTACACGGACTCGAAAGAGACGCCAAGCTTTTGCTCGATGAACTCTCGAATCACCTCCGTAATCTTCAGGCACTCGGCGGCTTCTTCTACCATCGGAATGGGGTAGTCGCCTGGGTAACGAATCTCCACTGCATAAAGTTCGAGAGGCTCCACATCCAGAGATGTGAAATCGGCGTCTATGCGGGCGCAGAGTTCTTTCAAGTATTCGAGATTATGGGTTCTGGGGAAGTCAGCGCTGTGAAAGACAAGGAACGCCTTGAGAGCCTTTTCCACAAACTGCTGGCAGTGAAAGCATACAGCTGTGGTCACAACCTCCTCTGGTGGCAGCGCCATCTCGTGCCGCGCCACCCGTAAATCGTCTCTTGCTCTTCGCAGCTACAGCAAAACCTCTTTACTCATAACGGAAGACCTTCCATCAAGGCTCTCCTGACGACGGCGCCTACCTGTTGCGCTTCGCGCTGGACTTCTTGCTGGGAGCGTATAATCAGATCGCACGGGATGAGCAGGCGCGCGAGGGTGCGGTTTAGCCGTGCAAATAGTTCAATCCGCTTCTGTCGGCTCAGAGGGTCTTGCAAGATTATTAGCAAATCCCAGTCGCTCTGTGTGTCCGCGTCTCCGCGCGCGCGGGAGCCGAACAGCACAATCTGCTCCACAGCGACGCCTGACGCCGCCGTCTCCGAGCGGATAGCTTCCGTGATAAGCAATCGCGTTGCCTCGTCGGTCATGGGCTGCGTCTGCACAACTTGAGTATACCTCCTCATCATTCGTACCGCAGCGCCTCGACGGGATCTTTGCGGGCGGCGCGGGCAGCGGGCAGCACCCCAAACACCAGCCCCACCGCGCCGCACACCGTTAGTGCAAGCCCAATCGTATTGCCCGTGACCTGCGGCGTCAGCACGGTGAAGCGCTCAATCGCCGCGCACACCCCCCAGCCCAGCAACACCCCCATTAGCCCGCCCACCAGCGCAATCAGCAGCGCCTCCATCAGAAACTGCCAGAAAATATCGCGCTGCTCCGCGCCGACCGTCTTGCGGATGCCAATCTCGCGCACGCGCTCGGTGACGCTCATCAGCATCACATTCATCACGCCAATCCCGCCGACCACCAGCGCGATGGAGGTGATGCCCGTCAGCGCGACCGACACGATTTGCAGCAGGGTGAACAGGCGGCTGAGCAGCTCCTCCTGCGTCAGCACCGAGAAGTCCTCGCTGCCGCCATGACTGCGCAACACCGCCGCCTTAATCTGCGCCTGCAACTGCGCGGGGTCCTGGTCGGGCGCGGTTTGGGCAATCACGCGATGGATTTGCTCGCTGCCCATCGCCCGCTGCAGCGCGCGAATGGGCGCGTAAATCGCGAACTCGAACCCGCCGCTGCCCAGCAGAGAACGGTTGCTATCCTCTGCCGTGACGCCGATCACGGTGAAGGGCTTGCCGTTGAGCTGTACCTGCTTGCCCACGGGGTTTTCCGTACCGAAGAGCTGCTCGGCGGGCTTGGGTCCGAGAATGCACACGAACCGCTCGGCTTCGGCGTGCGTGAAAAATCGCCCGTGCTTGAGCGTGTGGGGGCGCATTTCGAACCATTCGGGCGTCGTGCCCAGAATGAGCGCGGCGTCCGCCCAGCGCTCGCCCCGTTGCGCCCCGCCCGCGACGAACATAATCGGCGCGACGCGCCGCACGCCCGCCACCTGCGCCACCGCCGCAATATCCCCCTCGCGCAGGGTGCTGAGACCGATGAAACTCATCGGGTTGAACGGGTTTTCGGGGCTGAGCCTGCCGGGCAACACAATCACCAGGTTCACCCCCAGCGACTCCACCTGCGCGACCACATCGCGCTGCACGCCCTTGCCCAGCGAGACCAGCACCACAATCGCCGCCACGCCGACCGCCATCCCCAGCCCGCTCAAGAGCGTGCGCCGCGGAGTCATCCAGATCGATTCTAACGCCGCTTGGAAACTTTTTTTCAACATCGTGCGTATACCCGTATGAACGATTTACGAGCAATTCCCGACGAATTGCCCATTAACCCCCCGTTAAGGGGTTGAGATTCGCGACGCAATATGCCATAATATTAACTGGGAACGAGTTCACCTTCCTTCCTTGGGGGTGGCAGGCTTTGCTCTCCTTTCACTGCCACCCTCCTTTTTATTAGCCCCTTGAAACCTTCCGACGCATTCTGGGGTATAATTAGGCAGGCGAGGCGCCGTACCCAAGTGGCTAAGGGGAGGGTCTGCAAAACCCTTATTCGTGGGTTCGATTCCCACCGGCGCCTCCAGAATTCAGCTCCCCCCAGACGCATTCCCGTTCGTTGCAGGCGCGTCGCCGATGACTTCCACAGGCGCGTGCAGCCACTGTCCATCGACATAGACGCTCACCACGCCGCGCCCCGCGCGCAGGGCGCGAAATCGTCCCCACTGATCCACGAAACCGATGCTTACCGTACCCCAGACCGCCTCCCATGTGGAGATGGGCTGGTCGCCGCGCATCAGGCGGAATCGGATTTGCTCGCCGACCTTGAGGCTCGCCTGGTGCGGCTCGATGCGATAGTCCGTAGAGCGCGGCAGGAGGGGGCGTTGCGCATCGTCGTAGACCAGCCATGCGTTCGACACAGGGCGCTCCACGCCGTCCGAGGGGCTGTTGACCACAAGATTGCGCACAACCAGCGTGCTGGAGCCGCCGCCGTCTAAATTAATCGCCTCCACTGCGCCGTAGCGCGCCATAATCTGCGCCAGCTCGCTCAGCGACGCGCCCTGACTCTGGGGCTGACGCCCGTCGACCGTAATCCATATAATTTCGCCCTGCGCGGTGCGTCCCACCGCTGTGCGCGGGTGGCGCCGCTCGATAAAGCTCTGCAGGTTGAACCCGCCGGACATCTCGTTGGGGGCGAGGGGTTTACCGTTCCGTACCAGCCACGGTCCCCCTGAGACGGCTTCCTGCACGGCGCGCCACCGGGCGGCGCCATCGCCTGCGAGATCAATGCGCAGGGTGATTCGCTCGCCGGGCTGGAGGGCGCGCAGAAAGTCCGCCGCGCCTGCCGTGCCAATCAGCACGCCGCCTGCAGGGGGGATGGGCGCAGAGTTGCCCTCGCGTACCTCGCGCACAATTGCCTGTACCTGTGCGCCGACGCGCAGCGGGCGCGGCAACACCTCCAGCGCAACGGCGACGCCGCGCGCCGCCGCCTGCGCCGTCGCCCCATAAAACGAGGTGAACAGCACCATATCACCCTCCGCTTTGGCGACGCGGTTCAGCCCCATCAGCGGGTGCTTCGCGCCGTCGGGGCGCGTGATGTCGGCGTCCAGCGTCGGGTCGCCCATCACCACCTGCCCCGTCGCCGTCCAGCCGACGCCCGGTCTGCCCGGAAACGGCTCGCTCACCAGCTCGCCGTTCACGATGCACAGCCCCAGCGGGTCGCCCCCGTCGAAAAAGTCGGCGTTAATCGCGGCGACGGCGCGATGACGCCACGCCATCCGACTGGTCAGCTCGCGTCCGCGCAGCGCGCCGTCGGTGTTCACCACATCGTTGCCCAGCGTGGATCGAAAACTGACCGCGCGCGCCGGGGTAATCCGCACGCCTTGAATGGCGAGCGGCGGGTTGACGGAAATCTCCTGAAACAGCACAAGGTGCGGGCTAATGCGCTTTTCTATCTTCTCTGCAGGAGGCTGTTGCACGGCGGGCGCAAACGCCCAGAGCAGACCACACAGCAGGACCCAGAGCCGAGACCATCGGGTTCGCATCGCTCTGAATTGTACCTGACCCGCGCGGGGTAGAATTGCGCCGCGAGCATGACCACGCCTGACCTGAGCGAGTATGTTGCGATTGCGCGACAGGGGCGGATGACGCCCGTCTATCGCATCGCGCTTGCCGACTGGGAGACGCCCGTCTCCGCCTTCTACAAGACCGCCGCCCACGAACAGTATGCTTTCCTGCTGGAGAGCGTCACGGGCGGCGAACAGATTGCCCGCTATTCGTACATCGGTTTTGCGCCGACGCTGGTGTTGCGCACCCGAGGGCGCACGGCGCGCGTCTGGGAACGCGACTCAGGCTGGCGCGCGTTCGAGATACCGCCGCACCAGACGCCGCTGGACATTGCACGCGCGCTCCTCAGACGCCATCCCTATCAGGCGTCGCCTGCGCTGCCGCGCTTTACGGGGGGGCTGGTCGGCTACCTGGGGTACGACCTCGTGCGCTTCTTCGAACGGTTGCCCGACGCGCCGTCCGACGACCTGAACACCGACGACTGCTGCCTGATTGCCCCCGAAGTGCTGCTGATTTTCGATCACGCGCTTCACACCATCACCGCGCTGACGAACCCGCCGCCCAGCGCGTGTCCTGAACAGAGTTATGCGGACGCCGTCGCGCGCATCGAGCGCACCCTGCAGCGCTTGCGCACGCCGCTGCCGCCGCCCCCGCGCTTTGAGGACCCGCACTTCAAACTGGAGCCGCAGACGAACATCACGCGCGAAGCCTTCGAAGACGCCGTGCGCCGCACCGTCGAGTATATTCACGCGGGCGACTGTATTCAGGTGGTGCTGTCGCAGCGCTTCAGCCAGCCGATTAGCGCCCCGCCGTTTTACCTCTATCGCGCCCTGCGCACGATTAACCCGTCGCCATACATGTTCTACCTGCAGTTTGAGGATACGACGCTGATTGGCGCGTCGCCCGAAGTGCTGGCGACGGTGGAGGACGGTAAAGCCCTCACGCGCCCGATAGCAGGCACGCGCCCGCGCGGCAAAACGCCCGAAGAGGACGCCCGGCTCGCGCAGGAACTGCTCGCCGACCCCAAAGAGCGCGCGGAACACATCATGCTGGTAGACCTGGGGCGCAACGACATCGGGCGCGTGAGCGTCTACGGCACGGTGCGCGCGACCGACCTGATGGTGATTGAGCGCTACTCGCATGTGATGCATATCGTGTCGGAGGTGCAGGGACAGCTGCGCCCGGACGCCGACGCCTTCGATGTGTTGCGGGCGTGCTTCCCCGCGGGCACAGTATCAGGCGCACCGAAGGTGCGCGCGATGGAGATTATCGACGCGCTGGAGCCGACTCAGCGGGGTCCCTATGCGGGCGCGGTCGGCTACTTCAGCTACACCAACGAGATGGACGCCTGTATCACCATCCGCACGATTCTGGTCAAGGACGGCGTGGCGCATGTGCAGGCGGGCGCGGGGATTGTCGCCGATTCTGTGCCCGCTCGCGAATACGAGGAGTGTGTGAACAAGGCGCGCGCCGCGCTCACCGCGATTGCGCGGGCGCATGCGCCGCTGGAGTAGGCGACGCGGTCGTGCCACGCACAATCAGCTCGATGGGCAGGTACTCATGCAGTGGGTCAGGCGGCGCGCCTTTGGCGCACTCCAGCAGCTTCTGGACGGCGCGCGTGCCCAGCTGCTCCAGCGGCTGGCGGAAGGTGGTCAGCGGCGGCGAGGCGAGCGCCGCCGACGGCGGGTCGTCGAACCCCAGCAGCGACACATCGTCCGGCACACGCAAACCCGTCTGATGCACGGTCTGCATCGCCGAGAGCGCGAGGTAGTAGCCCCCCGCGAAAATCGCCGTCGGTCCGTTGGGCAGGCGCAGGGCGGTGCGAATCCCCTCGCGAATCGCTTCGTCCAGCTCGTCCGCGTAGGGCGTGGTGAAAGTCCAGATCTGCGATTCGGGGACGCCTGCCTCCTGTAGCGCGTCGCGGAAGCCGCGCCAGCGGTCGCGCGAGTTGAAGGTCTCCAGCGCGCCGAACAGCCCCAGAAAGCGCCGATGCCCCAGCTCCAGCAGATACTTCACGCCCTCACGCGCGGCGGTGTAGTTGTCGGTGTCCACCGTGGGCGTCTCCCACGCCTGCGCGCTCGCGCCCACAATCACCACCGGCACGCCCCGACGATACAGGTCCTCCAGCAGCGCGATGTGTTCCGCCGCGGGCGCCATCGCCAGCACGCCCACAAACTCGGTCGAGAGCAGCTCGCGTTCAATCTGGTCAATCTGATAGTCCAGCCAGAGGGTGCGCATCGCCAGCGGCGCGAGCGTATTCAGCACACTGCGCTGGATGCTGCTGAAGTAGAAGTCCACAGGCTGGCGCGTGCCGCCGCCCAATCCGAGCGCCATAATCGTGAACGAGCGCTGGAGCAAGTTCGGGGGCAGGTTCTCGGCGACAACGGTGCCCACGCGCCGCTTGCGGGTCAGAATGCCCTCGCGCGCCAGTCCCTGTAGCGCACGGCTCACCGTCAGCGGACTCACGCCCAGCTGATGCGCCAGCTCGCGCTCCGGCGGCAGCACATCGCCCGGTTTCCAGTAGCCCGTCGCAATCTGCCGCTCAATCCACTGGCGCACCTGCACATAGCGCGGCGTCTCCGCATTGAACCGAATAACCATATCTCGCCGACTACCTTGTAGTTATAGGGTAGTCCGCCTATTATACCACATTCAAGAGCGTCAATCTCTACGCCGCCTGTGCATAGGGCGCGCCCATTTGTACGGATTTGAGTACCTGTACCAGTGTGCCATCAAGCGCAGTACCGCTGTCGCGTTCCATGATGTCGAACACCTGCTCCAGCGGCAGGGCGGCGCGGTATGGACGCTCGGCGCTGAGCGCGTCGAACACATCGGCGACCGCCAGAATGCGCATCTCGGGTGTGAGCTGCTCGGCGGTGCGCCCCTGCCAGTAGCCGCGTCCATCGAGCCGCTCATGATGTGCGCCCGCGACCTCCGCCAGCAAGGCAAACGAGCGAATGCGCCGCAGGATTTCGTAGGTATGGCGCGGGTGTGCGCGAATCGCGGCGAACTCGTCGTCGGTGAGCTTGCCCGGCTTTTCGAGAATGGTGTTCGAGACGCCCAGCTTGCCGATGTCGTGCAGCAGCCCCGCGCGGTAGATGAAGTTCACCCGCTCGGTATCCCAGCCCAGCGCTTCGGCGATCTGCACAGCGTACTGCGCCACACGCCGCGAATGCTCCGCCGTGAAGCTCGATTTGGCGTCCACAATCATCGCGAACGCCTCACACACACGGTCGATGTCGCTCGGCAGCACTTTGCGCGTGAAGTCGGGCATCGGCGGGGTCATATCGGGATTGTGCAGCATCTCGGCATGCAACGCCCAGAACGCGCGGTCGCTCTGAAAACTTTCTGCCACGCGCACCAGCTCGGGATCAAACCACTTGCCCCGACGCTGACGGAGCATCTCATAGGTCGCGTCCACCCCGAAGGTCGAGGCGAACACCTCCATCGTCTGGCACATGCACAGAATTCGCGCGTGCATGGGAATCTGCTCACCCTTGAGCTTATAGGGCGAGCCTCTGCCGTCCCAGTGTTCATCGAGGTACTCGATGGCTTGCGCGACCTGCTCGGTGAAGCCGATGTAGCGGGCGATCTGCGCCCCGCGCGTGCAACGCGCTAAGGTCACCTCGTCCATCACGCCCACCGAGCCGCGTGTCTCTTTGAGTGCGTGTACGATTTTCTGGAAGATGTTCGCGCCGGGCATCATATGCTCCAGCGCAAAACGCATCGACTCCAGCGGGTTCGACCAGTTGACCAGCTTCACATGCCGTTTGGTGAGCAGGTCGTCGGCGGCGAACACCTTGTAGACGCGCACCGAGTTGCTGGAGCAGCCTGCGTCCTTGAGCAGGCTCGCTTTGCACAGGTCGCGCATGTCGGCGTCGGAGAACCCCAGTTCCTTGCCGATTCGCAGTGCGAGGTAGGCAGTACGCACGGCGTGCCCGCGCGGTTGCCCTTCTGTGATGTCCAGCGCATGGCTCAGCGCGCTCAAAATCTCCGCAAAAGTCAGCGGCGTTTGCATACATAGGGATTATAGGCATGGACACGGGGTTCTGCAGGGGCATGGTTCAGGCGCGGCGCTGCCCTGAGCGTGAGAGCCTTACGAAGCCTGTTCCCACACCTCTATCTGTGCGCCTTTGTAGAGTCGTTGCAGGCGCTGGATGCCCGATTTGCCCAGCACGGCGGCGGCGGTGGCGAGGCTGTCAGCGGTGATTCCGTCGCGGGCGCGCACCCGCGCCAGAATCAGTCGGGTCAGCCCCAGCCCCGTGCGCGGGTCGATGATATGTGCGTAGCGTGCGCCGCCAATCTCCACGAACTGTTCCGTACTGCCCGAGGTGGAGAGCGCGCCGCGGGCGAGGGTGGTCTCGCCGCCTTCCGCGAGAGCAATCCGCCAAGCGGGGGCGTCGGGCGGCGGGTCGCCCGCGGCGATGTCGCCCCCCATCTGAATCAGCGCGCGTGTGATTCCGTAGCGGCGCAGCACGCGCAGGGCATGGTCGCAGGCGTAGCCCTTCGCGATGCCCCCCAGATCCAGCTGCATGCCCTCCACTTTGAGGCGCACCGCGCGGCGGCGCAGGCAGAGTTCCATCAGACGGTAGCCTGAACGGGCGCGCGCCGCCTGCAAGGTCTGGGGGTCGGGCAGTTGCCCCGTGCGACGCGCCTCGCGCCACAGGCGCACCAGCGCGCCCACTGTCGGGTCGAACGCGCCGTCGGTCTGCTGCGCCAGCCGATGCGCCCGCCACAACACATAGAACAGCTCGCGGCTGACCCGTCGCCAGCGTCCAACCGCGTCCCTGCACAGCAGGTTCAGCTCGCTGTCGACGCGGTAGTCGCTCATCTGCTGCTCCAGTTCGCTGATGCGCGTGTACGCGGCGCGGCACGCTTCTACCGCCTGCGCCTCCTGCGCCGCGTACACCACGATCGGGGTATCGACCCCCATGCGGATTTGCGTATAGGCGAACCTACGCAGTGTTTCCCCTTTCATGCGAACGAAACTCATCAGCATCCTTCGCCGAACGCGAACAGCACCGCCAGCAGGTCGGCGTCGTCCACCACGCCGTCGTAGTTCACATCGGCGGGGTCGAAGTAGCCCGTGTTGCCGAACGCGAACAGCACGCTAAGCAAGTCCGCGTCGTCGATGCACCCGTCCCGATTCAGGTCTTCGAGGCGTCGGTCGAATCGCGGCAGCACTGCAATCCATGCCTCGCGCTGGTTGCTGGGGTTCGTGCCCGTGCCGACGAGAACCGTACCGTCAGCGGAGAGGGCGCGCACCTCCTCCAGACGCCAGTTTTGCACGGCTGCAACGCCCGCATTCAGCAGCAGGTCTTTGACGCGGTACAGCGCGCCCTCGCTATCCCAAAGAACCGCTTCCTTGCCGAGTTCAGAAGTGCCGAACCCGCCCACCAGCAGTCCGTCAGCAGATACGGCGTAGGCGCGGCTGTCATATGCGCCGCCCTCCAGCTCGCCCAGTCCGACCATGCCCGTATCGGCGCGCCAGCGGAACGCCTCGATGCCGTTGAACCCACGACTCCAGCCGACCACGACCGAGCCGTCGGCGTTCACGCCGTAGGCGTAGCTCAGGAAGGGAAAGCCGCCCAGACTGCCCAGCGGCTGGAAGGCTCCGTTTTCCCAGCGGAACGCTTCACTGTCGCCGTTGAAGGACGCGCTGCGCCCGACAATCACGCGCCCATTCGCCGACACATTCTGGGCATAGCTGGCGAACTCACCGCCTGGCAAATCGCCCAGCCCGCCCATGTCGTCATCAGGCGTCCAGCGGAACGCTTCCGAGCCATTCGCGGAGGCGCTCCAGCCCACAACGACTGCGCCGTCGGCAGAAAGCCCCAGCGCAAAGCTCTGGAAACTGCCGCCGGGCAAGTCGCCCAGTCCCGTCATCTGGTTCGTATCGCGTCGCCATAGGAACGCCTCCGTGCCCGACGCGGAGCGTCCCTGTCCCACAATCACCGCGCCGTCGAACGAGACGCCCCACGCGATGCTGGTAAAGGTCCCGCCCGGCAGGTCGCCCAGAGGCACAAGTCCCGTCTCCAGCGTCCAGTAGCACGCCTCCGTGCCGTTGGCGGAGCTGCTCCAGCCGACTGCCACGCGCCCGTTTGCCGAAAGCGCGAACAGGTTGCTGGTCGTGTTGCCGCCGGGCAGGTCGCCCGCGCCGTAGAACGCAGGCGTCTGCGCCAGCGCGCCCGCGCTCAGCGTCGCCCATAGAATCGTCCATCCTTTGCGCATCGTATTCACCCGCATGCATGCTACCCATCGGTGAGACGCCTGCGCTATTGCGGAGGCGACAAGCGGTTGCGCCGAAGCGACGACTCGCGGGCGGTCGTGCCCTCAGAACAAGCTCGGCACGGTTGGGTCGATGGCGACATCGAGCAGCACGGGCTGGCGCAACTGCAACGCGCGCGGGAGCGCTTCCTCCACCTCCTCAGGCGTCGTCAGCCGCTCGGCGTGGACGCCCATCCCCTGCGCCAGCGCGACCAGATCCAGATGGGGCACATCCAGCCCCTGCACGCCGCTGCCCGGATAGAACGCCATCGTGAAGCTCTTGAGAATGTTGTACGCGCCGTTGTTCAGCACGAGGAACAGCACAGGCGCGTTCTCCTCGCGCGCGCTCCAGAGCGCCTGCACGGAATACATCACGGAGCCGTCGCCAATCACGCACACGACGGGGCGTTCGGGCTGCGCCTTTTGAATCCCAAGGGCGGCGGGCATCGCCCAGCCCAGTCCCCCGCTGGCGGAAGTGTAGTAGTCGTTATTGGGCGACAGGCGCACGAACTCGCGCAGGCACAGGCTGGAGGAGACCGCCTCGTCGACGACGACGGCGTTCTCGGGCAGGTGTTGCGCGAGCGTGTGCAGCACAAAAAACGCGCCCATCTTGCTCCGCGCGCGGGTCGCTTCCGAGCGGCGGCGCGCCTCGTCCACCGTGCGGGAAGGCATCTTGTAGTCGCGCGGGGGGACGCGCTCCGCCAGAATCGTTAGGGCGCGGCGGATGTCGCCCACGAACGCCCGCTCCACAGGCGCGCGCGACGCCTCCTGCGCGTCGTCGGTAAGCAGCATCGCCCGCACGCCCGGCGGCAGCATGCCTCCGGGGAAGTAGGGATACAGCAGGAACACAGGCGCGCCGACCACCAGCACGAAGTCATGCTGGCTCAGCGCCTGCAGCAGGCGCGGCGTGGCGGGCAGCAGCATCCCCTCGTAGAGCGGATGGCGCGTCGGGAAGCCCATCCGCGAGTTGAGCGGCGCGTGATAGACCGCGCAGCCCAGCCGCTCCGCGAGCGCGACCGCCTCGGCGACTGCGCCCGCGCCCCCGACCCCCGCGCCGCACACCAGCGCGGGCTTCTGCGCCGCCGTCAGCGCGTCCACGACCGCCTCCAGACCCTGCGGCGCGTCGGGCGCATGCAGCGCTTTCAGGCGCGGCGGCTCGGCAGGCGCGTCCCAGAAATTCATCGGAATCGAAACGAACACGGGTCCGCGCGGCGGCGTCAGCGCGAGGTGGTACGCCTGCTCCAGCGCGTCGGGCACATCGGCGGCGTGCTTGACCTCATACGCCCACTTCGTCACGGGGCGCGCCATGCCCACCAGGTCGCCCGACAGCAGCGGCTCGTGAAAGATGTGGCGCGTGTCCTGCTGCCCGCAGGTGACAATCAGCGGCGAACGGTTCTTGAGCGCGGTGAACAGCACGCCCATCGCGTTGCCCAGTCCGGGCGCGACATGCAGGTTCACCAGCGCGGGCTGCCCGCTCGCCTGCGCGTAGCCGTCCGCCATCGCCAGCGCGATGCTCTCCTGCAACGCCAGCACATAGCGCACCCCGTCGGGCAGATTCACCAGAAATGGCAGCTCGGTGGAGCCGGGATTGCCAAAGAGGTAGCGGACGCCCCGCGCCCGCATCCACTCGAAGGTCGCCTCACGGATATTCATAGGCGCGGGATTCGAACCGCGAGTCAGAATTCCTGCCCGCGCTCAGGGCTTGCGCAGCGTCGCCACCAGCATCAGCACAAACGCGACCGCGCTCAGAATCATCGTAATTCCGCCGGGCATCCACTTGCCTGTCGTGAAGAAGCGGTAGGCGAAGAACGCACCCAGCGCCAGCGCGACCACCGCGCTCAAGCCAAAGCCCGCGGTCGGGTTTTTGAAGCTGATTGCCAGCCCGACCAGCAGAATCACGGCGGCGACCAGCCCGTTCACCAGCGATACCATGCTCTGGGCGGAGACATAGCCCATCACGCCGCCCGCCGCGATGATGAGCGCATACACCAGCAGCGCAGCCTGAAAAGCGTTCATAGCAGGGAAAAGTGTACCCGACTACCCCTCCCCAAACGCCTCGCGCAGGATCTCGACCGCTTCGTCGGCGTCGGCGGGGGTAATCACCAGCGGCGGCACGATGCGCAGGATGCTCTCGCCGACGGCGTTCAGAATCAGCCGCCGCTCCAGCGCTCGTTGCACGACGGCGCGGGCGATGGGCTGGCTCAGTTCGACGCCAATCATCAAGCCGCGCCCGCGCACCTCGCGGATGGGCGCGCCCGACGCCTGCAGTTCGCGCAGGCGCGCCTGCAGGTAGTCGCCGACCCGACGGGCGTTCTCCAGCAGACCCTCCTGCTCGATAATCTCAATCACCGCCAGCGCCGCGCTACAGGCGAGCGGGTTGCCGCCGTAGGTCGTGCCGTGTTCGCCGGGCTGCAGCACTTCGGCGGCGACGCCGCGCAGCAGGCACGCGCCAATCGGAAAGCCCCCGCCCAGACCCTTCGCCGTCGCAACAATGTCGGGCATGATGTCCGTGTGCTGGAAGGCGTACCAGCGTCCCGTGCGCCCGAAGCCCGCCTGCACCTCGTCCAGTATCAGCAGCGCGTTGTAGCGGTCGCACAGCGCGCGCGTCTCGCGCAGGTACTCGTCGTCAATCGGGTAGACGCCGCCCTCGCCCTGAATCGGCTCGATGAGAATCGCGGCGGTGCGCTCGTGGAACGCCGCGCGCAGCGCGTCCCGATCATTGCGCGGCAGGGCGCGAAAGCCCGGCAAGAGCGGCTGGAACGGCGCCTGATACTTCGCCTGCATCGTCGCCGAGAGCGCGCCCATCGTGCGCCCGTGAAAACTACCCTCCAGCGCGAGAATCTCGTACTCCGGCGTGCGCTTGACGGCGTTGGCGTACTTGCGGGCGACCTTGATAGCCATTTCGCACGCCTCCGCGCCGCTGTTGGCGAAAAACGCCTTCTCCATGCCCGACAGCTCGCACAATTTCTGCGCCAGGCGCGCCTGCGGCTCGGTCAGGAAAAAGTTGCTCACATGCATCAAACGCGCCGCCTGCTCTGCAATCCGCTGCGCCAGATGCGGGTGGCTATGCCCGACATTGCATACGGCAATCCCCGCCAGAAAGTCGAGGTAGGCGTTGCCGTGTTCGTCGTAGAGGCGCGCGCCCGCCCCGCGCACAAACAGAATCGGCTGGCGACGATACACGGGCAGCACATACCGCGCATCCAGTGCGGCGATGGTCTCCGTCAGGGTCGTTTGGGCAGTGGTCATACGCTTCAGTATACCTCAGGGGTACGCGGTTGGGCGAGAGCAAGCGATGTTCTCTAAAGTCTCCGCAGCGAACAGCAGGCACGCCTGAACATCTTCTGCAGTAAGCCCCTCATACTCCTGAAGGATCTCATCTACCGTTGCGCCGCTGGCTAACAGGCGCAGAATGTAAGCGACGCTCAAGCGCGTGCCCCGAAGCACAGGCTGTCCCGCTAAGATGCGTGGATCGCTGGTAATGCGCTCCAGCAAGGTTTTGTTCGGCATCACTCTCACCCTGCCGAAGTATACCGCATGTATGCCCGACGCCTGCCGCAGGTAGAGCAAACAGGTATAATTCCTCCGATGACGCCCAGAGTCAGCGTGCTGATACCCAGCTACAATCACGCGCCGTACCTGCCCGCCGCCCTGCAAAGCGTGTTCGACCAGACCTTCACCGACTATGAGATTGTTGCGGTGGACGACGGCAGCACAGACGGCTCGGTGGAGATTCTGCAGGGCTACGGCGACCGCGTGCGGCTGTTCGTGCAGGCGAATCGGGGCACCTACCCGACGCTGAACCGCTGCATCGCCGAGTCGCGCGGGGAGTATCTGGCGATTCTGAACTCGGACGACCTGTGGGCGCCGACGAAGCTCGAAAAGCAGGTCGCCCTGCTGGACGCGCACCCCGAAGTGGGGCTGGTGCACACGGGCGGGCATTTCATCGACGCGCAGGGCGCCATCCAGCCGGGCAACCCGCTGGGGTTCGAGTGGCCCCGCACGCCGACGGGCAACATCATCGAGGCGCTTGTGCGCTGCAACAAGATTATCGCCTCATCGGTGCTGGCGCGTCGGGCGTGTTTTGAGCGGCTGGGCGGCTTTCGGGAAGACCTGTTCGGCTCGGGCGACTGGGAGATGTGGTTTCGGATTGCGCTGGAGTGGGACATCGGCTACATCGACGAGCCGCTCACGATGTACCGCGTGCATGGGGCGAACGCCTCGTTCCAGCATCGGCGCGTGTACGAGGACGATGTGAAGGTGCGCACGCAGACGATTCATGCTTGCGAGCCGCGCCTGTGGCAGCGGGCGACCGATCCGCGGGCGATGCGGCTTGCGCTGGCGCACTCATACGCCTGTCTGGGCACGGAGTACGCGCTGCTGGGCAATCGGACGCAGGCGCGACGGGCGTACCTGCGTTCGCTGCAGCTCTACCCGCTGCGTTTCAAGAGCGCGCTGCGCCTGATGCTCACCTTTTTGCCCGTCAAGCCGCCGCTTTAGCGCCGCGTGCCGACCCGCTGCTTGAGATAGTCCTCCAGCAGCACCTTGCCGTTCTGCACGGTGTTCATCACCTTCGCCAGCGCGCCTTCCAGCTGGGTCAGCACCTCGTAGGCGTACTCGTCCGCGCCCTGCCGAATCTGGTGCGCCTTCTCGCGGGCGGATTCGAGAATCTCCTGCGCCTGGGTCTGCGCGAGCTGGTAGACCTCCGTCTGGCTGAGCATGCGCTGCTGTTCGGCGTGGGCGCGTTCGAGAATCTGCTCCGCCTCGCGCCGCGCCTGCTCCACGATGCGGCGGGCTTCCTCCTGCGCCTGCGCGACGGTCATCTGCGCTTCGGTCTGCGCGCCCCCAATCAGCCGATCCGACTCGCGCAGCACCCGCTCCGCCTTGTCAAAATCGCTCGGCAGGTTCGCCAGAATCTGCTGGACTCGGTTATGACACTCGCCTTTATCCAAACCGAGTACAAAAGGTCCAAAGCTCCGCGCGTGTTCAAATGCTTGATCGAGTTCCCGCAGCCATTTCCGAATGGTCGAGACATCCGTGTGTATCATTGCTCGAATCTCCCCTATACAGCGTTCTATTCGCTCGATGGGTGGTGGGTTCCTGCCGTTTTGGGGGCGAATCGCTCCCGCAGTTTGTGGGCGACATTTGGGGGCACGAGCGCGTCCACCGAGCCGCCCAGCCGCGCCACCTCTTTCACGATGGACGACGACAGGAACGCATACTGCTGATGGGTCATCAGAAAGCAGGTATCGACTTCGGGCGCGAGCTGGCGGTTCATGGTCGCCATCTGGAACTCGTACTCGAAGTCGGACACGGCGCGCAGCCCGCGCACAATCGCGCATGCGCCGACCTGATCGGCGAAGCGCGCCAGCAAGCCCTCCAGCGACGCGATGCGCACATTCGGCAAATGCCTGCAGCATTCCTGAAGCATCTGCACGCGCTCCTGCAGGCTGAACAGCGACTGTTTTTGCGCGTTGACGGCGACGGCGACGATGAGTTCGTCGAACAGGCGCGCCGCGCGCTGAATGATGTCCAGATGCCCCAGCGTGGGCGGGTCGAAGCTGCCCGGATAGACCGCCCGCCGTACCTGCTCGCCCATCGGCAGAAGTGTACCCGCTGGCTGCGCCTGAATCTGCCTCGAAAGATTTTCTCCTGCCCGACGCAGCTCGGCGTAGACCCGCCCCATCTCCTGCATCTTGCGCACGCGCTCCGTCGGCGTGAGCTTCAGGTTCTCCCGCAACAGCGAAACATCGACGAACTGCTTGTAATACTCAATCACAGGGTCGGGCGCCAGCGACACAGGCACGAAGTCCTTCGGGCGTTCCATAGCCTGATTCTACCCCACAGAAACGCGCGGCGACTGGCGTTTCAGGAGAACGGCGTGTAGTCGCGCCACTGTTCGGTCGCCTGTTGCATCAGCGCGCGCTGCACGGGCAAACACGCCAGCGCAATCCCAAGCGCAATCAGCGGGAACCATGCGCCCGCCTCGAGCGCGGCTGCGTAGACGGCTAACCCCAGCAACAGCAGCGCCGCGCCGCCCAGACCCCACAGAACGCCAAGGTCGCTCTCGACCGCCTCCAGATAGGGCTGAGCCGTCTGCAGCTGACCAAACAGTTGCACCAGCACGCCGCTCCATCCGTAGGATGCCATCAGCGCCAGACTGCCAAGCCACAGATGCCATACCTCCGGGTACACCAGCAGCCCCGCTATGTAGACTGGCAGCACCAGCATCGCGATGAACGCCCCCGTGGACGCGAAGACCCAGTACCTGATGTACCGCTCCGCGCTGAACGGCAGAGCGCGCACCCAGTCGTAATGAGCGTTCACATGCCGATGCGCGGATGTTGCTGATGAGAGATACAACAGCGGTATCGCGCCCGCGAGGAAGACCACCACTCGGGGGTTAGGGGATCGTTCGAAGAGGTATTTTGCTCCCAGCATCATCCCCCCAGCCATCAGAAAGTAGCCCAGCAGACTCAGCAGCGTTATCCAAACAGGCGTTGTGCGCAACGAGAGCAGATAATCACGCCACAGGAGCGCGTAAATCCCCTGCAGTCGCCACCGCTCCAGCATGGCGGGCGTGCGAACCCCCTGATTGGCTTGCATCGCCCGTTCCAGTTGTCGGCGTACCGCGTGGGGCATTTCGTCCGCGCTGTCTGCGCCCAGCTGGAGCCCTGTCGCCACAAGGTCAACAATCTCTCTCGAATCGCGTTTGAGGCGCCGGGCGAGCCAGAGACAGCCTGCGCCCCACAGCACAATCGCCGCGCCCATCAGGGGCGTCCACCCGCGTATCGGCGCGAGCAAGGCGTCCGCTGTCGCGCGGGCGGGGAGCGAAAGCGCCAGCGTCGGCAACCCGTTGAGCGTATATTCCATCGTCTGGACAGGCGCAACGCCGCGCGCTCGTGCTGCCAGAAACCCCATCACCCCGGAAGCAATCAGCGACAGCAACCAGAAGCTACCCGCCGCTGCCAGCACCCATCGCAGCCACGGGCGACGCCGCAAACGCGCCGCCCAGTAAAAGCCGAACAGCTCGAAAAACAGTCCCTGCATGTAGCGTATCGCCCAGTAGCCCACCAGCAGCCACGCCCCTGACGCCAGATGCGCGAGATAGTCCTCCACCAGCGCCGATGTAAATCTAAGCGATAATAGAACCGCGAGAATCAGATAGAGCGGAATGCCAATCCCCAGGTTGATGGTTGTGCGTATGGTGATCAGGGCGCGCATCAGGAGCCATGCGTTGGGCGGCGAGGCAAACAGAAAATGCAGGTCGCTCTCGGAAAACCCGCGCACGAACGAGTAGGGCGCGAATGCGCGCCTTGCCAGCACAAAGACCAGGTGAAACGCGCTGACAAGCATCACACAAAGCAGCGCAATCCATCCGCGCTCCTCGCTGGACAGCTCCAGCCAGAGGGTGCGCAGGGCTTGCGCGTCTCCGCCAGACATCTGGAAGCGCACATACAGCCAGATCACCCCCAGAATGATGACAAACACGACGATGGCACCAAGCAGCCCCACTGGACTTCGCAGTGCGCGCACGAAACTGTTGCGCCACTGACGCCACTCCAGATAGAACGCGATTCGCCACACCTGCCACGCCGTGTGCATATGCGCCCGCGCACCTCGCCTTCAAGAACAGCCGTCTCGATTCTACCCACGCAAAGAGATTGCGCAGGTATGATTTTTTGATGCGAGCAATCGCCCGTCGCAGGGTGAGCGCGGCGGAGTTCGAACGAGTGTCCATGGGCAGACTCGCTGAGTTGTGGGGCTGACAGACGCGGACTGTTCCCTGTCGAGGTACAATTAGGTGGGTGATTGCAGGTGGCTCGAAGTCGCACGGTGGAGGCAGGCGTGCTGGATTCGCGCAAAGCCGCCATTTTGCGGGCGGTTGCGCGTGAACACATCCGCACGGGCGAACCCGTCGCCTCGCAGGTGATTGCGCAACGGTATGCGCTGGGGGTCAAGCCCGCCACTGTGCGCAACGAGATGGCGGCGATGACCGAGTACGGCTACCTCATCCAGCCGCATACCAGCGCGGGGCGCGTGCCCACCACCCGCGGCTACCGCTACTATGTGGAGCATCTGATGGGGCAGGCGACCACCCTGCGCATCGAGAGCTACTTCCGACGCCTGCCGGAGCCGGGCGAGAGCCTGACCGAGCTGCTGAGCGCGACGCTGCAGGCGCTGGCGCGCGCCGCGCAAATGGTCGCCTTCGCCGCCACCGCCCGCGACGAAACGATGCGCATCCTCCGCTGCGTGATTACCCCCTGCAGCCCGCGCCGCGTGCTGTCCGTCGTGGTGATGGAACACGGCGAGGTGGACAACCGCGTGATTGACCTCCAGCATGCGCCCTCGCAGCGCGCGCTGAACCGCATGCAGAGCCTGCTCGCCGCGAGGGTCGAGGGGCAGACCGTGCGCGCCGTGCTGAGTCTGGACCCTGCCCACGCCCCGCCGATGGAGTCGCCCGCCGAACGCGAGACGCTGGCGACCCTGCTGCGCGCCATCCAGCAGCAGGCGCAGGAAATCGCCGAAGGTGAACTGCTCTACGAAGGCATGGTCTACCTGCTGCGCCTGCCGGAGTTCCAGCGCGAGGTGAGCCAGCTGGAGGCGGTGCTGCGCGTGCTGGAGTCGCGCAAGCCCCTCTACCGCCTGCTGCAGCAGGGGAGCGACGCTGAGCTGCATGTCGCCATCGGCGAGGAGAACCCCATCGACGCCCTGCGCAGCTGCACGCTCATCTATGCCCGCTACCACGCGGGCGGACGCCCCGCAGGCGTGATTGGACTGATGGGACCCGTGCGCCTCGACTACGACCATGCGCTGCCCACCGTGCAACACGCTGCGCACGCCCTCAGCGACCTGCTGACGCGCACCCTCTATTCGTGAACAGGAGCCGCGCCGTGAAGATTCTGGTGATCGACAATTACGACAGTTTCACTTACAACCTCGTGCAGTATCTGGGCGAGCTGGGCGCAGAGCTAACCGTCGTGCGCAACGACGAGATTAGCGTCGAGGACGCGCTTGCGCGGCAGCCCGACCGTATCCTGATTTCGCCCGGACCCTGCACGCCCCACGAGGCGGGCATCAGCATCCCGCTGATACAGGCGGCGGCGGGCAGGGTTCCGATTCTCGGCGTGTGTCTGGGGCATCAGGCGATTGGCGCGGCGTTCGGCGGCAATATCGTGCGTGCGAAACGCCCGATGCACGGTAAAGAGTCGCCTGTGCGCCACACGAACGCGGGCGTGTTCCGCGATACGCCCAACCCCCTGCGCGCCATCCGCTACCACTCGCTGGTCATCGAACGCGCCACCCTCCCCGACTGCCTCGAAATCACCGCCGAAAGCGAGGACGACCACGAAATCATGGGCGTGCGCCACAAGCAGTATCCCATCGAAGGCGTCCAGTTCCACCCCGAATCGATCCTTAGCGAAGCGGGGATGCACCTCCTGCGCAACTTTCTGGAATACGGACGCGATGCATCCGTAAGCCGCTGAGACAATTGGGAGTGCGGAAGCGGAGCTTTCGCGACGCTGAAGCTCCCACTGCAGCACTCCAAAACCAGCCTGAGAATACGATTTCTGAATTGGGGTATAATAGAGACGCCCCATCGCGGGGAAAGGAGGTTATCAACGATGAGACGACCGATGTTGGTGCTTGGCGGATTAGTCGCACTTGTCGCGCTCGCGTCTGCGCAGACGGTCGACGGGCGCAATATCCCGCAGGAGTTCGGAACGCCCCTCGCGTCGCAGACCAACTACACAGGCTTTGGCGACAGGGTCAGCTCCGACCAGAACTGGGGTTCCGAACTGAACCAGCTCTTTGTAAGGTGTGTGAACGGCGTGCTGTATATCGGCGTTACGGGCAATTTGGAAGGCAATGGCAACTCGATTCATCTCTATATCGACACAGGGCGCAGCAGCAGCAACACCTTCAACCTGACCACCGGCTGTATTAACTGCTCCGTGCAGGGCATGAGCGGCGTGCTGTTTGACCACAATCCCGACTATGCGATAGGCGTCAACCGCTTCGATGATCAGCAGGGCAACGACAACATTTACATCGATATTCACGACCTTGTGAACAACCAGTCCACCTATGTGGGCGCGGTGGCGGTGGGCACGGGCGCGAACACGCCGCAGGGCGGCGACAATTCGGCGAACCTGAGCGTCGCGTTCGACAACGCCAACCTGCAGGGCGTCACAAGCGACCCGAACAACATCGGCGACCCGTCGACCGCCACAACGGGGCTGGAAGTCGCGATCCCGCTGAGCGCGCTGGGCAACCCGCAGGGCGAAATCAAGATACTGGCGGTGCTGACGGGCGGCGCAAATTTAGACGACCCCTGTCAGGGCACTTATCTGTCCAACCAGTCGCTGCCCGCGATGAACATCGGCAACACCAGCCAGCAGTTCGGCAACGCGGCGTGGGCGCGCTGCCCCGACCCGCCGTTTGACTTCTTCCCGTTCAGCTTTGCCGAGCTGGCGGGCACGCACTATGTGGCGGTGCAGCCGTGCCCGGCGGGTCCTGAGGGCGATGTGAACGGCGACGGCTGCGTGGACGACGCCGACCTGCTGATTGTGCTGTTCAACTTCGGCAACGCGGGCGGCGACGGCGATGTCAATAGCGACAACATCGTCGACGACGCGGACCTGCTGATTGTGCTGTTCAACTTCGGTACGGGGTGCTAAGACTCCCTGCGCAGGGTTTCCCCACGCGCGTGGGGAAACCCTGCCTATTTCCCCTCGCTACGCCACGCCTCCAGAAACGCCTGTCGCAGGCGGTCTATGGGCAACAGCGCGCCCGTTGACTTGTCGCGATAGTGCCAGTGTTCCCAGCCGTTGCAGGGCGCGCCCGTGATGCGGCGCGCCATCTGATGGATGGAGCCGACCGCGCCGTCCTTCTCGCGCACGATGTGCCCGTTCGCCAGCACGCGCGCCGTCTCGTGCGCCTGCCCCCGAAAGTAGAGCCTATCGCCCGGCGCCAGCAGCCCGTTTTCCACCAGCGCGCCGAAGGGCGCGCGCTCTTTTCGCGGGCGTCCGCTGCCGTACCCCGCGAGGAACTCCTGTGGATAGGGTGCGACCGCGTCGATACGCTGCTGGGCAAGCGCGGCGTAGGCGGCGTCGCGCTCGATGCCGATAAACCGCCGCCCCAGCCGTTTCGCGACCGCCGCCGTCGTGCCCGTGCCCAGAAACGGATCCAGCACCACATCGCCCGGTTGCGTGGACGCCAGCAGCACGCGCGTCAGCAGCGCTTCGGGCTTCTGAGTGGCGTGCGCCTTCGCGCCGTCAATCCGCAGCCGCTCCCTGCCCGTGCAGAGCGGAATGTGCCAGTCGCTGCGCATCTGCACATCGTCGTTCAACGCCTTCATATCGGCGTAGTTGAAAGTGTAGGGCTTGCCCGCGTGCTTCTGCGCCCAGATGAGCGTCTCGTGCGCGTTCGTGAAGCGCACCCCGCGAAAGTTCGGCATCGGGTTCGTCTTGACCCAGATGATGTCGTTCAGAATCCAGAAGCCCAGATCCTGCAGCAGTTTGCCAATGCGAAAGATGTTGTGATAGCTACCAATCACCCAGAGCGTGCCTGTGTCTTTCAGCACGCGGCGCGCCGCCGTGAGCCAGCGCGTGGTGAATTCATCGTATGCCTCGAAACTTTCGAATCGATCCCATGCGTCGTCGACGGCGTCCACGCGCGTCATGTTGGGGCGGTAGAGCTCCTGACGCAGCTGCAGATTGTAGGGCGGGTCGGCAAATACCAGGTCGACGCACCGTTCGGGCAGGCGGTTCATCACCTCGATGCAGTCGCCGACGATAATCTGGTCAAGGGGTAGCGCGTCCATGCGTGCGCCTCCTGTGGATTCGACGCTTGAGAGCGTTCGCTGCAGGGGGCGATTCTCCTGCTATGGCGTCCCCCAATCAGGTATACTTATGCGTGCCATGACCCGCTTTGCGAAGTTCGCCTGGCTGACGCTGGGCTACAATATTCTGGTGATTCTGTGGGGCGCGTTTGTGCGGGCGACGGGTTCAGGCGCGGGGTGCGGCAGCCACTGGCCCACCTGCAACGGCGAGATTATCCCGCGCGACCCGTCCATCGAGACCCTCATCGAGTTCAGCCACCGCCTGACCAGCGGCGTGGCGTTCCTGCTGGTGCTGGCGATGCTTATCTGGGCGTTTCGGGCGTATCCGCGCAAGCACATCGTGCGGCTGGGCGCAGTGTTGAGTATGTTTTTCATGATTACCGAGGCGCTGGTGGGCGCGGGGCTGGTGCTGTTTGAGCGCGTGGCGACCGATGTGTCGTATGCGCGGGCGGTGTGGATGGCGGCGCATTTGCTGAACACTTTCATTCTGTTGCTGTTCATCACGCTGACGGCGTGGTGGGCGTCGGGCGGGGCGCGCTTCCCCCTGCGCGGGCAGGGCTGGACAGGCGCGGCGACGCTGGGCGCGCTGTTCCTGATGACGCTGATTGGCATGAGCGGCGCGGTCACCGCGCTGGGCGATACGCTGCTGCACCTCGATGTGATTCACACGAACCCCGTTGTGGGCGAGACGCTGCTCGCCCTGCGCATCTATCACCCGACGCTGGCGGTTGGAATCGCGTTTTACATGCTAATCGTGCTGACGCGCCTGATGCTCGACCGCCCCTCGCCGACCGCCTATCGGCTGGGGATTGGCTTCAACCTGCTCTATGTGGCGCAGCTGGGGCTGGGAGTGCTGAATGTGTGGCTCAAGGCGCCCGTGTGGATGCAGCTGGTGCATCTGCTGATTACCGATATCCTGTGGATTATGCTGGTTATCTTCTCCGCCACCGTGCTGGCGACGCGCCCGCAGGAGAAACCCGCCCCCGTTCGGGTATAATCTCTGTGAAATATTTCACGGAGGCGCGTTGGTATGCATGTTCTGGAGACGATTCTGGGGCGCGAATTGACGCCCCTGTATGAGAAGGTCGTCCGCGGCGAGCGGCTGTCGTTTGAAGACGGCATGACGCTCTACACCACGCCGAACCTGTCGGGGGTGGGCTATCTGGCGAATCTCGTGCGCGAGCGGCTCAACGGCGACTACGCCTACTACATCCGCAATCAGCACATCAACTACACCAACATCTGCAACAAAGGGTGCAAGTTCTGCTCGTTCTATGCGCAGAAGGGCGGTCCGAAGCCCTACACGCTCACGATGGACGAGGTGCGCGAGCGGCTCCGCGCCTACAAACACATCCCAATTACCGAAGTGCATATCGTGGGCGGGGTAAACCCGCGCCTGCCGTATGACTATTATCTGGAGCTGGTGCGCACGGTCAAAGAGGAGCGCCCCGATGTGCATATCAAGGCGTTCACGGCGGTCGAGTGGGAGGAGATTGCCCGCGTGGCGCGCAAGCCCCTGCGCGAGGTGCTGGAGGAGATGAAGCAGGCGGGGCTGGGCAGCGTGCCCGGCGGCGGCATCGAGGTGCTGAGCGACCGCATCCACGCCGAGCTGTTCCCCAAAAAGATTGACGGCAAGCGCTGGAAGGAGATTGCCCGCGAAATCGCCGCCGTAGGTCTCAAGCAGTACGCCACCCTGTTGTACGGGATGGGCGAGACCATCGAAGAGCGCGTGGACCACTTTTTGCAGTTGCGCGAGCTGCAGGACGAGACGGGGCACTTTCTGGCGATGACGCCGCTCTCGTTCCACCCTGAGGGCACGCAGCTGGCGCACCTGCCGCACCCCAGCGGCGACGACGACCTGCGCAATATCGCCGTCGCGCGTCTGCTGCTGGACAACTTCCCGCACATCAAGTCGTTCTGGATTATGAACACGCCCGCGATTACCCAGATTGCGCTCTGGTACGGCGCGGACGATGTGGACGGCACGGTGCATGAGTACGAGATTGTGTATCAGGACGACGCGCCCGGCGTGCGCCAGCAGGTGCTGACGCGCCGCGCGCTGATTCAGCTCATTCGCGACGCGGGGCGCGTGCCCGTCGAGCGCGATAGCCTGTACCAGATTGTGCATCGCCCTAACGACGAACCCGAAGAAGAATCCCCGCGACGCCTGCTGCGGGTGGTGTGAGCCTATCTGGTATCATGGCGCGTGGTGCAACGGACGACCCTGCAGCAGGCGGTTCCTAACTGGCTGGTCTGGAGCGCGGCGTATTTCGCGCTGCAGCTCGGCGCGCCGATGCTGACCCTTCCCAGCGGCTGGCTGCTGGTGCTGGGCGTGCTGGCGACGACCCTGCTGCTGATGGCGACTCTGTTGCATCTGGTGTTCGCGTGGGCGCACGAGGCGGAGCGGGCGCGCTGGCTTGCCCCCGCGTTGCTGGCGGGGGGGCTGATGGCGTGGCTCGGTTGGAACGCGCTGCCTGCGCTGCTGGGCTGGAGCCGTGCGAACCCGCCGTCGGAGCTGATGCAGGGTGTGTTCCGCGCGGTGCATGGCTACCTGCTGATGGCGGCGGCGGTGGGGCTGGGCGCAACGCTCTCCAAAATCATCCGTGAGAAGAACCTGCTCGCGCCCGTGATTCCGTTCGCCGCGATGGTGGATATGCTCACCGTGCTGACGCCGGGCGGGTTTGTGAAGCAGGTGATGGAGAAAGCGCCGCAGGTCGCGGAGCAGGCGTCCGTGGCGGTGATGGCGGCGCCCAACGCGCCCGAAGCGACCGCGCGCCTGACCCCCATCGCGATTATCGGCGTGGGCGACTTCATCTTCCTCGCGCTTTATGCCGCGTGCCTGATACGGTTCGGTTTGCGCGTGCGCGCGACGCTGGTGGGGCTGTTCGTGGCGCTGTGGGTTTACCTCGCGCTGGTGCTGTGGGTGTTGCCCGCGCTGGGGATTGCGCCGCGCCTGCCCGCGCTTGTGCCGATGGCGGTCGTCACGCTCGCGCTCAACTGGCGCGCGTTCCAGCTGAGCCGCCAGGAAGCCATCGCCAGCGTGGTGGTGGTCGCGCTCGCACTGGGCATGATTGCGTGGGTCTTCACGCGCGGCGCGGCATAAACACGCGCCTCATACCAAATGCACAGTCAAAATTCGCTAATCGCCTCGCATGTGCCTGCAGAGGCAGCTGTTGCCTGCGCCCCGCTACTATGGAGTGCTGAAGCGGGAGCTTCAGCATGCGGAAGCTCCGCTTCCGCACTCCAAAAGTCGCCGTTTTGTGAACTCTGACCCGCAGATTGGTATCAGATCCCAGAATCCCGCATTTTGCCCAGTTTCATTCGCTTCCCAGAGATGGAAACACCCCTGTAGCGGGGAGAGAACGCGAGCCAATCGCCGCCCGAAAGGTGCAGTTTTCTCCCCAGCTGCCAAAAATCTGATATGGAGGGACAGATGATGATGCGCACTTTGCTCAACCGACGCCGCGAGCGGGGCTTCACCCTCGTGGAGATTATGATTGTGGTGCTGATTATCGGCATCCTGCTGGCTATTGCGGTACCGAGTTTCATGAGCGCACGCGAGCGCTCGCGGGCGAACGCCTGCCGTTCGAACCTGCGCCAGGTTCAAGCCGCCAAAGAGCAGTGGGCGATGGCGAACAATCAGGGACCGACGGCAACCCCAGACTGGTCAGACCTGACGCCCAACTTCATTCAGCAGCAGCCCAGCTGTCCGTCGGGCGGTACTTACACGATTGGCAACATGAGCACCAACCCGACCTGTAGCATCGGTGGGAACCACTCGCTGTAAGTCGGAATTGTCGCCCGTCGCAGGGTAGCGCTCCGCGACGGGCGGCTCGCACACCATATATCCGTATCACTCTTCACAGGACTATCTGCAACGCCCTGCGCCCCGGCGCGGGGCGATTCGCGTTTCGGCGTCAGGTATACTTTTCATTGGTGAACTGGGGATGCCGCGCTACAAGATACTGACCTGGGGCTGCCAGATGAACGAGGAAGACTCTGAGCAGATGAGCCTCTACCTGCAGGAGCGAGGCTACGAGCCTGCCGAGCGGGTGGAGGACGCCGATGTGGTGCTGCTCAACACCTGCTCGGTACGGCGCAAGCCCGAAGACAAGGTCTTCAGCACGCTGGGGCAGTTGCGCACGCTCAAGCAGCGCAAGCCGCAGATGGTGATTGGCGTGTGCGGCTGTATGGCGCAGCTGCGCGCGGACGAAATCCGCCAGAAAGCCCCGTTCGTGGACATGATTGTCGGCACGGCGCATATCGCGCAGGTGGGCGCGCTACTCGAAGAGACCCTGCAGAAGCGACGACTCGCGATGCGCCTCGACCTGCCCGAACGCAAAGGCGCGATTGTGACGGACATTCCCCAGCGCAAAGTCGACCGCGCGCCCAAGCTCAAGGCGTTTGTGCCCATCCAGTACGGCTGCGACAAGTTCTGCACCTTCTGCATCGTGCCCCTCACGCGCGGGCGCGAACGCAGCCGACCGACCGCCGACATCGTGGAGGAGGTGCGCCGACTCGCCGAACGCGGCACAAAGGAAATCACCCTGCTGGGGCAGACGGTCAACTCCTACGGCAAGAACCTGCTGGAGGGGCGCGTGCCCTTCGCCAGATTGCTCCAGTTGCTCAGCGACATCGACGGCATCGAACGCATCCGATTCACCTCGCCCTACCCGCGCGATTTCCGCGACGACCTGATCCGCGCGATTGCCGAGCTGCCGAAGGTGATGGAGCATGTGCATCTGCCGCTCCAGTCGGGCGATAACGAGGTCCTCAAAGCAATGCGCCGCCTCTATACGGTGGAACAGTTCGAGGAAGTGGCGGCGAAACTGCGCGCGCATGTGCCCGGAATCGCCATCACGACCGACATCATCGTGGGCTTCCCGGGCGAGACCGACGAACAGTTCGAAAACACGCTGCGGGTGGTGGAGCGCGTGCGCTTCGACGGCGCGTACATGTTCGCCTACAGCCCCCGTCCGGGCACGCCCGCCGCGCAGATGGAGAATCAAATCCCCCGCGCGGTCAAGCAGGAGCGGCTCCAGCGACTGATTGCGCTGCAGAACCAGATTACCTGCGAAATCAACAGCGCGCAGGTGGGGCAGGTGTTCGAAGTGCTGGTGGAGGGTCCCAGCCAGAAAGACCCGACCAAGCTGGCGGGCTTCACGCGCGAGAACAAGATGATGCACTTCGTCGGCTCGCCAGAGCTGGTGGGGCGGCTCGTGCGCGTGCGCGCGGACGAGGCGCACCTGTGGGGTTTCTACGGCACGGTGGTCGCCTGAGCAGGAAACGGAGCGTGCGCGCCGAATAACACGGTTGATGAAGATTCGCTTTTGCATATGCGGCGCGAGAGCATATTTTTTAAAGCAGAAGTCTGTAGACAGCCCTCACCCCCTTTGTCCCCCTCTCCCAACGGGTTGGGAGAGGGGGATAGCGCGTCGTGCGACGCTTGCACGACTCCCCTCTCCCGCAGGCGGGAGAGGGGCTGGGGGTGAGGGCTACAGGGCGTATCGTTGCACTGTGAAAAGGACGCCAATAGGGTACTTGTTCCGCCGCGTAAGCCGTGTATTCACGAAGTGCGCCTGCGCAATCGGTGTTTGCCAGCTACTGAAGCCGCGCCTTCGCATGCCCGAATTTTGTTTTATACCAACGGCGCGTGCATCGCTTGGAAATACCCCCCTCCGTAAGGTTCCCCCCGCAAGCGAGGGGAACCACACTCGGCTCCCCCTGCGCGCAGGGGGAATCTACTTGCCGATTGGTATTACCCTGACCCTTGCGCTCGCCTTGAGCCTGCACGCGCACGCCCTCCAGCCTGCGTCGGACGGCGTACATGCGCTGGAAGACCTCACTGCGCGCTGGACACAGGGTCAGGTCTCGAACGCGCTGAGCGCGCCTGTCGTGCGCACGGTTGCGTCAGGCGGAGTCGCGATGCGCGCGGGCTTCCTGCATCCGACGGCGCGCCCCGCACGCAACCAGTTCACGATTAGCCTGCCCGCCGTCAACCCGGGCGACCTGCTGGTGCTAACCGCGTGGGCGGGGGTGGACGACAACGCCCGCCGCGACGACCCGCAAAACCCGCACGACGGCGTGCGCATGCGGCTGATTGTGGACGGTAAGGTTGTCGCTGAAGCCGACTGCGAGACCGCTGGCTGGCGCGCGCTGTCGGCAGACCTGACGCCGTATGCCGGCAAAACCGTCGCCGTCGCGTTTGAAGCCGACGCGAAGGGCAACGCGAACTACGACTGGGCGTACTTTGCGGGGGCGCAGGTGGCGCGCCTGCGTGAGCGGTTCGCGCAGAAAGTCGGGCGCGAGCTGCCTCCCGAAGGCGTGCTGGAAGTGCGCGGCAGGGCAGGCGACCAGTTCACCCTGCGCGCGGCGAATCACGCGCCCCTGAGCGCAGAGATTCCCGCCAGCGGCGTGCTGTGGCTGCGCTACGCGTTTGCAGGCGCGCGCAGCGCGACGCTGACCGAGCTGCAGCCCGACTCGGTCGCGCGCGTGTACCCGCTGTTGCCCCGCCTGCGATTGGAGACCGTCGCCGCGCGCCGCGCGGTTCTCACACTGGGCGAGACGACTGAGGTAGTGGCGCGCGTGCGCAACATCGGCGCGGGCACATGGCAGAACGACCGCGCGCAGCTGAGCGTGCAGGCGCTGGGCGATGTGGAAATCCTCTCGCGCCCGGAGCTGGAAACCGACCTGCTGCCCCCGAACGCCGTCGCCGAGACGCGCTTTCGGGTACGGGTGGGCGCGCGCCCGCGCGTGAGCCTCATGCTCCGCAGCGATGCAGGCAACGACGCCGTGATTCTCAGCCCTGTGGTCGCTGCGAACCCCTTCAGCCTGCCAGCAACGGGCACAGTCGCACGCGCTGAGAACGGCGCGGGCGCGCTGCAAAACGAATCCCTGCGCCTGCTGATTACGCCCGCGTCTTCTGGGGGGCACGCGGCGCGCCTGTTCGCCCGACAGGGCAACGAGTGGGTTCCCGTCGCCAGCAGCGCGCCGCTGGCGGACGCGATTGTGAACGCGGAGGGCGCGCCCCCCAAACTGAACGCCTTCGCCGTGGAGAGCATTACCGCAGACCCTGCGGGCATGCGCCTGATTCTGCAGGGCAGGCTGGGGCTGACCGCCCGCGCAACGCTGGAGTATCAGCTGCAGGAGAACCGTCTGCGCTGCACGGGCAGGATTGTCGCCGAAGTGAACGCGCACCTGTACCGATTCCGATTCCCCGACTGGCGCGTGGGCGACGGCTCGTTTGGCGCAGCGAAGGACGAGGCGCTGCTGCCCGGACTGGAGTACCTGCTGGACGAGGAGGCGTCTTCCAGCGCGGCGAACGCCGCGCCGCCGTATGATGCGCGTTTCGCGCCCGACCCGTACAAAATCACTGCGCCCGTGATGGCAGTACGCTGGCGCAACTATCTGGTGAGCATGGAGTGGGAGCCGACGCAGGGCTGGTCGGGCGTGCTGCGGGCGCCGAATGTGCTGTTTGCCTCGCCGAACTTTCTGGAGGGCGGCGCGAACCATCGGCTGGCGCTGTGGGTTCCCAGCATCCCGCGCTGGGCGGACGAGAACACCCAGCAGGCGCGCGAGCCGTTCCGACTGCTCAAAGGCGAGTCCGCGCTGTTGCAGGCGACGCTGATAGTGCGCACAGACGCCCACGACGGGATTGAGGCGATGGCGCAGTACCTGCGGCGCGTCGGAATGCCCCAGCCGCCTGCGCCCCAGCGCAACGACTTCGCTGCGATGCAGCTAACCGTGCAGGGCTTGCTGAACGCTTACGACCCCGCCCAGCGCGCGTGGCAGCACACGAACACAGGACCCGTGTTTTATGATCCGCAGGTCGCGCTGGGGCAGTGGGCGCTGGGGCATCGGATGTTTCCTGAAGATGCGCGACGGCGTCAAGCCATCGAGCAGGTACGCGCCGCCGTGGACGCCCGCCCGAAGGGACAGCACGGGCTGGAGGCAGCGTTCTATGTGGGCGGGCTGCCGAGCGCGCTGGCGGCGGCGGAACGCGAGATAGACGCCCTGATTAGGGCGCAACGTGAGGACGGCAGCTGGGCGTGGCAGCCCGAAACGCCGCGCCATGCCATTCTGGGCAAGGCGGGCGACAGCGCCAGCGGCTGGACCGGGCAACGCGCCGCGCAAATCGGACGGTATGCAGCGATGACCCTGCAACCCCGCGCCCGCGAGAGCCTGCTGCGCAGCCTGCGCTCCCTGAGCCAGCAACGCCGCCCCGAAGGCGCCCAGACATGGGAGCTGCCCCTGCATGTGCCCGACCTGCTCGCCGCGCCCTACGCCGTGGACGCCTTTCTGCACGCGCACGCGCTCACGGGCGACCCGGAGTGGCTCCCGCAGGCGCGACTGTGGGCGCTGCGGGGAACGCCCTTCATCTACCTCTGGCACACGCCTGAGAAGCCCATCATGCGCGGCGCAAGCATCCCCGCCTTCGGCGCGACCTGGCTCGACCATCAGCCCTGGTTCGGCGTTGCCGTGCAGTGGAACGGGCTGGTGTACGCCCGCGCGCTCTACCGCCTCGCGCCGCTGGACAGCGAATACGACTGGAAACGGCTGGCGGACGCCATCACGCTCTGCGCCGTGCAGCAGCAGGAGTGGGTCTCCGACCGCCGCGCGAACCGCGAGGGCTACTACCCCGACGCCTTCAACATCCCCAGAAACACCGAAGAGTACACTTGGGACCTGAACCCGCGCCTGATTGCGCCGTGCATTGCGCAGCGGCTGGGCTTTGCCATCGAGCCGCTCACACAGGTGGTACGTGCGGAGGGGCGCACACTTGCCTGCACCGCGCCGGGACTGCAAACGGCGTCTCTGGAGAACGGCGTCCTGCGTGTGCAGGTGATTGCCCCCGCCAGCGATGTGCCCGCGCTGTATCTGCTCGTGGCGGGCGTGCGCGCGCCCAGCGCCGTGCGTCTGAACGGCGTTGAACTGCCCCGCGTGGACGATATGGACGCGCTCCTGTGGCAGTTAGAGTCGCCGCGCTCAGGCTGGGCAATCTATGAGGGTTATCTTCTCGTGCGGCTCGTCGGCGCACCTGCCGCAACGGTAGAAGTTGAGGAGTAGACACGATACGGCGGCTTGTGGTGAACCTTTTTGCCTCGACGCGATCGAGAAGAGGTACAATATAAGTGATGCCCAAAGTTTACGAGGAACTCGTGGAATTCATCGCGCGGCTCAGCCCGCAAGAGGTGATTAATTTTCGACCGTCGCAAGCCTCGCAGGAGCGGCTGGAGACCCTGCTGCAGCGCCGCCGTGACTCACGCCTGACCCCAGAAGAAGAGGAAGAACTGCAGAACTATCTGGTTGTTGAACATTTATTCCGTTTGGCAAAAGCGAAGGCGCATGAATTCATCAGCAACGCATGAGGCGCAAAATTTCCAAAAGGCTTCGTGAGCTGGTGGCTCAACGCGCAGGTTACCGTTGCGAATATTGTCTGATTCATGAGAGTGACACCTTCTACGGATGCCAATTAGAGCATATCATCAGTTTGAAGCACGGCGGTACGAATGACCCTGATAATCTTGCATATGCATGCGCTTTTTGCAATTATGCCAAAGGTACAGACATAGCGACCTTTCTGGACGACACTGATCATCCCGTACGGCTTTTCAATCCTCGTCGCGATCGGTGGGAGGATCATTTCAAGTTGGAAGGGGTTTACATCGTTCCCGTAACGAACATCGGCGAGGCAACAGTGCGATTGCTTGGGCTTAACCACCCTCTGCGACTTGCGGAGCGAGAGCTTCTAATCCGCGCAGGGCGCTATCATCCACAGCGGAGACACCCCAAACCATGAAGCGCAATCTTTCTCTGGATTGTTATGTCAAATGCTGCTACAGTCACCCACTTCCACACTTGGCAGTGTTTCCGCTCGCTGCTTTTGCCAGATGCGCTAACCGCTTTTGGATCTGTTATTCTATCGACTCTACATCATAGACAACTCAGGCAAAATGCCCCGCTCGTCGAAGGCGCGCTTGAGCTGGCGCATCAGCGAGCGTTCGCCTTCTGTGAGCGCCATGCGGGGCAGCTCGCCGCCTGAGTGTGACCGCAGCCAGTCCGCGCCGTTCAGCACGCGATATTTCGCCTCCAGCGCGCGGATGCGCGACACGAGCGCGTCGGTCAGCCCGCTCTCGTCGGCGGCGACATACAGGACGCCGTTGCCCGCGTGCGCCAGCGCCGAGACGCCCGTCAGCTCGCTCCAGCGCGCCGCGGCGTCGGCGATGTCGCTGGGGCGCATCAGAATTTGCAGCAGCAGCGCATGACGGCGCGGGGCGAGCCAGTCGCGCACCTGCTGTAGCATCGCCGCCGACACAGGCTCCGCAGGGTAGCCGCGCGCACGCACCTGCTCGATTTGCCACGCGACGCCCTCCGCGCGCCCCGAAAACTCCAGCAGGATGTAGGGCGCGGGCGCATCCTGCTCGGTCTGCAGCAGCGGCTCGGCTTGAGGTTCCAGAGTCGTCAACGGCGCAACGACGGGCGGACGCTCCAGCACCGTTGCGCCTGCGTGAATGGGTATGCGAGGCATGCTCTGAGGCGAACCTGCCGAGGCAATTGTCGGGTGGTAGTTGAGGGGCGCGGACTCGGCGTCTGGCAGGGCGTCCACGCGCCGCAGCGACTGCGCCGAAACCCAGTCGCCCGGCGTTTCGCGCAACGCCAGCACGCTAACGCCGTCGGGCTGGAGAGGCAGCGTCATCAATTCGTCGAGCGTCTGTGCCAGCGTCGCCCAGCTGGCGCGCCAGCCGACGGCGTCGAACTGCTGCGGCAGGGGCTGCACCTTGAGCGTGATTTCGGTCAGCACCGCCAGCGTGCCCCACGAGCCGCACAGCAAACGATGGATGTCGTACCCTGCGACGCTCTTGACCACCTTCGCGCCGCTTTTGAAGGCGACTCCGTCGGGCGTCACGGCGCGCACGGCAAGCAGTCGGTCGCGCGGCGCGCCGAACCGATAGCGCCACGAGCCTGCACGGTTGCTGGCGACAATCCCGCCGATGGTCGCCTCGCCGGGCAGCGCGGGGTTCCACGGCAGGTACTGATGGTGTTCACGGAGTATCTCCTGCACCGCCTGCAGGGTCATCCCCGCGCCGACGGTCAGCACCAGGTCGGCGGGCGAGTAGTCCACCACGCGGTTCAGGCGGCGCGTGCTGAGCAACCACCACGCGCGTTCAGGCGGTGTGAGATGAGGCAGATGTGTACCGCCGCCCGCAATCACGCACGGCGCGCGCATGGCATGGGTGTATTCCAGCAGGGCGCACACCTCCGACTCGCTGGCGGGGGCGACCACTGCAAAGGGCGCGGCGTCGCCGATGCAGGCGTGCGAATCGGGCGCGCCGCGCCCCTCACTGCCGACAATCGCGTACAGTCCCTCCTGCATTACAGCCTGATATCGATAATGCCCGACACGCCGACGCCCTCCACGCGGTTAATATTGCGTTGGGGGTTTTTGGTAGAGATGGGGATCAGCGCGCGCAGGCGCACCTCGCGCCCCAGAAAGTCGCCCTCAATCTGGGCGACCGCCTGCACCTTGCGCACCAGTTCGGGTTTGCCCATCACCTGCGCCGCGCCGATATGTGCGCCATTGCCCGCGCTGAGAATGGGCACGACCTTCGTGGCAAAGTTTCTGTCGGGTTTTGTGTTCGTAAGGCGGTTCAGCGCGCGATCCATATCCCCGCCGAAGCGGTCCACCGCCAGTGCAATTCCGCCTGCCTTCAGAATCTTGTCCAGCTGCGCATACCCAACCACACCGCCCAGCGTCAACAACACTCCAAGCCCAAATGCACGTAGTTGCCGTGTCATAGAAACCTCCCTGTTGCGTAGTATACCTGTTGGACGCGCAAACGGGCGGACAGAGTCATGGTATACTTTGCGTATACTTGAATGGGAGGTTAGTGATGCGTACCGTGATTACTACAGTTGGCACTTCGCTTTTGAACCACGCGAAGAATCAGGGGAAAGACCCGCAGGACTATCTGCGCACTGCTGAAAGGGAAGGAACGCTTGATCAGACATCTGCAGAGACGAATTCCCTCGAGCGATTGCTGCAGAAAGGCGACCGAATCGTGTTCCTTCATTCCGACACAGACGAAGGCGAACAGGCGGCGCGCCTGCTGGCAGACTTTTACCGCGAAAAAGGACACGCAACCGAGACTCGAAAGGTGTCTTCGCTGAAGTACGACGAGAAACAGTTCGCCCAGCGTGGACTGCGCGCTTTCGTAACAGAGCTGATTAACCATGTTGAGGCGGCTCAGAGGGCGCATCAGGAGGTTCTCATCAACGCGACAGGCGGCTTCAAAGCCGAGTTTGCCTACGCCTTGCTGGTAGGGTTGCTGTACAAAGTGCCTGTGTATTATATTCATGAGAAATTCCGCGAAATCATCTCACTGCCGCCAATTCCCATCGGCTGGAACTTCCAGCTGATTGACGACTACGAGGCGTTCTTCGAGTGGATTGAGCAAGATCTGCGTACAACTCGAGAGGTGGAGAATTGGCTGTATGGAATGCCAGAGGCTGTGCGACTTCTGCTAACTGACGAGGATGGCTACACTGTGCTTTCGCCCGCTGGAGAAGCGTTTTACCGCGCCTATCGGAAGCTGATTGAAGAGGAGCCACGCACGCCCGCATTCCTGCATAAGCAGGCGAAGAGGGCGCTACTCAGCGCAGACGATGACACACGACAGGAGCTGCACCGAAGAATTAGTCGGCTGCAAAACTCTGAACTTGGACGGCAGAATTCGGAACACAAGCGCAACAGCGACTGCCTGTTCTACCCAACGGGCAGGTTTCCCTATCGGATAGCCTACTACACGGATGCCAACGGTATCTGGATATGCGCAATCTTCACCTCGCACGACAGGTACGAAGCGGCTCTGGAGAAAGGCATCTACAGCAAGGATTATGACAGGGAAGACTTCGAACCATACGAGGGGCTGGCAACACGGTGATTCGTCTGTCTTATGTGGGGTAAAATTCACTGGCGCGCCCCCGTAGCTCAGTGGATAGAGCGCAGGCCTCCGGAGCCTGGTGCGCAGGTTCGATTCCTGCCGGGGGCGTTTACTTGAGATTCATCACCAGCAGCCGCTTGCCCGCGGTCATCGATGCCTGATACTCCTGCAGGGCGCGGTGCGTTTCGTGCAAGGGATAGCGTCCCGCGATTTCACTGCGCAGCAGGTCGCCCAGCGCGTTTTGAATCTGCCGCGCCAGCCGCAGCTGCTGCCACAGGGTGCGCTTCGCCAACCAGTCCGCCAGCCAGAAGCCTTCCACGCGCTTGCGCTGGAAAATCAAATCGCGCGGGTCCGCCATCAGCGGCGACTCGGAGAGCGCGCCGTACAGCACCAGCCGACCCCCATCGGGCAGTGCGCGCAGCACCCGCGCAGCGGTCATGCCCGACACCGCCTCGAACGCAATCGTCGCGCCCACTTCGCGGCACACTGTGCGCAGTTGCTCATCGAATCCGTCCGCCTCGCTGTTCAGCACATGGCGCGCGCCCATCGAGCGCAGCAGCTCCGCCTGCTCCTCGCGCCGCACGATATGCACGCCCTCGACGCCAAAATGCAGGCTCAGGCGCGCCAGCATCCGCCCCAGCGCGCTGGCGGCGGCGGTCTGCACAAACGCGCGATGCCCGCCCCGACGGGCAATATCCATCAGCGCCCACGCCGTGAGCGGATTCACGATGAGCATCGCGCCCGCCTCGTCGCTGATGGAGTCGCTGAGGGGGATACACCGCGCGCTGGAGGTGAGCATATACTCCGCCCATGTGCCGTCGCGCTGGTTGGGCGCGGCGCAGGCGACGCGCTTGCCCAGCAACATGCGGCTGAGCCAGTCGTCGCCCGTCGCGACCACGCGCCCCGCGCCCTCCCAGCCCGGCGCCACAGGCAGCGGCTTCAGCACCCCGTACAGCCCCTTCAGAAACATCAGGTCGGAGGGGTTGATTGGCGCGGCGGACATCTTCACCAGCGCCTGCCCGCGCTGCGGACGGGGTACCGGGCGCGTCTCAATCCGCAGCGAATCGGGCGCGCCGTCGTAGGCGTGCAGCACCGCCGCCTGCATCGTGTCGGGAATCGGCTCGATCGCTCTCATTCAGGAATAATGTCCAGCGCGCCTTTCTGCTCGTTGTAGTAGGCTTCCAGCACGCGCAGGGCGACATCTTCGGGCTGAAGCGCTTTGGGCGGCATGCGGAACGGCACGCGCTCCCAGAATCGCGTCGCGACCGCGCCCGGACGCACGACGGTAATCTTCCAGCGCGGCTGCTCTTTGGCGAGCGCCTGCGCGAAGACCTCCAGCCCCGCCTTCGCCGTCGCATACGCGCTCAAGCCGGGCAGGATGAGTTTTTCACTGATTGCGCCGATGTAGAACAGGTGCGGCTCCGGGCTGAATAGCGGGCTGAACGCGCGGGTCGCCACATATGCGCCTGTCAGGTTCGCGTCCAGAATGCGTCGCCACACCTCCAGCGGCATCTCGGTGACCTTCTGCGCCGTGATGTCGCCCACCGCGTACACCAGCGCGTCCACCTGACGGTCGCCCAGCGTCTGCAGGTGCGTCGCCAGCGATTGCGCCGCCTGCGCCATCTGCGCCTCGTCGGCGACATCGCGCACCGTATGCGCCCATTGCACGCCCGGCGCGAACCGCTCCGCATGGCGTCCAATCGCCCACACTTCCCATTCGTCTTCCATAAACGCCTTAGCAACGGATTGTCCGATAGAGCTGTCCGCTCCGATTAATAACAGGTGTCCCATAGTGGCAAAGATTGTACCTGTTGGGCAGGCGCAGGGCAAGTCCACCGTCGGCAAGCGGGGTACAATAGCGTATCCTATGGCGCGATACCGATGGCGTGTGCGTCCGACCGATGAGTCACAGGCGACGCGGCTGGCGGGCGAGCTGAATATCAGTCGCGTGCTGGCGCGATTGCTGGTCGCGCGCGGCTACACGGAGCCTGAAGCCGCCTATCGGTTCCTGAACCCCTCGCTGAGCGATCTCGCCGACGCGCGGCGACTGCCCGATATCGCGCCTGCCGTGCGACGACTGGCGCAGGCGGTGGAGCGGCAGGAGCCTGTGCTGGTCTACGGCGACTACGATGTGGACGGGGTCACTTCGACCGCGCTGTGGGTGACAACCCTGCGACGGCTGGGCGCGCCCGCCGAACCTTACATTCCTCATCGCGAGCAGGAGGGCTACGACCTGCACCCGAACGCCATCGGCGCGGCGCAACGGATGGGCGCACAGCTTGTGCTGACCTGCGATTGCGGCGTGCGCGCCCATGAAGCGGTGGACGCGCTCAACGCGGCGGGACTGGAAGTCATCGTGACCGACCATCACGAGCCCGGCGACCGTCTGCCGAACGCGCGGGCGGTGGTGAACCCCAAACGCGCCGATTCGGAGTACCCCTTCCGCGAGCTGAGCGGGGTGGGCGTCTCGCTCCGCGTCGCAGAGACACTGCTCAGAGAGCGCAAGCTGCCTGTTAATGGCTTCTACGACACGATGCTGGATCTGGTCGCGCTCGGCACGGTCGCCGATGTGATGCCGCTTGTTGGCGAGAACCGCGTGCTGGTCAAGCTGGGGCTGGAGCGACTCCATCGGACGAAGCGTGTGGGGCTGCAAGCGTTGAAGCAGGTCGCGGGCGTGAAGCGCTATCCCACCGCGCGCGATATCGGGTTCGGGCTTGCCCCGCGCATCAACGCCGTCGGACGACTGGAAGATGCGACCCTCGCGCTGCAACTGCTGCTGGAGGACGACCCGCACGCGGCGCAGCAGATTGCCCAGACGCTGGACATGCACAACCGCGCCCGACAGGACCTGCAGGAAGCGGCGGTTCAGGAAGCCATCGCACAGGTCGAGAGTGAAAACCTCACCCGCCATCGCGCTCTCGTGGTACATTCTCCCGGTTGGCATCACGGGATTGTGGGGCTGGTCGCGGGCAAACTGGTGAATCGGTATTATCGTCCCGTCGTGGCGGCGACGGTTGACCCCGAATCGGGCGTCGTGCGCGGCTCGATGCGCAGTATCCCAGAGTTCAACCTGACCGAGCTGCTCGCGCAGATGAAGCCGCTCTGCCTCAAATGCGGCGGGCACGCGGCGGCGGGCGGCTTCGCCGTCGCGCTGGAGCAGTTCGACGCGCTGCGCGAATGCATTCTCGCCTTCACCAACGCGCGCCTGACCGACGACGACCTCATTCCCCTGCTGGACATCGATCAGGCGATTGAGGCGGGCGAGGTCACGATGCGCCTGATTCAAGAGCTGAACCTGCTGGAGCCGTTCGGCGTGGGCAACGAGAAGCCGCTCTTTATGTGTACAGGCGTGGAGGTGCTGGGCAGCCAGACCAGCAAAAACGGCAAGCACCTGTTCCTCAAAGTGCGCGGCGAGGGCAGCGTGGTCTACGACGCCGTGCTGTGGGGCGGCGGCGACTACCCGATTGAACCAGAGGCGCGAATAGACCTCGTGTTCGATGTAGAAGAGGATAGTTACAACGGGTATGGCGCGGTGCGCTGGGTGATTCGAGACTTTCGGGAAACGATTTGACCGTATTTCCCCCCCAATTGAGGCAAATTCTCTTCAAAAACCCCGTGAATTCAGCAGGAATCGGGTTCAGCGATAGGTAAATTTAGGGGCACGCAGGCGCAGACGCCTGTGAATCCACTCATAGGAGGGAGGCTATGCAATTCTACAGCGTGAAAGAGCGCAAGATGGTCGATGTACCTGACAATCAGGTGAAGACCCAGAAGTACGAGCGCACGACCAAGTCGGGCTCGAAGCAGGTGCGCTACGCCCTGAAAGCCGAATACAACGGGCAGAAGCTCACCAAGTTCGTCGACGAGGCGACCTATAAGAAGTTCGGCGGTAAGTAAGGGATGCGCGTCTGGGAGAATCCCCACCCGCACCGGGCGCGGCGATTCTCCCAGATTCCCTGCGCCGCTGTTCAGAACCAGATCGTTAACTGCGCGGAGCGCGAGACCCCGTTGTAAGTGGCGGTAATCGTCACCGTCGTGACGAATCCCCCAGCGGTCGTGCGAATGGTGAAGTTCGCGCTGGTTGCCCCCGCGGGGATGGTCACCGTGCTGGGCGCTTGCGCCCGTGTGGAGCTGCTCCGTAGTTGAACCACAATCCCACCTGCAGGCGCTGGCGCACTGAGCGTCACAGTGCCGGTCGCCGAGCCGCCCCCCAGCACAGTGGTCGGGCTGATGGTGAGCGACTGGAGCGTGATGTCTGATTCCGAAAGTATAGTCAAAGTCGCCTGACGCGAGACGCCCGCGGCGGAAGCGGTGATGGTTATCGGTGTGGAGCGGTTCACGCGGCGGGTGAGGATCTCAAAGGTTGCGGTGCGTTGCCCCGCAGGCACAATCAGATGGCTGGGCAGGAGGGTCAGCCGCGCCGTCGCGTTGCTGCCCAGTTGCACGAGGAAACCGCCTTCAGGCGCAGGCGCGGTGAGGGTGACTGTGCCCACCACGCGATTGCCGCCCACCACGCTCGACGGGTTCAGGCTCAGACTGCTCAGGCTCGGCTGCGTCGGACCGCCGCCTCCAACCGCCTGCAACGCACGGTACACATTCAACCGACCCGCGCCCGACGCGATCGTGCGACCGTTGTAGGGCTGGTAGGGGTCTACATTCGTCTCCAGCGCACTGCGCAGCTCAGCGTTCGTCAAATTCGGATTGTGCGACCACAGCACCGCCGCCGCGCCCGCCACATGCGGACACGCCATCGAGGTACCGCTCAACGAACGATACTGATTACTCGGATAGGTCGACAAAATGCTCACCCCAGGCGCCGCGATGTCTACCCACGAACCGTACTGCGAAAAACTCGCCAGCGTGTCCGACGAATCGGTCGCCGCCACCGCGATGCTGTTCGTGTAATACGCAGGATACTGCGGCGAGGAACTCCCGCCGTTCCCTGCCGCAACCACCACCAGACAGCCGCGCGTCCACGCATAGTTCACCGCGTCCTGCAACTGCTGCGCGCCCGAACCCGCGCCCAGACTGAGGCTGAGAATATGCGCCCCGTTGTCCGCCGCCCAGGTAATCCCGCGCGCCACCGCGTCCAGACTGCCCGAACCGCTGGAGTTCAGCGTTTTGACAGGCATCAGCTGCACATAGGCGTTGCTGTTGGCGACCGCAGGGTTCCACGCCGCCACGCCCGCGACGCCAATCCCGTTGTTGATTTCGGCGGCGGCAATCCCCGCACAGTGCGTGCCGTGTCCGTTGTCGTCCAGCGCGTTGGTGGTGTTGCTCAGCGTGTTGTAGCCGTAGACCGCGCCGTTGCTGTGCCGACGCATCTTGTTGGCGAGGTCGGGGTGGTTGGAATCGATGCCCGTGTCGATAATCGCGATGTAGACGGTGCGCTGGGGCTGCCAGAGGTCCCACGCGAGGTTCGCCTGAATGCGCGCCAGTCCGTATTGCTGGCTGTAGCTGGGGTCGTTGGGGTTAGCGAAGGCGAAGGCGAGGTAGTTGGGTTCGACATAGCGCACGCCAGGCAGGGCGCGCAGGAACTCGCCTGCGTCCTGCATCGTGAGGGTGGGGTCGAGTTTGACCACGAAGCTGTGGATGGGCGGGTTGTGGGCGGTGATGGTTCCGACCATTTCCATCGCGGCGAGCGGGAGGGCGAGGTCGCTGGCTTCCAAGCCGACGACCAGCTCACCCGGCACGAAGGGGTGTTCAATCTGCGCGGGGTTCAGCGGCGCTGGCATAGCCAGTTCTGCCGAGACCTGCGCCTGTGTCTGCTGAAAAACGAGCAGCAAACCGAGATATCCGATAAGACGCCAGAGTATCCTCATAGCAACCTCCAGCACTCATTATAGCCCAAATTATTCGGGGGCAGGCGCATCACACACCACGCGAATGCCCACGAACGGCGCGTCCGAGAGCCACCAGCGGCTCTTGGGGTACTGTGGGTCGGTCATGTTCCAGTCGGGCGTCTGGCGGGCGCGCGCCCCCGGATGAACCGTGTCGGGCTTGTCCATAAACGAGCCGCCGCACGCCACCGCCTTGCCATCCAGCCCGACGCACCACTCCATCACATTGCCCAGCGTGTCGTACAGCCCCCAGGCGTTGGGCTGCTTGCGGGCGACTTTGTGCGGCTTGAGGTCCGAATTGTCCAGATGCCACGCGACGGCGTCCAGCTGCTCCTTTGGGAGCGGCGCGCGCGTCAGCACGCCTGCACGCGCGGCGTACTCCCACTCCGCTTCGGTCGGCAGGCGGTACGACTTGCCCGTCATGCGGCTGAGCCACTCGCAGTAGCGTTGCGCCGCCATAAAGGTCATGCCGATTGCGGGGTTGCCCTCGTAGCCGAAGCCGCGATCAATCGCGCCGTAGGGCTTGCTCGGCTTGGCGATGGCGTCCGCTTCGCGCGCCTTCTCCACCTCTGCGATGTCCTTGTTGAACGCATAGGTTCCGTACTCGTCCCAGGTCACTTCGGTTTTGCCAATCCAGAAGCCCTTGAGTTCGACAACCTGCGTTTTGCTGGGGTCTTCGGGGTCGGGCAGCTCGATGCGTCCGGGTGGGATATAGACCATCTCGAATTCAACCGTTGTGCTG
Organism: Fimbriimonadales bacterium; assembly: GCA_025998675.1. Classification (GTDB taxonomy): domain Bacteria; phylum Armatimonadota; class Fimbriimonadia; order Fimbriimonadales; family GBS-DC; genus GBS-DC. The sequence continues at coordinate 2,188,244 of AP024673.1, forward strand.
GGGAGTCGCTCCTTGAAGGTTTTGGGGGCAGGTGGGAGCGCGTGCGCCAGAACGGCAAGCGCGATACAGCACAGGGACAACATTCTGCTCATAACTGAGAGTGTACCCTACTGGGTTCGAGGGGGTACAGTGCTGTGCGACTACCCCGCGCACATGCCCGCGCCGTCCACCGCCTCGCAGGCGTAGAAGCGCGGCTCGTAGGCGGCGCGCGCGCGATAGAACCGCTCCGCGTCCTGCAGGAACCGCTCCAGTCGCGCGCGTTCGACCAGTGCGACGCACGCGCCGCCGAACCCTGCGCCGGTCATCCGTGCGCCAATCGCCCCCGCTTGCAGGCACGCCTCGACCATCCTGTCCAGCTCGGCGCAGCTCACCTCGTAGTCGTCGCGCAGCGAGGCGTGCGACGCCAGCATCAACGCGCGCACCTGCGCCGTATCCGCGCGGCGCAGCGCGTCCAGGAACGCCAGCACGCGCGCGTTTTCGCCCACCACATGGCGCGCGCGCCGACGCGCAGGCTCCTCCACCAGCGGCAGGTACTGCGCGCCCGCTTCAGCGCTCACATCGCGCAGGGCGACCACCGACTCGCCCAGCACGTCCTGCAATGCGCCTACTGCCTGCTCGCACTGCGCCCGACGCAGGTTGTAGTCCGACTCGGCAAGCGCGCGCGGTTTGCCCGTGTCGGCGACCACGATTGCCCACGCAGACGGGATGGGAACCTGTTGTGTCGCCTGCGTGCGCGTGTCCAGAAACAGCGCGTGCCCCGCCTGACAGAGCAGGCTCGCCGCCTGATCCATCAGCCCGCAGCGCACGCCCGCGTACTGATGTTCCGCCTGCTGGCACAGGCGCGCCAGCGTGAGCCGATCCAGCCGCAGGTCGTCTATGGCGTCCCACAGCACGGCGAACGCCGCCTCCAGCGCGGCGGAGGAACTCAGCCCTGCGCCCAGCGGCAGACGGCTGCACAGCGTTGCGTCCACGCCCGTGAGCGTGCGCCCCGTATGGCGCTGCACCATCGCCGCCACGCCCGCTACATAACGGATGAACCCTTCGGGCAACTGCTCTGGGGGCGGCAGCTCGGCAAGGTTCAGCGTGTGCTGTTCATCGAGCGTCTCGGAGTAAACCTGGCACAGCGCGTCCGTGCGCGGCTGGGCGTACACGCGCGTCTCGAGGCTGATTGCGACAGGCAGCACATAGCCGTCGTTGTAGTCGGTATGCTCGCCGATGAGGTTCACCCGCCCTGGCGCCCGCACGCACAGCATCATTCGTCCTCCCAGAGCGGCTTGCGCTCCCGAAATCCCGTGTCCAGCTCATGATAATACTGCACGCGCTTCTCGCCCAGCCGCCAGCAGAGCAGCACCTCGCGCCCCTCGCGCAGGTGCGGGAAGTCCACAATCCCTTGCTCAATATCGCGCAGCAGCACGCCCATCGTGTGCAGCTCGTCGACCGCTTTGTGAATTTCGGGGGCAATCGGGGACGACTCCCACTCGGGGTGTTTGCCGTTCGTCTGGGCGCGCTGGAACAGCTCGGTTTCCTTCTCGGCGTATTCCTCGCGCAGGCGTCGGAGCATCGCCTGCAAGCGGAGTAGTTTGACGCTCAGGTCGGGCAGGAGCGCATTCGCTTCGGCGACGGTGAAATAGCGTTGGAACGGCTTTCGACGACGCTTGCGCATAGCGTTGGATTATACCCCTGCGCTCCACGCAGACGCTTGCAATTCCGTCGTTGCGGGGGGTATACTACACTGCCTTGCAGTGCGTGGCACGCGCTGCACGCGGAATCCCAAAGGGGGGAGGCGAGACGGGCGCTATGTCGCGGTCCAACTCGGTGTCCGAGAACGGTTTCCGCCGAACTACCGCGGAGATTGACCGATGCCGTTTTGGATCCACGCCACATAGGCGCTTGTGCCCCTCGGGGCGCGCTGGAAGCGTCTGGTACCGAAACCGACCGCGCAAAACCACCCAAATCGCCTCCGGGTTCGGGGTAGCCGCAGCTGCCCGCGAAACTCGGTCGTAGCGCACAGCTACGAGACAGATACTCTTGTCAGGAGATACAACGATGATGAAGGTTGGCATTCTGGGGCGCCGACCTGCGCGGTCGACGATGCGCGTCTGGGCGCAGTCGGTCTGGCGCAGCGCGCGCGATTGGATTGTACGGATGTTCGCACCGTCGGCTCGGCAGGCGGTTGTCTCGCCGCTGACGCAGGGGTTCGAGTACGAACTCGCCCCGCGCAGTCTGCGTCAGGACGACCAGCGCGCGCTGGGCACGCACCTGCTGGTGGAACTCTACGGCTGCAACGGGCGCACGCTGGAGCGCGTTTCGTATGTGGAAGACGCCCTCGTGCGCGCCGCCCACGAGTCGAACGCGCATATCGTGAGCCATTTCTTCCACGAGTTCGAACCGTATGGCGTGTCGGGCGTGGTGGTCATTGAGGAGTCGCACTTCACCATCCACACATGGCCCGAGCGACGCTACGCCGCGATTGACCTGTTCTTCTGCTCCGAGACGGTGGACGCAGAGCGCGCGCTGGAGGTGCTGCGCCGCGCGTTCGAGCCAGAGCAGATCGATGTGATGCTGATTCGGCGCGGGGTGCTGGAACGCACGCCGGGTTGACTGGCGAGCGCGTCGCGCCCCCGCGCGACCTGCAAGCAACGATGGAACCGACGCTTGACGCCGCGCTGCGAGCGGACGCGCCCGCCTCAGAAGGCGAGGTGGGGCTGGTTGCGCCGCAGCGCGCCGTCTTCCCCAACGGTTTAGCACTGACGAACGGGCAGCGCCTCGCGCCCGTCGAAGCCGCCTACGAGACCTATGGCGCGCTCGCGCCCGACAAAAGCAATGTGATTCTACTGTGCCACGCCCTTTCGGGCGGCGCGCACGCCGCAGGCAGGCATCACCCCGACGAACGCAAGCCCGGCTGGTGGGACCTCTACATCGGTCCCAACAAAGCGTTGGATACGAACCGCTTTTTTATTATCTGTGTGAATGTGCTGGCAAGCCCCTACGGAACCACCTCGCCCCTCTCGATAGACCCCGCCACGGGCGAACCCTACCACCTGAACTTTCCCCCGATTCGCGTCGCGGACTGGGTGGAGCTGGAGCGCATGGTACTGGAATCGCTGGGCATCGAGCGGCTGTATGCGGTGGTGGGCGGCTCCACAGGCGGGATGCGGGCGTTCGAATGGGCGGTGCGCTACCCGGAGCGTGTGCGCAAGGCGCTGGTCATCGCCGCGCCCGCGCGCTCCAGCCCGATGGTGATTGCGCTCAACCACATTCAGCGGCAGACCATCCTGATGGGGCTGGAACACGGCGGGCTGGACGGCGCGAATCGCGGGCTGATGCTCGCGCGCATGCTGGCGCACATCTCTTACCTGTCGGAACACGCGCTCTGGAGCAAGTTCGGACGCGATACCACACCCGAAACCGAGTTCTGGAGCGTACTGTTCCAGGTGGAGAGCTACCTCGAATACAAGGCGACCACCTTCCTGCAGCGGTTTGACCCGTTCTGCTACCTGTATATCACCCGCGCGATGGACGCCTTCGATCTGGGCTATACTTATGGTGGCGGCGATTTGCGGCGGGCGATGGAGCGCGTGCAGGCGACGATGCGCTTTGTGAGCTTCACCTCCGACTGGCTCTTTCCCCCATCGGGGCAACAGGAGGCGGTGGAGGTTTTGCAGTCGCTGGGTAAACGCGCCGACCATGTGGTCATCGATAGCCCGTGGGGACACGACTCGTTTCTGGTGGAGCGCGTGAAGCCGCAGTTGAAGCCGGTGCTGAAGGAGTTTCTGGAGCGCGATGCTGACGGAGTGGCTGGCGTTTGATTTTGTGCGCGCGGCGCTGCTGGCGATGGCGCTGCTGGCGGCGGTCTATCCGCTGTTGGGGGTCTTCGTGGTGGGGCAGCGGGCGGCGTATTTCAGCGACGCGGTGGCGCACTCGGCGTTCATCGGCGCGGCGATAGCAGGGCTTCTGGGGTGGCAACTGGGCGATGCGTTGCTGCTGACGGCGCCGCTGTTCGCGCTGCTGATTGCCTGGTTTCAGGCGCGCACGAACCTGCCCACAGACACCCTGCTCGTGGTCGCGATTACGGGCGTGTCGGGGCTGGGAATCGCGCTGGTGAGCCTCACGGAGACGCCGCTGGCGCTGGGCGCGCTGCTGTTCGGCGATGTGCTGGCGCTGGAGGCGGGCGATTTGTGGCGGCTCTTCGGCGTGGACTGCCTCGCGCTGGCGATGCTGCTGGGACTGGCGCGCCCGTTGATTCGGATTGGCTTCCATCGCGAGCTGGCGCAGGCGCAGGGCGTGCCCGTGCGCGCGGTGGAGACGCTTTTTCTGCTGGGGCTTGCTGTGGCAGTGGCGGTCGGCATTCGCGCGGTGGGCATCCTGCCGATTAGCGCGCTGCTGGTGCTGCCTGCGGCGTCGGCGCGGGCGGTGTGTCAGAGCTTTCGCGCGATGCTCTGGACGAGCGGGCTGCTGGGCGCAAGTAGCCTGGCGATAGGATTCACGCTCGCGCTCTGGCAGCCGATCCCACCTGGCGCGGCGGTTGCCCTTGTTGCGGCGACGCTTTTCGTGCTGATTGCACTGCTGCGCCCTGCCCAAGGAGCGCGCACATGACGCGCTGGCTGCCCGCAACGCTATGGGTCGGGATGCTACTGGTGATTTTCTATTTCTCGTCGCAAGCAGGCAGCCCGGAAAACTCGGCTGGTTGGATCCTGGGATTCCTGCGCTGGATTGCCCCGTCGCTGGCGGAGCGACTGACGCCCGAACACCTGCAGCTTCTGAATTACCTGTTTCGCAAGCTGGGGCACGGAACAGGCTACTTTTTGCTGACGCTGGTGGGCTACTGGGCGTTCCGATACAGTTTTGGCATGGACGCTCCGCGCGCGCGACGCTGGGCAATCATTACCAGTTTCATCCGCGCCGTTCTGGACGAAATTCATCAGGCGTTCGTGCCCGGACGCACTGGCACGCCTGTGGATGTGATGATTGACGCCGTGGGGATTGCGCTGGCGGCGTGGCTCATCAGGCGACGGGGTATCGTTCGGGGCAGGTGAGGGAGGGGGTACTAAGTGCCTTTGCGCGAGAATTGCGACATCCGCGTGCAATACCGTCTTTATGGAGTGCGGAAGCGGAGCTTCCGCGAGGCTGAAGCTCCCGCTTCAGCACTCCAAATTACGCGCATGCGTGAATATGCAACGACATTACAGGGGGTTCAGGGTTCCCCGATGAACTTTGGGGAACCCTGCGAACGAACGATCAGCACCCGCTGCCGAAGTTGAACAGCACCCGCAGCAGGTCGGCGTCGTCGACAGTGCCGTCGCCATTCAGGTCGGTCGCCGGGCTGTTGCTCCCGAAGGCGAACAGCACCTGCAGCAGGTCGGCGTCGTCCACGCAGCCGTTGCCGTCCACATCGCCTGTCGGCAGCGCAGTGGTCTGCACGGTGAGGCGATAGCGCTGCACATCATCGGTGGAGCCAGTGCCCGAAAACACACGCGCGTAGAAAGTGCCCCCTGCAGGCGGCACCACGAAGTTCGCAATCTGCTCGGACAGCCCCACGCCGTTCGAGGCGGCGGAGGCAATCACCGCGCCGCTGGAATTGCGCAGCTCCAGCTGCAGGTTCTGGATGGCTTGTGTGTTGATTGTGGTCGCCGTGCCGCTCTGAGGTCCGACGGAATAGGTCGCTCCGATGGGCGTCACGGTGATGGTAAGGCGTCGGCTACTGGGAATCTCGAGGCTATACCAGTCCACATCCGCCGTGCGATCGAGGCTGGCAAAATCCAGAGTGAACAGGTTTGTGTTTGTCATATCGATCAGGGTCGCCTGCGAGACGCCGTTGTTGGGTTCGTAAGGGTCGCCGTAGAGCCGATGCGCGCCGCGAATGTCGTCGTCCTGGGGACCGTCGAAGTTCGTGTTGAGATACGGCTCCATGAGCTTGGTGCTGTTCGTGGGGATGACATGCCCCAGTCCCATGCCGTGCCCGTGTTCGTGCATCACGGTGTTTCGTAGGAAGCGGTAGGTTCCGATGCTGGACGACCAGTTTTCGCTGCTGTCCAGCACCATATCGCCCGTGTTGGGGAAGTAGTTGAACGCCAGCACGCCGCCAGCATCGTCCAGATCGCGCGCGCCAATGCGCACATCACCGCGCGGCGCCGTTGCGGAGCCTGAGCTGTTGGGAAACATTGCGCCATCGTCGTTGACCCGCTCGTAGCGCAGTCCCGCCACCTGCTGCCAGCGTGCGAAGCTGTTGACAAACTGGTTCTGCCACAGCGTGGTGTTGCCGCCGAACTTGCTGTTCATCGAGGCGAACAGGTTGCTGGGGCTGGCGCCGCCGCTGATGCCCGGCAGCAGCGTGCCATCGGGCACGAAGCTCCAGCGCAGGCGCACGGGATTGCCGTACGAGCCTGTGCTGCCATACGAGGTAGAATTCCACCGCCTGCCGGCGTCGTAGGCAGGCAGAAAGTCGCCGAAAATCAGGCGCGACACATAGTCCACATACCACTCGGGCGTGCCCGGCGCAAAGCAAAGATGGAGCGCATGTCCGTCGTGCGTCACGCCTTCCGCACAACACACGCCGACGCCCGAAACGCCCGTGAAATGCTCCACTACCCGATGTTGAAACTCAAAACGGGTGGGCTGCTCCCAGTCCCACAGCGGCGCCCACGCGGGGGTAATCGGCTTGTTCACCAACAGCGGAAAGCGCAATTTTTCCGAGTCTGCGGAGGCGAGACCTGCAATAAGCACGGCAACAAAACATCCTGCAATTCGATAAATTCGTTCCATTCATTGACCTCCTGTGCAATACATTGCAGCGTGCAGTCGTGCGACCGCGCACCACTGCACGCTTATTATAGCACATTTTGTGCCGTTTGGGGTATCCTTTGGGCGCATGCGGCGCATTTTAGTGCTGGGCTCCACAGGCTCCATCGGCAAGCAGACTCTGGAGGTCGTCCAGCGGCATCCCGATCGGCTGCAGGTCGTGGGGCTGGCGACCTATCGCGATTACAAGACGCTTCTGGGGCAGGCGGCGGCGCTGGGCGTGCGGGCGCTGGGGCTGGTGGAGCCGCCCACGAACGGCGCGCTGGCTCAATCGCTTTACACGGGTGTGGACGGGCTGTGCGCCCTCGCGCAACGCGACGATGTGGACATGGTGGTGGTCGCGCTGGGCGGCGCGATTGCGCTCAAGCCCACGCTGGCGGCGCTGGAGGCGGGCAAGCCCGTCGCCCTCGCCACCAAAGAGGTGCTGGTCGCCGCAGGCGAGGCAGTGATGGCGACCGCACGAAAGTATGACGCGCCCATCCTGCCCATCGACAGTGAGCATTCGGGCGCCTTTCAGGCAATGCTGGCAGGAACGCCCCCACAGGTCGAGCGGCTCATCCTCACCGCGTCGGGCGGTCCGTTCCGCACGCGCCCCCTGCACACCTTCGACGCCATCACCGTCGAGGAGTCACTCAAACATCCCAATTGGGACATGGGCGCGAAAATCACCATCGACTCCGCCACCATGATGAACAAGGGGCTGGAGGTGATTGAAGCGATGCATCTGTTCGGCTTGCGGCTGGAGCAGGTGGAGGCGCTGATTCACCCGCAGAGCATCGTGCATGCGCTGGTGGAGTTCGTGGACGGCTCGGTGGTGGCGCAGCTCAGCCTGCCCGATATGCGCCTGCCCATCCAGTACGCGCTGCTCTATCCCGAACGCGCCGATAGCCCGCTCCCGCGCCTGCGCCTGGAGCAGATTGGGCAGCTCACTTTCGAATCGCCCGACCCTGCGCGCTATCCGTGTCTGGAGCTGGCGTACGCCGCCGCGCGCACTGGCGGCACGATGCCCACCGTGCTGAACGCCGCCAACGAGGTCGCGGTGCGGGCGTTTCTGAAGCGACAGATACGGTTCACCGACATCGCGCGTCTGGTCGAGAAGGCGATGGCGGCGCACACGCCCCAGCTCGCAACGCTCGAAAACGCGCTGCAGGCGGACGCATGGGCGCGGGCGTTTTTGAACGAGCGGCTGCCCTCACCCGCGTAGCAGGCTCACCTCGTCCACATCGATGCTCTCGCGCAGGCGGAAGATGACCGTGATAATACCCAGCCCGACGGCAACCTCCGCCGCCGCCACGCCGAACACAAACAGCACAAAAATATGCCCCGACACCTGCGCCAGCAGGTCGGTCTGATACCGCGCGAACGCCAGAAAACTCAAATTCGCCGCGTTCAGCATCAGCTCGATGCACATGAACATCACGATGGGGTTGCGCTTGACCACCACGCCAATCGCGCCCATCGTGAACAGAAACGCCGACAGCACCAGATAGGCGTTCAACGGAACCGCGTCCATGCTACGAGACCCTCCTTCGCGCAAGCAGAATCGAGCCAATCACGCCGACCGTGAGCAGCGCGCCCATCAGCAGCAGCGGGTACGCCCACTGCGTGAAAAGCGCCTGCCCAATCACCTTCGCCGTGCCCACATCCGACGGCGGCTGCGGCGTCATCGGCAGCATCAGGGCGAACGCCTGCCCAACCAGCGTCGCCAGGATGCCGAACCCCACCAGATACGCCAGCGGACGCTTCAGATCGCGCTCCTGCATCACCGCTTCAGGCGAGCCAAGATTGAGCAGCATTATCACGAACAGAAACAGCACCATAATCGCGCCTGCGTACACAATCACCTGCAGCGCGCCGATAAACTGCGCCGAGAGCGAGAAGTAGATCAGCGCGAGCGTGAAAAAGTTCAGCACCAGCAGCAACGCGCTGCGCACGGGGTTGCGCGAGAACACCACGCCGCCCGCCGACACAATCGCCACAAGCGCCAGCACGAAAAACAGAATCCGCTCAGCCACTGCGCGCCTCCTTCGGACGGTAGGGCTGCGCATCCGCCAGCAACTCGACCGTGCGCGGTTCGGGGCGACGCATCCCGAACACGAGGAAGTAGACCGCCAGCGCAACCGCGTAGCCAATCAGCGAGGGGACCCAGCCCCAGAGGATATACACCGTCAAGAGCGCGAGGTTCACCAGCCCCACGGGAATGAGGAACCGCCAGCCGATGTTCATCAGCTGGTCGTAGCGCAGGCGCAGCAGCGTCGCCCGTATCCACAGAAAACTGAAAAACAGCCCGAACAGCTTCAGTACGAACCACAGCGGGGGCATGAGCGCGCCCGTGAGCGTCGCCAGCACGCCCCAGAAGCCGCCGCTCTCGCCCAGCGCCTGAATCGGCGACCAGTTAATCGGCGCGAGGTAGCCGCCCAGAAAGCAGGTCGTCATCACGCCGCAAATCGCCAGAATCGCAATATACTCGCCCATGAAAAACGCGGCGAATTTCATGCTGCTGTATTCGGTCTGGTAGCCCGCCACGAGTTCGCTTTCGGCTTCGGGCAGGTCGAACGGCGCGCGGTTGGTTTCAGCGAGCATACACACGAAAAAGAGCGCGCCGCCAATCAAGCCCCAGGGCGTGAAAATCAGCCAGTTGTGCAGCAACGGAGCCACGCCCCACAGCGGCTGCGCCTGCATCTCCACGATGCTCGTCATGCGGAAGCTGCCCGCCGCCAGCACCGCCGTCGCCAGCGCCAGCCCCATCCCCAGCTCGTAGCTAATCACCTGCGCCGACGAGCGCAGCCCGCCCAGCAGCGAATACTTGTTGTTCGACGACCAGCCCGCCAGCAGCACGCCATACGCCGCCAGCGACGACATCGCCAGAAAGTAGAGGACGCCGATGTCCACATCCGCCACGGGGGTCAGCAGGCGGTTCGGTCCCCACGGAATCGTCGCCGCCGCGACCAGCGCCGGGAACAGCGACAGCGCAGGCGCGAGCGCCCAGATGAACCGATCCGCGCTCGCAGGCACAATCTCCTCTTTGAAAAAGAGCTTTGCAGCGTCCGCCATCGGCTGCAGCAGCCCGAACGGTCCCAGGCGATTCGGTCCCACGCGATTCTGGAACCATGCCAGCGCGCGCCGTTCGAGCCAGATAACCACGGGCAGCACGCTCAGCAGAAAGCCCAGCATGATGGCGATGCGCACAATCGCCCAGCCAAAATCCGCAAGCGTCATAAGCGGGGGAGAGTATACCTGATGGGGACTTGCATTCTCTGGAATCGGCTTGTGGTATACTAATGTATCATGCTGGATCGTGAGCAGATAGAAGCCCTGCGTCAGGACATCCAGCGCATGACGGAGCTGGACAACGCGCATTTAGAGGAGATTCGTCGCCAGGTGCGCTCCCTGCGCGATCGAGTGAAGCTTATCCGCCCCCGCAACACGACGGCAATCGCGCTCATGGCGACCGACGGCGGCGAAAACTACATCCGCTTCGACCCCTACCTGATTGTGCCCGTGCGTGTGGTCGACTCGCATGGCAAGCCGCACTATGTGGGCGCGGTCTCCCCCTACACGGATGTGGCGCAGTTGAATGAGTTTCATTTCCAGAACGAAACGCCACTGGGAGTCCTGATGCGCGACCTGGGCGTGGACGGACTCTGGCGCCTGAGCCGCTTTATTCCCTATCCCGACACCCCGCCGCAGGAGATTCGGCGACGCTGGGTGCAGGTCTATCGGGACCTTGTGGAGTGGGCGGTCCTGTATCACTATGTGATGTACGAGAGTTTTGCCACAGACACCCTGCTGGTGCGCGATGGCTTCCTGCGCGGGTTCGTGTTCCAGCCAGAGTTGTTCATGAATATGTGGGCGCGTATACGGGCGCGCGTGGAAGCGCTCCGCCAGCGGGAGCGGCGTCGGGTGTTCCTTGTGGGCATCGCGAAGCAGAGCCGAATTCTGGACCGGTATCACCTGGTGATGTTTCTGGAGGGGATTCTTGTGCGTCCCGACGCCTGCTATCTGCCTGTGCCCCGCTTTATGGAAGAGCAGGTGTACCGCTGGACGCAGTACGGGCGCGCGCCTGAGACGGAGTCGGAAACCGAAACCCCTGAGGCGTCCTACGAGGTGGTTGGCAAACTGCACTTCGCGAAATTTGGCGATCGCCCCTACGACCCCATCTATCCTGTGGATGTGTGGACTTATCACGACGAGCGCAACGAGGTGGACGAGGTCTTCAGTTATCTGCTGGCGGATGCTCAGGCGGGCTTCCCCCAGCCGTTCTATCCCCTGTGCCTGCAACGGGCGCACGAGCAGGCGAACCTGTCGGGATTCGAGGGCGGCATGCTGCAGGAGCTGGTGATAGAAGCGATTCGCGACGCCGTGTGCGCGGGCGAGCCGAACGCCGCGCATGCGCTCAATACGCTGGAGGCGTTTCGTCTGCTCAGTCGAGCCAAGCGAGGCAGCGGCAGTGAACGCGGATAGACTCATTACGCAAGAGCGATACATCGGCATTTTTCGCGGCTTCAGTGAGGGCGGGCTGGAGTTCCACGCGGACCTGGTGCTGCCCTACCGCGCCGAATACGCCGAACAGCCGATGCACGGGCAGTTTCTGCTGGTGCGCCTCACGGACGACGACGAGGTGGTGCTGGGACGCATCACCGCGCTGCGCTCGGAGGGGCGGCTTGTCGACCCTGAGGGGGAGGACTACCTGATCCGTCAGGTGATTGGCAATCACGAAATCCCTGAAGACCTGCGCGATAAGTACCTGAAATTCCGTGTGAATATCCGCGTGCTGGGGGTGTTGCGCCAGATTCAGGGGCAGCTGACCTTTGTACCGTCCCATCGTCGGTTGCCGAATGTGGGCAGCCCTGTGGCGCTTCCCTCGCCGCGCGTGTTGCGCGCGATTGCGGGGCACAGCGCAAGCCCCGATGCAGGCGCGGCGCTTGGCTTTCTGGCGATGGGCGAGTTTGTCTGGGCGCGGCAGCCCGACGACCGGGTACACCCCGACCTGCAACCTGCGCAGGACTGGATGCGCCTGCAAGCCCCCGATGTGCTGGTGCGTTTCCCCGTGAAGAATCTCGTGGCGCGGCGTACCTTCATCTTCGCGCAATCAGGCTTCGGCAAATCGAACCTCGTGAAGCTGCTGTTCTCGGAGCTGTACCGCGCCACGCCCACCATCGAGAAGCGCGGCGGCAGGACGGAGCCTGTCGGAACCCTCATCTTCGACCGCGACGGCGAATACTTCTGGCCCGACGACAAGGGGCGTCCCGGCTTGTGCGATGTGCCCCACCTGCAGGAGCATCTCGTGGTGTTCACCGACCGCGCGGCGCCGTCGGACTTTTATGGCAGCTTCGTCGTGAGCGGAGTCAAACTGGACATTCGCCGACTCCCTGCGTCGATGGTCGTTGGCGCGGCGCTGCCTCCAGAACGGCAAGACCAGCAGAATGTACGCAAGCTCAAAGGGCTGGACTCCCAGAACTGGCAATTGCTGGTAGACCTTATCTATCGGGAGCATCTAAACGCTCCCCTGAGAGAAGTCAACCGCCTGCTGGGCTTGGAACAGGACGGCGAAGGAACCGCTCTGGTCGAGGCGAACGCCGCGCGCAGCAACATGTACCAGATTGTGAAAATGCTCCATGACCCCAATAGTCGCACGCTCGACTACCTTGTGCAGTCGCTCCGTGCAGGTAAGCTGTGTGTGATGGATCTGTCGAGGATGGGCGGCGAGACGGCGCGCATCATGGCGGGCATCATCCTGGAACACCTCTTCAAATGCAACCAGGAGGAATTTGTTAAGCGCGACGCGCAGACGATACCCATGATTGCCGTGCTGGAAGAGGCGCAGAGTGTGCTGGGGCGCGGTGAAAACACCGCATACGCCCCCTTCGTGAGCTGGGTCAAAGAGGGACGCAAGTACGACCTGGGCGCGGTCATGATTACCCAGCAGCCGGGCAGTATCCCCGCCGAGCTGTTGAGCCAGGGCGATGTGTGGTTCGTGTTCCACCTGCTCTCGGAGGGCGACCTGAAAGCCGTCCAGCGCGCGAACGCCCACTTCAGCGATGACCTGCTCAGCGCGCTGCTCAACGAGCCCATTCCGGGGCACTGCGTCTTCTGGTCCAGCGCTGGCGGGAAGCCCTATCCCCTGCCCATCCGCATTCTCTCTTTTGAGGCGCGGTACACCGTTCAGGATCCCAACTATAACCGCTCTGCAGAGCCAACCTATGCGCTTCAACAGCGCCAAGCCTTTATTCCCCTCACTGTCAGTGAAGAACCCTCTGAAGCAGAACCTGTGCCTCACAACGATTACCTCAACGAGCTTCAGCGGCGTGTCTTCGAGAGTCTAAGCCGAGACGAGGAGCTGCGGCAAAAAGTTATCGGCGGGGAGGGAATTTCGTGGGGATACCTCAAACGAAAAATTTTTCGCTGTCTCGACGAGACCGATCCCCTGCTCGCTGATGCAGATCGTCTGGCTTTCAGGTGGGTCAAACCCGCGCTGGAGTATCTGTTCGGGCGAGAGCATGACGCCTGGCAAACCCGTCCGGAAAACGGTACAACCACAGTATTTTTGAAAGACGAGACCCGACAGCGCTTCCTCAGCCATCACGGGCAACAGGTATAATCTGTTTGACCGATGAAGCCCATCGATATCCTGATACCAGACGAATTCCGGGTCTATTTTGAGCAGAACGACGGGGTTGTGAAGTATCCCGACCCGCTGCTGCGCAAAGTCGCCAAACCCATCCAGCGCATCACGCCCGATCTGGACGATCTGATTGAACACATGATGCGCGTGATGAAACGCGCGCGCGGTATCGGGCTGGCGGCGCCGCAGGTCGGCGCGCCCATCCGCCTGATTATCATCGCCCCGCCCGACCAGAAACCGCGCGTGATTCTGAACCCGCAGGTGCTGGAACGCTACGGCGAGCAGACGGGGCTGGAGGGCTGTTTGAGCATTCCACAGCTGTTTGGCGATGTGAAACGCCCCAAAGAGATTGTGCTGCGCGGGATTAATCGGCACGGCAAGCCCATCCGCCTGCACCTCGAGGACGACCCCGCGCGAATCGCCCTGCACGAGGTAGACCACCTGGACGGCGTGCTGTTTATCGACCGCGCCATTCGCGAAACGCTGCGCTGGGAGCATCCCAGCAGGGAAAACGAGGAGGAGAGCGTCTGAGCCTGCCGCGCATCGTCTACTTCGGGTCGGGCGCGTTCGCAGCGCCCCCGCTGGAGCAGTTGCACCGTGCGGGCTATCCCATCCTTGCGGTTGTGAGCCAGCCGCCCAAACCCGCCGGGCGCGGCATGCGCCTGCAACAGACCCCCGTCCACGCGCTTGCCGAATCGCTGGGGCTGTCGGCGCTGACCCCCGCGCGCGTCCGCGCCCCGGAGTTTCTGGAGCAGTTGCGCGCGCTCGCGCCCGACCTGATTGTGCTGGCGTCCTACGGCAAGATTCTGCCGCAGGCGGCGCTGGAGATTGCCCCACTGGGCAACTGGAACCTGCACGGCTCGCTGCTGCCGAAGTATCGCGGCGCGTCGCCCATCCAGTACGCGCTGCTGAACGGCGAGCGCGAGACAGGCGTGACGCTGATGGAGATGGTCGCCGAGATGGACGCGGGCGACATCTATCTGCAGGCAGTCGAACCCATCCACCCCGACGACGACTACGGGTCGCTGGAGGCGCGCCTGTCGCAACGCGCGGCGACGCTGCTACTGGACGGGTTAGAGCGCCTGCGGGCAGGAACCCTCACGCGCACGCCGCAGGACCACGCCGCCGCCACCTACGCGCCCCTCATCACGAAAGAGGACACGCGCCTGCGCTGGGAGGAGCCTGCCGAGCGGTGTCGCAACCGCATTCGGGCGTTCTCGCCCAAGCCCGGCGCGTTTACCCTCTGGCGGGGCAAGACGCTCAAGCTCTGGAGAGCGGCGCTTGCGCCCGGCGACCCGAACGCCGCGCCCGGAACGATTCTTGCCTGCACGCCTGACGAAGTGCGGGTCGCCTGCGGCGAGGGCGCGCTGCGCCTGCTGGAAGTGCAGCCCGAAAGCCGCCCGCGAATGGCGATTCGCGCATTCGTTAACGGCTACCGCCCGCAGGTCGGCGAACGGCTCGGCGAATAGCTACTGCGCTGCCCACGCAGGCTGGCTGAGCAGCGAGCGCTGCCACTTGAGGTACTCCTGAACCACTTCGGCGACGGTGCGCCCCGTGCTCTGGGTAATCTGGTCGCGGCTCCAGACTCGGAAGTAGCCCAGCGCGCCGCGCGCCATCGGCGCGGTCGTCGCGACCCGATAGACGCGCTCGGGATCCAGCTTCGCGCCCCCAATCAGTACGCTCACGATGCGCTTGCCCGGCTCCGCCTTCGCGTTGAAGCGCACCTCCACCCCTGCAAGTTGCAGGAAGGCGTTGTTCTTCTGCGGATACAGCTCCAGCGCACGCTCCAGCGCCTGCAGAATCTGCTCCCCACGCAGGCTCAGCACCACCACCTCATCGTCCGGGTGCGCGAGCGACTTAATCAGCTCGTCCGCCGTGAAGCCCGTTGCGGGCACAGACGCCGACTCGTTGAAAAACGCCGCGCCGAGCAGCGCCATCTCCGCGCCCGTCGCCGAGCGCATCGCCTCCACAATCGTCTGCGCGACGGGGTTCGAACGCTCGCCCACACTCGCCAGCGTCTCCCCCTGTGACAGACCGATCTGGCTCCAGCCCATCGCCAGAGCCAGCAACACCCATCCCAGAATCCATCGAGTCAGTTTCATCGCATCACTCCGTACTTGCTTCGACGGCGGAACGCTTCGAAGCATTCCACCTTAAATACGCTTCTATGAAGCCATCTATTTCACCCTCCAGCACCGCCTGCACATTGCCCGTCTCGTAATCGGTGCGATGGTCTTTGACCAGCGTGTAGGGTTGCAAGACATAGCTTCGGATTTGGTGTCCCCATTCTGCAGGGGCGACCTCGCCCTTGAGCTGGCGCATCTTCTGCTCTTCCTGACGGCGGTAGTATTCCGCCACGCGCGCCGCCAGCACTTTGAGCGCGACTTCCTTGTTCTGGTGCTGCGAGCGTTCGTTCTGGCATGAGGCGGTGATGCCCGTCGGGATATGCGTCGCGCGGATGGCGGATTCGGTCTTGTTCACATGCTGTCCGCCGTGCCCGCCCGCGCGGAAGGTTTCGATCTTCACCTCTTCGGGCTTGAGCTGGTACTCGCTCTGTTCGACCTGCGGCATCACCTCCACCAGCACGAAAGAGGTATGGCGTCGCTTGTTGGCGTCGAACGGCGAGATTCGCACGAGGCGATGCACGCCATGTTCGGATTTGAGCAGCCCGTAGGCGTACTCGCCTTCAATCAGCACGCCGACGCTGGAGTAGCCGGTAATCGTACCAGGCGACTCGTCGACGATTTCGGCGCGAAAGCCCCGCCGTTGCGCCCAGCGCAGGTACATGCGCAGCAGCATCGCCGCCCAGTCGCACGCTTCGGTGCCCCCCGCGCCTGAGTTAATCTCCAGAATCGCGTTATTCGCGTCGTACTCGCCGCTGAGCAGCGTGAGCAGGTCGAGCTGCTCGACTTCCTGTTGCAGGAGGGCGACCTGTGCGGCGACCTCTTCTGCCGTGCGCTCGTCGTACTCCATCTCCAGCAGGCTGAGCCACTCGCGTAGCTCGTCGACCTGCGCGTTCAGTCGCTCCACAGGCTCAACGCGCGTGCGCAGGCGCGCGAGCTGTTGCATCGTTGCCTGCGCTTCGGCGGGGTTCGCCCAGAACTCCGGCGACTCGCTCGCGCGCTGCAGGCGTTCCATCTCCGACTTCAGGCGGGCGAGGTCAAAGATGCTCGCCAATCGCCTTCAGGCGACGGCGAGCCTCCTGAATCGTCTCGCTGAGTGTGCGCAAATCGGTCATCAATGATAGTATACCCCCGCCTCGCGCGTCCCATGGGTATAATAGCGGCGCAGGAGGCGTATGATGAAGCAGGACACGGTACGCAGGGGACTGCTGGGATTGCTGTTGCTGGGGGTGATGGTCGCACTGACGGGTTGCCGCGGCACGACATGGAGCAAGAAAGAGGAAGTGCGCATCGGGCAGCAGGTCGCGGCAGAAGTGGAGAAAGCCTACAAACTGGACCCCGACCCCGCTGTGCAGCAGCGCGTGCAGACAATCGGACAGCGGCTGGTCGCCGTCGCGGGAGACAAGGATTTCAAGTTCTCCTTCAAAGTGCTTGCCAGCGAGGAGATTAACGCCTTCGCGCTGCCAGGGGGACCGATTTATGTGTTTCGGGGGCTGATGGATAAGATGGGCGACGACGAGGATATGCTGGCGGGCGTGCTGGCGCACGAGATGGCGCATGTGAACCGCCGCCACGCGAACAAGCAATACACGGAGGGACTCTGGCGCGGGATTGTGATTAGTCTGGCGACGCGCGGCAGCGTGCGCGACGCCGCCGAAATCGCCGACGCGCTGATGCAACTGCGCTACAGCCGCCAGCACGAATACGAAGCCGATCGGCTCGCCGTCGAATACACCTACAAAGCGGGCTACGACCCGCACGGCATTCTGCGCTTTCTGGAGATGCTCCAGCGCGAGGAGAAAATCGGCAACCGCTGGGTAGAAACGAACCTGCGCACGCACCCGTTCTCGGATCGGCGCGCGGCGGAGGTACGCAAACACATCCAGCGCATCACGGGGCAACCAGCGCGGGAGGCGGCGCAGTGAAAGTCGCCGCCATCGTGCCCGCCTACAACGAAGCGACGCGCATCGCAGGCGTGCTGCAGGTGCTGCTGCAGTGCCCCTGCCTGCACGAAATCCTCGTGGTCAACGACGGCAGCGCGGACAATACCGCCGAAGTCGCGGCGCAGCTGGCGTCGCCCTCAAATGCGCCCCTGCTGCGCGTGATTAACCTGCCCGTGAATCGGGGCAAGGGCGGCGCGATGTTCGCCGGCGCAACCGCCACCGACGCCGATGTGATTATCTTTTTCGACGCCGACCTCATCGGGCTGAAACCCGACCATGTGGCGCGTATCCTGCGTCCCGTTCTGGAGGGCGAGGCGGCGATGTCCATCGGGGTGTTTCGAGGCGGGCGGCTCAGTACCGACATGGCGCAGGTGCTGGTGCCCTACATCAGCGGGCAACGCGCCATGCTCCGCGAACTGTTCACCGAGATTCCGGGCATTGAGCGCACGCGCTCCGGGGTCGAGATTGCGCTCACGCTGCATTTTCGCAGGCGGCGCTACCCCGTCTCGATGGTGGTGATTGAGGGCGTCACGCACACGATGAAGGAGGAGAAGCTCGGCTGGGCGCGCGGCGTGCTGGCGCGGGCGAAAATGTACGCCGAAATCGGACGCGCCTTCCTGCGCTACGCCCGCCTGAGCGACCTGCGCCACAAACTGCTCTTGAAACGCGAGGAGTAGCCCGATGGCAGGCGTACTCTATGTGGTCGCCACGCCGATTGGCAATCTGGGGGACATCACCCTGCGCGCGCTGGAGACGCTGAAGAGCGTCGACCTCATCGCCGCTGAAGACACGCGCCACACGAAAAAGCTGCTCCTGCACTACGGCATTCAGACGCCGCTGGCGAGCTTCCATCAGCACTCCGGCGCGGGGCGCATCGAGCAGCTTGTGCGTCGCCTGTTGCAGGGCGAGTCGATTGCGCTGGTGACGGACGCGGGCACGCCGGGCATTTCCGATCCGGGCGGCGCGCTGGTCGAGGCGGCGCATACGGCGGGCGTGCGCGTCGTGCCCATTCCCGGCGCCAGCGCGCTGACCGCGCTGCTCTCCGTGTCGGGACTGCCCGCGCATCGGTTCCGCTTCGAGGGGTTCCCCCCGCGCAAGTCGGGCGCACGGCAACGCTTTTTCGAGTCGTTGCGCGACGCCGACGCGCCCGTCGTGTTTTTCGAGTCGCCCCACCGCCTGCTCGCAACCCTCCAGACCGCTCACGATGCGCTGGGCGATTGCACGGTCGTTGTCGGGCGGGAGTTGACCAAACAATTCGAGGAGGTGTTTCGCGGGACGCTGAGCGCGGCGATTGCCCACTGGCAGGCGACTGCGCCGCGCGGCGAGTTCGTGATTGCGCTCTATCCGGGCGATGGGTAGCCCGCTCAGCTCCGCAGCGCGCCGCTGAGGCGCAACTGCAGCAGGCTCACCACCAGCAGCCCCAGCGCCAGCGTCCAGCCCACCGCCGACGCATAGCCCAGATCGCCCGACACATAGCCGTTGATATACAGATACATCACGATGGTCAGCCCGGCGCCGTCGGGACCGGGCGACCGCCCCAGCATCACCCACGGCAACTCGAACAGCTGGAACGAGCCAATCGTGCTGATAATCACCACGAAAATCAGCACATGGCGGATGCCGGGCAGGGTGACATGCCAGAACTGCCCCCAGTTGCCTGCGCCGTCCAGCTGCGCCGCTTCGTACAGCTCGCGCTCCACCGTCTGCAGCCCCGCCAGAAAGTAGACCATGTGCATCCCGACATACATCCACAGGCTGGTCAGCACCAGCGCGGGCATAATCAGGCTCGGCTCGCTCAGCCAGCGGGTGTCCAGCGGCGCGCCCACCGTCGCATGCAAAAATCGGTTCACCAGCCCGTACTGCGGCACAAACAGCACGCTGAACAGCACACCCACAAACACCTGCCCCACCAGGTTCGGCGAGAAAAACGCGAGGCGGAAGAACTCGCGCCCCCTGACCCAGCGCGAGTTGAGCAGGATTGCCAGCCCCAGCGCAAGCGGGATCTGCAACGCCAGCGACCAGAGCGTGTAGACCACCGTGTTGCGCACCGCCTTCCAGAAGTCGGGGTCGGTGAGCAGGAATCGGAAATTCTCCAGCCCAACGAACACCTGATCGCGCGGACCGCTGGTGATATAAAACGCCAGCACGACGCTTTTGAGGAGCGGGTACGCGCCGAACACCAGAAACAGAATCAGGAACGGCGCAACGAACAGGTAGGGGGCGAGTTTGTCGCGGCGCGGGGGGCGGCGTCGGCGCGTCGCAGGGCGGGCGGTCGTCTCGTGCGTGAGGGCGTCAGGCGTTTTCATGGAGGTACGGGTTGCGGCGCATCTGGCGGCGCACTTCGGCGGCGGCGCGCGCCATCTGCTGGCGCACAAAGCCGTCGAAGCCCCGCGCGCCGTAGCGGTCGTAGTAGCGCACGCAGGCAATCAGCGCCTCGCTCAGCTTCGCCTTCGCCAGCCCGATGTAGGGGCTGGTGTATTGCGGCGGGGTCTGCGGCGCGAGGTTCGCAAACAGCCTGCCCAGTGGCTGATTGCTCCAGAACGGGCGCGGCTCGTCGTAGGCGGGATGGTCCCACAAATCGCGCGCGGGCGGCAGGATATTCGTGTTGCGGAACTGCTCCGCCAGCGCCTCCTTGTTGAAGTAGAAATGCATCATCAGCTCCCACGCGAGGTCGGGGTCGGCGCAGCGTTTCGTGACGCCAATCATCGTGCCGCCCCATGTGCTGGTGCGCCGTCCACCGGGCGTGAAGGCAGGCAGCGGCGCCAGCGCCATCCTGCCCCCCACTTTGGGCACATCCTGCTCGATCGTTTTCGTGCGCCAGTCGGGCACAATCATGAACAGGTAGTAGCCGTCTTCCAGCGCGCGGGTGAAAATCTGCCCGCCGCCGAGGTCGTTGCCGATACGCCCCTTGCCCGCTGCCAGCGGCGCATAGTAGCGCATCGTCTCGATGGCAATCTCGTTGTCCAGCGTGCAGTTGCCCTGCGCGTCGAAGTAGCCGCCGTCCCGCTGGAACAGCATCGCTTCCAGCACTGACAGCCCTTCAGGCGGCAACTCCATCATAAACCGCTTGCCCGGAATCGTGACGCGCCTGCCCACCTCCACGAACTCGTCCCATGTGCGCAGGGCGTCCACATCGATGCCGAGTTTTTCCACCAGGTCGCGCCGATACGCCAGCATCACAGGATGCACATCGTGCGGGATGCCGAAGATACGTCCGCGCGTTGTGTAGGGAGCGAATCGCGTCTGCACCACCCGCTCCCACAAGCCCGTCCGACGCACGCGCTCGGTCAGGTCGCGGAAGCCGATGCTCTCCAGCCTGCCGCGAAAGAAGCTGCCCGCCCAGCTGATTTCCACCTCCGCGAGGTCGGGCACATCGAGGTTCGACCAGAACGCCGCCTGCAGGCGCGAGGTGACCGCCTCGCCCGCCACAATCTGAATGTCCACCGACACGCCCGGATGCCGGCGCAGGAAGTCAGGCAGCATCTTGAGGTAGGCGTCGCCGTGCGGCTTGGCGAAGGTCCACAGGCGCAGGTCGCTGCGCGATTGCTGCCCGCGGCGCGCCGCGAGATACGCGCCACTGGCGAGCGCCAGCCCCGCCATCACGCCTGCCGATGCGCCGTAAGGGAACCGCGCCATAACGCCCTATTAATATGCGCATCTGCCCGAATTCCTGCTTTTGGAAACGGCGCGCGGGGTATCCTCTGGGCGATGGAACTGCGCAGGGAAGCGTGTGTCGCGCTGGAATCGGCGGTCATCACGCACGGTCTGCCCCGCCCGCAGAATCGGGACGCCGCGCGCGAGATGGCGCACGCCGTGCGTGAATCGGGCGCGACGCCGCGTATCGTCGCCGTGCTGAACGGCGCGCCGTGCGTTGGGATCAGCGACGCCGAACTGGACTGGCTGGCGGAGTACCCCGCGCCGTCCAAAATCGCGCTGCACAATCTGGGCATCGCACGCGCCATGCGGTTGACTGGGGGCGCGACCGTCGCCGCGACGGTCTATCTGGCGCATTGGGCGGGGATCGAGGTGATGGCGACGGGCGGGATTGGCGGCGTGCATCGCGACGGGCGCGACATCAGCGGCGATTTGCCCGTGCTGGCGCGCACGCCGATGCTGATTGTCTGTTCGGGCGCGAAGGCGATTCTGGATCTGCCCGCCACACGCGAATGGCTGGAGACGCATGGCGTGCCGATTGTCGGCTACCAGACGGACGAGCTGCCGGGCTTTTACACAGCGCATACGGGGCTGCGCGTCGATGCGACGGTCGGCGATGTCGACGCGCTGGTCGGGCTATGGCAGGCGCACCGCACGCTGGGAACGGCGATGCTGGTCGTGCAGCCGCCGCCCGCCGAGTACGCGCTCCCACGCGCCGAGCTGGACGCGCTGATTGAGCAAGCGACCCGCGAGTGTGCGGCGGCGGGCGTGTCAGGCGCGGCGACGACCCCATGGCTGCTGGCGCGGCTGGCGCAGCTCAGCGACGGGCGCACGCTCGCGGTCAACCGCGCGCTGCTTCAGGCAAATGCACGCCTGGCAGGCGCGATTGCACGGGCGTTGATGATCGAGGCAACCCCTTGACTTTTTCGCACGCAATTGGGTAATATACTTGCAGAAGGAGATTCGGCGTGCGCAAGGGAATGCGCTTCAGGAAACCTCGGAACGGCTGAATGCGTCCCTTCCCAAGCGCTCCAGAATCGTCCTTCAATCTAAACTCATGGAGGAGGATGCTTCTATGAAGCGTTTACTCATCAGTGTGGCTGGTCTGAGCCTGATTACAGGCTTGACCTTCGCTCAGATGCGGGATGTCCCGCCTGGGCACTGGGCGTATCAGTCGATTGAGCAGCTGGTGCAGCTGGGCATCATCGAGGGCTACCCCGATGGCACCTTCCGCCCGAATCGCACCATGACCCGTGCTGAGTTTGCGCAGGCGATTGCGCGCGCCTACCGCAACATCGACGAGCGACTGCGCGCACTCGACCGACGCATCGCCGAGCTTGCGAACCGCCCCAGTGGTGGCGGGCAGCAGGTGGACACCACCCAGCTTCAGAACCAGATCAACGAACTGCGCAACCAGGTGCAGGAAATGCAGCGCCTTAACGAGGCGATTCAGACCCTGCAGCGACTGGCGCAGACCTTCCAGCAGGAGCTGGCAGGGCTGGGCGTCGATGTCGACACGCTGAAGCGCGACTTCGCGTCGCTGCGCGCCCGCGTGGAAGCGCTCGAGGGCAAGGAAGACAAGTTCAAAATGAGCGGCGACCTGACCTTCGGCGTCTACGGCGCGCACAGCATCGACGGCAAAGATGTCTACACCTTCAACCGCACGACCCTCGGCTCAGGCAAACTGCTGGAGTCGATCGCGGTCACGCACGAGCTGGGGCTGACCTTCAGTGGGCAGATTAACGACGATGTCACCGGCTCCGCCACCTTCATTCTCGGCAACTACCTGCCCTATGTGGGCGGTTCGGGCAAGTCGGCGCTGACCACCTTCGGCGGTCCCTACACCGTCGGCAACACCGACATCGTGATCTGGGAAGCGTTTGTGAAGGCGCCGATCGACCTGTTCGGCGCGAAGGTGAATGTGACCGTTGGTCGCTACCCGGCGAAGATTACGCCGTTCACCCTGCAGCGCATCAAGCCTGACTACTACCTCAACTTCGATCGCTACAGCGACGGCGCGTTCCGCATCGACGGCGGCGCGGTGGACTTCGACTTCGACACCTTCCGCCTGAACCTCTGGGCAGCGCAGGTGAACCAGCAGTCGAACAACGGCGTGTTCAACACTCTGGGCTTCCAGAACCACAACTCGACCACCTCTGCCTCGATGGAGCAGATGGCGGGCGCGCGCCTGGAGTTTGACGCCATCCGCGGCGAGGACACCAGCCTGACCATCGGCGCCACCTACTATGCGGCGGGTATCGGTGCTGGGCAGAGCTTCACCTTCGTGCCCTCGGGCGTTGTCGCTGCGAACATCGACCGCGTGGATGTCTTCGGCGCGGATGTGAAGGCGAAGTTCGCCGGGTTCACCATCGGCGCCGAGTACGCGCAAAGCAACTTCATGAACGACACCAGCAATGTGCTGGATAGCGAGAACTGGGCGCTGGACGCCAACATCGGCTACAACTTCAGCGAAAACCTGGGAATCAAGGCAGGCTATCGCGAGGTGCGCCCGTACTTCGCGGCGCCGGGTAGCTGGGGACGCATCGGCTACCTGTACAATCCCTCCGACCTGCGCGGCTTCTACGCGGGCGTGAACTACACCGCCTCGGAAGACCTGAAGGTCAACCTGAAGGGTACATTCCTGGAAGGTACTGGTCGAGTCGTGGGAGGCTATGGCACGGACGACGAGCTCATTCAGGTGCTGGCGGGCGTCGACTATCGCCTGTCCGAGCGCTGGAATGTGTCGCTCAACTACGAGGGCGTGTTCTGGAAGATCGGCTCGATTGCGGGTTCGCCGAAGCCTGTGTGGAACTACTTCACGCTCGGCGTCGGCTACAACCTCGGCGAGAACGCTGCGCTGAATGTGCTGTACCAGATCCTCGACACCGACGGCAAGGGCGTCGCGGCGTTCAGCGGCGGTCCGGCGGCTGGCAAGAACAGCGGCGCGGTGGCTGCCACCACGCTCAGCGTGAAGTTCTAAGCCGCTTCACAACCCTGTACACAGAGCAGCCTCCTGATTTTCAGGAGGCTGCTTCCTTTTAATACCAGTCGCGCAGACGGGATTAGAGCTTTATCCCTACAGGCTCACTCGAATCGTGCTGGCGGGCGCGCCATGCGCGCACAAGGCGGTTGGGCTGCCACGGCGCGCGCAGAAAGAGTGTGCCGATGCTGAACGCGCGCGCGCCCAGCGCCCAGAGGTCTTCCACATCCTGAAGTGTGTAAATCCCACCGCCCGCGATAATCGGCAGGCGCGTGTGCGCGTGCAGTTGCTGCACCGCCTCGCGCACGAGGGGGCGCAGCGGCTCGCCCGACACGCCGCCCCCGCCCAGCCGCGCCAGCGGCGACGGACGCTCGCCGAACACCATCCGCCACGGCGCGGCGTTAATCGCATGAATCGCGTCGGCAAGCCCCTCCACCGCCTGCGCAATCGCCACATAGGGCTGGTCGTAGCCGACCTTGACAATCAGCGGATGCCCCGCCGCGCGCAGGGATTCGGCAACGGCGCGCACATGCGCGACCGCATCCGATTCGCAGTGCGCCACATTCGGGCAGGAGGCGTTCAACTCCACGCCCGCAATCTGCAGCCCGCGCAGTTTGTCGGCGAACGCCCGCGCCTCCTCGACGCTTTCGGGGAACACGGACACGATGGTCTGCAGCCCCATCCGTCGCATGCGCGGATAGCAGGCGCGAATCCACCAGTCGATGCCGGGATTGGTCAGCCCGACGGCGTTCACCGCGCCGCCGCGAATCAGGCGCACACAGCGCCACGGGGCGTACCAGCGCAGGTTGCCCGCGCGTGGGCGCAGCGTGAGCGTCTTGACCACAATGGTAAACTCACGCGGGTTCAGCAGCCCCACCCAGCGCAGGGGGTACTCCCACCACCAGCCGCGCCCATCGAACCCCAGCGCGCCGCTGCCCGT
The DNA here is from genome assembly GCA_025998675.1 of Fimbriimonadales bacterium. Lineage (GTDB taxonomy): Bacteria > Armatimonadota > Fimbriimonadia > Fimbriimonadales > GBS-DC > GBS-DC. Next base: position 2,213,307 of record AP024673.1, read on the forward strand.
CAGAAACTCTATCCGTTCGCCGTTGGAGAGCGTAATCACCACCCCAAGTGTACCCGTCGCGATAGAAATTGGGCTATAATTGGCATACTATGGCGTACCTGCCGAAAGCTGTGGAGCGCGCCGACCGCTATAAGGTCAGAGTGGACGAATACATTCACTATCGCCGCGAGGGCTACCTGATTGTGCGCAATCTGGTGTCGCCCGAAGATGTCGCCCGTTTGCACGATTGGGCGGTGGAGCAGTGGGAACACCAGACGCGGCGCGAGGGCACATGGTCGCCGAACCCGTCGCGCGTGCATCAGTTGCATCGCGTCGACGCCACCGCCGAGTGGGGGCTGCTGCACCCGCGCATTCTTGATGTGCTGGAGGCGTTGATCGGACCCGATGTGCTGGCGCTGCAGACGATGCTGTTCCACAACCCCCCAGGCACGGGCGGACAGGGCTGGCATCAGGACTCGTGCTACATCACCACCTATCCCGACACGCTGATTGGCGCGTGGCTGGCGCTGGAGCCTGCCGATGAGGAGAACGGCTGCCTGTGGGTGGTACCCGGCTCGCACTGTGAACCCATCTACCCGCCCGACGCGATCCCCTACGCCCATGTGCAGGCGGTGAACGCCTTTGACGACCTGCACGAGGTGCAGAATGTGAGCCACTTAGACGACGAGGTGAACACGCTCACACACATCGTGCGCAAGTACCCGCCGCCGATTCCTGTGCCGCTGGAGCCAGGCGATGTGCTGTTTTTCGATGGGCATATTCTGCACCGCTCGTATCCGAACCGCACGACGGATCGCTGGCGTCGGGCGTTTGTGAACCACTACTGCAACGCGCGCTCGTGGGTACCGTGGAATCACGGCGCGCCGTATGAGGGCGACAGCGCGAACTACCTGCACATTCTGGCGCGGGGCAGCACGCACCTGCCGTTCGCCAAACCGCGCTTTGGCACGGAGGTTCACCTCTACGAGCCGAGCACCAACGGCGCGCCGCCCCCGCGCATGATGGGCGACCTGGAAGGGAACATGGGCATGCGCTGAGCGTCGCTCACTCGAAGGGCGATTCGTCGGCGTCCGCTTCTGGGCGTGAGGCGCGCGTGTCGCCGAGCGCAAGCCCGACCGCTTCCTGCACCGTGCGCGCGGGCAGCGCGGTGAGCGGTAGTCGCTCGTGCGGGCGTTGCAGGTTGCTGCGGGGCACAATCGCGTGGCGGAAGCCCAGCCGCGCCGCCTCGTGCAGCCGCGCCTCCAGACGGGGCGCGCCGCGCACCTCGCCGCCCAGCCCCACCTCGCCAAACACCACCAGGTCAGGACGCAACGGACGGTTGCGCATCGCCGACGCGACGGCGACCAGCACCGCCAGATCCGCGGCAGGCTCATACACGCGCACGCCGCCCGCCGCGTTCACAAACACATCGTGCGAGAGCATCCGAAAGCCCAGCCGCTTCTCCATCACCGCCAGCACGAGGCTCACCCGCTCATAGCTCAGCCCCGTAATCACCCGACGCGGCGTGTTCAGAAACGACGGCGTGGTCAGCGCCTGCACCTCCACCAGCATCGCGCGGCTGCCCTCCAGCAGCGGGAACACCACCGAGCCCGGCGCGTCGCTCGCCCGCTCCGCCAGCAGCCGCTCCGACGGGTTCGGCACGGGCACAAGCCCCTCCGCCTGCATGTCGAACACGCCCACCTCGTCCGTCGCCCCGAAGCGGTTCTTGCTCGCCCGCAAGACCCGAAACAGCCCCTGCGGGTCGCCCTCGAAATACAGCACCACATCCACCAGATGCTCCAGCACTTTGGGTCCTGCTATCGCGCCCTCTTTGGTGACATGCCCGATCAGGAACAGCGCGACCTCCTGCTCTTTGGCGATTTGCTGCAGGGCGGTGGCGCACGCGCGCACCTGCGCGACCGTGCCCGGCGGGTTGTCAATCTGCGTGGTGTAGAGCGTCTGCACCGAGTCGATAACGGCGACGACGGGCTGCTCGGTCTGAATCAGCTGGAGCGCGGCTTCCAGCTCGGCGGTTGCGGCGGCGTGCAGGTTCGGGCGGAGCGTGTGCAGGCGTCGGGCGCGCATCTGCAGCTGGCGCAACGACTCCTCGCCCGTCAGGTACAGCACCGCGCCGTGCTGCGCCAGTCCGTGCGCCGCCTGCAGCAATAGCGTGCTTTTACCGATGCCCGGCTCCCCGCCGAGCAAAATCAGCGAGCCGGGCACGACGCCCCCGCCCAGCACGCGGTCGAACTCGTCGATGCCCGTCGGCAGGCGCGTTTCGGCGGTCTCGTGCATCGCGGCGAGCGGTTGCGCCCGCGCGGGGGTGGTTGGCGCGGCGCGCGCCCGCTCGCGTACCGTCGCGGGACGGGTAGGGGCGACCATCTCCTCCTGCAGTGTGTTCCACGCGCCGCACTCCGGGCACTGCCCCATCCAGCGCGGCGTCGCGTAGCCACACGCCGTACACACATACTGCGCTCGTGCGCGCGCCATCACCCTAAACTGTACCTGACGGGCGCGCGGGTATAGTGTGGGTGTGAAGCGTGCCGCGCGCTGGAGTGTGCTGATTCTGCTCGTGGGGCTGGCGTACGGGGCGTGGATATGGCTGCGTCCAACGCCTGAACCCGACTGGGGACGGCTGGAGGCGCAGGCGCGCGCGTTCTGCACGGCGCGCGGGCTGTCGTATCCCCTGCAGCAGCCTGCCCTGCGCATCGAGAAGGGCGCGCGCCGCCTGATCTTGCTGGAGCGGGGCAAGCCCGTCGCCGAGTTCCCGATTGCGCTCAGCCGCGCCTCCGAAGGGCACAAGCAACGCGAAGGCGACCGCAAGACCCCTGAAGGCGACTACTTTGTGTGCGAAAAGCATGTCAGCCGTCGGTTTTATCTGTTTCTGGGGCTGAGCTACCCGAGCGCCCTCGACGCGCAGGCGGGCTATCGGGCAGGGCGGATTGACGCAGCGCAACGCGCGGCGATTGAGTCGGCGATTCGCGCGGGTCAGTGCCCGCCGTGGGACACGCCGCTCGGCGGGGCGATTGGCATTCACGGCGGCGGCGCAGGGCGCGACTGGACGCTCGGCTGCATCGCCGTCGACGATGCGCATATTGAACTGCTTTATATGCTCCTGCCCATCGGCTGCCCCGTACAGATTGCGCCGTGAGTGAACCTTCACTCTATCGGCGTCAGGCGTATCACGACCCAACTCTCCTCGTTGCGTTTCGGGTTGTGCTTGTAGACGCAGATGGCTTCAACAGGCGCGCCATCTGGCAGATTGCCCGCGATTGCTGGCGGCGCGAAGTAGCGCTCGCCCGTATCGGTGTGTACGAAGCCAAAGTTTTTATCGGGCTGGCGTTTGAACACCCCGCACGCCTGTAACGCGAAGCCCTCTATCGGCACGAAGGGCGTCAGCATGCAGCGCACGATACGATAGCCTCCCTCACGCTCGACCATCTCAAGCTGCGCCATGCTCCCCACAGGCGCGTCGGCGACCTCAGGGAACTGCTTGTAAGGCACGGGAGCGCCCTCGCGCGGCGACCAGAGGAAGTAGGCGATTTGCTTCTGCAGGTTATGGTGGTCAAGAATCGCCTGTCGGTGCTGGAGGTCAGCTTCGGAGATACCCTGCAAAAACATGCGGGCGAACCCCTGCGTGTCGATTGCGGGCTTGGGCGCATTGGCGTGCGCGGCGTACCAATCCGATTGCAGCAGCGCATGCAGCGGTTGGGGGATTGACCAGCCTTCGCGTGTGCGAACCTCATGCGCGCGCTTAGCGAACCATGCGGCTTCGGCGTAGCGGGCGTCTTCAGCGAGCAGCTGCGCCAGTCGCTGATAGACGCCCACCAGTTTGCTGACGTCACGCTGCAGAGTGCAGGCGTGCAGGTAGCACTGAATGGCAGTCGCGCGGTCAATAGGCACAAGCAGTTCGCCCATGTCGCGCCAGAGCCAGTATTCGCGCGGCTTGCGACGCAGTACCTGCAGCAGGGCGTCGCGCGCGCCTGCAAGGTCGCCCTGTTGCAAAAGCACAAGGCTCCGCGCCCGTTGCAGCCAGATGTCGTCGGGATAGCGCGCTGCGCCTGTCAGCAGACGCTCATGCACCCACGCGGCACGGCTGTCGTCGGGCGCAAGCTGTTTCAGCGCACGTCCCAGCGCATAGAGCGTCAGTGCCTCCAGGCTCGGCAGCGTCTGACCGTTCTCGAGGGTTTGGCTCTGGCAGTCTTCGTCCGTGAGCATATCCAGATTCCACCACTCCACGAAGTCCACGAAACCAAGCCAGCCCGCACGCTGCGCCTTCGTTGCTAGGCGCAACATATGCGAGCGCAGCATGGTTTCTTCAGGGGGCATCAGGTTCAGCTCGCGAAACTCGTTGAAGTAGCGCTGGATTCGCGCCAGATTTACGGAAGCGTCTGGCTCATCGTCGGCGTCGTCCAATTCGCCAGAGATATTGGGCAGCTCGCGCTTGATCAGGTCGTAAAGCACCCATCCCTTCGCGCGTCGCAGCCAGAGACTGTCGGGGTCATGTTTCAATGCCTCGCACGCCGCCTGATACGCCTCCTGAAGGTGTCCCTGCTTGCGCAGAGTGTTGATTTCCTGAAAGGTCATCGGTCGTCTCCTGAACAGATGTGCTGATAAGCTTCCTGCGCCGCGCCTGCGATACGCTCGTCCGAATCGTTCGCCAGCTGCTCCAGCAGACTGCAAGCGGCGGGATGCCCGATTTGACGCAGGATGCGTGTTAGGCTCTGCCTCTGTGCAAAAGTTTGCCACTCTGCGAAATGCCGCTGGATTACAGGGATTGCCGCCACTCCACTGGCGGCGACAGCGTCTTCCAGCGCGGCGCGCACCGCAGAGTCGCAATCGCGCACAGCGTCCATCAGGGCGGGGATGGCGGTGGGGGTTGGATACTTGCGCAGGTACATGGCGCATTCGAGCTGGATGGTGTCTGGGGAGCCATACAGCTGATTCGCCATCCAGTCGCCGATGTCGGGGTAGTCAGCGTAGCGCAGCGCCGTGAGCGCGACCCAGCGCTGGTTCAGGTCGTAGCTTTCGGCAAGCGCCATCAACTCCTGCTTTATGGACTCATCGCCGCTGCAGATTGCCGCCAACGCCTGCCCCGCACGCCACTGCGCCGAGAAACGCATCCTGGGTTCCCACTGGGCGGGCTGCTGGATGGCGTCCAGCAGCACAGGCGCGGCGTCCATCCCGCGTTCCACCAGCGCCTGCTGCGCCTCACGCTGGATGGAGTAGTCCTCATCCCCCAGCGCCAGCGTCAGCGGGGGAAGCGATTCGTTGTATCTGAGCGCGCGCAGCGCACGAACCGCCTGCAGGCGCACGCGCGGCTTCTGATGAGGGTTTACCATCCGCTTCAGCGGAGGAACCACCTCGGGACGGTCTATCTGTTGCAGCGTCTGTATCAGCAATTCCTTCAGCGTGTCGTCGAAGGTATCCTGCAGGGTCTGATCTATGGCAGGCAGCGCCAGCGTTCCCATCTGCGTCAGCGCGTTGCGCACGGGGTTGCGCGCGTGCGGATGCTCAAAGGCATAATCGATAAGTGTGCGCGCGTCCTGCGCCTCGCCGACCGCGCCCAGCGCTTCAACAATCGCGTGAATCACGGGCGTCTCTGGTTCGGCGTGCAGGCGGGCGCGCAGCAGGTCGCGCGCGCGACTCTCCTTCAACTGAGCCACTGCCTGAGTCGCCGCCGTGCGCACGCTGGCGTCGGGATGGGCGAGCACTGGCTCCAGCACATCCCAGGCGTAATCGCTTTTCGACTGCCCCAGCCCCATCGCAAGCGCAACCAGCGAAGCAGGCTCCTGAAGCGAGTCGCGCAATCGCGGAAGTGCGTCCCACAGGAACTTCCAGACGCTCGTATCGTTCCTGAGGGCGCGGCGCAGCAGCCAGAGCTGATTGCCCCACGCCCAGCGGCTCACAGGAATCGCGTCTATCAGGTCGGCAATAGCCGTCGGCGCGCCTGCGACTGCCGTCGCCCACACACGCGCCTGCTCCGGGGCGTCGGGGTCTGCCAGAGTCTGCCGCGCCGCCGATTCCATCGCATCCAGCGCGTTGAGAAACTCCCCCCAGAATCGGCGCACCTGCGCATCCTCATGCTGGGCGTTCTGCTGCAGCAGCGTCCGTTCCAGCATCAGCGGCGCGTTCTGTTCCAGTCGCGTCGCCAGATGCTGATACTTCTGATAGCACTCGTCGGGAACCATGCGCGCGAACGCCTCCCCCACCAGTTCAGCGAACGGGTTGGAGGGCGCAAGCACTTCCCCCCAGTACGCAACCCCTACCTGCACTGGTTGGACGCCGTTAGCACAGGGTATCTCGAGTGTTATCTGCAACTGCGTCATCGTCCCCAAGAATTATACCTATGTTCACATTCACATAGCAGGAAAATCCGTCGGCGCGGCGTATAAAACCGATATGCAGGCGGTTGCCTACATCGGCGGGTCGTCGCTCAAGAATCCCACCTACGCCGCTATCGCGGTGCAAATCTTTGACGCCGCGGGGCATCTGCTTGCCAGCATCTGCGAACCGATTGGACTGCAGACCAACAACTACGCCGAATACCACGCGCTGGTGCGCTGTCTCGAAGAGGCGCGTCGACTGGGCGTGCAGCGCCTGACCGTCTACACCGACTGCGAGCCGCTCAGCAAACAGTGGACTGGCGAGTATCGAGTTAAGGCAAGCAATATCAAACCACTCTACACGACAGCCAAAGCACTCGCTGAGGGAATCGGCGTGCAGGTTGTCTACCTCCAGAAAGACTCCAACGAACAATTACAACTCGTCGATCGCCTGGCGCATGCAGCGGCGAAACACATTCAGCGATTCGGCAACCTTCACTTGCAGGAGGATGACGATGGAACAACAGATTGAAATGCGGCTCCCTTACGAGAAGGGCTTTATGCAGGCGGTTGAGGAACTGGACATGGAGCAGCGAAGAGCGCTTGCGAAAGTGAGTGAGGGGCTGAAACAACGCATTCCCCCAGCCAATCTTCGCTACGAGAAGCTGGAAGCTGAGCCGTGGCGCTCTGTGCGACTGGACAACGCCAGCGGGTATCGGGTTATCTTTTATGAGGAGAACGGCTACCGTGTACTTTGCTATGTGGGGCCTCACGACGACGCCTACCGCTGGGCAGAGCGTAATAAGCCACACTACACCCCACACGGCGAATTCGAGGTGCTGCGGCGCGAACTGCTGGAGCAAGAGATACCCCAAATCGGCGACGAGGTAGGCGTTGGAGAAGATTTGCCCTCGCTTGACTTTGAACGCTGCCCGCTGGCGCGCTACACGCCCGAACAGCTGGTCGCTCTGGGCGCGCCGCACAGGATTGTAGACGAACTGCGCACGACCCCCCGTGAGGAGCTCGATGCATTCCTTACCGCTCTCCGTGAGCAGAATCAGATTAGCGAGCCGACATACGAGCGCTTAATGCTGCTCAGCAGTGGGTATGCCATCCAGAAACTAATGCCGCCTGCACATATAGTGCCCACGATTCACAGTGCGATTGAGCAATCCCTCCGCAAGGGATTGCTCTGGCAGCCCAGAGACTTGGAAGAACTGGAAAACTACCTCCAGCACCCGTGGGAGAGCTGGCTGGTATTCCTCAACGCGACTCAGCGCGACGCCGCACAGCAGGAGTTCGCCGGTCCCGCCCGCGTCACAGGCGGTCCGGGCACGGGTAAAACGATTGTCGCGCTCCACCGCGCGAAAACGCTCGTGGAACGCTACAGCGGCGAGAAGGTGTTTCTGACCACCTTCACGGAAAGCCTTGCCCGCGAGCTGGAGCGACGCGCCGAGAAACTATTTAGACGCAAACCGAACACCCTGACAATTCAACATCTGGACGAGTTTCTGAAAACCGCGCTCCAGACGCGCTTCGGAAATGTCAGTGTTATCTATAATTCGAGGGAATTGCAAGAAAAGATTGAATTCACTCGGATATGCGCCCAGTCGCCTGCGGCGCACCTGTCGCCCGACTTCATCTGGCAGGAGTGGGAGCAGGTCGTCGACGCATGGGGCATTCGCACGGAGCAGGAGTACCTTGAGTTCCAGCGCGTCGGGCGGGGACGGGCGCTGGACCCGAACACGCGGCGTCTGCTCTGGCAGGTGTTTCAGGAGATGCGCACGCGCCTGCGCAATTCAGGGATTATGACGCCTAATCAGGCGTGCTACGAGCTGGCGAGGCACTTCAGTCGCAAGCCGCCGTTCCGCTGCGTGCTGGTGGACGAGGCGCAGGATTTTGGACCCGCGCAGATGGCGCTGTTCCGTGCGCTGGCGCCTGCCGACAAGCCCGACAATCTCTTTTTCTGCGTGGACACAGCGCAGCGCATCTACGCGCGTAGCGTGCCCTGGAAAGAGTACGGCATCGATGTGCGCGGGCGCAGCCGACGCCTGCGTATCAACTATCGCAACACGCTCGAAATTCAGCAGGCGGCGGAGCGCGTCCTGCCCGAAACGCTTCAGATTGAGCTGGCGCAACTGATGGACGACCCTGAAGTGCTGCAGGAGACCCTTCAGGAGGGCTGGCGTCCCATCCCGTGCCTGAGCAACCCCAGCCAGCGTCCAGAGCTGCGCCCCTGCAAAAGCCCGCAGGACGAGGCGGAGAAGCTTCTCGAATGGGTGCAGCGCTGCCGCGCAGAGAGCATCGAGTACCGCCACATCGCGATTGTGAGCCGCACACATGACGATGTGAACAACCTGACCGCGCATCTGCTCCGCACACTGGGGCTAACAGCGTGCCCGATTGGCGAGGGACGGACGGCGGCAGAGTACGAAATCAACATCGGCACGGCGCACGCGATCAAAGGTCTGGAATTCCGCGCGGTCGCCATCGTCGCGGCGCACCAGTTCCCGCTCAAGGTCGGCGAGCTGAACCATCCTGATACGCGCGACGACTTCCTAATGCGCGAGCGCAACCTGCTGTATACCGCGATGACGCGCCCGCGTGAGCGCCTCTACATCAGCTGGATCGGAAATGCGCCGTTGCTGAATGACCTGCTTCAAGGGGAATGAGCTGCCGTGTGCGTCCCTCTATCGGCTGCCCCGTACAGATTGCGCCGTGAGGTACACTTGTGCCCGACATGAGCGCAGAACCGCGACAATTCGGCTTTGAAACGCGCATGCTGCACGCCGGGCATATCCCCGACCCCTACACTGGGGCGCGCGCCGTGCCGATTTATCAGACCACCTCGTTCGTGTTCGACGACCCCGACCACGCGGCGCAACTGTTCGAACTCAAACAGTACGGCAACATCTACACGCGCATCATGAACCCGACCACCGCCGTGTTCGAGGAGCGCATCGCCAGCCTGGAGGGGGGTACGGGCGCGGTGGCGACCGCCAGCGGCATGGCGGCGCAGTTCCTCACCTTCTACACCCTGCTGCAGCCCGGCGACGAGATTGTCAGCTCCGCGCACCTCTACGGCGGCACGACCACCCAGTTCACGCACACCTTCCAGAAGATGGGCGTGACCGTGCGCTTCGTCGATCCGAGCGATTTCGAGGCGTGGGAACGCGCGATTACCCCGAACACGCGCGCCCTGTACGGCGAGACCGTCGGCAACCCGAAAGGCTCGATTCTGGACATTGAACGGCTGGCGCAGCTGGCGAACGCGCACCGCATCCCGCTGATTGTGGACAACACCTTCGCCACGCCGTACCTGTGCCGCCCGATGGAGTGGGGCGCGACGATTGTAGTGCATTCCGCCACGAAATTCATCGGCGGGCACGGCAACTCCATCGCGGGCGTGGTGGTCGAATCGGGCAAGTTCGACTACAGCCATTTCCCGACCATCGCCGAGCCGTCGGGCGCGTATCACGGGCTGAAGTTCTACGAAACCTTCGGGCACTACGGTTTCCTGATGAAGCTCCGCGCGGAGACGCTGCGCGATGTGGGCGCGTGCCTGTCGCCGTTCAACGCCTTTCTGCTGATACAGGGGCTGGAGACGCTTTCGGTGCGTATGGAGCGCCATGTCGCCAACGCGCACGTCGTCGCGCGCTTTCTGGCGGAGCATCCGCGCGTGGCGTGGGTCGCCTACGCGGGGCTGCCTGACCATCCGCACCACACGCTTGCGAAAAAATACACGCCTCTCGGACCGGGCGCGGTCTTCTCGTTCGGAATTAAACCGCCCGCAGGCGTCGACGCGCGCGAGGCGGGCAAACGCTTCATTCAGGGACTGCAACTCTTCTCGCACCTGGCGAATGTGGGCGATGTGCGCAGCCTCGTGATTCATCCCGCCTCCACCACCCACCAGCAACTGAGCGACGAGGAGCTGCAGATGGCGGGCATCGGTCCCGAAATGATACGCCTCTCCATCGGGCTGGAGACGGTGGACGACCTGCTGTGGGACCTCGACCGCGCCCTGTGGGGCATCGATAAGGAGTGAGCCTATGGAGACCCTTGCGTGTGCGATTCGGCTGAACACCATCCTGCCGCCCGAGCTGCAGGCGCGCTACCAGAACCCCGATGCGATTCGGCGCGTGTTGCGCACGGCGCGCACGATCGCGATTGTCGGCGCGTCGACCGACTCCTACAAGGCGAGCCACATGGTCATGAGCTACCTGCAGGCGGAGGGCTACCGCTGTATCCCTGTGAATCCGAACGCAGAGACGATTCTGGGCGAGCGGTGCTACCCCGATGTGGCGAGCATTCCCGACGCGGTCGATGTGGTGGACATCTTCCGCCCCGCGCACGAGTGCCCCGCGATTGTGGAACAGGCGATTGCGAAGGGCGCGCCGTGCGTCTGGTTCCAGCTGCGCATCGTGAATCTCGAGGCGGCGGCGTGCGCAGAGCAGGCGGGGCTGACCGTGATTATGGATCGCTGTATCAAGATGGAACACGGGCGCTATGCGGGCAGCCTGCACTGGGTCGGCATGAACACCGAAATCATCACCGCCCGCAAACTGCGCCGCTGGTTTTAGCACGAAAAGTGGGGTATACTTGCCTGTGAAACGCCTGTCGCCCTGACGAGTCTAAATTCGCAGGGCGTGGTTGCGAGAGTGCGATGGATGGATGAATCGATCGAGTTCGAAGCGCTCGTGGCGACCTACGAGCGGCGCATCTACAACCTGCTCTTGCGGATGGTGAACGACCCTGAGGACGCGGCAGACCTGACGCAGGAGACCTTCTACCGCGCCTTTCGCGCGTTCCATCGCTTTCGGGGCGACTCGCAGCCCTACACATGGCTCTATCGGATTGCGGTGAACCTGGCGAACGACCATCTCGAAAAGCGCGCCCGCATCCGCAAACGCGAGGTGGAGTTAGCCGCGCTGGAGTTCACCGACGAGGGCGAGCCAACGGGCTGGGACCCGCCCGACACGGGACTGACGCCCGAAGAGCATCTGCTGCAGCAGGAGCTCGTCGAGAAGGTGCGCGCGCTCATTCAGCAGATGCCGCCCGACTACCGCGAGATTATCCTGCTGCGCGAGTACGAAGAGATGTCTTACGAGGAGATGGCGGAGGTGCTGGGGATTACGCTGGAAGCGGTGCGCAGTCGCCTCGCGCGCGCCCGCGCCTGGCTGCGCCTGCGCCTCGCGCCCTATGTTCAGGAGGAGGAACGCTGATGTTCACAGGAAACGCCTATCGCTACGGGCTGGCAGGTTTAATACTGTGCTTGAGTGTGCTGCTGGGGTGCGCCCAGGAGCGGCGCGTGGAGAGCGTCGCCGTGCGCGGCTTGCGCAACATCTCGGAGACCGCCGTGATTACCGCGCTGCGCCTCAAGCCCGGCGAGCCGTTCTCCGAAACGACGCTGGAGAGCGACCGCCGCGTCATCGAGGGGATGGGACTGTTCAGCGCCGTGCGCCCGCGCGTCGAGCAGACCGAGACGGGCGTGCGCGTCGAGTTCGAAGTCGTGGAGAACCCGCTGATTCGCGAAGTGCGCATTACGGGCAACACGGTGCTGAGCGCAGAGCAACTGCTGGAGGTAATTCGCAACAAGCCCGGCTTCGTCTTCAACACCAACTTTGCCGAGTCGGACATCCGCGCGATTCGGGAACTCTACCAGCGCGCGGGCTATGTGGTGCTGCCCGAAGGCTACACCCCGCCCGACTACGAGAACGGCGTGCTGACGATTGCGCTGAGCGAGCTGCGCGTCGGGCAAATCCGCGTGGAGGGCAACACCAAAACGCGCACGAATGTCATCCTGCGTGAGATGCGCACCCGCCCCGGCGAGCTGTTCAACACCACGCGCTTCCAGCGCGACATCAACCGCCTCTATAACACGGGCTACTTCGACCAGATTACCCCCGAAGACTCGCTGGCGGCGCCGGGTGTGATCGACTTCACCCTGCGCGTCAGGGAGCGACCCACAGGCAGGCTGAATGTCGGTTTCGCCATCGACTCGCGCCGACGGCTGATTGGGCTGGCGGAGGTCTTTGAGACGAACTTTCAGGGCACGGGGCGCACCGTCGGTCTCAACTTCCAGAGCACCGGCGGACGCAACGGGAACAGCATCGAGATCCTCTTCACCGAGCCGTATCTGGATCGGCATCGCACCTCACTGTCCGTCTCGCTGTATAACAAACTCATCTACCGCTTCACTTCCAACTTCTTCGGCGGGCAGCTTGACCCGAATCTGGAGCAGCAGTACGACGAGCGTCGGCGGGGGGTAACCGTCGGTTTATCGCGTCCGCTGAACGACTTTTTGACCGCTTCGGTGGGCTTGCGCGCCGAGGATGTGAACACGAACCGCGTGGCGACCAACACGGGCGGCGGCTTCATTCGTCAGGACGGTACACTGACCAGCCTGAGCCTGCGCGGCGTCTACAACAATCGCGACTTCGACCTCGACCCGGCGCAGGGACAGTACCTCGCGCTTAGCCTGGAGCCCGGAATCACCAACATCCGCTCCGCCGAGCAGCAGTTCCTCGATTCGGGCGTGGTGAAGCTGGGGCAATCGAACTTCCTGCGCGCGTCGATCGACTACCGTCTGTATTACAGCCCGCAGGGGCGGCGCACGCAGCCCGACGATCGGCGACAGGTGTTTGCGATTCGCGCCTACTACGGCGCGATTTCGGGAACCGTGCCGTTTTTTGAACAGTTCTTCATCGGCGGCGCGGAGACCCTGCGCGGCTATCCCGAAGACCGATTCTGGGGCAAAAACGCCGCCCTGCTGAGCTTCGAGTACCGCCAGCCTATCGAGAAGGCGTTCACGGCGGTCTTTTTCGTGGACATCGGGCACGCATGGGGCGGCTACCCCAGCGTGAACGACTTCACCCAGCGCAACAGCTTTCGCCCCGAAGTCGGCTACGGCTTGGGCGTGCGCGTGCGCACCCCGCTGGGACCCCTGCGCATCGACTACGGCATCGGGCGCGACGGCGGACGCACGCACTTCAGCGTGGGGCAGGTCTTCTAACGCCCCACACACAGTACAATACATGACACGGAGGTTAGAATGAAAACACTCATCGGATGGCTACTGACACTCGGATGCGTCGTCGCGGCGCACGCACAGGCGTTCGGCGTGGTCGACTACGAGCGCGTGATTAACGAATCGACCTTTGTAAAAACCAACCTCGAGCGGCTGCAGGCGCTGGAGGCGCGCTACCGCAGCGTGCTGCAGACCCTGCAGGAAAACATCGTGCTGACCAACGAGGAGCGTCAGGAACTGGTGAACCTGCTGCTTGCCGAGAACCTCAACGACGCCCAGCGCCAGCGCGCCGAGCAACTGACCCAGACCGCGCGCCAGCGCGCCGGCGAACTGCAGCAGCTGCGCCAGAAGCCCCAGCCCTCTGAGACCGAAAAAGCCGCGCTGGAGCGATTCACGCAGATGGAAGCGGTCGGACGCGAAGCGATTCAGAGCCTCGCCCAGCAGCTCAGCCAGCAACTGGAACAACAGCTTCAGCAGAGCCGCGAGCAGGTGCGCAACGCCGTGCGCGAAACCATCGCGCAGGTCGCCAAAGAGAAAAAACTCGCGCTCGTGTTCAGCACGGAGGCAGTCCTCTACGCCGAGAACGACATCACCAACGATGTTATCAAGCGGCTGAACGAACGCAAGTAGCGCGTCAACCGCCTCGCACACATCCCCAGCTCCTCTCCTGCCCCGCGGGAGAGGAGCGTATCTGTTGGGGGGCGCCCAGCGGGTATAATCCCCCCAGCCTGCGCTGGGCAGGCGCACACGCGACAGAGGAGGTTCTATGGCAATGACGCCGACGACTATGGAGCGAGCAAGTTTCCCGAAGTTAGAGCTGTTGCGCACGATGATGCTTTCACGCGAGGGCGACCGTCGCGAGGGCATCCTGATGCGTCAGGGCAAGGGCTGGTTTCAGGTGCCCGGCATGGGGCACGAGGCGATAGCGGCGATTGCGTATCATCTACGCCCCGACGACTACCTGTTCCCCACCTATCGCGATCGCGCGCTGATGCTGGCGCGCGGGATGACCACCCGCGAGATTGCGCTCGACTTTATGGCGCGCGCGGGTTCCAGTTCCGACGGGCGCAACATGCCCGCGCACTACTCATCGCGCGCGCTGAATGTGTTTTCTGTAGCGACTCCGACGGGCGCACAGTGCCTGCCCGCCGTGGGGACCGCATGGGGCGTCAAACTGGCAGGCGACGACCGCGTGGTGGTCTGTAGCATCGGCGACGCCGCCACACGACAGGGCGAATTCTACGAGGCGGTCTGCCATGCGATTCAGGAGAGCCTGCCCATCGTGTTCGTGGTGGAGGACAATCAGTACGGTATCAGCACGCCCACACGCCACATGCTGCCGATGCGCCTGCAGGTGTTCGATGAGCGGTGGGTGGCGTTCGTGAACGGGCGCTACGCCGACGAGGTGTACGAGAAGTCGGGCGAGGCGATTCGCAAGGCGCGTGCGGGCGAGGGCCCGACGATTCTGTGGTGCGAGATTGACCGCCTGAGTTCGCACACCAGCGCAGACGACCACCGCGTGTACCGCCCCGCCGAAGAGATTGAGTCGATGTTCGAACGCGACCCCATCCGCCTGCTCGCCGAGCAGCTGATTGCTGAAGGCGCACTCACGCAGGAGCAGTTCGAACAGATGCAAGCGGAGATTACGCGCGAGGTGGACGCCATCTATCAGGAGGTGGAACGCACGCCCCTGCCCGACCCGGCGCGTGTGCTGGAACACCTGTACGGCGAGCCGCCCGCGCACTATCAGCCCCTGCCGCTGGAGCCAGAACGCGAGCCGACCACGATGGTCGCCGCGTTCAATCGCGCGTTCCACGCCGCGCTGGAGACCTTCGACAACATCGTCGTGTTCGGCGAGGATATCGAAGACCCCAAAGGCGGCGTGTTCGGCTTCACGAAGGGGCTGAGTACGAAGTATCCTGAGCGTGTGCGCAACTCACCGCTGGCGGAGGCGACCATCGTAGGCACGGCGGTCGGGCTGGCGGCGATGGGCTACCGCCCCGTGTTCGAAATTCAATTCATCGACTTCATCACGCCGGGCTTCCACCAGCTGGTCTCGCAGATTGCGACCCTGCGCTGGCGCAGCAAGGGCGAATGGAAGTGCCCGCTGGTGATTTACTCGCCGTATGGGGCGTACCTGCCCGCGGGCGGCATGTGGCACAGCCAGAGCAACGACGGCTGGTGGGCGCACACGCCGGGCATCCGAGTCGCCATCCCCAGCACGCCCGAAGACATCGCGGGGCTGTTCTGGGCGGCGATTCAGGACGACGACCCGACGCTGTTCCTGATCCCGAAGCACATCTTCCGCGTGCGGATGCCCGTAGCGGCGTACCGCGCGATTCCGTTCGGCAAGGCAGCTGTCCGCCGCGCAGGCAACGATGTCACCGTCGTCGCGTGGGGCAACACGCTGGAGCTGGCGTTCCAGGCGGCGGAGCAGTTCGCTCAGCAGGGCGTGTCGCTGGAGATTATCGACCCGCGCACGCTGGTTCCCTTTGACTGGGAGACCGTCGAGCAGTCGCTGGCGAAAACGGGCAGGCTGGTGGTGATTCACGAGGACAACCGCACCTGCGGCTTCGGGCAAGCCATCATCACGGAGATGACCAGCGCGCCCGAACGGTTCAACCTGCTGCTGTCGCCGCCGCAGCTGGTCGCGCGCTACGATGTGCATATCCCGTTCTGTCCGGAACTGGAGTACGCCGTGCTGCCCGACCTTGCGCGCGTGATGCAGGCGATTCAGACCACGCTGGAATGAGCCGATACGCGGGTTCCCCCTGCGTGCAGGGGGAACCCGTTGCAAACCCCTACAGGTTCTCTGCGCGTGTGGGGTCGTACCAGTCGCGGGTGGGCGGCTGACCGGGCGTCTGCTGCCAGGTCTGTTCGAACCTGTGCCACTTCGCATGCCCGTCGGTGAACACATAGTTCGCGCCGCCGCTGTGGCGCGTAATCGCCAGCGTGGTCGGAACCCCGCGCGTTGCGTCCCACAGGCGGTCGCTCATCATCGCATCTACCACCCGCGGCGGGCTGCCCCAATACATCGGCATGAAGTGGTCGCCCCGAATCAGCATGTCAGGGTACTTGCTGTTGCGCTCCGCCAGCTCCGCCGAGAAGATACACTGCGAGGGGAACTGAATCGACGCCAGCGTCACGGGGCGCGGGCTGGTCGGGCTGCCGTGCGGGGGGTGGAACGGGTCGAAGTAGGCGTTGAAGCCATACGAGGTCAGGCGCGGATTCTGCGAGTCGTTCCACGCAGGGCTGTTGTCCGACGGGCAGCGACGCAGCAGCTCGTTTTTGACATACGGCTGAATCAACACAATCCAACTTTGCCCCGGCGTGCCCATCATGCGCACGGTTGGCAGCACCTCGTCGTAGTCCTGCGTATACATCTGTACAGCAAGCCCCATCTGGCGCGAGTTCGATAGGCACTGCGTCTGACGCGCCTTCTCACGCGCCTGGGCGAACACTGGGAACAGAATCGCCGCCAGTATCGCGATAATCGCAATCACGATCAGTAGTTCGATCAGTGTAAATCCATAGCGTTTCATCCGTGATTCCTCCAGACAGTGTTTCTCCAGTGGGCACGCTGCCCACTCGAACGAGAGTTTCAACACGCCTGCACGGGCAGGATGCCCGCGCATAGCGATAGGGTCTGTCTGGAGGGATGTCGGGGCGGCGGACTGCGCGGTATGATACTGCGAGACAACGGCAAGAGATAGAGAGGAGTATAGGGCATGAAAGCGAGCGGCGGCGCGGGGATAGCAAGCGGCGTCGCCATAATAAGGCGCGGCATGACGGTCAGGGCAAGTTGTTGCTGTTCGGCGCGGTCGCACTGACTCAGCGCCATCGCCTGCTCCAGCGGCGTGCGGGCGCGGGCGCAGCAGCAGTTCGCCCCGCCTGCACAGTCGCGACACCTGCAAACAGCCACATTACAGCGCGGACGACTGAACGCCTCGCGCCAGCCAGCAGTGGGCACATGACCCAGCACAAGCGCCATCAGCAGCAGAATCTGCCAGCCACGCACATCCCCATTATACCCGATCAACTTATTAAGTCAAGTAGAAGCTCTGCTGAAGCGGGTACACTACACCCGCTATGAAGGTCGGAGTCGTCGGTTGTGGGAACATCAGCCCCGTGTATCTGCGCGTGATGCAGGGGTTCCCTGAGATTGAAGTGGTCGCCGTCGCCGATATGAACTCGGAGTTAGCCCAGCAACGCGCCCAGCAGTTCGGTGTGCCCCAAGCGTTAAGCGTGGACGCGCTTTTGCAGCATCCTGAGATTGAGGTTGTGCTGAACCTGACGCCCCCGAAGGCGCACGCGCCCATCAACAAAGCGGCGGTCGAGGCGGGCAAGCATGTCTACTGCGAAAAGCCGTTCGGGGTGAACCGCGACGAGGCGCGCGAGGTGCTGGCGCTTGCCCAACAGAAGGGAGTTTACATCGGCTGTGCGCCCGACACGGTGCTGGGCGCAGGCATCCAGACCTGCCTGAAGCTCATTCAGGACGGCGCTATCGGTGAGCCGGTGGGCGCGGGCGCGTTCATGCTCTGCCCCGGACACGAAAGCTGGCATCCCAATCCCGAATTCTACTATGAGGTCGGCGGCGGACCGATGCTCGATATGGGTCCGTACTATCTGACCGCTCTGGTCGTTCTGCTGGGCGCGGCGCGGCGCGTGGCGGGAATCAGCCGAATCACACGCCCGACACGACTGATTACCAGCCAGCCGAAGCATGGGCAGACCATCGCGGTAGAGACGCCGACTCATATCACAGGCGCGGTGGAGTTTGCCAGCGGCGCGATTGCGACGGTGATTATGTCGTTCGATGTGTGGGCGCATCGGCTGCCGTGTATCGAGGTGTACGGCACGGAAGGCGCGCTTGGCGTGCCCGACCCGAACGGTTTCGGCGGACCCGTGCTGCTGCGCAAAGCGGGCGAGTCGGCGTGGCAGGAAATGCCTCTGACCCATCCCTACGCCGAGCA
This sequence comes from Fimbriimonadales bacterium, assembly GCA_025998675.1. Classification (GTDB taxonomy): domain Bacteria; phylum Armatimonadota; class Fimbriimonadia; order Fimbriimonadales; family GBS-DC; genus GBS-DC. Next base: position 2,231,612 of record AP024673.1, read on the forward strand.
GTCTCGCGGGCTGGGGCTGGCGGAGATGATTCGCGCGATTCACGAGGGACGCCCCAACCGCCTGAACGGGGAACTGGCGTACCATGTGCTGGACACGATGCTGGCGTTCAACGACTCGTCGGCGTCGGGGGCGCATGTCGCGCTGGAGAGTACCTGCACCCCGCCCCCCCTGATGCCGCAGGAGGGATTGTAAGAAACCCTGTAGCGTTGCAAAGGGATAAACCGTTTCGGGTATACTGCCCCTTGTGCGCACGGGGTACGCTCCCCGCGCGGGTATGCATCGGCAACCGTCGCCGACCCTTCGGCGCGAGACGGAACGCCAGAGGAGGCAACGATGCAGCGACAAAAGAGGAGTATGCGAATTAGGTTGTGGCGCGGGCTGCTGGCGAGTATGGGTGTTATGTTGCTCTGTGCGCTGGGGTGCGCTAAAGAGCCGCGCGCCAGCCAGAAAGGCGTGGTAGTCCAGACAGTGGAGGCGCGTGTGCAGACGCCGCCGCCGACCCTCTTTGAGGTGAATCGTCGCCTGCCGCCGCGCCATCGGGTGCTGAAAACGGCGGGCAAGCCGGGCGAAAGCCTCGTCGTCTGGCGCGTCTACTCTCGCAACGGCAAGGAGACGCGGAGGGTCAAGGTGCGCGAAGAGGTTCTCGAACCGCCTCAGCCGCGCATCTATGAAATCGGCGTGCATGGGCATATCGCTTCACGCGGCGCAGTCGGCAGGAGCGCGGCGTTCCGCACGACGAAGGTTCTCGAGATGCACGCAAGCGCGTACACGCCGCACCGCAGCGGCGGCGGTACGGGCACAGGGCGCACGGCGACTGGGCTGCCTGCAGGCTATGGGCTGGTCGCTGTGGATCCGCGCGTAATCCCGCTGGGCACAATCCTCTACATCGAGGGCTACGGGATGGCGATTGCCGCCGACACGGGGCGCGCCATTCGCGGACACAAGATTGACCTGTGCATGGCAACGCGCCGACAAGCCCTGCAGTTCGGCAGGCGCAAGGTGCGCGTGCATATCCTGCGCGCGGCGCCCGCCGCTCCGCCGCCCAAGCCCCCCGACGACGCCGAAGACTCGCCGCCAGACGCCGACGACGAATCGCCATGACGCCCCTGCCCCGCGCGCACTCCCATAACGACTACTGGCGCAAGCGACCCCTGCACGACGCGCTGGAGTGCGGCTTCTGCAGTGTGGAGGCGGACATCTTCTTGGTGGGCAATCAGCTGCAGGTGGGGCACGACCTGCATGAACTGCGCCCTGAACGCACGCTGGAATCGCTGTACCTGGCGCCGTTGCGTGCGCGTGCGCGCCAGTTTCGGGGACGCATCTATCCCGACGCGCCCCATTTCTACCTGCTCATCGATGTCAAAAGCGACGCGCAGCCGACCTACGACGCCCTGCACCAACTCCTGTCGCGCTACGACGACCTGCTGACGCGCTACGAGGGGACGCGCGTTTATCCGCGCGCCGTAACGGCGGTGCTGTCGGGCAATCGCATCCCGCTGGAGCGACTGGCGCGCGAGCGTGTGCGTTTCATCGGCTACGACGGACGCCTGCCCGACCTGGAGGGCGATGCACCGTCGACATTGACGCCGTGGGTGAGCGAGAGCTGGACGCGCCTGTTCCGCTGGAGTGGGCGCGGCGCGTTCCCCGACGCCGAGCGCGAGCAGCTGCACCAGTTCCTGAAACGCGCGCACGCGAAAGGCTACAAACTCCGCTTCTGGGGCGCGCCCGACATCCCGCCCGTGTGGGAAGCCCTCTGGGACGCAGGCGTCGACCTCATCGGTACCGACCTGCCCTACGCGCTGCGCGACTTTATGTGGGGTAAACTAAACACAGCGCGGCGATGAAACGAATCGAAGCAATCATCCGCCCTATCCGCTTCGAGGCGGTCAAAGAGGCATTGAACGACATCGGCGTTTATGGAATGACCATCACCGATGTGCGCGGCTTCGGACGCCAGCAAGGGCACACCGAGAAATATCGCGGCAGCACCTACACGCTGAACCTGCTGCCTAAAATCAAGCTCGAAATCGTTGTGCCCGACGCGCGTGTGGAAGAGGTCGTCAGCGCGATTATCGAAGCGGCGCAGACGGGCGAAATCGGCGACGGGAAAATCTTCATCGCGGATGTGGCGGAAGTCGTGCGCATCCGCACAGGCGAACGCGGCGAAGCCGCGCTCTGATGGGGGTGTTCTATGGCAATCACAACGGCGCAACCAAGCACACAACGCACGCTTGTAGACTGGGAGGGCTATCTGAGCCTGCCTGAAGACCTCACGCACTACGAAATCATCGACGGCGAGGTGAAACCCTTGGCGACACCAACTCTGAAACATCAGACGATTGTTGTGAAACTTATCGAGCAGCTTGGCTCGTTTGTAAACGCTAAAAAACTGGGAAGACTGCTTACTGCCCCGTTTGATTTTGTGGTGCGTCGTGCGCCTGTGCGCACGCGCCAGCCTGACCTGTTTTTCCTCTCGCGCGAGCGGTTGCAGGACTGGGAACAGCTGCAAAACCAGCCGCGCCTGGAGTTTGCGCCTGATCTGGTGATTGAAATCCTCTCGCCGTCGGACAGTTATTCGTACTGGAGCGAGAAGTTGCAGGACTATCACGCGCTGGGCGTGCCTGAGGTGTGGGCAGTGGATATTGAGAAGCGGGCGATTGAGGTGCTTGCGCGCGAGGCGAGCGGGTATCGGACGGTAGGCTGGTTTTCTGGGGAGCAGGCGGTGGCGTCGCAGGTGTTGTCGGGTCTGGCGTTGACGCCTGCGCAGGTGTTTTCGGTGCTGGACGAGCTGGAACAGGGAGGTGAGGGCTGATGGCGGTAGCGACTGCGCCGCAGCAAGCGCGCTGGGTGGTGGACTGGGAGGGCTATCTGAGCCTGCCTGAAGACCTCACGCACTACGAAATCATCGACGGCGAGGTGAAACCCTTGGCGACACCAACTCTGAAACATCAAGAGGTTATGCTGACTCTTGCAGAGAAACTGCGCCAGCACACGCGCTCAAGGCAGCTGGGCAAAGTGCTGGCGGCTCCATTTGACTTTGTCATTCGCCGTGCGCCTGTGCGCACGCGCCAGCCTGACCTGTTTTTCCTCTCGCGCGAGCGGTTGCGGGACTGGGAACAGCTGCAAAACCAGCCGCGTCTGGAGGTTGCGCCTGACCTGGTGATTGAAATCCTCTCGCCGTCGGACAGCTATTCGTACTGGAGCGAGAAGTTGCAGGACTATCACGCGCTGGGCGTGCCTGAGGTGTGGGCAGTGGATATTGAGAAGCGGGCGATTGAGGTGCTTGCGCGCGAGGCGAGCGGGTATCGGACAGTAGGGTGGTTTTCTGGGGAGCAGGCGGTTGTGTCGCAGGTGTTGGTGGGTCTGGCGTTGACGCCTGCGCAGGTGTTCTCGGTGCTGGACGAGCTGGCGCAAGGGGAGCAGACGGTATAATAACCGAGCCATGTATGTGATTATCGCAGGAGGCGGCGACATCGGCTATCATCTGACGAAGGCGCTCCATCAGCACGGCTACGAGGTGTTGCTGATTGAGAAAAGCCGCAAGCGGGCGATGGATCTGGCAGACGACCTCGGGGAGCGGGTGATGTACGGCGACGCCTGCGAGGTGCGCGTGCTGAACGAGGCGGGCGCGCGACGCGCCGATGTGGTGGTCGCCGCGACGGGCGACGACGAAGATAACCTCATTATCAGCCAGCTCTCGCAGAACTTTTTCAAGGTCAAGCGCGTGCTGGCAGTTGTGCGCGACCCGCGCCATGAGTCGCTCTTTTTCCGATTGGGCATTCACGAGACCATCTGCAGCACGCGCTTCATCTTCAACATTCTGGAGCAGGAGGTGGAGTACGGCGAGGTGCTGCCCATCGGCGCGATTATGCGCGGCGAGATTGAAGTTATCGAAGCAGAGGTCACGCCCGAATCGCCCGTCGCGGGCAAGAGCATCGGCGAGATTGAACTGCCTCCGAAGACGCTGCTGGCAGCGGTAGTGCGCAACGGACAGCTCACGCTGGGGCTGGCGAATCTCATTTTGCAGCCGGGCGACACCGTCGTCGCGCTGACCCCGCCCCAGCACGAGAAGCAGCTCGCGCGGGTGATGCGCGGTACAGCGCGATAAACCTATCCGTACACCTGCTCAGGGTCCACCAGCACAGGCTCGACTTCAACGAGCGACTCGCCCTCGGCGGCGCGGTAGAAGCAGCTCCGATGCCCCGTGTGGCACGCGACGCCGACCTGCTCGACCTGAATCAGCACGGCGTCGGCGTCGCAATCCACCAGAATGCGCTTCACCCGCTGCAGATGCCCGCTGGTCTCGCCCTTGACCCAGTATTTCTGGCGCGAGCGGCTCCAGTAGGTGCAGAGCCCGGTTTCCACCGTGCGCTGGAGCGATTCGCGGTTCATGTAGCCGACCATCAGCACCTGCCCCGTGTCGGCGTCCTGAATCACCGCGGGGATCAGACCGTTCGCATCGAACTTGAGCGAGTCGAGCCACTCCATCGTCAGTTCACCTGAATTTGTATCTGGGCGGTTGCCGGCGGGCGCACTCCCTGCGGGTCGGCGATGGTCAGATGCACGGTGTAGTTGCCGCGTTTGGGAAAACGCCGGCGCACCACCTGCCCTGTGCCGTCCACCTGCGTGGGGTCGTCGCCGAAGCTCCAGCGGTACTCCACCGGGCTGCTGACGCCCTCCACCACGCCGAAGAAGATGAGTTCGTCGCCCGAAGCGATGCTGAGCCGCTCCTGACTGCGCGAGGTAAACACGGAGCCGAAGGTGTTCTGAATCGCCATATAGCCCTGCAGGGCGCCGCCCTCGGAGAGCGTTCGAATCTCGCCGATGTAGAACACACCCGTCGAGTCTCCAAAGAAGCCGATTCGGGCGATCTGTCCGTTCGTTTCGCGCAGTCCCGCGATGGCGCGGAGGGGCAGGCTCACCGATTGCCATCCCGATTCGTCCGTGCGCAGGTTCTGCAGGGGCAGGAGGGTCTCCGTGCGTTTGCCGTCGCTGGTTTCGATAATCAGCCGCAGCTCACGCAGAGTGGGCGCGCTGGTCTGTCCGCCGCCTGCGGACGCACCCGGTCCGCCCAAGCCGCCCGGCGCCTGGGGACCGCCGCCTTCCCCGCCGAATCCGGGTCCGCCCCGCGGAGCGCCCTGCTCGCCGCCGAAGCCCGGTCCGCCACGGGGTCCGCCCGGCGCCTGGGGACCGCCGGCGCCGCCGCCCGCTGCGCCTGCCGCGCCGGGAAAGCGCATGGTGAACCGAATCACTTTGTCAGGCGCGTTCAAATCGGCGCGGAGGTCAACAGGCGTGCTGAACGCAATCCAGCCGCCTGCCAGTACGCCGCGCGTCAGCACTTTGAGCGAGCGGCTGCCCACGAAAGTCGTCTCCGTGCTATCTTCTATCGAGCCGGCGCCCCAACTGCGCAAGGTGATACCTGCATCGGCTGCAGGCTGCCCTGCATAGAGGGTCGCATCGGCGAACCCCGCGCCCGCCAGCCCAACTGCCAATCCTGTGAGCCAACCCAGATGTAGTATGCGCATAGCCATGCCTCCCTACGATTCTACCCGAACAGGTACACTCCTGCCATGCGATTAGACGCGCCAGCAGGCGGAGAAGGTGCGCTGATTGCGCGGATTGCCCTGCGTGCGGGACACATTGACCTGCCTGCTCCATACCAACTCCTGCAGGGAATCGGCGATGATACCGCCGTGCTGCAGGTCGGCGACCAGACCCTGCTCTGGACGACGGATATGCTGGTCGAGGGCGTCCATTTCCGCCTCGACTGGACAGACGCCGCCGCGCTGGGCTGGAAAGCGCTGGCGGTTAACCTCAGCGATCTTGCGGCGATGGGCGGCGAACCTGTGGGCGTACTGCTTTCCCTTGCCCTGCCGCCTGAATACACAGAGGGATGGCTGGACGCTTTCGTGGAGGGTTTCGCCGCGTGCGCACAGTCTTTCGGCGTCGCGCTGCTGGGCGGCGACACCAACCGCGCCGAGAGAATGGTCATCGATGTGTCGGCGCTGGGCGCGGTGCAGGGCGCGCCTGTGTTGCGCAGCGGCGCGCGGGCAGGCGACTGGCTGCTTGTGTCGGGCGGGCTGGGCGGCTCGCGCGCGGGGCTGGAAGCGTTGCAGGCGGGCGAAGCGTCCGAAGTCGACCTCACGCCCCATTTTCGTCCCCAGCCGCGCCTGCAGGTCGGCGCGCAGGCGCGGGCGCTGGGCGCAACTGCGATGATGGATATCAGCGATGGGCTGGCGGCAGACCTGCCAAAACTGCTCCGCGCATCGGGCGTGGGCGCGGTCGTCTGCGCGGCGCACATCCCCGTGCATCCCGTCGCCGCGCAATGGGCGCACAGGCGGGGACTTGATCCCCTCGCGTTCGCAATCGCGGGCGGCGAAGACTACGAGCTACTGATTGCCGCGCCGCCGCCTGTTGCCCAGCAACTGCTGGAGCGCGTCCCTGCCGAAACGGGCGTCCCGCTCACGCGGATTGGCGAGGTTCACGCCGCACAGGAGCTGTGGCTGGAGTATCCAGACGGCAGACGCGAGTCGTTTGCGATTGCCGGCTGGGATCACTTCCGCGCGTGAGCGTCGGTGGGCGTGGGCGCAGGCTGCTCCACGATGACCTGCCGTGCGGCGTGGCGCGCGGCGTCGGTCAGACGCGCGGGCAACACGCCCAGCCCAATCAACCCCAGCACACACGCCAGGAGCGCCGTCGCCACGGGCGCGGGCACGCGCCACGCGGGCGTCGCCTCACGCGGCTCGGCGTACAGGCTGAACGCCAGCCGTAGGTAGTACGCCGCGCCGATTACGCTGGTCAGCGCCAGCACGCCCGCCAGCAGCCACTGGTTCGCCTCGACCGCCGCGAAAAACAGATACCACTTGCCCCAGAAGCCCGCCGTCGGCGGAATGCCCGCCAGCGAGAGCAACAGGATCGCCATCGCGTGCGCCGCAAGCGGGCTGCGCCGATACAGTCCCTGAAGGGCGTCCACCGTTGTCGCATCGCCCGCGCGCGCCATCAGGCTCAGTACCGCGAACGCGCCCACCGTCATCAGGCTGTAGGCGACCAGATAGTAAATCATGCCCGCCACGCCCGTCGTGTTCGCGCTGACCAGCCCCACCGTCAGGTAGCCTGCATGCGCAACACTGGAGTATGCCAGCATCCGCTTGGCGTCGCGCTGCACCAGCGCCGCCGCGTTGCCCACCACCATCGAGAGAATGCTGAGCTGCCACAACAGCGCGCCCCATAACTCCAGCGCAGGCGCGACGCTCACCGTCAGGCGAATCAATACGCCGAACGCTGCGACCTTGGCGACTGCCGACATATACGCCGTAGCGACCGTCGGCGCGCCCTGATACACATCGGGCGTCCACAGGTGAAACGGAACCAGCGACGCCTTGAATGCCAGACCAATCAGAATCAGGATGGCGCTCGCCGTCAGGAGTGCGACGGACGCCTCGTCCGTTGAGAACGCAACATCACGGATATCGACGGTGCCCAACGCGCCATACATGAGCGCCATCCCGTACAGCAGGAACGCCGAGGCGAACGCGCCCAGCAGAAAGTATTTGAGCGCGGACTCCTCCGAGCGCGCCTCCGTGCGCGACAGCCCCGACAGCACATAGAGCGCCAGCGAAAGCATCTCCAGCCCGATGAACATCACCATCAGGTTGGTGGTGGTCAGCATCGCCAGCGCGCCCGCGCTGGCGAACAGCACCAGCGGGTAGAACTCGCCGTAGCGTAGCCCACGCGCCTGCAGGTAGTCTTCCGAAAACAGCAGCGTCAACGCCGTTGCGCCCAGCACCGCCAGACTCAGCACCGCCCCCAGCGAGTCGGCAATCAGCATCTCCCCGAAGGTGAGGACGAAACTCTGCCACAGAGCGGTCTGGAAGTAGGCGGCAATCGCCAGCCCCAGCAATCCGACGGCAATCATCGGGGTACGGCGCGTTGGGGGCAAGAAGAGTTCCAGAATCAGCGTCAGCAGCGCGGTCGCCACCACCACGCCCATCGGCGCGAGCGCGCTCCACTCAATCTCGGGCTTAACGAACGCTTCCATGCGCGAGATAGTATACCTTCGGCGTCCAAGTGTGGAATTAACGGAAATCCTCAGAAAAATTGCAGGACTCGCCGTTGAGATGGGGTATAATAGGGCAAGTTTCGCCTTCTGGATTAGCGTAAAGGAAGATTCGGCGCATTCGCCCTGACGCTCTCTGCTTTGTGGTGTTCCACGCTTTTTCGCAGGTACGGCTATGCGCATTCTATGGATGTGTGGGCTTCTGGCAGGGATATGCTGGACGGGAGCCGCCCAGCCCATGCGCACGCCTGACGGCATGCTGTGGGCAGGCTCCACTTTTTCGCTGAGAGCGATTGCGACGACGCACGACGGACGCCTGTCGAGCGTCTCCAACCAGGCGACCGTGAGGGTCGGCGAGGTCATCCGCTGGCGACTGTTCGCAGAGGGCGAGTCGGCGCAGACCGTCCAGGGATCAGAGGGCTGGTTCACGCTGCTGCTGCAAAACCGCGGCAACACGATAGACGCACTCAATCTGCGCATCAAGGTGAATGAGAGCGCGGATGCCAGCCCATGGATCATTACCCAGTTCGAACAGCGCGCCGATGGCTCAGCCTTCAGCAACGGCTCGTTGCTCAGCGACGCTACTTCACCCTTTATGCCGGGCGAGTCACGACGCCTCTACTTGCGCGTCCGCCCGCCCGGCGACCGCAACACGGACGGTGCTTGGATTGACTGGCTGGGCGTTTCGCAGCGCAACGCCTCTACAACCTTATCACGCGATTTCGCCGTGGGCATGGAAACAGCGATTGCGCACCACACCGCTGCATCCCCACCCCCTAACTACAGGATTGTTGGGAATCCCGTGCTGGTCGCGGGTAGGCTCTACTGGTTGACATGGGACGGAATGTTGCTACGCCTGTATCGCACGCCGAACCCGCTCAGCGTAAATACGACCTTCTCGAACAACACAAGTTTCGAAGCGCGTATCAGCATGCCCGAGCCAACCTCTCAGACCGTTCTGATTGGCGACCGCTGGTACTTGCGCACGCAATCGGGGCAGATAGGGTTCTTCCTGCTCTCGCAAGCGCAGGGCGGAACCACCCTCTCGGCACAGTTCATCAATTTGCCTGGCGGCGTCGTGCCTGCGCCGCACCTGCCGCTGGTCAACTGCGCCGGCAATCTCTGCTTCGTGGACACGCAGAATCGTGTCTGGCAGTTCAACAGCGCGACAGGCGTCTTTACCCTGCTCGTGAGCTTCTCCAGTCGCCCCATCACGGCGTTCAGTGCGCTGGACACGAACTTGCTCGCGGTCGGACGCGATGACGGGCGTATCGACATTTACTACGAAGCGGCCCCTGTGGTACAGAATTTCCGTGCGCCGACTGCAGGCAATCAGCCCGTGCGCTTCCTCCGGCTTCATCAGGGGCTGCTCCTGCTGGCGGTTGGCAACACACTCGCGATCTACCATATCGACACTGCCAAGTGGCTCTGGGCGCACACGCTGGACAGCGCCATTATTGCGCCGCCTGTGCTGGACATGCGGCATAAAGGCGCATGCTATGCCTTGACCGAAAGCGGTTGGCTTTACGGTTTTGCCCTGCCGCGCGGTGAGATACTCCCGCTCTATCCCAGACGCATGTTCGACTCGTGGGTTGCGCGCGCTGCACTCAGCTGTCGCGCACGCGCCGATCGCGAGATTCCCTATCTCTACCTGCAGGCGGAGCTGGCAGACGGTACCGTGCGCACGATGCTAATCACCGCACACAACCCACTCAACCGATTTATCCACTCGACCAATCTTATCAGCACCCCGATTGGCGGTCAGTGGCTGTTCACGGGCAATACCGACCAGGACCTCGCGATTCAGTGGGTCTCGTGGGGTACAGGCAGTGAGGCGAATCGCGGCATGTTCTATGCCTTCCGCTTGCGATAGGTACAATATGCCCCGATGTGGGCGATTGAGACGCGCAACCTGCGCAAAGTGTACCGACCGCTGATAGGGGGCAACCCCATCACAGCGGTCGATAGCCTCACACTGCAAGTGCCTGCGGGCACCGTGTTTGGATTTCTGGGACCGAATGGCGCGGGCAAAACGACCACCATCCAGATTCTGATCGGGAATGTGTACCCGACTGCGGGGCAGGCGTTTGTGCTGGGGCATCGCGCGGGCGCGCTTGCCGCAAAACGCAAACTGGGCTTTCTGCCCGAAAAGTTCCAGTTCCACGACTTTCTGACCGCGGAGGAGTTTTTGCGCATGCACGGACGCCTCGCCAAAATGGACGGCGCGAGTCTCCAGCGGCGCATCGATGAAGTGCTGGAGCTGGTCGGACTTGCCGAACGGCGCAAAAGCAAAATTCGCGAGTTTTCCAAGGGCATGCAGCAGCGCATCGGGCTGGCGCAGGCGATTCTGCACGACCCCGATCTGGTGATTCTGGACGAGCCGACCTCCGCGCTGGACCCGCTGGGGCGCAGGCGCGTGCGCGAGGTGGTGCAGTACCTCAAGGAGCGCGGCAAAACCGTGTTCCTGAACTCGCATTTGCTTTCGGAAGTGGAGCGCAGCTGCGATCAGGTCGCCATCATCAACAAGGGGCGCGTGATTGTGCAGGGCGTGCTGGATGACCTGCTGGTGAACCGTTCGGTGGTGCGTGTGGAGCTCAAGCGTATCGAGCCGCGCGTGCTGGAAGCCGTCGCCCGAGTTGCCCAGAAGGTACACCCGATTGACGAGCGGTGCTTCACCGCCGAAGTCGCCAGCGAGGACGACATCCCTGAACTGGCGCGCGCGATCCTCGAAGCGGGCGGCGATCTGCTGGGACTGCAGGCGCACCGTGAGACGCTGGAAGACCTGTTCATCCAGACGGTGGAGGGCGAGGGGAAGTAAGATGGGAGTTATCATCGCGCTCACGCTCAAAGAGGCGATGCGCCGACGCGCGTTTCTGGGCACGCTGATTATTCTGGTTACGCTGTACGGGCTGAGCTTTTTGCCCCGCGCCTTCAAGGAGGCGTTCGGCGGCGACGAGCGTCAGTTCGAACTGGGCGTGAACATCGCCGTACTGTTCGGAATCGACGCCATCAAATTCTTCTCGGCGGTGCTGGCAATCCTGCTCTGTTCGGGGGCGATTACCGCCGAGATTGAGCGCGGCTACCTCGCGGCGATTCTGCCCCGCCCGCTCTATCGCTGGGAACTCTATCTGGGCAAGTGGCTGGGCGTGATGCTGTTCAGCGCGGCAAATGCGACGCTCTGGACGGCGATGCTCTGGGTCTCGGTCGCGCTGCAGGGCGAGCCGCGTGTGGAGATGTGGCGCGCGCTGCCCTATGTGCTGCTCTACCCGATTCTGTACGGCACGCTTGCGCTGGCGCTTTCCAGCTTTCTGGGCGCGTCCATCGCCTCGATGTTCACCGTCGCGCTGGGGGCGTTCGCCTACTTCTCGGATCACTTCCTGCGCCCCATCGCGGCGTATTTCGATGTGCGGTTGCTACAACAAATCATCTGGCTCTCCGAGTGGGTGATGCCGATGGCGACGCTCAAGCGACTGGTGCAGATTCAGGTGGACGCCATCCTGCCCCCCGGATTTGGCGAGCGCCCGCGCTTCGGGCGACCCGATGTGCTGGAGTTCCTCAACCCCAGCGTGCAGCCGTTCGACATGGTCTATGTGGGGGTCTACCTGCTGGCGGCGTTGACCGTGGGACTGCTCATCTTCTGGCGACGCGATGTGCAATAAACCAATAAACGGAGGCGTCGGGCGTTGCAAGACTGGGAGTGGATTCGGACTCAATCGGAAGGACAGTTTTTCGAGCGTAAATCCTGTTATGAATGGGTTGGTGGTGTACCGAAGCGCCGCGCCGCGCGTGATGTGGCACGAGATGTCGCTGAGACCCTGGCGGCTATGGTCAACGCCGATGGAGGCACACTTGCACTGGGTATTGAGGATGACGGAACGCCCACAGGAGTGGATTATCCTCCCGACCGATCAAAGATGCTTGTGCGCAAGGGGATGGTACGATTATTACAAAAACGCGGGCGCGTGTATGTGATTAACAACATACCAGAAGATGTTCCGTTGGAAAAGCCGACAGAATACGCCCTGCTTGAGCCTGTCTTAGCCAGAAAAGGTTTTGTCAAGAACAAAGATATTCGCGAGGCGTTATACCAATCTGCTGGTCATAGTTCGTAAAACGGCGGTTTATGGAGTGCGGAAGCGGAGCTTCCGCGCATGCTGAAGCTGCGCTTCAGCACTCCAAAGTTGCAAACTACGGACAACAGTATGCGCCTGCAGGTATGCGCGAGGCAATTAACGAACTTTGACCGCGCAGTTGGTATAAGCTTGGTCGGCGATATCTACCAAAGCGAGAGTTATCGAACCCTTAACGCTCGATATCGAACACTCTCGTGGATTTATGGTTCGATAGTAGACGATTCGATATTGCGCGCGCCGAGATATACTCTGGCTACGGCACAGGCGCCGCCGTATGTCTCGCCCGCGCTGTGGAGGAACTTCCATTGTGCAGGCTGCAGGCGTTCATCTATCGGTTTCACGCTTCGCCTGCTGCCAGAGCGTTTCCCATTCGTCGGCGGAGAGGCTGTCTAAGGGGCGTTGCTGGCGCGCCGCCGCCTGCTCCATCCACTGGAAACGCGCTACGAATCGATCCACCATCGCGCGCAGGCACTGCTCCGCGTCTATATCGGCATGGCGGGCGATGTTGACCACCGTGAACAGCAAATCGCCCAGCTCGCTGGCGATGCGTGCGGAATCGCCCGATTCGATAGCCTGGCGCAGTTCAGTCTCTTCCTCGCGCAGTTTGTCCAGCACGCCGTTGATGGAGTCCCACTCGAAGCCGACACGCGCGGCGCGTTTGGAGATTTCCTGCGCGCGCGCGAGCGCAGGCATAGCGCGCGGCACACCGTCCAGCACCGAGTCGCGCTTTTTTTGCTGGCGCTTGGCTGCGTCCCAGTTTTTCAGCACCTGCGCGGCGGTCTCGGCGTGCGCGTCGCCGAACACATGCGGATGGCGCGCGATGAGTTTCTCGGTCAGATGCTGTACCACTCCCTCGATGTCAAACGCGCCCGATTCGCGGGCAATCTGGCTGTGCATCAGCACCTGCAGTAGCAGGTCGCCGAGTTCCTCGCGCATGGCGCTGGGGTCGCCGCTGTCGAGGGCTTCCAGCGCCTCGTAGGTCTCCTCCAGCAGGTGCGGTTTGAGGCTGGCATGGGTCTGTTCGCGGTCCCAGGGGCAGCCGTCGGGCGCGCGCAGGGCAGCCACCACGCGCACAAGCCCCTCGAAGCCGGTGTAGGTCTGCTCACGGCGCGGGCACGCAGGAACCAGCAAATAGGTGAGCGCGTCGCAGGGCATCTCGGGCAACCCATCCAGCGGCGTGCGCCGTACCTCGACGCTCACATCGCCCGGCGCATGGATGAGAACGACCTCCCAATCTGCGGGGTACAGCGTCGTCAGGCGGGCGTGCAGGGCGCGCAGGCGTTCGGGCGCGTCGATGGCGAACCACAGCGCAGGTAGCGTCGGGTCAGGCGCGACATGGGGCAGACACGCGGCGCTGAGAAGCTGAATCCCATCGGGCGCGGCGTGCATAACCGCTTCCAGCACAGGCTCCATCACGCTACGGCTCGCCACAAGGCGCACCGAACGCGGCGTATCGACCGTGAGTAGCTGCGCCACGAACGGGTTGCCCACCAGCGGATGCCCCGGCGTCGCCAGCGCGACAACTCGTTCAGGCGTGTTCAGAAGCGTTGCAACGACTGTCTCAGGCTCGGCAGGGCAGGCTTCAAAGGCGACGCCCGCCAGTTGCAGCAGGCGCGCGCTGGGATGGTCAGGATGGGTCAGAAACACGCGCTGGGCGCGGCGCAGGGCGTGCAGCGCCTGTTCGCTCAGCTCCTGCGCCCCGCCCGCGCCCAGACCCACCAGATACAGCATCAGCGGCTCCCAGCCGTCTGATTGCCGCCTGCCTGCGTATTCTGTGCGCCCTGATTGCCGGCAGGCTTGCTGCCCTGCTGCGGCTCCATCTGCGCGAGGGTCTTCTTCAGCTCTTCAATATCCTTCTCGTACTGCTTCTTCCACGCCTCGGAGGTAATCTCGACGGGGGTGTTTGCCATTCGCTTCGCCATCTCCATGTTCAGGTCGCGGTTGGTCTGCAGACCCTTCTGCAACATGAGCTGTTCGCGGATGTTGTCCTTGACCTCCTCGAAGGGCAGCTGGCGCCCTTCGTTTTTCGCCAGCACTTCAAAGCGCGCCACGACGCCGTTGCCCACCGGAATCCAGTTCGTGACCTGCATGGGCTTGGCGTTTTTGAGAACATTGCGCACACGCAGCAGAATCTGTCCTTCGGGCGTCTGGGGCACCTGCCCTTCGAGCGCGAACTCCGACTCGCCCGACTGCACCCCGGCGACGGGGTTCTGCGCGTACTTGCTCACGATGCTCTGGAAGTTGAAGCCGCGCTTGAGGTCGTCGTCAATCTGTTTGCGCACTTCGGGATTCTGCACCAGGATGGTGCGCACGCGCGCGCTGGCGGGTCGGTAAAACGCCTGCTTGTTGTCGTCGTAGGCTTTTTTGACCTCCTGCTCGGTGACCGTGACGCCCTTCGTGCGCAGGTTGAACTCGGCAAGCGCGACGCGCACCCGCTGGCGGTAGTCATCGAGGGTCAGTCGCTGCTCGGTAATCGCCTGCTTGATCTGGGGGTTGTTTTTCATTTCGCGCTGCACGCGCTCTTCGACCTGCTGGTCGGTGGGCAGCACGCCCTCCTCTTTCGCCATGTCGAGCAGTACCTGCTCGCGGATCATCTGCACAAGGGTCGTGTAGCCTGCGGGGGCAGTGGTCGCCTGATTGCCGGCAATCTGCACGGGAGTGGGCATCAGCTCCAGGCGGCGCAGGTACATCTCTTTGTCAATAGGCGTCTCGCCCACTTTGGCGACCGCCTCCTGTCGGTTGCCGCCGCCGCATCCGCTGAGAAGGGACGCCGTCAGCATCGTTGCAAACCCAATCCCAATAACGCTCGATAATTTCATTCGTTCTCCTCCGTCCGATGTCGTTTCAGGTTCAGAATCAGCTCGACCTCGCCGGGCGCGTAGCCTGTTTGTCGGGCGATTTCCACGACGCTCAGCCCCTGTTGCGCCAGCAACATCACTGCGCCATGCGACGAAGTCGGTGAACCTGATAGGTTATACCCTGAATCGGGCGTTAAAGTTTCGGCGGGCGCGCTGGGCGTCGAAGGTGTGTGTGTGTCGTGGGCAAGCGGGGCAGGCTCCCTCGCGGGCGCGGCGACCTGTTCCAGTTCGCGCAGGCGCGCCTCGATACGCGCTTCCGCACGGGCGGCGTCTTCCGCCAGTTTCTGCAACAGCGCATCGATAGTCTGTCGAAGCGCTTCCAACTCGCCGGTTAGCGATTGACGCGCGGCTTGTGCGCGCAGTTCGGTCTGGGCGCGCAGAAACAGCAGCCAGCCTGCTATCAGCAGCAGGGCTTGCAGCAGCACCATCAGTTCAGACATCGTTCAGACCTCCACATCCAGCGCGTGCGATTCCGCTTCGGGGGGCGATTCAGGCGTCTGCAGAGTCTCCTTCGTTGCTTGTGTCGAAGACTTCTGTCCCTTGCGCGTTTGCTGTTCGCGCTCCTCGCGGGGCGTGCGCGCGCCCACCGCTGGAACCAGCCGCACACGCTCAGACGGACGCACCGATTCGGGCATCGTCGTCGCCTCGTGGCGCAATTGTCGGAAATTTGAAATGAATTCTTGAGGTTCAGCTCACGGTCGCGATGGCGAATCGGTGGCGGAACCGATCGACTGCCTCGCGCAGCGCGGCGTGTTCCGCCCGGCTGAGGTCGGGGTCGCTTTCGAGCAGGTGGAACGCCTCCTGCCGCGCCACCTCCAGCAGGCGCATGTCTTTCACCAGGTCCGCCACGCGAAACGAGGGCATTCCGCTCTGGCGCGTGCCGTAGATTTCGCCCGGACCGCGAATGCGCAAATCCTCTTCGGCGATGAGGAAGCCGTTATTGGTGCGCGTCATGATTTCCATGCGCCGCTGCCCATCGTCCGATTTGGGGTTGGCGACCAGCACGCAGTAGGACTGGTGTTCGCTGCGCCCGACGCGCCCGCGCAACTGGTGCAGCTGTGCCAGTCCAAAGCGGTCGGCGTCTTCAATCACAATCGCCGCCGCGTTGGGCACATCGACGCCGACCTCGATGACCGTCGTGGAGACCAGGATGTCCAGCTCGTGCGCGCGGAAGGCTTCCATAACCGCCTCTTTCTCGGCGGGCTTCATGCGTCCGTGCAGCAGCCCTACGCGCAGGTCGGGGAACACATCTTTCTGCAGGTGTTCCGCCATCTCTTCGGCGGCGCGTACCTGCAGCTTGTCCGATTCGTCGATCAGCGGGCAAATCACATACGCCTGCCGCCCCTCCTCGATGAGTTTGCGCACGCCTGCGTACACCTTGAGCCGCTCTTCAGGGGTCTTCCAGTGGGTGCGCACGGGCTTGCGTCCGGGAGGCAGCTCGTCGATGATCGAGACATCGAGTTCGCCGTACAGCGTGAGGGTGAGCGTGCGCGGGATGGGCGTGGCGGTCATCACCAGCACATGGGGCATGACGCCCTTGTCGCGCAGGGCGGCGCGCTGCAGTACGCCGAAGCGGTGCTGCTCGTCGACAATCGCCAGCCCCAGCCGCGCGAAGCTGACTTCCTGCTGAATCAGCGCGTGCGTGCCGACGGCGACCATCCCGCGCCCAGACGCGATGCGCTCGCGCGCCTGCTGACGCTGCTTGCTGGTGAGTCTGCCGACCAGCAGCTCGACGCTGATGCCCAGCGGCTGGAACAGGCGGTGCAGGTTGATGTAGTGCTGCTCGGCGAGGATTTCGGTGGGCGCCATCATCGCCGCCTGATACTGGTTGTCGACGGCTGCCAGAATCGCCGCCGCCGCGACGATGGTCTTGCCCGACCCGACATCGCCCTGCAGCAGGCGGTTCATCGGATGGGGGCGCGCCATATCGCTCCAGATTTCGCCAATCACGCGCTTCTGGGCGTTCGTGAGTTCGAAGGGCACAAGCTGGTGGAGCATCTCGTTCAGGCGGTCGGCGTCGATGCGCATCGCAATCCCGCGCTCCTGACGGGTGCGCTGGCGCTGCATGCCGACGCCGAGCTGCATCAGGAAAAACTCTTCGAACACCAGCCGCTGGCGCGCGGGTTCAATCGCCTGCTCGCTGTCGGGGAAGTGAATCTGCTGGATTGCCTGCTGGATGGGCATCAATCCGACGCGCTCGCGCACGCTGCGGGGCAATACTTCGGGCGCGAGGTGGGCGTGCTGGGTCGCATTCCACAGAATCTGGCGCATGCGCTTCTGGCGGACGCCTTCCGTCAACGGGTAGATGGGCACGATGCGGTTCACGCTCAGCAGGCTGTCGGGGTCGGCGCCGTCGGGCAGGTCTTCCCATTCGGGCGTCTCCATCTGCAGCCCGTAGGGCGACTCCTTAATCACGCCATACGCCACAATCTGGCTATTGCGCAGCTTGTTGAGGGTGTCTTTCATGTAGGGCTGGTTGTACCATACCAGCTCCAGCACGCCTGAGCCGTCGTCGAGATAGGCTTTGGTGAGGGTCAGGTTGCGCACCTTCAGATTGTCCACCGTCACGAGTTTGCCCGATACGGTAATCGCCTCGCCGACGCGGGCGTGCGCGATTTTGCGGAAGCGGCGGCGGTCTTCGTAGCGACGCGGCAGATGAAACAGCAGGTCGCCCAGCGTGTAGATGTTCAGCTTGCTCAGCACCTGAGCCAGTTTCGCCCCGACCCCCTTGACATACTGCACTTCGGTTTCCAGCGTGTAGCGTGTGGACATGGGTTATCCCACTGCTTCCGGGTTGCGCGGCGCGCCGTTGAGGACAATCAGCACGCCGTGCGTCTGGGCGTATCGGCGCGCGTCGGGTGTGATGCGCTTGCCCAGCACCACGCCGACTGCAGGCGCGACATGCTGAGTGAGGATGGCGGCGCGTTTGGCGGCGCGCTCCACATCGCGCATCCCAATCCCCCACGACGCCTCGACGACAAACCAGCGCGGCTCGCCGTTGCTGCGCAGATGCCCATGCGCGAATCCGTCGGCGGAAGCAACCTCCACAAGGTCGTCCGCCGAGAGCTTGTCGGTATCCTCCATCAGCCTGTAGAACTCGTCAGGCTCGTACACATGGATTTTGCGCGCCAGTTTGCCCAGCACGCTGGGCAGATGCTTGCGCGCCAGTAGCTCCATACTCATCCCCTTGAGGTCTGCCACATCTGCCTCCACTCGTGTCAGGCGCGCCTGCACATCGTGGACGACCTCTCGTGTCTCGGTCGCCACCTGAAGGGCGCGCTCAGCGGTTTCGTTGGCGCGTTCCGCGGTTTCGCTGGCGCGTTCTGCCGCCGCCTGAGCGCGTTCTGCGGTTTCGCTGGCGCGTTCTGCCGCCGCCTGAGCGCGTTCCGCGGTTTCGCTGGCGCGTTCCGCCGCTGCCAGAGCGCGTTCCGCGGTTTCGCTGGCGCGTTCTGCCGCCGCCTGAGCGCGTTCCGCCGCTGCCAGAGCGCGCTCTGCAGTCTCCAGCGCTCGCTCCGCCGTGCGCTCGATTCTGTTCAGCTGCTCCTGCTGCTGCTTGTATTGGGCGGCAAGCTCCAGCACCACCTGTTTGAGCGACTCCAGTTGCTCCGGAATCGCAAACAGCTGTTCCATCTGCAACGCCTGAATGAAGGCGAGACGCAAATGCGGGTACTGGCGCGTCGCCGCCGCAAACCGCTCCACCAGCTGAATCTCCTCGTCAGTGAAGGGAATCACATGTCTATTATACCGCCATGCACGCTTGAAAGTCGCCCGCCATCGGGTATAATTTAGCCACGCTAAATACAGGAGCCAACCATGTGGCTGAAGGCTATCCCAACCGAGCTATCGGAAAACGAGTTCCGCACGGTAGAGTTAAACGGGCAGCGTGTGTTGATCGGGCGCGCCTCAAAGGGGTACTTCGCCGTGCTGGATGTGTGTTCGCACCAGAAACTGCCCCTCTCGGATGCGGATGGCTTACCGGGGCGCATTCATCGCGACCTGCTGGAATGTCCCCATCACGGCGCGAAGTTTGACCCCTACACGGGTCAGGCGAAGGGCTTGCCCGCCGTGCGCCCCATCAAGGCGCTGAAGGTCAAAGAGGAGGACGGATTCGTGTGGGTCTGTGTGGAGGAGTAGACGACGGAGGCGATTCGTATGACGACAACATTCCGTATTGACGCAGGCGAGATACGCAGGCAGTTCCCGTTTTTCCAGCCGCATCCCGAGATGCGGAGCGTGGTGTACCTGGACAACGCCGCGACGACACAGAAGCCCTACGCGGTGATTGAGGCGGTGAGCAACTTCTGGGCGCACCATAACGCGAATGTGCATCGGGGCGGGCACGGCGCGGGCGCGCGGGCGTCCGAGATGTACGAGGCGGCGCGGACGCGCGTCGCACAGTTCCTCAACGCGCGCGAACCCGCCGAGATTGTCTTCACGCGCGGCACGACCGAAGCCATCAACCTCGTCGCCAGCAGCTGGGGTGAGGCGTTCATCCGTGCAGGCGATGAGATTATCGTCACCGAGATGGAGCATCACGCGAACCTGCTGCCGTGGATGCGCCTTGCCGAAAAGCAGGGCGCGCAGCTCAAAGTCTGGCGCATTACCGACGACGGCAGGCTGAATCTGGACGAACTGGATCGCCTGCTGACGGAGCGCACGCGCCTGGTGGCGGTGTCGCACATTTCGAATGTGCTGGGCACGGTGAACCCTGTCGGCGAGATTTGTCGGCGGGCGCACGCGGCGGGCGCGCTGTGTCTGGTGGACGCCGCACAGAGCGTCGCACACATGCCCGTCGATGTGCAAGCCATCGATTGCGACTTCCTCGCCTTTTCAGGGCACAAAGCTTACGGACCGACGGGAATCGGCGTGCTGTACGCCAGACGCGCGCTGCTGGAGGCGACGCCCCCCTACCATGTGGGCGGTGGGATGGTGCAGACGGTGCGCTGGGAGCGTCTCGTGTGGGCGGAGCCGCCCGCGAAGTTCGAGGCAGGCACGCCCCCCATCGGCGAAGCGATTGGACTGCACGCCGCGCTGGATTTTATCGACTCCATCGGGCGCGAGGCGATTGAGCAGTACGAACACGAGCTGACCCAGTACGCCCTCAGTCGCCTGCAGGAAGTGCCTGACCTGCGCCTGTATGGACCCGCGCCCGACCGCGCGAGCATCTTCGCGTTCACGCTGGGCGACATTCACCCGCACGACATCGCCACAGTGCTGGACACACGCGATGTGGCGATTCGGTCGGGGCTGCACTGTGCGCATCCGCTGGGCGAGCGACTGGGCGGATCGACGGCGCGCGCCAGCCTCGCGATTTACAACGACGCCCAGCACATCGACGCGCTCATCGATGCCCTGCACGAAACGCGCCGCGTGTTCGGCAAGACGCGCGCATAACGGGAGCCGCCCATGATGCCTCTGAACGAGCTGTATCAGGAGATTATCCTTGACCACTACCGCCAGCCGCGCGGCAGGGGCGAGCTGGAGCCGCCCAAAATCACGCAGGAGGGCTTCAACCCCTCCTGCGGCGACGAGATTATCCTCGACCTGCGCGTGCGGGATGGGCGCATCGAAGCCGTGCGCTTTCACGGGCGCGGCTGTTCCATCAGTCAGGCATCCGCCTCGATGCTCACCGAAGCGGTGCAGGGCAAGACGCTAGCGGAGGCGCACGCGCTGATTCAGCAGGTACTCGGGCTGGTCAAGGGTGAAACCGACGGCGACATCGACTCGCTGGGCGACCTCGCCGCGCTGGCGGGCGTGCGCCAGTTCCCCGTGCGTGTCAAGTGCGCCACTCTCGCCTGGCACACCCTCGAAGAGGCGCTCAAACAGGTGAGCTGAAACGGAACGCTTGCGCCCTGTGCGTGTTGGCGGGGTCTCTACACGCGCTCCAACACCAGTATCCAATCAGACGAGTCGCTATCAGGCGGTGTGAACGCCCGCTCGCCTGCGGCGCGGAATTCGCCGATGGGCGTTGACTCGCCCGTGCACGGGTCGTACCAGCTCGCCTGTACCGTGCGTCCGCTGAGTTTGTCCATTCGCACCTGCACGGGGCGCGGCGTTGGCAAATACAGGTAGGCATAGCTGCCGTCGGCGGCGCGCGCCGCGCGGACAGGCTGCCCATCCTGCCCCGAATCGGGTACCAGCAGGCTCTGATCGGGCACACGCAACAGCATGTCGCGGCGGAGCATGAGCTGCTTCGCATAGCGCATCTGCCCCGCGCCGGGCAGGTTCAGCGAGTCCTGCCATGACCGCCGCGCGTGCGAGACGGGCGCGCGCTTGTCTGGGACATACATCTGCCAGATATTGTGGCAGCCGTAGGTGTGCCCGTGCGCGCCTGAAAGCAGCGCCCAGTACGCCGCGCGACGCACATCGTGGGCGTCGAACCAGCCGTTGCGCGGGTCAAAACCGATTGGATGATCCTCGTAGCACGGCTCGCCGTCCATGCAGGGCTTAACGGGCGTCCGCTGGTAGTCGCGCTCCAGCATCGCGTAGTTCGCCTCGTAGCGGCGCCCATGTCCCGACTGCGCCATATTGAAGTCCAGCCACGACTCGGCGTGCAACCGCTCCGCCGACGATTGACCGCCCGACGGGTGATAGGTCATCAGGTGCGCGCCGTTGTCGCCCTCCCGCAGTCCCGCCGTTATCGCCCGCCAGATGTTCAGATGGGTCTCGTTCTCGACAGGGCGGTCGCCGCCAAGGATCCAGAGTACGCCCTTCTCCCGATACCGCCTGCCGAGAAACTCGCCGTACACGCGCGCGTTTTCGGGCGTGAAGATTTCAGGACCGACGCCCCACTTTTTGTTCACCTTGTCGCCCCAGGTCGGCAGGAGACCCACATACAGCCCCAGCATATTCGCGCGGTCGATAACCCAGTCCACATGCCGAAAGTAGGCGTCGTTGGGGTTCGCGGGGTCGTTGTTGTGCAGGGGGCGTTCGCCGTAGGGGTTGGGCGTGTTCAAGCCGTCCAGCTCCGCCAGCGCGACCGCCTGAATCACGGTGAAGCCCTTCGAGGCGCGGTCGTTCAGGTACCGCTCCGCCTCTTCGCGTGTGAGGCGATGGAACAGCTCCCACGCTGTGTCGCCCAGATAGAAAAACGGCGTCCCGCGCTCCGTCACGAGATACCGCCCCCGGCAGGGATGCCCCGCCTCGTTGAACACGCGCAGCTTCGGCAGAGTGGACACGGCGGGAGTGTACCCTTTCCATTCCGTGAACAGGAGTATCGCCCGCGCTGGCGAATTCTTAAAACATGCCCGCCGACGGGATAGACTTCACCGCCCAGCTGGAGTCGCTACTGGAGCAGGTGCGTGCGAAGGGGGTTCGCGATTCGCGCGTGCTGGAGGCGATTCGCCAGACGCCGCGCCACCTGTTCGTGCCCGAAAGCCATCGCATGTACGCCTACATCGACCACGCGCTGCCGATTGGCGAGGGGCAGACCATCTCACAGCCGTCGCTGGTGGCGCAGATGACCCAGCTGCTGGAGCTGACGGGCAGCGAGCATGTGCTGGAAATCGGCACGGGGTCGGGCTATCAGACGGCGATTCTGCGGCGATTGTGCGCGCGGCTGACCACCATCGAGCGGTTCCCGCGCCTGACGCTGCAGGCGTATCGAAACCTGAAGCCGCTGAACCTGCCGCCGATCACCTTCGTGATTGGCGACGGCACATGCGGGTTTCCGCCCTACGCGCCGTATGACCGCATTCTGGTCACGGCGGGCGCGCCGCCCAAAATTCCCCAGCCCCTGCTCGATCAGCTCAATCCCGATGGGGGTACACTCTTACTGCCGCTGGGCACGCGACAGTACCAGTTGCTCACGCGCGTCACTAAACGCGGGACGCGCCTGCGAGCGAAGACCTTTGGCGAGTGCATGTTCGTGCCGCTGGTTGGCAAATACGGCTGGAAAGCGGACGAGGTGGAGGGATAGCCCATGAGTTTGCTGATAGAACGCACGCCGCCCATTACGCGGATTACGCTGAATCGCCCGGAGACGCACAACGCCTTCGACGAGACGCTGATTGCCCAGCTCACGGAGGCGTTCGAGGCGCTGCGCGAGGACGACTCGACGCGCGTGGTCGTGCTGCAGGGCGCGGGCAGGTCGTTTTGCGCGGGCGCAGACCTTAACTGGATGGGCAAGATGGTCAACTACAGCTTCGCTGAGAATCTGGAGGACGCCCGTGCGCTGGCGCGCATGTTCGAGGTGATGGATCACTGCCCGAAGCCTGTGGTGGGGCGCGTGCATGGCGCGGCGATGGGCGGCGGCGCGGGACTGGTCGCCGTGTGTGATGTGGTTGTGGCGACGCCTGACGCCCGATTCGCCTTCAGCGAGGTCAAACTGGGGCTGATTCCCGCCGTGATTGCGCCCTATGTGGTGCGCAGAATCGGCTACGGCAACGCCCGTGCGCTCTTCATCACGGGCGAACGCTTCGACGCCGAGACCGCGCTGCGAATCGGGCTGGCGCATCAGGTCGTCCCCGCCGAGCAGTTAGACAGGGCGGTGGACACGGTCGTGCAAAATCTGCTCCAGAACGGTCCGCACGCGATGGCGGCGGCGAAGATGCTCCTGCACGCGACGCAAACGCTCCCCGCCGACGAGCTGCGTTCCCTCACGATTGCACGCATTGCAGAGCTGCGTGTGAGCGCGGAAGGGCAGGAGGGCATCCGCGCCTTTCTGGAGAAGCGCAAACCGAATTTTGGAGGGTAGCCATGGGCGTCAAACGGATTGGGGTGTTGACCAGCGGCGGCGACTCGCCTGGTATGAACGCCGCCATCCGTGCGGTGGCGCGATGCGCCATCTATCACGGGCTGGAGGTGTACGGCATCAAGCGCGGCTTCGCGGGACTGCTGAACGAGGAGATCGAGCCGATGACCTCTCTCTCGGTCGGCGGGATTATCAATCGCGGGGGCACGATTCTGCGTTCCGCCCGCTGCGAGGAGTTCAAAACGCCCGAAGGCTTGCTGAAAGGCGCGGCGATACTGGACAAATACGGCATCGACGCGTTGGCGATTATCGGCGGCGACGGCTCGATGCGCGGTGGTGTGGAGCTGAGCCGTATCTGCCCCGTGAAGGTGATGGGGCTGCCCGGCACCATCGACAACGACATCCCTGGCACGGATTACTCCATCGGCTTCGACACGGCGGTCAACACCGCGCTGGAAGCCATCGACAAGGTGCGCGACACCGCCTACTCGCACGACCGCGTGTTTGTGATTGAGGTGATGGGCAGGCACAAGGGCTTTATCGCGCTGGAGGTGGGGCTGGCGGGCGGCGCGGAGGCGATTCTCATCCCCGAAGTGCCTTACGATCTGGCGAACCTGCTGGACAAACTGCGCGAGAGCTACGAACATGGCAAGCGCTCCAGCATCATCGTGGTGGCAGAGGGGGCGGCGCGCGCCGAGGATGTCAAAAAGTTCCTGCAGGAGCATACGCCGTATCATCTGCGCGCGCTGGTGCTGGGGCATATGCAGCGCGGCGGCTCGCCCACCGCGTTTGACCGCGTGCTGGCGACCCAGCTGGGCGTATTCGCCATCCAGCGCCTGCTTGAGGGGCACACCAACGAGATGGTTGGCGTGGAGGGCGGCAGGCTCGTCGCCGTGCCCATCGAGTACATTCACACTGCGAGCAAGACCATCGACCTGCGCAAGCTGGAAGTCGCCAGCATGATGGCTATCTGAGGGTAGAATTGATTTATGGCGACACGCACACGACGCACAACTTCCCCGAAAGAACTGCGGGGCGAGCTGATCGAGGCGCGCACGGTTATTCGGTTCTCGAAGTCGGGGAAGCCGCAGTATCAGTATATTTTGAAATTTCAGGATGGCGAGCGAATCGTCTCCCATGTTGTGGACGAGAGAACCTACACGCTGTATGTGACGGGCATACCAGCGAGTTCCCTGCAGCAGTTTGAAGGTTTCCTCAGCGACGAGGAAGCAGAGGCTATGCTGCGCGCGATAGAAGAAGGATGTGAGCGCGTGGATGAGCAATGCCTATCTGCGGGACATAGTTCGTAAAGCGGCAATTCATGGAGTGCGGAAGCGGCGCTTCCGCATGCTGAAGCTCCCGCTTCAGCACTCCATAGTAGCAAGACATGGGCAACAGCACGCTTCTGCAAGCGTACGCGCGTGCCCCGTTATTTCGATACTGGAGTAGTTGATTACCTACTCAATCTCCCGAATCTGCATCGGCGGTTCGGCATTGAGCGATTCGCAGCCGTTTTCGGTAATGGTGTAGACATTCTCGATGCGCACGCCGAACTTGCCCGGCAGGTAGATGCCCGGCTCGATGGTGAAGCAGTGCCCGACTTCGAGAATCCCATCGTAGGTCTGCGCGAGGTAGGGCGGTTCATGAACCGAAAGCCCGATTCCGTGTCCCGTGCGGTGGACGAAGTAATCGCCGTAGCCCGCTTTCTCGATGACGGCGCGAGCGGCGCGATCGACCTCGCGGGCGGGCACGCCGGGTTTGGCAGTCTCCCGCGCGCGCATATGCGCCTCGTAGACGATTTCGTAAATCGCGCGCGCTTCATCAGGAGCGCGCCCGACGCTCGCCACGCGCGTGATGTCGCTGCAGTAGCCTTCGTACACCCCGCCGTAGTCAATCACGATAATGTCGCCCCGCTGCAGCGTGCGCTGGCTGGTGGTATGGTGCGGCATCGCGCTCATCTCGCCCGAAGCGACCAGCGGGATACCGAACGCGAGCTTGGAGCCAGAATCAAACAGCGCGCGCTGGATGGCGATGGCGACCGCCCACTCGCTGTAGCCTTCGATGCAGCGCTCCAACCCAGAGGCGAGCGCGTCGTCGGTCAGGCGCGCCGCCTCGCGCATGCAGCGCAGCTCATCGGCGTCTTTGACCGCGCGCACACGCCCCATCAGCTCGCCCCCCGTTCGGAACAGCGCGGCGGGCAACGCCTCCTGCAGGCGCAGCAGGAACGCTGCAGGCATCTCGTCGTCCACCGCGATTGTCGCCGTCTCCAGGTCGTAGTCGCGCGTGCAGGCTTCCAGCGCGCGGCTGGGACCCTCCGAATCATGCCACACATAGCGCGTCTGCCAGCCTGCGGGGTTGGTGGCGGTACTGGTTGCGCTCAGCGCAGGGGCAAACCATACCGGGTCGCCCGATTGCGGCGTCAGCAGAAACATCAGTCGCTCCAGCGGCGGCTCCGAAAAGCCGCTCAGGTATTGCATGTTCACCTGCGTCGCCGCGAGGTAGACATCCACGCCCTCACGCAACATCGTCTGCTGGAGCTTCTCCAGCCGCTGACGATAAATCGCCATGCTAACCGCCTCCCACACGAATCATTAACCAGTCGTTCAGCAGGTAATAGATGCGTCCGATGAGCAGCGCCATGCGCGCCATGACCGTGTTGCCGAAAATCGCGCCCAGCCCAATCATCAGGAACCAGCGCCCCCAGATTGCGACGCGCTTCACGGGACCGCGCTGTTCGTAGGAGAAGGTGAAGTAGGTCAGCACCGACAGCAGAATAATCACAAACAGGAAGTTATTAATCACCATCCCGTAGGTGAGGTCGGGGTTGGCGCTGCCGACCCAGAGCGGTTTCTGAAGCGTACTGTTGAGCTGGGGCAGGTAGCGCGAGCTGAACTCCTGGAAGAACAGCCCCGCAGACGCGCCAATCAGCGTGCCAATCACGATTCGGCTCATCCAGCCATACCGCTCGCTGAAGATAAAATAGAGGTACATCCCGTAGGGCACCACGAACGCCCACGCCCAGTAGCCCTGAATCCAGATTGGCTCAATCCAGTAGCGATAGAGGATGTCCACGCCCAGCGGTCCGAGCGAGTAGCCCGCCGCCAGCCCGATATACATATGCTCAAAAAAGCGGTAAATCGGGTTCTCGCGGTACAGCAGCGAGTAAATCGCGAGCGTACACAGCACGCCAATCCAGACGCTGATTCGATCCAAGCTCAACGGTAGAAACTGTAGCCAGTCCATCTTAGCCCTCCCGACGCAACTGGAGACGGTTCATCAACATCGCGAAGTTGCCCAGCAAAATGAAAAGGATAATCAGCACATGCGAGAACGAAATCGCGTTCATAAAGCGTGTGCCCAGCCCCACCACGCCAAGCAGCTGTTCATACTCCTGCGCGCCTTTCGCGCCCGTAATCATGCCCTTAATCTGCCCGGAGTCGAGGTAGGTGTACGCCTCCGCCGCCATCACGGAGGTGGGGCAGTAGAGAATGGGCACATTCTTGGGGCTGTACGAAATCCAGATCGGCAGCGTGCCTGAGGGCGTCACATCGATAATCATCTTATAGTCGCTCAGCGACTTGACGCCCCGCACCACGGGGAGTTGGTTAACGGCAGTGCCGCGCACATCCTGCTTGATGGTGTTGGGCAGGTCGTTCACCATGCCCTTGATGGCAACAATCAGGTTGGGCACAAAGCCGAAGTGCGCCCACTGCTCGCCGTACTGGTAGCCCTTGTCTTTCGTGACGCGCTCGGCGAGGCGGTACGAGATGTCGCGCGACTGCGCCTCGATGGAGATAATCGTAAATCGCGCCTGCTTGCGCATCAGATGGGCGATGACTGCCTCCAGCTGTGGCTGGTTCTCCGCAAGAGTGCTGGCGCTCCAGTTGGAGGAAATCATCACCAGGTCGCCCGGCTGGAGTTTTTCGATCTCGTCGTAAAACTTTTGCACCGGCGGCGAGATAGAGGCGGGCATCCGTATCGGCGCGACGAGAAATGTCACGATGTTCACAAACAGCACCAGGTACAGCCAGCGCCGATCGATGCCCAGCATCCGTTGCCAAACGCTCTGTGTGCGCTCTTGCATCGCAAAACCTCCTTATGTGACTCCGCGCTCCAGGCTCAGCCAGAGTCGGATCGCCATCGCCAGCCCGCCGATGCCCACGCCGAATTCAATCGCGCGCTGGGCGGGGGCGTTCAGCTGGGTCAGCACCCAGTTCGCGATTTTGGGCAGCCCGATGTTGTGCTGTACCTGGGTCAGGAAGTTCGCGCCTTCGGGCGCCGCGCCTTCAGGCAGCCCCAGCAGGGTGTAGCTGAGATACGCGCCCAGCGGCACCACGCCAATCATCACCAGCATCGCGGTGAACATCAGGATGCTCGCCTCTATCGAGCGGATACGGAACGCCCGATATGCCGCCGAGAAGATATAGAACGCAATCAGCGAGAACATCGCCGCGTCCAGCTGCACCAGCGTGTAATCGAACAGGATGCTGAACCCGCGCTCCAGCACGGGACCGCGCTCGACAATCTCTTTCTCTGCCAGCGTGTTCAGGATGCTGAAGGTCGCCATCGTGATGAACGAGACCAGCAGCACGATGCTGTAGCCCCACTGGGCGCGTTTTTGCACGACATTGCGCAGGTGCAAACGCACCAGCCCGAAAGTGCCCAGCCCCAGCGCGAGCGCGCCAATAATCTGCAGCACATTCTGCGCGGGCTGAATGGCGGGCGTCAGGAAGTTGCGCGTCGGGTCATCCTTGGGGAAAATCGCCGTCCAGTTGATGGGTAGGAAGAACTCCGCCGCAAAGAACAGCCCCGCCAGGAAGGTGATAATCACCACGATGGCGCGTCGCCCGCGGGGAGGCAGCGTCTGCAGCACCGGGATTAAGCCCAGAAACAGCACGAACGCGCCCAGCACAATCAGCGTCGCGAACAGCACACGCGACCCTTCGGGCAACTGCCAGACAGACTGCTGCGCGATCAGGTGGTTCAAAACGCCCATTACTGCCCACCTCCCCCGCCGAGACTACTCCAGAAGGCTTCCCAGCCGCCGGGTTGTCCCAGCAGTTTGATAATCGGCGCGTCCGTGCCGGCGATGGTCGAGGCAATCACGCCGCCGACGGCGGTCAGCGCGAACAGCAGTTTCGCGATGTCCTGCCCTACAAGGCTCCCCAGCAGCACTGGCTCGCGGCTCAGGTACGCGCTGGTTGCGTAGAACTCGTCGCCGATGATTGTGTAGTCGCACGCCGCTACGAAAAACGGCACCTGCGTGAAGCTGACTGTGCCCGCAATCTGGATCGCGCCCACCATGTTGCCCGTCTCGGCGAAAATCAGCGACTCCGCGTAGAACTCGCCGAACATGAAGCTCGCCGCGACGCGCTCGCGCTGGATCAGTCCCGCCACGCCCGACGCGAACGCGAACTGGCGGTCGGACAGGAATCGGATATTGTCCGCATCGTACAGGTCGGGGCGTCCTGCCTCGTTGTAGGCGTCGGCAATCGCCTCCTGCGCGACGGCGAACACCGTTGCATCCGCGCTCAGCAGGCGCATCGGGGTCGCGAAGCGGGCAATCTGCTTGGTGATGTATTTGAAGATGGTCAGCGCTTGCACCGCCACCACGCCGAACGCGGTCAGCCCCGGAATCATCGTCACGGGGCGTCCCAGCTCCGTCGAGCGACCGATGGCTTCATCGATGGCGTCCAGTCCCGGAATGCGCCGAATGTAGAGCTGCGCGCCCATCCGCGCCCGCAGGATGTTCAGCAGCACCGCCAGCGCGATGAAGCCAATCACAATCGCGGCAAACCAGTTATCTTGCGCATGTTGATAACTCATTCGTTTTGCTCCTTCGCACACGCGCTCCGTTGTTCCTCGCTCAGTTCCTCAATCCGTTCCACGAGCCGCTCCCAGTTTTCGCGTTCGCTCAGCAGTTGCGTATACTGGTCCACGCGCTCGAACCCGAAAAAGGGCGCAAGGAACGGCGAGAAGACAATCGCCGTTTGTGAGCCGATGAACGCCAGCGGTTTGTGCAGTTCCAGAAACAGCACGGCGGGCGTGCTCAGTCCGCGCTTGACGACCTGCTGCGCCAGCGCGTCGATGAGCTGCGCTTTCTGCGCCTCGTTCAGCGGCTCCTTCCAGAACTCACGCATGGCTTTGTTGTTTGAGACGCTTCTGTTTCCGCTTCGATTTGGTTTCGCCGAGCGCGTGGGCGCAGTGGGTGCGCACCAGCGTCTCGACAACTTCGCGCTGGTCGCCATACCACAGGAAGACCCCGCGGTAGGCGTTCAGGCGCGACGGGTGTGCGAACGGGCTGAGCAGCACGCCGTCCTCGCCCCATACGATGCGCTTGACTCGTTCCCAGCGCATCACGCGGGGCGACCAGCCGCGGGCGCGCACGCCTGATTCGTCCGCCTCGTAGCGGATGGGCAGCAGGTAGTCCGCCGTCGCGCTCCAGAGCATCCACAGCGCCGCCAGCCCGAAAATCCAGTGCCCCATCAGCCACGCGCCCAGCATGGGCGCGCCCACCAGCGCCAGTAGCACCACCGGCAACCGCTCGGGCTGCGCCTTCGCCAGATGCACCTGCCACCGCCAACACGACTGCGCCTGCTCTGCCATCGCGCCTTCAATTCGCCGACGCGGCGACTTCTCCTGCAGGTTTCTCACGGAACAGCAGCGCAAAGGCAATCCCTGCCAGCACGGTAATCGCCGTCGGCACAAGGAACACCATCGTGTAGTTCGTGACGCCGTCCGCCGTGAAAAAGTCCTTCAGCCAGCCTGCGAAAAAGCCGCCAATCAACATCCCGACGCCCAGCACGGCGACATTAATCAGCGCCTGCGCAGACGAGCGCACATCGCGCGGGGCGACCATATCGGTGTAAATGAACGCCACCACGAAGAAGAACACATAGCAAAAGCCGTGCAGCGCGAGCGACGCGACCGCCAGCCACACCGTCCAGGGCGCCTGCTGATGCATTGCCCACGCCAGCGCGAAGACCGCATACCGCGCGGGCCATGCAAAGATGCCCAGCAGCATCGTCCTGCGCACGCCCCAGATGGGCAGCACGGCGGGCAGCATGAACGCAATCGTGAAAATCTCCGCAATCTGCGCAATGGTCATCCACGAGGGCAGATTCTCGCTGGTGATGCCCACCACGCCGCCCGCCGATTGCAAAAACGGGAAGGTCAGCACATAATACAGCGGCAGCTCGGTCGCCACAATCAGCGCGATGATGAAAAACACGCGATAGTTCGGGTCGCGCAGCAGCGCAAACGCTTTCGTGAACGCCAGCGGGTCGGACGACTCCTTCGCTGGGGGCGTATGGGGCAGCGTCAGGCTCATCAGCGCCGCCAGTATCGAGACTCCGCCCGCCAGCGCAAACACATCGATAAAGCCCCACTCCAGCGACTGAAAGCTCGAGCGCATGAAGGTGACGGCGAAGTTCGCCACAATCCAGCCAATCGTGCCCCACACGCGGATGGGACCGAACTCCACTTCTGGGTCTTTCAGGTTGCGGAAGGCGATGGAGTTGGATAGCGCGAGCGTAGGCGCATAGAAGAAGGCGTAGCCCAGCATCAGCGCGCTCATGGGCAACAGCTCGCGCTGGAACGCCAGCGCAAACAGCAGCAGCCCGCCCAGCAGGTGAAACAGCGCCAGCGCGCGCTGCGCGGGCATGAATCGGTCGGCGACCTGCCCCGCCGTGAAGGGCACAATCAGGCTCATCAGCGGCAGCGCGTTATAAATCAGCGCCAGCCCCAGCCCCGCAAAGCCCAGCTCGCTCTCCAGGTAGCCTGCCAGCGCGACTGACCATGCGCCCCAGATGGCGTACTGCAGGAACATCATCACCGCCAGACTGGGACGCTCGAACAGCACGCGAAACGCCACCACAAAAACGCTCTCTCGTCGTACCATCGTCTTCTCCTGCAGGGTGTGTTCGAGACCGCGCAGCGGATTCCTGCCCGTGTGCAGTATAATCTGGGCGTGCTGGTGCTGTTGACGGGGGCGACAGGGTATGTGGGCGGTCGGTTGGCGCCGCGCCTGCTGGAACGGGGCTATCGCGTGCGCGTGCTGGCGCGGGACGCGAATCGGCTCGCCGCGCGCCCGTGGCGCGAGCAGGTCGAGGTGTGCGAGGGGGATGTAGGCAATTACGACTCCGTGCGCCGCGCGCTGGATGGGGTAGAGGTCGCGTACTATCTGGTGCATTCGATGCAGGCGGACGCCGATTTCGCGGCGCGCGATCGGCAGAATGCGCAGGCGTTCGCCCAGGCGGCGCGCGCGGCGGGCGTGCGCCATGTGATTTATCTCGGCGGATTGCTGCCCCGCGACGGCGCGCCCAGCCTGCACCTGAGCAGCCGCGCGGAGGTGGGGCAAATCCTGCGCGAAGCTACCCCGTGTACCGAGTTCCGCGCGGGTCCCATCATCGGGTCGGGCTCGGCGTCCTTCGAGATGGTGCGCTACCTGACCGAGCGGCTGCCCGTGATGATTACTCCGCGCTGGATTGACAATCTCGTCTCGCCGATTGGCATTCGCGATGTGCTGCGCTATCTGGTGGAATCGGCGGCGCGTGCGCCGATGGGCGTGGTGGAGATTGGCGCGCCCCCGCTGAGTTTCCGTGCGATGATGCAGATGTACGCCGAGGCGCGCGGTCTGAAGCGGCGTATTCTCAAGACGCCCGTGCTGGCGCCCCGACTTGCCGCGCTGTGGGTCGGGCTGGTGACGCCCATCCCGAACCGTATCGCCGTGCCGCTGGTGGAGGGCATCGTGCAGTCGCTGGTCGCTGACGCCTCCCGCGCGCAGGAACTGTTCCCCGACATCCAGCCGATGAGCTACCGCGCGGCGGTCGAGCTGGCGCTGACGCGCATTTCGGAACGCGCCGTCGAGACGCACTGGAGCGGGGCGCTCGGCGCGGCGCGCACCTATACGCTGGAGGACTGGGAGGGGCTGATTCGCGAGGTGCGTACCGTGCTAGTGGACGCGCCGCCTGAAGCGGTGTTCCGCACTTTCTGCTCGCTCGGCGGCGACACGGGCTGGCTGGTGTGGAACTGGGCGTGGCGGCTGCGCGGGGCAATCGACAAGCTCTTCGGCGGACCGGGATTGCGCCGCGGGCGACGCCATCCCCATGAGCTGCTGCCCGGCGAGGCGGTGGATTTCTGGCGCGTGGAGATGGTCGTTCCCCCACGGCGGCTGCGCCTGCGTGCGGAGATGAAGACGCCCGGCAAGGCGTGGCTGGATTTCGAGGCGATACCCGAAGGCGGGCGCACGCGCCTGGTGCAGACCGCGCTGTTCGAGCCGCGCGGATTGCCCGGCGCGCTCTACTGGTACGCGCTCTATCCCATCCACCGCGTGATTTTCAGCGACCTGGCGCGCGCGATTGCCCGACGCGCCGAACAGGAGCCAAGCCCATGCATGAGTCGTTCCGAATCGTAGCGGCGTGTGTGCTCGCTGCCGTTGGTACGACATCCCGCCCGACAGGTACAATCTACCTTCAGTGAACCCCATCGTTGTAGGCGTCGATACAGGCGGCACTTTCACGGATTTCGTGCTGTGGCGGGAGGGGCGACTGCGACTGCTGAAGCTGCCCTCCACGCCGCACGCGCCCCATCAGGCGATTCTGGAGGGACTGCGCCAGCTGCTTCCCGAACCGCCCGCGCAGGGGTTCACGCTGCTGCACGGCACGACGGTCGGCACGAATCGGATTCTGGAGCGCAAAGGCGCGCGCACGGCGTTTCTGACGACGGAGGGCTTCCGCGATTTGCTCTTTCTGGCGCGTCAGGATCGTCGGCAACTCTATTCGTTGAAGCCGGAGCCGCGCCCGTGCCTCGCCGAGCGCGCGCTATGCGCGGAGGTTCCCGAACGGCTGGGACACGACGGCGCGGTGCTACGCCCGCTGGACACAGGCGGGCTGACGCGCCTGATACGCCGCTGGAAACGCGAGGGGGTCGAGGCGGTCGCGGTCTGCCTGTTGTTCGCCTACGCCAATCCCGAACACGAGCGCGCGCTGAAAGAGCTACTATCGCCCCATTTCGCTGTGTCCCTCTCCAGCGAGGTCGCGCCTGAGTTCCGCGAGTACGAGCGCGCCAGCACAACCTTCTTGAACGCCTACCTGACGCCGCCGATGACGCGCTATCTGGAGTCGCTGGCGCGGGAGGCGTCGGCGCTGGGCGCGACGCGCACAATGATTAGCCATTCTGCAGGCGGCTTGATGGACATCACACACGCCTGCGCGCTGCCCGTCGGCACGATTCTGTCGGGTCCGGCGGCGGGCGTGCTGGGCGCGTGGGCGGTCGGGCGCGGGGTCGGCGCACATCGGCTGCTGACGCTGGACATCGGCGGCACCTCGACCGACATGGCGCTGATTGACCGCGAGCCGTTGCGCACGAATCTGGGCGAGATAGCGGGTATGCCGCTGCGCATGCCGCGTCTGGAGGTGCATACGATTGGCGCGGGCGGCGGTTCCATCGCGCGGCTGGACGCGGCGGGCGGACTGCGCGTCGGACCCGAAAGTGCGGGGGCAGACCCCGGTCCCGCCGCTTATGGCAAGGGCGAGACGCCGACGCTGACCGACGCGCATCTGGTGCTGGGGCATCTGCTGCCGCAGGCGTTCGGCTTCGGGCGCGTGGCGATAGACCCCGACCGCGCGGCGCGCGCCGTTGAACCGCTGGCGCAGTCGCTGGGGTTGAGCCTACACGCGGCTGCCGCCGCCATCGTGGCGCAGGCGCAGGCGAAGATGGCGCGCGGGCTGCGGAGCGTCTCGGCAGGACGCGGGATTGACCCCGGAAGCTGTACGCTGATTGCCTTCGGCGGCGCAGGCGGGTTGCATCTGTGTGCGCTGGCGCGCATGCTGGGCGTTCGGCAGTGGATTGCGCCGCCCTATCCTGGCGTGTTGTCGGCGTATGGGCTGCTGTGGATGGACGGCGTTCACGAGGCGCGTCGCACCGTGCTGATGCGCCTGCCCGACGCGCCCGACCTGCGGCTGGAGGCAACCCTGCTGGAGCTGCGCGCCGAATGCGACGCGGCGATGCGCACGCTGGGCGCGCCCCTCGGCGGCTACGAGTTGCACGCCTTCGCCGACCTGCGCTACGAGGGGCAGTCCTACGAACTCACCGTGCCGTTCAACGCCGCACAGCCTGCGCTGGCGCGGGAGGCGTTTGAACGCCTGCACGCAACCCGCTATGGCTTCACCCTACCCGACCGCCCTGTGGAGCTGGTCAACCTGCGCCTGCGCGCTGTGGCGCTTCACCCGAAGCCCGCGGGCGCGTGCTGGGAGCCGCCCGCGACATACCTTGACGACCTGCCCCGCGCCATCGCTCTAACCCTTGACGGCGAGGCGGTTCAGGCGCCTGTCATCCCGCGCGAGGCGCTGCAACCGAACACGCCCATCCCTGCGCCCGCGCTGATTGTGCAACCCGACTCGACGCTGCTGCTGGAGCCGGGCTGGGAGGTCTTCATGGACAACCGCACAGGCGCACTTGTCGGTAGACAGGTATAATGGGGAGCATCAGGCGCACATCCTGCGTCTGCTGGAGTGGGTGATGATACTGCCAGAAGTGCTGGAGAAACAGCTCGACGAATTTATTGAAGAGTATAAGCGCGAGCGGGGTACGACCTTCGTTTCCCGCTTCGAGAAGCGCGCCATCCGTCGTGGGCTTGAACAGAGGCTTCAGCAAGGCTTGCAGCAAGGCGTCGCCGTATTTCGGGAGACGCTGATGCGTATCCTGCGGCGACGGTTCGGCGACGAGGCAGAGCGCGTGCGCGGCGCGGTCGAGGCGCTGAACTCGCTGGAGACTCTGGAGCGGTTGATGGACGCCGCGGTGGAGTCGCCCGACCTTCAGGCGTTCGAGGCGCTCCTGCAGACCTACAGTTCCCCCGCACAATAAGCCGAGTGAATGACTACTGCCGAAGTGCTTCTGCTCACGGGCGGCAGGCTGGCGTACCAGACGCTGACCTATCAGGTTCCTGACGCCTTTCGCGGCGCGCTGTTGCCCGGCTCAGGCGTACTGGTTCCGCTGCACAATCGCTCCGCGCTGGGTCTCGTGTTGCGCGTGGAGCATACCGAAGCGCCCCCTGCGCTGGACTACACGCTCAAGCCCATCGAGTCGGCGCTGGCGCAACCGCTGCTGGACGAGTCGCTGCTGCATCTGGCGCAGTTGATGGAGCGCACGCTGCTGTGCTCGCCTGCGGAGGCGGCGCAGGTCATCCTGCCGACGGCGGCGCGCTATCGACTGCGGGCGGTGATTGAGC
The DNA here is from genome assembly GCA_025998675.1 of Fimbriimonadales bacterium. Classification (GTDB taxonomy): domain Bacteria; phylum Armatimonadota; class Fimbriimonadia; order Fimbriimonadales; family GBS-DC; genus GBS-DC. The sequence continues at coordinate 2,267,581 of AP024673.1, forward strand.
TGATTCAGCCCCTCCCCCCGCTGCGTTCGCAGGCGCAGCGGATGGTCGCCGACGCGATTCAGCGACGCGGCGGGCGGGTAAGCCTCAACACGCTCAAACGGGAGCTGGCGGCGGCTATCTGGCAGCCCGGACTGAGCGGACTGCGTGAGAAGGGTTGTGTGCGCATGGTGTACGAACTCGCGCCGCCGCCCCCGCCGCCCCGCGCCGAGCCATGGGTGGAGCTGTGCGCCTCGCCTGAAGCGCTGGAGGCGTTTTTCGCCCGCGACGCCGCGCGCGCCCCTGCTCAGACGCGCCTGCTGATGCATCTGCTGGAGCATCCCGACGGCAGAATGCCCCGCCGCGCCCTGCTGGAAGCAGGGGGCGCGTCCGTCGAGACGCTTCGGGCATTAGAGTCACGCGGGCTGGCGCGTCAGATTGCCGGGCAAGCTGCATCAATACCCTCCACTGCCTCGCCGCCGACGCTTACCCCCGCCCAGCAACTGGCGGTGAACGCCCTGCGCGATGCGCTGACACAGGGCGCGTATCAGCCGTTCCTGCTGTACGGCGTCACAGGCAGCGGCAAAACGGAGGTCTACCTGCGCGCCGCCGCCGAGTGCCTGCGCACAGGGCGGAGCGTGCTGTTCCTGGCGCCCGAAATCGCGCTCACGGCGCAACTCACACAGGCGTTCCGCGAACGCTTCGGCATGAGCGTCGCCGTGCTGCACAGCCAGCTCTCCCCCGCTGAGCGCTACGCGCAGTGGCTGCGCATCAAACAGGGCGATGCGCCGATTGTGATTGGCGCACGCTCCGCCGTCTTTGCGCCGCTGTCGAACATCGGGCTGATCGTCATCGACGAGGAACACGAGACCGCCTACAAGCAATCGAACGCGCCGCCCTATCACGCTCGCATGCTGGCGGAGGCGCGCGCCCGCGACTCTAACGCCGTGCTGCTGCTCGGCTCCGCAACGCCCGCGCTGGAGACCTACTACCGTTCCGAGCAGGGGCTGTTGCAACGGCTGGAGCTGCCCGAACGGGTCGGCGGCGCGACGCTGCCCGAAACCCAGCTGATAGACCTGCGCGGCAGACCGTTCCAGCCCATCAGCGCCGAACTGCTGGACGCGCTTCAGCAGACGCTGGCGCAGGGCAATCAGGCAATCCTGTTTCTGAACCGTCGGGGTTTCGCGCCGCTGCTGCTGTGCCGCGAGTGCGGGCACACGCCGATGTGCCCCAACTGCTCCGTGTCGCTGGTGTACCATCGCACGGCGACGCCGTTTCTGCTGTGCCATCACTGCGGGCATCGCGAGCGACCGCCGTCGGTGTGCCCCCAGTGCGACGGGACGCACATTCGCCCGTTCGGTGTGGGCGCGCAGCGTGTGGAGGCGACCCTGCGCGAGCGGATGCCCGATGTACGCCTTGCGCGGCTGGATCGGGATACCTTTCAACGGCGCGAGCAGTACCTGCAGGTGCTGTCCGATTTTCGCGCGGGCAACCTGCAGGTGCTGATTGGCACGCAGATGGCGGCGCGGGGGCTAGACTTCCCGCGCGTGACGCTGGTGGGCGTCGTCAGCGCGGACACGGGGCTGTACCTGCCCGACTTCCGCGCGAGCGAGCGCACCTTCCAGCTGCTCACGCAGGTCGTTGGGCGCGCGGGCAGACGCGAACAGCGCGGACGCGCCCTGATTCAGACCTACAATCCTGACCATCCCGCTATCCAGTATGCGCTTCAGCAGGATTACGAGGCGTTCTACAGGCACGAACTTGCCCTGCGTCGGGAGGTGGGCTACCCGCCGTTCGTGCGCCTTGCCAGCGTGCTGAGCATGCATGCCAGCGCGCCGATGGCGGAGCAGCCCCTGACGCGCCTCGCCGACGCGCTCGCGCCGCACCTTGGGAATGAGTTGCGCCAGCTGCTGGGACCTGCGCCTGCGCCGCTGGAGCGGCTTGGGGGGCAGTACCGCTATCATCTGCTGCTCAAGTGCGCGCCCGACGCCGAGCCTGCCGCGCTGCTCGCCCCCGCGCTCCAGACGCTCCCACTCGACCAGCGCACCCTGCTGCGCATAGACATCGACCCGATGCACCTGCTGTAGACAGGAACGCAACCCCGAACAGCGAAACCTACACCAGTGGATGGAGGTTCACCTATGCGTCGCTGGAAGTGGTTTCTGGGGCTGTTGGGAGCTGTTGCCGTAGGGGCGATTGGGTGGAGTCTTCATAACGCCATTCGCCGAGAGCCACTGGACGCGCAACGCTTCGCACAGATGCGCGAAACAGAACAGGTCGAGTGGCTCATCGAGCAGACACTCGCGCGTTCGCAGCGCACCGATACGCTGGCAGTGCTTCTGAACAAACTGCCTTTTACAGCACAGGAGAGCTTGCGACCGCTGACGGGGATGGAGATTATGCCGATCGGGATGGCATGTGTGGAGTACGACCTGCCGCACTGGCTCCATCGGTGCCGTCGGTATGTGGAGCGGGAGTCCGACCGTGAACACCTGCAGGTCTATCTGGCGCTGCTGCAGTCGCGTAAGGGCGATTGGCGCGCGGCGGAGCAAACGGTACAGCGCATTCGAATCGTTCCTGTCAAGGCGTTCGCACTGGCGCATCTGGGACGCGCACAGGCGGCAGCGGGGCAAGCGGATGCCGCACGACGGAGTTTCGAGCAGGCGATGACTCTCATCGGTCAGCCTATCTCTCAAGAGTACTACCGCTACTTATTTTTCACTCTGGAGCTAATCGCACGATACTCCCACCTTGGGGAAAACCCGCAAGAAGTTGCGCGAATCGTTCAGAGGGTTCCCTTCAACATACGCATGTATGCGCTGGGGATAGTGGAACACAGCCGTCGTCAACGGGGCGACACGGACGGACTGCGCCAGATGATTCATCAGAGCCTTCCCGATGAGCGTGCTGTACTGAAGATGTGTCTGGCGCAGGCGCTTATTGAGCAGGGGCAGGTAGAGGCAGGACTCAGAGAGCTGGTGGAAATAGGTAAGTGCTATGACTACATCATGGCGCAAATTGCGGTGAGCCTGCATCGGCATGGGCGCGCGGAGGATGCCCGCCGCATAGTGGACGCGCTCCGCGTGGGACTATTTCAGCGCGGGTTCCCGCACAGGCGTCCCACGAACCGCGCCTCCGAAATGATGCGTCTCTCTACCCCCTATGGCGAGGTGCGCGTTCCCTTCAAATCACCGCACCACACCATTCGGCGGCTGGCGCGGGCGTATGCGGAATGGGGGCTTTTCAGTCAGGCGGAACGCGTGCTGGATGCCCTGCCGACCGAGCATCGTACCCTGCTGCGCATGAGTATGTCGCACGCCCATCATGAAGCGGGGCGGCAGGCGCAGGCGCATCAGCAGCTGGAACGCGCCCTCTCCGAAACACAGTCGGTGCCCGAGCACGGACTGGGTCTCAATCGCTCGTTTCTCAGGTTAGAAATCGGGTGTGTGTACGCGCTGTGCGGCGACGACCGTCGCGCTCTGGAGGTCGCCCAGTCGACCGTTTCCCCCGAGCAGCGCACGGTATTGCTGTGCATCCTGCGCAATCGTGCCTACACGCGCAACCCTTTCTGGCGTGAGATTCTCGATATGCCGCTGTAGCCTCCAAAATGGGCTATAATACTGTGGAGGTCCGAAAGGATGAGACGATTGACGATGTTTCTGGCATTAGGCATGGCGATAGGCGCCTTCGGACAGACTTATGTGATGATGCCCGATAGCACCAACAACCGCCTGGTTTTGTTCGATCCCGAAACAGGGATTGTCGTGAACAACAACCTGTTTGGCTTGGCAGGCGGCACGCCGCTACATGCCCTGCAGGTCGGTAACGAGATCTGGGTTTCCGAACAGCTTGGGGACAGGGTTTCGCGCTGGTCGCTCACAGGCGATTTTCTGGGCGCCATCGGTCCGTCGGGCTTGGACAACATTCGAGGCATGGCGCTGATTGACGGCGTTCTCTATGTAACGAACGCGGGCACGGCGAACGGCGCGCCTGGCGCTGCAATTGTCAAGTTTGACGCCGGCACGGGAGCGCCGCTCGGGTCCTTTTCTACCACAGGGCTTGCTCCGAGTCCCTTCGGAATTCTGCGCGACGGGGACACTATCCTGGTGAGTTCCGCATCTGCCAACGACGACATTCACCGCTTCGATATGAACGGTGCTTCGCTGGGCACTTTCCATAACAGCACCTCTCTGAATTTTGCGGAACAGATGGCGTTCGATGCGAACGGGAACATTCTGGTAGCGGGATTCTCCTCGAACAATGTGGTGGTGCTGGATCGCAACACGGGCGCTGTCCTGAGTAGCTTTGCTGCTTCGGGCGCGCGGGGCGTGTTCCAGCTGGGGAACGGAATGATCCTGTGGACAAACGGCAGTGGGGCTCATGTCTACGATCCTGCGGTAGGGAGGTCAACGCTGGTCTATTCGGGCGGAGGACGCTATCTCGACCTGCTGGTACTGCGCGTCGAAGGCGATGTTAACCGTGATGGGTGTGTCGACGACGCCGACCTGCTGGCGGTGTTGTTCGCGTTTGGACAGTCGGGCGCGGGTTTGGCGGAAGACCTGAACGGCGACAGCGTGGTGGACGACGCCGACCTACTGATTGTGCTGTTCAACTTCGGCAACGGTTGCGAGTAAGCGGAGCTGCGCGACGGGCGCATAGGTGCGCCTGTGGGCAGGGCACGCCCCATACTGGCGCAGCCGTTCCAGATGGAGCGCGGTCGGGTAGCCCTTGTGCTGGGCGAAGCCGTAGCGCGGGTACAGGCGGTCTAACTCCGCCATGATTCGGTCGCGGGCGACCTTCGCCAGAATCGATGCGGCGGCGATGCTCAACTCCTGTGCATCGCCGTCCACCACCGCCTGCTGCGGCAGCGGCAGGCGCGGGAGGATGTGTTTGCCGTCGATCAGCACGCGCTGGGGCGTGAGGGGCAGCGCAAGCACGGCGCGGCGCATCGCGATCAGGCTCGCCTGCAGGATGTTGTAGCGCTCGATCTCGCGCGGGCTGGCGACGCCGATTGCCCAGGCGACGGCGGTCTGCTTAATCGCGGCGCACAAGCGTTCGCGCTGGGCGGGGGTTAGCTGTTTGCTGTCGGCGATGCCCGCAGGCGCGCCGCACGGCGGCAAGATCACGCACGCCGCCACCACAGGTCCCGCAATGGGTCCCCTGCCCGCCTCGTCCACGCCTGCAATCCACATCCCGCTCCCAATATTCACGGTTGCCTGCGCAGGCTCCTGCTGACGGAATCGGCAGGGGGAGATGGCGTGATTTCAGGCTGGCGTCCCCATCCGGGGCAGCAGGCGTTTCTGAGCAGTCGCGCGCCCGTGCGCGTGCTGGCGTGCGGCAGGCGGTGGGGCAAGACGGAGGTCATCGCGGCGGAGATTGCCCGCACGCTGCTGAGCGATGCGCCGCGCGCGGTGCTGCTCGTCGCGCCGTCGCAGGAGCAGGCGCTGCTGGGCTTCGAGCGCACGCTGGAGTTTCTGCAACGCGCGGGCGTGCGCCCGATAGTGCGCCGCACCCCTGCGCCGACGCTGACGCTGGGCGGCTCGCGGCTGTGGGCGCGTGCGGCGGCGCGTGGCGGGATGTTCCTGCGCGGACGCAAAGCGCACCTGATTGTCGTCGACGAAGCCGCCTATGTGCCCGAATCGGTCGTTGCAGAGGTGCTTGCGCCGATGCTTGCGGACACAGGCGGACGGCTCGCGCTCATCTCCACGCCGCGCGGCAAGAACTACTTCTACCGCTACTACCTGCAGGGTCAGGAGGACGGCGTGCGCGTATGGAGCCTGCGCAGCCCCTCATGGCACAACCCGCTGCTCTCGCCCACCGTGCTGCAGATGCAGGCCAGCATGATGACCGCCCGCCAGTACCAGATCGAGTACGGCGCGCAGTTTCTGGACGCCGAGGGGCAGGTGTTCCGCACCGAGTGGGTGGATCGCGCGCTGCTATTGCGCCTGCCCGATGAGGGGCTGACCGTCGCAGGGGTGGACTGGGCGCGCTACCGCGACTACACCGCGCTGGCGATATTGCAGGGCGCACGCGACGGGGCGAAACTGCTCGAAGTGCGCCGCTGGCAGGGGCTTTCGTGGGCGGAGCAACTGAACGCCGTCGCGCAACGGCTGCAGGCGCATGCGCCCGCCCGAATCCTGTGCGACCGCACGGGCGTCGGCGACCCGCTGCTGGAAACGCTCCAGCAACAGTTCCCGCACGCCGAGGGCGTCGCCTTCACGCAGGCGTTCAAGCAGAGCGTGATAGAGCACCTCGCGCTGATGCTGGAGCAGGGGCGGCTGCAGTTGTTGTCTGAGCCTGAGCTGCTGCGCGAGCTGTACCATTTTGAGGCGACGCCCACCCCGCGCGGGGTGCGGCTGGAGGGCGCGGCGGGCGTCCACGACGATCTGGTGATTGCGCTCGCGCTGGCGGCATGGACGCTGCCCGACGCCCACACAGGCGCGATTCGCACCAGCGGCGCGGCGCGAAAACCGTGAGTTTCGAAAACTGTGATTCAAATCACAGACGCGGCGTGCATTCGGGGGGGTAATATTTTGCCACGCTAAATATCAGGAGGCGACTATGACGAAACGACTGTTGTGGGCGTTGCCCGTGGGACTGTTGGCAAGCGCGTTCATCGGCTACTCGGCGATGAGCCAGCGCGCCGAGAAGGATATCGTTGATACCGCTGTTGGCGCAGGTCAGTTTAAGACTCTCGTGAAGCTTGTCCAAGAGGCGGGCCTTGTCGATGCGCTGCGCGGTGAGGGTCCGTTCACCGTGTTCGCGCCCACCGACGAAGCCTTCGCGAAGCTGCCCAAGGCGCAGGTAGACGCGCTGCTCAAGGATAAGGAAGCCTTGCGCCGCGTGCTGCTCTACCATGTCGTTCAGGGCAGGGTTATGTCCAGCGATGTTGTCAAGCTCCGCTCTGCAAAGACACTGCAGGGTCAGAATATCAATATCCGCGTTCGAAACAATACCGTTCAAATCAACGATGCGAAGGTCGTGAAGGCAGACATCGTCTGCACGAACGGCGTGATCCATGTCATCGACAAGGTCATCCTCCCTCCCAACCGCAGATAAACACCTCCCTTCTGCCTGCTCCCCTCTCCGCCGCCCCCCTCTCGCCCCTGAGAGGGGGGTATCTCTTACGGACGCTTCACCGCCACGCGCCGCGCGCCTGGTCGGGCGGGGGGTTATTATAAACAGGGTCGTAGCGCAAACGCACCCGAGGGTAGGAGTGGTTATATGCCTCTGTTCCGAGTGGGACGCAGCAAAAGATCCACAGCAACAGGGCAAATGCCAGAAGGATAAGCGTCGTAATAGGCTCTTTCATGTTATTCCCTCACATACTGAAAAGTGTAGAAGGGCACATTGTTGACGCCTGTCCTGATTGCGAAAAGTTGCTCGGGCTTCATACGCTTACAACTGCCATCGGTGAAGATGACAACTCCCTCCCAGCTGCCGTACCAGAAGCCGTGGCGATTCGCTGTTCGGTTTCGGAAATTCAACCCGTGGTAATAGGATGTCTGATCGGTTGCATCTCTGGGCGCAGGCACAGGCAGGCGACAGGTCATGCCGTACTCGAACGACAGCGCTTCAAGTACCAGCGCGGTCTCTGCAGGACGGGCAATGTCTGCGAGGGTGTAGGAGGGGAGAAAGCGGGGACGCAGGTTGCCGCGCCGTTGCCCACAGAATCTGGCGGGACCCTCGCCAAAGTAGTTGCTGTTGCCCATCCGATGGTAGCCCCCGACGCCATCCATCATCGCCGCCCCAAACGGGGTCGCCCAGAGGTTGTCAGCGCTCGCATCGCGCCCCGAATAAAAACGCCAGCGCATCGGCATCCCCCAGAAGCGGATTTTCCGAGTTTCTTTGGGTGAACGATCACTGTAAACCCGATAGGGAGCGTTAAAGTCAGATGCTCCATAGGGTTCGAGAAGTCGTTGCCATGAGGCGGGGTAGTCTGTCCCTGAAGGCGGCTCCGAATCGGGATTGTCGACCACTGCGGGACAGAAACGCTCGTCGTAGTCTTGCATGTACATCAAGTGAGCCGACGCTACCTTTTGTGCAAAGGACGAGAGCATTCTGACTCCCGAGCTCCCGCAACCTCGCGGGACAGCAAAGATTGGAGTGAAAAAAAACGCGACTATCTGCAGCATGAGTATCGCTGACAGCACCTTGTTCAGAATCGCCCATCGAATCTTCATGATCGATCACCTCTTTACCGTTGCGATGCTTCTGATTTAAATACGAGTAGCGTGCATTTTCGTTCCTATCTTTTCGAACTCGGTGTTCCCAGCGCCGCGTATGACTCCTGAGCGGGTATAGTAAAGGCGATGACCGAGTTCGAGCGCGAGCTGAGCACGCTGATACGGGCGTGCTATCCCCTGATATACCTGCAGACGGCGGAGGAGGCGCGCGCGGAGGAGCTGATCAAGCGACTGGCGCAGGGGCGCAGCAAGCGGCTGCATGTGTGGACGCTCACGCGCGGCTACGAACCACCCATCCCCGCGCCCCGCGACGCCGAATCGAGTCGCCCGCTCGCGCCCGAACTGGAAGCCATCGCGCAGCTGCTCCGCCTGCAGGACGACGCGCTGGTCGTGCTGAAGGACTTCCATCCCTACCTCAGCGATACGCGGGTCATCCGCCTGCTGCGCGACCTCTACCCGCGCCTGCAACGCACCCGCCGCACCGTGATTTTCCTCTCGCCCCTTTTGAAACTGCCCGCCGAGCTGGAAAAGCAAATCACGGTGCTGGAGATGCCCCTGCCCACCCGCGAGGAGATTGCCCACAAAATCGAGGAGATTCTGCTCGCGCTGAAAGCAAGCCCGTCGGAGGTGCGCGCGGCGTTAAGCCCGCAAGAGCTGGACGAGCTGGTGAGCGCGGCGCAGGGGCTGACGATGGACGAAATCGAAAATGTGTGCGCCCGTTCCATCGTGGAGCATAAATCATTGCGGGTGGACGCGATTCTGAGCGAGAAGCGGCAGATTGTGCGCAAGTCGGGCGTGCTGGAGTATTACGACGCCCGCGAGACGATGCAGGATGTGGGGGGGCTGGAGTTGCTGAAGGAATGGCTGCGCAAGCGGCGCGCTGCGCTCAGTCAGGAGGCGCGCGCGTTCGGGCTGCCCGCGCCCAAAGGCGTGCTGCTGCTCGGCGTGCAGGGCACGGGCAAGAGCCTCAGCGCGAAAGCCATCGCCAACCTGTGGAGCCTACCGATGTTGCGCCTTGATGTGGGGCGCGTGTTCGGCAGCCTTGTGGGCGCATCGGAAGCCAACATGCGCGCCGCCATCCGCACCGCCGAAGCCGTCGCGCCCTGCATCCTCTGGATCGACGAGCTGGAGAAGGGCTTCGCAGGCGTGCAGGGGTCAGGCGTGTCCGATTCGGGCACGACCGCCCGCGTGTTCGCCACCTTCCTGACCTGGATGCAGGACAAACGCGCGCCTGTGTTCGTCGTCGCGACCGCCAACGATGTGTCGCAACTGCCCCCCGAACTCCTGCGCAAGGGACGATTCGACGAAATCTTTTTCATCGATCTGCCAACGCCCGCGGAACGGGAGCAGATCTTCACCATCCACCTGCGCAAGCGCGGGCGCGACCCGCAGCAGTACGCCCTTAAGAAGCTGGCGCAGGCGACCGACGGCTTTTCGGGCGCGGAGATTGAGCAGGTGGTCGTCGCCGGGCTGTTCTCCGCATTCGACGCAGGGCGCGAACTGACCACAGAGGACATGCTGGAGGAGGCGCGCCATACCGTGCCGCTTTCTGTGATGATGCGCGAGGAGATTGAGGAGCTGCGCACATGGGCGCAACTGCGCACCCGTCCCGCCAGCCGCCGCACGCCTGAGAAAAACACACGGCGCGCACGGAAGTAGTCTCACGGCGCCACGACACGGAATCGGTCTGCTTCGTACCCCAGAACCGCTCCCTGCCGCAGCACGGTCATCGGGATCACCAGTTTGTCGGGCAGCACCATCGGCTCGTCGCCTGGGGGCGTGCGCACGCCTTCGGGCGGCAGGAAAATGTCGTCGGGGCTGTCGAGCGTCGCGACGCCATCGGCATACTGCACGCGCCCGTCAGCGCGCAGGCGCATCGTGAATCGGCTGAGGGCGTACATCGGCTGGCGCGCCCGCTCTGGCAACAGCACGGCGACGCCCTCATGGAAGCCCGCCCGCCAGATGTACGCGCCGTGAAAATGGTCGGGCACGCTGAGGAGAACGAGCGTTGTCTCGACAGGGGCGTCCCGCAGCGATGCCACACTGCTTCGGGCAATCTCGCCTGCCACACGCCACGCATCCACCTGACGCAGTGCGCCGCCGAAGTACGCCGCAAGCAGGCAGGCGGCTGCCAGTCGCCCCCACCGCGCGAGCGACGGGGCTTCGCCGCGCAGGGAGCGCGTGAGAATCGCCAGCAGCGCGCTCGCGCCCACAGCAACGAACGCCGACGCCAGATAACTGTAGCGACTGTTGAGAAAATAGAGCGGCGACGGCTTGAAAATCAGCACGGGCAGCAACGCCAGGAGCGTCCACCCAAGCAGTAGCGAGCCGTGCGTGTACCGTATGCCCGCGTGCGGCGCGCGCCGCCAGCGCCACACCATCAGCCCCGCGCCCACCAGCCACACGCTCCAGAACAGGGTATCCCATCGGTCGCGCCCCAGCCCATATAGAATCGCGGGCATGCCCATCTGGAACAGGTACGCGAGCAAGTTCACCCCCAGCAACCACGGACGCTGCAGGGTCGCCCACGCATCGGGGTAGGCGCCCAGTCCCTGCACCGCGAGCGTGCGCAGCGCCCAGTAGACCGCCATTACGCCCCAGAACGGGAGCGTCAGCCGCCCCGCCTGCGCCACGCCCAGATGCCGCAGCCACAGCCACGCCATCAGCGGAAAGGTGAGCAGCGATTCCTTGCAGAACAGCCCCACCGTGAAGCACGCCAGCGCGCCCGCGTAGGCGAGCCGACTGCCTCCCTGCTGAAAGCGCATCAGCAACAGCAAAGCGCCCAGCGCGCCCGCGGTTGCGACCATGTCCGCCCGCGCCGCGAACCACGCGACCGCCTCCACATTCGCGGGCAACACCACGAACAGCACGCCCGCAAACGCTGCTGCCCGATGGGCAGACCGCGCGCGCCACCCCCCATGCGTCAGCAACGCCAGCGCGAGCCGCCACACCAGCATCCCGCATAACCAGTGCCAGCCCAGATTCACAAAGTGCGACGCCAGCGGATTCAGTCCCCACAACAGATAGTCCAGATAGTACTGCAGCGAGATGAGCGGGCGGAAGAAACTGGTCGGCGGAGCGGTCGCAAACCCGAACGCGCCGCCCTGCTGCAGACGGTAAAAGATAAAATGGTCATCCGCCACGAACGGCGCGCGCAGGCGAGTCGAGTAAACCGCGAGCGCCGTGCTGAACATCTGCAAGGAGACTACCCACCAGCGCCCATCGCCCAGCACTGCCTACTCCTCACCCTCAAACAGCGCCCGCACAGGCACGCTCAGCGTCGGCTCAAACAACGGCGAGACCGACTCCTCCAGACCATAATAGCGCAACGCCCGATAACGCGCGTCAAACGCCGTCCCCGACGCAGGCGACACAGGCTCCCGATAGACCTCCAGGCAGCGCTCCACAAGGTTCACAATCCAGTATTCGGGGATGCCCGCGGCGGCGTAGAGGCTCATCTTCTCCGTGCGGTCGTACTCCAGCGAGGTATCGGCAATCTCGATGACCAGCAGGGCGGTGGTGGGGTGTTGCTGGCGGTAGTCGCTGGGTTTGCCGGGCACAATCGCCACATCGGGCACAGGTTCGCTCTCCCCAAGACGCAGCGGGTCATCGATGCGCACATGCCAAGTCGGTTGCTTGCGTCGCTGCCACGCACTGGCTGAACAGGTTTTCCCGACAGAATGCTCTGGTCCAATCGGCGGCATCGGGACGATTTCTCCTCCTATGAGTTCCACGCGCTGGTCGCCGAACAGCCCCAGCCGTCCCATCTGTTCGAACTGGTCGGGCGTGAAGCGGTAGCGGGGCGCGCGCCGACTGGGGGTCGGCGGCGTGCGTCGGGTACGCGGGCGCGGTTTCGCACGGACACGGGTTGCCATAGGCTCACCTCTCTGTAGGATACCCGCTACCCCGCGCTCGGCGCCACGCGCGGGTGGGTAATCCTGCCGCCCAGCGCGACGAGCGTTTCGCGGGCAATCTCGTCGGTATGGTCGGGCGTCGGCTCGGCGAGCATCCCCACCTTGTGCAGGTGCGCGAGCAGGTTGTAGAGGTTGCGACTGTAGAGCATGCTGGCGTCGATGGGCGCGGTTGCGGGCAGGTTCACCGCGCCGACGATGCTTACGCCCCCGTGTTGCACGATTTCGCCGGGCTGGGTCAGCTCGCAGTTGCCGCTCCACTCGGCGGCGAGGTCTACAATCACGCTGCCCGCGGGCATCGCCTCCACCACGCGGCGCGGGATGAGCAGCGGCGCACGCTTGCCCGGCACGGCGGCGGTCGTAATCACCACCTCGTGCTGGATCAGGTGTTCTCCAAGCAGGTCTTGCTGGCGGCGCAGGGTGTCTTCTTCGAGGGCGCGCGCGTAGCCGCCTGCAGTCTCCGCCCCCGCGACCTCCAGCGGGAGTTCGACGAACTTCGCGCCGACGCTTTCGACCTGCTCGCGCGTGGCGGGGCGCACATCGTAGCCCGACACCGCCGCGCCGAGCCGTTTGGCGGTCGCCATCGCCTGCAAGCCCGCCACGCCCGCCCCGATTACGAACACCCGCGCGGGCGAGACTGTGCCCGCCGCGCTCATCAGCAACGGGAACATACTCGGCGACAGGTGCGCCGCCAGCAGCACCGCCTTGTAGCCCGCCACCGTCGCCATCGAGGAGAGCGCGTCCATGCTCTGCGCGCGGGTGATGCGCGGAATCAGCTCCATCGCAAACGCCGTCGCCCCACGCGCCGCCAGTTGCTGCACGCCCTGCGGGCGGTACAGCGGCTCCATAAACCCCACCCAGATTTGCCCCGCGCGGATGTAAGGCAGGTCGGCTTCAAAATTCGGGTTCGCGCCCGCTGTACGCACGGTCAGAATGATGTCGGCTTCCGCCAGCACCGCCTCGCGCGTCGGCAGCACCTGCGCGCCCGCCTGCCGATAAGCGTCGTCCGTATGGTACGCGCCTGCCCCCGCGCCTGACTGCACCAGCGCCTCAAAGCCCAGCTTCGCGTACTGGGGCGCCAACGCGGGGATGAGCGCGACGCGCCGCTCGTTCGGGTAGGTCTCCTGGAGAACGCCCAGCCTCATCACATCAATTGTACCTGCGCGCCGTTCGGTATAATTCGTGCGATGCTACGGGTCGGATTGGGGGCTATGCTGGGCGCAGCGGCGGGCGTGCTAACATCGGCAGGCTGGTTGCTGATTACGGGCGGCGCAGGTTTCGGCGCGACGCTGCTGACCATCCTCGCGCTGGTGGGGCTGGGAACTGTCGGCGGCGCGGCGGGCGGCTGGTTCTGGGCGCGGCGCACGCCCCCTATGCTGCCGCACTACCGCGAGCAGCACCTGCGCCTGCGCCAGATGGCGCAGCAAATCCGCTCGAACCTGCAGCAGATGACGGGCGTCAAAGGCGCATATCCTGAGCTGGACGAGATTCTCGCCAAAGACGCCGACCTGCGCCGCAAGGCGACTCAGCTGCGCCTGCAGATTGAGCGGCAGGCGCGGCGCGGGCTGTCCTGGCAGGATCATTTGAGCGCGGCGCTGAACGCCCTGCGCGAAGGCGCGCTCGGCAGCCTCAACCGCGCCGAATGGACATGGCGCGCCTACCGCGCCAAGCTGGAGCGCGAGGTGAACGCCCTCGGACGCAAACTGGAGCAGAACCACGACGCCGTGATGGAGAACACCCTCCAGCGGGCGTACCGTCAGAAGGCGCGCGAGCTTGCCAGCTTCCGCAACCTCGAACGCACCCTGCAGACACTCGAAAACGAAAGCGTGATGATTACCGCCAGCGTGGAGAACCTGCTGATGGAGACGATTCGGCTCAGCGCCGCGCCCCGCAGCGCCGCCCCACGCACCGACGCCCTGCTGGAGCCGCTGCGCGAGCAAATCCGCGCCTACGAGCAAGCCATCGACGAAATCTACCGCACCCCGCCCCAGGAAACCGGCGACGAGACGCTACACCTCCAGCGGTAGCCGCCCCGACTGGCGTCAGGCTGGTCTCAAAAATCCTCCAGCGCGAGGCTCGATTCGGGCAACACCTGCCCGCCGTCCACAATCAGCGTCTGCCCCGTGATGTAGGACGCCTCGTCGGAAGCGAAAAAGAGCGCGGCGTAGGCGACATCTTCCGGCGCGCCCAGCCGCTTGAACGGGATGACCGCCTCCATCTTGCGCCGGTACTCCTCGCCAATTTCGCCAATCCCTTCCGTCTCGATGTTGCCCGGCAGAATCGCGTTCACCGTGATGCCGTACTTCGCCAGCTCGATAGCGGCGGAACGCATGAAGCCCAGCATGCCCGCCTTTGTCGCCCCATAGTGCGCCCAGCCCGGAAAGCCCGTGACGGGTCCCGTAATCGAGGAGGTCAGCACAATCCGCCCGCAAGGCGACCGCTTGAGCATCGACAGGAACGCCCGAACGGTCAGGAACATCCCCTTCAGGTTGACGACATGCACCCTGTCCCAGTCGGCTTCGGTCATCGTTTCGAGGAACGCCTGCGGGTAGACGCCCGCGTTGCAGCAGAGGATGTCGGTTCTGCCGTAGGCTTTCTGCACTTCGGCGGCTGCCTGCATCAGGGTGTCCCCATCGCTCACATCGGCGAATAGGGAGAGCGCCTCGCCGCCTTGATGCTGGATCGCCTGCGCGACCTGTGCGGCGGCTTCGGTGTCCACATCCAGCAGGGCGACCTGCGCGCCGCGGCGGGCGAACTGCTCCGCCATCGCGCGCCCGATGCCTTTCGCCGCCCCCGTAATCACTGCCACACGCCCGGAAAAGTCGGTCATAACTCCCTCCGCAGGGGATTGTACCTGACCCGCCCTTCAGCACCCGCTGCCGAAGGCGAACAGCGCCTCCAGCAAATCGGCGTCGTCCACAATTCCGTCGCAGTTCACATCGGCGCTGGGATCGCCCGTTGCGCCGAAGGCAAACAGTACCTGCAGCAGGTCCGCGTCGTCGACGCAGCCGTTCCTGTCGGCGTCGCCGCCTGCGGGAGCGCAGGCGTTCTGGGCTGCCCAGCGCACCGCGTTGGTCAGCAGCCGTCGAAAGACCGTGTTCTGCGCCATAGGGTTCAAACTATGCGCCGGCGCGACCGAGAGGCTCATCACGCGCCCCTGCTGATACGCCCACCCGACGACGCCACCCGCGCCCGCGAAGTAGTCGCTTGCATAGTAGACCGTCGCGCCTGGTCTGGCGCTCAGGTGCGCCTCGTGCCCCTCGCCCAGCGTCAGCGCGGCGCCAAGCCCCTGATTGAGAACGGGATCGCTGACCTGCTGCTGATACTGAACCTCCATGCGGTAGGTATAGCGCTGATGCACAGCGGGGAACAGCTCGCGTAAGATGAGGAGCCGATTGACGCTTGCCACGCTCCACAGCGTCCATTCCAGCGTCACCAGCCCGCCGCCCGCGCCCACCCACGCCAGCAGCGCGTCCTGTCCCGTGAGCGGCATGTCGTCGGTGTTGCCTGCGCCTATCAGCACAGCGACCTGATAGGCGTTCAGGCTGTGCGCGCCGTCGAACTCGCGATAGAGCGCGCCCAGTGTGACCTGCAGTCCATGCGCGCGGAGGGCGTCGTAGAGCGCGGCGTCCCGCACCGCATCGCCCGTGCGGAACAGGTACACCCGCTGAGCAGCGCCGCTCAGCATGCTTATCGCAAGCATCAGGCACACAAGCGCGGTGCGCATGGCGTTCCCCTTGAAGACAATCCTCAGGACGAGTCCCGTTTCAACGCTTCCAGATACTCGCGTCCTTTTTCCGTGATTGCCCAGATGCCGTGTGGGGTGTCCGAGGCAATATATCCCCGTGTTTTCAGGTCTGCCCTCGCCCACTTCGCGGTGTTTCGCCATCGTGGTTCCTGCCCAGAAGGCACGAGAGCTTTATCCGCAGCCTGAAGCGTTCCACTTATCTTTTCATAGACGCGATCTAACACTGCGCCGACAGAAGCGCTCCCGCCCAACTCCACCAGCGATTCCAAGATGGGTAAATGGTAGGAACTTTCCGGTGTAGCGCGTCGCTGGCGTTGGTACTTCTGGCGAGTACGCGATTGGTCAATTGATTGTGGCGCGTGCGTTGGTTTGAGCGGTGCGCCTGCGGCAAGCTGTTTTACCTGCTCAATCAACTGCCTCACTGACTTTGCCTCTTGCAGCAAGCGTTGACCCTGTTCCTCGTCTTCTTCATCCACAGCCTGTTTTGCTCGCGTTTTCAAGTCGCTGAGGATGTTCTCCAGCTCAGCGATACAACTCTCCAATACCTGTTGAACTCTCACGCTCATCGGTTCACCTCGCAGGGCTGCGTAAATACGCTGCCAGTGCTTCTCGACAGGCACACTGGGGTCATAGCGCAGCAGGGTAGCTATTTCCTCACTCGAAGTGATTTTGAAGTAAAGCCCAGAAGCCCATCGATTTCGGGGCGATTCGTAGTTGGGGCATATTAGAACACTTCGCCACTGCTGATGCGATCTGTACCGTGCCAGAAAGAGAGGATGAACATTTGGATATTTGAAGCGGCACACATGCGCGACATATTTGATGTCGTTCAAGTTCGCTTCAGGGACAGCGTGTAGCCAGTAGATATGCAGAGGCAGACCAGACTCCTCCTTCACGGCTGCCAGCAGCGCCCACTCTTCGATGTGTTCCGCCGCGCTTTTGGGCAGTGGAGGCGCACTGAACACCAGCGACTCCTGCACGGGGTAGCCCAGCTCCTTCAGCCAGTCCCTCGCCTGCTGTGCATTCTGGAACATAGTTTTTATAATACCCACATCCACGCAATACATTCGAGGTCTTCTGGCTCCACTTGCGACAGACGCTCCACCTGCAGGTTCAGATGGGGATGGGAATCAGCGAACTGCTTGAGCGTCCGGAGCATGTCTGCCGTCGCCATCGTCTGCGCTTTTCGCCAGAGCGGACGCAGGTCGTTCAGCGCGGTTTGCGGCAGCGGTCGGGAGAAATAGGCGATTAGCTCGTTGCGCAGGCTGGAAGACGGCAGCGTTTGCAGCCGCAGCAGCACCTGCTTTTGCAGGCGACCCAATTCCATGATCTGGTTCGCCGCGCGATTAATCTGCTGCACCAGGTGATCGCGCATCTGTGTCAGCTTCTGTTCCGTCGCGTTGGAGCTGGGCAGCGGCGCGGGCGATTCGTTTGCCTCGCACCGAATGGGACGGATGGCTTCCAGCTTGCGCGTGAGGTATTTTCCGTCTTCCGTCAGGAACAGCCAGTAGTGGCGCTCGGTGCGGACATCCCGAAAGGCGGCGAAGAAGCCCTTCGACGCGCCTGCAGGCGCATAGCGCGCCGTGCCGCGTCCCAGCGGGATGGCGCTCAGCCGCTCCTCGCCCAGACCTTTCAGAAACTGCATCAGGTCTTCCAGCAGGAACTCGCCGATGGTCAGCTCGCTTTCGCTTTCCAGCGTGTCCAGCACCTGCGCGTCCTCTTCGGCGATGCGCTTAAGCGTGTTGAAGTCCATCGGGTTCGGCGCTTCGCCCAGCACAGAGGCGTCCAGCCCCACAGAGCGGTTGATGGCGTCCAGCTTCGTGCGCAGGCGCTCCATCAGCCCCAGCAGGTCTTCCAGCGAGTCTTCGGGGATGAAGTTGTAGACATCGATGGCATTGTGCAGGGAACCGATTCGGTCGATGCGCCCGATGCGCTGCACCATGCGCACGGGGTTCCAGTGCAGGTCGTAGTTGATAATCACGCCCGCATCCTGGAGGTTCTGTCCCTCGCTGAGCGCGTCGGTGGCAATCAGAATCTGGATTTCCGCCTCGCTGCTGAGGTCGAATCGGTTCGACTGTGGGGAGAATCGCTGCACGATGGGCTTGCGTTCGTCCATGGGAGTTTTGCTGCTGACCAGCGCTATCGGAACCTTTGATAGTTGCTTGCACAGATAGTTATACAGGTAGAGCGCGGTGTCTTTGTAATAGGAGAAAATCAGCACTTTTTTGTCGCGCAGTTCGCCCTGCAGCTGCGTTTTCAGGGTTTGCAGCTTGGCGTCGGCGTCAGGCGGGATGCGCTCCAGCGCGTCCAGCAACCCCTCCAGCACACGCAGGTCCGACTCCACCGCCTGCGCAATCAGGTCGAGGTCATACTGGTCGGGGTCGATGTCCTCCAGTGCGTTGAGGAACGCCTGAAAGTCGTCCTCTGCCTCGTCGTCCGCGCTCTCGAGCAGCAGCAGGCGGCGGTAGTCCTTGCTGGTGAGCAGTTTGCCCCGCTGGAGGGCGTGCAGGAAGCGTTTCTGGAACTCCTTCTGATGGCGCAGGGAGTTGCGCAGCGCCTCGACGGACGATTCGAGCCGCTTGAGGTACAGCACGCGCAGCAGCCCGACCAGCCCGCTCTGCTCGCCCAGACGCTTGCGCAAGTCCGCCTCTTCGTCTAATCCTGCCTTGCGTTCGAGTCGCTTAAGGTACAGCACTCGCAGCACCCTGACCAGATTTTTCTGCTTACTCAGACGCTTGCGCAAGTCGGCTATCGCCCGATCGTTTAACCCTGCCTCGCAAAGGGCTGACTCTATCTGTTTCCATTCCTCCTCGGACAGACTCGACCGTTGCCCTACTACCTGCCTGTGATAGGAGTCAATTTGATACGGCGCAAGGTTCAGGTTCTCAATCGCTTCGGCAATCTGGCGGTAGAGGTTGTCGCCGTAGACCTCCTGCAGGTTGTAGTTCACGCTGTGAATGATGCGCTGAGGGAAGTGGATGCGCTTCCCGTCGATTTCGGCGTCGGGATAGTGCTTGCGGATGAACACGCGGCTGCGGCGCACGCTAATCGCCTCCAGCAGCTCGTAGAGCGTCTCGCGGCTCTCGTCGGCGTTGCGGAAATACGACTCGAGGTTCTCGATGCCCGCCGCCAGGAAGTATTCTTTGTCGTCCTGCGTGAGGAGCCGAATCTGATGGTAGAGGTCGTACACGGAGTTGTTGACGGGCGTGGCGGTGAGCAGGATCAGGCGGAACTGGTCGGGGTAGCAGGCGCGCGCCCGACGCACAATCTCGAACAGGTTGCGCCAGCGGTTCGAGCTGGGAGTACGGAAGTTGTGCGACTCGTCAATCACGATAATGGGGTACTGCGCGAACTCCTCGAGAGGGGTGTTGCTCTTGCTGATTTGCTCCATGCTCTCGATTCGGTGCGGGATGGCGTGCTGTTCCAGCGCGGGTTTCCAGGCGGTCTCGCGCAGGGCGGCGGGGCAGATGACCAGCGCGGTCTGGCGCTGCTGGTAGGCGTAGTCGTCCAGTAGGCGCAACGCCAGATAGGTTTTGCCCAGCCCGACCGAGTCGGCAATCAGCACGCCGCCGTACTGCTCCAGAATCTCGCGCGCGGCGTGGTAGCCGTCGCGCTGGAAGTCCGCCAGCGCAATCGGCGACGGTTTGCCGTCCTGCTCGCGCAGGTCGCCCTCCAGCCGATCGCGGTACGACTCGTACAGCACCTTGACATACACCTCGTAGGGGCTGAGCGTGCGGGTGAAGTTCTGGAGCAGCGCCAGCAAGTCTGCCTTGTAGTCCGCGCTCTGCTGCCAGATTGCTTCGTACCAGCGTTTGAGTGCATCTGTAGCACTCCGCTGCTTCAGCACGGCGTTTAACTCAAGGTTGGTGGTCAGTCCGGCCCCTGTGAAGTTGGAAGAGCCGACGAAGCCCAGAGCCTTGGATCTGTCCAGAATCAGGTATGCCTTGCTGTGCAGCACACGCCCGCGCTCGATGGGCTTGTGCCAGCGTACCCGCACTCTATCCTGCATGAGGAACTCGTTCCAGCGTTCCAGCAGCTGCTGCGCGTGGGGGCTAAGTAGCGCAAGTTTTTGTTCCAGCTCGCGCCAGAGTCGCTGTGTCAGCAAAAACGCCTGGTCTGGCTCTGTGCCAATCAAGAGGCGCAGCTCCCGCACCTGTTCTACGGCGTCGCCAAGTCGCTCCAGCCCGTCCAGATTGAAGTAGGCGGTCGCTACCCAAAGGGCAGGTGAGCGGGCTTGCTCAATCGCCTGTACCAGCACCTCCCCCAGCGTGTGCTGCTGATTGTCTATCAGGTCGGGAATCTGCCCCATCATCGCGGGAAGGCAATTCGCGCCGAAACGCCCGACTCCTGCCCGCTTCACACGCTTTTTGCTTTCACTAAGCGGTCTTTGACCAGCCAACAGGGGCGCGCTCGCAGCCCCCTCTACCACTCGCCCAGCGCGTACTCCAGCGCGGCGACGCGCACAGAGACGCCGTTGCGCACCTGCTCCAGAATCAGCGACTGCGCGCCGTCGGCGACTGCATCGTCGATCTCCACCCCACGCTGAATCGGACCGGGATGCATCACCACGCAGTCGGGTTTGGCAAGGCGCAGGCGTTCGGCGTTAATCTGGTAGTCGCGGCGGTAGGCGTTCAGGCTGGGCAACAGTCCCTGCGCCATCCGCTCGGTCTGCAGGCGGAGCGCCATCACGACATCGGCGTCGCGGATGGCAGCGTCCGTATCGTGCGTGTGCGTAGCGTGCGGCAGGGGCGCGTCGGGCAGCAGCGTCGGCGGCGCGCAGAGCCACACCTCCGCGCCCGCCTGCGTCAGCAGGGTCAGGTTCGAGCGCGCGACACGGCTGTGGCGGATGTCGCCCACGATGGCGACTTTTCGCCCTGCAAGCCAGCGTGTAGTCGGGTCGGGCATGCCGTAGCGTCGCCAGAGCGTGTAGAGGTCGAGCAGCGCCTGCGTGGGGTGTTCGTGCGCGCCGTCGCCCGCGTTCAGGATGGGCGCGTCGGCGACCTGCACGGCGGCGACAGGCGCGCCCGCCTGCGGATGGCGAATCACAATTCCCCGCACGCCCTGCGCGCACAGCGTGCGCACGGTGTCCTGCAGGCTCTCGCCCTTGACGATGCTGCTCGCCTCCGCCGTGATGACCAGCGGATGGCAGCCCAGCAGCACGCACGCCTGCTCGAAGGCGGCGCGGGTGCGCGTGCTGGGTTCGTAAAACAGCAGGGCAATCAGCGCGGCGCGGGGCTGAACAGGCGGCGCGGGGTTCGCCTGCAGGCGTGTGCGCCACTGTTCGGCGCGTATGAGCAGCTCCGCGACGGGCAACTCGGCGGCGGTCACTATGTGCGGCATTGCGCGCTCCTACGGCAGCGGTGAGGTCGCCTTGCGCAGCACCACGCGGTCGCGCCCCTCCAGCTCCATCAGCTCCACCAGCACGAACTCGGCGCGGCTGGTGGGCAGGTTCTTGCCCACATAGTCGGGGCGGATGGGCAGCTCGCGATGCCCGCGGTCGATCAGCGCCGCCAGCTGAATGCTGGCAGGGCGCCCCAGCTGCATAATCGCCTCCATCGCGGCGCGCACCGTGCGCCCCGTGTGAATCACCTCATCCACCAGTACCACGCGCTTGTCGGTAATTGGGAAGGGCACATCGGTCTGGCTGCGGGTGAGCGCGCCGGGCTTGCGCTCCACATCGTCGCGGAAGGGGGTGATGTCCACGCTGCCGCAGGGGATGCCGACGCCTTCAATCTGGGAGAGTGCGAGCGCAAGTCGGCGTGCGACAGGCGCGCCCCGACGCTGGATACCGATGACCACCAGGTCTTTCGCGCCGCGATTGCGTTCCAGGATCTCGTGTGCGATGCGCGTGATGGCGCGTCGCATATCCTCCGCGTCCATCACCACAACCTCGCCCTGTTCCGTCATCGGCGGGAGTATACCCGCTGACGCCACAGGCGTCTCCAGTGATTATCTGGGCGCGGGAGCAAGCGGCTCGCCCCCGCGCCTCGAAGGGACAGAAACGGCAGACTTCAGATACTGCGCACTTGCTCGGCAATTTGCTGCAACACATGCTTGCGCGTGATGCGTTTTTTAAACAGAGACTCCATCCGCTTCGCTGTGTTTTCCGCCTCGCGTGTGTTGCCTGCCGCTTTCTGGGCATGCGCCAGGGTCAGCATCGTCATGCCGAGCGTGATGTTGTCCAGCCCGCGCATGGGGTCTTTCTCGCTGACCTCGATAACAGGCTGCAACAGTTTGACGCTCTCTTTGGGCTGGGGCGCACGAATCGCCACATGGCTATCCGGGGTCACGATTTTGAACTCCCGCGTGGCGTTTATACCCTGAACCAGACGCGCATAGAGGGTGAGCGGGTGGCTCGGATATTCGTCGATCAGGGTATTCAGGGTGGCGTTGCCCTGCCGCAGCGTCTCGGAGTCGGAGCCGAGCAGCGCAAACAGCGTCCCAACCTGTTCGTTGAGGAGCATTTCGGCGATAATCTGGTCGGTCTCGTTCAGCGGCGGGCGCACGAACAGATCCACGATGTTCGACACTACCGTTGAGCCATCCGGGGCGTAGTACAGCGCACGGAGCTGGTAGCGTCCCACCTGATCGAAGTAGAGCCCGTCTTTACCGAAGCCGATATATGCGCTTTCGTACGCTGATGGGAACTGCTCGTCCAGCGTGCGCATCTCGGGCGCGGCGCAGTGTTCAATGAGCGGCTCGTAAGTCACGATGTCGCCGTTCGGCTTGCGGATGGCAATCTGCACATAGCCATCGTTCGGGTGCAAGCGCAGATTGGCTTCCTGCTCCCAGAGGCTCATCGTGTAGAGTTTGATTTCCACCACGACGGGCTCACCGTAGGCGAACGCCTTTTTAGCCTCCAGCTCCAGCTTCAGCGATGTCTGTGTGGCGATAGGGGCGTCAAACGCCTCGCCATCGGTCAACGCAGCGCCTTTCGTGAAGTCGCGCCCACCCGGAATGATGTCGTCTCGAAGCGCATGCCGCAGGTGAACCACTTCGAGGTCGTCGAACTGGAAGGGGAACGCGCCCCAGAACGCAGCGGGACCGCCGGGGTAGTACCACGGGTAGTTCATCCACGAGAGGGAGGCGGGGCGATTGGGGGCAGGGGGAGTCGCGTAGCTTTTTTGCCACGAGTGGAGTAAGTTGAAGCAGTGCCCCAGCTCATGCACATAGGTGTAGAGCTGCAACCGTCTCTGCTCGGCAGTGCTGCCGCCAATTCCCCGATGAAACACGGCGCAGCCCTGTCGTTGCTTGCCCTGCTGGTCGAACATTATCCCGTATAGCCCGGGGCCAAGCTCATGCTCATAGGCGGCAAGCAGCCAGACTCGCCACTGTGGAACATCACGCCAGAGACTGAAGTGCCGCACCATAGAGGCATGAAGCTCCGAATCGCTCCATTTCTGGTTCGGTCCAGCCTCGCTGAGGGGGATCACATTCGGCGCGCCTGCCATCTGCATGTCGATGCCTGCTTCCGCGAACGCCTGAGGCACGCTCAACACACGCGCAGGTCCTCCCGATGGCAGCGCCCCCGTGTCATACGAGTCGAACGGCGCAACGCCCTGTACGCAATCCACCTCCAGCTGAACCGTGCGGAAGTGTCCAGACTCATAGGAGCAGACATAGGTCGCACCCTGCTGCCCAGAGGCAGTGTGGAAGGTAATCGTCGCGTCTGCAGGCGGCTGGAGAATCAGCGTGCGCGGGATGGTGACCCGAATGTGGTTGAACGGCGTCGTCCATGTCGTGCGCGCTGTGCCACGCACCGTGACCGTGGTGGAGGTGACGCTCAAGGTGGGTGAGTCCACAATGAAAGAGCCAAAGTAGCGGATTGTCCCACCCGAAACCGTGTAGAAATCGCCACTGACGCGGCTCATCGGTCGTCGCCCATCCACATCGACGCGCAGTTCCAGTTCCCACGATCCCAGACGCCCACGGTAGCGTCCGCTTACCGTGCGCCGCCGAATCGGTAGACGCGGTACCACGGGACGGGGAACGATAGGGGGGCGGGGCAGCGTTTCTGCGCTCTCCGCAATCGACAACTCCTCTACAACGCCTGACTCTGCAATCTCTGCTTCCTCAATCGATGCAGCAATCAACGCTTGCGCAGTATCCTCGACGCTCCACTCGAACTCGGAGATACCCGCACCATCCTGTACTGCGGGATCCTGCAACTTCATGGTAATGCCTCCTTAGATTAGATTCCAACCCCCAATATTTGCAGATTGGTCAAAATATCATACCCTATGGAACACATTAATTGCAAGAGGCAATTCCAGAAAACTTTACATGTAAATAAAGTTTTCTGTTTGAAGCCTCAGTTGCATGCGATTGTCGTTTATGGAGGCTCCGAGATAAAGGTCCTGTTGCAGGGATAAATCCGTACTCGCACGAATCGCGCGATTGGGCAGGCGAATCTCGACATGGTAGTCGCCCGGAGGCAGTTCCAGTTCGTGGCTTTGCGCCAGGCTGATGCGCAAATCGGTAGAGACGCTCTCGTATCGGGCAGCGAGCTGGTGATTCACCCACAGTTCGACAGTATCCCCTGCGAACCCCTCCTGCAAATCTATCTGAAGTTTTGGCATGGCGATGGCCTCCGGGCACTCAGTGCGCCAGTACGCCCAGTATACCTCACTGGGAACTCCTGTGCCCGCGAGACTCACGCCTAAAACTGCACGCCCATGCGCAGGCTGCCCGAATAGTTGGGGCGCTGTTGCGGCTGGGCGTCGGCGCGGGGGATTTGCAGCTGCGCCTCCAGCGACAGGTAGAAGCCTGCCATCTGGCGCGTCAGCCCCAGGCGCACCATTGCCTCGCGCAAAAAAGCGTCGCGCTCCCACTCAGACTGCTGGTAGCTTAGACCGAGCAGGGTGTTCGCGTCGAGGCGTCGGCGCACTCCCAGCGTGTAGCGTCGTTCGGTGAGCGATTGCCCCAGCGGGTTCTGTTCCGCGTAGCCCGCCTCGACATCCCACGCGCCCTGTCGCCAGCGGAGCTGGTACTGCTCGCTCTGCACGGGCTGGGGCGCGCCCTGATGGAGGGGGTGTTGCGCGAGCTGTCCGCTGAGCGACAGCCCTTCGCCGAGCCGCCAGTCCCACTGCACCTGCTGGCTGCGCAGGTTCAGCCCGCGCAGCCCCTGATAGTCGCGCTCGCGCAGGGTGAGTTGCAATCCGCGAATAGGTTGCGCCTGCACATGGTAGCCGCGCATCTGCCCAGCGTTCTCAGCGGCTTCGAACTCGCCGCCGACGCGCAGGCGGGGGTCCAGCTGCGCCTGCACGCCGAGTTGCGCGGCGCGATGCTGGGCGTCCTCGCGCCAACGCTGCTCCAGCCCGACGCTGCCCTGCACCGTTGGCGTGCCGAACCGCACGCCGACGCCGCTCTCCTCCGTGCGCCCACCCTGCGAATCGTCCACCGTGCGATGGCGCAGCTCCACTGCTTGCCCCAGCTCGGTGCGCACCTGTGTCTGCTGCACCGTGCGCGCGCCCTGCGATTGCGTTTGCTGTTCCAGATTCAGGCGCACGGCGTCGGAGGGGCGCATCTGCACAGCGGCGCGGTCCACCACTTGCGTCGGCTGGTTGCCCAGCGCCGCCATCTGTCGCTCCAGCGAGACCCGAATCTGCTCCAGTTGATAGTTCAGCCCCGCGCTCCAGCGTTGCTGGGCGGGCGCGCCTGCCGCCAGCGATTCTTGGAGGCTCCACTGCAGGCGCGTGCGCAGGTTCGAATCGGGCTGGAACAGCAGGTTCGCCTCGGCGCGTTGCTGCCCGCTCGCCAGTCCGTAGGGCTTCGCGTCGCCGAAGTCGCTATCCACGCGGCTGAACTGGAATCCGCCCTGCCAGCCTGTGCTGGTGCGCCACTGCGAGCGGAGCTGGAGCAGCGCGGGCGCATCGTCGCCCTGCGGATTGCGTACCAGGTAGAGCGCCTCGCCCTCGCGCGAGTGTTCCTGCCATGTGGCGCGCAGCCCCAGATCGGTCGTTGGGCGGTTCGGATCGCCTGTGATTCGCCCGCGCAAGCTCAGCGCGGCGGGACCCATGCGCGCCAGCTCGGTCTCCAGCGCGACATCGGGGTTCGCGTTGCGCTGGGAGACGCCGCTCTGAATGCGGTAGCTTACGCGGGCGGTCTGCCCCGTGCGCAGCGGCGCGGCGAAACGCACCTGCCCTGTCGCGTAGTCGATCCAGTAATCGCTCTCGCGCACGAGCCAGCGCGTCTCCACCAGCACCATCTCGGAGCGTTCCACCACGCGGTTATAAGTGAGCGTATACGGACCAGCGACGCCGCGCCCCACCAGCGTCTCGGCGACAAACTCCTGCGCCGTCGCCCCCGCCAACACACACGCCATCCATAGCGTCCAAACAGCCCCTCTCATCCTACTTGTAGAATACCCGAATTGCGGTTCCGAAGTTGCATCCACGCCGACAGGAATCGACGCTTCGATGGTGTATTATTAAGCAAGCCATTTGTGCGCGGACAGAGGCTGCGCGGATTCGCCGCCGTTGCCGATAATGCAGGTAGATGCAGCGGCGTGCGGGATTGAGCGTCGGCGATGGGGCGAGGGCGACCGGGACGGCGTACAGGTGGGTGCGGCGCTGGAGCAACGGGGCTGCAGACGCGCCAAGTGAAGGAGGTGCAACTTGAACACTATGGCGAAGCCTGGCGCGCCTGCGCAGGGACTGCTGATTGTGCTGTCGGGTCCTGCGGGCGTGGGCAAAGATACGCTCATCGAGCAATGGCAATTGGTCGCGCCGAATGTGCGCCGACTGGTCACCTACACCACGCGCCCGCAGGCGCTCACGGAACGGCACGGGCTGGACTACTATTTCGTGACGGAGGCGGAGTTCGACGCGCTGCGAGCGCAGGGCGCGTTTATCGAGTACGCGCAGGTGCATGGCAACTGGTACGGCACGCCGCGCCGTGAGATGGAAGAGCTGCGCAACGCGGGACGCGATGTTGTGCTGCGCATCGATGTGCAGGGCGCGATGCAGGTGCGCGCGCAGTACCCCGAAGCCATCCTGATTTTCGTCGCGCCGCCCTCGCTGCAGGAACTTGAACAACGCCTGCGCCGACGCGGACGCGACGACGAAGAATCAATCCAGCTGCGCCTGCTCAACGCGCGCGAAGAGATGGAATATATCCCCCGGTACGATTACCTCATCATCAACGACGACCTGAACCGCGCGCTGGAGACGCTGCGGTGCGTGCTGATTGCCGAGCGCCATCGCGTGCGGAACCTGATGCAGCAGCCGTTGCAGGAGGTGGAGAGCGCATAAGATGCCACAGAGCCGTTCGGTGTCCAGTCGGGGGGCGTCGCGCGAGCCTGAATATGTGACGCATCGCGTCGGCAGGCTGGTGGAGACGGTGCGCCCCACGCCGATTTACGCGCAGCCGAATACGCGCAGCGCGGTTCTCTACCCGCACACGCCCGCTCAATTCTATTTGATGATGACGCAGCAGCGGGGCAACTGGCGCGGCGTGCTGATGAACAACGGCGCCGTCGGCTGGGTGCCTGCGGGCGCAGTGAAGCTCACGCCTTACGATGTGGTCTACACGCTGCCGCGCGGGGCAGACCCGGCGCATGTGACGCGCCTGGCGATGCGCTATCTGGGCGTGCGCTACCGCTGGGGCGGCAACGACCCGCGCACGGGCATCGACTGCTCTGCCTTTGTGAAGCTGATTTACGAGCAGATGGGGATTCGGCTCCCGCGCCGCGCTCGCGACCAGGCGAAAGTGGGCATGCCCATCACCCGCTTCGAAGACCTGCGCCCGGGCGACAGACTCTACTTCGCCGTCAAGGGCAGAGAGATTGACCATACGGGGTTGTATATCGGCGACGGCTACTTCATTCACAGCGCACGCTCGCGCGGCGGCGTGCAGGTAGACCACCTGAATCATCCGACCTATCGGCGCAGCCTCGTGTGCGCCCGACGATAGTGTTGTTGCTTGAACGCCTGCAGCGGCTCTGGCTGTACCGATGGGCGGCGCAGGTCGCGGAACTCTGGTCGCGTCATGCCGTGCCGCGCCATGCGGCGGCGCTCGCCTTTTTCACGATGCTCACCCTCGCGCCGATGTTGCTCGCGCTCACGGGCATCGCGGGCTACTTTCTGGGCACGGAGCAGGTCGCCGATCGGATTCTGTCGGGCGTGCGGCGCGGGCTGGGCGAGCAGGCGACTCAGGGCGTGGAGCAACTGATTCAGCGCACGGTGCTGCAGGGCTCCGGCGCGGGCGCGACGCTGCTGGGGCTGCTACTGGCAGTGTGGGGCGCGTCGGGGCTGATGCAGAGCCTCAAGGCGTCGCTGGACGCGCTCTGGGACGCGCCGCCCCATTCCGAAAGCGGCGTCAAGCACTGGGTAATCAGCCGTCTGATTGGGGCGGGCGGTATTCTGGCGCTGGCGGTGTTGCTGGTGGGCAGTGTAGTTCTGGAGATTGCGCTTGCGGCGGCGCGAGCGCGTCTGCCCGACCATCTGCCCGGCGTCTACTGGCTCGGCTGGGCGGTGAACCGTTCGCTGCTGCCAGCGCTGCTGATCCTGGGCAACGCGCTGCTCTACTGGCTACTGCCTGCGACGCGCCCGTCGTTCCGCTACGCCCTGCTGGGCGCGCTGGTCGCGACTCTGCTGCTGCTGGGGCTGCGGGCGTTGATCAGCCTCTACCTCGCGCACTCCAGCGTCGCCACGCTGTACGGCTCGGCAGGCTCGCTGGTCGCGCTGCTGCTGTGGGTCTACTTCTCGGCGCAGGTCTTCTTTCTGGGCGCGCTAATCGCGCGGGTGGGGCAGGAAGGCGTCCGCTGAGTGTCTTTGCGCTCCAATGGCGCCGGGCGCGCGACAGGTACAATTCGCGCGTCGATGACTCGCAATAACAAGCCGCTGGGTGAAATTGACCTGACTCGCTGGGAGCAGTACGACGATATTCTCACCGACAGTCTCTGGCTGCTGGGCAAGCGCGACAACAGCGGCGCGCACACGGCGGACTACTGGGGCAACTTCGTGCCGCAAATCCCCCAGCAAGCAATGCGCCGCTTCACCCAGCCCGGCGAGCTGGTGATTGACCCCTTCATGGGCTTTGGCACGACGCTGATCGAGGCGGTCAGGCTCGGACGCTGCGCGATTGGCGTCGATTTGCAACCTGCGTGCGTCGAGCAGGCGCGTGAACGGGTGCAGGCGGAGACCTACGGCGACGGCGGGCGCGTCCTGCCCATGCTGGGCGACAGTACACGCCCCGAAACCGCCCACGCGGTACAGGAGGCGATGCGCGAATGGGGGTTTTCACACGCGCACCTGCTGATTCTGCACCCACCGTATCACGACATCATCCGCTTCAGCGACCATCCCGACGACCTCTCGAACGCCGCCGACATCGATGCGTTTCTGGAGCGATTCGGGCAGGCGGCAGCGAACTTCGCGCCGCTGCTGGCGCACGGGCGGTTTCTGACGCTGGTCATCGGCGACAAGTACGCGCGCGGCGAGTGGGTCCCACTCGGCTTCCAGACGATGGAGGTCGTGCGCGCGCAGGGCTTCCGCCTGAAGAGCATCTGCGTCAAAGACATTCAGGAGAGCCGCGGCAAGCGAGGACAGCAGCGTCTGTGGCGTTACCGCGCGCTCCGACACAACTTCTATGTGTTCAAACACGAATATGTGATGTTTTTTGAGAAGGTGGGGCGGTGAGGGCAGCTGGGGTATCCTATAGGTATGAAACGCCTGTGGTTGGTCGGATTTGCGGGGCTGATGCTGCTGGCGTCGGGGTGGGCGCAGTTGCGTCAAATCCAGTTCAAAAGCGAAGTGATTCTGGAGCGCACTGCCTACCCGCCAGGCGCAACGGTGAAGGGCGTCGTGGTATTGCAGGTGGACAAGCCCTACCATGTGAACGCGAACCCCGCTTCGGAAGACTATCTCATCCCGACGGAACTCCGTATCCCGCAGGGCAAGGGCTATAAGGCGGGCGCGATTGAATACCCCAAGCCCCTTGAGAAGGCGTTCGCCTTCTCGGAGGGCAAGCCGCTCAAAATCTATGAGGGGCGCGTGCCCATCCGCTTCCAGCTAACGCTGGACAAGAGCGCTCCAAAGGGCAAATTGACCGTGAAGGCGACGCTGCGCTATCAGGCGTGCGACGACAACGCCTGCTACCCACCGCGCACCCAGCCGATTGAGATAGTCGTGCCCGTCGCGGACAAGGAGGGCGAACCGAACCCGAAGTATCAGGAAGCCATCGCCGGCGCGGAGCCTGCAGAGGAGTCGCCCAGTGGCGGGCTGGTGGAATACCGCAGCGGCTCAGGCGGGCTGGTCGGACGGCTGGAGGAGTCGTTCCGCACGGGGCAGTGGGTGTGGTTCACGCTGATTCTGTTTGTGGGCGGGCTGGCGCTGAACCTGACGCCGTGCGTGCTGCCGCTGATCCCCATCACGCTGGGCTTTTTCAGCATGCAGGCGCGCGGGCAGTTGGGGCAGCGCGTCGGGCTGAGCGCGCTCTATGCGTTGAGCATGGCGGCGATGTATGCGATGCTGGGCACGGCGGCGTCGCTGGCGGGCAAAGCGTTCGGCTTCCAGTTCCAGAACCCGTGGGTGCTGGGCGGGCTGATTGCGTTTATTGTGCTGTTCGCGCTTGCGCTGTTTGGCGTCTACAAGTTCCAGCCGCCGCCCGCGCTGATGCGCTTTGTGGGCGCGCGGCAGGGCTGGATTGGCGCGATTCTGATGGGGCTGCTGGCGGGCGTCGCCGCCGCGCCGTGCATCGGACCCGTGATTGCCGCGCTGATTCCCATCGTGGCGGCGACGGCGAACCCGACGATTGGTTTTCTGGCGTTTCTCGCGCTGGGGCTGGGGCTGGGCGCGCCCTACTTCGTTGCGGGGCTGTTTTACGACCGCGTGCAGAAGCGCATCCCCCGCTCCGGGGAGTGGACGATTCTGGTGGAGCGCCTCTTCGGCGTGCTGTTACTGGGCGTCGCGCTCTTTTTCGCGAGCAGCCTGATGGCGCCGCAGGTCTATGGCTGGGCGTGGGTCGCCTTTCTGGGGCTGAGCGCGCTTTACTTTCTGTTCGGCGAGCGCAAGGAGATTACCCAGCCGCGCGTGGTGCGTTTCAAGCAGGCGATTGGCGTGGCGCTCGCTGCGCTGATGGTCAATAACGCGCTCTCGATGACGCGCCCGAAGGTGGAGATTGCGTGGGAGCCGTACAGCGTGCAGCGACTGGAGCAGGCGAAGGCGGAGGGCAAGCCCGTCATCATCGACTTCACGGCGACATGGTGTCAGGCGTGCGGCGAACTGAAACACTACACCTTCACCAACCCCGATGTGGTGCGCGAGTCGGAGCGGTTTGTGCGCCTCGTGCTGGACGCCACCACCGAGACCGACCCCGCCGTGCAGGACGCACTCAAGCGGCACGAGGTTGTCGGGCTGCCGACGGTGATTTTCATCGACGCGCAGGGCAACGAGCGGCGCGACCTGCGCCTGACGGGCTTCGAACGCGCCGATAAGTTCCTGAAGCGGATGCAGGCGGTGCAATGATGACGCGCGAGCTGCCCAAACGCGCCTACGGCAAGACAGGCGTCCGAATGCCCATCCTCGCGCTGGGCGGCGCGGGCGTGCTGCAGGACGCCAGCCGCAAACAGGAAGCGATCGCCATCATCCGCGAAGCTGTCGAGCAGGGAGTCTACTACCTCGACACCGCCCAGCAGTATCGCGATAGCGAGACCATCTTCGGCGAAGCCATCGAGGGCGTCCGCGCGAAGGTGTTCCTCAGCACCAAGAGCGCGCAACGGGACTACGATGGCGCGTTGCGCGACCTGCAGAACAGCCTCAAACGCCTGCGCACCGACCGACTGGAGCAGTGGATTGTGCATCATGTCTCCTACCCGCACGAGATTGACCGCCTGTTCGCGCCCAACGGCGCCATCAAAGCGTTCCAGCAGGCGAAAGAGCAGAAAATCGTGCAGTATGTCGGCATTTCAGGGCACAACGACCCGCAGGTCCTCAAAACCGCGATGGAGCGGTTCCCGTTCGATATGGTGTTGTTTCCGCTGAACCCGACGGAGCCGCACCACCCGCGCACCTTCGCGAAGGAGTTTCTGGAGTACGCGCGGCGCAAGGGAGTCGGGCTGGCGGTGATGAAGGTGATGGGCGTCGGGCGGCTGGTGGGCGAAGGCAGGTTCACCGTCAGCGAGCTGTTCCGCTACGCGCTGAGCCATCCGATTCACACGACGGTGATTTTGCCCAACAGCCTGCGCGAGTTGCGCGAGCTGATTGCGGCGGCGCGCGCCTTCACGCCCCTCTCGCCCGACGAGCTGCGCGCCCTCGAAGCCCGCGCGAAGCCCCTCGCCGACCAGGTAGCGGGGATGTACCACCAGTGGCCGTAGACGCTACGCGCTCAGCCCCTTCTCCTGCAGGTACGCCTTGTAAACCGCCACCGCCTGCGGCATGGTGCTGGTGAGCTGCATGATGCCGCTGACGCGCCCTTTGGGCTGAATCTTGCGCTGGGTGAACGCCATCATCGCGTTCTCCTGACCCGTGTAGAGCTTGTGGAACAGGTCGGCGGTCAGGGTCAGGGCGGCTTCCTCTTCACCGTCGGGCTTTTCGGGCAACATCTCCAGCTTGCCGCCGCGCGTGTCAATCCAGAAATCGACATCGGGCTGCTTGATGTGAATCGCAATCAGCATGTCCAGCTTCTGCCAGCCCTCGCGAATCACATCCACCTCGCGCAGCCGCTCGATAAACTCCATCACAAACGCCTTCGCTTGCTCAGCATCGCGATACGGGAACCCCATCGTCGTCTACCTCCGACGGAAGGGTTAGACAGTATGCAGCGGATTCCTGCCGTCTCAGCGCACGATGCTGCCGCTGGGCACTTCGCGGTCGGGATGGAGCAGCACCGCTTTGCCGTCCACATCCGCCGCCAGCATCATGCCCTCCGAGACGATGCCCCGAATCAGCGCAGGCTGCAGGTTCACCAGCACGGGAATCTGCTTGCCCACGATCTGGTCGGGCGTGTAGTCTTCGGCGATGCCTGCGACAATCGTGCGCGTCTCGCCGCCGACCTCGAGCGTGAGCTTGAGCAACTTGGTGGATTTGGGCACAGGCTCGGCGGCGACGACGGTGGCAATCCGAATCTGCAGTCGCTTGAAGTCGTCGATGGTGATTGTGTCTTGCATAGGCGCAGCTCCTTGTTGAGGCGTTGGTTGGGCGGGCGGCGCAGGCGAGGGCTTCGACTCAGGCTTGGCTTGCAAGCGCGGGAAGATGGGCTTCGGCTCCTGCAGCGCGTGTCCCGCAGGCAGGGCGTCCATCGCGCTCGCCTCACTCCATGGGGGAACCTCGCCGACGCCGAGTTGCCGCGCAATCTCACGGGCGACCTGGGGCATCGCAGGCTCCACCAGCGCGCTCAGCAGGCGCGCGGCGATCAGCCCCGCGTACAGCACCTGCCCTGCGCGGGTTGTATCGCCCTGCTTCATCAGCGTCCATGGCGCCTGCTCGTCGTAATAGCGGTTCACCGCGCCGATAATCTGCCACGCCTCGCGCAGTCCGCGCGGGAAATCGACCGCCTCGTAGGCGTCCGCGACGCGCGCCGCCTGCTGCGCGAACAGGTCGGCAAGCCCCGCGTCCACCCGCGCGCCGTCGGGCACGCGCCCGCCGAAATAGCGGTGCATCATCGACAGCGTGCGGTGCAGCATGTTGCCCAGATCGTTCGCCAGATCGCCGTTGTAGCGCGTCTCCAGCCCCTCCAGACTGAACTCGGCGTCGGAGTCGGTGGGCATCTCACGCAGCATGTAGTAGCGGAAGGCGTCGACGGCGTAGGGCGTCTCGCAGCCCGCCGCCTGCGCCAGCGACTCCGCCACCTCCAGCGGCGCGTACACATTCCCCAGCGACTTGGACATTTTCTGCTTGTTCACAATCCACCAGCCGTGCCCATACAACCGCTCGGGCAGGGGCAGCTCCAGCGCCATCAGCATCGCGGGCCAGATGGTGGCGTGAAAGCGCGGCAGGATGTCCTTGCCCATCAGTTGCAAGTCGGGCGGCCAGGCGTCGGTATAGTCGTCGCGCTCCAGCCAGCCCGTCGCCGTCAGGTAGTTCAGCAGCGCGTCGAACCACACATAGACCACGCCGCTTTCAGGGTCGTCGGGCACGGGCACGCCCCAGTCGGTTCCCGTGCGCGAGACGGCGATGTCCTGCAAGCCCTCGGCAATAAACCCCAGCGTCTCGTTGCGACGCACCTCTGGCTCGATAAAGTGCGGGTTCGCGGCGATATGTTCCTTCAGGCGCGATTCGTAGGCGGAGAGGCGGAAGTAGTAGCACGGCTCGTCGCGCCACTCCAGCGGTTTGCCGCAATCGGGGCAGGCGCGCGACTCGTCCACCTTGCTGCTGGCGAAGAAGGTCTCGCACGAAACGCAGTACCAGCCCTGATAGCTGCCTTTGTAGATGTCGCCTTTATCGCGCAGGCGACGAAACACTTCGGCGACCACCTGCTTGTGGCGGGCTTCGGTCGTGCGGATGAACACATCGTACTCGATGTGCAGGGCGCGCCAGGCGCCTTCGAACGCCTCCGCCATCTCGTCGACGAACTGCTGCGTGGGGACGCCCCGCTCCTGCGCGACGCGATGCACTTTGGGCGCGTTTTCGTCCGTGCCCGTGAGGAAGTAGACCGTCCGCCCGCGCCGTTTCTGGAACCGTGCGCAGGCGTCCGCCACTATCGTGGTCAGCGCGGTGCCAATGTGCGGCACACTGTTGACATAGTAAATCGGCGTTGTAATGTAGTAGCGCTTCATGCGTGGCACTAAGTGTACCCGACGCGAGGTTCACAGGCGTCGCTCAGCGATGGGCGTCCATCGCCTGCTGAACCGCCGTAAGTACCTCGTCGACGGTAATCCACTGGAGGCACTCCTTGCGCAGGCAGCGGTCGGGCGGACAGGCGCGGCACTGGGCGCGTTTGGTGAGGGCGCGGGCGCGCTGCCCGTAGGGTCCCGTGCGGTCGGGGCTGGTGGGGCCGTAGAGCGACACGACGGGCGTGCGGAACGCCGCCGCGATGTGCGCCGTGCCCGTGTCGCCGCACACATGTACCGCCGAACGCTGCACGACCGCCATCGCCTCCTGCAGGCTCGTGCGCCCAATCAGACTGCGCAGGGGACGCTGTTTGAGTCGTCCCAGTTGCTCCTCCAGCGGTTTATCGCCCGGTCCGCCCACGAACACCACAGGCACACCCCACTCCGCCTCGATGCGGTCGGAGAGCGCGGCGAAGTTTTCGATACGCCAGCGTTTCCACTCCCTGCCTGCGGAGGGGTTCATGCTGATAAACGGCGCGCCCTCGATGCCCAGCTGCGCCAGTTTGCACGCCGCCTGCTGCTGCGCCTCCTCCGATACAAACAGCGGGAACTCCACGGGCGGTTCGGGCGACTGGGCGTCTTCGGGAGCGGCGTAGAGGTCGGGGAACTCGCCCGATGCGCCCAGCCAGCGCGCCGCGTCCAGATACTGCTGCACCACATGGCGGTCGGCTCGGTCGGGGATGGGGATGCGCCGCAGCAGCAGGGGGGTCAGCTCACGCATGCGGTGCGCCCCATAACGAATCGGCACGCCGCCCAGCACACCCCAGAGGGCGCTTTTGAGCAGCCCCTGCAAATCCAGCGCGACCTGATAGCGTTCGGCGCGCAGCTCGCGGGCAATCCGAAGCACCGTCTGCCGCGCCTCGCGCCCGAAGGGACGCTCCCGAAGCACGCGATGCGGGATGATGTGCAGCCGATCGATGCGCGGCGAGCCGACCAGCACACCCCCGTGGCGGTCTTCGGCAATCCAGCCAATCTGCAGGTGTGGAAACGCCCGCTTCAGCGCCGCCGCCACCGGCGAGGCATGCACAATATCCCCCATCGAGGAGACCTTCAGGATGAGCAATCGCTCGACGCGGTTCAAATCTACGGGGCGCATAAGGCGGCTCCAGTGAGGCTCAGGAAGTTGCGCAGGATGTGCAAGCCCGTGTCGCTGCTCTTTTCGGGGTGGAACTGCACGGCGTGCAGGTTGCCCGCGCCGACGGCGCACGCGAAGCGCAGCCCATAGTCGCAGTACGCCGTAATCACGCCGCTATCGTCGGGCGCGGGATAATACGAATGCACGAAGTAGACATACGCGCCGTCGGGCACGCCGCGCCAGAGCGGCGAGTCGGGCTGGGCGAGGCGCAGGCGGCTCCAGCCCATGTGGGGCACGCGCATCGGGAAGTCGGGCGTCTCCGCGAAGCTGACCACGCGCCCCTTCAGCACGCCCAGCCCCGCCACACCGGGCGACTCAGAACTGCTCTCGAACAGCAGCTGCAGTCCCAGGCAGATGCCCAGAAACGGCTTACCCGATTCAATCACGCGCCTGAGTGCGGGCGTCAGCCCCGATTCGTCGAGTCGTTGCATCGCCGCGCCGAACGCGCCCACGCCGGGCAGCACGACCGCATCCGCCGCGTGCAGGTCGGCAGGCTCGCTGGTGATGTGCGCCGTCGCGCCGAGATGCTCCAGCGCCTTCTGCACACTGCGCAGGTTGCCCATCCCGTAGTTGACAATCGCAATCATAGTCCGCCCGGAGGCTCCGCGCCCTCGATGTAGCCTTTGGTGGAGGGGGTTCCCGTGTGGCGCGGGTGGAAGCGTGTGGCGTGTTCGAGGGCTTTCGCGAACGCCTTGAACAGCGCCTCAATCGCGTGGTGGTCGTTGCCGCCCTGCAGCAGGCGCAGGTGCAGCGTGGTGTGCGCGTGGCTGACGAACGCGCGGAAAAATTCCGCCACCAGCTCGGTCGGTAGCTGCCCGACGCGCTCGCGCGTGAACGCCGCCTCGAACGCCAGCAGGGGACGCCCGCTGAAGTCGATCGCGCACAGCGCCAGCGATTCGTCCATCGGCACAATCGCCCAGCCGTAGCGGTTAATCCCGCGCATATCGCCCAGCGCCTGCTGCACCGCCTTGCCGAAACAGATGCCGACATCCTCCACCGTGTGGTGTTCATCCACCTGCAGGTCGCCCGTCGCGCTGATGACCAGGTCAATCACGGCGTGGCGGGCAATCTGGGTCAGCATGTGGTCGAAAAAGCCGACGCCCGTGCTGATTTGCGCATTGCCTGTGCCGTCCAGGTCTACCGACACATAGACGCGCGTTTCGTTCGTCTCGCGTTCGTACATCCCAAATCGGGAACCGGGGTTAGGCGTTCGCATCGTTCTCCTCGTGTTGTAGTCGAATCTGGACGGCGGCGGCGTGCGCTTCGAAGCCCTCCTCGTCGGCGAGGGCAAGGATGTCGGGCGCGAGCTGGCGCAGCGCGTCGCGGCTGAGCGCAATCACGCTGCTGCGCTTGAGGAAGGTCTCCACCGAGACGGGCGATTCGAAGCGCGCGGCGCGTCCTGTGGGCAGTGTGTGGCTGGGTCCCGCGAGGTAGTCGCCCGCCGACTGGGGCGTGTCGCTCCCCAGCAGGATGCAGCCTGCGTTGCGCACATGGCTGAGCCAGTGCATGGGCTGCTGCACCATCAGTGTCAGGTGTTCGGGCGCGGCGAGATTCGCCAGCTCGAACGCTTCGGGCAGGCTGCGCGTCAGCACGGCGAGGCTGTGCGCCAGCGACTCGCGCAGAATCGCCTGCCGCGCCCGCTCATGCAGTTGCGCCTCCAGCGCGGCGAGCGTCTCCTGCAGCACGCGCGCGCTCGGCGTGAACAGGTAGCCGACCGACTCCGCGCCGTGTTCCAGCTGGGTCAGCAAATCGGCGGCGATATAGGCGGGGTTCGCGTGCGCGTCGGCAATCACGGCGACCTCGCTCGGACCTGCCCAGAGGTCCACGCCCACCACGCCCCACAGCAGCCGCTTCGCCAGCGCCACATACAGGTTGCCCGGACCGACAATCTTCTCGACGGCGGGGAGGGTCTCTGTGCCATACGCCATCGCGGCGATAGCCTGCGCGCCGCCGACCTTGAACACGCGCTGCACGCCCGATTCGCGCGCGGCGACCAGCACGGAGGCGGGCACGCTCCCATCCTGCTGCGGCGGGGTGCAGAGGATAATCTCTTCCACGCCTGCGACGCGGGCGGGCACAGCGTTCATAATCACCGTGCTGGGGTAGCGGGCGCGTCCGCCGGGCGCGTAGACGCCGACGCGCGCCAGCGGGCGCACGATTTGTCCCAGCCAGCCCCCGTGCGCCTCCAGCACGTGCCACGACTGCGGGCGCATCGGTTTGTGGAAGCGGCGCACCCGCGCTGCCGCGTGCCGAATCGCGCTCAGGGTCGATTCCGAAACCTGCTGATAGGCGGCGTCGAACTCCTGCGCGGAGACCTCCAGCGCGTCCAGCGTGGGGCAGTCCCACTGGCGCGTGTAGTCCAGCAGGGCGCGGTCGCCTTCCGTGCGCACGCGCTCGCAAATCGCGCGTACCTGCGCCTCCATGTCGGGGGTGGGCTGGGGCGCGCCGTGCTGCAGACGCGCATGAATCTGCTTGATTGGCGTCGCCCGCGCGTCCAGAACCGTCAGCATCGCGCCGAGAGTATACCTGTTTAGCCTGCACGACCCTCGCGCCTGTCGCTGGTGTTCGGAAGCGTTTTTGCCCCCCGCGAATCCTTTTGCCTCCCGCCCGCCTCTAACCAATCGGAAGCGCAACACAACGCTTCCACGACACTATCCTAACAGGGAGGTATGATGATGACGACACTGACTAAAACCGGTATTACGGTCGCAGAGCTGGACGAGATGATCGAGCGCGGCGAGTCGTTCCTGCTGCTCGATGTACGCAACCAGGACGAGTTTGAGCGCTGGAAGATAGAGGGGCGCAACCCCTTCGAGACGCTGCATATCCCCTACTTCCAGTTTATTGAGAATGAAGAAGCGAGCGCGAACCGCGTACCGAAAGGCAAGCGCGTGGTGGTGGTATGCGCGAAGGGCGGCTCGTCGGAGTATGTGGCGGGCGTACTGCGTGAGCGCGGCTACGATGCGCTGAGCCTCGAGGGCGGCATGATTGCATGGGGCAACTACTACCGCGTGCGCCGCGTGGATGCCGCGCAGGATGTCGCGCTGTACCAGATTATGCGCGTGGCGCGCGGCGACCTCGCCTACGCCATCGTGAGCAACGGCGAGGGCATCCTGATTGACCCCACCCGCCATACCGAGCAATACACGAACCTTGCCGAGCGCGAGGGCTTCAAGATTGTCGCCATCTTCGACACGCACGCGCATGCCGACCACATCAGCGGCGGTCCAAAGCTGGCGAAGGAGCTGGGCGTGCCCTACTTCCTGCATCCCTACGACGGCATTCACCCGATCGACATGCTGCCCGCGACGATTGAGTACGAATACCTCAAGGATGGGTTCACCTTCCAGTTCGGCAACGCGACGCTGAAGGGCATCCACATTCCGGGGCACACGCTGGGCAACATGGCGTTCCTGGTGAATGACCGCTACCTATTCACGGGCGATTCGATCTTTATCGTGTCTGTGGCGCGTCCTGACCTTGGCGGGCGCGGCGAAGCATGGGCGCCGATTCACTACGAATCGCTCTATAAGAAGCTACTCGTGCTGCCTGACGAGACGCTGGTGTTCCCCGCGCACTTCGCGACGGCGAGCCGCGAAGGACGACCCGACGGAACCTTCTACGACACGCTGGGCAACATCAAGCGCAACAACCCGCGCGAGTATCAGTCGCCGAGCAAGGAGGCGTTCATCGAGTTCATGCTCAGCACGCTGCCTGTGTTCCCGCCGCAGTATGTGGACATCAAGCGCGTGAACGCGGGGCTGCTCGTGCCCGATGAGGACAAGGCGCAGGAGCTGGAGCTGGGCAAGAATGTCTGCGCGCTCGCAGACGCTTACTGATGGCTGTGTGAACCCCCTCTCCACGGTTCCCCCTGTGTGCAGGGGGAACCGAACCTGCGGGAGGGGCGACTGTAAGACAGGAGGTAGACAGCGATGGCAACCCAAACAAACACGATAGAAACCCAAATAGAGAAACCGAACTGGTTGCTGAACGCGCTGCTGGGCGTGCCCAACTGGGGCGGCGTGGTGAAGATTTTGCCCGGTTTTTTGCTGTCCGTGGCGATTATGCTGATCGCCATCCCGCTCACGAACACGCTGGGCGCGTGGGTGCTGAGCCTGCAGGGGATTGACCCGACGGGCAAGTCCAGCCCCATCTCGGCGGTGCTGACGGCGATAGTGATCGGCATCCTGCTGCGCAACCTGCTGCCGCTGCCGCAGAGCATCGAAGAAGGCATCAAGTTCAGCACGACCAAAATCCTGCGGCTGGGGATTATTCTGGTGGGGATAAAGCTCAGCCTGATGGATGTGTTCAAGCTGGGCGTGTGGGGCGTGCCGGTGGTTGTGGCGGCGATTTTCGGCGGGCTGATTTTCATTTCGTGGATTAACCGCAAGCTGAACCTGCCGGAGCGACTGGGCACGCTGATTGCGGCGGGCACGGGCATCTGCGGCGTCACGGCGATTGTGTCGGTCGCGCCCGCCATCAAAGCCGACCAGAAAGAGGTCGCCTACGCCGTCGCGAACATCACGCTGTTCGGGCTGCTGGGGATGTTCCTGTATCCCTACCTCGCGCCGCACATTCTGCACACCTCCGAGCAGATTGGGCTGTTTCTGGGCACGGCAGTTCATGAGACCTCGCAGGTGGTCGGCGCCGCGCTGACCTACAAGGAGGTGTTCAACGATGAGACGGTCCTCAAGGCGGCGACCGTGACGAAACTCACGCGCAACCTCTTCCTGGCGATTGTCGTACCGCTGCTGTCGTACCTCTACCTGCGCAATCAGGCGGCGGCAGGCAACGGCGAAGGCGGCAAGATTAACATCGCCAAACTGCTGCCTGCGTTCGTGCTGGGCTTCATCGCGATGGCGGTGCTGCGCTCCATCGGCGACGCGCAGGCGCAGCAGGGGCTGGCGTTCGGAATCTGGAACGCGGACGCATGGAAGGAGTTCACCAAGGCAGTCGGCGAGACATGGGGCTCCCGCGCGCTGGGCACGGCGATGGCGGCGGTCGGTCTGGCGACCTCGTTCCGCGTGTTCAAGGGCGTCGGTCTCAAGCCGTTCCTGGTGGGATTGATTGGCGCGCTGCTGGTCGGTTTCATCGGCTGGGCGATGGCGCTCCTGCTGGGCGGCGCGGTGAAGCTGTAATCGCAACTCCACCTGCGCAATCGATGTGCAGGTGGAGTTTTTAAGTTTTATACCGAACCGCCTTCGTTAAATAGAGGCGGCGTCGCGGAGATGACCCGAACTCCCTCCTCAGGGTTCCCACGCGGGCAGTTCAAAGGAGTAGTTTTTTGAGGCATGCGCCGTTGTGGGCGTTTCAGCGCGTGCAGCGGCGCGCCTACTCCGCCGCAGGGTACGACCCCAGCAGCACCACCTCCCGCGCGGAGCGGTCTAACGCCTCCAGCGCGGCTTTGACCGTCTCGTCCTGCCGATGCCCCTGCAGGTCGATGTAGAACAGGTACTCGAACATCCCGCGCGGGTTCGGGCGCGATTCGATCATCGTGAGGTTCACCCCGTGCGTATGGAACGCGCCCAGCGCATGGTACAGCTCGCCGGGGCGGTTGCGCAGGGTCATCACGAGCGAGGTCTTGTCGTTGCCCGTCGGCGCCGGCTCGTTGTAGCCAATCACCAGAAAGCGCGTGCGGTTGTGCGGGTTGTCCTCGATATGCTCGCACAGGATGGGCACACCGTAGAGTTCGGAGGCGAGCGCGTTGCCGATAGCGGCGCCGTTGGGGTCTTCGGCGGCGAACTTGACCGCGCGCGCCGTCGGCACAGTCTCGACAATCTCCGCCGCGGGCAGGTGCAGGCGCAGCCAGCGACGACACTGCTGCAACGGCTGCGGTCCCGCGTACACCCGCACCACCTGATTGAGGTTCCGACAGCGCGAGAGCAGGTGATGGGCAATCGGCACATAGACCTCCGCACAGATGCGCGCGTTGGTGAGGGGGAACATGTCCAGCGTTTCGGGCACGACGCCCGCTAAGGAGTTCTCCACAGGCACGACGCCGTAGTCCACATTTGATTGCTCCACTGCGGCGAACACATCGGCGATGCTCTCGACGGGGGTGAAGTGCGCGGCGCGTCCGAAGCACTTGAGCGCGGCGGCGTGCGTGTAAGTGCCCTCCGGACCCCAGTAGGCGACGGTCGGCGCCTTCTCCAGCGCGCGCGAGATGGAAATCACCTCGCGGAAGATGCCCACAATCTGCTCCTGCGTGAGCGGTCCGCGATTGAGCTGCTGCAGGCGGCGATAAATCATCTGCTCGCGTTCGGGCGTGAAGAAGGGCTTGTCGTCGCGCGACTTAATCTCGCCGATTTGCTTCGCCAGCTCTGCCCGCTCGTTCAGCAGGCGCAACAGTTGCTCGTCGATCTGGTCGATGCGCTTACGCAGTTCCGACAGTTTCCGCATAATGGCTCCCCTCTCAGGCGCGGGGCGTCGTTGCGCGCGCGTCTAAGTGTCGTTGCAGAAAGTTTTCAGCAACCTATCTACTCGCATGTGCGCATAATATGGAGTGCTGAAGCGGGAGCTTCAGCCTACGCGGAAGCTCCGCTTCCGCACTCCATAATAATCGCGCTTCGCGCACATGTTGCAGTTGCAAATGTAGCGCAAAGGCACTTGGCACACCGCTTCGGCAGTGAAGCGTGTGGATGTACACAGTGTACCCGAAGGGCGTCAGTGCCCGCTGATATTCACCGCCTGATAGCCGCCGCGCGCGCGATAATAGAAATACTGCGCTCCGAACAGGAACACCAGAATCAGGGGCAGAATCGCCACATAGCGGAAGGTCATCGCCGCGCCGTAGCGGAGCGCCTCGTCCAGCGCCGCTTTCTGCTGTTGCGCGACGGGGTCGCCCGCCTGCGCCTTCTGGATAATCTCCTGTGCGCGTTCGGGGCTGTACCTGCCGTCCACGACCACCAGCTGGCGCACTTCGGGGGTCAGCTTCTCGATAGTATGCAGGTCATAGATGCGCCCCATGCTGGGTCCCGCGACGCCTGCGGCAATCATGCCCGCCGCGCCCATCACCGCCAGCAGGAACTCGCCCCCACGCGGATAGCGCTCCGACACCACGCCCAGCATCGTCGGCCAGAAGTACGCCTTACCGATGCCGAATACCGTCGCCGCGAGGAACGCCGCGCCCGCCGTGAACGAGACGCTCAGCAAATACAAGCCCACCGCCGCGAACGCCGCGCACACCGCCAGCAAGCCAATCGGCGTGAACACCCGCGCCACAGGACCCGCGACCAGACGCAACACGAACATCAAGCCCGAAGTGTAGACCAGAAACAGGATGCCGCGAATGCCCACCGTGTCAGTCAGCACCGAACCGACCCACTGGTCAGGTCCCAGCTCCGTGATGGCGGTCATACACATACACAGGATCAGCAGCAGCACGCCAGGGCGCAGAATCTGCATGAACATCTCGCCCATGCTCACGCCCGACGCCGCGCGCTCCGTTTCGGGGAATTTCTCCGTCCAGATCATCGCGCCGTAAATCAGTGCAGGCACGATAATCGTGCCCAACCGCACCTGCCACGAGGCGTTCATGAACTCCGCCAGCGCGAAGGTCGCCAACCCGCCGATAATCAGCCCGCCCGGCCACCACGCATGCAACACATTCAATTTGTGCGTTTTGTCGTTGGGGTACATTGTCGCAGCGAGTGGGTTAATCACCGCCTCCACCGTGCCGTTTGCCAGACCGACCAGCAGCGTCGATAGCAGCAGCGCCACGAATCCGTAGTTCGGCGACAGGATAGTGAACACAATCCCCAGAATGTGCCCCAGACAGGCAAACTTGAGCAGGCGTCCCATCCCGAAGGTGTTTACCAGCGGACCCACAATCAGGATCGCTATCGGGAAGCCCCAGATTCCCATCAGGTTCACCAGCCCCTGCTGCTCATGGCTGATGTCGAAGGTTGCGCCCAGCTCCTTCAGGATGTCGGCGCGTATCGAGAACGCCATCGCCGTCGTTACCAGCGCAATACAGCTGGCGATGAACAGTTTATTGTAGTTATAACTCCCCTGTGCCATGTTGCCCTCCTTCAGGTAGGCAGAGTTTTCGCATCGGCGCGGCGATTCCTGCAAGTTTTTTTCTATCTTTCTAATTGCCCTCCCGACCCCAGAGACGCGGCTCTGAAAAATCGGCGACGCCGCCGATAATTATGCCTGATGCTGCCGATTGAGGTCTCGCATCTGGTGGTGGCGTATCGTCGCTGGTTCAAGCCGCCGTTCCGCGCGGTGGACGACCTGAGCTTCGTGGTGCGTGAAGGCGAAATCGTCGGGTTTCTGGGTGTGAACGGCGCGGGGAAGACCAGCACCATCAAGACGCTGATGGGCTTCCAGCCGCCGACCGAGGGCGCGGTGCGTATCTTCGGGATGGACGCCACGAACGCCCGCGCGCGGCAACTGGTCGGCTTCCTGCCAGAGACCGCGCTCTACTCGCCCTATCTGACCCCTTACGAAACGCTGCGCCTGTACGGGGAGCTGCACGGGCTGCGCGCGCGCCCGCTCAAGGCGCAGATTGACGCCCTGCTGGACGCGGTTAAGCTCACCCATAAGGCGCACACGCTGAACAAAAACCTCTCCAAAGGCATGCTGCAGCGCGTGGGGATTGCGCAGGCGCTACTGGGCGACCCGAAACTGCTGATTCTGGACGAGGTCTCATCAGGGCTGGACCCGATTGGCAAGCGCGAGTTGCGCGACCTGCTGGCGACTCAGCGCGCACGGGGCGTGACCATCTTCTTCTCGTCGCACGAGCTGGCGGAGGTTGCCTCTATCTGCGACCGTATTCTGGTGATTCATCAGGGGCGATTGATCGCCGAGCATCGGCTGAGCGAACTCACGGGGCGCGTGGAGTCGCTGGAGGACTATTTCATCCGCACGGTACAGGCGGGACGCGATATTCTGCTGGAGGAGGCGCACGCGGCATGACGCACACATTGCAAATCACACGCGCGCTGATGACCGCGGGGCTGCTGGAGACCCTGCGGCGCAAGGACCTGTATGTGGTGCTGATTCTGACGCTGCTGCTCACGCTGGGCGCGTCGGCGTTCCGTGTGTTCGGCGTGCAGGGGCTGGAGATTTTCGTCAAAGATGTGGCGCTGACGACCATCGGCGTGATGACAACCGTGTTGACCGTGCTGATTGCCGCGCGCCAGATTCCCGAAGAGATGCAACGGCGCACGATTTACCCGCTGATGGCGCGCCCCATCACGCGCGGGCAGCTCCTGCTGGGCAAGTGGGCGACGGCGACCTTCACCGCCAGCCTGTGCTTTAT
This sequence comes from Fimbriimonadales bacterium, assembly GCA_025998675.1. Lineage (GTDB taxonomy): Bacteria > Armatimonadota > Fimbriimonadia > Fimbriimonadales > GBS-DC > GBS-DC. The sequence goes on from AP024673.1 coordinate 2,312,571, forward strand.
GATACTCGCGCTCGCGACGCTGGGACTGCTGCTGATGCTGGGCATCGGCGTCAAGCCCATCTTCGTGCAGTATCTGATTCTGAAGCTGCTGGGGATTGGCTGGCTCTGCGCGATGGTGATTGCGTTCTCGCTCTACATGACGCCCGCCGCGAATGTGACCCTGTCGCTGATTCTGGCGTTCGGGTCGGGGCTGTTCGGACGGCTGCTGCTGATGGCGCATTGGGAGCATGACCTGAGCGCGCTCTGGCTGAATCTGCTGTACGGGCTGTTGCCGCACTACGACTATTTCGATATGAGCAAGAAGGTCGTTTTTGACTGGGCGCTGGCGCCGTGGGGCGTGATTGGCGCGCTTGCGGGCTATGCCGTCCTCAGCGGGAGCGCGTGGTTGCTCATGGGCTGGCTCCGCTTCCGAAAACAGACGATTGGTTAATCGCGCACTTGATTTTTCGTCGATGGATTGGGTATCCTTTACTGACGCCGTATGGCATCAGCACATTGTGGGCATTTGTACGCACGCGGCGGGAGCGCGAACCGCTTCCGTGCGTGTCGACGCATTAAACAACCTTCCAGACCCAATTCAGGAGGACGGTGACCGAATGATTTATCCAGAGACAGACGAACTCAGTCAGTATCCACGCTACATTTTGACGCTGCTGGCAGCCGAGCGGGCGCGCCTGTTGCGCGAGGGCGCCAAACCGCTCGTGCCCGTCGACGGGCTGGACTTCAACCCGTTGACCGTCGCGCTGCAGGAAATCGCCGCAGGCAAAATCAAGCCCCGTATCATCGACGAGCGAACCGTCGAAGTGATTGTGCAGGGACCCGAACACACCTGGCAGGTCGCACGCGACCTCAAGCAATTGAGTCAACAGGCGGAGGAAGAGGAAGAAGAGAAAATGATGGAGCTGATGGAGTTCTATCAGCAGGAGACAACAGCGCGCGACTACGCGGAAGATGAGTAAACCCGATTACTATGCGGTACTGGGCGTCGAGCGGGGCGCGAGCCAGGACGAAATCAAGGCGGCGTTTCGCAAACTGGCGCGCCAGTACCACCCCGATGTCAACAAAGACGATCCCCAAGCCGAAGAGAAGTTCAAATTGATTAACGAAGCCTACCAGGTGCTGTCGGACCCCGAATCGCGCGCGGTGTACGATCGGTTCGGGCATGCGGGCGCGGCGGGCGCGCCGACCGCCGACCCATTCAACATGGCGGAGAACCTGTTCCAGATGTTTTTTGGCGGCGGCGCGGGCGTGATGACGCGCGGTCCCATCGACGGCGCGGATCGGCGCGTGGATCTGGTGATTACGCTGGAAGAGGTGCTGCACGGCGCGACGCACACGGTGGAGGTGGAGCGGCTGCGCCTGTGCGCGCGTTGCAAGGGCACGGGCGCGGAAACGGGCACAACCCCCGAACGCTGTCCTGATTGCGCTGGCTCCGGGCGCATGCGCTTCACGCAGACAACCATTCTGGGGACGGTGACGCGCGTCGCGCCGTGTGAACGCTGCCACGGCGAAGGCGAAATCGTGCGCACCCCATGCCGCGAGTGCCATGGGGAACGACTCGTGCGCCAGCGCGATGCAATCAGCGTCACGATTCCGCCCGGCATCGAGGACGAGACCGCGCTGTTGCTGCGCGGGGAAGGCGATTCGGGACTGCGCGGTGGACGCGACGGCGACCTGTATGTCGTGGTGCGTATCGCGCCCCATACGCGCTTCAAACGGCGCGGGAACGACCTCGTCACGCAGCTCAATCTCACCTATCCCCAGCTCGCGCTCGGCGACGAGGTGGAACTCGAAACGCTGGACGGCAAGGCGACGCTCGAAATCCCCGAACTGACCGAGCCGTACAGTGAGCTGATGCTTCCGGGGCGCGGCTTGCCGCATCCGCGCACGGGCAAGCGCGGCGACCTCTATGTGCGAATCGGGCTGAAGATGCCCAAAACGCTCACCGACGCCCAGCGCAACCTGCTGCGCCAGTACGCCGAGCTGAGCGGGACGCGCCTCAAAAAGTACGCCAGCGCCGAGCCGACCAGCTTCTTCGAAAAAGTCAAACGCAGCGTCAAGGGGGAGGACTGACCCATGCGCCCGATTGCCTCGGTCGGCATTCTGGTCGCCGATGTGGTCGCCAAGCCCGTGAGCCATTATCCGGAGCGCGGCGTATGCGCCCATGTGGAGCGGATGGAACTCCATGTCGGCGGGTGCGCCTCCAACACGGGGCTGGCGCTGGCAAAGCTGGGGCTGCCCGTGCGCGTGGCGGGCAAGGTCGGACGCGACCCCTTCGGCGACTTCCTGCTCGATGAGTTGAGCCGTTACGGAGTCGACACGCGGGGCATTCGTCGCAGCGAAACCGCGGGCACTGCCAGCACGATGGTGATGGTGCATCCCGACGGGGAACGCTCGTTTATTCACTATCGCGGGGCGAACGCCGAGTTCACGCCCGACGACATCGACTGGGAACTGATTGGCGATTGCGCGATCTTCCATCTGGCGGGGGCGTACCTGATGCCGCTGATGGACGGCGCGCCTGCCGCGCGTGTGCTGCAGGAGGCGAAACGGCGTGGGATGATGACCTGCCTCGATACGACATGGGACTCCAGCGGGCAGTGGATGCGCCTGCTGCAGCCCTGCCTGCCCCATCTGGACTATATCACGCCCAACTACGGCGAGGCGAGCATGCTCACGGGCGAGAGCGACCCGCAGCGCATCGCCGACCGCTTGCTGGCGGAGGGCGTCGGCGCGGCGGTCATCAAGATGGACGCGCAGGGCTGTTTCGTCAAAACGCGCGAGACCGCGTTCCATCTGCCCGCCTGCAGGGTAGAGGTGGTGGACATGCTGGGCGCGGGCGACTGCTTCACGGCGGGCTGGCTGGCGGGCGTCTCGATGGGCTGGGAGTTGCGCCAGACTGCGCGGCTAGCGAACGCCGTGGGCGCGCTGTGCGTCTCCGCGCTTGGCGCCACCACAGGCGTGCGCCCGCTACAGGAAACGCTGGCGTTTATGGAGCGGAACTGTCCGAAGGCGCCGGGCGATTGAACTATCCCACTGTCGATAGGTATTACTGCAAGGACACTCAGCCGCCGTGTTAGAGCAGGAGCGCAACTGTCAGAGCAAGCACCCCAGCGCGTCGACCAGAGCCGATGTTTTTCACGCCAGCAGCACGCCCTGCGGGGGGACAGGCGTTTCGAGAATGCGCAGGGCGCTCTGAAGTGTTGTCCGCGCCTGCTGCAGGCTCGATTCGGTACGGGCATGGATGCGGAACACTGGCTCGCCTGCCTGTACGGGGTCGCCGACGCACTTCAGCGCCTCCACGCCGACGGCAGGGTCGATGGCGTCCTCTTTTTTCTGCCTGCCTGCGCCGAGCTGGAGCGCGGCGAGCGCGACGGTGCGCGGCGCGACTTCCGCCACATAGCCCGACTCTGGCGCAGGATACTCGACGACAAGGGGCGCGCGAGGCAGAAGGTTCAAATCATCCACCACACGCGGGTCGCCGCCCTGCGCCTCCACCATCTGGCAGAACTTGTTTAGCGCGTCGCCGCTCTGGAGCAGTCGCTGGGCGCGCGCCTGTCCCTCTGCAGCGTCAGGCGATAGCCCGCACAGCGCGAACGCATGCCCTGCCAGCGCACACACGAGCGCCTCAAAGCGCGGATGGCTCGGCAGGTCAGGACGGAGGGTTTCAATCGCTTCGCGCACCTCCAGCGCGTTGCCGACTGTGTAGCCCAGCGGCTGGCTCATGTCGGTCAGCATCGCGTGCGTGCGGCGTCCCGCGCCCTCGCCAATACGCACGAGCGTACCCGCCAGCTGCTCGGCGCGTTCGCGCGTGGTCATAAACGCGCCCGCGCCCACCTTCACATCGAGCAGGATGTGCTGTGCGCCGCCCGCGAGCTTCTTGCTCATAATGCTGGCGGCTATCAGCGGGATGCTCTCTACGGTCGCGGTGGCGTCGCGCAGGGCGTAGAGCAGCTTGTCGGCAGGCGCGAGGCTCGCCGATTGACCCGCCAGACAGCAGCCAATGCGTTGCACCTGCGCGAGCATCTCCTGCGCGGTCAGCTCCGTGCGGTAGCCAGGGATGCTTTCTAACTTGTCGACCGTGCCGCCCGTGAAGCCCAGCCCGCGCCCCGACATCTTGGCAATCGCGACGCCGCCCGCCGCCAGCAGCGGAACCAGCACGAGGCTCGTCTTGTCGCCGACGCCGCCCGTAGAGTGCTTGTCCAGAGTGGGCGCACCAATCGTCGAGAGGTCGAGCTGGTCGCCCGACGCCGCCATCACTTCGGTCAGCGCGAGCGTCTCAGCGTCGGTCAGCCCCCGCAGGTAGCACGCCATCAGCCACGCGGCGACCTGATAATCGGGCACTTCCCCGCGCACATAGCCCAGCACGATTTGCTCAATCTCCGCGCGGGTCAGCTCGCCCCCATCGCGCTTTTTGCCAATCAGCAGCGGTATCACGGTATTGCAGTGTACCCGACGGGTATAATTTAGCCACGCTAAACGCCATGAAAAACGGGACACTGGCTTTTGGGACATTCTCTATTGTGGGCGCAGACCCGAAGACGGGTGAAGTGGGCGTCGCGGTCGCCTCGAAGTTTCTGGCGGTCGGCTCGGTGGTACCGTTTGCGCAGGCAGGCGTCGGCGCGGTTGCCACGCAATCCTACGCCAACACGACCTACGGACCGCGCGGGCTGGAGCTGCTGCGCCAGAAAGTCGCGCCGCAGGAGATTCTCCAGCGCCTCACGAAGGACGATCCCCAGCGCGAGCAGCGCCAGGTGGGGATTGTGGACGCCAGTGGGCGCAGCGCGACCTTCACGGGGCAACGCTGCCTGCGCTGGGCGGGCGGAATCGCGGGCAAACACTTCGCCGCGCAGGGCAATATCCTGACGGGCGAGGCGGTGGTGCAGGCGATGGCAGAGGCGTTCCAGAAGACAGAGGGCGAACTCGCGCTCAAACTCATGGCGGCGCTGGAGGCGGGCGAGAAAGCGGGCGGCGACGCGCGCGGTAGACAGTCCGCCGCAATCCTCGTGGCGCGCAAAAACGGCGGCTACGGCGGCTTCGACGACCGCTACATCGACCTGCGCGTGGACGACCATCCCGAACCCATGCAGGAGCTACGCCGCCTGCTGACCCTGCAGCTGCGTTTTCGCACGCGCGAGCGCGCCTATCGCCTGTACGAACAGAAGCGCTACACGCAGGCGCTGCGCCTGCTGCAACAGATGGTCGCCGAAACGCCTGACGACGCCGCGATGCACTACGATTACGCCTGCGTGCTTGCCCTCACGGGCAGCCCACGCGCCGCGATGCGCCACCTGAAACGCGCCCTCGAACTGGACAAGACGCTCGCCAGCTTCGCCAAAAACGACCCCGACCTGGCGAGCCTGCGCAACGACCCCGAATTTCAACGCCTTACCACACGCTAACTATGGAGGAAACAGGTTATGCCAACCATCTATATCCCAACGGCTCTGAGACCGTATGCAGACCACCAGGCGCAACTCACGGTGGACGCCGCCACCGTGCGTGAAGCCGTCGAGAAACTGACAGAAGCGTTCCCCAGGCTGAAGCAGCATCTGTTCAAAGAGGACGGTCAGCTGCGCAGTTTTGTGAATCTGTATCTGGGCGATGAGGATGTGCGCCACCTGCAGGGGCTGGACACGCCGCTCGCTCCAGACGCCGAGCTGACGATTGTGCCGTCCGTGGCAGGCGGCGTCGCCACACTGGCGGATGCGCCTGCACGCCGCAGCATCATCGACGACGCACGCCTGCAGACCGTGAGCCTCTCGCAGGAAGAGGTGCTGCGCTACAGTCGCCACCTGATTATGCCCGAAGTCACGATGGAGGGGCAACGGCGTCTGAAGGCGGCGCGCGTGCTACTGATTGGCACGGGCGGGCTGGGGTCGCCCCTCGCCCTCTACCTCGCCGCCGCAGGCGTGGGAACCATAGGGCTGGTCGATTTCGATGTGGTCGATTACTCCAACCTGCAGCGGCAAGTCCTGCATTTTACCAGCGATGTCGGACGCCCCAAACTGCAGTCCGCCATCGAGAAGATTCAGGCGATTAACCCGCATGTGCATGTGATTCCGTTCGAGACGCGCCTGACTTCGGAGAACGCGCTGGAGATTCTGCGCGACTTCGATGTGATTGTGGACGGCACGGACAACTTCCCGACGCGCTATCTGGTGAACGACGCCTGCGTGTTGCTGGGCAAGCCGAATGTGTACGGCAGCATCTTCCGTTTTGAGGGTCAGGCGTCGGTGTTCTGGGCGGCGCAGGGACCGTGCTACCGCTGCCTGTACCCGGAGCCGCCGCCTCCGGGACTGGTGCCCAGCTGTGCAGAGGGCGGCGTGCTGGGTATCCTGCCCGGACTCATCGGGCTGGTGCAGGCGACGGAGACCATCAAGCTGATTCTGGGCGCGGGCGAGCCGCTGATTGGACGCCTGCTGCTGCTGGACGCGCTGGGGATGCGCTGGCGCGAGCTGAAACTGCGCAAAGACCCCAGCTGTCCCGTGTGCGGCGAGAACCCCACCGTGCGCGAGCTGATCGACTACGCGGAGTTTTGCGGTATGCGTGGGGAAGAGACGCCTCAGGATTTGCAGGGTATCCCCTGCCTGACCCCTCAGGAGCTGAAGCGGCGACTGGACGCGGGCGAGCCGCTGGTGCTGCTCGATGTGCGCGAACCGTATGAACTGGAGATCAGCCGCCTGCCCGCCGTCAAGCACATCCCGATGGCACAGGTCGCCGAGCGCGTGCATGAGCTGAACCCTGCGGACGAGATTGTGGTCATCTGCCGTTCCGGGGGGCGCAGCGGGCAAATCACGCGCCTACTGTTGCAGATGGGCTTTCGTCGGGTCAAAAACCTCACGGGCGGCATGAACGCCTACGCGCAGGAAGTAGACCCCAGCCTGCCCGTGTATTGATTACACGAATAGCCTGCCCGCGCATGGAACGGGCGGGGACGCTGATAGGCGTCCCCGCCTGCGTTTGTTCCGAGCGCTGGTAAGGGTTTACTTCTTGCGGCGGCGCAGCCCCAGCAGGCTGATCAGCCCAGTGCCCATCGCAATCAGGCTGCCCGGCTCCGGCGCGATGATTTTGCCCGACTCACCTGATGGGAGACCCTGAATATGCACCATCGCGCTGTTGTCCAGCCCCGCGAAGTCGGTGGTGGAGACGCCGAACAACTGGAAGGTGGAGGTTCCGCCAGGAAGCAGGCGCGATGCAGGGGGCGAACCTTTGAACCGCACCTGAGCGTTGAAGCCCAAACCCGCATCGGTGTAGCTGCCTAACGAGATTAACTGCACATACGGGTCGCCTGTGAAGTCAGACCCTGTCGGAGTCGTGTTGAAGAGCAGGTTCAGTTCACGGATGAACTGTCCCGCAGTGTTCGTCGGGCTGTTGGTCAGACTAATCTGCACGCCTCCCACGATGTCGCTGATGGTCATCGTCGCCCATGGCGCGGGACCAACGGGCGTGCCCCCAGTGTAAACCGTGTTGAAGTTAAACACGATAGACGCTGAAGCCTGTGCAAGAGCGACTATACTTACGACACTCATCACGAACCAGCGATTTACGATGTTTCTCATCTTGATACCCCCAGATTAAGCTCACAATCCGCCAGAGGCGGGCTTGTGGCAATGAGAGAGGGAGCAATTCGCGTGCCAAATACCCTGCGCCCTGCTGCGGTTAATACGAGTTTTAGCGAAAATTCAGTCTCTATTCAGGCGTGTCGCAGAGGGCACGGTATGGATGTTTGGATAGAAGTTATACCAATCGGCGTACCAGGCTTCGTAATCAGTGTGCGCCTGCAGCAAGAACTGCGCGCGTAGTATCCCCTGAATCAAGCGCGGTTCCCCTGTAAGTCAGGGGAACCGCCGCGAAGAGAAGAGTCTGCCGACAGGATTACGGGCAGGAGCGTTTCAGGTGCGCCAGGGCGAACGCGCTCGGATCGCAATCGCCGTCGCCGTCCAAGTCATCGTGCAGCACGAAGTTGAGATGCTCCACGAGCTGGTTGAGCTGCCCGAAGGAAAGCCCGCAGAGAACATTCCCAGTGCCCAGCGCTGTGTTCGCTGCCTCCAGAATCTCCCGGATGGTCTTCCCGTTCAGGCAAGCCGCCTGCTCGGCGGTGAGGGCACTGCCTCCGAGTGCGGTGTTCCCCTCAGCAAACCCGCAGAGCACCATGTCAGCCAGCTCCGGGCACTGGCACAGGTTCAGCACGAGGGTCAGCGTCTGGCGCGCGAGCGTGCCGCCGTCAGAGCGCTGTCTGTCAGGACCGCACTGCTGAATCTGCCTCGACGGTCCGCCGCCGCCCAGGAAGTTCTGCACCGCTGCAACGGTAGAGAAGGTCAGGCTGCGGCATGGGGCCGCGGGGTTGCCAAGCGTGATGGGCAGGCACGATTCAGGAACCCGCTCCGGGAAGTTGCCGTTCTGGTAGTAGCCCTGCGAGTAAGTGCAGCAGGCGGGGTATTCGTTCGTGGGCGGGCAAGCCGCCGTGGCGCAGAAGGCGTCTGCAGAGAAGTCGCTGCGCCCGCGCCTCCCTTTGCCCGGCTCGTTGTGCGCAAAGGCGCGGAACACATACTCCGTGCCGCATTCCAGCGCGCCTGGACAGGTAGTTGAAAAGCCAGGCCAGTTGTTTACCCAGTCGCCCAGCGAGCCGACTGTTATATCCCGGCACTCGTTCGGGCCGAGGTTCCAGAGGGTGCCGTTCGCCTGTCCGGAGAAGGACGCCTTGCAGATTCGCGGGTCGTCCGAAAGGGGCCAGGAGTAGTCATCCTCGGTGCCAGCGATGCCATCCGGTCCCGCTTCCCAGTCGGATTTTTTAATCCACTGCAGGGAGAAGCCGCCCGACGCGCCAGAGGCGCCAGCACAAACGCGGACGGTGATGGTCGTTTCTGTGGAGCCAAGACACGCAATCGTCGGCGCGTCAAGCGGGGCGCGCTGGCTGAAGCTGGGGGTTGCTAACGCCAGCAGAAGCATCGTACACGACACGGTACAGTACCCATAGGACATTAAGCCTTTCATGATATGAGCCTCCTCTGTTTGGAAACTTCCTTGTTGAAGTCAACCTTCCATGGCTGATGCCACAGCGACAACGCTGGACAAGTCGGTTATTCTGCCTTATGGGAAGAGTTTAACTCGTTCCCCTCTCGCTGACTATATTATATATCTGTTTGCAAGGTATTTTCAGAAGGTTGCCGACACATAGTCGGCAACCCGGCGGTACTTATTTGTTTAGATTCCTTAGCAAATTCTCGTCATGCTCCGGTGTCCACATGTCACGGCGTCAACAATAGCGGCGTTCCCGTGCCAGATAGCAGGAGAAATCCTTCGCATGGCGTACTGTGTTATCACGAGGTGTAAGCAATGAAGCTGCGATTCGTTGCTGGGAACGAAGAAAGTGCTGTATCAAAGCAAAGCAGCGATTTAGAGGCGATGCTGCAAATAGCGCCGCAGGTCTTCTTTCACACACCTGTGACCGCGCGCACGCAATATCTCCACGCGCTCCGGGGGGTGCTGGCGGCTGGGAAGGCGCTGGCGGTCATTGTGGAAGACGACGCCGCTCAACCGCTCGCCTTCGGGATGAGCTGTTTCCTCTCCGATGAGGCGCGTCAGACCATCCTGCGAGGAACCCATCACATCGGCTACCACCTGCTCAGGGGGCAGACGCGCGGAATCCTCTCGCCAAAAGATATCACAGGCGCTCATAAAGGCGGCGGGCTGAATCTGCTGGGCTTTTATGGCTGGAGTAACCATCTCGATGCGGCGCAGCTGCAAGCAGTGCGAGAACTTTTGCTGAAAAGCTTCCGCCATCTGCACTGGGGCTATCACCTCAAGTCGTTCCTCAAGGAGGTTTACGGCGAAGAGGAAGCCGAGCTTTACAGGCGGATGGGCTGTGAGATTTATCGGCGTCCCGAGGACTACCAGCACCAGAGCTACCGCAAGCTGCGTCCCTTCCTGGTGGGGATTACGCGCAAGCAGGTGTGCTTTCCTGACAGGATAGCCGACCTGTTCACGGTGGGGCGCCCCAGCTTTATCCTGCCGAGAAGCCTGCGCCAGGTGGCTCAATTTCATTTTGTTATGGGGCTTAGCGCGCGCCATGCGGCTCAGTGTTGCGGCGTCGAGCCAGCGACCATCCATGTGAGCTGGAACCGAATCTACAACTGTGTGCGCACTCGTGTGAGTGATACTCTGGAGCCTGAAGCGGTGCTGCGCTACCTGCATGAGAATCCTGCGGCGCTTTACCCGCTGGAGATTCCGCGCTTTTTTTACAGGCGCCCCGACCGTGCGCGCGCGTATCCAATTCTTGTGCGGCGGCCATCAGTTGCCCCGCCAGCGTCAGCAGACGAAATCCCGCGTCCCTCTTGACAATCGGGCGTGCGATATGGTAAAATACCTACACCGACGCTCCTGGGTAGCTCAACTGGCAGAGCGGGTGGCTGTTAACCACCAGGTTGCAGGTTCGAGCCCTGCCCCAGGAGCCATTTGCGTTTCTATGGAACCCCTGCGCGTGCAGAAGTGGCTGGCGCACTGTGGCTACGGCTCGCGACGCGCCTGCGAGCGGCTTATCCTGCAGGGGCGCGTGGCGGTGAACGGAGCGCCTGCCGCACTCGGCGCGAAAGTGGACCCCGCGCGCGATACGATTACTGTCGACGGCAAGCCCGTGTCGCCGCCCCAGCACGCGCCCGTGTACCTCATGCTCCACAAGCCGCGCGGCTACATCACCACCTGCAAAGACCCCCACGCGCCCCGCACGGTGATGGAACTGCTCAGGGATGCGCCCGCGCCTGTGTTCCCCGTCGGCAGGCTGGACGCCGATTCGGAGGGGTTGCTGCTGTTTACCAACGACGGCGCGTTCGCGAACCGCCTGATGCACCCGCGCTACAAGCTGCCCAAAACCTATCGCGTGTGGGTGGCGGGTACGCCGTCCGCGCGCGCCCTGCAACGCCTGCGGGAAGGCGTGCCGCTGGAAGATGGCATGACCGCACCCGCGCAGGTGAAACGCCTCCGCACCGAGAACGGGCAGACCCTGCTCGAGGTGGCGCTGTACGAGGGACGCAAGCGCCAGATTCGACGCATGTGCCAGGCGGTGGGACATCCCGTGAAGCGGTTGGTGCGCATCGCCATCGGCGACCTGCGCCTGCCACGCGATCTCAAGCCCGGACAGTGGCGCGCCCTCACCCCTGCAGAACTGAAGCTGCTGACCCCTCAGCAACAGCCCTGAACGCACACGGAGTCCCTGCGTGCACTCCTGAAACAGGGGCGTTCCGCCAGATTCCGAGCCAATTGCCGCCGCCGTGCGCGACATGCTGTCCGCTTTCAGTAATTTTTCGAGTCTATATAGGGTGGAGGTGCAACAAGCATGAAAAACTTACTGAAACGATGGATCGTGATGGGCGTACTGGGTCTTGCCGCGCTGTCGCAGGCGTCTGCCACGTCTATCCTGTTTGTCTTCAACACGGTGCACTCGGGCGATACGCCGGGTGGTCCCGCACCATGGGTGACGATGACCATCACCGACATTTCAGGCGGTGTTCAGGTGAGCCTGACCAACAACGCGACGAACACTGCGGGGCAGTTCATCAGCGAACTGAATCTGCTTTTCGACATGCTCCCGACAGGGTCCAACTTCAGCGGTGATCCTTATGTGCAATCCATTTCGCTGGGCAGCTACACAGACGCGAGTTTGAGCTTCAATGTGGAGGTGCGGTTCAAAAATGCACCACCCACAGCACGACTGCTTCCTGGTGATACATCCACCTTTAAGCTATTCGGCGTCTCCACTTCTGACTTCGCAGGGCTGAACGACAGCGCGATGGTGCATATTCAGGGGCTTCCCTTGGGCGAGTCCGGCAAAATCATCGCGCCGGAGCCGGGCAGCCTGATTGCTATCGGCACGGGGCTGATCAGCCTGCTGGGGCTGCGCCGCCGCAAGAAGTAAACCCTCACCAGCGCCCGGAACGAACGCAGGCGGGGATGCTGACAGGCGTCCCCGCTTATGCGACGCAGATACCCGCTGTATCCGCCCGGAGACCCGCATACAGGAAACTCGCCTCTGAGGGCGAATCACTTCTGTGATGGAACGCGAGCGGGAGTTTGTGTCCATACGCTGGGTTGTGGCGGGCATCCTGATAGGGATTGTCGGGGGCTTGCTGCTGTATCGCGCGGGCGGCGCGGAGTCGCCGCTGTTTGGCATTGTCGGGCTGGGCGCGGATTTGTTCATCCGCCTGCTGCGGATGGTGATTGTGCCGCTGGTGGTCGCCTCGCTGATTACGGCGGCGGCGGGGCTGGACACGCGCTATCTGGGGCGACTGGGCGTCATCACGCTGGTCTACTACACGACCACGACGGTGCTGGCGGCGGGGCTGGGGCTGGTGATTGTGAACCTCGTCGATCCGGGCGTTGGCGCGGTGCTGCAGGGCGCACAGACGCCCCAGGAGATTCTGGAGCGCGAGCCGCCGACCTTCGCCGATTTGCTGCGCAATCTCATTCCCGCGAACCCTGTAGACGCGCTCGCGCGCACGGACATGCTGCAGATTATCAGCTTCAGCCTGATTGTGGGCGTCGCGCTGAACTTGATGGGCGACCGCGCGCAGGCAATCAAAGGCTTCGTGAGCGAACTGCTGGAGCTTTCGATGGTCATCGTGCGCTGGGTGCTGTATCTGTTGCCTGTGGGCGTGGCGTTGTTGCTGGCGCGGGCGATTGGTCAGGCGGGCTGGGAGGTGTTCGCGCCGCTGGCGAAGTATATGGGCGCGGTGCTGGGCGGGCTGGCGGTGCATGGGCTGATTGTGCTGCCGCTGCTGGTGTGGCTGCTGGGCGGCGTCTCCCCGTGGCGCTTTTTGAAGGGCATCACGAACGCGATGATTACCGCGCTCAGCACCAGCTCCAGCGCGGCGACGCTGCCCGTGACGATGCGCACCGTCGAACGCGAGTTGAAAGTGCCCGGCTATATCAGTCGGTTCTGCATCCCCATCGGCGCGACGGTGAATATGGACGGCACGGCGCTCTACGAGGCGGTCGCCGCGCTGTTTATTGCCCAGGCGTATGGCGTCCAGCTGGAGTTCACGCAGCAGATTGTGGTGCTGTTCACGGCGACCTTAGCGGCGATTGGCGCGGCGGGCATCCCCAGCGCGGGGCTGTTCACGATGGTTATCGTGCTACAATCGGTCGGGCTGCCGCTGGAGGGCATCGGACTGATCCTCGCGGTGGATCGCATTCTGGACATGTTCCGCACGATGGTGAATGTGGAGGGCGATGCAGGAGGCGCGGTGATACTGGCGAATATCGTCGGCAGGAAGTAGTGTGCGGTTCGCACTCGCCCCCGCGGCGGCGAACCGCGCGGGGGTGAACCGATGCGAGAGACAGGACGCACGCTGGTGATAACGCGCCATTATGAGAAGGCGCGCCAACGATTGTCGCCCAATTACCACGCGGAGATTGACGATAAACTGCTGCTCTTTCGCCGCGACCCGCTCCACAACTCCCTGCGCTTTCATCAGCTGGACTTCCTGCCCTACAAGCACTGGTGGAGCTACAGCGTGACCATGGACATTCGCGTGATTGTCGCTGACCAGCAGGACAGCTGGGTGGTCTGTTATGTGAACCATCACGACAAAGCCTACGAATGGGCGAGACGACGGCGGTTCACGGCAGATATGACGAGCGGCAGCTATTTGATGGCGCCGCCGCCAGAAGAAGTTATTGACCCCACGCCCGCCCCTACGGAAGCACAGGTGGTCTATCGGGCGCCATTCAGTGGCTATACGCCCGACGATTTGATGAAGCTGGGCGTCGCCGACCGCGACTGGGCGGAGTTTCTGGCGCGCGCCACAGAAGAGCAGCTCGAACGCACGCTCCTGCAGGCGATGGACGAGGACTGGTTCCCTGAAGATGTGATTGAGCGGCTAATGCATCTTCGGGACGGAACTCAATCGTATCGCGAGTTGATTCCGCCGCAGGTGTCGGTGTTGATGCCGTCGGAGCTGTTTCGGCGTCGCCCGCGCGACTTCTGGACGCCTGAAAGCGAAGAGGCAATCCGCAAAGCTATCCAGCGCGACTGGCAGGAGTGGATTATCTTCCTGCACCCGGCGCAGCGGGAGGCAGTGGAGCGCGATTTGAGGGGCGCGATACGAATCGGCGGCGGCGCAGGCACGGGCAAAACGGTCGTCGCCGCGCATCGCACCGTCTGGCTGGCAAACCGCTATCCCAGCGAGCGAATCCTGCTAACGACCTTCACGCGCGTGCTGGCGGACAGCCTCAAACAGCGTGTGGAGCAGATGATTGGACCCCTCCACGGAACGCCGATAGAGGTGATGACCCTGCACGCAGTGGCGTTGCGCGTGTTCAAACAACAGATGCAGCGTGTCGAGGACATCATATCTGATAAAGATATAAATGCACTGTTGCAAGAGGCAATCCGTCGCGCGAACTCTGGGTACGATCTCAATTTTGTGCGCCCGGAGTGGGAGACCATCATCGATGCATGGCATGTGCGCGATCGGGAGACCTACCTGAAGATAGAGCGTACGGGACGCAAAATGCCCCTGCAGCCCAGCCAGCGCGAGAGCCTCTGGCAGGTGTTCGAGCAGGTGTGGCAGCTGCTGGAGGAGCGCCGCCAGACCACCTACAGCGCTGTCTGCTACGCGGTCGCGGAGTATCTGCAGCAGCATCCTGAACACCGCTACCGCTGCGTGGTGGTCGATGAGGCGCAGGATTTTGGTCCTGCGGAACTCACGCTGATTCGCGCCCTCGCGCCTGAAGACCTCGACAACGCGCTGTTTCTGTGCGCCGACTCGCGTCAGCGCATCTATCGCCCCGCCGTGCCGTGGCTACGGTTCGGCATCGACACCCGCGGACGCAGCTACACCCTGCGCGTGAACTACCGCACCACACGCCAGATTCAGGACTTCGCGGAGAGCGTACTGCCCCACGCTATCGACGGCTTGCAGGAGGACGAGGCGCGTCTCCTTGCCGACCGCCCGATTGCGCTGATGCACGGCGTCGCGGTCGAGGCGCGCGGGTACGAAAACACCGACGCCGAAATGCGCGGTCTCAAGGAGTGGATCTATCGCTGCCTCAACGAGAACATCCAGCCCGGCGAGATAGCTATCTTCGCGCGCAGCGACAACGCCCTGAAAGAGGTGGAGGCGATGCTGCGCAACGAGGTGCTGCGCGAGCGTGCGATTCAGGCGCGCAAGCTCCAGCGCGAGACGCCACCCGTGCCCTACGAAATCAACTACGGCACGGCGCACAGTGCGAAGGGGCTTGAGTTCCGCGCGGTGGCGGTGGTGCGCGTCACAAGCGGCAACTTCCCCAGCTACGCCGCCATCGTGGGCGTCACAGACCCTGCGGAGCGCCAGGCGAAAGAGGATCAGGAACGCCAGCTGCTTTATACGGTCTGCACCCGCGCGCGCGAACGGCTCTACATCAGCTGGTCGCCCACGGTCAGTCGCAGCGCCTTTGTTTCTGCAGAGCAAATCAAGCGGTCGCAGGTTTAAGTGTCTTTGCAATGAATTTTCGGCGACTCCCCCCTGTCCGCGCATGCGCGTAATTTGGAGTGCTGAAGCGTGAGCTTCAGCCTCGCGGAAGCTCCGCTTCCGCACTCCATAAAGACGGTGCAGCGCGCGCATGTCGCAATCCTCGTGCAAAGACACTTAGTGGATGCCCGAAGGTTTACATTTGTCTACCTGCGCGTCCCATGCAAGTGGGATGAGCCGTTCGCTGTCGCGCGACTGGATTGCGCAGGAGATTGCGCACACTTTTCAGCTGCCGCTGGTGAGCCTGCCGGTACGGCTGGCGACGGAGGCGATTCACCATCTGGCGCGTCGCCAGCGCGAGAAACGCGCCCGCTCGCGCGCGCTGCCCCCACACCTCTGGCAAGCCGCCCGCGAGGAAGCCTGCCACTTCTGCCTGCAGACGCTGGCGCGCCTGATTCAGCTGGAGCGCGGTCCCGACGCCCTGCCGCCCGAGACGGCGGCGATGTACGACTCGTTTCTGAGCGCCATCCGTCAGTATCTGGAGACGCCGCCGCCCCAGCTGCCCGACAGCGCGCCTGAGCTTTCGCCTTCGGAACGGCTCAAGCAGGAGCAGCATCTGTGGCGTCAGGCGCGCGAGGCGTTGGAA
Organism: Fimbriimonadales bacterium; assembly: GCA_025998675.1. GTDB lineage: Bacteria > Armatimonadota > Fimbriimonadia > Fimbriimonadales > GBS-DC > GBS-DC. The sequence goes on from AP024673.1 coordinate 2,328,666, forward strand.
CTGTGCGAAAAATGGCGTCGCGCGCTGCAGACCCCGCGGGAGGATTGACCCTGAACGCGCCTACCCCAGCCGTGCGCCGTACTCGCCCAGCGCGTCGTAGCGGCATGGCTCGAACGCGGGAACCAGCGCCGCGATTTCGCGCATCACCTCGCCCGCGTTAAATGGCGGCGCCTGACGCTGCATGCGCAGCCACAACTCGGCGAACACCTGCCAGTCGGCTTTCGCCTCGCCCTGCGGCGGATGCGCCTGCCAGAACCGCTGCACGCGCCGCTCCCAGCTGGTGAAAGTGCCCTCGTACTCGGTGAACGGGCACGTGGGCAGCAGCAGGTCGGCGTAGCGCGCGGTCTCGGTCATGCGTACATCCTGCACAATCACGAACTCGCAGGCGCGCAGGGCGCGTTCCGCAAGGCTCGGCTCGTAATGCTCGCGCACGGGGTCCGCGCCTGCCACATAGAGCATTTGCACCTCGCCCTGCAGGCACGCCTGCAGGATGCCGTCCGTGCTGAGACCCGCCTCGCGAGGGATGGGTACGCGCCACGCCTGCTCAAATCGTTCCCGCGCGGCAGCGTCGCCAACAGGCGCGTAGCCTGGCAGCAGGTGCGGCGCAACGCCCAGCTCCAGCGCGCCCTGCTGATTCGCGCCCGTCGGCATCAGGTTCAAGCCGCCCTCCTCGCGCGCTTGGTTGCCCGTCAACCGATTCAGCGTGTGCAGCAGCTCGATGACCTCCTCCGCGCGCGGGTGATCGCACGCCTTCTCGCCCGCCAGAATCAGCATGCTGGGCGCGTCGGCAATCTGTCGCGCGACGGCAAGCAGTGTCTCGGTGGGGACGCCCGTCTGATCCTGCGTCCACGCGGGCGTGCAGTCGGCAAGGCGCGCGCGCAGCCACGCCGCGTCGGGCAGATTCGCCTGCGCCTGCTCGGCAGGCAGCATATCCAGCAGCGTGTACAGCAGCCCTTTCAGCAGCGCGTCCTCGCTGCCCGCGCGGTAGCGCAGGCTGTGCGCGGCGAACTCCTCGACGGCGTTCTCCAGCGGGTAGGCGACGATGCACGCCACCCCGTAGCGCCGATTCGCCTTGCGCGTGCGCAGGAACACCATCGGCTGCTCGTCCGCCAGGTCGGACCCGAACACGAACACCAGCGACGCCGCCTCAAGGTCGCGATACTCGTTCTGCACGGGCGGCTCGATCAGCGCGCCCTGATAGCGCGTGAAGCGATGGTCGATGTGATTCGTCTGGAACGCCCCGCGCAGCAACTTCTGGAGCATATAGAGGGATTCGTTGCTCAGCCGATGTCCCGCCAGCCCGGCGACGGCGCGCCCGCCTGCCTGCTGGCTCAGCGCGCCCCAGCGTTGCAGAATCAACTCATAGGCGTCGCCCCATGAGAGGGGTTCCCACTCCTTGCCGCGCCGCGCCATCGGCTGCAAAATGCGGTCAGGCGCGTGCATATAGGTCTGCTCGAACTTGCCCCTGTCGCAGGTCCAGGTCTCGTTCACTTCGGGGTTCTCGCGGGCGTTGAAGCGCACCACCTTGCCCGAACGGCTGTCGGCGTACAGCGTGCAGCCGTTGGAACACATCGTGCAGACAGTCTTTTGCGTCGTGATGTCCCACGGGCGGGCGCGGAATCGGTAGGCGCGACTGGTCAGCGCGCCGACGGGACAGATTTCGATCACATTCCCGCTGAATCGGCTGGTGAACTCGGTCAGCTGGAAAGTGTGCGGCTGCGTCTGCGCCCCACGGAACAGGAACGCCAGCTGCGCGTCGCCCGACACCTCTTCCGTGAAGCGCACACACCGCCCACACTGAATGCACCGCTCCAGATCCAGCGCGACATATTTGGAAAGCGGGAACGCCTTCGGCAGGTGCCGCTTAATCTCGATGTAGCGGCTGGTCGAGGGACCGTAGAACTGGGTGTTGTTTTGCAGGGGGCACTCGCCGCCGCGGTCGCAAATCGGGCAGTCCAGCGGATGGTTAATCAGCAGGAACTCCAGCACGGCGCGGCGGTCTTTGATAATCTGCTCGGTCTCCGTCCATGCGACCAGCCCTTCGGTACACGGCAGGGTGCAGGACGCCTGCGGCTTGGGCATCTTGCGCACGCTGCCGTCGGGCTGCTTGTAGCCCACTTCCACCAGGCACATGCGGCACATCCCCACGGGCGCCATGTATTTATGGTAGCAGAAGATGGGGATGTCCGCCTGAACGCGCTTCGCGGCTTCCACCAGCAGCTCGCCTTCGGGCACTTGCAGGGGAACGCCGTTAATCTCGATGTTCACGAGCTTCGGCTCGGCGTGCTTGGGCTTCGGCATAGCGCGCGAATTATACCTGCTTGGGCGGCTCCTGCTCGCGTTCCATCTGCTCCAGCGGCAGGGCTTCCTCCACCAGCAGCGTCGGGATGTCGTCGCGGATCGGGTAGGCGCGACGGCACTGCGCGCACACCAGATAGTCGCCGCGCAGCTCCAGCGGCGGACGCTCCTCGCACGCGGGGCACGCCAGTATCGCCAGCAAATCGGGGTTCAGCGTCGCCATCAGACCACCTCCAGCATACGGTCAATTGCTTTGCGGGCGCGGCTGCGAATCGGCTCCTCCACGCGCACGGGGTACACCATGTCGCGCAGGGCGCGGTAGAGTTTCGGCAGCGTGATGGTCTTCATGTATTCGCAAATTGCGTCCGCCTTGACGGGGATGTATTGCTTGTGCGGCGCCTCTTTCTGCAGGCGATGGAGCATCCCCACCTCGGTCGCCACCAGATGGATGGGCGCGCGCGACTCGCGCACATGGCGCACCATCCCGCCCGTGCTGTGAACGAAGGTGCGCTCCGCAGGCAAGTCGCCCGCCGCCAGCGCGAACATACACTGGCTCACGCAGCCGCATTCGGGGTGCAGCAACAGGTCGGCGTCGGGGTACGACTCCAGCGCGCGCGCGATGTCCTCCGCGCGGAAGCCCGCATGCACATGGCACTCGCCCAGCCACAGGTGCACCTTGCGTCCCGTCATCCGCTGCACATACAGCCCCAGAAACATATCGGGCAAAAACAGAATCTCCTTATCTTCGGGGATAGACTGAACTACCTTGACCGCGTTGCTGGAGGTGCAGCAGTAGTCCGCCTCCGCCTTCACATCGGCGTTGGTGTTTACATAGGCGACCACCACGCCGTCAGGATGGTTCTGTTTCCACTGGCGCACCTCCTCGGCAGTGACGGTCGCCGCCAGCGAACAGCCTGCTTCGGGGTCGGGAATCAGCACCGTGCGGTCGGGGCAAAGAATCGCCGCCGTCTCCGCCATGAAATGCACCCCGCAGAACACAATCACGGGCGCGTCGGTCTGCGCCGCCTGCTGCGATAGCTGCAGCGAATCGCCCACGAAGTCCGCCAGGTCCTGAATGATGGGCAGCTGATAGTTGTGCGCCAGAATGACCGCGTTGCGCTCCTTGCGCAGTTGCTGGATGCGCTCGATAAGTTCCTGCTCGGTGAGGTAGGGGATTTCGGCGTCCTGTTCGATGGCGCGCTGGGCTTCGGTCAGGCGCACCGATGGGCGCGTTTTGGAGCGCGGCATAATCGTCGGCAGTTCCACCTGCACATCTAACTCGCTCGGCAAAGTCGGGTTCCTCATGGTCGTTGCTCCTGCCGTTGCGGTGAACAGCGGGATTTCGCCCGCGGGGATGTTGTCCACCGCCCAGTGTAGCGCCATGAGTATACCCCACCCCCGCGCCAGAAGGCAAATTTTACAGGAATTTAACATGAAAGGCGTCAGAGAGCGACGAATTGCTTGACAGATTGGGGTATCCTACCGCTTCCGCTCAATCCATAAGAAGGAGGTGATAGCCAAAAGCACGGCAGCGCGCGCGAGGCGTTCATCGCAGTGCAGGTGTACCTGTCCCTGTGTAGCTTATCGAAAGAGGCATCGTGTACGCAAGAAACGAATGTGCAGAGCGCAGTTTCGCCCAGATCCCTCGAGCCAGCGTTGGAAGCGTGTGTCCTGGACGGTGATTGGGAAAGCCCTCTCCACAGTGGTTGAGAAGCTGATCACCGATTACCTGCTGTACTTCCTGAGATAGTTGCAGAAGTATCCCCCGACCGCTGATGCAGGCGGGGGATACGATTACGCCTTTTCCTGCGTCGTTCCTTCGCCCTGTGCGGCTTGCAGTTTGCGCTCCAGCTCCTCCAGTTCGCGCAGCGCGTCGGAATCGTCGACAGCCGTGGTGGGCGTGGCGGCGACCGAGTCGGCAGCGGGGCGCATGCCGAGCCGCTGCTCGATTTTGGCGAGTTCTTCTTCCGCCTCGTGGTCAATCTGGGCGTCTTGCAGGGCGGCGAGTCGTCCCTGCAGGCTCTGCGCCGCCATCTCCTGCCGCGCCGACGCTTCGGCTTCCGCGCGCTGGATGCGCTGCTCAGCGGACGACCAGCTTGACTCGATGTTCTCGACGGAGATGCCCTCCAGCGCCTTGTTGATGGCGGTCTGGATTTGCGCCTGTTTCCAGCGCGCCTTCATCGCCAGCGCCTGCGCGGTTTTGACGCGCACTTCCTCTTCCTGACGGCGGATGGCGAGTTTGATCGACTCGACGGTCTCGATGGCTTGCTGCAGCGAGGCGCGCATCGTCTCCAGCGCACTCTCCTGCGCCTTTTTCTCGCGCACAATCTGCAGCGCGAGGTCGCGTTTGCCCTGTTGCAGCGCGAGTTCCGCCTTGCGTTCCAGATCGCGTACCGTGCGCTCCAGTTTCTCGACTTCCGCCTGCAGCATGTTCTTCTGCGTAATCGCCTGAATTGCGCGTTCGCGGTTGCGCGCGAGGGTCTGCTGCATCTCCCGACGCGCCTGATCGAGCAGCACCTCCGGGTCCTCCAGCTGCTCCACCTTGCCCGTCACCCATGCGACCAGGTATCTCCAGAATCGTGCAATTGCCTTAAACATATTTTCCGCGCCCCCTATCGTTGGCGTATCAAGTGTACCCAATTGCGTGTGTGCAATCGCATGCTCGGAGGGTACAACAGCAGGAAACAGGGAGCGTGCTGGCGTACTTAAAACCATTCCTTTCAGGAGGTACTGCATGAATCAGATGCGATGGTTGCTTGGGATCGCGCTCCTCTGGAGCGTGTGGGCAATAAGCATGGCACAGGTGGTTGCGGAACCTGTGGATGTTGTGTCGCAGTTGGACGACCCGAAGGCGGAGTATGTCCCCAACGAGCTGATTGTTGGCGTGGAGCTGGGCAAGAGTGTCGCCTTAGCGCAGGCAGCGATGGAGTTCGTGGGCACGGTACAGGACTACAACCCCAGTATCGGCGCGTATGTGGTGCGCCTGGCGTCGCACATCGCGATGAAGGACGCTGCCGAGTTTCTGGAAACCCTGCCGGGCGTCAGTTATGTGGAGCCGAACTACATCTACCACGCGATTGCGACTCCCAACGACCCCGGCTATGCTCAGCAGTGGGCTTTGCCTAAAATTCAGGCGAATCTGGCATGGGATCTCTGGACGCCGCGCGCCGTCGTCTATATCGCCATCATCGACACGGGTGTAGACTACACCCACTCCGACCTGGTGAACAAGTTCCGCAGACTCTCGAACGGCGCGATTTACGGCTGGAACACCCTGCGCAACACCAACAACGCGAACGACGATAACGGGCACGGCACCCATGTGGCAGGGATTGCCGCCGCCCAGATTAATAACGGCGTTGGCGTGGCTGGCGTCGCGGCATGGAACCCTGCGGTGTCGGGCTACAACGCCTATGTGCAGATTATGCCCGTGAAAGTGCTGGGCGCGTCAGGCTCTGGCTCCCTGAGCAGCATCGCGAACGGCATCACCTGGGCTGTCGATAACGGCGCGGATGTGCTGAACCTGAGCCTGGGTGGGGGTAGCGGCTCCCAGACGCTGGCGAACGCCGTCGCGTATGCGTGGAACGCAGGCTGTCTAATCGTGGCGGCGGCGGGCAACAGCGGCAGCTCCACACCCCAGTACCCTGCCTACTACACGAACTGCATCGCGGTCGCTGCAACCGACTCCAGCGACCGACTGGCGTCGTTTTCCCAGTTCGGCTCGTGGGTGGATATCGCTGCGCCCGGCGCGAACATCCTCTCCACCTATTATCGCAATCGGTACGCTACCTTGAATGGAACCTCGATGGCGTCTCCCTATGTGGCGGGCGCGGCGGCGCTTGTGTGGTCGAATAGCCCATGGCTGACCAATCAGCAGCTGCGTTCCATTCTGCAGACGAATGTGGATCCGTACTCCCCCTACGGAACCCGCACGATTGCGCCGGGGGCTGGACGCCTGAATGTCTATCGGGCGCTTCAGGCAGCGAACTAAACCCCCGTATGTCCGAAGCCTCCTTCCCCGCGCTCTGTGGGGGGGAGGCTTTCTACTAATTGCCATTCGACGCGAACGATGGGCGCGACCACCAGCTGCGCGATTCGATCGCCGCGCTGGATGGTGAACGGCTCCTGCCCCAGATTAATCAGGATCACCTGCACCTCGCCGCGATAGTCGCTGTCGATGGTGCCCGGCGCGTTCACCATGCCGATCCCGTGTCGCCATGCCAGCCCGCTGCGGGGACGCACCTGCGCTTCGTAGCCGAGCGGCAGCGCGATTCGGATGCCCGTGGGCACGCGCGCACGCTCGCCCGGCTGCAGCGTCAGCGGTTCCTTAACCGCTGCGTAAAGGTCAACCCCTGCCGAGCCAGCGGTCTGGTAGCTCGGCAGGGGTAGGTCGGTCGCGTCGGGTTCCTGCAGTATCGCCACGCGCACGACGCTCATTTCTCGACCTGCTCTTTGCCCTCCTTGACTGCAGGCGGCACTTTCGGCAGGCGCACATAGAAGGTCGAACCGACGCCCACCTCACTCTCGACCCAGATTTGACCGCCGTGAATCGCCTCCACAAGGTGCTTCACCAGGTACAAGCCCAGCCCTGTGCCGTACTGCTTGCGCGTGTCGGTATTGTCCACGCGGTGGAACTTCTCGAACACCTTTGTCAGATGCTCTTTCGGGATGCCCATACCCTGGTCGGAGACATAGAAGACGATGTGGTCGGCGTCCTCTTCCCACGCCTTGACGCGGATTTCACCGCCGTTGGGCGAGTATTTGATGGCGTTGCTCAGCAGGTTGGTGAGAATCTGATCCACCTTGTCCTCGTCGGCGATGATTTTGGGCAGGTCTTCGGGCACTTCGTGGATAATCGTGTGCTTGGTCGTCGCCTGCCGCTGTATCATGACCACCTTCTTCGACAGCGCGTAGAAGTCGACATGCTTGTAGACGGGCTTGAGCGACTCGCCTGCCTCGATACGCGCGATGTTCAGCAGGTCGTTAATCAGGCGCGTGAGGCGGTCGGTCTCCTGATCGATGATGGAGTAGAACTCGCGTCGGTCTTCGGGGGTGAAGGCGTCTTCGGAGTCCATCAGCAGCGTGGAGACGAAGCCCTTGATGGCGGTCAGCGGCGTGCGCAGCTCGTGCGAGACGGTCGCCACGAACGCCGACTTCATGCGCTCCAGATTGCGGATGTCGGTGATGTCGTTGAAAATCATCACCGTGCCCATTGGCTTCTGGTCTTCCCCGCGCACGATGGCGTTCTGCACCTGATAGATATGCTCCTTACCGTCAATCTGCACAGTGATTTCGACCAGCTCGCCCTCTCTCTCTTCTTCGAGGGCGGCGCGAATCATGGCGCGGATGGTGTCGTTATTGAGGATTTCGGTGTAGTTTTTGCCCAACACATCGGGTCCCAGTCCGAACACGCGCCGTGCGGCGGCGTTCATCTGGTTGATGCGCCCGTTGTGATGCACCAGCAGCAGCCCCGCGCGCAGGCTCTCGATGGTGTGAACCAGCTCCTCCTTCTCTTCGAGGATGGCTTGATAGAGGCGCATGCCCGCAATCACGGCGGCGGCGTTGCGCGCCATGCGCTCCAGCAGGCGCACATCCTCGTCGATGAAGTGTCCCCCGCGTTGTTTGTTGAACGCATGCAGCACGCCGATGGTCTGGCGGTCAATCACGCGGTTTTCCTCGTCACGCTTTTCCAGAATCAGCGGCACGCACACGAGGTTGCGGATGTGCAGCATCGCCACATGCTCTTTGCTGGTGCGCGGGTCGGTAATAGCGTCGTGGATGATGATGGGTTTGCCCTCGCGGAACACCTCGCCGGAGACGCCCTGAGTCGCGCGCACGCGCAGCAGGCGAATCTCGTCTTCGGTCAGCCCATAGGCGGGCGGGTAGGCGCGCAGTTCGCCCTCTTCAGGGTCGTGCAGCATAAACACGACCTTCTCCGCCTGCAGAATCGCGCCGATTTGACGCACGAGGCGTTTGAGAGTCGCCTCGTAGTTGGCGGGGCTGGCGACATCGGCGGCGACCACTTCCGCTTTCGCGGCGGCGGCAGCGGACGCGCCATTACGCGGCTGACTCTCCAGCTCCTGAATGCGCTGGACGGCGCGCTCATATTCCGTTTTTACCTGGTTATACTGCTTCAGCAGCTCACGATAAGCTTGCTCCCAGTTCATAGTTCGCTCCTCGCTAACAGGTTTCGATGATGGCTATACGCTATGGCAATTATAGCACATCGAAGGTTCCCAGCAGGGCTGTTAATCCGCTCAGGATTTAGACGGCGGTTGGGACGCGCCGTTCTGGAACGCGCCGTCCATCAGCGGGCGTATCAGCTCCATCGGGATGGGGAACACCACCGTTGTGTTGCGTTCGCCCGTGATTTCCGCCAGCGTCTGCAGGTAGCGCAGCTGGAGCGCGGAGGGCTGTTGGGCAATCATTTGCGCCGCCTGCACCAGCTTCTCCGCCGCCTGATACTCGCCCTCGGCAGCGATGATTTTCGCGCGCCGCTCGCGCTCGCTCTCCGCCTGACGCGCCAGCGCACGCTTCATCTCCTCCGGCAGAATCACATCGCGCACCTCCACACTCGTGACCTTCACCCCGAACGCTTCGGTCTGTTCGTCGATAATCGTCTGCAGCTGCTGGTTAATCTTATCGCGTCGCGCCAGCAGGTCGTCCAGCTCCGCCTGACCAATCACGCTGCGCAGGGTCGTCTGCGCAATCAGGCTGGCGGTCTGGATATAGTCGGTAATCTGCACCACGGCGTCTTTGGGGTCCATCACCTTGAACAGCACGACGGCGTCCACGCTTACCGACACATTGTCGCTGGTGATGGCTTCCTGACGGGGCACATTCATCGTTACGATGCGCGTGTCCACAATCCGCGCCGTATCGATAATCGGGATGAGGAAGATGATTCCCGGTCCTTTGACCGCCTGAAACCGCCCCAGCCGCAACACAACGGCGCGCTCCCATTCGGGCAGCACGCGCAACGCCGCACGCAACACGACAATAATAAACAGAATAATCGCAATCCCTGTCGTTGAGAACGGATTGTCAAAAAAGTTCATTTTGTAGCCTCCCTACACTTCTTGAAGTGTACCCTACAGCAGCCATTTTTTGACCGCTTCGGCGCATCGCGCCGCCGCGCCCTGATGTTTCTGGATGAGTTCGGACGCTTGCTGGGCAATCTGTTCGCGCAGTTTGGGGTCATGCAGCAGGCGGAGCATGCCCTCTGCAAGCTGCTCGGCAGTCGCGACTTCGAATCCGACGCCCGCCGTCTTTGCCAGCTGGGCAATATCGCGGAAGTTGTGCGTGTGCGGACCGAAGAAGACGGGTTTGCCGTGCGCCAGCGGCTGGAACAGATTCTGCCCGCCCAGCGGCGCGAACGCCCCGCCCACCACCACCACATCGGCGACGCTATACAAACTCGCCAGCTCGCCGAAGGTGTCCACGATGACCACCTGTGCGTGCGCTCGGTTGGGCAGGGGCAGCTGACTGCGGCGGTGAGGGGTCAGTCCGTGCGCGTGTAGCAGGCGTTCCACCTCGCTCACGCGCTCTAAATGGCGCGGCGCCAGCGCCAGGCAGGTATCGGGCAGGCTCGTGCGCACGCGCAGGTACGCCTCCACAACCAGCTGCTCCTCGTCGGGCGTGCGCGTGCTGCCCACTACAATCACGGGCGCGTGTTCGGGCAGCGACAGGGTGCGCCGCCACTCGTCGGCTGTGCGGTCTAACGCGCCCAGCGCCTGGTCGAACTTCGTGTTGCCGCACACCTCAACCCGTGAAGGGGATGCCCCCTGCTCGATGAACCGCGCCGCGTCAGTCGGCGACTGGGCGCAGATGTAGTCCACACAGCGCAGAATCGCCCCATAGATCGGGCGGGCGCGCGGCGCACGACGCGCCGTGCGGTCGCTCAGGCGCCCGTTCAGAATCAGCACGCGCCCCCCACGCTGATGCTGTTCGCAGATTAAATTCAGCCACAGCTCGGTCTCGAACAGCGCCAGCACGCGCGGCTGCACCCGCGCCAGCGCACGGCGCACCGCGAACGGCAAATCCAGTGGGAAGTAGATGAAGTAGTCCACGCAGTCGCGCAGAGCGGTCATCGCTGTCTGCTGCCCCGTGGGCGTGGTGGTGCTGAACACGATTTCGCAGTTGGGCAGCAGCTGGCGCAGGCGTTTGACGACGGGTTGCGCCGCCAGCGTCTCGCCGACGGAGACGCAGTGAATCCACACACGCAGCTTGCCCGATGGGGGCGGCACAGGCACATACCCGAACCGCTCCCGCCAGCGGTCGCGCCATTTACCAAACAGGATGCGCCACAGTACAAAGGGAACCCACACAGGCGCAAGCATCGCCAGCCAGAGGTTGTAAAACGCGCGGATCACGGTTTCGCCCCCCGCGCAATCGCCTCCGCGCGCGCCTGCAGGGCGTTGATGGCTTCCTCTAACTGCTCCGCCAGACGCGCGAAGTCGTCCTTGTCGGCGTCTTCGGGAACCCATACGGGGTCGCCAATCAAAAACGCCGCCCGCGCGAACGGCAGCGGGATGAGATACCGATCCCAGGTGGGCAGCAGGATTCGCGGGTACGCCCCGATTCCAGCGGGGTAGATAGGCGCGCGCGCTTTCTGGGCGATCAGCAGCGCGCCGGGCTGGAACTTGCCGCTGGGTCCGCGCGGTCCGTCGGGCGTGAACGCCAGCACCGCGCCGTTGCGCACCTCGCGCGCCGCCTCCAGCGCCGCCCGCACCCCGCCCCGACTGGTCGAGCCGCGCAGTGTGCGGAAGCCGAACCGCGTGAATATCTCGTTCTGGATGTCGCCGTCGCGCGAGAGCGAAATCATCGCCAGAATGCCCCGATTGCGCATGTAGTTGGCGGGGATCAGCGTGCGCCCGTGCCAGGAGACCATCACCGCGCCCGTGCGCTGTTGCAGGTGCTGTTCAATCGGTTCCCAGCCCTCCACATACAGGCGCACCGTGCGTCCCAGCCCGCGCGCCAGCGTGTAGCCCAGCCAGCCCAACCGCTTCGCGCGTCGCACATCCCGCGCCGAACGCTCCACCACTGCCACAACAGGGATTATACCGACTGCGCGCGGCGAGCGTGCGTGTCGCCACGCGCGTGAGGCTTACACCAATCGGCGGGTCAGAGTTTTTGATAGCCCTCACCCCCAGCCCCTCTCCCGCAGGCGGGAGAGGGGAGTGAGCGTTTTCCACTACATGGGGACTCGCGGGGCAGGTTAGCACCCACCCCCAAAGTTGAACAACACCACCAGCAGGTCGGCGTCGTCCACGATGCCGTCGTTGTTGAGGTCTTCTGCGCCGCCGCTGTTGCCGAACACGAACAGCACCGCCAGCAGGTCGGCATCGTCTACGCATCCGTCGCCGTTCACATCGCCCTCCTGAGGTGAAGTGCCCGTATCCAGCAGATACGCCTCGATGCGCCATGTTATGGCGTTAAAGCCCCAGCCGACGATGTAGCGCCCGTCGGCGCTGGTGGCGTGGGCTGCAAACAGTTGCGAACCATCCGTGAGCAGGCTGGCGTAGGTGGCGTTCAGGTCTTCCAACCCGCCCCCAGAGGTCCAGCGAAAGGCGAAACTGTCCGACTCGCCGACGACGACAGCGCCGTCCGCTGAAATGCCATGCGCCACGCCGCTGCCGAGATCCTGCATCCCTGTCGCCTGCGTCCAGCGAAAGGCGCGCCCATCCGACATGCCGACCACAACAGTACCGTCCGCCGATACGCCATACGCCGCACTTGGTCCGAAATAGAGCGCGCCGAGGTTTTGCATACCATCATCCGCCGTCCAGCGAAAGGCGCGCGCACGATCCTGACCGAAGGTGTGGTATGTACCGCCCACGACCGCCATCCCGTCCGCCGAGATGCCATACGCCGCGCTACAGCAGTTGTCGTTCAGCACGCCGAGGTCTTGCATCACCCCATTCTGCCAGCGAAAGGCGCGCCACTGATTGCTGGCGTTGAGCGCCTGCCCGACCACCACTCCACCGTCCGCCGAAACGCCATACGCCTCGCTCGCAGTTCCACCAAGCGCGCCAAGGTCCTGCATGCCCCCAGCCTGCGTCCAGCGAAAGGCACGACTACCCGACACGCCGATGACGACTGACCCGTTCGCCGAGACGCCATAGGCGTAGCTCAGCCCGCCAAGCGTGCCGAGGTCTTGCATGCCTGTGTCCGTCGTCCAGCGAAACGCACTGTTGTCTGAAAAGCCCACTACCGCCACGCCGTTCGCTGAAACGCCGTAAGCGATACTTGTCTCGTCATAAAGGGTTCCTAACCAGGTCAAACTCTGCGACCAGCCTGCAGTCGCTGCTGCCGACACAATCCACGCGCTCATGAACGCGTATGCCCGACTACGAATGCCTCGTCTCATCGTGATGCCTCCTTCCATCGGTTCGGCTTGCCATACGCTCAGAGCGCATTGACGGACTCATTATAGCCCACTTTTTGGTAGATAACATGGTTCAAGAGCCAAAACAGGAGATTTTCGAGGGTAAATTTCAATTCAGCGCTTCACGGTTCGTAAATCGGCAATAAAGGCGCCTAATCGCGTCGTCGGGGCAGGTCGGGCTTTTCGAAGTAGGCGCGGTTGCGCTCGGTGAACACCTGCGCGCGGAACGCCTCCAGCAAACGCTCCGCCTCGGACAGGAACCGAAACGAACCCGTCACATCGCCCTGCCACACATCCTCCACCACCCAGTCGGGCACAGGCATATATACAATCGGCTCAGGCGCGGGGATACGCACGCTCAGCACGGCGGGTCCCAGACTGGCGTCCTGAAAGATGAATTCCAGCACCACTGCATCGGGCAGGTACTGACTTGTGCCGACCTGCGGCTGAGCGCGGCGCAGGCACTCGCGTAGCGCGGCGGGGTCGTACTCGCCCACAGGAGGCGGGTTGCCTGCCTTCAGCGCGGCGAAGGTTGTCTCAATCTGTTCGCGCACAAACTCGCGCAGAGTCATGCCTCCCTCCGATAGCGCAGGAACAGCTCGCTGCCGTTCAGGTAGGCGGAAATCAGCGTGTAGCGAGGCGCGCGTTCACGGGGCAGCCCGGCGCCGTCGACCATCGTCGGCAGGTGCGCCCCGCCCTTGACGCGCGGTGCAAGCGTCAGGAAAATCTCGTCCACCAGCCCCGCCTCGAAAAAGTAATAGTTCAGGTTGCCCCCGCCCTCCACCAGCAGGTAGCGCGCCTCGTAATGCGTGTGCAAAATCCGCACCACTTCGGGGATTTCCACGCGCGTCTCGCCCACCAGATGCACGGTCGCGACGCGCTCCAGCGCGAGTTTTTTGTCCGGGGGCAGGTGCGTCGGCGCAAACACCAGCGCGCGCCCGTCCTCGGACTTGCGGAAGAAATCATGTTCGGTGGGCAACTCGCCGCTGGTGGTCACCACGGCGCGATACAGGCGGGGCGGGTAGTTCATGTGCTGGTCGGCGCGCAGGGTGCTGCTGCCAATCACCACCGCGTCGGCGCAGGCTTCCAGACGGTGCATCAGCCGTTGATCCATCGCGCTGCCCAGTCCCGCCGCGCTGCTGCCTGGCTCGCCCAGAATCAGCTTCCCGTCCAGCGTCGTGACGGTGTTTGTGAAGATGTATGGGCGGTCGGGCGGCGGAGGCGGGAACACCACCGTCTCGTAGAGGTCTTCGGGGGCGCCCTCCCAGCCCGAATGGTCGAACAGGCGTATCATAGATACGCAAATTATACCGCGCTTAGCAGGCGAATGACCTGCACCGTCGCGTCGGGCTGCTCGCGCAGGCGGGCGATTTGCGTCTGGAACGCGCCCTCGTTCACGGGCGGGGTCAGCGCGACCTGCTCGACGCCCTGTTCCAGCGCCTCGGCGGGGTGAAACTCCGCGCCCAGCAGGTGCAGCGGCTCGCGCAGCGTGCGCAGGGCGTCCTCATCAGGGGCGACCAGCCGCACAAAGTAGCGCATACTCAGCGATTCAATCGGCGCGGTCTCCCCGGGGCGCAGCGACGGGTCTTCATAGCGCGGGGGCTTGGGGGAGCGCGCCACGGCAATCAGGTCGCCCAGCACCGCGCTGGCAGTCGCCCGTGCGCCCGCGCCGAAGCCGTGAAACGACATCTCCTGAAAGCCGTTGCCCTGCAGCCACACGCCGCTGAACGCGCCGCGCACCACATACAGCGGACACTCGCGCGGAATCAGCGTCGGATGCACCCGCGCGCACAGTCTGCCGTCGGGCAGCCGCTCGGAGATGCTCAGCAGTTTCAGCCCCATGTTCAGCCGTCGCGCCCACAGCAAATCGCGCCCGCTCAGGTGGGTAATCCCCTCGCGGTAGACGCTCTCCAGCGGCACATACTGCAGGAACGCCAGCCGCGCCAGAATCGCCGTTTTGTATTGCGCGTCGTAGCCCTCCACATCGCTGGTCGGGTCGGCTTCGGCGTAGCCGTTCTGCTGGGCTTTCTGCAGGGCGTTTGTATAGGCGGTCTCGGCGGGTTCGCCTGCGTCGAGGGCGCGCTCCATCTCGCGCAGGATGAAGTTCGTCGTGCTGTTCACGATGCCCACGGCGCGCTGGATACGGTTGCCCGCCAGTGCGCCCTGCAGCGCGTCCAGAATCGGCAGGCTGCCCGCGACGCTCGCCTCGTACAGTAGCCGCACCCCGCGCTGGCGCGCCAGCCGCAGCAGTTCATCGCCCGACACTGCCATCACCAGCTTATTCGCGGTAATCACATGCTTGCCCGCCTGCAGCGCGTCGCGGATGAGCGTGCGTGCGGGTTCCAGCCCGCCCATCAGCTCCAGCACCACATGCACCTTCGGGTCGCAGAGGGCGCGCTGGGGGTCGGTCGTCAACAGTTTGGGCGGCACGGCGACGGCGCGGGGCTTGTCGGGATTGCGCACCAGCACATGGCGCACTTCGAACCGTTTGCCTGTCTGCGCCTCCAGCAGGTCGGCGTTCTCGCGCAGCAAGGTCAGCACGCCCCCGCCGACCGTGCCCGCGCCCAGAATCGACAGTCGCAGAATCTTACTCATTCAGGCGGCTCCAGCAGCATCAGCACCTCACCCTGTTGCACCAGGGTGGCGTTCTGCGCCACGATGCGCCGCACGATGCCAGTGATGGGTGAAGGCACTTCGTTGAACACCTTCATCGCTTCGATCAGTCCGATTGTCTGCCCCTCGTACACGAGGTCGCCCTCTTCCACATAGGGCGGCTCGCTCGGCGAGGGACCGCGGTAGAACATGCCGGTCATGGGCGATTCGATGGGCGTCCAGCCAGGCGTTTCCGCGGGGCGAGGCGGCTGGGATGGCTGCACGACAGCAACGGCAGGCGCGCTGGTCGGCTCGGCGCGTTCGATATGAATGCGCGTCTCGCCTACTGCAACCTCCAGCGCCTGCAATTGGTACCGTTCCATCAGCTGCAGGCAGCGCTTCACCGTCTCAATCGGCACAGGCACATCGGGATTATACCTGACGGGTGGGGACTGCCGATAATTGGGGGTATGGCACTGCCAGCGCCCGACCGTGAGTCGCGTGAGAAGCCGCCGCTGTGGATTATTCAGGAGGCGTTCGAGGGCGACGAGCCTGCCGAGCAGCCGCAGGATGTGTATATTCTGCACCTGTGGCGTGCGCTGCCGCCCGATTTGCTCGAATCGCTCACGCCCGACCAGCGCCAGCGGCTCAAGCAGTCGCTGCACACCTATCACCGCCGTCATCTGCTCGATGTGCGCGGGGTCATCCCGTTCCTGTGGACGCGCTACTACTTTGTGTTTTTGTTCGGCAGGGACACGCGCGCGGCGGCGCGTTCGGTCGAGTTCGAGCGGCGCGCAAGCGTGCGCTGGGCGGGCTGGCTGGTGATGGCGGCGATCATCGGGTTGCTGCTGATTGGCTTTCTGGGCGCGGCGCGCCTGTGGCGGGGGTAGGCGGCTAAAATTCCGCCTGTGTAGGGTTGGCGCGTCAAATCCCAATAATCAGCCCGTGTGACGCTTACAACAGAGACCGTTGAGGGATGATTTCTGCATCCGGCGTAGCACCCTACCGCCCTTCGACATGCGCCTTGAGACCGCGCACAATTGCCTCCGCGATGCGCTTCTGGAAGTCGGGGTTGACGAGCTTCGCGCGGTCAAACGAGTGGTTCAGGTAGCCGACCTCGATCAGCACGGCGGGCATCTGGCTGGTGCGCAGCACGGCAAGCCCCGTCTGGTAGAGCATCGAGTCGGAGCGCACGCCGCGCGAGGGCAGCCCGCTCACCTTGACCATCTCGTTCAGGATGGCTTGCCCCAGCGCGCGGCTGTCGGCGTCGTCTTTGTGGTAGTAAATCGTCGTGCCCGACGCGGAGTTGGGGCGCGGGTTCGAATCGCAGTGCAGGCTGATGAAAAAGTGCGCGTTCGCGCCGTTCGCCAGCGCGGTGCGTTCGTACAGCCCAATCGCTTTGTCTTCCGCACGGGTCAGAATCACCTTCGCGCCCTCCCGCGAGAGTAGCTCGGCGATATGGAGCCCAATCGCCAGCACGATGGCTTTCTCTTCAATCACGGTTTTGCCCTCGCGCCAGCGTGCGCCGGGCTGCGCGCCGCCGTGTCCGGGGTCGATCACGATGACCTTCTCGCGCAGTTTGCCGCCGGTGTTGCGCGGGGCGCGCAGGGTGAGCGTGACGCCGGTTTTGCCCGACAGGATTTGTGCGCCGACGGAGCGCGCCAGTTCCAGCGCCACGCGCACCATGCCGCCGTCGATGGGTGTGGCGCGCAGCGTGCGCACGAACATGCTGGGGTCGTCAATCGCCCGCTCGATGGGTTCGGGCAGGTAGCCGGGCACATCGATGGCGATGCGCATCGGGTCTTCCAGAAACAGCACGCGCGGGCGCACGCCTTCAGGCAGCGGCAGGGTCAGTTGCACAACGCCGTTTGCGCCGCGCTGCAGGGGCGGAATTTCGAGCGGCGGGGGCGGCGGCTCGACGGGCGCGCCGGGCGGTTCGGCGGGTGTATCGGGCGTTTCGGGCGCGCTGGGGGGCGCAGCCGTCAGCGCGATTTGCCACTCGCTGTGCAGTCCCTGCGCGGGCGTTGCGGCAGGCGCGTCCATCTCCAGCACGATGCGCACTGTGTGCGGGTCGAACTGTCCCACGCGCGCCGCCTTCACCGCGCCCGACGGCTGGGGCATCGACAACGGCGTATCGGGCAGCGTGCAGCCGATGAGGTCAATCACCAGGCGGCTGGGGTTCTCCAGCGTGAAGGCGCGCCATGCGACGGGTAGGCTGGTCCTGAGCGCGAGCGTGTCGGCGTCCAGACGCGCCTCTTGCAGGCGCGCCAGCACGGCGAGCGTTCCAGTCGCCTCGTCCCAGCGCGTGAAACCGCCCAGCCGACGCGCCAGATCGCGCAGGGGGACACACTGCACACCGCGCTTTGGTTCGATGGGCAGGTGCGCCGCAGGCTGATCCGCAGGCAAATGGGTGATGCGCACGCGATGGTCGCCGACTTCGAGCGCGACGCCCAGCCGCTCTAAATGCGCGACCGGCAGCCACAACTCGCGCCCGTCCCACAGGGGCGGGGGCGTCAGACTCTGCGGCTCGCCGCGCAGAACAAGGCTTGCCTCACGCAACTCATCCGCCTGCGCGAAGACCAGCAGCGCCGCCGCCAGCACAATCGCTATCCCTCGCATGCGCCGCTCCCTCAGCGTAAGGATACCTTAATGATTGGAAAAACAAGGCGCGCCGTTCAGGAGCCATCTTTAATTTGCGAAGCGCCGTTTGTATGGAGTGCGGAAGCGGAGCTTCCGCGACGCTGAAGCGCCCGCTTCAGCACTCCAAATTGTCGGCATCGGCATACGCGCGAACGACATTTTCGCCCCCTCAGCGAGACGACGTCGGTCGGTAGAACAGCAGGCGTAGCCCGTTCAGCACCACCAGCAGTGTGCTGCCTTCGTGCCCCACCACGCCGAGCGGCAGGCGCAGGTTCGCGGCAAAGGTGAGAATCACCAGCGCGACAATCACGCCCGTCGCGAAGATCAGGTTCTGCTTCAGCACACGCATCGCCTGCCGACTGAGCGCAAGCGCGTAGGGCAGGTTGTTCAGGTCGTTGCCCACGAGCGCGACATCGGCGGTTTCGAGGGCGACATCGGTTCCCGCGCCCATCGCGACGCCCACTTCCGCCGCCGCCAGCGCAGGAGCGTCGTTCACCCCGTCGCCGACCATCGCGACGGCGCCGTACTCCGCGCTCAGCTGGCGCAGCACTTCCAGCTTCTCATCGGGCAGCAGGTCGGCGTAGACGCGCTCGATGCCCGTTTGCTGCGCGACGGCGCGGGCGATAGGCGCCGCGTCGCCCGTGAGCATGGCGACGCACGCAACGCCCTGCGCGCGCAGCTGGGCGACCGCTTGCGCCGCTTCGGGGCGTACCCTGTCCGCCGCCGCCGCAACCCCCAGAAACCGTCCCGCCGCCCAGACAATCATCGCCGTCTTGCCCGCCCCGCGCAGCGCGTGAACCGCCTGCTCAATGGCGTCGGGGATGGCGAGGTCTTCGAACAGGCGCAGGTTGCCAATCCGCGCTTCCGTACCGTCCTCCAGCGCGGCGACGATGCCCTTGCCTGGCACGGCGTCCACGCGCTGTACGGGGCGCGGCGTATAGCCCCGCGCCTGCGCCGCCTCCAGCAGCGCGTGCGCCAGCGGATGCTCCGAGCGCGACTCCACATCGGCTATCGTCTGCCATGCGTCCGCCTCCGACGCGCCCTCCGCCAGCACGAGGTCGGTGAACTCCAGCTTGCCTTCCGTGAGCGTGCCCGTCTTGTCGATGGCAATCGCGCGTACCGTCGCCAGCCGCTCGATGGGTTCCCCGCCCTTGAACAGCACGCCGCGCCGCGCGGCGTTGGCAATCGCGCTCAGCAGCGTGGCGGGCGTGCTAATCACCAGCGCGCAGGGCGAGGCGACCACCAGCAGCGTCATCGCGCGATAGAAGGCGTCAGGGAAGCTCCAGCCCATCAGCGGCAGCCCCAGCGCGACCGCCGCCGCGCCGCCAATCACCGCCAGCGCGTAGCGTTGTTCGAACCGTTCCAGCCAGCGTTGCGTGCGCGCCTTCTGCTCCTGCGCCTGCTCCACCAGTTGCAGAATACGCTGCAACAGCGTCTCGGTCGCGGGGGCGCGCACCTCAATTTCCAGCACGCCGTTGCCATTCACCGTGCCCGCGAACACTTTATCGCCGACGGTCTTATGCACGGGCACGCTCTCGCCCGTGATGGGCGACTGGTCGACATGCGACTCGCCCTGCAGCACGACCCCGTCGGTAGGGATGCGCTCGCCAGGGCGGGTCAACACGCGGTCGCCGACCTGCAGTTCCTCGACGGGCACGGTCTCGGCTCCTGTCGGGGTGAGGCGCGTCGCAGTATCGGGCTGAAGCGCCATCAGCGCGCGCACGGCTTTGCGGCTGCGGGCAAGCGCGTAGTTCTGCAGCGTGTTAGAAAGCGAGAACAGAAACAGGAGCGTCGCGCCTTCAGGCGCTTCGCCGACCAGCGCCGCGCCGATTGCGGCGGCAATCATCAGGAAGTTGACATCCAGCCGCCGCTCTTTGAGGGTCTGGTAGCCGTCCAGCACGCCGAAGTAGCCGCCTGCGAGGTAGGCGACGGCGTAGGCGAGGTTCGCCAGCGTCGCCTGCTCACCCCAGCGCAGCAGCCCGCCCGCGACAATCATCAGCAGGGTCAGCGCGGACAGGATCGGCTCCCAGAAGGCGCGGCTCTGCCAGCGCGGCGCGGGTCGCTCAATGGCTTTCACCCGCCGCAGGAATCGGTCGGTCGGCTCGTCGGGCGCGTTCTCCTGCTCGATGGTGAGCGTCTCGCCGTCGAATAGGGCGCGGTAGGCGACGCCGTTCACCTGCCAGCGTTTGCCGTGCTGGGCGACGCTGGGACACGCCGCGCATACGCCCTGTTGCGGGTCGCGCAGGCTACAATCGGGCGCACGCACGCCCAGCTCGCGCAGCAGCGGCTCGGCGGCTTGCTGGGCAGACTCGGCGCTGAGACGGCGCGGGTCGTACTCCACTTCCACCGTGTCGTCGCGATAGCGATAGCGGATGCGTCGGATGCCGTGATGCGTCCGCGCGACCTTCGCCATCTCGTCCACGCAGGAGTCGGCTTCGGCGATGCGCTGGCGCAGATAGCGCACGATGCCCATCAGTGCGGCTCCTTACCGTTCGTTTCGGCGGCGCGGCAGTCGGGACACAGCCCGTAGTAGACTATCCGCGCGCCCTGCACCTCGTAGCCCGAACGCTGCTCGACCACGCGCTGAACCTCATGCACCAGCCGCTCGTCGAAGTCCACCACACGATGGCAGCGCACGCACACGAGGTTGATATGCGGCGTTAAATCGGCGTCGAAATGCTCCGCGCCGTCACCCGCGTCGCCCAGCGCATGCACCAGCCCCATCGACTTCAGCACATGCAGCGTCTTGTAGACCGTCGCTAAGCTCAACGTCGGAAACTGGGGCAGCAACTGATGGTAAATCATCATCGCGGTTGGGTGATCCTTGCTCTCCGCCAGCACCTGACAGATGGCGACGCGCTGCGGCGTCAGGCGCAGTCCCGCTTCCTTCAACCCGTTCGCCAGTCGATTCATTATTGCCTCCAGAGGAAAATTGTTCTCTGAAGCGAATTATACTCCATAAGCAGGGCGGTTGTCAAGGGAGGCTATCAGCTGACGCGACCTGCGCACGATGCGCATCGTGCTGGAAGACCACCCGGTGGTCAAACTCATTTGATGGAATATGCCAAAATTCGGGAACTCTTGGCAGTATCCCGCAGTATTAAGGGGCGTATGGAAACGACGCTTTACCATATGACGCACATCGATAACCTGCCCGGCATCCTGCAGGCTGGGCGCATTTTCTGCGACCGTCAGGCAGCGGCGCATCAGAAGCGCAGTGTCGCCTACCACAGCTACAAGCAGTGTCGTCGGGAGCGGGTCGTGCCCGTTGAGCCGGGCGGCATGATTGCGGACTATGTGCCGTTCTACTTCGCGCCGCTCTCGCCGATGCTGTATGTGATTCACATCGGGCGCGTCGACCCCAGCGTGCGCCAGTCGGAGATTGTCTACCTGACCACGACCGTGCGCACGATCGTGCAGGCGCAGAAGCCGTGCGTGTTCAGCGACCGCCATCCGCTCCGATTCAGCGCGCGCTTCAGCAACAATATCGACCAGCTCGACCAGTATGTGGACTGGAGCGTGATGCGTTCGGAGCGCTGGCACGACACTCCCCTGCAGCCCAACCGCAAGAGCCTGCGTCAGGCGGAGTTTCTGGTGCATCAGGCGGTGGAGTGGACGCTGGTTGAGCAGTTGGGCGTCTATAACGACGCGATGCAGCAGCGCGTCGAGGCGATTCTGCAGGCGTGCGACCATCGCCCGCCCGTTGTGGTGAAGCGCAACTGGTACTACTAAACCTTGCGCGTCGAGGTATCATATTCTCATGGAGGCAAAACGCATGGTGCGGGTGGTTCGGGGCAATCTGTTCGACGCCGACGCCGACGCATGGGTCAACACGGTCAACACGGTCGGCGTGATGGGCAAGGGGCTGGCGTTCGAGTTCAAGAGGCGCTTCCCCGAAAACTATGAACTCTATCGTCAGGCGTGCGAATCGAAAACGCTTAAGGTCGGTAAGATGCTGGTGTTCTCTACACAACAGCTCCAGCCGCAGTATATCGTCAACTTCCCGACCAAACAGCACTGGCGCGGCAAGTCGAAGCTGGAATATATCCAGAAGGGGCTTGAAGACCTGAAGCAGGTAGTGCGTCAGCACAACATTCGTTCGATTGCGATGCCCGCGCTGGGATGTGGGCAGGGCGGACTGCGCCTCGAACAGGTGCTGCCCCTGATTGAGCAGGCGTTCGCGACGATGCCAGAGGTCGATGTGCAGGTGTTCGTGGCGGACGCGCCCGAAATCGCCCCCGAAGAAGCCGCCATGCTGCGCTTGCTGGAAGCCTACAGCGTGCTGAACCCTGTGATGACTGAGGCGGAGCTGCAACTGCTGGCGGAAATTCTGCTACTGCAGGAGACTGCCGCGCGACGGCGGGCGCGAGGCGCGCTGACGCCGCACCAACTGGCGCAGTCGCTGATTCGCAAGCCGCTGATAGAAAAGTCAATGCTGGGCGACACGCCGATGTTCTGGGTGGGGACGAAGGAGCGGTATGAGCAGGCGCGCGCCGCGCTGGAGTCGGCGCCCGACTGGCGCGCCCGCGCGGAACGGCTCGCGCCCCTCATCGAAGAGTGCGACGGGCTGGCGGCGCTACAAGCCGTGTACGACTATCTGCAAATTAACTCCAGTCCTGTGCGCCGACGCTACTTCGTCGAGCTGTGGCGGCGTCAGAATTCGGCGTCTGGGGCGTAGGCGCAGGGACGCTACAGGTATAGCCTCTCCAGTCGGGTATCCTAACCTGCAGGATGCTGGAGCGTGTAGCGCTGGGCGACGGGCAGCCGCTTGTGATACGCGAGGCGCAGGTGCGTGAAATCCTCACGATGCCCCGCGCAATCGACGCGCTGGAGTCGGCGTTCCGCGACTGGGCGCACGGCAGGGCGACCAACCAGCCGCGTCAGCGCGTGCATACCCCGCAAGGCACACTGCACCTGATGGGCGCGGCGTGGCACAGCAAAGGCTACATCGGCTACAAGGCGTACTTCTCGTTCCCGACGGGCACGCGCTTTCATGTGGCGCTGGCGTCGGCGCACACGGGCGAACTGCTCGCGCTGATAGAGGCGGACTGGCTGGGGCGCATCCGCACAGGCGCAGCGTCGGGGCTGGCGACGAAGTACCTCGCCCGCGCAGACGCCGCGACGGTCGCGATTCTGGGCGCGGGCGCACAGGCGGAGACGCAACTGCAGGCGGTGTGCGCCGTGCGCTCCATCCAGCAGGCGTTTGTGTTCAGCCGCACGCCCGAAACGCGCGCCGCCTTCGCCGAACGCATGCATGCGCAACTGGGGATACCCGTCCATCCCGCTGAGAGCGTCGAACAGGCAGTCGCTGAGGCGGAGGTGATTTGCACAATCACTACCGCGCGCGAGCCGATTCTGCCCGGCGCGCTGCTCAAGCCTGGCATGCACCTCAACGCGGCGGGCGCGAACTCGCTGGCGCGACGCGAGCTGGACGCCTTCGCCGTCGGACGCTGCGAGCGCATCTTCGTGGACGATGTGGCGCAGGCGCGCCTCGAAGCCGCCGAGCTGATTGCGCCCATCGAGATGCGAAAACTGAGCTGGGAGCGCGTACATCCGCTGGCGCACCTGATTGGCGGGCTGCTCCCGCCGCGCCAGTCCGCCGAGGAGATTACCCTGTTC
Organism: Fimbriimonadales bacterium; assembly: GCA_025998675.1. Taxonomy (GTDB): domain Bacteria; phylum Armatimonadota; class Fimbriimonadia; order Fimbriimonadales; family GBS-DC; genus GBS-DC. The sequence continues at coordinate 2,352,202 of AP024673.1, forward strand.
AAGTCGCTGGGGATTGCGCTGGAAGATATTGCCGCCGCCGCGGTGGTGTACGAAGCGCTCGCCTGTTGAACCTTGCCAAAACTGGCGCGTCTATCAGGGGTGAAACCTGCATCCGCGATGCGGTGTAGGCTATAATAGGCGTACAGGGGGCTACTATGCAGGAACGCAAGGAGCAGGGCGCGCCGTTATGTGAGCGCGCCGCAGGCGAGTTCTGGGCGGCGGAGATGTCGCGCCGACAGTTTCTACGCGCAGGCTTGACGCTGGTCGCTGTCGGGCTGGCGGCGCCGCCATGGCTGGCGCAAATCGCACACGCCGACGCACAGAAACTGCGTCGGGGCGAAAAACTGCCCAACGACCATATCCTCGTGGTCGTGCAGCTCACGGGCGGCAACGATGGGCTGAACACGATTATCCCCTACCGCGACGAGCTGTATTACCAGGCGCGCCCGACGCTGGCAATCCCCGACGCGCAGGTCGTCCCGCTCGACGACCGACTGGGGCTACACCCCGCGCTCGCGCCCATCAAACCGCTGTATGACCAGCGCGCGCTCGCGATTCTGCAAAATGTCGGCTATCCGAACCCGAACCGCTCGCACTTCCGCTCGATGGAAATCTGGCAGACCGCCGACCCCGACGGGTACAGTCGCTACGGGTGGCTGGGCAAGTATCTGGACACGCTCACCGACGCCGCCGCGAACCCTGTGATGGCGCTCAGCTTCACGCAGGAGCTGCCGCTGGCGCTGCATGGCAAAAGGGCGCAGGTGCCCTGCTTTGCGAGCCTTGCCGACCTGCAGATGATGACGCGCGATCCTGAGCTGGAGCGCACGCTGAAGAGCCTGACCGAAGCCGACGAGCGCAAGATGGACAGTCCCGCGACCGTCGTGCGCCAGTCGACGCGCACCGCGCTGGAGGCGATGGAGCAGCTGCGCGAGCGCGTGCGCCAGTACCAGCCACAGGCGCAGTACGCCAACGACGCCTTCGCGCGCGGGCTGCAGCAGGCGGCGCAGATTATCGCGACCTCGCCCCAGACGCGTATCCTGTATGTGTCGGTGAACGGCTTCGACACGCACGCGGGACAGGCGAACACCCATCAGCGGCTGCTGAGCCAGTTCGCAGGCGCAATCAGCGCATTCTACAGCGAGCTGCAGGCGCTGGGCAAGGCGGACAAGACGCTGCTGATGGTCTTCTCCGAGTTCGGCAGGCGCGTGCGCGAAAACGGCAGTCTGGGCACCGACCACGGCGCCGCTGCGCCGATGTTCCTGCTGGGCGGGCGCGTCAAGGGCGGACTGCACGGCGAGCCGCCTGACCTGCGCAATCTGGACGGCAACAACGACCTGCGCATGCAGCTCGACTTTCGGCGCGTGTACGCGACCGTGCTGGAGTGGCTGGGCGGCGACCCCGAAGCTGTGCTGGGCAAAGCCTTTGCGCCCCTGCCCATGACAGGGTGAATGCAAGCATCGTACTAACCGTGCATTCTTAAGTGCCTTTGCGCTAAGACTGCAACACTGGCGTCTCTCCGCTCCCGCCTGCGGGAGCGGGCTAAAAAAACGCGCGGCTCCTGGTGTATGCGCACCACAATCCTGTACGAAGCCTGACGCGCGGATTGGCAGCACACGCAGAATGCATCGACAATCTCTGGAAACGCTCCGCCCACAAAGACAAACCAGCAATTTTGTCCCTGACACTTTCCGAAAAAGTGTGCTATAATGGTGTTGGTATCGCCCAGAGAGGAATGCTCTGATTGAACTGGACACTCAGAACGCCCGGAGGCAGTTTCCTGAACCCTGAGCCAGATGCCCTCAGACCTTCCCCTGTGAACCGATGCTCCATCTGAAACAAACGGAGGACGCTTCCATGCGAACGATTGGATGCGCGATAGGGCTTGTAATCATGCTGGCGCTTGCGAGCGCCCAGCCGTTTACCTATCAGGGGTTCCTGCGCGTGAGCGGCAACCCCGCCAGCGGCGCTTACGACTTTCGCTTCCGACTGTACGACGCCCCCTCAGGAGGCGCGCAGATTGGCACAGACCAGTTTGCGAACGACCTGAATGTGCAGAACGGCTTGTTCACGACGGCGATCGACTTTGGCGCGTCGGTGTGGACAGGCGCGGACCGGTATCTGGAGATTGCGGTGCGTCCGGGCAGCAGCACAGGCGCGTACACGGCGCTCACTCCCCGTGTGAGGGTTAGCCCGACGCCGTATGCGATTCGCGCGGCGACGGCGGGCACGGCGAACCCGATTGGCGCGGCGGGGGGCGATTTGAGCGGCAGCTACCCGAACCCGACGGTGGCGCGGTTGCAGGGGCGCGCGGTGTCGTCGGCGGCGCCCAGCAGTGGACAGGTGCTGAAGTGGGACGGCAGCGCGTGGACGCCTGCTGCGGACGCAGATGGCGGTTTGACCCTGCCGTTTTCAGGGAGCGCAGCTGCAGTGGGACCTGTGTTTTCCCTCACAAACACAGAAACTACCAATACTGCTTATGGTTTGTATGCGTTGAGCAATAGCACTAATGGTGTAGGCGTGTACGGTGAGACAATCGCCTCCAGCGGATTCGCCTACGGCGTGATAGGGCGAAGCGCCAGCAGTGCTGGTACAGGCGTGTTCGGCTTTGCAACAGCCACCAGCGGCGGGACATTCGGCGTGCATGGGCGAAGCGCCAGCACCGCTGGCAGGGGCGTGTACGGCGAGGCAACCGCGACCAGCGGTACAACCTTCGGCATGTATGGGCAAAGCCAAAGCACGGAGGGAATCGGCGTGTTCGGCTTTGCAACTGCGGCCGGCGGTACGACCTACGGTGTGTTCGGGCGAAGCGCCAGCGATGCTGGCACGGGCGTGTACGGCAGGGCAAGCGCGACCAGCGGTACGACCTATGGCGTGTTCGGGCGAAACGATAGCACCGCTGGCAGGGGCGTGTACGGCGAGGCAACCGCGACCAGCGGCACAACCTACGGCGTGTATGGGGAAAGCCGCAGCACCACTGGCAGGGGCGTGTACGGCGAGGCAACCGCGACCAGCGGTACGACTTATGGCGTGTATGGACTCAACAACAGCACAAGTGGCGCAGGCGTGTTCGGTAAAGCGACTGCGACCACTGGTGTTAGCTACGGCGTGTGGGGGCAAAGCGCCAGCACCGCTGGCAGGGGCGTGTACGGCGAGGCAACCGATTCCAGCGGCTTCGCCTACGGCGTGTGGGGGCAAAGCGCGAGCACTGCTGGCACGGGCGTGTACGGTTGGGCAACCGCCACCAGCGGCTTGACCTATGGCGTGTATGGGGAAAGCCGCAGCATCGCTGGCAGGGGTGTGTACGGCGTCGCAACCGCTTCCAGCGGCACCAACTACGGCGTATATGGGTGGAGCAGTAGTCCGCAAGGATATGGCGGCTACTTTGAGGGCAGAGGCGCCGACGCCGCATACATCGAAAACACAGGCTCAGGCAGAGGACTGCGGGTCATTGCCTCCGCCGATACCGCCCTCTTCGCAACGACCGCCACAGGGTTTGCAGGGGTGGACGGACGCGGCAACAGTCGCGGCGTGTACGGCTTCGCAACCGCGACCAGCGGCACGACCTACGGCGTGTTCGGGCTAACCAACAGCTCCAACGGCTACGGCGTCTACTCATCTGGAAACTTCGCCGCCTCAGGCAACAAGTCGTTCCAGATCGACCATCCCCTCCGCCCTGAAACGCACTTCCTCAACCACTTCTGCACGGAAGCGCCCGAACCGCTGAACGCCTACTCCGGCAATGTCACCACCGACGCGCAGGGCTACGCCGTCGTGCAACTGCCCGACTACTTCGAGGCGGTCAACCGCGACTTCCGCTATCAACTCACGGTCATCGGGCAGTTCGCGCAGGCGATTGTCGCGGAGGAGATTCGCGCCAATCGGTTCGTGATTCGCACGGACAAGCCCCATGTGAAGGTCTCCTGGCGCGTGGAAGCCATTCGCAACGACCGCTGGGTGCAGCAGTACGGCTACCAGACCGAGCAGGAGAAGCCCGACCACTATCGGGGCAAGTACCTGCACCCTGAGCTGTACGGGCAGCCCAAAGAGCGCGGGATTCACTATCGTCCTGACCCCCAACCCGCGCCGAATGAGCAGAGCAAGCCATAATGCGCTCGCCCCAGCCCCTTTCCCGAAGGTTCGGGAGAGGGGCTGGGGCTGAGGGTTTACGATACGCAAGCGCCCCTCGACGCCCAGCCATGTGCCGCCGCATGCTATAATTTGCCATCACACGATAGGGAGGTATTCCACGATGCCGTGGTATGTACGCATGGGACAGGTGCCGCCGAAGCGGCATATCCAGTTTCGCCGACCTGACGGCGGACTGTACGCCGAAGAGGTGCTGGGCACAGAAGGCTTTTCAGGCATCCAGTCGATTCTGTATCACTACTACCCGCCGACGCGCGTGAAGGAGTTCCACACCTGCTATGAGCGACGCATCGAGCCCATCGATGAACCCATCCTGCAACATCGCCACTTCCGCACGGGCGAGATGCCCCCGTCGGGCGACGCCGTCACCGGGCGCGTGGAGTTGATGTTCAACGAGAATGTGATCTTCTCCGTGGCGCGCCCCATCGAACAGATGGACTACTTCTACAAAAACGCCGACGGCGACGATCTGGTGTTCATCCACGAGGGCACAGGTACGCTCGAAACCCAGTTCGGGCATCTGCGCTTCCGTGAGGGCGACTACCTGATTATCCCGCACGGCGCCATCTGGCGACTGGTGTTCGACGCGCTGCCCGCGAAGCTGGTCTGGATTGAGGCGATTGGCGGGCAGATCGAGACGCCCAAACGCTACCGCAACGAATACGGGCAACTGATGGAGCATTCGCCGTACTGCGAGCGCGACATTCGCGTCCCGGAGACGCTGGAGACGCGCACCGATATTGGCGATTTCGAGGTGCGCATCCACCGACGCGGGCGAGTCTACGCCTACCACTATGAACACCACCCGTTCGATGTGGTGGGCTGGGACGGCTATGTCTATCCGTGGGCGTTCAACATCCACGATTTCGAGCCGATTACAGGGCGCATCCACATGCCGCCGCCTATCCATCAGACCTTCGAGGGACCGGGCTTCGTCGTTTGTTCGTTCTGCCCGCGCATGCTGGACTACCATCCGCAGGCGGTTCCCGTGCCCTACAACCACAGCAACCTCGACAGCGACGAGGTGCTGTATTATGTCAATAAGAAGTTCGGCAGTCGGCGCGGGATCGAGGTCGGCTCCATCACCCTGCACCCGTCGGGAATCCCGCACGGTCCGCAGCCGGGCGCAGTGGAGGCGAGTCTGGGCGCGACCCACACCGAAGAGATGGCGGTGATGATGGACACCTTCCGCCCGTTGCATGTCGCCAAAGCCGCGCTGGAGCTGGAAGACCCCAGCTACCCGTTCTCCTGGCTGGGCGCGCCCATTCAGCCCGATTCGTCAGGCACGACGGACACCTGGTGAACCGCCGCTACCGCCGCTGGATGACCTCGATGGCTTTGTCCAGCTGCGGGTCGCGTGCGGCGGCTTCATCGTCGGGCGTGATGTCCACGATGTGATCGGGAACCGCGCCGTTCCCCTCCAGGTTCACGCCCTTATCGATGGTGAACCAGCCGCGCCCGGGCGTGCTGACTGTGCTGCCGTCCATCAGGCGGCGTTGCCCCGTGCTGATGACGCCGCCCGCCGTCGGGACGCCCACCAGCGGACCGCGCTTGAGCGTCTTGATGGCGTGCGAGAAGATTTCGGCGTTGCTGAAGCTGCGCTCGTTGCACAGCACGGCGACGGGCTGATGCCAGCCAATCACGGGCAGGCGATCCTGCGGGTAGCCGCGCTGTCCGTTGCGCCCGATGGTGTAGGCGTGCCGCGCGGGATGGAGCATCGTCAGCAGGTAGTCGGCGGTGCGTCCACCCCCGTTGAAGCGCACATCGATAATCAGCGCGTCCTTACCGTAGGCGACGGCGTACAGGTCGCGCTCGAACTCGCGCAGGCTCGCCTCGCCCATCGCCTGAATATGCACATAGCCGACGCGCCCGCCCGTACGCTCCTCCACATACCGACGGTTGCGCTCCACCCAGTCGCGATAGACGGCGTTGTTGAACTCGCCCAGCGAAATCGGACGCAGGGACACCGTGCGCTCGCTGCCGTCCTTGCCGCGCACCTTCAGCTCGATTCGCCTGCCGACCGTGTTGTCCAGCAGCTGGTAGGGGTTCGTCGTGCGCGTGAGCGGCTTGCCATCGATGGCGAGGATGCGCTCGCCCGGCTGCAGGTTCACATCGCGCCGCGCGGCGGGCGTGTCGGGCAGCACGCGCTCAATCAGCAGCCCGTCGCCGTCGCGCGAGTCGCTGAAGACCACGCCCAGCATGCCCGTGCTGGACGGCGCGTCGGTACTCTCGCTGCGCGCCAGTGAGAAGCTCAGGTGCGAGGCGCGCAGCTCGCCCAGCATCATCAGCACGACGGCAGTGAAGTCGCGGTCGCTCTGCGCATAGGGCAGGTACGGGCGATACTTTTCGCGCATCGCCGCCCAGTTCACGCCGTGAAAGTTGGGGTCGTAGAAGGTCTCGTTCAGCGTGCGCCACGCGGCGTCATAGAGGTACTCGCGCTCGCGGGGCAGGTGCAGGGTAATCTCGGCGTCGGTGCGCGTCGCCTGCGGGCTGCCCCCAGCGGCGGCGATGCGCTGCAGGCGTCCCCGACTGAGAAAGTAAATCGTCTTACCGTCCTTGCTCCAGAGCAGGTTGCCTGGCGCTAGTCCGCCCGTGGTCAGGCGCCGCTCGTCGCTGCCGTCCCACTTGATTACATACAAATCTGCCTGCCCCTGATACGCGCTGCGGAAGGCAATCTGTTCGCCGTCGGGCGCGACGACCGCCTCCTGCACGCCCGCCGCGTAGCGCGTCACGAGTCGCACGCGCAGGTGTATCTCCTCGAAGTCTATCTCCACGCGCAGGGGGTCTTTCTTCTCGTCGGCTTTTTTGGGCGCGTCGTGCTTATCGTCTTCTTCGTCCTCGCGGTCAGCGCGGGTGCGTTCGTAATCCGCGCGACGCAGCCACACATGGCAAATGTTCAGCGTGTCGGTCTCGCGCTCCGAGAGGAACACCAGCGCGCGCCCATCCGCCGACCAGCTGGGCGCAAAGTCGTTGCGCGGATGGCGGGAGAGGTTATAGACGGTTGGCGTCTCGTCCGCAGTGTCGCCTGCGCCAGAGGCTTCCGTATCGGGCTTGGGCGTCTCGAACGCGGGCACATGCACCACAAATACATCCGAATTGTAGTTCTCGTCGTAGCGGTCGAACGCAATCCAGCGGCTATCGGGCGACCAGGCAATCGTGCCCAGATTCCATGAGTCGGTGAGCGTGCGCTCCTGCCCGCTTTCCAGATGCCGCACGACCAGCTCGCCCAGCCCGCGCTGGTAGGCGAGCAGTTTGCCGTCGGGCGAGAGACGCGGCTTGCTTACGCCCTGCGCCGCCTGCGTGAGGGGTTCCACTTTGTGTGTACGGGCGCGTCGCAGGCGCGGCTCCTCCGAATCGGCGGAGGTCAGGCGGTAAATCTGCGTTGCGCCGTCCCGCTCGGCGGCGAAGTAGAGCGTCTTGCCGTCGGGCGAGAGCTGCGGCTCGCCCTCTGGCTCCACCGTCTGGGTCAGGTTGCGCGAGGGACCGCCGTCGGGGAAACGCGCGGCAAACAGCTCCCCGCGCACGGCGAACACGAACTCTTTGCCGTCGGAGGCAATCGCATAGTCGTCCACATTGGCGCTGAAGGTGCGGCGCACGGTCTCCGCGGCGCGGGCGTCCTGTGCGGGAACCTGCAACGCGATGGGCTGCATCGCGCCTGTCGCCGTGTCCAGTCGGTACACATCCATCCCCTGCTCGAAGGTAATCACCGCGCCGTTCGCGCTGATTTGTGGGAAGCGCACGCCGTCGTCGCGGAAGCGGGTGAGCGGGCGCACGCGGCGCGAGGCGATGTCCATCGCGTAGAGGTTCGCCGCGCCGTCGCGCTCCGACACGAAGTAGAGCGTGCGCCCGTCCGCGCCCCACAACGGGAAGGTGTCGGGCGTGTCGGTGTTGGTCAGGCGCACATAGCGGTTGGCGTCGCGCTCCAGCAGCCACAGGTCGCCCTGCGCGCTGCCTTTGTAGCCCTTGCGCCACCACGCGCTGTCGCGGCGCACGAACGCCAGCCGCTTACCGTCGGGCGAGAGGGCGAACGGCGAGCCAGAGGCTTTGTGCAGGCGATACGGCGCGCCGCCCTCCAGCGGGGCGACATACGCGCTGAAGTCCGCTCCATACGGCTCGCTCTCACGGCGCGACTCGAACAGCACCGCGCGGCTATCCGAAGTCCAGCCGTAGGCGCGATCGCGCCCCGAAAAGTAAGTGAGCCGCTGCACCGCGCCCGTGTCGAGGTGTAGCACGAACACATCGTCGTTGCCGTGTCGGTCGGAAGTGAAGGCTATCTTTTTGCCGTCGGGCGACCAGATGGGGGCGAAGTCATACGCAGGATGAACGGTCAGCCGCTGCGCGACGCCCCCTGTCATCGGCGCGAGCCACAAATCGCCCTGCCAAGAGAAGGCAATCTGCCTACCGTCGGGCGACGGCGCAGGAAACCGCGCAAATCGAATCGTCGATTGAGAAACGCTACTTGCAAGCAGCACGCTGCACAAACTCGCCAGAAGGAACGCACGAATCCACATATCAAAGGCGACGATTCGCCCCCATGCGCACGAATCCTGCAGGGAGGCTCCCCTTCCCCAACGCGTTGGAGAAGGGGAGGGAGGTGAGGATGAACCGGGGCTATTGCACTAAGTTTTCAACAGCGCCCAGTCTGCGCATGCGCTTCTTTTGGAGTGCTGAAGCGGGAGCTTCAACATGCGGAAGCTCCGCTTCCGCACTCCATGCAGACGGCAATTAGCGCACATGTTGCAAATGTCGCGCAAACGCGCTTAGCAGCCGTTGCCGAAGTTGAACAGCACCTCGAGCAGGTCGGCGTCGTCCACCGTGCCGTCGCTGTTCACATCGGCGGGGGTAATCGCCGTGCTGCCGAACTCGAACAGCACTGTGAGCAGGTCGGCGTCATCCACGCAGCCGTCGCAGTTCACATCGCCCGCCACCTGCGCGCGGTAGATGCGGATGTTGTCCACCTCGATGGTCATCGGTCCGCCGGAGTTAATCCCGAGATTCAGCAGGCAGTATGCGGGGTTGTCGTCCGTTGGCAGGCTGGCGTCGCGATAGTCGATCGCAATCGTGCGCGTGAAGGTGTTGTTGCCAGCCGCGACTTCGGCGGTGTAGTTTGATTGCCCCCAGCCGCCCGTGTCGCTGTTGATGGAGATAATCATGTTGCCCCATCCTGCCGGCGGCGGGGAGACCACCGTGACATCCATCACCACGAGCGCGCCGCGGCGCACCATCGCCGCCAGCCCGGGCACAGTGCCGTTGAAAATCCAGTGGAAACCGCCTGTGGACTGGATGCGCATCTTGCCGTCGTTCCAGCTGACCGTGACGCCCAGATCGTTCGGGTCGGGCGCGAACCCATGCACATCGCTGTCGAAGGTCATCGCGACCATCTCACAGTCGGAGCGATACAGGCGCAGCTGGTCGAAGTAAATCTGATGCGACGCGCCTGCGTTCATGCCGAAGTTAATCTGGAACCACTCCGTATCGGGGTCGGGCAGCGGCAGCGACTCAAGGTCTATCAGGATCGTGCGCGTCCCTTCAACGCGCGGTAAGCCGACTGCGCCTATGAGCTGATTCCAGCCATAAGGGTCGGGACCATTCAGTGAGAAGGTGACATTCGCCCACGGGACGCTCACGCCCGCTGGAACCGTCGCGTCCAGCAGCAGCTTCTTGCTGACTTGCAGGTAGGGCAGCAGCTCGTCGCGCACGCCGTTGCCGAACAGCCAGCGGAAACCGCCGCTTGTGGACGGCCACTGAACGCCCATCGAGTAGTCGCCATGGGTAACGCCCGTCGTGGCGCGGAACACCTGCCAGCCGTCGCCAGCGCTGCCAGCGAAGCCATGCAGGTCTTCAGGCTCGAACGAGTAGACAATTTGCGCAGGGGCGGTCGCGAGTGTCAGTGCGCCCGCCAGAATGCTCAGTGCGAATAGGGTACGCTTCATTGCTTGAACCTCCTTCGCGTTGATTTGAAGCGCTTCAACGCATGTCTATTATACACCAGTTTTTGCGCAGATTCCTGCCATGGGCGCGCGAATTGGGGGCAATTTCACGGGAATTGATTGGAGGCAAAGTATCGTGTGTATGGAATGCGGAGGCGGAGCTTCCGCGAGGCTGAAGCTCCCGCTTCAGCACTCCAAACTGGGCTGCAGACTGATAGCTCTCCGACGCAAGAGGGCAGCTGAAAACAGAACGCAAAGATGCGTAAAAACGGGTATATTTACGGTATGGAGCTTGCCAGCCTACTACGGCGTGTGCTGGAAGGAGAAGATTTAGATTCGGCGCAGGCAGAGACGCTGATGGACGCCATGATGGAGGGCGCACTGACGCCTGTGCAGATTGCGGGCGCGCTGATGACGCTCCGCACACGGGGGGAGACGCTGCAGGAACTGATTGGCTTTGCCCGCGCCATGCGCGCGCACTCGGTGAAAGTTCCTATCGAGAATCCCGACCTGCTGGACACCTGCGGCACGGGGGGCGACACGCTGAAGACATGGAACCTCTCGACGGCGACGGCGTTCGTGGTCGCGGCGGCAGGCGTACCCGTCGCCAAGCATGGCAACCGCGCCGTGAGCAGCAAGTGCGGCAGCGCAGATGTGCTGGAGGCGCTCGGCGCGAATTTGAACCTGACGCCCGAACAAATTGCGCAGGGCATCGATCGGGTGGGCGTGGGCTTTATGTTCGCGCCGCTGCACCATCCTGCGATGCGCCATGTCGCGCCTGTGCGGCGCGAGCTGGGCGTGCGCACGGTGTTCAATCTGCTGGGACCACTGACCAACCCCGCGAATGCGCGCAAGCAGCTATTGGGCGTGTTCAGCTGGGAATGGCTGACGCTGATTGCTGAAGCGCTGGCGCAGCTGGGCACGGAACGCGCCCTGATTGTGCATGGCATGGACGGGCTGGACGAGGTCTCGCCTATCGGCGTAACGGTCGCCGCGCATCTCAAGCCCGACGGCTCGGTAGAGACTTTCGAGTTCACGCCTCAGGATCTGGGGCTGGAGCCTGCGCCGCCCGACGCGCTGACGCCCGGCGAAACGCCCCAGGAGAACGCGCGGATTCTGCGCGCCGCCCTCACAGGCGACGACGAGCGGCGCATGCAGGCGATTCTGCCGAGCGCAGGCGCGGCGCTGTGGGTCGCCGGGCGCGTCGACGACATCCGCGACGGCATCCTGCTCGCCATCCGCGCCATCGAATCGGGACGCGCCGAAGAGGTGCTGGACGACTACATCGCCTACACGCAGAGTCTGCGTACAGAATAGGCGCGAGCCTTTCGCCCGCGCCCGTGTGCCTTCACACCTTGCCCATGCGTCGCATCGCCTCGAAACAGAGGCGGATAGTCTCCAGCGGCGGGTGCGCGTAGGTCTCCTGCTCGACGATGTACCATTCCGTGCCGCCGACCGTCTCGCAGGCGTCGAAAAAGTCCGCCCAGTTCACCTCGCCTTCGCCAATCACCGCGCTGTTGTTCGTGCTGGAGAACTCCTTGCAGTGGACGGTGACGGCGCGCCCGGCGTATTTGCGCACGAACGGCGCGGCGTGCGCCCCGCCATGCAGCGCGTTGCCCGTATCGATTTGCATAATCACTTCAGGCGTCGTGTTGCTGAAAAACACATCCCACGGCAGCGCGCCGTCCTCGAACGGCTGGAACTCAACCCAGTGGTTGTGGTAGCCCGTGCGGAAGCCATACGGCTTGAGCTGTTCGGCGATTTCGTTGAAGATTCGCGCGGTTTCCAGCCACGCCTCGCGCGAGGCGGTGCGCTCAGGGGACAGCCCCGGCACAATCAGGTAGGGACACCGCAGGGTCTGATGGAACTCGATGGTTCGTTTCAGGTTGTCGCCCAGCAGCGCGTCCAGCCCGATGTGCGTGCCGCAGCACTCCAGCCCGTTCTCGTCGAGCATCTTGCGCAGGGTCGCCGCGTCGAAGTCGTAGTAGCCTGCGAACTCCACGCCCTGATAGCCGATCTTTGCGACCTCCGCCAAGGTGTGGGGCAGGTCGCGCTTGCAATCCTCGCGCACTGAATAGAGTTGCACTCCGACCTTGATAGCCATAGCGCGCCTTCGATTCCCCACGCGCGCGGGGCTTCCTGCCGTCTATTCGTAGCGCAGGGCTTCAATCGGCTGGAGCTGCGCTGCGCGCCACGCGGGGTACAGCCCGAAGAAGACGCCGATGAACGCCGCGAAGCCAAACGCCAGCAGCACGCCCTCGACGGGAATCAGCACCTTCCAGTTCGCCTGCGTACTGATGTAGCCCGCCGCCCAGTAGCCCAGCGCGATCCCCATCAGCCCGCCCAGCACGCTTACCACGACCGACTCGATGAGAAACTGCAGCAGGATGTTGAATTTTGTTGCGCCGATGGCTTTGCGCAAGCCGATTTCGCGCGTGCGCTCCGTGACGGAGACCAGCATGATGTTCATAATGCCGATGCCGCCAACAATCAGCGACACGAGCGCGACGCCCGCCAGCAGGAAGGTGAAGGTCTGCGCGGTCGCCTCGACGGTCTCCACAAAGTCGCCCTGATTGAACACGCGGAAGTCGGGGTCGCCGTCGGGCGGGATGTTGTGCGCGCGCATCAGGGCTTCCTCGACGCAGGTCTGTGTGTCGCTCATTTTGTCGGAGGCGCGCGCCTGAATGTTGAGCGCGTCCAGATGGCGTTGCCCTGCCAGGCGTCGCATAGCGGTCGGCAGAGGGATATAGACGCGGTCGTCGAAGCTGCGGAAGCCTGTGTCGCCCTTGTAGGCGAGGCGCCCGATGACTTCGTAGCTCTGCCCGCCGATGCGGATGGTCTTGCCCACGCACGCGCCGCCCTGAAACAGCTCTTGCCACACCGTGTGCCCAATCACCGCCACACGCGCCATCGCCTCCAGATCCTGCTCGGTGACGAACCTGCCCTCTTCCAGCACGAGGTTGCGGATGGGCTGCAGTTCGGGCGTCACGCCTGAGATGCTGGTGCGCATGTTGCGGTTGAGGTACTTGACCTGCTGGGTGGTCCACACTTCGGGGGAGACGCGGGCGACCAGTTCGCCGCACGATTTCATAATCGCGTCGCCGTCTTCGATTTTGAGGCTCTGCACGCTGCCGAAGCCCAGAAACGCGCCGCCGCGCCGCGCCTGACCGGGGCGCACGGTCAGCACATTCGCGCCGAGCCGCTGCACCTGCTCTAGAGTCGCCTGCCGTGCGCCCTGCGCAATGCCAATCATCGTGATGACCGCCGCCACGCCGATAATCACGCCCAGCATGGTCAGCAGCGTGCGCATCTTGTTCGCGCGCAGGCTATCGATGGCGGTAAGGAAGTTTTCGAAAACGCTCATCGTCCACCTCCTCCGCCGCCGGGCGGTCCGCCCTGTCCGCCGCCGCGCGGCGAGCTACCGCCCATGCGCGGTCCGAACGGGCGACCAAACGGCGAGCCAGGTCCATCTTGCTGCTGGTTGAAAATGCGTCCTGTGATGACCACTTCGCCGGGCTGGAGACCGTCGACAATCTCGGTCTTCGTATTGCCCTGCAGTCCTGCCTTCACTTCGCGGCGCTGGGGCTGTCCGTTCACCATTACCTCCACGAACGCGCCCTGCGGCGATTCGTTAACTGCCTCGTTGGGCACGGCGACCACATCGTTTTTACGCGCCACCAGAAATTCGCAGGTCGCGTTCATGCCGGGCTTCAGGCGCGAGTCGGGCTTCTCGATCTCCACGCGCACCTTGATGACCGTCACATTCTGCTCCAGCACCGCCTGCGGGTCGATTCGGCTGACCTTGCCTTTGAATCGCTCGCGTCGGAAGGCGTCTACGCGGATGTCCACGGGTTGCCCGATGCGCACGCTGCCGATGTCCGCCTCGTCGACGGAGACCTCCACATACATACGGCTGGTGTCGGCAATCTGCAGGAGCGTGTTGCCCTGTGAGAAGAGCGAGGTACCTGGGGGCACGATGGTTCCCTGCTCCACGAATCGGGCAATCACCACGCCGTTGAGGGGGGCGGTAATCGTTGTGCTGTCGAGTTGCACTTTGGCGTTGTAGAGCTGGGCGTCGGCGCGGGCGCGTTGCGCTTTCGCGGTCGCGATGTCCGCCTCGCGCAGGCGAATCTGACGCAGGTTGGAGCGGGCTTGTGCGAGGGACGCCTGCGCCTGCTGGTACTGGGCGCGCGCCTCTCGCAGAGCTTGTTGCGCGACTTCAATCTGCACGCGGTTCGCCTCCGCCGAGCGCAGGTTCGCCTCCGCCTCCTGCACGCGGGCGCGGGCGGTCTCCAAACGCGTCTGGATGTCCTGCTCCAGCGTCTGCAGGCGTTGCTGGGCGGTGGTCAGCTGCGCGCGGGCGTTCTCCAACTGCGCCGCCGCGTTGTCCACCTGCTGCTGTGACACATAGCCTTTCTGGAGCAGGCTCTTGAGGCGTTCATGGTTGCGCTGGGCGGTCTCGACGGCTTGGCGCGCCGCCTCGAAGTTCGCCTGCGCCTGCGCACGCTCCTGCGGGATGGTCACGCGCTCCAGCTGTTCGAGATTCTTGCGGGCGGTTTCCAGCGCGGTGCGTGCGGACTGGAGTTGCGCCTCGGTCACGGTCGGCTGCAGGTTCGCGCGCGCTTCTGCCTGACGCAGGCGCGCTTCGGCGGCTTGCAGGTTCTGCTCCGCTTGCTGCACGGCGAGCTGGGTCTGCTCGCGCTGGAGCTGGAGGCTCTCCTGCGCCTGCTCGATGCGCGCGTTCGCCGCCTCCAGGTCCGCCTGCGCCTGATTGTAGACCGAGAGCGTGTCTGCAGGGTCAATCCGCGCCAGCAGCTGCCCCGCCTGCACCTCGTCGCCCACATCGACCAGGATCTGGCTCACAATCCCGCCCGCTTTGGACTTCACATCGACGATGTTGTAGGTGCGCAACACGCCCGTTGCGGTAATGGAGCGCACCACATCCTCGCGGGTGACCTCAGCGGTGCGGAGTTCGACTTCGGGTTCGGTCGTTTCGGCGTTGCGCCCGCGCATCCAGAGCGCAACGGCGGCAATCGCCACGATGCCCACAATCACTACAACGCGTTTGTTCATAGCCGTCCCTTAGCATACCCTCTGAGCGGGGAATCCCTGAATGTTAGACGCTGGCGGCGGCGTGTTGTTCGGCGTCTCCGCGCGGCTTACGCCCGAAACTCCCATGCGATGCCCGCCTCCTCGATACTTTCGGGCAGGGGGCTGACTTCAACGACCAGCGTCGTGCAGGGAACTTTGTGCCCGAAGCGCGGCGAGTACCAGCCCAGTCGGGTCGCTTCGTCGCCCCGATAGAGGCGCGCCGTGTAGCCCGCGAGTGGGCGAACCGTCAGGGTGCAGGCGCGCGTCCCGTCCGTAATGCGCCAGACGCCCTCGCCGACTGGCTCCACCTGCCAGTCGGGATGGAAGCGCCAGTACCACTGCACCGACTGACCCTTGCTGGGCACGATTCGGTCGGTGATGGTCAGCGCGTCGCCATTCAGCTGCACGCGGCGGCAGAGTATGTCGGGCAGGTAGGCTTCCGTCATGCCTTCCGCCCAGCCCTGACTCACATCGGACGCCGTGAAGCGCGACCGCGCCTTTTTGCCCCACAGGAACGGACCCTGGATTTCGGACTGGTTCTCGCCGTTCAGCGCGAGCGTGTTGTGCGCCGCCGTGCCCCGAAAATGGTCGCGCCATTCGGGGTCTTCGTGGTAGGCGTAAGTGCCCGCGTCGATCAGCAGCGGCTTGCCGTCCAGCGACGCCCACACCGCGAGCGCGTCGGCGTGCCCGTGCGCGGCGAGGCTCCCCAGCCCCAGCGGTCCGGCGTCGAACAGCGCCTGCCAGCGCGCGCCGTGCAGCACCGCGTACCCCCCGTCGGGATAGAGGCGCGATTCCACCAGCCGACTGCCCTCAGGGGGCGTTCCGCCGGTGAGCCACTGCGCCAGCGAATCGTCGGCGTCTGTGAGGGCAGGCGGCGGTTCGCAGCGCAGCATCTGCGCCAGCGCGCGCCCCACCACCCGATGCCGATCCGCCGCCGCGCTCCACAGCGGTACGACCGTGCCGTCGTCCTCGTCGCCCACCTGCGGCACATAGCCTGAAGCGTCCATCACACGCCGCACGAACTCGATACTGCGCGTCAGCCGCTCCCGCACCGCGTCGGGCATCGGCTGCAGGCGGTAGGCGTGCAGGTAGAACTCCCACACGAACGGCAGGTAGCCGAACGCCTGCTCCGCGTTCACGCCGTCGGGATAGAACTGGCGCAGCGCCTCGCGTTCCAGCGTCGCGTAGCCGACCCTGCGCCAGCGGGATGCCAGCGCGCCGTCGGGCAGCAGGCTTCCCAGCACCGCCAGCGCCGCCGCCTCACCAATCAGATGGTTGTTCGCCGACGAGCCGGGCGACATGTGCCGCTCGATGAATTCGCCGTGCTGAATCAGCGCGCCGCCGAGCGTGGGCATCTGCTCGCGCAACGGCGGAAAGTCGGCGAGCAGGCGCAGGCTGTAGAGCCACGCCAGCGCGCGAATCGCATGCTCCAGCGCGCTCGTCCAGTGAATGCCCCAGCCGCGCGGGTTGCGTTCCACCCAGTCCAGCAGCCATGCAAGGCACTTCTCAGCGTAGCGCGTCTCGCCCGTGAGCGCGTACGCCTGCGCCAGGCGCGCCATCGGCTGCCCGCGCGACAGCTCCCACACATACTTCACCCCGCCCGCCACATCGATACGGCGGTAGTCAATCTGCTTCGCGGGGGCGTCCATCCAGTCTTTGCCCAGCAGGTAGTTGCGCCGCCAGCAGGGCGGGTCGTCCAGCTGCACGGAATAGCCGAACAGCGTCCACTGGCGTTGCAGCAACGCGTCCGTCTCTGCCAGCAACCGCCCGCGCTCGGCGTCGGGCAGCGCGTCGGGGTACAGGGGCAGCTGCTGCGTCAGAATCTCCAGCCACTGGTGCGCGTCGACGCCGTAGCGCCGCCAGGTCGCTTCGGGCGGCTCTTTGGGCAGCGGCTTGAACCGTTCCTGCGCCATGCGCCACGCCCGCGTCGCGACCTCCGACGCGCCCATCGCCCGCAACCGGCGCAGTTTCCAGCGTAAACTGCTCATGAATACAGGAATTGTACCTTGCTTGGTGAATTGGCACACATAAAGTGCTTGTTCACCTGCACAGCGCTGGCGACGAAGCAAAATCTATGCTGGGCATCGATCATGCAACCGCTCTGAGAAATCGCACTACGCCAGTACTGATATGCCGACCGCGCACTACGGTATAGCCCACTACGAGTCTGAGCGCCGTGCTTGGGCATCGGGACGCCGATGGGGGGCTTCCAGATAGCCTACCCAGCCGAAATGCGGTTCGAAGTCCAGCGTATCGGTCATCGCCTCTGGGCTGCCGTTCCACGCAGGGTGATTCGAGACGGCGCGAATCTGGCTGCGCTCCACCAGAGAGATTGGGTAGCCACGAGCGTGTTCAGCCCTGTTGAGAATCTTCAGGCGTGTGGGATCAAACCCCATTAACGCAGCGCTAACGGTATCCACTGCAAGGGGGTCAAATCCCGCGATACAGACGCCACACGGTTTGGCGGTGGGCGCCAGCGGGCCGTTGCCCTCGCCGCCAATAATCCCATCCACGATACAGAGAAATTTGCGTTGGGGCGTTTGCTGCAGTTGCCCCTGTTTGTCGGCATAAATCCAGCATTTCAGCACATCGTATACCGTGCGCCAGATGGTGTCGTTCCCATGCCAGTTGCCTGAGCGGATGGTGTCGCGATTCGTATCGCCGAAGTAGTGGATGGCGAGTTTGCGCAGTGCAGAGACGACTCGCTCCCCAATGGGTCCAATGCGCGTGGCAAATCGCTTGGCGGATGCCGTGACGCGCTGTTCCAGTTTGCGCTTGACAGTGTCCTCAGCGAACTGGTCGCCCCCTTCGGAAGGCAACCCTTCCGTGTGGTGAGGGAGCCAGTTTTTGTCGCCGTTGATACCGATAACGCTTTTAATCCAGACGGTGGTACCGCTCTTCTTGTGGGTCTTGAGCTTGGGCACATTAATGACCACATCCGCCCGAAGGAAGGTGTTCGCGATGAAATACTCGTGCTTGCCGGGCTGATGGTGGCGATTGGTGTCAGAGATGTCGTACTCGGCGCCATAGAGGCGTCCCAGTCGGTCGCGCACCTCCTCGAACTCACTGTGAACGCCCAAATCGATACACGAATAGCCGAAGGGGTCGCCAGGGCGCGTATAGCGTTCGATGATCACGCCTTGCTTTTTGCGCACGGCTTCCTTGCGTACCTCGTAGATGCGGAGATCGAACTCGGGCGCGACCTGCCTGTAGAAGGCAAGCAACTCATCGAAGCCGAACAGACGCCAGAGTTCATCCCAGTCGGCGTCATTCTGGGGCGAGTCGGCGATAATCACTGTGCCGCGTCCGCCTTTTGCCAGATAGACATAATCGACCACCGCTCGCACTATAGAACCGTGCGTGATGAGCGCATCCGTGCCCATCTCTGGAAATTCGTGAAAATCGCGCACCATATTGGGCTTGATGACCACCAGATCGTCAGGACGAATAATCTCTGCCAGGGGATTCCATTCAGGTGTACCAAAGCGCTCTTTGTCGAAGCCCAGCAACTGCAGAGCGCCCCGTACTGACTCATACGCGCTGTTAACTTCCTGAGCAAGGTGCTCTTTGAAGGGATATTCAGGATAGGCGGTGTCGGGATGGTACGGCGCAACAGCAGGATAGCGCAGCGAACGGGTTGTGCGATAGACTGCGACCGTCGCCGCGTCCGTTCGTTCTGAGTGGTGTGGCTCCGATAGATGACTCATCGCGTTTATTGTACCCGCCTGCATTCGGTTGGGAGATGGGAACAAAGGGGGTGAGGGCTATAAAGCATAGCATAAGCAGGTACAATTCACCCCCGAAACAGACCTTTTACGGAGGCATGTCAATGACCTTAGCGGAACGATTCGCACGCTACAGTACGGAACTCAAGTACGAAGCGCTTCCCCAGGAAGCCATTCACGAAGCGAAGCGACGGATTATCGACTCGATTGCCTGCGCGTTTGGCGCGTGGCGCTCGGAGACGGCGCAGCAGGTGCGCGCGGTCGCCACACAGGTCAGCAGTCCCTACGGCGCGACGATTCTCGGCACGGCGCACAAAGCCTCGCCCGACTGGGCGGCGTTCGCAAACGGACTGCTCATCCGCTACCTGGACTACAACGACACCTACCTTTCCAAAGAGCCTGCCCATCCCAGCGACAACCTCGCGGCGGTGCTGGCAGTCGCCGAAGCGGAGGGCAGCACGGGCAAGGAGACTCTGCTTGCGACCGTGCTGGCGTATGAAATCCAGTGCCGCCTGTGCGACTCGGCGAGCCTGCGCGCGCGCGGCTGGGACCATGTGAACTACGGGCTGTTCTCGGCGTCGGCGGCGGCGAGCCGACTGATGGGGCTGGACGCAACCGCTGCGCGCCACGCGATGAGCATCGCGGGCGTGTCGGGACTGGCGATGCGCCAGACGCGCGTGGGCGAAATCTCCGCGTGGAAAGGATGCGCTTTTGCCAACTCCAGTCGACACGCCGTGTTCGCCAGCTGGCTCGCCAAGCACGGACTCACGGGTCCCTCCGAAATCTTCGAAGGCAGGATGGGCTTTATGAAGCAGGTCTCAGGCGAGTTTACCGTCGGCGCGCTCGGCGGTGAGGATGGACGCGGCTTCATGATTAACGAGACCTACATCAAGTATTACCCCGTCGAGTACCACGCGCAGAGCGCGGTGTGGGCGGCGCTCGCCCTGCGCGAGCAAATCGGCGGCGACATCCACCAGATAGAGCGCATCGAAATCGACACCTTCGAGGCGTGCTACTCGATTATCGGCAGCGAGCCAGAGAAGTGGCGTCCCCAGAGCCGTGAGACCGCCGACCACAGCCTGCCCTACATCGTCGGCGCGACGCTGATGGACGGCAAGGTAGACCTGGACACCTTCGACGAGGCGCGCTACACCGACCCCGCGCTACTGGAGCTGGTGAGCCGAATCGCTGTGCGCCACGATACGGCGATGGATCCCCGCTACCCCGAAGGCATCCCCAACCGAATCACGCTGTATCTCAAGGACGGGCGCACGCTGACGGAGGAGAACACCTTCCCGCGCGGACACGCACGCAACCCCATGAGCGACGAGGAGGTTGAGGCGAAGTTCTCTGTGCTGACCGAGTGGGCGCTGCCCCGAGCGCGTCAGGACGAGGTGTTGCAGTTCATCTGGCAGCTGGACACACAACCGACGATTGCGCCGCTGATGGAGATGCTGCGGGTGAAGTAAGCACTCTGGGGCAGGCGCATCGCCTGCCCCATGCTTCACGGACCGCTTGCGCCTGCGCCTGCTCGCGGTTGCGGCGGCGCCTGATTGCCAAACGGGTTCGACTCGTCGCCGAAGGTCTTCTCCACCACAGTATCGCTCGAGGATTTACTGGTCGCGGAGTAGAACCATGCGCCAATCAAGCCCAGCAACACCGCAACAATCGCCACAACAGCCCATGTCGGAATCTCTTTTTTCATGAAAGCCTCCAGAGTAGAGGGGGGGGCAGAGCGCCCCCCTTGCTGTCCGCTACATCGTCGATTGACATTGCTGGTCGATGTTCGGATTTTCACCCGGATGCGCCACCATCGGGTTCCAGTGGACGCCTGCGGGGTTGTAGTTCACGCAGGTGAAGTTCTGCGCGCCCGAGCTGACGCGCTCCTGCACCATCCCGCGATGCTGAGTGGTGGACATGCGCAGGTTCGGGTCAGTCTGGGTGAGCCACGCCTCGGTGGCGCGGAGCGGATACCACTTGCTGTGTCCATCCGCGAAGGTGATGTTGTGCCCTTCGTGGCGTCCGGAGATGCCGAAGAGCGAGTTCACGGGTCCCGACACATTAATCCAGTAGCCGCCGCCGCCGTTGCAGGTGGTCACTCCATCGGTTAGCACTACCAGCTTAGCCGCCTCGCGAATACGCGCGTGATTGATATACTGCCCGGCGCACAGCGCATCGCAGTTGTTGGGGTTTGTGGCGCACGGGTCCCAGTACGCCTGGCAGCCAGGGTCTACCCCCTCACGGCACTGCCAGTAAGGCGCGAAGAACTTGTTCATGCCGATGGGCATCGCGCGGCGGTCGGTGTGTTCGTTGTTGCAGGGCGGTGGGTTAATCACCGGGTCCTCAGGCACCGCCACATTCGACCAGAACCGCATCCCGCCACGAGACACACTGGCAGAAGGGCACTCGAAGACGCCCTTGTTTTTGACATACGGATAGATTTGGCGGCTCCAGAGCGCGTTGGCGATGCCGGCGCGTCCCCAGCAGCCGCCGCTTGCCAGCTCGGGGAAATACTCGTCATAATCGTTCGTATACATCGAGATGGCGGTACCGAGCTGGCGCATGTTGCTCAAGCACTGGGTCTTGCGTGCGCTCTCACGCGCCCGCGCGAACACGGGGAACAAAATCGCCGCCAGAATGGCGATAATCGCGATAACGACCAATAGCTCAATCAGGGTAAAGCCGCGTCTTCGCATAGCAGATACCTCCACTGTTGTAATTACGATGCCTTTTGCCCAATTCCTGCCGTGAATTGAGGTTTTGGCTGCCGAATTTCAGGCGTCCAGAAGCGCGGCGACGCCGGGCAGGGGTTTGCCCTCCAGAAACTCCAGCGACGCGCCGCCGCCGGTGGAGATGTGGGTCATCCTGTCGGCGAAGCCGAGCTGCTCAGCGGCGGCGGCGGTGTCCCCCCCGCCCAGGATCGAGACCGCGCCCGATTCGGCGAGCGCATGCAGCACGGCGCGCGTGCCCTGCTCAAACGGTGGGGTCTCGAATGCGCCCAGCGGTCCGTTCCACACGACGGTGCGCGCGCCTCGAACCATCTCGCCGAACGCCTGCGCCGTCTCCGCGCCGATGTCCAGCCCCATCTGGTCGGGCGGGATCTGGCTCACGGGCACGGCGCGAGTCGGCGCGCCCGCCTCCAGCGCAGGGGCAACCACCACATCGGTCGGCAGCGCAATCTTCTCGCCCGCCTGCTGCAGCATCTGTGCAGCGAACGCGAGGCTCTCGGCGTCCAGCAGCGATTTGCCAATCTCGTAGCCCTGCGCCTTGAGGAAGGTGAACGCCATCCCGCCGCCAATCAGCAGTTTGTCTACTTTCGGCAGCAGGTTCTGGATGACGCCGATTTTGTCATGCACCTTCGCGCCGCCCAGAATCGCGACGAAGGGGCGCTCAGGGTTCGCCAGCGCCTGCCCCAGATAACGCAGCTCCTTTTCCATCAGCAAGCCCGCGACGGCGGGCAGGTAGTGCGCGACGCCCTCAGTGGAAGCGTGCGCGCGATGCGCCGAGCCGAAGGCGTCGTTCACATACACTTCGCCCAGCCGCGCCAGCGCGCGCGCAAACTCCGGGTCGTTCGCCTCCTCCTGCGGATAGAAGCGCACATTCTCCAGCAGCGCAACGGCGTTCGCGGGCAGGCTTGCGACGCCCGCTTCCACCGACTCGCCGATGCAGTCCTCGAAAAACTGCACGGGACGCCCCAGCAGGGCGCTCAGTCGCTCCGCCACGGGGCGCAGGCTGTATCTGGGGTCGCGCTGCCCCTTCGGACGCCCGAAGTGCGACATCAGAATCACCGTCGCCCCGCGCTCCAGCAGGTACTGAATCGTCGGCAGCGACTCGCGAATACGGCGGTCGTCAGTAATCTGCCCGTCCTGCATCGGCACATTGAAGTCCACGCGCACCAGCACACGCGTGCCCTGCACCTCGATATCGCGCACCGTCTTTTTCTGCATGGCTATTTCCCCCGTTGCGCCGCGAACATGCAGCGGATGTAGATAATCTGTCCTGCATGGTACACATCGTGTTCGGCGAGCATCAGGAACAGGTCGCCCGTACTCATGCGCCCGCCGCCGTAGTAGGGGCGTTCCACCTCGAGGTCGTCGTCGGTCAGCGGCGCGAGCGCGTCGAGGGTGGTCTCGTAGCCTTCCTGCGCAATCTGGAGCGCGGCGCTCAGGTTGCCGCCCATCGCGCGGAAGCGTAGCTCCATCGCCCGCCAGTCGACGCCCCCCTCGCCAAACGCGGTGGAGATTTGCACCAGCTTGTCCGCGCCTGTGTGGAAAATGATTTTCAAGATGCTGCCGTCCGCCCAGTGGTAGCCCTTATAGCCCGTTGGGGGAACCCACAGGGCTTCCTCGTCGGTCAGGTCGCGCACAGCGGTTCGGAAACTGTGCCAGCGGCTGCCCTCGTAGCTGCGTATTAGCAGGTCTCTCAAAAAGTTCACACGCGCCTTCATCGCCAACTCCATCGTATATTCTACCCTGCGGGGCGCGCCCCCATCGTTCAGGTATACTTCCCGCGCATTAAGGAGGCAGCGCGCGTGTCGAACACCAAATACATTTTTGTGACGGGCGGCGTCGTGAGTTCCATCGGTAAGGGCATCGCCGCCGCCAGTTTAGGCAGGCTCCTGCGCAGCAGGGGCTACACCGTCGCCCCCCTCAAAATGGACCCCTATATCAATGTCGACGCGGGCACGATGAACCCCTACCAGCACGGCGAGGTGTTCGTCACCGACGACGGCGCGGAAACCGACCTCGATCTGGGGCACTATGAGCGGTTCCTCGATGTGAACTGCACGCGCAACTCCAATCTCACCACGGGGCGCGTCTACAAGTCGGTCATCGACAAGGAGCGCCGCGGCGAATACTTAGGCGCGACGGTGCAGGTCATTCCGCACATCACCGACGAAATCAAGGAGCATATCCGCCGCGTCGGACGCGAACAGAACGCTGACATCGTGATTGCGGAGGTGGGCGGCACGGTCGGCGACATCGAGAGCCTGCCCTTCCTGGAAGCCATCCGCCAGTTCCGCAAGGACGCAGGCGCGGAGAATGTGATGTATATCCATGTGACGCTCATCCCCACCGTCGGGCGCTGGGACGAAATTAAGACCAAACCCACCCAGCACAGCGTGATTAAGTTGCGCGAAATCGGTATCACGCCCGATGTGCTGATCTGTCGCACGCGCACCCAGCTGCCCGAAGATGTGCGCGGCAAAATTTCGCTGTTCACCGATGTGGCGCATAACGCGGTCATCGAATCGCTCGATGTGGAGACCATTTACGAGATTCCCCTGCTGTTTGAGCAGGCGGGACTGGCGCGGCTCACCCTGCGTCGGCTGGGGCTGCCCGACCTGCCGCCCGATCTGAGCGCATGGGAAGAGATGGTCGCGCGTCTCAAGCAGCCCCGCGCCCGCTGCCGAATCGCGCTGGTGGGCAAGTATATCGAGAACCGCGATTCGTACATCAGCATCGCCGAGTCGTTCCACCATGCGGGCGCGGCGAACGACGCGGCGGTCGAGATCGAATGGGTCGATTCATCGGAGCTGGAGTCGGTGGACGCGGCGGAGCGTCTGGCGCATGTGGACGGCATCCTCGTCGCGCATGGGTTCGGCGCGCGCGGCGTGGAGGGCAAGCTGAACGCCATTCGCTACGCCCGCGAGAACCGCGTGCCCTTCTACGGAATCTGCTACGGGATGCAGATGGCGGTGATTGAGTTCGCCCGCAATGTGGCGGGCTTGGAAGGCGCGCACACAGAGGAAGTCGACCACGACGCGCCGCACCCCGTGATTCACCTGTTGCCCGAACAGCGCGGCGTGGACGACAAGGGCGGCACGATGCGATTGGGCGCGTACCCGTGCCGATTGCTGCCCGACTCGCTGGCGGCGCGGGTGTACGGCGATACCGTGATTTATGAGCGCCACCGCCACCGCTACGAGGTGAACAACGAGTACCGCGCCCTGCTGGAGCGCCACGGGCTGGTGTTCAGCGGCGTGTCGCCTGACAACCGCCTGGTGGAGATGATTGAGCTGCCCGACCATCCGTTTTTCCTGGCAGGTCAGTTCCATCCAGAGTTCAAGTCGCGTCCGAACCGCCCGCATCCTGTGTTTGTGGGTTTGGTGCGCGCCGCGCTGGAGCATCGGGCGCGGCGGGAGGCAGGGGGGCGCGCCGCGACCGAGCTGGGCGTACACCCTGCGCCGCAGCCGCTGTAATACCAACTGCGCCGTCAAAGTTCGTTAATTGCCTCGCACGCGCCCGCAGAGGTGTGCTGTTGCCTGCGCCCCGCTGCTATGGAGTGCTGAAGCGGTAGCTTCAGCGTCGCGGAAGCTCCGCTTCCGCACTCCATAAACCGCCGCTTTACGAACTATGACCAGCAGATTGGTATTATCTCCTGCGCCTACCCAATCGGATAGCCGTCCCGCTGCAGCACATGCGCGGCGAGTCGGTTGGCGAGGTCCACCCCATCAAGGCGCGGCAGGGGCAGTTGTGGCGTCGCCCCGTGCGCATCCAGCGCGTCCAGCACCAGCGCGAGTCGCTCGCGCACGCCAAACGCGCCCTCGCGGGCGAACAGCAGCGCCATCAGCATGCCCGCCTCCGCCGACGCGCCCTGCAACTTGGGCAGCCGCGCGAGGATGCTCTCCAGCCCATAGGCGTAGACCGCCAGCTCGGCAATCGCGGCGGCGACCTCCTGACGCTGCTCGCGCAGATGGTCGCCATACGCCTCCCACGCCCGCTGGAACGCCACCAGCGTCGCCGCACGGAACTGCGCCGCCAGCGCGTGCAACAGCCCCTCGGCGTCCGTCGGCAGATCGGCGGTCAGCGCCGACGCCTGCGCCCGCGCCGCCTCCAGCACGGGCAACCCCGCCCGCGTCATCTGCCGAATCAGGTGCTGCGTGAAGTTCAGGCGGTTAATCTCGTTCGTGCCCTCGTAGATGCGCGGCACGCGCGACTCGCGGAAAATCTTGGCGATAGGGAAGTCCTCCGTGTAGCCGTAGCCGCCGTGAATCTGCACGCCCTCGTCGGCGCACAGGTACTGCACCTCCGTGCCGTAGAACTTCAGCAGGGCGCACTCGCCCGCGTACTCCGACGCCGCCTCGCGATAGCGCAGGTGCAGCTCCGAATGGTCGGGCGGCAGGTCGTGAATTGGCTCGAACCACGCCTGCATCAGGTGTCCTGTGCGGTAGAGCATGCTCTCCAGCGCGAACAGGTGCGTCGCCATCCGCGCGAGTTTGCTGCGAATCAGCCCGAAGTTGGCGATGGGCTGCCCGAACTGCTGGCGGTCTTTGGCGTAGCGTGCGGCGACCTCCAGCGCGTACTTGCCCGTGCCGAGCGCACTGGCAGCCATCTTGTAGCGCCCCAGGTTCAGCGTGTTGAGCGCGATGTAGTGCGCCTTGCCGACCTCGCCCAGCAGGTTCTCGGCGGGCACGAACACATTCTCGAACGCCACGCGCCGCGTGCTGGAGCCGTGCAAGCCGATTTTATGCTCCTCGCGCCCCAGGGATACGCCCTGCGCCGTGCGCTCTACCAGAAACGCCGTGAACTGCTCGCCGTTGAGCTTGGCGAACACGGTGAACAGGTCGGCGAAGCCCGCGTTGGTGACCCACATCTTCTCGCCTGTGAGCCGATAGCCGCCCTCGACGGGCACGGCGCGGGTACGCATCGCCAGCGCGTCGGAGCCGCTGCCCGTCTCGCTCAAACAAAATGAGCCGCACCACTCGCCCGACGCAAGTTTGGGCAGGTAGCGCTCCTTTTGTGCGGGCGTGCCCTCCAGCACCAGCGGCAGAATCGCCAGCCCCGCGTGCGCCTGTAGCGTCAGGCAGGTCGCAGGCTCTGGACCCAGCTTCTCCACAATCAGCGCGACGGTCGTCTTGGGCAAATCCAGCCCGCCGTACTGCGCAGGCACTTCGGCGGCGGTGAAGCCCAGTTCGCCCATCTTGCGGTCTAACTCGCGCATCAAGCCCTCTTTCGCCTGCTCGATTTCGGGCAGCAGGGGCAGCACCTCGTTGCGCACGAAGTCGTCCGCCGCCTTGCCCATCAGGCGCGTCTCGGAATCGAAGTCTTCGGGGGTAAAAGTGCTGCCTGCGGGCGCAGGCTCCATCAGAAACGAACAGCTCCGTTGCTTCGTTGTCGATACGGTGGTTGCCATAGTCGTCGCTCCTTCGTCGGCGCGATTATACCCGCTGGGGTACACTTTCGGGCGATGCGCGTGCTGGTGAGCGACCCGATTGCAGAAGAAGGGCTGGCGGTGTTGCGTCAGGCGGCGGAGGTGGACTACGCGCCGAACCTGTCGCGCGAGGCGTTGCTGGCGCGGATAGGCGACTACGACGCGCTGATGGTGCGCTCGCAGACGCGCGTGGACGCGGAGGTTATCGCCGCGGGCGCGCGCCTGAAGGTCATCGGGCGGGCGGGCGTCGGCGTGGACAATATCGATGTGGACGCGGCGACCCAGCGCGGGATTGTGGTGGTCAACTCGCCCGAGGGCAACACCATTGCCGCCGCGGAGCTGACGCTGGCGCACCTGCTTGCGCTCGCCCGCAACATCCCGCAGGCGGACCGCTCGCTGCGCGCGGGCGAATGGAAACGCACGCAGTTCACGGGCGTGGAACTCTCGCGCAAGACGCTGGGGGTGCTGGGGCTGGGCAAGATCGGGCGCGAGGTGGCGCGACGCGCGCGGGCGTTCGGCATGCGCATTCTGGCGTATGACCCGTTCGTGCCCGACGCGCACATCCGCCAGCTGGGCGCGGAGCCTGCCTCACTGGAGACGCTGCTGCGCGAGAGCGATTTTATCACCCTGCACGCGCCGCTGACCCCCGAAACGCGCCATCTGCTCAACCGCCAGACGCTCGCGTTGACCAAGCCGGGCGTGCGCCTCATCAACTGCGCGCGAGGCGAGCTGATCGACGCCGACGCGCTGGCGGAGTTTATCGAATCGGGGCATGTGGCGGGCGCGGCGCTCGATGTGTTCCCGACCGAGCCGCCCCCCGCCGACCTGAAGCTGCTGCACCAGCCGCAGAATGTGCTGACCCCGCATCTGGGCGCGTCGACGGTGGAGGCGCAGGTGAAGGTCGCCGTCGATGTGGCGGAGCAGATTGTGGCGGTGCTGCAGGGCGGCGCGCCGCGCAGCCCCGTGAACCTGCCGCCCATTCCCGCCGAGCTGATGGCGCGCGTGGCGCCCTATCTGGAGCTGGCGAAGCGCATGGGCGTCCTGCACAGCCAGCTCGCCGACGCGCCGATTGAACGCCTGCACGCCCTGTTTTCGGGCGAGTGGGGCGACCTGCCGCTCGATGTGATTGCCCGCGCCGCGCTCGCAGGGCTGCTCCAGCGCACGACCGACGCGCCTGTGAACCTCGTCAATGCCCCGCTGATTGCCCAGCAGCGCGGCGTGCATTTGGAGTGGAGCGTGCGCCCCGAAACGGAACTCTACCCTGACACGCTCACTCTCACTGCGCACACCGCCAGCGGCGCGCAGCAACTCACGGGCACGGTGTTCGGGCGCGCCGATCTGCGAATCACGCACCTGAACGGGCTGTTCGTGGACATCCGCCCCGACGGAATCCTGCTGCTGACCGAGCATCAGGACCGTCCGGGCATCATCGGGCGCGTGGGCACGCTACTGGGGAGCCATCAGGTGAACATCGCGGGGATGCATGTGGGGCGCGAATCGCTGGGCGGGCGCGCCGTGATGATTCTGCAGCTGGACAACCCCATCCCGCCAGAGGCGTTTGAAGGGATTCGCCAGTTAGAGGGCGTTGACAGCGCGCGGGTAGTGCGGTTTTAGGGATGCGAGGGGCGCTGGGCGCGCCCCTCGCAATCAGTGAGACTACGGACAGCCTGCGAAGGGGATGTAGTTTCTGCCGTCCAGCGCCATGTTCTCGTACCACTGCGGGCGCGGGATGCCCATCGTCAGTTTGGCGTGCCCATCCGCGTAGGCTGCCATCTGCCCCTTCGTGCCGCCTGCCCAGCGACAGTCTGGCGCGCCCAGATAGCCCGTTTTGGACTTGTCCGTGTGGCGACTGTAGTCGGAGTCGGCGTCCCAGAAGAGCCAGATGCCTGCAGGGTTGTCGATAGCGGCTTGCGGTACAGCGGCAAGGTTCCCGCGACAGTTCGCGGGCGTGTTCGGCGGACAGTCGGTAATCAGGCGCGACTTGTAGGCGTATGAAGTGCCCGCGCCGCGATAGCTTGGGTCGCCCGTGCTGAACCCGTCCTGCTCCCACACGCTGGGGCGCGGCTCCGAAGGACAGAACCAGATGTTGTCGTTCTTCACATACGGCTGCACAATCGTTCGCAACTGGGGCCACTGGGTGTTGAACGCGCGGGAGATGTTCGTCGCGGCGGGGTAGGTCTCATCATAGTCTTGAATATACATCATAATGCCTGTGGCAATCTGACGCACATTCGAAAGACAGGTCGTGGTGCGCGCGCTCTCACGCGCACGCGCAAACACAGGGAACAATATCGCCGCCAGAATGGCGATTATCGCAATCACGACCAGCAGCTCAATCAGTGTAAACCCGCGTTTCATAGCGCCGCAATTGTACGAGGGACAATGTTATGATGGGGTTAAGCAGCCACTCATACCAACTGCGCAGTCAAAGTTTGTTAATTGTCTCGCACGCGCCTGCAGAGGCGTGCTGTTGCCCGCGCTACGCTACTATGGAGTGCTGAAGCGGTAGCTTCAGCATGCGCGGAAGCGGCGCTTCCGCACTCCATAAACCGCCGCTTTGCGAACTCTGACCGCGCGTCAGATTTCGTAAATACCGGGCTGCACTGCGGAAACGATCTGTACCCCAGGTTCCTCTCGCTTGCGGGGAGAACCTGAAGGAGGGAGGCAGAACGCTTCAGGTACCATTTTCACCATGAAGGACAACACGCTCTACTACGGCGACAACCTGAAGGTGATGCGCCAGCACATCGGCGACGCAAGCGTCGACCTCGTATACCTCGACCCGCCGTTCAACAGCCAGCGCGACTACAATGTGCTGTTCCGCGAGCAGTCGGGCGAACCCGCACAGGGACAAATCAAAGCCTTCACCGACACCTGGCAGTGGAGCGAACGCGCCTACATCGAGTTCTGCGAGACCTGCCCGCTGCCCGCGCTGGCGGAGCTGATGCAGGGCTTCGTGCGCACCCTGGGGCGCAACGACCTCACGGCGTACCTCGTGATGATGGCGCCGCGATTGGTGGAACTGCATCGCGTGCTGAAGCCGACAGGCAGTTTGTATCTGCACTGCGACCCCACGGCCAGCCACTACCTGAAGGTGATGCTGGATGTGATTTTCGGGGCGCGCAACTTTCGAAACGAGATTGTGTGGGTGCGCGACCCTGCGGGCAAGGGCGGCAAGCGCGTCAGCCGTCAGTGGCCGCGCAATATCGATGTTATCCTCTTCTACACGAAATCGGATACCTACGCCTTCCATCAGCAGTACCTGCCGCTTACGGAAGAGCAGAAGCGCGCCTACCGCTACGAGGACGCGCGCGGGCGCTACAAGGCGGTGCAGCGCGGCAACTATAGCGACGCCATGTGGGAGCGGTTCCGCGCCGAAGGGCGAATCCATGTCTCGGAGTCTGGTAAGGAGTACCTGAAGTATTATCTGGACGAGGCGCGGGCGACCATCGGTTGCGTGTGGAGCGATATTCTGGGGTTCGGCACGCGCACCGCCGCATCTGAGCTGCTGGGCTACCCAACGCAGAAGCCCCTCGCCCTGCTGGAGCGCATTATCCAAGCCTCCAGCAACGAGAACAATACGGTGCTGGACCCCTTCTGCGGCTGCGGCACTGCCGTCGTCGCCGCGCAGAAGCTCAACCGCCGCTGGATCGGCATCGACATCACCCATCTGGCGATTGCGCTCATCAAGTACCGCCTCAGCGATATGTTCGACCTCAAGGAGGGCGTGGACTATCGCGTTATCGGCGAGCCGACCAGCGTGGAGGACGCCCGCGCGCTCGCTCTGCAGGACCGCGACGAGTTCCAGCGATGGGCGATTGGGCTGATTCCGCGCGCCTTCCCCTACCAGCAGAAAAAGGGCGCGGACACGGGCATCGACGGGATGCTCCATTTCACCGACAACCCGCGCGAGCATCCCAAGAAGGTGGTGATCCAGGTCAAGAGCGGCAGGGTCGGGGTGAAGGACATTCGCGATTTTCGGGGCGTGCTGGAGCGCGAGGGGGCGACGCTGGGGCTGTTTGTGTCGCTGGAGCCGCCGACGGAGCCGATGCTTCGGGAGGCGGAGCAGGCGGGCTATTACAAGACGCCGCTGGGGGACATCGCGCTGCCCCGCCTGCAGATACGCACGGTGGAGCAGTTGCTGCGCGGCGAGGGGTTTGCGATTCCCAGCGCGGCGTTGCTGATGGGCGTGGCGCAGGCGACGCGGGCGCAGCCTGCGGACAAGCAGAACGCGCTGGATCTGTAGGCGGTTGGGCGGACTACTTGACAATACCCCACTCAAGTCAGGTATAATCACGCTACTCAAAAAACGGGAACTTTCCGTCCGAAATGCAGGTATCTATGGCTGTGGAACTTTTCCGCAGCGCACGAAAATAACGATAGGAGGCTGATGTATGGGTAAGGTTGTGGGTATTGACCTGGGAACGACGAACTCGGTGATTGCCGTGATGGAGGGCGGCGAGCCGGTGGTGATTCCGACGGCGGAGGGCGGTCGGCTGTGTCCGTCGGTGGTCGGCTTCACCAAAACGGGCGAGCGGCTGATTGGCGCGCCCGCCAAGCGTCAGGCGGTCGTGAACCCCGAAAACACGATTTTCTCCATCAAGCGGTTCATCGGGCGACGCTACGATGAGGTCGCCGAAGAGCGCACGCGCGTGCCCTACAAGGTGGTCGCCGACAGCAAGGGCGACGCGGCGGTGCAAATCCCCGCGCTCGACAAAACCCTGCGCCCCGAAGAGATTTCGGCGATGGTGCTGCAGAAGCTCAAGGCGGACGCCGAAGCCTATCTGGGCGAGACGGTCGACGCGGCGGTGATTACCGTGCCCGCCTACTTCAACGACGCGCAGCGCACCGCCACCAAAAACGCGGGCGAAATCGCGGGGCTGAAAGTGTTGCGAATCATCAACGAGCCGACCGCCGCCGCGCTCGCCTACGGACTCGACAAAAAGAGCAACGAGACCATCCTCGTGTTCGACCTGGGCGGCGGTACTTTCGATGTGTCGATTCTGGAGGTCGGCGACGGCGTGTTCGAAGTCAAGTCCACCTCGGGCGACACGCACCTGGGCGGCGACGACTTCGACCAGCGCATCGTGGACTACCTCGCCGACGAGTTCAGAAAAGAGCATGGCATCGACCTGCGCCAGGATCGGCAGGCGCTGCAACGGCTCAAGGAAGCCGCCGAACGCGCCAAAATCGAACTCTCGACCGTGACCACCACCACGATTAACCTGCCCTTCATCACGGCGGACGCGAGCGGTCCCAAGCACCTCGATATGACGCTCACCCGCGCGAAGTTCGAAGACCTGTGCGCGGACCTGTTCGAGCGGCTCAAGGGACCCATCTTCCGCGCGCTGGAGGACGCGGGGCTCAAACCCAGCGACATCGACGAGGTGGTGCTGGTGGGCGGCTCGACGCGCATCCCGAAGGTGCAGGAGATGGTGCGCCAGATTACGGGCAAGGAGCCGCACAAGGGCGTGAACCCCGACGAGGTGGTCGCCATCGGCGCGGCGATTCAGGCGGGCGTGCTGTCGGGCGAGGTCAAAGACATCGTGCTGCTCGATGTGACGCCCCTCTCGCTGGGCATCGAGACCAAGGGCGGCATCTTCACCGTGCTGATTCCACGCAACACGACCATTCCGACGCGCAAGAGCGAAATCTTCACCACCGCCGCCGACGGGCAGACGAGCGTCGAGGTGCGCGTCTATCAGGGCGAGCGTCCGATGGCGCGCGACAACAAGCTGCTCGGCGTGTTCCATCTGGACGGCATTCCTCCCGCGCCCGCGGGCGTGCCCCAGATCGAGGTGACCTTCGACATCGACGCGAACGGCATCCTGCAGGTCGCGGCGAAAGACCTCGGCACGGGACGCCAGCAGAGCATCCGCATCACGGGCTCGACCAACCTCAGCCGTGAAGAGGTGGAGCGCATGGTGCGCGAGGCGGAGGCGAACGCCGAGCGCGACCGCCAGCAGCGCGAGCAAGCCGAGCAACTCAACCGCGCCGAGCGGCTCGCCCTCGATACCGAACGCCTGCTCAAGGAGCAGGGCGAATCGATCAGCGCGGGCGACCGCGAACGCGCCGAAGCGCTGGTGCGCGACATCCGCGAGGCGATTCAGCAGCAGAACGCCGAACGCGCGATTAGCCTGATGAGCGAGCTGGAGAGCCTCACCTACCGCATCACCGAGCAGCTCTACCAGCAGCGCACCGCAGGCTATACCGGCGACACGGGCGCGGCGACGGCAGGCGCGACCAGCGGGACAACAACAGGCGGCGACGATGTGATCGACGCCGAATACCGCGAGGAGAAGTAAACCATTCGGGCGCGGCGGCGCGCCCGCCGCGCCCATAGGGGGTGGACGCTATGCGCGAGTTCAAGGACTACTATCAGATTCTGGGCGTATCGCGGGACGCTACCGAGAAAGAAATCAAGGCGGCGTACCGCAAACTCGCGCGCCAGTATCACCCCGATGTTAACCCCGGCGACAAGACCGCCGAAGAGAAGTTCAAAGAGATAAACGAAGCCTATCAGGTGCTTTCGGACCCTGAAAAGCGCGCCGCGTATGACCGCTACGGCGAGCAGTGGCAAGCCTATCAGCGCATGCGCGAGCAGTACGGCGACAACTTCCCGCCGGGAGGCTTCGAATCGCCGTTCGGGTTCGGCGATTTCGGCGAGTTTATCGAGAACCTGTTGCGCGGCGGCGGGTTCGGCGGCGGCGGACTGCGCGTGCAGCGCGCCCCGCGCGACATCGAGCAGACGCTCGAGATTAGCCTGCAGGAGGCGATTCGCGGCGCGACGCGCACCCTCCAGCTGAGTCAGGACGAGCCGTGCAATACCTGCGGCGGGACGGGCATCGCGCCCAACCGACGGCAGACCTGTCGCGCCTGCGGCGGCGCGGGGCGGCGACGGTTCGGCATGTTCGGGCTGGAGATGCACTGCGACGAATGCGACGGCGCGGGCGTCACGGGCGCGCCGTGCCCCACCTGTCGCGGGTCAGGCGTCGTGCCGCGCGTGCGCACCCTCACGGTCAATATCCCCGCGGGCGTTGCGGAAGGACAGCGATTGCGGCTCGCGGGCGAGGGCGCCGCGGGCGCGAACGGGCAGCGCGGCGACCTGTTCCTGCGTCTTAAAATCGCGCCCGACCCGCGCTTCGAACGCAAGGGCGACGACCTCTACACCGAAGTGGATGTCGATTACCTCACGGCAATCTTAGGCGGCGAGGTGGAAGTGCAGACGCCGCACGGCGCGGTCAGGATGCGCATCCCCGCGGGCACTCAGAGCGGCACGCGCTTCCGCCTCGCGGGCAAAGGGCTGCCGCTGGGCAAGGGCAAAATCGGCGACCTGTACGCCCGCGCGCGAATCACCGTGCCCAAACAGCTCACCCCGCGCGAGCGCGAGCTGCTCGAAGAGCTGCGCCGCCTGCGAGCCACACAGGAGGTGAAGGTATGAAGGACAAAAAAACGCCTTCGGAGGAGCCTGTCTACCTGATTGGCGTTGCGGCGCGCATGTGCGGGCTGCATCCCCAGACCCTGCGCCTCTACGAGCGACTGGGGCTGGTGCAACCCCATCGCGTGGGCAACAGCAAGCGCCTCTACTCGGAAGCAGACATCGCCCGCCTGCGCCGCATCCAGCGACTGACCCAGCAGCTCGGCGTGAACCTCGCGGGCGTGGAGATTATCCTGCGCCTGCTGGAACGCATCGAACAGATGAACCGCGAAATGTCCGAAGTCGTGTCGCAAACCAACATGCGCATCCTGCAACTGATTCACGAACATAACCTGCCCGTCGACCCCCAGATGCTGCTGATTCGCTTCGAGCGCTATGACGACGACCTCGACTGAGTTTGTCGCGGACAGCCCTGCGGCGACCGAAGCGTTTGCGGCGCGCTGGGCGCAGACGCTCGCGCCCGATACCGTCATCCTGTTGCATGGCGGTCTGGGCGCGGGCAAAACCACCTTCGTGCGCGGGCTGGCGCGCGGACTGGGCATCGCCGGACCCGTCCGCAGCCCGACCTTCACGCTGATTCACGAATACACCATCCAGCAGCCGCCGCGCCTGCAGGGGCTGCCGTTTTTTCATGTCGACCTCTATCGCCTTGAGACCGCCGCCCAGTTGCACACGCTGGGGCTAGAGGAGGCGCTGGAGCGCGGCGGGATTATCGCCATTGAGTGGGCGGAGCGGTTGGAGCAGGGCGGCGTGCGCCTGCCGGTAAGCCATCTCTACGAAGTTCGCCTCACAGCCGCGGGCGACTCTCTGCGGCGGATACGCATCGCCCCCCTGCAAAAATCGCCTGCCGCCGCCGATAGTACCCCCTGATGGCGCAGGTACGCAACTGCTGGGATGCAGGCAAGGCTCTGGAAGACGCCTTCACGGGCGCGGCGACTCCCGACCCCGAACGCGATGTGCTGACGCAGCACCTCTGGGAAGCGATTCCGCCAGAGACTCTGCGCAGCCTCACGCCAGAGCAGTACCATTCGCTCAAACAGGCGTTCCAGACCGCGCCCCGCAAGCACACGCTCGACCTGCGCGGCGTCATTCCGCTTTACTTCACGCAGTTTTACTTTGTGTTCCTATTTGGCGTCGACCGTCGGCGCGAGACGCGCGAGGTGGTGTACGACCGCCGTCAAGCCGTGCGCGAGGGCACAGCCAGACTTATCGGCGGCGTCGCGCTTGGGGTGTTTCTGACGGTGCTGGGGCTGAGCGCGTTTGCGCTCTGGTATCTGCTGAAGTGTCTCGTGGGGACGGACATTCTGCCGGGAGTCAGCCTGAGCCGATATTTGCGCCAGATACTTTAGTGCTGTTGCAGGAACTTTTCGGCAGCCCCTCCGCCCAAGCAGGCGCGTAATTTGGAGTGCTGAAGCGCAGCTTCAGTATGCGCGGAAGCTCCGCCTCCGCACTCCATAAAGACGGCGCCTCCCACACAAGTCGCGATTCTCAATTCTAAGGCAAATATATTTGAGACTTTAGAAGCCCCTAATACCCCGTAAAATTACTGGAATTTCACAGAATTCGCCTTAATCGCCCCTTAACCTCTTGACAAATTGGACGGCGATGTGCTATAATATCCATGCTGTTGGGGAGACCCAACGGTGTAGCCCGAGTGCAGAGGGAATGCCCCTGCCGCTGGGAACCTCGCGCAGTCTGAATGCGTTGTTTGCGCAAGCAGCGGCGAGAGACGTGCGAGGAGTTATGCGAGAGCCTGCGCCCCAGCAAAGGCAATCGCAAGCAGCGGATAGGAACGCTCGGAACCAGAGCGCTCACTCGAGGAGTGATAGGGCGCCTTCGGATCGGCGGCAACGTCGGTTAAGGCTCCGAAGCTTCGAAGCGACGCTCTGTGGGAAGGCGGCTCCGAAACGGACTTTCCCCGAGCGCTCGGGCGTTTTGTTTTTCCTCGCCCTGCGAAAATCCCTCCCCGATATGGAATAACCCCCCTTGACGATGGGGTACGGAGGCGCAACGGGCTTCGTGGGAATCGCCGACCTGTTCCTGCAGATGGGGCTTATCACCGAGCAGCAGCTCCATGACGCGCTCCAGAAACAGCAGGAAGGCGTGCCGCTGCCGCTGGAACACTTGCTGGTGCAGCTCGGACACATCACCGAGAAAGATCGCGTGCGCGTGATGGGGCAGCACTGGGGCGTGCCGTTCGTGGACCTGGTGGACACGCCGCCCGACCCGCAACTGGCGTCGATGCTCACCCCCGAAATGGCGAAACGCCATCGCGCCGTGCCCGTCGCCAGAGAGAATGGACGCCTGCTGGTGGCGATGGCAGACCCGCTGGACATCTTCGCCATCGACGAAATCCGCCAGCACACCAAACACGAAATCGAAGCCGCCATCGCCACCGAAGAGGACATTCAAAACGCCCTCAAACGCCTGTACCGTACCGACAGCGCCGTCTCAGATACCGTCAAGGAGCTGATGCGCGATCTCGGCGAGAGCGAGATGCTCCTGCACGAGAACGCGGAGGAGGAGCTTTCGGCGGAGGAGCTGCGTGAAATCGCCGACGACGCGCCCGTGGTGCGCCTGGCGAACATGATTATCACGCAGGCGATTACCGACGGCGCGAGCGACATCCATATCGAGCCGACGCGCGAGTGCGTCAAGGTGCGCTACCGAATCGATGGCGTGATGATCGATTCGATGGTGCTGCCCAAGCGGGTGCAGGCGTCGCTCACCTCGCGCTTCAAAATCCTCGCCGATATGGACATCGCCGAGAAGCGCATCCCGCAGGACAACCGCATCAGCGCGACCATCGACGGGCGCGAGTACGACTTCCGCGTCTCCACCCTGCCGTGCATCTATGGCGAGAAGATTGTGATGCGCGTGCTGGACAAATCCAGCGTGCGGGTCGGTCTCGATAAGCTTGGCTTCCTGCCCGATACGCTCGCCCTGCTGGAGGAGGTCATCAGCCGCTCGTATGGGATTATCCTCGTGACGGGACCCACAGGGTCGGGCAAGTCCACCACCCTCTACTCCATCCTCTCGAAGCTGAACACGGGCTTGGTCAACATCATCACGGCGGAAGACCCTGTGGAATACGAACTGCCGGGCATCAATCAGGTGCAGGTGAACCCGAAGGCGGGGCTGACCTTCGCCAGCGCGTTGCGGTCGATGCTGCGTCAGGACCCCGATATTATCATGGTGGGCGAGATGCGCGACCGTGAGACGGCGACAATCGCGATTGAAGCCGCGCTCACGGGGCACCTGGTGCTGTCGACTCTGCACACGAACGATTCCTCGAGTGCGCCGCCCCGCTTGACCGAGATGGGCGTCGAGCCGTTTATGATTGCCTCGTCGCTGATTGCGGTGCTGGCGCAGCGACTCGTGCGCACGCTCTGCCCCCGTTGCAAGGAGCCGTACCAGCCCACCGAGTCGGAGTTCAGTCGCTACGGGTTCACGCCGCCGCCCAACCTGCACGAGAGTACCATTTACCGCGCAAAAGGCTGTGAAAACTGCAAAAACACAGGCTACAAAGGGCGCACGGGCATCCACGAGCTGCTGGTGATGTCGGACCCCGTGCGCGATTTAATCCTCAAGCATGCGGCGGCGTATGCCATCCAGAAGGTCGCCGTCGAGCATGGCTTGCGCCTGCTCAAAGAGGACGCCCTGCAGAAAGTGCTGCTGGGACGCACGAGCCTCGAAGAGATTGTGCGCGTCATCTACAGCGGATAGGAGGCTACTATGATCACGCAAACGCAATCAGCGAGTCAAATTGTTCAGAAGGTAAAAGACCTCGCCGTATTGCCGCAGGTGGTGCATCAGATTATCCACCTGACCAGCAACCCGAACGCGAATGTCCGAGACCTGGAGCGGCTGATCAGCATCGATCAGGGCATGTCCACGCGCGTCCTGAACACGGTCAACTCGGCGTACTACGGCTTCTCGCGCAAGATTGCCTCCATCAAAGACGCGGTGGTGCTGCTGGGGTTCAAGGCGGTGCGCAATCTGGCGATGACGGTGAGCGTGTTCGACCTGTTCGTGGGCAAGACCGACCGGCAGAATCTGCGTCGGGGCAAGTGGTGGCGCCACTCGATAGACACGGCGCTCTGTGCGCGATTGATTGCCTCACAGGTGTCGGGCGTCTCGCCGGACGAGGCGTACACGGCGGGGCTGCTGCACGACATCGGCAAGCCGCTGCTCGATCGCTACGGCGACGCGCCCTATGAACAGGTGGAGGAGTCTCTCGCGCAGGGCATGCCCGAACTGGCGGCGGAGCGGCAGGTGTACGGGTGCGACCACGCGGAAGTGGGGCGCGCCGTGAGCCAGCACTGGGGCTTCCCCGAAAAGCTTGTGGAAGCCATTAGCTGCCATCACGCCGAGTCGCCCGTCGGGCTGCAGGATACGCCGCTCACCGCAGTCGTTGTGCTGGCGAACCATGTCGCGCACCTGCTGCGCCAGTCCGACACGCCCGACGACTGGTGGTTCGAACTGCCTGCGTGGATTGTAGAGACGCTTCACCTCACGCCGCAGCAGTTGCAATCGCTCTACCTGGGGTGCGAGGTGGAGATTCAGTCCTCGCCGATGGCGGCGCTGGGGCGGTAGCGTGTATGCGGGAAGCAGGTATACTCTTTGTGGGTGAAAACCACGCGCTACTTCGTGGAACAGGTGCTTCGCAAGCGCCCTTATATCCTGCCTGAGTGGTGCGAGCAAATCATTCAGCAACCGCTCAAAAAAGAGGCGCAGCCCGATGGAAGGATACGCTACTGGGGGTATGTACCTGAACTGGGGCGATACCTGCGCGTGGCCTCTTTAGAAGATGGGGAAACCGTACATAATGCGTTTCCCGATCGTAAATTTCAAGCTGGAGGCAAGCTGATGCGACTCTCTTACTACCCAGAGACAGACAGCCTGTATATTGAATTGCGGGAGGCGGCGAGCGTCGATTCGATAGAGATTGCGCCTGGCGTCGTGGTCGATCTTGGCGCCGACGGGGGCATGGTCGGTATCGATATCGACCACGCAGGGGAACGCCTCTCGCTGGAGCGACTGGAGATACACAATCTGCCCCTCCGCGCGCTGGCAGCGCAATCGGGGTAAGTGTCGTTGCAGGAAGTTTTCAGCAATCGCTCTATCCGCGCTTGCGCGTTGCGGAAGCGTGAGCTTCAGCATGCGCGGAAGCTCCGCTTCCGCACTCCATAAAACGGCGATTTATGCGCATGACGCAAGTGTAGCGCAAGACACTTAATCTTAAAACAGCGAGGGATTTTCGGGCTTGCTGGGCTTCTTGCGCCCAGCCGCGCGCTTCTGGGGCGTCTGCTGTTTCTGGGGAGCTGCCGCGCCGTCGAGGGAATCGGATGCGGGCGACGCTTCGGACGCAGGCGCAGCCGCCGCGCCGTCCCCCCATACTTGCGCTATCCCTTCGCGAATGAGTTGCTGATTCCCTTCGGCGGGCAGGTCGAGCGCATATACAGGGCGTCCCATCTTGCGGGCAGTGCGGGCGCACTCATAGGTGCCGCTGAAGGCGCGTTTGCCGTTCTCCTCGCGTGAGACGCCCGACTCGACCACAATCAGCAAATCACCCAGCGCCGCCACGATGCGGTTGCGCATCATCGCAAACTTGCCCGTCCAGGGCGCGTTCAGGTGCAGCTCGCTCAGAAACAGTAGCTGGTCGTCATTCAGCGCGTGCATAAACGCGCGGATGGTTGGCTGCGCGGTTTTGTGCATCAGTCCCTGCGCCAGTACGCCGATGGTCTTTCCGCCGCGCGCCAGCGTGGTTTCAGCGACCGTAAGGTCCACCCCGCGTGCGAAGCCCGTGACGGTGTGATAGCCTTCGTCGACCAGCTCGCGAGCAAGCCGCTGCGCCTCTTCCAGCGCGCGCTCTGAGGCGTTGCGCGAGCCTGCGAACGCGACGATAGGCGGCTCCTGCAGGATGCTCACATCGCCCAGCGCGTAGAGGGCGAGCGGGGGATACTGCGCCTCGCGCAGGGCGGCTGGATACGCCGCGTCGTGCCAGGTGATGAGACAGCCGCCCGCCTCCCAGAGTTGCTGCAGCAACAGCGTCTCGGCGACGACGCGCGCCTCCAGCACTGCCCACTCATCCTGTTCGCGCAGGAAGTCCGCCACCTCTGCAGGACGCCCCTCGGCCACGAATCGGCGACGGATGTTCCCATCGGCGTAGTGTTGCAGCAGCACCCAGTAGACCCAGTCCTCGCGCGGCTCCAGTCTCATAAATCACCTCGATGGCGTGTACGGGCGATGCAGTAGGCGTAGAGCGCCTGCGCGTTCGCCTGCTTGAGAATTTTACCTGCCTCTTTGAGCGTCGCGCCCGAATCGTACACATCGTCGACCACCAGCAGCGTCTTGCCGCGCACGGATTCGACGCATGCGAACGCGCCCTCGATGTTTTTGGACTTCTGCGCGGCGTTGGTGAACTGTTTCTGGGGGTCGGTGGCGCGCGCTTTGCTCAGGGCGCGCAACAGCGGCAGTCCCAACCGCGCCGCCAGCCGATGGGCGAACTCCTCGACCAGCGAGCCGCTGGTGGTGGAGGGGACGGGCACAATCCCGTCCAGCGCGACTCCTGCGAACCGCTGTCGGATGAGCGCGGCGCTCTGCTCGACCAGCCAGTCGGGGAACGGCTGGCGCGTCGCGCCGTACTTGCACGCATGAATCGCTTCGCCAACAGGCGTGCCCCCATAAAAACTCAGCGCAATCCCGCCGAGGTAGACAGGCTCCCGAAGCCACTTCGCCTCGATGTTCAGCGGCGGATGGAACTGAAACGCTGCCGCTGCCTGCATCAGGTCGGGGGGCGGCGGCTCGAAGCGCGCGCCCGTGCAGACATCGCACTGCTCACACGCCTGCGCCGTGTCGTCGCCCAGAAAGCGGCACAGGTAGCGCATCCGACATTCGCGCAGCTGCGCATAGTCCACAATCGCCTGCAACTCGGCGAGTTTTGCCTGCAGCAGCGCGTCGTACAGGTCGAACTGGATGGTTTCGCGGCGCACGGCGCGGTAGTAGCGTTGCACATCGCGGGTAATCAGCCCCTGATCCTGCAGGTCGTACAGAATCGCGCGCGCGGTATGCTGCGCCAAGCCCGTTTCGAGCAGAATCTCGCGTTCACGCATCGGCTGCTGCTGGAGCAGGCTGTAGATGCGCAGGTACGCGCTCTGGTCGGGGCGGCTGCTGCGTATCATCCCGCGCTGGGTCTCGATATCGTCGGGGTGCGCGAGCAGCACGCAATAGGACGGCTCGCCGTCGCGTCCCGCGCGCCCGATTTCCTGATAGTAGTGGATGGGCGAGGCGGGCGTCTCGTAGTGGATGACGAAGCGCAGGTCGGGCTTGTCCAGCCCCATGCCGAGCGCGTTGGTGCAGGCAATCGCCTTGAGCGCGTTGCCCATCAGCTGCGCCTCCAGCGTCAGGCGTTGCTCGTCCAGCCCCGCGTGGTAGTAGTCCACGGGGTAGCCCTGCCGCTGGAGGAACTGCGCGACCAGCTCGCTGGAGTGGCGCGTCGCGGTGTAAATCAGCCCGCTGCCGGGCAACAGGCGCAGCAACTGCGCCAGCCAGGCGAGTTTTTCCGCCTCGTTGCGGGTGGGAATCACGCTCAGGCGCAGGTTCGGGCGCGTCAAGCCGCCGCGCAACACATGGAACGGCTCGCCAATCTGCTCGCGCACATCCTGCTCCACACGGCGCGTGGCGGTCGCCGTCACGGCAACGACGGGCACTTCCCGCGGCAGCAAGCGCACCAGATTCACGATGCGCCGATACTCTGGTCGGAAATCGTGCCCCCAGAGCGAAACGCAGTGCGCCTCATCGATGACGACGGCGCGGATGGGCAGCTGCGTCTGATACTCCTGCCAGAGCAGGTTTTGCAGGCGTTCGGGGGCGATGTAGAGCAGGTCTATCTCGTTGCGTTGGGCGCGTTCCAGCGCTTCAATCTGGGCGTCTTCGTCCATGTCGGAGTTGACCATCGCGGCGCGCAGCCCGTACCGCTCGACTGCCTGGCGCGTCTGGTCGCGCATCAGGGCGCGCAACGGCGAAAAGACCAGCGTCAACCCCCGCGTGGCGGCAATCATCTGATAGACCAGGCTTTTGCCCCAGCCCGTGGGCTGAATCAGCAGCACGCGCTTGCCCTCCAGCGCCGCGCGAATCGCCGCCTCCTGTCCCTCGCGGAACGCGGTGAACCCGAACCGTTCCCGCAATATGGCTTGCAAGTCCATACTGTTTAAATATCCTGCCCTATCGAAGATTCCTGCCCCTTTGTGGAATAACGCTCTGTGGAGGCGATTCGGGCGGCATGACCACGATTATCGGGTTTGTGATTGTTTTTGGCGCGGTGTTTGGTGGGTTCATCATGCACGGCGGCAAAATCGCCGCGCTCATCCAGATTTCGGAGTTTATCATCATCGGCGGCGCAGGGCTGGGCGCGCTGGTGGCGTCCAATCCGCCCAGCGTCATCTCCGCCATCATCAAGAGCGTGATGGGGCTGATGAAGGGCAGCCCCTACAGCAAAAAGGAGACCTTTCTGGAGTTATTGCAGGCGCTGTTCGCGCTGTTCACGCTCGCCCGCAAGGAAGGCTTGCTCGCGCTGGAGCAGCATGTTGAAAAGCCGCAGGAAAGCTCCCTGTTCCAGCAGTACCCGTTCCTGTTGAGCAATCATCATGCGCTGGACTTTCTGTGCGACACGATGAAGGTGGTGCTGACAGGCGCGGTGGGCGCGTTCGAGCTGGCGGAGCTGACCGAGACCGACCTGGAGAAGCATCACGAAGAGGTCATGCGCCCCTCGCACGCGATGAGCAAAATCGGCGATGCGATGCCCGGCTTCGGAATCGTCGCGGCGGTACTGGGCGTGGTGATTACGATGGGCTATCTGGATCAGGGGCCGGAGACTATCGGGCACAAGGTCGCCGCCGCGCTGGTGGGCACTTTCCTGGGCGTGCTACTGGCGTATGGCGTGTTCCAGCCGCTGGCAGCCGCGCTGGAGCATAACGCGCACGCCGAAGCGCAGTATTACCAGTGCATTCGGCAGGCGCTGATTGCCTTCGCGCGGGGCGACGCGCCGTTGACCTGCATCGAGTTCGCACGGCGCAGTATCGAGCCGCATGTGCGCCCCGGCTTCCAGGAGATGGAAGAGGCGGTTAAGGGCGGCGGCGGCGCGGCGCAGGCGGCGTAAGGAGGCGACCCGATGGCGAAAGAGGGCGGCGGCGAGATTCGAATCGTCAAAAAGAAGAACGCTGGACACGGGCATCACGGCGGCGCGTGGAAAGTCGCCTACGCCGACTTCGTGACGGCAATGATGGCGTTTTTCATGGTCATGTGGCTCATCGGGATGGACGCCAAGACCCGCGCAGCCATCGCCGCCTACTTCCGCGACCCCGTGGGGTTTATGGAAGCCGTGCGCAAAAACGAAGCCATCTTCACCATCAACGACGCGGTACCCCCCGGCGGCAAAAACACCGCGCAGGCGCCCCGCGCCGCCCGAGACGGCAAAACCGCCCTCAAAAAAGACCGCAAAACCGAACAGAAGGAGCTGGAAGAGTTCAAGCAGTATGTCGAGCGCGCCCTGTCCAACATTCCCGAACTGTCGCGCCTGAAGGAGTATGTGAAAATCGAGTTTGTTAAGGAGGGGCTGCGCATCGAGCTGCTGGAGGGCAAGGAACCCGTGTTTTTCAAGACGGGCAGCGCGGAGATTACGCCCGCCGCGCGGCGACTGCTAAGGCTAATCGCACAGAAGGTGGGTCAGTTGGACAACCGCGTGGTGGTGGAGGGGCACACGGACGCGCAGCCCTATCGGATGGGCGGCTTCTACACCAACTGGGAGCTGTCGACCGACCGCGCGAACGCGGCGCGGCGCGTGCTGGAAGGCGCGGGCTTGTGGAAGGGGCAAATCGCCGAAGTGCGCGGCTACGCCGACACGCGCCTGCGCACCCCGCACGACCCGTTCCACTTCTCCAATCGGCGCGTGTCGCTGCTGGTACCCTACCTGTCGGAAGAGAAAACCGAGTCGATGCCGTGATGCCAATCGACGCGGCAGCGTTCGCCAGCAGAAGCTCCATCGCGTAGAGAACCTGAAGCCCCTCCCATATGCCATCGCCGACGCCTGTAGCCCTCACCCCCTTTGTCCCC
Source organism: Fimbriimonadales bacterium (assembly GCA_025998675.1). GTDB lineage: Bacteria > Armatimonadota > Fimbriimonadia > Fimbriimonadales > GBS-DC > GBS-DC. The sequence goes on from AP024673.1 coordinate 2,396,799, forward strand.
CTCTCCAAACGGGTTGGGAGAGGGAGATGGCGCGTCGCGCACTGCTTGCACGGCTCCCGAAGGTTCAGGCGAGGGGATGGCGCGTCGCGCACTGCTTGCACGGCTCCCCTCTCCCGCCGCGCGGGAGAGGGGCTGGGGGTGAGGGCAAAACGCGCGTGGCTCTGGCTATAAACACACGGCAATTACGAACTCTGACGGCGCAATTGGTATTAAGTGTCTTTGCAGTGAATTTTCAGCGACCCCCCTGTCTGCGCACGCGCGTAATTTGGAGTGCTGAAGCGGGAGCTTCAGCCTGCGCGGAAGCTCCGCTTCCGCACTCCATAAAGACGGCGCTGCGCGCTTATGTCGCAATTCTCGCGCAAGGGCACTTAGCACCCACCCTTGGGGGTGAATGCTACAGGTTCAGGACCAGCCGAACCAGGATCAGCCAGAGACTCGGCGTTTCAATTAGCACCCACCCTTGGGGGTGAATGCTACGGAGCTTCTTTACGAGTACGACGACATTTACGACGGGCGATGGTTTCAATTAGCACCCACCCTTGGGGGTGAATGCTACTCTGCACAAAGGCGCGACGGTGTTGTTCGATGAGCGCGTCGTTTCAATTAGCACCCACCCTTGGGGGTGAATGCTACGCGACTCACGGCGCAGGAGCTCGGCATACCGCTGGAAATTGAGTTTCAATTAGCACCCACCCTTGGGGGTGAATGCTACCTATTACGGGCACTGCCTGCGATAGGCTGAACGTTATGGGTTTCAATTAGCACCCACCCTTGGGGGTGAATGCTACATGTTACATTCATCCAGAGGTTGTGCGAGTCTTTTGGTTCTGGTTTCAATTAGCACCCACCCTTGGGGGTGAATGCTACCTCCTAGTTATCCAGCTATCGGTCGCTCAGACCAAGACAGTTTCAATTAGCACCCACCCTTGGGGGTGAATGCTACGCCCCTGTGGTTGGGGTGTAATGGGTCCTGGCATAGATTCTAGGTTTCAATTAGCACCCACCCTTGGGGGTGAATGCTACTATTTGGGTTAACAGCCTGCAATTCAAATTCGTATAGTTCAAAGTTTCAATTAGCACCCACCCTTGGGGGTGAATGCTACCAGGGAGTGGCTTTGCTGGCACTGGCTGGCATCTGGCCCGCGCGTTTCAATTAGCACCCACCCTTGGGGGTGAATGCTACGGGGCAGGGAACGAAAATACACGCCAAGAATCGGCATTCGTTTCAATTAGCACCCACCCTTGGGGGTGAATGCTACCTGGCAAGTATACTCTGATCCTTGGAAAGCCCAACATAGATAGGTTTCAATTAGCACCCACCCTTGGGGGTGAATGCTACGTCCTTGTTCTTGCTGGAAGAGACAGACTTCAATAAAGAGCAGAGTTTCAATTAGCACCCACCCTTGGGGGTGAATGCTACAAGTAAAATGAAAGATTGACATGGCTATAATCAAAAATCTTGTTTCAATTAGCACCCACCCTTGGGGGTGAATGCTACCTCAGCCATAGAGTCTTCATACCAGTCCTTGGCAACAGAGGCTGGTTTCAATTAGCACCCACCCTTGGGGGTGAATGCTACCGCCTCCTCCAAGTCGGACGCCTGAGCTTCGGACAGACGAATGTTTCAATTAGCACCCACCCTTGGGGGTGAATGCTACCGAGGATGTTGCTCAGAAGTTACAGGCCAAGCACCCAATGGAGTTTCAATTAGCACCCACCCTTGGGGGTGAATGCTACCGTCACGGAGCGCAACGTGCCCATCCAGGCGGTCGGAGCCTAGTTTCAATTAGCACCCACCCTTGGGGGTGAATGCTACAATCACCAAATGTAGTGCCCTGCGAATCGCGCCCGCCCGGTTTCAATTAGCACCCACCCTTGGGGGTGAATGCTACAAACGGATGAGTTACAGTTACAGCCCCTTAAGAATTAAGTTTCAATTAGCACCCACCCTTGGGGGTGAATGCTACGGTATAGTCTACCTCATCACACCCCCCCTTTGTCAAGTCCTGCGGGCGCTTCTTAACAATTGACCCCCCGATTTGAACTCAACGCTTTGCGCGAACCTCGACCCGATTTGAACTCAACTGCGAATTTCGGGGAGGTTCGCGCAAAATGTATCGCTCGGCGTCGGTTGGTGTGGGGGTGTGTTTTTGGGGTGTTTTTGAGTTCAGATTTAAGGGGTTGGTGTGGTGTTATGTGGGGGGTGAATTGGGTTCAGGTTCAACTATTTAGCGTGGCTAAGTGTTGCGCGAAGGTCAGTAGACGTTTGATTCAAGTTCAAGTGGTGTGGAGGTTCGCGCAGAGTTTAGCGTAGCTAAGGAGTTGAGGTGGATTGAGTTCAGGGTTTTGGGGTATGAAGTTGAAGTGTTGCTTGAGGTTTGGGTTTGTGGGGTGTGGATTGGCGGGAGGTTCGCGCAAAGTTTAGCGTAGCTAAGGATTTTTGGCGTGCGTAGGGGCGCAGGGGGTATCCTATCGGCGATGGCGGACAAGTCGGCGGCGCGCAAGCGCGTGGAGGGGCTGCTCGGACGCTGGGCGTTGCGCGGGGCGTGGGCGCTGTTTCGCGCGCTGCCTTTTCGCGCGGCGCAGCGACTGGGCGCGGGGCTGGGGCTGCTGGCGTACACCCTGTCGGGACGCTATCGGCGCGTGGCGATAGAGAACCTGCAGCGCGCGTTCCCCGACTGGACGCCCCAGCAGGCGACGAGTACCGCGCGGCGTGTGTTCCGCAACTTCGGCGTGAGCCTCGCGGAGTTTTTCAAGGCGCCCTCGATGACGCAGACACAGATTGAGCAGCGCCTCACGGTGGTCGGGCTGGAGCATCTGGACGCGGCGTTTGTGGAGGGCAGGGGCGTGCTGCTGATTACGGGGCACTTTGGCAACTGGGAGCTGATGGCGCGCTATCTGTGCATGCGGGGCTACCCGATTGCCGTGATTGCCCGCGACGCCGACGATCGGGGCACGACCGAACTGATTACCATGCTGCGGGAGCGCAGCGGCTATCGGGTCTTTCCGCGGGGGAACGCGGCGCGGCTGGTGCTGCGCGCGCTCCGCGCCAACGAAGCGGTCGGCATCCTGCCCGACCAGAACGCGGGCGATGTGTTCGTGGAGTTTTTCGGGCAGAAGGCGGGCAGCGTCGCGGGACCAGCGGTGTTCCATCTGCGCACGGGCGCGCCGCTCGTGCCCTTGTTTAATGTTCGCCTGCCCAACGACCGCCATCGAGTGGAGATTCTGCCGCCGATGCGCTTCGAGCCGTCGGGCGACGCGCAGGCGGACTACCAGCGGATTATGCAGGCGCTGCACGATGTGCTGGAGGGCTATGTGCGCCGCTATCCTGACCAGTGGCTGTGGCTGCACGACCGCTGGAAGTCGGCGCGGAAGCGGTTTGCGCCGACTCTGTGAAAAACGCCACAAACTCGCCCCTTCCCTTGACAATCCGCGTCTCAATCGGGTAATATACTCATGCGGAGGATTTGCGCAGGCGATACAGGCGACGCGGCGGTTCGCCTGCGCAAGCCCTTCCCCCAGCGGATTTGCTATGGAGAAAATGCTTAGCGTGGCTAAGTTTGTGCATTTTATCACAAGCGCGATTCGGCAGGAGTCGCCGACAGGCGCGTCGAATCGGCGCTACACAGGACGAGGTGACCATTATGCAGGTCTTCAGGCGTCATCATAACACCTTAGCGCGTGTTTTTGTGGTCGGCGGGTTGCTGGCGATTGTCGGGCTGGCGGTTGGCGGCTCGGCGATTACCCGTTCCCCCTGGTGGACCAAAGTGGGCGAGCCGCCCGATCAGCCCGTGCCGTTCAGCCATAAGCACCACTACGAGGAGCTGGGCATCGACTGCCGCTACTGCCACTGGTCGGTCACGCAATCGGCGCATGCGGGCGTGCCCTCCAGCGAGGTGTGCATGACCTGCCACTCGCAAATCTGGACGAACAGCCCGCTGCTGGAGCCTGTGCGCGACAGCTACAACAACAACAAGCCCCTCGTCTGGAACAAGGTGAACAACCTGCCCGAATTCGTCTACTTTGACCACAGCGCGCATGTGAACAAGGGCATCAGCTGCGCCTCGTGTCACGGGGGCATCGAAAAGATGCACCTGACGCACAAGTCGCAATACTTCTCGATGCAGTGGTGTCTGGATTGCCATCGCAACCCCGAACAGCACATCCGCCCCAAAGAGGAAGTGTTTAACATGTATTACAAAACCCCGCGCACCGAGGAGGAGATGAAGGCGCTGCTGGAGCGCTACAACATTCCCTACGACCCGAACAGCATCCCGCGCAATCAGCTGGAGCTGGGCAAGCTGCTGGTGAAGCACTACAACATTCACAAGGAGCAGCTGAGCGATTGTTCGATTTGCCATCGATAAGGAGGCGCGATGGAAGAGAAACGCAACGGAACGCAGGGCGCAGGCGAGCAGTTCTGGCGCAGTCTGGACGAGCTGGAGCAGTCGCCCGAGTTTGAGGCGTTGTTGCAGCAGGAGTTTCCGCGTCAGGCGGCGCCGCTGGGCAATTTTGTGAGTCGTCGGCAGTTTTTGCGCTTGATGGGCGCGTCGATGGCGCTGGCAGGGCTGTCGGCGTGCGGCTACAAGCCGCAGGGTCCGGTCATCTCGCGTCCCAAGACCCCCGAAGACCGCCTGCCCGGTATCTCGCACTACTACGCGACGGCGGCGCTGACCAACGGCTACGGGTTCGGCGTGCTGGGGCGCGTGTACGAGGGGCGACCCGTGAAGCTGGAGGGCAACCCCGACCATCCCGCCAGCCTCGGCGCAACGGACGCGATTGTCCAGGCGCAGCTGCTGGATCTCTACGACCCTGACCGCTCGCAGAATGTGCTGCGCTTCGGGCGTATCGAGACATGGCGCGCGTTCGACGCCGACCTGCAGAACGCGCTGGCGCAGCAGGCTGCCAAAGGCGGCGCGGGCATTCGAATCCTGACGGGGCGCGTCGTTTCGCCTTCGCTGGCGGCGCAAATCCGCAAGTTTCTGCAGACCTATCCGCAGGCGAAGTGGTATCAGTACGAGCCAATCAACCGCGACAATGTGTACGAGGGGGCGCGGCTGGCGTTCGGCGAGTGGCTGAACCCGATTTACCGCCTGCGCAACGCGAAGGTCATCGTCGCGCTGGATAGCGATTTCCTGTATACTGAGCCGGGCGCAGTGCGCTACGCCCGCGAGTTCGCCGACGGCAGGCGCGTCCGCGCAGGGCAGACCGAAATGAACCGCCTCTATGTGGCGGAGCCGATGTTCACCGTCACGGGCATGACCGCCGACGAGCATCTGCCCATCCGCTCCAGCAAGATGGCGCGCCTGCTGTACGAGATTGCGACGCTGGTCGGCGCGCCCGTGCAGGCGACGGTGGAAGGCGAGCTGACCGAGACTGAGCAAAAGTGGGCGCAGGTCGCCGCGGGCGATCTGGTCGAGCATCGCGGGCAGAGCCTCGTGGTTGTGGGCGAGGCGCAGCCGCCTGCGGTACACGCGATGGCGCACGCAATCAACGCGCATCTGGGCAATCTGGGCAAGACGGTGGTCTTCACCGCGCCGCCTGAAGAGCAGCCCGTGCTGCATCAGGAGCAGATTCGCCAGCTGGCGGCGGACATCAGCAACAACGCCGTGGAGGTGCTGCTGATGCTGGGCGGCGTGAACCCTGCCTACAACGCGCCCGCCGACCTGAAGTTCGGCGAACTCATCCCGAAAGTGCCTTTCACGGTGCATCACGGGATGTATGTGGACGAGACCGCCGCGCTGGTGGTGTGGCACCTGCCCGAAAGCCATCCGTTCGAGACATGGGGCGATGTGCGGGCGTTCGACGGCACGGTCTCGATTCAGCAGCCGCTGATTTTCCCGCTGTACCCCAACACGCGCAGCGCGCTGGAGCTGATGGCGCAACTGAACGGCGCGCCCGCCGAGAGCTTCAAGCTGGTGCAGGAACACTGGAAGGCGGCGAAGCTCGCGCCCGAAGCGCAGTTCGACGCCGTGTGGCGCAAGGGCGTGCATGACGGCGTGCTGCCGCGTACCGCCAAGCCTGTCAAGCAGGTCGCCTTCGAGGCGCCGCTGGTGGTGCAGACGCCGATCTACGACCTCGCGCCCGTGCAGGCGGGCGTCAAGACCTACGAGGTGCGCTTCGCGCCCGACCCGACCGTGTACGACGGGCGATTTGCCAACAACGCATGGCTGCAGGAGCTGCCCAAGCCCGTCACGCGCGTGTGCTGGGACAACCTGGCGTACATGAGCCTGAAGACCTTCGAGGAGCTGGGGCTGCGACGCAAGGGCACATGGGCGTTTTTTGAGGACGCCTCGTATGTCAAAGGCGACGCGCCGATTATCACGCTGAGCGTGAACGGGCAGGCGATGCGCGTCGCGGCGTACCCCATCCCCGGACACGCCGACGACTGCATCACGCTCCATCTGGGCTACGGGCGCACCCGTGCAGGCGAGAAGGGTTCGGGTACGGGCTTCAACGCCTACCTGCTGCGCACGAGCGACGCGCCCTGGATCCGCACAGGCGTGGAAGCTGTGCCGCAGCCCGAACGCTATCCCGTCGCCCGCACCGAAGAGCATCACCTCATCGACACGCGCCAGAAGGACGGCGTGAAGCTCGACAGCACCGACCATCGCCCCGTGATTCTGACGGGCTTGCTGGACGAGTTCAAGAAAGACCCCGAACTGAAAGACAAGCCGCACCGCAAGGGCTACAAGTGGGAGCATCCGACGATGTACCCCGAGCGGTGGCAATATGACCGCTACGAGAACCCCGACAACTACCGCAACGCATGGGCGATGGTGATTGACCCGACCGTCTGCACGGGTTGTAGCGCGTGCGTGACGGCGTGTCAGGCGGAGAACAACATCCCTGTGGTGGGCAAGCAGGAGGTGATGCGCGGGCGCGAGATGCTGTGGCTGCGCGTCGACCGCTACTTCAAGGGCAAGGCGGAGAACCCGCGCGTGTACCAGGTGCCTGTGCCGTGTATGCACTGCGAGAACGCGCCCTGCGAGCTGGTCTGTCCCGTCGCGGCGACGGTGCATGACCATGAGGGCTTGAACGCGATGGTCTACAACCGCTGCGTGGGCACGCGCTACTGCTCGAACAACTGCCCCTACAAGGTGCGCCGCTTCAACTTCTACCGCTACAGCTACATGAAGTCGCCCGTGCTGCACCTGTTGCAGAACCCCGATGTGACGGTGCGCGGGCGCGGCGTGATGGAGAAATGCACCTACTGCGTGCAGCGAATCAGCAAGGCGCGTATCCTTGCCAAGCGCGAGAACCGACCCATCCGCGACGGCGAGGTCGTCACCGCGTGTCAGCAGGCGTGCCCGACGCAGGCGATTACCTTCGGCAACCTGAACGACCCCGAGGCGCGCGTGACCCAGCTGCGCAACCAGCCGCACAACTTCTCCATCCTGGGCGAGCTGAACGCGCGTCCGCGCACGACCTACCTTGCGAAAATCGACAACCCGCACCCTGAGCTGAGCGGGACGGAGGCACACCATGCAGCAGACCATTAAGGCGCCGGAAATTAAGGAGTTCCCCCTCTTTGAGGGGCAGCAGACCTACGAGCGCATCACGGATCAGATTACCAGCATCCCGATGGAGCGCCACCCGATGGCGTGGACCATCATGTTCGGGCTGGGGCTGATTGGCGCGTTTGCGTTGCTGATGGCGCTCGTGTACCTCGTGGCGGTGGGCACAGGCATCTGGGGCATCAACCAGCCCGTCGCGTGGGGGTTCGCGATTATCAACTTCGTCTGGTGGATCGGTATCGGGCACGCGGGCACGCTCATTTCGGCGATTCTGCTGCTGTTGCGTCAGGCGTGGCGCATGTCCATCAACCGCTTCGCAGAAGCGATGACCATCTTCGCCGTGATGTGCGCGGGCATCTTCCCGCTGTTCCACACGGGACGCCCGTGGGTCGCCTACTGGCTGTTCCCCATCCCCAACTGGCTGGCGATGTGGCCGCAGTTCCGCAGCCCGCTGGAGTGGGATGTGTGGGCGGTGTCGACCTACTTCACGGTCTCCGTGCTGTTCTGGTACATGGGGCTGATTCCCGACCTGGCGAAGATGCGCGACCGCGCGAAGACGCAGCTCGCGCGCGTGCTGAACGGCATCTTCTCGCTCGGCTGGCGCAACTCGGCGATTCACTGGATGCGCTGGGAGCAGGCGTACCTGCTGCTGGCAGGGCTCTCCACCCCGCTGGTGCTCTCGGTCCACTCCATCGTGTCGCTTGACTTCGCGATTTCCATCGTGCCCGGCTGGCATGTCACCATCTTCCCGCCGTACTTCGTCGCAGGCGCGATTTTCTCCGGCTTCGCGATGGTGCTGACGCTGGTCATCCCGTTCCGAATCCTCTACCCCAAGCTCAAGGACTACATCACCATGAATCACATCGACATGATGGCGAAGGTGATGCTGGCGACGGGCTGGATTGTGTTCTACGGCTACCTGTGCGAGATGTTTTTTGGATGGTACAGCGGCAACCAGTTCGAGCAGTTCCTGGTGGTGAACCGCTTCTTCGGTCCCTACTGGCTGGCGTACTGGGCGCTGATTTTCTGCAACGGGATCGTGCCGCAGCTGCTCTGGTCGCCCAAGATTCGGCATAACCTGCTCGTGCTGTTCATCATCTCGATTATCGTGAACATCGGGATGTGGTTCGAGCGGTTCGTGATTGTGGTGATGAGCCTCCATCGCGACTTTCTGCCGTCAGCGTGGGGCATGTACGCTCCGACGGGCAGCGACTGGTGGCTCTATTTGGGCACGATTGGCTTCTTCATTATGATGATGTTCGTGTTCGCGCGATTTATCCCGATGCTGGCGGTCGCGGAGCTGAAGGAACTCTGGTACAAGCTCTATCACGGGCATAACGGGCACGGCGGAACGCACGCGCCCGAGCCGAAGCCGACCGCGCCCGCCCCGCAAGGAGGTGGTCAGTAATGGCGCATGTGGAGACGACGCCCAAACTGTATGGGTTGATGGCGGAGTTTGAGACGCCCGACCAGCTGCTGGAGGCGGCGCGGCGCACGCGCGATGCGGGCTACAAGAAGTTCGACTGCTACACGCCGTTCCCGATTCACGGGCTGACCGCCGCGATGGGCGTCAAAGAGGCGAAAGTGCCCTGGACCGTGTTCACGATGGGACTGCTGGGCGCGATTGGCGCGTTCAGCCTGCAGGTGTGGACGAACCTGGTGGACTACCCGCTCAATGTGGCGGGGCGCGACCTGCTCAGCTGGCCCTACTTTATCCCCATCACCTTCGAGGGGATGGTGCTGGCGGCGGCGTTTGGCGCGTTCTTCGGCACGCACATCTACAACCGCATGCTGACCTACTATCACCCCGTATTCAATGTGCCGCAGTTCGCTCGCGCCAGCTCCGATCGCTTTTTCGTGTGTATCGAGAGCAAGGACCCGAAGTTCAATCGCGACGAGGCGTATCGGTTCCTCCAGTCGCTGAACCCGATTAGCATCAGCGAGGTGCCCGAATGAGAGCGCGTGCATTCTGGATGACTGGCGTGGCGAGTCTGGCGGTGTTGACGCTTACGGGCTGCCGCACGGATATGTGGGTGCAGCAGAAGGTACAGGCGCAGGACAGCAGCGAGTTCTACGCGCTGGCAGACCCAGTACAGGGCTTCGACGGTAAGATTTACGGCGACGGCTCGCGCCCCATGCCGCCCAACACTATCGCGCGCGGCAGGCTGCAGGACCCCAACGACCCGTTCGTGACGGGCAAGGACGCCAGCGGCGACCTGCTGACCAAGCTGCCGCCGCAGGTCAAACTCACCCGCGAGTTTTTGAATCTGGGGCAGGAAAAATACAACATCTTCTGTGCGCAGTGCCATGGGCGCGCGGGCGACGGGATGGGCATGATTGCCCTGCGCGGGCAGTGGCCGCGCCCCGTGCCGTCGCTGGTGCGCGAGCAACTGCTCACCCAGCCGATTGGCTACTTCTTCAGCTCAGGCAAATACGGCTTCGGCATCATGTACGGCTACGGCGCGCGCATGACGGACGAGGAGCTGTGGGCGGTCGCCGCCTATGTGCGCGTGCTGCAACTCAGTCAGAACGCGAACCTGAAAGACCTGTCGCCGGAAGACATTGAGAAGCTGGCGCAGGCGCAGCAGGCGAAACGTTCCAATCAGGCGACCGCACCCATGCAGGAGAATTGAGATGGCAGCGACGACAACGACACTTTCGGAACAGGAGGTACGCGCCCGCATTCAGCGCGGACGCCCGATTGCGCTGGGGCTGGGCGTGCTGGGGCTGGCGCTGTGGGCGTCGGGGCTGGCGACGAACCCCAAGCTCGCCCTGCAGGGCTATCATCTGGCGTTTTTCTACTGGATGGGGCTGTCGCTGGGCTGTCTGGGCTTCGCGCTGCTGCTGCACACCGTGCGCGGGCGCTGGGGCTTGCCTTTGATTCGCATCTTCGAATCGGGCGCGACGCTCATCTTCCCGCTGATGGCGATTGCGTTCCTGCCGATTCTGTACGATGTGTTCGTGGCGCACACTATATTTGAGTGGACGCACAAGGAGGTGGTCGCCGCCGACCCCGTGCTGCAGGCGAAGCGCCCATGGCTGAACGAGACGCGCTTCGCGATTGGCGCGCTCGTCTACTTTGCCGTGTTCGCCTTCTTCGCCTATCGGCTGTGGAACGGCTCGAAGCAGGAGGACGAGTCGGGCGACCCCGTTAAAGCGGAGTTCCTGTCGCGCCAGCGCTCCGGGCACGCCGCGTTCGGGATTGTGGTGTTCATGATTCTGTTCACGCTGGCGATGGTGGACTGGGGTCAGTCGCTGATGCCGCACTGGTTCTCGACGATGTACGCGGTGATTATGATTGCGGGCTTCGGGCTGAACGCGCTCGCGCTCGCGCTCTACATGGTGCTTGCGTGGCGCGATACGCCGCTCTATAAGCCGATTGTGTATCACGAGGGCTACGAGGGCTACCGCCGCGACTGGGGCAACTTCATGTTCACCCTGTGCGTGTTCTGGTCGTATGTGTCGCTCTCGCAGCTGCTGATTACCTATTCGGGCAACCTGTACGAGTTCACACAGTTCTACCTGCGGCGCAATCTGGGCGGCTGGCAATACATCGCCTACATCATCCCCGTGTTCCATTTCTTTATCCCCTTCTTCTGGTTTATGGCGCCGCGCACGAAGTGGATTCCCAAACAGTTGCTGGCGGGCGTGATGCTTGTGCTGGCGATTCGCGTGGTGGAGATTTTCTGGCAAATTAAGCCGATGTGGGCGGAGACGCTGAGCATCAGCCTGTACGATGTGGCGGCGTTCGTGGGGCTGGGCGGAATCTGGATCTACATGTTGCTGGGCAACATGCTGAAGCGTCCGCTCGTGCCCAAACACGAACCGCGCCTGCTGGAAACGGCGCACTGAGGAGGCAATCAGAATGGCAGATATTCTCAAGCCCGTAGACGCCGAAGAGCTAAAGCAGATCGAGCAGGAGCCGTATGAGCAGCGCGACCTGTCGGTCGGGCGCGCGGTGCAGTTCCTGGTGATTATCTTTTTCACCATCATCGGTTCGCTGATTATCTCGTATTTTGTGTACCAGTGGGTGTTGCCCAACCAGCGCGCCGATATGCCTTCCGTGCGTTCCGAGGCGCTCCAGCGCCAGCTGCCGCCGGAGCCGCGCGTGCAGGGCTTCCCCATGCGCGACTGGGAGAAGTTCGCCGCCGAAGAGACGCGCAAAACCACCACCTATGAACTGGTCGATGAGACCACAGGCAAGGCGCGCATCCCCGTCGAACGCGCGAAGGAACTAATTCTGCAGCGAGGGTTGTAAATAGCTATCGAGGGTATCGCTATGCGCTATGAATACGGACTATGGAACCTGACAGGAGGCTGGCGGTTCGGCGCGCTGACGGCGCTGACGCTGGCGAGCCTCGCGCCGCTAACGGCGCAGCTCTATCGCGGACCGGGCGGCGAAATCGGCGAGACCGCCGCGCGCCAGGAGTACGAAGCCATCACCAGCCAGGTGGGGATCGAGCAGAATCTGGGTAAGCAACTCCCGCTGGAGCTGACCTTCACCGACGAGACGGGCAAGACGGCGCGGCTGGGCGACTACTTCGGCAAGCGCCCCGTGATTCTCGTGATGGCGTACTACGAGTGCCCCATGCTCTGCACGGTCGTGCTGAACGAGCTGACCCGCGCGATGAACGGGCTCGATTTGCGCATCGGCAAGGATTTCGAGGTCATCACGGTCAGCATCTCGCCGACGGAGACGCCAGAGCTGGCGGCGAAGAAGAAGGCGAACTATGTGAAGGCGTACAACTACGACGGCGCGGACAAGGGCTGGCACTTCCTCGTGGGCGAGGAGAAAAACATCAAGCAGCTCGCGGACGCCGTCGGCTTCAAATATGTGTACGACCCGAAGACGAAGCAGTATGCGCACAGTGCAGGCATCATGATTGCCACGCCCGACGGCAAACTCTCACGCTATCTGATTGGCGTCGATTTCGCCCCGCGCGATTTGAAGTTCGCGCTCGCCGAATCGTCGCAGGGCAAGATTGGCAACCCCGTGCTGAGCGCGGTGCTGTACTGCTTCCAGTACGACCCCTCCACAGGACGCTACGGAGTGGTCATCCTGCGCGTGATTCAGCTGGCGGGTATCATAACGGTACTCAGTCTGGCGACGCTAATCGGCGGCGCGCTGTTGCTGGAGCGTCGCCGCAAGCCGAAAATCGATTCAAGTGAGGTGAACGAGTAATGTGGAACATCCCATTCGTACCGCCGACCGCATCGGAGGAGGGCGTGAGCATCTCCATCCTCTACTGGGCGATCACAGCTCTGGCGGTGGTCTTCGGCGCGATTGTGCTGTTTGGGGTCATCTACCTCGCTGTTCGTTACCGAGCGGACAACAACGCGGTAGATCGCTCCAACGCCGTCGATAGCGACCTGCGCGTGGAGCTGGCGTGGACTCTGGTGCCGCTGGTGCTGGCGCTGATTATCTTCGGCTGGGCGGCGAAGCTCTACGCCGACATCTACGCGCCGCGTGAGGGCTACTACGAGGTGTTCGTGATTGGCAAGCAGTGGATGTGGCACTGCCAGCATCCGAATGGCGTGCGCGAAAACAATGTGCTGACCCTGCCCGCAGGGCGGCTGGTGAAAGCGAGCATCATCTCGCAGGATGTGATCCACGCCTTCTCCATCCCGGCGTTTCGGGTCAAGCGCGACGCCGTGCCCGGACGCTACAACGCGATGTATTTCACGCCCACCAAGCCCGGCGAATACCACCTGTTCTGCACGGAATACTGCGGCACGAAGCACTCGGAGATGATTGGCAAGGTCATCGTGCTGCCTGAGGAGGAGTTCCAGGCGTGGCTGGAGAAGGGCGGTCAGGGGCTGGCGACGGCGACCACTTCAACAGGCGGCGGCGCGGCGGCGGGCGGGACGCTCACCCTCGCGCAACAGGGCGAGCAGACCTTCAAGGCGCTCGGCTGCAACGCCTGCCATATGAACCCCAACTCCGCCGTCAAAGTGCCCGACATCACCCAGACCTGGGGCAACGACATCCCCCTCGCCGATGGGCGCACGGTCAAGGGCGATGAGGCGTATATCCGCGAATCGATTCTCAATCCCGGTGCGAAGATTCACAAGGGCTTCCAGAACCTCATGCCCCCCTATCAGGGACAGGTGTCTGAGGAGCAACTGGTGCAACTGATTGCATATATCAAATCGCTGGCAGACTCCGGTACAGGAGGGAACTGATTATGGCAACCGCAACTTATACAGGCACTGAGAAGCCGAACTATCTGAACTGGAAGACGAGCGTCGCTTCGTGGTTGCTCACCTACGACCACAAGCGAATCGCGATTCTCTATCTCGTCTCGATTAGCGTGTTCTTTCTGATGGGCGGGCTGGCAGCCGCGCTCATCCGCATGGAGCTGGCGACGCCGCGGGGCGACCTGCTCACCTCCGACATCTACAACAAGATGTTCACCACGCACGGGGTGATTATGATTTTCCTGTTCCTCATCCCGTCGATTCCTGCGGTGTTCGGCAACTTCCTGCTGCCGCTGATGATTGGCGCGCGCGATGTGGCGTTCCCGCGCCTGAACCTGCTGAGCTGGTACTTCTTTATGGCGGGCGCGCTCATGGTGCTGATTGCGCTCTTCCGCGGGGGCATCGACACGGGCTGGACCTTCTACACGCCCTACAGCAGCTCGTTCGCGAAGGGCGAGGTGAGCCTGGCGATTGTCGGCGTGTTCCTGGCGGGGTTCGCCTCCATCTTCACGGGTATCAACTTCCTCGTGACGATTCACAAGATGCGCGCGCCGGGCATGACATGGTTCCGCCTGCCGCTGTTTGTGTGGGCGATGTACGCCACCAGCCTGATTCAGGTGCTGGGCACGCCTGTGGTGGCGATTACGCTGCTGCTGGTCGCTGTCGAGCGCACCTTCCGTATCGGCATCTTTGACCCCAATCTGGGCGGCGACCCGATTCTGTACCAGCACCTGTTCTGGTTCTACTCGCACCCGGCGGTCTACATCATGATTCTGCCCGCGATGGGCGTCATCAGCGAAGTGATTTCGGCGTTCAGCAAGCGGCGCGTGTTCGGCTACCACTTCGTCGCCTTCTCCAGCCTCGCCATCGCCATCATCGGCTTCCTTGTGTGGGGACACCACATGTTCAGCACGGGGCAGTCGATGTATGCGGGGATTGTCTTCTCGTTCCTGACCTGGATTGTGGCAATCCCGTCGGCGATTAAGACCTTCAACTGGATGGCGACCATCTGGAAGGGGCGCGTTCACTGGGATACGCCGATGCTCTACGCGCTCGGTTTCATGGGGCTGTTCGTGATTGGCGGGCTGACGGGCTTGCACCTGGCGGCGATGGCGACCAATGTGCATCTGACCGACACTTACTTTATCGTGGCGCACTTCCACTATGTGATGGTGGGCGGCGCGATTATGGGCTATCTGGCGGCGCTGCACTTCTGGTGGCCAAAGATGACGGGGCGCATGTACCCCGAGGGCTGGGGCAAGCTTGCGGCCATGCTCGTGTTCGTCGGGTTCAACCTGACCTTCTTCCCGCAGTTCATTCTGGGCTACATGGGCATGCCGCGCCGCTACCACAGCTACCCCGAAGAGTGGGCGGTGCTGAATGTGCTCTCCACCGCAGGGTCGTCCGTGCTGGGGCTGGGCTACCTGCTGCCCGTGATTTACCTCACCTGGTCGCTCAAGTACGGCAAGGTCGTCACGGAGCGCAACCCGTGGGGCGCGCGCGGGCTGGAGTGGGAGCTGGTGGACCCCGTGCCCGATCCCCACAATTTCGAGCGCACACCGATTGTCACGCGCCCTGCCTACGACTACGGGCATCCTGAGGAGCCGACAGGCTTCGTGCCCAAGCCGCGCCCGGTGGTCGTCGGCGGCAAGGACGGATAACGCAACGCTTGGGGGCGCGCGAGCCGCTCGCGCGCCCCATCAGGTACACTTACAAAGGCGGAGGAGGCTAACCAACTGTGAGCGTGAAGGAACTGGAGAAGACCGCTACGCTGGAACACGCAACGGACGGGCATCATCACGGCGACGGCATTCTGGGCGAGCAGTTCGAGACGATGGAGCAGCAGAACACATCCTACCTGATCGGGATGTGGGCGTTCATCGTGCAGGAAGTGCTCTTTTTCGGCGCGATTTTCGCCGCCTACGCCATCTATCGCTTCAAGTATGTGATGGAGTTCACCCTCGCCCACCACGAGCTGAGCGTCCCCATCGGCACGCTGAACACCTTCGTGCTGCTTTTCAGTAGCTACACGATGGCGCGCGCCGTCCGCGCCGCGATGCAAAACCGCCACAAAAGACAGGCGTTTTATCTGTTTTTGACTTTTATTTTCGCAGGCGTGTTTATGGTAAATAAGTATTTCGAATACAGCGCGAAGTTCGAGCATCATCTTTTCCCCGGCGGCGACTACGACGCGCATTCAGTGGTGCATCACGCCCAGGAAAAAGGCGAGTTGCGCGTGGTGGAGGAGAACGGGCGCGAATTCTACGAGCTTGGCAAAACGCGCGACGGGCAGTTCACCGCCTTCACGAAGGTTACCCCCGAAGAGTTCGAACAGCGCACACGCCTGTTCTTCGGCTTCTACTTCGTGATGACGGGACTGCACGGCTTGCATGTGTTAATCGGGATGATTATCATCGGCGTTCTGATTGGGCGCGCGTGGATCGACCATCTCAAAAACAAACCGATTGCTGACTTTATGCCTGTGGAGATGACCGGGCTCTATTGGCACCTGGTGGACATTGTGTGGATTTTCCTGTTCCCGCTGCTGTATCTCATCGGGAGGTAAGTTATGGCAGGACATAGCGATTCGCATGTGCATCCCGTGTCGCTGTATACGCGCACGCTGTGGTGGCTGATGGCGCTGCTGGTGCTGACGGTCGTCGCGGGCTACATTCCGAATGTGCCGAACTGGCTGGGCGTGGTGATTGCGCTCACGATTGCCGTGTGGAAGGCGACGATTGTGATTATGAACTTTATGCATGTGCGCTTCAGCGGCAAGCTGGCGTGGCTCTTTGCGGGCGCGGGCTTCTTCTGGCTGATTATCATGCTCGCATTTGCCTTTGCGGACTATGTGAGCCGTCCATGGGAGCCTTTCCACGGCTGGCCGGAGTGATACCTGTCGCGCCTGTGGGATGCCTGACGCCTGGTGTGTGAGACCCACTCCTGAGCGTCTTCGCCAGCCAGCGGATAGGGGGCTTTGCCAGCAATCTCTGCCCACTTACGGCGCGGGCGCGCCCCACTAATCTGGCGCTTCAGGTGCGCCATAAGCTCCTGCTGCTCTTCTGGGCTGAGATGCTCTATCGCTTCCTTCAGGCGTTCCAGAGCGGATGTTGCCATAACAGCACCTCCACAGGGAATTGTACCCTTTGCAGCACTCATTTCTCTGTCTGAGAGCAGAGGTGCGTTGCGAGCAGGTACAATTCGCGCCGATGAGCGCGGCGATAGTTAATCTGGCGTACCTGCTGGCGGTTGTGTTGTTTGTGCTGGGGCTAAAGGGGCTGTCGCATCCGCGCACGGCGGTGCGAGGGAACCGGCTGGGCGCAACGGGCATGCTGATTGCAATCCTCGCCACGCTGTTTGACCGCCAGATTCTGAGTTTCGAGTGGATTGTGCTGGGGGCGGCAGTGGGCGCGCTGGTAGGCGCGGTGATGGCGCTGCGCGTGCCGATGACCGCCATGCCGCAGATGGTGGCGGTGCTGAACGGCTTCGGCGGGGCGGCGTCCGCGCTGGTGGCGGGCGCGAGCGTGGTGGAGAGCGCGCTCCCAGAGGCGCAACCCGGCGTGCCGCTTGCGCAACTGACCGCTGCCGCCGCCGCGTCGGGCGTCATCGGCGCAGTGACCTTCTGGGGGAGCCTGATTGCCTTCGCGAAGCTGCAGGGCATCGTCGGCGACAACCCCCTGCAGATACCCTTTCTGCACTACATCAACGGCGCGCTGCTGCTGGTAGCAATCGGGCTGGGCGTGATGCTCACGCTGAACCCAACGGCGATTGGCTACTACTGGGCGTTGCTGGCGGTCGCGTCAATCGTGGGGCTGCTGCTGGTAATTCCGATTGGCGGCGCGGATATGCCCGTGGTGATTGCGCTGCTGAACTCCTATTCGGGGCTGGCGGCGACGGCGACGGGCTTCGTGCTGAACAACAACGCGCTCATCATCACGGGGTCGCTGGTCGGCGCGTCGGGCATCATTCTGACGATGATTATGTGCCGCGCGATGAACCGCTCCCTGCGCAATGTGCTGTTCGGGGTATGGGTTCCGTCGGAGGCGGGTCCGAAGGCGGAGGATGTGTACGGCGGGCGCGTGAAGGCGGCGTCGGCGGACGAGGTAGCGATGCTGCTGGAGGGCGCGCGCACGGTCGTGATTGTGCCCGGCTACGGCATGGCGGTCTCGCAGGCGCAGCACGCAGTGCGCGACCTGATGCAACTGCTGGAACGAAACGGTACGCAGGTGCTGTTCGCCATCCATCCCGTCGCGGGGCGCATGCCCGGACACATGAATGTGCTGCTGGCGGAAGCCGATGTGCCCTACGACCGCCTCAAGGAGATGGACGAAATCAACCCGATGTTCGAGCAGGTGGACGCGGCGATAGTGATTGGCGCGAACGATGTGGTGAACCCTTTGGCGCGCACCGACCCCAACAGCCCGATTGCGGGGATGCCGATTCTGGATGTGGACAAAGCGCGCAGCGTGGTGGTCATCAAGCGCAGCCTCAGTCCGGGCTTTGCGGGCATTCCGAACCCGCTGTTTGCGGCGGACAACACGCTGATGCTGTTCGCCGACGCGCGGGAGGGCGTGCAGCAGATTATCGGCGCGCTCAAGGGCAAGTAGCCTACGCCGAGTCGCGCTTGACCAGTCGCGCGGGCACAATCTGGCGTCGGAGGCTCGGCTCGCGCCCCTCGACCAGTTCAATCAGCAACTCTGTCGCCTTGCGCGCCAGTGTGGGGATTTCGACGGCGACAGAGGTCAGGCGTGGCTCGACATACTCGCACAGGGGACTGTCGTTGAAGCCAATCAGCGCGAGGTCTTCGGGAACCCGACACCCGTGCTGTTTCGCCGTGCGCATCGCAGCGATTGCCAGCATATCGTCCAGCGCGACGATGGCGTCGGGGGGCGGATTCTGGCGCAGCAGCTCGGTCGTTGCGCTCGCCGCGCTGCGCGGGTTGAAGTCTGCGAACACGACGCGGCTGGGGTCATAGCCGACGCCATGCGACTCCAGCGCGGTTTTGTACCCCTGCAGGCGGTCGCGCGTGACGGTCAGCCCCGCCGGACCGCCCAGATAGGCGATTCGCCGACGCCCTGTGCGCAGCAGGTAGTCGGTCGCCAGAAACGCCGCGCCGATGTTGTCGTTGTCGACCGAGCAGACGGCGTCTTCCGGGTCGTAGCGTCCAATCAGCACGAAGGGGAAGCCCTCGCGACTGAGCCGCTCGATACGGCGATCGTGCGTCTCCGACTCGACCAGAATCAACCCATCGACGCGGCGGGTGCGCAGCAGCTCTTCGTAAATTGCGCGCTGGGAGCGAGCCGTGCGCGCCGTATCCACACACAAGTGATAATCGTATCTGCCTGCCTGCTCAACAATCATTGCAATCAGCGCGCTAAAGAACGGATCGCCCGCCAGCGCGTCGGGGGCGCGATGGATGACCAGTCCCAGCAGGCGGGTGCGCTGCGAGCGCAGCGACTGCGCCCGCGCGTCGGGCACATAGCCCAGCTGCTGCACAACCGCCAGCACGCGCTCGCGCATCTCCATGTTCACCTGCGGGTCGCCCTTCAGCACACGCGACACTGTCGCCTGCGAGACGCCCGCCAGCTTCGCTATCTCCGCCTGTTTTAGCTCTGCCATGCGCTCCCTCAGAATACGATTTCTATTATAGCACATTCGGACGCAGAATCATCGCTTGGCAGGAGGTCGCCTCCAACTTCGCGAATCGATGCGGCGTGCGCATCGGGATGGTGTTTGGCGTGTGGGCGCTCGTCAGTTCGGCTGGGCTGGCGCAAACGCTGCTCAAGGCGCGCCCGCTGCTGGACGACGAGGCGATGGCGCATCTTGCGGTCTACAGAGTGGACATCGAGCGCAAAGGGAGCGACACGCGCGGCGCGCTGACGCTGGAGTTGGGCGGCGGCAGGATTGTCGAGCCGCTGGATCTGGCGACGGGGGCGCGCAAGCGTCTCTACTTCGCCGCGCCAGCGCAAACCCCCTTCGGCGGATATGCGTTTTGGCGTCTGGTGTGGGCGGGTGAAGACGGCGAGCGCATTGTGCAGGAGCTGCCGACGCCGCTGCACACGCGCCTGCCTGTGGTGTTCGTGGGCGACAGTATCGGCGGCTGGGAGGGGCTGCAGCAGATTCGCCTGCCGTTTGGCTCCGCCCTGGCAACAGACCATGAGGCGTTCAGCCCGCCGTTGCACGCCTACTACATGCGTCCTGTGGAGTTGCCCGACGACTGGCGCGCGTTGCTGGGGCTGCCGCTGATGGTGCTGACTGACGGCGCGGAGCGGCTCTCAGACGCGCAGTGGGGAGCGATTCGGGTGTGGCTGGCGCTGGGCGGGACGCTGGTGGTCTCGGCGGGTTCGTTTGGCGCGGGAGCGAACCTGCTGCCGCTTGCCGACCTGACGCCGCGCCTGTCGCTGCGAGACGCGCCCGTGCGCCCGAATCTGGGTTCGTACGCGCCGCCGCGCGAGCCAGTGCGACTGCTGCGCCCAGAGTCGCTCAATGGCTATCGCGTGGTTCTGGGCGACGCGCGCACGCCTGTGTTGCTCTATCGCGCGTTCGGCGGGGGCAACCTGTACCTCTTTCTGGGCGATTTGAACGCCCCTGCGTGGCGCGGCTGGCAACACCTGCCCGCGATGCTCCAGACAATCGTTTCCAGCAGCGCGTTCCCGACGGAGCGCATCGAGGGGACTTTCACACGCGCGAAGTCTACCCCGCCCGAGTCCCGCGTGGCGCGTGTGTGGTGGGGCGTCGGCGTGCTGGGCGTCTACTGTGTGGGGGTGTGGCAGCTCGCGGCGTGGCTGCGCCGTCGGCGGCGGCTGGCGTCGGTCTTCGCGCCCCTTGCGGGGATAACGGTCGCCGCATGCGCCTGTGTTCTGCTCGCCGCGCCGCGTGCGCAGAGCCAGCCGCTCACGGCGTACCGCACACTCGCCATCGCCAGCGACGCGCTCGCCGTCGAGGCGGGGAGCGTGCAGGGCACTCTGCAGGCAGGCGCGCACACAATCCGCCTGCCAGAGGGCGCGCTGCTACTGCGTGTGGAGCCGTCGCCGCAGGCGCGTGGGCTGACCGAGTCGAGCGCAACGATTCGAACCGCTGGCTGGACCGTGATGGAGCTGACTTATTTGTGTCCTGCGACGCGGTTCCCGCGCGTGCGCGCGCGTCGTGTGGGGCAGACGGTGGTCGTGTCGAATCGCTCGGCGCATCCGCTGTTGAATCTGCGCCTGCTGGTGCGCGAGGCGCGCGATCAGGAGCCGCGCACGCTCTGGCAGCTCGGCAGGCTTTCGGGCGGGCAGACGGCGCGCGCGCCCCTGAAGGCGCCCATCCCCGAAGGCGCGTATCTCTACCTCACAGCGACAAGCGACCCGAATGCATGCGAACCTATCCAGATTCGAGGGGCGGATGTGAAGGAGGTGGTTCAGGTATTCGTTTCAGTGGATTGACAGGGTGGTGGCGGCGGTACTTTTCGGACAACGCGGCGGTGTGGCTGCTGCGACGCTGGAATCGGATTGAGTTGCAGCGCGCGCTCGACTCGCGCACGCAACTGCTGGGGCGCGAGCTGGATCGGGCGGTTCGGCAAGGCGACCGTGAGCGCGTGCAGGCGATTCTGGCGGAGATGGCGTCTAGGGCGCGCGTGCCGCCGACCGAGCCGCGCTTCTGGCAGGCGGGCGACGGCAGACGCGCCCTGATCCTGTACGGGCTGGCGACGCTCGCGCTGCTCACCTACGCGCTCACGCCGGGCGGGATTTTGAGCCTGCTTCACGGAAGACGCCTCTTGCTACTGGTGGTGTGGTTGGGGCTTTCGTTTGCGCCGCTGGTGTACAACGCGCTGCTGGCGATGCTGCAGCGTGAGCATGCGCAGGGCACTTCGGCGTTTCTGCGCCTGACGCGGCTGGGTGGGGACGACCTGCTACACGGCGCATACACGACCTACGCGATTGCGGGCGCGATGCGCATTTTCCTGTTGTGGGGCGCGCCGTTGCTGATTGCGGGCGCGACGCTGGTGTATGGTTCGCTGCTGACGGCAATGGTGTATTGCGTGCGGGTCGGGCTGTGCTATCTGGGCTGGGCGCTGCTATGGCAAACGCTGACGGCGTTGCTGGTCAGCCCGCGCGCGACGCTAATCTGGCAGGTGGCGAGCGGGCTGATGCAACTGCTGGTCGGGGTGGGCGGCACGTTGGGCGGGGTGTATGTGACTCTGTTGTGGCAATCGTCGGGCGCGTTGCAGGCGATGGCGCAGTCGCCGTGGGCGTGGGCGACGCGCGGGGAGTTCTGGCTGTCGCTGGTGTTCCCGCCGCTGGGCGCGGCGGCGTGCGCGTGGGTGCTGCACCCGCTGTGGGGCGCGCTGCACGGGGCAGTGGCGCTGGGGATGGTTCGGTTGCTGGCGCCGCTGGCGGCGCAACGGCTCCAGCGCGCCCTCGACGCGCCTGAACCCGAACCCGTCTCGCAGGAGGGCGCATGGTGGTGATTCTGCGCGATGCGGCGGCGGTTTTCTGGGTGGAGTATCGGCGCTATGTGCGCACGCGGCGATACTGGGCGCTTGCGCTCACCGCGCTGGCGCTGGGCGCGCTGATGTGCGTCGCCGTTGCGGCGCTGGCGGCGACTGCCCCGCGCGTGGTCCTGGCAAGCGTTCGCGCCATGCCGTTCCTGCCTGCATATCTGCTGGGATGGCTCGCGGCGTTTTCACTGACGGTGCAGGCGCCGCTGGCGTTTCGGATGGTTCAGGATGTGTACAAGACGCGCCCGCTGAGCGATTTGTATCTGACGGAGCTGCACCCGCTGGGGGTGGTATTGGGGCGCGCAGCGGCGACGACCGCGCTCACAGGGCTTGTGCTGATGCTGCTGACCCCCGCCGCGCTATGGCTGCTGTCTGTGCTGGGCGCGCCTCTCTGGGGCTGGGCGGCGATTGCCTGCATGACGCTGGGCGCGCACTGTTTCGGCGCGTGTCTGGAAGCTTTCAGCATGCGCGAGTATTATTCCGACCAGGCGCAGCCGCCTGCCGCGAACACGCGCCGAACGAACTGGTACACGACGCTCGTGACGCTCACCGCGCTGGCGGGGCTTGCTCTGACGGCGCTTCCCGCTGTCTTCGCGCAACTGTTCCCGCTGACGGGACTGCCCCTCTGGGCGTTCTCGCCGATTACCGCGCCCGTGCTGCTTTACAGGGGCTTGCTGGGCGAGGGCTGGCGCCCGATGCTGTGGGGATTGCTCTTCACGCTGGGGTTCGGTCTCTGGGCGGCGGTCGCCGCGGCGCAGTGGCGCGACTGGTGGTCGGATACCGCCTATCGCGCGCTGCGCTGGGGCGGAACGGCGTTCTGGACAGTGTTCGTGGGGGTGCATGCGGCGGTTCTGGCGGAGGCGTATGTTGATGATGTCGCCCGCGCGGAGCGGTGGCTATTCGGACTGTTGACGCTCACGACGCTGCTGAACCTGACGCTCGCGCCGCTGCTGGGCTATTACGGAATTGCGCGTCGTCCCCGACCGCTGCGCAGGGCGCTGTCCTATCCGTGGGGCGGGATTGTGTGGCAGTGGGCGTTGCATGGGCTGACGGCGGGCGCGCTGTACCTGTCCATCGGGCTGGCGTCGGGCGTGTGGGTCGCGCCTGCGAAACTGCTCTTCTGGACGGTGTATCTGTGGATCGCCTTCGTGCTGCTGGGGCAGGCAATTCTCATCTGGACGCTCGCTTATTACCGCGCTCACCCGACTCATCTGCAGGGCGACTATGTGCATGGCTACTTCATCAATACGCGCGCCCATCGCGTCGCACTCGATAACATGGCGCAGCTCGCCTCCTACGGGGTGATGATTGTTCTGGCGGGGCTGGGACTGCTGATTGGCGTCGGGTGGGTCTTTCGTCTGAGCGCGCGGCTGCTGGCGATGCCTGCGCTGGGCGCGCTGGGCGACTGGGCGCTGCGCATCCATCCCTGGTGGGGCGTCTATGGGGGATGGACAGGCGTCGACAGCCTGTGGTACCTGCCCTACGCCGCGCTGTGGGCAATCGGCTTATGGGTCTGGGGCTGGCGAGTGGGCGTGCGGCGCGGGTTCGAAGCAACACAGTCGCTCGCCCAGTGGCGCGAGCGCGTGGATGGGGAACCTACTCAGGCAGAAACGCGCCAAACTGTGGCATAATTGCCGTGCAGGGGAAACTTGCCTGCGCCTGCGTGCGTAGAATACGATACCTGCGACGCACAACCGTCGAAGCAATTGGAGACGCCGATGCAGACGACGCCGATGCAGACAACGAGTGAACGCGCGACCCGTGTGGCTGAGCTGTTGATGTGCGCGCCCAGCGCATACGACCTGCTCTACGAAATCAACGCCTGGATGCACCTGAGCGACAAGCCCGACCGACAACTCGCATGGAAGCAGTGGGAGCAGCTCTACCAGACGCTCACCGAGCGGGTGGGCGTGCCCGTGCGCCTGATTGAGCAGGCGTCCGAAGCGCCCGATATGGTGTTCACCGCCAACGCGGGGCTGCCCCTGCCGGGCAAACAGCTTGTACTGTCGCGATTCCGACACCCCGAACGGCAGGTGGAGGAGCCGTATTTTGAACACTGGTTCCGCGAGCAGGGCTACACGATTCACTACATGCCCCCCAACTGCGCGTTCGAGGGCGAGGGGGACGCCTTTCTGATTGATGATATTATTGTGGCGGGGTATCTGAAGCGCACGGACATCTGCGCGCACCGCTACCTGAGCCAGCTCACGGGCAAGCAGGTGCTGAGCCTCGAGCTGGTGGACGACCGCTGGTATCATCTGGACACCTGCTTTCTACCGCTGGGCGGGCGATTGGTCGCCTACTACCCGGAGGCGTTCGACTGGTACGCGCGGCGCGTGATTGAGCAACACTTCGAGACGATTCCTGTCAGCCCCGAAGAGGCGCTCAAGTTCGCCTGCAACTCGGTGGTGATTGGAAAGCAGGTGGTGATGCCTGCGGGCTGCCCGATTCTGCGCTTCTATCTGGAGGAGCGCGGCTACACGGTACACGAGGTTCCGATGACCGAGTTCATCAAGTCGGGCGGCGCGTGCAAGTGCCTCGTGCTGTACCTGCTGGAGGATTAGTTGCCCAGATCCGAAGGCGGCTTCATCCTGCCGAGTAGCCCCATCAGCGCAATCACCGTGAGCAGGTAGGGCAGCATCAAGAGCAGGTCGGTCGGCAGCTGCACGCCGAACAGCGGTTGCCCCTGCAGGCGCATCTGGAGCGCCTCGAAAAAGCCGAACCCCAGCGCCGCGCCTGCCGCGCCGAGCGGGTGCCATCTGCCGAAGATTAGCGCGGCGAGCGCGATGAAGCCGCGTCCCGCGCTCATGTTCTCGCGGAACTGCCCCGTCGCCGCCAGCACCAGAAACGCGCCCGCCATGCCCGCCAGCGCGCCCGACCACAGCACGCCCAGATAGCGCAGCCGCTTCACAGGCACGCCCATCATCCGCGCCTTGACCGAATCGTTGCCCACTGCGTACACGCGCAGCCCCCAGCGCGTGCGCGTGAGCATAATCAGCAACACGAACGGCAGTACGAGCGCGAACAGCGTCAACCAGCTCTGGTCTTTCAGCAGGGCGTTCAGCACGGGCAGGTTCTCCAGCCCGCCCAGCCGCGCCGCGCCGAACATCGCCACCACCGACGACTCGCCCGCTTCCTCGCGCGGCACGATGATTTGCCGAAACAGGTAGGTACTCAGCCCCAGCGCGAGCAGGTTAATCGCTACCCCGCTGACGATGTGGTCCGTGCGCAGCTCCTGCGTGGCGACAGCGTGCAGCAGCGCGAGGGTCAACCCGACCAGCACGGCGCACGCCAGCCCCACCAGCGGCGAGCCAGAGAGCAGCGCGCCCAGCGCGGCGGCGAACGCGCCCATCAGAATCTTGCCCTCCAGCCCAATGTTAATCACGCCCACCCGCTCGCTCATCAGCCCACCCAGCGCCGCCAGAATCAGCGGCGTCGCCTGACGAATCGCCGTGCCGAACAGTTGCGCGTCGAAAATCTCGCCCATCGTTAGCCCTCCACGCGCCGCCGACGCAGGTAGACCGCCGCGACATAGAGAATCAGCGCCGCCTGCACCACGACGGCAATCTCTTTGGGCGCGCCCGTCTCGGCGTGCAGGTGGTACGCCCCGCTGCGCAGCGCGCTCATCAGGTACGCCGAGAGCATCGCCAGCGCAGGATGATTGCCCGCCAGCAACGCGACCGCAATCCCATCGAAGCCGTACTCGGCGGGGAAGCCTTCGAAGAATCGATACTGCGCGCCGCACACTTCAATCGCGCCTGCCAGCCCCGCCAGCGCGCCCGACAGGAGCATCGCCTGCGTCATGCGCCGTGCGGTGGGCGCGCCTGCCGCCTCCGCCGCGTCGCGGTTCGCTCCCGTCGCGCGCGTCTCGTAGCCCCACACCGTGCGGTACAGCGCCAGCCACAGCCCCAGCGCGACCAGCACGGCAATCCCCAGCCCCCAGTTCGCCTGCAGGAACTCCTCGCGCAGTAGGGGCAGCTGCGCCGCCTGTGCAATCGGCGCGGTCTGCGGCGCGTCGCCCGCAGGGTCTTTAAGCCGTTCGGTCACCAGCCAGTGCGTGAAATAGAGCGCGATGTAGTTGAACATGATGGTGGAGATGACCTCGTGTGCGCCGCGGCGCACGCGCAGCCACGCGGGTGGGAACGCCCAGAGCGCGCCCGCCGCCGCGCCCGCAAGCAGCGTCAGCAGCAGGTGCAACGGCGCAGGCGCGCCCGTCAGCCCGCCGACCCACGCCGCCACAAGCGCGCCCACCAGCAGCTGCCCCGCCGCGCCAATATTAAATAACCCCGCCTGCAACGCGACCGCCACCGCCAGCCCCGTCAGCAGCAGCAGCGTCATATCGTGCAGCACGGCGTCCCACGCATCCAGCGGACCGAACGCCTCGCCGCGCGGGTAGCCTGTCGCGCCCTGCAGGATAATCTGAAAGCTTTCGCCCAGCGGCTTGCCCGCCGCCAGCACCAGCGCGCCCAGCACCGCCAGCACAATCCCTGCGCCCAGCAGCGGGGGCGCGATGCGCGTCCGAAACATCACACCCCAAATTCGCCCACCCGCCGCCGATTCCTGTTTCGGCGGGGTATACTGAACCCGATGGCGAGTCGGCTGGAACTGCACCCACTTGAAGGGGCAGAGAGCCTCTCTGCAGGGCGGCTGCGCTTCACGCCAGAGATGTTTTATCGTCTCGGTGAGGCGGGCGTCCTCGACGACTCCACACGCTACGAACTCATCGAAGGAGACATCTACGCCATGCCCCCTGAAGGACCCGAACACGCGACCGTCTGTACGCGCCTGATGTATCGCATGTTCACACTGCCTGCAGGCGACTGGCACCTGCGCGCGGAGAAGCCTCTCCGATTGGGCGCGAGTGAACTGATTCCCGACCTTGCCGTTGTGCCTGGGGGTGTGGATGACTACGCTGCGCAGCACCCGACAACCGCTCTGCTGGTGATTGAGGTGGCGGCAACCTCCCTCGCGCGCGACCGTGAACTGAAACTGGGCGTCTACGCGCGGGCGGGCATCCCCGAATGCTGGCTGGTGAACCTGTCAGAGGCGTGCGTGGAGGTCTATCGCGAACCTGCCGGCGATTCGTACCGATCAGTGCGCCGCTATACGCTCGGTGAACACCTCACGCCGCTGTTCGCGCCCGAATGGGCAGTGCCTGTGGACGAGCTGGTGCGCGTTCGCGACTGATGGGGGATGTTCATAGCGCGCCATGCGGCATGAGGGACGCTCTCTGAAGCGAAGCAGCGACGCCCTCAGGCGAAATTATCAGCGCAATAGCTGGCTTGACAACCGAACTCACCCTCCGCTTTCTGAAAGATGAGAATGTACTCATGCACCTTGTTTATGCGAAATACGGCAGGATAACCAAGCGGTCGAAGGTTGCTATACTCATGACGCCTGTCCCAGATGATCAGGTCGTCGTACACAAAGCCTATCTCCTCGAGGCTGCTTGCCAGATCGCTGTGGAAGGGATAGAACCGATTCTTTTTGCGGATGTCCATCACCACGACACAGCAGTAGGCGTCTGGTCGCATCACGGCGTGAATTTTGCGAAAAATCTGCTGCAGTGCGTGCAGGAACTGGCGATAGTCGCGGATTTTGCCCAGGTCTTTCGCCGCATCGCCGTAGTGTCGGATGGGCTTGTAGTCCGCCGTGCGCTTCTCCAGCAGGATGTCCCAGTAGGGCGGCGAGGTGACGACCAGATCCACGCTTTCAGGCGGTATCAACTGGTCTACATCGTTCGCGTCGGCGACATGAATCTGGCTCGTGACGGACAGCGGTTGGTCGTCCCATTCCTGTTCGAGCGTGAGCGTATTGACGCGCTGTTCGGCAATGCGGGCGTATTCGGGGTTGAGTTCAATCCCGATTCCGTGTCTGCCCAGCCGTTTCGCTGCCAGCAGGGTGCTGCCCACGCCCAGAAACGGGTCCAGCACGGTCATGCCCTGTCGTGTGAAGCACTCGATCAGGCGGGCGGGCAGCGCCATCGGGAACATCGCGGGGTGTTTCAGCGACGCCTCTTCGGGTGTTTTGCGCAGGTCGCTCCAGATGGAGATGGAGTAGCGCGTCCAAGTCGCGCCGTCGAGGTCGTTCGCGCGTCGGGCGGTGTAGAGCGCGGACGCCTCCGCCGCCTGCTCCGCGTACACCCGCTCGAGGTCGTCAGGCGCGAGCGCTTCCTCCGCAGGATACAGCGAGTCGTGCATACGGGAATTGTACCTGCTGAACGGTTTGGGAGAGAGGTCTCGCACGGCAACGGCTGAGAAGGTATAATCCCGCCTGTGGGGACGCTGGAATCGCTCTGGGTGGCGCTGGACACCCTGCGCACGCACAAGCTCCGCTCGTTTTTGACGATGCTGGGCGTGATTTTCGGCGTGATGGCAGTGGTGGTGATGGTCGCGCTGATTGAGGGCGCGCGCGCCAGTGTGGTGCAGGAGTTCGAAAAGCTTGGCTCCGATGTGATTATCGTGGCGTTCGACCCGTCGGAGCGCATCCGCCGCGAATCGCGCGGGGGCACAGTGGAGGGGCTGACCGTCGCCGATCTGGAAGCAATTCGCCAGCTGCCGGAGCTGCGCGTCGTCGCCGCCGAGCGCGGGCTGGGCGAGAAGGAGCTGGTCTACCGCGCCGAGAAGGTGCGCGCGCCGCTGACGGGCGTGAACGAGTCGTACCTGACGGCGCGCGCGCTGGAAATCGAGCAGGGACGCTTCTTCGAGCCTGCCGAGCTGGCGCAGGGCGAGAAGCTGCTGGTGCTGGGGTACGACACCGCGCAGAAACTGTTCGGCAAGGAGAACCCCATCGGGCAGTCAGTGCTGGTGGACGGCACGCAGGCGCAGGTGATTGGCGTGCTGAAAAAGCGCGGGCGGGGCTTCGGCGAGAACCTCGACGAGGGGGTCTACATCCCGTTGAACGCCGCGCTGCGCCGCTGGGCGGGCGACGAAACGCTGAGCATCATCATGGCGATGCCGCACTCGCGCGAGCAGACCCCCGCCGCGATGGACGCCATCTGGGAGACGCTGATGCGCCTGCACAACAACCAGCCCGACTTCCGCGTCGACACGCTGGAGAGCATCCTGTCGGCGATTACGCGCGTGATTTCGCTGTTTGGCGTGCTGCTGGGCGGCATCGCAGGGCTGGCGCTGCTGGTGGGCGGGATTGGCATTATGAACATTATGCTGGTGTCGGTCACCGAGCGCACGCGCGAGATTGGTCTGCGCAAGGCGGTCGGCGCACAGCGCTGGCACATCCTGACGCAGTTTCTGATCGAGTCGGCGACGCTGGCGACGATAGGCGGGCTGATTGGCATGGCGCTGGGCTGGGGCATGGGCGAGCTGATTGAGTGGGCGACGAAGCAATCGGACGCCTTCGGCGACAACGGCTTGACCTTCTACTTCCCGCTGTGGGCGGGGATTGGCGCGTTCCTGTTCTCGGCGTCGGTGGGCGTGGTGTTCGGGCTGTACCCCGCGTGGCGGGCGGCGAATCTGGATCCCATCGTCGCGCTGCGCTACGAGTAGCCTGCTGGGGTACACTGATTCGCGATGCGCATACGGGTGCTGAAGTTCGGCGGGACGAGCGTGGACACGCCGGAGCATCGGCTGATGGCGGCGCGCAAGGTGATTCAGTGCATCGAATCGGGCGCGAAGCCTGTGGTGGTGGTGTCGGCGATTGGCAGGCGCGGCGCGCCCTACGCGACCGATACGCTGGTAGATTTGCTCACGGGGATTGACCCGACCATCCCGCCCGCGCCGCGCGAACGCGATTTGATGATGGCGTGCGGCGAGATTATCTCGACGGTGGTGATGGCGCAGACGCTGCGCACGCTGGGCTACGCGACCGTCGCGCTGACGGGCAACCAGGCGGGCATCATCACCGACGACGAGTTCGGCAACGCGCGCATTCTGGAGATTAACCCCGAACCCGTGCTGCGCTGTCTGGAGCAGGGCTGGATTCCCGTAGTGGCGGGTTTTCAGGGCGTCACGCGCCCCGACGCGATTTTCGCGCGCGGCTCGATTACAACGCTGGGGCGCGGCGGGAGCGACACAACCGCCGCCGCGCTGGGCGCCGCCCTGCGCGCCGAAGCGGTGGAGATTTACACCGATGTGAACGGCGTCAAAACCGCCGACCCCGACTTCGTGCCCGACGCGATTACCCTGCCCGAAGTGAGCTACGAAGAGGTCGCCGAGATTGCCCATCAGGGCGCGCGCGTGCTGCACCCCCGCGCCGCCGAAATCGCGATGGACTACGGCATCCCCCTGTGGGTCAAATGCACCTTCACCGACGAGGCGGGCACGCGCGTGGTGGCGCACGCCAACGGGCAACGGCGGCTGACGGGCGTCACGCACACGGGCAAACTGGCGTACCTGAGCTTCTATATCCCCTATCCTGAACACAAGGCGTCGCTGGAGCTGGAGATTTATCGGCTGATGGCGCGGGTAGGCGTGAACCTGCAGGGCGTGGGCGTCGACGAGGAGGGGCTGGGCTTCGCCTTCCCGCGCGAACACTGGCACACCGTGCGCACGACGCTCGACGGACTGATTGTGCCGATGGGCGAGCCGAGCGTGTTCTACCTGTTCCAGTTCGGCGAGCAGCCCAGCCAGCTGTGCCAGATTCAGCAGGATATGCTGCACAAGGCGGGGCTGGCAGAGCGCGTGCGACTGATTCCAATTGCCATCGCCGAGGGCTGCACGATGGTCTCGCTGATTGCCGACGGCTACAGTCGCCAGCCTGGCGTGTTCGCCGAGCTGCACCAGACGCTGCTGGAGGCGGGCATCCCCATCTGGCAGACGGCGGACTCGGAGCTGTCGCTGTCGTGCATCATCCCCGAGAGCGAGGTGGAGAAGGCGGTGAGGCTGATCCATGACCGATTCGCACTGGACGCCGTCGCCCGATGACGCGGGACGCACGCCTGAGCTGCCCCCGACGCCCGAACTGCCCGAACCGCCGCAGGCACACTTCGAGCGTCCCAAACTACCCGGCGCGGAGCCGTCGCCGACCTTCCAGCGCAACACGCGAGCTATCAGTCTGGCGTTCTCCATCGGCTTTTCGCTGGCGGGACCCGTGATTCTGGGCGCGCTGGCGGGCTACTGGCTCGATGGGCGGCTGGGCGCTTCGCCGACCTGGACGATGATTCTCACGATTCTGGGCATGGGCGCGGGGCTGGCGCAGATGATTCGCGTGGTGAACAAGCTGAATCGGATGGAGGACGGGCGGTGAGCGTGATGGACGACCCGGCGCGCCTCGCGCGACAGGTGGCGCGGTGGACGGCGATTCTGGGCGGGCTGGCGATTGTCGCAAGCGTCGCTGGAGGCGTGTGGCAGGTGGGCGTCGGGATGGCGCTGGGACTGCTCGCGCTGGGCTGGGCGGTCGGGCACTTCGTGCTGATTGTGCGCTTTTTCAAGCCGCATCAGAACGCGCTGTTCCCGCGCCTGTTTATGCTGAGCAATCCGCTGAAGTACCCGCTGCTGCTGATCCTTGCCTACCTTGCAGTGCAGGGCGGCGCGACGATGGCGCTGGGGTTCGTGCTGGGCGTCGCGCTGCCGCTGGCGGTGCTAACGGGGCTGGCAGTGCGGGAAGCTATCCTGCAGGCAAAGAGTGCGCGGTGAAGCTGTAATAACAACTGCGCTGCCAGAGTTCGTAATTACCGTGCGCCCACAACAACAAACGCGCGTTTTGTCGCTCTCACCCCCAGCCCCTCGCCCGCCGCGCGCAAAACACATCCCCCTCTCCCGAACCTTCGGGAGAGGGGGAGCAAGGGGGTGAGGGCAACAGACAACTTACTTCTTGCGGCAGCGCAGCGCGAGCAGGCTCGCCAGACCCGTGCCCAGCGCCAGCATGCTCGCCGGCTCCGGCACCACCTCGTAGATGTCGAGGCGGTCAAATCCGCCCGAAGTGTAGCCAGTGTCGACGCCCCCGCCCGTGAAGCCGTTCACGACAAAGATAAACATCCGCCCGTTCGCAAAGCCCCAGCTGGCGTTCAGGAAGGTGTTCTGGAAGTCAACGGGATTGTTGCCATCGTCGACCAGTTCCGAGCCGTTTAACTCGCTCACACCGACAATTGCGCCGTTGCCGACATTGTAGATGAATATCTTGTTCTGACCGGTGACGCGCTGGTTGTAAAGCACGAGGCTGGAGAAACCGCTGAAGTAGACCTCGTTCACGGGGATGTAGGCGACAAACGCCTGCGCCAGCGTCCCTTCACTCCATGTTTGGATGTTTGTCGGAGCGTTGAAAGCGGCTGAGCCTGATACTCCCGCCCGTGTCGCGACAGCAATCGCTCCCTGCGTGCGAATGTAGAGGTCGCCGTTGGGCGCGAAGGCATAGTCGCGCGTGGAGGTTTGACCGCCCACGGGTCCTGCGTTGCCCGCATTCGCGCCTGTGCCCAGATTGAAACGGCGCACAATCGTAGAGCCGAATACGCCCACCGCGAGCGTCTCCCCACTGCCAGAATAGCCGGGGTCAATATCGATAGTGTCGTAGCGGTTGACACTTGCGCCCGACAGGGTCAGCGTGCCCGAACTTGCCCAGCTTGTGTCCAGGTTGCCGCTCAGGTCGTATTTGCGAATCCCTGTGTTGCTGGTGTTGCCGTCGCCCAGACCGTACCCCCAGTACAGATAGTTGTTATGGTACACCAGTCGGGTGTCGCGCGAGCTGCCCGCCGCGCTGACCGTGACGCTCCAGCCCGACGGCGTGAGCGCGCCGCTGTTCGTATTCAGCAGGGTGTTGAGGTCGCCTACCTGCGTCAGGCGCAAGGTCTGCGTACCCGAAGCGTTGTGCCAGCTGCTGACATACAGGTTGTTCCCGTCGAAGGCGACATCGCCAATCGCTTCCGCGCCTGCAAAGGTCGAATTGAGGTTGAAAGTGCGTCGGTGGACAATTGTGTAGTTTGCAAAGACAAAAGTCTGTGCAAGGATTGCGCCGATTGCAATCACGGCGCCAATTCGCATCATCTCCATTCGTTTCATCGCATACCTCCGCTATGTGGCGTTGATGCACGCCCGATACTTACAGGCGCGCCCATCTATTATAGACTCGGAATCCTGCCCAAAGCGGACGCGAATCCCCGCAAAACTGCGAGAATTGCCCCATAAACGCAAGGTTATACGCTTACAGCGGGCGTCGCGCGCCCCGCCCGATGCGAACGGGTATCCTCATGCTATGTTCGAGAGCCTGACCGACAAGCTGCAGGGGATATTCGAGCGTATTCGGGGCAAGGGGCGTCTGGATGAGAAGACCGTCGACGAGGTCTTGCGCGAAATACGGCTGGCGCTGCTGGAAGCGGATGTGAACTTTCGGGTGGTGAAGGAGTTCATCGCGCGCATTCGCGAGCAGGCGGTCGGCGAGGAGGTGCTGAAGAGCCTCACGCCCGACCAGCAGGTGATTCGGATTGTGCGCGACGAGCTGATTGCGCTGCTGGGAGGCGAGGCAGAGCCGATTCGCTGGGCGGCGCGCCCGCCGACGGTGTTCATGCTCTGCGGCTTGCAGGGGTCGGGCAAGACGACCACCTGCGCCAAGCTCGCGCGCTGGGCGAAGTCGCAGGGGCGCAATCCAATGCTTGTTGCATGCGACCTGCAGCGCCCCGCCGCCGTCAAGCAGCTCGAGGTGCTGGGGCAGCAGGTGGGCGTACCCGTGTTCACGCCGCAGCAGGCGGGCGCGCAGGACCCCGTGCGTACGGCGCAACGCGCCCTCGAACACGCCCGCGCGCAGGGCAACGATGTGCTGATTGTGGACACCGCAGGACGCCTGCAGGTCGACGAGCCGCTGATGGAGGAACTGCAACGGATGCACGCCGCGCTCCAGCCCCACGAGACGCTACTGGTTGTGGACGCCACCACGGGGCAGGAGGCGGTCAATGTCGCACAGGCGTTCCACGAGCGGCTCGAACTCACGGGCGTTATCATGAGCAAGATGGACGGCGACGCGCGCGGCGGGGCGACCCTCTCGGTCAAGGCGGTCGTCGGCAAGCCCGTGCGATTCGTCGGCGTCGGCGAACGCACCGACGCGCTCGAACCCTTCTACCCCGACCGCGTCGCCAGCCGCATCCTCGGCATGGGCGATGTGCTCTCGCTCATCGAACGCGTCGAGCAGACCATGCAGGAGGAAGAGGCGAAACGGCTGGAAAAAAAGATGCGCGACGCCAGCTTCGACTTCGAGGATATGCTCGCGCAAATGCAACAAATTCGCAAGATGGGTCCGTTCGAACAGCTCATCAAGATGTTGCCCGGCTTCAGTCAGATTAAGAATCAGGTCGGCGACATGCCCATCGACGACCGTGCGCTCAAGCGGGCGGAGGCGATTATCCTGTCGATGACCCCGCAGGAGCGCCGCCATCCCGAAATCATCAACTACAGTCGCAAGGCGCGGATTGCGCGCGGCAGCGGCGTGAAGCTGGAGGAGGTCAGTGCGCTGGTGAACCAGCTGTTCGAGATGCGCAAGCTGATGAAGCAGATGACCAAGTTCCAGCAGCGGATGCAGCAGCGCAAATGGTCGCCGTTTGGCAAACGGCGTCGCTAAATGCCTTCGCGCGAGAATTGTGATATGCGCGTGCAGCGCTGTCTATATGGAGTGCGGAAGCGGAGCTTCCGCGCATGCTGAAGCTCCCGCTTCAGCACTCCATATTACGCGCATGCGCGGACAGGGGGAGTCGCTGAAAATTCACTACAAAGACACTTAACGCGGTAGAATTACGCTCAGGCGTTCCTGCAGGGAGGCGTATCCGTCCGCGCAGAGGGTGATGTGCCCGACCTTGCGTCCTGCGCGGGGCGACTTGCCGTACAGGTGCAGGTGTGCGCCCTCGATGCGCAGGATTGGCTCCAGCGGCGGAATGGCGCCGATGAGGTTCACCATCGCGCACACGCCCCGCGCCGCCATGCCGCCCAGCGGCAGCCCCAGAATCGCGCGCAGATGGTTCTCGAACTGGCTGGTGTGCGCGCCCTCAATCGTCCAGTGCCCGCTGTTATGCACGCGCGGGGCGACCTCGTTCGCCAGCAGCTGATTGCCCACCTGAAACAGCTCCAGCGCCAGCACGCCTACATAGTCCAGCGCCGCCGTGAGCCGCTCGATGTAGCCGCGCGCGAGGGGCAGCAGGGCGTCCGAGTCGGGCGCAGGCGCGATCGACAGGCGCAGGATGCCGTCGCGGTGGTGGTTCTCCACCAGCGGGTAGACGCGCGTCTCACCGTTCCGCCCGCGCACGCCAATCACCGACACTTCGCGTTCGAACGGCGCGAACGCCTCCACAATCAGCGGCTGGCTGCCGAGCTGGGCGACGGCGCGCAGGTACTCGTCGGGCGTGTGCGCAACTATCTGCCCCTTGCCGTCGTAGCCCCCGCGGCGCGTTTTGACCACGCACGGGCAGCCGACCTCCGAGAGCGCGCGGTCGGGATGGTCGGGGTCCACAGGCGCGAACGCAGGCGTTGGGATGCCCACCGCGTACAGGAACTGCTTTTCCAGCAGGCGGTCTTGAAACAGCTCCAGCGCGCGGGGCGTCGGGCGCACGGGCGCGTGCGCTTCCAGCAGGCGCGCCGTCGCGACGGGCACATTCTCGAACTCGTAGGTGATGACCTGCTTGCCCTTTGCGAATTGCACGAGCGCGTCGGCGTCGTCGAACGGCGCGCAGAGGTGCGGCGCGACCTGCCCCGCGCAGGCGTCGGGCGCAGGGTCGTACACTATGCAGCGCACCCCCAGCGGATAGCCCGCCAGCGCGAGCATCCTGCCCAGTTGACCCCCGCCGAGAACGCCCACTTCCATCGCCTACTCCGCTCGCGGGTCGGGCTTTTCCAGCACCGCCTGCGTCTGGCGCGCGCGATAGGCGTGCAGCGCGTCGCGGAACTGGGGATACTTATTCGCGAGGATGGCGGTCGCCAGCAGCGCGGCGTTAATCGCGCCCGCCCTGCCAATCGCCAGCGTGCCCACGGGCACGCCTGCGGGCATCTGCACGATGGAGAGCAGCGAGTCCAGCCCTTTGAGCGCGTGCGATTCGATGGGCACGCCCAGCACGGGCAGCGTCGTCTTGGCGGCGGTCATGCCGGGCAGGTGCGCCGCGCCGCCTGCCCCCGCGATAATCACCTCCAGCCCGCGCGATTCAGCCGTGCGGGCATACTCGAACATCTGATCGGGCGTCCGATGCGCCGAGACAACCTGCGCCTCATACGGCACGCCCAGCGCTTCGAGCGTCTCGACGGCATGGCGCATCGTCTCCCAGTCCGATTGAGACCCCATAATCACGCCCACCAGCGGTTGCATCGCCTCAAAGTGTACCCGTTGCGCCTTCAGGCGGTATACTATGGGTATGGCGAAAGTGTTGTCGCGCGTCCCTCCTGCAAGTCGGGTAGACCCCCGGCGTCGGTTCACCCGCGCCGAGCTGGAGCGTATGTACGACGCGGGCGTGCTAAACCCCGACGAGAAAATCGAACTCATCAACGGCGAACTCATCGCAAAGGAGCTGCCGATGAAAAGCGCACACGCCACCGCGATCAGCCTGTGTGAGGAAGCGTTGCGTCAGGCGTTTGGAAAGGGATATGTCGTTCGGGGACAGTTGCCGCTGGCGTTGAGTGAGCGCGACCTGCCCCTGCCCGATGTCGCCGTTGTGGAGGGTTCCATCCGCGACTTCGCGCACGCCCACCCCACCCGCGCGCTGCTGGTGGTCGAAGTCAGCGAAACCACCCTGCGGCTGGATCGCCACACCAAAGCCAGCCTCTATGCGTGGGCGGGGATTCCTGAATACTGGATTGTGAACCTTGTAGAGGGGGCGCTGGAGGTGTTTCGGGAGCCTGCGCCGATGCGTGGGCAGCCGTATGGGTACGGCTATCGTCAGCAGGCGGTGTACCGCGCGGGGGAGACAATCTGCCCCGTCGCCAAGCCTGAAGTCCCCATCGCCGTCACCGACCTGCTGCCTGCGGGGGAAGGCGGGTAGTAGCGCCTCAATCGCTCACTTTCAGCACGCTCAGGAACGCCTCCTGGGGCACTTCGACCGCGCCGACCTGCTTCATGCGCTTCTTGCCCTCTTTCTGGCGTTCCAGCAGTTTGCGCTTGCGCGTGATGTCGCCCCCGTAGCACTTGGCAATCACATTTTTGCGGAACGGCTTGATGGTCTCGGAGGCAATCACGCGCGCGCCAATCGCCGCCTGCAGACGCACCTCGAACTGCTGGCGCGGCACCACATCCTTGAGCTTCTCCACCAGCGTCCGCGCCCGCGGATAGGCGCGCTCGCGCGGCGCAATAAAGCTCAGCGCGTCCACCGGGTCGCCGTTAATCAGAATGTCAATCTTCACCATGTCCGCCTCGCGGTAGCCCGCAGGCTCGTAGTCGAACGACGCATAGCCCCGCGTGCGCGTCTTGAGCTGGTCGTAAAAGTCGAGCAGAATCTCGCTCAGCGGCAGGCGATAGTAAAGAATCACGCGCTGGGGCGTGGGGTACTCCATCCGCACAAACTCGCCCCGCCGATTCATGCACAAATCCATCACCGCGCCCACATAGTCGTTAGGAACCATCACCGTCGCGTTCACAATCGGCTCTTCGACTTTTTCGATTTTGCCGGGGTTGGGCCAGTGGGTGGGGTTATCAATTTCCACCATCTTGCCGTCTTCGGTGTAGACGCGGTAGGCGACGCTGGGCGCGGTGGCAATCAGCTCCAGCCCGAACTCGCGCTCCAGCCGCTCCTGCACAATCTCCATATGCAGCAGCCCCAGAAAGCCGCAGCGGAACCCGAACCCCAGCGCCGCGCTGTTTTCAGGCTCGAAGCTGATGGCGGCGTCGTTGAGGCTGAGTTTCTCCAGCGCGTCGCGCAGGTCGGCGTACTTGTCGCCCTCCACGGGGTACAGCCCGCAGAAGACCATCGGCTTGACCTTGCGGAAGCCGGGCAGCGGCTCGGCGGCGGGGCGCGTCGCGTCGGTAATCGTGTCGCCCACCTGCGCGTCCTTGACCGACTTGATGGACGCCGTGATGTAGCCCACCTCGCCCGTGTGTAGCGCCTGCGCCGGGCACAGCTTCGGCGTGAAATAGCCCACCTGCGCCACCTCGAACGTCTTGCCGTTCGACATGAACATAATCTTATCGCCCGGCTTGACGCTGCCGTCCACCACGCGCACATAGGCGACCACGCCGACATAGGCGTCGTAGTGCGAGTCGTACACCAGCGCGCGCAGCGGGGCGTTCGGGTCGCCGCTGGGCGGGGGCACGCGCTCGACAATCGCGTCCAGTATCTCGGCGATGCCAATCCCTTCCTTCGCGCTGGCGAGAATCACCTCGTCGGCTTCAATCAGCAGCGCGTGTTCCATCTCCTCTTTGACGCGCTCTGGCTCGGCGGCGGGCAGGTCGATTTTGTTGATGACGGGCACAATCGCCAGCCCCTGATTGTACGCCAGGTTCGTGTTGGCGATGGTCTGCGCCTCCACCCCCTGCGCGGCGTCCACCACCAGAATCGCCCCCTCGCACGCGGCAAGGCTGCGCGAGACCTCGTAGGTGAAGTCCACATGTCCGGGCGTGTCGATGAGGTTCAGCTGGTAGGTGTTGCCGTCTTTGGCGGTGTACGACAGGCGCACGGCGGTCATCTTGATGGTGATGCCCCGCTCGCGCTCCAGGTCCATCGTATCCAGCACCTGCTCGACAGCTGCCCCGCGCTGAATCGCGCCCGTATACTCCAGCAGGCGGTCAGCGAGGGTGGACTTCCCATGGTCGACATGGGCGATGATGCAGAAGTTGCGTATCAACGCTTGGTTCATAGCGGCGGAATTGTACCTGATGGGGGCGAGTGTGTCTCCTGTATGCGCCTTGCGCCCTCCTCTCCACACACTTACTCCGCAGATTGCCCGTCTTCGCCAGTCTCAAGCACGGCGCGCATGGCGCGTACTCTCTCCCAACAGGTTTGAACGAAGCGATGCGTGCGTCGGAGCGACTTCACCGCACGCTGCACTTGACGCCAGAGCCTCCAGGGAAGTAGGTTCAGCGGTCGAGCCGCTATCAGCCCCACCAGCAGAGTCTCGGCGGACGCATACTCGCGCAGGGCAAGCGGGAACCCACTTTCCGAGCACCAGCGCAGCGCCTCATGCGTCGCCTCGCGCGCTTCGTCAAGCAATCCCTGATGTCTCAAGACACGCGCCAGAGCCAGCCACGCTTCTCCAGACTGCGGATACAGCCTCAGTGCGCGGCGATAGGAGTATTCCGCCCGATCGTGCATCATTAGTAACTCCAGTCCCCAGCCCAGCGCGTAATGCAACCGCCAGCTGTCGGGAAAATGCTCCAGCGCGTGTTCCAGCAGAGCCTTCATCTGATGGTCTTGCTGGAGCGCGTACTGTATCCGCGCTGCCTGCAGCCATAGCGACAACCGTCCACCCGCTAACAGAGGATACAGCAACTCAAGCGCGTCTTCCAAGCGTCCGAGAGCAAGGTTCTGGCTGATTTCGGTAAGTTCTGACAGCAGGGCTGGTTCATGCGCCGCTGTCCCGACGAGATAGTAATCCCAGGAGCATTTCTTGTTAGCAGACAGCCGCTCCACCTCCAGTCGGAGATAGCGCATGATGGGTTCGCCTCTCCCTGAGGTCTTGAGCCGTTGCACCAGAGCAGGAAAACGTTCGGCGTCCAGCACGCGCATGGCGCTGCAGAGAGTTTTGAGCAGGGTTTCGTCGCGGCGATTGGTAGACGCGCCGCGTAAGGGCAGCGCCTGTAGATACGCTTCGTGCGCCTCTGCGTATCTGGATAGCTCGGTGAGGCAATCGCCTCTACACTCCAGCGCATCTGCGCGCAGGTCGTCGGGCAGTTGTCTGAGATTAATCGGTTCCAGCAGGACAAGGGCGTCGGCGCCGCGCCCGACGGCAACCAGTTCCTTGATTCGAAGCAACCGCGACTCGATCTCACGGCGTGCATCGAACAATTCGCCCGAATGCTCTCCACTACCGTTTGCTTGCATAGTATTGTCCAAAATCAGGCAATATCATTAAATACTTGCTCCTGCAGCGGAGCAGTCTCCTGTCTCATCGTTTCCTCAGTCCGATACAGCAGATCCCCGCAGCCCCAGCCAGAGGAATCGCGCCAGTACCCACCCGTGAGAGAGCGCCAGAACAGATAGAAGGGTCAGCGCCATGAGAGTAGCGCCGCTTGCCAGAAGATACAAGACAAGCGTGAATACCAGGCTCAGGTGGAGCATGTATACTGCAAACCAGATGACGAACCGCTTGAACGCGCCGCCGAGCGCGTTCATCAGGTGCCTGTTGAGACACTCCGAGAGCGTCGTGCATAACCGTTCACGCGCACGAGCCTGATGCGTTGCCCACTGAACGAGTTCCTCACGAAGCCGCTCTGGGTCTACCTGTGTCGGGAACGGTTGATCCCCGACGGGCGCGACCTGCAGTTCTTCGTGCATCGTGATGTCCAGGCGAATTCTGAGGTGGTAGTAGACGCTGAAGACGAAGTAGAGTGGAATTGCCGAACACGCCGTAGCAGCCACGCTCAGCGCCAGAAGAAGCCCCTCGTTGTGCATCGCTGCAACACCCTCCGATTCAGTCGCAGCGGATTTTTATCCGCCCTGCATAAGTATACACCCAAATGGCGTTCAATCAGGTACTATTCCCTGCGCAGGCGCAGCGGGTGTGTGGAACGCATCCTGTGTGATTGCGCCTTGTGGCAGCCCTATGTTTCGGCGGCGCAGTGCGACGGAGACGCGGCGAGCGCGGCTGGACGAGTCGGACGAGTTCCTGCAGGCGTTGTGCGCGGGGTTCACGCTCGACTCGCGCGCGGCGCGACGCTTTTTCTATGACGACCCCTACTACGAGGTGAACCAGCGGTGGGGGCTGTGGCTGCAGCACGGGACGGAGCGGAAGCTGGTCTCGATACTCACGGCGATACCGCTCACGATTCGGATTGGGGCGCGCGCGGTCGCCTGCTACGGGATTTCGGGGGTGGCGACTCTGCCTGAGTATCGTCGGCGCGGGCTGGCGTCAGAGTTGTTGCGGGCGGTGGTGGACGCGCTCCGCGCGGAGGGCGCGCCGCTGGCGATTCTGCAGGCGTTCGACCACAAGTTCTACCGCAAGCACGGCTGGGAGACGGTCAGCTACCTGCCGCAGGCGCGCCTTGCGCCGACGCAGTTGCCGCGCTACCGCGCGCCTGCGCCCCGGCGCGCCTATCCCAGCGACTACGAAGCCGTGATGCGCCTGCACGAAACGCACGGCGTTCAGGGTACCGGGAGCCTCGTGCGCGACGAGCGTCGATGGGAGTTTGTGTTCTGGAACCTGCCGAACCTGTGGGTGGTGGACGGGCAGGCGGGCATCGAGGGCTACCTGTTCTACGATTTTCTGGATTCGGGCTGGACGCTGCGCGTGCGCGAGCTGCTCTGGCGCACGGAGACGGCGCGCCGCGCGCTCATCAGCTGGCTTGCGGCGAACGAAGAGTCGGTCAAAGCGATCGAGTTCAACCTGCCGCTGGAGGCATGGCAGCGACTGGGCGTCAGCGGCTATCAGTCGCCGCCGGGCGACCCGCACACGCCCCTCTACACGCTGCAGGTGCTGCCGCACCTGATGGCGCGCCCCATCTCCAGTCGCGCGCTGCTGGAGACGCTGCTTGGCGGCGCGGACGCGCCCGACGATTTCCAGCCGTTCACGCTCAGCGTGCGCAGTGAAAACGCGAGCGACCACGAGGCGCTCAGCATCGTGGCGCGCGAGGGACGCCTTGCCGTCGGCGACGCACAGCCCGACCTGCCCGCGCTGACGCTCACCCCGCAGACGCTTGCCCTGCTGGCGTTCGGAACCTTCAGCGTTGGGGAACTGAACGCACGGCGGCTCCTACACGCGCCTGATTCGATGCTCGCCACGCTGGAGACGCTCTTCCCCGAACGCCGCCCCGCATTCACGCCGATTGACTACTTTTAGCCGCGTGGTCTTTCCTGCAAAGTCAATTGGCGGATAGCGTCGAACGCCAGTTCGAAGGGGTTAATCACCTCGTCCACGCTCATCGCCCTGAGCGCGTGCGCGTCCGGTTCCGAGCGCGCGACGGCGATTATGCGCCCGTCGAAGCCTGTCGCGTTGATGGTCTGCATCAGATCCTGCACATCGTCCAGATACGGCAGAGTGATGACCAGCAGTTTCGCGGACTCCAGCGGCAGCCCCAGAATAAACTCCTGGTCTTCCGCAGTGCCGAAAATCGCCGGGATGCCTTTTGCTTGCATTGCGGCGACCGCTTCGGGGTCATAATCCACGCCAATCGCGCGGATGCCCAGCGCGTGGTAGTGATCCAGCACCAGCCGTCCCGTGCGCCCCAGCCCGAACACGATTACTTCGTAGGGTGCGTCGTTGGACTGCTGCGCCTCGAAGCGTTTCTCGGCGAACGGCTCCTTGCGCTCGAACGGCTTCAGAAAGCGTTCCACCCGCTGGTAGAGGGGTTGCGAGTAGAGAATCATATAGGTCGAGAGCGCTATGGTGATTAGTCCGACCATCGTGGTGATGCTGAGGGCGTCTTCGCGTACATGCCCCAGCGACAGCCCCATCGCGATGAAGATAATCGAGAACTCGCTGATTTGGGCGACGGTCAGCCCCGCGAAGAAGCCCGTTTTGCGCCGATAGCCCATCGCGCCCATAATCGCCATTACGATTAGCGGGTTGCCAATCAGCACAAACAGCGCGAGGATGAGCGCGATCGACCACTCCTGCTGCGCCGTCGCAAGGTCGAACTTCGTGCCCAAGTCGATGAAAAAGAAGAGCAGCAGGAAGTCGCGCAGGGGGGGCAGGCGCGTGCTGATGGCGTCGCGGAAGTGCGTGGGCGAGAGAGCGAATCCTGCGAGGAACGCGCCCAGCTCTTTGGAGAAGCCCAGCCAGTCGCCCAGCGCCGCCAGCCCGACCGCCCACGCCACCGCGAAAATCAGCAACAGCTCCAGCGACCGCGCCAGAAAGCGCAGCAGGCGCCCCAACAGATAGCGCATCGCCAGATACATCCCTGCGCCCAGCGCGATGAGTTTGAGCGCAATCGCGCCCAGTACCTGCGCCAGATTCTGCTCCGCCGCCTGCCCACCGCCCAGCACGCTCATCGCCACCAGCGCCACAATCACCGCTATGTCCTGCACTATCAGAAAGCCTATAGCGATTCGTCCGTGTAGCGTGTCCAGCTCGCGCTTGTCCGAGAGCAGCTTCACGATGATAATCGTGCTGGAAAAGGTGAGCGCAATCGCGATGTAGAGCGCGGTCAGCCAGTCCTTGCCCAGCAGCAGGGTCAGTAGGAAGCCGATGATGATGGTGAAGGTAAGCTGCCCCAGCCCTGTGGCGACGGCGACCGCGCCAATCCGACGCACATAGTCGGGGTTCAGCTCCAGTCCCACCAGAAACAGCAGGATGGCGATGCCTACTTGCGCCAGCAAGTCGACCACATCCTGCGATTGCACCAGCTCGAAACCCGAGGGACCGAGCGCGATGCCCAG
This sequence comes from Fimbriimonadales bacterium, assembly GCA_025998675.1. Classification (GTDB taxonomy): domain Bacteria; phylum Armatimonadota; class Fimbriimonadia; order Fimbriimonadales; family GBS-DC; genus GBS-DC. Next base: position 2,440,375 of record AP024673.1, read on the forward strand.
CAGGATGTAGGCGATAATCAGCGGCTGGCGCATCAGCAGTCCGAGTGCGCCCAGCGCCGCCGCAGCGAGCAGAATTAGGCTGACCTCCGTGTAGACGCCGATGCCCATCAGACTTCTGTCACGACGGCGACCACCATCGGGCGACGGCTCAGGTGCTTACGGCAGAATTTGCGCAACACCTGCGTCAGCTCCTCGCGGATATTGTCCCAGTCGCCGATTTCGGCGGGCGCCATTTTGCCCAGCGTCTCCAGAATCGCCTCGCGCGCCAGCTCAGGTTGAATTTCGTTTTGCCATTCGAAGCCGCGCAAAATGAACTGTGGGTCGTCCACCAGCTCGCCCGTCTGTTCGCGCAGGGTAATCAGCGCGACGAGGATGCCTTCCTGCGCGATATGGCGGCGGTCGCGAATCAGCGCTTCGGGCACGCCGCCCTCAACGCCCTCCTCAATCAACAGCCTGCCTGCGGGCACTTTCTCGCCCAGCGTCGCGACTCCGTTCTCGAGGCGCAGCACGGCGCCGTTCTCCAGCAGGAACATCTGCTCGTCGCGGTAGCCCATCTGGCGCGCCAGTTCGAAGTACGCCGCTTGATGGCGCGGCTCGCCATGCACAGGCGCGAGGTAGCGCGGCTTGAGCAGGCTAATCATCAGTTTCAGCTCCTCCTGGCTTGCGTGCCCCGACACATGCACGGGGGCAATCCCGTCGTGATAGACCTTCGCGCCCAGCCGCACGAGGCGGTTCACCGTGCGCCACACGAGGCTCTCGTTGCCCGGGATGGGCGTCGCGGACAGTATCACCGTGTCGCCGGGCGCAATCTTCAGGCGGGGGTACTCGTCGGCGGCAATCTGGCTCAGCGCGGAGAGCGGCTCGCCCTGACTGCCCGTCGTCAGCACCAGAATCTGCTCCGGGGGGTAGTCGTCGATCTGGCGCGAGTGGACGAGCGTGCCCGGCTCGGCGCGCAGGTAGCCGCGCTGCAGCGCGATGTCCACATTCTGCTCCATGCGCCTGCCCAGCACCGCCACCTTGCGCCCGTAGAGCTGCGCCATATCGATCGCCTGCTGCAGGCGGTGCAGGTTCGAAGCGAAGGTGGTAATCAGGATACGCCCCTGCGCGTTGGCAAACAGGGTGTAGAAGGAGTCGCTGACGGTGCTTTCGGAGGGCGTCCAGCCCGCGCGTTCGGCGTTCGTGCTGTCGCTGAGCAGCAGCAGCACGCCCTCGTCGCCCAGCCGCGCCAGATGGTTGAAGTCCGTGCGCTCGCCATCTACGGGCGTGTGGTCGATTTTGAAATCGCCTGTGAAGACCACGATGCCCTCCGCCGTGCGCAGCGCGTAGCCCACGCAGTCGGGGATGCTGTGCGTCACGCGAATCGGCTCCACCGTGAATCCTGCGACGGTGAAGGGCGCGCCGGGCTTGACCGGGTTCAGTTCGGCGTCCAGCCGTCGCTCGCGCAGTTTGTTCTCAATCAGCGCGAGCGTCAGCGGCGTGCCGTAAATCGGCGGGTTGCCGAGTCGGGGCAGCAGGTAGGGCAGCGCGCCCACATGGTCTTCGTGCCCGTGCGTGAGCAAAATCGCGCGCAGCTCGTCGCGGATGCTGAGCAGATACTCCGGGTCGGGAATCACCAGATCGACGCCCGGCAGGTCTTCACCGGGAAAGGAGATGCCACAGTCTATTACGAGTGCGTCGCCGTTGCAGCGGACGATGTTCAGATTCTTGCCGATTTCGCCTGTACCGCCCAGTGGGATAATCTCGAGTGCCAACGATTTGAACCTCCTTGAAACGCGCCTATAAGTATAGCATGCGCTGAGGTAGAATCACGGCATGCGGCGGAAGGCGTTACTCTGGGGGCTGCTGGTGTTCGTGGCGGTCGGAATCATCTGCGCAGGCGTGTGGCGGCAGCAACAGCGGATGCCCGCGATTGTCATCCCACCGCGTCAGTACCCGCCTAACAACGCCTACGACGCCTACAAACAAATCGCGCAGATGTGGCGCGACCAGCAGCGTCAGGACAGGCGCCTTCAGGAGATTGAGCGGCGGCTGTTCGATCGCGGCGCGCCCGTGCAGCAGGTCTCGCCAGAAGACCGGGCATACTACCTGCAAAAGATGCGCCCCTTTCTGGAGGCGTACCGCGCGCACCTGAACCATCCCAGCGTCGCAGTCTACGAGTACGATTGGCGATGGCCGTTTCCAGAGTTCGCTGATTTCCCAGAGTTCGCTGATTTCCGTGAGTTGGCGCTTACCGAGTCGCTGACGATTCGGGATGCGCTGGCGGCGGGGCGCGCCCGGGAAGCCGTACAACGCGCCAGCGACCTGACCCGCTTCGCAGCGCAGGTACGCTCGGATGGAATAGTCATCCACTATCTGGTCGGTTCCGCTATAATCCACATTGGTCTGGCGCCGATTCGCGAGGGGCTGCCCCAGATTCAGTCGCCCGACGCGCTGGACGCGCTGGTCGAGCTGGCGCAACGCTACGAAGGGCAGCGCGCGCCGCTGCGCCAGATAGCGCAAAACGAATACTATTTTGGGCTGAGCGTCTATCGGGATTTGCAGACGGGCAAGCTCACCCCGCGCGACCTTGAGGCTTATTCGGGCAGCCCGCTTGGAGGCAACTTCTTCGAAGAGTGGCTTCTGAACAGCGGCATCACTATTCGCTGGTCGTTGCGCCCGTCGCTGGAGGAGTTTCAGAACTATTACGACGCGCTGTTCGCCGAGCTGGAAAAGCCGTTCTGGGCGCGCACGCCGCCCCGGGCTGCCCCGCGCCACTGGCTCAGCAATATCACCATGTCTGTACTGGATCAGACCATCCTTAGAGAGATGACTGAGGTCGCTACCGTGCGCCTGCTGGGATGCGCCGCCGCCATCCGACGCTGGCGACAGCAGCACGGCGCGTACCCGCCCTCGCTGGAGGCGTTGCAACTGGGCGAGCTGATGATTGACCCGTTCACAGGCAAGCCGTTCGTGTATCGCGTCGACGCGCGGCGGGGCTTCCTGCTCTATTCGGTGGGCGAGAATCGCCTCGACGACGGCGGACGACTCAGCCCCGATAGCCATGCAGGCGACCTGTTGCCCGTGAGCGAGGACGCGCTCCCTGAAAAGCAGCGTCCCCGCAACACCCGATTGCCCAGCGCGCCTGTATGGCTGCGTTAGGCGATTAACCCCTGCACGGCGCGCCATGCGTTCAGGATAGAGAATTTGAACCCGTGCCCGGAGCATGCGCTCACCAGCCACACGCGCGGCTCGTTGGGCATGGGCTGGAGCAGGAACCGCTCGTCGGGCGCGTTCGTGTAGAGGCAGGTCGCCGTCGCGAGGGCGTCGGGGAGCGCGTCAGGCAATCGTCGCGCGAGGCATTCCCGCAGCGGCGCAAGGTCATCGTCGTCCACCGGGCGCACGGGCGCGTCGGGGTCCTGAACCGCGCCCAGCCGATGCCACGCGACTTTCACGCCCGCCTGCCTGCCGTCGCTGGGGAAGCCGTAGAAATGGCGCGTCGCCTCAATCCACACGGGCATCCGCTCGGGCGCGAAGGCAGGCTCGGCGCCCGCGCGGAGCGCGAAGTAGGCGTAGGTCTGGCGCGTGACGGTCAGCGGCAGATTCAGGCGCGGCAGCAGTTTGGGCAGCCACGCGCCCGCCGTGAGCAGCACGCGGTCGAACCGTTCCCGCGCGCCCGAATCGGTCTCCAGCCACACGCCGCCGGGCTGGGGGTCTATGTGGGCGACGCGGGTTTGCTCGCAGAGGGTCGCGCCGTGCGCCTGTGCCAGGCGCAGGTTCGCCCGCACGCACGCGCTCGCCCGCAAAAAGCCGCCCTCAGGCTGAAACAGGGCGCGCTCGTGCAACTCCAGCCGAATCGCGGGGAAGCGAGCCGTGAGTTCTGCGCCCGTTAGCCACTCGAAGGCGACCTGCTCGGACTGCAGGGCGGCGGCAATCGCGCGCAGTTCGGGGTCGTCGGCGTCGCCCAGCCACAGCACGCCGCAGGGCGCAATCAGCGGCTCGCCCGCCTCCGCCTGCAACGCCTGCCAGAGGCGGAACGCCTCGCGCATCATGCGCGTGTAGTGCGGGTCGGCGTAGGTGAGGCGGTAGATACGGCTCTCGCCGTGCGAGCTGCCGCGCGTGTGCCCGCGCTCGAACTGCTCGTAGCCGACTGCCTCGTGTCCCTGCTGGGCGAGGAAGCGCAGCGCGGCGCTGCCCACTGCGCCCAGCCCGACCACCGCGACGCGCATACTATCTGCCCTGCTGCTGGGGCGCGTTCGGATTGGACTGTCCCTGCGGCGCGTTCTGCTGGGGCGCGCCTGCGGCAGGCTGCTGGTTGCCCGACGATTGCCCCTGCGCGCCCTGTTGCTTCTTCTGCTCCGCTTCCTGTTGCTTGCGCAGCTCTTCCAGCTGGCGTCGGATGGCTTCCTGCTGCGCTTGCTGGCGGCGCTGCATCTCCTGCTGCAGGTCGGTCGCGCGTTTGCGCGTCTGCTGCGCGAGGTCTTTGCGTCCCGCCTTCTCATACAGGTCCGCAACGCCAATCAAGAAGGGAAAGTCTTCGGGGCGGAAAATCATCCCCGCCGCAATCTCCAGATCGTCCAGCGCCTTCTGCTTCTGGTTCGCCTCAATCAGCAGCTCCGCCCGCAGCAGGCGAATGTTCAGGTCCTCGCCGCCCTCGTTGAAGAAACGGTTAATCGCGGCGGTGAGCTGCTCGCGGTAGGTCTTCTCGCCTTCCTTATCCTTGACCTCTTTGGAGATTTCGACCAGCTGGTTCAGCACGAGAATCTGCATCCACTGGGCGAGTCGCACATTCGGGCTGGCGGAGTTGACGATGGGCGTCAGCGCGTCGTTCACCGCCTTGAAGGTCTTGAGCCGTTCTGGCGTCGGCATGCCCATCGTTTTCGTCAGCGCGTCATACTGCGCCAGGAGCGGGTCTACGAACTCTGGCTTGTAGTTCTGCTGGGCGGCGTTCATCACCCGCTGCTGCTCGTTGCTGATACGCATGTTGATGAACGCCTGTCGGTACTGCTCTTTGTTTTTGTCGAAGTCGGGCGGGGGCGACATCTTGCGCTCGGCGATGGCGTAGATGTAGTAGCCCTTTTTCTCCTTGTCCTGCAGCGGCTCGGTGAAGTCCTGATTCGGCTTGAACGCCATGATGCGGTTAGCGACCTCCGCGCCGAACAGGTTGCTGAGTTGCTCCTGAATTTCGTAGTAGCCGCTGCCCGTGAGGCGTCCGCCCTGCTTTTTGATGGCGTCGGGGTCGTCGGAGTATTGCTGTACGACTTCGGCGAACGGTTTGCCCGCTTTGAGCGCGGCGTGCGCCTCGTTGATGCGCGCCTGCGCCTGGTCCTTGTGCTTCTCGACGGAGACGAACACGCGCGCGGGGAACACCTGCTCGAACATCAGGCGCACCTGCTCGTCGGTCGGGTTGTATTTCTCGCGCAGGCTCTTGAGGAACTTATCCTGCGCAACGCGCATGCGGAACAGCAAATCGGGCGTTTCGGCGGCGATTTGCTCGCGCACGCGATTGAGCGACGCGCCGCGCTCCTTGAGCGCCTTATCGAGGGCGCGATCGTCGCCCTTGCCTTCAGGCAGCAGTTGCTGGCGCAGCATGTCCAGCTGCGACTGGATATACTCCTCCCGCGCGGCTTCAATATCTTTGTTAGAGGCGGCGTAGCCCTGCTGCTCCAGCTCCAGCGTCATCGCCAGCTGATTGGCAATCTGCTGGGCGGTCTGATAGCGCATCTGCAGCTGCGCGCCGTACTCGGTCGGGAGTTCGCCCTGCGTCTGCAGGTTCATAAAGCGCGTCAGGTCGCCTTCCGTAATCACCACCTCGCCGACTTTGACGACGGGCTGGGTCAAGCCCTCGCCGCCGCCCTGCTGCAATGGCGCGCCGGGCGGGATGGCGAAGAAAATCACCATACTCGCCGCAACCCCCAGCAGCGCAATCAGCCCGATACCCTTCACCAGTTTGCGCTTGAGCAGCTCTCGAAAAGTGCGTACCGTAATGCCAGCCATCTAATTGCCTCCTGTAGCATGTTGTATGAGTTGTTGCATTGCGTGCAGGCACTGGCGCGAGACCTCCGCCTGCGTCAAGCCTTCAATTCGCGCGTGCGTCTCCAGCGCGAGGTAGCCCGTGTAGCCGCTTCGGGCAATCTGTCGGAAATGCTCGCGGTAGCCGATTTCCCCCTCCCCGACCACGACCCAGCGCAGGCTGCCGTCGGGCTGGCGGAGGGCGTCCTTGATGTGAATGTGTCGAATGTAGGGCTGCGCGGCGGCGAAGCCGTCCTGCGCCGATTCGCCCAGCACAAACGCGTTGCCCGGATCCCACACGCCCACCACGACAGGCGAGTTGAGCTTGCCCAGCACCTGCGCCAGCTCCGCGCCCGTGCCCACCTGACAGCTGTGTTCGTTCTCCAGCCCCAGCATAACGCCTGCCTGCTCCGCGTAGGGAATCGCGCGCTCCAACCAGCCGAGAATCTGCGTCTCGCGTTCAGGCGTGAGCGCGCCTGCCCGCCAGAAGGCGAAGATTCGGATCAGCGGCGCATCGAAAAACGCCGCCGTCTCCAGACAGCGCTGGAGCATCGGCAGCTGCGCGGCGAGGTCTGCCTCCTGTGCGGCGTGCATGGGACCCCGCTCGCCCGCGCCGAACAGGTTGGTCTTGAACACGGGCGTCGCCAGCGAGCAGACGCCGATTCCGTAATCCTGCAGCAGCGACTTCGCGCGTTGCAGGAGCGCCTCGTCCGCCTGCGCGATATTCACCCCCCACAGCGTGCGCAGCTCCACGCGGTCGATGTCGAATGCGCGGGCGACCTGCAGGGCGGTCTGCAGGTCGTCGGCGATTTCGTCGGTGATGACCGAGAGTTTCATTGAGAGGGGCTTTGCAGGGTGTGCGCGATGATAATCGCCTCGGCGATTTCGCGCATGCTCTTGCGCGTGTTCATGCTCTGCACCTGAATGCGTCGGTACGCCTCCTGCTCGCGCAGTCCGTAGGTGTCCATCAGGATGCCCTTCGCGCGCTCGATGAGTTTGCGCGTCTCCAGCGTCTCTTTGAGGTCGTCCACCTGATGTTCGAGTTCGCGGGCTTCCTGATAGCGCGCGAGGGCGACCTCGATCGCAGGGGTCAGGTCTGCCTGCTTGAACGGCTTGACGATGTAGCCGTACACGCCCGCCTGCTTCGCCCGTTGAATCAGCTCGCTGTCGCTGTAGGCGGTCAGCAGAATCACGGGCGCGAGGCGCTCCTCGTGCAGCACGCGCGCCGCCTCGATGCCGTCCATTTCGGGCATTTTGACATCCAGAATCGCGAGGTCGGGTTTGAGGGCGCGCACTTTTTCGACCGCCTGCGCGCCGTCGCTCGCCTCGCCCACCACCGACATCCCCAGCTCCTCCAGCATCTGCCGCAGGTCCAGCAGGATAATCGGCTCGTCGTCGGCAATCACAATTCGCAGTTTGTGCATCCGTATCATCACCCGTGATGGAGAGTATACCCCAGACCGCTGGGGACGCGGGATTGACAACTCCCTGACAACTGATTTTGTCCCCTTGACACAGCCCAGAAAATGTGCTATAATAGCGTATCATTCCTACGGAGGTGTGATGACCATGCGAAAGGCGATTCTTTTCGGAACCGTCGGCGCGCTTCTCGCGCTGACCAGCGTTGCAACGGCGCAAACGCCCGTCGAAAAACTCATCAAAGCGGGCAGAATGTCCTTCCAGCTGCAAGACTCGACCTACTACATCAAGATTGGCGTAAACTGTGATATTGACGCGGCGGGCGGCGGCTTGGGCGATCAGGCGCCTATCTGCGTAACCCTCTCTGACCTTAACAACGACGGCGTCGCGCTGGACTTCGAGATTACCATCCAGCAGATGGTGAACACCATCCAGTCCAGCGAGACAGTGCAGTTTTACGGGACGGCTGTGGGAACGAATCAGGTGCGCTGGCAGGGTTCGCGCACTTTCGACCCGCCTGCATGCGCCTTTATTGGCGGCAGCGTCAACCAGTGGTTTCAGATTGCTCAGGTCTTTGGCGACTTCACGATGCAGATTAACGAGGGCGCCTGTGCCCCTGACCCCTACAGCTGCGCCAGCTGCGGCGTGGACCTGACGCTGACCCCTGTCGGCAGCGACCCGAACAACCAGAATGTGAACTACCTGGGCTTTGAGGGCATCCTTCGCTTAGGCGGCGAAAATTGCGACACGGGTGGTCCGCTCCGCGCCTGCGCGCGCACCTGGGCGATTAACACGATTGCCTACAGCAGCAGCCTGCCGTCGCTGGGCGATGTGAACGACGACTGCACGATCGACGACGCTGACCTGCTGGCGGTGCTGTTCGCGTTCGGCTCGGATGATGCGGCGGCGGACATCAACAGCGACGGCGTGGTGGACGACGCCGACCTGCTGACCGTGCTGTTCAACTTCGGCAGCAGTTGCAGCAACCCAGGCAGCTGACGCTCCAAATATTCCCGATTTGCCCCGAATTGGGGGCAAATCGGGAACTTTACTGGCAGGAATTCTGTCGACACGGTAGAATTAAGCGCATTACGAGGAGGTAATCGGAATGATGATACGGCATCGTGGCTTTACACTCATCGAGCTACTGGTCGTTATCGCGATCATCGCCATTCTGGCGGCGATTCTATTCCCTGTGTTCGCTCAGGCGCGTGAGAAGGCGCGTCAGACCCAGTGCGTGAACAACATGAAGCAGGCAGGGCTTGGCGTGATTCAGTACCTGCAGGACTACGACGAGACCTACCCCATGAGCGTCTACCGCGCGCGCAACTCCCAGAACCAGGAGTGCGCCTACACCATGCTGTCGGCGATCGAGCCGTATGTAAGGAACAAGGACATCTACGACTGTCCGTCGGCGCGCCGCGTGATGGATCTGGACGCCTTCTGGCGGCAGTTCGGTCTGCCCGGCGGCGACTGCGGGCAGTTCCAGTGGCTGAGCTATGTGGCGAACTTCGCCCTGTTCGAGGACGGACCCGCCAACACCATCACAGGCGCGACAAACCAGCCGCCCATCAAACAGGCGGAACTGGAGTATGTGGTGGAGACGCCTGCCTACATGGATGGACACCTCACGCTGCAGGGTGGACCGGGCAACTGCTCCCTGTTCAACTCGCCTGTAGAGGGGCGCCACAACGAGACTGTGTCGGTCGCCTACGCGGACGGTCACGCCAAGTCGCTCAAGGTGCGACAGGCGAACCTGGCGTGTATCAACATCTCCAACCGCCAGTTCCGCCTGTGGTGCGTGCAGACCGCTCCGTTTAACCGCACCTGTGGACAGCAGCAGCAGAAGGTGTGCGACTCCAGCGCGAACCTTCCCGGCTCGCGCGACCTGTGGGGCATTCCGTCCGACGACCAGTTCTCTGGCACGCTGGGACGCTGCGTAAAAGCGCTGCGATAGTCAGACCATTCATAGGGCATCCTGTGTGAATAGGATTGCCTTCACTCCCTTCAATCCCCTCTCCCTACCCTTGGGAGAGGGGATTGTTATACCATCCGCATGGAGCGTCGAGCGTTGCGTGCAAATGAATAATCCCCCGCTCCAGAATTCTGGGGCGGGGGATACAGAGCGCGAATCGATGCCCGCTCAGCCCTTCAGCGCTTCCGCACCGCCGACCACTTCGGCAATCTCTTTGGTGATGGCAGCCTGACGCAGGCGGTTCATCGTGAGGGTGAGTTCCTGAATCATCTTGCCCGCGTTGTCGCTCGCCATCGACATGGCGGTCATGCGCGCGCCGTGTTCGCTCGCGCTGGCTTCCAGCAACGCCTGCAGCACTTCGGTGAGCAGGTAGCGGGGCAGCAGGCGCGCCAGCAGCTGCTCTGCCGACGGCTCGAACACGAAATCGTATCGCGCGCCGTCGTCTTCGCCTGCGGGCGGCTCAATCGGCAGCAGGGGCAGCACCGTCGGGCGCTGCGTCACGGGGTTGATGAACTGCGAATAAATCAGGTAGACGCGGTCCAGCGCGCCATTGATGAACAGTTCCTGCACGGCGTCGGCGACGGCGCGCGCGTCTTCCAGCCCCGCGCCCGCCGTCGGCATCGGGCGATAGAGCGCAATCGGGTAGTCGCGCTTGCTGAAGAATTGATACCCGCGCCGCCCGACGCAGATGAGCTGCACCTGCTGCGGCGACAGCCCCATGTCGCGGATGGTGTTCAGCTGCGTGCGGATGAGGTTCATATTGTACGAGCCGCACAGCCCGCGGTCGGAGGTCGCCAGCACGAAGCCAACCGTGCGCGGCTCGCGCTTCTGCAGCAGGGGATGGTCGGGCAGCTCGCCCGCGCGTCCGAGTTCCTGCAGCACATCGTGCATGCGCTGGGCGTAGGGGCGCGCCGCCAGCACGCGATCCTGCGCGCGGCGCAGGCGCGCCGCCGAGACCAGCTTCATCGCCCGCGTAATCTGCTGGATGCTCTTCGCCGCGCGAATGCGCGCGCGCATGCCTCGAAGCGTTCTCATGCCAGCCCGTGCTCCTTCTGGAACTGTTGCTTGTACGCCTCAATCGCCTGACGCAGCGTGCGCTCGGTGTCCTCGTCGAGCTTCTTCTCACGGCGAATTTTCTCCGCCAGCTCGGGGTACTTCTCGCGCATGTAGGGGTGGAAGCCCTCCTCAAAGGCGCGCACCTTCTCGACGGGGATGTCGTCCAGGTAGCCCTGCGTGCCCGCGAAGATAATCATCACCTGCTCCTCGACAGGCATCGGGGTGAACTGCGGCTGCTTCAGCAGCTCCTGCAGACGCAGACCACGCGCCAGCTGCAACTGGGTCGCGCGATCGAGGTCCGAGGCGAACTGCGCGAACGCCTGCACCTCGCGGAACTGCGCCATTTCGAGTCGCAGGCGTCCTGCGACCTGCTTCATGGCGCGAATCTGGGCGTCGCCTCCCACGCGGCTCACCGAGATACCCACATTAATCGCGGGGCGGATACCCGCATAGAACAGGCTCGGCTCCAGGTAAATCTGCCCGTCGGTGATGGAGATAACATTCGTCGGGATGTACGCCGACACATCGCCCGCCTGCGTCTCGATGATGGGCAACGCGGTGAGCGAGCCGCCGCCGTAGGCGTCGGACATCTTCGCCGCGCGCTCCAGCAGGCGTGAGTGCAGGTAGAACACATCGCCTGGATACGCCTCGCGCCCCGGCGGACGGCGCAGCAGCAGCGACACCGCACGGTACGCCTGCGCGTGCTTCGAGAGGTCGTCGTACACCACCAGCGCGTCCATGCCGTTGTCGCGGAAGTATTCGCCCATCGCGCAGCCCGCGTAGGGCGCAAGATACTGCAAGCTGTTCGGGTCGCTCGCCGCCGCCACCACCACCGTCGTGTATTGCATCGCGCCGTAGCGCTCCAGCGTGTCGATGAACCGGGCAATCGCCGCCATCTTCTGCCCGACGGCGACATAGATACAATACACGGGTCGCTCGCCTTCAGTCTCGTGCGTGTATTTCTGGTTGATGATGGTGTCCAGAATGATGGCGGTCTTGCCTGTGGAGCGGTCGCCGATAATCAGCTCGCGCTGCCCGCGCCCGATGGGAATCATCGCGTCGATGGCTTTGATGCCCGTTTGCAGGGGCTGCTTGACGGGCTGGCGCGTAATCACGCCGGGCGCAATCAGCTCAAGGCGGCGGTACTCCTCGGCGACGATAGGACCCTTGCCGTCCAGCGGTCGTCCCAGCGCGTCCACCACGCGCCCCAGCAGCGCCTTGCCAACAGGCACCTCCGCGATGCGTCCCGTGCGCTTGACCGGGTCGCCCTCCTTGAGTTCCTCGTCCGACCCCAGCACGATGACGCCGATGCTGTCCTCCTCGAGGTTCAGCACCATGCCCATCACTTCGTGGGGGAACTCCAGCAGCTCGCCCATCTGCGCGTCGGGCAGCCCGTACACGCGGGCGATGCCGTCGCCGACCTGCAGGATCGTGCCGACGCTCTCCGCGACCGGCTTGCCGTCGGCGGTCTCTATTTCTTTCGCTAAAATGCTGGTAATCTCTTCTGGTCGGATAGCCATAATCGCACCTCGCTTATTCTGTGCTGGTTGCGCGTGCGCCGCGCCGTTCGATTTCGAGCGTGATATGGTCGCGCAGGCGGTCTAACGCGCCGCGCAGCGTGCCGTCAATCTGGTAGTCGCCCATCTGCACGCGCACGCCGCCAATCAAATCGGGGTTGGTCTCAAAGGTCGGGATGATGGTCTTGCCCGTGCTTTGCTGGAGTTTCTGCACCAGCGCGTTCTGTTCGGCGTCGGTCAGCGGCGTCGCCGACTGGATGTGCGCCCGCGCGATGCCCTGATGCGCCTCCTGCAGCTTCTGGAACTCCTCGCAGACGGCGTCGAGCATCTTCTCGCGCCGTTTTTCGATGAGCAGCTCCAGCAGGCGCAGGGTCTGCGGTTGAACGCGCGCGTGGAACGCCTCACGGATACGCTCGCGTTTGCGGTCGCGCGGAATGAGCGGGCTGTAGAAAAAGGCGCGCAGTTCGTCCGACTCGCGCATCACGCCGCGCAGGTTGCGCAGGTCGTCCGCCGTCGCCTGCAGCTGTCCCTGCTGGAGTACGACTTCGAACAGAGCGCGGGCGTAGCGTCGAGCAACACGCACATCGACCATTTAGCGCACCTCCGCAGTCTGGATGAACTCCTGCACGAGTCGGCGGTGGCGTTCGTCGGTCATCTCCTCGCGCAGCAGTCGCTCCGCGGCAGCGAGCGTCAGGTCGGCGACATAGGTTTGCAGTTCGCTGCGCAGTTTCTCGCCTTCCAGTTTCGCCTGCTCGTGGGCGCGCGCGACGATATCGTCCGCCTGGCGACGCGCGTCGGCGACAATCTGGTCGCGCAGCTGTTGCGCCTCGCCGACCGCCTGCTGAATGCGCTCGCGCGCCTCCGCCTCAATCTGCGCCAGACGCGCCTCATACTCCGAGCGGAGCTGCTCCATCGCGCGCCGGTCCGCCTCGATTTTGTCGTAGGTGGCGTTGATGTCCTGGCGGCGCGCTTCGAGCATGGCGCCGAGCGGCTTCCAGAAGAACTTGGTCATCACCCAGAGCAGCACGAGGAAGCCGACCAGCTGGATAATCAGGATGTTGAAGTCGATTCCCAGCAGTTCCAGCAGCCCGCCGCTGCCGCCGCCCTCCGCCGCGCCCAACAGGTTCGGTAGATACGGATAGAGTTGAAGCATCGCGATTAAACCTCCTGGGGGAGGAGCATACCGCCCCTCCCGACGCCTTGTTTACTGACCGCCGACGGTGGGCAAGCGACCCTGCAGCAGGAAGAAGATGACGAACGAGAACAGCACGAGCGACTCGATGAACGCCAGACCGATAATCATACCTGTCTGGATGCGCCCTGCCATTTCGGGTTGTCGCGCCATCCCTTCCATCGCGCCTGCAACCGCGCGCCCTTGACCCAGACCCGCGCCAATCACTGCCAGCGGCAAGCCCAGACCCACGGCTAACGCCAGTCCCATCAGATAGAGCCCTGTACCTACTTCCATAGTGTTTCCTCCTTGTTCAATTGATTGCCGCATCTCCCTGCGGCTCTTCCTCTGTAGTAGAGGAAAGCGTCTCAGTGCGCATGCGCATGCTCGCCGTGATGCTCGTCATGGTGTTCCGTCGCCAGCGACAGGTAAATCAGCGTCAGTATCGAGAACACGAACGCCTGCACAAACGCCACCAGCAGCCCCAGCAGCATCACGGGGAACTGTATCGGCAAGGGGAGGTAGATGGCTTTGAAGATGGGCATCGCCAGCGCGGTAATCAGCGCCATGGTGACCTGCTCCTTGCCGAACATATTGGCGTACAGACGGATCGAGAGCGAGACGGGCTTCGCCAGCTCACTCACGATTTCGATAACGAACAGCAGCGGCGACAGCAGCACAGGGACCTCGCCCCAGCGCGCGAAATGCTTCAGGTAGCCGCCAATCCCCCGCGCGCGGATGCCCTCGTACTGCACATACACAATCACAATCAGCGCCAGCGCAATCGTCGTGTTCAGGCTGGCGGTCGGGGCGATTCCGGGCGGAATCAAGCCCATCAGGTTGCTGAACAGGATAAACAGAAAGATGGTGCCTGCGAGGGGGACATATTTGCGTCCATGCTCGCCCACGACGCTCACGGCGAGACTGTCAAAAAATTCGTATATAATCTCCGCGAGGTTTTGCAGGCGTCCGGGGCGGCGCTGCATGTTGCGCGTGGCTGTGAGTGCAAACAGCAGCAGCGCGAGCGCCGCAATCCCTGAGAGTACAGAAAAAACGGGCGGCGGCACATGCGCCCCTAACCCCGTTTGCGTCAACACCCAAAGCGCGTTCAGCTGTCCTTCCACCAGTGCGCGTCTCCTTCGCCGTCCTTAGACGCCCATAGTATACCCGCTGACCATTCGGCGCGTCAAGGGGGCGATTAACCCTCGAATCGGGACTTAAGTCCCGCAATCGCAGGGGCGCGCGTTGCGTATCTCGAATCAGGAGGCGTACCATGTCGGAAGAGACGCGCCGGGAACTGGAATCGGTGAAGTCGGAGCTGTATCGGTTGAATCTGCGGGTGCGCGCGCTGGAGGAGCGACTGATGCGCGAGTCGCGTCTGGAGGCGGCGCAGCGGTCGGAAACGCCTGGGGGAATGCCTGCAGAGCCGACGCCGCCGCGCGTGGCGCCTGTTCCCATGCCTGCGACGCCGCCAGACGACGAGGCGCAGTCACTGGAGCGCGTGCTGGGCGGCAAGGTCGCGCTCTATACGGGGCTGACGCTGCTGTTTCTGGCGACGGCGTTCTTTCTGGGCTGGGCATGGACGCAGCTTGCGCCGGTGGGGCGTCTGACGCTAGGGTATCTGGGCGGCGCGCTGCTGCTGGGGCTGGGCGTGTGGGCGCGTGCGCGCGCTGAGCGCTGGTTCGCGGACGGGCTGATGGGCGCGGGGCTGGCGACGCTCTACCTGACCACATGGGCAGGCTGGGAACGCTACGCGCTGCTGGGCTACACGCAGGCGTTCGGGCTGACCGCGGCGATTACCGCGCTGGGGATTGCGCTCGCGCTGTGGCGCGGCTCGGAAACGCTGGCGATTGTGGCGACTCTGGGCGGGTTTGCCGCGCCCGTGTGGCTGCGCGGGGAAGGCGCGGACGCGGGCGCGCCCGTGAACTTTTTCGGCTACCTCGCCGCGCTGAATGCGGGCATGCTCGCCGTGAGCGCATGGCGCGAATGGCGCACACACCAGCTGACATGCCTTGTGGCGACGATTGCGCTGCTCGGCGGTTGGGCAATCGCCCGCTACGAGCCTGCCTTTCGCGATTTAACGCTGGGGTTTGTGTCGCTCTATTACATACTGTTCACGGTCGCCTACCTGTTGCCCGATACGCTGCGTCGACGGGAGACGCATCCCGTGAGTCTGGCGCAGTTCCTGATAGCGTCGTTGCTCTATCTACCTGTGGGCTACGCGCTGGCGCAGGCGGAATGGCGCGACTATCCCGGCGCGTTTCTGGCGGGGATGGGCGCGCTCTACTTCGCGCTGGGCGGGTTGAAGACGCGCGCGCAGGACGCGCCTGCGAGCGCCGCGCTGTTCACGCTGGGTGTCGTGAGCCTGACCGCCGCGATTGCCGTGCAGTTCCAGCCGTCGGTGCAGGTCGTGCTGTACGCGCTGACGGCGGCGGGGCTGATTCTGGCGGGACTGCGCCTCCAGTCGCGCCTGCTGTACGGCTTCGGCGGGCTGCTGACGCTGGCGGCGACGGCGGCGATGTGGGCGACGCTTTCGGAGCCAATCAGGACGCGCCTTGCCGTGTTGAACGAACATGGAGTCGGCTGGCTGGCGCTCCTGGCGGGCGGCGGCGCGGCGATTTACGGGCTGTATCGCGACCTGCAGGCGCGCCCGCAGTCGCCGCTGGACACGCTCCTGCCCCGCGGCGCGCTCGCGCAGTTGATTGCCCCTGCGCTGGTAATTGCGCTGGCGTGGTTCAGCGCGGAGCAGACGCTCTATGCGTTTGAGCTTGCGGGGCGTCGCGACTCGCCGCTGGCGCACCTGCTCGTGTCGCTGGAGTGGACGCTGATTGGCGCGGGGTTGCTGATGGGCGGCGTGCAGGCGTCGCTGCGCGCCCTGCGCCTGATGGGGCTGGGCATGCTCGCCCTGACGACCAGCAAGCTCTTCCTGTACGATTTGGGCTTTCTGGAGATGCCCTACCGCGCGCTGAGCTTCGCGGGGCTGGGGCTGGCGCTGATTGGCGTCGCGTGGCTCTACAGTCGCTACGGAGCCGTCAACGCGCACACGCATTAAGCAGGAATCTCCCCAATCGGGGCGTATAGGAGGTATGTCATGAGGCGCTGGGTGTTCGGCTTGGGGATGTGGGGAGCGTTGCTGTCGGGCGTGTGGGGACAGGCGGCTGTGGCGATTGTGGCGAAGCCGTTGCTGGGGACGACGCCCGCCGCCAACGGCGCCTTCCCGATTGCCGTGCAGCTCGAATCGCGGCAGGGCAACCATCAGGGGGTGCTGAGCGTGTCCGTCGGCGGGATGGGCAACCGACGCGAGTACCTCTACCCGATTGACCTGCCTGCGGGGTCGCGCAAGGTGGTGGTCGCCACGCCGATTGTCAGTCGCTACGGCGATACTGCGACGATACGCTTCACGGCGCGCGGCGCAAACGCACAGACGCGCCTGTCCATCAACCGCGTGCTGGAGGTAGACCAGCTGGCGGTAGTGGTCGGCGACGCAATTGGCGGACTGCAGGTACTCAAGCAGGTGCGCAGCATCCGCAACCCCTTCCAGGTGGACTTTCACACGAATCGCCCGCTGCGTGGGGTCTACGAGGTCGCCTACTGTGCGCCTGAGCTGTTCCCCGACCAGGCGATTGCCCTCAGCGGGGCGCAAATGATTGTGCTGACTTCGGGCGCGGAGCGGCTGCGCACGGAGCAGTGGGCGGCGCTGCGCCAGTGGGTGATGCTGGGCGGGACGCTGATTGTATCGGGCGGGGCAGGCGCGGTCTACCTGCAGTCGCCCGCGCTGCGCGACCTGCTGCCTGTCGCGCCGCAGGGCACGCGCGAAGTGGCGCAGCTCACCGCGCTGGGGCAGTGGTTGGGCGTGCGCCCTCCTGCTGGACGCGCGACCATCACACAGGCGCAGCGAATCGGCGGCGACGCGCTGCTGCAGCAGGACGGACTGCCGCTGATTGCCGCGCGTCCCTACGGACTGGGCGCGGTGGTCTTTCTGGCGTTCAATCCACTGGAGCGCCCCCTGAGCGACTATGACGCACGCGCACGCTTCTGGCAAACGCTGGTGGACGCTGCCACGGGCTATGCGCCGAGTTTCAGCATCGCGGCGCTGCACATGGGGCAGTCGGGCGTCTCCAGAGACCCGTGGTCCGGGCAGGCGACCACCACTATTACTGCCGATATCGATCCGCCCAGCGTGGTGCTGATTATCGTGTTGCTCAGCGCGTACTTTATGCTGGTGGCGCCCATCAACTACTGGACGCTGAAGCGGTTGCGTGCGCTGGATTGGGCGTGGCTCACGACGCCGCTGATTGCGCTGGTGTTTGTGGGCGTGCTGTGGCGGCTTGCGGGCGATTTGTATCGCAAGTCGCTCTCCAGCAAGGTGCAGACGGTGCTGATTGCGCAGGCGGGCAGCTCCGACGCCTACGCGGTCAATAGCGCGCTCTTCTTCTTCCCGCGCGCGGGCGTTTTTGACCTGCAGTTCGACCAGAGCGACATGGTGGAGGTAGGCGTAAGCGACGATATGGGCGCGAACTTCGGGCAAACGACGATCGTGCGCACTATTGAGGGCGACCCGAAGCGCGTGGACGGCTACCGTGTGTCGAACCTGAGCTTCCAGTGGTTCCGCTACACACGCACCGTGCAGCTGCAGGGTCAGGTGGAGGGAAGCCTGCGCCTGCAGCAGCGCAACGGGCAGTGGGTGCTGTCGGGCGCGCTGCGCAACCGCCTGCCCTACGAACTGCGTGAAGCGCAGATTATGACCCCGCACGGCGTCGCCGACCTCGGCGCAATCGAGCCGCGCGGCGCGCGCACGCTCCGCAGCGAATCGCTGATTCCCCTGCCGCCGTTCAACTACTCTTTCACCTCTGGCTGGGATTCGGTCGCCGCCCTATCGGGCGAGCAGCTGGCGCAACTGCTGTTCACGCAGCGCCCCGAACTGCGTCGAGCGGTGCTGATTGCGCGCGCGTCGGAGCCTGTGCTGCCGCCCGAACTCCGTGAGGCGACCGAACGCTCGGCGGAGGTGGTCTACATGGTGAGCCTGCCGCTGGAGGGAGACGCGCCATGAAGACGCTTCGTGAAAACCCCGTGCTGTATTATCACCTGCTGGGCGCGACGCGCCACCGCTGGAAGCGTCAGCCGTGGCTGTACGGGAGCGCGGTGATTGGAATCGGGGCATTTTACCTGTTCACGCTTCAGCTCGTCGCCTACAACAATCCGCTGATCGATGTGACGCTGGGGCTGTCGCTGTTTGTGATGTGCATCGCGGCGCCGTTGATGGCGTATAACCTGTTCTCGTCGGAATATGAGAAGCAGACCTGGGAGTCGCTCGCGCTCACGCGGCTCACGGCGCGCGAGATTTTCTGGGGCAAGTGGGGCGCGGCGCTGACGCGCGTCGCGCTCACCACTGTGCTGCTGGCGCCGTTTCTGCTGACGCCCGGTCGAGCAACCCACTATACGGTTGTGGCGGCGTTCGTCGCCCTGTTCAGCTGGGGCGCACTGCTGGCGTCTGCGGGCTTGTGGCTCTCGTTCAAACTGAAACGCACGCTCACCTCCGCCGCCGCGCTCTACGCGGGACAGGTCTTCGCGCTGCTGTTCTTCCCAATGCTCTACGGTATCATCAGCGGCGGCAGTGAGCCGCCCGGGTTTGCTATCCGCTGGGTGCAGAGCTACGCCGACGGCTTCTATGCGTGGGTGATTTCCCTGTTGACAGGCACAGCTATCTTCTTTCTCAATCCCTTCTATATGGCTTCGGAACTGCGGTATCTCGATATGCCGTTTGACTGGTGGTGGGGATTAGAGGATCAAGTCGCCTACATAGACGCGCTCAGTTATATGCTCTGGGGCTACGCGCAGGCGGGGGTCTACCTCGCGCTCGCGTGGCTATTTGCAGGATTGACCTATCGCGGACTGAAATTTTCGTGGCGCAAATAAGAGGGGTTCGCTATGCTGGATGTTCAGGGGCTACGCAAAGAGTATGGGGAGCTGGTCGCCGTGCGCGACATACGGTTCCAACTCCATCCGGGCGATGTGTTCGGCTTTATCGGTCCCAACGGCGCGGGCAAGACCACGACGATTAAAATGCTCGCGACGCTGCTGGAGCCGACGGCGGGCACGGCGACGCTGAACGGCATCGACATCGTGCGTCATCCTGAAGAGGTGCGCCCGCTGCTGGGCTATATGCCCGACTTCTTCGGACTGTACGAGGGCATCACCGTGACGGAGTACCTCGAATTCTTCGCGGCGGCGTACCGTATCCCGAAAGCGCAACGCGCGGCGATTATCGACAATGTGCTGGAGCTAACCGACCTCACGGTCAAAAAGGACGCCTATGTGGAGACGCTCTCGCGCGGGATGCAGCAGCGGCTGTGCCTTGCGAAAAGCCTCGTGCATGACCCGATTCTGCTGCTGCTGGACGAACCTGCGTCGGGGCTGGACCCACGCGCGCGCATCGAGATCAAAGAACTCATCCGCGAGCTGGGCGCGATGGGCAAAATCGTGCTGGTTTCCTCGCACATCCTGCCCGAACTGGCGGACTTCTGCAACAAAATCGGCATCATCGAGAAGGGCGAACTGCTCGTGTGGGGCGCGGTGGACGAAATTGTGCAGCAGATGCAGGCGAACCGCGTGCTGGAGATTAAACCGCTGGGCGCGCCTGAGCCGCTGATTCAACGGCTGGAGCGCGAGGCGCATGTGCATGGGGTAGAGACGCGCAATGGCAGCCTCTATGTGCATTTCGCGGGCGGGCTGGAAGAGCAGGCAGACCTGCTCGCTGCGCTCATTCGCGACGGCTACCGAATCGCCGCCTTCCGCGAGGAGTCGCTCGACCTCGAGGATGTGTTTATGCAGATTACTAAGGGTGAGGTAAGTTGAGGGCTTATACCAACTGCGCAACCATAGTTCGTAAATCGCCGATGCCTGCAGCCCTCACCCCCTTTGTCTCCCTCTCCCAAAGGGTTGGGAGAGGGGGAGAGCGCGTCGCGCGCCGCACGCACGGCGCCCCTCTCCCGCACGGCGGGAGAGGGGCTGATGTTTGTCATTTCTCCTCACCCGCTGCGCCCACCCCTTGACAGAAAAACGCTCCATCGGGTATCTCCTGCACACTATGAAAACACCAATCCACACACAGGAGCAACCCGATGGAGCTAACCCAACAACACACCCAGTATACCACCTCCAGCAACTCCTCCAACAACTCCCCACACGCACCCAACGCCCAGAACCTAACCAAACCCTCCGACAACTCCTCTACGCCGAACTCCTCGCACCCACCCACAAAACCATCGCCCAACTGGAACGCACCCACCAGCCCCACCGAACCCACCCACGCCCCGCCGCCTATCGCCTCTTCCAACGCTACTTCCAACCCGACGACGCTTTTCACACCCTGCGCCTGCACACCCTCCAACACTGCCCGCCCGAACAGCCCTACTGCGTCATCGCCGACGGCACGACCGTCCCCCGAACAGGCAAGTCTATTCCCGGCGCCTTCTGGCGACAAAACCCTCAAAACGCCCCCTTCGCGCGCGGACTACGCTGGGCGCAGAGCTTTGTGATGCTCGGCGCGCTTGTGCCCCCCGACGACGGCAACGCCCGCTGCGTCCCGATTGAGTGGCTGCCTGCATTCTCCCAACGCTGCGCCCGTGCCCAAGAGGGTTCCCGTCGCTCGGAGATAGCGGGCTGGATAGAAGGCGTGCGACGGGTGCGTGCGACGCTGGATGCGGCAGGGCGCACGCAGCAGTTGTTGGTCTGCGTCGGCGACGGGCGGGGCGACACGAAAGCGTGGGGTACGCTGCTGTTGCCCAACACGGTCTGTTGTGCCCGTGCGCGGCGCGACTCGCTCTGGTGCGACCTGCCTGAGGCGCACACGGGTCGGGGGCGTCGGCGGGTGTATGGGGCGCGTTGGTGGCGTCCGTGCGAGGTGTGGCAGGGGCGCACAGGCTGGCAGATGGTTCAGATACACGCGCGGGGGCGCGCGATACGGGTTCCTGTGCGGGTGCTGGGTCCGTGTCGTCGCAAAGACTGGGGGGCGCCGGTGTTTTTCGTGATTCTTGTGCGGGGGCGTCGCAAGCGGCGCAAGCGAGAGAAGACCCGTGCGCCACAGGCGTTCTGGGTGCAAGCGGTTGGGGATGGTCAGGGGGGCTGGCAGTTGCCGTTGGCGTTGGAGCGGTTGGTGGGGTTGTTGTGGCAGCGTTGGGAGATAGAGGTGTGTTTTCGGAGCCTCAAGAGCGGGTTTGGGCTGGGGGGAGAAGCCGTGTTGGGGGTTGGTGAGTGGGGAGCGGAGCGTGTCGTGGAGCGCGTGGGTGTATGGGGTGTTGGTGTTGAGCGGGTATCGGGCGTGGGGGTGGTTGCGGGCTGGGGGTGAGCGTCGTTGGACTTTGCGGGAGATGTTGCGGGATGTTCGTTGGGGGGTGTTGTGGGAAAACTGGGCTTCAGGGGGCTGTGGGTGCTGTTTGGGTAAAGGGGCGAAAAATGGGTTGTGTGGGTGTTGGTGGTGTCGGGAGGGGCTATGGATCTGGTTGGGGGCGTTTCGTTGGTGAGGGATTGGGTGTGTTTGGGGGTGTTTTTGGGGTTTTGTGGGGCGTTTTGAGCGGACTTTTGGGTGGATTCTGGGGTCTGCGGCATATGTTCACGCCTGATGGAAATGACAAACATCAGTGCGGAAGCGGGAGCTTCAGCCTCGCGGAAGCTCCGCTTCCGCACTCCATAATACTGCACGCGCATGTCGCAATCCTCGCGCAAAGACACTTAGCCCCGAATGCACTTGAGCTGTTCGTGCATGCGCTCGGCGAGCTGGCGCGCCTGTGCGTCGTAGGCGGCGGCGTCCTGCCAGGTCTCGCGCGGGCGCAGCAGCGAATCAGGCACATCGGGCACGGTCTGCGGCGTCTCCAGCCCGAACACCGGGTCGGTGCGGTACGCGACGTTCTCCAGCGCGCCGTTGAGCGCGGCGCGAATCATCGCACGGGTGTAGCGGATGGGAATCCGCTGCCCGACGCCATACGCGCCGCCCGTCCAGCCCGTGTTGACCAGCCACGCCTGCGTCTGGTGCTGGCGCAGCTTCTCGGCGAGCATCGCGCCGTAGCGGGCGGGATGCATCGGCAGAAACGGCGCGCCGAAACACGCGCTGAAGGTCGCTTCGGGCGTCGTAATCCCGCGCTCCGTGCCCGCCACCTTCGCCGTGTAGCCCAGCAGGAACATATCCATCGCCTGTTCCACGCTCAGGCGGCTGATGGGGGGCAGCACGCCGAAGGCGTCCGCCGCCAGGAAAAACAGATGCCGGGGATGCCCCCCAACGCTGGGCAGCACCGCGCCGTCGATGTAGTCCACCGGGTACGCCGCGCGCGTGTTCTCGGTGATGGAGGCGTCCGTGTAGTCGGGTTCGCGCGTGTCGGGATGCACCACCACATTCTCCACCACGCTGCCAAACCGTATCGCGTCCCAGATTTGCGGCTCATGTTCACGCGAGAGGTTGATACATTTGGCGTAGCAGCCGCCTTCGAAGTTGAACACGCCTGCGTCGCTCCAGCCGTGCTCGTCGTCGCCAATCAGGCGGCGTTCGGGGTCTGCCGAGAGGGAGGTCTTGCCCGTGCCGCTCAGCCCGAAAAAGAGCGCGACATCGCCCGCCGCGCCCACATTCGCGGAACAGTGCATCGGGAACACGCCCTGCAGCGGCAACAGGAAGTTCATCACCGTGAAGATGGACTTCTTGATTTCGCCCGCGTAGGCGGTGCCAGCAATCAGCACCATCCGCCGCGTGAAATCCAGCGCGACCACCACCTCGCTGCGCGTGCCGTCGATGGCAGGGTCGGTCTTGAAGTTGGGCGCGTGCAGCACCGTGAAATTCGGACGGAAATCCGCCAGCTCCTCGCGCGGGGGACGGATGAAGAGCTGCTTCGCGAACAGATTGTGCCACGCCATCTCGTTAATCACGCGCACCCGCAGGCGATAGCGGGGGTCAGCGCCTGCGTAGCAATCTTGCACATACAGCGGGCGATTGCTCAGGTACGCTGTGACGCGCGCCAGCAGCCGTTCGAACACTTCGGGCGCCATCGGCTGGTTGACCGCGCCCCAGTCGATCTCCGATTCGTAGGCGGGTCGGCGCACGACAAACTTATCTTTGGGGGAGCGTCCCGTGTATTGCCCTGTGGCGGCGACCAGTGCGCCGTTGGCGGCTAACTGCGCCTCGCCGTTGCGTATCGCATGCTCTATCAGACTCGCTACAGAAAGATTATGATACAGGGGAACCGCTTGTCCTAACAGGATATCTATCTCCGCGTTGTTTGCGTCAGTCGTCCAGTCCGTATGCATAGACATCGTTCTGTTCCTCCAGTATGGCTCAGCCGCGAGCGTGCCTGCATCCGCGCAGGAACGCCCTATAAGATACCCGACGGCGGCAGGTACAATAACTCCCGTCTATGAAAACGCTGCGTTTATCGGAACCTGCTGCACCCAATTTATTATCGGAAGAAAATGTTGCGCGCACGGTATGGCGTCTGGCGTTGCCGACGATGGCGGCGTCGGTGGTTCAGTCGGCGAACAGCTTTCTGGATCGGATGTTTGTGGGTCGGCTGGGCGCGGAGGCGCTGGCGGGGGTGGGCGTAGGCAGCCAGCTATTGTTTTTGACGATGGCGCTGGCGATGGCGGTCTCCACGGGCGCGACGGCGATTGTGGCGCGGATGGTGGGCGCGAACGACCGCGAGAGCCTGCGTCATGCGGCGCGTCAGGCGACGGGCATCGCCTGCGTGCTGGGCGTCGCGTTCACCCTGCTGGGCTACCTGCTGCTGCCGCAGATTATCCGCTGGTACGGATTGGAGGCGGGCGCGGACGCGCAGGCGCGCCAGTTCCTGAGTCTCGCGCTGCTGGGCGCGCCCGCCAGCTTCCTGATGATGGGGCTGAGCGGTACTTTTCGCGGGCTGGGCGACACGCGCTCGCCGATGTACGCCAGCATCGTGGCGACGGTGGTGCATATCGTGGGCGACTACCTGCTGATTTTTGGCAAGCTGGGCTTGCCCGCGCTGGGCATTCGCGGCGCGGGGATTGCGATGGCGCTCTCGCTGTGGGCGGGCGCTGGCATGCTCTGGGCGCAGCTGTGGTTCAGCGCGCGACGCGAACTGGCAGTTCCTGCGCTGCCCGTGTGGTCATGGTGGAAGCGCATCCTGCGGATTGGGCTGCCCGCCTCCGCGCGCACCTTCATCTACACGACCAGCTCAGTGATGTTCACGGGCATTCTAGCGGCG
This sequence comes from Fimbriimonadales bacterium, assembly GCA_025998675.1. Taxonomy (GTDB): domain Bacteria; phylum Armatimonadota; class Fimbriimonadia; order Fimbriimonadales; family GBS-DC; genus GBS-DC. The sequence continues at coordinate 2,464,720 of AP024673.1, forward strand.
ACGGCGGCGGGCACAGCGGCGGTCGCCGCGCTGCCGATTGGCTTAACCGCCGAATCGATTGCCTTTATGCCCGGCTTCGCGTTCGCGATTGCCGCCTCCGCGCTGGTGGGGCAGGCGCTCGGCGCGAAAAATGAACGCCTCGCGGAGCGCTTCGGCTGGACGGCGGCGTGGCAATCGTGCGCCGTGATGACCACGATGGCGGTTGTGTTCTATGTGTTCGCGGAGCAGTTCGCGGGGCTGTTCACGACCGACCCGCAGGTGAAGGCGCTGGCGGTCGCGTACCTGCGCATCAACGCGATTACCGAGCCGCTGCTGGCGTTCGGGATGACCCTTGCGGGCGCGTTGCAGGGCGCGGGCGACTCGCTCAAGGCGATGGCGGCGACCTTCCTCACCCAGTGGGTGGTGCGCGTGCCGCTGGCGTACCTGCTGGCGTTCGGGCTGGGCTGGGATGCGCACGGCGCATGGTGGGCGATGGCGCTCAGCTCCGGCTTCAGCGGACTGCTGATGATGGCGCTTTTCAAACACGGCGGCTGGAAACGGGTGAAGGTGTAGCCCCTCTATAAACAGGGCGGGTATAATCTCCCTTGTAATCGTCATCATAGGAGGCGGTAATGAGCGATATAGCCATTAAAACGGTCAACTTGACCAAGCGCTATTCGGGACTGTGGAGCAAACAGCCGGTGGACGCCGTGAAAAACCTCAACCTTGAGGTGCATCGCGGCGAGATTTTCGGCTTCCTCGGTCCCAACGGCGCCGGGAAGACAACCACTATCAAGGTGCTGCTGGGGATTATCTACCCGACCGAGGGCGAAGCGTATGTGCTGGGGCAGCCCGCAGGCGACCCCAAAAACCACTACAAAATCAGCTACCTGCCCGAAAACCCCTACTTCTACGACTACATGACGGGGCGCGAAATCCTCACCTTCTACGCCAAGCTGTTCGGTATCGGCGAGCCGGAGCGCAGCAAGCGCGTGAACGAGTTGCTCGATCGCGTCGGGCTGTCGCGCGCCGCCGACCAGCCCCTGCGCACCTACTCCAAGGGCATGCAGCAGCGTATCGGGCTGGCGCAGTGCCTCATCAACGACCCCGAACTGCTAATTCTGGATGAGCCGACCGCAGGATTGGACCCCATCGCCCACATCGACATCCGCGACATGATTCTGGACCTGCGCAATCAGGGCAAGACGCTGTTCATCAGCTCGCACCAGCTCTCGGATGTAGAGCGCGTATGCGACCGCGTGGCGATTCTGAATCGCGGCGTGATGGTGCAGCTGGGGCGCATCGAGGAGCTGCTCGCAGGCGGGCATGTGGAGGTCATCGCGGACAAGGTGCCCGATAACGCCGTCGAGCCGATTCGACAGCTGGGCGGCAAGGTCAGCCTGCACGACGGCAGGCTCATCGTCGAACAGCCCGACAACGGCAGCGTCGACCGCGTCATCGATATCGTGCGCGCGGCGGGCGGGCACATCATCAGCGTCAAGCCCTACCGACGCACGCTGGAGGACCTGTTCGTGGAGACCATTCAGGGAGGCAAAACCGCATGAACGCGACCTTTGCAATTGCAGGAGCGACCTTCGGCGAAGCTGTGCGCAAGCGAATCCTGATGGTGATTCTGCTGATTGCGCTGCTGATTATCCTGATTAGCCCTGCGTTCGAGCCGTTCGCGGCGGGACGCGGCGCACGCACGCTGATTATCAGTTTCGGGTTCGGCGTGATTCAGCTCGCGGGAACCTTTATCGCCATCATCATGTGCACGGGCATGATTCCTACCGAGATTGAGCGGCGCACCATCTACACGATTCTCTCCAAGCCCGTGCAGCGCTATCAGTTCGTGCTGGGCAAGTTCTTCGGCGCGGTCGGCACGCTGGGGTTCATGTACCTGATGATGGGTATCGTGTTCCTGATTGCCTCGCGCATGGCGCTGGGCAGCTTCGACCCTGCGATTATTCGCGGGCTGCTGATGTTCTTCTTCCAGAGTTCGCTGCTGGCGGCGGTGGTGCTGTTCTTCTCGACCTTCGTCTCGCCGCTGGTGAACTACTTCCTGTCGGGCGGCGTGTTCCTGATGGGCAACCTGCTCAGCAGCTTCCTGGAGACCATCCAGCGCAATCCCGAAGTCACCCCGCTGACCCGTATCCCTGTGCAGCTGCTCACGGTCATCCTGCCCAACTTCGCCAACTTCAATGTGCAGAACCCCATCATCAACCCCGAACAGGTGCTGACCGACGAGACGGCGTACCTGGTGCAGACGCTTGCCTATGCCGTAGTCTACATCGCGCTGTTGCTGGTCGCCAGCATGCTCATCTTCAACCAGCGGGAGATGTGATTCGCGATGGCGAAGACGACGGCGCCCCGGCGCAAGGCAAAGTCCCCGCGGCGTGCAGACAGTGAACGCGCCGCGTGGGACGCCATCCTGCCCGACCTCGAAAAACTCCGACAGCTCGACCTGCCCGATTCGGATGGAATGCCTATGGAGAGCGACTACCATGTGATGCAACTCTATCTGCTGCTGGATGTGGTGCATCAGCATCTGGGCGCGCCCAGGGACTACTTCTGCAGCGGGAATATGTTCATCTACTACAGCGTCGATCAGGCGGTGGAGATTTCGGACTATGTGAACGAGCGCAGCGACAAGCGTCCGCGCTACAAGGGTCCCGATTTTTTCCTGGTCAAGGGCGTGGATGGCACGAAGGAGCGCCGCAAGTGGATTGTGTGGGAAGAAGATGGGCGCTATCCCGACCTGATTGTGGAGATTGTCTCCCCCAGCACGAAGGAGAAAGACCTGAACGAGAACAAGGAGCTTTACGCGAAAGTGTTCCATACGCCCGAATATTTCTGGTACGACTCGTGGACAGGCGAGCTGGGGGGCTACAAACTGGTGGGCAGGAACTACGAGCCGATTCCCCCCAACGAGCGGGGCTGGCTCTGGAGCGAGGTGCTGGGCGCGTGGGTCGGCGTCTGGAAGGGCGCCTATCGCGGGAGAACCTATCCGTGGCTGCGCCTGTACGACGCAGAGGGCAACCTGTTGCTCACGGGAGACGAGCGGGCGGAGCAGGCGGAGGCGCGCCTGCGACAGCTGCGCGCCCTGCTGGCGGAACGCGGCATCGAATTAGACGATTCAGGAGGTAACAACGATGAAGCGCAATTATAGCAAACTATGGATCGCGATTGTGGCGCTTTTGTTGATTCAGGCGGGGTTGCAGTTCCGAATCTTCCCGCTGTGGGTGCGCAACTACGCGCCCAAGCAGGCGACGCCCGTCGGCTTGGCGCCCGAGCAGCTGCTGGTGGCAGTCGCAGGCTTCCGCGAGTTCATGGCGGCGATTCTGTGGGTGCGCGCCGATGGCTTCTTCGATTCGGGCAACTATGACGCCGTGCTGCCCATGCTGCGGCTGGTGACCTGGCTCGACCCGCACAACCTCGATGTCTACTCGACAGGCGCGTGGCACATGGGCTACAACTTCACCGACGAGTCGCAACGCTCCGACCGACGCTATATCCCGATGGCGCTCAAGTTCCTCGAAGAGGGCATCCAGAACAACCCCACCGTGTGGGACCTCTACTTCGAGATGGGCTGGATGTATTACCATAAGATTCAGGATCCTGTGAACGCTGCGCCGTGGATGCAGATTGCCAACGAGTACCCCGATATGATTCCCGCGCGGCGGCACATGCTGGCGCACTCGTTTTTCAAGGCAGGACGCTTCGACGACGCTGTGGACCACTGGGCGAAGCTCTTCCTGGACGCCGAGAAAGACCGCGGCAAGGACTGGGAAGCGAACAACACCTACGATGTGCGCCAGAACAACCTCGAGGACACGATTCTCGACCTGCTGCGCCGCTACGGACCCAATCCTGAAACGCAGCCGCCGATTGACCTGGGCTTCGACGCGACGGTGAAGGTGGTGCGCCCGCGCGTGTTGCTGGTGGAGGGCAAGTTGGGCATCCCGACCATCGGCGCGCGCGTGACGGTCATCCTGCGCGACAAGGGCAAAACCCTCGAATACAGCCCCAGCGCGCTGAAGACCTTCACCTTCGAGGTGGATCCGCGGCTGACCTACATGCAGGACTCGCTGGCGGTGCGCGAGGAAAAGTTCCGCCGCGAGATCGACATGAGCAAAGACCCGAAGATGTACCCCTTCAAAGCGGAAGAGTACGAAGTGGAGTTCATCTTCGAGCCGCGTTATGCGTCGCCGAACATTCAGGCGCGTATTGGCTCGGATGGGGTCGGCATGTACGATGCGCGCTATCTGGAGACGGTGCGCGAGAAGCCTGCGCCTGTGAATGTGCCTGAGTACGCGAAGGTCTCCGACGCGCTCCGAAGCGCGTTGCAGAACCCGACGCGCGAGACGAGCTACAACCGTGTGCGCAAGGTGATTACGCTCACCCGTGCGGACATCCTGATGCTGGGGCAGCGCGGCGAATGAACTTCCCATTGCGAGGCGAGGAGCGGCTGACAGACCCCGGCGCACGGTTGCGCCTGCTGTGGGAGCAGCGCAATATCGTGGTCATGCCAGGGGTGTTCAACGCCGCGCTCGCCCGACTGGCGCAGTTTCACGGCTACGAAGCGCTCTACATCTCAGGCGCGGGGGTGACCAACAGCCTGCTGGGGTTGCCCGACCATGCGTTCATCAACCTGCCTGAGATGGCGCAGGTGTGCAACTACATCACGGCGGCGGTAAGCATCCCCGCAATTGCCGACGCCGACACGGGCTACGGCAGCGCGTTGCAGACCGCCCGCGCGGTGCAGATGCTCGAACGCGCAGGGCTGGCGGGCATTCACCTCGAAGATCAGGTCAGCCCCAAACGCTGTGGGCATCTGGAGGGCAAGGAGGTCGTTCCTGCCGATGAGATGGTCGCCAAAATCCGTGCGGCGGTGCAGGCGCGCAGCAACCCCAATTTCGTGATTATCGCCCGCACGGACGCCCGCGCGCTGGAGGGGCTGGCGGGCGCCATCGAACGCGCGAAACGCTATCTGGGGGCAGGCGCGGACGCCATCTTCCCCGAAGCGCTCCAGTCGCCCGACGAGTTCGAGCAGTTCGCCCGCGCCGTGCCCGCGCCGCTGCTGGCGAATATGACCGAGTTCGGCAAGACGCCCTACCTGACCGTGAACGAGTTCGCGCAGCTGGGCTACAAGATGGTCATCTTCCCGATGAGCTGCTTCCGCGCGATGATGAAAGCGGCGGAGCAGACGCTGCTCTGCATCAAGCAGCACGGCACACAAACGCCGCTGCTGGACGCCATGCAGACGCGCGCGGAGCTGTACGAACTGCTGGAGTACGACCGCTATTTGCAGTACGACCAGCAACTGGCGCAGGAATGAGCGAGAAACTCTTTGTTGCGGACAAGCTGCAGCGGGCGACGCCTGCCTACCCCGACGATAGCCTGCTGCGGGCGGCGGAGCTGCTGGCGCAAGGCGGCGTGGGGGTGCTGCCGATTGTGGAGTACGGCGCGCCCGTCGGCGTGCTGACCGAAGCGCGCCTGCGCGAAGCCATCCAGCGCGGCGCGGACTGGCTGGAGCCAGTCGCCCCGTGGATGGACGAGAACTTCCTGCGCCTGCCCATCGACATGCCGCTGGAAGAGGCGGCGGAGACGCTCGCGTATGCCGCGCAGCCCGCGCTGGGCGTGGACCCGTGGGGGCGCTATGTGGGCGTGATTACGCTGGCGGGGCTGGCGGCGCGCCCCATCAATCTACCCCAGATTGGCATGATTGGCGGGATGGCGACCCCGCTGGGCGTGTATTTGACCAACGGCGTGGCGAGCGCAGGCGCGGGCACGCTGGGGCTGATGCTCACGGGCGCGCTGCTGTTCGCGCTCTTTCTGCTGGCGAACTGGCTGGTGATTGGCGGCATGTGGTGGGCGCAGGAGCGGTTCGGCGTGCCCCTCTATAGCTACTACAACTCGCCGTTCGCGGGGCAGTGGTTCCTCTTCTCGGATGTGATGGGCGTCGTGCTGCGCGGCTCGATGTTTGTGGCGTTTCTGCTGTTGATGCGACTGCTGCCAATCGCGGGCACGCATGCGGCGGAGCATATGGTGGTGCATGCGATTGAGCGGGGCGAGCCGCTCACGCTGGAAGTGGTGCGTCGCATGCCGCGCGTGCATCCGCGCTGTGGCACGAATCTGGTCGCGGGGATTGCGCTCTTTCTGGGGCTGGCGAAGGCGTTCCAGTTCGGCGCGCCCGACGGCGACACACGCGATTTCGCCCTGCTGATGGCGCTGTTGTTCACCCTGATGTTCTGGCGCAGCTTCGGCGCGTTCCTGCAATGGGCGGCGACCACCAAACCGCCAACAGACCGCCAGCTGTTGCAGGCGATTCGGGTTGGCGAGGAGCTGCTGCGTAAGGCGCGTCCCCTGGGCGGCGCGACGCCCCCAATAGGCTTGCGCCTGCTCAACAGCGGGCTGTTGCAGATTCTCGTGGGCGCGTGGGGGCTGATGGCGCTTCTCTACCTGCTGGAGAGCCTGCTCGGAATCACGCTGATTGTGCAGTAATACCAACTGCGCAGTCAAAGTTCGTTAATTGCCTCGCACGCGCCCGCAGAGGTGTGCTGTTGCCTGCGCCCCGCTGCTATGGAGTGCTGAAGCTCCCGCTTCAGCACTCCAAATTACGCGCACGCGCGGACAGCGGAGTCGCTGAAAATCCACTGCCAAGGCACTTAATCGGGTACACTTCACGGCGGTCATGGAGAGTCTGCTTGCTGACGCATGTCGCACGCTGCGCGAGCGACTGCTACAAAACGAGGGCGATACGGAGACGCTGTACGCGCTGGGGCGGGCGCTGCGCGAATTGAGCGAGGGCTGGAACCGCCTGCCTGAAGCGACCCGCGCCGAGCTTGAACGCGCCCTGCAAAGCGCACAACCGCTCAGCGACGGTTCGATGAGCGTGTTGCTGGAGGAGCTGAGCGCGCATCAGAAAGCCATCGCCCGCGCGGCGGCGCAGGCGCAGACGCCCCGCTACCCGACGCCCCAGACGGCTCTCCGCGCCTATGAGCAGCTCCGCCGCGCCCAGCCCGACGCAGGCATCCGACGCATGGAGGTGCTCCTGCTTGCGGCGAGCTTAGAAGCCCCCAGCGCGCCGCTTACCCAGCAGGCAGAGTCGTTGATGCACACGCTGTACGCGGGGCAGCCCCTGCCCGATTACAACGCCAGCGTCGCCGTGCTTGTCGGGCTGGCGTTCCTGCAGGCGAACGGCGTTGAGGTCGCCCTCAGCGCCGCGCAGGTGGGCGCGCTGGCGAGCGCCCTCGCGCAGGGCGATGCGCTCGTGTTGCCCGACGCCGCCCCGCACGAACCAGACCCGCGCGACTGGGATGACCTCGTGGACGCGCTGGTCGCCCAGCACCGTGAACCGCTCGCCCGTGCGGAGCAGTCCCTCAGCGACACGCAACTTGTGCGCGTGGAGCAACTGCCGGACACGGTACGCGCGACGCTCCAGCCCGCGCCCGGTCCCCGATTCGAGTGGCGCTACCTGACCCTGCAGGACTTAATCTGGATCAACAGCGAAATCACGAAGTCGCCGCAACCCTACAGCTACGACCGTCTGGAGGAGGCGACCTACTATCAATACAGCTACCGCCAGAGCCGCGATGTGCCGTTGCAGGCGGCGCGTTTCCTGTGGGGCTACCTGAAGTACCGCCCCTTCGCGCAGGGCAACCTCGCGACCGCGCTGATTGCGACGCTGGCGTTCCTGCACATCAACGGCTACGAGACGCGTCTGCCTGTCGAGAACGCCGCCGAGTGGATTACCCAGGTCGCGACGCGCCGCAAGCACCCGCTGGACGCCATCCGCCAGATTGCCGCGCCTGCCCTGCCGGGTACACAGCCTGAACCGCTGCGCGAGCTGGCGCATCATCTGATTGAACACTACGAGCCTGCGCTGCACGCGCTCGGCGAAAAATAAGCACTGTGCGCCAGCCCGCAAAAATACCAGTTTTACGCCTGAGCGCGTGTACCCCCTTGACACTTCCGCTGAAACTGTGCTATACTATAGGCAGTGCAGGTTGCCCCCTGCGCTCGCACCACCGGGACACCCGGAAAGGAGGATACGGATATGAAACGATTGGCAATTGTAGCACTGAGCGCGTTGATGAGCGTGAACGCCTTCGCGCTGTTCAGCGAGACCGAGCCGAACGACACACGCGCGACGGCGGATAATGTTCTCTATGGCAATGTCGCGCCCTGGAGCGATGTGGGCGTGCTGAGCCTGTCTGCGAACGACAGCGACTTCTTCAAGATTCGCCTGAACGCGGGCGACTGGCTGACCGCGATTACTTTCCCGACGGCGACGAACTACATCGCCCCTGATACTGTGATGGCGCTCTTTGATGGCAGCAGCGCTACCGCTATTGTCTTTAATGACGATGCCGGCACGGGTTTTGGCTCCGCCATCCGCTGGCAGGCAGACGCGACGGGCGATTACTATATCGCGGTTACCGGTTGGCGATCTGGCGGCAGCCAGTCTAACATTAGCTACTATGAGGGTGCAACGCACTCTGAGTCGGGTTCCTACATTCTGACGGTGAGCGTGGTGCCTGTGCCGGAGCCTGCGAGCATGCTCGCGCTGGGCGCGGGTCTGGCGGGTCTGGTCGGGCTGCGCCGCCGCAACCGCAAGTAAGCGTTTGTTCTGGAATGCTCCATGTCATCGCCCCCCAGCAGTGGGGGGCGTTTTTGTTTTGGTAGCTACCTTACTTCTGCCGTGTGGAAAGCTGTGTTATACCAATCGGCGGGTCATAGTTCGCAAAGCGACAATTTATGGAGTGCGGAAGCGGAGCTTCCGCGACGCTGAAGCTACCGCTTCCGCACTCCATAGTAGCAGGGCGCGGGCAACAGCACGCCTCTTCAGGCGCGTGCGAGGCAATTAACAAACTCTGACTGTGCAGTTGGTATTGTTGAATCCCCAGTTCAGGTGAACCGTGCAGGAATCGCGAACATTGGGTACAATCGGTAGGGCAGGCGCATACGCGCGTGCGCAACAGGCTGGGTGAGAGCATGGCAAGTACGAAGCGCAACGGCAGTAAGCGCGGTTCGACCAAGCGCAGGGCTGCAAACGCGCCAAAAGAGCGACCGCAACAGTTTTACGACCGCATCGCGCTGGGGCTGGCGCTGCTGGGGATTGTCGCGCTGGTGAGCCTGACCGTGCCCAACAGCGGTGTGGTGGGCGCGACGCTACGCGACGGGCTGCGGCTGCTGTTTGGCAGCGGGGCGTTCCTGCTGCCGATGGTGCTGTGGCTGGCGGCGGGCGCGCTGGTGTTCGGCTACGGCAAGCTCGCGCTGCCCGAAGTGCTGGGCGGCGGGCTGATTGTGTACCTCGCGCTGCTGGGCTGGCTGGCGCAGCCGGGCGAAACGGGGCAGTGGTTCGAGGCGGACGCGCTGCGGGCGTCGGGCGGCTACCTGGGCGCGGTGCTGGGCTATATGCTGCAGATGGCGCTCGGTCAGGCGAAGGGCGTCGTGTTGAGTGTGCTGGGCGTGCTGGGGCTGCTGATGCTGTTCAACCTGCCGCTGGCACAGGTCTTTCGCGGGGTTGGGCGCGCGCTCTGGTACGGCTGGCGCGGCGCATCGACGGCGACGAAAGCGGTCGCGACGGCGACAGGCAACACGGTGAGCAAAGCCGCCGAACGCGCCCAGCGCAAAGCGCAGGAGCGGCGCACGCACACGCCCGAACGCGCCGCCGTGAACCCGCGCGGGAGCGAGTCGCCTGCCCGCCCTGCAGGTGCGCCGCCGTCAGAAGCCGCACGCCCACCTGCTGACGAAGCTCCATCCGCCGAGACGCGCGAGACGCGCCAATCCCATGCGCCTGCGCCGAGCGCGTCGGGCAGCTATACCCTACCCCCCCTATCCCTCCTGCGCGAGCCGCCTGCCCCGCCCAGACGCAACCAGGCGGAAATCAAAGAGAAAATCGCCAAACTGGAAGAGACCCTGCAGGACTTCGGCATCGACGCGAATGTGGTGGAAGTGGCGCACGGTCCGACCGTCACCCGCTACGAGATTCAACTCGCGCCGGGCATCAAGGTCAACCGCGTGGTGAACCTTGCGGACAACCTCGCGATGGCGCTGGCGGCGATTGCCGTGCGCGTGGAGGCGCCCATCCCCGGCAAAAGTGCGATTGGCGTGGAAGTGCCCAACGACCATCCGCATGTGGTCGCGCTGCGCGAGGTGATGGAGAGCGGGGAGTTCTGGAACGCGCCGAGCCTGCTGACTATCGCGCTAGGCAAGGATGTGGCGGGCGCGCCCAAGTACGCCGACCTCGCGCGCATGCCGCACCTGCTGATTGGCGGCGCGACCAATTCCGGCAAGAGCATGTGCCTGCTGTCGCTCATCGCCTGCCTGCTGTTCCGTGCGACCCCGCGCGAGCTGCGCTTCGTGATGATTGACCCCAAGCGCGTGGAGCTGACGCTGTTCGACGGCATCCCGCACCTGATGTGCCCGGTGGTGCGCGATGTGAAGCTGGCGGCGGGCGCGTTGCGGGCGCTACTGAAGGAGATGGATCGCCGCTACGACCTGTTCGCCGAGAAGGGCGTGCGCAACATTCAGGGCTACAACGAGCGCGCCCCCGACGACGAACGCCTGCCCTATGTGGTGGTCATCATCGACGAGCTGGCAGACCTGATGATGCAGGCGGCGTCGGAGGTGGAGACCTCCATCGCGCGGCTGGCGCAACTCGCGCGCGCGACAGGCATTCACCTCGTGATTGCGACCCAGCGCCCCTCCGTCGATGTGATTACGGGCGTCATCAAGGCGAACATCGCCAGCCGAATCGCGTTCGCCGTCTCCAGCCAGGTGGACAGCCGCACGATTCTGGACATGGTGGGCGCGGAGCGACTGCTGGGGCGCGGCGATATGCTGTTTCTGCCGATAGACGCCTCCAAACCGACGCGCATTCAGGGCTGTTTCGTGACGGAAGCCGAGATCGAGGCGCTGGCGGACTTCTGGCGCGCGCAGGAAGCGCCGACCTACCTGCTGAACCCGACCGACTTCGACGCGCCTGCGGGCGGCGACTTCGACGAGGACGAGGAGGAGGACGAGCTGTATCCCGCTGCGGTGCGTCTGGTGGTTGCGCACGGGCAGGCGTCGACTTCGATGCTGCAGCGGCGATTCAAAATCGGCTACGGGCGCGCCGCGCGCCTGCTGGATCTGATGGAGCGGCGCGGGATTGTGGGACCGCTGGACGGCGCGAAGCCCCGACAGGTGCTGGTCACCCGCGCCGAAGCCGAGCAGATGCTGCGCCCGTATGAATAATATCAATCTGCGCATCAGACTTCGTAATTGCTGTGCGCCTACAGCCAGAGCCACGCGCTTTGTTGCCCTCACCCCCAGCCCCTCTCCCGCGCGGCGGGAGAGGGGAGCCGTGTGTGCGGCGCGCGATGTGCTATCCCCCTCTCCCAACCCTTTGGGAGAGGGGGACAAAGGGGGTGAGGGCTACAGGCGTCGACGATTTGCGAACTCTGACCCGCAGATTGGTATAATCCACGCCAGTAGCTGTTCCAGCTGTGTGCGAGTGTGTTCAGGCTGACGCGAGCGCTCCACGCCCACCTGCACTCTGAAATGCCATCCTCCAGCAAGCCTACACACGCGGGCGAATAGCCTTTCGCGTTGCATGTCGCGCCAGAGCGATGTATAGCCCCACGCCGATAGCCGTCGCCACCGCCGCGACCAGATGCCCGTAGGTGAACATACCCAACATTAGCGCGGAAGTCGCCCCTGCGCGGAAAAACTCGTTTATGAAGCGGTACAGCCCGTGCGCGATTAGAAACAGCGCGAACAGCTGCCCCTGAAAGCGTCGGCGCGGCTCGTACCACGCCAGCCCCGCGAAAATCAGCAGATTCATCGCCGTCGCATAAAGCTGGGTCGGATGAACCGCGTGGTCGTGCCCCGGAAACACAACGCCCCACGGCAGGTCGGTCGGCGCGCCGTAGCAGCACCCCGCCGCGAAACAGCCCAGTCGCGCAATCCCGTATCCCAGCGCGAGCGAAGGCGCCGCCAGATCGCCCAGCTGCCAGATGGGGATGCGTCGCGTGCGGATGAGATAAATCGCCGTCGCAATCGCCAGCCCAAACCCACCGAAGTACGACATGCCGCCTTCCCACACGCGGAAGACGCTCAGCGGGTCAGGCGCGTACTGCGACCAGTTGGTCATCACGAACGCCAGGCGCCCGCCCACAATCCCCGTCAGCACGCTCCAGAAGGCGATGTCCAGCACATTGTCGGCGGAGACCCCATAGCGCGGGGCATGGCGCAATGCGCGCCACACCGCCAGCCAGATGCCCACCACCCACATCAGCCCGTAGGTGTAGAGCGTGAACCCGCCGATTTTAATCAGTTCGGGCATCATCGCGGCGGCTCCTCGGGGACGCCTGCGGCGGTCGGCGTCTCAGGCGCGCGCGCCCCCCAGAACTGCAGCGCCATCAGTCCCAGCAGCGAGCAGGTAATCGCCATATCCGCCACATTGAACACGGGCCAGACCACAAAATCGAACATATCCACCACATACCCCAGCCGTATGCGGTCGGCGAAGTTGCCCAGCGCGCCGCCCAGCAGCAGTCCCGTCAGCAGTTGCACGCCCCGCGAGGGCTTATGGCGCTGGTGATACCACACCAGCCCGCCCGCCACACACAGCGTGAGCGGAATCGTCAGCCAGCCGCGCCCCTCCAGCAAGCCGAACGCAATCCCGGTGTTGTGCGTGAGCGTCAGGTAGAAGTAGGGCGGCAGCACGGGCAGCGACTGATCCACCATCAGACTGCGGGTTGCCCAGAGCTTGACCACCTGATCGACCAAAAAGACGAATACCGCCGCGCGCCAGAACATCGCGCATGAGGATACCCGTTTTCCCCTGCGCCCCACAGGTATACTTTGCGCTGATGGCGGCACGGATTGGTGTTCTGACCGTCGAACTGCATATTGGCGGTTGTCGCTCGCTGAAAGAGAAGCGGCAGGTCGTGCAGAGCCTGATTACGCGCCTGCGCAACGACTTCAACCTATCGGTCGCCGAAGTCGACCACCACGACCTCCATCAGCGAGCGTGCCTCGCGATGGCGTGCGTCGGCAATCAGACCGAGTTCGTCAATCGCGTGCTGGACACCGTGCTGCAACGATTGGAAACCGAAGGGCGTATTATGCTCTTGGAGAGCCATTTAGAGCTCTTGTAAACCACTGGCGAGGCGCGCGTCTGCAAGGACGCAGACGCCACACACACCCGCCTGCAGAAGGAGGACGCCTATGGGCGGACGCATGGAACGATTGGAATCGCTCCTGACTGCAGAGATCAGTCAGGTGCTTTTGAGAGACCTTTCAGGACAGGATCTGGGACTGGCGACGGTTACGGGCGTGAAGGTCGCCCGCGACCTCTCGCAGGCGACGATTTATGTGAGCGTGCTGGGCGACGAGCGACGCCGCGCCCAGACGCTGGAGCGGCTCCAGCACTCCGCAGGGTATATCAAGGGGCTGCTGGGCAAACGACTCCACCTCAAGCGCATCCCGAAACTGATTTTCGTGGACGACCCGTCGTTGCGCGACGCCGACCGCATCAGCCGCCTGCTCAAAGATGGCTAAGCCGACGATTGGCTGGATGCCTGTGCGCTATATTCATCCCATCCTGCAGGGGCAGATGACCCTGTGGGAGTGGCTGCGTCAGGCGCCGGCGCTGGGCGTGCAGGCGGTGGAGATGTATCACGCCTTCCTGAGCGACGAGAGCCTGCCCGCCCTCAAAGCCGAGCTGGGGGCGCTGGGGCTGCGTGTGAGCCAGATTACCTGCGCCCCGGACTTCACGCATCCCGACCCCGCCGTGCGGCGTGCGGAGCTGGAGTCGATGCGCCGACGGGTGGACTGGGCGGCGGAACTCGGCGCAGACGCCGTGCGCACCACGGCAGGCATGGTACACGACGGGATTGACCCCGACGACGCCGCGCGCTACGCCGCCGAGTGCATGGTCGCGCTGGCAGAGTACGCCGTGCCGCGCGGCGTCTACCCCTGCTACGAGAACCATTACAAAGACCGCCTCTGGACGCGCGAGGACTTCTCGTTCCAGACCGAACGGTTCCTGCAGGTGTTTGCGCTCATCGAGCCGACGCCCGTGCGCGTGAACTTCGACTTCGCCAACCCACTGATGACAGGCGCAGACCCCGTGGCGCTGCTGCAGCGCGTGATACACAAAGTGCACCATGTGCATGCAGGCGACCGCCTGCCCGGCGAGTACCAGCACAGCGTGCTGGGCGAGGGCGCGGTTCCGTTCCAGCCGCTGCTGACGCTCCTCAACGCGCACGGCTACACGGGCTACCTGAGCATCGAGGACGGACAGGCGCAGGGCGACGAAGGTTTCCGCAGGTCGCTGGCGTTCCTGCGCGCGCAGGTGGACGCGGTGTGGGACAGTGCATAGGATTCCGTCTCTACACGGCGAACGACGGCGTCTATGCGAGGACGCCGCGCGACCGAACGGATGGACTACGACAGCCCATGGAAGGAGTTCATCACGGTCTTCTTCCGCGACCTGATTCGCTTTCTGTTGCCCAACCTCTACGCGATGATTGACTGGAGCAAGGAGCCGCAGTTCCTCGACACGGAGCTTCGGCGCATCACGCCCCGCAGCAAGATTGGTAGACGGCATGTGGATCGGCTGGTGCGCGTATGGCTGCTCAACGGCGAGGCGTATTGCGTACACATTCTGATAGAGGCGCAATCTCAGTTTATCGTCGAGCTGGCGAAGCGCGTCTTCACCTACTTTGCGCGTGCATGGCTTCAGCTGGACACCGACATCATCTGCATCGTGATACTGGCGGATAAAAATCCAGACTGGCAGCCGGACGCCTTTGTGCGCGAGTTGCCCGGCACGCGGCTGGAGTTCCGCTATCATACAGTGAAACTGCTCAAGATGGATGTCGCCCAGCTGGAAGAGCAAGCCCGCGCACGCAACGCTGCTGCGCTGATGCTGCTGGCGTTCCGTCGCGCGATGGAGACCGAGCGCGATGTGGACGCACGCCTTGACGCGCGAAAACAGCTCGTGCGCCTGCTGTGGGAATATGGGTATAATGAGGACGATAAGGCGCAGATCCTGCGCCTGATGGAGTGGGTGCTGATGTTGCCAGAAACTTACGAACAGCAGGTCGAGGAGTTCATCGAGCAGTATAAGCGCGAGCGCAAGACAACCTTCGTCTCGCGCATCGAGCGGCACGCCATCGAGAAAGGCATACAGCAGGGTATCCAGCAGGGTATTCAGCAAGGCATCCAGCAGGGCATTCAGCAGGGTATTCAGCAAGGTATTCAGCAAGGGCGCGTCGAGTCGCTACGGCGAGCGGTGATGCGCGTGCTGACGCGCCGTTTTGGCGCAGACGCCGAGAGCGCACGCACGCTGCTGGAGCAAATCGCAGTCCCGGAGGTGCTGGAACTGCTGCACGATGCGGCTCTGGATGCCGGAGACCTGCAGGCGTTTCTGGAGCAGGCGCGCGCGTTGCAGCCGTCGCAATCTTAACCCGCGCCGTCCGTAATCAGGGGCAGCTTGCGGAGCCACTCCTGCATCGGTTCCAGCAGGGTGTACGCCGTGAAGTCCAGATGCACGGGCGTGATGGACACATACCCATGCGCAACGGCGTACACATCTGTGCCTGGCTGGTCGCGCTCCTCCACCAGACTGCCGCTGAGCCAGTAGTACGGTCGCCCCGCCGGGTCGACGCGCGACTCGATTCGGTCGGCATACTGCCGCCTGCCCAGCGCGGTAATCTGGTAGCCCCGAAGCGCGTGAATCGGCAGGTTCGGCACATTCACATTCAGAAAAGTGTGCGGGGGCAGCGGGTGTTCCTGCAGCAAGCGTGCGATGTTCAGCGCGGCGACGGCGGCGGTCTCATAGTGCATCGGGGGCAGCTCGCTCTGGAACGGTTCGTTGGTCGATTCGGCGCGCGCCAGCGGCAGCACCTCCTCCGCTGCCAGCGACACCGCGAAGGCGTTAATCCCGTGAATCGCGCCCTCAATCGCCGCGGCAATCGTGCCTGAGTAGGTCAAATCCCAGCCGAGATTGGGACCGGCGTTAATCCCCGACGCCACCAGATCCACCTGATGGTTCAGCACGGCGTGCGCGCCCAGCGTCACGCAGTCAGTCGGCGTGCCGTTGGTCGCGTAGGCAACCGAACCATCGGGCAGGTGAATCCGATGCAGGCGCAGGGGCTTGTGCAGCGTGATGGAATGCCCTGTCGCGCTGCGCGGGCGGTCGGGCGCCACGATAAACACTTCGCCGAGGGGCTTCAGCCGCTGCGCCAGCGCCCGAATCCCCTCGGCGTACACGCCGTCGTCGTTGGTCACCAGAATCCGCATCACTCTGCGCCCTCGCCCACCAGCTTATCGGGGATAATGCCCAGCCACTTTTTCAGGCGGTAGATGGTCGTGTCGCGGTTCAGCTCGGCTATCGCGCGGGTGAGCGGAATCCCCTTCGGGCACACCTTGACGCAGTTTTGCGCGTTGCCGCAGCCCGTGATGCCCTCCGGTCCCGACAGCACTTCCAATCGCTCGTTGGCTAAGGTCGCGCCCGCGTAGTGCAGGTTGAACAGGCGCGCCTGCGCAATCGGCGCGGGTCCAATGAACGCGGAATGGTCGCCGTACTGCGGGCACGCCTCCATGCAGCAGCCGCAGGTCATGCACCGCGCGAAGGCGTAGCGTAGCTCGCGAGTCGCGTCGTCCACGCGCGGTCCAGGTCCCAGATCGTGATAGCCATCCATGGGAACCCACGCCTGCACCTTTTTGAGCGCCTCGAACATCCGCGAGCGATCCACAATCAGGTCGCGCACAACGGGGAACTTGCTCATCGGCTCCAGAGTCACCTCGATAGTATCCCCCTTGTGCACGCCCACCTGATCAATCAGCGCCGCGCATGATTGCTGCACCATCCCGTTGACAACCATCGTGCAGGTACCGCACACCTGCTCCAGACACGCGGCTTCCCACGCAGGCGGCGAGACCGCCTGACCACTGCCGTCGACGGGATTGCGCTGAATCTCCATCAAGCAGGAGATAACATTCATATTCGGTCGGTAGGGCAGCGTGAACTCCTGCCAGTACGGCTTCTGGTTCGGACCGTCCTGCCGACGGATTTTGAGACGAATGTTTCGGATAGAGCCGTTGCCATTATGCATAGGTGTCGCCTCCGAGGATATTATACCTGCCGTGTGCCCCAGCTGGTACTCGCAGGTATCGATGAGGGTATACTGAGAATGGAGGCAACCGTATGGCGCTCACAATAGTCAGCTTCATCGGCAAAGGAAGTCGCTCTGAGCAATCTCAGGGCTACAGAACCACACGGTATCTCTTTCCACAGCCATGGGAAGGCGCTCCGGATGTGTCGGTCTTTGGAGTTGCCCTACTGAAATACTACGAACAGCGTCTTGGCAAACCCGTTGACCACTGGATTGTTCTGGGAAGTCCCCAGTCCAACTGGGATGCGCTTCTTGAGGCAGTACCCGAGAATAAATGGGACGACGCGCTCAATCGCATCCACGAAGATGTGCGCGTAGCAGTGGCAAATGAGGAAAAATTGCCCAGTTCATCAGGATGCGGACAACTGACGCAATCTGTCCTCAACCGATGGAGTGAAGCTCTCTCCCGCCGACTGGAACATACAACCATCAGGTGTCAACTGGTCGGCTGGTGTGAAGACACGGATGTCCAGCTTGAGATGTGGCGCGTCATCAGTCAGGAAGTTCCTGAAGGAAGCGAGTTGATTCTGGATATTACCCACGGCTTCCGCCACCAGCCAATCCTGCTCGCGCCAATGGTAATCCTGTTGAGCCTTTTGCGAAATATCAGCCGCGTCGAGCTCTACTACGGTGCGCTGGACATGCCAGGCTCAAAGCAGGATGGCTCGCGCGTACTCAAATTAGACCTCTTCCCGGAGTTGATTACCTACATACGACATGTCAGCCTGTACCAGATGAGTGGAGACTATGAGCCTCTGATGCGGGAGCTAATTTCGGATGACCCGAATCTGTGCGAGGAACTGCAAAGCATCGCATTTCTGGAGCGTACGAATCGCCCTGTGAATTCCAAGAGGGTGGGAGAGTTCCTGAGCAGGGCGTCTTCCAAAATATCCCAGAATCATCCATTGCAGGGTGATTTGTATACTCTGATGCAGAAGGCGATGGAAAAACACCAGCAGCCGAACCACCTCCTGCGTATGATGGCACGCGCCGATGCAGCGATGAAACATCGTGACTACCTGGTGGCTTATACCCTGCTTCGGGAAGTCACGGAGCGTATAGAACCAGCTAACCAAGAAGAGGAAAAAATATTAAATGCCTTCCGCACAGTGCGAAATGCTTTGGTTCACGCAAGCGACAAGAAAGCGGCTAAATATCTCCAGAGCCACGAGACTTTGTACAATCTCTACAAAGAAGCGCGCCAGGTAGTCGAAAACCACCTGCGTAGCGGGGGTGGCAGTTCATAAATCAAAACTGCCACGGCTGCTGCTTTAGCCACCAGAACGGTGCGAGGACGATGCCAACATACCCTGCAAGCGCGCCCACCACGCAACACATGCCCACCACCGACAGCACGACGGAGAGAATGCCCATCACATAGCCCGCGACTGCCATCCCGCGCTCGCTGGGGTTGCCGAACCCCGCGTCAATAGTGTTCATCGCGCCCTTGCCCAGAATCCACGCCAGAATGCCCAGAATCAGCGGCAGCGGCAGGCAGCCGAACCACAGCCCCGCCGTAAGCAGCGTCGCCAACGCGACAATCCCCAGCACCAGGCTCGCCACTGCGCTGGTGTTCGTCGTCTGCTGCATTCCGTCCCCCTCTGAGTGCAGTATACCCTACTTCTCGAAGAATTCGAGCGCGACCTCACTGTGCCAGAGCAAGCCCTCGTCGGTCAGGCAAATGGTATCGCCGTCGCGCTCCAGCCAGCTGCGCTGAATCAGCCTTTCTATCACAGGCGCGTAGTGCGTGCGCAGGGGCAGCCCGAAACGCGCCTCCAGCGTCTGCAGGTCGACGCCCGCACGCATGCGCAGTCCCAGCATCAGCGTCTCGGCGACCGCGTCCCAGCCCGTCAGCCGCTCCCACTCCAGCTCCAGCGGCTCGCCCGCCATCACGCGGCGGATATACTCGCGCGGGTGCTTGATGTTTGTCCACCGCCTGCCCTCCATGTACGACACCGCGCCCGGTCCGAAGCCCAGATAGGGCATGTTGCGCCAGTAGACCATGTTGTGCTGGCACTCGTAGCCCGTCAGGGCGTAGTTGGAGATTTCATACTGCCGATAGCCCGCCTCTGCCGTGCGCTGCTGCCCCGTGCGGTACATGGCGACCTGCGTCTCGTCGTCGGGCAGGCGAAGCTTGCCCTTCTGGTAGAGGTGATAGAAGCGCGTGTTCGGCTCCAGCATCAGCGCGTACAGCGACAGGTGTTCGGGCTGGAGGGCAATCGCCTGCGCAAGGTTCGCCTCCCAGCGTTCCAGAGTCTGCTGGGGCAGCGCGAAGATTAAGTCCAGATTCAGGTTCGCAAAGCCCGCCTCCCGCGCCCATGCGACGCTCTGTATCACTTCCTCAGGCGTGTGAATCCGATCCATCCGCCGCAACTCGTCGGGATGGAACGACTGCACGCCGAAGCTGAGGCGGTTGAAGCCCGCCTGACGCATTGCGCGCAGCTGTTCGGGCGAGACGCTGCCCGGGTTCGCCTCGCAGGTGATTTCGGCGTCCGAAGGAATGACGAAGCGGCGCGTCAGATGCTCCAGAATGCCCGTTAGAGTCGCGCCGTCCAGATAGGTCGGCGTCCCGCCCCCGAAAAAGACCGTTTCGAAACGCTCCCCCGCGTAGGGCGACTCCTCTATTTCGCGGTGGAGAGCGTCCACGAACGGCGCGACCAGCGAGTCCAGCCCCGCGTAGCTGTTGAAATCGCAGTAGCCACACTTGCGATGGCAGAACGGGATATGGAGATAGAGACCTTGCATCACAACGCCCACTCCAATTGTATCCCCTGCGTGCGCAGCAGGCTCTGATACTCCGTTAGCAGCGACGGGGTTTCATAGACCTGATGGGGCTCGACGTGGCGCAGGGTGCAGAACGCCGCCAGCATACCCGCCGCCTCGCCGATGTTCCACTCCACAGGGTGCAGGCGGTAGCAGCCGTTGGTGATGTGCGTCGTACCGAGGTTTTTGCACGCGGGCAGCAGGTTGCGCACGCGCACGGGTATCAGCGCGCCCAGCGGTATCTGGAACGGCAGCGTCGCAATATCGATGTAGTTGTCACCGCCCGTACTGGGGTGCAGGTCGATTCGATAGTGCCCCACCCCCACGCTGTCGGGGAACGGCTCCGCCAGCGTTTCACCAGGGCGGCACTCCGCGCTCACATGCTGCTCCATGATGGTGAACCGCGCCTTGATGCGCCGCGATTCGCGCACATAGACGCTCTGCGCAAAACCGTCGTCCGTGCCTGTGATGTGCGGGCACAGGTACAGCCCCCGATAGCCGACCCCGCCGTCGGGACGCGGCGCCTCCGTCTGCAGCCAGTAGAGCAGGCACTCGGAGAGTTCCTTCGCCGCATACGCCTGCTGCCAGTCAATCTCCTGACGCGCCGCGCCTGCAGGCGGGTAGAGATTGCCCAGAAAGTAGTCGTTCTGGGGCCAGTTCACGATGGCGACAGGGCGCGGCGCGATTTCAGGCGGATACAGGTCGGGGTTCACAATCTGGCGGTAGCGGAACATCGCGGGCGCGCCGTCCTCGCCGAACAGGCTCAGGCGGCGCGGCGCCAGCGTGATGGGGTTCACATCCGTCCAGCTGAAAAACGGCGCGTGCCAGAAGGGGGGCTGGTACGCCTTCCAGAAGTCGTATCGGGGCGGTTTGCTGCCCACATAGTCGCCGTCGGGGTCGTAGCCCATCGCGAAGCACCATGTGAACGCCTGCATATTGTGCGGCTCGACTTCGGGCTTGGCGTGCGGCTCGCCCGTTTCGCGTTGCGATTCCGCGCCTGTGACATACTCCACGCCGCCCATCGGCAGCAGCTCGCCCGTCTCGGTCGCGTCCAGAATGTAGTCCGCCTCGACGAAGTAGGTCGCGGGCTGTTTGGGTAGCTGGAACAGCACGCCGCGAATGCGGTCGCCGTCGGCGTCTACAGCGACAGGGAACATCTGCATCACCCAGAGGTCGCCGCGCATCTGGGGGTACGCCAGCATTGCCTGCAGCACCTCGTGCGCCACGCGCGGCTCATGGCACAGCCCGCTCACCCAGCCGCCGCCGGGGTTCAGGTACGGCTCGGCGCGCGCCGACTCGGTCAGTGGGTAGTAGCGGCGGTAGTAGTCGCGCACGGAGTCGCGGAACAGGCGATAACGGCGCGTACAGCCCTGCTGCTCGATCCAGCGATGCTCGTCGGGGGGAACTGCCTGCGCCGTCAGCTGCCCGCCCAGCCACTCGTCGGGGTCAGCCGCCAGCACGGTCTTCACGCCCAGCGAGGCGCATGCCATCGCCGCCGCGCACCCGCCCACGCCGCCGCCGACAATCAGCACATGCGCCCGCCCACGAAAGGTGGCGTCCATAGCGGGCGGGAGTATACCCACACGCGAAAAAAACGCGCCGACACGGGGTACGCATCGGCGCGTTGACGATTGGGGCGCGTCCGCGCTACGCCGCTTGTGTGTTCTCCACCACCTGCAGCGTTGGCGAGTCGTCGTCCACTTTGAACATGCGCAGCCGCGCCTCCAGCTCGCCCGACAGCGCGTCCAGCTGCGCCATCATCTGCTGTACCTGCGTCAGCGTCTGCAACTGCGACCCAGACGCCTGCGCCGACTCGGTCGCACGCTGCGTAATCGACGCCCCGGACTGCGCAACGCCCTGCAAAGAATGTACAATCCCGCTGCTCTCGCGCGTGAGCGTCTCTGACTGCTGCCCCAGCGCGTGCGCAATCGACGCCACCTGCGCCATATTCTGGTTCGCTGTGGACATCTCCGCGTTCATCTCCTGCGTCGCCGCGCTCGTCTGCTGTGCAATCGCCGCAATGCTCTCTATCCGCTCCAGTGTGGAACGGCTATCGCGGGCAACCGACTGCATCGACTCGACCGCCGTCTGCACCAGCGCGTCAATCTGGTTCACGGCGTCCAGCACCTGCTGGAGTTGCTCCCGCACGGCTTCCGCCTGCTGCACGCCTGCCCCCACCGAGTGGGTAGTGGTTTGCAGCGCGTCCAGCGAGCTTTGCGTGCGCGCCAGCACCTGCTGGATAATCTGCTGGATGTCGCGTGTGGCGCTCGCGCTGCGTTCCGCGAGGCGGCGCACCTCTTCGGCGACGACGGCAAACCCGCGTCCCGCCTCGCCCGCGCGCGCCGCCTCAATCGCCGCGTTCAGCGCGAGCAGGTTCGTCTGGCGTGCAATCTCCTCAATCGTGCGCACGATTTCGCCGATGGAGGTGGACATCGCCGCGAGCGCCTCCAGCTCCTGTCCGACCTGCTGCACATCGGTCTCGATGCGTCGCACGGCGTCGGTGGCTTGCGCCAGTGTCTGTGCGCCCTCTGCCGCCGCCTGCGCGACCTGCTGCGTGCGCGCACTGGCAGTGTGGAGCTGGCTGGCGGCTTGCTGCACGCCCTGTTCCATCTGACGCACATACTCCAGCCCGTCGGATGCGGTGTGCGCGGTCTGCTCTGCGCCCTGCGACACCTCCTGCACCACGCGCTGAAGTTCCTCGATAATCTGCGCCCCCTGCATCACCAGTTGCGCTGTCTCTTCTGACTGGCGCGCGAACGCCTCGATGGTGGTCTGGAACGCGCCTACCGCCGCCACATTACTCTGAAGCTCGCCAACGAACTGCTGGCTGGTGCGTTCGGTCTCGCCTGCCACGCGGCTGACCTCCTGCGCCAGCTGCGCCAGCTCGTCTGTTGCCCGTTGGGTCTGGCGGCTCACAGAAATCAGTTGCGCGCTTGCCTGACGCACCTGCTGCACCATCTCCTGCAGGCGGTCCATAAAGCGGTTGAAGTAGGCAGCGAACTCGCCCAGCTCGTCCTGGCGATGGATGGTCAATCGTTGCGTCAGGTCGCCCTGTCCCTCGCTGGCGCGCTTTGCCCAGGCGGTCATTTCGCGCAGGGGGCGCAGGGCGCGGTATGCCAGCACACCCGCAAGCAGACACATCAGGGCAATCGCTGCGAAGGTTGTGCCGATGGCGCGTGCGCGCAGCCCCGCGAGCGGCGCGAGGATCGCGCCCTCTTCTGCGCTTACAATCAGCCGCCAGTTGGCCATGGGCACGGTGTCCCAGAACAGGTAGCGCGGTTGTCCGTTGATGATTGCGCGTTGCACCCCGCGCGCTGCGCTGCCCACGATAGCGCCTTCGGGCAGCTGGTCAAGTTTTGTGCCGTTGAACCCCTTGCGCAGCAGCAGCTCTTTGTTGGGATGGGCAATCACAATCCCGCCCTCGCTCACCAGCATCGCAAACTCGCGCTCACGGAACTCTTCACGCAGGATGTGTATCTCGGCGGTTTGCTTCACCAACCCATCCAGCATGATATCGACGCCCGCGACGCCGAAAAAGCGACCCTGCGAGGTATACATCGGCACGGTCACGCTCACCATCGTCGTGTTGACCGACCCATCGTCGTAATAAGGCTCCGTGATACTGAGCTTGCCCGTCTTCTTGGGCTTCTGATACCATTCCTGATGCGCGTCGTGGTGATTGTAGTCGTCAGCAACCTTCTCAGCGTTGGGGTATGACGCGCGTGTGACCAGCGCAATTCGCCTGGGGTCAGGCGGAACCCGGTGATCATAGGCGTAGTACGCGCTCACAATATCGCTGGGCTGCGAGCGAAGCACACCCGCCAGAAAGGGGATAATCGCCGAGTCGGGATCAATCCCAAGCTGGTACTGTCGTTGCGCCATGACTGTTGGCACATTCGCGACCTGTTTCAGGTAGAACTCCATCTCCTGGGCGGTTCTCGAGGTCAGCGCCATGCCCGAAGTTTGTGCTTCTTTAATCAGTGTATTTTTTGCGCTGTTGTAGATTAGCCAGCTGTTAATCGCCAGTGCTGCAGCCGTCGCCAACCCGATCGAGAAAACCAGCGTCCACACAATTGAGCGATTCCATTGGCGTCCAATCTTCATCGCTTGCCTCCAGCTCTATAGGGGTATTGTAGGGCAGAGCGCGAAATTCTTTAGGGGGTAGATGGGGCGTAAGCAGGAGTCTCCAGCGACGCCCTGAACTCAGTTGCTATGCGC
Organism: Fimbriimonadales bacterium; assembly: GCA_025998675.1. GTDB lineage: Bacteria > Armatimonadota > Fimbriimonadia > Fimbriimonadales > GBS-DC > GBS-DC. Next base: position 2,488,857 of record AP024673.1, read on the forward strand.
ATCGGCGTTCTGTCGGACACGCATGACCATTTGGGCTACCTGCGCCGCGCAGTGGACGCTCTGAACGATTGGCAGGTGGAGCTGGTCCTGCATGCGGGGGATTATGTCGCGCCGTTCGTGGTGAACGAGTTGCAGCGTCTGCCCTGCCGCGTGCTGGGCATTTTCGGCAACAACGACGGCGAGCGCGTGGGGCTGACGCGGCGACTGAGTGAAATCGGGCAGGTGCAGGTACAGCCGCTGTTTCTGGAGCTGGAGGGCTGCCGAATCGCGATGGTGCATGAGCCAGAACCTGTGGAGGCGTTCGCACGCAGCAGGCTGTACGACCTCGTGATTTACGGGCACACGCATCAGCAGGAGTTGCGCACGGTGGGCGCGTGTCTCGTGCTGAATCCCGGGGAAGTCTGCGGCTGGCTCACCGACACCCCCACCTGCGCCGTGATTACCTTGCCTGAGAAACAGGTGGAGATTGTGCAATTGCGGTAAGTTATCACCGCTGCGCCTGGCGGCACAGGTCGGCAAAGGCGCAGCGGCGACAGTGGTCGCCGGGGGTGGGCGCAATCACCGCGTGGCGCAGTCCCGTAATCGCCTGCGTGAGCAGCATGCGCAGGTTGCTCTCCGCCTGATACCACTGCCCACGCGAGATGTTGTGCACGCAGTCGCTGTCTTCCCACTCGTCCCTCCGAAATCGCTGCATCAGAGTTCCTTCGTGCGGCACGAACCGCACACGCTTGCCCGCCTTGAGGTGGTCATACGCCAGCACAACCTGCGCACGCGGTAGACAACTCTTCACAGCATGCACATAAAGCAGCCCCTGCACGACGCGCCCCTCAGTGAACTCTTTGCGGGTAGGCGCGCCGCCCAGCTTGTAGTCGATCACGAGCGCGACCGATTGCTGCGGGTCCATGTCGATGCGGTCAATCACACCGCACAGATCGATGGTTTGTACGTCGTTCAGTCGATAGGTCACCCGACGGGGCTGCTGGTTGTGCGGCGGCTCCACGCGGGCGCGTTCCTCGTCGTCGTCCACTGCGCCGCCGAACGCCCATTCGCACACGCGCGGCTGCAGCCCGAATTGCTGCTGGTAGCGCGGCTCGCGCCAGCCGAAGCGTCGCATCAGCCGCTGCGCCAGTGCGCGCAACACCTCCACCTGCCAGTCGGGCAGGTCGGGCGCGCGTTCCCCCAGCAGCGCGTGCAACTGCTCCACGAGCGTCTGCACCCAGTCGCGTGGGTCGCTCGTTGCAGGCGGACGACGCACCGTGCGGCACAGCGTTGCGTGCGCCACGCTGCCCACCTCCATCAGACTCAGCTCCCGCAGAGGCGAACGCAGGCGCAAAATATAGCGGGCGAAATGCTCGAACGGACAGCGCGCCAGCGTCTCCAGCTCCGTGACGCTGAACGGGCGGTCGGTAGCCGCCACGCGCGCGCGATGCGCGGGCGCGCGCAGCACGGGCGCAGGCTCCTCGTAGGGCGTCGGCTCGCACAGCGACTGATCGTAGGGATGCAAGGCGTCCTCGCGGGCGGGTGTGATGTCCTCCAGTCGGTAAAAGCGGGTGTGAATGGCGTCGCCGCAGCGCGCCTTGAGTTCCTCCAGGTAGAACGAGGGCAGCGCGTCGCTCTCGCCGCTTTGCGTGCGCGGGTAGCTGAAGTAGAGTCGCTCGTGCGCCGTGTGCAGGATGCGCTGGAACAGCATCGGCTCCGCGTCCTGCGCGTCGGCGCGGGTCGGCAGCCAGACGCCCTCTGCCTGTAGCGCACGGTTCAGTGCGTTGCGTTCGACCGCGCGCAGGAACGGGTCGTCGGGGCAGCGGCGGGGAAGCGTCCCTTCCAGCGTCTGCAGCACGAAGGCGACCCGCGCGCCCACCAGATCGGCATGCTCCATCGGCAGCAGGCGCACGCCCGCCTCGCCCAGCGGCTGGGTGTAGCGCGCGCCGCTCACCAGGCGCTCCAGTAATGCAACCGCCTGCGCGGGGTTCAGGCGTCGCCACTGGCGCGCGTAGGCGTCTATCAGGCGTAGCCACTCCGTGAGGTCGCTTTGCGTGCGGGGCGCATCGAGTCGCTGCACAAGTCGCCGCGCCGTCTGGGGCAGGCTCGCGGGCAGCCCCTCGCGCAGTTCGTGCATCAGGCGTAGCAAGCGGCTCAGCTCAGGCTCCGTCGCGCGTTGCAAGGCGGCGTCCAGCCACTGTCGCGCGGGCTGGTGTCGGCGCAGTTTCTGCAGGGGGCGCAGCGACAGATAGTCCAGCCGATGGGCGGGATGCTCCAGCCAGCGCAGCCAGTCCTCGCCCGCGCCGACGCCCATCAGCAGGCGCACGCCGTCCATCAGCCAGCGGATGCGCCACGACCGCTCCAGCGGCAGACCCGCCTCGCCCTGCAACGGAATGCCGTAGCGAGCGAAAACCACCTCCAGCGTCTCCATCAGCGCCTCGGGCTGGCGCGTTAGTACCGCCACCTCGTCAAAGGCAACCCCTTCCGCCTGAAGCTTGAGTATCTCGCGGGCGACGGTCTCCACCTCGTACAGGGGGTTCGGGGCGTCCAGAATGGTCATTTGCGGCGGGGGGCTGGCAACGGCGGGGACGCGCGCCTCCTGCAGCGGGATTCCTGCCCCCTGAAGCATCAACCGCAATCGCTGGGTAGGGCGGTAAGCGTCGGGCGGCGCAGCGTCGGAGAGCGCGACCAGCGCAATCGGCGTGCGGGCGTCCAGAATCTTCAGCGCGGCGATGTCCATCGCCGTCAGCTCGGTGAACCCCGCCAGCACGATTGGCGGCGCGCCGCACCCCGCAAGCGCGTGCAGCAGCATCTGCCATCGGCGCAGCGGCTCCACCAGCCCGTTCTCGCTCAAAATCGTCTGCCAGCCGCGCCAGAGTTGCGCCAGCTCGTGGGTCTTGCGCGTCCACTCTTCCTGCAGGGCGTCGTCGTCCAGCTCGGCGTCGGCGGCGTGCTGCTGGAGAACGCGCTGTGCGCCCTCTTCCAGGCGGTCGGGCGTCAAGCCGTCCATGCTCCAGCGGCAGAAACTGTGCGCCAGCGCGCTATGGAAGCGGGGGGAGAGGCGCACCTTGCCGAAATAGCTCTGCGGGGTCAGCTCGCGCTCGCACACCTCGCCTAACAGGGCGACCATTTCGGGCGACGGCTGAACGGGCGGCGCGATTCCCGTGAGGTCGTCCAGCAACCCGTGCCAGTCGCGGGCGTGCAGGCTCGTATCGGCGCGCCCGCGCGCCGCGCCCGACGGCGTGATTACCCACGCCTCTGCGCCCAGCGCGTGAACGGCTGTCTCAATCCCCTCGCGATACGACGCGCACAAAAAGAGCCTCATGGCGGTGGAAGCTCGATTCTACCCCACCGCGAATCAACCAATCTCGAACGCTTCTATCAGCGAATTGTCCACCCGATAGGCTTCCACGCGCAGCGCGCCGCGCACGGGCACGCGCACTTTCAGGTAGCAGTAGACCTTCTCGCGCTTTGCCGTCCACGGCGTCGGCTCTGGCGCAAGGTCGTACAGCGACACGCCGCCGCCCCCACAGGTCACATAGACCACGCCCGCGCCCTGCGCATACCGATTGCCCCGCTTGACCACCGCGTTGCCCCCGCGCATCGGGTACATCCGCTCGTACACATGGTCGTGCCCGTGAATCACCAGGTCCACGCGATAGCGGTCGAACAGGGGCTGGAAGCGGCGAATCATGTTTTCGTTGTTGCCGCGTCGCTGGGTCGAGCCGTACAGGGGGTGATGCGCGAACACAATCAGCCAGCGCACGGCGCGGTCGCGGCGGGCGTTCTGCAGGGCGCGCTCCAGCCACTGGTACTGCGCCTCGTTCTCGCGCTCGTTGCTGTTGAACGCCACGAAACGCGCGTTGCTGAGGGTGAAGTCGTAGTATTGTCCTTTGTTGGGCATTGCGAAGCGCGTCTCGGCGGCGATGTAGCCGATGCGCTGGTCGCCGATGCGCTCGTTCTCGTGATTGCCGAAGCTCACCATCACGGGCACGCGCGCCGCCAGCGTCTCCAGCTGCTCCAGATAAGTGTCCCAGATGGGCTGGCGTCCGTTCGCATAGGAGAGGTCGCCCGGGATGAAGTGAAAGGTTGGGTTATGCGCGGCGACATTGCGCGAGTTCTGCACGCTGAAGCGCGTCGTGCCGTGATCGGCGAAGGCAGTGAAGGTGAAATCGTGCAGTCCTTGCTGGGGCGTGCGAAAGGCATACGCTCGCGAGAAACCGCCCTGCGCACTGCCCACACGGTAGAAATAACGCTGTCCAGGTTTCAGATTGCTCATCAGGGCGCGATAAATAACGCCCGTCTCATAGGGGTAGCTCACGCGCTCTGCAGGGGCGGTTCTGCCCAGCGCGGGCGTCTCTCCGAACTCCACCAGGGGATTGGGCACAGGCTGCTGCGTCTGCCATGTGATGCTCATTTGCGTATGCACATCCGCGCCGAACGCTAACCGCAACTGCTTCGGTTCCGTAGCCATAGCATGCGCTTTTATTCGCGCCCCCTGCGCTCCTTCCTGCCCGAACGCGCCTACGCCTCCTGAAACGCTTTGCTCAGCGTGAGCTTCCACACGCCGTAGGTCGCCAGCAGGGTAATCAGAAACAGCAGCCACGCCATCGCGCACGCATGCCCGAATCGGAAAAACTCGAAGGCGTTCTGGAACAGATAGAGCGCGTAAAACAGCGTGCTGTTTTCGGGACCGCCGCGCGTCGCGATGAAGGTCTGCGTGAAATACTGGAACGCGCCGATGACGCCGATAATCAGCATATATTGAATCACGGGCGCAATCTGGGGCAGCGTCACATGGCGCACCAGTTGCCACCCGCGTGCGCCGTCCAGTCGCGCCGCCTCATACAGATGCACGGGCACGCCCTGCAACGCCGCCAGGTAAATCACCATCACGCCGCCAATCGCCCACAAATCCATCATGATAAAGCCCCACTTGGCGGTCGCGGGGTCGGTGAACCAGTTAATCGCGGGCAAACCCAGGCGGTTCAAACCCTCGTTCAGCGGCATCGCCAGCCCGTTCTGCGGGTTCAGCACCCACACCCACAGAAACGCCGTCGCCACCGCTGGCACGACCGACGGCAGGTAAAACAGCGCGCGATACACCGCCTGCCCGCGCAACGGCAGATTCAACAGCAGCGCCAGCCCTATCCCCACCCCGATACTGAGCGGCACGCCAATCATGATAAACAGCGTATTGCCGACGGATTTCCAGAAGTAGTCGCGGTCGGCGAGCAGGCTGGCGTAGTTTTGCAGTCCCACCCAGCGCGACGCGCCCAGCACATTATAGTCGGTGAAGCTGAAATAGAGCGTCGCCAGAATGGGATAGAGCGTAAACAGCAGGAACCCCGCCAGCCACGGCAGGATGAACAGATACCCATACAGCATGCGCTGCTGCTCGCGATTCACAGGCGGGTAGATTCGCGGGGGAGGGCAGGTTTCCTCTCGCCCCGCCGTGCCGTGCGCCGTTGGGGTCGCGAACCCCAGGTTCCTTTTTGGGAGGTTCGACCCGCCTCGCGATTCGTTGCGTGCGCAACGCTGCCACTTGGCAAAGTCGTCGCTCCCTGCCAGAATAGGCGACGGTTCGATCCACCTCGGGCGTCACGCACACGGCAGGATGGCTCAATTATACCCGACGGCGGGTATAATTTCGTTATGCCGCACGCGCCTGTGATTGCAGGAGAGCCAATCGCGCCCGACGCTGAACTCCATTTCTCGGAACATTTCGCCTGCCCCGACTGCGGGGTGAGTCTGGGCGAGCTGGAGCCGCGTAATTTCTCGTTCAACAGCCCCTATGGCGCGTGCCCCGAATGCACCGGGCTGGGCACAAAGACTGAGTTCGACCCCGACCTGATTGCGCCCGACCGCAGCCTGTCGATTCGGCAGGGCGCGCTGCGCCCGTTCGTCAAGCGGGACGGCGAGATGACCGACTGGCGCATGGCGATGCTGGCGGGCGTCGCCAAACGGCTTGGCTTCACGCTCGATACGCCCCTGCAGGACCTCGCGCCTGAGCAGTTCCACGCGCTGATGTACGGCGCAGACGGCAATGTGACGGTCGCCTTCCGCAACCGCTGGGGACGCACCCGCTACATCGACACGGAGTTCGAGGGCATTATCAACATCCTCAAGCGCCGCTACGAGGAGACGGAGAGCGAATACACCCGACAGGAGCTGGAGCAATACATGGCGACGCGCCCGTGTCCCGTGTGTCAGGGCAAGCGCCTCAAGCCTGAGAGCCTCGCCGTGACGGTCGGCGGCAAGAATATTGCGGAGGTCACCGCGATGAGCATCGAGCAGGCGGCGCGCTGGTTCGCCGAGCTGGAGGCGCAGCTCACCCCGCGCGAGCGCGCCATCGCTGAGCGTATCCTGAAGGAGGTGCGTGCGCGGCTGAACTTCCTGCTCGATGTCGGGTTGGGCTATCTCACACTCGACCGCGCGGCGACCACCCTATCGGGCGGCGAGGCGCAACGCATCCGACTCGCCACGCAAATCGGGTCGGGGCTGATGGGAGTCCTGTATGTGCTGGACGAACCGAGCATCGGACTGCACCAGCGCGACAACCAGAAACTCATCCGCACCCTGCAACGCCTGCGCGATCTGGGCAACACGGTGCTGGTCGTCGAGCATGACGAGGAGACTATCCGCGCCGCCGACTATGTGATTGATCTGGGACCGGGCGCGGGCGAACACGGCGGCGAGGTGGTCGTCGCGGGCACGGTGGACGAGGTGATGCGCTGCCCGGAGAGCCTCACGGGGCAATACCTGTCAGGCGCACGGCAGATAGAGACGCCCATGGTGCGCCGCACGCCGCGCCCCGACCGCTGGCTGACCATCCGCGGCGCGCGCGCCAACAACCTTAAGGACATCACCGTGCGCATCCCGCTGGGGCTGTTCGTGTGCATCACGGGCGTGTCGGGGTCGGGCAAAAGCACGCTGATTCAGGAGACCCTCTACCCCCGCCTGATGTACCATGTGTACGGTACGCGGCGCGTATGGGGCGAACACGACGCCATCGAGGGGCTGGAGCGCGTGGACAAGGTGATCGACATCGACCAGTCGCCGATTGGACGCACGCCGCGCAGCAACCCCGCCACCTATACGGGCGTGTTCGACCCCATCCGCGAGCTGTTTGCGGGCACGCCCGAAGCGCGGGCGCGCGGCTATGCGCCCGGCAGGTTCAGCTTCAATGTCAAAGGCGGACGCTGCGAAGCCTGCCGCGGCGACGGCATGATTAAAATCGAAATGCAGTTCCTGCCCGATGTCTATGTGCCGTGCGAGGTGTGTCGCGGACAGCGCTACAACCGCGAGACGCTGGAGGTCAAGTTCAAGGACAAAACCATCGCCGATGTGCTGAACATGACCGTCGAGGAGGCGTTGGCGTTCTTCGCGCCCTTCCCCGCGATTGCCCGCAAGTTGCAGACGCTGTACGATGTCGGGCTGGATTACATTCGGCTGGGTCAGCCCGCGCCCACCCTGTCGGGCGGCGAGGCGCAGCGCGTCAAACTCGCCACCGAACTGAGCAAACGCGCCACAGGCAACACGATTTACATTCTCGATGAGCCGACCACCGGGCTGCACTTCGAGGATGTGCGCAAGCTGCTGGGCGTGCTGCACCGCCTGGTAGACGCGGGCAACACCGTGCTGGTGATTGAGCATAACCTCGATGTGATTAAGACGGCGGACTGGATTATCGACCTCGGTCCCGAAGGCGGCGACGCGGGCGGCTGGGTCGTTGCGGAAGGACCCCCTGAGCAGGTCGCCCAGTGCGAGCGCAGCTACACGGGGCAATTTCTCAAGCCGATTCTGGGCGCGTCGCTGGCAACCCTTCCGCAGGGAGACGGTTTCTGAAGAAGGATGCAGCACGCTGAGTGTTCGCAGCGGCTCAAGCCAGCTGCAGTCTGCCATGCCAGCGATTGCACCCGATATTCAGGCGCGTCATAGACTCACTCTCAAAGCAATCCGTCCTACCAGTGAATCACCAGCCCGGCGCGCGTCAACTCCACAAATCGCGACTCGGATAACGCCTCGCTCATCGCCTGCAAGTGCACACGGAACAACTCGATTAAGTCATCGTTTGTGATGTTCCCTGTACTGACCAGCAGCAGCTTGTAAACATTCCCGTGTAGGAGCAAATTGTCTACAAAATCGCTATCTTTGGTCACCACTATATATTCCTGCAGGAGCGATAGCTGTTTGATTGCGTTGTCTGGCGTGCGATTGCCCAGAGGCATTTCAAGGGTATGAAGCGTCTCCTCGCCTGCCTGTCTCAAGTGAGCCGCCAGACGCATCGGTAGCTGCGCGTCGATGAGCCATCTCATCGGGAAAATAGCTCCATGCGCTTAATCTCCGTGAGACGGGCGGCATAAAGGATTGCTGCCTGCAGGTCCTCGCGCTCCAAATCGGGATAATCGCGCAGAATCTCATCGGCAGACATGCCACTGGCGAGCCACTCCAGCACGGTTGCCACGGGATAGCGTAGCCCGCGGATAACAGGCTTGCCGTGACAGATGTTCGGATCGCGCGTGATTCGATTCAGAAGTTCATTTGTTTCCATCAGTTAAAGTATACCTGCAGGCGGAGCTGGAACGGTTGCGCGAACAGCTCCGTCAGCAGGGGCTCGATTCAGAGTAGGCGTTCAGCGTGCGGCGGGTTCCCGACTCTCCACCACAGCGGCGCGGGCGGCGTCTATCCCGTTGCCGAGTACCGCTTCTGGCGGGGTGTAGGGCACGACGCGCGAGACGCCCCCCGTCATCGAGACGCCCAGCCACTGCCGCGCCACGGCGGTCGTGATAGGGTTGTGCGTCACAATCAGCACCTGCGACTGCTCCGCCATCTGCTGCAGGTAGTCCGCGAAGCGCTGCACATTGCGCCCGTCGAGCGCGGCGTCCACCTCGTCCAGCGCCATCAGCGGGCTGGGCTTGACCGTGCTGAAGGCGAACAGCAGCGCAATCGCCGTGAGCGCACGCTCGCCGCCCGACAGCAGTTCCAGCCGCTGGCGTCGCTTGCCCGGCGGCTGCGCCTCAATCAGCACCCCCGCCGATAGCGGGTCGTTCGCGTCGGTCAGAATCAGCTCCGCCTGACCGCCCTCGAAGAGCTGCTGGAAGCGCGTCTGGAACGCCGCGCGCACCGCCTCGAAAGTGTTGAGGAACTGCTCGCGGGCGTGCGCATCGATCTCGCGCAGCTGCTGCAGGAGCTGGTCGCAGGTCTGTTCGAGGTCGCCGCGCTGGCGTTCGAGGTGATTGCATCGCTCGGTGAGGCGGGCGTACTCGTCGGCGGCGGCGAGGTTCACCTCGCCCATCTCGGCGAGCGCGCGGCGCATCCGTTCCAGCTCGGCGCGTGCGACGGGCGGCTTGTCGGGCAGGGGGGCGTCGTCGGCGTCGGGCAGGGGTTCATCGGGCGCGAGCGGGCGCCAGCGCTCCTGCAGTTCGGTCAGGCGCACCTCGGCGCGAGCGCAGTGCAGTTCGAGGGCGCGCTCCCGCTCGGCGAGCTGGCTCAGCGTCGCGCGCAGGGCGCGGATGCGGTCGTTCACCGCGAAGCTCTGTTCCAGCAGGGCTTGCCGCTGCGCGCGCTGGGCGTCCAGCTCCGCCTGCGCGTGCTGAATCTGGGCGCGGATGCGCGCCAGCTCGCGCTCAAGCGCCGCGCGCTGGGTCAGAATCTGCGCTTGCTCCTGCTGCAGCGATTGCAACCGTTCGGCGCGGCTCTGCTGGCGCAGGCGCATCTGCTCAACGGCGCGCGTCTCCGCCTCGATCTGGCGGTGCAGTTCCCGCTGGCGGTGCTGCAGTTGCTGGAGCTGGGCGCGTCCTTCCGCAAGGGCGCGCAGCTCCTCGTCGAGCGCGCGCTGGAGCCGCTCCTGTTCGGCTTCCAGCACGGCGAGGTCGGCTTCGGGCGGCGCGTTCAGAACCGCCTCCAGCGCGGCGTGTTGTTCCTGCGCGCGCTGGAGCAGCGACTCATGGTGCTGGATTTCGCGCCGTTTCTGGCGCATCTCGTTTTCGAGGCGCATGCGCGTCTGGGTCGCCTCGCGGTGCTGCTGGCGCACGCGCTCCAGCGTCTGCTGGCGTTCGGTGTGCTGCGCGCGATGGCTCTCCAGCGCGGTCTCGGTGTGCTGCAGTTGCGCCTCCGCGTGCTGGAGTTCGGCGCGGGCGCGTTCCAGTTCCCCTTTGAGCGTGAGCAGGCTGCTACGTTCGCCTGCGTGCGCGCCGCCCGTAATCGCGCCGCTGAGCTGCACGACGGAGCCGTCCAGCGCAGCAATCCGCGCGAAGGCGTTCGCCTGTCGGCTCTGGCGCAGCTGGCGCACCAGTCGGGTCGCCGTCTCCAGCGTGTCCACAATCAGCACGCGCCCCAGCAGATGGCGAACGGCGGGCTCGAAACGGGGGTCGTACTGCACCAGCGCGGCGGCGATTCCCAGCACGCCAGCGTCGTTTGGGATGGCGTCGCGCGGGGGTTCGCTGGGGCGCACCAGATCGAGCGGCAGGAAAGTGAGCCGTCCGGCGCGGCGCGCCTTGAGCCACTCCACCGCCGCGCGCGCCTGCGCTTCGGTCGGGGTCAGGATGTCGTTCACCGCGCCCCCCAGCGCCGCGCCGATGGCGGCTTGATAGGCTTCGGGGACGCTGATCGCCGCGCCGACGGGCATATAGTCGCCCTGCAGCTCGCCGCGCTGGACTGCCTGCAGCAGCGCGCGCACGGCGGGGCTTGCCCCTTCGCCCGCCTGCAGGCTGGCGTCCAGCGCATGCACGCGCGCGCGCAGGGTCTCCACCGTCCGCTGGTCGCGCTGCGCCGCGCGCAGGAGCGATTGAAGCGTCTGCTCACTCGCGCCCTGTTCGGCGTCGAGCGCGTCGTGTTGCGCGTGCAGGGCAGCCTCGTGCGCCTGCGCTTCGGTCAGAGCGTTCTGCAGCGCGTCCGCCTCCGCATGTAGCGCGTCGAGCTGTGCGCGCGCCTGCGCCGCGTCCTGCTGGAGCCGCTCCGCCTGCTGGCGCGCCTGCTCGCGCTCGGCGCGCTGGCGCAGGGCATGCTGGTAGGCGCGCTCCGTATCGCGCAGTTGCTGCCGCAGCTGTTCGGTTTCCGCTTCGGCATGTCGCACCTTCGGCGCGAGCGACTCGGCGTCGGCGTCCACCTGCGCGCGTTCGCGCTGGAGCGATTCGAGGCTCGCGGCGCGCTCCGACTGCTGGGCGTGCAGGTTCTCCGCCTCCTCCTGCAGCGTCTGAGCGAGTTCGGCGAGGGCGCGTTCGCGCTCATGCAGGCGGTTCAACTCGCCCAGCGCGCGCTCCTCTGCGGTCAGCTGGCTCTGAAGCACCGTGCGGAGGGTGTCCATCGCGCTCTCCAACTGGGCGATTTCGCGCCCGTAGGCGTCCGCATGGGTCTCCTGCTCGGCGATGGCTAATTCGGTCTGCACAATCTGTTCGTGCAGGGCGTCGCGCTCGGTCTGGGCGTCGTGCAGTCGCTGGCGCAACAGGCGATACTCGTACTGCAGGTATTCGCGCTCCAGCTGGGCGAGCTGGCGTTGCAGTTCGCGGTAGACCAGCGCGCGTTCGGCTTCCTGGCGCATCGGCTCGCGCTGGCGTTCCAGCTCGCGCAGCACATCCTCGACGCGCGTCAGGTGCATCCGCGCCGATTCCAGATCGCGCAGGGCGTCCTTGCGTCGGGCGCGGTAGAGGGCGACGCCCGCGACCTCTTCGAGCCAGCGGCGCCGCTCGTCGGGCGGGGCGGTCAGCAGCGCGTCGATGTCGCCCTGCCCAACGATGGAGTAGCCCCCGCGCCCCAGTCCCGTGCCTGCAAACAAATCCGCAAGGTCGCGCAGGCGGGCAGGCGTGCGGTTAATCCAGCACTCCCACTCGCCCGAACGGTACAGGCGGCGCGTGATTTGCACCTCGTCGGCGTCCAGCGGCAGCCAGCGCGATTCGTTGTTGAACCAGAGCGAGACCTCCGCCAGCCCCAGCGGCTTGTGCGCGGCGGAGCCGCTGAACAGCACTTCGGTCGGCGTCTGCGCGCGCAGCGTGCGTACATTCGCCTCGCCCAGCGCCCACACCAGCGCGTCCACCAGATTGCTCTTGCCGCACCCGTTCGGACCGACGACCGCCGTCAGCGACGCGCTGAGGTCAATCTCCGTCCGCTGCGCGAAGGTCTTGAACCCGTGCAGGCGGATGCGCGTGAGGGCAAGGCTCATCGGGCGCGCTCCCTGCGCCTGTCGAATCCTGAGTTATGCACGAAAGGTGTTAGTTCGGCGTCGACGCGAGCGTTCCTGCCTACGCCGCCGCCGTTGCGGGATGCAGCACTTCGGCGCGGGCAATCTGTTCCACAATCTCGATGTTCGTGTTGGGCGCGATTTCGTGATAGGCGATTACATGCAGCTGGGGCAACTCCGCGCCGAGCAGTTTGCGGATGGGCAGGCGCAGGTTGCCCGCGCACGCCAGCACGGGCAGGTAGCCCCGCGCGGTCATCTGCTGTGCGTGCTGTCCGATGGCTTGCAGCAGGGCGCGGCTGGTCTCCATCTCCAGCCCCAGCGCGACGCCGTGCGGGGTCTGCTCCACGCGCTCGCGCAGGGCGGCTTCCAGCGCGGGTTCGAACGCCATCAGGCGCAGTTTGCCGTCGGGCGAGAGCAGGCGGTGCGTGATTGTGCGCGCCAGCGACGCCCGCGCGTACTCGCCCAGCGCCTCCGTATCGCGCGTGCGCCCCGCGTAGTCGCCCAGCGTCTCCAGAATCGTCTCCAGATCGCGAATGGGCACGCCCTCGCGCAGCAGGTGCTGCAACACTTTCTGCACCTCGCCCAGCGTGAGCAAATCGGGCACGACCTCCTGCACCACGACGGCGTTATGCTCCTTGAGGTTGTCCAGCAGTTGCTGGGTCTCGGCGCGTCCCAGCAGTTCAGCGGCGTGGCGGCGCACAATCTCGGTCAGGTGCGTCGCCACAACAGCGGTCGGCTCGACCACTGTGTAGCCCAGCCGTTGCGCCTGCTCGCGCAGCGACGGTTCGATCCAGTAGGCGCGCATGCCGAACACAGGCTCGCTGGTCGCCATACCCTCGATGGGCGGCGAGTCGGCGCTGGGCGGCATCGCCAGCAGCAGGCGCGGCTGCGCCTCCGCCTGCGCAACCACCTCGCCGCGAATCTTAATCTGATACTGCAGCGGGCGCAGGCGCACATTATCCCGCACGCGCACTGACGGCATCACAAACCCCAGATCGCTCGCCAGTTGGCGACGGATGGCGGCTATCCGCTCCAGTAAATCGCCCTTCTGGTTCGGGTCTACCAGCGGCATCAGCCCGTAGCCGATCTCTAGCTCAATCGCGTCCACTTTGAGCATGGGCAGCACCGCTTCGGGACCCGTAGGGGGCGGCGCGGCAGGCTCTTCAGGCTGTTCTGGCTCTGGAGGCGGAGGCAGGAGGTTCATGCGAGTCGCCAGATAGCCCAGCCCGAACAACGCCGCGCCAATCAGCACAAACTGCGGTTTGGGAAAGCCTGGCACCAGCGCGAGGAACGCCAGCGCGCCGCCCGCCGCCATCAGCACGCGCGGGTACTGCAGCACCTGCCCAACCACATCCTGACCCATCGCCTGCTCGGTTGAGGCGCGGGTCACCAGCAAGCCCGTCGCGGTCGAAATCAGCAGCGCGGGGATTTGCGCCACCAGTCCCTCGCCGACGGTCAACAGCGTGTAGGTCTGCAGCACGGTCATTGCGTCGCCCTGCCCGCGCAGGAAGCCCACCGCAAACCCGCCGATGATGTTAATCAGGATAATCAGAATCGCGGCGATGGCGTCGCCCTTGACGAACTTGCTCGCGCCGTCCATTGCGCCGTAGAAATCGGCTTCCATCTCGATGGCGCGGCGGCGACGCTTCGCCTCCGCCTGGTCAATCAGCCCTGCGTTCAAATCGGCGTCGATCGCCATCTGCTTGCCGGGCATCGCGTCCAGCGTGAATCGGGCGGCGACCTCCGCCACGCGCCCCGCGCCGTTGGTAATCACCACAAACTGCACCACCACCAGAATCAGGAACGCGACCACGCCCACCACGAAGTCGCCCCCGACCACGAACTGCCCGAAGGTCTCAATCACCTTGCCCGCGCTGCCCGTGCCCAGAATCAGCTTCGTCGCCACGATGCTCAGCGCCAGCCGAAACAGCGTCGTCACCAGCAACAGCGCGGGGAACACCGAAAACTGGAGCGGGTTCGTGATGTTGACTGCCATCAGCGCAATCACGATGGAGGCGGCGAAGTTGAACACGATGAAGGTGTCCAGCATCCACTTGGGCATAGGCAGAATCAGCATCGTGACGACGACCAGAATCGCCAGCGCAATCATCAGGTCGGAGTTGCGCAACGCCCGCGTCAGCCAGTGTGCCCACGCCATCTCGGGGTCAATTGTCGGCGCACGCCAGCAAGATTTGCAGGGCATGTCCATACACGCAGCAAGAGGTATCATTCTCAGGGTGGTGCAACGGCGATGGAACCCGCGGCAACAGTCGACGAACTGTACGAGCAGCACATCCGCATGCTGACGCCTCAACAGAAGCGCCAGCTGATGGAGAAACTCGCGCACGAGCTGGAACCTCCGATTGAAGAAGAGACGCGCGGCAGCAGCCTTCTCGAACTGGCGGGGTTGGGCGCGGAACTCTGGCAGGGAATCGACGCCCAGCGTTATGTGAACCAGCAGCGCGATGCATGGGAGCGGGGGCTGTTGTGATGAGCATCGACGATGCGCTTCACGGCACAACTCGGTTGTTTATCGATACCGCTCCCCTGATTTACCTCATCGAGCGGCATCCCGTTTATTTCCCCGTCGTGCAGGAGGTGGCGCGTCGGATTGACGGAGGGGCGCTGGCTGCATGCAGTTCGGTTATCACCTTGACAGAGGTATTGACGCTCCCGCTCCGTCTCGGTCGCGCGGATATAGCCGCGCAATATCGCCAGATTTTGATGGGCTCTCGGCGCCTCGAACTTGCCCCGATTACTCCAGCAATTGCTGAGGTAGCAGCAGAAATACGCGCCCGCTACAACTTGCGAACCCCCGACGCTATTCAGGTTGCAACGGCGCAGGTCTACCAGTGTGAGGCACTGCTGACGAACGATGATTCGCTCAAGCGTGTTGTCGAGCTGAATATAGTTCTGATTAGCGACCTTGCGAATTGAACACAACCATCAGAGCAGCCTTCAGTCTAGGAAAACAAGCAAGTCGGGAATCGCAGGGTGTCTACGCCCGACGGCTGAAGCCGTTCCTATAACACGAAGCCGACCTTCGTCGGCTAAAATAGCCAGCGCAGGCTGGCTTCGTCTCATAGGAACGGGTTCACCCGTCTGGATTCAAGCAAAAACCCAGACAGTCTCTCAGCCGCGCCTAAGTGCCTTTGCGCGAGAATTGCGACATGCGCGTACAGCACCGCCTTTATGGAGTGCGGAAGCGGAGCTTCCGCGAGGCTGAAGCTCCCGCTTCAGCACTCCAAATTACGCGCATGCGCGGACAGGGGAGTCGCTGAAAATTCACTGCAAAGACACTTATACCGATCGGCGGCTCATAGTTCGTAAAGCAGTAATTTATGGAGTGCGGAAGCGGAGCTTCCGCGACGCTGAAGCTCCCGCTTCAGCACTCCATAGTAGCAGGGCGCGGGCAACGGCACGCCTCTGCAGGTGTGTGCGAGGCAATTAACGAACTCTGACAGCGCAGTTGGTATTAGACTGACTTCAGCCGCGTCCAGACTGACTTCAGTCGCGTCGAAACTGAACCTCGCCCCATCGCGGCTCAGTTGGCGAACACGCCCTCGCGGGTCTCCTGCAACATCTGATAATGGCGGGCGCGGCACTGGTTCATCAGCTGCAGACGCTGCTCGTTGTCCACGCCCAGCAGGCGCATCAGCCTGCCCGCAATCTCGATGAAGGTCTCGAACTCTTCGGGAATCACATCGGTCGCGCCTGCGGCGTACAGGGGTTCAATCTCGGCGACATAGCGCGTGCGGGCGACGATGTAGACCGTCGGGTTCAGCTCGCGCACGGTGCGCACGGTGTAGCGCGTGCTGATGGGGTCGGAGACGGCAATCACGACGGCGCGCGCGTGTTCCACCCCTGCGGCGTGCATAATCTCGGGGTACGCCGCGTCGCCGTAGATGACGGGGATGCCCTGCTTTTGCGCCTCGCGCACCAGCGCGCCGTTCATCTCTATCACCACGAACGGCTGCTCCAGCTCGCGCAGCAGACTCGCCAGATTGCGCCCGTTCAGCCCGAAGCCCACGATGATGATATGGTCGCGCAGTTCCGGGTGATTTTCGTGCGCGGCGCGGATGCGGCTGAGCCAGTGCGCCCGTCGGGTCGCCCGCGCCAGCAGCCGGTACGCGCCCGCCAGCAGCAACGGCGTCAGCAGAATGCTCAGCGAAGTGCCCGCCACCAGCCCGTTCAGCAACTCGGGCGGCAGCAGGTTCGTCGCGCGCGACTGCTCCATCAGCACGAATGAGAACTCGCCGATGTTCGCCAGCGTCACCCCCGCCAGCAGTCCCACCCGCAACGGACGGCGCAGGACGAGCGCAATCCCCAGCACAATCAAACACTTGAGCGCCATCAGCGACAGAGTCCACGCCGCCGTCATGCCCAGATTCGCCTGCAGATACGATAAATCCACCAGCATCCCGACCGAGATGAAAAATAGCGCGAGGAAACTGTCGCGGAACGGGGTGATGTTGGCGGTAATCTGGTGGCTGTAGGGCGTCTCGGAGATGATGACGCCTGCGATGAACGCGCCCAGCGCCGGCGACAGCCCCAGCGACTGCGTGATGTAGCTCATCAGCAGCGCCACAAACAGCGACCCCAGCACGGGAATCTCGCGCGTGTCGGACGCCACAATCCAGCGCAACGCCACAGGCACGACCACCCGCGCCAGCAGGTAGACCACGCCAATCCCAACAACCGTGAAGAGCAACTTCACGCCCACCATCGCCAGCCCGCGCTCCTGCGCCTGCGCCATAAACGGCAGAATCGCCATAAACACGGGCGCCATGATGTCCTGAAACAGCAGCACGCCGACAGCGAAGCGCCCGTGCGTGCTGTCCAGCTCCTCGCGTTGTTTGAGAATCTTCACGCCGACCGCCGTGCTGCTGAGGCTGATAATCATCCCCAGCGCGATGGATTGCGCCAGCGAGTAGCCCAGCAGTCCTGACCCGACGGCGCATATCAGCGCGGTCAGCCCCACCTGCGCTGCGCCCGCCCGCAGCACATAATGGCGCAGCTGATACAGCCTGTCGATGGAGAACTCCACGCCCAGCGAGAAGAGCAGCAGCACCACGCCCAGTTCCGCCAGCAGTTGAATGGCTTCCGCCTCGCCCGCCCAGCCCAGTCCGTAGGGACCAATCAGCGCGCCTGTGAGGATGAACCCCGCGACGGCGGGCAGGCGCAATCGGGTGAACAGCGCCACAATCACGATGCTGACGCCAATCACCAGCAGAATGCTCGCGCTCAGGGAATGGGCGTGGGTCTCTGGCATAGCGGGAGGAATTGTACCTGAGCGAAAGCAAGGGGTGCGCCTCTGCTCAAAAAATGAACTTCCCCTCTCCCGAAGCTTCGAGAGAGGGGAGCAAGGGGGTGAGGTGGAACCCGCTCACTTCTTGCGACGGCGCAGCACCGCCAGACCCGCCAGACCCGCGCCCAGCGCGAGCATGCTCGCCGGCTCTGGATAGACCTTCAAACGGAACAGCGCCGTGCCAGCCCCCGTGTAGCCCTGAAAGCCGACCACCGTCCCGCCGCCCGGTGGCGCCCAGATGAACCGCGCATTGTCGAAGGTGCCGAAGTCGGGATAGTCATTCGCGAAGTCGCTGCCCAGCGAACCCACCGCAGGCGTGGTCCAGTCGCCGCCCCAGTTCAGCACCACATTCGGGTCTGTGAAGCTGATGTTGTTCGGCTTGTAAATGGTGTTGACTTCCCAGTCCACCCATGTGCTGCTGGACACGCCCGACAGCACCGTCTCCGCGCCGCCCGCAAACACAGTTTTGGAAATGAATAACGCCGCCACGCCATCGTCGCGAGCAACAACATAGATGTAGCTGCCCGGCACAGTGGAAAAGTTGTAGGTTGTCGCGCGGTCGAACTGATAATCCTGTCCTATAAGAACAAGCTGACTCGTGCTAGGGTTTATGGCGAAGACTCCGTAGGCATTGTCAACAGCAATCCGAAGCGAGACGCTCATCGACGCCTGCGCAGTCAGTAGGGTGAGGGCGAACACGCCAGCCAGCGCCAGACGCGCTACATGCTCCTTCAACAGTTCCATCGCTCTTTGCATAGCACACCTCCTGAAAGTTGTCGTGCGACATTTTACTGGAACATCCCTTTGGGCGCTCCATGCTATTTTAACTCGAAAGCACCCCCCAAAGCGGACATCCAATTCTGTAAATTTACGGGAATTTGCCCCTGAATCTGGCAGGAATCGGGCGAGCTGCCAGCGTATACTCATATGGGGGACACATGAGATGCTGATAGTCTATCGAATCTTCTGGATTGTGGGTGTGATTGCGCTTGTGGCGGAGATGGTGATCCTGGCGAATCCGCGCCAGGTCGCCCCGCAGCGAGCGTCGGACTGGGAGATACGGGAGCAGGGGCGGTTCCGCGTGCGCGCGCCGAAGCAGTTTCGGCTGGGACGCGACGCGCTGCGCCTGCTCATGCTGAACACTGTGGGGAACGATATCCGGTTCGTGGATGCGCTGGAGCTGTCGCGTGGGCGACGCACGGGCATGCAAATCGTGATTGTCGCGCCGCGCGAGCAGATACCGCCCTCGCTGCAGCAGGGGCTACCTCAAAATGCATCAGCGCCGAACCTGAACCAGTTCATGCGCCGCGCGCACGATATGTATCTGGCGGCGATGCGCGAGGATTGGGGCTTTGTGAACTTCTCGGAGACGAAGCGCGCCGCTGTGCGCATCCGCGGCGTGCAGGGCATCCGCAGCGACTACGAATACACCCTGCCGCACCCCATTCCGCTGTTCAACATGCCCGTGCGCGGGTACCTGATTACCCTGCCGCTCTCGCCGACGGAGGTCATCCACTTCAACGCCTACTGCCCGCCCAACAGCTTCGGCGACTACCAGAAAATCTTTGACCAGATTCTCGCGACGATTGAGGTGCGTCAGGAGTCGCAGAATCCGTTCGGGGGGTGGGCGCGATGATTCGCTGTCGCTGGTGTGGTCAGGAGAGCGCGCATCCGCAGGTGTGCGAGTGGTGTCGTCGGGATCGGGCGACGGGCGCGCTGGTGCGCACGCTGCCGCCCAACCCGACCGCGAGCCAGCCGATGGGCGCGCCCAGCAGTTCGCCGACGCAAGCCTTCCCGATGTCGCCGCCGACCCCGCCCAGCAGCCAGCCAACCCAGGCGCTGCCAACCGCGCCGCAGCCCGCGCCCCTGTACGACTACTCCAAACCTGTCGGGCAAGCCGCCGTGTCCGCGCAACAGCCCGCCGACTCCATCCGTTTCCTCAGCGAGGTGGTCGAGGGCTACACCTTCACGGCGAAGCTGGAGCGGTTTTTCGGCGTTGTGCTGCCGCTCGCCGCGCTGAATGTGCTGGCGCTGGGCTGGAAACCCGAATGGGCGGCGTGGTCGAGCCTGCTGTTCTTCTTCCTCGTCGGCGTGTGGCTGCCCCTCTCGCATCTGGTGGACAAGCTGGACACCGATGTGGAGCTGTTTCGCGACCTGGGGATTGTGCTGGTACTCAACTTTCTCTGCTGCAACCCGCTGTTCGCGTTCGTGCTGTATGGGCTGACACTGCTCCTTTTGTGGGCGGTGGTACGCGCGGACATTAACTGGTCGCTGCTGGGCGTGATGGCGGTCTATGTGGGGCTGCGCATCCTGTTCGAGCTGGTGCTGTTGCTGGTGGACTACTCGGATATGAGCGACTGGCTGACGGTCGGGATTGCCTTTTTCGGGAGCCTGCCGCTGCTGGCGATGTTTCTGGGGTGGTTCATCGGCGGGATGTTCCGTTCGGACTACGCCTGAGCGGGTATCCTCTAAGCGCTATGGCGCGATGGGTTGGGCTACTGGCGTGCTGGGTCTTATTGCTGACGGCGTGGGCGCAGGACGCGCCGCGCGTGCAGGCGGGCGACGCACTGCGGGTCACGGTGGAGGGCGACGAGTCGCTCTCGCGGGTCTACACGGTGGACGAGGCGGGCGCGTTCCGAATGCCGCTGATTGGGCTGGTGCAGGCGGCGGGGCGCACCCCTGACGAGATTGCCCGCGAGATTGCCCAGCGCCTGCGCGAGGGCAACTTCTATCGCGACCCGAAGGTGACGGTGGAGATTGCCCGCCGCGCCGAGCCGAAGGTGATTGTGCAGGGCGCGGTGCGGCGCGGGGGCGAGTTCACCCTGCAGGCGGGCTGGCGCCTGAGCGACGCCCTGAACGCCGCGCAGCCGACCGACACCGCCGACCTGAGCGCAGTGCGCCTGGAGCGCGTCGGCGGCGAACGGTTGACCATCAATCACCTCAAGTTCGTGCAGGAGGGCGACGAGAGCGCGAACCCGACGCTCCAGCCCGGCGACCGTATCTTTGTGCCGTTGCGCGCGGGCGGCAGGAGCGTGCTGGTGCTGGGCGCAGTGCGCACGCCCGGTTCGTTCGAGTATGACGACGCCCGCACGCTGATTCAGGCGCTCGGCAAGGCGGGCGGCACGCTGCCCGAAGCCGACACCGCGCGCATCCAGATTCGACGCGCCAACCGCGCCGAGCCAATCGCCGTGAACCTGAACACCCTCACAGGTGATGTCGACCTCCAGCCCGGCGACCAGATTACCGTGCCGTTCCGCTCCGTGCGCCAGTTTGTCGTGGTGCGTGGGGGCGTGAACCGCGCGGGGCTGATCAACTACGCCGAGAACATGACGCTCACGCAGGCGATAGAGGCGGCGGGTGGACCGAAGCCGAACGCGATTCTGGAGCGCGTGGTGATTTTGCGCCCGATGGAGCGCGGCAGGCAACAGCGGATTACGGTGAACCTGCTGGAGGTGGCGCAGGGAACGCGCCCTGACGAACGCCTGTTGCCGGGCGATACCGTCGAAGTGCCCGAACCCGCCCAGCGACGCGCCTCCCCCGAAGAGCCGCTGCGCATCGTGTGGCTGATTCTGAGCATCATCTTCCTGATTACGCGCCGATGAGACCGCTGCCGTTTCGCGAGGTGGTCGTTGCGCCGGAGTCGGTGCGCCATGCGCTGACGCAGATGCTGCTGCGTCCCAGCCCGCCGCAGGGTTTGCTGCTGGTGGGGATGGCGGGCGTGGGCAAGCGCACGCTGGCGCGCGCCCTCGCCGCCGCATGGATGTGCCCCCAGCGCACCGCCGAGGGACACTGCGGCGCGTGCGAGGTCTGCCTGAAGTGGTCGGACGCGAGCGAGCATCCCGACCTGCGCGTGCTGCGTCCTGACCCGGAGCAGATTAAAATCGACGCGGTGCGCGGCGTGCGCCAGTGGGCGAGCTTCGCGCCGACCGTTGCGCCCGTGCGCTTCGTGCTGCTGGAGGAGGCGCACCTGCTCAACCCCGCGGCGGCGAACGCGCTGCTCAAGACACTCGAGGAGCCGCCCCCGCGCTATCACTTCCTACTGACCGCGCCCGCGAGCGATTTGCTGCTGCAGACGATTCTGTCGCGCTGTCGGATTGTGCGGCTGGGCGCGCTGCCGACGGAGCAGATTGCCGCGCATCTGCGGGCGCGCTATACTCTGCCAGAGGCGACCCTGCAGGCGATTGCGGTCTTCGCCGACGGCGCGCTGGGACGCGCGATTCGCTGGGCGGACGCGCTGCAGCAGGGCGAGGGCGCGCCGCGCGAGCTGGACGCGCTCCAGTCGCTGCTGGGCGTGTTCGCGCGGCTGGGAGGCGCGTCGCTGGAGGACGCGCTGCGGCTGGCGCACGAGTTCCGCGAGGCGTGCAAAGCGCTGGAGGGCGGCGCGGAGGGGCGCTCCGCACGCGCCGCGCTTGCGCTGGGGCTGGAGTACCTGGTGCTGTGGTATCGCGACGCGCTCGCGCTGCAGTACCCCGACTCGCCTGTGCGCTTCGAGACGCACCGCGACGCCCTGCGCCAGCTCGCCGGGCGGTTCGCCGCCGCCGAGCGCGCCCGCGACTTGCACGCCATCATCGAAGCGCGACGCGCCATCCTCGGCAACGCCAACGCCCAGATTGTGACGGAGAACCTCTTCGTGCGTCTGATTGCGACGGCATAACTTTACGCGCGCTGAGCCGTCCAAATGCACGGGTATACTTCCAGCGGCGCGTAGCGCCATCTGCAGGAGGCATACACTATGCGACGACTCGTGAGTCTACTGGCGGTAAGCGCGTTTGCAAGCATCCTCTGGGCGCAAGAGGCGTCCAGCGCGTTGCAGTTCAAGTTCACCGAGAAACAGCGCGAGCTGTTCGACGCGACAATCGAGCTGAACGGCAACCTGCCCATCCCCGGCGCCGCGGGCATGGCAGGCACGCTCAAGCTCATTATGACCGTGTTTATGCAGGTGGACAAGGTAGAGGAGGACGGTAAGGCGACCGTCAAGACCGGACTGGAGGCGTTCGAAGCCGAGTTCAACGGGCAGCCCTTCCCCGTCGGGCTGGACATGGCGCGGAATGTGATTCCCGACTCGACGGCGACCGTCGCGCCCAACGGCAAACTGTCGGGCTTGCAGGGCGGCGGCGGGCTAATGGGCTTCCAGCTGCCCGGCTTCGATCCCCGCAACATGGCGACGCTGCTCATCCCGACCGAGCTGCCCGACAAACCGCTCACCAACGGCATGAGCTGGCAGTTCACCCGCGTGGTTGGCGCGGGCAGCGACGCGCTCCAGATCCCCATGACCGCCCGCTACGAAGGCATGGATGAATACAACGGCGTCAAACTGCACAAGGTCACCCAGACCTTCGAGCAGACCATCGAGTCGTATCAGGACGCCTTCTATCAGCCCACCACCGACAAGGACGCCGCCGTGCGCGTCACGAAAGGCGTCATGAAGGGCACGATGACCATGTGGTATCACCCCGACAGTGGGCTGGTGCAGCGCATGACGATGCAAGCCAGCCTCAACCAGACCACCGAACCCATCAAGAAGGACGGCTCCGAAATCAAGGACTTCGAGCGGGAAAGCTCGGAGGTGAAATTGACCGCCTCCCTGAACCGCAAGGAGCCGAAACCCACCCATGCGCAGTCGAGTAGCCAGTGAAACGAGCCGTGGTTGTTCTCACCCCCTGTGTCCCCCTCTCTCCTTTGTGAGAGAGGGGGCGTTTGGAGGGCTGAAGCGCCGCTTCAGCCCAGCAGTTCTTGCTCTGCTTACGCTTCTCACGCCCGCCCTCGCTCAGGTGAAGACGCCCCCGATTCTGACGCCTGCGGGCGTTGTGCCAAGCATCGAGATTCCGAAGGAGGCGTTGCCCGAATCGGCGCGTCAGGAGTCTACACGCGCGCGCACACAACGGCGCAACACGCTGGACGCGTTCAACGCGCTGCGCAACTGGGAGACGCTGGAGGAGGAGTTCCGCCGCACGGTCTCCATCAGCGGGCGCAAGAGCATTGGCTACCATCTGCACGCCATCGAGGGCGATTCCACGGCGTTTCGCGACCAGAACTACTTCGGGCAGGGCGGACAGCGCATCACCGACAATACCGAGCTGACCATCCGCGTGAATAAGTTTCTGGGCTTCCTGAGTTTCGACTGGCGCTGGACGAACAGCCGTTTCAGCAATCCCTACGACGCGCGGATTACCTACACCTACGAATCGCCGAATCTGACGCTGGAATGGGGCGACATCACGGCGTCGCTGGGCGGGGCGAACCCGCTGGTGGGCTTCAATCGCACGCTCAAGGGCGCGACGGCGAGCGCGAACTGGGGCAGGAACCGCTTCCGCTACATCGCCTCCGAGACCAAAGCCGCCGCACGCACCATCACCCTGCAGGGCAACGACAGCCCCGGACCCTACTACCTGCAGGGCAGCCAGCTGGTGGACGGAAGCGAGCGCGTGCAGGTGGACGGCGTCGAGAAGCGGCGCGGCGAGGACTACACCATCGACTACTTCGGGGGCATCCTGCGCTTCCGCGACGGGATGATTATCCCGCGCACCTCGACGATTGTGGTGACCTACGAGACCTACGCCTTCAACGCCGCGCCGAGCCGGTTGCAGGGCTTTCGTTATGAGACCAGCTTCGGCGCGGGCTACAACTTCGGCTTCACGATGCTGTCGCAGACGGCGACGGTGCGCACGGGCTTGCGCCGCCGCACAGAGCAGTTCTACGGCTTCGGCGCGCCCAGCACGCCCTATGATTTGCAGTTTCCGCCCCTGCGCGACCCGTCCAACCCCGTGATTATCACCGTTGCGGGCGCGCCGCAGATCGAAGGCGTCGATTATTACTTCGACGAGCTGCTGCCCTACCGATTCTACTTTACGCGCTTTATGCCCCAGACGGTGATTATTCAGGTGGAATACACGCCGCGCCCGGACCCTGGCTCGACCATCGGCGGCGATCGCACGGTGATGGGCGTGGATTTCACGCTACCGCTGGGGCAGGTGGGGAGTATTGTGTGGAACGCCGCGCAGAGCCGCGCCACGGCGCAAAGCAACCGGCTGGAGGCGATTGCGCACACCGCGACGGGACGCTTCGAGATTGGGCGTCTCGCGCTGAACGCGACCTATCGCGACATCCCCGCCGAGTTCATCGGCATCGAATCGGTGGGCTTCCGCCGCAACGAACGCGGCTACCAGACCGACCTGACCTACCGCTTCGACGCCGTCTCGAACCTGCAGGCGAGTTTCAGCAACCTGCGCGTCGCCGCGCTGAACCCGCTGAGCAGCAGCTTCAGCGCGAGCTTCACCGACACGCGCATCCAGAACCTGACCTACAGCTACACCCCCCAGAACGGCTTCCAGTTGACGCTGAGCCGCAACACGAACGAGGTGCGCGCGCCCAACAGCCGCAGCGAACAGACGCGCGATTCGATTAACCTCGCCCGCCGCTGGAACGCGCTGACCTTCTCGATGGGCTACGAGCAGTCCGAATCGGACGCCTTCAGCACGCTGAGCGGCGGCACGAACCTGTTCTATCGCATCCGCAGCCTGCGCTCGCAGGTGGACTGGACGGTGAACACGCAGCTGACCCTGCGCGCCTCGCTCGCCCAGAGCGACATCCAGCAGCGCCAGCCCAGCGGCGCGACGCGCACGCAATCGCGCGACTACTCGGTGGACGCCTCATGGCGACCGTTTTCGAATCTGAGCGTGAACTACCGCTGGCGCGATAGCGATTCGGGCGGGCTGAACCTGCTGGCGACCGATTTCCGCTCCCGTCAGGCGGGCGGCTCGCCGCCGACAGGCTTCCCCTCGAACCCGTGGGGCGTCGGCTTCGATGGGAACGGCTTCTCGTCGGGCGCGCCGCCGCTGAGCGGATTCGCCTACTATGGCGTGCGCGGCAAGGGACAGGACCTAACAATTCAGTGGACGCCGCTGGAGGCGCTCTCGCTGGATGTGCAGTGGAGCCAGAACCGCTCGCTGGGCGACCTGCAGACCAACAGTTCGCAGGAGTCGCTCTCGGTGGGCGTGAGCTACTTCCCGCGCGAGTGGCTGGCGATGAGCGCGAGCTGGTCGCGGCAGGAGGTGCAGTTCCTCACCGCGACGGGCAACTCCAGCAACGAGTTCCTCACCCTCGCGGTGGACATCGGTCCCCTGCGCCGCTGGACGGTGAACCTGAGCGTTTATGCGATGAAGACGCGCAGCCTGCTGGGCGAAGGCTTTCAGGGCGGGCAGGGCGAATTTGTGCAGGAGCCGATTGGCTACTCCGCGCGCGTTAGCTACGACCTGGGGAGCAACCAGAGCCTGTTCGCCGAGTTCCAGCGCACCAACCTGAGCGGGTATCTGCCCTCGCGCGACACCATGTTCAATATCGGCTACCAGTACCGCATCACGCGCAACTGGGCATTCGTGCTGAGCTACCGCTTCCGCGAGCAGTTGAACCTCGACCCGCAGTATAGCCAGTTCAGCTATCGCGCGCGTTCGCTGGACGCGAGCATGAACTTCATTTTTTAGGCGCGTCGGCGTTGAAGCGCGCCATCACCTGTTCGATGGGTTCCGTCAGCCATGCTTCGCAGGCGTCGGCGGCGCGCTGCACGGCGTCCTGCAGCAGGGCGCGCTCCGCGTTGCGGGGCGGCGACAGCACATAGTCGGCGAGGTCTACTCCCTCGGGCGGCTGCCCGACGCCGATTCGCACGCGCGGGAACGCCTCCGTGCCCAGCGCGGCGATGATGGACTTCATGCCGTTGTGCCCGCCTGCGGAGCCCTTCGGGCGCACGCGCACCACGCCCGGCGCGAGCCAGATGTCGTCGAACACCACCAGCATCTGCTCGGGCGCGAGGTGATAGGCGTGCAGCAGCGCCTGCGCCGCCTGACCGCTGAGGTTCATGTAGGTCTGCGGCTGCGCCAGCACAACGGGCGTGTCGCCAATCCGCCCCACGCCCACCCGACTCTGGCAGCGGCGTTTCCGCAGTTCGATCCCATGCCGTTGCGCCAGCGCGTCGATGGTCCAGAAGCCGACATTATGGCGCGTGGCGGCGTACTGCGCGCCCGGATTGCCCAGCCCGATAATCACACGCGCAGGATGCATTCCCTGTTGCCCCCTGAACAGCTCATTGATGGCGCGCAGCATATTTCCGTTCAGCCCAGTCGCTCCAGTTGCGCGCGGCTGCGGGCGTCCAGCGCGTCGATGTTGCGGATTTCGTAGCGGCTACCGTCCACCGCCACAATCAGGTAGCGCACGGGCGACAGCTCATGCACATTATCGCGCCAGTTGCGCACATAGAACACGCGCCTGCCCCGATCGGTCTCCACATCCCAGCGGTGCTGCCCGTACTCCTCTGTCAGTGAGTAGACCTTCTCGATGACGGGGGTGAAGTAGCGGCGCTCCAGCTCCTCGTCCAGCACCTTGCGCGAGGTTTCGGGCATGCCCTCCAGCGTGCGGAACATGCCAACCTCGACGAACTTGTCGCGCTCCTCCCGACGCAGCACGCTGATATACTGCTCGGCGTTGGAGAGCGGGAAGGCGCGCGCGAACTGCACATCTTCGTACACCTCGCCATTTGGCAGGCGAATCCGCACCACCACGCTATCGGGCAGCCGTTCGATGACCACGCCTGTCGGGTCTAACCAGCGCACACTCAGTTGGGGCGTCATGGGGTTGCCTCCAGCAGTTCACGCAGCAGCGTATGCACGGGCGGGCGCGTTTCGGTAAGCAGATGCTCCACGTGCACCGCGAAGCCGTCTATCGCCATTGACTCCAGCCGTCCCTCGGTGCGCTCCAGAACGGTGTAGTCGTCGCCGCTGCGTTGCAGGGCGCGCATACGCTGACGCGGCAGATCGACCATCCAGATTTCAGGCACACCCAGCATCCGGTAATCGCTCTCCAGGCGCACCCAGTCCGACGCGCGTTCGCCCGCCGATCGGATTTCCATCACCCAGTCGGGCGGCTCGGTAATCGCCTGCGGGGTGAGAACCTCCAGTCGCTCTGTACGCACGAACAGCAGGTCAGGCAGGCGCACCCGATAGGGGTTAATCTGCACGGGCGTGCGCGAACCCAGCACGATTCCCAGCCCGCGCGCCTCCACATAGCCGCCCACCAGCCGCAGCATCCACTGGAAGAGCCACTCGTGGGGGAGTTGCGCCGCCATGCGTTGCACCAGCACGCCGTCGATCAGTTCGTAGTCGTCGTCCTCGCGACAGAGGCGCAGGTAGTCGGCGACGCTGAGGGGCGCGTCTCCGACGCCGACGCGCTGTCGCTCGCTCTGCCAGCGCACGCGTTGCCGTGGGTGTATGCGCACGTCATGAGTGTACCCCCTCAGGGAACGCGCAGCACAATCTTGCCGAAGAAGTCGCGGCTTTCGAGCTTCGCGTGCGCGGCGCGGGCGTCGGACAGGTCGTACACGCTGTCCACAATTGGGCGCAGGCGCTCATGCACCATGTGGGGCAGAATCTGCTCCAGCTCGGCGCGTGTGCCGATATAGGTTCCGTGAATCTCCAGCTCGCGGCTGAACACATAGCGGATGTCGAAGTGCGCCTCGCCGCCGGTGGTCGCCCCGCAGGTGACCAGCCGCCCGCCTTTGGCAAGCAGTCGGATGCAAGAATCGAACACCGCCTGCCCGACATGTTCGAACACCACATCGATGCCCTCGCCCTCGGTCGCCTCGCGCACCTGTTTGTGCCAGTCGGGGTCGTTGTGGTTGACCACGAAATCGGCGCCGAGCGCGCGGCACTGCTCCAGTTTGGGCGCGCTGCCTGCGGTGGCGATGACCAGCGCGCCGCGCATCTTCGCAATCTGGATGGCGGCGCTGCCGACGCCGCTGCCGCCGCCCATCACCAGCGTCCATTCGCCCGGTTGCAGGCGCGCGCGGGTAATCAGCATGTGCCACGCGGTCAGGAACACCAGCGGGAACGCCGCCGCCGCTTCAAAGCTCAAATTCGCGGGCTTGTGCAGCAGGTTGCGCTCAGGTACGACAATATACTCAGCATAGCCGCCGGCGCGGTGCGCGCCGATGACCTGCACCTCCACACACAGGTTCTCGCGCCCCACCTTGCAATAGCGACACTTGCCGCAGGAGACGACGGGATAGAGAATCACCTCATCGCCCTTGCCCCATTCACGCACGCCGTCGCCCACTTCCGCCACCTCGCCCGCAATGTCGCTCCCAAGAATGTGGGGCAGGGGCGTCTTGTAGGCGGGGATGCCGTTGCGCACCCAGATGTCCAGATGGTTCAACGCGCATGCGCGCACGCGCACCTTCACCTCGCCTGCGCCGACCGCCGGCTCAGGCGCGCTCTCCTCATAAACCAGTTTGTCCGCGCCGCCAAACTCATACAAACGAACCGCACGCATGGCATGATAGTACCTGATGGGGAAAGGGGGCGTGCGCGTGATACCAACTGCGCTGTCAGCGTTCGTGATTGCCGTGCGTCTACAGCCAGAGCCACGCGCGTTTTGCCCTCACCCCCAGCCCCTCTCCCGCGCGGCGGGAGAGGGGAGCCGTGCGCGCGGTGCGCTATCCCCCTCTCCCGAACCTTCGGGAGAGAGGGACAAAGGGGGTGAGGGCAACAGGGCGCGCTGCTCTAATTGTAGGCGCACAGCAATTACGAATCTGACACGCCAATTGGTATAACAGACGATAGACGCCTTTAGCGCGCCACTTCCTGAATCTCGTAGCACTCGATGCGGTCGCCTTCCTGGTAGGCGTCGAAGCCTTCAAGGGTGATTCCACATTCGTAGCCGGCGGCGATTTCGCGGCGATCTTCCTTGAGGTGGCGCAGCGTGCTGATTTTGCTTTCGTGGACGACCTCGCCGTTGCGCACCAATCGCGCAGGCGCGTTGCGCACGATTTTGCCCTCCAGCACATAGCACCCTGCGACCACCACGCCGCGCGAGAGCTTGAACACGGCGCGCACCTCTGCCGTGCCCAGCGCGACCTCTTTGAATTCGGGTTCCAGCAGCCCGTGCAGCGCCTTCTCCATCTCCTCGAGCAGTTCGTAGATGATTCGGTAGGTGCGCACATCGACGCGGTTCGCTTTCGCCTTGTTCTGGGCGTTGGTTTCCACCTTCACATTGAAGCCCAGCACCACAGCGTCGGCGGCAATCGCGAAGTCGATATCGGCTTCCGTGATGTTGCCCACATTCGCGTTGATGATTTTCATCTCGACGCCTTCGGGCTTTTCGAGTTTGAGCAGCGCGTCGCGAATGGCTTCCACCGAGCCGTAGGTGTCCGCTTTGAGGATGATGTTGAGCGATTTGGTTTCGCCCGCCTGCATCTGCTTGAACAGCTCGGCGAGGTTCACGCGGCGGGTGGG
Source organism: Fimbriimonadales bacterium (assembly GCA_025998675.1). Taxonomy (GTDB): domain Bacteria; phylum Armatimonadota; class Fimbriimonadia; order Fimbriimonadales; family GBS-DC; genus GBS-DC. The sequence goes on from AP024673.1 coordinate 2,518,600, forward strand.
GCGGGTGGTTTCGGGGCGTTTCTCGGCTTCGAGGCGCTCTTCGACAATCTGGCGGGCGCGCGCCTCGCTCTCGACTCGTTCGGCGCGGTCGCCTGCCATCGGCACTTCGTTCAGCCCCATCACCTCGACGGGCGTAGCGGGCGTTGCGCTGTCGACCTGCTTGCCCGTGTGGTCGAACATCGCGCGGATTTTGCCCCATGTTTTGCCCACAACGAGAATGTCGCCCCGCTTGAGCGTGCCCTGCTGCACCAGCAGGGTCGCCACGGGACCGCGCCCCTTGTCCAGCTTCGCCTCGATGACCGCGCCCTGAAACTCGGCTTTCGGGTCCGCCTTGAGTTCCGCCAGCTCCGCCACGAGCAGAATCATCTCCAGCAGGGCGTCGACGCCTTCGCCGGTGAGCGCGGAGACGGGCACGCAGATGGTGTCGCCGCCCCATGCTTCGGGCACGAGTTCGTATTGCGTGAGTTGTTGCAGCACGCGGTCGGGGTTGGCGTCGGGTTTGTCGATTTTGTTGATGGCGACGATGATGGGCACTTTCGCGTTTTTGGCGTGATTGATGGCTTCCACCGTCTGGGGCATGATGCCATCGTCGGCGGCGACGACCAGCACCACGATGTCGGTGACCTGTGCGCCGCGCGCGCGCATCGCCGTGAACGCCTCGTGTCCGGGCGTGTCGAGGAAGGTGATGAGCTTACCGTTCACTTCCGCCTGATACGCGCCGATGTGCTGCGTGATGCCGCCGAACTCGCGCTCGGCGACGCGCGTCTTGCGGATGTAGTCCAGCAGGCTGGTCTTGCCGTGATCGACATGTCCCATGATGGTGACCACGGGCGGTCGGGGCTGCGCGCCGGCGACCACTGCCTGAGTCGGGGGTTGCGCTTTTGGCTTCTCGGCGGGCTGGGGCGTCTCCCACTGCACGGTCAGCCCGAAATCGGCGGCGACCTTCTCGGCGAGTTCAGGCTCCAGCTTCTGCACGGGCGTAATCAGTTTCCCATGCCGCGTCATGATATGTTTCTGAATTTCGGTGACGGAGCGCTCCATCGCTTCTGCGAACTCGCGCACGGTCAACTCGCGGGGCAACACGAGCGTTTTGAGGTCGCCCGCCAGCTCTTGCGCCATCTCTTTGATCAGCTGCGCGGTCTCCTCGTCCAGTCCCTGCTTGACCTCGCGCTCGTCGACGCCCAGCTCCGCCAGAATCTCCTTCAGGCGGTTGGCGGAGACACCCAGCTCGCTCGCTAAATCCTGTATCGTTAGTTTCGTTTTCGCCATCGGCTCTCAACCCCTCATCAAGGCTGAAGCAGATTATACCCCACCAATTGCAAAACGCGGGAATAGGGTATAATGCTTCTGGAGGCGACTATGAATAAGCTCGGTCTGATTCTGGCACTGGCAGCCCTGCTGGGCGCAGGCGCTGCAGCGTTGATTGTTGGCGCGAAGGGCGGCAGCACGACTCCCACAGCGGTTGTATCCACCCCTGAGAAGGCGTCCTGCTGCTCTGGACACAGCAAGTAAGCGCAAACAACAGGGGGGAGCCATCGCTCCCCCCTTCACGAATTACTCTCTTATGATACACAAAGCCATCGCGCCGATGGCAGGGTTGGGCACGCGCCTGTATCCCATCAGTGTTGTGTTGCCAAAGGGGTTGATGCCGTTCGCGCTGTCGGACGGCAGGCTGACGACAGGTCTCCAGTTGATTGCCGAATCGCTGCTTGCCGCAGGTGTGGAGCAGATTGGCGTTGTGGTCTCGCCTGAGAACCGCCCGGTCTACGAAGCGTTTCTGTCGGGCGGCGATTCGCGCTATCAAGCCGTATGCGCCCGACGCCCCGAGATGCAGACCATCTGCGACGCGCTCCAGCGTATCCGCGCGCATGTGCAGTTGATTGAACAGCGTGAGCTTCGGGGGCTGGGGCATGCTGTATGGTGCGCCCGTGAATTCGCACTTGGAGAGCCGACCCTCGTGCTGCTGGGCGACCATATCCCGCTTCCGCTGGACGCGCCTGCAATGATTCTGGATGTCGCGCGCGTCTACGAACGCTACGAAACGCCCGTGTATGGCGTGCATCGCGTTCCCGTAAGCAAAGTCTCGCAATATGGCGTTTTACAGGGCGCGTCAACTGGGACACCCTCTGTGTACCGTCTCTGTCGGCTGGAGGAGAAGCCCACGCCCGAATACGCACAGCAGCACCTGCGCACCGAGGGGCTCGGCGCGGACGAGTTCTTCGCACATAACGGCGTCTATGCGTTTCCCCCAGCGCTGTGGGCGGTGCTGGAGTCGATGGATGCTGATGACACGCGCACAACAGGCGAGTGGACGCTGACAGCGGCGCAGCAGCGCCTGCTGGAGCGAATGCCTGCATATCTTGTAGAGTCGGCGCACAGCGGGCTGGACTTCGGCACGGCGCAGGAGTATCGGCGCGCGTTTGGCGCACTGGCGGGGTTCAGCGATGTATAGAGCGGAGTTTCGCTACGGCAACGCGACGCTTGCGCTGACCGCCCAGCCCGACGGCAGGGGCTGGAAAATCACCCTGCCTGACGGCTCGGAGCGCACGGTCGGGCGCGTGGAGGTTGCCGAATCGCGCCTTGTGCTGCACACGGAGGCGGGAATCCTGTCGCTGGCGTTTGTGCGCACGGCGCAGGGCGTCGAGATTCAGTATCGCGGGCGTGTCTATCGGTTCCAGCGGGTGGAAGCGTTCGCGGGCGATGCGCCCCAGCACGCCAGCGCCGAGGGCGTGCTGACCGCGCCGATGCCGGGGCTGGTGAGTAAGGTGTTCGTGCAGCAGGGCGCGCGCGTCGAGGCGGGGCAGCGGCTGCTGGTGTTGGAAGCGATGAAGACCGAGCAGGCATTGCGTGCGCCGTTCGCGGGCGTCGTCGCCCGACTCAATGCGCGCGAGGGCGAGCTCGTGCAGGAAGGCGCGGTATTGGTGGAGATTGAAGCGCTGTCTGATTAAGTGCCCGCGCCCTACGAGAGACTGTTCGTTTTGGGCATGCTCAGCGGCATCCCTTCAAAACCGTTTTCAGCAGCCTACACGCGCAAGTATCTCGGTTTATCGCAGGCGAAAGCGCGGATAGAGACCTTCCCTTACCTTGAGTTGACCCCCGAAGGACAAAAGACACTCTGCCAGCTGGTCAGTGCAAGGGATGCGGAGGGGGTAGTCAAATATCTCAATCGCCACAGGGAGGAATTCAGTCTATGTCCCAGATGAGTGGCTTGAAAACGAATTTAGACTACTGGAAAATATCCCTGGCTAACCCAGAGCCTGACTTGCCTGAAGAATTCTACATACACGATGAGCTAATTATCGAAGATGAAAAATATCTGCAGGCAGTGAGCCGACTCATACCAACTGCGCAGTCAAAGTTCGCAAATCGTCGACGCCTGTAGCCCTCACCCCCTTTCCGTTGGGAGAGGGGGAGAGCGCGTCGCGCACTGCACACACGACTCCCCTCTCCCGCCGCGTGGGAGAGGGGCTGGGGGTGAGGGCAAAACGCGCGTGGCTCTGGCTGTAGACGCAAGGCAATTACGAAGTCTGATGCGCGAATTGGTATCAGAGACAGACCACGAGGAAACCTCAGAGACTGTCTACGAAAACGAGCAGGTCGCAGAATCATAGACGGGCGCTCAGTGGAACACGATGAAGCGCGCCAGTGTGAAGTAAAGCAGTAGCCCCGAAGCGTCCACTACCGTCGTAATGAACGGCGCGGACATCACCGCAGGATCGATATTGAGACGCTTTGCAATCAGGGGCAACGACGCGCCGACGGTGGTCGCCAGCGTGATGATGCCCACCTGCGCCAGCCCGACTGTGAGCGCAATCCGCAGCTGGTCTTCCCACACATAGCCCGCGCGAGTCCACACCAGCGCGTTCAGGATGCCAATCACCCCCACCAATCCGCCCAGCAGCAGCCCTGTTCGGAATTCGCGCGCCATCACACGCAACACCTGCTGCCAGCGCACCTCGCCCAGCGCAATCGCGCGGGTGATGGTGGTGGTGGTCTGCGCGCCCGCGTTCCCCCCCGAGCCAATCAGCAGGGGAATGAACCACGCCAGCGCGGTGACCTTCTGGATGGCGTCGTCGTAGGTGCGCAGCACCGCGCCTGAAAACAGCTGCGCCACAAACAGGAACACCAGCCAGCGCACACGCTTTTGCACCAGCTGCCACGGGCTTTGTCGGAAATAGGGCTCCTCGGTCGCCTCCACGCCGCCGAGCTTCAGCACATCTTCCGTGCTCTCGCTCACCAGAATATCGACCACATCGTCCACCGTCACGATGCCCAGCATGCGCCCCAGCTCGTCCACCACAGGCACCGCCAGCAGGTCGTACTTCGAGAGCAGGTTCGCAACCTCTTCCTGGTCGGTTTCAGGCTGCACGACAACAGGGTCCGGCTCCATGATTTGCTCGATGCGCTTGCTGGGGTCGCTGACGACCACATCGCGCAGCGAGGCGACGCCTATCAGTCGCTGGCGCGCATCCACCACATAGAGGTAGTAAATTGTCTCGATTTCACTGCCGACCTGTCGCAGGTAGTCGAGCGTCATTTCGACCGTCCAGTCGGGGCGCACGCGCACATACTGGCGCACCATCAGGCGTCCTGCGGTGTTTTCGGGGTACTCCAGCAGTTCGCGCACCTCGCGCGCTTCGGGCGGCGCCATCTGCTGCAGGAGCGCGTTCGCCTTCGCCTCGTCCAGCTCGTCGATGATTTGCGCGGCGTCGTCGGCGGGGATGAGCTGCAGCAGGCGCGCGGCTTTCTCCAGCGGCACATGCTCGAAAATCTCGTCTACCAGCGAGGGCTCGAGGTACTCCAGGATCTCGGAGGCGACCGCCTCGTCCATTTGCAGCAGCGCGTGCGCCTGCTCAGCGGGGCTGTCCATCAGCGAGAGCGCTTCCGCCAGGTCCTGGGGCGCGTACTCATCCAGCAGTTGCTGGAGGGCGCCGTCGGGCTGTTGCAACGCCGTGCGCAATTCGTTCAGCAAGGCTTCCGTGCGGTTTTCCATCGGCTCCCTCCAGCAGGGCGCACTACCCCTCGCCCAGCAGTTCGCGCACAGGGAACGCCCAATCGGGCGCAAAGAGCGGCGCAATCGTGAGCAACGACATCGCTCAAAGTATACCTTTCAGGAAGGGGACAGGCAGGAACGGAAGCCCAGCGTGCGAATCAAAGCTCTGTGAGCCTGCGTATCAAAGAGAATAGCCTGATCCTGTTTCAGGGCGACAGCATCACGGACTGCGGGCGCGAGCGTTCCGACCCGGAGCATCTCGGCTGGGGCTACGCGCGAATGGTGGCGAACTGGCTGAACGCGCTCTATCCCGAACGCCGCCTGCGATTCCTGAATCGGGGGATTAGCGGCAACCGCGTGCGCGACCTGCTCGCCCGCTGGAAGACCGACTGCATCGACCTGCAGCCCGACTGGGTCTCCATCCTGATTGGAATCAACGACACCTGGCGGCGCTACGATTCGAACGACCCGACAAGCGTAGAGGCGTTTGAGCGCGACTATCGCGCGCTGCTGCAACTGACGCGCGAGCAGACGCGGGCGCAGCTGATTCTGCTGGAGCCGTTTGTGCTGCACACGCCGCCCGACCGCGCCGCGTGGCGGGAAGACCTGAACCCGAAGATCGAGGCGGTGCATCGGCTGGCGAAAGCGTTCAACGCGACGCTGGTACGCCTCGACGAGCGGTTCCGCGCAGCGGCGCAGAAGCGTCCGCCAGAGTTCTGGGCGCCCGACGGCGTGCATCCCTCCGAGGCGGGGCACACGCTGATGGCGCAGGCGTGGCTGGAGGCAGTCGGCGTGCAGATTCGATAAACGCCATGCGGATTGAGTGGCACGAGGTTATCGACAGCACCCAGCGGCGGGCGCGCGAGCTGGTGGAGCAGGACGACCGCCGCTTCGATGCGGTCTGCGCCGACCATCAGACGGCGGGACGCGGCAGGCAGGGCGCGATATGGCACGATACGCCCGCCCAGAGCCTGCTGGTCTCCATCATCCTCTGGGACACGCCGCTGCCAGAGCCTGCAGGGATTGTTGGGGTGTGCGCCGCGCTCGCGACCGCCGAGGCGCTGGAGGCGCACTACCCTGATCTGCCGCCCGTGCGGTTGAAGTATCCCAACGACCTGATGGTGCAGGGGCGCAAACTGGGCGGCGTGCTGGTGGAACTTGTCAATGAAACGGCGATTGTCGGCGTGGGCGTGAACCTCCGTCAGGCGGTGTTTCCCGATGCGATTGCGCCGCTCGCTATCTCGGTCTGGCAGGCGTGTGGGGGGCAGGGAGATGCAAGCGGCTCGGTTTCTCAAGCCGAGCGCGCCGCGCTGATTACCGCGATTCGAACTCGCTTACAAACCCTGCTAAGCCTCTGGCGCGACGCGCCCGCCCAGCTGCACGCGCTCTGGCAGGCGCGGGACGACTCCATTGGACGCGCCTACCGCGTGCAGGATTTGCCCGACCAGCCTATCGGGATTGCGCTCGGCGTCAGCCCCGAATTCCAGCTCATCGCGCGCCTGCCAAACGGCGGACGCCACAACACTTACTATGTCAGCGCGGTATAATTGCACTGTGAATCTGAAGGAGACGGTCTGGTGGACACCGGATATTTCGTGCGAGGGGTGCGTGCGCTCCATCCACCGCGCCCTCGACGATGTGGACGGCGTGCAGCAGGTGGAAGTCGACCTGCTGCAAAAAACGGTGCGCGTGGTGTACGACGCCCAGCGTGTGGATGAGGCGCAGCTCCAACACCTGATTGAAGAGGCAGGCTTTACTCCCTCTCTGTAAGAGGTCGGCATGGGGATTTTGCCCGAATATCGGCGGTTCACGCGGGTGAACCTGCCCGTGTGGGTGATTGTCGGCGCGGCGGTTCTCTGGGGCGTCATCGGCAAGCTACAGGGCAAGTTCACGCTTGCGTGGGAGCAGCTGGGGCTATTGATTGTTCTGGCGCTCCTTTCAGCGGCGGCGCGCACATGGGTCGGCGTGAAAGACCCGCGCGTGATGTATCGCTTCACACTGCCGCTGGCAGTGTTCGACCTTCTGCTCATCACGCTGGCGACGCGCTTCACAGGGGGCTTCGAGAGCCAGGTCTGGCTACTTTATTTCGCGTTGCTCACTTCGGAAGCGGTCGTAATGTCCACGCCGTTGCTACTGATTTCGCTGGGGCTTACCGCCGCGGGGTACGCATGGGCAAGTACGCCGCTGGCGCCTGACCTCTGGAACGACTTCGGATTCCGAATCGCGGCGATTAGCCTGGTGAGCTGGCTCATCCATCAGGTCTATCGCAGCCACACCGAGTACCGCACGGAGCTGGCGGAGCTGCGCGAACAGTACGACCTGGCGCAGGAACGGGAGCGCATCGCCCGCGAGTTTCACGATGGGCTGGGGCACCATCTGGTGAGCGCGATTCGCGGGCTGGAGTCGCTCCAGCGGCGTCTGAAGCTCCAGCATCTCACCGCCGATGCGGGCAACCGGGGCGCGGGGGCTGCCCCTGCGGACTGCACGCTGCAAGAGCAGATAGACATCCTGCGCACGGCGCTGGACGAAACGCGCTTGACTATCCAGCAACTGCGCTCGCCCGAAACGGCGGACATGCGAAGTTTTATCCATCAGACTGCAGAGCGCGTGGCGCAACGGTTGGGCGCGCAGCTGCATTGCGTCTGTCCCGATGTGATGCCCGAACTCTCGCCTCTGCAAACGCTGATGCTGACCCGCGTGATGCAGGAAGCGCTCAGCAATGTGATGAAGCACGCTGGACGCCCCCAGAACCTGTGGGTGGAATGCGTCTGGCGCGAGGGGTGGCTCGAAGTGCGCGTCGCAGACGACGGCGACGGGTTCGATCCCGCCGCCGCGCTGGAGGGCATGGGGCTCAGCAACATGCGCGAGAGGATTCGCGCGCTGGGCGGCGAACTGACCATCCAGAGCGCACCCGGGCAGGGCACGACCGTGCTTGCCCGTGTGCCCACTCGAGGGAGCGATGGAACCGATACGAACCCTTCTGGCGGAAGATGACGCGCGTTTGCAACAGGCGTTCGAGGAACTCGCCCATCACGAGCCGAGCCTGGACCTGCTGGGCGTCGCCCGCGATGGGGAGCAGGCAGTACAGATGGCGCTTCAGTTCGAGCCACAAGTGGTGTTGATGGACATCCAGATGCCCCGCCTGAACGGCATCGAGGCGACCCGACGCATCAAACGCGCGCTCCCGCAGGTCCAGATCGTCATCTGGACGGTTTTCGGCGACGACCAGCATGTGTTTGAGGCAATCAAAGCAGGGGCAGTCGGCTATCTGCTCAAAGACAGCCCTTCGGAGGAGATTGTGGAGGGCATCCATGCGGCGGCGCGGGGCGAATCGCTGCTGCATCCTGCTGTCGCCAAGCGTGTGATTCAGGAATTTCAGCGCATGCGCGCCACCGCGGAACACACACCCGACCTGATTTACGAACTCACCGCGCGCGAGACGGAGATCCTGCGCCTGATGGCAGAAGGCAAGCGCAACCGCGAAATCGCCGACACGCTCTTCCTCTCCGAAAAGACCGTCAAAAACTACATCTCCAGCATCCTGTTCAAGTTGCAGGTTAACTCGCGCACGGAAGCCGCGCTGATGGCGGTCAAGCGGGGTTTAATTTAGCCCGTGCGTGCGTATTACCGATGCCTCAAGCCGCTGGTGTTGTGGCGCGAAGCGGCGCGTCCGCTGGATTGGGCAACTCTGTTCGGGCGAGCGGCGCCCGTCGAGCTGGAGATTGGTTTCGGCAGCGGCGACTATCTCGTGGCGCGGGCGCAGCAGTATCCTGAGCGCAACTTCGTGGGAGTCGAGATGGAGTGGGCAGGCGTGCAGCGCGCCCTGCGCCGAATTGCGGGCGCGGGGCTGGCGAATGTGCGCGTGCTGCTGGGCGATGCGCGTCCCATTCTGTGGCGAGCCATCGCGCCCCAGAGCCTCGACCGAGTCTACACCCTGTTCCCATGCCCATGGCCCAAAAAACATCATCACAAGCACCGCTTGCTCGACCCGCGCCAGCTGCAACTCATCAACAGCCGTCTGCGCGCGGGCGGCGAATGCTACTTGCTGACCGACCATGCCGAGTATTTTCAGTGGGTGCTGGGCAATCTGACCGATACAGGCTTCACGGCGTTTGCCCGCACCGTGCCCCCGCAGGTGGACACCAAATACGAGCGCAAGTGGCTGGCGCAGGGACAGTCGCGATTTTACGAGTTAACGCTCACCAAAACACAGCACTGCCCAGTACCGCTTCTGGAGGATGTGGCGATGGAGACCTACCGTGTGAGACAGTTTGAACCCGCGCGATTCCAGCCCACTGATGTGAACGAGGACATTCATGTGGCGTTCAAGGAGACGCGCTACGACCCAGCCCGCCAGATTGCGATGACGCGCGTGGTGGTGGTGGAAGACGACCTGACGCAACACTTCTGGATCGAGATTGTGCGCGACGGGGACGGGTGGCGCATCCGTCCCGCGCCGGGCTGTGGCGTTGTGCCAACAGTAGGCGTCCAGCGCGCGCTGGACGCCATACGCGACGCCTGCCAGTAAGTGCTACGCCCAATCTTCGGTGCGGATGCGTGGCGCGCGCGAGATGAACTTGCGCGCCTCGTCGGGCGTCATGCTGGGGTTTTTGTGTGACAGCCCGAACAGCTTGAGCATCTTGTAGAAGGCGTCGGTGTTGCGGACGAGTCCGTGGAACTCCTCGCGCCCCGCGCCGAGGGCGGTAATCCAGGTGTAGTCCGCCGTGTGCGAGGTGCCGACCCAGCCGTAGCCGTTGTAGTTGCTCAGAATCTGTCCCAGCAGTCCCTGCAGGTTGCGGTGCTGGCGGTTCCAGATGGGGGGCAGGTTGCCCTTAATCGCGCCTGCGAGCGCGTTCGCTTCCTCGCCGTTGATTTCAATCCCCAGCTGCGCTTTCAGGATGTCGCGCACCTCGTCTGCGCTGCCCGCGTTGCGGAGCTTGTTGGGCAGCTCCTCGAAGGAACACTTCGCGTGCTGGAGCAGCGCCATCGCTTTGTTGGACGCCTCATACTCGCCGCCCATGCCGTTCAGTCCGGGGTTCGAGTTCCCGTGATCGCTGGTGATAATCAGCAGCGTATCGTCCCGTCGGGAGACGAACTCGAAGGCGACTTCTACGGCGTCGTCGAAGGCGAGCTGGTCCCACATAATGCCTGCGGCGTCGTTGGCGTGCGCGGCGTGGTCCACGCGCCCACCCTCCACTTGCAGCAGGAAGCCGTTCGGCGCGTCGCCCAGAATCTCCAGCGCCTTGCGCGTCATCTCAGCAAGCGTCGGCACGGTGCGCTTCAGCTCGTCGGAATGGATATGGTCGACGGTGTAGGGCACATGCGAGTCGTAGAACAGTCCCAGCACCTTCTCCGGGCGCGCGCTGCTGATTGCCTGGTCGCGTGTGTTCCAGTAGGCGTAGCCCGCATCCTGATAGGTTTTAATGAGGTCTTTGCCGTCCCTGCGGCGATTGGGGGCGTAGTGGCGCAGTCCGCCGCCCATCAGCACATCGACCACATTCAGGTACTGCGGGGCGATGTCGTCTTCGTCGTCGCGGCGGGGCTGCACGGCGGCGAATCCGGCAGGAGTTGCGTGCGTGATGCGCGTGGTGGTGACCAGCCCGACCTTTTTGCCCGCCTGCTTGACAATCGGCGCAATTGGGGTCAGGCGCGTGCCATCGGGCAGCACATTAATCTGTCCGTTGAAGATACGGCTCCCGCTGCCCCATGAACTGGACGCAGACGCGGAGTCGGTCACCAGCGAGTTGAGCGACGCCATATCGAAAAAGCCGAGCGTCGCGTCGGGATTCTGGAGCAGCTGATACCAGAACGAGCCTTTGCCGCGCACTACCTTGCCGAACTCGTCCGCCAGTGAGGGCACGCCTGCGCTCATGCCATCCGAGACCATAAAGATGATATTCTTGACGCGCCCTGCGCTGCGCGTTTGCGGGTGCGCAGGCGCCAGCCTCGAGAGCGCCAGCCCGGTCGCGCCTGCCATGCCCAATCGGAGTATCTCCCTGCGTGTGTAGCGTGCATTCATCACAATCGCCTCCCACTGAACTATACCTGCTGGGGCTGTTAACGGGGCGTTAAGTCTGGCGGAGCGGGTGGGATTCGAACCCACGAGACCCCTTTCGGAGCCTACACGATTTCCAGTCGTGTCCCTTCAGCCGCTCGGGCACCGCTCCACGCTAACGAAAATTATACCCGACTCGTCTTTCTGAAGTGAAAATTGCCTCTGAGAGGAGACGGGTATACTTTACCGTGCAAGCCTGTGCGGTGGTTTGCGGGAAGGAGTTTTCTACGGAGGGAAGCCTTGCGGAACAAGGGCACATTAGGACGGTTGCGTCAGATACCTCCCCGACGCTGGGCGGAGTTCTGGCGAGCGGTGCTGACGGATGTGTTATTTATCTCGGTGTCGCTGGTGTTCGCGATTGGGTTAGTGCGCGACTTTCGCTGGCTGGGTGATGATGTACGCCTGCTGAGCTGGCTGGCGCCTGCGCTCTCTGTGGTGGGTGTGATTGCCCTGTTCTTCCAAGGGTTATATCGTGTCCACAGCCGATACGCGGGGATTACCGACATTTTTCGTTTGATTAAAGCAAGCGCGTGGCTCAGCATGGCGTGTCTGGTGGGGTTGCTGGCGTTCGCCCACTACGGCAATCGCGCGCTTTCACTGGCGGAGTGGGTGCTTTTCGGGTTTCTGTCCACCACGACGCTTGCGCTTCCGCGCCTTGGGCGACGGATGTACGATTGGTATCTGGCATATGCCCATCGTCAGACGCCGCGCCGTCGAGCGCTGGTGGTCGGCGGCGGCGATACGGGCGAAGTGGTCATGCGGGAGATGCGACGCAACCCGCAGGTGGAGTTGCGCGTGATTGGCTTTGTAGACGACGACCCCCAGAAGCAGTCCATGCAGATTCACGGCTACCCATGTCTGGGTACGACCGAGGACATCCCCCAAATCGTTGCGGAGTACGGCGTGCAGGATGTGATTATCGCCATCTCTTCTGCCGACGGCGAAGTCGTGCGCCGCATTTTCAACATCTGTCGCGCCACCTCCGCGCGCGTGCGGATTGTGCCGCCGTTTCAGCCCCTCGAGGGACGCAGTTTCCATCTGGCGCAGATTCGGGAGGTGAACATCGAAGACCTGTTGCGCCGCGCGCCCGTGCAGTTTGACCTGCGCCCTGTTGCAGACTATATTGCAGGCGAGCGTGTGCTCATCACGGGCGCGGGCGGCTCCATCGGCAGTGAGCTGGCGCGCCAGATTGCCGAGCTGGGACCCGCCAGCCTTGCCCTGCTGGGCAAAGGCGAAAACAGCATCTATCAGATTGAACAGGAGCTGCGCACGCGACTGGGCTATGAGCCTGAATGCATCATCGCGGATGTGCGCGACAGCGCCCGAATCGAAGCCGTCTTTCGCCAGCAACAGCCGACCCTGGTGTTCCACGCCGCCGCCCACAAACATGTCCCGCTGATGGAAGCGAACCCCATCGAAGCCATCAAAAACAATGTGCTGGGCACATGGGTGATGGCGGAGACTGCTGCGCGGCACAGCGTGCGCAAATTCGTCTATGTCTCCACAGATAAGGCGGTTAATCCCGTCAGCATTATGGGGGCGACGAAACGGGTGGGCGAAATGATTGTTGCCGCAGTCGCCCGGGAAAGCGCGACACAGTTCGCCATCGTGCGATTCGGCAATGTACTGGGCAGTCGGGGAAGCCTCGTGCCCACTTTGCAGGCGCAAATCGAGCAGGGCGGTCCCGTGCGAATCACCCATCCCGACATGCGACGCTACTTCATGAGCATTAACGAAGCCGTCCATCTGATCCTGCGGGCGGGGTCGCTTGAAAGTCACGGCGACCTCTATATTCTGGACATGGGCGAGCCGATCCGCATCCTCGACATGGCGCATGATCTGATACGCCTCTACGGACTGGTGCCCCAGCAGGATATTGAGATAAAAATCGTCGGTACGCGCCCTGGCGAAAAACTCCATGAGCAACTCTGTTATGATGAAGAGGTGCTGGAGCCGACGCCCAACCCCAAAATCAAGCGGGTGCGCATGAACGCCGCGCCCGAGTGGAGATGGTTGCAGAGCCAGCTGGAGACTCTGCTCAACCTCTGTGAGAAGGAGCAGGCAGACGCCGCGCGCGCCATGCTGCTGGAGCTGGCGACAGGCAAGCTGGCGACCTATTCGGAGTGGAGGGCGATTCAGCGTTGAGGGGCTGGAGCCTCCTCGCAGGTGCGGCGATTGTTGGCGCGTGCGCGGCGCAAGAACTGCCCCCCCGCGACGACCCGCTCTATGAGTACCTCGCGCGTACACGCCCCACACCGTCAGCGCTCCTGCGAGCGCCGCGCAGCGCGGACGAGTTTCTGCGCGCCCTCCCCCGCGACGCGCAGATACCTGCCCAGATTGCCCGCTGGAAACTGCGTGATGTGCCCGCACTGCCGGAACACGCTACACTGTTGATGGTCGAGCTACAGGCGTTCGCGTTCCCTGACCGAAGCGACTGGCGCACGGCTGAGGCGACCTATCGCGTAGTGGGTGCATGGGCTATTGATACGCAAACCCTGCTGGAGGTGGTCTGGAGCGATGTGCGCCGTCGCGCCGGCGAAAACTCCAGCGCGTTCGACACAGTGCCGCACGCGACGCTGACCATTCAAACGGGCGAGACGCGCTGGCAACTGGGCTACAGCACGCTGCGGTGGTTGGGCGGCTACAGCGGCGGCATGCTGGTCAACGATGAGACGCCCCCGGCGCCGCACGCCGCTGTGCAGTTCCCCGTGCGCGCGCCCCTGCTGGGCGAGTGGCGGTTCGAGCAGTTCCTGAGCCAGTTCGAGCAGGACGGGGCGCGCACCTGGTGGGGCGCACGGCGGTTAGAACGCGACTTCGGCGACCAGTGGACGCTCGCGCTGGCGGAGGCGTTCAAAGCGCTGGAGCTGCCCGCTGGCGCGGTGAGCCAGTTGGTACCGTACTACCTGTATCAGAAGTGGTACAGCGACTCGCAGCGCGGGTCGGGCTGGTTCAACTACATGGCAGAAGTCGGCGTCGTCTACAAACCCGATGCGCGGAATCGCCTTTATCTGTTCTGGCTGATGGACGACCTGCGCGCCCCCACCGCATTTGGCGGCTCGTCGATCACCCCGCGCAAGGTCGCCACACTCGTAGGTGCACGGTTGTATCCTGCGCCCAACACACGACTGATTCTCGAAATTGTGCGCTCCGACGGCACGCCCTCAGGCGGGGTGTACGATAGCTCAAACCATGCGCCCCGATACGCCTACTTCTACAAAGACCTGCCGATGGGACACCCGATTGGCGCGAACCGTATCGGCTTCTACGCGCGGGCGGAACACGAAGACGGTCGCTGGTTTTACGCGGTGGACTACGCGAGCCTGCGCCGTTTCCACGAGTACCGTCCCGGCGCGCGTGGCTATGTGCTGGGCATACTGGCAGGGTATCAGGTATCCGAGCGCAGCGTGATCAGCCTCCAGTATCGCGCCAGCCGCCTGCGCGACACCGGCGCGCCCACAACCCGGGCGGGCTGGTATCTGCAGGCGACGACGCAGTTTTAGGTATCCTATCCGCACTATGCGACGAGTGGACGGCAGAGCGGCGAACGAGTTGCGCCCGATACAGTTTGAACCCGGCTTTCACCCGTTTGCTGAGGGTTCGTGCCTGATTACGATGGGCAATACGCGCGTGCTGATTACGGCGACGGTGGAGGACAAGACCGCGCCGTTTCTCAAGGGCACGGGCAGCGGGTGGATTACGGCGGAATACAGCATGCTCCCCCGCGCCGGCAAACAGCGCAGTCAGCGCGAAGCCGCGCGCGGCGCGCCCACCGGTCGCACGATGGAGATTCAGCGGCTGATTGGACGCGCGCTTCGAGCGGTGGTTGACCTCTCGCAGCTGGGTGAGCGCACCATCACGCTGGACTGCGATGTGCTGCAAGCGGACGGCGGCACGCGCACGGCGGCGATTACGGGCGGGTTCATCGCCCTCGCGCACGCCTGCCGCTGGATGATGGATCAGGGCTACATCACGCGCCTGCCGTTTCAGGAGCGCGTCGCCGCCATCAGCGTCGGCGTCGTGCGCAACGAGGAGCTGCTCGACCTGTGCTATGAGGAAGATGTGCAGGCTGCCGTCGATATGAACATCGTGATGACCGATCGGGGGCGATTTGTGGAGGTGCAGGGCACGGCAGAAAGCGCGCCCTTCTCACGCGACCGCCTCAACCGCCTGATTGACCTTGCACAGGGCGGGCTGGAGCAGATTTTCGCATTGCAGGCGCAAGCCATCGAGCGCATTCTCAATCGGTAGCCATGGGCGTCCGGCGAATCGTCTCGTTAGCGCCGTCCATCACCGAGATACTGTTCGCGCTGCAGCTGGCGCCATGCATCGTGGGCGTGACGGAGATTTGCGACTATCCCCCAGAAGCGCGACGCAAGCCCAAAGTCGGCGACTATCAGATTAGCTCCGAAAAAGTGGTCGCGCTCAAGCCTGACCTGGTGGTCGCGCACGCGGTCTTGAATGCGGGCGTGATCCCCGTGCTGAAGCGGCTGGGGCTGCGCGTGCTGAGCGCGACTCCAAACCGCTTCGAGAAACTGTTCGCCTTCATCCGTGCGATTGGCGGGGCAACCGACAGGGCGCGCGAGGCGGACCAGCTGGTGCAGTCGATGCAGGCGCAAATCGCGCGTGTGCGGCGTCAGACGCCAGCGCGTGCGCCGCGAACACTGTTTTTAATTAGCGTCGAGCCGCTCTGGGCGGCGGGGCGCGACACCCTCGCCGACGAGATGATGCGTCTCGCGGGCGCGCACAATCCGCTCGCGCCCGTCGTCAGCGGATTCAAAGCAGTGAGTGTGGAGACCGCGCTCGGCAGTGCGCCCGAAGTCATCCTGCTGGCCGGTCCCAACGCGCAAGCGATTCTGAGCCATCCGCGCTGGCAACGCACGCCCGCCGTCCGAAGCCGTCGCGTTTACGAGCTGAACCCAGACTGGGTGCTGCGTGAATCGCCGCGCTCGGTCAGTGGTCTCCAGCAAATCGCTGCCTTCGTGCGTCAGGGGACTTGATTTCTTAGCGTGGCTAAGGGTATATTCTATAGAGAAATGGAGGCAACTATGGTTAGCACGGAGCAGCAGACATCGCAGGCAGTGGTAGAGACCCCCGAATCGGAGGGGTTCGTAGCGATTAACTACATTACCTGCACGCCAGAGTATCGTGAACGGTTCGAGTATCTGTTCAAGACGCGTGCGCGCGCCATTGACCGCTTGCCCGGCTTTCGCGGGATGTATGTGTTGCGCCCCCAGCATGACGGCGACGCCTATCTGGTCGTGAGCCACTGGGAGAGCGAGGCGCATTTCCGCGCGTGGCTGCAGTCGCCGGAGTTTCTGGAGGGGCATAAGCGCGGCTTTGAGGACATTCGCGCGGCGAAAGCGCGTGGGGAAGAGCCGCCCATGCGCTCCGATTTTCGGACCTACGAGGTCATCACGCGCTAACGCGCCGCTTCTTAAGAGACATTTCGCGGCGGTTGCCGTCTCACACAGCAGGAGTTCGGCAGCCGCCGCCGAATTGTATCGGGTACACTAAAATCGCGCTGGAAGCGGCAGGAGGTGCAGACCTGCCGTCGAATCCATCACACCAGGAGAACGGCATGGCGAAACAACCGAGCGTTGCTGTAGGAATTGACTTAGGGAGCCGATTTATCAAGGTCGCCGAAGTGCGCGCGGGGCGTCCCCCTGTGGTGACCAACATCGGTATCGCGCCAACGCCTGAAGGCGCGGTGGATAGCACAGGCGTTGTGGACAAGGCGGCGGTTGCCGCGACCTTGAAAAAGCTACTCGCCGACTCAGGCATCGGTACCAAGCAGGCGGCGTTCGCGCTCGCCGGGCAAAACTCGGTCGTGGTGCGCATCCTCGAAGTGCCCAAAATGAACGCCGTTGAACTCAAACAGCATATGGACTGGGAGATTGGGCGCAACATTCCCTTCGCCGACACGCGCGTGCAGTCGGCTTACGAAGTGGTGCGTCGCCCCGGCGCTGACCCGAACGCAGATAATATGGAGGTTGTGCTGGCAGTCGCGCAACAGGACGCCATCGATGGGCTGGTGGATATCGCCGACAAGCTGGGACTGGAACCCTACGCCATCGATGTCGAGCCCCTCGCGCTGGCGCGGAGCCTGCTGCTGACCCAGCCCGATATGCAAAATCAGAATGTGGCGGTGGTCAATCTGGGCGCGGAAGCGACCTCGATTGACATCTACAATCAGGGCTATCTCAGTTTCCCGCGCATTTTGCCGACGGGCGGGAATATGCTCACCCGCGCGATCGCGGAACGCATGATGATTTCGGAAGCGGAAGCGGAGCAGTTGAAGGCGCAGCTGGCGGAGGTGCTGATGGATCAGATTCCGCAGGCGACCTCGCCGTTTGGCGTGCCCGGCATGCCGACGGGCGGCTTCTACACGCCCGGGCTGGGCAGCGAGCCAACGATTGCGCCGGAGCCGTCGCCGTTTATGACGCCCGGCTCGTTCACTGCGCCTGAACCCGATATACCGCCCTCGCCGTTTGCAACGCCTGGTGAGCCAGAGCCAGCGGAAGCCGCTCCTGCAGAGCCGGAGCCGCCCCTGCCCGTTCAATCGCCCACAGACCCGCGCAAGTCCGAAATTTTTCTTGCCATCTACCCGCTGCTGGAGGAACTGGTCAGCGAAATTCGCCGCTCGATTGAGTACTTCCGCAGCCGCAACCCGGACGCGGATGTGCAGACGATTGTGCTGTGTGGCGGCGGCGCGATTATGCCGAATCTCGACCAATTTATCGCCCAGGCGATAGGAATCCCCGCTGTGGTCGGGAATCCGTTCAAAGGCGTTCAGTTGCAGGTGAAGCGGCACGGTCCGGAATATGTCGCGGCGAACGCCCACCTGATGGCAGTGGCGGTCGGCATGGGATTGCATGCAAGCTTTTAGACGGAGGCAGCTACCCGATGAAACTGAACCTTGTACCCGATTATGTGCGCCAGCGGAAGGTCAACAAGCAGATTCTCGCGCTGCTTGTGGTGCTGTTTATCGTCGTCAACGCGGCGATGGCGTTCTGGATGGTTAATACACAGAACACCCTCCGCGACCTGCAGGCGCGAAAGAGCGAACTGGAGATGCAAGCGCAGCAAGTGGACAGCCTCTACAATCAGGCGAACCAGCTCATCGATTCCGCTGCCATTGCGCTTGGCAAAGCGGAGTGGGTCAAGCGCGTGCAGCAGCATAACCTGAAGTACCCTGAACTCTACAGCGAGGTCAGTCGCTACACCTCGCCGCGGGTGCGCTACGCGGGTATGCAGGTCGCTCAGGGCAACCAGCTGCAGTTGTCGGGGTTCACCAGAGGTATTCGCGACCTGGGGGTGTTTTTGCAGACGATGTATAACTGTCCGCTGTTTACGGCAGTCAGCCTCACCTCCGCGGCGCTGCCCGGTTACCCATCGGGCGGCGGGCAGGCGGGGATGACTGCGCCCGGGTTTGGAGGCTTCGGCGGCGGTGCGCCTGCAGGTCCCACGGTCGGTGGGCTGTCGGGCGTTGGCGGCGGCGCTCCACCTCCACCCCCCCCCTCACTGGGCGCGCCCGGAGGGGGCTTTGGCGGCGGATTCGCAGGGGGTGGAGGCGCGTCGGCAGGTAGCTCGCCCGCGAACCTGATGCCGTTTCAGGTCGTTGCTTACCTCAAGGAGCCGATTTCGCCGCCTGCGCCGCCTGCCAGTGTGCCCGGCTTAACCGCTGGCGGCGCGGGTGGAATGCCGACGCTCGGTGGATTCGGCGGCGGCGGTCCCGCAGCGCCGCCAACCGCTCTGGGCGGTCGCGGACTCGGAATCTGACAGGGAGAACATACAATGAAAAGTCTCAGCATGTTCGCGAAGGTTTCTATCGGGCTGGTGGCGACCATCGTTGTGGCGGCAGCAATCTACCTGCTGGGCATCCGCCCGACCCTGCAGAATATCAAATACCACGAGGAGAACATTACACAACTGGAGCAGAAGGTGGCTCAGATTCCGCGCGCGCGCGATCTGGTGCAGCAAGCCCAGCAGCGCGTGGAGCAAGCCAATCGAGACCTGGCGGTCATCGATCGGACGAAGATGCCCGTCAACACCATCGACCTCGGCGACCGTCTGAAGGCGTGGATGCAATATCCCGATATGACGCGCGAGATTGCCAAAAAGCTGGAGGCATGGCCGATGAAGACGGGTGTGCAGCGCCTGTATACCGTCGCGCTCCCGCCGCCGCCCAACGACCCGAACGCGATTCCAACCCTCGCGCTGGTCTACCCGATGGGCACTGTGCAGGTGCGCGCCGCGTCCTTTGAAGGACTGCTCAACCATGTCCGAAAATGGAACGAAGTGCCCAATCTCGTGGTGCTGGTGGATGGATTGACGATTTCTGGCATGAGTCCGCAGCTGTTCGGGAGCTATACGCTGACGGTGTTCGTGTATCCGCGCAACGGCAGCAACCCCGGTCCGAATGTGCCTTCTTCGCCGCAGGCGGGCGGTGGAGGCGCGCCCGGCGGGTTTGGCGGCGGCTTCGGTGGTGGGTTTGGCGGCGGCGCAGGTTTCGGCGCATCGGGTCCTTAGAGCGGCAGGAGCCTGTCGATGAGACGCGAATACAGAGGTGAGTCAGAATGAAGAAGGAAACGCAGATTGCGCTGGCAGTGGCGGTCGTTGTGCTGGTGGTCGTCGCCGTAGCGCTGCTGTTTGTGTTCACAGGCGGCAGCGGCGGTGGTGAGACTGCGACGCAACCGCCGCCTGTCTCGCCCGACATCAGAGACGATGGCGGCTTGCCGCCCGCCAATCCGATGGGCGGTTTTACGCCGCCGCCCACCGTCGCGGCGGCAGCGCCCCAGCCTTCCCCGGCGCGCCCTCAATTCACCCCGCGCCGCGACCCGTTCGCGCCCCTGCCCGAAGAGGTCGAGGCGATGCAGGCAGACGCGTTTGACCCGGCGCGCTACTTCGTGCTGGCAAGCCCGCCGAAACCTCCGCGCGTCGAACTGCCTGAGCCATTTGAACCGCAGCCTCGACGGCGCGTGGCAGGAATCATCATCGGGACGACGGTTTCCGCCATCCTCGAGCAGGAGGGCGAACTGCCGCGAATTGTCTATCCGGGCGATATGGTCGGCGAGTTTCGCGTCGCGGCGATTACCGAAACAGGACTTATCCTGCGTCGTTCTCGGGGCAACCCGCGCGAGGTGCGTGTGCCCTACGAGCCGCCCGGCAATGTCGGCGGTGGCGGCGGAGGCGCAGGCGGCGGCTTTGGCGCTCCACGCGGCGGACCGGGCGCGCCTCCGGGGGCGCCGGGCGCAGGCGGACTGGGCGCACCCGGCGGTGGACGCGGTGGACGCGCGCCAGATATTTAGAAACAGAACGCCTGTGGAAGCGTATATTTCATGGAGGTAGAACGATGAAAACCAAACTGATACTGGCAGCGATTGCGGTTTTGATTGCGGCGCAGGCGTCGCCCCTGTTTGCGCAGCAGGGCGGCGACCCGACCCAGCGCCGCGTCACGGTCAAGTACGACCAGGCAGATGTACGCTTCGTGCTGAAGCAGCTGTTCGACAGCGTCGGCGTCAGCTACACACTCGACCCGAATGTGCAGGGGACCGTGACGGTCTCGCTGACCGATGTGCCGTTCACGGTTGCGCTGGACAACATTCTGCGTCCGCTGAACCTGACCTATCGCGTGGAGAGCGGGGTCTACTTCGTCACGGTGCGCCAGCCTGAAGAGGCTCCCCTCGCGCCGAGTGTAGACACAACCGCGCCGGAGGAAGGCGTTCGGCTGAACCTTCCCGAGAAGGTGCAACTGAACTATGCCAGCCCTCAGCTGATTGCTTCCCTGCTTGGAGGCTCTATTATCGGCTACGCTCAGTATGAACTCTCCGGCGGCGGTTTTGGCGGCTTTGGCGGTCTGGGCGGCGGTTTTGGCGGCTTTGGCGGTCTGGGCGGCGGCTTCGGTGGGTTCGGCGGTCTGGGCGGCGGTTTTGGCGGCTTTGGCGGTCTGGGCGGCGGTTTTGGCGGCTTTGGCGGTCTGGGCGGCGGCTTCGGTGGGTTCGGCGGCGGTCTGGGCGGCGGTGGCTTTGGCGGCTTTGGCGGCGGCGGCTTCCGGGGCGGCGGCTTTGGCGGCGGCGGCTTCGGCGGCGGTGGTTTCGGCGGTGGATTCGGACGCTAACACCCCCACCCGTATGCCGTCAGGATAAGGGGGCTGCAAACAGCCCCCCTCAGGTATCACGGAGGAGGAACTTGCGAATGAGAAAAGGGATCTGGAGTTTGCTTGTGGCAACCCTGCTTACAGGTTGCGCCAACCTGTCGGCATGGGCAAATAACGACGATTATCTGGTGTCGATTCACCTGATGGACGCCGACCTCATCACGGCGGTCAAGGCGATTGCGCAACAGGTCAAGGCAGAAGTGGTCTTCGAGCCGACCGACGAGCCGTACAAGCGCATCAGCTTCATCAAAATCGACCAAAAACCATTTGAGCAGGTGCTTGGCTACATTTGTCAATCGGCAGGCGCGGCGTATCGGAAAGAGGCGAATGGCGTCTATGTGATTGGTCCGGCGCGTCCGAAAGTCGTGGAGACGCCTGCTCCTGCCCCCGCGGCGCCCCCTGCGGAAGTGCAGAAGCCGCTGGTGGTGACGGAACGCATTCCGCTGCGCTACAGTCGCGCGTCGGATATCGTGCGCATCATCAAGACCGAGCTGATGACTGACGACCCGTTTGCGGAGCTGCGCGATTTTGTGAACCGTACCATCTCGCAGAGCGCGCCCGGGATGCAGGTGCCTGTGCCCCCCAGCGTGCCCATGCAGATGAACGGCAATTCCGCGGTTCCGTTCAACAACACCCCTGTGACCAACCCGAACGAGGCGCTGCAGGAGCCGGGTGAAGGGCAGCGCGGTGGGCGTGGAGGTCTGGGCGGCTTTGGTGGTCAGCCCGGCGGCTTTGGCGGTCAACCGGGCGGCGGCGGATTCGGAGGCGGCTTTGGCGGTCAACCGGGCGGCGGATTCGGCGGCGGTCAGCCCGGCGCAGGCGCGCAGGCGGGCATCCTGATCCCCGAAGGACTGGACGGTATCGTGGCGAACGACATCGACAACTCGCTGATTATTCGCGGCACGCCTGAAGCGATCGAGTATATCCGCCGAATCCTGCGCTTCCTCGACATCGCGCCGAAACAGGTGCTGATTCGAGCCGAGTTCATCACCGTCACGCGCAACGACGCCGAGAAGTTCGGCATCGACTGGAACCTCGCGCGGGTGAACCTGCAGACAGGCACCGCGGGGCTGGCAGACCGCACCGCGCCCATCTTCGTGAACTACGCTTCGGGCAACCTGGTGGCGAACCTGCGCACCCTGCTGAGCCAGGGGCGCGGGCGTGTGGTGAACGCGCCGATTGTCGTCACGCAGAACAACAGCCCGGCGACTGTCGTGTTCTCCACCACAGATTATATCGAGCAGCAGTTCATCGTGTTCAACCAGGCAGGTCAGCCGACCACCTTCACTCAGCCCATCCCGATTCCTGTGCCGACGCAGCTGACCGTGACGCCGCGTATCAACGCGGACGGCACGATAACTCTGTCGCTGTTCCCGCAGGTCTCTACCGTTGGGCGAGTGCGTGTAGGCGCACGCGACCTGCCGCGCTTCGACACGCAGTTCGTGTTCACCGTGCGCCGCATTCGCAACGGCGAGACGATGGTGCTGGGCGGACTGGTGACGCGCAGCGATAACAGCGTCACCACCAAGGTTCCCCTGCTGAGCGACCTGCCTGTGATTGGGCAGTTCTTCCGCAGCCGCGACCGCGCGATTGTGGAGACCGAGCTGCTCATCTTCGTGACGGCGACCATTCTCGATGAAGACGAGGGCTTGGGGTCGCTCACACCCTGACGATACGCGGGAATCCGTGATACCCAAACTGCAGGGACGCACACTGTGTCCCTGCAGTTTCGATTCTCAGCGATGCGACATCTCTACCTGATAGGCGCGATGGGCAGCGGCAAAACCACCGTCGGCAGGCTGATTGCCGAGCGGCTGGGGCTGCCCTTTTATGACCTCGATCAGCGGATAGAGCGGGCGACCGGGCAGACCATCGCCCAAATCTTTGTGCAGCAGGGCGAAGCCGCGTTTCGGGAGCTGGAAAGTCGCGCGCTACTGGAAGTGGCTGCCCTCCCTCAGGGCGTGGTTGCGACAGGCGGCGGCGTGGTGCTGCGCGAAGACAACCGCGCCCTCATGCGTCGTACAGGCTGGATGGTCTATCTGCGCGCCTCGCACGAGACGCTCTGGCGACGCATCCAGCACTCGACCGACCGCCCCCTGCTGCACACCGACTCGCCGCGCGAAACGCTGCTGGCGATTATGCAGGCGCGCGAGCCGCTCTATCAGGAGGCGGACTGGGTTGTAGAAACGGACACGCGCAGCCCCCAGCAGGTTGCCGACGCCGTGATACGCGCCTTTCAACCGACGCCCGATGCGCCGCTCACAATCCCTGTGCTGCCCAACCAGCCGAACGGATACCTCGTACAGGTGGCTCCCCGTCTGAGCGCGCGTGCGGCGGCGGCGATACTGGCGCACATCCGCCCGACGCGGGCAGTTATTCTCACCCATCGCAGACTGCTGCGCTGGGCGACGCCGCTGGAGCAGTCGCTGCAGGCGGAGGGCGTTCCTGCGCACCTGCTCACGCTACCCGCGGGCGAGCCTGTCAAATCGCTGCGAACGGCAGCTCGGCTATACGCGCAGTTGCTCGCGGTCGGCTGCGATCGGGAGAGCTTGCTCATCGTGGTGGGCGGCGGGGTGCTGGGCGATCTGGGCGGGTTTGTGGCGGCGACCTACATGCGGGGAATCCCCTATGTGCAAATCCCCACCACGCTGCTGGCGCAGGTCGACTCCAGCGTCGGCGGGAAGGTCGCCATCGACCTCCCGCAGGGCAAGAACCTGGTGGGCGCGTTTCACCAGCCGCGCATGACGCTGGTAGACCCTGAGCCCCTGCGTACGCTGCCGTCCCGACACTGGCGCAACGGCTTCGCCGAGATGCTCAAATACGGCGCAACACTCGATGGCGGGCTGTGGCGGCGGTTGCAAACGATGCTGGAACGCGGTGTGCTTGGCATACGCAGGGTGCGCAAAGAGCCGCACGAGTGGACGCTGCCAATCGCCCGCTGCATTGCGCTCAAGGCGCAGATTGTCTCGGAAGACGAGCGCGACCTGAGGGGCAGACGCGCGCTACTCAATTTCGGGCACACGGTTGGGCACGCGCTTGAGGCGGCGCTGGGCTATCGGGAGTGGCTGCACGGCGAAGCCATCGCCGTCGGCATGGTCGCCGAAGCCGAAATCGGACGCACGCTCGGTATCACGCCGCCTGAAGTCGTGCAGGAGCTGCGCGAGACCATCGAGGCGTCGGGCTTGCCCGCGAGTCTGCCTGCAGGCGTCAGCGTCGACGCGCTCCTGACGCACATGCGCCATGACAAAAAGCGCACGGGCGATTCGCTGAGCATCGTGTT
Source organism: Fimbriimonadales bacterium (assembly GCA_025998675.1). GTDB lineage: Bacteria > Armatimonadota > Fimbriimonadia > Fimbriimonadales > GBS-DC > GBS-DC. The sequence continues at coordinate 2,543,084 of AP024673.1, forward strand.
GCTGGAGGCGATAGGGAAGGCGCGCCTTGCGCCGAATATCCCGACGGAGGCGATTCGAGAGGCACTGATGCGATGCGCGACCTTGTAGCGGCAGGCTGGCTGGCGACTGCGCTGATGGCGTTCTGGCTGGCGTACTGGGCGGATACGGCGACGGCGGCGGTCATGGGGCGCGTCGGCATGGCGCTTTATGCACTGACGCTCACGCTGACCCTGGTGGTCGCCGCACGCGCGTGGCTCAGTCGCACGCCGGAGGAGGGCAGGCGGTAATGCCTCGCGGGTGGGGGCGATGGCTTGGCTGGCTGCTCTGGCTCAGCCTGATTGCCCCGTGCTTCGGTCAAGACCTCCGCGCCCCGTTAGACCCCGTGTTCCCCGCGCGCCTGCTGACAGGCGTGCGCGCCAACGGCTATATCGAGTACCGTGTAGAGTTCCCCAGCGCGTACCCCAGCCGCTACCCTGCGAACAATACCGTGCATGCGTGGTGGCTCGTGCCCGCCGAGCGCATGGGACCCGCGCCGACCGTTGTGTTGCTACATAGTCTGGGCATCCGCCGCCCGGAGCTGGAGATGGGGCTGGCGCGTGAGCTGGCGCGGCATGGGATTGCTGTGTTCCTGATGACCCTGCCCTATCACATGCAGCGCACGCCGCCGGGCTACGGCAGTGGTGACCTGATCCTGGCGGGCGATGTGGCGCTGCTGCGCGAGGCGGGCGTGCAAGCGACATGGGATGTGCGCCGCGCGGTGGACTGGCTCCAGCGTCAGCCAGAGACCGACCCCGACCGCATCGCGCTGGTGGGCATCAGTCTCGGCGCGATACTGGGCGCGACCGCGCTGGCGTCGGAGCCGCGCCTGCACAGCGCGGTGCTGATTCTCGGCGGGGCAGACCTGGCGCATGTGCTGTGGGACTCGATACTCGCCATTCGGGCGCGGGCGCGCCTGCGCCGCGAGGGGTACACCTTAGAACGCCTGCGCGCGGAACTCGCTCCCATCGAGCCGCTGAACCTGCTCACGCCTGAACACGGCGAGAAGACCTTCGTGATAGGCGCACGCTTCGATATCGTCGTGCCGACTGCAGACACCGAGAAACTCATCCGCGCGCTGGGCAGCCCGAAGGTGTTGTGGCTCAACACGGGGCACTTTGGCGGTGGACTGGTGCAGCGCCCCCTGTTCCGACTGGTGCGGCAACATCTGCAGGCGCGGTTCGAGGGACGCATGCCTGAGGGTAATCCGAGTGTGCTGGCGCCGACGGTGCGTATCGGCGCGATTTACAGCGCAGGACGGGACTTCCGCCTCGCGCTGGGGACCGACCTCTGGCGCTCCGACGCGCAGGGAACCCTGTTTGTGGCGGGCGTGCTAACCCCGCGCGGCGGCTCGCTGTTTGCGGGCGTGCGCGGGCGGCTGGGCTTCTCCTTCGGCGCGGAAATCACCCCCAAACGCACCTACGGCGCGGTGTTCTGGCACTTCGTGCTGTAGGACACGAAGGCGTGGGTATCCAGCACTCCCCCTATCATTACTCTTCTTCCTCATTAACGCCTTGCCAGATGGCTCGACGCGCCTCAAGGAAGTCCTCGAAAGCCAGATTGGAGAGGTCATGAATCGCAAAGGGACGCTTGGCATTTAGGAGTTCAGGAGATTGCGCTAAAATCAGTCTCCATAGCTCCGCGCGCTCACTGGGCGACAGGGTATCAAGCCTCGCGCGCCATGTGTAGTAGATGGGGTCGCAACGGACAGAGTATTTAGAAATGGGTTTCCTGGCAGTGCGCTTAGCTGCTCTGGTGTCCCGGAGCAGGCGGCTCAGGTGCCGCTCAAGACGCCGCCGGGTTGACGGTGAAAGTCTCAGAATACCCTTCGCCATTTCCGCTACCGTCATACTCTCAGTATACCTCGATAACCCAGCCAACTGACCCCTTGACCGCCCCAGAGTAGAGTTGACTGCGCTCTTCGAACAACGAGTCAAAAAATGGGGTATACTCCCAAATAGCATAGACCGATGGAGGAGACGCATGAAGAACATTTCGTTGCGTGGAGGAGAATTTTTGTTGCGTGAGGTGTCGCCATCGCAGGTGTTCACCCCAGAAGACTTCACTTCGGAAGATCTGGCGCTGGCGCAAGCGGCGGAGGAGTTCGTGCGCGGCGAGGTGCAGTCCCGCAACGACGCGATTGAACATCAGGAAGAGGGCTTGACGGTCAGCCTGCTCAAAAAGGCGGGACAACTCGGCTTGCTGGGCGCGGATTTGCCCGAAGCGTTCGGGGGGCTGGCGCTGCCCAAGACGACCAGCACGCTGATTGCCGAGCGGATGAGCCTGCAGGCGTCGTTCGCCGTCTCGTGGGGCGCGCATGTGGGCATCGGCACGCTACCCATTCTGTTTTTCGGTACGCCCGAACAGAAGCAGAAGTACCTGCCCAAGCTGGCGACGGGCGAGATGATTGCCGCCTTCTCGCTCAGCGAGGCGAACTGCGGCTCCGACCCGCTCTCCGCCCGCACGAAAGCGACCCTTTCGCCCGACGGCAAGTATTACCTGCTCAACGGTGAGAAGATGTGGACGACCAACGCGGGCTGGGCAGACCTGTTCATCGTGTTCGCCAAAATCGACGGCGAGAAGTTCACCGCATTTATCGTGGAGCGCAATTTCCCCGGCGTATCGGTCGGACGCGAGGAGCATAAGCTGGGCATCAAAGGCTCCAGCACGCGCCGCGTGATTCTGGACAACGCGCAGGTGCCTGTGGAGAATGTGCTGCACGAGATTGGCAAGGGGCACCATGTGGCGTTCGGGGTGCTGAATATCGGGCGGTTCAAGCTTGCCGCCGCGGCGCTGGGCGGCGCGAAAGAGGCGCTCACCATCGCGACCCGCTACGCCAAGGACCGCCAGCAGTTCGGGCAGCCCATCGCCAACTTCGGCATGATTAAGCACAAACTCGCGGAGATGGCGATTCAGCTCTACGCGCTGGAAAGCACGGTCTACCGCACAGCGGGTATGCTGGAAGAGGTCACGCATGGGATTGACCCGCTCGCGCCCGACGCCAACGCCCAGTACCGCGAGGCGGACGAGGAATACCCCGTGGAGTGCGCCATCCTGAAGGTGTTCGGCTCGGAGGTGCTGGACTATGTGGCGGACGAGACGATGCAGATTCACGGCGGCTTCGGCTACACGGAAGAGTTCCCCGCCGCGCAAATCTACCGCGACAGCCGCATCAACCGCATCTTCGAGGGCACGAACGAAATCAACCGCCTGCTGATGCTGGATCAGCTGATGCGCCGCGCGTTCAAGGGCAAGTTGCCGGGGCTGATGGAGGCGATTGGCGCGATTCGTGCGGAGCTGAACACCCCGCAGATGCCGACGCCCGACCCTGTAGACCCGCTGGACGCTATCGAACGCTACATCGCCAACGCGAAGAAGGCGGTGCTGGCAGTCGCAGGCATGGCAGCCGAGCAGGTCGGCGCGGAGCTGGAAGAGAAGCAGGAGATTGTGGGGCATCTGGCGGACTGCCTGATTCAGCTCTATGCGATGGAGAGCGCGTATCTGCGCACGCGCAAACTGCAGGCGCGCGGCTACGACATCACGCTGCCGCTGGCGATGACGCGCGTGTTCGCCTACGACGCGATGGACGCGATTGAGGCGCACGCCCGACGCGCCATTCACAGCTTCGCCGAGGGCGATATGGCGCAGATTCTGCTCACCGCGCTCAAGCGCTACATGCGCCGCACGGCGGAGCCGAACACGATGGCGCTGCGCCGGCAGGTCGCCGACTATGTGCTGCAGCACGAGCGTGCGTGGACGGCGGCGGGCGCGGCGCGCGAGGCAGTGGGCGTGTGAACGCGCCCAGACATGGAGAGCGCTAACGCCAACCGAGTGGTCATAGCGCGTAATTAGCCCCTCCGTAAGGTTCCCCCCGCGAGTGAGGGGAACCACGACTCGGTTCCCTCTGCGCGCAGGGGGAACCTGCAGGAGGGGTTCAGGCAATCTTGTTTGCGCGGTCTCAGATTGGCGAAGTTTCTCGCCCCTCGTTTCAACCTCCGCGATTTCCTCGCCGTATCACACATTTAGCGCAAAAGTTATACCAATCTGCGGGTCAGAGTTCGTAAAGCGTCGACGCCTGTAGCCCTCACCCCCTTTGTCCCTCTCTCCCAACGGGCTGGGAGAGGGGGATAGCGCGTCGCGCGCCGCACGCACGGCTCCCCTCTCCCGCGCGGCGGGAGAGGGGCTGGGGGTGAGGGCAAAACGCGCGTGGCTCTAGCTGTAGACGCACGGCAATTACGAAGTTTGACGCGCGGATTGGTATTAGCAGGAATCGGCTCCCCAATACACTATAATTCGCACAGGTGATTCGCATGAGGAAACTGTGTGCGTTTCTGGGGATTACGATGGTCGCCTGTCTGCTGGCGTGGGGGTGGCTGCGCCAGGCGGACGAGACGCCGACGACGAATCTGCCTGTGGTTGCGCTTGTCGGCGAGCAGAGCGGCTACCTGCTGACGCCGCCTGAATTCGTTGCGCAACCGTTCATCCGCCGCATCAAGTGGTCGCCCGACGGCGAGTACGCGGTGCTGTTCCAGACCGCGCTCCGCACGGAGACCCCAACCCTCGAAGACGCCGTTATGCGCCATCGCGTGCTGCTGTGGAGCCGCAAGACCCGCCGCCTGAGCGTGCTGTGGGAGTCAAAGCAGACCGATCTGGACCTGAACCCTCGTCGCGATTTCCAAGCGGCGTTTACAGGCAACTCGGCGCTGTGTCTCTTCGCCGTGCGGATGCCAAGCGAGGCGCAAAGCGTTGATCTGTGGAGGGCGTATGTGGCGCCGCTGGGCGGACAGGCGACTCCGCTGGGCGAGTATCGGGAAGTATGGCTGCTCGCGCCGCCTTCCGAAGAGATTGGCTATCTGCTGGTTGCCGACTCTGAATATGTGAGCGATCGGTACTACGCGCCCGTCGGTAAGGACGGACTGCTGGCGACAGTGCAACCAGTGCCCAAAGCAGTCGAACCGTGGACGCTCTACTCGGCGGACAGGGACGAACTTGGCTACTGGTACGAAGATGGAAAGCAACTGCTGGTTCCCTTGCTCGGCGCGCCGATGTTTGAGGCTGAGACGGGCGCCCCGAAGTCTCCGAATGAACCCGCCTATCTCCTTTGGAACCTGCGCGCGAATCGGGCGCAGCCAGTAGACCGCCAGCAAGCCCGTTATTACCGACGGAGCGAACGGACTCCGTTGCATACCCGCAGCACGCGCCAGACGCTGCAGTATCAGGGCGCGCCCGCAGAAACCGCTATGACATGGCTGCACGAGGGCGACCGAGCGACCCTGCTGGCGTCCGACTCCGCGCTGGCGGCGGTGTCTCCGAAGGGCGACGCGATTCTGTATATGGCGCACGGCGCGGCGTTCTACCGCGAAATTCGGCGCATCGGCAAAGAGACCATTCGCGAGATGGAGCAACGCGCCGCCCGCGAGGTGTATTACCGACAGGCGCAGAAGATTAGTATGGCGCTATTGATGTATGCGATGGACTACGACGAGATGTTCCCGCCCAACTTCGGTGACGAGGGAGTGGCGCAGGTAATCTTACCCTACTTGAAGGATATGAGTGTGTTCGATGTCGACGGCGCGTTCGCCTTCCGCTACCTGCTGAACGGCGACTCGCTGGGAGGGATGCAGTCGCCTGAGACGACTACCGTCGGTTACCTCGCCCTCCCCGATGGGCGGATGGTGATTTACGCGGACGGGCATGTGAAGTGGCAGCCGAATCGGTAGCGGGTAGAATCGGGCGCAGTGGCGAGCGTGGTTTGGGCGGCGTGGCTGGCGCTGGGCGTAGGGTCGCTTGTGGCGCGCGGGCGGGGCGTATCGGGGCGCCTGCGCTGGCTGGGCGATACGGACGGCTGGACGCTGGCGCTGAGCGTGGCGAGCTTCGCGCCTGCGCTTGCGCCTGAAGCGAGCCTGCCCCTGCAAGCCGCGCTGATGCTCGTTGCAGGGGCGGGGTTGCTGCGCCTGATGCACGCGCTCGATTCGCGCCCTGTGGGACAGGGCGTTGTGGCGGGGCTGGGACTGATTGCGCTATTGCTGGACTCGCTCAGCGGCGGCGCGTGGGCGCGGCTGGGCGCGCTGGGGCACGGCGCGTCGGCGGATGGAATCGGCGTGCTGTATGGGACGCTCGCGCTGCTGTGGGGGCTGATTGTCGTTCGCGCGTGGCTACGCATAGAGGGCAACCCGCTGGGCGCGGCGCTGGGGATGGGCGCGTTGGCGCTCTGGCTCGGCTGGAAGGGTCAGACGCCTGCGCTGGGCTGGGGCGCGACGGCGAGCGCGCTCGCGCTGGGCGGATGGCTCCTGCGTCGCGAGCATCGGGAGCGGCGGCGCGTGCGCCTGAGCCTGCAGAATCGGCTCGTGCGCGTTGTGCGCCGCGCGTCGAACGCCGACCTTGCACTGACGGGCGGCGCGCTGGTGGGGCTCTGTCTGCTCGCGCTCTGGCTGAGCGGCGCCCCGACGATTCCGACGCCCCAGCTCGGCGTACACGCAGGCTGGCAGGCGGCGATTCTGGGCGTGTGGCTGCTGGGAAGTGCGTCTGCATGCCGACGCAAGAAGTTCACGATGCCCCCCTTCACAGGGGCGGCTGTCGCGGGCGTCGCCCTGATAGCGTTTCTGGGCGGCGCGCCGCTGGCGACCGTCGCGCTCGGAACACTGATTTTCCATGCAAGCATGCGCGAACCGTTGCAGGAACACCCCAGGCGCGCGTCGAATCTCTCAACCCGTACAGGAGGCAACTCATGAGATATACGACTGGCATAGCAAGCATTTTTGGAATAGTGCTTGCGCTCAGCCCGCTCGCGGGCGGCGCCTTGCAAATGCAACAGCAGCAAAATACACAGCAGCAACGGCAGAAACAAACCCAGCAGCGGCAGCAGACGCAACAGCAGCAACGCCAGCAGACCCAACAGCGACAACAGCAGCAACGCCAGCAGACCCAACAGCGACAACAGCAGCAACGCCAGCAAACCCAACAGCAGCAACGGCAATCCCAGCGACCAGCCGTGCCTGCCGAATATCGCCCGAAACCGCTCCCTGCAGGCGATACTATCGTGGCGACGGTGAACGGCGAGCCGATCCGCGCCCGTGAACTGATTCAGGCGAGCTACGAGTGGTTCGCCGCGACCGCTGTTGAAGAGCTGATTCTGGAGCGTGTGGTAGAGCAGGAGGCGCGGGCGCAGCGCATTTCGGTCTCCAATCAGGAAGTGGAGGCGCGCTACAAGCAGCAACTCCAGAACGCCGAAGCGCAGGTACCCCCGGGCATGAGCCTCGACGACTTCCTCAAGCGCAACCAGTTTCCCCCCAGCCGTCTGTTCGCCCGAATCCGCACCCAGATGCTGGTCGAGAAGCTCGTCGAGCGACAGGTGAACCTCGACGACTTCGTGGAATACAGCCAGATTGTGATCCGCATTCAGGGCAACACGCCGGAGCAGCAGGAAGAGAACACCCCCGCCGCCGAAGCGAAGGCGCAGGAAGCCTACCAGAAGATTCGAGAGGGGCTGGACTTCGCCGAAGCGGTGAAGGAATACTCCGAAGACCCATTCAGCAAGGACCGCGGCGGCAAGATGAACTGGCAGAACATGAACTTCATCGTGCCCGACCTGCGCCAGAAACTGCAAGCGATGCAGCCCGGCGAAATCTCCGAGCCGTTCAAAATGATGGGGAGCATCATGATTATCCGCAAGGAGCGCACAGGCTCGCAGGCGTCGCCCGAAGAGCAGCAGGAGCTGCGCGAGCAGGCGGTGCGCCTGCAGATTGGCGAATATGTGCGCCAGCTGCAGTCCAAAGCGAAAATCACCAACACCATCGTGCAGCCATTTGACCCGGCTGCCGCTGCGCCGCCACAGGGCGCGCCGCGTCCGCCCGCCGCGCGTCCCGTGCCGCGCTGAGCCGCACACCGTTTGGCTGGGGCATGCGCGCCCCAGCCCTTCAATGGAGGCATCCTATGGCGAAACGCAAACTGAATGTCGCGCTGATTGGCTATCAGTTCATGGGCAAGGCGCACAGCAACGCCTACCGTCAGGTGAGCCGCTTCTTCCCAGAGCTGGAGATTGAACCCGTGCTGAAAGTCATCTGCGGGCGCAACGAGTCGCGCGTGCGCGCCGCCGCCGAGAAGTACGGCTTCGAAGAGTACGCCACCGATTGGCAACAGGTCGTCGCCCGTGAAGACATCCACCTTGTCGATGTGTCGACGCCGGGCAACCTGCACGCGCCCATCTCCATCGAAGCGGCGAAACACGGCAAAATCGTGCTGTGCGAGAAGCCGCTGGCGAACACCCTCGCCGAAGCGCGCGCGATGGTCGAAGCCGTCGAGCAAAACGGCGTCAAGCACGGCGTGTTTTTCAACTACCGCAAGGCGCCTGCCGTCGCCTATGCCCGACAGCTCATTCAGGAAGGGGTTATCGGCGAGATTTACCACTTCCGCGCCACCTACCTGCAGGACTGGATCGTTGACCCGAACTTCCCGCTGGTCTGGCGTTTGCAGAAGCCGATTGCTGGGTCGGGCGTGCATGGCGACCTGAACGCGCACATCATCGACCTCGCGCACATGCTCGTGGGCGACATCACGGAAGTGTGCGGCATGATGCACACCTTCATCAAGCAGCGACCGTTGCAAGCCGAGTCGGACGACCGACTGGGCGGCACTGCCAGCACGCAGATGGGCGAGGTCACCGTCGACGACGCGGCGATGTTCCTCGCGCGGTTCCGCAACGGCGCGATTGGCACTTTCGAGGCGACCCGCTTCGCGCTCGGACGCAAAAACTACAACCGCTTCGAGGTCAACGGCTCAAAGGGCAGCCTCGTGTTCAATCTGGAGCGGATGAACGAGCTGGAGCTGTATCTGGAGACGGACCCTGCCGGTACGCGCGGCTTCCGCACGATTCAGGTGACCGAGAGCGTGCATCCCTACATCAGCGCGTGGTGGCCGCCCGGACACATCATCGGCTACGAGCATACCTTCACGCATCTGGTGCGCGACGCGCTGGACGCCGTCAGCAAGGGCGAGCAGCCCTCGCCGAATTTTTACGACGGGCTGCGCTGTCAGGCGGTGCTGGAGGCGGTGGAAATCTCCGCCAACGAGCGACGCTGGGTCGAAGTGCCTGCTCCCAATCGCTGAGGCGGACTTCCGACGGTTCCCCCTACCTGCAGGGGGAACCAACTCATACGCGATTACTGGGCAACCTCACACACTGTGCCTGCACCGAGGGTCTCAATCCCCCAGCAGGCAGTTGTCAATCAGGCGCGCCTTGCCGAAGAAGACCGCCAGCGCCGCCACCGCGGGACGCTCGATGCGCTCTATCGGCTGCAGCGTTTCTGCGTCCACCACTTCCACATAATCGATGCGCGCCAGCGGTTCGGCGGCAATCTGCCGGGCGACGCCCGCGCGGAGTTGGGCGGCGTCGCGTTCGCCTGCCGCGTATTGCGCCTGCGCCCACTGCAGGCTCCGATACAGCACCGTCGCCGCCGTGCGCTCCTCAGGCGTCAGATACACATTGCGCGACGACATCGCCAGCCCGTCCGCCTCGCGCACAATCGGGCAGGGCACAATCTCGATGGACAGATTCATATCGCGCACCAGCTGCTGGATGATGCGCAGTTGCTGGTAGTCTTTCATCCCAAAGTAAGCGCGGTCGGGCGCGACGATGTTGAACAGTTTCAACACCACCGTCGCCACGCCCTCAAAGTGCCCCGGACGCGACCTGCCGCACAGGGGCTTCGAAAGTTCCTTGACGCGCACTTCGGTCTGGTAGCCAGCAGGGTACATCTCGGCGACCTCGGGGTAGAAAATCGCCTCCACGCCGACCGATTCTGCCATCTGGCGGTCGCGCTCGAAGTCGCGCGGGTAGCGTTCAAGGTCTTCGCGGGGTCCGAACTGCAGCGGGTTAACGAAGATGCTCACAATCACTGCGCCGCCGTCCGCGCGGGCGCGGCGCATCAGGCTCAGGTGTCCCTCGTGGAAGTAGCCCATCGTAGGTACGAAGTGGATGGGGCGTCCCGCCGCGCGTTGCGCCCGTACCCACTGCCGAACCGAATCGATGGTGCGCAGGATTTCCATGGCTACAGCGTCCTTGTGACCTTTTGCAAGCCGCGGGGCTGGTCGGGGTTCAGGTCGCGCGCCAGCGCGAGGTGATAGGCGAACAACTGCCCCGCGACCGCGTACACGATGGGCGAAAGCATTTCGGGCACGCCTGCAGGCATCGGCACGGGCATGCGTGCGAGGCGCAGAATCTCTTCGTTGCTGGCGAAAGTCACCGTCTCCGCGCCGCCCGCGCGCAGTTTGGACGCGCTCTCCAGCGCGGTCGCGAAGGTCGCTCCATCGGGCGCAAACAGCAAGCATGGAAAGCCCGGCTCAATCAGCGCAAATGGACCGTGCATGAAGTCGGCGACGGAGTACGCCTTGCACATCACATAGCAGGTCTCAATCAGTTTCAGCGCGGTCTCCTGCGCGGTTGCCTGATTGATTCCGCGCGCCAGGGCGACGCACTCGCGCATATAGCGGTAGCGGTCGGCGATTTCCTGCACGCGCGGTTCACTCTGCAGCGCCTGCTCAATCAGCGCGGCGGCGTGATGGAGGCGCTGCGGGGCGTCGTGCTGCCCGCGCAGGGCTTCCGAAAGCAGATAAATACACGCCAGCGTGCCCGTGTAGGTCTTGGTCGCGGCGACGCTCCGCTCCGCGCCCGCGCGCAGCAGCAGGGTGAAATGGCTGGCGCTGGCTAAGGGCGACTCGGGGTCGTTCGTGAGGCTGAGGGTCAGTGCGCCGTTCGCCCGCGCGTGCGCGAGGTATTCCACCACATCGGGCGCCTGACCCGACTGTGAGATACCGACCACCAGCGCGCCGTGCAGATTCAACTGCGCCCGATACAGGGTGACCACCGACGGCGCCGCCAGCCCGCAGGGGAGACCGTTTTGGATCTCGAACAGGTACTTGAAGTAGGCGGCGGCGTTGTCCGAAGTGCCCCGCGCGGCGAGGAACACCGCATGAATCCCCTGGTCGCGTATCTGCTGGGCGACGGACTGAATCGCACGCCACTCCTCGTCCGCAATGCGCCGCAGCACTTCGGGCTGCTCGCCAATCTCCGTTCGCATCAGGTAGGACATCGGCAATAGTGTACCTGCGCGTCAGTCCTCGTGCGACTCGCCTTCCGATTCGCCCCCATGCCCTTGTGTCGCGGGCGGCGCGCCGCCGCTTCGAATCTCAGGATGGCGGATTTGCCCGCCCAGATGCGCCGTGTAGCCCATCACACCCGACACGAAGAGACTCGCCAGCAGGGTCATCACGACGCCCGCAGTGAGCCAGCGCGGGTATCTGACGCCTGCGCCCAGCGCGGTCGCCGCGACGACGCTCAACGCAACCCCACACCACAGCGCGAACCTGCCCATCGACTCGTGTTCCTCGATATAGGCTTCGGCGACGCCCGGAAGATGCTCGATCACATGCTCGGCAGGCTCGCCTGTCAGATAGGCAGGCGCGCTGCTCAGTCCCGCCAGCAGCGCCGTCGCCAACGCCAGCTTCTGAATCTCCGCGCTCCGCCGAATCAGGCTCCATCCGAGCAGCAGCATGGCAAACAGCGCGCCCATCACAGGCAAATGGTTTAGCATCAGGTGCAACTGTGCGCCGTTCATCGGAACTCTTTCCTCCCACGGGCAGTATACCTGTGTAGCGCTTGAATTCACGGCGCAAAATGGGTTATAATATAGATGATGCTGACGCATGGACTGAACGGGTTCGATTGTGAACGCTGGAGCACAGGCTCCTGGTTTGGCACACGCGGGCGCTACCGTTGCCGCGTCTTTGGGCGCGTGTCGAGCTGGGGAGCCTGCGCGGGTCTGTGCGTATGGCTCCCCTGTTTTATTAGGGGGTTCAAGGAGGCTGCGCCGCTATGGCTGAGGTACTCGTTCTGAACCAGAACTTTGAGCCGCTTAATATCTGCACGATGCGCCGCGCCGTGAACATGGTGCTCACGGGGAAGGCGGAAGTGGTGCTGACGAACGGGCATTATGTGCGCACAGTGTCGGGGGGCTTCGAGGCGCCGTCGGTGGTGCGTTTGCGCTATCTGGTGAAGCGTCCGCTGCCGCAGGTGCGCGTGAGCCGCCGCGCGATTCTGGCGCGCGACAACTACACCTGCCAGTATTGCGGGCATGTGTCGCGCGACCTGACGGTGGACCATGTGGTGCCGCGCAGCATGGGCGGCGGCGACACATGGGAGAACCTCGTGGCGTGCTGCAGGCGGTGCAACCTCGTCAAGGGCGACCGCACGCCCCATCAGGCGGGCATGAAGCTCGCGCGCAAGCCGCGCCGCCCCAACTTCGTGCCCTATCTCAGCCTGACGCAGTATGCCAAAGCCATCTCGCGCGAGGCGTGGCGGGATTTCCTGCCCGTCTATGATGGCTTCACACACGAAACCGTGGACTGAGCGCCTTCGTGTGCGAGGCGCCGCATGGCGCTGCCTGTATGGAGTGCTGAAGCTCCCGCTTCAGCACTCCAAATTACGATTACGCGCACGCGCGGATAGGGGAGTCGCTGAAAATTCCCTGCAAAGACACTTAATTGCCTTTGCGTGGAGTACGCAAACGGAGCTTCCGTACTCCAGTAGCACAAAGGCGCTTCTATGAGTGCCTCTTTTGCCGACGCCTGTCGGCTGTTGACGGCTATTCCGCGCCGTATCCCCCCTTGTGGTGAAGCCATGCGACGCTACCGCGTCTCTGCTGTGCCGCATCCTGTCTTTCGCGGCTACCGCAAGGGGGGCGTCTGGTTCCCCAACGCGCCTGCGTTTGTGGAGCTGGACGCGCGCGCACTGACGGACGCCGTCCGCGCGTGCCCCTTGCTCCAGATCGAGGAGGTGAACGATGATGCGACAGACTCTTCTTCGCTGGGCGTGGCAGGCGATCAAGCCGACGCTGCGCCAGTGGCTGGACGAACGCGCCCTGCGCCTGCCCGCGCATCAACGCGACGCGCTCGCCCTGCGCCTGCGCCTGCCCGTGCAGACCATCGAACAGGTCGAAAACGCCCTGCGCCAGATGGCGCTGTACCGACTGGAACGCTGGAACCCATGACGGAGGCACATGATGGACTGGACGCAACTGATTCCTGTGATTAGCGCGCTGGTGGGCTGGGCGTTTCTGCTCACCCGCCAGATTCTTGGGCGGATGGACAAGCTGGTCGAGGCGGCGCAACGGCAGGAGCAGGCGATTACCGACGAGTTCATCGCCTACCTGCGCCAGAGCGTCGCCCGCACCGAGGCGAGCTACGAGCGGCTCGAACTCGCGCTGGACGATGTGCGCGACGCGCTGCTGAGCCTGCGGCAGACGCTGGCGCACTGGCAGGAGACCGCGAAACCGTAGGAGCGACCCGCGATGCTCACCGTATCCCGCGCCGATGTGAAGCGCAAGCTGCGCCTGATGACGAACGAGTACGATTCGGAAATTGACGCGCTGATTGACGAGATGCTGCCCGCGCTACGCTATGCGATTGAACCAGACTACCTCGCTACGAGCGACGCCGACCTGCTGGCGACGCTGAATCTGGGCGCGCTGGAGATTGTGGCGGGCGAGATGGGCGCGACGCTCTATCGCGAACTGGGCGCGTGGACAGGCTTTCGGATTGGCTGGCTGCAGGTCTCGCCGCCTGCGCCGCTCAATCCCGCCGACCCGACGCGCCTCAAAGCGCAGGGCTACGCCCGCCTGAAGCCCTTTCTCAAGCGAGACGCGCAGTTGCTGTTCGTGTTCCGCGAACGGGAGGAGGAGACGCCGTGATTCTGCATGAGTGTCTGAACCACTGGCTGCGCCGCTATGGGGAGTCGTTTCGTGTGGGCGTGCAATTTTATCGCGGGCTGTTCTTCCAGCCGCCGGTTGGGCTTCTGCGCTGGCGGTTCAGCACGGAACAGATGGACGCGCTGTCGCGCCCGCTCTGGGCGATTGCCGTCGCGCCCACCGTGAGTTTGCCTGATGGCACCACGCTCGTGTGGCGCGGTTCTGACTATCGCGTGCTGCTGTCGCTGGAGTTTCGATTCGATACGACGCCCGTTTACCGTTTGATGCTTGTGGAGCCTGTGGTGTGAGGGGGCGTCATGGGTTAAAATATGGGGGATGCGCATCGACCCGAAACTGGACGCCTATCGCGAGCTGGGGGTGTCGCCGGGCGCGTCGGCGGAGGCGATTCGTCAGGCGTACCTTGCGCTGGCGCGGCGGTATCACCCGGACCGCGCGCCCATCGGACGCGCCGCCGAGTACGAAGAGCGGATGAAGCGGATTAACACCGCCTACGAGCTGCTGCGCGACCCCGAATCGCGCCAGCGGTACGACCAGCTCCGCGCGCCGCAACCGACGCGGACGCAGGCGACGGCGCACGCGCCCAGCGCCCCGCGCATGCAGCCCAACGACCCCTACGCGCAAATGCGCGCGGGCTACCAGCAGCGGGTGTCTCGGGTGCAGGCGTCCACGCGCGCGCTCCCCTCGTGGGCGCAGGCGTTATCGGGGCTGTTCGCGGGGCTGGGGCTGGTGGCAGGGTTCCTGCTGGGGCTTCCGTTCGGCATCATCGGCTGCATCCCCGGCGCGATGGTGGGGATGGTCGTGGGGATGCTGGTCGGCTTGTGGGCGGTCTACCTGTTCGCGCTAGGGCTGCCGACGGCGCTAATGGGCTGGCTGGGCTTTCTGGTCGGCGACATCGTGGGTATGGGGGTCGGTGGAAGCGTCGGATTGGCGCTGGGCGTGCTGTGGGCGCGCCGCTTGTGGCGACGCGCCCGAATCACGGCGTCTCACCATTCCCGGTAGGGACGCCCATCGCTGCCGACGCCCTCCGCTGGGGAGCGCACCTTCATCTCGCCCGTTGTGGGGTCGCTGTAATAGTCCAGCTCCTCGCCAGAGATGGGGCAGCGCGGAACCTCGCTCATGTACGGACCGCGATAATACTCTGGATTCATCAAGCTGGGGCGCCCCCATCGGTCCAGCCCGAACTGGGGCGCTTCGGTCGTCGTCAAGTCGCTCAGGTCGGTCGGGTAAACGCCTGTATCGTGATAGAACACAAGTATCGCATGGCGCGCCTCTGCCAGCACCACACGCAGGCGCGCCTCCGGGTCGCGCGGCAGGTGATGCGACACGCGCGGCGAAAACGCCGCCAGCACAGCCACACTCATCACCGCCAGCGATAACAACTCCACCATCGTCATTCCGCGTAGCCAGCGCATATAAACCTCCAACGCCCATCTGTCGGGGTTGTTCCATAGTCGCGTCGCACTTTAGAGCGATTATCGGGTATAATTTCCAACACTGGAGGACGCTATGGCAATCACGCTATCGGAACGCGCGGCGCATGAGTTGAAAACTTTACTGGACGAATCGGGCATTCAGAACGCGGGGCTTCGCGTCTGGGTTGCTGGCGGCGGCTGCAGCGGGCTGCAGTACCAGATGGCGATTGACGACGCAGAACCCGAAGCGACCGACCTCGTGTTCGATTCGCACGGCGTCAAAATCTATATTGACAGCCTGAGCATCCGCTACATGGACGGCTCGTGCATCGATTATGTGGAGGACATGTTCGGCGGCGGGTTCAAAATCGACAACCCGAACGCTGTCAACGGCTGCGGCTGCGGCTCGTCGTTCCAGACCGAGGACGAGATGGGCACGCCGGGCGCGGGCTGCGGCGGTTGCTCGTGCTGCGGATAAGATTGGGTATACTCTTTCCCCGGACGCCGACATAGCTCAGCGGTAGAGCGGCGCACTCGTAATGCGCAGGTCGTGGGTTCGAGTCCCACTGTCGGCTCCACCTCTATCTTGTGTCCTTGCGCCCCGCATACCTACAATCCCTTGTACCCACATAGCACGGCGCACCATTAGTGCTTGGGTCTTCAGAGGCTTCTCGCAGGCAGGGCACTCCCAGCAGGATTCAGAGGCGATACGGGGTATACTGCTCCCGCGTGTCGCGCCCTAACCGCGATACGCCACGCCAGCGGGTAAGCACATACCGCGCTGGCATTCTCTCTTTCAGCGTCCCGAATCCGATTCCTGCCGACTCAGCGACAGAAACCGCACACTTCGGAACACCTCACCACAGCTCGAAGGAATCTTCCTCTACCCGCAAGTGCTTCAGCACCAGCTCTACCGCACGCAGTTGTACCTGCGGGTCAGGCGAATCCAGCAGCGCGTACAACGCCGATACCGCCCGATTCTGCAGCACCAGCAAGCTCGTTCGCGCCTGCTGGCGCAGGTCGTCTAACACCGCCTGCACCTCTGCACGCGCACGCCAGCGGCGAAGCGTCCGCTCGCTCACGCCCAGCCGACGGGCGGCTTCCGCACAGCTGCGGCTACTCCACAGTGCTTCTGCAATCTGAATCGGTTCCACGCCTATTAGATTGCGGACACCTGCGGACACAAGCGGACACAGCCGCCGATTCTCGCCTCACCACGCAGGGGCAGGCGGGCGCAACGCCCCACGCACAACGCCCGCCAGCAGGCGCACAGTACGGCTCCAGTGGGCGCACAGGCGACACATAGCGGACACAAACGGACACGCCTCAGCCCCACGCCTCTGGGCGTGGGGCGTCAGAGGGTGTGCCCAGCGCAGGGGCTGCCCACTGCGCCTGCAGGCGGACACGCACGGGCAAGGGCGACACACAGGGTATGCTACCGCCATGCAATCAGCGGTTCACTTCCCAGAGGAAACCGAAACCGAGTTCTGGGAACGCCTCGCACTGCGCGTAGACTTGCAACGCGCCCTGCACACACTCACGCCACAGGAACGCGCCCTGCTCGACGCCCTGCTTGCAGGCACGCCGCTCCAGCAAGCGGGCAGGCAGCTCGGAATCCGCAACGCGCCAGCGGTCTGGCACGCACTGCAGGCGCGTCTACGCGCAGCCCTCAGCGGGTACGGGTAATCAGGGGTTCCCGACTCTATAAGGGCAGTTCCAGAGTTCCACAATCCGACACAGCGCAGGTCAGGCGGGCACGGCAGGCAGCCGCCGCCTCACGCCCTTAGGCGTGGGGCGGCGGCGTCAGGGGCGTTCCCTCGCGCACAGCCTACCCCAGAATCGCCACAATCGCGCTCCAATCGCGGGGCGTCCATACATACACCTCCACGCCTGCACAGCCAGCCAGCGCGTCCAGCCACGCCTGCTGCTGGGGCGACGGGCGTCTACCCTCGCGCTTCAGCTCCACGAATAGCACGCGCCCGCCTCGCGCAAGCACCAAATCAGGAAACCCCGCGTCGCCCTGAATCGGCGTCAGCCACCTGCCGCGCCTGTCAAGGGCGGGGCGGGTATGGTGTACCCGCCAGCCCTTCAGCCGCGCCAGCTCCAGCAGCGTGCGCTGAAACTCCTGCTCACTCGCGAAGCTCAGCATGCGCTACAATCTCACCTGCAAGGCGTACCTTCGCAATCGCCTTCGCCAGCTCGCCTCGCACCGCGAAACGGCGACGGCTCCTGCCCTGCGACACAATCAGCACTACCTCGCCCTCGCGCGGCTCGAAGTCCACACTGAACGCGCCTGCGAAGTAGCACGCGCCTGAATCGCCGACATAGATTGTCAGAGTTCGGGGGCGTTCCGTCATGGCTGCACCTCCAGTCTTAACTGCGCGTCGCTGGGGTCTTCCACACTCCAGCGCGAAAGCGCAACGGCATACTGCTTCCCATAGCCGTACTCCAGTTCCCAGCGATACGACTCGAAACGCGCCGCCGAGATACGGTACACGCGCCCCGTGTCGGTATCCCGAATCTCCAGCGCGTCAAAGTGCCGACGCCACCTGTCGTACATTCGCGCGTCTATCGCAATCGCAGGCGGCTTCCGTAGCAGGTGAACGCTGCTCCGAATCTCCTTAATCAGCGTGCGGTTGCAGATCACGCCTCTGAGCTTGCCCTGTGCGCCGCGAATCTCTATCGGGCGCATGTTCGGTACAATCGTTCCCACGAATATCACCTCCTAACGGGGGCGGGCGTGTGCCAGCACGCCCAGCCCCTGTTCTGCTTAGTGGAACGGGTCCGCGTTGCCCTCGTCAGGCAGCAGGTCTTCAACGGCGTTGTATTCCGTGCCGTCGTCTTTGCGCTTGCGCACAACGGTAGCAATCGCCGTCTTACCCACCAGCGCGTCGAAGTTCACCTGTTCACCAGGCTTTATGGCGCGTCCGAGCAGCGCCGCCGCCCAGCGCACGCACTTGGCGTTCAGGCTCTCCGACACGCTGGAATAGGCAATCAGCGTCTTGCCGTGATCCAGCACGCTGAAAGTCCAGCGGAGCTGCTGCCCGAATTGACCGTCGGCAAGCTCAATCGCCGTCAGCTCGACGCGATACTCTCCCGTCGGAATCGGGGCGTTCTCCCGTACAGTGATTGTAATCGGCATGTGATTAACCCTCCTCTAAGGTGAGTTGCGCGGGGGTTCTACCCCCGTCGCCGTTGCGTAGTGTGGTATGGTGTGCTGGCGCTGCAGGTGAACCTGCAGCGTCCAATCTGTGCAGCAGGGCAGTTGCCCGCGCAACGGCGGGCGTGCCCGCCAGCTGCTGGGCAGCCGTGAGCCAGCCCGCCATATCGCCCTGAATCGCGTAGCCGTCTACCGTCAGCGGCGGGAAGCCCCGCGCCTCTGCGAATGCCAGCATAACGCGCACGGCGTCCGCCTCCTCTGGCGTAAGGGCGAAGGAATCTTCAGGGCTACTCTGGCGGGCAAGGAAATCGTCTATCGCGTCCCACACCAGCGGCGTGCGATTCTGAAAGGCGTCAGGCATAAGCGGCGGCGCAGGTTGCCCGTCAGTGCCTGCAGGCGATTCGTGCATTTGTGCATTTGTGCACTCGATAGGGGAATTGCACGAATGCACGAATGCACAAAAGCGATAGGGGTTCCCTTTCTTGCCTGTTCCCTCGCGCTCTACTTGCCTCTCCGCATACAGCTCCTGCAGCGCGTCATAAACCGTGCGCCGCGAATATCCCGTCAGGCATTCGGTCAGTTCGTCTACTGTCGCCTCGCCCAACGCCTGCAACGCCTCCAGCACCTTCGCCTTCGCGTCCGCTCGCTTCTGCTCGCTCAGCACCTCGCTGGCAACGCCCTTCACAGCGTAGGTGGAGCCGTCTTCAGCCAGCTCCAGCACCAGCGCGTCAGGCGTGAACGCCCAGAGCCGACTGGCGACGGGCGTCAGCAATCGCTGGCGCGAATGCTCCCGCACAGGCGCAAGCAGCAGTATCGCGTCCACCTCAGCCGTGAACGCATGGGAACCCGCAATATCGCCTACCTCGCCCTCTGGCGAAAGATTCTTCCTGGTGTGGTGGGCAAAGACAATCGCCGTGCGGGGCAGGTCGTTCACCAAGTCCACAAAGTACGACAGAGCCGCCGACACCGACGCCGAATCGTTCTCGTCGCGAATCTGCGCAAAGCGGCGAATGGTGTCCACTATCACAATATCGGGAGCCTCGCGCAGGATAGCCTTCGCCCAGTTCTCAGGGTGGGCGCGAGGAATCTCATTCAGATACAAGCTCGCCAGTTCGGGATACTGCTTCAGGCGCAGGTTCCACACAGCCGTAGGCTCCTCAGTCAGGTACACCACCTTCAGCCCAAGCCTCAGCCACTCACGGCAGGCGTGTATCATTAGCGTGGTCTTACCTGCTTTGGGGTGTGCGCCCAGCAGGGTGATTGTGCCCCGCGCTATCAGCCCGTCAGTTCCCAAGAGGGGCAGGTACTCCACCTCGCGGGATTCCGCACGGGCGAGTATCTCGCTCAGCGGCGCGAAGGTGGGTATCCCGTCCCACGAATCGGATTCGTGCATTTGTGCATTCGTGCATTCCTCTATGGGAGTGCACGAATGCAATAATCCTGCAATCGCCTCTCGAAACCGCTCGCCGTCGCCGCCCACCTGCAGGTACAGCTCGTTCGCGTCCTTCACGCCCTCAGGCAGCTCCAGCACCCGCACGCGCTCCTGCAGCTCCAGCGGGCAGGTGTGCCCCAGCTTCTCCAACAGCTGCCGCCCAGCGGCGTCGGCGTCGGGGATTATGCAGATTCGCGCGAAGCGTTTCAGCGGCTCCCACCATGCCTCGCGCCACACGCTCGCGCCAGGGATCCCCAGCGCGGGCATACCCGCGTGCCACAGCGTCAGCGCGTCCGTTTCACCTTCACACAGATAGACAGTTTCCGAATCGTCCCATAAGGGCAGATTCCACAGCCCATACATACAGGGGCGATTCCCACGCGCCCAGCTGAAGCGGTTCTCGCCCTCCAGCGCGTGGCGGTAGCGCGTCGCTACCTGATTGCCGTCGGCGTCCAGATAGGGGATAGCGACTCCGCGTTCGCACTCGATCAGTCCCCACTCACGCAGCAGCAGCGCGTTCAGTCCCTTCGCGTCCGCGTAGGCGTCTACCGTGAGGCGTTCATGAGAAGATTCTGCGGGCGCGGGCGTGGAGCCGTTGCGCTGGTGTGTGCGCTGGCTGGGCAGGATTATGTTTGCGCGTGGGGGTTCCACTCTAGCCAGCTGGCACAGCGTGCGCCACACCGCCTCTTGCGAGCAGCCCGCTTTACAGTGTACGAGTAGCGTCCCGTCGGGGGTCTCGGTCAGCGACAGCGACGGGTTCCTGTCGCCGCGTTTCTTGCCATGACCAGGCACAGGGCAGCTCACCATATAGCTCCCGTCATGCTGTGGACGGCGGTTCTTCAGGTGGGGTAAAATATCGTCAAGGCGCAGGTTGGAACCCTTTACGCCTTGCCCCCTGCCTACATGGTGGGGGGCGTGTCCGTTTCTCATGAGGCGTTCCCTCCTTGCGCCTGCTCCTGCTCGCGCCGAATCGCCTCTACTTCCTCACGCAGGGCTTCGGCAAGGATTGCTCGCGCCTCGTCAGTCATGCGCCGATAGTTGCGCTTCGCTCGGCGTTTCAGTGCCTCTCGCAGTATTGGCTCGTTGTAGAGCAGTTCCCACAGTGGCATATCGCTTCACCTGTGGGATAGTATGCAAGGTGGAGGGTGTATACCATCAATACCTATCGGGAATTGTGGGCGAAAGTATACACTTTTTGGGTCTTAATCAGGTGGGTTCTCATGCATACCCAGTAGACTGAGTACCTGCAGTGTTGTCTTTCGCACGGCTGCACGCCCTAGATTTTCCTTTTTCACCTGCGCGAAGTAGGCTGCAATCTGCTGCCAGCTGTATCCCTTGAAGATTCGCAGGTACACTTGCTCGACGCTCCTGCTAATGTATTCGGGCGCGAGGCGTCGGGCATACTCGGCATGTACGCGATTCAGCTCGGAAGAAACACAGGGCAGCAAACCCTTCAGCTGTTCGTACCGCGTATGCCACGCGCGTTCTGGGAGTCGGTCGAGTTGCTGCTTTAAATGCGCCTCCAATTCATTTTCCAGTTCGGTAAGGCGTGTTCTGAAGCGTGTAGCCAGGGGTTGCTCGATAAGGCTAAATTCCTGTAGTTCAGGTATAAGGTTATGTAGCCTTGAACCCACCCTTTCAGCAAGGTGATAAAACCTCAGTTGGGACTTGAGAAAGTTGATTCGTAGCGTCAGCTGAAAGGCTACAGGGTCTTTGGTCAGGCTATTAATCACACCTTCTACCTCTGGCTCTAATGCCTGTAGGCACTCCCTTACTTGCTGCAGGTTCACAGTAAACACGCCGCTTACAGGAATGCCACACCGCCTAAGATAAAGGGTAGTGCCTATTTCCCCTTTGAATGCCACTGGCAATTTCCAGCGCACGCGAAATTCCTCCAACGCCTGCCAGAAATCTTCAGGTATAAGCCAATCTAACGGTTCCTCCTGTTCCTCTTCAGTAGGTTCGGGCGCAAGGTGGAACAGTGCTTCCAATCCTTCACGGAATCCCTGCTCCTCACGAAGCAATACTTCCAAGTATGCCTTCCTGTAGGTGGGTTTTAGAATCAGTCGCTCATGAAGCCCTTTCGGGTTGCCTCGCTCACGCTCTATAATCTCCAGAGCAGTGCTGATAGTCAGCCGTGCTTCTGCAGTAAATATAGCTTGTCCACACATGTCCACTTCTCCCACTTAGCGCCCTGCTGGGCTGCTGATGAAGTGGGAGCAACACCAGCCCCCAGCAGGTCGTACCAAGTATACCTACCGCTTCCGCAGGTTCCTCAGCGGGCTATGCTGGGCGTGCGCCTGCTTCAGGTCGTTCTCCACCAGCGCAAGGTACTGGCGCAGTACCGTGTAATCCGAGTGCCCCATCAGCTGGCGCAGGTGTTCGAGGTCGATTCCGTTGCGCAGGCTCCAAGTGGCGAAAGTTCGCCTGAAGGCGTGTGCGCCCAAGTGCTTGGGCAATCCTGCACGGCGTCCGATTCTGTCCACTACCTGCAGCAAGCCGTCCAGCGTCAGTGCGCCGTACCTGCCGTGCCACAAAGGAGAGGATTCCTGCAGGGGGAACGGGCACGCCTTCAGGTATCGCGCCAGCGCGAGGCGCACTTCGGGCGACAGAAACACCATGCGCTGCTTCGCGCCTTTCCCGCGAATCAGCAGGCAGTTCTGTTTCGCGTCGCCGACAGCCATGCTATGCGCCTCGTGAATGCGCATGCCTGTGTCCAGCAGCAGCAGAATCAGGGCTTTATCGCGCAGGCGGAGCCAGTGCGTGCCCTCGCACGCCTGCAGAATCTGCTCTATCTCCTCAGGCGTCAGGGCGGGCTTCACCTTCTGGGGGGCTTTGGGCTTCTCCACCTTCGCGAAGGGGTTATGCTCGGTCAGTCCCTCGCGCATGCACCAGTTCCAGAAAGTGCGCAGAATCGTGTGGTGTTTCACGAGGGTATGCGGGGCGCGTCCCGCCTGCTTGAGTTGCAGCAGGTAGGCGCGAATATCGTGGGGCTGAACCTCGTCGAATCGGGTCTTCTCGCGCTCCTGCAGGAACACAAGGAACGGGCGCGTGGTTCGTTCGTAGTTGTCTACCGTGCGCGGGCTGGGCGTCTTGAGGGCGACGCTCTCCAGCCACAGGGCGCGGGCTTCGGCAATCTCGCTTCTGTGCCAGAATTCAAGCAGTGCTTGGGTCTTGCGCATACTGTGCCTCCTTGCGCCATGCCAGATAGTAGACACAAGGGACGCGAGGGGGTTGACATTCCCGCAACAGGTTGGGTATACTGTGCGCAGATGGGGTCAACAGGAAACGACACGACACTCGTAATGCGCAGGTCGTGGGTTCGAGTCCCACTGTCGGCTCCATGCCTCCTCACCGTGAGCGTCCTGCATCGGATTCTGGAGACCAAGCGCGAGGAGATCGAGTCGCGGCGGCGCGCTGTTCCCCTGACCGAGCTGAAGGCGCGCCTGGCAGACGCGGCGCCCCCACGCGGCTTCCATCAAGCCCTGCGCCAGACACAAAACCCCATCGCGCTGATTGCCGAAATCAAGCGCGCCTCGCCCAGTAAGGGCGTCATCCGCGAGGATTTTGACCCGTTGCGGATTGCCGCGCAGTACCACGAGGCGGGCGCGGACGCGCTCAGCGTGCTGACCGACGAGCCATACTTTCAGGGCAAGCCCGAATATCTGACGCAGGCGCGCGCCCACACCCCTCTGCCCGCCCTGCGCAAGGATTTCCTCATCGACGCGTACCAGGTGTACGAAAGTCGCGCGCTCGGCGCGGATGCAATTCTGCTGATTGTCGCCGCCGTGCCCGACCGCGCCCATCTGCACGACCTGCGCGCCCTCGCCGAGTCGCTGGGGATGGACGCGCTCGTCGAAGTGCATGACGAATGGGAGCTGGAGACCGCCGCGCTGACGGGCGCGACGCTGATTGGCGTGAACAATCGCGACCTGCGCACCTTCGAAGTGTCGCTGGAGACGACCCTGCGACTGCTGCGCTACTTCCCCGACGAGGCGACGCGCGTGAGCGAGAGCGGCATCGAGACCGCCGACGATGTGCGGCGGCTACACGCGGCGGGCGTGCAGGCGATTCTGGTGGGCGAGACACTGATGCGCGCCGCCGACCCCGTCGCGACCGTTCGCGCATGGATGGACGCCTGCCGATGAGACTCACGCTCCTGCACACCAGCGACGCGCACAATCGCTGGAGCGAGGCGTTTGTAAACCATCTGCACGCATTAAAAACCCAGCATCACGCGCTGCTGCTCGATTCGGGCGACGCGATCCGAGCGGGCAATATCGCGGCGCCGTTGCGTCCTGAATCGGCGTGGGAGTGGATGCGCCGTGCCGGCTACGACGCGGCGACGATAGGCAACCGCGAGTTCCATCTGACGGCGGCGGGGTTTACAGCAAAGACGCGCGGCGCGCCGTGCCCGCTGCTCTGCGCGAACCTGCGCCCGAAGCGTCCCGACGCGCCCATGCCCGTGCAACCCGTCTGGCGCACGGAGCATCAGGGCGTGCGAGTCGCCGTGCTGGGGCTGACCGTGCCGATGGTGACCTCGCGCATGCGAGTCGCCGCGCTCAGCGCGTACCTGTTCGACCCGCCGCTGACCGTCGCCCGTGAATGGGTTCCGCGCCTGCGCCCTGAAGCCGATCTGCTGATTGCGCTCACCCATATCGGCTACACGCAGGATTGCCTGCTGGCGGAGGCGTGCCCTGAACTCGATGTGATTCTCGGCGGGCACTCGCACACACCCACCGACGCGCCTGAACAGGTGAACGGCGTGTGGCTCAGCCATGCGCCCCCATTTTGCAAGGGCGCAACGCTGCTGACGCTCACACGCCGTGAGAGCCGTTGGACGCTGGAGTAGCCGCTACTGCAGATCCATCAGCTCGTCGGTAGCAGGGTTGCCGTCGCGGTCGATGTCGCCCAGCGTGTAGCGACGGTGCGGCTCGTAGGCAGGCTCCGTGCGCAAGGCAGGCTTGAACGCCTTCGCGTGCCCGTCGCACCACAGCACATTGCCCATCCCGTTGTGCCGCCCGTGAAAGGTAGGGTTGTTGTAGGACGGCGGCTCGAGGAAGCCTGTGCCCTCGAATGCGGGCGCGCCGTCGCCCCAGGTGCGCCACTGTGCCGAATCCGCCATCCATGCAGTCTCAGCGGGGGCAGTAATCTGCGCCAGCGCAACGGCAATCGGCGTGTAGCTCGGCGGCTGCATCGGGCTGAGGTACACATAGTTGTAGCCGTAGCCCAGCAGCCCGTACTGATAGGCGCGGCTCTCGCGGAACGAGGGACACGCCTGAATCTCCGCGTTGCGCATGTAGGGCTGCAGGAAACTGCGCCGCGTGTCCAGCCGCTGATTCTGACGGTCGACATAGCCCCACCAGTAATGCGTCCAGTCGTCGTAGGCGATGGGGAACAGCCGCTCGTCGTAGTCCTGGGCGTACATCAAGCCTGCCGTTCCAATCTGGCGCAGGTTGTTCAGGCACGAGGTCTGACGCGCCTTCTCGCGCGCCTGAGCAAACACGGGGAACAGTATCGCCGCCAGAATGGCGATAATCGCAATCACGACCAGCAACTCGATCAGCGTGAAGCCGCGCGTGCGGCGGATTATTGATTGGTTCTGCATCATCGTACCCTCCACATAGCGTAGCGCTCTGTGGGCGGGACGAAGGCTTGCGCAACAGCCCCTGCCGCTGGCGGTCTCCAGCCGCAGGCAAGCGTTGGCGCGCGCTCTTTCGCCCAACCCGCGAGGCGAAACGAGCGAGACACGGCTGAATCGGTCTTCGGGCTTCTGGTTCGTCCTACTGGCGACGCCTTCCCAGCCGAAGCCAGTGGCGTTGTGTCGCGTTCGTCCCCAGTTACCGCTGCGCGTCAGCGTCGGATTTGCACCGACTTCCCGTGCATTCAGCCGCCGCGAACTCGTTTGCCGAAGCAGGGGTATTATACCGCTCCGATGACGGCGCAGCAGGCAGTGCAGTGGGCGCAGGCGCAGTTGCAGGCGGCGGAGATTGAAGACGCGCCGCGCGAGGCGCATGCGCTGGTCGCCGCATGTCTGGGGTGGGAACGCGCGCGGCTGATTGCCCATCCCGACGCGCGGTTGAATGGGGCGCAGATTCGGCGACTGCACCGCTGGACGCGCCGCCGCGCCGCGCGCGAGCCGCTGGCGTACCTCACGCGCCGCGCGTGGTTCTACGGGCTACCGCTCACTGTCGGACGCGGCGCGCTCATCCCCCGCCCCGAAACGGAGCTGCTGGTGGAGCGGTTTTTGCACTGGGCGAAGCAAGATGCCCTCACCCCCTGCCCCTCTCCCACAGTGCAGGAGAGGGGAGACGCGCCTGTGCTGGTCGATGCAGGCACGGGAACCGGGGCGATTGCGCTCGCATGCCTGACGCATGCGCCGGGCTGGCGGGCAATCGGCGTCGATCGCAGCCGCCGCGCGTTGCGATACGCCCAGATTAACCGCCGTGCGCTGGGACTGGAATCGCGTCTCCTGCTGGCGCAGAGCAACTGGCTTCGGGGACTGCGTAATACTTCGGTGGACGCCGTGTTGAGCAACCCGCCCTATGTGCTGCCTGACGAGTGGGACGCACTGCCGCCCGAAGCAGCGCGCTACGAGCCGAAAGGCGCGCTGCTCGCGCCCGCGCATGACCCCTTACAGCCCTACCGTCGGATAGCGCGGGACGCACGGCGCGTGCTGCGCACGGGCGGTCTGCTCGCGTTCGAGACCAGTCCGCGACTGGCTCCCCTGATCGCTGCGCAACTGCCTGCGTGGGGCTTTGCGCAGCCCCAGATAATGCATGACTACGCGGGCGCGATGCGCGTCGTGTGGGCGATAACGACTTAGGCGCGGCTACTCCCTGCGTTTGTGGCGGCGCGCCTTGCGCTTGATTCGAGCCAGCGCGTTGTCCACCGCCTTCGGCGAACAGCCCAGCCGCTCGGCAATCTCGCGGTAGGTGAACTGCTGCTGATACAGCGCGACCACCTGCGCCTCCAGCGGGCTGAGGCGCGTCGCCAGAAACTCGCGCTGCCGCTGCCAGGTCTCCTGCTCGCTCATCTGCTCGTACAGGTTCTGGCGCGGGTCCGGCAACTGCTCCAGCCACGAGCGTCCCTCCTCTTCCCCCGACAGGCTCACTATCGGCGCCGTCCAGCGCAGGGCGCGTTTCAACTCGGACAAAATCTGCCGACGGATACAAACCCGCGCGAACGCGGCGAACCCCGCCTTGCGCTGCGGATCAAAACACTGCACCGCACGCCACAGCCCCATCAGCGCAATCTGACACACATCCTCTGGGTCATGATTTGGCATATAGAATCGCCCTGCCACGCTCTGCGCCAGCGGGCGGAACAGCGTCAGCACCTGCTCCGCCGCGTATTCGTCCCCCTGCTGCGCTCGCAGCACCAGATCCTCTGCCGCAAGATACTCGCCATACGCTTCCATCGTGCGCTCACCCACCCTATTATAGCCCAATTCTGTGTCATCTGGGGGCGATACGCGGGGGAAATTCAGGTTATGCCACCCATCTCCCCAGTATACACACGCAATTAACCCAGATTCGGCAAGATTCCATCCTTGACTCGGTGCAACATGGGGTATACTATGACTCAACAACGCCTGATTCAGCTGCTGCACCGAAGGGTAGCTGGCAAGCCTCGCCGTGCGCCACAAACACAGATTACTGGTGCTTCCCTTTTCAGAAAGAGGTCAACGCCATGATACCTGTAGGTCTCTTCACGATACGGCAGGCAGAATGCGCCGACCTGAGCCGTATAGAGGAACTGGATCGGTTGTTCGGCAACGCGGCGCTCACGCGCGACTACTTCGAGGCGTGGCTGCGCCATCATCCTGAGGGCTTTCTGGTCGCCGAGTACGACGGGCGCGTCTACGGCTACAGCATGGTCATCTACCTGCACGGGCATCAGATTCACGAGAACTGGTACCGTGACACAGGGGGTGGGACATGCAGCACGCACACGCCGCTGGGCGAGTATCTCTACGCCGTCAGTATCGCCTCACAGAAGCAGGAGGCGGCGCGCGCGCTGTTCATCGCGAGCCGACGCCTGTTCATTCGCTCGCATGTGTACCAGACGGTTATCTTCGGCAGGCTGCCCCGATTCCGTAAATGGGTCGAGGCGCAGGGCTACGCGCCCGAAGCGCTGGACTGGCGCACCAAACGCCGCCTGCTCGATCTCTATGTGAATATCCTGCATGACCCGTATCAGGTGTTCTACGAAGGGATGAACTTTATGGCAGAGTACGGCGTGGTGGACTATCTTGAGGGCGACAACGATTCGCTCAACTGCGCGCTGAAGCTCGTCTGGCGCAACCCGTACTACAAGCCGTTGACGCTGGAGCGCGCCGTCGCCGCGGTTGCCGAGCCGACGCCTGCAAGTCTGTAGGCGCAGCGCCCTGCCGAAAGAATCGCCTACTTGCGCGGCAGCCCGACGCGCCATTCTTTCTGCAGGAGCGGGAAGCCCTCCGCCTCGCGCTTTTCGAGGTGCTTGAGGCAGCAGGCGCGTGAAAGGGCGCGAATCCGCTGAATGTAGCTCGCGCGCTCCGTCACCGAGATGCTGCCCCGCGCGTCCAGCAGATTGAAAATGTGCGAACACTTCAGCGCGAGGTCGAATGCGGGATGCACATAGCCCAGCTCGGCAATCCGCGCGCTCTCCGCCTCGTACATCTCGAACAGTTTAAAAAGCATCTCGGTGTCGGCGTGTTCGAAGTTGTAGTAGTTATGCTCCAGCTCGGACTGGTAATCCACATCGGCGTAGGAGACGCCGCGGCTCCACTCCATCTCCCAGACGCTGTTTTTGCCTTGCAGGAGCAGGGCAAGCCGTTCGGGTCCGTAGGTGATTTCGGCGCACACGGGGTCGCACTCGATGCCGCCGACCTGCTGGAAGTAGGTGAATTGGGTGATTTCCGCGCCGTTGAGCCACACCTCCCAGCCGACGCCCGACGCGCCCAGCGTCGGCGCTTCCCAGTCGTCCTCCACGAAGCGGATGTCGTTCTCGCTGGGGTCGATGCCAATCGCGCGCAGGCTCTCTAAGTAGACATCGACCACATCGTCGGGCGACGGTTTGAGGATGACCTGGTACTGGTAGTAATGTTGCAGGCGCATAGGGTTGCGGGCGTAGCGTCCGTCGGCGGGGCGGCGGCTGGGCTGCACATACGCCACATACCACGGCTCCGGACCCAGCGCGCGCAGAGTTGTCGCCGGCGCCATCGTGCCCGCGCCCACCTCCACATCATACGGCTGCAGAATCAGACACCCGTAGTCGGACCAGAACTGCTCCAGCCGAAACAGCAACTCCTGAAAGGTCATAGGCGCGGTAAGTATACCCTGCAAGGTATACTCTCGCCCGATGTTTAATCTGGACACACTCATCAGCACGGTCGTCTGGATCCTCGCGATTCTGCTCAGCCTGGCGGTGCACGAGTACGCGCACGCGAAGTACGCTGACTGGGCGGGCGACCCGACGCCGCGTCGTCAGGGGCGCGTGACGCTGAACCCTGCGGCGCATCTCGACCCGCTGGGCACTATCCTGATTATCTTCATGGCGTTTTCGGGCTACGGCATTGGCTGGGGCAAGCCCGTGCCCGTCAATCCGGGCTACTTTCGCCATCCCCGCCGCGACTGGGTGATGTGCGCCTTCTGGGGACCGCTCTCGAACATCATTCTGGCGGTGCTGTTTGCCATCCCGCTGCGCCTGATACTCGCGTCGGGGCAACCGCTCCCGGACAATGTGTTTGTCGAATTTATGCTGGTGATGGTGCTGGCGAACATCGGGCTGGCGGTGTTCAACATGATTCCGCTCCACCCGCTGGACGGTTCGAAGGTGCTGTCGGGCGTTTTGCCCGACATCTACGACCGCAACTACTGGGGCTTCCAGACGGTGTATGGTCCGATTATCCTGTTTGGCTCGATCCTGATTCTGCCGCTGCTGGGCTTGCCGAACCCGCTGCGCTATGTGCTGTTGCCCGCGCGCGATTTTCTGGTGAAGCTGTTGCTGGGACTGTAGGTATACTTCCCGTGTTATGGCGCGCGCGTTGTATAAGGGACTACTGCTGATAGCGGATGGGTTGGGCGACCGCCCCGTGCCCGCGATGGGCAGCAAGACGCCGCTGGAGTACGCCGCCACGCCGACGCTGGATCGGCTGGCGCGCGAGGGCGAGTGCGGCTTGATGGACCCGATTGCGCCCGGCATTCGCGCAGGCTCCGACACGGCGCATCTGGCGATCCTGGGCTACGACCCTTACCGCGTGTATCAGGGGCGCGGTCCGTTCGAGGCGCTGGGGATTGGCATGGAGGTGCGCGGGGGCGATGTCGCCCTGCGCTGCAACTTCAGCACGGTCGATTCCGAAATGCGCGTGATAGACCGCCGCGCGGGGCGCATCACGGCGGGCACACGCGAACTGGCAGAGGCGGTCAACGGCGTCGAAATCGACGGCGTACAGTGCTTTTTCAAAGAGTCGGTCGCCCATCGCGGCGCGCTGGTGCTGCGCGGCGAACGACTCAGCCCAAACATTACGGATGTCGACCCGCACGCCGACGGCGAACCGATTCACGAAGCGCGTCCGATAGACCCCAGCGACGCCGACGCCGCGCGCACGGCGCAGGTGGTGAACGCCTTCGTGCGCATGTCCTATGAGCGGCTCAACGACCACCCCGTCAACCGCGCGCGGCGCG
Source organism: Fimbriimonadales bacterium (assembly GCA_025998675.1). Classification (GTDB taxonomy): domain Bacteria; phylum Armatimonadota; class Fimbriimonadia; order Fimbriimonadales; family GBS-DC; genus GBS-DC. The sequence goes on from AP024673.1 coordinate 2,573,531, forward strand.
AGCAGGGGCTGCCCCCTGCGAACATCATCCTGCCGCGCGGGGCGGGGGTCGCGCCGCATCTGGAGCCGTTCCCCGCCAAACACGGCATGACCGCTGTCGCGGTGGTGGAGACGGGGCTGATACGGGGCATCGCGCGCTTTGTGGGGATGGACACGCTGGACGCGCCGGGCGCGACGGGCGGTGTGGACACCGACTTCGCCAGCATCGCCGACACAATCGCCCGCGCCCTGCAGCAGTACGACTTCGTGCTGTGCAATGTGAAAGCGCCCGACCTGTGCGGGCACGACCGCAACCCCCAGCTCAAAGCGCAGGTCATCGAGCAAATTGACGCGATGATTGCGCGATTGCTGGTGAACTATCGCGAGCCGTTTTACCTCATCGTGACGGGCGACCACTCAACGCCGTGTTCCGTCGGCGACCATTCGGGCGACCCAGCGCCCGTGCTGCTGCACGGACCCGACCTGCGCGGCGACGAGGTACTGCGCTTCCACGAGTACGCCTGTGCAAAAGGCGCGCTCGGACGCCTGCGCGGGGGCGATTTGATTCCCATCCTGACCCAGCTGATGGGCGTCCAGGAGAAATTCGGCGCATAGTCGGGTATACTTAACCCTCGACGCTGAATCCAACGGAGAGGCGACAACGATGGCATCGACGAAAACGCAAACGGAGCGCTCTGGACCGATCGCGTGGTTACGCAACTGGTTCCACGACATCGTGGCGGAACTGCGCCGCGTCACGAAACCCACGCCCGAAGAGACCACGCAAATGATGCTGGTGGTGATCGGGTTCGTGATTGTGGTGGCAATCTGGTTCGCGGTCTGGGACGCCGCGCTGACCTATGTGACCCAACGAATCGAGAACTGGGTCGAGACCCTGCGCTGAAGGAGTCGGCTATGTTAGGGATTGCACGAAGCGCGTGGTATGTGGTGCGCACGCTGGTGGGACACGAAAGCAAGGTCAAGCTGGCTATCGAGAAGCGGGCGCAGGCGAAGGGACTCAACGACCGCGTCTTTCAGGTGCTGATTCCCACCGAGCAGGAGGTGCGCACCCGCGGCGGCAAAAAGCACACCGTCACGCGACGCGTGTTCCCGGGCTATGTGCTGGTGGAGATGATTCTGGACGACGAGACCTGGACGCTGATTCGCACGACGCCCGGCGTGACGGGCTTTGTGGAGTCGGGCGGCAAGCCCGTGCCGCTCTCGCCCGAAGAGGTGGAGGAGATTAAACGCTCCATCGTCGAGAGCAAAGAGCGCCCGCGCATCGCGTTCTCGCCCGGCGACACCGTGCGCGTGATTGAAGGCGCCTTCGCCGACTTCAACGGCAAGGTCGAAAGCGTTGATCCCGAACGCAGTAAAGTGAAAATCCTGATTAACATCTTCGGGCGCGAAACGCCCGTCGAGCTGGAAGTAGACCAGGTCGAGAAAATCTCGTAGGAGGCGTATGTATGGCGAAAGAGGTAATTAATGTGGTGAAGTTGAACCTGCCTGCAGGCGCGGCGACGCCCGCGCCCCCCGTGGGACCCGCGCTCGGTCAGGCAGGCGTCAACATTATGGAGTTCGTGAAGGCGTTCAACGAGCGCACCGCCAGCCAGAAAGGCTCCACGCTGCCCGTGGAGATTACGGTCTACAAAGACCGCACCTTCACCTTCGTGGTCAAGCAACCGCTGGCGTCGGACCTGATTCGGCAGGCGGCGGGTATCCCGTCGGGTTCGGCAAATCCCCTGCGCAATAAGGTGGGCAAAATCACCCGCCAGCAGCTGCGCGAAATCGCCGAACGCAAGATGCCCGACCTGAACGCCAACGATGTCGAGGCGGCGATGCGCATCATCGCTGGCACGGCGCGCTCGATGGGCGTCGAAATCGTCGACTAACACAACCCAGTGGCAGGGGCGCACGCTCCGCTACGACCACAGGAGGCAACTATGAGAGGACGCACGATTAAGAAAAAACAACGGCACAGCAACCGCTATCTGCAGGCGGTACAGGCAATCGGCAACGGGCAGCAGACCTACGCGCCCATCGAAGCCATCCGCAAGGTCAAGCAGACCGCCACCGCTAAATTCGATGAGGCGGTCGACATGGCGGTCAATCTGGGCGTCGACCCGCGCAAGAGCGACCAGATGGTGCGCGGCGTGGTGAACCTGCCGCACGGCACGGGCAAAAAGCAGAAGGTGCTCGTGTTCGCTAAGGGCGAGCAGGCGGACGCCGCCCGCGAAGCAGGCGCGGATATGGTCGGCGCCGAGGACATCGTCGAACAGGTGCAGAAAGGCTGGAAGGGCTGGAAGAACTTCGACCTCATCGTCGCGGGACAGGATATGATGCCCATTATCAGCCGAATCGGCGGCGTTTTGAAAGCGCGTATGCCCAACCCCAAATCGGGCACAGTTTCGCCGAACCCCGCCAAAGTGGTACAGGAAATCAAGCAAGCCTCGCGCGTGGAGTACCGCGTCGACAAGGCGGGCATCGTGCATATGCCCATCGGACGCGCCTCGTTCAGCGAGGAGCAGCTGCTGGAGAACATGATGGTCGCCCTGAACGCCCTGCTGAAGGCGAAACCCGCGACCTCCAAGGGGCGCTACCTGCAGAAAATCACCCTCTCCAGCACGATGGGACCCGGCGTGCAGGTCGATGTGAACGAAGCGCAACGCCTGGCGGAGCAGGTGAAAGGCTAATTCCCGTACTCTCATCATCTCCACCATCAACCCACCCACAGCGTTTGGGTGGGTCTCTTTTTATGCCTGTACTGGCGTGTTTCCTCAGGTATACTCCCGCATGATGGCGACGGCGGTTGTGGGCGTGGATCTGGGCGGGACGAATGTGCGTGCGGCGGTGGTGAACCGCGCAGGCGAGCTGCTTGCCCCGCCTGTGCAACATCCCTCGCGCGCGCAGGAGGGATTCGCGCTGACGCTGGAGCAAATCACGCTCACCATCCGCGAGGCGATTGCGGCGGCAGGCGTCAGCCCCGCGAGGATTGGGATGGCGGTGCCGGGGCATATCGACTCGGCGCGTGGGGTGGTGCGCTGGGCGCCGAATTTTGGCGAAATGCGGGACGAGGTGTTCGAAGTGTGGCGCGATGTGCCGCTGGCGGACGCCCTGCAGGCGCGGCTGAACCTGCCCGTGGTGATGGGCAACGACGCGAACCTCGCCGCGCTGGGCGAGTATACCTACGGCGTTGGGCGCGGCGCGGCGCGCGGGCTGGTGATGCTCACGCTCGGCACAGGCATCGGCGGCGGCGTGGTGCTGACCCGCCATCAGGTGCAGGGCAACGCGCACTGGGAGGGCGGCGTGCTGCTGGTGGGGCTGAGCGGCGGCGCGGGCGAGCTGGGGCACACGATTATCAACTTCGCAGGTCCGCGCTGCGGGTGCGGCGCGCGCGGCTGCATCGAAGCATACGCCCGACGCGACGCGATTGTCGAACTCGCCCGCGAGCAGGCGCGACGCAACCCCGATAGCCTGCTGAACCGCCTCACAGAGGGCGACCCTGCCAAAATCACGCCCGCGCTGGTCAGCGAGGCGGCGGCGCAGGGCGACCCGACCGCCCTCGCCATCTGGCGCGAGGTGGGCTACTACCTGGGGATTGCGATTGCGAGCCTGATTAGCGTCTTCAACCCCGAAATCGTCGCGATTGGCGGGCAAATTGCCAAAGCGGGCGCGCCGCTCTTTGCGGCGATTCACGAAGCCGTGCGCGACTACGCGCTGCCCACGCTCCTGCAGGACTGTCGCATCGTGCCCGCCGAGCGCATCGAGGACGCGGGCATTCTCGGCGGCGCGGCGCTCGCATGGCAGGCAGTGGAGGCGCGCCGATGAAGTATCGGATGCATAAGCGCGTCGAGACCAAGCCCGACGGACGCAAAATCTATTACTACACTTTCGAACCCGTCGAGGCGACGCACGCTGTCCCTGAAGATAGCGAACCGCCCCTGAACGCCAATCCGCGCGGCAGCCCTCGTGAACACGAGCCAGCGTCGCTGCAATTGCCCGTTTCTCCGCCTTCAGATTCTTCTCAAGGGTAGGTTTTTTCTGGATATTCTGTGCCGTTGCAGTGAGTTTGTAGCAGCCCCTCTGTTCGTGCATGCGCGTGATTTGGAGTGCTGAAGCGCAGCTTCAGATCACGCGGAAGCTCCGCTTCCGCACTCCATACAAAAGGCGTTTCGCGTATACGAAGTCTGACTCGCCGATAGACATCACTCCTGCGGGCGCAGGCTGAGCGGCAACAGGTAGACGCGCTCGACGGGCAAGCCGCACTCGGTGTCTGTGCAGGGCTGATAGCGCACGAAAATCCGTGCGAAGCCGTCTTCGCCGCCCTCGCCGCCAATCTCCAGCACGGGCACCAGCGCCTGCGCCATCCCTGTGTAGCCTTCAATCACCTCGCTGCCCGCTTGAATTTGCGTGGGGGGCATCCAGATGGGCGCGCCCAGACGCAACGGCAGGTCGGTGGACACCTCTACTACAGTTGGCGCGCGCTCGCCCGTCGCCTGACTGGAATTGATGTGCCAGCCCTCGTCGATGTCGAACTGCACCAGCAAGCCTTCGGGCATCGGCACGATCGACACACGCACGGGACCCTCCTCCGCGTCCTCATCGCCGAAGTCAGGCGTGGGAACCTGCATATCGGGCGGCGTCATCGTCTCGCCCTCCAGTTGCAGGTAGCCATAGAGCAGGCTGTCGCCCGCCGTCGGCGCGCGCTGCAGGATGCCCCAGCAGCTATCGAGCGTCTCGGCAGCCAGTTGCGCGTACTGCTCACTGCGCTGCGGGTCGTCGATGGTCAGCGCGGCGCCAAGCGCGGCGAGGAACTGCACCGCCGCGCCGTTGCCCGACGGCATCGCGCGATCCTGATACGACTTGACGGGCATAATCAGCAGGTCGTGCGCGGGGTCGGTCGTGAAGAACCCGCCATACTCGCGGTCGTGGAAGCGTTCAATCATCTGGTCGGCAATCGCGACGGCGCGCTCCAGCCACTGCGGCGCCAGCGTCAGGCTATACAGCTCCATCAGCCCCATGCCGTAGCAGGCGTAGTCGCTCAGGTAGGCGGGGATGCTCGCCTCGCCGTCGCGGTAGCGATGGAGGAGCCTGCCGCTGGAGTCGCGCATCTGCTGCCAGATAAACTCGGCGGCTTCGCGCGCGGCTTGCGTATAGCGTTCGCGGTGCGCCTCCAGCGCGTCGGCGGCGTAAGCGAACGCCCAGATTGCCAGCCCGTTCCAGTCGGTCAGCGCCTTGTCGTCGCGCGCGGGCGCATGGCGCGTCTGGCGCGCGACCAGCAGCCGCGCACGGATGTCGCGCAGCCGCTCCTCCAGCGCCTCGAGCGGAATCCCCAGCTGCTCGGCATGCGATTCCAGCGGAAGCAGCAGATGCGGGATGTTGCGCCCTGTCTGACGGCGGGTCGCCTCGTCGTGGTAGTTGCCTTCGGGCTGAATCTGGTACACCTTGCAGAACAAATCCGCCTCATCGCGCGGCAGGATGTCGTAAATCTCGCGCTCCGTCCAGGTGTAGTAGTGCCCTTCGCCTTCGGGGGTGTCGGCGTCCAGCGCGCTGGCGAACGCGCCTTCGGGCAGACGCATCTCGCGCAGCATCCAGTCGAGGGTGCGCACGGCGATGTCGGCGTAGAACTCGTCGCCCGTCAGCGCGTAGGCGTGCGCGTATGCCCAGCCGAGCTGCGCGTTGTCGTAGAGCATCTTCTCAAAGTGGGGCAGCAGCCAGCGCTCGTCGGTCGAGTAGCGATGGAAGCCGCCGCCGATGTGGTCGAAGATGCCCCCCAGCGCCATCGCGGTCATGGTGAGCAGCGCAATCCCTGCGCACTCATTGTCGTCCCATTCGCCGCCGAGCGTCAGCAGCACAGGCAGCGCGGTGCTGGGTGGGAACTTGGGCGCGCCGCCAAAGCCGCCAAACAGTGGGTCGTAGCCTTCCAGCATCTGCGCTTTGTAGGCGCGGAACACTTCGGGGCTACGCGCCCCCCGCAGCGACTGGTGGCGCATCGCGACCAGCTGCTCTAACTCGGTTTTCAGCTCCGTCGCGGCGGCAAGCACCTGCCCGCGATTGGTGCGCCAGACGCTCGCCACCCGCGCCAGCACCTCGGCGAACACCTGCGGCGGATAATACGTGCCGCCGTAGAAGGGATAGCCGTCGGGCGTCAGGAAGACCGACAGGGGCCAGCCCGCATGTCCCGCCATCAGCTGCACCGCGCTGATGTAAATCTCGTCCACATCGGGGCGCTCCTCGCGGTCGACCTTGATGCTCACAAAATGCTGGTTCAGCAGGTCAGCAAGCGCGGGGTTCTCGAACGACTCGCGCTCCATCACATGGCACCAGTGGCACGAGGAGTAGCCGATGGAGAGGAAAATGGGCTTGTCCTCCACACGCGCCTTGAAAAACGCCTCCGCCCCCCAGGGATACCAGTCCACAGGATTATAGGCGTGCTGCAGCAGGTACGGGCTTTTTTCGTCAATCAATCGGTTCGGTTTGCGTATCAGCATCGTAGCGCCTCGAGAATAGGATACCCTATCAGCGGGTACACTATGGCACTATGCAAGCAGCGTATGTGGTTGCCGCGGTCCGAACCGCGATAGGGAAGGCGCCGCGCGGGAGCCTGCGCAACACACGCCCTGACGACCTCGCCGCGTTCGCCATTCAGGGCGCACTGAAGCGCGTCCCGCAACTGGAGCCGAAGCAGATTGAAGATGTTGTGTTGGGCTGCGCCGTGCCCGAAGCCGAGCAGGGGATGAATGTCGCCCGAATCGCGGTGCTGCGCGCGGGGCTGCCCATCGATGTGCCTGCCGCCACCGTGAACCGCATGTGCGCCTCTGGACTGGAAGCCATCGCCATCATCGCCCAGCGCATCATGACGGGGCAAATCGATGTCGGCATCGCAGGCGGCACGGAGAGCATGTCGATGATCCCGATGGAAGGGCATGTATTCCGCCCGAACCCCTACCTGACCCAGCACTACCCCGACGCCTATCTGGGGATGGGCATGACGACCGAGAACCTCGTGGCGGAGCATGGGATTACGCGCGAGGAAGCCGACCAGTTCTCGCTGGAGAGCCACCAGAAAGCCCTGCGCGCGCAGGCGGAAGGCGCGTTCGACGGCGAAATCGTGCCCGTCGAGGTGCATGAAAAGGTGATTAAGGGCGGCAGCGTCCACGAAAGCCGATTCGTGTTCGACCGCGACGAGGGTCCCCGCGCCGACACGAGCCTGGACGCGCTGGCGAAGCTCAAGCCCGTGTTCAAATTGAACGGCACGGTCACGGCAGGCAACGCCTCCCAGCGCAGCGACGGCGCGGCGGCGGTCGTGCTGATGAGCGAGCGGATGGTGAACCAGCTGGGCGTTCAGCCGCTGGCGCGATTCGTGGGCTATGCCGTCGCAGGCGTGCCCCCGGAGACGATGGGCATCGGTCCCGCCTACGCCATCCCGAAACTGCTCCAGCGCTTCGGCAAGCGCGTCGAGGACATCGACCTGTTCGAGATTAACGAGGCGTTCGCTGCGCAGGTGCTGGCGGTGCTGCGCCAGTTGCCCATTCCGCGCGAGAAGCTGAATGTGAACGGCGGCGCAGTCGCGCTGGGGCATCCGCTGGGCGCGACCGGCTCGCGGATGACCGCCACTCTGCTGAACGCGCTACACAAACGCGGCGGCGCATGGGGCATCGTGAGCATGTGCGTCGGCGGCGGCATGGGCGCAGCGGGGCTGTACGAGCGGGTGTAGGTTCGGCGGCGTATACCCGTTGGCGCCTCGTCGGTTGTAAAGCGGCGACGCATGTTGCCCTCACCCCCTTTGTCCCCCTCTCCCAAGGGATTGGGAGAGGGGGACGGCGCGTCGCGCGAGGCTTGCAGGGCTCCCCTCTCCCGCAGGCGGGAGAGGGGCTGGGGGTGAGGGCACAAAGCGCGCGGCTCTCTGGCTGTAGACGCATGGCAATAACGAAGTCTGACCTGCACTTTTCCCTGCGACCATGAATCCTTTTCCTGCCGTCCCGCCTCTAACTCTATGGAGGATACGCAGATGCAGACCTACACTGCAGTAGGCAACGCGCCAGGCAAGGCGCGAGAGACCTATCGCTGCCGAGTGGCGATTATCGGCGGCGGCACCGCGGGTATCACGGTCGCGGCGCAGCTCGCCCGACGGGGTATTCACGATGTCGCCCTGATTGAACCATCCCAGAAACATTATTACCAGCCGCTCTGGACGCTTGTCGGCGCAGGAGTCGCAACCGCTGAGCAGAGCGTGCGCGACGAGGCGCGCTTCATCCCCAGAGGGGTGCGCTGGATTCAGGACTACGCGGTAGAGATTGACCCCGAACAGCAGCTCGTCTGCACGCGCGACGGCACGCGCGTGCAGTACGATTTCCTCGTGGTCGCGCCTGGCGTGGAGTCGCACTGGGAGAAGATTGAGGGCGCGTCCGAAACGCTGGGGCGCAACGGCGTCTCGACGAACTACAGCTATGACCTCGCGCCCAGAACCTGGGAGTTCATCCAGCAGACGCGTGAGGGCGTCGCGCTGTTTACGATGCCCAACACCGCCGAGCCGGGCTACACCATCAAGTGCGGCGGCGCGCCCCAGAAAATCGCCTATATGGCGGCGGATTACTTCCGCATGCAGGGACGCCCCGTGAAGGTCATCTACGCGACAGCGGGCGGCGTGCTGTTTGGCGTGCCAGAGTTCTGCAGGGTGCTGGAGCAAGTATGCGAGCGCTACGGCATCGAAGTGCTGACCAAGCATGAACTGATTGCCGTAGACCCCGTGCGCAAGCAGGCGACCTTCGCGCTCAAGGACAAACCCGGCGAAACGAAAACCATCGCCTTCGACATGCTGCATATCGGACCGCCCCAGCGCGCCGCGCAGGTCGTGCGCGAATCGCCGCTGGCGCACCGCGAGGGCGCAATGGTCGGCTTCGTGAATGTGGACATCCATACCCTGCAGCATGTGGAGTACCCGAATGTGTTCGGGCTGGGCGACGCGGCGGGGCTGCCCGTGTCGCGCACAGGCGCCGCCGTGCGCAAGCAAGCGCCCGTGCTCATCAACAACCTGCTCAAGGTGATGCAGGGCAAAGAACCCGACAAACGCTACAACGGCTACACCTCGTGCCCGCTGGTAACGGCGTATGGGCGCATGGTGCTGGCAGAGTTCGATTACAACAACACGCCTACCCCGTCCATCCCGTTCATCGACGCGCAACGGGAGCGGTTCGACATGTGGCTGCTCAAGAAGTACGGGCTGCCGTTCATGTATTGGAACCTGATGCTGCGCGGACGGGCGTAATCCATCTGGAGAACTGCCATGCGACGGATGGGATGGTTTTTGGGTTCGTTGGGACTGCTGCTGACGGCGAGTATCGGACAGCAGACGCTTGAAGAGACGCTCCGTGCGCGGGCGCGCGCGGCGGCGGACGCGCTGTTCACCCAGTTGCTCGGTCGCCTCACTCAAGAGTATCAGCAGGGCGGCGCCGTGCGGGGTGTGCAGGTGTGCGCGGAGGTTGCTCAATCGCTCACCCGCCAGGTCGGGCGCGAGCAGGGCGTGGCGATTCGTCGCGTTTCGCTCAAGAACCGCAACCCACGCAACGCGCCCGATTCGTGGGAGCGGCAGGTACTGCTGCGCTGGCAGCGCGACAGCCGCGCCGGACGCCCCATCGGTGAGGTCGCCCAGTGGCGCACGGAAAAGGGACAGCGCGTGTACCGATATATGCGCCCCATCACTCTCGCGATGCCGCTCTGTCTGGAGTGCCACGGCGACCCAAAAACCATCCAACCCGAAGTGCGCCGCCTGATCCGCCAGAACTACCCCGACGATAAGGCAACGGGCTACAAACAGGGCGAGTTGCGCGGCGCATTCTCTGTGACAATCATACCGAAGGAGGCGCAACAATGATTTTCCGACAACTCTACGAAGACGGTCTGGCGCAGGCGTCCTACTTTTTCGGATGCCCGGCGACGGGGGAGGCGATGGTGATTGACCCCCGACGCGATATCGATGTCTATCTGAAGCTTGCGGAAGAGACGAAGCTCAGAATTGTCGCCGTGGGCGAGACGCACATCCACGCGGACTTCCTGTCGGGCGCGCGCGAGCTGGCGCACGCCACGGGCGCAACGCTCTACCTCTCCGACGAGGGCGACGCGAACTGGAAATATCGGGGACTGGAGGGCTTCCGGGTGCGCCTGCTCAAAGACGGCGACGAGTGGGAAGTGGGCAATGTGCGCGTGCGCGCCGTGCATACGCCCGGACACACCCCAGAACATATCACCTTCCTGCTCTACGAGTCGCCCGACGCGACCGACCCGATGATTGCCATCACGGGCGACTTTATTTTCGTGGGCGATCTGGGGCGTTCCGACCTGCTGGAGGAGGCGGCGGGCATTCAGCACACGGCGGAGCCGGGCGCGCGCAAACTCTATCAGACCCTTGTGCGCTTTCTTGAACAGCCCGACTACCTGCAAATCTGGCCCGGGCATGGCGCCGGCTCTGCCTGCGGCAAGGCGCTGGGCGCACTGCCTGCGACCACACTCGGCTACGAGAAACGCCACGCCTGGTGGGCGCGCTCGATCGCAAACTACAACGAGGACCAGTTTGTGCGCGACCTGCTCGCCGACCAGCCCGAAGCGCCCACCTACTTCGCCGTGATGAAACGCCTCAACCGCGACGGGATGCCGATTCTGGGCAAGCTCCCCGAACCACCCTTGCTCAGTTCAGAGGCGTTCCGAAGCGCGCTGGAGGCGGGCGCCGTGCTGGTGGACACGCGCGATAAGTACGCTTTTGCAGGCGGGCACATTAAGGGCGCGATTAACATCCCCGCGGGCAGAATGTTCTCCACCTGGGCGGGCTGGTTGCTGCCCTACGATAAGCCGCTGATCCTGCTCGCGCCCGCCGAGCAGGTCGAGACGCTCGTGCGCCAGCTGATTCGCGTCGGGCTGGACAACATCGTTGGCTATATCCCCACGCTGGAGGGCTACGCGCCCAGTGAGCTGGAGACCGTGCCGCAACTCACGGCGGAGCAGGCGCATCGGCTCTGGCAGTCGGGCGAGGCGGTCATTCTCGATGTGCGCGGGCTATCCGAATATCGCGAGGGACATATCCCCCACGCGAAGCATATCCACGCGGGGCGCGTGCTGCAGCGCATCCACGAAATCCCCAGCGACCGTCCCGTGATTGTCCACTGTCTGGGCGGCGACCGCTCCAGCACGGCGATTAGCGCCCTGATGGCGCGCGGCTACCATAATCTCTACAACCTCACGGGCGGCATGCTTGCCTGGCAGGAACACAACTATCCCATCCAGCAGGGCTGAGTGCCTTTGCGTGCGAATTGCGACATGCGCGCGCAGCGCCATCTTTATGGAGTGCGGAAGCGGGCTTCCGCGTAGGGGCTGAAGCTCCCGCTTCAGCACTCCAAATTAAGCGGATGCGCGAACAGGCAAGTCGCTGAAAATCACTGCAAGGACATCTAATGCGAGGCGTTCTTTATTCGCGCCAGTCGCGCTGCAGCGTCCAGCGCACGAGCGCCAGAAACGCGGGATAGACCTCCTCGCAGGTAGGCAAAATCTGGTCGGGCGGCAGCAGAAAGCCGTACTGCCCCGTATCGCGCAGCTCGAAGGTGAACGACAGCGCGCCCCGCGCCGCGAACACCCAGTCGGTCATGCCGCCGCTGGCGACATAGAGCGTCGGCGCAATCGGTCCCGCGTCGTAGAACGCGCCATGCACGCTCTGTATCGCCGCCTGCATCTCCAGCCCAACGCGCTGGAAGACGGCGTCGAACGGCGCAGGGTCGGTCGTCAAGCCCCACGGCCAGAGGATGAGCTGCGAGTAGCTATGCACATCCACATGCGCGCGCAGAGTCGGCAGGCTCAGCATCCAGCGGCTGAGCCAGTAGGTCTCTGGCTCCGAAAAAGGCGCGCTGCCGCGATAAGTGTCGCTCCATGGCTGCCCGCTGGACCCCGCGCCGCCCCAGCCGTAGCGCCAGTTGCGATTCAGGTCTACCCCATACACCGCCTGATTGAACACCACGCCGATGTAGCGCCGATTCTTGCGCCAGAGGCGGTTCGTCGTGTGCGTGAACACATAGCCGTCAGGGTTCACCACCGGCACGACATAAATCTCCAGCCGATCGAGCGCGTCGCGCGCCTGCGTGTGCGTCGGATACTCCGCGACCAATCGGGAGGCAAAGTAAAGCGCCACAGGCGGGGTAATCCACTCGCGGGCGTGCTGCATGGCATTGATAACCACCTGCGGGCGGTCGCGATAGACGCGAGCGCGACGCGGCTCGCGCGTCAGGCGTAGCGCGTAGATAGGACGGTTCTCGATAGACCTGCCAATCTCCAGCATCTGCACCAGCCGCGGGTTCTGGTCAGCCAGCTGGCGCATGGCGGCGTAAATCTCGTCCAGCGTCAGGTAGCGCGTGAACAGGCTGCCGTCCTGCGGCGTGAACGCGCTCTTTTGCTGGCGAATCAGCGCGCCCACATCGGCAATCAGCGCCTCACCCTGAAAGCCCGCCTTGCGCAGCGTCGCCTGCTCGTCAGGCGAGAGGCACACATCGACCGTGCGTCCACGAATCATCCACACATCGCGCGCCAGTTGCTGCAGAGTCTCCAGCTCGGCGGGCGTGCGGAGCGTAATGCGCCACACCTGATAGCCGTCGTACTTGACCTCCTGCGCCTGCACTATCCAAACCAGCGTCAGGCACAGCGCCAGAACACCCACGATGCGCCGCATAGCCTTATTATAGCCTATTCCTGTAGCTGTTCGAGGCGCGCTTTCAGGCGGGCGTGCTTATCGAGCAGGTCGCGCTCCTGCGCGCGGGTCTCCTGCACCACTTCGGGCTTGGCGCGTTCCACGAATTGGGGGTTGCGCAGGCGCGCCTGCACCTGCTTGATTTCGCCTTCCAGCTTCGCGAGTTCTTTCTGCAGGCGTTCGCGCTCGCGGGCGACATCCACCAGCCCGGCGATGGGCAGGTAGACCTCCGCGCCGTCGGCGGGGTTCATCAGCGCGCGCTCGGTCGGCTGCCCGAAGCGCGCCTCCGCGCACCACGACAGATGGGCAATTGTTGGGGCGTGCGGCTGCAGTCGCTCCGCGCGGTCGGCGTCCGTCGGGTTCACCCACACGGCGGGGATCGTCGCGCCGGGCGTGATTTTCACCTCCGCGCGCAGGTTGCGGATCGCGCGAATCACATCGAACACCTGCGCAATCTCCGCTTCCGCCTCCGGGTCTATGAGGGCGGAGTCGGCGCGGGGGAAGCGCGCGCGGCACAGCGACGGCTCCTGCTCGGACGCGCCCACCGCCTGCCACAACTCTTCCGTGATGTGCGGCATATACGGGTGCAGCAGGCGCAGCAACTGGTCGAACAGGTGTATCAGCATCGCCTGCGTTTGCGTGCGGCGTGCGGGGTCCTGCAGGCGCGGCTTGACCGCCTCGATGTACCAGTCGCACACCTCGCTCCAGATGAACTCGTACAGCGCGTTCGCGCCGTCGTCGAAGCAGTAGCGTCCCAGCGCGTCGTGAACGGTCTGAATCGTGCGTTGCAGGCGGCTGAGAATCCAGCGATCGAGCGCGTCGGCGGGTTGCGCGCCCATCGCCCGCAGCGCCGCGATGTCCGCCCCTTCCAGATTCATCAGCACGAAGCGCGTCGCGTTCCACACCTTGTTCGCGAAGTTGCGCGCGCTCACCACGCGCTCCTCGTAGAAGCGAATCGACTGCTGCATCCCCGCCTGTTGCAGCAGCGACCAGCGCAGGGCGTCCGCGCCGTATTTGTCGATTAGCTCCAGCGGGTCGATCCCCGTGCCCAGCGACTTGGACATCCGCTTGCCCTCTTTGTTCAGCACGGTCGCGTGAATATAGACCTCGCGGAAGGGAATATCGCCCCTGAAGTAAAGCCCCGTCATCACCATGCGCGCCACCCACAGGTAGAGAATCTCCTGCGCGGTAATCAGCACATCGGTCGGGTAGAACAGGCGCAGCTCGTCGGTCTCGCGGGGCCAGCCCAGCACCGTGTGCGGCCAGATGGCGGACGAGAACCATGTGTCCAGCACATCGGGGTCGCGCGCCAGCCGCGCACTGCCACAGCGCGGGCACTTGTCGGGCGCATGCTTCTGCACAATCGGGCTTTCACGGCGCAGCAACCGCCCCGACTCATCAAAGTTTTCGGGATGGCAGTCCATGCAGTACCATGCGGGAATCTGATGCCCCCACCACAGCTGGCGCGAGATGCACCAGTCGCGAATATTCTCCATCCACTGCAGGTACATCTCCTTGTAGCGTTCGGGATGGAAGCGGATTTTATCCTGCTTGACCACCTCGATGGCGGGCTGCGCGATGCTCTGCATGCGGCAGAACCACTGCTCGCTCAAAAGCGGCTCGATGACCGTGTGGCAGCGTTCGCAGCGCGCCAGCGGCACGGTGTAATCCTCCACCTTCTCCAGGTAGCCGTTCGCTTCGAGGTCCTGCACAATCTGCTGGCGCGCCTCGTAGCGCTCCAGCCCGTGATAGCGTTGCAGGTACGGGTTGTCGTGCGCGTTCAGGCTCTCGCGCAGGGCTTCGGTGTTAATCGTGCCGTCGAGGTGCATAATCACGGGGCGCGGCAGGTTGTGTCGCTGCCCGATTTCGAAGTCGTTCGGGTCATGCGCGGGAGTCACCTTCACCGCGCCCGTGCCGAAGGCGGGGTCAGGATAGGGGTCGGCAACCAGCGGAATCAGGCGATCCACCAGCGGCAGGCGAAGCGACTTGCCGACGCGGTCTGTGTAGCGGGCGTCGTCGGGGTTCACGGCGACCGCCACATCGCCCAGCATCGTTTCGGGGCGCGTGGTCGCCACCACCACATAGCCGTCGCCATCCGCGAACGGGTAGCGGATGTGATACAGCTTGCCCGCCTCGTCGCTCTGCTCAATTTCAATGTCCGAAATCGCCGTCATACAGCGCGGGCACCAGTTAATCACGCGCTCGCCGATATACAGGTGTCCGTCCTGCCACCAGCGCACAAACACCTCCAGCACGGCGTCCACATAGTCGGGGTCCAGCGTGAATCGGGTGTAGCGCCAGTCATACGAGCAGCCGAGCTTGCGGAACTGCATCAGGATGGTGTTGCCGTACTGTTCGCGCCACTGCCACACGCGCTCGAGGAACTTCTCGCGTCCCAGCTGGTGGCGGGTGAGTCCTTCCTGCTGGCGCAGGGCGCGCTCAACGACATTCTGCGTGGCGATTCCTGCATGGTCGGTGCCGGGCACGCACAGCACATTGTAGCCCTGCATCCGTTTCCAGCGCAGCAGCACATCGTGGACGGCGTTGTTCAGCGCGTGCCCCATATGCAGCGAACCCGTGATGTTGGGCGGAGGGATGGTGATGCTGTAGCGGGGTCTGCCATCGTCGGCGATGGTCGCCTCGAAGTCGCCGCGCGCCAGCTCCCACTGGTAGCGACGCTCCTCCACCTGATGCGGGTCATAGGTCTTCGGCAACTCGTACATGGCGGGGAGTATTGTACCTGCTGGGCGAATCGCGCCATGCGCACCCCTTGACACGCGCCAGAGCCTTTGAGGTATACTTGTTGCTCGCGGGGGGATGCCCGAGCGGCCAAAGGGGCCAGACTGTAAATCTGGTGGCGACGCCTTCGCAGGTTCGAATCCTGCTCCCCCCACCAGGACGCCCTCGTAGCTCAGGGGCAGAGCGCGTCTTTGGTAAAGACGAGGTCACGGGTTCGATTCCCGTCGAGGGCTCCATTCACTTATCGGGTACACTAAATAAATAGCGAGGAGACGACTATGGCGCGACAGAAATTTGAACGCACGAAACCACATGTCAACATCGGCACCATCGGACATGTCGACCACGGCAAAACCACGCTCACAGCCGCCATCACGCGCGTGCTGAGCAAAAGCGGATTCGCCGAGTACCAACCCTACGACCGCATCGATAGCGCGCCCGAAGAGCGCGCCCGCGGCGTCACCATCAACATCTACCACGCCGAATACCAGACCGAAACCCGACACTACGCCCATGTCGACTGCCCCGGACACGCCGACTACATCAAAAACATGATTACAGGCGCCGCACAAATGGACGGCGCTATCCTCGTCGTCGCCGCCACCGACGGCCCCATGCCCCAGACCCGCGAACACATCCTGCTCGCACGACAGGTGAATGTGCCCGCGATCGTGGTCTTTATGAACAAAGTGGATATGGTCGACGACGAAGAGCTGCTGGATCTCGTGGAGCTGGAGGTGCGCGAACTGCTCTCCAAGTACGGCTTCCCCGGCGACGAAATCCCCGTCATTCGCGGCAGCGGGCTGCAGGTGGTGGAAGCGCCCGACAGCGAGGACTGGAGCCGCAACACCAGCAACCGCTGGATCAAGGCGATATGGGATCTGATGGACGCGGTGGACAGCTACATCCCGTTGCCGCAGCGTGAGCTGGACAAGCCATTCCTGATGGCGGTAGAGGATGTGTTCACGATTACCGGGCGCGGCACGGTGGCGACGGGTCGCGTGGAGCGCGGCGTGCTGAAGACCGGCGAAGAGGTGGAGATTATCGGTTTTCGGGACGAGACGCGCAAGACGGTGGTGACGAGCATCGAGATGTTCCGCAAGATCCTGGACAGCGCGGAGGCGGGCGATAATGTGGGTCTGCTGCTGCGCGGTGTGGACAGGGACGATATTGAGCGCGGGATGGTGATAGCCAAGCCTGGGAGCATCAAGCCGCACAAGCACTTCAAGGCGGAGGTGTATGTGTTGCGCAAGGAGGAGGGCGGTCGCCACACGCCGTTTGTGACGGGGTATCGTCCGCAGTTTTACTTTAGGACGACGGATGTGACAGGTGAGATTAAGTTGCCCGCGGGCGTGGAGATGGTGATGCCTGGGGATAATGTGAATATGGAGGTTCAGTTGGTGTCTCCTGTGGCGATTGAGTCTGGCTTGCGTTTTGCGATTCGCGAGGGCGGTCGCACGGTGGGCGCGGGCGTCGTCACGGAGATGCTCGACTAAACGCGCAGGGGGAGTGGGAACCCACTCCCCTGCGAAGGAGGTATTAAGTTATGGCGACGGTTAGTAAGCGCGTGATTATCGTGCTGGCGTGTACCGAGTGCAAAGACCGAAACTACACCACAACGAAGCATCGCGAGAAGCAGCGCGATCGGCTGGAGTTGAAGAAATACTGTCCGCGCTGCCGAAAACATGTGGTGCATCGCGAGTCGAAGTAAGTCGCGCACAGGGGCGTAGCTCAGCTGGCAGAGCGTCGGTCTCCAAAACCGAAGGTCGTCGGTTCGAATCCGGCCGCCCCTGCCATTTTGAAGCCCCCTCCAGTTCTGGAGGGGGCTTTCTGCTATACCAACTACATGGATTGCCTCGCACACACCTGCAGAGGGTGCTTGTTGCTCACCCTGCTACTATGGAGTGCTGAAGCGGGAGCTTCAGCCTACGCGGAAGCTCCGCTTCCGCACTCCATAAGTCGCCGTTTTGCGAACTCTGACGCGCCGATTGGTATTATTCGCGGTCGGTGTTGACCGCCACCTGCCCGTTCGCGCCGTCGTAGAGGACTTCGGCGTTCAGAATCTCGCGCAGGGCGGAGGCTGGAATCAGCACGCGCCCGCGCACGATACGCAGCGGCGCATCGAGGGGGAGCGTCCTGCCGTCTATCTGTGCTTCGTTTTCGCGCACGCGCAGGGTCGCCGTGCGCCCGCCGAATTGTAGTGTGGCGGTCTTGGTCTGGTTGTCCCAGCGCAGTTGCGCGCCCACCTGCTCCAGCACATGGCGCACGGGGATCAGGGCGACGCCCTCCTCCACCACAGGCGCGACATCGAAGGCAATCGGCGCGGCGTCCACCACGACATCGAACTGCGACACGCCTACAGGCAGTCGCACCCCGTACTCCAGCTGCACCAGTACGCCCGCTGTGCTGGGAGCGGCGTTTTTCGTCGCAGGCGCATTTGGCGCGAGGGCGACCTGCGGCGCGCGGAGTTTCTGCCCGCGCATCTGTGGCTCCGCCGATACGCTTCGAGGCTCGCGCACGGGCTGGCTCGGTGTGGTCGCACTCGGAATCAGGTTCGGCTCGTCCTGCGGCGCGCTGAGGCGATTGGGGCTGGGCTGTGCGGGGGCGGCGCCATTCGTCGTCGCCGTGAGCGCAGGCTTCGCAAGGGCGGGCGCGACGCTCGGCTCAGTGGGCAGCGCTGCAGGCGATTCGGGCAGGCTCAGGCGCGCGTCCTCGCTGGGGCGCACTTCGGGCGCGGCGAGAACGGGCTGGGCGCTCTCAACCGTCGCAGGCTCGCTCGCGGCGACCTGGGTGGCAGGCTCCACCGACTCGGATTCACTCGATACCGCGCGCTCCGTTCGACCGCCGGGGTTGTTCACAAACACGCGCATCGGCGGCGTCTTCAGCGTCTGATTGCCGTCGTAGCTCCAGACCTCAATCGTGTGCCAGCCATTTGTCTCGCGGGTGGTGTCCCAGGTATACACATAGGGCGGGTAGTTGCGCAGCCCGCGAATCTGCCCATCCACGAAAAACGACACATAGACCGAATCGCGGCGATTCACGCGCGCCTCGATAGGCACAGCGCCCATCACCTGCACGCCGTTGCGCGGCACAACGATTGTCAGCGGGCTGTTCGGGTCCGGCAACAACTCAATAGCTATTTGCTGTTGCCCGATCAGGCGTCCCTGCGCGTCGTAGAGCTTGAGAAGCGCGTTATGCATGCCGGGCGCCAGCCCTGCGCTCTGCAGATTGAGCATGACCGTATCTGCTTGCCCAATGGCGCGCGTGGCAATTACCGCGCCGTCGACTTCGACCTCGACGGTTGCCGCCCTGAGGTTGCGCAACTGCAGGGTCAGCTGCCCCGGTTTGCCCGCGCGGACGCGAAACCCCAACTGCGGCTGCCAGGTGGCAATCGCCGTCGAGGACAGCCCCGTCAGCGCCAGCAAGCTCAAAATCCATTTCCGATTCTCCATAACTCGACCTCCGTATCGGCGTGTAGTCTATCCCTCCGCCGCGCGTACAGCGTACTCGATTCGGCGTTTCTGGCGAATTCCTGCCGAATTCGGCGCGAATTTGCCCCGAATTTTCGCCAGACTCTTGACTTTCGAGGCGGCTATCGTATACACTAATCATGTCCGCAGGGGAGCGCTGGACGGACGCAACAGAGCGCAGGCGTTGGAGTCTAACGGAGAGTGGGCGCAGGACGATGGATTTCAACGGCGCGACTCCTGGTGGGCGTTCACGAACCGACGGAGGGATACAGGCATGGCGATGATGGACAACCAGCACACGGTTGAGGACTCAATCCTGTGCACGACCTACATGGCAGATGAAGAACTCGTTTTCTACGCCAAACAAGGCAACGAACGCGCCACAGAGACCCTACTCAAGCGGTATCGCTCCCTGGTCGAGAGCAAGGCGCGTTCTTATTTTCTCATCGGCGCGGACCACGAAGATGTGGTGCAGGAAGGGCTGATTGGGCTGTTCAAGGCAATTCGCGACTTTCGCGATGAGCGCGTGCATAAGTTCCGCCCGTTCGCTGAGCTCTGTGTGACGCGGCAGATTATCTCCGCCGTCAAAGCCGCCACACGCCAGAAGCATGTCCCCCTCAACGATTATGTCTCCCTCTATCGCCCGCTCCAGAACCACCATAACGACGAGACCGATTCCAACCTCACCGATGTGCTGCCCGACCCCAACACGCTGACCCCGGAAGAGTGGATTCTGCAACGGCGCGTCCCGCTCGCCGTGATGGCGATGGCGCGCGAGCGCATGAGCGAACTCGAACGGCAGGTGCTGGAGTTCTATCTGGATGGGCTTTCCTATAAAGATATGTCCGAGCGACTCGCGCGGGGCACGAAGTGTATCGATAACGCCCTGCAGCGCGTGAAAAAGAAATTAATTCAGGTCTATGAAGAGAATTATGGCGAGCTGTCGCAGTGTCCCCGTCGGCGGCGGAATATGCGCATTACCCCTGAGCTGGACGACAATCTCCTATGAGTAAGATTCTGGAGCGCACGGACGCGCTGCGCGTGGCGCGTGAGGTGCTACAGATTGAGCAGGACGCACTCCAGCGGGTCGCCGAGTCGCTCGACTCGCGCTTCGAGCAGGCGGTCGAGGCGCTGCTGGCGTGTTCGGGGCGCGTGGTGCTGAGCGGGGTCGGCAAATCGGGCGCGATTGCCCGCAAACTGGCAGGCACTTTCAGCAGCACGGGCACGCCCGCCATCTTCGTGCATCCCACCGAGGCGGCGCACGGCGACCTCGGCACGATTACCGAGCAGGATGTGGCGATTTTGCTTTCCTTTCGCGGCGAGAGCGACGAGCTGGTGCTGCTGTGCCCCGCGCTGAAGCGGCTGGGCGTCTACACGATTGTGTTCACGGGGCGCGCCGATTCCACGCTGGGCAGAATGGCGGACCTGGTGCTGGAGATTCCGATTGAGCGCGAGGCGTGCCCGCATAACCTCGCGCCGACCGCCAGCACGACGGCGATGCTCGCGCTGGGCGACGCGCTCGCGCTGGCGACGATGACCGCGCGCGGGTTCACGCCCGACGATTTCGCACGCAATCACCCGGCGGGTGCGCTGGGGCGACGCCTGCTGCTGCGCGCGCACGATGTGATGCGCACAGGCGATGCGCTTGCGGTTGTGTCCGAAACCGCGCCCCTGCGCGATGCGCTGTTTGCCATCACCCGCGCGGGCGCAGGCGCAGCATGCGTGGTCGACGCCAGCGGCGTGATGGTCGGGCTGGTGACCGACGGCGACATCCGTCGCCGCCTGCTGCAGGACGAAACCGCCCTGACGCGCCCCGTCAGCGAAGCGATGACCCGCCAGCCGACCACCCTGCGCGGCAATCCGCTCGCGATTGAGGTGCTGGAACGATTCCACCGCGCGCACGCCAAAATCGGCGACCTGCCCGTGCTGGACGACGCGGGCAGACCCATTGGGATGATTGTACTGAAAGACCTGCTGCGCGCGGGGATTCTTTAGCGCTATGCACACACCGTTGAATCTGGGCTTAATCGGCGCGGGGGGCATCGGGCGACACCTCGCGTGGCAGTTGCGTCCGTTGAGCGAGGCGCGTCTAACGGGCGTGTACGATGTGGACGCGACGCTTGCCCAGCGCGCCGCCGAAGAGTTAGAGACCACCGCCTACCCAAGCCTCGACGCGCTGCTGGACGCCGTCGACGCATGCATTCTGGCGACCCCGCCCCATACGCACTACGCACTGGGCATGCAGGCGCTTCAGCGCGGCAAGCACCTGTTCTGCGAGAAGCCGCTCGCGCTCACCGTCGCCGACTGCGACGCGCTGCTCCACGCCGCGCAGCAGGCGGGCGTGCGCCTGATGGCAGGGCAGGTGCTGCGTCTGTTCCCGCTGTTCTGGCAGTCGCGCCAGTGGCTGCAGGAAGGCGTCATCGGCGCGCCGATTGCCGTCAACCTGCAGCGGCGCGGCTACGAGATTAACCTGTTCCGCGAGGGCTGGCGCGCCGACCCCACATGTAGCGGCGGCGTGCTGCTGGAGATGAATGTGCATGAGCTGGACTACCTGCGCTGGCTGCTGGGCGAGTTCACCGTCGTCGCTGCGCAGGGCAGTCAGCCGTTCCCCGAACCAAATTTTGTGCAGCACTGGCAGGCGACGCTGCGATTTGAGAGCGGCGTCATCGGCAGCGTCGAGTGCAGCATCGTCGACGCGCTGGGCGGCTACACGGTTCGAATCGTCGGCGCGGAGGGGACGCTGGAACACACGGGCTTCAGCGGCGTCATCCGCTACAAGAAGCACGGCGGGCACGAGGTGAGCCTCACGCCTGAAGAGATTGGCACGCCCGAACCGTATCTGTGGGAGTTGCGTAGCTTCGTGCGTGCGATTCTGTACGACGAGACGCTCCCCTTCGATGGCTACGACGGGCGCATGGCGGTCGCCAGCGCGCATGCTATCCTGCAGGCGATGGGGCGCGAGGCGTAGGCGCGCTCAGGTATAATCCCTGCCGTGCTGCTGGGCATTGATGTGGGCAATACGCATACCGTGCTGGGCGTCTACGAATCGGGGCGCTGGCGCGCGTGGCGCGTGCATACGAACCCCGCCCGCACGGAAGACGAACACTACATTTTGCTCCGCTCCCTGCTGGACGCCGAAGGGCTGATGGCGCCGATTAGTGGCGTAGCGATTAGCTCCGTCGTGCCCGCGCTGGAGGAGCCGCTGCGTCAGCTGGCGCGGCGGTGGCTGCACTGCGAGCCGCTGTTTGTGTCGCACGAACTGGCGCTGGGCTTCCGCGTGGCGTATGAGCCGCCGACGGCGGTGGGCGCGGATCGGCTGGCGAACGCAGTCGCGGCGGTACAGCGCTTCGGCATGCCCGTGATTGTGGTCGATTTCGGCACGGCGACCACGCTGGACGCCGTCTCGCGCGAGGGGGTCTATGTGGGCGGCGCGATTTTGCCCGGCGTGGAGCTGATGCTGGAGTCGCTGGCGGGGCGCACAGCGCGCCTGCCCCGAATCGCGCTGGAGGGCGCGTGTCAGCCCATCGGCACAAGCACGCCTGAGAGCCTGCGCAGCGGCGTGCTGCTCGGCTCCGTCGGCGCGATTGAACACCTGCTGCGCCTGTTCCGACAGGAACTGGGCGACGACGCACAGGTAATCGCCACGGGCGGGCTGGCGAGCCGATTCGCGCCCAACTGCCCCAGCATCCAGCATGTGGAGCCGATGCTGACCCTGGAGGGACTGCGCATTCTGTGGCAACGCCATCATCGGGAGGTCGCATGAGTCAGGAGATGCAACAGGCATGGAGCGCCATTCGCGAGCGCATCAAGCAGAAGGTTTCGGGACCGACGGTCTACCGCGCGCTGGACGCCCTGCAACTGGTGACCATCGAGGGCGAAACGGTCGTGCTGGGACTGCCCCACGAGGCGTACTCGCTGGTGGGACACCTGAACGCGCCCACCGTGCGCAAATGGATTGACCAGTGTCTGGAGGAGGCATACGCCTTTCGCCCGCAGGTGGTGATTATCGAGGGCGCGACGCTGCAGGATTGGCAATTGCATCTGCGCAAGCAGGAGGAGCTGCGTCGCCTGAGCGAGCAGGGCACGCGCAAGCGCGAGACGGAAAGCCGCGTCTACAGCAACTGGGAGTCGGTCTACGAGCAGGTGGGGCGCAAGTTCGCCGAGACGCCTGGACGCAGCCTCGCCAGCAACCGCGCCCGCTACCTGAATGAGATGATTGGCTTCGTGCGCGACGCGCTGACCCGCCTGCCCGTCGAAACCGAAGCCGACGAGCGGCAGCTGAACCGCATCATCGAGCGCATCGCGAACAATGTGGACGCGCCGTCCGCCGTTGTCGCTTGGTTGATCCTGCACGCGCCCACCGCCCCTGAGACCGAATCATGAACCGAATCAAACGCCGCGAACGCCTGCTGATTGGTGTGCTGATTGTGGTGATTATGGCGGCTGCGCTCGCGCTTATTCGCTCGCAGCCGTGGGGACGCCTCGATTTGCGCCCCATCAAGCCCAACACACCCGACTGGATTGCCTGCGTGCGCCTGAACGAGGACGCCTACGGCGACCTGATGGTAATCAAGCCCGACGGCGAGACGCTGATGCTCACCGAAGACGAACACGACGACCGCAGCCCCGACTGGGCGCCCGACGGCAAAAAGATTGTGTTTGCGTCCAATCGGCGTGATCAGGTGTTCCAGCTCTGGACGATTGACCCCGACGGCAAGGGGCTGGCGCAGCTGACGCTGGGCGGCGGCGCGAAGCAATCGCCTCTCTACGACCGCGACGGGCAACAGATTCTGCATATTGCGCAGGGGCTGGTGACCGAGATTGACCCCAAAGGCGTTCACGCGCTCCAGCTCATCCCCTCAGCGTCGCAGATGCTGCAGGTGCGCGAGCAGTACGGGCAGGTCGCCTTCCGCTACGCGAAGCGCCCGGACCCCAACCTCATCGCCGCCGTGCAACGCATCGACGACGGCGAGCAGGTCGTGCTGCAGGACCTCACGCAGGCGCAACAGCAGTTCACCCTGCCGGTGGTGATTGCCGGCGAGCAGGTGGACATCGACTGGTCGCCTTCGGGCAGGAGTCTGGTAGTGAGCGGCGCGGGGCTGATTGTGCCCCTACCCGAAGGCGAGCGGCGCGTGGGGGGCGTAATCCGCTTCGATTTCGGCGAGACGGCAGGCGAGGTGCAGCCGCGCCCGCTGTGGCTCTCGCCCGACAACGCGGAAGCCGCCATCGAGGTCGTCTGGTCGCCCGACGGCGCGCGGGTGGCGTTCGTGCTGTGCGAACGGCGCAACGACGGCTCGCTCAAGCGACTTGGGCTGGCGACTGTGCCCGAAACGGGCGGTCCGCCGACGCTGATTGTGGAAGGCGAGGTGTACCACCCGCACTGGGCGCCTGATGGGCAGCGGCTCGTGTTCGCCATGGGCGCGCCGGGCAGCCGCCAGATTTACACCGTGCGCATCGACGGTTCGGAACTAACCCAGCGCACCCAATCGGGCGACCACATCACCCCGCGCTGGTCGCCCGCGAAGTAGCCCGCGCTTCAGGTACACTATAGGCGCGATGGTTATTGGCGTCCCGAAGGAGATTAAGCCCGACGAGTACCGCGTGGCGATGACGCCGTCGGGCGTGGAGGTGCTCACCCAGCACGGGCACACGGTGCTGATTGAACGCGGCGCAGGCGACGGCACAGGCATCCCCGACTGCGAATACGAATCGGCGGGCGCGCATGTGGTGGACGACGCCGCACAGGTGTGGCGCGACGCCGAAATGATTGTCAAGGTCAAAGAGCCGCTGCCTCAGGAGTATCCCCACATCCGCCCCCAGCAGGTGGTGTTCACCTTTTTCCACTTCGCGGCGAGCGAGTCGCTCACCCGCGCGATGGTCGACAGCGGCGCGGTGTGCATCGCCTACGAGACCATCCAGACGCCCGACGGGGCGCACCCGATTCTGCTGCCGATGAGCGAGATTGCGGGGCGCATGGCGGTACAGGTCGGCGCGTGGTGTCTGGAGCGTCCGATGGGCGGGCGCGGGGTGCTGCTGGCGGGCGCGCCGGGCGTGCTGCCCGGCACCGTGGTGGTGATTGGCGCGGGCGTGGTCGGCGCGAACGCCGCCCGTATCGCCGCGGGGTTCGGCGCGCGTGTGCTGATACTGGACATCAATGTCGCCCGCCTGCGCGCCCTCGAAGAGACCTTGCCCGCGAATGTGGACACGCTTTACTCCAACCCCGCCAACCTGCGCGAGGCGACGCGCCAGGCAGACCTCATCGTCGGCGCCATCTATGTCACGGGCGGACGCACGCCGATCCTCATCACGCGCGAGATGCTCCCCACCCTCAAAACAGGCGCGGTGCTGGTCGATGTCTCCGTCGATCAGGGCGGACTGGCGGAGACGATTCGCCCCACCACTCACCGCGAGCCGACCTATGTGGTGGACGGCGTGGTGCATTACGCGGTGAGCAACATGCCCGGCGCGGTCGCGCGCACCTCCACCTACGCGCTGACCAACATCACCACGCCCTACATCCTGCGCCTGGCGGAACACGGCTGGCAGGAGGCGTGCCGCCATGACCCCGCGCTGCGTCTGGGGCTGAATATCGTGCATGGCAAAGTGACGCTTCAGCCCATCGCCGAGCAGTTCGGCTACGAATACATCGCGCCCGAAAAGGCGCTTTAGGAGGCGACGATGCTCACTGACCAGAAACAGTACGCGCTCACGCCCGAACAGATTGCGTTTTATCATGAGAACGGCTACCTGCATTTGGCGGGGGTGTTCACGGCGGAAGAGGCGGCGTACCTGCGCGCGGAGGCGCACGCGCTAATCCAGCGGCTGGCGCGGGCGCAGGGCGGCGAAGAATCGCTGCACGCCCAGTGGGGCAGCGCGAAACTGGTGAGCGACGCGCCCACCACTCTGCTCCACTGCCACAACGCGCAGTTCCACAGCGCGGCGTTCACGCGCCTGATGTGCGACCCGCGCCTGACCGACCGAATCGCCGACCTGATTGGACCCAATATCCAGCTGCACCACACGAAGCTGTTCATCAAGCCGCCCGAACGCGGCGCGCCGTTCCCCATGCATCAGGACTACCCCTACTTCCCCCACGAGAAGCACACGATGCTGGCGGCGATTGTGTTTTTCGACGACGCGCCGATTGAGAAGGGGTGCCTGCTGGTGGTTCCGGGCAGCCACAAACTGGGACCCGTGCCGCACAATCCCGAAGGCGGCTGGCATCTGCCGGTGGACGAGTACCCGCTGGAGCGGGCGACTCCCGTGCCTGCGCAGGCGGGCGATGTGGTGGTGTTCAACTACCTCACCATTCACGGCTCGGGCGTGAACACGACTCAGGAGGCGCGCACCACGCTGCTGATTCAGATGCGCGACCCGACCGACCACCCCACCGTCGCGACGCACCTCTCGCGCGGACAGGGGATGATGTTGCGCGGGATTGACCCCGAAGCGGACGCTATGCCGGGCGTCGATTCCGCCTCACGCTCCCTGCGCGGACTGTGAATCGTTCGAAGCGGGGTGGTCTCAAGCCGTCGTTTCCAGCGGCGGCAGGCTAAGCATCTCACGCAGATGGCTCACCGCGCCCTGCCATGCCCGAAACTCGGCTTCGTTGGCGCCCAGCAGGATACACCGTTCAATCCGCGTGAGCGTCTCGTGCAGGTAGTCGCTGATGGTCTCGGCGACGAGCGCGGCGAACGCCTCCGCCGATAGCCCCTGCAGGGGATTGGGCGTTGGAATCAGCACGGTGCGCAGCCACTGGGTATGCGCCAGCGCGAGCGCGGCGCGCACGGCAGACTGTACCGCATCGCTCGAAGCGATTCGCCCGCCCTCCAGCGCCGCCAGATGAATCACAAAGGGCTGCGCCAGTGCGCCGCCCGCGCTGATTGCCGCGTCGCCCAGCGCAATCGGCGCGAGCGCGTGTACCTTCTCGCGCAGAATCGCCCCGCCCCGCGCCACGACGGGGTCTGAAGGGTTCAGATTCGAATCCGTGAAACGCCACAACCCGTGCGCCGGGACGCTTCTCCAGTCGCCCTGCGCCGCATGGAGCATCGTGTGGCGGATGCGGTACATCGCGGGATATGGCTCGAAGCCGCGCGCGGCTATCCAGCCCAGTACCTGCTGGTACGCCCAGCCGTTCACCGCGTCCGTGCAAATCAGCTTGAACTGCTGGATGCTGGATGGGCGCTGGGCAATCGCCTGCGCAATCGTCCATGCGGTCTCTTCGGCGAGCGCGCGGCGCAAATCGAGTGTGTAGTCGGCAATCGCGAGACTGCTCCAGCCGCGCTCCGATGCGACCTGCAGCGCGTTCGCCAGCGCCTGCGCCTGCAAATCGGGCGCGGTGGTGTATTGCGCGTCGTACAGGTTCGCATGCAGCAGATGTTTAAAGCGCGTGCGTCCGGCGCCCGTGATGGCAATCCCCAGCGGCGGCAGCGGCGCGCACGAGACCGCCTCCTGCTCCACCAGATTGAACCCCGCATAGTCGCGCAGCTGCTTGCGGAAGCCTTTCGTCATGCGCATCGTGGCGTCCGTCGCCACAATCAGCGCGTCTGCCGCCACACGATGCAAACTGGTATGGGGCAGCACATACAGCTCGACGCGCACGCCCTGCAGCGTGTAGGTCGCTGTGGGACGCACGCGCGTCATCCACGGGTGGCTCGCCGTCCGTAGCATAGCGCGGGGATTATACCTGAGCGGGTAGAATTAGCCCCACGACGGCATGGTCGTCAGTCTACAGAATGGAGGTTGTTGCCTATGCGAATGCGTGTACGCGAGTTGCGTCAGCGACGCCATCGGCGCATGAAACGGCTGAAACAGCGTCGGAAGGAAGCCATCAAAGCCGCGCAGGCGGCGAAAGCGGAGAAATAAGATGAAAAAACTGTGGTTCACTTTCAGCCTGCTGGGGCTTGTGCTGCAGCTGGGCTACAGCGCGGACTCCAGCGGGCGATGGTTCCGTCTCACCATCCTGCACACGAACGACACGCACGGACACCTGCTCCCGTTCAGCTACCCCGAAGGCGTTGCGCCCGACTCGCCCGTGGCGCAGATGCCGCACAAGACGAACATCGGCGGGGTGGCGCGACG
The DNA here is from genome assembly GCA_025998675.1 of Fimbriimonadales bacterium. Classification (GTDB taxonomy): domain Bacteria; phylum Armatimonadota; class Fimbriimonadia; order Fimbriimonadales; family GBS-DC; genus GBS-DC. The sequence continues at coordinate 2,601,523 of AP024673.1, forward strand.
GGCGACCCTGATCCAGCGACTGCGCGAACAGCTGCAGCCCTACCCGTCGCTGGTCATCGACGCAGGCGACTACATGGACGGCACGCCCTTCTCGCTGGAGTTCCTCGGCGAGGCGGATGTGGCGTGCATGAACACCTGCGGGTACGACTTCGGCACGCTGGGCAATCACGAGTTCAGCAACATGCTCGATCAGGTGCTGCGCCTGGTGCAGATGAGCCGCTTCCAGACCGTGTGTGCGAACCTGCGCTATCGCGACACAGGCGAGCCGCTCGTGCCCCCCTACACGATTACGCAAGTCGGCGAGTTGCGCGTCGCGCTCTTCGGGCTGGTAATCACCGACACGCAGAATTATCGCGGGGCGCGCGAGCGCGTGGAGGTACAGAACCCGTTCGAGGTCGCGCGCCAGCTTGTACCCCAGCTGCGCCAGCAGGCGGATGTGGTGATTCTCATCTCGCATCTGGGCATCGGCGACGATGAGCGACTCGCGCGTGAAGCGCCCGGCATCGATGTGATTATCGGCGGGCACTCGCACACGCGCCTCGCCGAGCCGCGCTTCATCGAGTGGCAGCAGAAAGCCCCCGTGAATCTGGGCGGCACGGTGATTGTGCAGGCGCACCAGTGGGGCGGCGAGCTGGGCAGGCTGGATCTGCTCTTCTGGCGCGATATCGACACGAACCGCCTCGAAATGGTTGGCTACAAGGGGCAGCTCATCCCCATCACCGCCGACATTCCCGAGCACCCTGAGACGCGGCGCGTGCTGAACGGCTACTGGAAGCGCATCGCGGGCAAGTACGGGCGCGTCGTGGGCGAGGCGACGGACGACTTCGTGCAGCGCGGCGACGACTTCGCGCACTACTACCTGGTGGGCGACGCCGTGCGCGCGAGCTTCGGCGTGGACTTCGATCTGCAGAATATGTTCGGCATCCGCATCGAGCTGGCGCGCGGCGCAATCCGCTATTACGACCTGGCGCGGATGATGCCCTTCGGCAACACGGTGGTGCGCTTCGAAATCACGGGGCGCGACCTCAAACGCCTGCTCGCCGAGCAGCGCCCGACCGTGAGCGGCATCCGCTATCGCGTGCAGAACCGCCAGCTACTGGAAGCGACCATTAACGGCGCGCCGATTGAAGACGACCGAATCTACAAGGGCACGACCAATTCGTATTTCGCTGACCGCTATCTGAAGCCGCTGGGCGTCTCGTATGCCGACACGGGCAAAGTGCTGCTGGATGTCGTCGCGGACTACATTCGCAAGCAGCGCAGGGTCTCGCCCGTGTATGATGGCAGGCGCGTGGTGCGATGAGGCTTTCGGGCGCGCTGCTCGCGGTTGGGCTGATAGTGTCTTCGCTGGCGGCGGGCGCGGCGGCGCTGCAACGCCTGCGCGTCGAGCAGGCGAACCGCTCGGTCGAGCTGGCGCTGGACTACCCCGATGTCGCGCAGTGGGCGAGCGCGGAGGGCAAACCCGTCGCCGCATGGCTGCAGGGGTTCAGCACGCCGTTCAGCGTCGCGCTCACGGAGGGCACGCTCGCGGATTGGGGCGCGCCCATCCCTGCGTCGACGCCGACCTACCTGCTGAGCGAGGCGCGCTTCCAGCAAGCCAAGCGCATGCTCGCGCTCAAGGCGCGGGTGGAACTCCAGCCGCCCCAGGATGCGCCCGCGATTGAGGTACGCTCGGCGCGTGGGGCGCGATTCTGGGTCGTTGGCGATGCGGCGACCGTCGCGCAAATCGGATTGGGCTTGGATCCCGTGCAGGTGGCGCAAGTACGCGCAGGGGGCAAGCCGATCATCGCGCGGCTGGTCAATCCGCAGGGCGTCACGCCGCTCGCGCTGCGCGGCAGCCTGCTGTTCGCGCGGGAGCAGGGCGCGTCGCTACTGATTTTCGCGGGCGATCAGGCGCTGGGCTACCGCCCCGGACTGCAGGCGACCGCGCACAACATTAAAGCAAACGGCATGCGTTTCGGCGCAATCGAGTTCGCCAAACAGGCGGGCGCGGGCAACCTGATGGGGGCAATCCCCGAGCGTACCGTGCGTGTGCATAGCGTCGGGCTTGCCGAGTCGCTGCTGCTGTCGCCGAATGAGATTGTGGAGCGTCTGGAGCGCGCCGCGCAGGAGCGCAATATCCGCGTGCTGTACCTGCGCGCGGCGGGCGCGGACACCGCAACCCTGCGCGAATTGCTCCAGAGCCTGACCCATCGGCTTCAGCGCGCGGGGTATGTCATCCGAGAGTCGGGCGCGCGTCCCTTTGGCGCGTTGCAGCCTTCCGCGTGGCAGTTTGCGCTGGCGGGGCTGGGTGTGGGCGTGCTGGGCGGCTGGCTGCTGACGCTGTTTCGGCGCACGGGGGTGTGGGCGCTTGCGCCGCTGGCGCTGGGTGGGCTATGCGCCGCGCTGTGCCTGTTCCCGATGGGGCGCAAACTCGTCGCGCTCGCCGCCGCGCTGCTGTTCCCGACCGTCGGCATGCTGGCGATGGCATGGCTTGCGCCGGGCGGCATGCCCAACCTGTGGCAGGGCGCGCGGCTCCTGATTGTGCCCTTCGCCTGGAGCCTGATGGGCGCGCTGCACATCGTGGGACTGCTCGCCGAAACGCCGTTCCTGATTAAGGCAGACCAGTTCGCAGGAGTGAAGCTGGCGCACGCGCTGCCCCTGTTGCTCGTGCTGGGCTTCTACACAGCGTGGGTGGTCGGGCGGTGGGACTTCTGGCGCGAGTGGCTCACACGCCCCGTGCTGTGGGGGCAGGTGTTGCTCGCGCTGGTGATACTGGCGGCGGTGGGGCTGATGCTGCTGCGCACGGGCAACGAAGCGCCCGGCGCGGTTCCTGACTGGGAGCTGCGCCTGCGCGCCCTGCTGGAGACCGTAATGAATGTGCGTCCCCGCACCAAAGAGTTCCTGATCGGGCATCCCGCGCTGGTCATCGGCGCGGCGATGCTGCTGATGCGCCAGACGCGCCTCCTGCCCCTGACGATGTTTCTCGCAACGATTGGACAGGTCTCGCTCGTGAACACCTTCTGTCATCTGCACAGCCCGCTGCTGGTCTCGCTCCAGCGCACGGGATGGGGTATACTGCTGGGTGTGGGGTTGGGACTGCTTGCGCTCTGGCTGATGCGGCGCATTAACCTGCTCACAACGCACGCGGTGCGATAATCGGCTGGTTGCTTATGAAAGGACAACGGATTTTTGGACTGATGCTGACGCTGGGAATGCTAATTGCGCTGGCGGGCGCGACTGAAGTGCGCATTCTCAGCTGGAACATCAAGCGCGCGGTCGGCGTGAACAACCCGAACGACGCGCAGCAGCCCTATGTCGCCAAGATTATGAATCATCTGCGCCCCGATATTGTGCTCCTGCAGGAGGTCGGCGGCGAGACGCGCACCAGCTGGAACGCCCTTACGCAGGAGAGCGCGCTGGATAGCTTCGTGCGCAATAACCTGACCTTTTTCGGGACGAACCCGCAGCGCAATCAGGATTACTATATTTATGTCAACCGCCTCTCGGACGGCTGGATCAGCAACGCGGTGATTAGCCGCTACCCGTTTCAGAATATCACCGATGTGGGGATTGGCTCGCCCAATCGCGGGCTGACGATTGGGCTGATTGATGTGCCGGGCACGAACGGGCTGGGCGTGTTTGGGGCGCACTTCAAGGCGGGCGGCTACACCAGCGACGCCGTCGCCCGTCAGACCAACGCCGAGAACACGCGCGACCGTGTGCGCGACTGGCGCGTGCGCAACCGTCGCGCGGCGTATGTGCTGGGCGGCGACCTCAACGAGAACGAAGACCCCGACCTGAGTTCGACCTTCGATATTGGCGGGACGCTCCCCGACGGGCGGGTTTACGCGCCCATCAGCACGGTGCAATCGGCGCGCCTGCGCGATACCGTACCTGTGGATGCGCTCGGCGGCAAGCGCACCTACCAGGTTTCAGACCGCAATTCCGACCTGCGCCGACGGCTGGATTACCTCATGGTCTCCGCCACTGAACCCGGACGCGATCGTATCAATGTGCTGGAGGCGACGATTTTCAACACGCGCCGATTCCCCACGGGCGGACTGCCCGCAGGCTTCGACATCACCGACAGTCAGAACGCCTCCGACCACGCCGCGCTGTTCGTGCGCCTTCGAATCGACGAGTGGCGTTCCTACGGCAACGGTGGGGGCTATTGGGTTCCAGAACCGGGCTCGATGCTTGCGCTGCTGATTTTCTCCGGAGGCGGGATAATCGTGCTGCGCCGCCGCACGGGACGATAGCACCCCTACCGACGCCGTAGCCGCCGACGCAGGGCGTCCCAGTAATTCTTCAGCAGAAACAGCGACGCTCGCAACGACAACCCCACAGGCACGAGCGGGCGCAACAAGGGGAAAGTCTTCCGCGCGTAGTGCTTCTTGTAGAACAGGTACATGCTCCTGTGAAAGGTGATAATCATTCGGTTCGCCACCAGGTCTGTGCTGCGCCCAATCGCGTGAACAATCTTCGGTTCGGGATAATAGACCACTTTGTAGCCCGCTTCCCACGCGCGATAGCACAGGTCGGTGTCCTCGCAATACATGAAAAATCGCTCGTCAAAACCGCCCAGCTGCTCGTAAACGGCGCGCCGAATGAACAGCGCCGCGCCCGACACCCAGTCCACCTCGCGAACCGAGTTGTGGTCCCAGTCGGTCATCAGGTAGTCGCGCGTGTAGGGGTTGTTGGGAAAGAGCCTGCCCAGCGGCGTGTTGCGAAACAGCGCGGCGGTCGGGTTCGGAAACCGTCGACACGAGTATTGCAGGCTACCGTCGGGGTTCAGAATCTTCGGTCCGAGGACGGCAATCTCAGGATGGCGCTCGGCGTACTCCACCAGCAAATCCAGCGCGCCGGGCAGCACCTCCGTGTCGGGGTTCAGGATGAAGAGGTACCTACCCTGCGCGGCGCGCGCCGCCAGATTGTGCCCCCGCGAAAAGCCCAGATTCTGCTCGCTGACCAGCAGGCGCACTTCGGGGAACTCTTTCTCGATCATCTGCACGCTGCCGTCGCTGGAGGCGTTGTCCAGCACGACGATTTCGTAGGGACACTGCGGCGGGTGCGCGCGTATTGAGCGCAGGGCAGCGCGCAGTGGCTCCCGCGCGTTCCAGTTCACAATCTGCACGGTCAACAGCAGCTCCGACATCCGCAGGTAGGATACCCTGAAGGGGTATAATCGGCATCGATTAATGAAAGCAACAACGCGACTGATTGCCCTGTTCTGGCTGCTGGTGGGCGCGAGTATCTGGTGGACGGCGCTGCAGGGCGCGCCGACGCCGCTCAGCCTGCGCTTTTTCGCAACCATCCAGGTGCTGGGCGGCATCTTTCTGCTGATGCGCCTCGCCATCGGCTGGGTGTTCCTGATTACGATGTCTGTCTTCGCGATGGTCACCGGGCTGTTCGCGCTGATTACCGTGCCCTTGATGCCGCCTGAAGTGGTGCAGAACGCGCCGCGTCTGCTGGGGCTAAGCCCGCACGGGGTGCTGGCGCTGACCGCCGTGCTGGGCGTCGTGCTGGGGCGACTTTGCTGGCTGGGACTGCGCAACGACCCGCCGGGCAACTGGAGCCAGTAGGTACAATTCCCCCCGCTATGGCAGTATCGGTGCGTGAGGCGCTTGGCTTCCTCAACGAGATTGCGCCCCCCGAATGGGCGTTCCCGAACGACCCGGTGGGCTTGCAGATTGGCGACCCCAATCAGTCGGTGGAGCGCGTGCTGGTGGCGTTAGACCCCGACCCGCGCACGGTCGCCAGCGCGCAGTACCGTCAATGCCAGCTGCTGGTGACGCACCATCCGCTGATCTACCGCCCGCTGAGCAAGGTGCGCTTCGATGACCCTGTGGGGCAGGCGGTGCAGGGGCTGTGCGCCGCCCGAATCGCGCTGATTGCCGTTCACACGAACTGGGATGTCGCGCCCGGCGGGGTCAACGACACGCTGGCGGAGGTGGTGGGGCTGACCGAAGTGCGCCCGTTTGGCGAGGGTCCGGCGCAGAAGCGCTACAAAATCGCTGTGTTCACCCCAACGGCGCATGCGGACGCCGTGATCGACGCGATGGCGAACGCAGGCGCGGGCGTCATCGGGCTGTATCGGCGATGCGCGTTCTACACGGCAGGCACGGGCACTTACGAGCCGATGGAGGGCGCGAACCCCTATCTGGGGCAGGTGGGCGCGCGCGAACACGCCGAAGAGCTGCGCATCGAGATGCTCACCCCCGCCGAACGCCTGAACACGGTGGTGAACGCGATGCTCCGCGCGCACCCCTACGAAGAGGTCGCCTACGATGTCTATCCGCTGCACACGCAGGCGGAGCATGCGCTGGGGCGCGTCGGCGCGCTGCCCAAGCCGATGCTCGCCCGCGAGCTGCGCGATTACCTCGCCGAGAAGCTGGGCAACCCCTATGTGCGCGTGTACGGCAAGCCCAGCCAGATTGTGCGCACGCTGGCGGTGGTGGGCGGCTCCGGCGGCGATTATTTGCCCGACGCCCAGCGCGCGCACGCCGACGCCCTGCTCACGGGCGAAGTGCGCCACCACCACACATGGGAGGCGTGGGCGCGCGACATCGTGCTGCTGGAAGGCGGGCACGCCGAGACCGAACAGCCCGGCGTCGTGCGACTGGCGGAACGGCTGCGCGAATCTCTCGAACCGCGCGGCGTGGAAGTGATTGTGGAAGGGAGCAACGAATGAAAGCCTATCGCGTGCTAATCGTGGACGATGAACCCGTGATTCGCCTCGACCTGCGGGCAATGCTGGAGGCGATGGGGCACGAGGTGGTGGGCGAGGCAGATAACGGCGCTGACGCGCTCCAGCTTGCGCGCACGCTCCAGCCCGACCTCGTGATTGCCGACATCATGATGCCCGAAATGGACGGGATTGAACTCTCGCGGCGGCTGGCGCGGGAGCGGATTGCCCCCGTGCTGGTGCTGACCGCCTACAGCGAGCCGGAGATGGTCATGGGCGCCGACCGCGCGGGCGTGCTGGGCTATCTGGTCAAGCCGTTTCGCGAGGCGGACCTCGCGCCTGCCATTCAGGTCGCCGTCAGCCGCTACCGCGAGTTGCGCGCGCTGGAGACCCAGAACCTGAACCTCGCGCAGGAGATTCAGGCGCGGCGACGCATCGGACGCGCCAAGCGCGTGCTGATGCAACAGCTCGGTCTCGCTGAAGAGGACGCCTTCCGCCGCCTGCAGCAAACCGCCGAACAGACGGGCAAACCGCTCGCGGAAGTCGCCGAAGCTATCCTGCTGGCGTATCAGGTACAGCCCGAAAGCGAGTCGTAGAAAAGGGGCGCGGCGAGCGCGCCCCTGTGTTATGGGTTCGTCTACTCGATCACGCGCACGGTGAGGCTGATCATGATTTCCGACTTGTCGCGTGAGGTGCTGGTGCGTCGGAACAGATAGCCCAGAAACGGCAGGTCGCCCAGCAGCGGCACTTTCTGGATGGTCTTGATGTCCGCCTCACGGATTAGCCCGCCGATGACGACTGTCTCGCCGTTGTTCACGCGGATGGTGGTGTCGGTGTTGCGCCGTGCGAGCTGGGGCAGGCGTCCACCGCCGGGCACATCCAGAAAGCCCGTGATGACGCTCACTTCGGGCTGGATGTGCAGCGTGATGGAGTTGTCTTCATGCACGCGCGGCAGCACGCGCAGGATAATGCCCGCCTGCACCGTGTCGGTCTGCACATTCGCGCCCTGCGGCGTCTGCTGGATGAGCTTGACATAGTTCACCTCGTCGCCGATGAAGATGGTCGCCGGGCGTCCATCGAGCGTGGCGACGCGCGGGTTCGCCAGCAGGCGGTTGCGACGGTCTTCCGCCAGCGCGTTCAGCGTGACGGAGAAGTCGATGGGCTTTTTGACGATGGTGAAGTCCAGCCCAAGTTGTCCATCACGGTTGAACCCGACGCCCTGCTGATTGGGGGTATTGGTGGTGCTGTCGGGCAGGGGCAGGCGGTTCGCCGTGCGGTCGAGCGTGTTGATGCTGCCCGACTGCAGGATGTTCCAGTTCAGCCCCAGCGATTTGAGGCTGCCTTCGGAGATGTCCATCACCTTCGCCTCGATGACCACCTGCGGCTGCTTGACATCTACTTTGCGCAGGATTTCGAGGGCGCGCAGCACCTCGCGCGCCGTGCCGACCAGCACGAGCGTGTTGGGCGGTTGCGCTCCCTGCGCCGATGCGCCGCTCTCGCCGCCCTGCATAGGCGCGCCCATCTGCTGGGCGGTCGCGCTGGGCGCCTCACCGCCCGTCATCGAACCTGTCTGCCCGCCGCCCCCTGCGCTGCTGCCCATGCCGCCGCGACTGAGCAGCGCGTCGGGACCGAGCGAGACCGTGACGCCCGGCACTAACTGCGTCACAATCCGCGCCAGATCGCGCGAATCGGCGAACTTGACGCGATAGACCTCCGTGACAATTTCCACGCTGCCCGTGAGTTGCTGCTCGAAGGCGTAGGCGGCGTCGCGGGCGCGGGCGACCGTCTCCTCGTCGCCCTCAATCAGCAGGTACGCTGCGTCTTTCTCGCCAGAGGGCGTGATTTTCAGCTCAGGGAAGCGTGCGCCGAGATAGGTTGCGATGTCGCCCGGCCTGGCGACCTTGAAGGTGAGCGCTTCAACCGTGCGCGGCTTGGGGGTCTCGGCAGGCGCAGGCGTCGCGCGGAACGCCTTCAGCGATGCCTCTGTGCCCACCACATAGGTATTGTCAATCTTCTCGTAGCGGTAGCCGCTCAGGCGCGTAATCAGGTTCAGCGACTCCTCGACCGTGAGTCGGCTCAGGCTCACCGTCACGGTTCCCTTCACATCGGGCGCGGTGATGATGTTTGCGCCCGACTGAATCGCCAGCGCCTTCAGCACATCGCCAATCTCGGCGTTCACAAAATCGAGCGAGACGAGGATTCTGGGGGGCGCGCTGGGACGCGGCGGTTCAGGCGCACGAGCAACAGTTGTCTCCTCGTGTGCAGGCTTCGGCTCAGGCGCGTAGGTGCGTGGGGGTGTGGGACGCGCGCTCGCTGATACCGTCGGCTTGGGCGGCGCGTCGGTGGGCTGGCTGTCGGCTTGCGCGGTCTCCTCCGTCGCCTGAGGCGTCGCCCTGCCGATGCGCACTTGCCAACCTGTGGGCGTTTGCTCCAGCGTGTGGGGCTGGCTGCCGCGCATGGTCGCCACCACGCGCACCTTCGGCGGGCGATTCGAGAACCAGCCGTAGCGCAGCTTCATCACATGCGGCGTCTTCAGACTGACCTCGCGCCCGCGCCCGCTGAAACGCGCATTGAACTCCACAATCAGGAACTGATTGCGCCAGACGCTCACGCTGGGGCGCGGCAATCGCTCGCCTGTGATGGCAATCAGGGTCTGTCCCTGCTCTTGCGAAACATTAACTGACTGCACGACCTGCGCCGCAGCCAGCGCAGGCAACGCTATCAGGGTTCCAAGCAACCAAAACAGTATCGATGTTCGCGTTCTCATGGTGTGTTGCCTCCGTTCGGGGCGGTCGATTCGCCGACGCGGACGGTAATGCGCTGTTTGCCTTTTTGCAGCGCAATCGCGCCGCGCTGGATGCCGACAATCCGCCAGCCCTCTTCCAGCAGGTCGCCCTGCTTGACGAAGCGTCGGCGTCCCTCTTTGTCCACTAAAATCGCGACGGAGTTCGGTCCCTGCACGACGCCCGTGACGGCGTACTGGGGCTGATCAGGGTCTGGCGCGGGCGCGTTTTCGGCGGGCTGCAAGCTGAGTTGTCCTGTAGGCGGCAGCGTCATCGGCGCAATGGGCGGCGTCCCTGTGATTTCGCGTGGCGGGCGCGTGTTCGGCTCGCGTTGAGTTGCCCGACTCGGCTCCTGACCTTGCCTGGCGATGGCAATCACAGGGCGGAACGGGTCGCGCGGCTCCAGCGGCGGCAGCGACAGCCGATTCTCAGCGGTTTGCGCCGTCTGGGTCGCCTGCGACGGGGCGTTGCCCGAAGGCGCGGCGGGCTTCGGCGCAGGCGACGCGCCGCCGCCCAGTAGCCCACTGAACTGCACGACGCCCACCGTAATCAGCACCGCGAACAGCGCCGCCAGAATCAGCAACTGCTTCGGGTTCGCGGCTGGCTTGCCATGTTCGGATTTCGTGTTCGCCATCGTTAGCCTCCTGAAGCGTTGGCGCTGGTCTGCCCCCGACTCTCGCGGAAGATGAAGGCTTTGACCGCCATCTTGACCTCCAGATCAGGATTTTCCATACTCGGTTCAGCGGTGGTCTTCGCCTGCGCGTTCAGACTCTGCACCGAGAGGATTTTGGGGAAGGTCTCCAGGGTCTTGAGCAGGCGCAGCGTATCCCAGAACTTGCCCCGCAGCTGGATTTCGAACAGTTGCTCGTCATAGGGCTTGGGCGGTTCCTTCGGCTGACTGGAGTTGTTGTTGCCGTCCGTGTTGCTGGTGGGCGGCTTGACGGGCGTCGCCTGCGGGCGGATAGCGACTATCTGCAGATTCAGGGCGCGCACGGTCTGCTCGAACTGCTTGAGCATCGTGGGCACATAGGCGGCTTCGCTCACGCCGCGCTCCAGAAACTGCAATTCGCGCTGGGTGGTCTGCAGTTGTTCCTGCGCCTGTCGAAGCTGACTGGCAGCCTGTTGCGCCTCATTCAGTTCCTGCTGTTTGGCGTGCAGTTGCGTCTGGTTTTCCTGAACCGTGCCCCACGGCAGGTAGAGGCTCGCCGCGCCCAGCACGAAAGTGGCGGCTGTGAGTAGCCCCGTCATTTTCGCGGCGCGTTGCGCGCGCTGTAAGCGTTTGCTAACTGCCACTTTGCCCTCCTTGCCCGCTGGATTGGGGCGGCGCAGTACCCTTGATTTGCGCGGTTATCTGGAACTCGACGGCGGTTGTGAGTTCGGACAGCGCGCGCTCCTGACTGTAGTCGAGGCGTACCTGCTCCAGCTCAGGGTGCTGATTCAGGCGCAGCATAAACTCGCCGACGATTTGCTGATTCTCGGCGATTCCCTTAAGCGTGATTTCCATCGGCTTTTTGGGGTCTGTGCGTTTGCCCAACTCTCCCCCAGTGAGGTAGCAGCCCTGCGGTGTGTGCTGGCTGAAGTGCTGGAAGAGTTTTTGCCAGCGTCCCGTATCTTTGCGGGCGTTCTGGAGCGTTTCGATGAGCGGTTGGAGCGCGCCCAGCTGCGCCTGCGTCTGCTTGAGTTGTTGCAGGGTGGGACGCAGTTGCGCGAGTTGCGCTTCGACCTGCGCGCGCTGGGCGTTCAGGCTACTGCCATAGAGCAGCAGGCTTGCCCAGCCCGCGCCGATAACGCCTGCGACGCTCAGCCAGCTGAAGCCCAGCACGCGCGTTTTGCGCTCCAGCTGGCGCCGAATCTGCTGCTCCTGTGCAATCAGGTTAATCACTGCCATAGACGCCTCCTCAGGCTGCCGCTGTGGCGACGGCGGGTTCCGTTTCGTCTACAGGTTCGGCGAACGGTTGCACGAGTTCCAGCGGCGCGAGTGCGGTTCCCAAAACGGTCGCCCACCGTGCGCCCGAATCCAGATGCTCGATGGCGACGCCGCCAGGTACGATAGCCTCGCCCTCGAACGGGTTGACCCGCTGTGTGGGAATGCCCAGCTTCTGCTCGAAGTAAGCCGTGACGCCGTGCATGTGCGAGCCGCCGCCATAGAGAAAGAGCCGCTCAATGCGCCCCTGCGCGCTCTGCGAGGGGTACTGCGACTGGTAGTAGTTTAACGAGCGACGAATCTCGCGAATCAGCTCGTCGATAATCGGCTGCAGCAGGCGCAGCGGCGGGTTCTCCTGCGGTTGCCCTGTCTGGAGCAGTTCCTCAAGGTTCAGCCCGCGTTTGACCTGTTCGGCTTCCTCGTCGGTGTAGGTGAAGTAGCCCTTGAGCGCGGCGCTGAAGGTGTTGCTGGCGATGGGGATAAAGCGCGTCAGCGCCAGCGTAGTATTGCGGGCGACGGTAATCTGTGTATGCTCGCCGCCCAGATCGACCAGCGCATAGGCGTAGGGCAGCGAGTCGCCGTGGATTGCCTGCACGGTGCGGAGCGCCGCAAACGGCTGCAGTTCCAGCATTTGCGGCTCCAGCCCCGCCTTCTCGACCAGCTCCAGCAGCGGCTCGGCGGTGGAGCGCGGCGCAGCGACCAGCAGCACCTCCATCTGTTCCTCGCTTGCGGTGGGCAGAATCTGGAAACCAATCAGATGCTCCTCCGCCGCCGAGGGCAGGTAGCGCGTTGCTTCGAACTGGATGGACTTCTGAAGCGTTTCGGGGGTCATGCGGGGCAGGCGCACGGGACGCGCGGTGGTCTGCGGTCCGCCGACCGAGAGCCACACCTGTTTGTGTTTCACGCCTGCGCTCTGGAGCGTGGCGCGCAGGGCGCGGTAGACTGCGTCGGGGTCTAAAATCGCGCCTTCGCGCACGGCGTCAGGCGGCAAGGGCGTTTCGGCAAGCCGTTCCACACGCAGGCTCCGCCCCTGCAGCGCGCCCACACAGAGCTTCACGCTGCTGGCGCCCACATCGATCGCCAGCACAGGCGCAGACTTAACCATCGAACGCGCTTTACGCGACATGGGGTTCCTCCTTCACTTCGTATTCTGCGGCGCGTTGCGCCAGCATCCACTCATCCAGCGCGGCTTTCAGAAATCGCCACTTGTTGTCCACCTTAAACGCGGGAATCGCGCCCGATTCGGCAAGCGTCTCCAGCTCTGCCGCGTGCAGACGCAGATAGCGCGCGGCTTCGCGCAGGGTCATCACGGGATGCATGTTCCGCGCCAGCCACTGGAGCAGGTCGTGCAACTGTTGATTCGTCAGGCGCACTTCGAAGCGCACGGTCTGCATCACCTCCGTCTCATCGACTGGCGCAGGTGCGACGGCAGGCTCTGGGACAGCGGCTGGTTCCTCCGCCTGACTACGGAAGCGTTGCTGGCTTGCCATTCGGATTGCGTCCACTAAGTTCATCCTCACCACTCCTTCCCTTCGTAGTCCTGAATCACACCGTGCATCAGGTAGCCGTCGATGACCTGCGCCTTCTGCGCCATACCCATTAGTAGCGCGTTGTCCGCCAGCTGGCAAATCAGGCGCGGGTAGCCCCCTGTGAACTGGTACAGTTCGTACAGCGCGTCAGGGGTGAACGGGATGCGCTCGCCCGCGTAGCCCGCCACGCGCATGCGATGCTCAATCAGGCGCGCCGTCTCCTGCTGGTCTAACGGCTTCAGCACATGGCGCACTGCCAGACGCTGCTTCAGTGCAGGCACGCGCTCCAGCTTTTTCTGCAGCTCCAGCTGCCCCAGCAAAATCAGGCTCAGCAGGAACTGGTCGTTCATCTGACAGTTCAGAAGCAGGCGCAACTCCTCAAAGGTGTTCGTCGAACGAATCAGGTGCGCTTCGTCGATCATTAGCACAGCGCGCTGCCCATGCTCATACATGTGAATCAGGCGATCGTGCAACGCCTGCACCAGTTGCTGCCGATTGCGCGAATGAATCTCCACCCCCAGCTGGTGCAGAATTTCTTGCAGGAGCTGAATAGGCGTGAGGATTGGGTTCACAATCAGCGCGATTTTGTATTGCACGGGGTCTAAAATCTCGATCAGTTTGCGGCTGATGGTCGTCTTCCCCAGCCCGATGTCGCCCATCAGCACGCCCGCGCCGCGGTTGCGTGTGATGGCGTAGTGCAGCATCACCAGCGCGTCCTCGTGTTCCTTGCCCAGATACAGGAACCGCGGATCGGGCGTCAGTGCGAATGGCGGCTCGGTCAAACCCCAATAGGCTTCATACATACAGTCTGCCCTCCCTGTCAGTCGCGGCTACAACTAACCGAGTCGTTCCCGACAGTTCAGGGGCAATTATCGGCATTTTCGCGAGGTTTTGTAGAGGACGGTTCAAGGTATACTTTCAGCGGAGGCGCGCTATGGGTGAATACCGATTGTTGCTCAAGCATGTCGATGTCCCGAACTATCATGACATACAGGTCTATGAACAGCACGGCGGGTATCAGGCGCTGCGCAAGGCGCTCCAGATGGAACGTCAGGCAATCATCGAAGAGGTCAAAAAATCGGGCTTGCGCGGGCGCGGCGGCGCAGGCTTCCCCGCATGGATTAAGTGGAACGGCTTGCCCAAAGACGATGATAAGCCCCACTATGTGATTTGCAACTCCGACGAGGGCGAGCCGGGCACCTTCAAAGATTTCGAACTGATGTTCAAAGCGCCGCACCAGCTGGTAGAGGGGATGATTATCGCAGGCTACGCAGTGCGCGCGCAGCGGGGCTACATTTACATTCGCGGCGAGTATGTCGAGTGCGCCCGCAGGCTCCGCGACGCGATTGACCAGGCATACGCCGCAGGCTATCTGGGCACAAACATTCTCGGCAGCGGCTTCGACTACGATCTCTACATCCACATGGGCGCAGGTTCGTATGAGTGTGGCGAGGAGTCCGCGCTGATGTCGAGCCTGATGGGCGAGCGCGGACAGCCCCGACTCAAGTTCCCGCATGCGCCCCTGCCCACGATTGCTGGCGTATGGAACAGTCCGACGCTCATCAATAACTGCGAGTCGCTTAGCTGCGTGCCGCACATCATCAATAACGGCGGCGAATGGTACGCCCAGCTGGGCGCGAGCACCAAGAACTCACGCGGCACGAAAATCTTCTCCGTGTCGGGGCATGTGAACAAGCCCGGCAACTACGAAATCGAGTTCGGCACGCCGCTGATGGAACTGATTGAGATGGCGGGCGGCGTGCGCGGCGGCGCACTCAAGGGCGTCATCCCGGGCGGCTCGTCGATGCCCATCCTGACCGCCGAAAAATGCGCCGACGCCATCATCGGCTATGAAGAATTGATGGAAAAAGGTAGCATGGTCGGCTGTGGGGGCTGCATGGTGCTGAACGAGCATACCTGCATCGTGCATTTCGCGTGGCGCACGGCGGAGTTCTACGCCCACGAATCGTGCGGCAAATGCACCCCCTGCCGCGAGGGTACCCGCTGGATGGTACAGATTCTGGAGCGCATCCTGCAGGGCAAGGGGCGCATGGAGGACATTGACCTGCTGCTGGAGATTTGCGACCAGATCGACGGGCGCAGCTTCTGCGCGCTGGGCGACGCGGCGGCATGGCCCGTGCGCGCCTTCATCAAAAACTTCCGCCACGAGTTCGAATACTTCATCCAGCACGGGCGCAGTATGTACGCCGACAACCCCGAATCGCAGCAGATGTTCCCGCCGAAGGGCTATCAGCGCTACAACCCGATGCGCTACGAATACACCGTCGGCGCGGTGCGGAAGTAGACGGACGCCCCTCTCCCGCCGGCGGGAGAGGGGCTGAAGGTGCGCGTATTACGGCTTGGTCGGTTCGTTCGGTGCGGGTTCAGGGTCAGGATGGTAGAAGATCCCGCGCTCTTTCGGCTGCCCGTAGAGTTCGGGGTTCAGGTACTTGCCCTGCGCCTCTTTGGACTTCTCCTGCTCGGACTGGAAGCCGTAGCGTTGCACCCACGGGTCGTTGCGGACGGCTTCTACGCGCCAGCTGACCTTCACGAACGGCTTGCTGGTGCGGATGACGAACTGGTTGTTCTGGATTTCGCGCACCACTTTTGCCTGTACGAAGTCGTCGCTGGCGTCAATCACGGTCAGGTGATAGGTCGGGTCGCGGTTGATGGCTTCGAAGTAGTCGGGCAGCTGTATGACGGCGTAGCCCTGCGCGTCGGTGGTGATATTGCCCCGATAGAGGTTGTAGGGTTCGGGACCTTCGGCGCAGAAGTGGTTGAGGTAGTGGGTTTCGGGGCGGAGGGGGTGGTCGATTTGGAACGACTTGGTGCCTGTGGCGGCGAAAGTTCCGACAGCATACATCGCGTGCCCTGACCCGCCATTAGGCTCCTGTCCGACGACGCCGTAGGCGCTGGAATCGGGGCTAGTGGTCGTTCCCCGTACGCCGCAGGTCGCGCCACTGGTCGCGGTTGCCCAACCGTACACGCCTGTGCCTAAGGCGCTGTCGCTTTGCCCAACCATGCCGTATGTCCCGCCGCTGGTGGCGGTTGTATATCCGAACACGCCCGTGCCATCAGTGCTGTCGCTTACCCCATACACGCCGTGGGTCGTGCCGCTGGTCGCGGTTGCCCAACCGTACACGCCCGTGCCTGAGGTGCTGTCGCTGATCCCATACACGCCGTAGGTCGCGCCGCTGGTGGCGGTTGCCTCGCCGAACACGCCCATGCCTGAGTCGCTGGCGCTTTGCCCCCACACGCCGTAGGTCGCGCCGCTGGTTGCAGTTGCCTCGCCATACACGCCTATGCCCGAGACACTCGTACCGTACACACCCCAGCCAGAACCAGCATGAGAGCCCCAGACACCGATGCCAGTACTGCCTGTGCCATTATTAATCCCACGCACAGCAGTGGACAACCCGCCAGGACTGGTGGAGCTAACTACGCCCAGCACGCCGACGGCATTGCCGCTGGTGGAGTCGGTGACGCCGTGCACGCCTGGCGCAGTTCCTGTAGTGGCAGTGTGTATGCCATACACGCCCCTGCCATCGGGACTAGCGCTTGCCCCATACACGCCGTAGGTGGAGCCGCTGGTCGCGGTATGGTCTCCAAAGATTGCCCGTCCGCCTGTGTCCGTCTCCACATGCAAGCGATGAGACGGACTGCTTACGCCAATCCCGACATCACCCGAAAAGTATCCGCGCCCCACAAAATAACCGCCGTATCCGTTCGGGCTGTTCGTGCGACCCACCACGCCGTAGTTCACACCCGAAGTCGCCACCGCAACCCCATAAACGCCCGTGCCGTCAAAACTGCCCGCCTCAAAACGACCCCCATAGGTCGAGCCGCTGGGCGAGAGCGCCACCCCGTACACGCCTGTGCCCGCAGGGCTGCTGCTCTGACCCCAGACGCCAAAGCTAAACCCACTCGTCGCGGTTGCTGTGCCAAAGACGCCGCGCCCGCTGGGACTGTCTGCCCAGCCATACACGCCGTTGGTTGTGCCGCTGGTCGCCGACGCCCTGCCCAGCACGCCCGTGCCTGTGGGGCTGATGCTCTGTCCCAGCAGGGCAGGCTGGAAGGTGGTGGTGTTGTTGAGCAGGAACTGTGCTGTGATGCCTGTGCCGTTCTGGGTAATCTGGAACAGTTGGGTGGTGTTGGCGCCTGACCCTGAGTAGGGCAGGGTGAGCTGGGCGAAGGATGCGTTTGTGCTGACAATCGTGAGCGCGATGAGGGCGCACGCGGTGCGTCGTCGTGTTTGCGAGTTGGTGATGGTCGCCGAACTGCGGAGCGATTGTTTAGCCATGGTTGTTGTCTCCATTCCCATATGATACCAAAAAGAGCCTGCAAAATCCTGAACAGATTTCCGTAGGTCTTTATCGTGATGAAGGGACGAGCGGGGTTCAGGCGCCCCTCCCCAGTAGTGCGGGGAGGGGCTGAAGGTGCGCGTATTACGGCTTGGTCGGTTCGTTCGGTGCGGGTTCAGGGTCAGGATGGTAGAAGATCCCGCGCTCTTTCGGCTGCCCGTAGAGTTCGGGGTTCAGGTACTTGCCCTTGATCGCGTCCTCCTTCTCCTGCTCGGTCTGGAAGCCGTAGCGTTGCACCCACGGGTCGTTGCGGACGGCTTTCACTTCCCAGCTGACTTCCACGAAGGGCTTGCTGGTGCGGATGACGAACTGGTTGTTCTGGATTTTGCGTACCACTTTTGCCTGCACGAAGTCGTCGCTGGCGTCGATGACCGTGAGCTGATAGCGGAAGTCGCGGTTGATGGCTTCGAAGTAGTCGGGCAGTTGCACGACGGCGTAGCCCTGCGCGTCGGTGGTGATAGTACCCGAGTAGGCGTTGATGGGTTCTGGGGCTTCCGTGCAGAAGTGGTTGAGGTAGTGGGTTTCGGGGCGGAGGGGGTGGTCGATCTGGAACAACTTGGTGCCAGTGGCGGCCAAGGTTCCGTCAGCGTACACTGCGTGCCCTGCCCCGCCCGAGGGTTCCTCTCCGTACACGCCGTAGGCGTTGGAATCGGAGCTGAGTGTCCGTCCCCATACGCCCCAAGCAGCGCCGCTGGTCGCCGACGCCCTGCCCAGCACGCCCGTGCCCGAGGTGCTGGCGCTTCGCCCATACACACCGTAGTTTACGCCGCTGGTGGCGGTTGCCTCGCCAAACACGCCCCTGCCTCCAGGTCCATCACTTTGCCCGTGCACGCCGTTCGTTGTACCGCTGGTGGCGGTTGCCCTGCCATACACGCCCGTGCCCGAGGCGCTGGCGCTTCGCCCATACACACCGTAGTTTACGCCGCTGGTGGCAGTTGCCTCGCCGTACACGCCCGTGCCCGCGGTGCTGGCGCTGACCCCATGCACACCGTAGGTTGCACCGCTGGTGGCGGTTGCATATCCGAACACGCCCGTGCCATCAGTGCTGTCGCTTACCCCGGACACGCCTTGGGGCGTGCCGCTGGTGGCGGTTGCCCTGCCATACACGCCCGTGCCCGAGGTGCTGGCGCTTAGCCCATACACGCCGTAGGCCGTGCCGCTGGTCGCGGTATGGTCTCCAAAGATAGCCGGTCCGCCTGTATTCGTCTCCACATGCAAGCGATAAGACGGGTTGGTCGTTCCAATGCCGACAGTGCCATTCCCACTAATGCTCATAATGTCGCCTGCTATACTGTTCCAGAAGTTGAGACGATCCAGCGACTGGGTAGCGCCGATGAGTCCTGCAATGTGCCACCTGCGCGAGGCGTTCGTGTTAGTGAACTCCAGTCGGGCGAAGTCAGACTCTGTCTCGTGCAAGCGCAACGTCGCGCTACTGAGGCTGTTGCTGTTGTACTCGATGTGCAGCCTTGCACTCGGCGCATTTGTGCCGATGCCGACATCGCCCGAAAAGTATCCGCGCCCCACAAAATAACCGCCGTATCCGTTCGGGCTGTTCGTGCGACCCACCACGCCGTAGTTCACACCCGAAGTCGCCACCGCAACCCCGTACACGCCCGTGCCGTCAAAACTGCCCGCCTCAAAACGACCCCCATAGGTCGAGCCGCTGGGCGAGAGCGCCACCCCGTACACGCCTGTGCCCGCAGGGCTGCTGCTCTGACCCCAGACGCCAAAGCTAAACCCACTCGTCGCGGTTGCTGTGCCAAAGACGCCGCGCCCGCTGGGACTGTCTGCCCAGCCATACACGCCGTTGGTTGTGCCGCTGGTCGCCGACGCCCTGCCCAGCACGCCCGTGCCTGTGGGACTGATGCTCTGTCCCAGCAGGGCAGGCTGGAAGGTGGTGTTGTTGTTGAGCAGGAACTGTGCTGTGATGCCTGTGCCGTTCTGGGTAATCTGGAACAGTTGGGTGGTGTTGGCGCCTGACCCTGAGTAGGGCAGGGTGAGCTGGGCGAAGGATGCGTTTGTGCTGACAATCGTGAGCGCGACGAGGGCGCACGCGGCGCGTCGTCGTGCTTGAGCGTTGAGGATGGTCGCCGAACTGCGGAGCGATTGTTTAGCCATGGTTGTTGTCTCCATTCCCATATGATACCAAAAAGAGCCTGCAAAATGCTGAACAGATTTCCGTAGGTCTTTATCGTGATGAAGCGCCCAAACAATCCAGCGGGATTGCTTGCACGGGGTACACTATTGCCTGCAGAAACGGAGGCAACCAACTGTATGCGAGCGTCGCACTACTTTATGCCGACTTTACGCGAGGCGCCTGCGGAGGCGGAGCTGCCCAGCCACCGCCTGCTGCTGCGCGGCGGCTTCATTCGCAAGGTCGCCGCAGGCGTCTACACCTACCTGCCCCTCGGCTGGCGAGTCATCCGCAAAGTTGAACAGATTGTACGCGAGGAGACCGACCGAATCGGCGGCGTCGAGCTGTTTATGCCTGCCCTCGTGCCTCAGGAGCTGCTCGATGAGACAGGGCGCAGCGGGCTGGACATCCTGTTTCGCCTGAAAGACCGCCACCAGCGCCCCTTCACGCTGGGGTTCACGCACGAGGAGATTATCACCGACATCGTGCGCCACACGGTCAGCTCCTACCGCCAGATGCCGCTGCTGCTGTACCAGATTCAGACCAAGTTCCGCGACGAGCCGCGCCCGCGCGGAGGCGTGATTCGCGCACGCGAGTTCATTATGTACGACGCCTACAGTTTCGATACCGACGCCGACGCGCTGGAGACGATGTATCAGAAGCTGCGTGTGGCGTATGTGCGTATGTTCCAGCGCATGGGGCTGCCCACGCTGATTGTGGACGCCGAGGCGGGCGCGATTGGCGGCGGGAGCAACGAGGAGTTTATGATTATCGCCCCTGGCGGCGAGGACCGCGTGCTGCAGTGCGACAGAAGCGGCTACGCGGCGAACGCCGAGCGGTGTGAGCTGCCCGATCCGCAGCTCACACCGCCGCCGATTGAGGGCGTACCCCCCGCCGAGCAGGTCGCCACCCCAAACGCACGCACCGTCGAAGAGGTCTGCGCGTTCCTCAACACGACGCCCGACCGACTGGTGAAGACGCTGCTGATGCGCGTGGACGGCAAGCCCGTGGCGGCGCTGGTGCGCGGCGACCGCGAGCTGAACCCCTACAAACTCATGCACGCGCTGGGCGGCGAAAGCGTCGAGATGCTCGACGCCGAGACCATCCAGCAGTTGACAGGCGCGCCTGTGGGCTTCGCGGGACCCGTCGGACTGCCCCCCGACCTGCCCGTGTACGCCGACTACGAGATACGCGGGCTGCAGGATTTCATCACGGGCGCGAACGCGGCGGACGCGCACCTGATTCATGTGTGCTGGGGGCGCGACTTCCCAGAACCCCTCTGGGCAGACCTGCGCGTGGCGCAGGCGGGCGACCCCTCGCCGCGCCATCCCGAAGGCGTGCTGCGCGAGGTGCGCGGCATCGAAGTCGGGCACATCTTCCAGCTCGGCGTCAAATACAGTCAGGCGATGGGCGCGCTGTTCACCGACGCCGCAGGCAACCAGAAGCCGATTATCATGGGCTGCTACGGGCTGGGCGTGAGCCGATGCCTGGCGGCAATTGTGGAGGCGCACCACGACGAGGACGGCATCCGATTCCCCATCACCGTCGCGCCGTTCGAGGCGATTCTGATCCTGGTCAACCCCGAAGACCATGACCAGCGCGCCGCCGCCGAGCAGTTGTATGAGGCGCTGCAGGCGCACGGCGTGGAAGTGCTGTACGACGACCGCGACGAGCGCAGCGGCGTCAAGTTCAAAGACGCCGACCTGATCGGCGTTCCCATTCAGGTGGTGGTCGGGCGCACGGTCAAAGACGGTCAGGTGGAGGTGCGACTGCGGGCGGACAAGACGCCCGAAAAGCTGCCGCTGACGGATGCAGCGGCGCAGATTGCCGCGCGCGTGCGCGCCCTCAAAGCGGCGTACCAGCCGAGTAATTAAATAAATAAATGTGTGGACGCTACGCGCTGTATGCGGACGGCGAGCAACTGGCGTGGCGGTTCGGGCTGCCGGCGCCCCATCCCGCGCCGCCGCGCTACAATATCGCGCCGAGCCAGCCCCTGCTCGCCCTGCGCTCCAACCCCAACACGCGCCAGCGCGAATGGACGCACCTGCTGTGGGGGCTTGTGCCTCGCTGGGCGAAAGACCCCGCCATCGGCAACCGCATGATTAACGCCCGCGCGGAGACGCTGCAGGAGAAGCCCGCCTTCCGCGACGCCTATCGGTATCGGCGGTGCATCATCCCCGCGAACGGCTTCTACGAGTGGCAGAAAGTGGGCAGCCAGAAGCGCCCCTACTTCGTGCGCGCCCGCGACGACCTGCCGATGGGGCTGGCAGGGCTATGGGCAGTGTGGCACGGCGCGGACGGCGCGGAGCTGCACACCTGCACAATCATCACCACCGACGCCAATGGCACGGTGCGCCCGCTGCACGATCGGATGGCGGTCATCCTGCCACCCGACGCCTATGCCGTGTGGTTGGACCCCGCCGCCCCACCGGCGACGCTGCAGGAGTTGCTGCGCCCTGCGCCCGACGACTGGCTGATTGCCTATCCCGTCAGCCCGCGCGTCAACAGCCCCAGCAACGACGACCCCCGCCTGATTGAGCCCGCAGACGCGCCGCCGCAGGGCAGTTTGGATTTGTAGGCTTTTGCAGGGAAGAAGTTTTACCCCAGTAAAATTACCAGATTAACACGCCAAACCTACAAAAATGTTGATTTGGTTAAGAATCTCCGAAGCCCATTCGGTGTATAATGGCGAGTGCGGAGAACTACCATGCTCAAACGATGGCTTACACTCACGAGCGTGCTGACGACCCTGATGCTGGGCGCCGCCCAGCCGTTTACCTACCAGGGGTTCCTGCGCGTGAGCGGCAACCCCGCGAATGGCGCGTACGACTTTCGCTTCCGACTGTACGACGCCGCTTCAGGCGGAGCACAGGTCGGCACAGACCAGTTTGCCAACGACCTGACCGTGCAAAATGGCTTGTTCACGACGGCGATAGACTTCGGTGCGTCGGTGTGGACGGGCGCGGACCGGTATCTGGAGATTGCGGTGCGTCCGGGCAGCAGCACGGGCGGCTATCAGGAGCTTGCGCCGCGTGTGAAGATTAATCCGACGCCCTATGCGATTCGCGCGGCGACGGCGAACCCGATTGGCGCGGCGGGGGGCGATTTGAGTGGGAGCTACCCGAACCCGACGGTGGCGGGGTTGCAGGGGCGCGCGGTGTCGTCGTCGGCGCCCAGCAGCGGACAGGTGCTGAAGTGGAACGGCAGCGTGTGGGCGCCTGCGAACGACGACATCGGGACGAGCCTCTGGCAGGCGTCGGGGAGCGACATTTTCTACAACGCAGGGAATGTGGGGATTGGAACCAGCAATCCTCTTTATCGTCTGCATGTGGAAACGAATACGGGCGACCGTGCCATCTATGGGTTTCATACCGCGACCAGCGGTACGACCTATGGCGTGTTTGGACGAAGCGCCAGCGCCGCTGGCATCGGCGTGTACGGCGTGACATCTGGGACCAGCGGCGCGACCTACGGCGTGATGGGGCTAAGCGCCAGCACTTCGGGCACGGGCGCGCGCGGCTTGGCAACTGCGACCAGCGGCGCGACCTACGGCGTGTATGGGGAAAGCCGCAGTACCTCTGGCAGGGGCGTGTACGGCGTGGCAACCGCGACCAGCGGCGCGACCTACGGCGTGTATGGGGAAAGCGACAGCTCCAATGGCACGGGCGTGTATGGCGAGGTAACCGCCACCACAGGAACGACCTATGGCGTGATGGGGCTAAGCGCCAGCACCGCAGGCATGGGCGTGTACGGCGTGGCAACCGCGACCAGCGGCGCGACTGAGGGCGTGATGGGGCTAAGCGCCAGCACCGCAGGCAGGGGCGTGTACGGCAGGGCAGATGCGACCAGCGGCTTCACCTACGGCGTGTATGGGCGAAGCGCCAGCCCCGATGGCACGGGTGTGCGCGGCTTGGCAACCGCCACCAGCGGCTTCACCTACGGCGTGATTGGGTCAAGCACCAGCCCCGATGGCAGGGGCGTGTATGGCGAGGTAACCGCGACCAGCGGCGTGACCTTCGGCGTGTTAGGGCGAAGTTTCAGTACCACTGGCAGGGGCGTGTACGGCAGGGCAGATGCGACCAGTGGCGCGACCTACGGCGTGTTCGGGGAAAGCTTCAGTACCACTGGTTACGGCGTCTACTCGGCTGGACGCTTCGGCGCCTCAGGCACGAAGGCGTTCCAGATTGACCACCCGCTCCAACCCGAAACGCACTTCCTGAACCACTTCTGCACGGAGGCGCCCGAACCGCTGAACGCCTACAGCGGCGTGGTCGTGCTGGATGCGCGCGGCGAAGCGTGGGTGCAGCTGCCCGACTACTTCGAAGCCATCAATCGCGACCCGCGCTACACGCTGACCCCCATCGGCGCGGCGATGCCGAACCTGCACATCGCCGTGAAAATCCAGAACAACCGCTTCAAAATCGCGGGCGGCGCGCCCGGCAAGGAGGTCAGCTGGCGCGTGGAAGCCGTCCGCAACGACCGCTGGGTGCAGCGCTACGGCTACCAGACCGAGCAGGAGAAGCCCGAACCCTATCAGGGCAAGTACCTGCATCCGGAGCTGTACGGGCAACCCAGAGAGCGCGGGATTTTCTATTCTCCCGACCCCCAACCCGCGTTGAACGAGACGGGCAAGCCGTAATACCAATCGGCGGGTCATAGTTTGCAAAACGGCGACTTATGGAGTGCGGAAGCGGAGCTTCCGCGCGGCTGAAGCTCGCGCTTCAGCACTCCAGATCACGCGCGCGGACAGGGGAGTCGCTGAAAATTCACTGCGAAGACACCTATAATGCGGCGAACTGTTCCGGGCGTCTGTAAAGCAACCGATTGGGTATAATACACTTTGCGCTCGTGGGGCGAAGGCTGTTTCACCAAGCCGCCCGGAGGCGGTTTCGTGAAGCGGCGTCGCCCAGAGCGCATAGAAACCGAGTCAAGGAGGTACAGAGAACGCTATGGCGCTCACGCCCGAACAGAAACAGGCGATTATCGACGAATACAAACGCCATGAGGGCGACACAGGCTCGCCCGAAGTGCAGATTGCGCTGCTGACCGCGCGCATCAACTATTTGACGGAACATCTCAAGACACACCGGAAGGATTATCACTCCCGCTACGGGCTTATCAAGCTGGTCGGACAGCGCCGCCAGCTGCTGAACTACCTCGCCAACGAGGACATTCAGCGCTACCGCACGCTGGTACAGAAGCTGGGCATCCGCTCGCAGCGGTAAAGAGGAGGATTTTGCAACATGCGAGAACCCATCGTTGTATCCGCCGAGATCGGCGGAGACCTACTGTCGCTGGAGACAGGCGTTTTAGCGAATCAGGCGAATGCCGCTGTGGTGGTGCGTTATGGCGAAAGCGTGGTGCTGGTCACGGCGACCATGAGCCAGAAAGCGCGCACCGAGATAGACTTCTTCCCCCTGATTGTGGACTTTGAAGAGCGCAAGTACGCCGTCGGGAAAATTCCGGGCGGATTCATCAAGCGCGGGGGACGCCCCTCGGACGAATCGATCGTGCAGGGACGCCTCGTAGACCGCTCCATCCGCCCGCTGTTCCCCAAGGGCATGCGCAACGAGGTGCAGGTGATTGTGCTGCCGATGTCGGTCGATTTCGACCATCCGCCCGCGGTGCTGGGCATCATCGGCGCATCCGCCGCGCTGACCATCTCCGACATCCCATGGAACGGACCGCTCGGCGCGGTGCGCATCGGTTATGTGAACGGCGATTTTGTCGTCAACCCCAACAGCGAAATCAGTGAACTGTCGGAACTGGAGCTGGTGGTCTCCAGCCGCCCCGACCATGTGATGATGATCGAGGCGGACGCCAACGAGCTGCCCGAAGCGGTGATGCAGCAGGCGATTGAACTGGCGCACATGGAGAACCAGAAGGTGATTGCGCTGATTGAGGAGCTGCGCGCGCTGGTGGGCAAGCCGAAAGCCGAGATTGCGCTCTACCTGGTGCCGTCCGAAATCAAGGAGGCGGTCAAGGCGTTCGCGGGCGAGTCGCTCAAAGAGGCGATTCAGAACCCCGACAAGCTCGCCCGTGAGGCGGGACTGAGCCAGCTCAAGGACGAAATCGTCGTGCAGATGAACACCCCGCCCGACCCCGAATCGCCCCCACCCTACGCCGGGCGCGAACTGGAACTCAGCATGGCGGTGGATGAGGTCATCAAGGAGACCGTGCGCAAGTTGATTCTGGACGCGGGCAAGCGCCCTGACGGACGCGCGCCCAACGAAATCCGCGAGATTAGCTGCGCGGTCGGACTGCTGCCCCGCACGCATGGCAGCGGGCTGTTCCAGCGCGGGCAGACGCAGGTGCTGACGACCTGTACGCTCGGCGCGCTGCAAGAGGCGCAAATCCTCGACGCGCTCAGCGAGGAAGAGAGCAAGCGCTACATGCACTTCTACAACTTCCCGCCGTTCAGCGTCGGCGAAGTGCGTCCCCTGCGCGGCGCGGGCAGGCGCGAGGTCGGACACGGCATGCTCGCCGAACGCGCCCTCGAACGCATGATCCCGCCCGAAGAGGAGTTCCCCTACGCCATCCTGCTCTACTCGGAGGTGCTGGAATCGAACGGCTCGACTTCGATGGCAAGCACCTGCGGCAGCACGCTTGCGCTGATGGACGCGGGTGTGCCCATCAAGGCGCCGGTGGCGGGCATCGCGACCGGGCTGGTGTACGAAGGCGACGACCGCTACGCCATCCTGACCGACATTCAGGGCATGGAGGACGCCTGCGGCGATATGGACTTCAAGGTCGCGGGCACGGAGAACGGCGTCACCGCCATCCAGCTCGACCTGAAGATTCCGGGCTTGCCGATGCCGATTATCGAGGAGACGCTGGCGCGCGCCCGCGAGTCGCGCCTGTTCATCCTGCAGAAGATGCTGGAAGTGATTCCCGCGCCGCGTCCCGAAGTGTCGCCGCGCGCGCCGCGCATCTTCGTGATGGAGATTAACCCCGACAAAATCGGCGAGGTCATCGGACCGGGCGGCAAGACGGTCAAGAAGATTACCGCCGAGACGGGCGCGCAGATTCAGATCGAGCAGACGGGCAAAATCTACATCGCCGCGCCCGACGGCGAGTCGGGCGAGCGGGCGCGCCAGATGATTGAGGCGCTGACCAAAGAGGTCGCCGTCGGCGAGGTCTACACGGGGCGCGTGACGCGGCTGATGTCGCGCGGCGCGTTCGTGGAGGTGCTGCCCGGCAAAGAGGGGCTGGTGGACCTGCGCGATTTGACCGATAAGCGCGTGAACCGTCCCGACGAGGTGGTCAAGGTGGGCGACACCTTGCGCGTGCGCGTCAAGGAGATTGACCACATGGGGCGCATCAACCTGACCACGCGCGGGCTGGAGCAACCCGCCGAGTTCGGCGCGGTGAGCGCCGTGGCGTCGCCTGTGAGCAGCGGCGCGCCGCGCGGCGACCGACGCCCCGCGCCCCCACGCGGCGACCGCCGACCCGATCGCCCGCAACGCCCCGAACGCGCGGAAAAACCCGAACCCGCCGAAGAAGACATCCCCAAACCGCAGTTCCGCCCGAAGCGATAGGCTGTTCTCCTGTAGGGGCGTACGGCTGTGCGCCCCTGCGGTTTTGTCCCTGCAGGAGTCGCATCGAGCCTCCCGAACGATTCACAGCAGAGGAGGTACACGATGCGCTGGGTTACATTCGTGTTGCTTTTGGGGCTGACGGTGTTCGCGCGGGCGCAAGACGCCCCAGATGTGCGCCCCATGCTGCGTGAGGTGTTCCCCGTGTCGCAGGTCAAGCCCGGCATGCGCGGCTACGGGTTGACCGTGTTTCGGGGCACGAAAATCGAACGCTTTGAGGTGGAAGTGGTCGGCGTGCTGGAGAACGCGCTGTACGGCTACCCGCTCGTGATGATTATGATGCGCGGCGGTCCGATTACCGAGCGCGGCGCGATGGTGATTGCTGGGATGAGCGGCAGCCCGATTTTCCTCGAGGGCAGGATTCTGGGCGCGCTGGCGTATGGGTTCGCCTTTCCGAAAGAGCCTGTCGCGCTGGTGACGCCGCTGGAAGCGATGCTGACGAACCTGCACCCGCGCGCGGAGGCGCAGCTTGCCGACCTGCGCGGCGGGCATCTGATACGCAAGCCCGTGCGCGTTGCGGGCGTGCGCTACGCGGGGGTCTACATCGGGCACGAGCAACCCTCAGCGCCGAATGTGGCGTGGGCGCGCCCGCTGATGACCCCGATTATGGTCAGCGGCGTCTCCCCGCGCACGATGCGTTCTCTGGAGACGCTCTTCAAACCCTACGGCTTCACGCCGCTGATGGCGCCCGGCGGCGCGAAAGAGAAGCAGATTTCCGTGCGCTTCGAGCCCGGCGCGGCGGTCGGCGCGCCGCTGGCGACTGGCGACATCGATATGACCGCCATCGGCACCCTCACCTACCGCAAGGGCGACTATGTGCTGGCGTTCGGACACCCGTTTATGGGCGTCGGCGCGGTGCAGATGCCGATGACCGCCGCCGAGATTGTGGATGTCTTCTCTTCGTATCTGAGTTCGTTCAAGCTGGGCAATCGCGCGCAGCCGCTGGGCGCCATCTACTATGACGGCGCGTTCGCCGTCGCAGGGCGCATGGGGCAACGCGCATCGATGATTCCCATGCACGCGCGCATTTCGAACCCCGCCCGCGGCGTGCAGCGCGAGTTCAATTGTGAGCTGTTCAACCATCCGATGTTCACGGGGCAGCTTGCGCTAATGGCGGCGCTGGAGTTTATCGATCGCGTCCATTTTGAGATGGGCGAGGCGAGCGCGGCGGTGCGCTGGCGTCTGCACACGCGCCCATTCGGTGAAATCCGCTACGAGAATCGCGTCGCCACGCGCGACTCGCTGGCGTTCGCCGCGCTGGGCGACCTGAACTATGCGCTGAACCTGTTGCTGAACGCGCCCGAACAGAAGGTCGCGCTGGAGCGCATCGAGCTGGAGATTGAGGTTCAGCCGGGCAGGGGCGCGGCGGTTATCGACAGCCTGCAGGTAGATCGCTTCACCTATCGCCCGGGCGAGCGGATTGAGGCGACGGTGCAGGTGCGCACGCGCGACGGCGGGGTGGACACCTACCGCGCCCGCCTGCGTCTGCCCGCGGACATGACGCCCGGTCGGTACATGCTGCAGGCGAGCGCGGCGGGCGAGGGCGTTCCGATGGGCGCGTCGGGACTGCTTGCGATGCTGCTGGGCGAAGGCGCGGCGGGCGGCGGGGACGACACCGAAACGCAGCTGCGCGAGTTCCTCACCCGCGAGCGCAACTATCAGATGGTCGTCGCGCTAAACCTGCCGTTCCCGACGATTGCTGTTGGGGGCGCGCCGCTGCTGCAACCGCCGCCGCTGATGCGCAGCGTGTTCGTCGGGCAGCGCGTCTCCCGCGCGCACCAGACGCCTGACCGCATCAAGCAGGTGGTGGACACGCCCCATGTGCTGGAAGGCGCGCAGAGCGTGATGATTACCGTGCTGCCTGCCGATTCGAGCAGCCCCTTCGCAGGGATTGCTCCGCCGTTCGCAGCAGGCGAGGACGCCGATGCGGAGTCGGAATCCGCTGAGGATGTGCCCGCGCCCGGCGTCGGCGCGGCGCTGGGCAATCTCCCGCCGCCGCCCCCGCTGGAGGAGCCTGCGTTTCCCGACCTCGCGGCTGAAGTGGGCGGGCGCGACGCGGCGCGTGCGGTGAGTCGCGCCGCGCGCCAGTGGCAACCCGATCGGTTCGAGCAACTGCGTCGGGGCGTGTTCGAGGGCGCGGCGCTGGGCATGGACGGCGCAATTCGGCTTTCGGTCGCCCCGCGCGCCCTGCCCGATGCGCCGCTGGAGTTCGTGTGGAGCGTTGCGCCTAACGGCGAGTCGGGACTGCTGCTGGGCGGCGGCGTCGGCGGGCGCGCGCTTCGAATCGGCGCGGAACCGCCCGCGCAGCCCTATCCTGCTCTGCCCGGCGCGTTCGTGACGGCGCTGGCGCGCGCCGAGAACGGCGACCTGTACGCGGGGCTGTCGCCCGAAGGCGCGCTGTGTCGCGTCGGGCAGCGCGGCTATGAAGTGGTCGCCTCGCTGAACGCCCGCTATGTGAACGCGATGCGCTGGCGCGACGGCGTGCTGTATATCGCGACAGGTTTGCCCGCGCAGGTGCTGGCGTGGGACGGCAACCGCCTGCAACAGCTACTGACCGTCGACGAGACGCACTTCAGCGCACTGACGGTCGGCGCGGACGGCGCGCTCTACGCAGGCACATCCGAGCGCGGCATGGTCTATCGGATTGCGCCGACGGGAGCAGTCAGCCCCCTCGCGACGCTCGCCGAGCCGAGCGTCGTCGCGCTCGCGGCGGACGCGGCGGGCAACCTCTATATTGCAACTGCGCCGTCGGGACAGCTCTACCGCTGGACGCCCGCAGGCGGATTGACGCCCCTGCATAGTGCGCTCAAGCGCAGCTGGCGCGCGCTCATCCTGCACAAAGACGCCCTCTACGCGCTCACGCCCGACGAGGCGTTTCGGCTGTCGCTCGATTCCGACACGGCGCAACCCGAGCTGATTTTCCGTCAGCGGGGGCTGCAACTCGTCGGCGGCGGGATGGTCGGCGAGCGGCTGCATCTGGCGTCGGCGGATGGACGCCTCTACGCGCTGGAGCCTGCGACGGAGGGCGTCTACCTCTCGCCCGTGCTGGACGCGGGCGCGCCCGCGCGCTGGGGCGCCCTGCGCTGGAGCGCGCGCCTGCCCAACGGCGCACAAATCGCCCTGCACACCCGCTCGGGCAACACGCCTGAGCCTGACGCGAGCTGGAGCCCGTGGACAACCGCCTACGGCAACGCCGAGGGTAGCCCGATTCTCAGCCCGCCCGCGCAGTACCTGCAGGTGCGCGTGCAGTTGAAGGGCGCGGCGGACGCCTCGCCGACGCTCCATCGCTTCAGCGTGAGCTACCTGCCCCAGAACCGCCCGCCTGAAGTGCAGCTGATTGGCATGACGCCCTACAAAGCCATCAGCGGCAAGCACACGCTGCGCTGGCGCGGGCGCGACCCCGACGGCGATACGCTGCGCTTCGAGGTGCAAATCGCGCGCGACGGCGCAGCCCAATGGCAGCCGCTCAAAAACGGACAGCCCGCGCCGAACGAAACGCCCGCGCAACCATCCGCCGCCATCACGCCCCCGCCCCCAACCGACGCGCTGGGGCTGGACGACCTGCCCGAAGAGTTCCGCGAGCAAATCCTGCAGCAGATGGCGCGGGTGGGGCAGACGCGCCTCCCGAAGGACGATGCGAACGCGCCCGAATCGGACGAAGCGCCCCGCGATGCGGAACGCGCCGACGCCAGAAACCAGTTCGTGTGGGACACTACCCAAACCCCTGACGGGGTGTATCTGCTGCGCGTGATGGCGACCGACGAGCCCGCCTCGCCGACGGAACACGCGACGGTCTACTCGACTGTGGTTCCCGTCGTGGTGTGCAACACGCCGCCCGTGGTCTCGATTCGCGAGCGGGATGTCCGAATCGGCGACGACGGCAGCGCCGAGCTATCGGGCTTCGCGTTCCAATATTTTGAAGAGCGCGAGACGCCAGCGGCGGCGGGGGGCGCAGGCAACGACTCGGAGAACGCCCGCGTGCGTCGTATCCTGCGCCAGAGCGCGCCCATCGTCGGCGTGCAGTACCAGATTGGCGACGGCGACTGGTTCAGCGCGGAGCCGCTGGATGGGCTGTTCGACTCGGCGTTTGAGGCGTTCCGTATCCGCACCCGATCGCTGCCGCCGGGCGAGCATACCGTGCGCGTGAAGGTCTTCAACGCCGCGGGCAAGAGCGCCCAGATCGAGCAGAAGGTCTCCGTGCCCGCCGCAGGCAAGGCGCAAGAGCCTGCGGACGCAGCGGGCGCACGCTTGCATTAACCCTACAAACCTGTGGTATAATAGATGTACCCTCAGAAAGGAGGCATATGGCAATGAAGCGAGCGCTATGGGTATCGGGTTTCGCGCTGGCGGGCGCACTGGTGAGCGCCAGCGCGCAGGTGAGTTTCACACACCTCAAGAGCGTGGATTTATCGTCGTATTTCCCCGCAGGCGGACAGCAGGGCGACCTCGCGTCCGATGTCGCGTTTGATGGGGCGAACCTGTATGTGGCGGGCATGTCGACAGCGAACTCCACAGCGGAGTCAGTAGGCGTCCTTAAAATCTCGAATGTGCTGTCGCTGGATGTGAATTCGTGGAGCTACGCGCCGCTGATTACGCTGACTCAGGCGGGACAGAGCCGCAGCACCTATGTCGTCTACAAAGACGGTTTCCTCTACCTGGGCACGGGACTGGGCGACGGCTCGAACAACGCCGCGCAGACAGGCGTCCGCAAGTACGACGCACAGACGGGCGCGCAAATATCGGGCTGGAACGGCACGGGCGTCGTGCTGCCGAGCGATTTGAGCAACTCCAGTCGCGCTGAGTGTATCGAGATTGACCCCGGCTATCAGAGCAGCGGTCAGTCGCTGGCGGTGCTGGCGCGCGGGCGCGGAATCACCTTCCGCCGCGCGTTCGATACAGGCAATGCGCTGCCGAACATCCTGAGCCTGCCCTCCCGCGACTGTCAGGGCGGTCAGACAACGACGGGCATGCGCGACATCACCTTCTCGCCCGAAGGCGACCTCTACATGCGCGTCGACAACAGCATCTTCTACGCCCCGCGCACAGCGGACAATACAGTGCAGGATGGACGCGCCTGCCGCATCTTCGACTTCGATACGGACAACCCCTTCCAGGTGCTGATTAACATCCACTACCTGCGCACCTCGGCGGGCGACTTCCTGATTTACAACCGTCGCACGGGCGACGCCAACAATCGATTGAACAAGGTCTTTATTGCGAGCGGCTCAGGCGCGACATGGACGCCCTACGCCGAACTGGCTGGCGATGAGCCGTTGCCCAACGGCAGCGCGCCCGATGCGTATGGGTTCGACATCTTCAACTTCACCAGCGGCTTCGGTCCAGACCCCTCGCAGGGCGATGTGAACCTCGACGGGGTGGTGGACGACGCCGACCTGCTCGCGATTCTGTTCGAGTTCGGCTCCAGCAACGCGGCAGTGGATGTGAACAGCGACGGCGTGGTGGACGACGCCGACCTGCTGACCGTGCTGTTCAACTTCGGCAGCAGCCCGCAGGCGCAGTACCTGTTCGTGCTACACAGCAACCTCAGCAACGATCGGCTGGACATCTACCGCGTGGATGTGAACTGACCTTCTGAGAAGCGGTTCCCCCTCGCGCCGAGGGGGAACCGTATTACGAATACCAATCGGGCAGCGTTCATAATCATCCTGTACATCCACCAAGAGCCGCGTTTTATAGCCTTCATCTCCAGTCCCCTCAAAGTCGTCGTGTGTCTCACAGAAAAGACGGCTGAAGCTGCTCTGTCGCAAAGAATAGGAGAGCTGGGCAACAGGACGCGGGAACCGCGTCCGTACAGGCAGTGGTAGAGGCGCGGTCGCCGCGCCCTGTGGGGCGAAGTGGGCTGTGCCGAAGGCGGAACAAGTATCCTTGCAACAAAGCTGCTTTAGCCGTCGGGCGGAGACGCGCCCCTGCATACTGGAGAGGCTCGCAAACGGGGCATGCCTCAAAAAACCTACCCCTTTGAGGGCGGGTGTACGGGGAGAGCCGCTGGCGTCCGTGCGCGGTGTGTCGAGAGCGGATGACAAACTTCAGCCTCCCCCCTCCCAACGGGTTGGGAGAGGGGAATGGATGTGAGGGCAAACCCTACCGCTTGCGCCGACGCAGCGCCAGACCCGCCAGACCTGCGCCCAGCGCGAGCAGGCTCGCCGGCTCTGGAATCAGCTCCTGCGAAAAGCCGATGTTATCTATGCCGACATTCCAGTCGCCGCCGAAGCGAATCTCAATCACGCTTCCCTTCACAACACTGGGGTCAAACGAGAAGGTGTTTGCCGTCGTACCGCTGATGGCGACATTCGTCTGGGTGAACACCGGGCTGCCGTCCACCAGCACCTGCAGGAACGGCAGCGTGCGGTTAGAGAGCGGCCAGCCGCCCATCTGGAACGAGTGCAGGCGTACATAGTGCGTTGCATCCGCCGTGAAGATGAACCGCGCGCCCTGATTGCTTGGACTGTGGTACGCCACATCCGTCAGGTCGGCATACTGTGTGCCCCACACAAACAGGTTGTCTAGCTGCGCCCAGCTGCCGTTTTGATAGTCCGCAGTGTACATCTCCACCTGCACATTCGGCGTCTCACCAAAGGTCAGGTTGAAGCCCGTTCGTCCGCCTGAATCGACGCCTGAAGCGTTCACACGGTCGCCGTAATCGAAGGGGATAGTAGACGAACCCGCGTTGTCGAAGGTCAACACAGTCGCGTATGCACTTACCGACAGAAAGCCCGCGCAGAGAACTGCGCTCAAAGTATGGATCGTTCGCATGAAAATTTCTCCTTTCAAAAGCATTATACCCCACTTTTCCCAAAAACGGACGCCGCGGCAATCGCTGTGCGGTACAATTCTGTCATGCTTCGGTTAAGACTGCTGGTTGGACTGCTCTGGTGCATCGCTTACGCCAATTCGTACCAGCCGCTGCTCAATCACGAGCGAATGACGCAGCTGTTTCTGGAGATGGCGAAGATTGAGAGCGGCTCGGAGAACGAGGCGGCGATGTGCGCGTTCGTAGCGCAGCGTTTGCGCGAGCTGGGCGCGGAGACGGTTGTTATCGACGAGGCGAGCAAGCAAATCGGCGGCACGGGCGGGAATGTGCTGGCGCGGTTCAAAGGCACGGTGGACGCGCCGCCGCTGCTGCTGAACGCACATGTCGATACGGTCTACTCGACGGAAGGCATCCAGCTGATTCGCGACGCGACCGAAATCCGCACCGACGGCAAGACGATTCTGGGCGCGGACAACAAGGCGGGCGTGGCGATTATTCTGGAGGTGATACGCACGCTTAAAGAGCGCAACCTGCCGCACCCGCCGCTGGAGGTGGTGTTCACCATCCGCGAGGAGAAGGGGCTGCTGGGCGCGAAGGCGTTCGACGCCCGCCAGTTGCGCGCCCGCACAGGGCTGGTGGTGGATGGGCGCGAAGACCCCAGCGCGCTGTTTGTGCAGTCGCCCACGCACTGGAAGTGGGAAGTGGTGTTTACGGGCAGGGCGGCGCACGCAGGCGCGGAGCCTGAAAAGGGCAGGAACGCCATCGCGATGGCGGCAAAAGCGATTGCGCAGATGGAGTGGGGACGTCTCGACGCCGAGACCAGCGCGAATGTTGGCGTGATTGAGGGCGGGCAGGCGATGAATGTCGTGCCCGACCGTGTGAAGCTGGTCGGCGAGTTCCGCAGTTTTGACCCTGCGCGCGTGCAGGCGCTGATTGAACGCTGGCGCACCGTGTGCGAGCAGGCTGCCCGCGCGGGCGAGGGCAGCGTGGAGGTGAACTTCAGCCAGACCTTCGAGGCGGTGCGCCTGCCCGAAGACGCGCCGATTGTGCGCGCCGCCGTCGCGGGGCTGAAAACCGTCGGCGTCGAGGCGCGACTGGAGCGCACGGGCGGCGGCTCCGACGCGAACGCCTTCGCGCTCAAGGGCATCCAGTGCCTGGTGTTCCCCACGGGCGCGGATCGGATTCATTCGCCGCAGGAGCGGCTGCTGCTGCGCAACTTCTACCAGTGCGGCGAGGGCGTGCTGCAGACGATACTGCACTGGGCGCAGATGCACACACCGCGCCCCGCTACAACTGCGCCCGCAGCCATTCCGTAGTGCGCTCAATCAGGAGTCGCTCGGCTTCGCGCTGCGTGAAGGTATGGTCTGCGCCGTCGATGCGCTGGAACTCGAAGCGGTGCGCGCTGGTGAACGCGCGTTCGTAGGCGCGTCCCTCGTCGAGGCTGACCGCCGCGTCCGCGCTCCCGTGCAGCACCAGCGCGCTCCCCTTGTAGCCGCGCACGCTCTCCAGCGGCTTCAGGTCGGGCAACTCGCGGAAAAAGTCCACCCCGACCAGAAAGCCCCCGCGATTTTGCGGCTGGTCAGGTACGCCTGTGGGGGGCATCCAGCGCATGGGATTCGACACAGGCGCCCACAACACCACCGTTTTGATCGCCCCTGCGCGGGGCAGGCTCAGCGCAACGACGCATCCGCCCAGCGAGAAGCCCAGCATCGCCAGCCGATTCGCGTCCACGCGCTGATGCCCGCGCAGGTACGCCAGCGCGTTCAACGCATCCTCTACCTCGCCGCGAATGGTCATCTCCTCGAACAGCCCCTCGCTGTCGCCTGAACCGAGAAAGTCGAAGCGCAGCACGGCGAACCCCTCCTGCGCCAGTCGCCGCGCCGTATGCACAAACAATCGGTGGCTCTCCGCCTTGTGCCCTGTGAAGCCATGGCACATCAGCACGGCAGGCGCGCGCCCGCGCCCGTCGGGCAGGTGTAGCGCCGCCGCCATCCGCTTGCCCCGACTGGGAATCCACAATAACGCTTCCATCGCCTGTAGAATACCCCAGTGAACAATTTCATACAATTGCAGTCTAAGATGGCGGCAGAGAGACGCTCTCTGACTACTTTTTGAAGGAGGAGCAGCGATGAAGCGTAAACTGATGTGGCTTGCAGGAATCGGCGCGATTGCCGCGCTGGCGTATGCGCAGACCGTGACGGTTCGCGGCGCGTTCGGTCATGGACTGGCA
Source organism: Fimbriimonadales bacterium (assembly GCA_025998675.1). GTDB lineage: Bacteria > Armatimonadota > Fimbriimonadia > Fimbriimonadales > GBS-DC > GBS-DC. Next base: position 2,637,518 of record AP024673.1, read on the forward strand.
GGGCATCCCGACGCGGAGCGACCAAACGCCCAGTTCAACTTCTCGGTGAAGCAGGTGGAGTATAACGGGCAGACGCGCACGGGCGGCGGCTTCGCCATCGAAGTACGCACGGAACAATCGCTCACGACCATCCAGATGGCGAACGCGAACCGCATCGCCGTCGATATGGAGAACCACGCAGCGACCTTCAGCGGTCCCGCGGTTGCTGTGCAGCGCACCCGTCAGGGCGTGCAGCGCACACGGGGCGTGGCAGTGGTGCGCGTGGGCGACCTGCGCAACCCGCGCACGGGCGAGGGCGACCCCGACACGATTGCCGTCCGATTCTTTGTGGAAGGCAACGAGGAGCCTGTGTTCACCTATCGTGGAATCGTGCGCCGTGGCGACATCGTGGTCTTCGAAGAGACCCGCTCGCGCTAACGCGACCCTATTAGTCCATCCTGCGCGTCCCGCGCCCAGGCACGGGCGCGGGACGCGCCTTTAACGGCAGGAATGCCCCCATTTTCCGTGAACCCTACCTGTGGCATCAGCGCGGATGCCCCCAAAGCACCCTCCGCTGCGTCCGCCGATGTCAGGAGGGAGACCCATGGCGCGTACTATGCGAGCGAATGTCTTTCGCGACACGATGCAGTTCGGCATTGAGGAAGTGCCTGTCCCGACGCCGGGACCGGGCGAAGCCCTGATTCGAATCACCCTGACCACAATCTGCGGCACTGATGTCCACATCGTCAAAGGCGAATATCCCGTGCGTTCCGGGCTGATTATCGGGCATGAGCCTGTGGGCGTGATTGAGGCGCTGGGCGCGGGCGTCACGGGGTACGAAGTCGGCGACCGTGTGCTGGTGGGCGCGGTGACGCCGTGCGGGCAGTGCCGCGCGTGCCTCTCGGCGCAGTGGGCGCAGTGCGGGCACGGAACGGGCTACCAGGCGCTGGGCGGCTGGCGATTCGGCAATACCATCAACGGCGTGCAAGCCGAGTATGCGGTTGTGCCCAACGCTCAGGCGAACCTCGCGAAAATTCCCGACGACCTGACCGACGAGCAGGTGGTGCTGCTGGCGGACATCGCCTCCACAGGGTTCAGCGGCGCCGAGTCCGCGCCTGTGCGGATTGGCGACGCGGTGGCGGTGTTTGCGCTGGGTCCGATTGGCTTGTGCGCCTGCATCGGCGCGCGGCTGATGGGCGCGGCGCTGGTGATTGGCGTGGATCCAGACCCGCACCGTCGCGCGTTCGCCCAGCGGATGGGCGTCGATATCGTGCTGGATCCCAGCGAATGCGACGCGCCCGCCGAAATCAAAAAGCTCACCGACGGCGGCGCGGATGTCGCCATCGAAGCACTGGGACTGCAGGAAACCTGGGAAAACTGCCTGCGCTGTCTGCGCCCGGGCGGCACGCTCTCCAGTCTTGGCGTCTACAGCGGCAAGCTCCAGATTCCCTACGAAGCGTTCGGCGCGGGAATCGCCGACATCAAAATCGTCACCACGCTCTGCCCCGGCGGTAAGGAGCGCATGCGTCGCCTGATGGAGATGGTGCGCCATCATCGGGTGGACCTGACGCCGCTGCTGACCCACCGATTCCGCCTGGACGACATTCGCGAGGCGTATGAGGTGTTCATGGCGCGGCAGAACGGGGTGATGAAAATCGCCGTTGCGCCGTAGCCGTGCGTGTGTCGGGCGTCGGGACGCGCGCGCCCGACGCCTACCCGAACATCTCGCGCAGGCGCACGCCCAGCCCGGGCGCAGGCGTGGGCGCGACTCTACCGTCGTGCAACACCGCGCCGATGAAGGGGTCGTCCAGCAGGTTCAGGTGGCTGTCCAGGTCCAGATGGTCCGCCAGCGGGGCAATCTGGCTGGCGGCGCTAATCGAAAGGCTGCTGTCGGAATAGCACCCGTACATCACCTGCAAGCCGAGCGCGCGCGCCGTATGCACCATGCGGATGGCTTCGCTGAGACCGCCGCACTTCATCAGCTTGATGTTAATCCCATGCACGCGGTCAGCAAGGCGCACGACATCGCGCGCGTCGAAGCAGCTCTCGTCGACGAAAATCGGCAGGGGCGACTCGCGAGAGAGCGGAATCAGGTCGTCCTCCGCGCCGCGCGGCAGGGGCTGTTCGACATACTCCACCCCGCGCTCTGCCAGCCAGCGACACATCGTCAGGGCGTCCTGCAGGCTCCAGCCGCCGTTGGCGTCCACGCGCAGTGCGACGCCTTCGGGCGCGACCTGCCGAATCGCCTCGAACATCGCCTGATCCGCCTCGATGCCTGCGGGATTGCCCAGCTTGATTTTGAGCGCGCGGGCATGTGTGAGTTCCAGCCAGTCGCGCGTGCGTTGCTGGGCGATGTCGGGCGGGTTGATGCCAATCGTCACGGAGGTCGGTACGATGGCGTCGAGCGATAGCCCCAGGATCTGCCACACGGCAAGCCCGGTGCGTTTGCCCAGCCAGTCCCAGAGCGCCATATCGATGGCGGCGCGCGCCGCCGAGCCAACGCCGCCGTCAATAAGCGTCTGCTCAACCCGCACGCGCTCCAGCGGATGGAGCGTCGCCAGCAGGGCGTGCGCCTGCGCGAGGTGTTCCAGAATCAGTTCCGTGCTTTGTCGGAAGTCGCCAATCCCAAACGGCGACGCCTCGCCCCAGCCTTCGATGCCGTCCGCCTCGACGCGCACCCACACATTCACCGTCTGCGCGGTCGTGCCGCGACTGATGGTGAGCGGAAACCGTTTGTTGACCGTGAAGGTCGCCCACGCGAGCTGCATAGCGCGAGGATTCGGCGGGCGCGTGCGCGTTCCTGCAAGCGCCCGCCGCGCCGTTAGCCGACCAGCTCGTCGGGTGTGAACCAGAGGTTCAGTTCATACGCCGCCGCTTCGGGGTCGGACGAGCCGTGAATGATGTTCTGCTCGATGTCCAGCCCGAAATCGCCGCGGATGGTGCCCGGCGCGGCGTTCGCGGGGTTCGTCGCGCCCATCATCTGGCGGGTAATCTCGATGGCGTTCGGACACTCCAGCGCCATCGCGACCACAGGTCCCGAAGTGATGAAGTTCACCACGCTCTCAAAAAAGGGCTTGTCGCGATGGACGGCGTAGTGTTTCTCGGCGAGTTCGCGCGTCGGATGCACCATCTTCAGACCGACGATGCGAATCCCGCGCCGTTCGAACCGCTGGATAATCTCTCCAACTAACCCGCGGCGCACGCCGTCGGGCTTGACGAAAATCAAAGTGCGTGTGGTTTCGTTCATAAACGCCTCCTTAGTTCACTCCATAAGCGTCGCTCAGCGACAGCGGAATTATACCTTTGAGGCGCGAATGGGCTATAATATAGGCTGGAGGGTATCTGTATGCAGAAATGGATTACGGCGTTGTTGCTCATCGTCTCCAGCGCTGCGACATGGGCGCAGAACGCCCCGAAAGCGCCTGCGCTTCCCGAGAATGTCGTGAAACTGGAGCATGATCAGCTGACCCAAGCAATTAATCTCCTCTCCAGGGGCGAGTTTGCAGAAGCGGAAAAATTAGTGAAGCCGTTAGCCATTCCCGCAGTCGTGCGCATTTACGGCAGCTGGGCGACCATCCCCGTAGACCTGCGCGAGAGCTTCCGTCAGGCGGCGATGGAGGCGGTTCAAAACTGGAACACCGCGCTGGGAGGCAACCCGCGCATTGAGTGGACAGACGACGAGCGCGCCGCGGATGTGCAGATTGTGTTCGAGGAGGATGTCGCCGAAATCACGGCGGGACAGTTCCGCCTGATGCACGGGCGTGCGCGCCTGTTCCTCCCCCCGCAGCAGGGCGAGCGGCGGCGCGTGCGCGCGCGAATCGCGACCTATGTCCCCTACACCGAGATGCCCCAGTCGACGAAAGCCGTCGCGCATCTGGTGGGGCAGGCGGTGGGCGCCTTTCTGGGGCTGGGCGAAAGCCAGAAAGACACCGACCTGATGGGACCCGTGTGGAACTCGGAAGACCTGCCGACCGCGCCCACCAGCGAGGAGGTGGCGCGGGTGCGTGCGCTGAATCAGGTGCGCACGACGCTTGCCGACTTCACGACCCGCCGAGTCGCCGTCTATATGCCCAAGCCGAAAATGGTCATCGAACCGACGGAATACGACTTTGGCGAGACCACACAGGGCGCGGTGGTCAAGCATGCGTTTATTGTCAAAAACATGGGCGACGCGCCGCTGGAACTCACCTCCGTGCGTCCCAGCTGCGGCTGCGTGACCCCCTACTTCGACAAGGTGATCGAGCCGGGCAAGGAGGGCAAAATCGAGGCGGAGCTGCGCACGGCGGGCTTCCGCGGCGCGCAAATCAAAACCATTCAGGTCACCAGCAACGACCCCGATACGCCGAACCTGACCCTGCGCCTGACCACCACCATCCGCGTCGCCATCGAGGTCAAACCCAGCGAGCAGATTCCCGTCGCCCTGAAAACGGACGCCCCCACCGTACAGGAAGTGGAGGTGGTCTCGAACACCGACGAGCCGCTGGAGGTGCAGGAGGTGCGCGTGAATGTGCCCTTCGCCCGCGCGGAGGCGCAGAAGATCGACAACAAGCGCGCGAAGGTCATCATCACCGTCAGCCCCGACGCGCCGCCCGGACGCAATACCATTCTGGCAACCGTGCGCACCAGCTCCACCGCCATGCCCCAGGTGAACATCGCGCTGAACTGCGAGAAGGGCATCATCGTCACGCCGACGACCGTCTTCTTCGGCGCGATTAATGCGGCGACCCCGCTGCCCGTGGAGCGCGTGGTCACCGTCAGCCGGGGCGATAAGGGCTTCCAGGTCAAAAAGTTCGAGGTGGACGACCCGAATGTGGAGGTGCGGCACGAGGCGACTGCCGACGGCAAGCAGCACCGCTTCATCCTGCGCTACAAGGGCGGCTGGCCCGCGGGTACCGTGCGCAAGAACCTGATTATCGAGACGGACGACCCGCAGCAATCGACGCTGCGCGTCTCGCTGATGGCGAATGTGCTTGCCGCAAGCGCGAACTGAACCAATCGGGCGCGCCCCCCTTGACACAGGCGCGCCCGATTGGGTATTATAATGCCGCAAGGTGGCCCCATGGTCTAGCGGTCGAGGACGCCTGGTTCTCAGCCAGGAGGACGGGGGTTCGAATCCCCCTGGGGTCACCAAAAACTTCTCCCTCCAACGAGGTTCCCAGAGGTAGACACAACGCATGGGCGCAATCGGGAAGCTACTGCTTGGGCTGGGCGCGGTGCTGGTGGTGGTCGGGCTGCTGCTGATTGGGCTGGAGCGGCTGGGGGTGCGCGGCTGGCGGCTGCCCGGCGATATCGCCATCCAGCGCGACGGCTTCTCGTTCTACTTCCCGCTGGGCACAAGCATCCTCATCAGCCTCTTGCTGACGCTGATTCTGACTTTCTGGGCGTGGCTGACGGCGCGAGGGCGATAGCGATGGACGCCTCCCTGTTCGACTACGAGCTGCCCGAATCGCTGATTGCGCAGGAGCCGATCGAGCCGCGCGACCACTCGCGCCTGATGGTACTGCATCGCGCGACTCAGACGATTGACCATCGCCGCTTCTACGAGTTGACCGACTACCTGCAGGCGGGCGATACGCTGGTGTTGAACGACACGCGCGTATCGGCGTGGCGCTTGCTGGGACGCAAGCCAACGGGCGGGCAGGCGGAGGTGTTTTTGCTCTATCCGCTCGCTGACGGGCGCTGGCACGCGCTGGTACGCCCTGGGCGGCGACTGCCCGACGGCAGCCGCGTGTTGGTGGGCAATCTGCTTGAGGTGGTCATCGAAGGCAGGCTGGAGGGCGGGCTGCGACTCGTGCGCCTGCACAGCGACGAACCGATGGAACAGATACTCCCGCGCGTCGGGCAAGTGCCCCTGCCGCCGTACATCCACAAGGCGCTGACCGACCCGGAGCGGTATCAGACGGTCTATGCGCAGTCGCCCGGCTCCGCCGCCGCGCCCACGGCAGGGTTGCACTTCACGCCGCAGCTGCTCGAACGCCTCAGAACGCAGGGCGTTCAGGTGGCGTACATCACCCTCCATGTGAGTCTGGACACTTTCCGCCCCCTGCAGGCGCAACAGGTCGAACAGCACACGATGCACGGGGAGTGGTACACGATTAGCCCCGAAGCCGCCGCCGTGATTAACGCCACGCAGGGGCGCATCGTCGCGGTGGGCACGACCTGCGTGCGCACGCTGGAGAGCGCTGCCGTCGGGCGACGACAGGTACAGCCCGGCGCCGCCGAAACCCGCCTCTATATCACGCCGGGCTACGAGTTCAAAGTGGTGGAGGCGATGATTACCAACTTCCACCTGCCGCGCACCACGATGCTCGTGCTGGTGAGCGCGTTCGCCGGGCGCGAGTTCGTGCTGCGCGCGTATCAGGAAGCTGTGCGCGAGCGGTATCGATTCCTCAGCTTCGGCGACGCGATGCTGATATTGTGAGGTACACTACGCACGGTGGCAAAAAATCCTTCCAGCAGGCGAATCCGCCTCTACACGGACGGCTCGTCGATCGGCAATCCCGGCGCGGCGGGAATCGCCTATCTACTTAAGGACGAGTCGGGCAACACCTTAGCGGCGGGGCGCGAGCCGCTGGGCACGGCAACGAACAATCAGGCGGAGTACCGCGCGCTGCTGCGTGGGCTGGACGCCGCGCGTCGCCTCGGCGCGGGCGAGGTGGACTGGTTCTCCGACAGCGAGCTGGTGGTGAAGCAGTGGCAGGGGGTCTACAAAGTCAAAGACGCGGGGCTGCGCCAGTTGCTCCACAGCGCGCGCCAGCAGGCGCAGGGGATGCGGATTACCCCCCACGCCGTGCCGCGCAACAGTCTGCCCGAAATGGCGCAGGTCGACCGCTGGGCGCGCGGGGTCGCGTCTGGCAGGCTGAAGCCGCTGACGCCCGCCTTAGCGCCCGCGACGCCCGAAACGCCGCCTGCCCGCACGCCCCGCAGGTCCACCCGACGCGCTCCGAAGCAACCCGAATCAGAGCCGCAACAGATGGGGTTGTTCGAGGGGGACGAATGACGCCCCCGTCTACCGCTCCCAATACACGGGATTGGTGAACGCCATCGGCGCGTCGCCGAACAGGGCAGTGAACCGCTCGCCGACGATGCGCGCCACGACCCAGCCACGCGCGCCCTGCACCGGCACAGTTAGCGTCGCTTTGTAGTCCAGCGGCTTGCCCTCGGGCTGATTCAGCGGCTCCTCGCGCACGACCGCGCCGTTCACAATCACCTGCAGCGACTTCACGCGCACCCACGACGCCGCGCGCGCCTGCACCTCGAGCTGAATCGCGTCGCCCTGCAGTTTGAGCGTGTCGCCGATGCGCACGCGCTGGCTCGGACGCCGCGCGTCCGCAGCGGTCAGCGTCAGCACGGGACCGCTGGAGACCACCAGATTGCCCGTGCGCATCTGTTTAATAAGGTTGTCGGGCGTCACGCGCGACGGGTCGCGATGCCCGTAGTAGACATAGGTGCGCGGCAGCCCCGGCTGCAGGCGAAACACATGGTGGCTGTCGGTCGTGCCGATGCCCAGCACGCGCTTGCCCCGATTCAGGAAGTAGAACCAGTCCTGCATCACGGTCTCGGCGGCGGCGACGCCCATCCCGTTCATGACCTCAATCGCGTCGAAGTCCTCGCTGAGTTCGTCGGGGCGCTTGACCTCGCCTGTTTTGGGGTCCAGCCCGACATGCAGGAAGTAGCCCATCGTCGGCGCGCGCGGGTGGTTAATCATCACAATCGAGTCGCCGTCGTAGTTTTTGCGGGCAGCGGCGAAAATCTCGCCCGGCGTGCGATCCCACCACTCAATCGCGCCGTTGTTCCACGCATTCGGGTCATAGCGCTGCGGGAAGGCGTTGAAGTGCCCAATCGCGTTCATCGGGGTAATCTCGTTGCCGACAACGGTGGCGAGGCGGTTGCGCACCCCCATCGCCTGCACGGTCGGCGCAAGGTCGACATGGTAGTCATGGTCGGTGTTGACCATGATATGCACATCCATCGCCACATAGGAAGCGACTTTGTCCTCGAAAAAGTCGAACGAGTCGGCGGAGGCGAGGGTGTGCAGGTGGAAGTCGCCCGAGAGGTAGCCCTCCAGCGGAGCGGTGTGCGCCAGTTGCGCGTTAAAAGTCGCGCGCTCACCCGGCTGCAGGTCGAACTCCTGCTGGGCAATCTCGTACTCGAAGCCGCGCAGCAGCGTGATGCGGTAGCGTCCGGGCTCGACGGGCAGCGTTTCGTTGCCCGTGAGGCTGAAATGCACGCGCGTCCAGCCGCCGAAGTTGCCCTCTTCGCCATAGAGCAGTCGCTGGGCGCGCACGCGCGGCTCGTCCAGCCGCTGGAACACGACGGTGGTCGGCGCGGGGCGGTTGCGCGAATCGGTCGCGCGCAGCTGCAGTTGCGCGGGTTCAGGCAGGTTCACGCTGGGCAAGACGCCCGTGGGCGTGCTGAAGCGGAACTCCTGCGGGCTGTGGTGGTCGGCGAACGCCATCGCGCGGTACTCGCCCTGCGGCAGGCGCGCGGCGAAGCGCCCCTGCGCGTCCGTGCGCACGACCGTGACGAACTGCTCGCCGCCGTTCTGCTGGAACAGGTAGACGCGCGCGTTCTCCAGCGGCGCGCCGCCCCCGTTCTGCACGACGCCCTGCGTGAGGATGTGCTCAGGCGCGCGGTTCATCAGGCGGTCGCGCTCGGCGCGCACGGTCTCCGTCTCGCCCGCGCCGACGGTGAACGCCCAGCGCGCGGAGGCGCTCCCGTTCGGCTCTGCACGCGCCCCTGCCAGCAGCGTGAACAGGTAGATGTCCTGCACCTTCTGCACGGCGGGGAACCGCTCGTCGAGGGGGAACAGTCCGTAGCTCAGCGTGTGGTTGACCGCCGCCGCGTAGGGGATTGCGCCGCGCAGGGTCTGAATCATCGCCATCACGCCCGCGCCCGCGCCGCTGCCCTGCGCCGCCTTCGCGTTGCCGAACGGCGGCATATACATCTGCAAGCCGTCGTCCTGCACCCATGCCAGCAGCAGCGTGTAGGTCTGGGCGCGGTCGGTCGGGTTCTGCAGCGTCGCCTCAATCTGCAGGGTGGGCGAGTCGGGTTCGAGGGTGTAGGTGAGAGTCGCCTGCACGCCCAGCGGCTGGCTGGGCAGGCGCGTGGTCTGGTCAATCAGCGGCAATCGCTCGTCGGTCATGCGCACGCGCAGAATCGCCGGCTTGCCCGCGCCGCCCGGCGAGACCACCTCGAACGCGGTGGGGCGCAGCGTGCGCGCGGCAAGCAGCCCGCGCGCGTCGGCTATCCCGAAAAACTGCTCGCCGAGAAAGTCCTGCTGGCGTCCATCTTCGTGGCGCACGGCGTCGATCAGCCTGCCGCCAAACCGCCCGTAGCCGTGCGTCGGTCGGTCGCCCGCAATCACGAAGGTCGCCACGCGGTTGCGCAGCACATAGTCGCCCGGTCGTCCATCGGCTTTCGGACCGCCGGGAAGGTCGCCTGTCGTCGCCTGTACCAGTTCGGACACGCCTGCAGGGGGCGCAGGCAGTCGCTTGCTTGTTTCGGAAACGCTATACGCCAGCTGTACGCTCAGCAGCCAGCCAAGCACGCCCATGAACCCCAACGCTCGTTTCATGGCATCACCTCCCGCGCACGGTTGACTCGCGGGTCAGTAAAATTATACCGCTCCCGCAGTGGGCGGGCGGCGGCGCGCGTGCGCCGAGTCCCCCCTTGTATTCGCGCGACAGATAGGGTATAATAGCCCCTCGCGAGGTAGAGACGATGCCAACCACTGCATGGATAGAGAAGGCGAAGAAGAAACCGAAGTTCAAGGTGCGTCGGGTGAACCGATGTAGCATCTGTGGGCGTTCGCGCGCCTACATCCGCTACTTCGGCGTCTGTCGCATCTGCTTGCGCGAGCAGGCGCATAAAGGCGTGCTGCCCGGCGTGCGCAAGTCCAGCTGGTAAGGAGGCACAACGGCGATGATGACAGACCCTATCGCGGATATGCTGACCCGTATCCGAAACGGGGCGCAGGCGCGCAAAGAGAGCGTGGCGATGCCCAGCTCGCGCCTGAAAGTCCAGATTGCGGAACTACTGAAAAAAGAAGGCTTTATTCGGGATTACACCGTAAACCCAGACGGCGTGCGCGCCACGCTGGTGGTACACCTTAAATACACGCCGAGCGGCGAGTCGGTCATCCAGCACCTCGAGCGCGTGAGCAAGCCCGGACGACGCATCTATGCGCCTGTCGAGCAGCTGCGCCCCATCCGACGCGGACTGGGCACGGCGATTGTCTCGACCCCGCAGGGGCTGCTGCCCGACCGTGAATGCCGCAAGCGGCGCATCGGCGGCGAGGTCATCTGCATCGTCTGGTAAGGAGGAGAGCTATGTCGCGAATCGGCAAACAACCCATCCCCATCCCCAAAGGAGTCGAGATTCAAGTGGACGGGACCCATGTGAAAGTGAAGGGTCCCAAGGGCGAGCTGACCCACGAGCTGCCCGACGCGATTCAACTCCAGCGGGAGAACGGTACCCTGTATGTGGTGCGCGCCAGCGACGAGCGGTTCGCCCGCGCCCAGCACGGACTCCAGCGCACCCTGATTGCCAACATGGTGAAGGGCGTGTCGGACGGCTTCGAGAAGATTCTGGAAATTGTGGGCGTCGGCTACCGCGCGCAAATGGAGGGCAAGACGCTCGTGCTGCAGGTTGGCTACTCGCACCCGGTGCGCGTGGAGCCGTTTGAGGGTATCACGCTCTCGGTGGAGCAGGACCCCCAGACGCGCGCGACGCTGATTGTGGTGCGCGGCATCGACAAGCAGCTGGTGGGGCAGCAGGCGGCGAACATCCGCGCGGTGCGCCCGCCCGACTCCTACAAGGGGAAGGGACTGCGCTACCGCGGCGAGGTCATCCGACTCAAGCCGGGCAAGCAGCAGGCAGGCAAAGGCAAGAAGTAAGAGGTGAACGGTTATGAAGAAGACGGCGCGTGAGAAACGCATCACCCGACACAAGCGTATTCGGCGCAAGGTGTTCGGCTCGCCCGAACGCCCGCGCCTGTGCGTCTACCGCAGCGTGCATCACATGCACGCCCAGATTATCGACGATGTTGCAGGACACACGCTGGTCTCCGCCTCAACAGTGGAGCCGACCCTGCGCAAGGAACTGAAAAGCACGGGCAATAAAGAGGCGGCGGCGGCTGTCGGACGCCTGATTGCCCAGCGCGCGCTGGAGAAAGGCATCACGCAGGTCGTGTTCGATCGCGGCGGATTCCTCTATCACGGGCGAATCGCCGCCGTCGCCGACGCCGCGCGCGAGGCTGGACTCAAGTTTTAGGAGGCGCTATGCGACGCAAGAGATATAGCTACATCAATCCTGACCAGTTGAATTTGCATGTGGAGCGCGTGATTCACACGAATCGCGTGTCCAAGACGCACAAAGGCGGGCGCACGCTCAGCTTCCAGGTGATGGTGGTGGTCGGCGACACGAACGGGCATGTGGGCGTCGGACTGGGCAAGGCGCGTCAGGTGCCCGACGCCATCCGCAAGGCGATTGAAGCGGCGCGGCGCAATCTGGTCTATGTGCCGCGCGTGGGCACGACCATCCCGCACGAGGTGGAGGTCGAGTACGGATCCACACGGCTGGTGCTCAAGCCCGCGTCGCCGGGCACGGGCGTCGTGGCGGGCAGCTCGGTACGCGCGCTTTTAGAGGCGGCGGGCGTCAGCGATGTGCTGGCGAAGCTCGTCGGCTCGCGCAACTCCATCAACGCGGCATGGGCAACGATGGAAGCTTTCCGCGCCATGCAAACGCCCGAAGAGATTGCGCAAACGCGCGGATTGCCCCTGCGCACCCTCACGCCCTGGTATGTGCGCAAATTCAAAGAGGCGGCGGAGGTCTAACGATGTTGAAAATCACGCTCAAACGAAGCCCCATCGGCTACGAAGAGAGCCAGAAACGCACCGTGCGCGCGCTCGGACTGCGCAAACTCAACCAGACCGTCTACCACCGCGATGAGCCAACCATTCGCGGCATGGTCGCCAAAGTCGCGCACCTGGTGCATGTGGAGACCGTTGCAGACGAGGAGGCGACAACGAAATGATCGAATTGCATACCCTCAAGCCAGAGCCGGGCAGCAAAAAGCGGCGCAAGCGCGTCGGGCGCGGCATCGGGTCGGGACACGGCAAAACCGCCACGCGCGGCACGAAAGGACAGAAAGCGCGCGACACCATCCCCGCCCGCTTTGAAGGCGGTCAGACCCCCATCCATCGCCGACTGCCCGTGCGCGTCGGGTTCCGCAATGTGAACCGCGTGGAGTACGCCGTGATTAATGTCGGCGCGCTGGCAGAGCGATTCCAGGCGAACGAGACCGTCACGCCCGAACTGCTCAAGGAGCGGCGCATCCTGCGCAAGCTCAAGGACGGTGTGAAGGTGCTGGGCGAGGGCGAGATTAACATCCCGCTCACCGTGCATGCACACGCCGTCAGCGAGAGCGCACGCGCCAAAATCGAGGCGGCGGGCGGCACGGTGCAGCTGATCGAGAAGTGAGGTCGCTATGCTGAACATCAACTTCGTCGGCGCCCTGCAAAGCGCGTTCAAAATCCCGGAGCTGCGCGCGCGAATCGTGTTCGTGTTCGCGATGTTCACCGTCTACGCCGTCGGGCTGCATATCCCCATCCCCGGCGTCGACCGCGAGGTGCTCCGACGCCTGTTCGAAGACCAGCAGCTGCTGGAGTTTCTGAACATGTTCACGGGCGGCGCGCTGCGCAAGCTCACCATCCTCGCGCTGGGGCTGAACCCCTACATCACGGCGTCGATTATTATGCAGGTTTTCTCCTACGCCGACCCGAAACTGCGCGAGGCGATGCGTGAGGAGGCGGGACGACGGTTGATGCAACAGCGCACGCGCCTGCTGACCATCGCCATCGCGATTGTGCAGTCCATCGGGTTGATTGCGACCTTCCGTTCGGCGGGCGCGCTGGACCTCAGCGGCGTGCAGTATGTGCAGGTCGTGATTGCGTGGACCGCGGGCGCGATGTTCCTGCTATGGCTGGGCGAGCAGATTACCGAGAAAGGGCTGGGCAACGGCGTGTCGCTGATGATTTTCGCCAGCATCGTCGCCAGCATGCCCTATCAGGTATCGCGCACCTACGAAGCGGTACAGGCAGGAGCGATTAACTTCGGACAGATTGCGCTGCTGCTGGCGATTTTTGTGGCGACGGTGTGGGGAATCGTGTATGTCACGACCTCCCAGCGGCGCATTCCCATCCAGCACATGCGGCGAATCGTTGGGCGGCGGCAGATGATGGGCGGCACCTCCTACCTGCCCATCCCGGTCAACGCGGCGGGCGTGATCCCGATTATCTTCGCCGTGTCGCTGCAACTGCTGCCTGCGACCCTACTGCAGATGATTCCCTACAATCGCGAGAACCCCGGTCCTGTGGTCGGTTTTCTGGTGGGGGCGGTGGAACTGCTCACGCCGGGCGGCGGGGTTTTCGGCTCGCTGATTTACGCAGGGCTGATTTTCCTGTTCACCTACTTCTATGTGTCGGTGGTGTTCAACACCGACGAGATTGCCGAGAACCTGAAGCGTCAGGGCGCGTTCATTCAGGGCGTGCGTCCGGGCAAGCCGACCTCCGACTACCTCAACGATGTGCTGACGCGAATCACCTTCGCGGGCGCGGCGTTCCTGGCGTTCATCGCGCTGATGCAATACTGGGTGCCGACGATTACGCGAATCGACACGCTGAGCATCGTCGGCGGCACTTCGCTGCTGATTCTGGTGGGCGTGGCGATCGACTTCTCGCGCCAACTGCAGGCGCAGCTCGCGATGCGCCAGTACGATGAGCTGATGAAATAACGGGGCGACGCATGCGACTGGTGTTCATCGGCGCGCCGGGCGCGGGCAAAGGGACGCAGGCGAAACGATTAGCGGCGGAGAAAGGCTGGGCAATTGTGGCGACGGGCGACCTGCTGCGCGCCGCCATCGCCCAGCAAACGCCCCTTGGACAGCAGGCGCACGCCTATATCCAGCGCGGCGAACTCGTGCCCGACCCACTGGTGAACCAGATGGTCGCCGAGCGCATCGCCGCACTCGATTCCTTCATTCTGGACGGCTACCCGCGCAACCTGACCCAGGCGCAGATGCTGGAGACCATCCTGCCCCAGCCGCTGGACGCCGTGATTTACTTCGAGATTAGCGAGGACGCGCTGGTCGAACGCCTTGGCGGGCGACGCATCTGTTCGCAGTGCGGCGCAGTGTTCCATATCACCGCCAACCCCAGCAAAGCGGGCGACCTGTGCGACCAGTGCGGCGCGCCGCTGATGACGCGCGAAGACGACCAACCCGACACCATCCGCAAGCGGTTCAGCGTCTACCGCGAGCAGACCGCGCCGCTGGTGGACTACTACCGCCAGCGCGGGCTGCTGCGCACGGTCAACGCCGACGCGCCCCCCGACGCCGTATATCAGCAACTCCTGAGCGTTTTATGCGAATCTTCCTGAAAAACCGAGAGCAGATTGAGCGCATCCGCAAGGCAGGGCGCATCGCCGCCCGCGTGTTGCGCACCTGCGCCGAGCAAATCGAGCCGAACCGCACCCTCGACGCCGAACTCGACCAGCTTGCTGAACAGATGGTGCTGGAGATGGGCGGCTTCCCCGCGTTCAAGGGCTACCGCCTCTTCCCGCATGTGCTGTGCGTCTCCATCAACGAGGAGGTCGTACACGGGTTGCCTACGGGCAGAGTGCTGCGCGAGGGCGACATCGTGACGCTCGACATCGGCGTCTACTACGAGGGCTTCTGCTGCGACACGGCGATTACGCGGATTGTGGGGCACGCGGACTACCAGCGCAAGCGGCTGGTGCGCGTCACCGAAGAAGCCCTGCAAAAAGCGCTGGAGGCAGCGCGCGCGGGCAACACGACAGGCGACATCAGCGCCGCCATCCAGCAGCACGCCGAATCGTTCGGGTTCAAACCCGCGCGCGGGCTGGCGGGGCACGGCGTCGGACGATTCGTCCACGAGATGCCCGACATCCCCAATATCGGCGAGGCGGGTACAGGCGTGCCCTTGCAACCCGGCATGGTGTTAGCCATCGAGCCGATGCTGGTGATGGGCGAGCCAGAGGTGGAGTTCGCCGACGACGAGTGGGCAATCGTCACCCGCGACGGCAAACCCGCCGCGCACTTCGAACACACCGTCGTCGTCACCGAAAATGGAGTCGATATCCTGACTATCGAGTAAAATTAACGCGGAGGTGATGCGATGGCGAAAACCGAAGGTAAGGACATCGAGGTCGAGGGTACAGTCGTGGAGTGTCTGCCCAACACCACTTTCAAGGTGGAGATCGAGGGTGGGCACACTATCCTGGCGCATCTGTCGGGCAAGATGCGGATTAACTTTATTCGCATTCTGCCGGGCGATCGCGTCAAAGTCGCCCTGTCGCCCTACGACCTGACGCGCGGACGAATTGTGTACCGCTACAGGAGCTGAGCGCGCCTGCGGCGTTTCCCAAGCGGGTTGCATGCGTGCATCACGCATCGGGTATACTCTCCATTCGCGAGCGGGTATACTCATGCGCCCGCTAAGACGGAGGCGATAACGATGAAAGTGCGAGCATCGGTCAAGAAGATGTGCGCGAAGTGTAAGATTATTCGGCGCAAGCGCGTGGTTCGGGTGATTTGCGAGAACCCGAAGCACAAGCAGCGTCAGGGTTAGGAGGCAAATAGCGTATGGCGCGTATCGCAGGAGTGGACTTGCCACGCGACCGCAAGGTGGAATACGCCCTGCCCGTCATCTTCGGGATAGGGCTCTCTTCGGCGCGTAAAATCTTGCAGGCGACGGGCGTTGACCCGAACAAGCGCGTGCGCGACCTCACCGAAGAGGAGGTCGCCAAACTGCGCGCGGAAATCGAAAACAACTACACGATTGAAGGCGACCTGCGTCGGGAGCAGCAGATGAACATCCGACGCCTCATCGAAATCGGCTGCTACCGCGGGATGCGCCATCGACGCGGGCTGCCCGTCCACGGGCAACGCACCCGCACCAACGCGCGCACCCGGAAGGGTCCCAAGAAGACCGTCAGCACGGGTAAGCGCAAGAAAGCCAAGTAATGAGGGAGAGAGACTATGGCGCGTAAAGCACGAGGCGGCGTCCAGCAACGGAAGGAACGCAAAAATATCGCAGCCGGCGTGGCGCATATCCACGCCACCTTCAACAACACGATTGTATCGATTACCGATGTGAACGGGAATGTGATTTCGTGGTCGAGCGGCGGCTCGGTCGGCTTCAAAGGCACCAAAAAAGGCACGCCGTTCGCCGCGCAGGTCGCGTCCGAGCGCGCCGCACGCGCCGCGATGGAACACGGCATGCGCAAGGTCGATGTGCTGGTCAAGGGTCCCGGACCCGGACGCGAGACCGCCATCCGCTCGCTGCAGGCGGCAGGGCTGGAGATCCAGAGCATCAAGGATGTGACCCCCGTGCCGCATAACGGCTGCCGACCGCCCAAGCGACGCCGCGTGTAATCAAGGAGGACGAACACTATGTCAGTGATTTGGGATTCGAAATGCAGTATGTGCCGACGCGCGGGCGTGAAACTCTACCTCAAGGGCGACCGCTGCTACACCAAGAAGTGCGCCCTCGAGCGGCGCAACTTCCCGCCCGGACAACACGGACCGCGCACCCGCGACCGCAAGATGAGCGAGTACGGCGAGCAGCTGCGCGAGAAACAGAAACTCCGCCAGATGTACCACCTGCGCGAGGCGCAGTTCCGCAGCTATGTCGAGAAAGCGCAACGCGCGCGCGGCGTCACCGGCGAAGTGTTGCTGCGCCAGCTCGAAATGCGCCTCGATAATGTGGTCTATCGGCTGGGGTTCGCCAACTCGCGCGGACAGGCGCGCCAGATGGTCTCCCATAAGTTCATCACGGTCAATGGCAGGCGCGTGAACATTCCGTCCTATCAGGTGCGCGAGGGCGATGTCATCAGCATCCACGAATCGAAGCGCTCGACCGCGCTGGCAAAAGACGCTATGGCGCGCGCCGCGGAACACAACCCGCCCGCCTGGCTCGCCTACGACCCCACTCAGGTGCAGGGCAAGGTGCTGCAGGCGCCCAGCGTCGATCAGATTGACACCCGTATCGAAATGCAGAAAATCATCGAGTTCTATAGCCGCTAAGGAGGCGTCCTTGCGTTATGACGACACCACTGGTAGAAACACATGTCCGCCCGCTGGTGAGCGAGCCGGGCTACGGGAAGTTCGAAATTGAGCCGCTGGAGCGCGGCTACGGCGTGACGCTGGGCAACGCGCTGCGCCGCGTGCTGCTCTCGTCCATTCCGGGCGCTGCGATTACCAGCGTGCGTATCGAGGGCGTACTGAGCGAATTTGAGCCGATTCCCGGCGTGAAAGAAGACACCATCCACTTTCTGCTCAATCTCAAAAATGTGGTGATTCGCATCGATTCGACGAATCCGCGCGATCGGTACAACCTGCGCCTGCAGGTGCAGGGACCGGGGCGCGTCACGGCGGCGGATATTCAGGCGCCGTCGGATGTGGAGATTGTCAATCCGGAGCTGTACCTGGCGACGCTGAGCGACTCCAGCGCCCGGTTGAATGTCGACATCACCGCCGAGGTCGGACGCGGGTATGTCGCAGCGCTCAAACGCGAGCGCGAACGCGGGCGCAGCTCGGTCGGCGAAATTCGGGTAAATGCGCTGTTCAACCCCGTCACGAAGGTCAACTTTCTGGTGGAGCCGACGCTGGTGGGCGAGCGCACCGACTACGACCGCCTGATCCTGGAGGTCTGGACGAACGGCTCGGTTGCCCCCGCGGAAGTGGTCAGTCAAGCCGCGACGATACTGACCCGGCAGTTCGAGCTGCTTACATCTCTGGGTGGGGAGGCGCTGTCGGAGCATGCGGCGGTGGTTCCTGCGCCGCCCGGCGTGAATGTGCCCGACCGCCCGCTGGAAGAGCTGGGGCTCTCCACGCGCGTGCTGAACGCGCTGCGCAGCGGCGGCATCGACACGCTCTACAAACTGCTCAACACGCCTGAGCAGAAGCTGATTACCCTGCGCAACTTCGGCGACACCGCCCGCAAAGAGGTCGAGGAGAAACTCAGCGCGATGGGGCTGAGCCTGATGAAAACGGGAAGGAGGCGAAGTTCATGAACCACGGAGCTGGCTACCGCAAATTAGGGCGCCCGAGCGACCACCGCATGCATATGCTGCGCAATCAGGTGCGCTCACTGCTGATTCACGAAAAGATCGAGACGACCGTCACCCGCGCGAAAGAGACGCGCCGACTGGCGGAAAAGATGATTACGCTGGCGAAGCAGAATACCCTGCATGCCCGGCGTCAGGCGCGCGCGTTCCTGCGCGACGAGAGCCTGGTCAAGCATCTCTTTGACAATATCGCGCCGCGCTACAAAGACCGCAACGGCGGCTACACGCGCCTTGTGCGTGTCGGCGTGCGCCGCGGCGACGCGGTCGAAACCGCGCTGCTGGAACTGGTCGAGTAGCGCATGCGCAACCTGCGCCTGCGAGTCGAGTACGACGGCACCGAGTTTCACGGCTTCGCGCGGCAGCAGGGCATGCGCACCGTACAGGGCGTGCTGGAAAGTACCCTGACGGCGACGCTGAACGAACCGATCGAGGTGTTCGGCGCGAGCCGTACCGACGCGGGCGTCCACGCACGCGGGCAGGTGGTGAACTTTTACACCAGCCGTCCCATTCCGACCGAACGGCTGGCGACCATTCTGAACCGACGCCTGCCGAACGACCTGAAAGCGCTGGACGCGCGGGAAGTGAGCGAACGCTTCCACGCGCGCTTTTCGGCGAAGAGCCGCACCTACCGCTATCGGATTTACACGGGGCGACACCCGTCCGTGTGGCGGATACGGTATGCGTGGCATCTGCCGCGCGCGCTGGCATGCGCGGCGATGCAGGCGGCGCTGGAGCAGATTCTGGGCGAACACGACTTTCGCCCCTTCTCGGTCAAAATCCCGACCGAGCAGAACACGGTACGCACGCTGTATCGTGGGCAGGTGCGCCCCATGCGCGACGGCGTGCAGATTGAACTGGAAGCGAATGGCTTCCTGCGCGGGATGGTGCGCCTGATTGTGGGCGACCTGACCCAGGTGGGCGCGGGCGTATTGCCCGTCGATGCGCTTGCCGAACGGCTGCGCACGCGCCAGCAGGCGACCCTGATGGCGCCCCCGCAAGGGCTGTGCCTGATTCGGGTACACTATAGACGCTGAAACAAGGAGGCAATCCTTATGTTGCAACGCACCTATACGATGAAAAAAGACGAAATCCAGCGAACCTGGTGGGTCGTCGACGCAGCGGGCAAGCCCGTCGGACGAGTCGCCGCCCAGGTCGCACGCTTGCTGCAGGGCAAACATAAGCCCACCTACACGCCCCATATGGATATGGGCGACCATGTGATTATCCTGAACGCGGAGAAGGCGATATTCACAGGCAACAAGCTGGAGGAGGTGCTGTACCACCACACGATGCATCCCGGCGGGCTGCGCGCCTACACCCGGCGCAAGCTGATGACCGAGAAGCCCGAGCGGATGCTGACGCGCGTGGTCAGCCGCATGCTGCCCAAAAACAAGCTCCGCGCGCGGATGCTCAAGCGACTGCGCGTGTTCACCGGCGCGGAACACCCGCACCAGGCGCAGCAACCGCAACCTTACAATCTGGACGGAGGGAAGTGATGGAACCGATTCGATACTACGGCACCGGACGACGCAAGACCGCCTCGGCGCGTGTGTGGCTCACGCCCGGCGAGGGCAAAATCATCATCAACGGGCGTGAAGTGTCCGAGTACCTGCGCCGCCCGATTCTGGAGCGAATCGTGCGCCAGCCGATGCGTCTGCTCGGCGTCGACGGGCAGTATGATATTATGGCGACAGTGCGCGGCGGCGGGCTGTCGGGGCAGGCAGGCGCGATTCGACATGGCGTCGCGCGCGCCCTGCTGCAGGTCAGCCCCGAATACCGCGCCGTATTGAAGCAGAACGGATTGCTTACCCGCGACGCGCGCGAGAAGGAGCGCAAGAAGTACGGACGCCACGGCGCCCGACGCGGTTTCCAGTTCGTGAAGCGATAATGCGCGTGCTGCTGGTGGGCGGCGGCGGACGCGAACACGCGCTGGCGTGGAAACTGCGCCAGAGTCCACACTGCCATGCGCTCTACGCCGCCCCCGGCAACGCAGGCATCGCGCAAATCGCCGAGTGCGTCCCGATTAACCCCAAAGCCATCCCCGAACTGGTTCAGTTCGCCCGCCAGCATGCGATTGACCTCGTGGTCGTGGGTCCCGAATCGCCGCTGATTGCGGGGCTTGCCGACGCGCTGCAGGAGGCGGGCATCCCATGCTTCGGTCCCACCCGCGCCGCCGCGCAACTGGAGGGCAGCAAGGCGTTCGCCAAGCAGGTGATGGCGCAGGTGAACGCCCCGACCGCGCCCTTCGCCGTGTTCGAGGATGCGGACGCCGCGCGCGCCTACCTGCGTGAGCGGTTCGCCACTCAGCCCTGCGTGGTGAAAGCAGATGGCGAGGCGCTGGGCAAGGGCGTGTTTGTGTGCGACACACTCGGCGACGCGCTGGACGCCGTCGAATTCCTGATGGAGCATGAGGGGCTGGGCGCGGCGGGCAAGCACATCGTGATTGAAGACCGCCTGCAGGGGCGCGAGCTGTCGCTGCTGTGTCTGACCGACGGCGAACGCGCGCTGCCCATGCCCCCCGTGCGCGACTACAAACGCGCGCTGGACGGCAATCGCGGTCCTAACACGGGCGGGATGGGCTGCTACACCCCGCTGCCCGACGCGACGCCCGCGCTCATCGAGACCGCCCTGCAGACAATCGTGTCGCCCGTGATTCAGGCGATGGCGCAGCGCGGGACGCCCTATCGCGGCGTGCTGTACGCGGGACTGATGGTGCAGGACGAGCAGCCCTACACGCTGGAGTTCAACTGTCGGTTTGGCGACCCCGAAACGCAGGCGCTGATGCCCCTCCTGCAGGACGATTTGCTGACGCTGGCGTACCGCGCGGCGACGGGCGCGCTGGAGGATGGCTCACTGGTGTTCGAGGCGCGGGCGGCAGTGTGCGTCGTGCTGGCGTCGGGGGGCTACCCGGGCGAGTACCGCGCGGGGCTGCCCATCGAGGGGCTGGACGCCGCCGCGCAAACGCCCAATACGCTGATTTTCCATGCGGGCACACGCGCCGAGAACGGCAGAATCCTCACCAGCGGCGGGCGCGTGCTGAACATCGTCGGGCTGGGCGACACGCTCGAAACCGCACGCCAGAACGCCTACCGCGCTGTCGAGCAGATTCACTTCGAGGGGATGCACTATCGGCGCGACATCGGCGAAAGTGTGCTATAATAGACACGATGCGTCTTGCGCTGATGGTCTGGGGACTCGTTCTGCTGATGGTGTGCGCGCACGCGCAGAGCGTCGCGTGGAGCCGCCTCTACCTGCATCCGAATGCGCGCGGGTTGCTCCCGCAGGTCGCCGCCGCCGACTCGCAGGGCAATCTGATTGTCGCGGGGCGCTACTTCCATCCGACCGACCCCTTCAACAGCGTCGCCATCGTGAAATACGCGCCGAACGGCGACCTGCTCTGGACGCGCACCTTCGGCGAGTCTGGGCAAGCCGACTATGCCGAAGCGATTGCCGTCGCGCCCGACGGATCGTTCTATCTGGGCATCACCCGCGCGAATTCGAACTCCGTCGCCTATCTGCAGCGCTGGAGCGCAAACGGCGACATGCTCTGGTCGGCGACAATAGACCTTAACACCTACGATGTGATACGCCAGATTCTCGTGCGCCCAGACGGCGGCGCGGAAGTGTTGCATACTCAGGGCAGCGGTGGAATCGGCTATGCACGCTTGCGCTACGATACCTCAGGCAATCGGCTGTTGAACAACACCTTCTGGCAGCCCAGCACGCTGTTAGCCAACCGCACGCCTGTGGGGATGCTGTTGCTGGACACAAATACGACGCTCATCGCGTATGTGGACGGCGAGGTGGGCGAAATTATCCGCGGCTATGCGCGTACCTACCTGCGCGCGATTGATAATGCAGGCAATTCGGTCTACACGGCGTCGTACCCGCTGCGCACGGAGCGACTGGCGCGCGCCGACGATGGCTCGCTCTACCTGCTGGGCGACTACTGGCACGCTCCCAGCCAGCAGATGCGCCTGCGCCTGTGCCGGGTGAACCCCACAAGCGGCGCGCTGCTGGGGCAGTGGGAGCTGAGCGCGGCGGCGGGCGACGCGATTCCCGATGTGTTTGCTGTCAGCGGCGGCGTCTGGCTGGCGACGGGCGCATGGGAGACCAGCAGCACGCGCGGATTCAGCACGATGCTCGGAACCGCCAGCGGCGCGTCGCTGGGAACCGCCACACTGGAGGGCGTTTACCGTCCTGTGGCGGGCGTGCGGACGGCGACAGGCGCACTGGCGCAGCTGATTGGCGAACGGCTCCCCAGCCCTGACCGCTGGAAACCCGCGCTGCAGTGGTTTCGCAGCGACGGCGCGCTGATGGCGCAGGGCTACCTGCCCGAACTCAGCCCTGCCGATGAGACGCCCGAACTGCTCGTCGCCAGCCCCGATGGCGCGCTCTATGTCGTGGCGACCGTACAGCAGGGCAGTCAGAACATCGCAGGCGCGGGCATCTGGCGAATCGACCCGCCGCCGACTCTCAGCGGGCAGGTTGCCCTGAACGATTATTTGCCCAGCCCTGCGGGTAAAACGGCGCAGTTCACCCTCACCAATGGCTCGCAGACCGACGCCGCGACCGTGACGCTCGGCGCGGGCGGCGGCTACACGCTCCAGACGGGCGTCACGGGCACGGTACAGGCGCGCGTCTATGTGCCGGGCTGGCTGGGGCAGCGCCAGACGCTTACCGTCGGCAGCAGCGGCGTGATTACTGCGAACTGGAGCCTGATCAACGGCGACGCGAACCGCGACAACCAGATTGACGACGCCGACCTGCTGGTGGTGCTGTTTGCCTTCGGCGGCAACGACCCGACCGCTGACCTGAACGGCGACGGGGCTGTGGACGACGCCGATTTGCTGATTGTGCTGTTCAATTTCGGTACAATTGGCGAGTGATGCAGCCATTCGAGGTAATTCCCGCGATTGACCTGCGCGGCGGGTACGCTGTGCGCCTGTTGCAGGGCGACTACGCGCAGGAGACCCGCTACCATGACGACCCCATCGCGCTGGCGCAGCACTGGGCGCAGCGCGGCGCGCCGCGCCTGCACCTGGTGGATCTGGACGGCGCGCGCGCGGGCTACCCCGTACAGCTGGAAAGCATTCGGCGCGTGATCGGCGCGGTGGACATCCCGGTGCAGGTGGGGGGCGGCGTGCGCTCGGAAGACGCCGTGCGCGCCTTGCTGGACGCAGGCGCGGAGCGCGTGATTCTGGGCACGCTCGCCGTCGACCAGCCCGATGCGGCGGAGGCGATTTTCCGTAAGTACGGCGCGCAGGTCGCGCTCGCGCTCGATGTCAAATCGGGGCGCGCAGCGACGGCGGGCTGGCTATCGGTGTCAGACACGCCCTACCTGGAGTTTGCGCAGGAAATGGCGCGGCGCGGCGCAGCGCGGATTATCTTCACGCAGGTGGAACGCGACGGCACGCTGCAGGGCGTCGCATTCGAACCGCTGATGGAGCTGCTCCGCGCGGTCGATGTGCCCGTGATTGCGTCGGGCGGCGTGCGCGACGAAGGCGATCTCACGGCGTTGCGCGCTTTAGCGCAAACGACTGCGCTGGAAGGCGTTATCGTCGGCAAGGCGCTCTACGAAGGCACGCTCGGCGATAACTGCTGGCAAATGCCGCGCTAATACCGAAGCGCGGGTCAGACTTCGTTGTAGCCCCGCATACACCTGCAGAGGCGTGCTTGTTGCCGCACTCCATAAATTGCTGCTTTACGAACCATGAATCGCCGCTTCCGCACTCCATAAATTGCTGCTTTACGAACCATGAATCGCCGATTGGTACTATACCAACTGCGCAGTCAGACTTCGTAATTGCCGTGCGTCTACAACCAGAGAGCCGCGCGTTTTTTGCCCTCACCCCCAGCCCCTCTCCCGCCGCGCGGGAGAGGGGAGCGGCGCTTCCGCTGCAGTCTTAGCATAAAGGCGCTTACAACACCGCCTCCGCGCGTTCGGCGTCTTTCAGGCGCTCCTCCAGCCGCTCGCCATGCGCCAGTGCAAGGGGCAACACCTCGTCCATGTGGCGCACCAGATGGAAACGCATCTGTTCGCGCACATGGTCGGGAATGTCGTCCAGGTCGGGCTCGTTCTCGGCGGGCAGGATGACCTCGTAGATGCCCGCGCGGTGCGCCGCGATGACCTTCTCTTTGACGCCGCCAATGGGCAGCACGCGCCCACGCAGGGTAATCTCGCCCGTCATGGCGATGTCGCGCCGCACGGGACGACCCATCAGCGCGGACGCCAGCGCCGTCGCCATCGTGATGCCCGCTGATGGACCGTCTTTCGGAATCGCGCCTTCAGGCACATGGATATGAATATCGCGATTGCGGTAAAACTCCGGGTCAATCCCCAGATGGAGCGCGCGCGAGCGCACATAGGTCATCGCCGCCTGCGCCGACTCTTTCATCACCTCGCCTAAGTGTCCTGTGAGCAGGAGTCGCCCCTCATGACCGGGCACGACGGCGACCTCGACCGCCATCACATCGCCGCCGAACTCGGTGTACGCCAGCCCCATCGCCACGCCGACCTCGTCTTTCTCCTCTTTGACGCCGAATCGGTAGCGCGGCTTGCCCAGAAACTCCGACACCTTCGGCGCGTCCACGGTCATGTGCACCTCGTCGCCCGCCGCGACCTGCTTGGCGACCTTGCGGCAGATGGTAGACAGCTCGCGTTCGAGGTTGCGCACGCCCGCCTCGCGCGTGTATTCGCGGATGATGCGAATCAGCGCGTCGTCGGTTATCTCCAGATGTTCGCGCGTCAGCCCGTGCCGCTCCAGCACGCGCGGAATCAGGTAATCGCGCGCGATGTGCAGCTTCTCGTCCTCCGTGTAGCCCGAGAACTGAATAATCTCCATGCGGTCGCGCAGCGGCGCGGGGATGGTCTCCAGCGTGTTCGCCGTTGTGATGAACATCACATCCGACAGGTCGAACGGCACTTCCAGATAGTGGTCGGAGAACTTGTCGTTTTGCTCCGGGTCTAACGCTTCCAGTAGGGCGGAGGTGGGGTCGCCGCGGAAGTCGTAGCCGAGCTTGTCGATTTCGTCCAGCATGAACACGGGGTTGCGCGTGCCTGCCTGTCGCAGCCCCTGAATGATGCGTCCGGGCATCGCGCCGATGTAGGTGCGTCGGTGCCCGCGAATCTCCGCCTCGTCGCGCACGCCGCCCAGCGAGATGCGAATGAACTTGCGTCCCAGCGAGCGGGCAATCGAACGCCCCAACGAGGTCTTGCCCACGCCCGGCGGTCCGACAAAACACAGAATCGGTCCCTTGAGCGACCCCGCGAGCTTGCGCACCGCCAGAAACTCCAGCACGCGCTCCTTGACTTTCTTGAGCCCGTAGTGGTCTTCGTCGAGGATTTGCGCCGCCTCGTTGATGTCCACGCGGTCCTCGGTCTGCGCCTGCCAGGGGAGCGAGAGCATCACATCGAGGTAGGTGCGTATTACGGACGCTTCGGGCGAACCGAAAGGCATCTTTTCGAGGCGGTCTACCTCCTTGAGCGCGCGGTCAGCAATCTCTTCAGGCATGCCCGCCTCGGCGATGCGCTTGCGGTAGTCCTCGACTTCCGAGAATCGCTCGTCGCGTTCGCCCAGCTCGCGCTGAATGATTTTGAGCTGTTCGCGCAGGTAGTATTCGCGCTGGGTGTCGCCCAGCTCCTGCTCCACGCGGTCGCGAATGCGCTGCTGCAGTTCGACGACCTCCAGCTCATGGCGCAGCAGGTGTACCAGCGTTTCGAGCCGCTCTTTGATGGGCACGGTCTCCAGCACCTTCTGCTTGTCGGTGAAACGCAGGGGCGCGAAGTGCGCGATTGTGTCGGCGAGGCGTCCCGGCTCCTGCATGTAGGCGATCGTGGCGACGACCTCGGGCGGGATACTGCGCTCATGCGAGGCGATTTCCTCGAACATTTCGACTGCCGAGCGCATCAGCGCCTCGATGTCGGTGGTGAGTTTCGCCTCACGCATTGAGATTGGCTCGATTTGCGCCAGCAGGTACGGCTCATCGGCTTCGAGCGTCACGAGGCGCGCGCGCTGCACCCCGCGAAATACGACGCGCATCGTGCTGTCGGGCGCGTTGATTGCCTGCAGAATCTCGGCGACCACGCCGACCTCAAACAGGTCCTCCAGCGTCGGGTCTTCGACCGTAACATCGCGCTGGGTGACCAGCAGCATCAGTTTATGGTGCACTTCCAGTGCGGCTTCGACCGCACGGAGCGATTTCTCGCGTCCCACCAGCACAGGCGCAAGGGTATTCGGGAAATAGACATTATCGCGCACCGGCAGAATGGGCAGGGTGCGCGGGATTTCGATCCGTCGCTTGGCAGGGCGGCGCCGCCTTCGGGCGGGCGTCTCCACAGGCTCCGATACAGGCGCAGTTTTCTTTCTGGGCATAGCGTTTACCTCATGGATATACGCAGTTGTAGCGACTCGGTTCCCCAGATTCGCCGTGCGTGCGCCGATTCCTGCCGTCCTTTGCGGCAGGAGCGGAGCGAAGGGCGGCGAATTGTGTTTTTATGCTCCGCTGTGCGCACACGGGGGATGTGCATCTGGGCAGGGCGTTTGGCTATCTGGGCGAGGCGGCGTCGGCGCATCAGGAGCGGCTCAAGCGGGCGTTTCGACGCGTGTTCGAGCAGGCGCAGGCGCACAAGTGCCACGCCGTGCTGATTGCAGGCGATCTGTTCGACAGCCCCAGCGTCGGACGCGCATGGGTCGCATTGGCGCTGGAGATTATCGCTGACTCGCGGATGCCGACGGTGGTCATTCCGGGCAACCATGACCCCGCGGCGCGACACCCCTTCCGCGACGCCCATCTGCCCGCCAACCTGCACTTTCTCGCCGAGACGGGGCGCACGCGCCTGAACGCGCTTGATCTGGAGATTGTCGCGTGCCCGGCGGGGGACGAGGCGCGCTGGGAAGCCGCCCTGCGCCGCGACTCGAACGGCGCGCCGCTGCAGATTGCGCTGATGCACGGCTCGATGCCCTCCGCAGGCGGACAGGGCGCGATTCAACCCGACTGGATTGGCGCGAGCGGGCTGAACTATGTCGCGCTGGGCGACTGGCACTCGCCGCAGGAGTGGACGCAGGGGCAGACGGTGTGCTGGTACAGCGGCGCGCCCGAGATGATTCTGCCGCGCCAGCGACTGCCCGCCACGATGTGCCTTGTGGAACTGGCGTCAGGGCAACCTGCGCAGGTCTCGCACGCTATCACGGGCGAGGCGCGCCTCCCCGACGGGGCGACCGACGGCGCGCTGGACTGGGATGTCTCGCCCTACACGGATGTGCAAAGCCTGCTACATGACCTGCAAACCGCGCTGACGCCCGAAACCGTCGCCACAATACGCCTTGTGGGACGCTGGAACGCCGACGAGCCGCTCGACCTCCCGATGTTGACCGGGCAACTGCAGGCGCACTGCCTCTGGCTGGAACTTGTGCCCGCTTATCAGGTGGGGCGACTGACGCCGACGACGCCCTTCGAGGAGCTGCTGATGCAACGGGCGCAGGAGTACGAGACGCGCCAGCCGCAGGAGGCGCAACTGTACCGCGAGGCGGCGCAACTGAGCCTCTACCTGCTGCGCGGAGGGCGCCTGTGATGCGCTTCCAGACGCTAACGCTGGAAGGCTACGGGCGATTCGGCGCGCGCACGCGTTTTGACTTCGACCCAGGACTGAACTGCGTGGTCGGCGCGAACGAGTCGGGCAAAAGCACGCTGCTCGCCGCGCTGCTGGACGCCCTCTACACGCTGCCGACCTCCACAGCGCAACCCGTGCGCGAACGCATTCACTGGGGACATCCGCACGGCTGGACGCTGGAGCTGGAACTGGAGCTGCGCGGCGAGCAGGTACACATCCGCAAGTTCCACCCCGTCGATGACCCGCGCAAACGGGGCGAGTTCACGCTGCAGCACGCGGGCGAAACGCTGTCGGGCGAGGCGGCGCGCGCACGCTGGGAGCAACTCTGGCGCACGCCGCTGCCCGTCTACCGCGCAACCGCGTGCGTCGCCCAGCGCGCCGTCGCCCGAATCGAGAAGGGCGACCTCAAATCGCTGCACCAGCAACTGCGCGAGAGCGCGGTGAACGCCGACCTGAACCGTGTGCTGGACGCCCTGCAGAAGGAGCGCCGCCGCCTGCGCAACCTGATGGACGCCGCGCAGAACCGCCTGCGCGAGATTGAGCAGCGCATGCATACCGCGCGCCAGACCGAGCAACAGCGGCGCACACTGCGCGAGCGACTGCAGCAGGCGCAGCAGGAAGCCGACGCCCTCCGCGAGCAACTAACGCGGGACGAGCGGCTGCTGGAACGCTGGCGCGACCTGCGCGAACGGCGCGCTGCGCTGGAGCAACTGCGCCGCGAAGCGGACGCAAACCAGCGGCATCTCGACCAGCTGGAGCAGTTAGAGCGACGCCTGGAGACGCTGGAGGACGAACTGCAGCGCGACTTTGCCGAGTGGCAACTGCTGCCCGACGACCACAAAGACCAGGTGGACGCCGCGTGGATGCGCTATCAGGACGCCGCGCGCCGTCTGAGCGTGCTGGAACGCGAGGCGCAGGCGCAGCGGGAGGCGCGTCAGGCAGAGACCGGGCGTCGCCATGCGCGTTGGGGCTACGCCGTGCTGGGGCTTGCCCTGTGCGCGGCGAGCATGCCGCTGTGGGGCGTGGCGCCCGCGCTGGGCGCAGGCGCGCTCGCGCTGGGACTGGCTGCCCTCGCCGTCGCTTTCCTGTGGCGCGCGCGACCCGCCCCTGAACCCGATACGATTTCCCCCACGCTGCAAAACGCCCGCCACGAGACCCAGAGCCACTGGGAACAGCTAATCGCCCTGCTCGAACAGGCAGGCTACACAGTCGAGATGCATTCGCACAACGGCGCGCCCCACGAACACGCCAGCGACCTCCACCAGCGCCTGCAAGACGCCCTGCAACGCTACAGCGAACGCTGGCACGCGCGACAGAACCGAATCGCCGAGCAGAAACGCCTGCGCCATCAGCTCGACGCGCTCCATCAAATCGTGCCCGACCCGAAAGCGCTGCGCGACCGCCAGCGCGAACTTGCCGTACAGATTGTGGGGCTGGACGAGCAGATTCGCCAGAACCCCCTCGCCCACAGCGATATTCCAGAACGCGAACTGCTGGCGTTAGACGACCGTGTGCAACAGGAGCGTCAGCGGCTGGACGCGCTGCGCGAGGAGCAGCTCCGATGCGAGGGCGCGCTACAGAGCCTGTCCGCGCACGAGCCGATTGACGCGCTCGAACTGGAACACGCGCGCGCCCGGCAACAGTGGGAGCAACTGCAGTACCGCGTCCGCCTGCTGGAGACCGCCGAGAGCCTGCTGCGGGAGACGAACACGCGCTACCTGAGCGACCTGCGCCCGCGCCTGAAACCGCGCATCGAGCAGCACCTGCCTGCGCTCACGCTCGGACGCTACACCCAGGCGGAACTCGGCGAGGATTTGAGCCTGCAGGTCTACCACCCGGAACGCGGAGAGACCCTGCCCGTGCAGGAAGACGCGCCTGCGTGGAGCGCGGGCGTGCTGGATCAGCTCTTTTTCGCGTGTCGGCTGGGGCTGGCGGACGCGCTCTCGGACGACCTGCGCCTGCCGCTGCTGCTGGACGACCCGTTTGTTCATGCGGACGCGGCGCGTTTTCAGGCGGCGCTGGCGTTGCTGGGGCGCGTGGCGCAGGAGACGCAGGTAATCCTGTGCACCTGTCGCCCGTTGCTGGGGGGCGTGGTGGGGCGGGTTATCCAGCTATAGCTGGAAGAGCAAAGTGGGCAGGCGTCGCGACCTGCGCCCAGTTCACTACTGGCAGTACCGAATGCGGAACGGCGCGTCCATGCCCCAGGGCGCCCATGGACCGAACGGGTAGTTGTCGCCGTCGGCGCAGCAGGGCGGATAGAACCAGTGGCGCGCCTCGCGCCCATCGCCGCCGCGCAGACTCGGCTTGAGCCACTTCACATGCCCATCCATCCACAGGATGTTCGTGCCGCCCGCATGCTGGAACCAGATTTCGTTCGGCTGCCCGCAATCGATGTCGGTGTCCGCTGTTGCGCCCGCGAGATTGCTCGCGTTGCGCCCGCGCACCTCCAGCAAGAACAGCGACTCTGCAGGCTGCTGCCAGGTGGCAATCGCGGGGTAATCCAGCACATGCTCGCTCAGCGCGTAGCTCATGTGGAACTCGTAGGTGCGGCGGGAGGTCAGCCGCAGCCCCCACTCTGGCAGCGGACGCGTGCGGAAGTTCGGCTCCATCACAATCGGGTTGCTCGGACAGCTGAAAAAGTTGTCGCGCGCGCCCTGAATGTCGCTTGGTTTCATCTTAATGTAGGGGGTCAGCAGGAACGGCCACCAGTCCTCCATCCAGTAGCGGTTGGGAATCGAAGGGTCGCTCGGGCGCGTGAAAAACTGCTCGTCATAATCCTGCAGGTACATCTGCTGCGCAATCCCCAGCTGCTTGAGATTGGACGCGCACACGGTCTGGCGCGCTTTCTCGCGCGCCTGCGCAAACACGGGAAACAGAATCGCCGCCAGAATCGCAATAATCGCAATCACCACCAGCAGCTCAATCAGTGTGAACCCCTTACGCATGGCTCTCTCCTATCACGCGCGAAGTCTACCTCTGGAGAGGTTAAAGTTCCGTTAAGAAATGTTTTTTTTAACCTGAACTTAACTGCGCGAATGGTACTTTACAGGCGGAGGCTATGAAATGAGAGGCTTAGCGACTATTTTTCTGGCGACTGGCATGGCGCTTGGCGCGACGGCGCAGGTGCGCATCACGGAAGTGTTGGTTAATCCGCCCGGCTCGCCCGACGCGGGGCGCGAGTTCATCGAGATTCAAAGCTGCAAACCGAACTTCTCTCTGCAGGGCTACTGGCTGATTGGCATCGACGGCGAGTATCTGTTCAACCCCGGCAACATCCACTGGGCAGTGGACTTGAGCGCGTACAGCACGGGCGACAACGGGCTGCTGCTGGTGCGCGATGGCAGCAGCGTGCTGCTGCCGGAGCCTGATTCGGCGACGACGGTCGTGGTGATTCCCAACGCCTTCACCGCCTCGGGGCTTCAGAACGACAGCTACACCGTCGCGCTGGTGCGCAACTTCACGGGGCAGGTGAACGATGACATCGACGCCAACGACGACGGCGTCATCGACAACCCGCTCTGGGAAGAGGCGATAGGCGCGTTCGGCTGGCTGGACGGCGAGGTTTCGTCGGGCGAGGTGGACGCGGTGTACGCGACCCAGCTGAACGGAGTCGAGTCGCCTGTTGAGGACCGAACCGTCGCTGGGGACACTTGGGAGCCTGATGTGATTATCTTCTTCCAGAACGGCGCGTTCCTGGTTGCCGATGCGGGGCGCGTGACGGGCGCGGGCGACTTCGGACCCTTCCGCACCGACAACGACGAAATCGTCGTCTACAACGGCACGCTGCCCAGCCAATTCAATCGCGAGGTCACACCAGGCAATCTGAATCCGGGCGACCGCCCCGCCGTGGATGGCGATGTGAATTGCGACCGCTGTGTGGATGACGCCGACCTGCTGCAGGTGCTCTTCAACTTCGGCGGGAACGACGCCAGCTCCGATGTGAACGGCGACGGCGTGGTGGACGACGCCGACCTGTTGATTGTGCTGTTCAACTTCGGCAACGGGTGCTAATTCCCCATTATCCCTCGCCCCTCTCCCGCGCGATGGGGGAGGGGCGCATGATGTGTTGAATCGCTGTTTTGACCCACACGGAAGTCTTTTGTCCCGGCGGCGTGTCCATCGTTCTTGAATCGGCGACGCATGTCGCCCTTACCCCCCTTTATTTCCCCTCACAATTTTTTTATGGAACAGGCAGTGGGGCGCATACACGCGATGGAGCGCGCGAAGATTACGAGAATCACCCCACGATTTGAGAAATTTTGAGTTTTTAGGGGGTTAGGACTTGACTTTTTTGATTCCTGTCGGGTATCATGCGTTGCATTATGAAAGCGCCGTATGCCCAACCCAGTCGCTGCCCCATGTGCAGCGGAAAACTTATCGTGACGCAGGTCGCCTGCGAAGAGTGTGGGCTGACCATGCAGGGACGCTTTGCGCCGAATCGGTTCAGTCAGCTCGATGAAGAGCAACTCCAGTTTCTGGAGGTGTTCCTGCGCAATCGGGGCATGCTGGCAGGCGTGGAGCGCGAGCTGGGCATCAGCTACCCGACCGCGCGCAATAAGCTGGACGCGCTGTTGCTGGCGCTGGGGCTGACCCCTGCAACGACGCAGGATTTGAACGGGCATCTCGCCGAGCAACGACGCCACATTCTGGACATGCTGGAGCAGGGCGCCATCACTGCGGAAGAAGCCGCACGCAAACTGCGCACCCTGCGCTGAAGGAGGAGGAAAACACCTATGACCGAACGACAACAAACGCTGCTGCGGATACTGAACCTCATGCAGCAAGGAACCGTGACGCCCGAAGAGGCGGCGGATTTGATTGACGCCCTGTACGAGGTCGCGCCATCGGCGCCGCCGACGGCAGACGAAACCAACTCGACCCACGCAGACAACGGCACAGCGCCCGCACGGGGACTGTTCGACCAGATTCTGCGCGCGGTTGAGGAGACGGCGCGCGCCACCGGGCAAGCCGTGCGCAGCGTCAACTGGCGGCAAATCGGACAGAGCGTGCGCGAACAGACCCAGCGCAGCCTCGACGAACTGCGCAAAACGCTCGACGAGCTGGAGAAAGGGGACTGGTCCCTGGGACGGTGGGGCAAGTATGAAACCGACTTGCAGCAAACGATGGACTTCGCGATTGATGGGGGACAATCGCTGTCCATCGAACTCCCCGCAGGCGACTTACATATCACGGGCGGTTTCGACGGGGGACGGGTCGAAGCCGACATCCGCCTGCGGGGAGCTTCCCAGCAGAGCGTGGAGCAGGCGAAACAAACCTACAGCCTGACCCTCGAGCAGACCGAGTCGGGCGTGCGCATCACCGCGCCGCAGCTGGAGGGCGACCTGCGCCAGAAAGTCGACCTGCGCCTTCGAATCCCGCGCCAGGTGAACCTGCACGCGCGGCTGGAACACAAGGGCGACATCGAGGTCGAGAAGCTCGATGGCTCGATTGACCTGCGCACGCCGCACGGCGATGTCCATCTGCGCCACATCCGCGGCAGCGCCACTGTGGAGACTGTGAACGGCGACATTAACATCCACGACCTGCAGGGCGAGCGTGTCCAGATAACCGCGGTTCACGGCGACGCACACCTGCGCGATGTTCACGCCGACTCGGTGCGCCTGCAGCTGACTAACGGCGACGCCGAAACGGAGCGCATCGTTGCCCGTAATTTTATGGTGGAGACCGTGCGCGGCGATATTCGGTTAGACCTGACCGCGCCCGTGCGGGGCGAAGTGCGCCTGACCACCGTGAAGGGCGATATTCTGGTGGCGCTGCCCGACGGCAACGACTGCCAGGTGCAGATACACACCAGCGCAGGCGACATCGAATGTGCGCTGGAGTGTCGCGCGGTAGACTCAGGACGCCATCACTACACAGGCGTTGCTGGCGATGGGACAGGAACCCTCGCGCTGGAGACCGTCCATGGGGATGTGCGCGTCGCGCTGCGAGCGCACGAGACGGCTTGAGCCAGCAACTCAAGGTGAGACCACTGGCCCCCGCGCACGCGGGGGCGTTTTTTTCGGGTATCCTATCGGCTATGGAGGCGTTCGTTGGCGCGCTGACGGTCTTCGTGCTGGCGGTCTTTCTGGGGTTCGAGGTGATTACCAAAGTGCCCCCGACGCTGCACACGCCGCTGATGTCGGGGTCGAACGCGATTTCGGGCATCACGATTATCGGCGCGATACTTGCCGCAGGCGCGCAACACACGACGCTGAGCGCCGTGCTGGGCGTGCTGGCGGTCGCGCTGGCGACCATCAATGTCGTGGGGGGCTTTCTGGTGACCGACCGCATGCTGCAGATGTTCAAGCCGAGCCGCCGCGAGCTGCCCGACCGTCAGGTACAATAGACGGGGAGGCGCACGATGCGAATCGAACTGCTGTATTACCCTGAATGCCCGTCGCACGAGCGCGCGCTGGAGCTGCTGCACGAAGCGCTTGCGCAGGAAGGCGTCGAGGCAGAGATTGCCGTGATTCGCATCGAGACGCAGCAACAGGCGGAACAGTATCGGTTCATCGGGTCGCCCACCATCCGCATTGATGGGCGCGAGGTGCAACCGCAGCCCCATCTGCCCTACCGCCTGACCTGTCGCGCCTTCCAGCACGAGGACGGGCGACTCTCGCCCCTGCCCTCGCTGGAGACGCTGCGCGCCGCCCTGCGCCATCCATCCACTGAAGGAGGTGAAGACGATGGAGATCGGACACTCGGCGTATGATTTTGAACTGCCTGGCGTGGACGGCAAGACCTACTCGCTCAAGGACTTCGCCGACAAGCCGGTGCTGGTGCTTTTCTTCTGGTGCAATCACTGCCCCTATGTCAAGGCGTATGAAGACCGCGTGATTCAACTGGTGAACGAGTTCAAAGACCGTGTGGCGTTTGTGGCGATTAACTCGAACGACCCGACCCAATACCCTGAGGACAGCTTCGAGAACATGCAGCGCATCGCCCGTGAGAAGAACTATCCGTTCCCGTACCTGTTCGACGAGACTCAGGCGGTGGCGCATGCGTACAAAGCCTCGCGCACGCCTGAATTCTTCGTGTTTGACGAGGAGCGCGACCTGAAGTATCACGGGCGGTTCGACGACAACTGGGAGCATCCGAACCAGGTGCGCCATGAGTATGTGCGGGACGCGATTCGCAGCCTGCTGGAGAACGACATCCCGCATGTCTCGCAGGTGCCGCCAGTTGGATGCACCATCAAGTGGAAGCATTAATCGCTCTGCGTCGGGCGGCATGCGCCGCCCGACGCCTTTCACCAGCACCGATTGATGGCTCCTCGGCGCGCCGTTATTTCCTACCGGGCGCATCGGGTCACAGGTCAATGGCTGCTGAGTGAGAAAGGCTTCAATGACGCCCCTGCTGTGCAATAACGCCGTTTGCAGATTAACGCGCCCTCCAAAAAGCAAGTAGGTATACTGTCCGTGTGGATAGGCGGGCAACTGCCAGACGATGGTATCAGCAAGCGGCGCACGACCTCGAGATGGCGCGTCGCAACCTCACCATCGAGGGCTATGATGTGGCGGCTTTTCTGGCGCATCAGAGCATCGAGAAACTGCTGAAAGCAGCGTTTGCGCTGTCAGGCAAGCCCTTGCCCCGTACCCACTACCTCGAAGAGATGGCTTCGGAACTGGGCTTGCCCGAAGACCTGTACGATAAGATACTGGATCTCACCAGCGACTATACAATCGCGCGTTATCCCGATGTGGCAAGCGGCGTCCCATACGAACTCTACTCGGACGAGATTGCCTCCGCGAAGGTCGAAATCGCCGAACGGGTACTGAACTACTTCCCTCAATGCTGGGGGGAACTATGACATCCGATTCGCTGTTGCAGCGGTTTGTGCAGGAGGTATTGCCCGTTATTTGTGAGCGACTCCAACCAGAGCGGGTGATCCTGTTCGGCTCGCGAGCGCGCGGCGAGGCACGCTGTGGGTCAGACCTCGATGTGATTGTCGTCGCGCAGGCATTTGCAGATGTGCCCTTCTTGCAGCGCATGCCGATGATGCTGCGTCTGGCGCGCTTTCCCCGCCATATCGATTATCTATGCTACACTCCTGCCGAGTTTGAGCAGGCAATTCAGACTTCTACTCTTGTGAACGCGGCAGTGCGTGAGGGACGCGTGTTGTATCCCGATTCCGAAGAGCAGGCAAAACCGCTGAGTGCTGCCACAAGCACACAGGTATAATTGGCGGGAATGTCCATCCAAGACGACGCGCTGGTGCGCTGGCGGCTGATACTGGGGCGGCGGGCGGAACAGGCGAACCCCATGTTCCGACTGGGCGGCGTAGGCACGCCCGAAGAGCCTAACGAAACACCCCTGCAAGGCGTCATGCCTGCAGGTATCGGGTTGACCGCCCTTGACGATGCGTTGAGCTTTGTGTACGACAGCCGCGACCGCTTCGGCGGCACGGGCGACTCCCGACCCTACATCCCCCAGTGGCTGGAGCAGATGCGCGCCTTGTTCAACCAGTCCACACTCGCAATGGTGCAGCGCGACGCCTTCGAACACACCGGGCTGGCGGAACTGCTGCTGCAACCCGAAGTCATTCCCCAGCTGCAGCCCGATGTGCGACTCGCCGCGACCATTCTCAGCTTCAAAGACCAGATTCCCGATGAGGTAAAACAGACTGCCCGCGATCTCATCCGTCAGGTGGTGGAGAACCTGCGCCGCAAGCTCGAAATGCAGATTGTGCAGACCGTCATAGGCGCGCTGCGGCGCAACCGCCACACGCCCATCCGTTGCGCGCGCAACCTCGACTGGCGACGCACGCTCCGAAGCAACCTCAAGCACTACCTGCCCGACCGCAAAACCATCGTGCCCGAACGGCTCTACTTCTGGGCGAACGAAAAACGCTACCGCGACTGGCAGATTATCATCCTCGTCGACCAGAGCGGCAGCATGGCGAATTCGGCAATCTACGCCAGCCTGATGGCGAGCGTCTTCGCCTCGCTGAATGTGCTGGAGACGCACCTGGTGGTGTTCGACACCAGCGTCGTCGACCTGACGCCGTATCTGAGCAACGACCCTGTGGAGTTGCTGTTCAGTTTGCAGCTGGGCGGCGGCACGGATATTGCGCAGGCGGTCGCCTACGGCGCGAGTCTGGTAAAACGCCCCGAAAAGTGCATCTTCGTGCTGATTACCGACCTGTTCGAGGGGGGCAACGAGAAAGCGCTGCTGGCACATCTGCGCGAACTGCGTGAGAGCAGGGTGCAGGTCCTGTGCCTGCTCGCGCTGGAGGACGGCAAGCCGCAGTATCACAAACCGCTCGCGCGACAGGTCGCCGCGCTGGACATCCCGACCGTCGCCGCCACGCCCGACAAACTGCTGGAGCTGATGGAGCAAATCTTGAGCGGAGGACGGCGCTGAATGAACCCGATGACGCTGGACGAGGTGCGCGCCCTGTGCGATCTGGCGACCTACCATTCCGCCGAGCCGATTGCCGCAGGCGACCAGTTGTTGCAACTGGCGCGCTCGGACACGACTCTCTTTGCGCAGGTGCAGGGCACGAAGCCTTACACGGTGCGCATCGAGTTTCAGGAGGGCGCGCCCGTTGCGAAATGCACCTGTCTCGCCGCACGCTATAGCAAGTTCTGCAAGCACGCGATTGCTGTGCTGATTGCGTGGGCGCAGTCGCCCGAACGATTCGCCTACGGACAGCAGACACTGATGGAAACGCCGCCCGCCGCGCCCGCACGCGGGGGCAAACGCGCCGCAAAAGCGACCGTCGAGCGCGTCGATATGCAGAGCCAGGCGATTGAACAGACGCTCAAGCTCACGGCGGAGCTGGCGGCGCAGGGCATCACGGGCGTGCAGGAGGCATATCTGGAGCAGCTGCGCGCGATTGCGGCGAACCTCCAGTCGCTCAAGACGCGCCGCCTGCAGCAGGCGGTGGAGACGCTCGCCCGCCTGATTGAAGCCTCGCGTGAGACGCCCATCGCCGAGCAGGACTACACGCGCGCCCTGCTGCGTCTGTGGCTGACCGCGCGCGCCCTCGAAGAGCATTTCGCCAATCGACGCCCCTTGCCCGACGAGCAAGCCGAAGAGATGCTGGGGCGCACCTGGCGCGATAAAGACCTCACGCCCCGCGAGAACCTGCGCCTGCTGGAGCTGGCGTATGAGAACATCGAGCTGGCGTCGGGCTTTCGACTGGACATCAGCATGCTGATTGACCTCGACTCGGGCGAGCTGCTTCGGGAGCTGAAGATTGCCCCCCTGAATGTGCCCAGCGCGGAGGCGAAGGCGTTCAAGCCGAACCGCCCGAAGCCGTTTCTGGCGGCGCGCGTCGGTGTGTACCCCGGCTATGCGCCCAAGCGCATCAAGATTTACGAAGACGCGCCGCTGGAGGAGCCGCTCTCTGCGCTCGCGCCGCAGGCGGCGCGCCATGCGCAGACAGAATGGCAACCCCTGCTGATGCGATTCCTGCAGCAGCGGCTGGACCCGTTCGCCCCGCGCGAGATGCCCTGCCTGCTGCGCTACGAATCGCTGGTCTGGCAGGCGGGGCGCGTATGGCTGGCGGATACGCAGGGTATGCTTCTACCGCTTGTTGTGCTGACGCCCCCGATGCGCTTTCAGGCGGTTGCTGAAGCCCGATCAGCCCTCGCCGAAGCGTCCCTCCTGGAGCGGCTCCTTGACCGCACGCCTGAGCTGCCCAGCGGCGTCCCCTGCGAAGAGGCACTGTTGCGCCATCCATGGCTCGCCCTGTTTGGGTATCTGGAGGGTGACGGACAGGTCGCCTTCCGTCCCGTGAGTGCGCTACATGATCGCGGCGTCGCGCCGCTGGTGTTCACGATGCAGTATCGGGGGTATTAGCCCCGTTCAGGTATACTTCACTTGCATGACGCTGGACGCGCACGCGCTGGAGACGCTTATTGAACGCGCCCTGCAGGAGGACCTCGGCGCGGGCGACTGGACGACCGACAGCCTGATTCCCCCCGATCATCATACGCGCTGCGCCATCTACGCGCAGGCGGCGGGCGTGCTGTGTGGGATGGCAATTGCTCAGCGGGTGTTCCAGCGACTGGACGCGGGCGTGCGCTTTCTTCACGCGCTGGAGGACGGCGCGCCGCTGACGCCCGACACCCCCGTGCTGACGCTGGAGGGCAACACGCGCGCGATTCTGAAAGCCGAACGCACCGCGCTGAACTTTCTGCAGCATCTGTCGGGGATTGCCACGCGCACGCGCCAGTATGTGGACGCTGTCGCGGGCACAGGCGCGCAGATTGTCGACACGCGCAAGACGACGCCCTCCCTGCGCCTGCTGGAGAAGTACGCCGTGCGCGTCGGCGGCGGACGCAACCATCGCGTTGGACTGTACGATGGGATACTCATCAAGGACAATCACCTCGCCGCGCTGGGGGGCGACATCGCCGAAGCCGTGCGCCGCGCGCGCCAGTACGCCCACCACCTGCTCGCCGTCGAGGTGGAATGCACGACGCTCGCGCAGGTCGAGCAGGCAATTGCAGCAGGCGCGGACGGCATCCTGCTGGACAACATGCCGCTGGAGACGCTGCGCGACGCGGTGCGCCTTGCGAAAGGGCGCGTGCGCTTTCTGGAGGCGTCGGGCAGCGTCACGCTGGAGACCGTGCGCTCTATCGCCGAAACGGGCGTCGACTACATCTCCGTCGGCGCAATCACCCACTCCGCGCCCATCCTGCCGATGCATCTGGAGTTTTAGCCATGCGCTGGCGCGAACTCTATCCCGAATGGCAGCAGGCGGTGGACGAACTGGTCGCCAGCCGCGACACGGTGCTGACCGTCGGGGGCATCGACGCGGGCAAGACAACCTTCTGTGCGCTGCTGCTCAAGCTCAAGCATCAGGCGGGGATGCGCGTCGGATTCGTCGATCTGGACGCGGGGCAGACGACGGTGGGACCGCCCGCCGCCTTCAGCAGCGTGTTGATCCGCAAGCCCTATGAACTGTTGCATGAGTTGTCGCCCGACAGTCTGGCGTTTCTGGGCGATGTGTCGCCTGTGCGTCATACTGCGCTGGCGCTCACAGGCGCGCGGCGCGTGCTGGACGACCTGACGCCCCTGCAGCCCGACAGCACGGTCATCGACACCGACGGCTACATCAGCGGCTGGCACGGACGCGCCTACAAACTGATGCTGATTGACCTGCTGCGCCCGCAAGCGATTGTCGCGCTGCAGCGCAAGGACGAACTCGAGCCGATTCTGGATGCGCTGCGCCGCCGCGCCGACTGGAAACTGTACGAGTTGCCCGTGCCGCAGACGATTCTGCGCAAGTCGCCGCCCTATCGGGCGCAGCAGCGACGCACGGCGTTTGCCCGCTACTTCGAGCAGGCGCAGTCGCACACGCTCCCGCTGGATCAGTTCCGCTTCGTGGGCAGGCGACTGGGCGCGGGGCAGCCGATTTCCGAATCGCGCCGACGCTACCTCGCCGACCAGGTACGCGCCGAGCTGCTGCACGCGGAGATGGTGGGCGACTCGCTGCACCTGATTGTGCGCCAGCCGCTCAGCGACGCGCAGCTTGAGACCCTCATGACGCTTGCAGGCGTTCACAACCTGGTGATGCTCCCCCAGTCGGCGTATCACAATCTGCTGGTGGGGCTGGTGGACTACACGGGGCGGTGCTACGGGCTGGGGCTGATTGAGTCGCTGGACTACCGGGCGCGCACGCTCACGCTCCTGTCGCCCGTGCGCTCGGTAAACCCCGTGCGCTGGGTGCAGCTGGGCTACCTGCGCGTGCTGCCCGACGGCACGGAACTGGGCGAACCCCTGCGCGATGGATGACCCACAGATACGCCGCGAAAAGAGGCGGCTGTAGAATAGCGAATCTGCACTGGGCGGCGCAGGCACACGCAAAAGGGGTAGAATTGAGGTATCTCCAGCGGCATCGCTGGGGCAAGGAGGTACACGATGACGGTGTGCCGATGGGGGATTAGCGGACTGTGCCTGTTGCTTGGCGCACTGGCATGGAGCAACGATACCGCGGTTTGGGGGGTGGGCGGCGTAATCGAGCCCATGCAGAGCCACCCCAGTGTCGAGTTGCGTTCCCATCGCGTGATGGTCACCCTCACGCCCGAATATGCCGATGTAGAGTGTACTTTCGTCCTGCACAACACGGGTAAAGCAACCAGCGTGTTGATTGGTTTTCCCGAAAGCGGCGGGGGCGTCGATGTAGACCCGACGCGGGGCTTCGAGCGCTTCCGCTCCTATGTGGATGGCAAGCGCGTCAAAGTGCGCGTCATCAACGCGGAGAAGCAGCGCGACTCCTACTGGCGCTGGTATGTGAAGCGGGTGTCGTTTCGCGCGGGTCAGACGCGCGTTGTGCGCAACACTTACCGAATGCCTCTGGGGATTGTCAGCATGGGGGAACGATTTTTCGAATATGTTCTGACGACTGGCGCTTCGTGGAAGGGCGCCATCGGTCGCTCGGAAATCGTAGTGCGACTCGTCGGGCTGGACGAGGCAATCGAGTGGCAGATTAGACCGACCGGGTATCGGCGCGACCGCGACCGCATCGTATGGCGGCTGAGCAACTACGAACCAAAAGAGGACCTCTACATAAGGTTCTTCGCGAGCTATCAGGTGGTTGTGAACGGGGAGCATTATGGCATCATCCCCAATGAAGATGTGGAGCGTCGCGCGGGCGCGATGTTTGTGGACGCCCGCACTCTGGCGTGGATGCTGGGCGCGAAGATGGCGTGGGACAATCGGACGAAGCGCCTCACCCTGCGGCGCGGCGACCAGAAGATTGTGATGCAGGTGGGCAGCCGCTGGGCTGTCGTGAACGGGAAGCGCGTCCAGTTGCCCGCGGCGCCGTCGATAACGCGCGCTGATAGGCAAGAACCCAAAGTGCGGGCGCCGCTCCGGGCGGTGGTGAATGCGCTGCAAGGGCAGGTGTTCTTCGAGCGCAAGACCCTGACTCTGTACATCACGATACCCCAACACGCGGACAATCACTGAGCGTCTTTACGCTACAACTGCGGCGTGCGCACGAAGCGCCCTCTGTATGCAGCGCGTGTGGAAGCGCCGCTTCCGTACTCTATGAATTTACGAACGATAACCCGCGGATTAGTAGAACATACACGCTTGCAGCGATTGGCGCCACATAACCCACCAGCGGGTACACTTAGCCGTGATGACAGAAGCGACCGCATCCTGGCTCTCGGACGCAGAGGCGCGCGAGGTAGCCGCGCAGGCGCAGGCGATTGCACACGCCGTCGAGCAGGTGATTCTGGGCAAGAGCGACACCGTGCGCATGATGATTATCGGGCTGCTGAGCGGCGGACACCTGCTGATTGAGGATATTCCGGGGGTGGGCAAGACGACGCTCGCGCGCGCGATTGCGAAAGCGATCGGGGGGCAGTTCCGAC
The DNA here is from genome assembly GCA_025998675.1 of Fimbriimonadales bacterium. GTDB lineage: Bacteria > Armatimonadota > Fimbriimonadia > Fimbriimonadales > GBS-DC > GBS-DC. The sequence goes on from AP024673.1 coordinate 2,679,596, forward strand.
GCATCCAGTTCACGCCCGACCTGCTGCCCGCCGATGTCACAGGGTCGGTCATCTACAATCAGGCGCGCGGCGCGTTCGAGTTCCATCCCGGTCCCATCTTCGCCAACATCGTGCTGGCGGACGAGATTAACCGCGCCACGCCGAAAACGCAGTCCGCGCTGCTGGAGGCGATGGAGGAGCGCACGGTGTCGGTGGAGGGCGAGTCGCACCCGCTGCCCAAGCCGTTCCTGGTGATTGCCACGCAGAACAACATCGAGATGGTGGGCACTTACCCGCTGCCCGAAGCGCAGATGGATCGCTTTTTCGCGCGGGTGTCGCTGGGCTATCCGTCGCCCGAAGTGGAGACGCAGATTCTGGAGTCGCGCCAGCTGAACTCGCCCCTGGAGCGGCTGCAACCCGTGCTGACCCCGGAACAGCTGGTACACCTGCAGGAGCAGACCCGTCGCCTGTATGTGAGTCCGTCGGTGCGGCGGTATGTGGTGGATGTGGTGAATGCGACGCGCCGCCACCCGAAGGTGATGCTGGGCGCCAGCCCGCGCGCGTCGATTGCCCTGATGCTGGGCGCGCAGGCGCACGCGTTGCTGACCGGCAGACACTACACCACCCCTGACGATGTGCAGCAGATGGCGACGCCCGTACTGGCGCATCGACTGATGCTCCGCGCCGACACGACCAGCCCGACCCGCGCCGAGAGCGTGATTCGCGAAATCCTGTCGCAAGTGCCCGTGCCGATTGGGGGCGACGCGCCATGAGAGAGTATAAACTAACCGCGCTGATGGCGGCGACCTCGTTTCTGCTCTGTTCCGGGCTGATGACGAACAACCGCCAGATGTACTGGATGGCGAGCGTGCTGGGCGCGCTGATGCTGGGCGCGTACCTGCTGGTGCGCCGCGGCGCGCAACAGGTCGCCGTGCAGCGCCGTTGCCCCGCCGAACTGATGGAAGGCGAGACGGTCGAGGCGGAGGTCGCCGTCGCGATGCAGGCGCGCTGGGGACTGCTCTGGATTCAGGCGGAAGACGCCGCCTCATCAGGGCTTTTGCTGGAGCCGCTTTCCGCCGAATCGGGCAGCCCCTTCACAGGCGTTGTTCACTACCGCCTGACTGCGCTGCGTCGCGGCGAGCATCAGCTGGGACCGGTCTCCCTGACGCTTTCGGACCCGTTTGGGCTATTCGTGCGTCAGGAGCGCGTGGACGACACGACGGCGGTGCTGGTGCTGCCGCGCCCGATGGCATTGCCTCGCTGGAACTGGGAGGGCGGCGGGCGTGGGCGACTGATTGCCTCCACGATGCGCGGCAAGCGCGGCGAAGGCACAGACTGGCACGGCGTGCGCCCCTACACGCCTGGCGATCCCCTGCGCCGCATCCACTGGCGCGCCACCGCCCGACACGGCAGCTGGCATGTGCGGGAGTTCGAGGTGAGCCAGCTCGCCCCCACCGTGCTGGCGCTGGAGCAAGCGCCCACATGGCGCGCCGACGGCGAGGCGTATCCCGATTTCGACCAGGCGATACGCCATATCGCATGGATTATCCTCGAAGCGCCGCGTCAGGGCGTGTCGGTGATTCTGGTGGGGTCGGGCATGCCCGAACTGCGCCTGACGCCCGAAAGCTACACGGACCCGCGTGCGCTGCTGCGCCCGCTCGCGCGTATCCAGCCCAACGCCGACCACTCGATTCTGGACGACCTGCCGCGCCTGATCCAGCAGTACGGCGAGCAGTACCGCATCGCGCTGTTCGCGCCGCCGCAGGAGTATGCGCTGTTCCATGCGCGGGCGCAAGGCTATCAGGCGCAGGGCTATGCGGTGGAGGTCTATGCGTGAACCATCGTCGGAGCCGCCTGCCCAGTGGACGCTGTATGGCGTCCCGCTGCATAAGGGGATCGCGCTTGGCATAGGCGCGCCGCTCTACCTGCCCACCTACGGCAGCCCCGCCTGGCTCGACCCGCGCCTGTTCGCGCAGGATGAGGACGAATGGCATGCCATCGAGTACCGCATGCCGACCGAGCCAGTGGAGGTGATTGGACTGGCGCGTTCGCTGGACGACATCCCGCCCGTGCTGGCGCCCTATGTGCGCGTGGTGGGCTGGATTGTGGAGCAGTTGCCCGAGCCGCCCCTGCCGCAGGCGCCGATTCTGCTCGTGCCGAAACTGCCCTCGCTGCTGCCTGCGGAAGCGCCCGTGATTCTGGACGCGAACGCGGGCGTGGCGTACATCGAGCCGACCGTCGCCGTGCTGGCGCGCTATCAGGCGCAGCTGCTCCGTGTGGCGACCCACACGCGCTATCACCTCGAGGGCGCGCACCTGCCCGTGCGCACATGGGACAGCCGACCAATTCAGCTGGGGGGCGTCGCCGCCTATTGGGATGAGTTGCCGAATACCGCACAGGCGGGCATCGAACTGGTGTGGCTGACCAGCGCGGAGCTGCCCGAAAGCGTCTCGGCAACGGCGCACGCGCTTGGGGGCAAACCGCTCTGGCTCCATCTGCCCCGCATGCCCGACGACGACGCCTACTGGCAACGGCTGCTGCGCGCCAGCGTCGAGCTGAACCTGACGCTGTTCGTGGATACCGCTGACGCCCTGCAGGAGGCGTCCGACTCGCTGGCGGTCGCGCGGGAAGCGCTCCGCGCGATGCATCTGCCACTGGGCGCGCTGGAGGTCGGACTGCTCGCGCAGGAGAGCCTGCCCGAACTGCTGGAGCCGCTCCCGTATGCCGTGGGCTGGCAGGTGGAGCAGTGGACGCAGCCGCTGGCGGAGCGGCTGTGGGAGGCGCAGGCGACGGCGCGCGCGCTGGGCGTGCGACGGGCAGTGATTGTGCCCGACGCCGCGCCCGAAACGCTCGCGCTCGCGCTGGGGCTGGAACCGCACACCCTGATTGTGCCTGCTGACGCTGTGCCCGCGGCGAAGGCGCGCCTGGCGCTGCTCGGCGTCGCCGAGTGCCGCGAGTGGCTGCTGCTGCGCCTGCGCGATTGGAAGAACCCCGACCTGCGCGCGCGCCCCGAAGCGTGGCTGGCGACTCGCGCATCATAGGCGCGAATCAGGTACAATTCTACACACGCGATGAATCGCCGATGGCTCGGCGCGACGCTGCTCAGCGCGGTGGGGTTCCTGGGGCTGGGCGCGGGCGCGCTCTTGTGGACAATCAGCCGCGACGCGCCGTTCCCCAGCGGGGTGCAACTGGCGGGCTATTCACTGGCGGGCGTGCGCCCCAGCCAGCTGAACCGCCATCTGGAGACGATGCGCGCCGTGCTTGCCGAGCAGCCTGTCGTTGTGGCGCAGGCGCCGCAGCGCCCGACACGGCTCAAGCAGTGGGGCGTCGAGCTGGATGTGGTCGCCACCCAGCAGGCGGTGCTGGACGCCTGGGCGCGCGTGCCGTTATGGCAGCGGCTCTTCGGTGCGCCGCGTGCGCAGGTACAACCCCAGTGGGCGGTCATTCCCGAACTGTTCCAGACGCAACTGGAGCGCTACCGTTTTCTGGAGCGCGCCCCCCGCGACGCCCGCGTGCAATTCGTCAACGGCGTTATCGAGATTATCCCCAGCCAGGCAGGGCGCTCCCTCGCGCTGGAGCCGAGCCTGCAGCGCCTGCTCGATTCGCTTCGGGAGTTGCCCGCCGCACAGACGCGCTTCGAACCCGTGCTGCACTCAACGCCCCCGCGCATTTCGACCGACACGGCGCGCGCCATCACGGGCGTGATGAGCCGCTACACGACGCGCTTTCCGGGCTATCAGGTCGCGCGCAATCATAACATCCGTCTGGCGGCGGGCGCGCTGAACGGACGTATCCTGCTGCCCGGCGAGCGGCTCTCCTATAACGAGGCGGTCGGCAAGCGCACGCTCAAGCAGGGGTTCCGTCCCGCGCCGGTCATCCTCTACGGCGAGAAGCGGCTGGGCATCGGCGGCGGAATCTGTCAGGTCTCCTCGACGCTCTACAACGCCGCGCTGCTGAGCGAGCTGAAAATCGTGCGCCGTGCGAATCACTCCATCCCTGTCGACTATGTGCCGCTGGGACGCGACGCGACCGTGACCGACACGGGGATCGATTTCGTGATAGCCAACCCGTATGACCACCCGATTGCAATCGCGGCGACTCTGGAGCGTTCGTCGCTGACCTTCCACATTCTGGGTCAGCCGCGGGCGGGTAGGAAGGTTGTGCTGAAGACCGAGCGTGCGGGCACAGTCGCGCCTCCTGTGCAGCGCGTGCCCGACCCAAACCTGCCCGAAGGTAAGGAGCGCATTCTCAAGAAGGGCGCGTCAGGCGTGCGCGTGATTCTCTGGCGCGAGGTGTATCGGGACGGCGCGCTGCTCAAGCGCGAGCGCGTGGCGACCAGCGTCTATCGCGCCCAACCGCGCGTGATTGCCGTCGGTACCCAACCAGCGCCGCCCGAATCACCCGCTCCCGATAGACGCCCCTGAGGAGTCGTTATCGTCGCTTTACAACCTCCGCCGCGTCGGGGGCTATTCCTCCACCCGATTGCGCAGCACGCCGATGCCCTCCGCCTCCAGCTCGACGACATCGCCGGGCTGGAGCCACGGGTAGGCGCCGTCGGGGTACTCCAGCAGGCAGCCGCCGCCGACCGTGCCCGAACCTATCACATCGCCCACCTGCAGGCGCGTGTTGCGTGAGGCGTGCGCAATCAGCTCGGCGAAAGTCCAGTGCATGTCGCGCGCGTCGCCCTGTGTGAGCGTCTGTCCGTTCACGCGGGCGGTGAGGCGAATCGTCCAGCGACTGCCGCGCGCGGGGTCCGGGACGCGCCACGCCTCCAGCTCGTCGGGCGTGACGACCCACGGTCCCAGCGAAGTTGCGAAGTCCTTCGCTTTGGCGGGTCCCAAGCCGACGCGCATCTCGCGCCGCTGGATGTCGCGCGCGCTCCAGTCGTTCATCAGCGTGAAGCCTGCGATTGCCGATTCCGCCTCCTGCACGCTCCAGTCGCCCCCCGCGCGCCCGATAATCACCGCCAGCTCCAGCTCAAAATCCAGCGCGTCGGTGTCGGGTGGCTTGCGCACGGGCTGCTCATGCCCGATCAGGCAGGCGGGGTTGGAAAAGTAAAACGCGGGCGCGTCGTACCATTCGGGCGGGGGCGCGTCATAGCCGCGTTTGCGCCGCGCGTTGCGCACATGCGCCTCGAACGCATAGAAATCGCGCACGCTCGGCGGGATGAGAATCGGCGGGCGATAGGCGACGGGCGCAATCGGCTCGCCCAGCTGCTCCAGCCGCGCCGCGCGCTCCGACTCTGGCAAACGCAGCCAGTCCAGAAAGTCGCGGCAGCCCCTCACCTGCCGCCACACGCCCGATTCCCACACTGCCAGGCATGGGGGCGCGTCGGGCGCGGCGTGAAGCGTCGCAAAACGCATCGCTACTTCTCGATGGCGAGGATCCGCACGCGCAGCGCGCCCTTGGGCAGATGCACCTCCACCTCGTCGCCCACCTTGTAGCCAATCAGCGCGCTCGCCAGCGGCGCCTGGTACGAAAGCTTGTGATGTTCGGGGTCTGCCTCCATCGCGCCCACAATCCGAAACGCGCGTCGCTCGCCCGACGGCAACTCTTCAATCGTCACCAGTGAGCCGATGCCCACATAGTCGGTCGGGATGTCCTGCGCACGGACAATCGTCGCGCTCTGCAGAATCGCGCGTATCTCCTGAATGCGCGATTCGACATACGCCTGGTCGCTCTTGAGGCTCTCCAGCTCGGCGTCTTCCGCGCTGAACTCCCCGTGCTCTTTATGGGCGCGGAACGCCTCGGCGATTCGCGTTCGCTCGACGGTCTGCAACCGCCGCAACTCCGCCTCCAGATGCTTGAAGCCCTCTTCCGTCAGATAGATACGATCGGGTTCAAAATGCGTCATTGCACGCCTCCTCTACACGAAACCCCCGCTTGATGGCTAATACGCAAAATGCGGCGCGGGGGTTCCCGCACAATTTCGAGATTCGCGCCCCAGTTCCTGCCCGCGCCCCGAAAACCCGCAAGCCTTACAGCCCCACACGGCGCGAATCCGATGTAGAATAGGCTGGGCAGGGGATGGAATTCACTGACTCCTCAGTCAAACCCTGTCCGCTTTCGAGGCTCTTTCGAGTCTTATTTAGCGGTAGGCGACAGTGGTACTCTCGCCGCCGATGCAACGAAGCATGCAATACGCAGGGAGTGGTCTCCCTGTGTGGATTGGAACGGAGGACTAATTATGAAAGGCATTCTGCGTTTTGCGATAGGCGCGCTCTGCGCACTGACGATTGCGGGCGTGTACGCCCAGCCGCCCGGACTGGCAGGGCTGGTCTGGCTGGACAACAATCTGGAGTTCGATCTGAATGCGGGCAACCTCGTTGCCACAGGCGCAATCGGTACCACCATCGCGCTTGGCAACCAGAACCCGGTATGCATCACCAAAGCGCCCAATAGCTTGAACATCAACCTTGATCTGGCTGCACTGACTGGTATTTCGGGGCTACCCACCATTAATCTGACGGGCACGGCGCTTTCGGGCGGCAGCCAGATTCAGTGGACTACGGGACCTGTAGACATCAACCTCTGTTTACAATCCAGCCAAACGGGCTTGCCTGTTGACATTTTGATCAAGCGCATCACGGGCGCAAGCCTGCTGGTGAACCTCACGCTGCTCAGCTCGCCGTACTTCTCCAGCGTCTGCAACGACAACTTCTATGTACAGATGACCCCCACGGGCGGCGACCAGTTCAACTTCATCGGGCTGGAGCTGTATGCCTTCTGTGTTGAGAGTTCCTTCACGCGCATCAACGGCACGGTGCGCGACCTTGATTATGTGATTCACAGCGGTCCGGTGCCGGAGCCTGCGAGCATGCTCGCGCTGGGCACGGGTCTGGTCGGCTTGCTGGGGCTGCGTCGGCGGAAGAAGTAAGGGCATCGCAGGGGCGTCGCGCGGCGGCGTCCCTCGCACCCACATCATCTCATCAGGAGAGAGGGGAAAACCATGAGAAACGCTTCTCGGATATCTGGGTTTGCCGTTGCAACGCTTCTGACCAGCGCGCTCTTCTACGGGCAATCGGCGCAGGTGATTTACGAGCAGGAAGACAACTTCCCTCTGGCGGTTACCGACTTTCGATCGCCCTGGAACGGGGGCAATCTCGGCAGCGGTAACTTTATGCCTAACCAGACGGGGCGGATTATCGCCACCAACGACGCGATTGGCACGACGGCGGTGATTCGCGTGCGCCTGCAGAACTTCACGGGGGGCGACGCCTTCGGACGGCTCGGAATCGCCTTCGGCAACGGTTTTCGCCGTACAGGATCCTCAGAGTATCGCCTGCCGAGCGACCGTTCCAATAACCTGGGTCCCAGCAACCAGTCTGGCACCGTGCATTTCGGCACCTGGGTCGGTTCAGGGCATCTGTTTGGGATGCGGGCGGCGGCGAATGACAACTCGCTCACTGCCAGCGCGGAGGCGCGCGCCGATGTGGAGCTGCGCAACGCGCCGATGCTGGGTCTCAGCGGCGCGCCGTCCACCACGCCGTTCAACCTCGCGCCCTACCTGTGGGGCGGCGGCAACATCGACCCGACTGCCTTCCCGAATGTCGCGCTCAACTGGAGCGTCGGGGGCGTTTCGGGCACGCGCGGGTTGATTGGGTACTCGCTCTTCGGCAACCTCGCCTCACCGCACTCGGATCGCATGCGCCTGCGCTACGACTTCGAGGTCTACCGCAACAGCACCCTCGTATTCTCCACCGCCAGCGAGAACTTCACCGACTGGGGTCAGGGCGACGGGACCTTCAGCAAGTCGGTCGCAGGTCTGTCGGGCAACCACACCATTAATATCAGTGCGGACCCGAACAACACCTTCTACCAGCTGTTCCTGCGCGTGCGCGTGCTGCACGATGGCTATCGCGACAACTTCGCCAGCTACGCGGGCACGGCGACGCTGTACGACCAGACCTTCAGCGGGCAGTTCACCGTGCTGGTGCCGGAGCCTGCGAGCATGCTCGCGCTGGGCACGGGTCTGGTGAGCCTGCTCGCGCTGCGTCGGCGCAGGAAATAACCCAACCCGGTCTCTCCCCTGCACGCGCGGGGGAGAGACCCTCTGGAGGTTCGGTATGAAACACCTGGTCAGCGTCGTTGGGTTCTGTCTGGGACTGAGCTGGGCATTTGGCGACGGCTACCTGTGGTTTTCCGCCGCCTCTGCGAGCCAGACCGCCCAGATTTATCGTTATAATCTGCGCACGGGTCAGATTGACCGCACGGTTGCGCCGGGCAACTGGGGCTTTGTGCAGTCGCGCGATTACAACCTGCTGGCATACGACGGCAACGATCTGTATGTCGGGCTGGAGAATGACCGCACGCTGTTGAAGGTGAACCCCTACACAGGCGCGTTCCGCTCGGCGTTCGGCTACCAGATGTGCAACTGCTTCTATGGGCATCACTGGATGAAGGACGGGACTTTTTATGCGGGCGAGCTGTGGCGCGCCGCGCCTGCCCATCACCCGTCCAGTCCGGGCATCCTGCATGTGAGTGCGCCCAACGGTCTGCCCACGAACGTCTTCTATGCGATGGAGCGCCCCGATTTGCAACCGATTGGAATCGAGTGGGTCGGCGATGTGCTGCTGATGACGACGGCGGACGGGCTGCATCGGGTCAACTTCCCTGACGAGCCGCTGGTGTTCGGCGCGGTGCAGTACGCGCTGAGCGGGGTTCCCGGCGGGCACACGCTGGGCGGGCTGGCGTATGATTCTGCCCGCGACACGCTCTATCTGGCGTCAGCGGACAGCAACGGCGCGACGCTCTGGCGCGTGCAGCTCGATCACGAGGCGCAGACGGCGCACGCGACTCCTGTGGAGCAGCTGACGCTGAAGGGCTATCCTGCGGGGCGTCAACCGACGGCGCTGGGCTGGGTGCCTGCCCGCGCGGGCGACGCCAACGACGACGGCTGCGTGGACGACGCCGACCTGCTGCAGGCGCTGTTCGCCTTCGGCAACAACGACCCCGCCAGCGACCTGAACCGCGACGGTATCGTCGACGACGCTGACCTGCTGGAGGTACTGTTCGCCTTCGGCGACGGGTGTCAGGGCTAACACCAATCGTCGAGGTGTATTGCCCTCACCCCCTGTGTCCTCTCTCCCTCCTGCGGGAGAGGGGCTGAACTCACGCTTGCGATTCGGATCAAGCGACCTTGCACCGAGCCAGCCCCCAACCCCCCGTAAACGGGGGGCAGTTGAAAATCTAATGCAAAGGCACTTAGGGCGTGGCAGTTTATGAGCTATGACCCGCCAATCGGTATCAGAGGACTACCCCCTGAACGCTTAACCATCCCTTAACTTGAAATGGCTATAATTGCAGGCATGGCTGTGAAGCGTTTCTCTGCTCTTCTGACAATCTGGTGTGCGCTCTGGAGTGTTGCCGTTGCCCAACCCCATCCCCTGCTCAGTTCCGGTCCGATGCTTGGCTACGCGGAGATGAGCGAAGTGGTCCTCTGGGTGCAGACCACGCAGGATGCGACGGCGCAGATTCGCTACTGGCGGCAGGGCAAGCCCGAAACGAGCCGCCTGACGGACCCCATCCGTGCGACGCGAGAGACCGACCATATCGCGCGGTTTCAGCTCACCGACCTGCCCTTCGGCGAGAAGTTCGAGTACGAGCTGTACCTGAACGGCGAGCTGGTGCGCCGCGACTACCCGCTGGTGTTCCAGACGCAACCGCACTGGCGCTGGCGCACCGACCCGCCCGAATTCACGGTAGTGTTCGGCTCCTGCGCCTACTTCAACGACCCGACGGTGGACCGTCCGGGCAGTTCTTACGGTGGTGAGTTCGAGATTTTTCTGGCGATGCATCGCCTGCGTCCCGATGTGATGCTCTGGCTGGGCGACAACATCTATTATGTCGAGCCGGACTGGCTGACGGAGTCGGCGATGCGCCATCGCTGGCGCAAGAGCCGCCAGCAACCGGAGCTGCAGCCGCTGCTCGCCAGCACCCATCACTACGCCATCTGGGACGACCACGACTACGGTCCCAACAACTCCGACAGCAGTTTCCGTCTTAAAGACGCCGCGCTGCGCGTGTTCGCCGATTACTTCCCGCAGGTGCGCTACGGCTTGCCCGACGCGCCGGGCTGCTTCTACCGATTCGAATGGGGCGATGTGGAGTTCTTCATGCTGGACAACCGCACCCATCGCTCGCCGAACGACCTGCCTCCATCGCCCGAAAAGCGCATGCTCGGCAGGGCGCAGATGGAATGGCTCAAAAACGCGCTCCGCTCCTCCAACGCGACCTTCAAAATCATCGCCTGCGGCGGGCAGATGATTAACCCGATGGTCTACTTCGAGGGCTTCGGGCTGTTTCCCACGGAGCAGCAGGAGCTGTTCGACTTCATTGCGCAGCAGCGGATTACGGGCGTGGTGTTCCTGTCGGGCGATCGGCACATGGGCGAGTTGCTGAAGGTGCAGCGCGAGGGGTGCTACCCGTTCTATGAGTTGACCGCCAGCCCGCTGACGGCAGGTCCCGCGAACGGACACCCCGACGAGGCGAACAACCCCGCGCGCGTGCCGGGCACATGGGTGCGCGGCAAGCGACACTTCGGGCTGATTCGCGTGCTGGGCAAACGCGGCGAGCGGAAACTGGCGCTGAGCCTGTGCGACAAAGACGGTAAACCCCTGTTCGAACACACCATCGCCGAAAGCGAGTTGCGCTGGCAGAACTGAGGGCGACCGTGTCCTCCCCAGCAGGTACACTATAACAGGATGGTCTACGCTGGGCGGTTCACGGTCTCCACGAAGGGCAACGACGATATGCTCGACATCACGGGCAGCGTCGAGCAGGCGATTCTGGAGTCGGGCGTGATGAACGGCGTCGCGACGGTGTTCGTGGTCGGCTCCACCGCTGCGATTACCACCATCGAGTACGAGCCGGGCTTGCAGCAGGACATGGCGACGCTGATGGAGCGGCTGATTCCCCGCGACGCCGCCTACGCCCACGAAGCCCGCTGGCACGACGACAACGGGCACTCCCACCTGCGCGCCTCGCTGATTGGACCCTCGCTTACCGTGCCCATCGTGAACGGGCGCATGACGCTGGGCGCATGGCAGCAGATTATCCTGCTCGATTTTGACACCCGCCCGCGCACACGCACCGTGCATGTGCAAATCCTCGGCGAATAAAAGTCCGAAGGAGTTGATGCTGATGAGCAGGCTTGAGCAAATCCAGGAAACCGTCGTACCGCTGCTGAAGCCATATGCGACGCGCGTGGCGGTATTCGGCTTGCTGGCGCGGGGGGAAGCTACGCCCGACAGCGATATTGACCTTCTGGTCACACTGCGACCTCCGGGCGAGCGACCCCCTCTGGGACTGAAGTGGTTTGGCTTGTGGGCAGAGATCGAGCAACAGCTGGGGTGCAAAGTCGACCTGGTCACGGACGGCGCGCTCAGCGCTTACCTTCGCCCCTATGTGGAGCAAGAACAGGCGGTGTTGTATCAATCGGCGCTTAATGGTTCGTAAAGCGGCGATATATGGAGTGCGGAAGCGGAGCTTCCGCGCGCTGAAGCTCACGCTTCAGCACTCCATAGTAGTAGGTTGCTCGCAACAACACGCCCCTGCGGTGTCCGTGAGTCAATTACGAACTCTGACTACACAGTTGGTATAACAAGTGAAAGCAGGTAGGAATCTCGGTGAATCTGGCGAATCAAACAACTGCTATGCGTGTGGGGATGATGATTCTGGGGTTGTGGGGCGCCGCGACTGTAGCCATCGCCGCGGCGCAACAGGCAGCGTTCCCGCTGGGATACTACTCGTTCCCTGAAATCGCCCAGCGAATGTCGGTCGAGGGACGACGGATTGAATGCGCGCGCGATTTGCAGCAGCGACTGGCGTTGATTCATCTTCAGCCGCGCCCGTGGCAGCAGACGCGCGAGCTGCTGGAGGCGGGGCTGGATGTGCGGTTTCGCAAGATTAGCGACGCCGAGAACCGCTGGATCCTGGAGCGCGACCCCGAAATCGCGCGGCTGGAGCGCCAGCGACGCGAACGATTGGCAAACCTGATTGATGCCGAAGAACCGCCCGAACTGCAGATGTTCCGCATCATCATCGACAAAACCATCCCCCCCGAGAAGGCTCTGGAACAACTCAAGCAATTGATGTTTGCGGAGTCGCCTGAAACGGAACTCGACCCGCAAATGCTCGATTCGACGATGGGGATTATTCGCATGGCGCGGGAGATGCCCTTCGAAGCCGCGCTGCAAAACTGGCGCGCCTACACGCGCTTGAACCAGCAGTTCCACTATGAGCAGCAGGAGAATCGCTGGCAATTGACGCTCAAGGAGCGTTCGCTCGCGAGTCTGGGCTTTTCGAGGGCGGAGCTGGAATGGGCGGAGCGCATGGCGAAGGGCGACGACCCGACCGCGCGCATGCTGATGGAGGGGCAGGCAACCTCCAGCGACGACCCTGTGGCGGCGCAGGCGAGCATGTTGCGCTTTCTGGGCATGATGGCGGACTCCTATCGATCTACATGGGCGTTGAACGCGCTCAAGCAGCAGATGCAGCCGCCGCTACGCGCCCTGGAGGTGATTGAGCGGGGCGTGGCGGCGCGCGTGTATGAGATGTCTCTGCCGCCTGAACTTGCCGCGTGGATACTGAACGACGCAGAGGGCGCGCGTGTGCCCATCGGCGCGACGCAGCCTGTGCCCATGCGCTTGGCGGCAATCGCCGACCAGGCGTTTGTTGGGTACGGATTGTCCACCCGCATCACTCCCCTCAACCTTGAGGAACGGCAGGAAAGCCCGCTCAGTCGATTTCCTGCATTTTTCAGGAGTTTCGACTTCTCGCCTCGCGCGGCGGCGCGTAGCTTTCGGCGCTTCGATCCCGCGCTGGCGGACGCCTATCAAGCGGCGCGCGAATGCCATCTGAAGCTATTGGAAGACCCTGCCGTCAAAGCGCCCCTGCCCGCGCCAAATGCGACACAGGGCAACCCGCACCCGTGGTACCGCTGGGCGCAGGCGAACAGGGCAGAGATCATCGCAGAAATGTATATCCCGCTGCCGCTCGATCAGGCGCGCGGCAACACGCTCGCCGAGCTTCTGGAAAGCGGGCGCGAGCCCTACCTGCTGGAGCGACGCGATTCGGTCTGGATCATACGCCACTGGGCGGCGTTCTGGAGGCGCACGGAAGACCTCCCTCACGCCGCGCTCTACGCGCTCGTGCGCTCCGACTATGACTACAACGCATGGCGTGCATTTTACCGAAGCGTCACGCCCGAACAGGCGCGCTGGCTCGTCGTGGCAGGTTATCGGGAAGTCCCCGATTTTATCTTTCCGAAGAAACCGAATACACAGCTCCCCCATCGTAGTCTGGCGGAAGCCTGGCTGATGATGACGGTTCTGGAGAGCCTCCCGCCAGACCTGCGCGAACGGCTCTGGAACGACGCGGAGGACGCGCCGACGAGCGTCCCGCTGGCGAGCCTGTCGCCCGCCGCGCGCGCCCAGCTGGCGCAGACGCTCCACCTGTGGCGCGATGCGCTGGCGGAATCGGGCGACACCCGATGGCTGATAGAAGAGAGCGCGGCGATTGTGGAGCGGCTACACCTGAGGCGCGCCGTCAACCGCTGGTGGGAACTCTACCTGCCCAGCGCGCGACGCTATCAGGATATGCTGATTGACGAGCCGCTGGTAAGCGCAAGGCTCCCTGGCAAGCCGCTGGAACCAGAAGAACTGCAAGATGAGGAAGGCGCGCCAATCCTCATCCCACCCGATGGGATTCAGGAGTAAGCGACGCCTGCGCAGACCTGCGTCGGTTCGGGTATAATGCCTGTCTGGAGGAAGACGCCTTGGGCTACATTCCGAGCATCGGCATGGAGGTACACGCGCAGCTCTTGACCGAGAGCAAGATGTTCTGCGCGTGCCCGACGCGCTTCGGCGACCTGCCGAATACGAATGTGTGCCCAATCTGTCTGGGCATGCCGGGCGTGCTGCCCGTGCCCAACAAAAAAGCGGTCGAGCATGTGATTCGCGCCGCGCTCGCGCTCAACTGCCAGATTGCGCCCGTTGCGATGTTCTACCGTAAGAACTACTTCTACCCCGACCTGCCCAAGGGCTACCAGATTTCGCAATACGGCGAGGTGCATCCCATCGGCGTGCGCGGCTTTCTGGAAATAGAGGTCGAGGGCGCGCGCGTCCCCGTGCGCATCCGCCGCGTGCATCTGGAGGAGGACACGGGCAAGCTGTTTCACTATCTGCCGGGCGAGAGCGAGGTGGACTTCAATCGTGCGGGCGCGCCCCTGATGGAAATCGTCACCGACTTCCCGCCCGATTTGCACTCCGCCGAAGCCGCGAAGGAGTACCTTGTGCAACTGCGCGCGGTGCTGACCTACCTGGGCGTGTGCGACGGCAAGATGGAGGAAGGCTCCCTGCGCTGCGAGCCGAACATCAGCGTTGCGCCCGAAGGCAGCGCGCAACTGGGCGTCAAAACCGAGCTGAAAAACCTCAACTCCTTCCGCGCCGTCGTGCGCGGCATCGAGTTCGAAGTGGAGCGACAGATCAAAATCCTGCAGGAGGGCGGGCAGGTCGTGCAGGAGACGCGTGGCTGGAGCGAGGAAGGCGCGTACAGCTTCCCCATGCGCACCAAAGAGTTCGAACAGGACTACCGCTATTTCCCAGAACCCGACATCGTGCCGATTCAGATTACCGACGAGTGGCTGGAGCAGCTGCGCGCGACGATTCCCGAACTGCCGCTGCAAAAAGCCGACCGCTACCGCAAAGAGTACGGGCTGGGCGCGATCGAAACGCGAATCCTGACCGCCGATATTCACACAGCGACCTACTTCGAGCAGTGCGTCGCGCTGGGCGTGGAGCCCAAAACCGCCAGCAACTGGATTACCGTCGAGCTGCAGGCGCGCCTGAACGAGACCAACACCGACATCCGCCATTCGAAACTACAGCCTGCGCATCTTGCCGACCTGATCGAGCTGCTGCAGAAAGGCGTGATTTCGGGACGCATCGCCAAAGAGCTGTTCGACGAGGTGTTCCAGTCGGGCGAGACGCCCTCTCAGATTGTGCAGGCGCGTGGACTGGTGCAGATTTCGGACGAGGACGCTCTGCGCGCCGCCGCCCGCAAGGTCATCGCCGCTAACCCCGATGTGGTCGAGAAGTATCGCGCGGGCAAAACGAGCGTGATGAGCTTTCTGGTCGGACAGCTAATGCGCGAGACGCAGGGACGCGCGAACCCGCAACGCGCGGGCGAGATTCTACGCGAGGAGCTGGACTAACATGGGCGCACGCAAATTCCTGCGGTATGGCGTTAGCCTGATTATGATAGGGCTGGGGGTCGGGATTATCTACTATGAGTATTTTTTGTTCAAGCGTGTGGAGGGGCTGCTGCTGGGCGGGATGCTGATTGGGTGGGCGTTTGTGCGGGTGTGGATGTTTCAACGCTTTGTGGAGCGTCGCGCTCCGAATCGACCGAAGGAATAGCGATGGGGCTAAAACTGTTCGGCTGGAGGAAATCGAAGCAGTCGTCGCACGAGGCGTCGCCGCCGAAGCGACTGCTGATGCCGTTTAGCAATACTGCAGACGACCGCGAGGCGTTGCGCTTCGCCTGCGAGATGGCGCAGGTGTTCGACGCCCAGTTGACCGTGCTGTGTCTGGTGGAAGCGCCGCGTTCGGTGGCGCTGGGCAACTGCCCTGAGGCGCGCATGCGCGAGGGCGAGCTGGCCGCCGCCGCCGCCCGCGAAATCGCAGAAGAGCTGGGCGCGCCCGAACCGAATATCATCGTGCGCCCTGCGCACCACTGCGGCTACGCGATTGTGAACGCGGCGGACGAGTTCCAGACCGACTTGCTGTTTATCACGGCGCGCTATCGCAACGGACGCACGCGCCCCGCGCTGGACGACACCATCGAGGTGGTGCTGCGCAAGGTGCCTTGCCAGGTCTGGCTGTACGGCGCGCCCCAGGAGGCAGACTGACCATGCACATCGTGATTATGGGCTGCGGACGCACAGGCTCCACACTCGCCCTGCTGATGAGCCACGCAGGGCATCAGGTGACGGTCATCGAGAAGTCGCAGGACGCGCTGCTGCGCCTCGGCAAAAAGCATGCCTGCACACTGGTGGTCGGCGATGGACTGGATGAAGACACTTTGCACCGCGCGGAGGTGAGCAAAGCGGACGCCTTTATCGCGTGTACCAACGGCGACAACACGAACCTGATGGTGGTGCAGATGGCGCGCGAGCTGTTCGGCGTGCAGCGCGTGGCGGCGAAGGTGAACGACCCCGTGCGCGCGGAAGCCTACCGCGAGTATGGCATCTTCACCGTCACCAGCGGCGCGCTGCTGGGCGGCTACCTGCGCGACTGGCTGCTGGGCAACCCCACCCAGAACATCGAACACTACAACCAGTTCTACCCCGAACTGCGGCAACTGCTGGAGGACTGAGCGCATGCGACGACTGGGCGCGCTGGCGACGCTGTGCCTCATGCTGGCGGCTTGCCAGGACGCGCCGACGCCCCCCAGCGAATCGTTCCAGTTCCCGCTGGCAGTCTTCATACAGGGCAAACCGAACGACTTCTGGGACGCCGTGCTGCGTGGGATGCGTGCGCGACTGGACATGCCCGGCGTGCAACTGGAGACGGTCTTTTTTACTGCAGCAGAGCGCGAGGCAGTCGCCCCACGCATGCGCGACGGCGACTGGCGCACGGTCGCCGTCTGTGCGCCGAACGACGACTGGGCGAAACAGTCGGTCGAGCAGACCGTTCAGGCGGGGATTCCTGTCGTGCTAATAGGCGCGGATTTGCCGAACACCACGCGCCTGGGCTATGTGGGCACTTACTACTACGACGCGGGACGGCGCGCGGGCGCATGGTATGCCCAGCGCGCGCCTGCGGGCGAAATCGTCGTCGTGGCGGGGCATCCCGTGCCGCGCGCCGTCGCGGAGTTCTGGGAGGGGTTCCGACATGGACTGCAGTTCAACCGCCGCCTCACCGCGCGCCTGGCGCCCCTGAACGACAGTCGAAATGCGCCTTCTGTGATTCAAAAAATAGCGTCCGAGCCGCGCGTGCAGGGTATCTTTCTCATGGGCGCGGAAGTCGCCCAGCAGGGAATCGGCGCGGCGCGTCTAAAGAATCTGGGCGTACTCAGCTGGCGGGAATCGGCAAAGGATTGGTACCCTCGCGCGCCAGATCGATGTGCTGATTCTGGAGCGCCCTGAAGAGATTGGCGTGCGCGCCGCGAACCTGATGCGCAACCTGAGCCAGGGACGCGGCGGCGACCTGCAGATTGTCTATGTGCCGTATGAATGGCGCGCACGCTGAGCAAAAACTGGCAATTCTAATGAGGGCGACGATGCGCAATTCGGCGTATACTTCAGTAAAGGATTGTGCGGAGGCGAGCCTGTGAACCCGAGGGCGTTGCGCGTGCTGGAAGGGAGTCCGCCGCGCGAGCTTGCGGGTACGGCGCGTCTCCCGCAGGGGCGCCAACATCTCATGCGCACGATTCAAACCCTGATTCAGCCCGTTCGGGTGTGGGTGAACCCCGACCACACGGTAGCGACGGCGCTGGTGCTGATGCGGGGGCACCGCTTGCAAGGGCTGCCAGTATACGAGAGTGGTCAGGTGCTGGGGCTTGTAGAACTGGAGCAGCTGCTGGGCGTCGCCCCCGATACGCCTGTGCGCGAGGTGATGACCACCGAGTTGATGGTCGCCACGCCGCAGACGCCCTTGCGCGTCGTCGCCGAATGGCTGCAACGCCACCGCCAGACGCTGATGCCCGTGGTGGAAGGCGATCGACTCGTCGGCGTCATCAGCGTGTTCGACCTGCTCTCCGAAATCGGGCGCAGCTACGACCCCATGACAGGGCTGCCCTGGTCGGACTACCTGCGCGAATGGAGCATCGAACGCCTGGCAGAAGGCAACGAGATTACGATTATCTTTTTTGATCTGGACAACTTCGGCGCGTTCAACAAGCGGTATGGACACATCATCGGCGACGAGGTGCTGCGGCGCGTCGCCCAGCTGCTGGTGAACGAGATTGACCCCCAGACCGATGTGGTCTGCCGCTGGGGCGGCGACGAGTTCGCGATTGCGACCCTGCGCCGTCGCGAAGAGGCGGGCTTGCTCGCGCATCACCTGAGCCGACAGATTGCCAGCATCCAGCTGCCCGAGGTCGATATTCCCGTCACGGTCTCCTATGGGTATCAGGGGGGCAAGCGCACGCGCGAGCGCGAACAGGTGCATTACGCCGCCACCGTCGACAATCTGGTCAACCTCGCGAGTCAGGAGTGTCTGATGATGAAGGGCTTGCTCCCGCGCGCGGCGCAGGGAGGGCAGCTCGCGCTCCCGATTCAGGCGGTTATCGAGACGCCCCCGCCGTCCGAGCGACGCATCAAGATTCAGAGCGTCTCCTACGAGCGCGAGGGGCGACGCGCCAAAGCGCGCGTCTACCTGCAGGCGGAAAACCGCACCCTGGAGGGCATGGCAGAGGGCGACGCGCAGCCCCAGCGACTGGTTGCTGAGGCGACCCTGAACGCGCTCAAACCGCTGACCCCCGCCAGCGTGAACATCGCGCTGCTGCAGGTGGAAGAGACGCAGGGCGACGCGGGACGCGCGATTGTGAATGTGGTCGTGCTGTGGGAGAACGGCGAGACGCGCCAGGAGCTGGTGGGCAGCGCGCTCCTGCGCGACGACCCGTACCGCGCCGTCGCCGCCGCCGTGCTGGACGCCCTGAACCGCCCCCTCGGACGCATGCTGGATAATGTGTGAGCCTACCCCGCCACGCCCCACAGCACCAGCGTAATCAGCCCGTTGTTCAGCGCGTGAATCAGAATGCACGGCAGGAGCGAGCGCGTGTGCGCGTAGACCAGCGCCAGAATCGCGCCCAGCACAGTAATCGGCAGGATACCCCCCAGAAACTGCGGATGAATCACGGCGAACAGGTAGCCACTGACGAACGCGCTGAGCCACACGCGTCCCGTGCGCTGCCAGAACACCTTGAACAGCACGCCCCGAAACACGAACTCCTCGATAATCGGCGCCAGCACCGCCGCCTGCACAAACAGCCAGAGCCAGCTGAGCGTGTCCCGCGCCTCTGTGGCGCGCTCGCCGACAGGGTTCGTCTGCTCGGCGGGCAGCGCAGGCGCAATCAGCAGGGTCAGCCCGAATAGCAGCGCAAGGAACGGCACATACATCGCATAGCCCATCAGCGCGACGCCAAGCTGCCGCCAGAAACCGCCCCGAAACCACTCGATACGCCCCAGCGCGTCTGGCTGACCCCGCAGCGACGCCAGATACATCAACGGCAACAGCACTGCCAGCAAATAGATCGCGTTCGAGCCATCGAGCCCCATGTCGCGCAGAATCTGGTGGAGCGTCGGCGCGTTCAGCATCACCAGCAGGAAAATCGCCAGTGCCCACAGCAGCGGATCGTACACATAGGGCGACTCGTCGGGTTCCGGGCGCGCGGGCAACGGCGGACGACTGATCAGATACCAGAGCAGCAATCCAGCGCCTGCCAGCCCCGCAAAGCCGCCTGTGAGCAACACCGCGCCCAGAATCACGACGCCCCACGCCGCGCGCTGCGCCAGCGAATTGCGTATCGCGTTTGCGCGCGCCGTATCGCCCGCATGGGCGTACAGCGCCGTTTCCAGCAGCGTGCGCGCCAGCGGCGACGGCAGCTCGCCCAGCGACTCCAGCACAGCGGGCACACGATCGGCGGCGAGCGGTTGGGTGAGCGCGTCGCGCAGCCGCATCGCCTGCCAGCGGCGCTCACGGGGCGGGAGCGACTCGGAAGGCAAATCGGAAAGCGCGCGCAGCGTCTCCGCCGCGTCAGGTCGCTGGAACGCATGCGCGACAATCGCGCGGTACACCCCCGCCTCGTAGGGCGCGTATGCCTCATCGAGGCTCGTCAGGGCGGCGTTCAACACCTGCTGGATTGCGAAATTGCCCAGCCCCCACTGTTCCAGCGCCAGCGCGTAGCGAATCTGGAACTCCACGCCCAGTTGCTGATTGCCCGACGCCAGCCCGCGCGACTCCGATTGGCGAAACAGCGACCAGAACAGCACGACATTGCCCACGATAATCAGGGAAAAGAGGAAAATCAGGAGCCACCAGGCGTAGCGTGCGGAGTCTCTCATGGCGCGTCGCGTCTCTGGCGGAGGGTCTGGGATTCGAACCCAGGGTAGGGAGCTTAACCTCCCTACAACCGCTTAGCAGGCGGCCCCTTTCGACCACTCAGGCAACCCTCCGCCTCGCAAGTTGTATTATACCACATACGCAGGAGGCTGTCAAGGGGCGCGGTGGGCGTTCGAAAGACGCGCGCGGCAGTGCATCGCACGCCCACTCATCCGCGTCGGGTATCCTACATCCTATGGAAGCGACGACGCGCCATACTGGGGCGTTCCTGATGCGGACGCCCGACACGCTCTTTACGCCAGAGCAGTTCGACGCCGAATCGCGCCAGATGGCGGACGCCACAGAACGCTTCGTGCGCGAGCAGGTCGCCCCCTATGTCAAACGGCTGGAGCATGGCGAACCTGCCCAGATGCGCGAGATTCTCATCGACTCGGCGATGCTGGGGCTGCTGGGCATCGACATCCCGCAGGCGTTTGGCGGGCTGGGTTTGCCGAAGACCACCTCCGCGCTGATTACCGAGAAGACCGCGCTGCAGCCCTCGTTCGCCGTCTCGCACGCAGTGCATACCAGCGTCGGCAGCCTGCCGATTTTGCTGTTCGGTACCGAAGCGCAGCAACAGCATTATCTGCCCCGCTTGACCACAGGCGAGATGATTGGCGCGTATGCGCTCACGGAGCCGGACGCAGGCTCCGACGCGCTGTCGGGTCGCACCCGCGCCGTGCGCGACGGGGATCTCTACCGCATCACAGGCAACAAAATCTGGATTACCAACGCGGGCTTCGCCGATTTGTTCGTGACCTTCGCGCAGGTGGACGGCGAGCGGTTCACAGCGTTTCTGGTAGAGCGCGGACCGGGCTTGCTGGTGGAGCGCGAGGAGCATAAGCTGGGGCTGCATGGCTCCTCCACCTGCCGCGTGGTGTTTGAGGGCGTCGCCGTGCCCGCCGAGAAGCGACTGGGCGCAGAGGGCGAGGGCGCGTATGTCGCGCTCTACACGCTCAATCTGGGGCGGTTCAAAATCGGCGCGGCGGCGCTGGGCATCGCGAAAGAGGCGTGGCGTATCGGACGCGACTACGCCCGTGAGCGCAAACAGTTCGGACGCCCGATTCTCGACTACCCGCTGGTGTGGCGCAAGCTCGCGTGGGGCGCGACGCAGATGTATGCGATCGAGAGCGCGCTCTACCGCCTCGCCGATGATTTGGAAGCCGCCTTCCACGCGGAGGGCGACTCGCGTCAGCAGGTGTGGCGCGCCGCCGCCGCGCACTACGCCGCCGAATGCGCCCTGCTCAAAGTCGCCGCCACTGAAGCGCTCCACCAGATTGTGGACGACGCGCTGCAGATTCACGGCGGCTACGGCTTCAGCGAGGAGTACCCCATCGCCGCGCTCTATCGCGATACCCGCGTGAACCGCATTTACGAGGGCACGAACGAAATCAATCGCCTGAACCTGGTGGAGCGGCTGGCGTATGCCCACCGAAAGGGGCTGTGGACGCCCATCACGGGGGGCGCGGTGGAGACCGACTCGGTTGAGGGAACGCTGCACGCCCTGCGCGGGCTGTGCGGCGACGCGCTGCGCGGGCTGGCGGCGCATGCCGAGCCGTCGCAGCATCTTGTCGAGCCGCTCGCCGACGCGCTAATCGCGCTCTACATGCTCGACTCGGCGCACGCCCGCGCCCAGCGCACCCAGCAACCTGCGCATCAGGCGATGACCGCGCTCTACCACGAGCATGTGCGCCGCCAGATGATGGGCTGGTCGGCAGACCTGTCGCCGCTCACCGGACGCACGCCAATCGCTGTTGCGCCGCAGCCGCTCGCGCCGCGCTACGAAAGCGTTCGGGACGCGCTGGGGATGGGGGTGTAAAGTCAGCTTGCCCTGCGCCGCAACCGTTCCCACACCCACATCCCCAGCCCGCCCACGAGCCAGCCCAGCGCATGTCGCTTGAGCGGCGTCTGCCAGTAGTCCGTCGGCATGTCGAACGACATCAGGCTGTACCACATCCCGAACAGCAACACGGGTAGCCAGATCAGGAAATGCGCTCCATACGGCGGGCGCGTCAGCAGTAATACCGACAATGCACCCGACGCGAACGCCAGACCTTCGATCATCCACAGCGAAACCAGTCCGTCCATCTGGCGCGTGAGCGTGAGATGAATCGTCAGCGCAAGCGCCAGCAGCCACAGGAGCCACACGCCATACACACGGCGGGGCGTCTCCCCCACGCTCAATTCACCTCCCAGACGCCGACAGACGCGCCTTCCGAATCGCGCAGCACCAGGTAGCAGCCCAGCCTGCTGGTTTTGCGGTAGATGTGCAGCGTCATGCCCTGCTGGGGAAGTTGTTTCGATTCAATCGCGCGCACGCTCACAGGTTCGTTATAGGAGATTCCACAGGGGGCGCCGTGAACGGTCTCCCATTCCACGATGATTTTCTGTCCAGCCTCGTGCTTCTCCAGCCACGCGAGGCGTCCGTCCCGATAGTAGCGCCAGACCTCGTGCTGGAGGGGCGCTTCGCGCAGATTGGTCGCCTGCGTGATGCGCGCCACGCCCTCTGGGGGAAGCGTCTTCGCCAGCGCTGCGCCCTGCAGGGCTATCAGCGACTGCGCGTTCCAGAGGGCGTACACCATCGTCGCCCAGGTCGCTACCGCCACCAGCCATGTCAGAAAGTTGCGCCCGCGCATCGTCCGCCCACCCTTGTCGCTACGTCCCGCTTCGCCGCGCCTGCAGGCGCTGCCAGACCAGCATCCCGATTGCCGTCGCCATCCAGCCGCCCATGTAGGCGAAAAACGGGCTTAGAAAATAGCCGCTCGGCAGAAACATCGAGGACAGCGTGAACCATGCGCCGAACAGCCACACAGGCGCCAGCAGGAGCAGCCCCGCCACGCGCGGCGGGTTCAGCAGCGGAACCGTCAGCACACCCGCCACACTCGCCGGTGCGTACACCCCCCATGGGGTTGTCCACGCGCTGATGGCGTCCGCACGGGCGACCAGCCACACCAGCGCCGCGCTCCACACCAGCCACACCACCCAGACCTCTGCTTTCGGCTCAGGTGTTCCAGAGGAGTTCCCACACATCGACCACATTCCCTCCTGAATCGCGGATGACGCAGTAGTAGCCCAGCGGGTAGGTCATGCGCACGATTTCGATGCGCATTCCCACCTGGGGCGGCGTGTTCGCCTGCAACGCGCGCACAATCACTGGCTCGCTGTCGGGAATGAACCCGGTTGTCGGGCTTGTTGTCTGCCATTCCAGCACAGCCATGCGCGGACCAACCTTCCACTCGAGACGCACGCGATTGCCCAGATGGCGCAGTTGACCGTGCATGCGCTCTACAGACAACGGCTCAAGGTTTTCCGCGCGCGTGAGGACGCCCGTATAATCAGGCGTCGCCTGCACTGCCAGCGCCGCGCCCTGTTGCCGCACGAACGACTGTGTACGGGCAATCGCGTACAACGTCGCGCCCCACACGCACGCCACCGTCAGCCACACAAACGCGCTCTTCACCCCATACGCCAGAGAGTCCCCTGCGGTGTGTCTTCCAGAACGATTCCAATCGCCTTCAGGTCGTCGCGCACGCGGTCGGCAAGGTCGTACAGTTTGCGGGCGCGCAGCTCCTGCCGCCACGCAATCACATGGCGCATCAGCTGTTCCAGCGTCTCGCTCTGCGCCGTGTCGGGCGCGTGCAACGAGACGCCCAGCACGGTCTCCAGCATCCACTCGAGCGCGTCCAGCAGCGCGGCGAGTTCGGCGGGCGTGCGGGCGTCCGCCGCAAGTTCGGGCGTGTTCAGGCGCGTGTTAATCTCGCGCACCACTTCGAACGCCGCCGCCAGCGCTTGCGCGGTGTTGAGATCGTGGTTCATCGCCTCGCGGAACTGCTGACGGTAGGTCTCGGCGACGGCGGTGTCGGGCGTCGCGCCGCCCCGCTCGCGCAGGAACGCCTGCCCGCGCTGGTAGGCGTTCCGTATCCGCTCCAGCGCGGCTTTCGCCTCGTCCAGCCGCTCATAGGAAAACTCCAGCGGCGTGCGGTAATGCACCGTCAGCAGAAAGTAGCGGATCACGGCAGGCTCGTACTGCTGGCGCAGCTCGCGAATCGGCACGACCAGCCCCGTGGATTTGGACATCTTCTCCTGGCGCAGGCGCACGGGTCCCCAGTGCAGCCAGTAGCGGGCGAATGGCTGCTCGCAGTGCAGATACGCTTCCGACTGGGCAATCTCGTTCTCATGGTGGGGGAAGATGAGGTCCATCCCGCCCGCGTGGATGTCGAACGACGCGCCGAGATACTTCAGGCTCAGCGCGGAGCATTCGATGTGCCAGCCCGGGCGCCCCTTGCCCCACGGGCTGTCCCACGCAGGCTCGCCGGGCTTGGCGGCTTTCCACAGCGCGAAATCTTCGGGGTTGCGCTTGCGCTCGTCCACCTCAATCCGCGCGCCCGCCTGCATCTCCTCCACGCTGCGCCCCGACAGCTTGCCGTATTCGGGGAACTTGTTGACCTCAAAGTAGACATCGCCGTCCACCACATAGGCGTAGCCATCGTCCACCAGTCGCTGCACCATCTCGATGATGGCGTCCATGTTCTCGGTGACCTTCACGAATCGGGGCAGACGCACGCCCAGCGCTTCGGCGTCTTCGATATACATCTGGCTATATTTGCGGGCGACTTCGGTGGTGGGGATGCCTTCCTCGTGGGCGCGGCGGATGATTTTGTCGTCGATGTCGGTGAAGTTCTGCACGAAGTCCACCTGATAGCCGAGTTGTTCGAACCAGCGTTGCACGATGTCCATCACGACGACCCCGCGCATGTGTCCGACATGGGCGGGCGCTTGCGGGGTCAGCCCGCAGGCGTACATCGTGACCTTGCCCGCCTCACGGGGCGTGAATGGCTCCTCACGGCGCGTCAGCGTGTTGTAGAGTATCAGCTCCGCCATACCGCGCCGATTATACCCGCAGGCTTGCGAGTTTTGGGCGCATGCCCGTATTCGCACGGAAATGAGGCGTGGGCAGAGGGGGCATAATCTCATCAGGCGCGGGGGAAACCCCAAGCGGGGGCGCTGCTTTAGGCGGCGGTTGAATTGAACGACTCTCATCAGCACCGTCCAGCGCCACCGCCACACCCCCTGCGGCGCATCGTTTCCGCAGGGGGGTTTTTTAAAGCGTAGCGAGAGGCGGGTGGGGAGGAACCCGCCTCTCCAGGGGTAGGGGAGGTGCGACCAAGTTTATCAGGAGGTTCAAAGGTCAACCTGTACCCTGTCGCCAGAGGAAATTATCGGCGACGCCTGTGAAAATCTTTAGGGGAGATTAGCGCGGCTGCAACAATTCTGTGCGCTATTAAGCGCCGCGCCCGTCCATCAGGGCGAGGAACTCGTGGAAAAACGGGCGGCTGTCCCACGGTCCGGGCGCGGCTTCGGGGTGATACTGCAGCGTGATGACCTTCAGGTCGCGATGGCGCACGCCCTCCACCGTGTCGTCGTTGAGGTTCACATGCGTCAGCTCCAGCCCAGTGCCCTGCAGGCTCTCACGGTCTACCGCGTAGCCGTGATTCTGCGAGGTGATGTCCACGCGCCCGGTGAGCAGGTTTTTGACGGGATGGTTGCCTCCACGATGCCCGAATTTGAGTTTGAAGGTGCGCGCGCCCATCGCCAGACACACCAGCTGATTGCCCAGACAGATGCCCGCCACAGGCGTCTTGCCCAGCAACTGGCGCACGGTCTCCACAACAGGCTGCAGGCGCGCGGGGTCGCCGGGTCCGGGCGAGAGGAGAACGCCGTCAGGCTGGTACGCCAGAATCTGATCGGCAGGGGTGGTCGCAGGCACGATGATCGAGCGCACGCCGAGACTCGCCAGACGGCGCGGGATGTTCCACTTCACGCCGCAGTCGAGGATGACCACGCGCGCGCGGTAGCGGTCGTCCGACGCGTCGATAGGTTCCATGCCGTCGTAGCCCCACTTGTAGGGCGCGGGCGTCGTGACGCGGTACACGAAGTCCTCTTCGTCGTAGCGCGGCGCGGTTTGCAGGCGATGGAGGGCTTCCTGGGGCGTTTCGTCGGTGGTGAGGGTCGCCATCATCACCCCGTGATAGCGCACGCGCAGGGTGACGGCGCGCGTATCCACCCCGCTGATTGCCACGACCCCGCGCGCGGCGAGGTAGTCGTGCAGCGCGGCGCGGGCGCGCCAGTTGGACGGCGTCTCGCACGCCTCGCGCACCACAAACCCTGCCGCCTGCGCCTGACGCGACTCGTCGCTCTCCTCGTTGACCCCGTAGTTGCCAATCAGCGGATAGGTCATCAGCACAATCTGCCCCGCATACGACGGGTCGGTCAGAATCTCCTGATAGCCCGTCATGCTGGTGGTGAACACCAGCTCGCCTGTGGCGCGCCCCGATGCGCCCAGCGCCTCGCCCGTAAACACACTGCCGTCTTCCAGCACCAGATATGCCTGCATTCGGGGCAAAAGTATACCCTGTGAACGCCGCCTTTGACTTGAAAGGTAGAATTACGCCCGATGAAACGCTCTCGCACACAGGCGGATCAAGTTGCGGAAGTGATGCGTGCGCTCGGCGGTTATGCGACTCTCGCGGAGCTGTATCAAAAAATCCCTGTGCAACAGTGGGGCACTAAAACGCCCTTCGCCACCATACGGCGTATTCTGCAAACCGACCGCCAGCAGCGGTTTTTCCGAATCCGCCCTGGTCTGTGGGGACTGACCGATAGACAGGACGAGATTCTGCGCCAGCTGGGGATTGGCGCTCAGGAGCCGCCAGAGACTGTCATCGAGTTCAACCATGCCTACTATCAGGGACTGGCGCTCCAGATTGGACAGCTCAGGAACCATCTGGTGTTTGCGCCCAAATCGGACTGGAAAAAGCCTTTCCTGAAGGGAACCTTGAGAGACCTTATCACAGTGGACGATGTGCCCCCGTTTACCTATGAAGAGCTGTGCAACCGCGCGCGCACCGTCGATGTTGTCTGGTTTCAGCAACGCCCTGCGGGATTGTTCCCTTATGCTTTCTTTGAGATAGAACACACAACGGATTTCCAAAACTCACTGCTCAAGTTTGCCGATTTTCAGGACTTCAGAATCCGCTTTTTTGTAGTGGCGAGTGTAGCGCGCGAGCCGGAGTTTCGCAAGCGGATTCGGGCAGTCGCATTCGACGGCATTCGCGACTGGGTGAAGTTTGTGGATTACGAAACCCTTGGGCGACTCTATGAGCGAGAGGTATACGCTCAGAAGGCGGGGATTTGACTCTTTTTAATCAAAACCCCAGCGTGGTGAGGTTGACGCCCAGTAGTACGGCGCTGGGGGTGCGTCGCCAGAACAGGTACGGCTCCAGGCAGCGGTCGCGCCAGCCAATCAGCGCCTGCACATCGTAGAGGTCGCGTCGTTCCACATCGTACTTGAGCAGCACGCCCAGCCGCAGGTTGCCGTGCTGGTACTCGGCGCGGAGGCTCGCTTCGCGTCGGGCGCGCAGCTGCTCGGTCAGGAAGGGGCTATCGCCGCGCGTGGAGGCGCGCGCGTAGCCTGCCATCAGTGTCAGCGACTCGCGCGGTTGCCACAGCAGCTCCAGTTGGGGGCGCAGCCACTGATAGTCGCCGACGCCCTGATAGCGGGCATAGCTCGCCCACAGGTGGAGACGCGCTTCGAACGCGCCGCGCGACAAAAGCGGCTGGAACCACTCGCCCTCCAGCGCGAACCGTTCGCGGGTCGGCGTGCGCCGCCCGTCGATGCGCTCGCTCAGGCTGCCGTAGCTCAAGGTCGCCTCGCCGAAGCCGCCGCGATACCGCAACGGCGCGGCAAGGTCGATCTCTGTGCGGGAGACGCGCAACCGTTCGCGCGGCGCAAGCAACGGGCGCACATCGCGACTCGCCTCCGCGCGAAGCGTCAGCGCGTCGACAGGCGCGGTTCGTTCCGGGCGCGCACGCAGGTTATACAGCGCAGACTGCTCGAAGCGCAAGCGCAGGTCCGGGTCGTTCAGTGCAGGTTCGTCCCCGCGCAAGGCGACTCCCACTGCAAGACGCGTTTCGGGAATCGCGCGCAGGTAGCCCACCGCAGACGCCTGCATTAGCGCGTTCTCGCCGAGGGGCAGCTCCAGACGCACCCGCGCGCCCCAGCCCGTCTCCGCGCTATAGACAGGCGACGGCAGGCTGACCACTTCCGCCCTCTCGCCCACGCGCACGGTGAGCTGGGGCAGGCTGAGCAGCGGTTGCCCGTACACAAACAGCCGCGCGTTGCGCAGGGTCAGTCGTGCCCCCCGCGTCAAGCGCACACGCCCCGCACGCACCTGAAGCGGCGGACGATTCGGGTCGCAGGTGGAAACAATCACCTCACGCGCGGTGAAATCGGTTAAGTCTCCCTCCAGCAACGCGGCGTCCAGATAGACGCCCAGCACCTGCGCCTGCACGCCCTCGAATCGCCCGCGCGCCTGCTCGTATGCGTACTCGCCGCGCTGTCCCGTGAGTGCGCCCTGCTCGGCGAACAGGCTGAACGGCTGCTCGCTGCGCACGACGCCCGCCTCTGTCTCCAGAATCAGTCGCTCTCCCTGCAGCCTGCGCCCCTGATACTCGATGCGGACCCCGCCCTGCAGCTCCAGCGTCAGCACGCCGTCGGGCGTGCGGGTCAGAGTATAGCGCGTGGCGCGAATCTGGAGGGGGGAGACGCTTTCCTGGTCATTGCCCTGTGTATCCCTCTCCCCCAACGGATTGGGAGAGGAGGAGACGTTCTGCGCGACGCTTGCACGGCTCCCCTCTCCCGCAAGCGGGAGAGGGGCTGGGGGTGAGGGCTGCAACGCGCGCGGCTCGTGCTGTATCCGCACGATATTTACGAAGTCTGACGCGCGGATTGCCGCCCTCACCCCCTTTGTCCCCCTCTCCCAACCCGTTGGGAGAGGGGGATGGCGCGTCAAGCGATGCTCATACGGCTCCCCTCCCCCGCAAGCGGGAGAGGGGCTGAGGCTGAGGGTGTGTTGAAGTGGTTTGTCGGCAGTATCTCTGCCCGCGCGTGCGCCCTGACGCATCCTTTGGAGTGCGGAAGCGGGAGCTTCTGCATGCGGAAGCTCCGCTTCCGCACTCCATAAAAACGGCGATTGGCGACAAGGCTGCCACTCGAACGCAAAGGCGCTTCGCGATGCAGAGGCAAGATATACCTCGTCCGCCTGCGGATAACGGCAGTAAACAGAGGAATCGCCACCAGACGCAGGCGCGCTTGCCCACACCGCCATCAGCAGCAACCCAACCAGTACGCCTGCGCCCATCCGCGCGATTATACCTGCCCCGTCGGGTACAATCCTGCGCCGTGAAATACTCGGTCGCGATTGTGGGCGCTACAGGCGCGGTCGGACAGGAGCTGCTGCAGGTGCTGGAGGCGCGTCGGTTCCCCGTGCGCGCGCTGCGCCTGCTGGCGTCGGAACGCTCTGCGGGCACCGAGATGCGCTTTCAGGGCGAGCGCGTGCGCGTGGAGCCGTTGCAGCCCGACTCGTTTCGCGGGGTCGACATCGCGCTGTTTTCGGCGGGCAGCGCGCGCAGTAAAGAATTCGCCCCGCACGCCGTGCAGGCAGGCGCGGTCGTTATCGACAACTCGTCCGCGTTCCGCATGGACCCCGAAACGCCGCTGGTCATCCCCGAAATCAATCCCGAAGCGGTTGCGACGCATCGGGGGATAATCGCGAACCCGAACTGCTCGACGATTATTCTGCTGATGGCGCTGGAGCCGTTGCGTCGCCTCGCGCGTATTCGGCGGGTGGTGGTTGCCACCTATCAGGCGGCGAGCGGCGCGGGCGCACGCGCGATGCAGGAGCTGCTGGACGCCACACGCGCCTATCTGGACGGGCAGCCCTACACGCCGACCGTGCTGCCGCACCCCTACGCCTTCAACCTCTTCTCGCACGATTCGGCAATCGGCGCGGACGGCTACAACGAGGAAGAGCGCAAGATGATTCTGGAGACGCGCAAAATCTGGGGCGACGCCGAAATCGCCGTCTCGCCCACCTGCGTGCGCGTGCCCGTGTTGCGGGCGCACAGCGAGAGCATCGTCGCCGAGCTGGAGACGCGCCCCCCGCTGGAGGCGATTTACGAGGCGTATCGCGCGTTTGAGGGCGTCGCGCTGGTGGACGACCGTGCGCGCAACCACTTCCCGATGCCTCTCGAAGCGACGGGGCGCGACGAGGTGCTGGTCGGGCGCATTCGCTACGATGCGGGGCTGCCGAACGGCGTCGCGCTGTTTGCCTGCGGCGACCAGCTGCGCAAGGGCGCCGCGCTGAACGCCGTGCAGATTGCCGAGCGACTGTAGCCTACTCGGCGGCGAGCAGTCCTTCCACGAAGGCGTCGGGGTCAAACGGCGCCATCTGATCCGCCTTCTCGCCCAGCCCGATGAGCTTGATCGGGATGCCCAGCTGCTTGCGGATGGTCAGCACCGCCCCACCGCGGCTGGTGCTGTCCAGCTTGGTCAGCACGATGCCTGTCAGCGGCAGCGCGCGGGCGAACTCCTCCGCCTGGCGAATCGCGTTCTGCCCCGCAACGGCGTCCAGCACGAGCAGTACCTCGTCGGGCGGGCGTCCAAGCGCCTTCTCGGCGACGCGATGCACCTTTTTCAGCTCTTCCATCAGGCGGGCATGGGTGTGCTGGCGTCCTGCCGTGTCCGCCAGCACAAAGTCGACGCCGCGCGCCCGCGCCGCCTGAATCGCATCAAACACGACGGCGGAAGGGTCGGCGCCCTCCTTGTGCTTCACAAGGTCGCAGCCGAGCCTGTCCGCCCAGATCTGGAGCTGGTCAATCGCGGCGGCGCGGAAGGTGTCCCCCGCCGCCAGCAGCGCGCGCTTGCCCTGTCGCTGGAGCATATGCGCGGTTTTGGCGATGCTGGTCGTCTTGCCTACGCCGTTCACGCCCACGAACAGGTAGACCGTCGGGGGCGTCGCGCTCACCGTTAGCGGCGCAGGCGCGCCCAGCCAGCCCTTCAGCAGCGCGCTCAGACACGCGCGTACATCCTCCGCCTCGCGCAGCCGCTGCGCCTTCGCCTCCTGACGCAGCGTCTCCAGCAGCTCCTGCACCGCGTTCACATTCACATCGGCGGCAATCAGCGTCTCCTCCAGCTCTTCCAGCAGCTCTTCGTCGACGCCGCGTCGCGTGAAGACCTGCCCGACCCGGTTCAGCCAGTCCTTGAATATGCCCAGTCGCATCGGCGTCAATTCTACCCCTGTCGCGCAGGACTCACAGGGGTAGGTTTTTTTCGCACCCTGCCCGTGGAGAATACGGCTGGAAAGCTCTGACCTGCCGATCGGTATCAGCACTCACCCTTGGGGGTGAATGCTACTTACACTTTATTCTCTGGGAAAAAACAGATGGTGCAGACGACGAGTTTCAATTAGCACCCACCCTTGGGGGTGAATGCTACGCTGACCTCAGTCGCAAGTTTGTACTGGACTACATCAAAAACGCGTTTCAATTAGCACCCACCCTTGGGGGTGAATGCTACTTAACGCCCCGAATCAACACTCGAACCCAGAACGGTATCAGTTTCAATTAGCACCCACCCTTGGGGGTGAATGCTACGAAACTGTCGCCGAATACTCAAATCGCCGTTCGAAAAAAGTTTCAATTAGCACCCACCCTTGGGGGTGAATGCTACAAGGCGTGAAGTTGGAGTATCACCGCTTCACGGGGGAAGTTTCAATTAGCACCCACCCTTGGGGGTGAATGCTACGGGCGAAACGCTCTCGCCCCGTAAGACCTCACCCAACACGGGGGTTTCAATTAGCACCCACCCTTGGGGGTGAATGCTACTACTTGAAACTGCAGGCCGGGGAGATCCTGGCCACTTACCAGCCGTTTCAATTAGCCCCCACCCTTGGGGGTGAATGCTACGAGAAGACATTGAGAGAATCGATGGCCTCGTGGAGTATAAGTTTCAATTAGCACCCACCCTTGGGGGTGAATGCTACAGGTTCGGAGTTATAAGGAGCCGAACGGGCAATCCGTCCACGTTTCAATTAGCACCCACCCTTGGGGGTGAATGCTACTATAAGGTTTATGAGTGGGACCCCGCAAAAGTAGTCCTGCTGTTTCAATTAGCACCCACCCTTGGGGGTGAATGCTACTTGGACGAAGAGTTTTACCAGAATCTTTTTAACAGTCCTGTTTCAATTAGCACCCACCCTTGGGGGTGAATGCTACACTGTAGATCAGGCCAAACAAATGGCCTTGCGACATAAGACGTTTCAATTAGCACCCACCCTTGGGGGTGAATGCTACGAACACCATAGAAGGGTCGAAGCCCCTCATAGGTGGTGTTGTTTCAATTAGCACCCACCCTTGGGGGTGAATGCTACCCGTTGAGCCAGCACGCGCCCAGCCCCCCCCCTTGGTTTCAATTAGCACCCACCCTTGGGGGTGAATGCTACCCGCCGTGACCGTTACGGGCACGGCAAAGGCCCGCCTGGAAATTATGGTTTCAATTAGCACCCACCCTTGGGGGTGAATGCTACGGAGTAGCTCTTTCAACTCCGTTTCATTCGTGATGAACCCTACTTGTTTCAATTAGCACCCACCCTTGGGGGTGAATGCTACGGGAGCCTGCCATAAAGTTTACTGTCAAGGTAAACAGTCTCAGTTTCAATTAGCACCCACCCTTGGGGGTGAATGCTACCGCGTAAACCTTCCAGTTGATTGTCTTCATATCCGCCTGCGCTGTTTCAATTAGCACCCACCCTTGGGGGTGAATGCTACTGTTGACTACTCCAGCATTTACGGTCTATATATCCGATGTTTCAATTAGCACCCACCCTTGGGGGTGAATGCTACTTTGGCGTCGCGTACCTCGTAAGATTGACAGGTGGGGTTTCAATTAGCACCCACCCTTGGGGGTGAATGCTACGTTTTGCGACAACGGCATTACAGGGTCAAGCGGGGGGCTACAGTTTCAATTAGCACCCACCCTTGGGGGTGAATGCTACTTGGCCGAAGAGGCCAACGGTAACAATTTCCCCGTTTTAGTGATGTTTCAATTAGCACCCACCCTTGGGGGTGAATGCTACTTGGCCGAAGAGGCCAACGGTAACAATTTCCCCGTTTTAGTGATGTTTCAATTAGCACCCACCCTTGGGGGTGAATGCTACATTTTGCAGTTGAGGCCTGCGGACTTAGGTCCGCAGTTTGAGGTTTCAATTAGCACCCACCCTTGGGGGTGAATGCTACGCAGCCCTGCGAGACGACATGGAGGGCAAGCCGCTCTCCAAGTTTCAATTAGCACCCACCCTTGGGGGTGAATGCTACCGGTTTAACATTCGAGCGTATGTTGACGGTACAACCTAGTTTCAATTAGCACCCACCCTTGGGGGTGAATGCTACAAAACGGGCAGGTATATACCTGCCCGTTTTTCAAAGAGTTTCAATTAGCACCCACCCTTGGGGGTGAATGCTACCCCGCAACCTTCGTGATGACTGGAACCACCTTGCCTTCGTCGTTTCAATTAGCACCCACCCTTGGGGGTGAATGCTACACCGCCTTCAAGGCTGTGGGTGCTCGGCAGGACGCCTCCACGTTTCAATTAGCACCCACCCTTGGGGGTGAATGCTACCTCGCGGGTAGCGCGGGCGCGGCAACTGCCGCCCAAGACCCGTTTCAATTAGCACCCACCCTTGGGGGTGAATGCTACGAGCCGATAGGCAGGCTGTCGGGCACTTCGCCCGACGCGCCGTTTCAATTAGCACCCACCCTTGGGGGTGAATGCTACATGTCTGAAATCTTGGGGAACCCGTGGGTCAGAGTCCGCCTGTTTCAATTAGCACCCACCCTTGGGGGTGAATGCTACGTGGCGGACCGGGGCCAGACCTACTTTAACTACAGGAGGTGTTTCAATTAGCACCCACCCTTGGGGGTGAATGCTACGTGTGTGTCTTGGTCAAGACAAGGACCAGGTACAAGATCTAGGTTTCAATTAGCACCCACCCTTGGGGGTGAATGCTACTCTGAGTCGTATCAAATACAATACACTTATTCACATACCGATGTTTCAATTAGCACCCACCCTTGGGGGTGAATGCTACAACGCCAACAACCACTGCTGACTGGCGGCGACCATCAAATCATGTTTCAATTAGCACCCACCCTTGGGGGTGAATGCTACGTAAGACCATCGCAGGTGCAATCAGCACGGAGTGTCAGCGTTTCAATTAGCACCCACCCTTGGGGGTGAATGCTACCCAATCCCCATCCTCTGCAAGCGTCGTTGCGTTGCGCGTTTCAATTAGCACCCACCCTTGGGGGTGAATGCTACGGTATAGTCTACCTCATTACACCCCCCCTTTGTCAAGTCCTGCGCGCGCTTCTTAACAATTGACCCCCCGATTTGAACTCAACGCTTTGCGCGAACCTCGACTCGATTTGAACTCAAGTGCGAATTTGGGGGAGGTTCGCGCAAAAAGTATCGTTGGGCGGCGGTTGGTGTGGGGGTGTGTTTTTGGGGTGTTTTTGAGTTCAGATTTAAGGGGTTGGTGTGGTGTTATTTGGGGGGTGAATTGGGTTCAGGTTCAACTATTTAGCGTGGCTAAGTGTTGCGCGAAGGTCAGTAGACATTTGATTCAAGTTCAAGTGGTGTGGAGGTTCGCGCAGAGTTTAGCGTAGCTAAGGAGTTGAGGTGGATTGAGTTCAGGGTTTTGGGGTATGAAGTTGAAGTGATGCTTGAGGTTTGGGTTTGTGGGGTGTGGATTGGCGGGGGGGTCGCGCAAAGTTTAGCATGGCTAAGGATTTGCGGAGGGTGTGTCGGGCGCGCGTTTCTGGAAGCGCTGGAGGCGTTCGAGGCGTTCGTGCAGGCTGGGGTGGAGCGCATCGCCTGCTTTGTGGGCGTCGCGGGGGTGCAGGGCGGCGAGGGTGCGCAGTGCGCTTGAGAGGGGCTCTGCGCCGTACTGGCTCACGGCGAAGGCGTCGGCTTCGCGTTCGTGCAGGCGGCGCAGGCGCAGCAGCGGCAGGAACATCCCCAGCGCGAGCGCGACCATCCATGCGATTAGCCCCCCGTGCGGCAGGTGTTCCCACAGGGGCGCGCTGGCGAGGGCGAGCGCAATGCCCGCGAGGGTTAGCAGCCCCCACAGTCGAATCAATCGCCGTCGCTGGGCGAGGTGCGCCACCTCGTGCGCCAGCACGGCGTGCAGTTCGCGTTCCGTGAGCGCGGCGAGCAGGGTATCGGTGAGCGCGATTCTGCCGCCGCAGAGCGCGAAGGCGTTCGCCGTGCGGGTGCGCGCGCCGTCCAGCACCAGAATCTCACGCACGGGCACGCCCAGCTCCGCGCCGAGTCGTTGCGCTTCGGCGAGCAGACTGGGCGCGACCGACACGGCGCGCACGGGCAGAGGCGCGGGTCTGAGCGTCAGCCCCAGCGTTAGCAGCAGCGCGCCCAGCCCCATCGCGCTGGCGGTCAGCGCGCCCCAGCCGCCCCAGTCGCGATACAGCCCGCTGAGTGTGTAGTGCGCCGTCAGCCCCGCCAGTCCGACCGCCAGCAGCGGCGCGAGCGCGTCCAGCACGGGGCGCAGGCGCAACAGCAGGTACGCACAGCGCGGCAGGGTCAGCCCGCGTTCCGTGCGCTCGCGCGGGTAGAGCCGCCCGAAAATCGCCGCGAACTCCAGCACCGTCTGCCCTGCGCTGAGCAGCAGCCCCAGCGCGGCGAGCGGCGGGTAGGGCGGCGCGCCCTGCACATAGAGCGCGCCCCACGCCAGCCCCTTCGCCCCGATGGAGAGCCACAGCAGCCGTCGCAGCCGCCGCATCGCGCGCCCCACAGGAACCCCCGAACGCGCCCACCGCCAGCCCAGCGCCAGCACGAAAACGCCTGTCAGCAGATGCCCCAGCCAGAACACGAACAGAGGGATTATCGGCAGCGTGCGAGGGAATTCTGGTGGAGGCGGGGGGAATTGAACCCCCTTCCGAGACCGTTGCTCACCCAGCTTCTACGAGCGTATCCTGTCTTTGGCTCTCGCGCTGGGGTTCCCGACAGGCAGGGCGTCCCAGCGCCAGCTCAGTTAAAAGTCCTCCGTCCGCCCTGAGCACGGCTTCAGGAGCCAGTCGATCTGCCCACGCTCATCTCGCCCCGGATCGACCGCGAGGCGAGCGGCGCGCTGCTTAATTAGGCAGCGAGAGCATAGTTGGTGTTCGCACTTCTTGTGTGCCGCTTTTTTACGAGGCCAGCGGCGCCTCGGCTCGCCACTGAGCGTCAAGCGTGTCCCGTCGAACCCTGACGCCCCCGTGTCGAGTCTATTATACCCCATCGCGCGCCCAAAAGTTCCAGCGGGTACAATACGCCTATGCCCAGAGCGAGGATTTACATCACTCTCAAGCCCGCGCTTTTGGATGCGCAGGGGCGCGTGCTGGAGAACGCCCTGCGCCAGCTGGGGTTTGAGCGCGTGCGCGGCGTGCGCGTCGGCAAGTATTTAGAGGTGGAGCTGCAGCCCGACGGCGACCCGCATGCACAGGTGGAGGCGATGTGCCAGAAACTGCTGGCGAACCCCGTCATCGAACAGTACCGCTACGAGGTCAGCGACGAATGAAGGCAGGCGTGATTGTGTTCCCCGGCTCCAACTGCGACCGCGACGCCTATTATGCGCTGCGCGATGAGCTGGGCTACACGGTGGACTACCTCTGGCACGACGACGCGCGCGATTTGCGCAACTACGGGCTGGTGATTGTGCCCGGCGGGTTTTCGTATGGCGACTACCTGCGTCCGGGCGCGATTGCCCGC
The DNA here is from genome assembly GCA_025998675.1 of Fimbriimonadales bacterium. Lineage (GTDB taxonomy): Bacteria > Armatimonadota > Fimbriimonadia > Fimbriimonadales > GBS-DC > GBS-DC. The sequence goes on from AP024673.1 coordinate 2,716,341, forward strand.
TTCGCGCGAATCATGGACTCGCTGCGCGACTACGCGGCGCGCGGCGGGCTGGTGCTGGGCGTGTGCAACGGGTTCCAGATCCTGTGCGAGGCGGGGCTGCTGCCCGGCGCGCTCACGCGCAACATCGGGCTGAAGTTCCGCTGTATGCCCGTGCATATCCGCGTGGAGAACGCCGAGACGCCTTACACGCGCCGCTATCGGCAGGGCGAGGTGTTGCGAATCCCGATTGCGCACGGCGACGGGCGCTATGTGTGCGACGAGGCGACCCTGCAGCAGCTGCGGGCGAACGGGCAGATAGTGTTCCGCTACTGCAGTCCCGACGGCGCGCTGGGCGAGGCGTGGAACCCGAACGGCTCGATAGACCATATCGCGGGCGTGGCGAACGCGCAGTTCAATGTGCTGGGCATGATGCCTCACCCTGAGCGCGCCTGCGAGCTGCTGCTGGGCAGCGACGACGGACGCCGCCTGCTGCAGGTGGGGTAGCCCCCTACCGCTCCATCGTATGCACGGTATGTATCTCGATACGGTCGCGCTGGACGAGCAGCGTCTCCGCGTCGCGCCAGTCGAAGCCCGTGATGCCTGCCTTCTTCAGCTCGTACCACACACCCGTTCTGATCGATTGGGGCATGCGCGCCAACACGGTATCGACGGTAGCGGTTGTGAGATCCAGCACATGGAGGGAGTCATCTGCGTCCCATGCCAGCCGCTGCCCGTCGGGCGAGAAGCAGTAATAAGTGTAGCTGGGGTCGGCGTTCGCTTCCAGCGTTTCATTATGGGGAATGAGCGCGATTCGGCGCGGCGCGCCGCCCTGCAACGGTCGCTCGAAGACCGCCAGGAACTTCAGATGCTGCACGCGCACCCAGCGCACCACCACGCCCGCAGGATCCACCCAGAACGCCTGCACATCGCCCGTGGTGGTCAGCGGAATCATCTGCGCGCCGCGCAGCAGGTACAGGTCCCCGTGTCGCTGGTGGTAACCTTCCCCGCTCTGGGCTTTTTTTCCCAGAAGCACAACGGCGAGCGGCGGCTCTGTGCGAACCCAGTGCGCCCAATCCCAGTGAATAATCTCGTTGTAATCCTCTCTGGGCAGGGGCACACGCTGCGTGCAGACCCAGGTATCTGTACGGTAGAGACAGATGTCGCCCTTGTCGCTGAAACCCATCAGGTACTTGCCGTCGGCGCTCCAGCGAGGCGCATTTGCCTCGATGGGCAGCTCCTGCAGGCGACCCGTCGCGACCTCGTACAGCATGACCTTGTGTTCGTATTTCGCGTCGGTCGCTTCCGCAGAGTCTCCATCGGTAGTGGGCGCGCCGTCAGCGGCGCGACGCAGCCACTCGAAGCATACCGCGCGCGAGTCGGGCGTCCACTGGCAGTTGTAAACCCAGCCAGCGAGGGGCGATTCGTCATCGAGTGAGAATCGGAACACAGGAACCGTCTGACGACGCTCAAGATGGTAGATTGCCAGTTCTATTTCGGGAGAGTCTTCAGGGGCGTCTGGGGGCTTGCGCGCGACGGTTGTGAATTGTCCATCGGGCGAGACGCGCACCCACCCCCACTCCCCACATCCCGAAAACAACACGGCGGTCAGCAGCGCGAGCAGTCCCACGATCAATCGCTTGAGACGCATTCGGAACACCTCCTGATCGACTATACGCAATTCGCGCCGCCGACGGATAGGGACTTAAGTCCTAATTTGACCCCCGCACCAGCTCGGCAGGCTCGCCGAATCGGGGCAACAGGCTGGGATGCCCGCGCACGGCATACGGCAGAAACGCCGCATCGGGGAAACGGGTGAGCTGGCGCATCTGCTCGCTCCAGAACTGCGGATGCACGCTCAACAGGATGGGGATCAGGCGTTCGTCCAGCGTCGCCAGAAAATGGTCATAGCACAGGCTCCGCAGCCAGATGGGTTGCTGGAAAAGCATTTGCGTGATTCGCTCGTGGGGCACGCGCACACCCATTCGCCACAGGTCCAGCTCGTTCGTTGCCAGCGCGCGGATTTTCTCCAGCAGCGCGTCGAGGGCGGGCGCATCAGGGGGCAGTAGCATCAGCTGCGTCTCGGTCTTCTCAAGCATCTGGAGGAACTGCCGGCGGTCGCTGAGCGCGCTCAGCCACTGTTCGAGGGTGGGCGCGTCTTCTTTGACGAAAAGGGATTGCAGGTCGGGTCGGGCGCGCAGTTTCTGAAACAGGGGCAGGGCGCGTGGGACTTTGGGCAGCGCGGTGCGGAGGGCGGCGGTCGCCTTCGGCGCGGAATGCTCCAGCAGCAGCTCGCACGTCCGCAGGCGCACGACAGGGCTTTTGCTGCTTGCGAGCTGGATGAGGGTTGGCAGCGCGTCGTCGCCCAGCGCGCGCAGTCGCTCCCGCGCGAGGGACGCCGTGCTGCAGTGCGCCAGCGTGAGCAGTATCACGCGCGGGGGCTGGTTGGGCTGCCACGCCGCCGCCTGCGCGCGAATGGCAGGCAGCGTTTCAATCAGCGACGCCTCGCCGCGAAACAGGCGGGCGAACGGCTCCAAATCGGTTCCCCCTCCGTCCGCAGGGGGAACCGCGTCGGCAGGCTGCTGGGGCAGGTGTTGCGCTTCGAGCTGTTCCAGCAGCCGTGCGCAGGCGTAGTGGAGGCGGGTGAGCGCGTTCAGCTGGGCGCGCGCGTCGTCCGTCGCCAGCGCCGCCTGCAGGCACTCCGCCAGCGGCGCGAGGGCGTCGCTGGACTGCAGCGCGGGCAGGGCGTCCTGCAACGGCTCCAGCCCCCCTGCCCGCTTCAAGCCCAGCGCCAGCGCGTGCTGAATCGCGCGCTGTAGCGATTCCAATTCCCGTTGCATGCTATTGCCAACTGCGCCTCCTGCGACAGGGCGTGATTAGAGCCTGTGGCGCGCTCTGGAGTGCTGAAGCGCAGCTTCCGCACACTCCATAAACACACGCGCGCCGCTCCGATATCGAACGCATGTCGCAGAGACTCTCAGCCTGTGTGTGCGCGCAGGCGGCGCGCCGCCTCGACCATGTGTTGCAGCGCGGGGATGACCTCCTCCCACTTGCGCGTCTTCAGCCCGCAGTCGGGGTTCACCCAGAACTGCTCACGCGGGAAGACGCGAATCGCGCGCGCCATCACCGCCTCGATGGACTCCACGCTCGGCACAGCGGGCGTATGCACATCGAATACGCCGGGTCCAATCTGGCGCGGATAGTTGTAATGCTCGAACGCGCCGATGACCTCGCCTTTCGCGCGCGCCGCCTCGATGGTAATCACATCGGCGTCCATCCAGTCGATGTAGCGCAGCACCGTGTTGAAGTCCGAGTAGCACATATGGGTGTGAATCTGCGTTTCGGGTTTGGCGCGGGAGGCGAGTTTGAACGCCTGCGCCGCCCAGCGGAAGTAGGCGTCCCAGTCGGCGCGTTTGAGGGGCGCCTTCTCGCGGTAGGCAGGCTCGTCAATCTGCACAATTGGGATGCCCGCCGCCTCCAGATCGCGCACCTCGTCCTGCAGCGCGAGCGCAATCTGATAGGCGACCTGCTCGACGGGAATGTCCTCGCGCACATAGCTCCACGCGATAATCGTCACGGGCCCCGTGAGCATGCCCTTCACTGGTTTGCGGGTGAGCGACTGGGCGTAGGCGGTCTCCTTGACGGTCATCGGCGCGGTGCGGGCGACATCGCCGTAGATAATCGGCGGGCGGTACACGCGCGTGCCATACGAGAGCAACCAGCCCTGCTGCGTGAAGGCGATGCCGTCCATCTTCTCGGCGAAGAACTCCACCATGTCGGTGCGCTCGAACTCGCCATGCACCAGCACATCGAGCCCCTGCTGTTCCTGGAAGGCAATCAGCTCGCGGATTTGCTGCTGGATGTAGGCGTCGTACTCGTCGGCGGTGATTTTGCCGGTGCGGTACGCCTGACGCATCTGGCGCACTTCGGGCGTCTGCGGGAAGCTGCCGATGGTGGTGGTGGGGAAGAGAGGCAGCTGGAGCCGTTCTCGCTGGATGCGGTCGCGTTCGGCGTAGGGCGCAGCGCGTTCGAAGTCGGCGGGGGTCAGGCTCGCGACGCGCGATTGCACGCCGGGCGCGTACCAGTGGTCGCTGGCGTGCTGGTAGGCGTTCCATGCGCGTGTTGCGTCTGTCTCGCCTTCCGTCAGCAGCGTTTTCAGCAGGCGCAGCTCCTGCAGCCGCTCCGTCGCGAAGGCGATCCGCTCCCTGAGTGCGGGGTCGAGCGCGCTTTCAGGCTCGACGCTCACGGGCAGGTGCATCAGCGGCGCGGCGTTGGAGAGCCACACCGTCGCGCCTGTCTGCTGCGCAAGCGCCCGCGCGCGTTCCGCCGCGGCGCGCAGGTCGGTCTTCCACACATTCCGCCCGTCCACCACGCCCGCAATCAGAATCTTGTCGCTGGGGAAGCCGTGCTGCTGCAGGATCTGGTAGTTGCGGGCGCCGTGGACGAAATCCAGCCCAAAGCCTGCGACGGGCAAATCGTACAGGCGCGGCAGGAAGTCGACGCTGTCGTAGTAGCTGAACAGCAGGATGGGCGCGTATTGCCCCAGCGTCTGGTACGCCGCGCGGATGGCGTCTATCTCCGCCTCCGTTGCATCGAGCGCGAAGGCAGGCTCGTCGAGATGCACATACGCCGCGCCCGCCTGCTTGAGTTGCTGCAGAATCTCGGCGTAGACGGGCGTCAGTCGCTCCAGCAGCGCGGGCAGCTGCTCCGGCTCGAAGCCGCGACTGAGACGCAGGAAGGTGTAGGGTCCAATCAGGTAGGGATAGCCCCCGCCATAGTGCTGGAACGCCTCCAGCGGCTTGTTCCAGTGCAGGCGGAACGCGGTCTGCGCGTCGATGTGTGACACCAGGTAATGGTAGTTCGTGTTGAACCATTTGGTCATAGGCAGGGCGTCCGCGCCGCGCGCCAGAGTGAAGTAGGCGTTCAGGTCGCGGGGGTCTATCGGGTAGACGCCCAGCATAATCGCGGTATCGAGCATATTGTCGTAGAGGGTCATCTCGCCGACGGGATGCGCGTCCACGAACTGCTGGTAAAGGGCGATGCGCTGGCGTTCCAGCGCGTCGATGCCCGCGCGCAACTCCGCCTCGCTTACTTTGCCCTGCCAGTAGCCTTCAATCAGTCGTTTGAATTCGCGGCTTGCGCCCAGACGGGGGTAGCCGTAAGCGTAGGTCTGCATAGTTGCCTCCTTAAGTTATTGGGTTTGTTTTTCGCTCCATGAAAGCACAGCGCGGGTCTGGTTATTCTCGCGGCTGGCAGCGACGCCCGCGGTGATACGCTCCGACTGCCCCAGCACGAGAATCTCCTCGCCTGCGTCGGTCTTCTGGTTCATCTTACTCACATTCAGGTTGCGTTTTTTGAACTCGGTTTCGTAGAAGTCGGCGACGGCTTGCGGGCTGGCGTCGCCGATGATTTCCACCTGCATGCCTTTGAAGTCGCCTGTCTGGGTGCGCAGCGTGCCTTTGACCTGCATGCCTGCGAAGATGGGCAACGGGAAATCGTCGGGAGCAGCAACGGCCTTCGTCGCTTCGTCGGACTGGGGCTGGGCAGGCGCGGGCTCGGCTTGCGGGGCGGGCAAGGGCGGCTCGGCAGGCTTCAGAGCTGTGTCGTTCGGGGGCGGCGTGGCGGCTTCCTGCTGCTGGGACGTGCATCCCGACAACGCATACAAACTGATACTGGCGGCAATCAGCAGCGCCGCGCTCCTGAGTCGTCGTAGTCTCCGCATGGGTTTCCTCGCGGGTATAAGGATACCCGTTTCAGAGACCGCCGCGCGTTTTGACCTGCAGGTAATGGTTCACCAGCGCAGCGACGAGGGCGTCTGGCTCGGCGTCGATACAGTGAACGCCCATGCGCTCCAGCGCGCGCGTCGCCGCCATGCGGTCGTCCAGCGTCTGGATGGCGACGGCGCGGCGGTACAGGTCGTGCGGCGCGTCGGGCGATTGCTGGCTCCAGCGGTGCAGGCGCGGGTCGGCGACGGTAATCGCCACGCACAGGTGCTGTCGCCGCAGGGTACCCAGCGCATGCAACGCCATGCGCGAGGCGTCGGGGTCTATCAGGTCGGTGAACAGCGCAATGAGCGAGCGTTTGCGCCACCGCTGCGCCAGATAGGTCGCCGCGTAGAGGTAGTCCGATTCGACCATGCGCGGCTGCGCGTCGTGTAGCGCGTCCACCAGCTTGCCGACCTGCGCTTTGCCGCGCTGGGGCGGGCTGAACAGGTCCACCTCATCGGCGAACACGAGCGCGCCCACCTTGTCGTCCATCTGCACCGCGACATACGCCAGCATCAGCGCGGCGTTCAGCACGGCGTCGAACTTGCGCCTGCCCTCCACCTCCGCCAGCATCGTGCGCCCCGCATCCAGCAGCAGAATCACATGCTGGCTGCGCTCGGTCTGATAGTCGCGCACGATGGGCTTGCCGCGCCGCGCCGTCGCCTTCCAGTCGATGCGTCGGAACTCGTCGTCGGGCGTGTATTCGCGCAGCGATTCGAACTCCATCCCCTGTCCCCGCAGGCGCAGTTGGCGGAACCCCATCAGTTGCAGGCGTCCGCGATGGCGCAACAGGTCGTATTCGCGCAGCTGGAGCAGGTTGGGGTATACAGGTACGGCGGCGCGGGCAGGCAGTCGGTAATCGCGCGCGGTCAGGCGGAATCGCCCCTCCACGCGCAAAAAGGCGTCCTCGAAGCGCGCCTCGCCCCGATAGCGCGGCGTGAGATGATAGACTGCCTGCGCGGGCTGGTCGGGCTGCAGCACGAGCGCGAACTCGCGCTGGTCGTAGTCGCACAGGGGCGGCGGCTCGTCGCGCAGGCGCGCATGGCGCGGCGTGGTGAGGCTATGGGTGAGCGTCAGCTCGATGCGATTCCCCGCGCCCAGCGACAGCACGCGCTCATGGCGCCGCTGCACGCGGAACGACTCCGCGCGGGGCAGGCTCAGCGCATCCACCGCAATCGCGACAACCGCAATCAGGTCAATCAGCAGCGTCAGCCCCAACAAATCGGGGCGGGCGGCGCCCAACAGAGCGACCAGCCCGCCCAGACCGAACAACGCCCACGCACGATAGGTCAGAATCATGCACGCGCGTCAGAGACGGATGTATTTGTAGCACTTGCCGAGGTTGTCCTCCGCCGCGACGCCCTCCAGATAGGGTCGGCATGCGTTGAACGCATCGTTCGGCGCGGTGCCCTGATAGCGTGCGTAGGGCGTACCGCTCACGCACCAGATGTCGGCGCCCTGACGGAGCGTCCACGGGTCGCTGCCCGCGCGTCCGGGATAGGTGTATTGCACGCCTGTGCCCGCCTGTCCGAGCTTGCGCGCCTTGATGGCCTTCGCGTGCCCGTCCACAAAGTTCGCCTGCACAAACTCGTTATGGCGCGCTCGCACGGGCACAATCAGGAAGATCGATGTGCCTGTCGGCGTGCGGCGCAGCACATTCCCCGTGCCGCCCAGCGCCAGGTCTGCTTCGAAGTTGATCGTCGTCTCCGCAGGGAAGTCCACCTCCGCGATGGAGACCGTGCCCCGACTCACCGCGGGCGGGTTCTGGTCGATGGGCGTGCGCCCCGGCGGCAGCAGGTCGTAGTTGTACATGTAGCTGATGGTCTCAGGCAGGTTGCAGGTCGGCATATTGAGTACGGCGCGGAAGCCCGCATTCAGGTAAAGCGCGTTCGGCTCGCTGGGACACTTAGTGATGTCCAGATTCCGAATGTAGGGGTCCACCGCGTCGAACAGCGTGAAGGCGCACTGTTGCCCGTTGCGACCGATTGCAGGCGCATAGACCGCCATCGGGAACTTCTCGTCGTAGTCCTGAATGTACGACAGGCATCCCGTCGCCATCTGCTTGAGGTTGTTCATGCACTGGGTCTGGCGCGCTTTTTCACGCGCCTGCGCGAACACCGGGAACAGAATCGCCGCAAGAATGGCGATAATCGCGATGACTACGAGCAGCTCAATCAGCGTAAAGCCTCTTCGCATAATGTCTCCTCCTCGATAAGGTTCTATTATAGACTCCGGAACCCAGAGCAGCGTTCCAGAAATTGGGCGCGCGGCGTCATCGCAACGCGCGATAGCATGCGCCGAGCTGGTCCTGGTCGGCGACGCCCTCCAGATAGGGTCGGCAGCTGTTGAACGGGTCGCTGGCAGGCAGACCGCAGTAGCGGGCATACGCGCCGCCGCCCACACACCACAGCTCGTTGCGCGGCGTGAACACTGGGTTCGAGGGCAGTCCGGGATAGAGATAGTTGCAGTCCGTGCCCGCGTACTTGCGTCCTTTGACCGCCTTCGCGTGCCCGTCCACATAGTTCGCCTGCACAAACTCGTTATGGCGCGGGCGGATGGGGATGGGGAAAGTAATGCTGTTGTCCGTCGGCTGGCGGCGCATCAGGGTGCAGCTGCCCGAAAGCGCAATATCGGCGTCGAAAATCATCGTCGTTTCGGCGACCAGCGGAATCTCCGCCATCGCGACCGTGCCGCGACTGATGGAGCCAGACCCCAGCGGCGTGCGCCCCGCACGAATCACATCGTAGTTGTACATGTAGCTGACGGTTTCGGGCAGCGTACAGGACGGGTAGCCCATCAGCGTCTGGAACGCGGCGTTGAGGTAGAGCGCCTTCGGATCGCTGGGGCAGCGCGTGATTTCGATATTCTTCATGTAGGGCTGGATGGCGTCAAACACGGTCATCACGCAGTTGCCGCCGCTGGGGCGCGGCGCGGGCGCGTAAATCGCCATCGGGAAGAATTCGTCAGCGTCCTGCGCATACATCAGCACCGCCGTCGCCGACTGGCGCAGGTTGTTCATACACTGGGTCTGACGCGCCTTCTCACGCGCCTGAGCGAACACAGGAAACAGGATCGCCGCCAGAATCGCGATAATCGCAATCACGACCAGCAGCTCAATCAGCGTAAAGCCGTTGGATTGCCTGCTCATGGAAGTCATCCTCCACCTACCGATTATACACCGATTTTTATTTTCCTGCCCAAAAGCTGGAAAATTTGACTGGATGGTCAGTCATATGCGAATTCGTCCTCCGCGCGGTAGCCGCCTGTGAGTTGCTTGACCAGCTGGCGCAGCAGGTCGTTGAGCAGTGAGCTTGCGCCAAAGCGGAACCGCTCGGGCGTGAGCCATTCTGCGCCCAGCGTCTCGTGCAGCAGCACGAGGTAGCGAATTGCGTCTTTGGCGGTGCGGATGCCCCCCGCAGGCTTCATGCCCGCCGCGCGCCCGGTAGTATCGTAAAAGTCGCGGATGGCTTCCAGCATCACGAGCGTTGCAGGCAGCGTCGCTGCGGGCTGGATTTTGCCCGTGCTGGTCTTGATGAAGTCTGCGCCCGCCATCAGCGCGAGGTGCGACGCGCGGCGAATCGCGTCGTAGTCGCCCAGCTCACCCGTCTCCAGAATCACCTTCAGATGCACGCGCTCGCCGCAGGCGTCCTTCACCTTCGCAATCTCGTCGAACACGCGCCGATAGTCGCCCTGCAGGAACGCGCCGCGATTGATGACCATGTCGATCTCGTCTGCGCCTTCCCGAACCGTCCATTTCACATCCGCCAGTCGCAGATGGAACGGATACTGCCCTGACGGGAACGCGGTGGCGACGGCGGCGACTTTAACGCCTGTGCCCTGCAGGGCGTCTCTGGCGACGGCGATGAAGTTCGGGTAGACGCACACGGCGGCGACGGGCGGCGCGGCGACTGTCGCGGCGTCGGGCATGCCCGCGCGGGGCGTGTAGGGCGTGCGCGCGCGGCTGCACAGGCGACGCACCTTCTCCTCCGTGTCCGCGCCCTCCAGCGTCGTCAGGTCGCACATACTAATCGCCAACCGCAGCGCGAAGAGTTTGCTGTGCGTCTTGATGCTGCGCTTGCTCAGCCACTCGCAGCGTTGCTGGAGTTCGTAGGCGTTGACGGGCGGCACGGTACGCCACGGCTGCCCCGCTTTCGGGATGAGTCGGCGCAGGGCGGCACGGTCGCTCAGGCTCACGCCCTGCAACTCGCCGAAGGGCACAGGCGGCGTCGCCGCGCCCCGCTCACGAACCATGCTCGTCGGCATAGCGCTGCGATTCGTTGCTCGCGGGGATATTCCTGCCTGTCGTCTCGTCCTTTACCAGCGCAGGATGGGTTTGAACGCGCGCTGGGCTTCCGCATCGGCGAACGCTTCCTCAATCGCCTCAAACGGGCGCGAGTCGATGAGCGCGTCCAGCGACAGGCGGTTCTCATGCACCAGTTGCAGGCTGTATTCCCATGCGTGATTGCTGGAGCGCGAGCCGAGAACGGTCAGCTCCTTGATGAGAATCTGGTACCAGTCCACCTGCACGGGTTCGGGTCGGTAGCCGAAGACGACGACGCGCCCCGCTTTGCGTGCGACGCGCAGGCACCAGTCGGCGGCGTCGGGCGCGCCTGCGGCGTCAATCACGACATCCGCTTCTATGGGATTCGCCTGCCATTCCTCGAGCGAGAGCGGGGTCGCCGCGCCGATGGCGTGTGCAACGGCGCGGCGGGCAGGGTTCGGCTCCAGCGCAAACGCCTGTTGCACGCCCCACAGCCGCGCCAGCTGCGCATACACCTGCCCGAAAAAGCCCAGCCCCACGACGGCGACTGTCTCGTCGGGCTGCGGGTTCGCCAGGCGCATGCCTGCCACGCAGGTCGCCACAGGCTCCACCAGCGCGTAGCGCCACAGCGATTCGCGCGGCGCGTCCGCAGGCACGCGGTAGAGGTTGCGCACGGGCGCGGCAAGGTACTCTGCGAAGCCGCCGTCCACGCTCAACCCCACATGCTCCAGCCGCTCGCACAGGTTCAGCCGCCCGCGCCGACAGTAGCGACACTCACCGCACACGAGTTGCGGGTCCACCACTACGCAATCGCCCACCTGCAGCGCGCCCGTGTAGTCCAGCGGCAGGCTCACAATCTCGGCGACGATTTCGTGCCCCAGCGTCATCGGGCGGTCGTTCCAGTAGTAGTGCCCGCGCGCCTTCAGGTGCAGGTCGGTGCCGCACAGCCCACATGCATGAATACGCAACAGCGCCTCGCCCTGCGCAGGCGCGGGCACAGGAACCTGCTCCCAGCGCAGGGTGTTCGGCGCGACGAGCCGATACGCCCGCATCGTCTCAGGTGCGGTAATGGGCGTTGATTTTGACATACTCGGCGGTCAGGTCGCTGCTCCAGAAGTGCGCCGCGCCGTCGCCGTCGCTCAGCGTCAGCACGATATGTACCTCGTCCGCCTGCATCGCGTTGACAAGCGCGCGCTCGTCGTACTCGGTGGGGCGTCCGTTCTCGAACACGAGCGTGCCCTGCAGGAACAGTTGCGCGCGTTCCACCGTGATGGGCGCGCCTGCGCGCCCCGCGGCGGCGATGATGCGCCCCCAGTTCGGATCGCCGCCGTGAATGGCGGTCTTGACCAGCTGCGACTCGGCAATCGTGCGCGCGATACGGCGGGCGGCGTCGGCATCCGCCGCGCCCGACACGCGCACCTCAAAGATGCGACTGGCGCCCTCCCCATCTTTGACGATACGCTTGGCAAGGTACTCGCACACCTGATACAGTCCCGCCTCGAACGCTTCCAGCGATTCGCCCGTCAGCGCGACGCCCGACGCGCCGTTCGCGAGCGCAATCACCATATCGTTCGTGCTGGTGTCGCCGTCCACTGTGATGCTGTTGAAGGTGGCGTCCACCACGCGCCTGAGGCATGCCTGCAGGTCAGCGGGGTCAATCGCGGCGTCGGTCGCAATAAACGCGAGCATCGTCGCCATGTTGGGGGCAATCATGCCCGCGCCTTTGGCAATCGCGCCGATGCGCACCGCGCCCGCAGGGGTTGCTGTTTCCAGCGCGGCGCGCTTGGACGCACTGTCGGTGGTTAGAATAGCGTCCGCCGTGGCGCGATCGTCGCCGTCGCTCAGTCGCTCGAACGCCTGCCCAATCCCCGACTCGACCGCGTTCATCGGCAGGGGCACGCCAATCACGCCCGTGGAGGCGACAATCACCTGCGTCGGGGCGCATCCCAGCCGTCGCGCGACCAGCTCCGCCATCCGCTGCGCGTCGCGCATGCCCTGCTCGCCCGTGAGGCAGTTCGCGTTGCCGCTGTTGGCGACAATCGCGCGCGCCTTGCCGCCTGCGGCTACCTGCCGCGACCACTGCACAGGCGCGGCGCAGGCGCGATTCGTGGTGAACATCCCCGCGACGCTCGCCTCCGTCTCCGATACAATCAACGCCAGATCCAGCAGCCCGGGCTTCTTAATGCCACAATAGACCCCTGCGCTGCGGAACCCGCGCGGAAAATTAACGCCCAATTGTGTGTTCAGCGCTCCCATCGGGCGATATTGTACCCGTACCCCCTTGACATTTCGTCAAAACCATGCTATAATATGGTTTACCATAGGCTATTGTGCTTATGGGCGACGGAGGTATAACGATGAGGTTCACAAATCGTCAGCGTGGATTTACGCTTATTGAGCTGCTGGTCGTCATCGCGATTATCGCCATCTTAGCGGCGATTCTGTTCCCCGTGTTTGCGCAGGCGCGTGAGAGCGCACGCAAGACCCAGTGTCTGAGCAATACCCGCCAGCTTGGCACGGCGGTGATGATGTATGTGCAGGACTACGACGAGACTTTCTTCCCGCAGCCCTGGCCCGGCGGCTGTGCGGAGACGGGCTACTTCACCAACAACCCGAACCAGCCGCGCCAGCACTGGGCGACGATGGTGTACCCCTACATCCGCAACGGAGGCATCTTTGACTGTCCCAGCTATTCGGGCGTGACCTACATCGCCGCCTACGCCCTGTGGGAGTGTGGGCGCGGTCAGAACAGCCCGCGCATCGTGCCGTTCGCGGAGTACGGTCTCAACGAGGTGATTTTCGGCAACGCGGGCGCCAACGGCGCGCCCATCCCGACGCCGCTGGCGAAGCTGCAGGAAGCTGCCAGCATCGGCATTATCGCCGACAACATCTACATCTACAGCTGGCGCGTGTGCATGATTGGTCCCGCGGACTCGCAGAGCTTCCGCAAATACTGGCCCGAAGGGCGCAACGGCTGGGAGTTCTATCAGGGTCGCCCGCGCCATCAGGGTGGGATGAACTTCGTGTACGCCGACGGGCACTCCAAGTGGGCGCGCGCTGCGGACACGCCCGGCAGCCGCCCCGACTACGAGAAGGGCTACTATCCCGTGCTGATGAGCGACGGTCGCTTCGCGACGCAGGCGGCGTGCGAGCAGTCGCCCGACTAAACGGAGGCGCGTTATGAAACAGGAACTGCCGACAGGCGTCGTCGTGGCGATTATCGCCGTGATTGTGCTGGTAGCAGGGTTTTTCCTGTACCGCACATGGACAGGCGGCACGCAGGGCGAGGGTCGCCCCGGTGAGGTTCAAGCCGCGCCGCCTGTGCCCGGCGGGGGCGCGCCGCCCACGCAACAAGGCGGCGGGGGCTACTGATTCCCCCACACCAGCCACGCCCCCTTCCTCAGATTTCGTGAGAATCGATGACCTGAAGGAAGGGGGCAAATTTATTGCGCAACGGCTCGCTCGAGCAGGTGCGCCAGCAGCAGCGGCGCGGCAGGCGTCTCCAGCAGGCGGAACCACACATAGCCGACCGCCGCGCCGTTGGGGTGGCGAATCCAGACCGCGCCCTCGCCCCAATTGCGCCCCTGCGCGTCGTACAGCGTCGCCAGCGGGGTGTAGTCGGCGTCGGGACGCGCCCGTGTGCGCAGGGCAGGACGCCAGCGCAGGTCGCCGCCTGTAGGGAACGGCGTCGGCGATTCGCCCATACGCGGTAGCGCGGCGCGGTTCCAGCGGAACTGCAAGCCCAACACAGGCGGCGTCTCGAAGCCCGTTTTGCCCGCTTCGGGACGCTCGGCGCTTTCGGCAATCGGCAGCCAGAACTTGCCCGCATGGTTGACCGCCTTGCCGTCGGCGTAGTAGAACGGCAGCGGCGCGCCGGGCAACACCAGCAGCACGCCCCCCGCCTCCAGATAGCCCTGCAGGGCGCGATCCACATCGTCGGGCGCGTTCACCCGCGCGCGGTACGATTCGCCCCCCGCGTACACCAGCGCGGCATAGCGTGCGGGCGTCAACCGCCCCGGAGCGACTACATCCGCGTACTCCAGCGGCTCAACGGGCAGCCCCGCATCCAGCAGCCAGAAGAGCGCCTCCGACTGCGCGTCGGGCAACAGCCCGATTGTCTTGCCCGTCCATGCGCGGCGCAAGTCGGCGACGGCTTCGCCCGTGAGCGCGGTCAGCGGCGTCGCCATGCGTGGGCGTTCGGGCAACTGCCGAAAGCGCGGCGCATACGCGGCAGTCGTGCGCAGCTCACGGTCGCCATGCTCCACCGACGGCTCGATCTCACTGCCCTCGTGCCACTCGTTGAAGCTGGTAATCAGCACCCAGTCGGGGTTCAGGCGCAGGGCGGCGTCCCATTGCCTGCGATACGCCGCGCCGCCGAAGCGGTCAGTGCGGAGGCCGGGCGTGCGGATTTTGGTGTCGTCGTAGGCGGGGATGATGGTCGCGCACGCAATACGCCCCAGCGTACCCGCCGTCTGAATCGCCTCCTGATAGTGCGCCTCCAGCGTCGGCTGGATGGCGTTCAGCGGCTTGCGCTCCAGCACGCCGACGGGGTTGTAGGTGTGAATGCCGTCGAACACGCGCGCCGCGCTGCGACTCAGCGAATCGCCAATCGCGCACACGCCCGGCGGGAACTCCGCGCGAATCGTCTCCAGTACCCACGCCCACTGCAGCAGGCTCAGCTGCTCCATCGCGCGCACATACACAAACACCACCGGACGCCCCTGCACCTTCAGGTAGGCGGGGTGCGCGGCGAACTGGCGCAGGATGTGGCGCAGGTCGGGCAGCACGCTGCGCGGGTCGCCCGGCTGGGGAACCTGCTCATAGTAGACGCACACCTTCAGGTTGTGCCGCTGCGCGGCGTCCAGCAGGCGCGGCAGGGGCTTCTCCTCGTAGCCGCCGATGCTCCACCACGAGTAAATAAAACCGTCCAGCCCCGCCTCACGCGCCCAGCGACAGTGCTGATCGATGATTTTCGGGTCGTTGGAGTCATACGCGCCCAGCTGGGGGTAGTGGGTGGAGGTCGCAATCTGCTGGCGCGCCGCGTCGACGCCCTCCCAGTGCAGCCACCTGTCCGACAGTTCGGGCGTACCGTACCAGCCGTAGTAGAACGCCAGCACGAGTCGGGGCGGCTGGTTATAGCGCACCCGCGCCCGCGCCCCCAACGCTTTCAGCAGCTCGATTTGTGATTGCATCCCCGCTCAGCCCTCGCGCTTGCCCTGCTCGAGATTGACCAGCGTGCCCATCAGCGTCTTCTCGGCGGTGTTTGTGTCTTGACCCTGCAGGGCGCGGATGGCTTGCGTGACTTCCTGCGCTTCCTGCGTGCGCCCCTGGCTGAGCAGCAGCGCCTGCGTGCGTTGCAGCTCCGCCAGCGCCTGCGTGCGGTCAATCTGGTGCGCGCGCATGCCCATGATGGTCTTCTCCAGCGCGCGGGAAGCGACGGCGACCTGCAGCTCGTTCGCCACGCGCGGGTCCTGCGGCTGGTTCGCCAGCGCAGGGTCGGTCGTGAACTCCAGCACGGCGTCGGCGGTCGCCTGCTCCACCCGTCCCGTCACGATGTCCTCCCAGCTAAGCGTCAGCTTCGCGATGCGGTAAATCCCCGCAGGGTGGTTGGGGAACTCCAGCTCCAGAATCGGGTTGAGCGTGCTGTTGCGTTCCGCATCGACGAGGGTGAGCGTCGCCGTGCGTCCCTGCATCTGCAGCTCGCCGCCGAACGCCTGCCGCACCTGCACCCAGCGCGCCAGCTGGACCTCCAGCTTCGGGTTGCGGGCGACCACCGTCATCAGGCGCACCAGCTCCTGCTGGAACACTTCGGGAATGCGCTGCGGCTGGTCGATGTAGTAATACTTGCCGCCGCTGCGCCGCGCGATGCCCGCCAGCAGCTCCTCGTTGTAGTCGGGACCGAAGCCCAGCGCGGTGATATGGAACCCGAACTCTTTCGCGCGCGCCGCCGCGCCCACAATCGTCGAGAAGTCCTTGATACCCACTGTCGGCTCGCCGTCCGTGAGCAGAATCAGGTGCGTCTGGTAGCCCGGCAGGTTCACCGAAGTCGCCTGCTGCGCGCCGACCACCAGCGCGTCGTAGATGTTGGTCGTGTCGCCCACCGTCAGGCGCATGATGTGGTCTTTCACCAGCTGCTTGTTGACGATTTTGCGCGGGGGCATCACCACATCGACCGTGTCCGAGAAGGTCACCACCGACAGCACATCCTGCTCGGTGAGCTGGTCGACGAGGTAGGCGCAGGCTTGCTTGGCGAATTCGAACGGCGCGCCTTCCATCGAGCCGCTTCGATCCAGCACGAGGCAGAGGTTCAGCGGCGCGCGTCCAGCGGCGGTCTGCACCGCGCGGATGGCGACCAGCAAGCCCTCGCGTGCGATGCTCTGCGCCAGCGCGTACTTGCGCCCCAGCACGACCTCCATCTGCAGCGACGGTTGCGCGGGCGCGCCCATCAGGTTCGGCATCGCCTGCGTGCGGCTGGGGTCTAACACGGGCATCTGCATCGCCTGCGTGCGCTGCGGGTCGCTCAGCGGTCCCATCTGTTGCGTTCGATCCATAGTCCCACCTGTCGGCTTCGACGGTTCGCGCACAGCGCGTGTTTTCCTGCCATTGCGCCGCGACGCGGTTATGCCGACGCTTTGCGTAAAAATCCTTAGTTAAGCTGAGGATTTTCTCCAGACAAGAAGGTACAATTGCCTGCGCAATGTATACGCGGTGTCTCACGGAACGGGCGCGGTGGGCGCTGGGCGCCATGCCTGCGGTATACCTGCAGGGCGCGCGGCAGACGGGCAAAACGACACTGGCGAAGCAGTTGCTGGCGTCGGGCGTGCTGCGCGACTATGTGAGTTTTGACGACCCGCTCGTGCGCACGGCGGCGCAGCGCGACCCGGTGAGCTTCGTGCGCGGTTTGCAGACAGGAACCGCCATCGACGAGGCGCAACTTGTCCCCGAAGTGTTGCGCGTACTGAAGATGCGCATCGATGAGGCGCGAACGCCTGGTATGTTTCTGCTCACAGGCTCCTCCAGCCTGCAGGCGCAGGCGCACATCGCCGACGCGATGGTGGGGCGCATGGCGACGCTCGAGTTGCTCCCGCTGTCGCAGGCGGAGATTATGAACCATCGGGTGAACTGGGTCGAGCAGGCGTTCACGGAGTCGCCCATTAGCGCACGCTACCCCGACTCTGCAGACCTGCAGGCGCGCATGGCGCGCGGCGGCTACCCCGTGGCGGTTGCCAGCGATGATGCACGGGCGCGCGCCGAATGGTTGCGCAGCTACGCCGACGCGCTTATCACACGCGACCTGCGCACACTGGGCGCGGTCGAGCGGGAGGACGCCCTGCTGATGCTGTTGCGACTGCTGGCGTCGAACCCATGCGCGCCGGCGAATATCGCAGGGCTGTCGCGCGAAACCGGCGTCGCGCAGGCGACTCTGAACCGGTATCTGAGCCTGCTGGTGAACCTCTTCGTCGTACAGCCCGTGCCTGCATGGTACGCGAATCTTGGCAAGCGGCTGCTCAAAGCGCCCAAATTGATGCTCACCGACACGGGGCTGGCAGCCGCGCTGGTGGATTTCGACGAGGCGCGATTGGAGCAGGAGCGTGAGTATGCGGGCAAGCTGCTGGAACAGTTCGTCGGGATGGAACTGCTCAAGCATATCCACTGTGCCGATATGCGCGTGCGCCTCTACCACCTGCGCACCGACAAGGGCATCGAGGTGGACTATGTGCTGGAGTCGGCGCAGGGCGCGCTGGTCGGCGTGGAAGTCAAACGCCGCCAGACACTGCGCGAAGACGACCTCAAGGGCTTACGCTGGCTACAAAGCGCCGCGCCCGAACGGTTCCGCCTCGGCGTCGTGTTCTACACGGGCGAGCGCAGCCTGCCGATGGGCGAGCGGCTGTGGGCGGTTCCCGTCAGCGCGCTCTGGAGCGAACCCCTCTAATGGGTATACTTTCGGCGTCCACAAGCGTCTAAGCGTGCAGGAGGCTCTACGATGTATGGGATGCGCGGTTCCGGGCGAATGTTCCGAATTTTGATGCGCCACGCAGGCGTCTCGCGCGAGATGGGCGGCGAGGAGCTGTCGCTGGCAGTGCAACGAGTCGATCAGATGTTTATTCAGGCGCTGGAAGCGGGCGCGTCCGATATTCACATGCACCCCGAACACAACGCGCTGCGGATTCGATTCCGCATCGATGGCGTGCTGCACGAGCAGGAGGTCGTGACCCAGCCCGATCTGGTGCAGGCGATGGTGAGCCGCGTGAAGCTGGCGGCGAACCTGCACTTAGACGAGAAGCGTGACACGCAGGACGGGCGCATCGATATGGAGTACCTCGACCGACGGCTCAGCGCGCGCGTGTCGTGCATCCCCACGCTGAACGGCGAGCGCATCGTGATGCGCATTCTGGACCCCGCCAAAATGCAGGTCAAGCTCGACTCGCTGGGCATGCCGCAGGAGGTGATGGCGCACTGGCGACGCGCCTTACAGGTCGCCTACGGCATGCTCGTCGTCACGGGACCCACCGGCTCCGGGAAGACCTCCACGCTCTACGCCTCCCTGCACACGCTGGACCGGGTGCATCGCAACATCGTGACGGTCGAAGACCCCGTCGAGTACGAGTTTCCCGACAATGTGATGCAGGTGCAGGTCACGGAGAAGGTGACCTTCCCGCGCGCGCTACGGGCGATGCTGCGCCACGACCCCGATGTGATTATGATTGGCGAGATTCGCGACCGCGAGTCGCTGCAGATTGGCATTCAAGCCGCGCTCACGGGGCATCTGGTGCTGTCCACCCTGCACACGAACAACGCCATCGAGACGCTCAGCCGCATGATCGACATGGGCGCGGAGGACTACCTGATTGCGGCGACCCTGCAGTGCGCGATGGCGCAGCGACTGGTGCGCGTAATCTGTCCCGACTGCCGCGCGCCCTACCAGCCGACGCCCGACGAGATCGCCGCGCTCAAAATCCCGCAGGAATGGCTGGCGCAGGCGCGCTTTTTCACAGGCAAAGGCTGCCCCAAATGTATGAACACGGGCTATCGCGGACGCACGGGCATCTTCGAACTCTTGCGCATCAGCCCCGCGATTCGCGAGGCGATTGTGACCCGCGCCTCCAGCGACCAGATTCTGCACATCGCCGTCAAAGAGGGCTACCGCACCATGCTCGACGACGGGCGCGACAAGGTGCTGCGCGGGATCACCACTCCTCACGAGGTGATTCAGGCGGTCTACGCAGGCGTGTATGAGTAGGGAGAACCTTATGGAACGCAGACACCCGATTTTTGACCGTATCACGCTTGACCCGAACAAGTGCATGGGCAAGCCGTGCATTCGTGGGTTGCGCATTCCTGTGGCGTCTATCCTGAGCTACCTGAGCGCAGGGATGACGATTGAGGAGATTCTGCGCGAGTGGCACGAACTGGAGCCTGAAGATATTTATCAGGCGCTGGGCTACGCCGCGTGGGCGTTATCGGAGACGCCAACTGTTGCGCGCGCATGGGCAGTTCTGGATGAGATTCACCAGCGGCAGCGCGCACGCGGACATCAACCGCCCACTGCAGAAGAGGTTGCCGCCTATCTGAAGCAGCTTCGCTCCGAATGGCGCGATGAAACCAATCTACCTTGATAGCGCCCTGTGAAATCAACTTTCCGTTTTGAGGTGCTTGCGCAGTCCCCTATCAGCCACGCGCGGCGGGGGCGGCTCTATACGCCGCACGGGGTCATCGAGACGCCCGTGTTTATGCCCGTCGGCACGCAGGCGAGCGTCAAAACGCTCAGTCAGGATGAGCTGGAGCAGCTCGGCTTCCAGATTATTCTGGGCAACACCTATCACCTGTACCTGCGTCCGGGCGACGAGCGCATCGCGCGGCTGGGCGGGCTACACCGATTCATGCGCTGGGAGCGGGCGATTCTGACCGACAGCGGCGGTTTTCAGGTGTTCAGCCTCGCCGCGCTGCGCCAGATCGACGATGACGGGGTCACTTTCCGCTCACACATCGACGGCTCGGAGCATCGCTTCACGCCCGAACGCGCCGTGCAGATTCAGCGTAATCTCGGCAGCGACATCATGATGGCGTTCGACGAGTGCCCGCCGTACCCCGCCAGCCGCGAGGCGGTCGAGCGGGCAACCGAGCGCACCTATCGCTGGGCGGTCCGATGCCAGCGTGCATGGAGCGAGCAACCCGGTCAGCAGGCGCTGTTTGGCATTATTCAGGGCGGCGTGTACGAAGACCTGCGCCTGACGAGCCTGCAGCAGATTACCTCGCTGAACCTGCCCGGCTACGCGATTGGGGGCGTGTCGGTCGGCGAGCCGACGGAGGCGATTCGGCAGGTGGTGGCGTTCACCGCCCCGCGCATGCCCACTGACAAGCCGCGCTACCTGATGGGCGTCGGCACACCCGAAGACATCCTGCACGCGGTGCAGCAGGGCGTGGACATGTTCGACTGCGTGTTGCCAACGCGGCTGGCGCGGCATCATGCGGTCTTCACCAGCGCGGGACGCATCAATCTGCGCAACGCCCAGTATCAGGAGCGGGATGAGCCGATAGACCCCACCTGCGACTGCTGGGTGTGCCAGCGCTACAGCCTCGCCTACCTCCATCACCTGTTCCGCGTGGGCGAGCTGCTCGCCTTTCGGCTGGCGACCTATCACAACCTCGCCTTTTATGCGCGGCTGATGGCGCGCATTCGCGCGCAGATAGAGTCGGGCGCGTTGTAATACCAATCCGCGCGTCAAACTTCGTAATTGCCGTGCGTCTACAGCCGGAGCCACGCGCGTTTTGCCCTCACCCCCAGCCCCTCTCCCGCACGGCGGGAGAGGGGAGCCGTGCGTGCGGCGCGCGACGCGCTCTCCCCCTCTCCCAACCCTTTGGGAGAGGGGGACAAAGGGGGTGAGGGCTACAGGCGTCGACGCTTTACGAACTCTGACCCGCAGATTGGTATAAGCGCTTAGCGAAACCGCCAGATGAGGTTCGCGCCCTGATCCTGCGCCAGAATCGACGCGGCGGAGTAGGCTTTCGCGTGCCCGTCGCCAAAAATCAACACCGCCAGTCCTCGATTATCGCCCGTGGCGAAGTGGCGCGCATAGAGCGGCTTCAGGCGCGAGGGCGGCAGGTGGTTCAGCTCGCGCACCAGGTCGCGGTCAGCCACCAGCGGCGGGCTGAGGCGCGGGTCGCGCGGGTTCGTCTCGCCCACATACGGGTCGAACACATAGCCGCGATATTTCTCGGCGGTCGGTCCGCTGGCGGTGTCGCCGAACATCGGCGTGCGGGCAGGCTCCTCCATCTGCGCCAGATACACAGGCGTTGCAAACCCCTCCAGCTCCAGCGGGTCATACGCCGTCGCCGCCGTGTAGCCGATAGACCCCACGCCCCGCTGCGACCAGTCGGTCGGGAAGCCCGCCCGCTGCGCGCTGGGACAGGTGAAAATCCCCGTGTCCCGCACATAGGGCTGCACCATCCGCGTCCAGATGCGCTCCGGGATGTTCGTAGGCACGGCGTAGTTAGTAGAAGGCATAAACGCCTCGTCGTGGTCTTGCAGGTAGCTCTGCACTGCCAGCGCGAGCTGGCGCGCATTCGACAGACACTGCGTTTGCCGCGCCCGTTCACGCGCCTGCGCAAATACTGGAAACAGAATCGCCGCCAGAATCGCGATAATCGCGATTACCACCAGCAGCTCGATCAGAGTAAAACCTTTAGAATATCGCATCGGGATCTCTCCATTCGGTTAGAGGGGACACGCGCGGCGGCGTTCCGTTCAATCGAAAATGTCGAACAGGTCTTCGAACCAGTCGCGCTTTTTGCGTCGCTTGCGCTTGTGGTGCGGGTCGTAGTAGTAGTCGTCATCGTCGTCGTAGCGCGGTTGGGGGCGCGCGTGAGGGCGGGGCGTCGGCGCAGGCGCAGGCGGTTCAGGCGCGTAGGCGGGCGGCGCGCCCCGCTGCAGGCTCTGCGTCTCCTGCGCATGACGCTCGATAATCTTGTCCAGCTCCCCCCGATCGAGCCATACCCCCCGACAGGTCGGGCAATAGTCGATTTCGATGCCCGCCCGCGTCGCTATCTGCAGGTCGGTACTGCACACAGGGCACTTCATAACGCCATGAGTGTACCCCAAGACGGCGGGCAGGACTCGCGCGCGGTTGCCCGAATCGGTCGCCTATGCGCAAGTGGCTGATTGGTTGTGGCGTGCTGTTTGGGATTGCGCTGGTGCTGTGTGTGGGCGCGCTGGTGTGGGCGTTCATCCCGCCAAAGATAGAGATTCCCCCGCGCCAGTTGCCGCCCAACAACGCGCATCCCGAATATGTCGCGCTGGCGGAGGCGATGCGCGTGCGCCTCGACAACGATGCACGCTTCAAGCAGATTGAGAACGCCGCTCTGGGTGGGCAGCCGCTTTCCCCCACCGACCGCGCGTATTATCTGCAAACCATCACGCCTTTCCTGAAACGCTACGAGCAGCTGGTGAACCGCCCATGCGTGGTTTCCACCGAGCGCAGCTACAACGCGATGTTCCCTGAACTGGTGCAGATGCGCCGTATCGCCCGCACGGAGGCGTATCTGATGCGTGAGGAATTGCGCCAGCGGCGCTACCGCGACGCGATTCGGCGCGCCGATCGGCTGAGCCGTCTGGCAGACCAGGTACGCAACGGCGGGCCGCTGATTCACTACCTCGTCGGCGTCTCCATCCACGCCATCGCTCTGGACCCGCTCCGAACCGAGCTGCCCCGCATTCAGGAGCGCGCCGCGCTCGAAGCCCTGCTGCAGTTCGCGCGCGACCACGAACAACGGCGCACACCGCTCTGGAAATGCATGCAGGAGGAATACTACTTCGGGCTGAGCAATTACAGGGATATGGCAGAAGGGCGCATCGACTACAGCGAGGTGGTTCCTGACGATTCGGAATCGGGCGGAGAATCTCAGAGGCGCAATCCACTTTTTACACGCTTTATGGTCAAGACCGCGCTTCCAGAGTACCATCGGTTCATGCAGCGCACGGTCGATGAGCTGAAACTGCCGTTTGCCGAGCGTCCCCGTCGAACGGCAGAGTCCCTCGAGCGCGAGGTGCGCCACCCGCTGAACGCGATTCTGCTGCCTGTCTTCGCCAGAGCCAGCGATAGGGAGGCGGGCGAGATTGCCATGATGCGCTTGATGGGCTGCGTAGCGGCGATACGGTTGCACAAACTGCGCACGGGCAAATACCCCGCGTCGCTGGAGGCGTTGCAACTGGGCGAGATGATAAATGACCCGTTCTCAGGCAAGCCGTTCGTGTATAAGACCGACCCGCGCTTCGGGTTCCTGATTTACTCGGTGAGTCGGAACCGAGTCGATGACGGCGGTGCAACGACCTACATTGACGTAGCCGAAGAGCGCGGCGACATGTCGCCCGTGAAAGTGCCCCTGCCCGATCATCTGAAGGGTACACCCCCTCAAGAGCAACCGCTGGTCGCCCCCATCTGGCTGCGATAACAGAGAACATCAACACACGAATCGCGTCAATTGGTGTGGTATACTGAATCGCCAGTTAGTCAATCTGGCGCACGGGGATGACAAAATGAGAGCGGTATGGATGCTGGGGTTGCTCAGTGGGCTGGGCGTTCTGAGCTGGAACGCCGCGCCAGTTGTGAACGACCAGAATACGGGACGCGCCGTTTCGCTGAAACATCGGGTGCTGACCGAAGCGCCCAAATCGGGCGTGATTAATCGCCGCGTATCCGACATCGAGTTCACTGACCTGCAGGGACGCGCCTATACGCTCAGTGAGCTGGTGCAGCGCGCCCCCGTCGTGTTCATCTTCACGGCGACGAAGTGCCCCGCCGCGCAGCGGTACACCGTGCGCATCAACCAGCTGCACGAAACCTACCGCAAGAAGGGTGTGCAAGTATTCCTGGTCTACCCGAACTACGACGACACGCGCGAGGCGGTGCTGGCGCATAAGCGCGAGTACGGGCTGAAGCCGCCTGCGGTGCATGACCCCGACGGCGCGCTGGCGCAGGCGCTGGGCGCGACGATGACCCCGCAAGCCGTGCTGGTCGACCGAAAGATGCTACTGCGCTATCGAGGCGCGATTGACGACAACCGCTACGAGACCCGCGTGCGCGCGCACTACCTGAAAGACGCGCTCGATGCGGTGCTGGCGAACAAGGTGGTGAAGGTCGCCTCCGCCGAGACCTTCGGCTGCACGATACGGTTCCGCGACGAAGCCGCCGAGAGCGCGCCCATCACCTACGCGAAGCACATCGCGCCGATTATGCAGGAGTATTGCCAGCCGTGCCATCGCCCCGGACAGGTCGCGCCCTTCTCGCTGTTGACCTACCGCGACGCCTACACCTGGCGCAAAGAGATAGCGGCGGTGGTCAAGGCGCGCCAGATGCCCCCGTGGAAGCCCGTGCATGGCTACGGCGAGTTTCAGGGCGAGCGACGCCTGACCGACGAACAGATTGCGATGATTCTGCAGTGGGTGGAGACGGGCGCGCCGATGGGCAACCCCAGCGATATGCCCCCGCCCCGACAGTTCAGCAGTGGCTGGGCGCTGGGCGAGCCGGACATCGTGTTCGAGATGCCCGTTGAGTACGAAATCGCCCCCACCGGCGAAGATGAGTACCGCCATTTTGTGATCCCGACCAACTTCGGCGAAGATGTGTTCGTGCGCGCGATTGACATCGAGCCGGGCAACCGCAACACGGTTCACCATGTGATTGTGTATCTGGACACGACGGGCACGGCGCGTCAGCTGGACGCCGCCGATCCCAAACCGGGCTACGAGGCGTTCGGCTGGCCCGGGTTTGTGCCGGCGGGGATGCTGGGCGGCTGGGCGCCGGGCATGACCCCCAGCGTGCTGCCTGAAGGCACAGGCTACCGCCTGCCCAAGGGCGCGGATGTCGTGCTGCAGATTCACTATTACCGCACGGGCAAGCCCGAAAAAGACCGCACGCGCGTGGGCATCTACCTCGAGAAAAAGCCGAACCCACAGCCCGTAGGCATCGCGTGGATTATCAACCCGATTTTCCGCATCCCCGCAGGCGCGGAGCGGCACGAGGTGCGCGCGATGTGGATTGCCCCGCGCGATATCGAGGTGGTCGCCATTACGCCCCACATGCACCTGCTGGGACGCGAGATGCGCATCGAGGCGGAGCTGCCCGACGGCACGAAGCAGACCCTCATCTGGATTAACGACTGGGACTTCAAGTGGCAGGATAACTACCACTACAAGACGCCTGTGAAGCTGCCGCGGGGTACGCGCGTCACCGTCTACGCCTACTACGACAACTCCGAGAAGAACCCGAACAACCCGAACAAGCCGCCCAGAGATGTAACCTGGGGCGAGCGCACGCAGGACGAGATGTGTCTGGCGTTCCTGCATGTGATTGGCGAGGAGGGCACGGGCTTTCGCGGTGGGCGGCGCGGCGGCGGGGGCGGTTTCTTCCGCCGTAGCGCGAATCCGTAAGCGCGTATCGAGTTATCCCATCGCCTTGCGGAACAGGATAATCGCGACGACCGCCATCGCCGCCGCGATGCCGTACAGTATCAGCACCGTCTGGCGCTGGCTCAAGCCGCGCTGCAACAGCTGATGGTGGATGTGCTGCTTGTCGGGTTTGTGAATCGGCTGTCCCTTGAGCAGGCGACGCGCGACTGTCAGCGCGGCGTCCAGAAACGGCAGCCCGAACACCAGCACGGGGATAACAATCGCGAAGGCGGTCGCCGTCTTGAACGCGCCAATCACGGACAGCCCGCCAAGCATAAAGCCCAGAAACTGCGCGCCGCCCGTGCCCATGAAAATCCGCGCGGGGTTGAAGTTGTAGCGCAGGAATCCGCCCGCCGCGCCTGCGATTGCCGCCGCCGTAATCGCAATCAGCCAGTTCGGGTAGGGCTGGTCGAGCAAATCAGCCGCCTGCAGCGCCATCAGCGCGAGCGCGAACGCCGCGATTGCGCTCACTCCCGCCGCCAGCCCGTCCAGCCCGTCGATGGTGTCCATCGTCTTGCTGACCACGAATATCCATAGCGCGGTGATGGGAATCGCCCACGCGCCCAGCGGAATCCAGCGCGCCTCGCTGAACTTACCGCCAATCGGCGCGGCGAAGCCCTCAATCTGCACGCCGAACAGCTGCACCACCAGCCCCGCCAGCAGCAGCGCGCCCATCTGCACCAGCGCGGAGAACTGCTTACGGTCGTCCAGCATGCCGACAATCAGCACGCCCGTGCCCACCAGCAGCAAGCCGAGAAACTGGAACGCGCGCCCCAGAAACACGCTATCGGACGGCGCAAGCAGGTACAACCGCGTCAGCCCCGCCAGCATCCCCACAGCGACGCCAAAGTAGATGGCTAACCCGCCCCAGCGCGGTATCGGCTCGGTATGCACGCGCCGCGCGTCGGGGATGTCCATCGCGCCCGCCCGAATCGCCAGCCGCCGCACCCACGGGGTCAGCAGGTAGGTCGTCGCCAGCGCCAGCAGGAACACCGCTGTAATCGTCTTCATCGCTCTGGCTGGAAGGGGGTCAGGTCAATGGGTAGGACCGCGCCTTTCTCGAAGCGTCCCAGCGCCACGCCCGCCTCCGCGAACAGCTCCAGCGCGAACGGGTCGGGATAGTCGCCCTCGAACACCACGCGCTGGATGCCCGCGTTGATAATCATCTTTGCGCAGTGATTGCACGGCTGGCAGGTCACATAAATCGTTGCGCCGCGCGTGGAGACCCCGTTCAGCGCAGCTTGCAGGATCGCGTTCTGCTCTGCGTGCAGGGCGCGGATGCAGTGCCCCGCCACGATGTGGCAGCCCACCTCCGTGCAGTGCGCCAGTCCGCTGGGCGCGCCGTTGTAGCCCGTCGCCAGTATCCGCCGCTCCAGCACAATCACCGCGCCGACGCTCCGCCGCGGACAGGTCGCCCGCGTCGCCACCATGTGCGCAATCTGCATAAAATATTCGTCCCAGCTGGGTCGCTCCACAGTCAAGAGGATACCCCACCCCCGCGCTTCGCGGTATAATCCTGCTTATCTGAGTGCCTTTGCGAGAGGGTTGCGCCATGTGAGCAACGCGACGCCTGTGTGGAGTGCGGAAGCGGAGCTTCCGCATGCTGAAACTGGCGCTTCAGCACTCCATAGTGCCTGTATACCCTGAACACTTCCTGGCGCCAGAGAGCGGCTGACCTATGATGCAATGGCACTTAAGCAGCAAGGAGGCAACGGCATGCGAGTGTACCAGACGCTGATACTGATTGCGATTGTCGCGCTGTTCGGGTTTCTGAGCGGGGTGGCGCTGATGGAGGCGCGCGAGGCGCAGCGTCGCCCGCGCATCGCCGAGAGCGTCGACGCCCGCCGATTCCGCCTGTTCGATCAGGAGGGCAACCTGCGCGCCGAGCTGGGGATGCCCTTCGGCGAGCCGGCGCTGTTTTTGTACGACGCGAAGGGCAAGCCTCGCGCGTGGATTCTGCTGGATCGCGAGGGCAACGCGCGGATGATGTTCGTCGACGGGAACGACCAGACCCAGTGGACTGCGCCGCCTATCAACGCGCCCCAACCCCAGCCGTGATTCGAGGCGTCGGTGTGGATATGGTGGAGATTGCGCGGATTGCGCAGGTGTGCGCCCGTCAGCCGCGTTTTGTGGAGCGCATCCTCACGCCCGCCGAGCGCGCCTACTGCCAGAGCCACCGCTCGAACCCCGCCCAGCACATTGCAGGCAGGTGGTGTGCAAAGGAAGCCATCGCTAAAGCCGTCGGGCGACCCCTGCGCTGGCAGGAGGTGGAGATTCTGCCCGACGCGCACGGCAAGCCCGTCGTTCACCTGCACGGCGCAAGCGCACAGGCGGTTGGCGAGGGGCAACTGCTGGTGAGCATCACGCACACGCGCACGCTCGCGCATGCCGTCGCACTCTGGGTGGTGAACCCATGAGCCGAATCGCGATTCTGGTGTCGGGTCCCTCGCGCGGAAGCAACATGCAGGCGATTATTGAAGCGTGCCGCGACGAGCGCATTCCCGACAGCGCGGTGGTCGCCGTGATTGCCTCGCGCGACGACGCGCCCGCCCTGCAGACAGCGCACGCGCTGGGCGTCTCAACCGCCGTCGTGAACCCGCGCGAATTCCCCGAAGCCGACATGTACGGCGACGCGCTGCTGTGGGTCTTGCAGAAGGCGCAACCCGACCTGATTTGCCTGGCGGGCTATATGCGCCTGTTGCCTGCGCAGGTGGTGGAGGCGTTCCCCATGCGCATTATGAACATCCATCCCGCGCTGCTACCCCTGTTCGGCGGCAGGGGGATGTACGGGCTGAAGGTACATCAGGCGGTGCTGGAAAGCGGGATGAAGGTGACGGGCTGCACGGTGCATTTCGTGGACGAGCAGTACGACACGGGTCCGATTATCCTGCAGCGGTGCGTTCCCGTTGAGGACGCTGACACGCCTGAAACGCTGGCGGCGCGCCTGTTGCCCATAGAGCATGCGACCTACATCGAAGCGATACGGCTGTTCGTGCAGGGCAGGCTGCGCGTGGAGGGCAGGCGCGTCAGAGTGAGCGAATGAACAGGTTGCGAAAGCGCAGGGGCGCGCCGTGCGCCTGCAGCCAGATGCGCCCCTCCTTCGGCAAGGGCGCGCTTCGGTCCCAGTGGTTTTCCAGCGGCGCATCGTGAACCACCAGCGTCTCGTTCAGCCACACCGTGACGCGCTCGCCCACCATCAGAATTCGGAAGCGGTTCCACTGCCCGGGCGGGTTGTCCGCCTTGACGAGGGGGCGATTGGGGTTGCGCTCGTTGTTGTAGAGTCCGCCCGACCCGCTGGCGTTTTCCCAGATTTGCACCTGCGGCGTGTCGCGCAGGTAAATCCCGCTGTCGCCGCCCGGCTCAATCTGCCAGTCCACCCACAGCTCGAAGTCGCCGTAGGTTCGTTCGGTCAGCAGATGCACGCCCTGCCCGTCGAAGCGCAGTTCGCCGTTCTCCACGCGCCAGTGCTTGAGGTACTGCTCGTTAGCGCGCGTTTGCGCCTGCTGGCGTTCCGCGTCGGACATGCGGGCGATTTCAGGCGGGTCGGCGTACCAGCTCTGCCAGCCCGACAGGTCGCGCCCGTTGAACAGCGCGGTGAAGCCTGCGGGAGGCTGGTTCGCGGGGCGCGCCGTCGGCAGCACGCGCACGCGCAGGTTGCGGAACTCCACGCGCCCATTGTGCTGAATGAAGCCGATATGCCCCGCCTCGCGCAGAAAGCCCGGACGCTCGCGCAACTGCTCGCGGTCGCGAATCGTGTTCAGGTCAGCGTCCACAATCCGCTCGCCGTTGAGGACGACCTGCACGCGCCTGCCCTCGCAGCGGATGTGCATCTGGTTCCACTCGCCTGTGGGGCGCGTCGCGCTCTTGAGGGCGGGGTACAGCCCGTAAATCGCCCCGCAGATGCGCCGCTTGTCGGGCTGCTCGTGGGTGTGGTCGTCCAGAATCTGAATCTCCATCCCGTAGCGCGAAGATTGGAAGCCGATTGGGGCGCGGATGGCGATCCCGTTGTTCGCGCCTGCGCTGGTGCGGAACTCCACCTGCAGTTCGAAGTCGCTGTAGACCTGTCGGCTCATCAGGCGTCCGCGCCCGTCGCCGTCGAAAATCAGCGCGCCGTCCTCGATGCGGTAGGTTGGCGCGCCGTCGCGCTGCCAGTCGGTCTCGTTGAAGGGGATGGCTTGCCACTCGTCGGGCGCGGCAATGCCAATCGCCGTCAGACACACCAGCACGCAAATCATGAATCGGCGCATGCAGGCGCAGTTCGCCCTCTGAAAGGCGTTTCCTGCCCGCTACGGGTATCCTTCAGGCGATGGCGGCTTATGTGCTGCTTCGGTATGGCGCGCCCGACGGGCAACCCTGCTGGTTGGAAGGGCGCAACCCTGTTGGCGTCGTCGCGGCGCACACGCACGCAGAGGTACTGCCCGCGCTGTCGCAGGTCGATCGGGCGACGGCGCAGGGGCTGACCGCCGTCGGCTTCGTGAGCTACGAGGCGGCGCACGGGCTCGACCCTGCCTTCCCCCGCGCCGACGCGCCCTTGCCGCTGGTCTGGTTCGCGCTGTTTCGCCAACTCACGCCCGTAAACCCTCCCAACGCGGAGAACTCCCCCGCGACTTGGGAGAACTCTCCCGCGTTGCGGTGGCAGGGGTCGGTGTCGCCGTGCGCCTACGAGGACGCCGTCGACGCCATTCGCGCGGCGATTGCGGCGGGCGAGGTGTATCAGGTGAACTACAGCTTTCGGCTGCGTGCGCCGTTTGAGGGCGACCTGCTGCCCCTGTTCTGGCAGTTGTACGCCCGCCAGCCTGTGCCCTACGCCGCCTATCTGGACATCGGCGCACACGCGATTGCGTCGCTGTCGCCCGAGCTGTTTTTCGCGCGGGCGGGCGAACGCCTCTGGACGCGCCCGATGAAAGGCACCGCGCCGCGCGGGCGAACCCTTGCCGACGACCTGCGCCGCGCCGACCAGCTGACCCGATGCCCCAAAAATCGCGCCGAGAACCTGATGATTGTCGACATGGCGCGCAACGATTTGGGGCGCGTCGCCCGCGTCGGCACGGTGCGCGTCCCACGCCTGTTCGAGGCGGAGCGGTACGCGACCCTCTGGCAGATGACCTCGACCGTCGTCGCCTGCACCGACGCGCCCCTGCGCGAGGTGTTCCGTGCGCTGTTCCCCGCCGCGTCGATAACGGGCGCGCCCAAGATTCAGGCGACGCGCGTGATTCATCAGCTGGAGCCCGACCCGCGCGGGGTCTACACAGGCGCGATTGGCGTCGTCATGCCCGACGGACACGCGCAGTTCAGCGTCGCCATCCGCACCCTACATCACGACCGACAGGCAGAGCGGCTGGAGTACGGCGTCGGCAGCGGGGTCGTGTGGGACTCCGAGCGCGTCGCGGAGTACGAGGAGTGCCTGACCAAAGCGCAGGTGCTGTTCGAGGCGCGCCCTGCGTTCGAGTTGCTGGAGACGCTGCTGTGGCGTCGGGAGCGGGGGTACTTTCTGCTGGAGGCGCACCTGCGGCGGCTGTGCGACTCGGCGTGCTATTTCGACTTCGCGGTGGACGCCGACGCCCTGCGCCGCGCGCTGCTACAGGTCGCCGAATCGTTCACCGAGCCGCGCTATCGCGTGCGCTTGCTGGTCAATCGGCGCGGGCAGTTTCGGATGGAGTACGCGCCGTTCACCCCTGAGCGCAGGGTGTGGCGCGTTGCGCTGGCGCGTGCGCCTGTGAACCCGCGCGAGGCGTTCCTGTATCACAAGACGACCCATCGGCAGGTGTACGAGCGGGCGCGGGCGGAGCATCCCGACTGCGACGATGTGATTTTATGGAACACGCGCGGCGAGATTACCGAGTCGACGCTGGCGAATGTGGTCGTGCGTCTGGAGGGGCGGTACTGGACGCCGCCGGTGTCGTGCGGGTTGCTGGCGGGGGTCTATCGCGAGCGGTTGCTGCAGCGCGGGCTGGTGCAGGAGCGCGTGCTGACCCTCGACGACCTGCGCCGCGCGGAGGCAATCTATCTGGTTAACTCCGTGCGCGGCTGGGTGCGGGTGGAACTTCAGGGGACTGCAGGCTAATAAAGGGACTAATTACGAGCGATGCGTGCCCAGCGGATATCATTCCGACCGACGCAGGAGGCTCCATCCCCACACGAGCAACGCCACAGCCGCAAATAGCATGCAGAGGGACATGCCTGTCTGCACACTGCGCGGTTGGAAGCGCATCTCCACGATTGCCTCGCCCGACGGGATGGGCACGGTGCGGAACGCCCCGTTCGCCTGCAGCACGGGCGCGGGCTTCCCGTTCACTGTCGCCTGCCAGCCCGGATACCATGTGTCGGTAATCAGCAGCCAAGCCGTCTTCGAGGCGGGGTTGACCACGCGCAGGCGCAGGGAATCGGCGCGGTACGCCTCCCAGACGACCGTTGCGTTGGGCACGAGCGCGCCCGCGCCATACTCCTGCACGGCTTGTTGCGCCGCCGCGCCCCACACGGGAATCGCGTCAGGGAACGGGTTCGCCTGCAGGCGCGTCCAGACCGCCTCCTCATCGGGCAGCACTTCGAGAGGCTGCAGGCGCACGGGCGCAGGCGGCAGCGAGATCCATCCTTCGGGGGTAAGCACTGCCCGCACGCGCAGGTACGCCAGCTCAGGGCGCAGTTGCTTCACAAACTGCATGTTGCCGTTTTCGGGCGGCGCGCTGTCCTGCCCGTTCAGCAGGTCCAGAAAGCGTTTCGCATGGCGGGGCAGCAGCGAGTCGTAGCCGCCGACATCGGGCAAGCGGTACATCGCGGCGGTGTTGGGCGGCATCCGCGCGGAGGGCGGCTCGTAGAGGCTCCAGCGCGTGTTCAGCGCGGCGACGCGCTCGCCCACACCTAGCGCGGGCAGGTCGGGTAGGGGCGGGAACGCCGCCGCGCGCGGCGCCGTCCACGGATAGCCCAGCGCGTACACCACCATCGGCGCGACCGCCAGAATCGCGAACAGGGCAGGGCGCACTTGATCCCCCCGCGTGCGTTGCAGCCCGACCCATGCCAGACCCACTGCCAGCCCGATTGCCGCCAGCAAGAATGCGCTTGCGCCGATACCCGCCCACAGCGGCGCGCGCGACACGCCTGCGGGCAGCGTCGTGAGCGTCAGCAGCAGGCACGCCGCCAGAATCGCCAGCCACGCCCCCAGCCCCATCCGCCAGCCGCGGGGGTCGGCGACGCCGTGCGCCGCCAGCGCCGCGACGCTGAACGCCCACAGGCACAGAATCCGCGCGGGCGAACCCGTCGCGCTGAAGCCCGGCACATAAAAATAAAGCAGGCGCGTGAGCGGCGCGCCCAGCGCAATCAGCAGCGCTATCAGCCCGACGCCCAGCCAGAACGCGCCCTGCCCGCGCCGCCGAACGCCCATCAGCGCGAACAGCCAGCCGAACGCCCCCACCGACAGCGCCAGCTCCGCGTAATGCACTGCGCCCCAGTAGTCGCCCGTGCGCGGGTCGCCAAACGCCGTCGGGAAGTACGCCGTTATCAGATGGAACAGGGGCAACGCCGTGCGCACATACGCCGCGTAGCCCGCCTCGCTCGCGACTGCCTGCCGATGGCTGTAGCCCGCCAGATCCAGCGCGGGCAGCACCTGCGCCGCCGCCAGCATCCCGCCCAGCAGGTAGCCCGCGCCGACCGTCAGCCCGTAGCGCAGCAGTCCCCCATCCGCCCGCGTCTCATAGCCCAGCCAGAGCGCGTACAGCAGGCTCAGCAGCGCGCCGTAGAACGCGAACTGCAGATGCCCCGCCAGCAGCATCAGCCCCCAGATGAGCGCAAAGCCCGGAAGCATCCGCACGCCCCGCGTACGCACTTGCTCCAGACCCCACAGCAGCCAGCCAAACCAGCTCAGCGTCGCGGGCACGGAACTCAGCGGCAGCCACGACACGAAAAACAGGCTCAGCATCCACAGCCCCATCCCCACAAACGCGCCGATTCCCAGCCCGCGCTGGCGCAGCCACAAGCCCATCCCCAGTCCCGCCCAGAACAGATGGAAATACGCCAGCGCGCTCACCCCCAGCCATGTCGGCAGCAGCATCGCCAGAATGTGCGGCAGGTAGTACGGCGCCGATTGACTGTTCGCCAGCAGGGGCGTCCCGCACAGCGCGTAGGGATTCCACCACCCGCCATCGGCTCCCAGCCAGCCCCTGTGTACGAGGTCGCGCCACACATAGAACTGCGCCACGCCGTCCCACACCAGCACATCCCACGGGGGCGGCTGCGGCGCGTTCGGCAGGCTCCGCCACGGCTCGAAGTGATACAGCAGCTTCAGCGGAGCGAAAACAGGCTCTCCTTGTAATAGCCCGCGCATAAACGGCGCGCACGCCAGCGCCGCCGCGACCAGCGCGAGGCTCCACACACTGGGGGCGCGTTGCACAGAAGATATTGTAGCATGCGCCGATAATTATGCGGGGATGGCAGACGAGGAACGCACGGAACAGGCGACGCCGCGCAAGCGGCAGCAGGCGCGTCAAAAGGGGCAGGTCGCGCGCTCGACGGAAATCAACGGCGCAGCGCTCTTTCTGGCGCTGGTGCTGACGCTACCGCTGACCATGCGCTGGGGCGGCGAACGGTTCCTGAGCGCGTTCCAGCAGCAGATTCTGCAAGCGGGGGCGGGGCGTCTCTCCGACGCGATTGGGCTGAGCGCGCTTGCGCTGCTCGCCCCACTGATGGCGGCGGCGTTCCTCACCGCGCTGATTGCCAACGCCATGCAGGTCGGAATCTACTTCACCGCGCAGCCGCTCCAGCCCGACCTGAACCGCATCAACCCCGTCAAGGGGTTCCAGCGGCTGTTTTCGCAGCGGTCGGCGGTGGAGTTGCTGAAAGCCGTCCTCAAATTCGGGCTGATTGCGTGGGTGGCGTGGCGCACGCTACAGGCGGAGACCGAGTCGCTGGTCGCCGCGTCGCAGCTGCCAATGCCGCACGCGCTCGCGCCGATGACCGACGCGCTCTATCAGGTCGGGCTGCGTGTGGGCGCGCTGTGGCTCGTGCTGGCGATTCTGGACTACCTGTACCAGCGGTGGGACTTCGAGAAGACCATCCGCATGTCGCGCTACGAACTCAAAGAGGAGTTCAAACAGATGGAGGGCGACCCGTATCTGCGCGCGCGTATTCGGCAGCGGATGCAGGAGGCGGCGCGCCAGCGCTCGATTCGGAATGTGCGCCGCGCCGATGTGGTGGTCACCAACCCCGTGACCTACGCGGTGGCGCTCCGCTATGACCGTGCGACGATGAACGCCCCGCGCGTGGTCGCCAAGGGCAAGGGCTGGCTCGCGCAGCGCATCCGCGAAGAGGCGCTCAAGTGGCATGTGCCCATTGTGCCGAACCCGCCGCTGGCGCGCAGCCTCTACGCGCAGGTCGAAGTCGATCAGGAAATCCCCAGCGCGCTCTATCAGGCGGTTGCGGAAGTGCTGGCGTATGTATACCGCCTGCGTCGCGGCAGGCGGTAGCGGAGGTCACACGCTCTGCCCAAAGTTGAACAGCACGGTCAACAGGTCGGCGTCGTCGACTGTACCGTCGCCGTTGGTATCGCTGGCGGCGTCCGCAGTACCGAAGTTGAACAGCACCTGCAGCAGGTCGGCGTCGTCAATGGTGCAGTCGCCGTTCACATTGCCAATCGCGCGCGACAGACCGCCGCCCGAACCCGCCCAGCGGATGTTGAACACATCGACGGTGATGACCGTGAACGGGTTCTCGACGCAGAACAGGTACGCGCGCACGCGCAGGTTGTTAATCGTGTCGTCGCCCTCTTTGAGAATCTCCAGATGCGTGTTGCGCCCCAGCGTGTTGTACGGGTCCGCGCCACAGGCGACGCGCTGCACACGCCCCGTCAGCACGCCCGACACCTCGAAGATCTTGATGTTTGCGCTGAAGCCGTCGTCGCTCACCTCGACGCAGATGTTTGGGTTGTCCGTACCGCTCCAGCGCACAATCGCCGTGTTGCCGTCGTCGGAGATGACCTGCGCGTACAGCGGAACCTGTCGGTCGATGTTGGCGAAGGGGCGCAGGTCGAGCAGGATGTCCAGTGCCACGCCGTCGTTGTTGAGATCGCTGAAGGCAAGGAGTATCGCGGGGCGCTGGTTGAAGCTCTCCTGAAAGTTCGCCGCCCCGCTGATGATGTAGTCCGCGCCGTTGAACTTGAACGCGAAGTCGCCGCCATTTTGCAACTGCTGCGCTATCTGCGCGGTCGCGATGGCAACCGTCGCCGCGCTCACGAACCCCAGACTCAATAGCCGTGTACGCATCGCTACGCTCCTTTCGTCCCGTTGCGGGACATCGGGAGTCTATCCCGTGCGAGTTTAACGATGGGTTATGGGTGGGGGGCAGTCGCGAGCGCAATCGCCGTCTCCACACGCGCCAGCGCCACCTGCCCGTCCTCAGGCATGCGATTGCCCTCGGTCTGCACCACGACGCCTGTGCGTCGCGCGTGCGCTTCGGGGAGCAGCGTCTGCAGCCATTCGGACTCGTTGGGCAACAGGGCGACCTCGAACGCGTCGTGCGTGCGCCAGAGCGCAAGAATCGAGAGCGGTTTGCCATACGCCGCCAACCCAATCGCGCCGATTTGACCCTCCTGACGCGCCAATTCCAGCGCCTCCAGCGCGCCGCTGAGTTGCGTCTCGTTCGGAATCTCGTGCAGGCTGAGGAAATAGTAGTCAATCTGCGTGCGTCCGACGGCGCAGAGCGTCTCGATGAGGTGCGACTGGACGAGGTTCGCCGCGATTCGGGCGTCGGGCGCCTGTAGCAGCAGGTTCATCGGCGAGGCGACGGCGACCTGCAGGCGGGTCGCCCGCTCGCGCAGGAACCGTCCCCAGAGCGCGGGCGCAGGCGAGATGTCCAGCGTCTCAATCGGCGACTGTAGCAGCGCCTCCACCAGCCGCTCGGCGCGCTCTTCCGCCGAACCGTCGCCGCTCAGGTGTCCCCGCGCCCAGATGGGGAACACATACCGATTCGTGCGTCCCAGAAGTATCCTGTTCATGGTTGCAGTTGTATGCGTGCGAGCGCCTGCGTGTACCCTGCAAAGGCAAGCAGGTTGGCAGGGTCGTAGTCGCCGCCGACGATAGGCAGCAGTTGCTGGGCGCGCGTGCGCCAGCGCGAGTCGCCCGACGCCTGCGCGTACTCTGCCATCGCCAGCGCGAGCAGCGCGTTGTCGGCGGGCAGGTCGCCGTCGTCGATACTCGTGCGCACAGGCACGGTTTTGAAGTCGCCCCACTGCTTGCTCTGGGAGGAGTCGTAGAAACCGCCTGTCGGGTCGGCATACTCGCGCCAGATGCGTTGCAGGAGTTGCTCGGCAAACTGCAGGGCGCGCGGGTTCGGCTGGAGCCGATGCACGCGCACGGCGGCGCGTACCACCAGCGCCATGTCGGGCATCCAGTCGCGAGTCGTGCGCAGGGAGCTGTGAAACAGGTCGCCCTGCAGGGTGCGCAACGCGCGGAGCGTCTCCAGCACGCGTGGGGCGGTCTCGCGCGCCCACTGCGCCTGCGGGTCCAGCGTCCCGAAAGTCGCCGCATAGTCCGCCAGCGCGAGAATCGCGCACGCATTCGCATCGACGGGGAGCGTGCGGTCTGCCTGGGGGAGTCCTTTTGACTGCGCGATGGGGATCCGCAGTTTGGGCGGCGCAAGCGCGGCGATAAACCCCGCAGGTCGCTCACGATAGAATTGCGTGCGCAGTCCGTCCGCCAGTTCGTGCGCGACGCCGCCCAGTTCGGGATCCAGGCGCGCGGCGCGGCTGTAGAGACTTAGCAGGCGCGCATGCTCCATCAACCGTGCGCCGCCCGTGGGCTTGCCTTCGGCGTCGATGCCGTCGCGCAGGGCGTGAACCGTCTTTCGCTCGGCGTCCCAGTAGGGGCTGTTGCGCAGGGCGCGCAGCTGGGCAAGCAGTCCCTCCTGCGCTCTGGGGTTGCCCCGTTCCGCCAGCGCCAGCAACGCCTCCAGATGGTTGAGGTCGAAGACGGGCGGCGCGCTGTCTGGCTCGGCAGGCATGGCGGGCAGCGCGTTCAGGAACGCTTCGGGCGCATCCGCGACAGTCGCCGCGCGTGCGGGGCGCGCCCAGCGTTCGTTCCACGCGCGCGTTAGCTGCTCCGCCATCTGCTGAATCTGTTCAGGGCGCGTGCGGTACATCTGACTGAGTTCCTCCAGCGGGCGCATCAGCGCGGCGCGCGTGTCGGGCGCGACGACTCGAATCGGTTTGCCGTCGGGCGTGAACCACGCGATGATAGGATAACGGTCTGGCGCGCCCATCAGCTGCGCCAGCTGCCGCAAATAGCGCGCGCGCTTGGGCATCGCGTCCGCGTCCAGCTTGACGGCGACAAACTCGCGGTTAATCAGATCCGCCACGCCCGAATCGGAGAACGCCTCACTGCCGAGCCGTTGGCAGCGCCCCGACCAGTACGCGCCCAGCTCAATCAGCACCAGTCGGTCGCGCTGTTTTGCACGCGCAAACGCCTCCTCGCTGCACGGGAGCCAGTTCACCAGCTGATACTGCCCGCTGCGCAGGTAGGCTTCGGGGGCGTCTTTGAGCGCGTTCGGGTGCTGCTCGCGTTCCAGTCCCCGCAGCGCAATTCCCAGCCAAGCCAGCAGCACCATCAGCAGGCAGACGCCGCTCAGCACCACAAAGCGCGGCGCATAGCGCTCCGCCGTTAAGCGATACTCCGGGGTCAGCCCGCTCACATGCGTAGTATACCGTCAGTGGTCGTGCCCACAGATAATTGTGGCTTCCACAGGCGTCTCGTCGTTGGGCGGCGGCGCAACCCGCGTGCGTCCAATAAAGTAGTTGCAGTACGCCGTCTTCACGGTATTCAGGTCGTTCGGGGTAATCTGCAGGGGCACATTCGTCACGAAGTTCGGGTACATCATATCGTCAGGGTTCTGGCTGTGCCCCCCGATGCCGATGGCGTGCCCGAACTCGTGCGCGGCGACGCTGCGGATGTCAATCGGGTTGTTCCCCCGCACGCCGATTTCGACCTTCGCGCTCACCAGCCGCCCACTGCTGGGATAGTAGGTGTAGGTGGTCAGTCCGTTGCGCGTGTCGGGCTTGAACACGACCCGTATCTGCGCCGCGTCGGGCGAGTCGACCTGCCGATAGCGCACTACATAACCTGTCGCCTCCACCCACTGGTCAAACCCCTGTAGCGCGAGCGTGCGGTAGTAGTCCGAGTAGTTGGCGTCGCGCTCGAAGTAGACCGTCACGGGGAACCGCTCCCAGTAGAGTAGCCGTTCGAGCAGCGGCACATAGTTGGGTGTGAAGGTCTCGGCGGAGCAGACGCGCTGCTCGCCCGATTGCGCGCCGCCTCCGCAGCCTGTTAGCGCCCCAACCAGCGCAATAA
Source organism: Fimbriimonadales bacterium (assembly GCA_025998675.1). Lineage (GTDB taxonomy): Bacteria > Armatimonadota > Fimbriimonadia > Fimbriimonadales > GBS-DC > GBS-DC. The sequence continues at coordinate 2,755,116 of AP024673.1, forward strand.
CCACCCCAATCGTCAGCCACACACGCATACCGATACTCCATTAAGTGCCTTTGCGTTATATTTTCAACCGTACCATCATCGGCTGGATGCACTTCGCATGCAGCGCGTTTTGGAGTGCTGAAGCGTCAGCTTCAGCATGCGGAAGCTTCGCTTCCACACTCCATATAGACGGCGCTTTGCACACACGCCGTTATGGTGGAGCAAAGGCGCTCAGAACACCTCATTTGCGCCCACATGGTATAATTTACCTCGAATCTGGAGGCGACAACTGATGAAGACAGGCATCCATCCGAAGTATATGGTCGCGACGGTGCGCTGCGCGTGCGGCAATAGTTTTGAGACGCTCTCCACCAAAGAGGAGATTCGCGTCGAGGTGTGCGCCGCGTGTCATCCCGTGTTCACGGGCGAGGGCAGCCGCCGCGTGGTCGACACCGAAGGGCGCGTGGAGCGCTTCAAGCGCAAGTATCAGAACTACGGCAATCGCGGATGAACACGCAAAAACCCGCGTACTGGCGCTACGGGGGGCAGGCGGTCATCGAAGGCGTGATGATGCGCAGCCCCCGACATTTTGCCATCGCCTGCCGTAAGCCCGACGGCGGGATGATTGTGCATGCGGAACCCATCGAGAAGACCATCCTCGGCAAGTTGCAGTTCCTGAACCGCCCGCTGCTGCGCGGGATTTTTATGCTCATCGACTCGCTCGCGCTGGGCGTCAAGTCGCTCCACTTCTCCAGTCAGGTGCAGATGGAGCATGACCCGCAAATCAAGCCCGTGTCCAAGCCTGTGCAGGATATCGCGATTGGCGCGTCTGCGCTGGGCGGGTTCGCGATAGGGATGTTCCTCTTTTTCGTGCTGCCGACGCTGCTCACGGACTGGCTCGCGCGGGAAGGCTGGGGCGCGGCGGCGCGCAACATGATAGACGGCGCGCTGCGCATCACGATTTTCCTGCTCTATGTGGGGCTGATTGGGCTGATGCCCGACATTCGGCGCGTGTTTCAGTACCACGGCGCGGAACACAAAGCCATCAACGCGCTGGAGGAGGAGGGCGTCGTGTCGGTGGACGCCGCGCGCCGCCAGACGCGCCTGCACCCGCGCTGCGGCACCAGCTTCGTGCTGTTGGTGCTGATTCTGAGCATTTTCGTGTTCGCCTTTCTGGGGCGACCGCCCGCGTACATCCGTATCCCGATGCATATCGCGCTGCTGCCCGTGATTGCCAGCGTCACCTACGAGATTATCCGTCTGGCGGGGATGTTCAAAAGCGGTTTTCTGGCGCGGGTGTTGCTGGCGCCGGGGCTGTGGACGCAGTATTTGACCACGCGCGAGCCGACCGACGACCAGATCGAGGTCGCCGTCGCCGCGCTGCAGAAGGTGCGCGAACTGGAGGAAGGCTCTGTAGCGGAGGCGACCAACGCGCCCACAGAGCCGCCCATCGCAAGCGCAGGGTAGTGCGGGCGATTCCGCTATGAATCGTCAACCCTGAACCCCCAATTTTCCCCATCCCCCTTGCAACTTTTGCAGGGCGCATGGAGTATAATAGAGTATCTCACATTCAGGGGGTATAGTATGACCAATACCGCTGTCAAAGAGAAGGTTCGGGTGAACGACACGGAGTTCGAGATTACCCTCAAGCCCGTGCTGCCGCAGACGGAGAACGACCCGATGGTTCTCGACCAGCCGCTGCCGACGCCCGACGAGGTGCTGGAGCGCGTGCCCTCCATCGAGCGGCTGCCGCGCTGGGAAGACGGCGCTTGCTAAGCGATGAACCAGCGGGTGCGGCGCATCATGACGGAGGTCGCGCTGGCTGCCGTCCGCTACTCCGCGACGCGCAGCGCACACTACGACGACGAGGACGGCAGCTGGGTCATCATCAAGGATTTCCCGCTGCCTGCAGGCTACAACTATGACCATACCGATGTGCTGATCCTGCTGCCGCCCAACTATCCGCAGACGCCGCCCGACTGGTTTTATGTGGACACGGACCTGCTGCTGGAAAACGGCGACGAACCGGACCATGTGTTTTACGACGACCTGTCGTTTGACCCGAATGAGGAGCTGTTCGCGGAGGCGCCGCCCCAGCTGCGCGGCTGGACGGGCTGCTGCCTGCACATCTACGAATGGAAGCCCGCCGCCGACCCGCTGGAGGGGCACTCCCTGCTGAGCGTGTGTGAACTGATCAAGGGGGCGTTCGAACGCTGGAAGTGAGATACGAAGTGTCGCCCATGATGGGAGAGGTGCGCGTCCCGCAAGCCGTTTGGGAGCAGCTACGCGCGACGCTGCTTGCCGACCTCAGCTGCGAGACGAAGTGTTTCCTGCTGTGTCGGACGCTGGAGAGCGACGCGCGGGTGGTGTTCCTCGCGCGCGAGGTGGTTCCCGTGCCCGACGAGGGCTACGCCCAGCGCACGGCGAGCCTGGTGGAGACGCGCCCGGAGTTCGTGCATGCGCTGCTGGTGCGTTGCGCCCGTGAGGGCTACGCGCTGCTGGACGCGCACACGCACCCGTGGACGACGCAGCCGCGCTTCTCCGCCATCGACGACCGCAGCGACCTGCAGAAGTTCCAGACGACGCAGCCCATGTCGCCGCCGTTTCGACACGGGAGCCTCGTGTTCGGCAACGACATGAGCTTTGAGGGGCGCTTCTGGGACTACGCGCGGGAGGCGTTCGCGCCCATCACCCGCCTGCAGGTGCTGGATATGCCCCCGCAGACGCGCTATGGCGTGGGGTGTGCGCCGCAGGAGTGGGCGACGGCGGCGCAGGCGGTGTACGACCGTCAGGTGCGCGCGTTCGGCGCGGAGGGGCAGGCGATGCTCAGTCGCCTGCGCGTGGCGGTGGTTGGCGCAGGCGGGCTGGGGTCGCAAATCGCGAATGCGCTCGCGCTGCTGGGCGTTGGACGCCTGCTGCTGATTGACCCCGATCGGCTGGAGCTGAGCAACCTGAACCGTGTGGTGGGCGCGAGCTACGCGCAGGCGGCGCGCGGCTGGCGCAAGGCGCGCGCGCTCGCGCAGCGGCTCAACCGCGTCCGCCCGCCCGAATCACGCACGATTACGCCCCTGCCCGTCGATGTGCGCACGCCCGGCGCGCTCGCGCACCTGCTCGGCTGCGACCTCATCGTCGGCGCGGTGGACAGCGCGGTCGTGCGGCAGTACCTGAACACCGTCGCCATGTGCGCCCTGATCCCCTACCTCGACGCCGGGGTCGGCGTGCGTAGCGCGGACGGACGCCTCGAACAGGGCGGCGGACAGGTGCAGGTAATCGTTCCCGGCGCAACCGCCTGCCTCGCCTGCACGGAACGCGGCATCCGCCAGAGCGTCGAGGAGCAGCTCACGCCCCACCAGCGCGAACTCTCCATCCGTGGGGGCTACATTCAGGGCGAGGCAATTCCCAACCCGCAGGTGGTGTTCCTCAACGGCGTGGTGGGCAACCTGCTGGCGTGGGAGCTGGTGAAGCTGATTACGGGCTGCGCGCCCGTGCAGCCGTATGTGTATTACGACCTGCTGGGACAGCATGCGTTTCCCGCACGCGCCGAGCGCAATCCGAACTGCCTGCTCTGCTCGGCGCATCCCGATAGCCTGCTGGGGCAGGGGCTATACGGGCTGATGGGCTACCTTGCGCCGCCGCGCGCGCCCAAACGCAAACCCATTCCCGCGCCGCGAGGACAATAAGCGATGGCGAAACCGATCCCCCCAAACCGTCGCTGGCTGCAGAATCAGGGGGCGCGCGCCGAATCCCAGGCGCCGACGCCTGCGCCCGAACCTGTGCCTCGGGTCAACCTGAATGTCCAGAATCTGATACGCGAGCTGCTGGGGGATCCCGTCGATGAGGACTTCGATTTGCACGCGCTGGTGGAGGCGTACCTCGACGACGAGCCGCAGGGGCGGGTGGAGGTGCTTCACGCACGCTATCCCGGACAGTGTCAGGGCTGTGGGCGTTCGATTCGCGTGGGCGAGCGAATCACGCGCCATGCGAACTGGGGCGTGTGGGTGCATGAGGGGTGTCGCAACAGTCAGCGGCGCGCGCTGCGCACCATCACGGCGCGCTACAGCGGCGTCTGTCGATACTGCCGCCGCGCGATTGCCGTGGGCGAGCGCATCAGCCAGCACAACCGCTACGGCTGGATCCACGAAGCCTGCGCCCAGCAACTGCAAGACCAGTCCTGAGGCAGGAACCCGCCCCGCCGACGCGAATCGCGTCCCGTGTTCGAAACGCAACTGATTTTCCCGCTCAATGGCTGGCACAATCACGCGTCCAGCCTCGTGGAGTGCCCCAACGGGGACTTGCTCGCGTGCTGGTTCAGCGGTTCTGGGGAGCGCACGGCGGACGATGTGCAGATTCTGGGCGCACGGCGGCGCAGGGGCGCATCCCGCTGGAGCCAGCCGTTCGTGATGGCGAACACGCCCGACTATCCCGACTGCAATCCCGTGCTGTTCATCGACGCGCGGCGGCGGCTGTGGCTGGTGTGGATTACGATTCTGAACCACCGCTGGGAAGGCTCGCTGCTGAAGTACCGCATCAGCACGGACTATCAGCGTGCGCTTGCGCCACGCTGGACGATGGGCGATGTGCTGCACATTTCCCCCGACGCGCGCTTTGTGGAGCAGGTGGAAGGCTGGCTGAAGCGGCTGGAGTCGCAGGGCGCGTTGCTGCCTGCTGCGCTTCGCCCGCGACTGGAGGTCTACCTGCAGACGGTGCGCCAGCACGCGCACGACGAACTCTCCCGACGACTGGGCTGGATGACGCGCATCCCGCCGTTGATAGAAGGCGAGCGTATCTACCTGCCCCTCTACTCGGATGGGTTCAGCTTCTCGCTGGTCGCTTGCAGCGACGATTCGGGCGAGCGCTGGCGCGTGAGCAGCCCCATTCTGGGACCGGGCGCGGTGCAGCCCAGCCTGTTGCGCCGCCGCGACGGGACGCTCGTGGCGTACATGCGCGACAACGGACCGCCGCCCAACCGCGTGTTCGTCGCCTATTCACGGGACAACGGCGCGACATGGACGGAAGCGGAGAAGACCGACCTGCCCAATCCCGGTTCCAGTGTCGCCGCGCTCGCGTTGCGCACGGGCGAGTGGCTGCTGGTGGGCAACGACACCGAGCAGGGACGCCATCAGCTCGCCCTCTGGCTCTCGGAAGATGAGGGACGCACATGGCGAATCGCCCGCTATCTGGAGCGCGACGAACCCGGACGGGGACGCTACGCCTACCCGTGCGCGATTCAGGCGCGCGATGGGACAATCCATGTGAGCTACAGCTACGCGCTGGAACGCGACGACCTGCCCCGCGACGAGCAGGGCAGACCCAGACGGAGCGCGATTAAGTGGGCGCGCTTCGACCGCGAGTGGCTCCTGGGGGGCGAGCGGTAGCGGAACTTTTCTGGGCAGGTATACTCTAAGTAATTTGGAGTGGTCGTTGACGGAGGCGCACGATGAAATGCACTTATTGCGGGGCAGCGATTCCGGAGCAGGCGCGGTTTTGTGCGGGGTGCGGGCGTCCATTGAGCGGCGCGACGGTCGCCCCCGTCAGCGCGCCCCCGACGGGCGGCGCGTCTAAAGCGAAGTGGTGGGCAATCGGGATTGGACTGCTGTTGCTGATGGCGCTGGCGTTTGTGGTCGGCGCGGGCGGACTGATTACGCAGGCAAATATTAAAAAACCCGAAGGTCCCAGCGTGCTGGAGGCGCAGGCGCCCAAAGTGGAGGGTCCCAGCGTGCTGGAGGCGCAACCGCCCAAGGTGGAAGGTCCCAGCGTGCTGGAGACCGAATCGCCCAAGCCGCCGCCCAAACATGTGGTGGACTGGCTGGAACACCTGCGCAGGACCGAAGAGCAGCGCCGCCGCATGGAGCGCAACATCGCCCCCGTGATGAGTATGCTGGTGCAGGCGATGGTCGCGCGCGCGGCTGCCATGAGCGGGATTGCGCAGGGCGACTTCGACAAGGCGGAAGCGGACTACGAGCGTGAGCGCGAGAAGCTGCGTCAGGGCTACCAGCAACGCCAGCGCGAATGGGCGCAACTGGTACAGTATTTCCGCAGTGTGCCGCCGCCCCCCGAATGCCAGACTCTCGCCGACGCCTACTTTGCAGGCTTGAGCGAATATATCACGAGCATCTCGCAGATTGAGAAGAGCCTCATCGAGAACGACCTGAGCGGACTGACGGGCATGCTGGGTTCGGCGCAGAGCGAGCTGGACGCGCATTTTGCCCGCGCCGACGAGGAGCTGACCCGCGTGTGCGAGCAGTACGGCATCCGCAAATATTTCGCGATTGGCGCACAGGGCACGGAGCTGATCCGCAGTCTCGGCGGCGGGCTGCCGCTGGGGTTGTAGTGGCGTGGTTGTCTACATCTCGAACGGCAGCGCATCTGTGAACAAGTTCACGGCATTGGCGTCGCTGCAATCGCCCTCGATGCGCGCTTTCGCCATCGTATAGTAGTCGGAGTCGATCTCAATTCCGATGAAGTTATATTATGCCGTACACGCATGCAACGCCCCTGAAGGGATTCTACCCGCAGCCGCCCTCCACCACCTGCCGAATAATCTCCAGCGCGCGGTCGATGGCGGCGTGTGTGATGGCGTAGTGCGTGACGGCGCGCAGGCGCGCGCCCGACAGCGAGAGCAACACGCCGCGTTCGGCAAGCGCATGCTGCAATCGCGCGCTGTCCCAGCCGGTGCGGGGGTCTACCTCGAAAATCACGATGTTCGTCTGCACGCGGGCGGGGTCTATCTGCACGCCGCGAATGTTCGCCAGCCCCTCCGCGAGCAGGCGCGCGTGGGCGTGGTCTTCCGCGAGGCGATCGACCATCTCGTCGAGGGCGACCAGCGCGGCGGCAGCCAGCACGCCCGCCTGACGCATCCCGCCGCCCAGCATCCGCCGTGTGCGCCGCGCCTCTTGAATGAACGTCTCCGAGCCGCACACAATCGACCCCACAGGCGCGCCCAGCCCCTTCGAAAAGCAGAAGTTGACCACCTCGAACGGCTCGGCAATCTGCGCGGCGGACACGCCCAGCGCAATCGCCGCGTTGAAGATGCGCGCCCCGTCCAGATGGAGCGCGACGCCCCGCGCCCGCGCCAGCGCGGCGACCTGCTGCAGGTACTCCAGCGGCAGCGCCGCGCCCCCACAGCGGTTGTGCGTGCTTTCGAGGCTGATGACGCGCGTTTTCGGGGTGTAGACGGCGCTCCGTATCGCGCCCTGCAGCCGCTCCAGCGGGATTGTACCGTCGGGCTGATTGGGCAGCACATGCAGAAACACGCCCCCAAAGATGCCCAGCCCGCCCACTTCGGCAGTGTAGATGTGCGACTGGTCGCCCAGAATCACCTCTTCGTTGCGTCCCGTGAGGGTCATCAGGCTCACGAGGTTCGCCATCACGCCGCTGGGCACAAACAGCGCGGCTTGCTTGCCCACGCGCTGGGCGGCGACCTCCTGCAGGCGCTGCACCGTCGGGTCGTCGCCCAGCACATCGTCGCCGACCTCCGCCTCCGCCATCGCGCGGCGCATCGCGGGCGTCGGCTTCGTGACAGTATCCGAACGCAGGTCAATCAGCCCGTCCGCTTCGCGCACCACAGCACCCCGTTGTAGATGATGCGCTGCACCACTGGGTGATGGTAAGTGGGCACGCTCTCGTGTCCGGGGCGGAAGTAGAACACGCGCCCGACCCCATAGCCCTGGTTGACGCCGTTGCCCGGTCCAGAGGCGAAGTTCGGGTCAATCCCGTCGCCGACCGTCCAGCACAGCCCGGTCGGGAAATACTCGCCGCCGTCGGGGAAGTAGGACTGGAACACGACCACCAGCGGCGGGGGTACATCGAAGGGCGCGCCGTACATCTCTTCGTGTTCGATTACGAAGTCCTCGACGCCCTGCGCAATCGGGTGCTGCGGGGCGCACACACGCACATGCTCTGGTTCGGCGGGGTGTTTCTCGCGCCAGCCGCCCTTGAGGTGTCCCGTGCAGCCCAGCACGCGCTGGAAGGGCTTGGAATAGTGCCCCGAATGCAGCACCAGCAGCCCCATGCCCTCGTGATGCACGCGCTGGCGGATGCGCTCGGCGGTCTCCTCGGACACCTCGCCATGCCGAATGTGCCCCCACCAGAGCAGCACATCGGTCGCCCGCAGGCGTTCCATGCTGCAGCCCTGTTCAGGCTCGTCGAGGTGCGCGGTGCGGACTTCGAGCGCGCCGTCGTTCAGCCGCGCCAGCCCGTCCGCCACCGCGCCGCGAATGCTGTTCGGATAAATCCCCTTATCGACATGGGGCGGATTCTCGTCCCAGACGGTGACTCGGATGGTTGCCATTGGTTGTCTCTCCTGTTGCGCGAGAAGTATACCTGCGGCGTGCTATTGTCGGGGTGTGGCGCTTGCGTCATACCCCCTTGACAACACCCCCGCCCGATGGGGTATCTTATTTTTAGCACTCGGACGCCTCGAGTGCTAAATTCAGGTTCAAATTCAGACCGTAAGGAGGTAGATGGGTATGACCTTCAAACCGATTAACGACAAGGTTGTGATTGAGTTGCTGGAGGAGGACGAGAAGACCGAAACGGGCATTATCCTGCCCGACACCGCGAAGAAGCGCCCGCAGGAGGGCACGGTGATTGCCGTTGGACCCGGGCGACTGCTCAACAACGGCGAGCGCGCGCCGATGACCGTGCAGGTCGGACAGCGCGTGGTGTTCTCCAAGTACGCGGGCAGCGAGTTCGAATACGACGGCAAGAAGTACCTGATCCTGGACGAAGACCAGATCTTCGCCATTCGTGAACGCTAACTATAAACAGGAGGTGAAACACTATGCCTGCGAAGATGCTGAAGTTCGAAGAAGAGGCTCGACGCGCCCTCGAGCGCGGCGTGAATAAGGTCGCCAACGCCGTGAAGGTGACCCTCGGTCCGAAAGGGCGCAATGTGGTGCTGGATCGCAAGTGGGGCGCGCCGATTATCACCAAAGACGGCGTGACCGTTGCGAAGGAGATTGAACTGTCCGACCCGTGGGAGAATATGGGCGCGCAGCTGTGCCGCGAGGTCGCGTCCAAGACGAACGATGTGGCGGGCGACGGCACGACCACCGCGACCGTGCTGGCGCAGGCGCTGGTGAACGAGGGCATGCGCTATGTCGCCGCGGGCGGCAACCCCATCGCCCTCAAGCGCGGCATCGACAAAGCCGTCGCGAAAGCCGTCGAGACCATCCGACAGCACGCCATCCCCGTCACCGAGCGTGAGCAGACCGAGTATGTCGCCACTATCGCGGGCAACGACCCCGAAATCGGCAAGATGATTGCCGAAGCGATGGACAAGGTCGGCAAGGACGGCGTGATTACCATCGAGGAGTCCAAGGGCACGCAGACCACGCTCGAAATTGTGGAGGGCATGCAGTTCGATCGCGGCTACATCTCGCCCTACTTCATCACCGACCCCGAGCGCATGGAGGCGGTGCTGGAGGACGCGCTGATTCTGATTCACGAGAAGAAGATTAGCTCGGCGCAGGATCTGCTGCCCGTGCTGGAGCGTGTGGCGCAGGCGCGCCGCCCGCTGCTGATTATTGCCGAGGATGTGGACGGCGACGCGCTGGCGACGCTGGTGGTCAACAAGCTGCGCGGCGTGCTGCAGGTCGCGGCGGTCAAGGCGCCCGGCTTCGGCGAGCGACGCAAGGCAATGCTCGAGGACATCGCCATCCTCACCGGCGGACGCTTCATCTCCGAAGACCTCGGCATCAAGCTGGAGAATGTGACGCTCGATATGCTCGGTCAGGCGAAGAAGGTGGTCATCGGCAAGGAGGAGACCACCATCATCGAGGGCGCGGGCGCGCACGAGGCGGTCATGGGACGCATCAGCCAGATTAAGCGGCTGATTGAGACCACCGAGAGCAGCTACGACCGCGAGAAGCTGCAGGAGCGCCTGGCGAAGCTGTCGGGCGGCGTGGCGGTCATCAAGGTCGGCGCGGCGACCGAGACCGAACTGAAGGAGAAGAAGCACCGCTTCGAGGACGCGCTGTCGGCGACCCGCGCCGCAGTGGAAGAGGGCATCGTGCCGGGCGGCGGCAAAATCTTCCTGCTGGCGCAAGCCGCGCTGAACGGCGTCGGCGAAACGGACGACGAGCGCACGGGCGTCGCCATCCTCCGACGCGCGCTCGAAGAGCCGCTGCGCCAGATTGCCGAGAACGCCGGGCTGGAAGGCTCCGTGATTGTCGAGAAGGTCAAGGCGCTGGGCGCGCACGAGGGGCTGGATGCGCGCACGGGCGAGTTCGTCGACCTGGTGAAGTCGGGTATCATCGACCCTGCTAAGGTCAGCCGCACCGCGCTGGAGAATGCGGCGTCGATCGCAGGGCTGGTGCTGACCACCGAAGCGATGGTCGCGGAGAAGCCCGAGAAGAAAGCGGAGCCGACGCCGGGGGGGGGCGGCGACTTCGACGACTTCTAAACTTATCCCACTCCCACCCCCAGGGACCGGGCGCTGTCCCCCTCCGCCCGGTCCTTCAAAGGCTTGATTTTGACGGCTAAAGCGGGTATAATACACGCGCGTTGCCGGGTCGTCTAACGGCAGGACGCCAGACTCTGGATCTGGTAGTGGTGGTTCGAATCCACCCCCGTTGAATTTCACAACCCGTCGCGTTCCTGAACCCATGACTACCCCATATGTTGCGACTTCGCCCGTTTCCAGAATCACGAAAAACTCGCGAATCTGGTAGCCTTAACCGTTGCCTGTTGTAGGGTCAGGCTCCCGATTTTGAGGGCGAAACACAGAAGCCATCAGCAGGAGACAGGAAGCAAACGCAGAATCGGCACGCTGCTTCAGTAGTCGCTACCTGCTGAAGCCACGCCTGCCCGTTGCCCGAAACGGGGCAGGCACTCCCTCTTTTCGTGAAACCCAAGCCGATTCCTGCTCGTTTGGGTCAGTCTCCTCTCCTCTGGAGCAGCAGGATGGTCTCGTAGTAAGCGTCTAATGAACGGGGACGGGCGACGGTGTTCTGCTTTTGCAGTTCTACATGAATCTGCTCCAGCACGCGCAAGCCTGCCTGCTCTGCCAGCTGCGCTGTGAGGCCAGCACTTTCCACCACACGCACCACCTCGCGTGATTGATAGCGATAGAACACATGGCGACGCGCCACAACATACGCACATTTACTCCCTAGCGTCAACACGCGATGCACTTCACGCAGCGACTCGCGCAAATCAACAAAATAACTGGCAGTGGCTGACGCCTTGACACAGCGCGTCGGGTCGCTTTGCATCCATGCAACCACAGCGCGCGCGTCTTCTGGCAGGTCTTCCGTATCGCCCACGCGCTGCACAGAGCCAATCTGCTCGGCTTCAAGCGCGTCTACGGCGTCGGGCGCAATCAGTCCCAACGCTGTCATCGCGTAGGCTTTGCTTTTGAGGTAATTTTCACGCCCCGATGAGGCTGGCATATATGGAGGACTTGTCACGATACTGTCTACGCTGGCATCTTCCAACGGGAGCCGACGCGCGTCGCCATGCATAACCCGTATGGGCGCAGGGCGCAAGCCTGTCTGCGCCTGTAGCCACTGCCAGACGCTGAGCGAGCGCGCCAGATAGTTCAGATTGTCAGTGAACATCGCGCGTACACGCCGTGGCTGGATGGAAAGTGAGAATCGCCCGTAGCCAAGCCCCAAGAATCGGAACTTGAACTTACGCGAGAGTGCATCGCTGAGCGCAATGTGCAGAGGGCTGCAGGCTGGAAGATGGCGCAGCGCGTGCAGTATCTGGGCAACATCAGCCTCGACTTCGCGCAGTTCAGGCTCAGGAATACGATGACGCAGAAAATGGGGCGTGATACTGTACGCAGCAGGCGTCTCGGCAATATCGAACAGGCTCACCTGCCCTTTTGCTGAAGCATCCAGTCGTGTCAACACATCGAGAATCGCGTCTTGAATTGTCCCGTCGTCGCACAGCAGTTCCGCCTTCGCCTGAGCAATCGCCACGGAGAGAGGGTCAATATCCACTCCAATCGCAGGCACGCCCATCACGGCAGCCTCTATGAGCGCTGTTCCACTGCCTGCGAACGGGTCGAGTAAATTCGCGCCGCTTGTCAGGTTAATGAACGCTCGCGCCATTCGTGGGAAAAACTTCGCTTTATACACATGCAACCCGTGAAACAGGTGACCTGTCGTCTGTTTCGCACAGAGGATGGCGCGTACACTCTGGCTCAGTTCAGGTGGGTTGGGCGCGACAAGAGTATCCATCAGAAAATCGAGAAGGGTGATAGCGTCCTGTGGCGATTTCGCGCGTCGTGCAACAACATCTGACCATTCAGCGACGGCGTTGAACGGGAGAAACACGGCGCAGGCGCGCCCATGAACCTGTCGAACCCGTGTCAAGCGTGCTGGCAAGCCCTGAAATGCCGAAGTATCCTCGCTGGGCGCGATTGCCAGCACCTGCTCACAGAAAGAGAGACGCCAGAAAAGACGCTTCAGGTCAGGCGCATCCACAGTGCAACGAAACCCCACAACACCTGCTCGATGAATCGATGCGTCTTTGGGGAGCAACCAACCCTGCGTGCAGAGTGCATGGAGCGCTTCTTCGTCTATGGGCAGTGTGTCTGTCCCTGTCAAAACGCTTATCTCGCGCCTCGCTAAGGCAACATCGTCGTCCAAAGCGATGTTATTTCTCAGCTTAAAAACAAGTGTCCAACGCAAGTTGGTCATCGGCTTCCTCCAAGCGCATGGTAGAGCGTCTGCAAAGAGAATGCTTGCTCCAATCGTTCTTCACGGAACCAAGACCGTGTAAGTGTGAACAACATATCGTAAAACGGAAATAGGTCGTCGCTGTCAACGGATACCATCTTCCCCATACGCTGTTGAATACTGTCTTCATGCGTCCATAGAGCGTCTTCGAAGCCTTTCAGATACTCCTCGTAATGCACTACAGGATGCATATTGGACAGCAAAGCGACACGCACGCGCTTTTCCTTGCAGCCCCTTCGGTACTTCTCAGCGATTTTGAGCATTTGGTAGACTCCCTTCTTTATGTCGTCTGTCCTGTCAAGCCCTGGCGCATTTTTCGAGTCGTCAACGCTACCCCCACAGCCACAGGTGAACCAGCGTAGCTGCGTATGCTCTTTCCAGCGACTGGTGTATCCTGCGTACATCTTCGCCCAAGCGTTGCTCACAGCTCTCAGAATTTCACAAGTCCCTTCGGTTCCCCTGCCACTTTCCAGCATCAAATATGGTTTCTCGCCATCACTAACCCAACGCAGTGGAAAAGAGCGTTCCTCGACAAGATACAGATACAACGGTATGTTTTCCAAATCGGCAATTGACACCCCTTGGTGAGATTCCACAGGAACCTTTTCATTTCCATCCTCTCTTTCGAGAGGCTTGGAGTGCCGAACACAAACAGGGAGCAAGTGTAAAGGCGATGCTTTGACTTCGCAGAGGATAAGTGTCTGTGCATCGAAAATCAGCAAGTCCACATCCCCTCGTGAGGCGTCGAGGACGCGCACCTCGAAGCCGTTGCGAGACACACGGCACATCTCGCAGAGGATGGCTGCCAAACACGCCGTTGTATATCTGCCTATCGTATCTGAGGATGGTTTGTGTGCCTTAATCGTGGCTTGACTGTCAAGACTGCCACATCGTGGACACCCTTTGAGGTAGGGGTAAAAACTCATCGGGGGAGCATTCTGACAATATAGCCAGTCGAGATTCGCAACCCGTTCCGTGTAGAGCAGGCTAATACACAAATCGAAGGATGCGCCAAGAGCAATCCCAAGTGATTCTGCATCTTGAATATCGCCGTTTTGCACCATCTGCCCAAGGCACTCGAATAACTCTCCCACGAAGTTACGCAGATGGCTTCTGCTGTCAAGGGCAGCCTTCGCTTTGCTATAGAAGCCCTCTATCTCGCTCTTGACAGAGCAGCTATGTGAACAATTGAGGCACGCTGCACGGTTGTCGGAATCTCGGTTCATCGACACAAGATTGTACCTGAGATGAGGATGGTGAGGACACTGGCTGTTTCGTGATTGCGTAAAGATTCGATTTTGAGCTATAATATGAGCGAAATGTCGCCAGCTGGCGAAAGAATTCGGAGTGCATACACGGAGATACTTGTGTTTCAGTCTGGGTTAGTCCAAAAAGTGAGCCTATCTCGGCGCATGATTAGTATTGTCAAGGTTGGTATTTCTAAGCCCAACCTTGATAATCTCCGACGCATAGCCGAGCCCACTGATACAACACCCTCTTGGTTCTTGACAATCGTGATTACAGCGACCTGCCACTTGGGGAGGTGGAGATGGTTGGAGTTGCAAAACCAGCAATCAGGAGGTTCTGATGAGTGATATCCAGCGTGATGAATGGGAACGAGAGGGTGCAAGGCGTCAGTACGAAGCGTCTTCATGTGCAGCTACAACTATCGGTTGTATTCCTGCATTCGTGGCAGCTATTCTGGTCGCCTACTTACTTACGCTATTAGGTATGCCACAAGACTCGTGTTTCCTCTGGGTGGTCATGTTCGTTGTCTTCTTACTCACGCTTGGTTTTATTCATGACAGGCTTATGCGTGCCTCTAAGCCCCGTGATTAGCATACAACGGGCAGCGCAAAGTGTGCCTCCGTCTATGCAACAAAATGTCATGGTATCGTGTCACTGGATCAGTCGAGAATAAGCTGATTTTCCCTTGTCCACACTGACATTTAGACTCACTTCACATCTCGAACAAATCAGAAAATGTTCCCTTTCAGGCATGTTCTCTCAGACTTAGTTCCTCGCGTCTATCACGGCGTCGCGACAACTTGTCGCAGTCGGGGGCTACGCAGGGCTGTGGAAGCCACCATCCGTGCCCCGCGACATTTTGTCGCGATGGGGGATGGACAAACCTCCCCATTTATAGCTACCCGTCTTGGAACGACATGCCTGCGCCCTGCTACAGGCGTTCCCTGCAACGCTTGCGATAGGGCGAGTGCGGATAGCCTGTTGCGTAAGCGTTCTGGATTAACGCAATATATCCACAATCGCCTCCCAATCCGATGGCGTCCACAGATACACCTCAACGCCTGCACAACTGGCAAGGGTGTCCAGCCACCTGCGCTGTGCAGCCGTTGGGCGTTTGCCGTCGCGTTTCAGCTCGGCGAAAACGATTCGCCCCTTTCGCGCCAGCACAAGGTCGGGGAAGCCAGCGTCGCCCTGAATGGGTGTGAGCCAGCGTCCGCGCCTGTCGAGGGCTGGGCGTGCGTGAAACACGCGCCAGCCCGTCAACTGTGCCAGATGGACTACCCGCCGCTGGAGTTGTTTTTCCATCAACGATCCAGTTCCTCTGACACGCGCTCGAGTGCTTTTTCGGCTTGATGAGCGTCCCATGTGTCGCCTTCGTCTTCAGCGAGCTGATACAGCAGCTCTATTGCGCGTTTTATCCGCTTGAGGTCTTCCTCAATAGGAACGCGCCCTCCGTCCGGATTTGGTATCATTTTCTCCATTGTCGTGCGTTAGTTTAGGAGCAGTGGCGTGTGGCAGCACGCCACTGCTCTTTTTTTTGTGCTACTCGTTGTCAGGCAGCAAGTCCTCGATGGCGTTGAATTCGGAGCCATCTTCCTTGCGCTTGCGCACAACGGTAGCCGTCGCCGTCTGCCCGACGAGCGCGTCGAAGTTGACTGACTCGCCTGCCTTGATGGAGCGTCCGAGCAACGCAGATGCCCAACGCATACATTTGGCGTTGAGGCTGGACGAAACGGTGGAGTAGGCAGACAGAGTCTTGCCCATCTCCAGCACGCTGAAAGTCCAGCGCAACTGTCGCCCAAACTGCCCATCGACAAGCTCGATACCCGTCAGCTCAACGCGATATTCGCCTGTCGGAATCGGGCTGCTTTCGCTGGCAGTGATGGTTATCGCCACGGTTTCACCTCCTTTTCGTGGAGTGCAACGGTCGTACCGTCGCCTAACGGAGTGCTTTCATCTGCCAAAGCAGGTGAACCTGCCTTGCGCAATCCTTGCAACAGGCGCGTCGTCAGCCGAACGGCTGGTGTGCCTGCTAACTGTTGGGCTGCCCTCAGCCAGCCGTCCAAATCACCCTGTATCGTGTAGCCATACTCAGGCAGGGTGAGCGACGGGAAATTCGCTGCTTCAGCGAAGGCGAGCATCACCCGTATCGCCTCCACCTCTACAGGCTCCAGTCGGAATGGGTCTGTGGAACTGCTGGCGTGAGTGAGCCATTCGTCAATCAAGTCCCACACCAACGGGCGACGGATTTGGAGCCGATTAGACATACAACCCACCTCCCGTGATAGTAAAGGTCTGTCCCTGCGCTGCAGCACGCGCCGATACAACCCCTTCCTGTGTGAGTGCAGCCAGCGTGCGCTCTACCTGCTCGCGCGAGACATCGAACATGCGCAGGTAGTCCGTGATTTCCTCCTGCGTCGGGTTGTCTAAGCCCATCAAGGCTTGTAGCACTAACTTGCGTATGCTACTGAGGGGCGTGGTGGCAGACGATTCAGAAGGCGCGTCGCGTTTTTCCATTTTTCCATCCTTAAGGGGTGGAAATTTGGAAAAATCGTCTCGCAGCCTGTATTGCTTGGGGCGCGTGTTCGGAATCGCCTCTATGAGATTGTCCCTCTCCAGCACTCCGAGCAACCGATACAGGGTGGTGGTGGGGATCCCTGTCTCATCCCCTATCTCCTTCATGCTCGCCTCGCCGTGTTCGCGCAGGTAGCGTACAATCTCGCCCCGACGCCCAAACAACTCGGCGTTTTCAGCGACGGTTGTACCCCCCGACTTGAAGCGCACCTCCAGCAGCAGGTCTGCTTCGGAGTCTATCTCTATCGTGAGGGGAATCTCAGGCGCGACAGCCCCGAAGTTGCTCTTTTGCTGGCGCAGGATTATCGCGACGCGCCCCACCTCGCGCCCCTGCAAGTCCACCTGTAGCGCACTGCGAGCATAGTGGCGTTTATACACGGTTCCATACTCGCGCATCGACTCAGTGGGCGTGTCTGCGCTCGGTTTCGCGATATGGTCAATCACCAGCACGGGCACAGGGAGCGTGTCTATCAGGTCGTACACCTGAATTGACCGTTGTGGGTCTAACGGGTCGCCCACTGCTTTCCCGAAACTGTCCAGTATCACCAGCGCAGGCTGCTCCTGCTCTATCAGCGTATACAGCGTGGGCAGGTCGCCCAGTAGTTCGCGCAGGCGCACATAACGCAGTCCTTTCGGGGGTTCGGCGTACCCAGCCCCGTGCGCCACAGCCCACCAGCGCGCCGTGTGTATCTCGGCGTCCAGCTCAAGGTCGAGGTACAGCACCTTCCCTCGCCTGTGAACGGGATAGCCCAGAAACGGGATGCCCTCTATCACACACAGCGCGAGATGGAGCGCGAGCAGGCTCTTGCAGGTTCCACTGTCGCCGTAGAGGTTCGTCGCGTGTCGGGCAGGTATCAGATTTTTCACGAGCCACTGCGTCGGTTGGGGCTGCCGTTCAGCGAGGTCGATAGGCTCTGGCGTTTTTTCCATTTTTCCAGGGGTATTAAGGGTGGAAAAATGGAAAAATGGTTGGCGCGTGCCGTTCTCCAGCGCACGGCGAAATCGCTCGGCGTCGGCGTCCACCTGTAGCCAGAGCGCGTTCGCGTCCTTGACGCCTTCAGGCAGTTGAAGCACCTGCACGCGCTCCAACAGGGTCAGGGGGCAGGTGTTGGCGAGTTTCTGCAGGAGTTGTTGTCCTGCGTTGTCGGCGTCGGGGATGATACAGATTTGCGCGAAGCGTTGCAGTGGCTCCCACCACGCCTCACGCCATGTGGTTGCCCCTGGTATCCCCACTGCGTTCAGGTCAGCGTGCCAGAGGGTGAGCGTGTCGGTTTCCCCTTCGCACAGGTAGAGGGTTTCCGAATCGTTCCACTCAGGCAATCGCCACAATCCGTACAGCCAGGGTCGATTTCCCCGTTCCCAAGTGAAGCGATTCTCGCCTTCCAGTGTGTGTCGGTAGCGCGTGGCGACATGATTGCCGTCTGCGTCGAGGTAGGGGATAGCGATTCTGCGCTCGTCTTCAATCAATCCCCACTCACGCAGTCGGTCGGCGTCCAGTCGCTTCGCGCGAGCGTAGGTATCCAGCGTGAGGGGTTCACGAGCAGACGCTGCAGGCGCGTCTGCCGACTGAGCCATAGAGTCGTTGCAAGTGAGTTGCTCGTGTGTATGCTGATTGGGCAGGCTTGAGTGTGAGCGCACAGATTGATTTGCCACTAGCCTACAAATCTCATTCCACACAGTATCTTGGTTGCAACCAGCCCAGCACTTCACTAACAATTTCCCCTCTGGGGTTTCTTTCAGGTTGAGGTTTGGACGGTTGCAGTCCCCGTGAACAGGGCAAAAGGCGACGGTGTATCTGCATCCCTTGGAATCCTTCTTAATAGGGCCAACGCGCAGTACGCGCACGGCGTCTTCAAAAGTCGGCTTGTTAGGATAGCGACTCATGTGTTTCGCCCTCCCCTGAATTCACAGTCTGGCAGATGTACGCCGTTCGCATATGGCTGCCGATAGCGTGTGTTAGGTACAATACAGCTAACTTCAACCCACTCACCATGACTTTCCCCCTGCCTGCGAGGTGGGGGGATTGTGCTACTCTCACAGTTGCACCTCACCTCCTTGTGTGTCTGCGTCGTTCAACAGGAAGTCGGGCTCAACACCCAGAGCGCGAGCGATACGCTCAACAGTGTCGCGTCGCTTGGGCGCGAGCCCGAAACGCTCCCAAAGAACTACCGTTCGTGGAGAGACGCCAGCGATATGTGCGAAGGCGTCCACAGGAAGCCCCCGACTCGTCCTGAGTTGTTTCAGTCTGTTCATACATAACCTCCGTACTTGGAGTAGTTAGGGGAGAATGGGGGGTATTGCCCATTACCCACTGTCGCTTGACACAACAGCGCGACTCGTGGTATAATAAGGCTATGTGGGCGATACCCCACATTCTCTAGTGAGAGAGCGTGTCAGAGGCCAATCCAACAAGCGCTCTCTCTGTCCGATCTAGCGACGGGGATTATACCCCGTCGCTTTTTATTATGCCCCTATTATACCCGATGTTATTGTCCTTGTCAACCCTTTTATGCTTTAAACCGATAGAAAGCCATAGAGGACTTCTTTTCTTCCGAAAGTTGACTTTTGCGACACAAATGGGGTATAAGCGCGCATTTTTGCTTCTTCCACTCATCGTTTCGGTTCCGATTCGCGTCAACGCGCAGGTCTTTGATCGATTTATGTTGGTCTTGCACTCATCTTAGACTCGCTTTTATTTGTCTGCGTCCGAATTGCCATACAGGTTAGCAGCGTGTCGTGCAGGAGTCGGGTCTTTTACCAGCAACTCGGCTTTTGGGTCTGTGGTCGGGAATGTTGACAGCGAACGGAAGCTTCTTATTCTTCATGGGTACTAAGGGTAAGAAAGCCTGCGCGTGAAGCAACGGCGTGTCTGAAACGCAAAAATGTAAGTAGCCGACCATTCTCAAAATGAGTTCAGCCGATTTGCGCCGTTCTGCAGGGGGGAGCGTTTCATTTTTCACGGCATGGTGAAGATACTCCAACGCCGATAGCGCGCTTGCCGTTTGCACACGGGCTGCTATCGCTCTGCTCCTGCGCGACGATTCAGCCAGATGTACCTTTACACGCTCATCCCACTGATATTGTCTGCGCCACTCAGCCACCTGATGGGGCGAAACGCCCAGCGCACGGGCTGCAGCATCTAGGGAGAGCGTATCGCGATACACCAGATACGCCTCAAAAGCGCGCTTCGGCTCGCCTGCTGATTGACTGCAGGCGTGCCAATCAAGATGCTCAGAATAGAAGTCGTATGACCCGTTGCACTTCTTGAACACCAGTGGGTGTATTATACCCATTTCTCTATGATACATGTCAAGTCGTACTGGGCTTTCTGTGCATAGTGCAGAAGTTCCCTGTTGTCTGTTTGAGAGCCTATTGCGCATATCTTTTCAAGGGCTTCGCTAAGCGCGCTCAGATGTCGCGCCAGTTCATATACTTCCTGCGCCTGTGATGGGCGTCTCCGTCCGACGCCCTTGCACAAACGCATACGCTCCTCTGCCGTGAGTTGACTGCGTAGCGTCTCATCGTGCAGAAGCTCACGCACAATGCGCGTCAGGGAGGTCTCGCCTGCTGCCACGCGCTTGGCGACAAACGGTATCAGGCGCATGGGGATTAGGGGCAGCAGGTTCACAACGCCTCGCAGTTGCTCCCGATGAGTATGTATCACGGTGCAGGCGTCGGGGTAGTGCGCTTGTATCTGCAACATCGTTTTGCTGAAACGGAACGCACGATACATCGTTCGTACCGACACACCCCACTTACGCGCGACACGCATAGCGAGGGAATTGGAACTTTTTTGTGCCAGCATGTCAGGTCTATTTGCGCGTTTTTCTGGCAACGCGAGATAGGCTGTCGGGGGCGCGCCACGCCGTTCAATCCCTATCCAGCCTTTGCGTTCCCATCGCTTGGCTTTGCACTGCAGGGCGCGATAGGAGAGGCGTACCCCGTGCGTTTTCAACCAATCCAGCAGTTCCGTGTAGGTGGCTTCTGGATTCTGCGTCAGGTAGTCGCGCACACAATCCCATATCTGATGATTCCTTGCCATCATAAAGGAATACGGCGCAGGGGAGTCTCCCCCACGCCGTCTGATGACGGGAGCGCAATCAGCGATTATCGCTTCTGCAGATTGGTCAACGGGCTATGTTGCTGATGGGCGTGCTGGAGGTCGGCTTCCACCAGCGCAAGATACTGGCGCAATACCGTATAGTCGCTATGCCCCATCAGCAGGCGCAACTGTTCAAGGTCAATCCCGTTGCGCAGGCTCCAGGTGGCGAAGGTACGCCTGAAAGCGTGGGGTCCAAGGCGTTTTTTCAAGCCTGCGCGTTCGCCTATATCGCGTACCACGCTCTTGAGACCCATCAGCGTCAGTGCGCCGTGTCTGCCCCACCACAGGGGCGATTCGTCAGTCAAAGGGTACGGGCAGGCGTTCAGGTAGCGTCTGAGCGCAAGGCGCACCTGATAGGATAGGAACACCACGCGCTGCTTGCCCCCTTTGCCCCTGATGAGAAGGGATTCGCGCGAAGCGTCAGCGACTGTGAGGCTGTGCGCCTCGTGGATTCGTAAACCCGTGTCCAGCAGTATCAGCACCAGTGCTTTATCGCGCAGGTGGAGCCAGTGTTTTCCGTCGCACGCTTTCAGGATAGCCTCTACCTCTTCGGGGGACAGAGCAGGCTTAACCGTTGCTGGCACTCTGGGTTTCTCTACCTTCAGAAACGGGTCGTTGGTAGTGAGTTCCTCGCGCAAGCACCAACGCCAGAACATCCGAGGGAGCCGATAGGCGTTGCGCAGGGTGTGGGGGGACACGCCAGCCTGTTGCCTGTGTATCAGCCACTTGCGAATGTGGTGGGGTTGTACGGCGTCCAGTGTCGGGGCGTGTTGTTCCAGGAAGTCTACGAATCCAGAGACGCTCTCGCGATAGTTTTCCAGCGTGCGTGGCGCGATGGCGCGCGCCTGAAGCGATTCGAGCCAGAGTGTGAACGCTTCTCTAATCTCACTACTCGAAACAAAAAGGCTGAGTCTGGTAGCCTTCACGGTTGCCTCCGTGTCGGTTGTATCGGGCGCGCCACAACGGGTAGGGGCTTGCATACACCCACAGAGAACGGGTATAATACACGCGCGTTGCCGGGTCGTCTAACGGCAGGACGCCAGACTCTGGATCTGGTAGTGGTGGTTCGAATCCACCCCCGGCAGCCAAAACCACACAGGAGCCTCCCATGAAACTCTTCGTAGACACAGGCAAAGTCGAGGAAGTCCGCAAAGCCGCTGAATGGGGCGTGCTGGACGGCGTGACGACCAACCCCTCGCTGATTGCGCAATCCGGGCGCGGCTTCAAAGAGACGGTGCTGGAAATCTGTTCCATCCTGCCGCACGGCTCCATCAGCGCGGAGGTTGTTGGAACCACCACTGCTGATATCCTGCGTGAGGCGCACGAGATTGCCTCGTGGGCGCCCAATATCGTGGTCAAAGTGCCGATGACGCCCGCGGGGATTGCCGCCACGCGCCAGCTGGCGCGCGAGGGCATCCGCGTGAATATGACGCTGGTCTTCTCGCCAGCGCAGGCGCTGCTGGCAGCGAAAGCGGGCGCCGCCTACATCAGCGTGTTCGTCGGGCGTGTGGACGATGTCTCCAGCGAGGGCATGCGCACGATTGAAGACGCCGTGCAAATCGTGGAGAACTATGGCTTCGACAGCGAGGTGCTGGTCGCCAGCATCCGCCATCCGATGCATGTGGTCGAGGCGGCGCGACTGGGCGCGCACATCGCCACCATGCCCTTCAAGGTGTTCGAGCAGCTGTTCCAGCACCCGCTGACCGACATCGGCTTGAAACGCTTCCTGGACGACTGGAACAGCGCCGGGCTGCGGATTTTTGATTAATCGCCGCCGCGTCGCTTGGCTTTGAGCAGGCGTCCCAGCGTATCGGCGGGCGCGTTGTCTGTGCGTACTGGGCTGGGCGTGGGCGTGGCAGGTGGGGGCTTTCCCTCAGGCGGCGGGGTTGCGGCGCGCACGGTTGGGGCAGCCGTCTGCGCGCGCGGCGCGGTCGGGGTAGGCGTGCGCTGAGTGGCGCGTTGCTTGGCAGCCTGCAACCGCTCGGCGACAGGCGCCGTGATGACGCGCCGCTGCCGACGCATGCGCAACCGCCCTACAAGCGCGGCGAGCGCTTCGGGAATCGTAATCACCACGCGCCGAACCGTGATGTCCACCATTAGCAGCAGCAGTGCGAGCATCAGCGCCAGCGTCCACAAATCGCGCGTGAACCGCTGGGGCGCGGGCGGCAGGTCGTAGGCGCGTGCAGGCTCTGGCGCGACGCGCCCGCCCGTCAGCGACGCTATCCGCTCCAGCAGCGGGCGGTTCGGGCGGTAGAAACGGTATTCCAGCGGATAGGGGATTGCCAGAGCGGTGGTGAGTGTGCTGGCGCGTCCCCCACCGAAGTCGCCCTGCGTACTCAGCACATAGAGCCCCTGCCCGCGCAGCGGGAACTGCGCCGTGTAGCGTCCCGCGCCCTCCATGCTCAGCGTCAGCTCGGTCGTCTCGCCCGACGGCGCGCCCACCGTGAGCTTCGGAGTCAGCCCGCTGATGGGTTCGCCCTGCGGGGTGAACGCCTGCAGCTCCACTATCGCCTGCCCGTTGCGCACGGTCGCGGTCAGCCCCAGATTGGGCTGCGCGCTGGGGCGCATCGCGCTGCGGATGACCTGCGTCCAGAAGACCGGATAGCCCTCCCAGCCCAGCCAGCGTTGCGCCCAGCGCGGCTGCGCGTCCGAGGTGAAGGCAATCGCCGTGCCCAGCCCGTAGCGCCAAACCGCCAGCAGCGGGTCATTTTTCTCCGTGCGCATCAGCGTCTGCGCCAGCGGTCGCTCGGAGGTCAGGTTATACGCCAGCAGCGCGGGCGTGCGGCGCCAGTCCACCTCGCGCAGGCGTTCGTCCGCTGTGTTCACTTTGGGCAGGAACGCGCCCTGTTCGATTGCGGTGCGGGTCATTGCGCTCACATCGGCGGTGAACAGGCGGGGCAGCGAGCTGGCGTCGCGCGTCTGGTAGAACTGCCCGCCGCCCACCCGCGCCAGCTGCTTCAGGAAGTTGGTCGCGTCGCCCTTGCCGAACGCCACCACGCTCAGCGTCACGCCCATCGCCCGCAACTGTTGCGCCCGCTGCAGGCTGCCCTCCTGCTCGTCGCAGTCGGTCGCGTCCGCCAGCATGATGATGTGCCGCGCACGGTCAGGCGGCTCGCGCATCATCCCGCGCATCGCCATTTCGAGGCTCCCGCGCACGAAAATGCCGCCGCCCGTGCCGTACACCTTCTGCAGCACGGCGATAATCGGCTCGCGCTCGCTGGCGGGGAAAATCGCGCTCGGCGGCTGACCCGCCCGCTGCCCATGACAGCCCTGAAACTGACGCCCGTCGCAGCTGAACGGGTCAAACCCCGTGCGCGCCATATCGGGCAGCAGCCAGTCCGACCCATGACTGCTGATAATCACCCCGAAGCGGTCTATCGGGCGCAGCATCTGCAGGGTGCGAATCGAGGCTTCCGCCGCCAGATGCGCCACTTTGTGCCCGCCTAAATGCTCGTTCATGCTGCCCGAAGCGTCCACAATCAGCACAACCGTCGCCGCGTGATGCACCTGCCGATGCTTGATGTCCAGATCAATGGGCAGCAGTTCGGCGATGGGCGTGCCGTAGTAGCCGCCCACCTGATACGACTGTTCGCCGCCAATCATTACGAAGCCGACGCCCCCGTCGCGCACGGCGGTCTTCACGGCGTCCATCTGCTGGGGGCTGAGCGCGGTCGCGGGGAAGTCGTTGAACACGATGGCGTCGTAGTCCAGCAGCTTTTCAGGGCGTTCGGGGAAGCTGCCCTCGCGCACGCGCGTGACGGCAATTGCGTTCGCACGCAGGGCGCGTTCGAGCGCGTCGCTCGCGCCGCGCGCGCCTTCGGCAATCAGCACATGCGGCTTGCCCTGTACGCGGGTCAGCGCCAGCCCCAGATTGTTGCGCGGGTCGCTGTCGGGCAGGGCTTCCAGCACGGCGCGGACGCGCTGCACGCCCGGCTTGTCGGCGCGCAAGGTAGTCGTAATCAGGTTCGTGCCCGGCGAAAGTTTGACGGGGATACGCTTCAGGGGCGCGCCCTCCCGATCCAGCACAATCGCGCCCTCCGCATGGCGCTGGGACTGTACCACGATGCGCACCGTGTACGGCTCGCCAACTTTGGCGACGCTGGGCGCTTCCAGCGCTTCAATCAGCGCGTCGTTGCCCGCCTTGCCCGTCGGCAGGGGCACGACATCGATCGGGATGCCCTCCACCGCAGCGACCTGCGCGGCGGCGTAGGCGTCGCCCGCCGTCTCGTTGCCGTCGGTCAGCAGCACGATGCGCCGCGCGTAGCCGTCGGGGAACAGCGCGCTCGCCAGACGCAGCGCGGCGGCGATATCCGTGCCGTCGGGGTTCGGCTTGGCGTACAGCTTGTCGGCAGCCTGGCGCGGCGCGGGCAGCCACTCCACAATCGGCTCCGCGCCGAACGCCACCAGCCCCGTGCGCGAATCGTCGGGCGCGCGGGCAAGCGCGTTTGTGAGGTATTCCTGTGCGGCGGCGCGCCCCGAATCGGAGACGCTCGCCGACTGATCCAGCACGAACACCGTACAGACGCTCCGCAGCGAACTAATCCCCTGCCAGCCCGCCAGCGCCAGCACGATTAGCAACGCCAGCGCCATGCGAAGCGCGAGAATCAGCCGTCGCCGCGCCCGACTCACGCCCAGCAGACGCCGACCCGTCCACCAGACCCAGCCCCACACAATCGGCAGCAACAGCAAATACAGCGGCTCCGTGAAGCGCATCGTCGCCCCCTGTGAATAGATACGATTCTGATGGGGGGATTCCTGCTCATGTTCCCCTTGAATTCGCGCCCCTGCGCACGGGTATAATTGCACCCGCGCGGGGATCGTAGCTCAGTCGGTTAGAGCGCCTGACTGTGGCTCAGGAGGTCGTGGGTTCGAGTCCCATCGGTCCCCCCAGATGGGCCGTTAGCTCAGTTGGTAGAGCAGCTGACTCTTAATCAGCGGGTCGCAGGTTCGAGTCCTGCACGGCCCACCATGTCCCGTTTCAAACCGTTGCGCGGGGTACACTTGTGCTGTGAGAATTGAGACCATCATCCCGATTGAGTCGCTCACGCCGCGCCAGATAGTGGCGGAGCTGGACAAATATATCGTTGGACAAAATAAAGCCAAACGCGCCGTCGCGATTGCCCTGCGCAACCGCTACCGCCGCCAGCAACTCTCGCCCGAACTGCGCGACGAGATTTTGCCCAAAAACATCCTGATGATTGGTCCCACGGGCGTCGGCAAGACGGAGATTGCGCGGCGGCTGGCGATGCTGGTGCGCGCGCCGTTCGTGAAGGTGGAGGCGACCAAGTTCACCGAAGTCGGCTATGTCGGGCGCGATGTCGACTCGATGGTGCGCGACCTGACCAATATCGCCGTGCGCATGGTGGAGCAGGAGAAGATTCAGGAAGCGCGCCCGAAAGCGCAGCGACGCGCCTACGAACGGCTCGCGACTTTGCTTCTGGATCGAAGCGAACGCCCCAAACGCTCCCGCCGACGCGAGAGTTCGCCCCTCGAAATGCTGTTCCAGATGCTCAACCAGTTCGAAGAGGACGAGGAAGAGGCGCCTGTGGAGGAGCCGTCCACCGAAAAAACTGACCGCCGCACGCGCCGACGCCAGATTATGGAGCAACTCAAATCGGGCGCACGCGACAAAGAGACCATCGAAATCGAAGTCGAGGAGAACCTCACGCCCTTCGTTCAGGTCTTTTCGCCGCAGGGCATCGAGGAGATGGGGCTGGACACCGACCTGCTGCCGCCTTTTGGTCCCCGCAGCCGCAGCAAGCGCGTGGTCACCATCGCCGAAGCGCTCGATATCTTCACGCAGCAGGAAGCCCGCAAGATGATTGACCGCTCCGCCGTCGTCAGCGAAGCCATCCAGCGCGTGGAGCAGACCGGGATAATCTTCCTGGACGAGATCGACAAAATCGCGGGTTCGGGACGCGCGGTGGGTCCCGATGTGAGTCGCGAGGGCGTGCAACGCGACCTGCTGCCCATCATCGAAGGCTCGACTGTCACGACCAAGTTCGGTCCCGTGCGCACGGACCATATCCTGTTTATCGCGGCGGGCGCGTTCCATACCGCCAAGCCGTCCGACCTGATTCCTGAGCTGCAGGGGCGACTGCCGATTCGGGTGGAGCTGGAGCCGCTGGGTTCGGAAGACTTCCGACGCATCCTCACGGAACCCCAGAACGCGCTCACCAAGCAGTACCAGCAGCTCATGGCGACCGAAGGGGTGCAGCTGGAGTTCACGCCCGACGCCATCGACGAGATTGCGCGAATCGCCGGCGAGGTGAACGCCCGAACCGAGAACATCGGCGCACGACGCCTGCATACCGTGATGGAGCGGCTGATGGAAGACCTTTCCTTCGACGCGCCTGACCATGCAGGCGAGCGCGTGGTCATCGACCGCGCCTATGTGCAGAGCAAGCTCGCCGATGTGGTGAAAGACACCGACCTGAGCCGATATATCCTGTAGGCGGGGAACTTTCTACGCTGACATGGGATACAATTCGGATAGTGGAGGACAATATCGCGTGAGAACGAAATGGCTTCGCGGGGGAGTTAGCGTGCTGGCGCTGGGACTGGTGTTTGCCAGCGGCTGGCTGACCCGCAACTTGCTGGTGAGCCGTTCAACGCAGAACGGGACGGCAGTGGTGGTGCAGCGCGACTTCGCGCCGGCGCTGGCGGACGCCCGCACACCCGCGACCAACGCAAAGGTCTCTGAACCATCGATGGTCGCGCTCTATGACCGTGTGTTCCGCCTCGTGCGTGACGAATATGTGGAGCCTGTCGAGAGCGACAAGCTTGCGCACGGCTCGCTGGAGGCGTTGCTGGCGTCGCTGAATGACCCGCGCTCGCAGTTCCTGCGCCCGGAGCAGCACGAGCAGTTCACCCGTGCGCTCAGCGGCGAGGTGCAGGGCATCGGCGCGGTGCTGACCGTCGTGAAGCGCACGACAACCCTGCGCATAGGCGAGGAGACCGCCCCGTTGGAGCAGAACCTGTTGCAGGTGGTCGCCGTCGCGCCCAACTCGCCTGCGGAGAAAGCGGGGCTGAAGCAGGGCGACTTTATCGACGCCATCGATGGGCAGTGGGTCATCTCCGAAGACCCGTTCGCGGAGATTGCCCAGCTGCAGCGGATGCACAGTTCGCGTGAGCAGATTCGCCAGGCAAGCGAGCGCGCCCGCCAGCGGCTGCAAAAGAGCCTCTCCATCAGCGAAGCCATCCGCCAGCTAAGCCAGACGCCTGCCGACGCGAAAGACGCTAAACCGCTCAAACTCACGGTCAAGCGCGCTGGACAGACGCTGGAGGTGGAGGTTCGCCGCGCCGCCACGCGCGTGCGCCCGCTGGACTATCAACTGATTCAGGGACGCTGGGGCTACCTGCGCCCGAATATGCTGAACGCCGCCGCCAGCCGCGAATTTGCCAATGCGCTGCGCACGCTCAAACAGGGCGGCGCGAAGGGGCTGGTGATCGACCTGCGCGGAGTCGCGATCGGGCAACAGGAGCCCGCGCTCCAGATGCTGCGCCTGATAGCGACCAAACAGCAGGTCGCGCAGGTCGAATACCGCGAGGGCAATCGGTACCGCACGCGCCCGCTCAGCCTGCCCAACGCGCCGCAACCTGCCCGCTTGCCCATCGCCGTGCTGGTGGATCGGGGCACTTACAATGTGGCGGAGCTGACCGCGCTGGCGATCCGACAGACCGCGAACGCCCGAATCTTCGGCATGCCGACCTTCGGCGACGCCTCGCAAACGAACCTGTACCAGCTCAAGGACGGGTCGGGCTTCACCCTCACCGTCGGGCGCTACATGGGGCTGGACGGCGCGAAGTTCCATCAGAAGGGCATTACGCCCGATGTGCGCGTCGCGGCGGAGCCGCGCATGCGCGGACAACCGGGCGGCGACCCCGCGCTGGAGCGCGCCCTACGCTGGCTACAATCGCAGGAGAAACAGTCATGAGAGAACGCGGACGCGCCTGGGTCTACACGCTGTTGCTGATGCCCGTGCTGTTTGTGGGCGGGTTTGTGGGGTCGGAGGCGTATGCCGTGCTGACCCACGCCTCGCCGTCGCTGCTGCGCACCCCCCTGACGAACCTGACACACCGCCCCGCGCTGGAGCCGACGGACGCCTTCCGCAGTGCGCTTGCGGAGGTGGAGGCGCACTACTACGGCAAGCCGCCCGCGGTCGACAAGCTGACCTACACCAGCATCGACGGGATGCTAAGCGCGCTGGAAGACCCCTACACGCGCTTTATGGACCCCGACGCCTTCCGCCGCATGCAGGAGGACACTTCGGGCAGCTTCACGGGCATCGGCGCGCTGCTGGAAGACGCGCCGGGCGGCGCGCGCATCGTGCGCCCGTTGCCCGATAGCCCCGCCAAAAAGGCAGGACTGCTGCCCGGCGACATCATCATCGCGGTGGACGGCAAGAGCCTGGAGCGAATCGCCCTCGACGAAGCCGTGCGCCTCATCCGCGGACCGCGCTTCACCGAGGTCAAACTCACCATCCGCCGCGGCGACGAGGAGCCGTTCACGGTGACCCTCAAGCGCGACCTCGTCGAAAGCCCGACCGTCGATGTCTACCTCGAAGACGACGAGAACAAAATCTATCGCATCTGGCTGCAGAACTTCAGCGAGAAGGCGCCCGCGCTGCTCGATCGCGCCCTGAACCAGATTCGGCAGGAAGGCGGACGCGCGATTATTCTCGACCTGCGCGCGAACCCCGGCGGGCTGCTCGACTCGTCCATCGAGGTCGCGAGCCGATTCATCGCGGGCGAGCAGGTGGTGGTGAGCGTCGTCGGCAGGCAGGGACTGCTGGAGCGGCGCTACACCCTGCGCGGGCGATACGCCAACTTGCAGACGCCGATGGTCGTGTTGATTAACGGCGGCAGCGCGAGCGCGTCGGAGATTGTCGCAGGCGCGCTGCGCGACCACAAAGTCGCGCCCCTCATCGGCGAAGACTCGTTCGGCAAGGGGCTGGTGCAGACGGTCATCCCCACCTCGCAGAACACCGCCGTCGCCATCACCACCGCCAAGTACCTCACGCCGAACGGCACCGACCTGAACGCGAAGGTGGTCGACGGCAAGCGCGTCGGCGGTCTTAAACCCGATATCGAGGTCAAAAATCCCGACGACTGGCGCATGACCGAGGACGACAAGGCGCGCGACATGCAACTGAAAAAGGCGCTGGAGATTCTGCGCGACCAACTGCACGCCACAAAAGAGGGCAACGGCGTGCTGCGCGCGCAGTCTGATGCGGAGGTGAATCGATGATTCTGTTTATGGGCGCCGACCACGCAGGGTTTTCGCTCAAGGAGTACCTGAAAAATCACCTGACGCAGCAGGGCTACGAGATTGTCGATGTCGGCGTGCATTCCGAAGAGCCTGCCGACTATCCCGACATCGCCCATATGCTGACCGAGCGACTGGTGAACGCGCCGCGCCCGGCGCTGGGGATTCTCATCTGCGGCACGGGGATTGGCATGAGCATCGCCGCGAACAAGCGTCCGGGCATTCGCGCGGCGAACGCCAGCGAACCCGTCTCCGCCGCGCTTGCTCGCGAACACAACAACGCGAACATCATCTGTCTGGGCGCGCGCGTGGTCGGACCCGAACTCGCCCGCGCGACGGTGGAGGCGTTCCTGCGCACGGGGTTCAGCCCCGAAGACCGCCACCATCGCCGCGTGCAGAAACTCGAACTCACAGGGGGTGACGCGCAATCCCGCACCGACTAACCGAAATCGGGCAGGCTGAGCGAGCAATCCTGGTCTTCTGCCATCCCGACGGGCACGAGGAAGCCTACTGGAGCGACGAGATACGCGCCCTTGCCCACTCTGCAGGCGTCCGTATCGTTGCGGAAGCGCGTCAGAAACGCCCCATCCCCGATGTCGCCACCTACATCGGCAAAGGCAAAGCCGAAGCGCTGTTCCAGCTCGCCCGCGAACACGAAGCGGATGTGATTCTGTTCGATGTGGAGCTGAACCCCGTGCAGCAGCGCAATCTGGAGCAGATTACCCAGACGCGCGTGATTGACCGCACGCAGCTGATCCTGGACATTTTCGCGCAGCGGGCGCGCTCGCGCGAGGGCGCGTTGCAGGTGGAGCTGGCGCAGCTGCTGTACCTGACGCCGCGCCTGTCGGGCAAGGGCGTTGCGCTCTCCCGGTTGGGCGGCGGCATCGGCACGCGCGGCCCCGGCGAGACGAAACTGGAGATCGACAAGCGGCGCATCCGCGAGCGCGTCGCCCACCTGCGCCACGAAATCGAAGAGATGCGCCGCCAGCGGCTCCACCAGCGCAGCGCACGGCGCAAGCTGCCCTTCCCCAGCGGCGCGATTGTCGGCTACACCAACGCGGGCAAATCCACCCTGCTGAATGTGCTGTCGGGCGCACAGACCTATGTGGACAATCGCGTGTTCGCCACGCTGGACCCCACCACCCGCCGCGTCGTGCTGCCCGACGGCTGGTCGGTGCTGCTGACCGATACCGTCGGCTTCGTGGAGAACCTGCCGCCGATGCTGCTGGAAGCCTTCTACGCCACGCTCGAAGAGGTGCGCGAGGCGGATTTCCTGATTCATGTAATAGACATCTCCAGCCCGCACTGGGAGCTACAACGCGACGCCGTCGAGACCACGCTGGTCGAACTGCAGGCAGACCAGAAGCCGACGATTACCGTGTTCAACAAGGCGGACTGCGTGCGCGACACGGCGTTGCTGCGCCAGCTGGTCGCCGACACGCCCAACGCGGTCTATATCTCCGCGCGATTCGCGCAGGGCATCCCGCACCTGATGGATCGCATCGTGGCGACTGTGCAGGGGATGCTGGTGAGCGTCGATGTGTGGCTGCCCTACGAGGCGACAGCGCTGCTTGCCGAGTGCTACGAGTACGGGCGCGTGCTGTCGGTGGACTACCACGAGGACGCGATTCACCTGCGCGCGCAGGTCATTCCGTCGGTCGCCGCGCGCCTGCGCGAGAGCCAGAAGTAGGTACAATACCGCTATGCTGTGTATCGTTGCAGGAGGCTTGGCTTGATGGTTCGGGTACGCTACGCGCCCAGCCCAACGGGCATGCCCCATGTGGGCAACATTCGCACCGCGCTGTTCAACTGGGTCTTCGCCCGCCATCACGGGGGCAAGTTCATCGTGCGCATCGAAGACACCGACCGCGCGCGCTTCGTGGAAGGCTCCGAGCAGGCGATTCTGAGTTCACTGCGCTGGCTGGGGCTGGACTGGGACGAGGGTCCCGAAGTGGGCGGTCCGCACGCGCCGTACCACCAGTCGCAACGGCTGGAGATTTACCACCAGATTGCCCACCAGCTGGTGGCGGAGGGCAAGGCGTACAAGTGCTTCTGCACGCCTGAGGAGCTGGAGCAGATGCGCGCCCAGCAACGCGCGCAGGGCGCCGCCGCCACCATGTACGACCGCCGCTGCCGCAAGCTCACTCCCGCCGAAGTCAAAGCGCGCGAAGAATCGGGGCTGCCCTATGTGATTCGCTTCAAAATGCCGCTGGAGGGCACGGTGGAGTACGAAGACCTCATTCACGGGCGCACCGTGTTCCAGAACAAGCTCACCGACGACTTCGTGATGCTCAAGTCGGACGGCTTCCCGACCTATCACCTGGCGAATGTGGTGGACGACCACCTGATGGAGATTACCCATGTGATGCGCGGCGACGAGTGGATTTCGAGCATGCCGCGCCATTTGAACCTCTACGCCGCGCTGGGCTGGGCGCCGCCCCAGTTCGCCCACCTGCCCCTGCTGTTGGGACCCGACCGACAGAAGCTCTCCAAACGGCACGGCGCAACCGATATGCCCGAATTCATCCGTCAGGGCTACCTGTCCGACGCCATGTTCAACTTTCTGGCGCTCTGCGGCTGGAACCCCGGCGACGACCGCGAGATTCTCAGCCGCGCGGAGATTATCGAGCTGTTCTCCATCGAGCGCATTTCGGATAACCCGTTCATCTTCCATCACGACAAGCTGCTGTGGATGAACGGGCACTACATCCGCGAGCTGCCGAAAGAGCGGCTGGTCGAGCTGTGTCTGCCGTATCTGCAGCAGGCGGGGCTGGTTCCCCAG
This sequence comes from Fimbriimonadales bacterium, assembly GCA_025998675.1. GTDB lineage: Bacteria > Armatimonadota > Fimbriimonadia > Fimbriimonadales > GBS-DC > GBS-DC. The sequence goes on from AP024673.1 coordinate 2,787,758, forward strand.
ACGCTGGACGAGGCGACGCGGGCGTATGTGGCGCAGGTCGTGCCGCTGGAGCAGGAGAAGATGAAACTGCTCAGCGACGCGCCGCGCCTGCTGGACTTCTTCTTCACCGACGAGTACCCTGTCGACGAGGCGGCGGTGCGCAAGTGGTACGGCGAGCCGCACATCCCGCAGATGCTGGAGGAGCTGATTCGCCGCTACGAAGCGCTGGAGCCGTTCACCGCGCCTGAGATTGAGCGCGTCACGCGCGAGGTGATTGCGTGGCTGGGCGTCAAAGGCGGCGAGGTCATCCACCCCACGCGCATCGCGCTCAGCGGACGCACCACGGGACCCAGCCTGTTCGAGATGATTGAAGCGCTGGGCAAGCCGCGCGTGCTGCAACGCCTGCGCAACGCCCAGAAATGGGTCTTTCGGCGGTAATGGAGTTCCTGCGCCAGCTGTGGGACTACCCGCTGTTTCGGGTGGGCGCGGGCGCGCTGACCGTCGGCGCCGTGGCGACCGTTGTTCTCAGCTTCGCCGCGCTCTACCTGATTTCGCTGTGGGTCAAGCGTCTGATTGCGCGTCGGCTGCTGGCGCGCACCAGCCTCGATATCGGCGCACGCGAAGCTATCGGCGCACTCCTGCGCTACTTCGTGCTGTTTCTGGGCAGTATCGTGATTATTCAGAGCGCGGGGATTGACCTGACCGCGCTGAATGTGCTGGCGGGCGCAATCGGCGTCGGAATCGGCTTCGGACTGCAGAACATCGCGAACAACTTCATCAGCGGGATTATCATCCTGCTGGAGCGCCCCATCAAGGTCGGCGACCGTGTGGAGGTGGGCGGCATCGACGGGCAGGTGGTCGCCATCGGCGCGCGCGCCACCACCGTGATTACCAACGACAACATCGCCGTGATTGTGCCCAACTCCTACTTCATTTCGGAGCCTGTGACCAACTGGACGCAGAACGACCCGCGCGTGCGCTTCAAAATCCCCGTCGGCGTCGCCTACGGCAGCGACCTGCGCCTGGTGGAGCGACTGCTGCTGCAGGTCGCCCGCGAGAACCCCGATGTGCTGGACGACCCCGCGCCTGTGGTGCGCCTGATGGCGTTCGGCGACAGCGCGGTGGAGTTCGAGCTGCGCGTGTGGAGTACGACCCTGGTACACAAGCGCGGCAAACTGATCAGCGACCTGAACTTCGCCATCTACGAGGCGTTCCAGCAGCATGGGATTGAAATCCCGTACCCCCAGCGCGATATTCACATTCGAAGCGCCCCCAGCGGCTACGGGACGGACTCGTGAGCCCCATCACTGCTTTACGCAATGCGCCCTGCCGCTGGGGCTTATCCACTGCTTGAGCGGCGGAGGGCAAGCGCGCCCAGCAACAGGCTCACCAGCCACGCGCCGACGGCGACGCTGAGAATGCCCGCCTGAAAATCGCCCGTGAGCGCGACGAGCGCGCCCGGAATCACGGAGCCGCCCACGCCGCCCATCAGCACGGTCAAGCCGTTGTAAAGCCCTGTGCCCGCGCCCACGCGATGGGACGGCAACATCTCCTGCAGAGTCGCGAACTCCTGCGCGTTGAAACTGCTCTGCAAAAACACGCCCAGCGCAAGCAGGGCGATCACGAGCGCGTTTGCGGGCGTGTACGCCGTCAACAACACGCACACTCCCGCCAGCAGCAGCCCCACGCTGGCGAACGACACGCGCCTGCCCGTCCGATCGCCCCAGTACGCCCAGAAAAAGACGCCCACAATCCCCGCAAGGAACACGCTGAACAGGGGCAGGCTGAGGTCGCCAAACGGGATGCCGCGCGTGCGATTCAGATAGCTGGGCAGCCAGTTGAGGATACCGAACACGCAGAAGGCGTTGCACACGCCCGCCGCAAGGTAGAGCCAGAACGCCAGCGGGTCGCGCGCGCCGTAGGCGCGGAGCGCGTTGCGCAGCGTCCCGCGCGTCGCCTGTGCTGACGATGGCTGCCCGTCAGGCGGCTGGTCGCTCACATACCGCGCGACCAGCGGCAGGCTCACCGCCAGCCCTGCCGCGCCCAGCAAGAGAAAGGTCGCCCGCCAGCCGAATCGCTCCGCCAGCGGCACGACCAGCAGCGGCGCGAGCGCCAGCGCGACCAGAATGCCCGCCACATAGATCGAGTTCGCCCGCCCGCGCTCGTGCGGGGGGAACCAGCGCCCCACCAGCGCGCTGTTCATCGGCATATGCACGCTCTCCGCCGCGCCCAGCAACAGCCGCATGGCAATCAGCGCGCCCAGCGATCCGCCCAGCGGATAAAACAGCATCGTGCAGACCGAAAAGCCCACGATGGACGCCATCAGGCTCCGCTTGACGCCCCAGCGCTCCGCCAGCGGGCTGAGCAGCACCTGTGCGACGCCAAAAGTCAGATAAAACGCGCCCAGCAACAGGTTGCCGTACTGCCCCATCTGGCGGTCGTCCCAGCCGAACTCCCGCGCGACTTGCGGCAGCACAATCGCGAGGTTGTTCCGATCCAGATAATGCACGAAGACCGTGACCGCCAGCGTCAGCGGGATGACCCATCGGCTCCGCCTCATCGGGAGGGGATTGTACCTACCGTCTCCGCATAAATCGCCAGAACAGGTAGCTCGCCAGCAAGCCGCCCACCAGCCCGCCGAGCGTCGACGCCAGCATCGGGGGCAGCCGCAGTTGCCCGAAGAGCCCCGCCAGCGGCAGCGAAATCAACACAATCAGCCCCAGCGTATTCAGCAACGCCGCGCGCGCCCGACGCTGTGCGGCGCGTTCCAGTCGCAGCATCGCCTCGAAGTCCGCCGCGCCGTGCTGGAGGTACTCGTTCAAGCCGCGCAGCTCCGCCACAATCAGGTCGGCGTCCTGCTCGCTGAGCGCGCGCACCGTGCGCGGGAATTCGTAGGTCACATCCACCAGCGTCTGCGTCCCCCACGGATTCACCTTCGCTTCGACCACCATCGGCAGCTGGCGCGGCGACATGGTCGTGAGGGCTTTCCACAGGCTTCCACGCGCCCAGCGCAGCTCCGACGGCAACGCGCGGTAGCCCACCCGCCGAAAGTAGTCGTTCAGACGGGCGGCGGCGGTCTCCACATCGCACGCCGTTGCGCCCGACCAGCGGAACCTCATGGCGTCTCCCCAGCACGGCGCAGCCCTTTCAGCAGCCGTTTCCGATACGCGGGCGGGATGCGCCGCACCTGATGGCAGTTTCGACAGCGCGCCTCGTAATGGTCTTCCGCGCCGACCAGAATCGTCGGCTCGTCCCACGCGGCGGGGCGACCGTCGACCAGCCGCTGCGTATGGCTCGCGGGGCGACCGCACTGCACGCAAATCGCGCGGAGTTTAATCACCTCGTCCGCATGCGCCAGCAGGAGCGGCATAATCCCAAACGGCTGACGCCGAAAGTCCTGATCCAACCCCGCCGCGATCACCGCCTTGCCCATGTCTGCCAGCTCGACGCAGAGATGCACCAGCGCCTCGTCGAAAAACTGCGCCTCCTCGATGGCGATTACCTCCGTGTCGGCGTCCAGATGGCACAGCAGCTCGCGCGTGTTGCGCACGGGGATAGCTTCCAGCTGCACGCCGTTGTGCGTGGCGACGGCGGTGTGCGCGAAGCGGTCGTCCAGCGCATGTTTGAACACCTGTACCTTCTTGCGGGCGTACATCGCGCGGCGCACGAGGCGTATCAGCTCCTCCGACTTGCCCGCAAACATGCTCCCGCAAATCACGGTTAGCTGACCCAGCGGTTTCATCAATCCATGCTCTCTGTTCCCGCGCACGCGCCCAATTCCTGCCGCGCAGAGGTACAATAGTGCGGGAGGTGTCTATGATACGGTTGCCGTTCAGGAAAATACTTGCGCCGACGGACTTCAGCGAGCCGTCTTACTACGCGCTCGACATGGCGGTCGAGCTGGCGGAGCATTTCAACGCCGAGTTGCACCTGTTGCATGTCGTGCCGCCGCTGCATGTGGTGCCCGTACCCGTGAATGTGGAGATTCCGCTTTACGAGAGCGAAATGCGCGAGGCGGCGGAACGCTCGATGCAGGAGTTGATGGAGCAGCGCATCCCCAAAACGCTGACCGTGTTCGCCAGCGTCATCTGGGGCGACCCCGCTGATGAGATTATCGCCTACCAGAAGGAGAAGGGCATCGACCTGATTGTGATTGCCACGCACGGTCGAAGCGGCTGGAAACGCTGGGTGTTCGGCTCCGTGACCGAGAAGGTGGTGCGCATCCCGACCTGTCCCGTGCTGACCATCAACGCGCCTGAGGAGGGATAGCCCATGCGGTTCTGGGGAGCGAAGCGTCCGCTGATTTTCGCACATCGCGGCGCGAGCATGCATGCCCCTGAAAATACGCTGTCCGCGTTCCGACTCGCGCTGGAGATGGGCGCGGACGGCATCGAACTCGACATTACCCCCAGCGCGGACGGGGTTCCCATCGTGATTCACGACCCCAATCTGGAGCGCACGACCGACGGCAAGGGCGATGTGCGCCAGCTCAGCGCGGCGGAGATTCAGCGCTACGACGCAGGCGCGCGTTTCGGAAGCCAGTTCGCTGGCGAGCGCGTGCCCACCCTGCAGCAGGTGTTCGAGGCGTTCGGCGACCGCACGCGCTACAACCTCGACATGAAGACCTTCTATCCTGACGATCGCCCGATTGTGCGCACGGTGCTGGCGCTGATTGAGCAGTATCGCCTGATGCCGTATGTGCTGATTTCGTCCTTCAGTCTGGACACGCTGCGCTGGTTCACGGAAGAGAGTCGGCGGATACGGTTGGGCGTGCTGATTAGCCAGCACACGCCGCATATGATGCTCGAGGACGGGCGGCGCTGGCGCGTGCGCTACGAGGCGTTGCACCCGAATCACACACTGGTGGACGAAGCGGCGATGCGCCGCGCGCGCCAGCAGCGCAAAAAGATGGTCGTCTGGACGGTGAACGACGCCGCCCGCAAGCGCGAACTCACGCAGCTGGGCGTGGACGCAATTATCACGGACGACCCTGTGCGTTGAGGCTACGCATCGTCAGGTACGCTGCAAATTTCGCGCAGAACCTTGTAGAAGTAGCGGAAACTTGGCGAACGACACCGACTAGGGTCAAAGTGTTCCGCGACCCTCCGCGCCGCATCCGCTTTTGCCAACCCCGCTTTGTAGTAGCCCGCGCGCTGAAGTATTCGCTCGAGTGCTTCAGCAGTGCCACCCTGAATGGCGTCAGAATTGCGGTATTTAGACTTCGCAGGAATATTTTTTGGCACTCTTGGATACGCCGCGCAAACTGCGCTCCAGTCGCCGAAGTACCACGCTTCCAGTTCCTCAATGACTATACAAATCGCCAGTTGCCATCCCGCAGGGTTCGCTTGTCGTGTGGGAAGCCCAGCCGATTGGGCAGCGGACTCTACCAGCATTTTCAGTTGTGCACAATCGTCATCGTCCCTGTCCAGAAGCACAATCACTCGGTCGCTTGCTGGAAGACCCTTCGCATATCCTTGAAACAAACTCGGTATTTTGCCGAGTAAATCTTGTTTTCCCTGAAACTTTCGGATACGGCACTCGAGAGCTTCGCCGCAGATGCGCGGGAAGACAATCTGCAAAAACGCCTCCATAGACTCTTCCTCCACCAGAAAGATAACCTTTGCCTGCGCCATCTCAGGAGGAGAGGTTAACGATCCCAGGCTGGGATATCGAGAAAGTTTCTCGCCCAGAGGTAGCCCAGCTGGGCATCTTTCCCGTAGTGGATGCGTACTTCCTCATCTTCAGAGGCGCGTAGAACAGTGGTGTAGCCGTCCGTGCCGCGCGAGAGAATCCAGACCTCCTTGGGACGCATGGCATTCAGAAAGTCAGGTGAATGAGTCGTGACGAGTATCTGTGTGCGCTCGGAGGCAATTCGGCACTCCTCGCCCAGTTCATACAGCAGGCGCGGGTACAGAAAGTTTTCTGGCTCCTCGATACCGATAAACGGGGGCGGCGTGGGGTCGTAAAACAAAATCAAGTAGGCAAGCAGCTTGATAGTACCGTCGGAAGCAAACCGCGCAAGGATGGGCTGGGAAAACGGTTTGTCCTTGAACATGAGTAGCAAACGACCATCGGGCATAATCTCAGGAATTACTTTCTCGATACGCGGGACGCGCCGACGCAGTGCGTTGAATATCTGCTCCAATCGATCAGGATGCTGTTCGGAAAGGTACTGCAACACATTCGGCAGGTTGTCGCCTGTGCGTGAAAGGCGCTCCTGCGGACCTGCTTCGGGCTGCCCGCGGGCGTTGTCGGCGGAGAAATAGGAGACATACCAGCCCGTGATGAAGTCGCGCAAGGCGGCGACTCGCGGGTGTTCCTCAAACTGTCCCAGCGCGTTCACTGCCAGCAAGTCAGCGCTTTTCAGCGGGATTTCTATCCGCTGGTCATGTTCATCGGGCGCCTCGCCGCTGATGGCGCGCCCCTTACCCTCCCGATATTCCAGAAAGCGGAAGGGCTTGCCCCGTTTGCTACGCCGCCACTGAAGCCATTCCTCCGCAACAATCGGCGCGCCGTCGCGCTCATCAATCGCGAGATGGTAGGTAATCGTGGGTGTGCGAGGCGTTTCTTTGTACTTAATCTCTATCACGATGGGACCGTGCGAGTCGCGCGAGCGCAACTCACGGAGTCGCCCGCGCCTGTCCAAGGCCCGGCGTAGACCGCTCTCAAAACACTCGGAAAGAAACGCAAACACATCGAATACTGTTGACTTGCCGCTGCCGTTGGGACCTATCAGAACCGTCAGGGGGGTCAAGTCGCGAAATTCCACATCCCGCAGCACCCGATAGTTCCGAATCTTCAACGCTGTCAGGCGCGGCGGCGCTTTGTGAACCCCACGCTCAGCCGCCACTGGTTTCGTGTGTTTCATCGTTCACCTCAAGGGGTATGCGGGCTATCCTCACGCTTGCCTGCCTGCACGCCCTGCCAGATAATCTCCATCGGTTCGCCGTCGGGCGTGCAGTTGTAAACCGAGAAGTCGCTCACGCCCGCCTCGCGCAGCAGGTCTTCGTCGATCCACGCCTTGCCTGTGCTGGTGTGCGGCTCGCGGCGCACCAGCTCGTACACGGCGTCCGCCATGATGTCCGCCTTGCGCCACTGCTGGGGCGCGCCCAGTCCCCATGCAATCGTCGCCTGACTTTCTATCAGCGTGCGAGGCCAGAGCGCATTCACCGCCACATTATGCGCGCGTACCTCCTCCGCCAGCCCCAGCGCCAGCATCGTCATGCCGAACTTGGAAATCATGTAGGCGACCTTGCCCGGCAGCACGCTCAGGTCAATCGGCGGCGACATGGTGATAATGTGTCCCCACCGCTGCTGAATCATCGTCGGCAGCACGAGTTGCGAGGCGACGAAACTCGCGCGCAGGTTCACCTGCATCACCAGATCGAACCGCTTCACGGGAGTCTCCAGCACGGGATACCACCAGAGCGCGCCCGCGTTGTTGACCAGAATATCGATGCGCCCGAAGCTCTCCAGCGTCGCGTCCACCATGCGTTGCAGGGCGTTCTCGTCGCGCACATCGACCTGAATGGGCAGCGCGCGCCCGCCCAGCGCGGCGACCTCTTCGGCGACGGTGTGAATCGTGCCTGGCAGGCGCGGGTCAGGCTCGGCGGTCTTGGCGGCAATCACCACCGCGACGCCCTCTTTCGCCAGACGCAGCGCAACCGCGCGCCCAATCCCGCGACTCGCGCCCGTGATAATCGCCACGCGCCCATGCAAATCGGTGTAGGTCGGCATAGCAATAGCATACCCCGTTCGGGTACACTCCATGCCGATTCTGGAGGCTGGCATGAAGACAGGCAAACGCGCGAAGACCACCACGAACTCGAAACCGACGCAGCGGGCGTACACACCCACCCCGCAGGAGATTGTTGACCTCTATAAGCAGATGCTTTTCATCCGCCGTTTTGAAGAGCATTGCGACAAGGCGTACCGCCAGGACAAAATCGGCGGCTATTTGCATTTGTATATCGGGCAGGAGGCGCTCGCGCTGGGCTTTATTCACCACCTGCGCCCCGAAGACCGCGTGCTGGGGCACTACCGCGACCACGCCTATGTGCTGGCGCTCGGCAGCGACCCCCGCGCGGTGATGGCGGAACTGTACGGCAAGGTCACGGGGCTGTGTCGCGGCAAGGGCGGCTCGATGCACCTGTACGACAAGGCGAACCGCTTTCTGGGCGGCTACGGCATCGTGGGCGATGTGACGGGCATCGGCACGGGCGTCGCCTTCGCGCAAAAGTATGAAGAAACAGGCGGGGTCACGCTCTGCTTTTTCGGCGACGGCGCGATGAACGCGGGACTGCTCCACGAATCGCTCAACATGGCGGGGCTGTGGAAACTGCCCGTCATCTACATCGTGGAGAACAACAAATACGCGATGGGCACGCCCGTTGAGCTGCACTCCGCCGTGCCCAACCTCGCGCAACGCGCCAGCGTGTACGGCTTCCCCTCCAAACAGCTCGATGGCATGGACCTGTTCAATGTGCTGGACGAGGCGAAAGCCATCATCGACCATGTGCGCACGCATCAGGAGCCGTACTTTGTGGAGGCGATTGTGTACCGATTCGTGGGGCACGGCGCGGCGGATATCACCGACCCAGGCTCCTACCGCACACGCGAGGAGGTGGAGGACTGGCGCAAACGCGACCCGCTGACCAATCTGCAGCACTACCTGCTGACGCACGGGCTGGCGACGGAGGCGGACCTGAAGCACTGGGACGAGCAGGCGCGGGAGCAGGTCGCCGAAGCCGCCCGCTTCGCCGACGAAAGCCCCGACCCCGACCCCAGCGAACTCTACAAACATGTGCTGGTGGAGTAGGGCATAATCCGCCGCCCAATCGGCAGGAATCGCCGTCGGGGGAAGGAACCCTAATACTTCCCCCGAAATGAAACACAATCTGGGGCGCAGAACAGGGAGGTTATTTCAATGCGCGATCAGTTGAAAGACATGCCGTTGTCCACCGCGCTGCTGGTGGTCGTCACGCTGTTTGTGCTGGCGGGCAGTGTCCACCATGTGGCGTATACCTTCAGCACCCTGGAGGGGGGCAACCTGCTCTGGGGCTATGTGCAGGCGTTAGGGATTGATCTGGGCATTCTGGGACTGGCTTACGGAATCCAGCTGCGCAAGCGGCAGGGGCGTCCGACGATGCCGCTCTGGGGCGTGCTGATTCTGGTGACCTTTATCAGCGCGTATGCGAACTATCTGTACGGGATTATGCACCAGCAGCCGCTGGAGACCGCGAGCGCGTTCGACCAGATGGTCGTGTTCCTGCGCCCGTTCCTGCTGTCGGTGACGCTGCCGATTATCATGTTCGCGCTGATCGAGATTATCGGCGAAGACCGCAACTACGCGCTGAAGATGCAATCGCAGTCGGAGCCTGCCCAACCCTCCGTTGCGCCAGCGGCTGAGGAACCCGCCCCCAGTGCGCATGCGCCAGAGCCTGTCTATGCCGTGGCGTCGCCGATGGAGCGCAACGGCAACGGGCATCCCAGAGAAGCCACGATGGAGCAGCTGCTCTGGCTGTTGTACGAGCAGCCCGCTCTGTCGCGCACCAAGCTGGCGGAAAAACTCGGCTGCTCGCGCCAGACGCTCTACAACTACCTGCAGGAGCTGGAATCGCGCGGCTACATTCGGCGCACCAGCAACGGCTATGAAACCATCGTGACCCCGCTGCCCCGCAACGGCGCACGCAACGGAACCCGCAGTTCTGCCAGTTTTCGCGACTTGCGCGATTCGACTTGACACACGCGCCTGTCCAGCAGGTATAATCCCCCCAGCACCAAAGGAGGTCTATGCCGATGGACACGAGACTGACGGAGCGTGAGCGGAACATTCTGCATCTGTTTGCGCAGGGGCACGACGCCGAAGCTATTGCTGACCAGTTGGGGATTACCACGGAACAGGTTGAACAAGCCTCGCTGAATGTGCTGTATAAACTCTTTGGCAGTTCGCTCAACCACACTCTGGAGCCTGAAAGCGTTGCCGAAGAGCGCGAACTCGTCGGAGTATCCTAACAAGGAAAATACCGGTACCCTTTCGCCAGTGAACGCCCCTGAGTTCTCAGGGGCGTTTGGCTTATTTGAAGTAGACGATCTGGCGTTGCGCCATCTCGTTGGAGGGGTCGCGTCGGAGTACCTCTTCCAGCTCGCGTTTGGCTTCGGGTTCGTAGCCCAGCATGGAGTAGGTAAGCGCCAGATCCAGACGCGGCTGAATGGCTTCAGGGTTCAAGCGCACGGAGGTCTCCAGCTCCTGAATCGACTCGTCAAACATCCCCGTGAAGCAATAAACCAAACCGAGCAGATGATGCGCCTCTGCCGAGTTCGGATTGCGCTGCAGCGCCTGCTTCAGCAGTTGCTCTGCTTCCTCGTAGCGCCCTTCGTTTTTGAGCGCGAACGCCTGTTCTATCAATTGTTTCGGGTCGCCCATGTCTCGTGCCTACCTCCTACAGGATGCAATAATCACCGATAATAGCTCCTTTGTCGCACGAGCGGCGTATCCACCGTCGCCGTATTATACCCCAATTTGCGTATGGGCAGTCCCATGATACGCCCCCACGCGCCCGACTCCTGCTGCTTTTTGGGCAACTCCGCAGTAAAACCGTATTCCAGCGGGTACACTTGGAGCCCCATGCTTCGAATTTATCTGATACGCCACGGGCAAACTGCATGGAATCAGGTCGGACGCATCCAGGGACATTCCGACACGCCGTTAGATGAAGTCGGACGCAGACAGGCGCAGCAGGCGGCGCACTGGCTGGCGACGCGCCTGCAGAAACCGACCGTCATCTACAGTAGCGACCTCCAGCGCGCCCTGCACACGGCGCAGACCATCGCCGATGCGCTGGGCGCGCCGCTACGCACGGAACCCGCCCTGCGCGAGCGGCACTGGGGACTGTGGGAAGGCTTGACCAGCGAGGAGGTACAGCAGCGCTTCCCCGAACACCATTTCACCTACCTGTACGACCCGATGATGGGCACGCCGCCCGAAGCCGAGCCGATGCACGCCTTCTGGGAGCGGGTGCGCGCCTTCGGACATCGCCTGATGGAACAGCACGCCAGCGGCGAGATTATCGTCGTGGGACACGGCGGCAGCCTGCGAATCCTGCTCTGCGAGGCGCTGGCAGGCGATATCCAGACCTATCGACGCATCCGACTGGACAATACAAGCATCTCCATCGCCGAACGCACAGGGGAACGATTCTATGTCAGCCTGCTGAACTATACCGACCATCTGAACGACCCGTCGGTCGATGGCTTCTGACCTGCATAAGGTATACTACCCTGCGGTTATAGGATTAGGCGACGCATGTTGCCAGAGCGACTAAGGAGGAGCGACGAACTTGAGTAAGATAGGCGTTGGCTTTATCGGAGCAGGCGGAATCGCGCAAGGGCAGCACATGCCCAGTTATGCGAAACTCTCAGACCGTGTGGAACTGGTGGCTGTCGCCGATGTAAACGAATCGGGCGCGCGCGCCGCCGCTGAGCGGTTCCATATCCCCCATGTCTACACCGATTACCGCGAGATGGTGCAACGCGACGACATCCAGATTGTGGTCGTGGCGACGCCCAACTTCCTGCACAAAGACGCGACCATCGCCGCGCTGGAGGCGGGCAAGCATGTGCATTGCGAGAAGCCGCTGGCGCGCAACGCGCACGAGGCGCGCGAAATGGTGCAGACCGCGCGGCGCGTGGGCAAACTGCTCCATGTGTCGCTGCAGTGGCGATTTTCAGGCGTGGCGCAGTTCCTGCACAAGTATATCGTGCAGGAGGGCAACCTGGGCGAGGTCTACTATGCGCGCGCGCATGCCCTCCGCCGACGCGGGATTCCGGGCTGGGGCGTGTTCATCGACAAGGAGAAGCAGGGCGGCGGACCGCTCATCGATATCGGCGTGCATATTCTGGACACCACCCTCTGGCTGATGGGCTATCCCAAGCCTGTGGCGGCGTTCGGCGCAACCTATGTGAAGTTCGGCAACCGCCCCGATGTCGTCGGGCTGATGGGGCAGTGGGACCACACGCGGTTCACCGTCGAGGATTTCGCTGTGGGGCTGATTCGCCTCGAAAACGGCGCGACCGTGACGCTGGAGTCGAGCTTCTGCGCGAACATCGAGCGCGACGAGTTCAACACGCTGCTGCTGGGCGATAAGGGCGGCGTGTTTGCCGACCCGATGAGCGAGCGTCCCGTGCGCATTGCAACTGAGCAGAACCGCACGCTGTATAATGTGGAGCCTGCGAACCTGCCGAATGTCAACTCGTATCAGGCGAATGTGGAGGCGTTCGTGGACGCGGTCGCCAATAACAAGCCCGCGCCCATCCCGGGCGAACACGGCTACTACCTGAACGCGATTATGGACGCCATCTACGAGTCGTCCGAGACGGGGCGCGAAGTGCGAATCGATGTCGGGTTAGACTGAGGCGGCGTGTGCGCCCTGTGAGCATTGTGAAATCGCTCTCGGCGTTCTGGGCGCTGGTGGTGATGGCGGGCTTCGCCGAGCTGGGCTATGTGACGCTCAACATCTCGGCGATGCCCGTCTATTTGCGGGAAGTGGTCGGGCTGGGCGAGTCGACCATCACAGCGGTCGGCTCGGTGTTCCTGCTCACAGAGGCGATTTTCCGCGCGCCGATGGGCATGCTGAGCGACCATTTCGGCAGGCGTCGCCTGATTGTGCTGGGACCGCTGCTGACCGTGTTCACCTCGCTGGCGACGCTTGCCGCCACTCATCCGCTGCACTTTATCGCGCTGCGTGCGCTGGACGGGCTGGGCGCGGCGATGCTCTGGCCGTCGGTCTACGCCGCAATCGGCGACTCGGTACCCGCGCACAAGCGCGCGTGGGCGATGAGCTTTCTGAACATGACCTACATGTCGGGCGTGGCGCTGGGACCGCTGGCAGGCGGGCTGGCGAACGATCTCTCGGGCGCGAAGCAAGCCTCGTTCTACCTCACCGCGTGCCTGTTCACGGCGGCGACGCTGATTGCCTGGCGGTTCTACCCGCGCGACGGGCGTGTCCCCAGCCGTGCAGACGGCGCATCGGGCGAGCAACTCTCGCTGCGCGCGTTCCTGAACGCGCTTCGGATTGCGCCGGGACATATGCTGCTCGCGTTCGTGGTCTTTTTCGGCATGGGGCTGATTATGCTGCTGGTGAAGCTCTATGCGATGGACGAGTTCGGCGTGAGCGAGACGCTGTTTGGGGTGGGGCTGGTCGCGCCCGCGCTGGCGATTGCCGCGCTGAGCCTGCCGCTGGGACGCCTCGCGGATCGACTGGGACGCACGCGCAGTATCCGTGTGGGGCTGACGCTCGCGGCGGGCGTCTTGTGGAGCGTCGTCGCGCCGTCCAAGCCGCCCATCGTGTGGGTGCTGGTCGCCGCTGCGCTGGGCGCCGTCAGTTTCGTGCTGACCTTCGCCGCGTGGATGGCAGAGCTGAGCGAGATTGACCCGGAGCGGCGCGGGGTGATGCTCGGCGCGGCGGGCACGGCGCAGGGCGTCGGGAGTATTCTGGGCGCGCTGCTGGGCGGCTTTCTGTACGAGCATGTGCCCCTCACGCTGGGCGCGATGACCATCCCCGCGCACCGCACACCGTTCATCGGCTGCGCGCTGATGCTCACCCTCGGCGCCGCGCTGAGCTGGTTCGTCCTGAAACACGACAGCGTGTCTCATAAGAGCAGGTAGACCTGCTCTGTCGCAAAGATTGGAAGAGCTGGGTACGGACGCGGGAACCGCGTCCGTACAAACATGATACCAATCGGCGCGTCAGCGTTCGTTAATTGAGGCTGAGTCGCACAGATGACCCGAACATCCTCCTCAAGCTTCCCCCTCGCTTGCGGGGGGAACCTTAAGGAGGGGGGTATTAACGAACTCTGACAGCGCAGTTGGTATAGGCGGTCGCCGCGCCCTGTGGGGCGAAGTGGGCTGTGCCGAAGGCGTAACAAGTATCCTTACAGCAGAGCAGTTTCACCAGTCGTTATTATGCCTATCTGGGAGGAGCTGGTGGGAACCTGTTGCTGCGCGGATTGAATAGTTTGTTTATGATGCTTAGTACTATTAGCATTTACTTCGCGCGTGGCTTCCGTGTGGTCGCCCATCGTACACTCTAACGGCTTAATAGAAGCTTTAGATATTGGTCTGTGACACGCTCGGCGTCAAATTGCTGAAGCCACTCAGGTGGTACCGTTTTGCGCTCTCCGCGTAGCACGCGCATAATCGCTTGCGCCATCGCCTCCGCATCGCCCACTGGAACCAGCTCGCCGTACTTGCCGCCGTCCAGAATATCCTCAGGTCCGCTGCGGCAGTTCGTGCTGACCACGGGGCATCCGCACGCCATCGCCTGTATCAGCACATTCGGCAGCCCCTCGTACCGCGAGGAAAGCACGAACACATCGGCGCGCGCCATATACCGGAATGGGTTCGGATCAAAGCCGGGCAGATCAAAGTCGTCCTGAATCCCCAGCTCGGCAGCCAGCTGATCGAGCTGAGAGCGCAGTTCCCCCTCGCCGAGAATCACCAGTCGGGCGGACATCTGGCGACGGATGCAATCAAACGCTTGAAGGAGTGTGGAGAAGTCTTTCTGCGGTGAAAGCCGTCCAACTCCTAATACGATAGGGACATGCTTGTCGATAAACCACGGATGTGCCACCGATATCTGGCGCAACTGGTACAAATCTGGCGTGATTACCGGGTTGTAGATGACGCGGATTTTTGCGCGTGCGTGCGGCGCCAGCCGTGCCAGGTCATGCTGCACGCCTGTGGACACTGCCACAACCGTGTCTGCCAGGGGATACATCAGGGGAATGAGTCGCCCAGTGAGGCGCTTTTTCCGCGATTCACTTTTCAAAAAAGCGGTTGTAGGGGTATTCGCTTCGCGTATCACCAGCCGTATGGGGCGACGCGCGAGGCGTCGGGCAATCACGGCGACAATATTGGCCTCTCCCAGTGTGGACAGAAGCGCCATGGGCGGATTGCGTCGTAGATAACGCGCCAGAGGCACTATCGTGCGCCACATCGCGCCCGATTGGAGGCGCACGATTGGGATATCCTGATGGAGCAGGTGCGCATGCTCGCCTTCGATGGTCTTCGCCGTGATAACGCAGGTCTCGATGCCCCGCTGGTGGAAGGCGTTCGCCAGCGTGAGCATCACCCGCTCGGCGCCGCCCCCCTCAAAGCTGGGCACAAACAGCGCAATCTGAGCCATTACTGTACGCGCACGGTGAATTGCAGAGTTCCCGTAACCCCCACAGGGATGTTCGACACGACCCACACCACCTGCCCGTTTTCTACGCGCGCGGTGGGATTGGAGCCGATGAGAGTCATCCCGTCTGGCAGCGGCACGGCAATGCGCACATTCGTGCCCGGCGCAGTGCCCGTGTTGCGGTAAGTCACCGTGAACTGCACCGTTTCACCGGGGATCGCCTGAGCGGTTTCCGGAGAGAGGGAGACGCTAATCTCTGGCGCCGACCACAGTACTAATCCCGTGCGTGGCTCAATCGTAAGCCGCGTGCCCGCACGGATGAGGTTACGATCCCAGTCGTAGAGGTCGCGCGGCACGGTAAAAGTATAGCTACGGTCATGGCGCGGATTGACTACCACAATCCCGTTCTGGTAGTCGCGAATGAAGAGCCCGCCTACAATGATGTCGCCATCCTGAATCCGAAAGTTCCCTGTGGGATTGCCCAGTGGGATAAACAACTCAGGTGGGAAGTACCCTGTGGGGTAATCGGTTTGCTGATGGCGTGGGTCTAAGTGAATGTAAGTGTTTTCGTGCTGCACAATCAGGCACAGTGCAATCGCGTAGCGCACATTTTTCTGGCTGTCGGGGAAGCCTAACCAAAAGGTGGGCATCAGGACTGCAATCTTATCCGGGTTTTCGGTCACCAAGCGAATCGAGTCGCGGAGCAGGCGTCGGTTCCAGGACTGTGGTCCGTTGGAGCCGCTGGCATCGCCGTAAATCTGAATCGAATGCTGCCCTGGAGTTGTCGTTGCCCGCATCGTGAAGTGTTCCAGTAGGAAACCACCTGTGTAAGGAAGAGTAGCGACGCCTGGCGCGTCCTGAGAGACTCCCGAAATGCCACGCACCCAGAATCCCGGCGCCCATGCGACATTCGGCACAAAAGTTGTCCCAAACTCCTGACGAGCGCGGCTACCCACATACTCGAACCAGCCGACTACAGCGTTTATCCATGCTTCGTTGGTTGGGTAGTTTGGTGGATTGAAACGACTGGGACCCACCATCATGTCCAGGTTGTCCAGAAAAACATAGCGCGGGCGTCCACAGCGATTCAAAAAATCACGCAGACTCTGCCACGCCCGCGTCGCAACCTCCGACACGCTTATCTTGGAAATTCAACAACACCAAGCGCGATGAGGTATATTTCATTTATGAGACTGAGACGGCTATTAGCAAACACGAGGCGCTTGGTAAAGTCCATAACACGGCGATTTATTATCTACATGCCGGCCGGACCTCTTCGCGGAATGCGCATCGCTGCTGTTGCAGGTCCGAAATTTCTCTTGGGTAAATATGAACAAGAATTTTTCAAAGCTTTCAAGCAATCAATCAAACGAGGTATGGTTGTCTATGATGTTGGCGCACACTGGGGCTTTTATAGTCTGATTGCTGCACGCCTTACAGGTGTCAGTGGACAAGTGATTGCTTTTGAACCGCTCCCAAACAACATTCAAATACTCCGCAAGAACCTCATCGCGAATAAAATAAGGAATGTTTCGTTGATAGAAGCGGCGGTTGCCGAACAGGACGGATTGGCTCGTTTTGACCCCGGCGATGATACGGGGTTGGGACATCTGAGCAGTGAGGGTTCGCTTGAGGTCAGAGTCGTCAGTTTGGACTCCCTATGGGAAAAGAAAGAGATTCCTCCCCCAGCCGTTATCAAGATAGATGTGGAAGGTGCAGAAGAGCTGGTTCTCAAAGGAGCCCAGCAGTTGCTCACGAGATTCCATCCTACGCTATTGATTGAAATTCACGGCAAGGATCAGTTTCACAGATGCTACGAGTTGCTTACCAGCATGGACTATGTACTAACAAAACTCCAAGATGACAAGCGTGTTATGTACCATGTAGAGCAAAATCTCAGGAGATAGTTCTCTTTCTGTGCTTGTCGACTTCTTTAGTCGGAAAGTTTCGGCGGAGGATATGGTACAATCTCCCTGATGCGTGAGCTGTTGAAACACGAGGCGCCTGCGCTCAGGAGCCTCATGCTGGTGGCGACCAACCCGTACCCGCCCGTTTCTGGAGGGCAGCGGCGCACGCTCAGCGAGCTGGAAACCTACAGCCATTTTATGGCGATTGACCTGATGGCGTTTCACGACATCACCCAGCCGCAGGTACCCCAGCAGATGAAAACACACCTGGCGCGCTGGTGCAAAACGGTCGACTCGGTACCCATTTCCCTGCTCTACACGCGTCATCGGGGGCGATTGGCGTTGACCCTGGTCGCCTCGCAGTTTTCGCGCTACCCATACAGGGTTAAGAAATTCATAAACCCAGAGATGACCCAAAAGATAAAAAGCAAACTCCAGCACACCCAGTACGATATCATTCACTTCAATCACCTCTCCTCAGCAGCGTATCTACCCCTGTTCGCGCGGTACGATGCGCTGCGCCTCTGTACCGAAGCGAATGTGGAGTGGGAGATTTTCTCACGCTACGCCGACACGCTGCGCAATCCACTCAAGCGGTTGCTGGCGCGGCGTGAGGCGCAACGCCTGCGCGCCTACGAAATCCGCACGCTCAATCAGATGGACGGCGTGATTGCCCTCTCGGAGCGCGACAGGGAACTGCTCCAGCGCGACGGCGTTTCCGTACCGATTCACATCTTCCGACGCCCGCTGTCGGTCAGTCAGCCGCCGGTGGTCTGCTGGGAGACCAGCGAGCCGATGGTCATCAGTTTAGGCAGGCTGGAGGAGACGCGCACGCACGGCACGCTCTGGTGCGCGCGAGAGGTGTGGCATCGCGTGCGCCAGCAGGTTCCCGACGCACGCTGGCACATTATCGGTTTGGACCCGCCCCCCAGCGTGCAGGCGCTGCACGGACAGGACGGTATCCATGTGGAGGGCTTTGTGGAAGACCTGACCCCCTTCCTGCAGCGGGCGCGGGCGTGTATCATCCCCCTGTTTATCGGCGGCGGAATACGCATCAAGATTCTGGATATGCTGAGCGCGGGCGTGCCGTGCGTGTCGACCACCGTCGGCGCGCAGGGGCTGGAGAACGACGGCGTCTGGATTGCGGACGATGCGGAAGGGTTCGCGCGTGGGATTGTGGAGACGCTGACGAACCGCGCTCGTTGGGAAGCGATGCAACGCGCGGGTCAGGCGTTCATTCAGGCAAACTACGGCGCGGAGTCGGTCATCGCGGAAACGCAGGCGTTCATTCTGAACCTACTGGAGCGCAAACGATGTCCATATCCGTAAACAAACCGATTCGCGTCTGGTTCATGCGCACGGCGCTGGATAACATCGGCGGCGCAGAGCGCGTCATCTCGCAGGTGATGCGGGGACTGCCTCGCCCCGAGTTTGAGCCTGTGGGCGTGTGGCTGTATGGGGCGGGCGCGTATGGCGAAGCGCTGGAGAAAGAGGGCGTCCGCACCTATCGGGGGCTGGGGCAATCGCGCTGGGATGTGCGCCTGGGGGTCCGTCTGTTTCGGCTGGCGCGTCAGCATCCGCCCGATGTGCTGTTAACCACAGAGAACGCGCTGGCGTGTTTCTGGGCGGGCGTGCTCAAGCGCCTGCGACTGGCGCGTTCCCTTGCCATCGCGTTCCATGTCACGCGGATGGAGCGTCGCAGCTACCGAATTGCGGTGCGGTTCTCTGCGCCCGTTGCGGATCGCCTGATTGCGCTTACCCCTGCCCATCGAGACTACTGGCAGGCGTTTACACATGCGCCTGTGGAACGGTTTGTCATAATTCCCAACGGCGTCGATACCGACCACTTCGCGCCCCCAGCGGATAAGCAATCCCTGCGCATCCAGCTGGGCTTGCCGCCTGAAGCACGCATCGTGGGACTAGTCGCCTACTTCAAGCCTGTGAAAAATCTCCCGCTGTTTGTGGAGGTCGCCTCGCGACTGCTGCAAACCCGCTCGAATCTTCATTTCGTGCTGGTGGGCGACGGTCCAGAGCGTGAGAGTATCCTGCAGTCAATCAGGGCGCGTCAACTAACAAAACACTTCACCCTACCAGGCGCGTGCGCCGATCCGCGCGAGTGGCATCAGGCGTTCGATATCTTGCTGCTTACCTCGCGCTCTGAAGCGCTTCCGGTGACGATTCTGGAAGCCAACAGCTGCGGCGTGCCTGCGGTGGCGACGCGCGTGGGCGGCGTGCCCGATGTCGTGCAGCATGGAGAAACAGGCTTCATTGCGCCCCCAGACGACCCAGATGCACTGACGCACTTTGTCGCGCTCCTGTTGCAGGACGAGGCTCGACGACGCGCGATGGGAATCGCCGTGCGCCAGCGGGTTGTGCAGGAGTTCTCGATGCACGCAATGGTGAACCGCTACGCGCGCCTGTTCCGGGAGCTTTGCACGCGCGAATAGCCGCTCTGGTAAAATTGGAAGGAACGGTATTATGGTTCGGTGGAATAAGGCAACAGGAGGGATAATATGCGCGGCTTGAAACCAATCCTGATAATAGCCATTCTCGTTCAGACCTGCAGCCTGTGGTCACAGGCGTTCATTGACCTGAACCTGGCATTGCCTGCAGGCGCATGTGAGATAGACTGGGATCGCAATGGTATTGTAGACGGTACTTCCGTCTCCACTTCGTGGGACAGCGGTTGGCGCGCCGCGCTGGGGGCGGAGGCTTTGCTGGACGCCAGTCGCAAATTCGGAGGCGGCTTCAGTCAGCACATTCGTTTCAATCGCGCCAGCGGCGAGGAGGGCAGCCTGACCCTGATCTTCCCTCTGATTTCAAATAACCTCGCTGTGAACCTATCCGCTGGGCAGCCTGTGCTGGTGCGCGCGCGCTACTTCGCGGAGGGCTTCCAGAACGCCGACTACGAGATTTCCATGCGCAGCGGCGATACTTACCCCGTACTGCTCCCACGCACCTCCGCCGACTCGGGCGGCTGGCAGACGGTTTCCACGATAGCCGTGCTACAAGCTGATTCGGTGGGACAACTGATACTCAATCTCTACTTGCGGATACGGGCAGGCGCAGGCGCCGCCGCTGGGCGCGTCTGGATCGACGAGGTCGAGTGTATTCTGCCTCAGTACCCAACGCATCCCGAACGCACGCCCACGCCCATTCAGTTCTCCGTGTTCAACTTCACCCCGTCTCACTGGACAGACTACCTCTCTGCGCCGTTGCCATCTATCACTGTGCAAGGCACTCAATATGGGTTCCCGCTCAAGAGACTCTTCGGTAGTCGCATCCAGCACTATCTCTATATCCATTCGGTCAATTACCCTGTACAAGCTCCCCCGCAGAACTGCAGACTGCTCTACGGGTGCGAGCATTTTCTAAACACCAACCCTGACTGGGTGTTACGCGACCAGAATGGCAACCCAATTATTTATGAGCGATACAACTCATACTATCTGGACATCGGCTTGCCGCAGGTGCAGCAGCGCGCGATTGAAGGGTTTACCACACTGGGCAATGCCCTGCCAAGCATCGACGGCTTCTTTCTCGACGGATTCGCCGACTGGCCGGGGGCGGTAATCCCCAGCGGCAGCGGGTTGACCTGCCCGCGCTATCCGACCTACGACTCGATATTCCCCGCGTGGGACGGCTGGGTACGCACGGTGTTGCCCGTCGTGCGACAGACTTTGAACAAGAAAGTGCTCGTGAACCTCGGTGCTCGTCCGGGACTCCTTCTGAACGGTCAACGCCCTGTCTCCCAGTGGTTGTCCTACATAGACGGGATTCTTCTGGAGGGCCCGATTGTGGGCGTCAATTACAGCCAGCAGACCTACACGCCGCGCGTCTACGCAGGCTCTACCACAAGCTACTATGCTGGCTCGTGGAGAAATACGCTACGCTGCGTGCAGGAGTATCCGAATACCAACTGGCACCTGATTCTGTACTGGGACCAGCGGGAACAGTCGCGCGCGTTGCTGCGCTACTCGCTGGCGACCTACTGGCTGATTTATCGACCGAACATCTACCTGTGCCTGGAAGATCGACTGGACTCCTCCTACACCCATCTCAAAACGCTTGCCCAGCCAGAAGTCTGGATTCCGCTGGGCGAGCCAGTCGCCCCCTATGAGATTATTCAGGGGAACTGGAACAACGGCGGCTTGTTCCAGCGCCGATTCCAGTACGGTCTCGTGCTGGTCAACCCAACGGATAGCACAACCTACACCTTTACCACCTCCCAGGCGTACAAAAACTGGGACGGGCAGGTTCTCCCCGCAAATACCACGCTGCAAATCCCGCCCAAAACGGGCGTGGCGCTCTATGCGGCTCCCGAAGTGCGCGTGTCGATTACAGCACAGCCAGAAACCGCGCTTCCGGGCGAGCTGGTGACGATTGTGGTGGAGTGTCGCAACGCGGGACTGGTGGACGCGCGGGATGTGCAGGTGGAGGCGCCCATCCCGCAGGGGTTGAGTGTTGTTTCTGTAAGCAATGGTGGCGTGATGTCCAACGGCGCGGTGCAGTGGACAATCCCTGCACTGGCGCCGGGCGGCAGCCGTCAGTTCCAGATTCAGGCGCGCGTGGAGTAGCGCATTATCCAGAAGACGTCACATATGTGCTATAATTAACCTTGATGGGAATTCGACTGAGGCGCGAGTCGCTGAGAGCAATTGTGCGAAGTGTCTGGGCATGCGGGCACAGGTTCACGCTTTGCGCTCGAAACCGGAGGGAGTTAGGATGACCAACGGCGGAGACGCTCGCCCCACCTTCACTGTGTTTGTGCCGACCTACAACCGAGCGCACCTGCTGCCGCGCCTGATGGAAAGCGTGGAAGCGCAAACCTTTCAGGATTTCGAACTGCTGATCGTGGACGACGGCAGCACGGACGAAACCCAGGACTACCTGCAGTCCTACCAACCGAAGGGCGCGTACACCCTGCGCGTATTTCGTCAGGAGAATCAGGGCAGGCATATTGCGTTCAATGCGGCTTTTGAGCAGGCGTGCGGCCTCCTGTTTACCACCATCAACTCAGACGACACGATGCCGCCGAATGCACTGGAACGGTTCTGGTACTGGTGGAACTATGCGCAGGAGCATTACCCCAACGAACGGATAGTGGGCGTAGAAGCGTTGTGCGCGGATATGGATACCCATGCAGTGATTGGCGACCGCTTTCCGCGAAGCCCGATGGTTTCTGATAGAATCGAGATGCATTTTGTACATCGTTGTCGCGGAGACAAAGTACGCGCTGTTCGTACGGATGTGATTAGTCAGTATCGTTTTCCACAATTCCATAAAGAAAAATACATCAATCCTTCGTATCTCTGGCACCAACTCGGATTTTACAGACATCTTCTATTGTTTGTTAATGAAGCACTGTGTTATAAAGAGTACCGTGAAGACGGCGTAACCAAGAATCGATTTAGAACGCTCTCTAGGAGTCCGCGGGGCATGGCATGCTATTATGAGTTTTTCGTCCAGCAGTCTATGCAGGACGGTCGGATACCCTTGAACGAGATTCTGCTGAGCTTTGCGGATTGGGTTCGGTTTGCTTTGTACACACAGTCTTTCAGTGCAGTTCTGCGCGCTTCACGCAAGTTTGGATTACCTGAGGGTACTTGGTTCAAAGGTGTACTTATCGGCTCACGCCGCAGACTGCGCGACCTGTGGCGGCTGCGTAAGAGGGATTGCTAGATCAGGCGCACGATTTGTGCCATAATAGAGGGTACACGATGGCAATACGACGACTGGAGACGGATCGGGGCGCCTCACGCTTCTGGATGGCGCCAATCGAGTGGGTGCACGGCAGGTCGCTGCGCCTGTTGGAGTGGTTCAATCAGGAACGCTGGACGCTTGTGTTGACCCTGCTAGCGTTGCTGGCAGCTAATCTCGTACTCCTCTACTTCTTCCTGCAGGGGCAGGATAATCGCGCGATTGCGTTTGTGATTCTGCTGCTGCTGGCGCCGCTGATGTGGTTCATACCCGAGTTGAGTATTGCCGTGTTTATTATCGCGGGTAGCCGCCTGATAGTGAACGCGATGTACTTTGCGGTTGGTCCGGGGGGCGGTACAGGAGAACGCACGCTGACGGTTCTGTTCCTCCTGATTGTGTCGGCGCGTGCGGTGTATGAGTATCTGCGAACCCCCGCGCACGAGCGCCCGCGCCTGTTCACCTGGCTCACTGCTGCTGTGTTTCTGTTCTGGCTCTACTACATGGGGCACGTCGCCTATATCTACCTGTTCCGCTACCACGAGGTACCTCCTGACTCTCCAATGGCGGCTCTGGGCTTCTATCGTCCGGGAATTTTTCGCTATTTTGACTCACACATGCTATGGATAGGTATTCTCCCCCTGATGGTGCTGATGCGCAATCTGGAGCGTGCGAAGCGTGCGCTGCTAATTGTGGGCGTTGTGACGGCGCTGGGGATAGCGACGCTGGTCTGGGAGTATTTCGCGCCGTTGCCAGAGGCGTGGAAGATTGTGTTCCAGATTCGCGCGGCGGGCGAGACCACCGAGGGCTACCGCGTGCGCGACCCCGCCGTGATGTATCTCATGGTCGCGCTGCTCTTCACCGCGATTTACAGTCTGGGGTATCTGAGGGGCTGGCGCACTGCGCTGGTGGTTCTCTACATTCTGGCAGCCCTCTACGGTGTATTAATTACCAAGAATCGCGCGCTCTGGGCGACGCTGATGCCCATCCTGCCCCTTGCGCTGCTCTGGAAACCACCCGCAATACTGGCGCGTCAGACAGTGACGCTTGCCGTCGTCAGCGGACTGTTCCTTGCAGGCATGTTGAACCCGCAGTTTTACGCGATTGTCCAGCAAAAAATCACGGAAACTGCAGAGCGCTGGCAGCGCAACTATGCCTATGGAGGCGACCCTCGAAACGACCCCTCTTTTCAATGGCGCCTGCGAGAAAAAGAGGCGTGGGATGTCAAAATGAGTCGGCTCTCGCCAACGGAACGTTTGATTGGACGAGGTTTGGAGGAGCCTTACGGATTTTACATTACTCTCTCTCAAGCAGGCTACGGACCGCAGTACAGTCGGGTATACATAGAAAAGACCCAGATGCACTTTCCCTGGCTGCGCCGACAGCTGGCGATTGGTTTGATTGGCACGGCGTTGTTAGCGCTGACTCTGGTGGTCGCGTTGCTGCGGATTGCCTGGGCGTTTCTGAAGGTTAGCCACCCGTTCACACGCTCGCTACTGATGGGCGTAGGTACTGGTACGGTTGCAGCCATCGGTTACGATGCCATTCACTCGGGACCATTGGATTCGCCTCCTGTGCTACCGATTATCCTGCTCTGGTCGCTGGCGGAGTTGACCTTCCACTGGCAGCGCACGGGGCAGTTGCAACCGCAAGAGTCGCGCACAGCATCCCAGTTGCCCGCCGAGTCGTGAGGTATAGCAAATGGGCGTTGGGCTGAGTGCCTCTATTCCAGTAGCACCTGCCGATACTGGCGGAACACATGCGCTTCCCGAAACTGGTCGAGCCACGATTCGGGCACATGAGGCGGCGCGTCGGCGAGCGCGTCGAGAATTGCCTGACTCATTGCCTTCACATCCCCAACGGGTACCAGTCGCCCGTAGCGTCCATCTTCCAGTACCTCGCGTGGACCGCTGGGGCAATCGGTGCTGACCACCCGACACCCGCAGGCAAGCGCTTGGATAAGCGCGTTGGGCATCCCCTCGTAGTGCGACGATAGCACGAACACACGCGCGCGCGCCATGTACCGGAACGGATTAGGATCAAAGCCCGGCAGCGCGACATGCACGTGAATACCCAGTTCTTGCGCCAGCGCCTCCAGCCGTGCCCGCTCCTCACCCTCGCCGAGAATCATCAGGCGTACAGGCATGTGCTGACTTACCCGCGCAACAGCGCGAATGAGCGCATCAAATCCTTTCAGAGCGACCAGTCGCCCGACTGCCAGCACGACAGGAATCGTATCGTCTGCGAACCAGGGATGGTTCACAGGCTCGTTGCGCAGCATCTCCATCTGACGCGTGATTGCTGGGTTGTAAATCAGGTGAATATGCGTCTCTGGAAGCCCTGTGAGATGAATCAGCGAATTGCGAACCCCCCGAGAGGGAGCAACCACTGCATCGGCATACGGATACGATTGACGAATAAATAGTCGTGAGCGTATCTGATCTTTGAGCCTGCGGTGTGTTTTGAGGACCTCTGTGGGTGTGCTCGCCTCGCGCAGCACGACGCGCACAGGTACACGCGCCAGACGCTTCGCCTGCACCGCCCAGAAGTTGGTTCCGCTTGCGGTACTCATGAGCACCGTCGGTCGCTCCCTGCGCAGCAGGCGCGCCAGTCGCAGCCCGCCGATGGCATAACGCTTGGTGCCGAGATTAATCAGGCGCACGCGCGAATCCAGCTCTTTGGCATAAGTAAACGGGGGCGACATCGCCGCCATAACGACCTCTACGCCCTCCTGCGCAAAGTTGTTGGCAAGGGTGACCAGCACGCGCTCCGCGCCGCCCCCTCCCAGACTCCGCTGATAAAAGAGGATTTTGGGCTGCACATAGGGATTGTACCATGCGACCTGCGCTATCGTGCGAGCGCATAAACGCCATCGATATCTGCCATAATTGAATCTGGTATGTCGCGTCAATCGGACGGAGATTCCCTGCGCGCCCGCGCGCTCAAGGGCGGTGTGTACCTCACTGTGCGGCACGGCGCGATGGTTTTGCTGGGGCTTGTGGGCGCGCTGTTCCTGACGCGCATTCTCGGTCCCGCAAACTACGGCTTGTATAACTCCGTCGCAGCGATTTTCACCTACATGGTCACGATTGGCAAAATGGGGGTGAATGTTTACCTTGTTCGTGAGCGACGCGACGCGCCGCTGGAGCTGTTTCATCTGGCGTTCTGGTGGCTGCTGGGGTATGGGCTACTGCTGACGATTGTTATCGGCGGCGTGATGCTCGTGCTGGGGCACTACTGGGTGCGCACGGAGGGGTTCATTCCTGTGCTGCTTACTTTGTTGGGAGGGCTGCCGCTGGCGCTGGTGAGCGCGGTGCCGCTGGCGCTGCTGGAGCGCGAGCTGGACTATCGTAAAACGGCTCTTGTGGAGATAGGCGCGCAGGTCGCCTTCTACTGCGCGGCGATACCGATGGCTTTGACGGGTTTCGGCGTGTGGGCGATGGTAGCGGGATTCTGGGCGAGCCAGCTGATCACAGTCTCAGGTTTTTTCGTTGCCTCGCGCTACCGCCCGCGTCGCTTCTGGAACCGCGCCGAGCTGCGCCCAATGCTGCGGTACGGCTTCTCAGTGGCGCTGTCGGACTGGATATACCAGTCGCAGAATCTCGCGCCATCAATGCTCTTGCTGCCGCTTGCGGGCAGTGAAGCGATGGGGTATGTCGCGTTGGCGCGCCGCTTCCAGAGCATGCTGACCTTCGTCAAGGGCGCCACTTCGCGACTATCGGTTCCTGCTTTCGCACGGATTCAGGACGATACAGCACGCCTCATTCGCGCCATTCAGGAGGTGATGCAACTGCAGACGCTGGCGCTGGGCATCTTATTCGCTGCATTTGCGGCGGCGGGGACTTTCGTACTGCCGTATGTGCTGGGACAGCGCTGGGATATTCCTTCGCTGCTGATGGTTTTCACGCTTATGGGCACGCGCACCCTGCTCGGCGCGCTGTTTTCCATCCAGACCTCAGCGCTTCTGGTGAAGAAACAAACGACGCTGGTTATGAAGGCAAACACCATTTATATTGTATTATTATTCTCGCTGACATATTTTGGACTGATTCTATCGCCTCCAGAATATCGCCTTCTGGTATTCAATTGTGCCGATTTGGTTGCTATCGTGCCAGGCTACTGGATGCGTCACCTGGGGGTACGCCGTCACATTGGGCGCATCCAGTATGGGGTGACGCTTTTATGGACAGGAGGAATGATTGCCGCGCTTCTGGCGCCCTGGCTGGGCTGGTGGTTGTACCTGGTTGCTGCAGGATTGCTGGGGCAACCCGCCAGCCTCCGACAGATGCGCGAGATTCTGGGGATGCTGGCGCAGGCGCGACGGGGTGGGTAGGAATGGCTTGAGCTGCTCTGTTGCAAAGAATGGGGAGCTGGGCAACAGGACGCGGGAACTGTATCCGTACAGGTATGGATAGGAGCGCGGCGACCGCGCCCCAAGTGGCGAAAAGGGCTGTATTCGAAGGCGGAACGAGCATCCTTGCAACAGAGCAGCTTGAGCCATCTTTTCTGCAGGCAGGGTGCGAAAAAACCCACCCCTGTCCACGAGCAGAGGGAACCTTACGGAGGGGGTAATGAACGAACTATGACCAGCAGTTGGTATTACTCTCCCAGCCCCTCTCCCGCCGAGGGGAGAGGGGCGCTTCCTGTTTACGCTTCCCACAGGAACGGCTGCTCGTCAGTGAGCACGCGCGCTTTGCTGATGACCTCGCGCAGGTAGGGCGGGATGCCGAACATCCCATAGTGCGTGAAGGGGTCGTAGTAGCGCAGTCCCTGCACGCCGCGCTCTTCGATGCGCCGCGCAATCTCCTCACGCGGAATCTCCAGCGGGTCGTGCTTCTTGGACGCCAGAATGAAGCCCCACGGCAACATGAACGACGCCACGAAGCACCAGTAGGGACGCACGATCGGGAACACCTCCTGCAGCGTGCGCGCGATGCAGCCGTACAGGTAGGGATAGAGCGGGTCGCCCGCGCCCGACTGCACGGTCAGCACGCCGTCGTCCGTCAGCGCGTCGTGAATCATCTGATAAAACTCGCGCGTGAACAGGTACTGCGACGGACCTGCCTCCAGCGGGTCGGTCAGGTCGGACACGATTACATCGAAGTGGTTGCGGTACTGCGGGATGATTTTGCGGGCGTCGTCGAAGATGAGCGTCGTGCGCGGGTCGGTCAGCGCGCCCTGGTGCCACTCGGGCAGCCACTGCTCGCAGGTGCGCACCAGCTCCTCGTCGATGTCCACCATCACGGCTTCCTGCACGGTGTTGTGGCGCAGGGCTTCGCGCAGGGTCGCCCCCTCGCCGCCGCCCGCCACCAGCACGCGCTTCGGGTTCGGGTGGGTGAACATCCCCGGCTGCACCATCGGCTCATGGAACATGTATTCGTCCAGCAACGCCGACTGTATCTTCTTGTCTAAAAATAACGCCTTGCCATACCCTTCCAGCTCCACAACCCACGCATCCTGAAACTTCGTGCGGGTCATGTGCATCACATGCTTGACGCGATAGGTATACATCACCGCGTCGGTGTGCGTCTCCGAGAGTATCAGACCGCCGCATACATGGTGTGCTGCTGCCATTTAGGAACCTCCTCTGTATTTTTTGGGGGACGGCGCACGCGCCTCCCCAGAGCGCGGTAAGTATACCCCCCTGAGCGGGTAGAATCACAGCCGATGACGGCGATTACCTATAACGGCGTGCGCATCGAGGCGCTGGAGGCGGACATCACCGAGCAGGCGGTGGACGCGATTGTGAACGCGGCGAACAACGATTTGATGCTGGGCAGCGGGGTGGCGGGCGCGATTGCCCGCAAAGGGGGTCCCACGATTCAGCAGGAATGCGACCGCCACGGACCGATTCAGGTTGGCGAGGCGGCGATTACGGGCGCTGGGAACCTGCCCGCGCGCTATGTGATTCACGCCGCCAGCATGCGTCTGGGCGGCAAAGCCACCGCCGAGTCGATTCGCAGCAGCGTGGCGCACAGCCTGCAGCTGGCACAGACGCACGGGGTGCGCACCATCGCCCTGCCCGCCATCGGCATGGGGATTGCGGGCTTCCCGCTGCAGGAGGGCGCGCGGGTGATGATGGAGACGCTGAAGGCGCACATCGACGGCGGTACGCATCTGGAGCTGGCGCGGTTCTGCCTGTTCGGCGCGGAGGCGGTGCAGGCGTTCGAAACCGCCCTGCGGGAGGTGTTCGGTGGCGGATAACCCCCCGCGCCTGTCGGTCGTCATCCCCGCCTACAACGAGGCAGGGCGCATCGAGCGCACGCTCCAGCGCATCGTGGAGTACCTGAACGCGCGGGGCGAGCCTTACGAGATTCTGGTGGTCAGCGACGGCAGCAACGACGACACCGAGGCGATTGTGGCGCGTTTTGCCGAGAGCGTCCCACAGGTGCGCCTGCTGGCGTATCAACCGAATCGGGGCAAGGGCTACGCCGTGCGCTACGGGATGCTGCGTGCGCGAGGCGAGCACGTGCTGTTCAGCGACGCCGACCTCGCCACGCCCATCGAGGAGCTGGAGAAGCTGGAGCCGTACCTGCAGCAGGGCTACGCGATTGCCATCGGCTCGCGTCCGTTGCGCGAGTCGCAGCTGGTGGTGCGTCAGCCGCTCTACCGCGAGCTGGCGGGGCGCGCCTTCAACAAAGTAGTGCAGATACTGGCGGTGCGCGGCATTCACGACACGCAGTGCGGCTTCAAGCTCTTCACGCGCGAGGCGGCGCAGGCGGTCTTCTCGCGCTGTCGGCTGGACGGGTTCAGCTTCGACTTCGAGGCGCTCTTTTACGCGCGGCAGCTGGGCTACACTATCGCCGAAGTGCCCATCCGCTGGATGCATCAGGAAGGCTCGAAGGTGCGCGTTCTGCGCGATGGGCTGCGGATGCTGCGCGATTTGGTCTGGCTGCGCGCGCGGGCATGGCGCGGCGCGCCAGAGCCGCATTCCCAACCAAGGACGCCTCACTGAACTGCTAATACTGAACTGCTAATCCAGGCATCGCCGTTGGAGACTGTCCACCCACTGGCGAAAATGTGGGCACTGCTGGAGCATTGTCTCTATACCAATCCGCTGTGCGATTAGGATTCCGTGTAAGACCTTCTGGTATCCTGCGAAGACGCTCTGGATGCGTTTGGACGGAGGGCGTTCGCTGTCAATATCTTCTGGCGGGGACGCCACTGCTTTGAGCGTGTCCACCTCCCCCTTGCGCACGCCTTGCTGCTTCAGGAAACTGACAAGTTGTTCCCTATCAGAAAAGAGTAGCGCTTCGAACTCATGGAGAGATAGGTAGGGAATAAACCGCGCATCACCAATATCCTGCTTAAACTCACTCTCTAAGAACTCCACCTTCTGGAGAGAGCTCCACTGAGGTTGGATGCGTTGCAGACCTGGAAAATCTTTGGGGAGTCCGTAAAAGTCGTACATCGTGCTAACCACCACCGCACTCGTATCATGGCAGAGGCGTCGGACATCTTCTCGGATGCGCGAGTAAGTGCTGACGCCTCCCTTGTGTGCTTGTCCATGAGGGCTTCTACTTGTCTTCAGGACGACAGGCTGTAGGTAGCATTCTGGTTCGAAATGCGGTCTCAAGACCCCCAAAACAAACTCCTCTTCTGTCTGTCCTTCGACCGAGAGGAGTATTTTCTTCATCGTGTGGGGCGTCCCCCGATAAGGTTCTTTTCCCAGATTTCGCCCAAACTGTAGGCGTCAAGCCACACCTCAAGCGACTGCCGTTCCAAGCGCCGAAACACGGTCGCGCCATCGATGCGCTCAGCGACAATCACATCTTCAGGTTCGAAATTGCTTACGAGCAGAGGCGACTGTGTTGAAATGAGGAATTGCGTGCGCTGAGCCGCGCTGCGTATCGCGCTTGCCAATAAGTTGATTGCGTAGGGGTGCAGCCCCAGCTCAGGTTCGTCTATAATCACGGTCGCAGGACGCCACTCGTCAGGTAGGCTGAGTAATGTCGCCAGCGCAATGAAGCGCAAAGTACCATCTGACAAGGCGTGTGGCGAGAAAACCGTGTCCCAACCACGCTCCCGCCAGCGGAGTAACACATACTCGCCGCGGATAGGCTCCAGCACGAACTCGCCCAAAAACGGCGCTGCCAAGCGTATCAGGTCGATCAGATTGTCATATCGAGGACGATGTTCTTCGCGCAGGCGTAGCAGCACTGCCGCCAGATTACCCGCGTCCGCATGCAACGACTGATTATCGTAAATGTAGCATCGTTGCATAATACGTGCAGACTCAGAGGTGTCGTGAAAATGGTACACGCGATAGGCGCGAATGCAATCCCGCACATGGGACGCCAACCCCAAATCACGGTCTTTAGCAAACCACTCTGTCGGACGAGCCAGTACCGAATGCGCATGAGGGTAGGTCACAGACATTGTGTATGGATTCGAATGTTTCTTTCTATCTTGAAACTCAAGATGCTCCTCGGCGATTTTTAGCGAATCGTCTGCTGTTGGTATAAGACGACAGTAATAAGTGTTTTGTCGCTGCTGACTGCGCTCGAACTGCAAGGAAATGGCTATTTCATCGGTTTGCTTGCGTCCATAGTGGAGCAAAGCGTTTGCCCCCCCCGCGCGCGCCACATACTCCTGCAGCGCATCGTCGGTCAGTGACTGCAAGAGTTGGAACAGACGCAGTAAGTTAGATTTGCCCGCCCCATTCGCCCCCAAAAGAAGGTTAATACGGCGGAATTCAATCACTGCGTCCCGAATAGACAGGAAACCCTTGACCTGTAATTGGTGTATCGAGCTGTGTGGCATCGGTCATCAGGTGAATTATACCTGTGAGCCGCTACCGCCGCTCAGGGTTATACTGGTTAATCAGGTTCACCGCCTCGGTCTCCACCGCGCGCAGCCAGTTCACATCCCCAAAGGTGGGCGAGGCTTCCACCAGCACCGACCACCACTGGTTGTCCTCCACCTGTCCTGTCTGGCGCGTGCGCAGCGTCTGCCAGATTTTGATCCACCGCGCGTGGTGATCGGCGTAGATGACATTCATCCCGCCGTTGTGTCGCCACAGGTCTGCCCCATACAGGGACCACCAGCCCAGATCGGGACATGTCCACCATGTCTCGAAGTAGGTAATCGTCTGGGCGGGGCGTGGGATTTGCGCCAGATCGCGTCCGTTCCACCAACGGTCGGGGCTAATGACCAGCGCGACATTCACTGCGTAGCCCGCCGCGCCGCGCGGGTCGCCGCTGGGGTAATACTCGTTGCGCAGCACATTCGGGTCGCCGTATGAGCGGCGCGGGTTGGATGGGCACACCAGCACATCGGTATTGCGCATATAGGGCTGGAACACATCGTACCAGTGGAAAAAGGCGGGCGCGTTCGCAGGCTGTCCCCATGTGTTGTTGTAGCATGCCCATCGTGCGCCTGTAATCTGGCGGCTCGCGAGAGGGATACGGTTCTGGGGCGTGCGCTCGTCGAAATCCTGGCAATACATCTGGAACGCCAGCCCGATTTGCTTGGTGTTGTTCAGGCACTGGGTCTGACGCGCCTTTTCACGCGCCTGCGCGAACACAGGGAACAATATCGCCGCCAGGATTGCGATAATCGCTATCACCACCAGCAGTTCAATCAGTGTGAAGCCTCTTCTCATTGCAGAACCCTCGCGTTTTAATTATGCTTCTGGGGCGCGGGAGTCCTGCCTGAGGGGTGAGGGCAGGCGCATAGAGATTTTCCACCCCTACGCGCCCGACTGCTTTCGGTTAGCAACCACTCCCGAAGTTGAACAGCACCTGCAGCAGGTCGGCGTCGTCGACGGTCTCATCGCAGTTGACATCGACGCGCCCCAGATTCGAGCCGCTACTGCCAAACGCGAACAACACCGCGAGCAGGTCGGCGTCGTCCACACAGCCGTTCGCATCGACATCGCCGTTGTGCCCTGTGCAGGCGGTGTCCAGCAGGAACGCTTCTGTGCGTCCTGTGGCGCCATTGAAGCCCATCCCTGCGATGTAGCGCCCGTCCGCTGAGATGGCGCGCGCCTCAATCAGGACAGAGTTATTCGTCAGTAGGTAGGCATAGGTTGTGTTGAGGTTCTCCATACCGCCTGAGGTCCATCGGAAGGCGTTCCCAGCATCATTGGTATCGTAGGAAAAACCAACGATTATGCTCCCATCATCAGAAATATCATAGGCTATCGCTATCGCGCCGCCCAGCGTGCCGATGTCCTGCACACCATCGGTGGTCGTCCAACGAAAGGCAACTCTGCGCCCATCATCTGTCTCCGCGTTGCCGATGATGACGCCTCCATCAGAAGACGCCCGTACCGCGACACTGGATGCCCAGTTCGAAGGTGTGGCGATGGGTTGAATGCCAGTTCCATTCCAGTAGACTGCCGTTGGGTTGTATCCAGAACCCGAAGACTCGCCAACGACAACCGCGCCATCCCCTGAGACGCCATAGGCAGCGCTCGAATCGCGTCCCGACAGTGTTCCCAGATCGGCGATTCCATCGGCATCCCAGCGAACGGCGCGCACTGCTCCTGTGTCCGTGGTCGCAACGCCAACGATGATTCCGCCATCTGAAGAGATGTCAAATGCCATGGAATAGTCTCCATCCGCTGGTAAAGTCTGCTCTGAACCGCTACTCCAATACAGTGCGCGCGCAACCGCATCAGGAAACGCCACACCGCCTACTATCGTATCCACATTTGAGGCGATGCTGTGCGCATAGGTGGGTCCGTCGGAACGCTCGAACGACTGCAATCCATCTGCCTGTGTCCAGCGGAAGGCTACATAAAGGTTGCTGTCGGGCAAGTAGGACATTCCTGAGACGATGGCGCCGTCGGCTGATACGCCTGTCGCGAAGCTAAAGCTGCCCGAAGGATGCATGCCCAGCCATGTGAGGCTTTGTGCGTGGGTGCTCGCGACGACAATCAGCGACATACCGAAAATCCAACCAAGCACTCTCCGTTCGTATCGCATGGATGTTGCCTCCGTGCAATTAATACACGTATCTGTGCGAATGTACCTTCCCTCTGCTTGGGCTGAGGCAATATTGCCACCCTGCGCCGCTCAAATCCCCACCGCCTCGTTCGGCAGGAGTATCTGGAGTTGAATATTGTGGCCGCCGAGCAGCTGTTCGTGCTGGCGAGGCTTCTGGCGCACACGCGCAACGACCACCTGCCCGCGGTGGGCGGTGAGTTTGCCCTTGTGCGCCAGCGCCCAGGCGTCCTCGTCGACGCCAATCCCCACAAGGCTGGGATGCTCCAGCAGGGCGCACAGCAGGCGCGGCAGACGCTGCCGCTTGAGGAAGTGCTGGTCCACCAGCGCGTTCGGCAGCGCGCCGATTGCGGGCGCGGTGGGGCTTGCGCCAACTTTGAGGGCGCCGTCAGGCGCGTGGTCGCCTGTGGGCATGCGCGCGCCCATCAGCGACGCGCCCGCGCTGGTTCCCCCTACCACGCCGCCGCGCGCCACGACGCCCCGAATCGCCTCCAGCAGCGCCGCCGAGCCGCCCAGCCGCTCCATAAAGCGGTTCTGGTCGCCGCCGGGGATCCAGACGCCCCGCGCCGCCTGCACCAGCGCAATAAGCTCGCCCGCGTCCAGCGTGTCCGGGGCGATCAGGTTCTGTGCGCCGTTCTCGGCGAAAAAGGCGGCGGAGCGCTGCGCCCCGCGCGCGATATCCTGCTGCACATGCGCCAGAATCACCACCCGCGCATTTGCGCCGTCCGCCAGTCGCAGGAGGGTGTGCGGGATTTCGGGCGGGGTCTCGCCGCCGCCTGCAAGGATGACCGCGCCGTTCATAACCACTCCAGCAGGGGTCTGAGGTCGCGCAGTTCTGGCACGCCGCTCTGGGGGTCGGGATGCGGCTCGCCCTCGCGGTTCACCCACGCCGCATGCCAGCCTGCGCTGCGCGCGCCCTCGACATCGTGCGCCCACGAGTTGCCCACGAACACAATCTGCTCTGATGGGAGCGCGAGCTGGCGCTGCACCCACTCGAAAATCGGTTTGTGCGGCTTGCCGACGCCCACCTCGCCCTCAATCGCCACGAGGTCAAATAGCCCCTCCAGCCCCAGTACCTGCAACTCGCGCCGCTGCTCAAGGGCGGGACCGTTGGTAATCACGAACAACGGGTAGCGTGCGCGCAGGGCGTGCAGCACCTCCAGCGTCTCTTCGTGCAGATGGAGCATCTGCTCGCGCAGGGCGGCGTACTCCGTGCTGATGCGTTCTGCCAGCCCGTCGGTGTCCATGTTCAGGCTCGCGAGGAAGCGGCGGAAGGTCTCCGTGCGCGTCGCGTGCCCCGCCTGCAGATAGAGCGGATACCATTGCTCGGAGTGAATCTCGGCGAGCATGCTCTGGAAGGCGCGTCGGTAGTGCTGATCCAGCGTCTCGAGGGGCAGCCCTGTCTGGGGCACGAGGTAGCGTTTCATTATCTCGCGCCGCGCCTGTACCGCCACAGGCATATAGACGCACAGCGTATCGTCCAGATCGAACCCGACCGCCCGCACCTGACCGAAAGGCGTCTCTCTCATGACGGTAGCACCCGCGCCAGAGGCGTTTGCCCCCCATAAACCTGCGCGCCCGTGTGCGTGAGTATCTCCACTGCGCGCGAGAAAATCAACAGATCCACCTGACTGCCGCGTTCGATGAACGAGAGCTTCTGCGCAGGCTGGACGCACTGCCCCTCCTGCACATAGGTCGTGATTTTATTGACGAACTTGTCGGCGATTTCGACCAGCGCAACGCGCACGCGCTCGTTCTCAAGGAAGATGGTCTGCCGCTCGTTCTGCAGATGGTACTTTTTGCCGAGCAAGTCCACCGCGCGGCGCAGCCACGCCATGCTCACATACTCCCACAGATCCACCATCGGCAGGTTGGCGCGGGCGGGCGTGTAGACGATTCGGCGCACCGCGCCTGCAATCGGCGCGTAGTTGTAATGCACATCGAGCGGACTCATGTAGACTCCAATCAGCCAGCCTTCGGATGGCGCGCCCTCCCAGTCGGCGCGGGTAATTTCGCGAATCGGGATGGGGCGTCCCAGCTTCTCGGCGAAGACAGTCCCGTCCGCGCTCACAGGGCGGATATAGACCACTTTGCCGTCGCACGGCGCGAGAATCAGGTTCGGGTCAGGCGGCGGAATGCGCAACGGGTCGCGATAGAACCACACCTTGCGCAGAAACCAGTTCGCGCCAGCGACTGCCGCGCCGACGCCCGCTGCGACCTTGAGCCATGCTGGAATACGCACGGCGCATAGTGTACCCGCTCGGTGAACAGGAACCCCGCCGCGCGCGTCGAACCCCGTTGGTGATGAGACGAACGCTTGTTATATCCATCGTTGGGCTGTTGACGGCTGCCCTGGCGTGTGCGCAGGAGTCGCTGACGCTGGAGGACGCGCTGCGGCTCGCGTTGCAGAACAACGGGCTGGCGCGCGCCGCGCTTGCCGACGCCGACGCCGCCGACGCCCGCCTGAACGCCGCCCGCGCGAACCTGTACCCCAGCATCGACATCAGCAGCAGCACGACCCGCACGCGCATCGAGGGCGGCGGCGTGAACACCGAGACCACCCAGCGCCAGAACGGCTTCGGGCTGGAATGGCTGCTGCTGGATAACGGGCAGCGCGAGCTGCGCATTCGCCAGAGTTCGCGCAGCGCGGAGGCGACCCGCCAGAACACGCGCGAGACGCTCCGCCGCGTGCTGTTCCAGACCGCGCGCGCCTACTACGAAGCCCTGCGCCGCAAAGAGCTGCTGCAGGTTGCGGACACCGCCGTGCGCCGTGCGGAGACGCTGCTGGAGGTCGCCCGTGCGCAGGCGGAGGTCGGCGCCGCCCCGCAGAAAGATGTGCTGCAGGCGGAAGCGGACCTCGCCAACGCCCGCGTGCAGCAGATTCAGGCGCGCAACGCCCTGCGCCTCGCCGAGACCGACCTGAAGCGACTCATCGGCTGGGACGCCCTGCAGCCGCTGCCTGCGCTGGATGCGCCCGACGCCGCGCCCGCGCCCGACCCTTCCATAAGTCTGGAACAGCTCTGGCAACGCGCGCGTCTGCAACGCCCCGATTTGCGCAATGCCGAACTCAGTCTGCAGATTAGCCGACTGGGGCTGGATTCCGCGCGGCTGAACAGCCTGATACGCCTGCAAATCAGTGCGCGCGGCTTTCGCGAGTACGAGCCGAACAGCCGCACGCAGGGGAGCATCAGTGTGATTGCCTCTTACCCGCTCTTCGATGGGGGGCTGACCCGTGCGAACTTGCGCGAGGCGCAGGCGAGCCTGCAGAGCGCGCAGTTCCGCCTGCAACAGGCAGAACGCGACGCCTACGCCGAAGTCGAGAGCGCGTTGCTGAGCGTGCGCGAGTCTGCTGAACGGCTGGAGGCGTCCCGCCTCGCCGTCGCCGCCGCGCGACGCAACTTCGACGCCGCGCAGGAATCGCTGCGTGAGGGCGTCGGCACGATTGTGGAGGTGCTGACCGCGCAGCTCGCGCTGATTACCGCCGAGACGAACCTCGTGCAGGCGACCTACGACGCCGCCGTCGCCGACCTGCAACTGCGCCTCGCCGTCGGCGACAAGCTGCCCGTGGAGCCATAGGCAGGAACTTTTGGCGCGCAACAGGCTGTCCAAAAACTGGTGTATAATACCAGTGAAGGAGGCGCACTCATGGTTCGACACCTACTGATGGCAGGCGCGCTCACCGCGCTCGCAGGTCAGCTCATCGCGCAAGACAACGCGTGGAAACCGCTCGGCGGCTGGCAGCTGATTGAACGACTGGACGATGTGCAGATTGTGAAGGTGTTGCGTCCGGGCGACCTTGCGCCCGCAGTATTCCCGCCCAAGCCCAGCTGGCAACCCGACAGCGGCGACTTTTTCCCCGCGGATGTGACGCTCTATAGCCGATTCGCCACCTCGGGACAATACTACGCCTACGCCAGCGACTCCATCATTCTGGACGACATCAATATCAACCCACAACGCGACCCTTCAGGCGTGGGCGAGTTCCGGGTGAGTCGGGTGGAGATTATGGTTTACTTTCCCGCTGTGGGCGTGTACGAGATTCAGGGGCGCTGGGTGGAAGCGGATGGGGATCTGCCTCCCTATCCCACAGACGCGCCGCCGTACACCTTCCTGCGCGTCAATCAGGGACCGCACTTTCTCTTTGTGCCGCAGGCGGGCGTCTGGCGGCTGGCGACCGAGCCCGATCCGAACAACGAGGTCTTTACAGTTCAGACCAGCGTCACCGATGAGGGGAACACCTGCCCGGGAAGATACAACTTCTATCTGGGACTCTCTCTGAATAATGGGGCGGCATGGGTGTGCGGCGCGCTGCCCGGCTCCGATTGCAACATGGACTACTTCATCCAGTACGAGCCGGGCAATCCGGAGGGCGACTACGCCGCTTACATCTTGGGGGGCGCCACGCCCGCCATCTTCGGCGTCCAGGTCATCGGCGCCCCCACGAACCCCGTCACGGTCATCGGCGGCAGAATCACCATCGACGGCTACACAGGCAGCTACAGCGGGCGCACCGCGACCATCCGCGTCAAGCGGGGCACTCGAATCGACACCTACACCACGAACCTGTTCCCCAACGGAACCTATGCGGTTTCTGTTGCGGGTCAGGGACCTGCGGAAGTGCTGGTGGAGTTGCCGCCGGGCTTGCGGAAAAAGCAGAGCGTGACTCTCACGGGCACTTCGCAGACGCTGAACTTCACCCTCACCAACGGCGATGTGAACGGCGATAATGTGGTGGACGACGCCGACCTGCTGCAGGTGCTGTTCAACTTCGGCGGCAGCGACTCCGCCAGCGATGTGACCGGCAACGGCGTGGTGGACGACGCCGACCTGCTTGTCGTGCTGTTCAACTTTGGCGCTGCCGGGGATGGATTCTAACGCGCGGCGGGTGTACGCGCTGGTGCGGCGCATCCCGCGCGGCAAGGTCATCAGCTACGGGCAGGCGGCGCGCGCCTGCCCGCCCCTGACCGCCCGACAGGTCGGACGCCTGATGGCGCACGCGCTGGACGACGACCTCCCCTGGTGGCGCGTGGTCGGCAGCGACGGCAGCCTGCGCATCCATAAGCGCGACCCGATGCTCGCCCAGCTTCAAAAGGCGCATCTGCTCGCCGAGGGGGTGCAGTTCACCCCCGACGGGCGCGTGCAGATGACCCCCGAACAGGTCGCCGAGCCTGCAACCTTCGAGGTACAATTGCAGTAGTATCATGGTGAGGAGGTCTTATCCGAATGGCACGGCGTTATGACGACGAGTTTGAATTGCCTGAGACGCAAATCCGCGCGCTGGCAATTCTCGAAGAGATTATGCGAATCGCGCCCCGCGACGACCTGCGCCTGCGCCAGATGCTCCGCCTGCTCCAGCACCAGTTGGAAGTCGACGAACAGCAAATGCAGGAGGCGATTCTGGCGATTCAGCAGTACGAGGAGGCGTATCAGAAACTGACCAGCCCTGCGAACCGTATCGGCGTCTTTCTGGGGCAGCCCGACGAGGGCGTCGCGATGGTCGCGCTGGGCGACAGCGAATATTATGCGAATATCGACCCTAAGTTAGAGAACCCCGACTTCAAAGTGGGCACACGCGTGAAGGTCAACGAAGCGTTTGCCGTCATCGGCGACCTGGGCTATCACCCTGCAGGACCGATTGTCAAAGTGCAGGAGGTGCTGGAGGGAGATCGCCTGCGCGTCGGGGCAGACCCGCAAGGAATGACCTCGCGCATCGTGTTCCGCTCGACGGATCTGTCGGAGGCGCTTATTAAGCCCGGCGACGAAGTGCGCCTCGAACCGAACTACAAGGTTGCCATCGAACACATCCCCCATCAGGAAGTGCGCGACTACTACTTCGAGGAAGTGCCCCCGCTGGAGTGGAGCCAGATTGGCGGGCAGGAGGACGCGATACGGCTGATTCGCGAGACCATCGAGCTGCCGTTGCTCCATCCCGAAGTGTTCCAGCGGTTTGAGAAGCAGCCGCTGAAGGGCATCCTGCTCTACGGACCGCCCGGCTGCGGCAAGACGCTGATTGGCAAGGCGACCGCCTACAACCTCACGCGCCAGTATTCCGAGCGGCTGGGCAAGCCGGTGAAGGAATACTTCATGTATATCAGCGGTCCCAAGATTCTGAACATGTGGCTGGGCGAGACGGAGCGGATGGTGCGCGAAATCTTCTCCATCGCCCGCGAGAAGGCGCGCGAGGGCTATCTGGTGTTCATTTTCATCGACGAGGCGGAGTCGATCCTGCGCACGCGCAGTTCGGGCAGGTGGCTCAACATCTCCAACACGGTCGTGCCGCAGTTCTGCGCCGAGATGGACGGACTGGTGAGCCTCGAGAATGTGGTGGTGATGCTGACCTCCAACCGCCCGGACTACATCGACCCCGCAATCCTGCGTCCGGGGCGCATCGACCGCAAGGTGAAGGTGCGCCGCCCCGATCGGGACGCCACGCGCGAGATTTTCGGGATTTACCTCACGCCGACGCTGCCGCTGGATCCCGATTTCGTGCGCGAGTACGACACGCCCGCCGAAGCGCGCGAGTGCCTGATTGAGCAGGCGGTACAGTACCTCTGGCGCAAGGCGCCTGACACCGAGTTCCTGCAGGTGTACCTGCGCAACGGCGGCGTCGAGACGCTGCACTGGCGCGATATGGTCAGCGGCGCGCTCATCAAATCGGTCGTCGACCGCGCGAAGGAGCTTGCCATCCGCCGCGCCCTTGAGGAGCCGAGCGTCGAACACGGCGTCCGCCCCGACGACCTCAAACGCGCCATCGAGATGGAGTACCGCGAGAACGAAATCTTCCCCAAGTCGGATGTGATGGAAGACTGGCTCAAGCTCATCGACTACGAACCAGAGTATGTCGCGAGCGTGAAGCCCATCCGTCCGGGCGCGACGGGCGAAGATTTGCGGCGCACCGTTATCTGAGGCGGGGCATGGTATACTCTCCCGCGACGGAGAGAACGCCATGGCTGGACACACCCCTGAGTTCATCGCGGCGCTACAGGCGAAAGCGAACCTTCTGCGCATCCATTCCATTCGCACAACGACCCGCGCGGGGTCGGGACACCCGACGACCTGTATGTCGGCGGCGGACATGGTGGCGGGACTGTTTTTCCATGCGCTGCGCGCGGATGTGTCGAACCCGCGCCATCCGCTGAACGACCGCGTGATTTTCTCCAAGGGGCACGCCGCGCCGCTCTTGTATGCGGCGTGGGCGGAGGCGGGCGCGTTCCCGATTGACCATCTGGACACCCTGCGTGAGTTCACCAGCGATCTGGAGGGGCATCCGACGCCACGCTTTCAGTGGTACGGCGCGGCGACGGGGTCGCTGGGGCAGGGGCTGTCTATCGCGGCGGGGATGGCGCTTGCGCTCAAGCGCGACGGGCTGCCGTCGCGCGTCTACTGTCTGCTGGGCGACGGCGAGACCGCCGAGGGCGCCGTGTGGGAAGCCGCCGCCTTCGCCAGCTACTACGGGCTGAACAACCTCATCGCGCTGGTGGACATCAACCGTCAGGGGCAGAGCCAGCCGACCATGCTCCAGCACGACCTGCACACCTATCAGACCCGCTTCGAGGCGTTCGGCTGGCAAACGGCGGTCATTGACGGGCACGACATGGGGGCGATACTGCACGCGCTCGACGCCGCGCAAACCGCCGAGCGACCGTTCGCGATACTGGCGCGCACGCTCAAGGGCAAGGGCGCGTCCGCAGTGGAGGACAAGGAGGGCTGGCACGGCAAGCCGCTGCCGCCCGACCTTGCGGAGCAGGCAATCGCCGAGTTGACCCCGCCCGAGGCGCTGCAGGCGTCGGCGGCGCAGTTGCGCGTGCTGCCCCCGCACGAAGCTTACCTGCCCGAACCGCGCGCGCCCCAGCCGCCCAGCCTACCGACCTACACGCTGGGGCAGGAAGTCGCCACGCGCGAGGCGTATGGCGACGCGCTCGTCGCGCTGGGCAACGCCGACCCCCGAATCTACGCCTTCGACGGCGATGTGAAAAACTCGACTTTTTCCGAGAAGTTCCTCAAAGCGCATTCCGACCGCTTTGTGGAGTGCTTTATCGCCGAGCAGCACATGGCAGGCGCGGCGGTCGGCGCGGCGGAGTGCGGCAAAATCCCCTTCGCCTCCAGCTTCGCCTGCTTTCTGACGCGGGCGTATGATTTTATTCGCATGGCGGCGATTGGTAGGGCGAATGTGAAGTTCTGTGGCTCGCACGCGGGCGTCTCCATCGGCGAGGACGGTC
Source organism: Fimbriimonadales bacterium (assembly GCA_025998675.1). Classification (GTDB taxonomy): domain Bacteria; phylum Armatimonadota; class Fimbriimonadia; order Fimbriimonadales; family GBS-DC; genus GBS-DC. The sequence continues at coordinate 2,829,691 of AP024673.1, forward strand.
CCTCGCAGATGGGGCTGGAAGACCTCGCGATGTTCCGCGCCGTTCCCGACTCGGTCGTGCTGTACCCCAGCGACGCCGTTTCAACGGTGAAACTGGTTGCCGAGGCGGCGCGCCATCAGGGGATTGTCTATATCCGCACGACGCGCCCCAAGACGCCCGTGCTGTACGGCAACGACGAGGCGTTCCCCATCGGCGGGTGCAAAATCGTGCGCCAGTCGCCGCATGATGTGGTCACGGTGGTCGGCGCGGGGATTACCCTGCACGAGGCGCTCAAGGCGCACCAGCATCTGATGCAGGAAGGCCTCGCCATTCGCGTGATTGACCTCTACAGTGTGAAGCCGCTGGACGCCGAAACGCTCATCCGCTGCGCCCACGAGACGAACGGGGTGATTATCACCGTTGAAGACCATTACCCTGAGGGCGGGATTGGCGAGGCGGTTGCGGCGGCGGTGAATGGGCATGGTATTCGCGTGCATCGGCTCGCGGTGCGCGAGATCCCGCGCTCGGGCAAGCCCGACACGCTACTGGAGGCGTATGGGATCAACGCCCGCGCGATTGCCGAGGCGGTGCGCGCCGTCGCGCAGGGCGCGGCGTAATCTCTAGAACCCGTGCACGGTGGTAGCTCTCATGCTGCGCAGCGGTGAGCTACTACTCCAAAAGCGTCGACAGGTCAGTGAGGGGGGCACGGTAGCCCCGTTGCACCATCTCTGCAAGAAGTGCGTTGCCCTCCTCAAGGGTTATCACGCGGCTGCGAACCAGCTGCGCCAGAATGCCCAGTGTCCCGGAGACGGGGATTCCCGCACGCTGAGCATAGCGTCGGGCGTCTGAATCATCTGTCGCGACGCGCAGCCCCCGATGATGCGCCACAGCAAAGCACGAGGCTTCTCCCGCCCCAAGACGGATTCGAAGGCGATGGAAGGTTACCCGCTCCTCTGGCGAAAGCGTCAACACAGGTAGCCAATCCAGAGAGGCTGGCGCGAAATACCCCAAGACAACGCCTTCGTTGAATTCATCAATGACCACTTCGGTAGTCGCTGCCTGTCCGCGCGCTGCAGACTGCAACAAATCGAGGCGGTTGACCACCGCAAAGTTCGACAACACCGTGCAGTTAAGCAGGATGGTTATCGGCTGTCCTCTCGCGTCCAAGTCGCCCATGCCTCTGCCTCTGCGCGGGCTTCCTCGAGGGTCTGCGCTCCCAGGCGTACGGGAATGCCCCGCTCCAGAAAGAGCTGCTGGAGCTGCGCACGGTGCATACCCAGCAGTTCCGCCGCTTTGCCCAGGTTAATCTGTTCGTCCAGATACGCGCCAACGACCATCGCCCATCGGAAGTCTGCGTCCTCCTCAAGTGCCCGCTGGAGAACGGCCTCGACCATATCGGGTCTTGTCTGCGACAGCCGCTCGAACTGCTGGCGAAGCCACGAGTCTGCAATCTGCGCCATACGAGTCGCCTCGTCAGTGCATAGTGTACCTCGCGGACGCCTCTGTCTATGTTTCACCCCAGATAGCGCAGGCAGCCGAGCGCCAGCGCGAACATCAGCGCGGTCATCCCTATCAAGCCCGCCGCACGGGAGCGTTCGGGCAGCAGCCGTTCCCAGCCTAGCGCCCAGAAGACGCTGATGGGTAACAGGGCAGGGTAGAAGTAGCGTCCCTGCGTCTGGAAAAACACGCGCACGAACAGCACGAAGCTGATGAGCGTGAGCAGCAGGCACGCCCCCGCCAGCAGCAGCCACACCCGCGCCCACACGGGCGACGCCTCGCGCAGGCGCACCACAAACCCCGCCCCTGCGCCCAGCGTCAGTGCGCCCAGCCCGTAATACACGCTGTCGGGCAGGAAGTTGGGCAAGCCCGTGCGCGCCGTTTCAGGCACGCCGTAGGCGAACCAGAAGCTACGAAAAGTCCAGTCGACGACCAGCTGCGCGTACTGCGCCCAGCTCATGCCGCGTTCAAGGAAATCCTGCGCCTTCGCCGTGCCCGCGAACACCTCCAGAAAGGTGCGCTGCAACAACGGGTCGCCGTACAGCAGCGCATTCCGCGCCAGCCACCAGCCGCTGAGGGTCGCGATGATCGTTAGCGCCAGCCCTGCGGTCTTCAGCCCCACTGCCCACGCGCCCCCCTGCAGCCGCACGCCCCAAAGCACGCCCATCAGTACGAGGGGCGCGAGCAAAACCCCCGTCGCTTTGGTCAGAATTGCCAGCCCCGCCAGCACGGATGGAACGAGCCAGTGTCGTCCATCACGCAGGTACACGAGCAGCGCATATAGCGTCGCCGCGAACAGCAGGTTCGTGAGCGCGTCGTTGCCGACCGCGCTGCCGACAGCGAGGTGCATCGGCACAAACGCCGCGAAGCCCATCCCCGCCAGCGCGACCAGCGGGCGTTCAGGCGCCAGTCGCTGCAGCGTGCGCCACACCAGCCACACCACCCCTGCGCTACACAGCGTCGACAGCAGGCGCACCGCCTTGCCCTCGCCTCCCGATAGCGCGTAGATTATCGCCGCGAGGAAGTAATAAAGCGGCGGCTGGTGCGCCTCGTAGCCGACGCCCGCGTAGCCCTCGAACTTCGGCAGTCGCCACTCCTGCGCGACATACGCCACATACTGGAAGTGCGCGCCCTCGTCGGGCGTGTTGGGGTAGCCGTTGTTGCCGAACGGCGTCGCGAGGTTGTAGGCAAGCGCGAGCAGGCTATGCGCCGCCAGAACCGCCCACGGCGCATAGCCCAGCCACGAAGGCGTCAGAGTCCCTTGCTGGCGATGTATTTCGCGAGGTCGGCGACGCGGCATGAGTAGCCCCACTCGTTGTCGTACCACGCCAGCACTTTCGCCAGCCGCCCGCCCATCACCAGCGTCGAGGGCAGGTCGACAATCGCGCTGCGGGCGTCGCCGCGAAAGTCCATCGACACCAGCGGCTCGTCCGTCGCGCCGAGAATGCCCTGCAGCGCGCCCGCCGCCGCCTGCTGGAACGCGCGATTAATCTCTTCGGCGGTTGCATCCTTCGCGAGCGTCACAGTCAGGTCGACGATGGAGACGGTCAGCGTCGGCACGCGCAGCGCAATCCCATGCATGCGCCCCTTGAGTTCGGGCAGCACGAGGTGAATCGCTTTCGCGGCACCCGTGGAGGTCGGGATGATGTTCGCCGCCGCCGCGCGCGCCCGCCGCAGGTCTTTGTGAACCTGATCCTGGATGCGCTGGTCGTTCGTGTAGGCGTGGACGGTGGTCATGATGCCGTGTTCAATCCCGAAGGTCTCGTGCAGCACTTTGCTCACGGGCGCGAGGCAGTTCGTGGTGCAGGAGGCGTTCGAGACCACATGGTGCTGGCTGGGGGTGTACGCCTCGTGGTTGACGCCCATCACGAGGGTGATGTCCTCGTTGGTGGCTGGGGCGGTGATAATCACCTTTTTCGCGCCGCCGCGCAGGTGCGCCGCCGCCTTCTGCCCATCGGTGAACACGCCCGTCGACTCGATCACGATGTCCGCGCCCACATCGCCCCACGGGATGGCGGCGGGGTCTTTCTCGGCGAACACGCGGATACGGTCGCCGTCAATCACAATCGCGTTTTCTTCCGCGCGCACCTCGCCCGGATAGGTGCCGTAGGTGGTGTCGTACTTGAACAGGTGCGCGTTGCTGTGCGCGTCGGTCAGGTCATTGATGGCGACCACATCGAAATCGCTGGGGTAGTGCTTGCGAATCGCGCGCAAGGTCATCCGTCCAATGCGACCGAAGCCGTTAATCCCAATCCGAATCGGCATAGTTTCCTCCCAGAACGCTCTTAGTGTACCTGACGCGGGGCAGGAGTCTCCCGCGCGGGAGCGAATCGGACGCATGTGCTGCTGCCGATACGCGACCACAACCCGGCGCAACGCTTTCCGTTCGTGACGGTGGGGCTGATTATCGTGAATGTGCTGGTCTACATCATGCAGGTGTTAGACCCGCGCGTTACCTATGTGTACGCCGCCATTCCGTGCGAGATTACGGGGGCGGATGTGAATCCGCTGGTGCGCATGCAACTGGAGTTCCAGCACGGCATTCGCGCGGAGCCTGTGGTGAACCCGTGGCTGACGGTGCTGACCAGTATGTTTCTGCACGGGGGCTTCCTGCATATTCTGGGCAACATGTGGTCGCTGTGGATTTTCGGCAACAATGTGGAGGACGCGCTGGGGCACTTTCGGTATTTGCTGCTGTATCTGATCTGGGGCGTGGCGGCGGCGCTGTCGCATGTGCTGTTCAATTGGGCGTCGCCGATTCCTGTGGTGGGCGCGAGCGGGGCAATTGCGGGCGTGATGGGCGCGTATTTGTTGCTGTTCCCCCACGCGCGAATCGATTGCGTGCTGCTGTTTGTGATTATCACCTTTGTTGAAGTGCCCGCCATCTTTTTCCTGATTTTCTGGTTCGTGTCGCAGTTTCTGGTCTACAATCCGGGCGTGGCGTATCTGGCGCATATTGGGGGCTTTGTGGCGGGGTTCATCACGATTAAGCTGCTGGGCGGCGCGGCGGGCGTGCTGGGACGCCGACGCGCCTACTACGACGATTGGTAATCAGTAGCTCATATGCCCCGGTGTGGCGCAGCGCGCCTGCCCCGTGGCGGGGTCGTACTGGTACGGCTGCTGCGAGACGGGACAGGCGAGCATACTGGCGGGCAGCCCCAGCTCGTTCAGGCTGGCGGGGTAGGTCTCCTCGGTCGTGACGCGCATCTGGATGGCGGCGCGAATCTGGCTGAGGTTGTTGCGGCACTCGACGCTCTCCGCCGCCTGACGCACCTCGCCGACGCGACTGGCAGGCGGGGGCGCCGCGGGGTTCGACGCCCCGTTGCCCGACGCGCCGCCTGTGCCGTAAAACAGCCAGACCGCCATCAACACGCCCAGGATTGCGATAGAGACCAGAATCCCGACAAGCCGCATAGCGGGCGAATTGTACCTGAGCGGGCGGGATTTCTACCCCATCTCAATCTGCTGGGGCGTGCGCGCATAGACGGCGGGGTCGCCCTGGTACCAAGCAATCTCGCCCTGCACGCGCACGCGCTGTCCGATACGGTAGCGTCTGTCGGGCGCGCCGCCGAACGACGCCCAGTGCGCCTTCGGTATCAGCACCTTGAAGTGCCCCTGATGCGGGCTGTGGAACCCCAGCAGCACTTGCTTGCCGTTGTTCACGATGTGGCGCAGTTCGCCTTCCACGCGCGCGGCGCAGCCCGCGTAGTCGCGCGCCTGCGTGTGCAGGATGACAGGCGGCGGCGTGGGGCGCGCGGGCTCAGGCGCGTGCGCCACTTCGGGACGCCAGCGCACGGCGGCGGTCGGCTCGCCCGAAGCGAGCGCCATAACCGCCCCGTCGCAACTGCGAAAATAGAGAGCGCCGCCGCTCACCACATGGCAGGCATACTCGCTCCAGTAGCGGTCGTACACCGCGCCCTGATTGTAGTAGATGTAGAAGCCGCGGTCGTAGGGGCGCGTGTTCTCGAGGTTGCTGGCGCAGTAATGCGAGGGGCTGAACGGGCACGCCGTGTTGTCCTGCGAGGCAGCAATCGTGGGCAGCCGCTCGGAGGTGATTTTGTTCGTGAAGCTGCCCCGCGCGCTGGAGCGATCCACAATCCGCAGCGCCAGCCCCGCCTCCCAGTGTCCGCCAAACAGGTAATCGCCCGCCATCGACACATACGGCTGCTCGTCGGTCAGCAGGAACGGGTCGCTGCTGCCCGGCGGATGATCGTAGGCGATAAAACGGATGTCGCCGCCCTGCAGTCCGGGAATCGTGCTGTCGTCGAGCATCATCTCGCCGAAGTGCGAGTCCCAGCGGGCGTCGTAAGCGTGTCGGGCGCGCACGATGGTGTAGACCACCTGCTTGCCGTTGGGGAAGGTTTTGACGACGGGCTGGGGTCCCATCGGCAGGTAGTCGCTGTCGCCGTAGCCGCCGTGCCCCACATTCGCGATGTAGGGGATAGCGCCGTCGTCGAGGCGCAGCACATAGAGCGCCTGGTGCTGCGGATTCTGCGTCAGAAACTGTCGGATAGCGGCGTTGGTCTGCGGCCAGTCCACCCAGAGGGTCTCCCACGGCAGGCGGAGCTTGATGAGCGCGACGCCCGCGCGGTCGGCAATCACGGGCCAGCCGTTGCGCAGCTGCACGGCGGGGTCGCCTGGGAAGTAGTTCGGGAGGACCGTGCGCCAGCGCCGCGCGCCCGTGCTGGCGTCCACCCCATGCACCGACAGGTCGTCACAGGCGGCGACCACAAGGTTGCGCGTCATCGAGAAGGCGGGCGGCGTCGCGGCGGGGCTGCCCAGACTGTAGCGCCACGCCTGACGCATGCTGAACTTGTTGACGCAAAAGAGCGAATCGCCCATAGCGAACCAGATGCGGCTGCCGAACACCGCGGGCGGCAGAGGGAGCGTGCTGGTGCGGTAGCTGCGGAACACCCCACGTATGATGCCCGACTTCGCATCGATGCGGTACAGGTTGCCGTTGGCGGCGAGCGCGTACACCGATTGCGTGTCGGCGTCGTAGGCGACGGTGGAGCGCACCTCGCCGATGCCGCCTCGGCGCCACAGGGTGCGTCCGTTCAGGGCGTTCAGCGCGTACACGCCGTCAACGCCCGCGGCGATGTAGACGCGCCCCCCGCCCGTCACGGGCTGCACATTGCGCGGCAGGCTGCCCCCTGTGGTGACCTTCGCGACGCGCCCCTGACTGTCGACGCCGTTCCAGATCCAGCGCAGACGCCACGGGGGCGGTACGACCTCAGGCGTGTAGCCCGTGTGTTGCGCGTCGTGCGCATGCTGACTCCACTCCTGCGATGGCTTCATGCCCCTATTATAGCCCAGTCGCAGCGGCTCAGGGGATGACCTTGTTCAGCGGATATTCCACCAGCCCCTCCGCGCCCGCTTTGCGCAGGCGGGGGATAATCTCGCGCACCTGACTCTCGTCGAGGATGGTCTCGATGGCGTACCAGCCCTTGTCGCTGAGAGGGGCGAGCGTCGGCTTGCGCAGCGCGGGCAACTCACTCAGCACGGCGTCCAGGCACGACTCGTGCACATTCATCTTCAAGCCCACCAGCCGCCCCGCGTTCAGCGCGCCCTGCAGCATCAGCGCGAGGCTCTCAATCTTGTCGCGCTTGAACGAATCCTGCCATGCCTGATGATTGGCAATCAGGCGCGTGGTGGAGTGCAGAATGACCTCCAGAATGCGCAAATTATGCGCCCGCAGCGAGCTGCCCGTCTCGGTATTGACCACAATCGCGTCCACGAGACTGGGCACTTTCACCTCGCACGCGCCCCACGAGAACTCCACATGCGCCTGCACGCCGTGCTGGTGCAGGTAGCGCTCGGTCAGGCGCACATACTCCGTCGCGATGCGTTTGCCCTGCAGGTCGCGCACGCTCTGGTACGGCGCATCGTTGTGGACGGCAATCACCACGCGGATCGGGTTGCGCGTGTTTTTGGAGTATTGCAACTCCAGCACTTCATGCACATCGGCGTTGCAGTCCTGCACCCAGTCGTAGCCCGTGACGCCCGCGTCGAGGATGCCGTCCTGCACATAGAGCGGGATTTCCTGCGGGCGCAGCAGAATCGCCTCCAGCGCGGCGTCGTCCGAAATCGGTTCATAGGAGCGTCCCGACGGGATGCGAAAGTCCCAGCCTGCCTTGCGAAACAGGGCGAAGGTCGCCTCCTGCAGGCTTCCTTTGGGCAGTCCCAGTCGCAATGTGCGCGTCTCGCTCATCAGAGGAGAGTATACCCGCTACGGCTCGCGCAGCCGATACACCCACACCTTCGGGCAGATATAGAGCAAATCGTGCGGCATATGCTCGCGGCGTCCGAGCAGGGGCGGCTCGTTTTCGAACACGCGCAACAGCGTGTAGCGTTCGTTCACGAGCTGCATGAACGCCTTATAGTCGGCGCGCTCGATGCGGGCGACATCGCGCGATTCGAACTCGCTGATAATCAGGTACTCAGGCATGGTCGCCCGTAGCGCGTCGGCGTTCCATTCGGGCGGGGCAAGCGGGATGAGCTGAAAGCGCGTCGCCCCCTGCGCCGCCTGCAACCGCTCCTGCCAGCTGAGCGCGCCAATCTCAGGGAACAGGGGCGGCGTGTAGAACCACGGCACGGTCGGAAAGCCAATCCGCGCGCCCTGCGGGAGGGTCGCCTGCGCCCACTGCGCCGCCTGATCGCGCGCGTCGGGATGCAACATGCAGCGCGTGAGCGAGAGCGCGCTCACCGCCTGCCAGCCCAGCGCCAGCGTCGCCAGCGCGCGCGTTGGAAGGGCATAGGCAGGCGGTTTCTGACCTGCCCAGAGCAGCCCCACCCCCATCGCCAGCATCGGGAACAGCGGGAAAGTATAGCGCAGAAACCGCACCTCCGCCGCGCCAATCAGCAAATAATACGCCAGCGACGCCAGCAGCACGCCCCACAGCGCACGACTCCGCCCATGCCACGCCCAGCCGATGGCGCTGGCAATCAGCCCAAGCGCGCCAAACCCCGTGCTGAGGTTCGGCGTAAGATGATACAGCCAGCCCAGCCCCGTGTCGGTGAAAATCTCGCCGTGCCCCTGCCCCACATGGCGCACCTCGTACCAGAAGTGCGCCCAGAATCGCGCCGAGTCCGCCCACACGCCCGGGCACACAATTAGAAAAGTCAATCCCGCAACGCCAGCCGCCGCCGCGCTGCTCGCCAGTCGCTTCGCAGGGGGGAGATTGGGCAGCAGCCACAGCCCCACCAGCGGCGCGATCAGAGCAAGCCCCGCGTTATACTTGCTGCCCGCCGCGCACCCCGCCCAGAACGCGCCCCACAACAGCGTGCGCATCGGACGCGACGAACTGTGCAGCGCGACCGCCTGATGGAACGCCAGCGCGACAAAGAGCATCGTCGGTACATCGACGGTCATAAAACGGCTATGCACCACCAGTGCAGGCGCGAACGCCATCGCCAGCGCGGCAATCACGCCCGCGCGGACGCCCGCGACCATCGCCGCGGTACGCCCCACTGCCACCGCTGCGCCCGCGCCCATCAGCGCGACCAGCACACGCGCCCACAGATACAACTGCGCCCGCAGCTCGGCGACCTGCGCAGGCGTCGCGTTCTCCGGCAGGCGGTCTATCACGCCCACCGCGCTCAGCCAGTGCAGCCACACGCTCCACAGGTACATCGGCAGTGTGCCGTAGTTGTAGAAACCGGGCAGAAACTCGCCCGCGTAGGGGTTAATCACAAAGTAGCTCGCCAGCAGGATGAGCCACTCGTCGGGGTGATAGGAGTAATGGCGCGCCGCGTTCGGCAGGCTCCACGCCACGCCCACCAGCCGCACGCCCAGCGCAAATAACCCAATCCATAACCAGAGCGATTTTCCGTGTCGCAACGCTTCAAGTGCAGAGTATACCTGCAGGAGTTGTTTCGGGCACGGCGAACTATGCCAGCGCCATGGCACACAAAACAACACGGCGGGAGTTTTTGAAGCAGAGCCTGAGCGCAGGCGCGGGCTTACTGCTGGTCAGGAGCTGGGGCAAAGGGCAAGCGCCCAGCGACAAGCTGAATATCGCGGCAATCGGCGTCGGCGGGCGCGGCTGGGACAACCTGCGCGGCGTCGCGGGCGAGAACATCGTCGCCCTGTGCGATGTCGACCTGAACCATCTGGCGAACGCCGCGAAAGTGTTCCCCAACGCGCGCCTGTGGACGGACTATCGGCGCATGCTGGAGCGACAGAAGGACATCGACGCGGTCGTGATTAGCACGCCCGACCACACGCATGCGCTGCCGATGATGCTGGCGTTGCAGATGGGCAAGCATGTCTACTGCGAGAAGCCGCTGGTGCATACCCCGTGGGAGGCGCGGCAGGTGCGCGAGGCGGCGCGTAAGGCGAAAGTCGCTACGCAGATGGGCAACCAGGCGCACTCCAGCGAACCGCTGCGGATAGCGGTGGAGGTGTTGCGGTCAGGCGTGATTGGCGCGGTGCGCGAGGTGCATGCGTGGAGCGACCGCCCCATCTGGCCGCAGGGCATCGAGCGACCTGCAGGCTCCAAACCCGTGCCGCCGTACCTGTTCTGGGAGTTCTGGCTGGGACCCGCGCCCGAACGCCCCTACCACGACGGCTACCATCCCTTCGCATGGCGCGGGTGGTGGGACTTCGGCACGGGCGCGCTGGGCGATATGGGCTGCCACATCATCGACACGGCGTACTGGGCGCTGGAGCTGGGGCTGCCGACCAGTGTGGAGATGGAAGGCTCCCCGCGCACGCCCGAAACAGGTCCGAAAGCGAGCCGCGCGATTTACGAGTTCCCCGCGCGGGGCAACCAGCCGCCCGTGAAGCTGTTCTGGTACGACGGCGGTCTCAAGCCTGACCCTGCGCTGGTGGGCGAGCAGAGCCTCGCGCCGAACGGGGTCATCTGCGTCGGCGAGAAGGGCGCGTTCTACTTCATCCACGCCCGCGAGTACCGCCTGCACCCCAAAGAGCGTTTCGAGGGCTTCCAGCTGACCAACCGCACGCTGCCCGTGTCGCCGGGGCACTACGAAGAGTGGATTCAGGCGTGCAAGACGGGCAGCCCGACCTACAGCAACTTCGAGTACGCGACAACGCTCACGGAGGCGGTGCTGCTGGGCAACGCGGCGTACCGCGCGGGCGAGAAGCTCTACTGGGACGGCGCAACGGGGCGCGTGACCAACACGCGCAAGGCGGACGAGTTCATCCGCATGCCCTATCGCAAGGGCTGGGAGTGGTGGTAGTATGCTACCGCTCGCGCAGGCGCTTCTCTAATTCCTCCACGCGCCGCGCGAGCTCAGGTAGCTTATACAGGTGCGCCAGCACCTGGAGCCACTCGCGGTGTGGGACGGCGGGCGTGCCCCAGTAGACGCCGTTGGGGGGCAGACTCTTGGACACGCCCCCCTGCGCCCCCACCACCACATGATCGCCCAGATGCACATGGTCCTTCACGCCCACCTGACCCGCCAGAATCACATGACGCCCCAGCGTCGAGCTGCCCGCAATCCCCACCTGCGACACCAGCAGGCAGTGCTCGCCAATCTGCACATTGTGCGCCACCTGCACGAGGTTGTCGATCTTCGTGCCTGCGCCGATGCGCGTCTCGCCCGTTGTGGCGCGATCGATGGTGGTGTTGCAACCGATTTCCACATCGTCTTCAATCACCACGCGCCCAATCTGGGGGATTTTGTGATGAACGCCTTCGTAGGTCACATAGCCGTAGCCGTCGCCGCCAATCACCGCGCCCGGATGGATAATCACGCGTTTGCCGACCTGCACGCGCGGCATCAGCGTGACATGCGGATACAGCACGGTATCGTCGCCCAGTTCGCACCCGTCGCCGATGTAGCAGAAGGGGTAGACGCGCACGCGATGCCCGATTTTGACGCCTGACCCCAGCACGACATACGGCATCAGGCACACCTCATCGCCGAGTTCGCACCCCTCGCCCATCGCCACCGTCGGGTGAACGCCCGGCGCAGGCGACTGGAACGGGCTGTAGAGCGCGAGGATTTTCGCCCACGCGAGGCGCGGATGCGGGTGCAGCAGGAACGCCTTGCCTGCGCTGGGGGGCAACTCCAGCGTCGGTTTAGTCAAAATTGCGGCGGCGGGCGTCTGGAGCGCGTCCTGCAGACGGCGCGCATCCTCCGCGAAGGTCAACCCCCCGGGCGGCGCGTCGTCAATCCCGCCGACCGCCGTAATCATCAGCTCCGAATCGCCGCGCGCCACGCCCTGCACCAGCTCCGCCAGCTGCGAAAGTCGATACCCGCTCATCAATGGATAGGATACCTGCTCTTGAAAAAAAAGCTCTCTCGCCGATAATTTGCCCCGATGGAGGTTACACGATGAACAATCAGAACAATCGGCTCCGAAAAGCGAGCTACTGGCTCTATGGCGGTCTGGCGCTGTTCGCGATGTTCGCAATCGTCGCGTGGACCACGCTCAACACGGTCAAGGTGAACGGTCCTCTGTACCAACACATCATCAGCGACGAAGAACTGATATCAGACATCTCTCCGCCTCCAACATATATCATTGAGGCGCGCGCGGATATCTATCGGGCGATGTACCTCGCACAGCAGAAGCGCGACACGCGGCAGGTTGCCTGGCTGACGCAACAGCTGGAAGAGCACGAGAACGTATTTGAGGAGCGCCACGCGCACTGGCGCAAGGCGCTGTCCAACGATGGAAAATGGCGGGTCTTTCTGGAGGACTCGTACAAACCCGCGAAAGCCTACTTCGCGCTGATGCGTCAGGAACTGATCCCCGCGCTACAGCGCAACGATATCCAGGAGGCATACCGCGTTTTGGACAAAGGCGCGCTGCTGTTTCAGCAGCACAGAGAGGCTGTCAATAAAACTGTACAAATTGCGACACAGGAGATACAACAAACCGAGCAGGCGGCGGCTCGAACGATTGTCCTGCGCACGATTCTGCTGTTGGTGGTCGGCTTGCTGGCGTTCACTGCGCTTGCCTATCTGATGCGCAACCTGCTGGGCACGCTCTTCAAGTTTCAGGACTCGGTGCAGCATCTGGCGCAGGGTAATTTGTGCGTGCAGGTCGCGACGCGCTCACGCGACATTCTGCACGGGCTGGCAGAGCAGTTTAACCAGGCAGTTGGCTCTCTGCGCACACTCCTGCTGGAAGCGCAGGGGATTGCCGCCCGCGTGAACCAGCAGGTGTCGCAGGCGGTTCACGATATGTCCGCTATCGCCGTCGGCAGTCAGGAGACAGGCAAAGCCGTCGACGAGTCGGCGCGCGGGGTGAGCCGCATCGCCAGCGAAGCGCAACACGCGAGCCTGACCCTGCAACAGCTTCAGCAGGCGGCGCAGGAGGTCGCGCGCGGCGCGCAGCAGACCGCCCACGCCTCCGAAAACGGCGTGCGCCAGATGAACGAGGTCGCCCGCGTGGTGCGCGAGGTCGCGCAGGGCGCCGAACAGACCGCACAAGCCGCCAGCGCGGGCGTAGAGAAAATGCACGCCATCACCCAGAGCGTGCGCGCCACCTTCGAACAGCTCCAGCACGCGCAACAATCCGCCAGCGAAGCGACCGCCGTCGCCGAGCAGGGACGCGCCGCGCTGGAACGCTCCCAAACCGTGATGCACAGCATCGACCAGCAGACCCGACAGGTCGCGAACGAGCTTCAGGAACTCGCGCAGATGTCGGCGTCGATAGGCGGGATATTGCAGACGATTGAGGAGATTGCGCGTCAGACGAACCTGCTTGCGCTGAACGCGGCGATTGAGGCGGCGCGCGCAGGCGAGGCGGGTAGGGGCTTCGCCGTCGTCGCGGAAGAGGTGCGTCGCCTCGCCGAGCGCAGCGCGACCGCCACGCGCGAAATCCAATCCATCATCCAGCAGGTGCTGAGCAAGACCGAGCAGACCGTGCAGGCGATGGAGCAGAGCCTCAACGCCGTGCAGCAGGGCGCACAGGTCTCCAGCGAAGTCGCGCAGGGGCTGGGCGCGATTATCGAATCGGTAGAGTCGATTGCCCAGCAGGTAGCGCGTTCGGCGGAGTCGATGCGTCAGGTGCAGGCGACGACCGACTCGACGCTACAGGAGATCGAGCAGATAGCGGCGATTGCGCAGCAGTCCAGCGCGGCGTCGGAGGAGATGCTGGCAAGCACGGAGATGACCTCCACGGCGCTGCAGCAGATTGCGGCGATAGCGCAGCAGTCGAGTGCAAGTACGCAGGAGGTCTCAGCGTCGGTAGACAGCCTGTCTGGGGTGTTGTCGCAGACGGTGTCCGTGTCGCAGCAGGTTGCGTCGGGTTCGCAGCAGGTGAGCGCGACGGTGCAGCAGCAGGTGCAGGATATTCAGCGGCTCAGCGCGGCGCTGGCGCAGGCGGGCGAGTCGGTCGCAGGCTTGACGGCGCAAATTGGGCGGTTCAAGCTCGTGGAGAACGGCGCGCCGCCCGCACAGGCGTTCAGTGAAGCAACCGAACTGCCTCGCGTGGCGTAGCGTGCGCTCCTCTGATAAAAACACATCACTGGGGGAAGGCACAGCCCATTTTGGGAATGCCTTCCCCAATCATCAGCAAATGTTTAGTTTAAGCCCCTTGAGGGGTATACTGTGCGCATGGTTGTGAATGGGGTGCTGGGATTTCACCATGCGACGGCATTTGCCAGCGACGCGCAACGGAATGTGGATTTCTACGCGGGCGTGCTGGGGTTGCGCCTGGTGAAGCGGTCGGTCAATCAGGACGCCCCGGAGGTGTATCACCTGTTTTACGCGGATGCGGTCGGTTCGCCGGGCACGGACATCACCTTTTTCCCTTGGCGCAACATCGCCGCGCCGCAGGAAGGGGCAGGGCTGGTGCGTGAGACGGCGCTGGCAGTACCGCCCTCCAGCCTTGCCTACTGGCGCGAGCGGCTTCAGGCGGCAGGAGCGGCGCTGGAGGCGTCCGATGCACATACAGTGCGGTTTCGCGACCCTGACGGCTTGCGCCTGGCGCTGGTCGGTGAGGCGAACAATCGCCCGTTTGTTGCGTGGGACGACAGCCCCGTGCCCCCAGAGCATCAGATTCGCGGTCTCTGCGGCGCGCAGATGACCGTGCATACGCTGGGCGCGACCGAGCGTGTGCTGACCGAGATTCTGGGATTCGTGCGGGAGGAGTCGGCGACGGACGGCGTGGCGCGCTACCGTGTGGGGCAGCCGAGCGAACTGGGACACGGCTTTCTGGAGGTGGTTGTCGCGCCCGATGCGCCGCGGGGACGCTGGGGACGCGGCTGCATGCACCATCTGGCGTGGCGCACGCGCGACGAGCAACACCTCGCCGAATTGCGCGCGCGCGTGGCACAGGCGGGACTGCAACCGACTTCCATCATCGACCGATTCTGGTTCAAGTCGGTCTACTTCCGCGAGCCGGGCGGCGTGATTTTCGAGATGGCGACCGACGGACCGGGCTTCGGGGTGGACGAGTCCATGAACGCGCTCGGCGAGCAACTGGTGCTGCCGCCGTGGCTGGAGTCGCGCCGCGCCGAAATCGAGGCGAACCTGCCGCCGATTACCTACCCGCCGACAAAAATCGTCCCCTGAAATGGAATGCTGTTGGGGACGCTGAGCGCGTGCCGCCAGTATCCGGGCGACCCCGACTACAGCGACGCGCCGCCGCGCGAAGCGCGCCCCCAGACGCCCGAACGTGGCGAGGGACGCTAATCAGCGCAGGGCGTGGGCGCGCTGCCCGCACCCTGCACGCCACGCACAGGGTACACTTAACCTACTGTGTTGACGCGCACCTACATTCACATCCCGGGCATCACCGAGTCGGTGGAGCGCGAACTCTGGCTGCAGGGCGCAGAAGACTGGTACCTGCTGGTCGAGAACCCCAGCCGATGGCGCGTGAGCGAGCCGTACCTGAGCGCGGCAATTCAGGGCGCGGCAACCTCCATCGACGCGCTGGAGGAGGGCGACCACGCCTACTTCGCGGGCAGGCTGCCCGTCAGGGAACACTGGCGCGCCTATGAGGAGTTCCGCCCCCATACCGCCTACCTCGACATCGAGACCGACGGCACGACGCAAATCACCATCATCGGCGTCTACGACGGCGAAGAGGTCTACCAGTTCGTGCTGGGCGAAAACCTCGAGGAGTTCCCCGACTTCATCGCGGAGTTCTCGATGCTGGTGACCTTCAACGGGCTGCACTTCGATGTGCCCATCCTGTATCGCAATTTCCCGAAGCTGGCGCTGGATCAGCTGCATCTGGATTTGTGCCCGACACTGCGGCGGGTGGGGTTGCGCGGGGGACTCAAGCGCATCGAGCAGCAGCTGGGACTGCTGCGCGACCCCGATCTGGACGGGCTGAGCGGGCGCGAGGCGATACAACTCTGGCAAGCGTACCGACTGGGACACGACAGTGCGCTGGAAACGCTGCTGCGCTACAACCGCGAGGACATCGTGAACCTCAAACCGCTGGCGGGCTTAGCCTACAAACGCCTGCGCGAGAAGACCCTCGCCCTGCGTCCTATTCGCTGAGAGGGAACCGCATGCGCCCTCGATTCGTAGTATAATTGTATCGACGGGCAGCCGCCTGTCGCAGCGGGCAGCACTCTTTTAGAACTGGCGTTTCGGGAGCGTCGCCTCTACCGCATTTGCTGAATCACGCGAGGTTTACACGGCGCGTATGGAATACTTCCCTCACGGGTCAGAAACCCCTGCGATTTCAATCGCGTCTAACCGATAATAGACCAGTGGCGTCGTAGGAGCGACCCTGTATCCTTTGAGCATGGGGTGACTACACATGAGGCAAACCGAACGCCTGTCGCGGGAACACGCGACCCGACTGCCCGTGGAGCGCACAAGGGGGTCTACGAGTATGAGCGCATCCGATTTCTTGCGCCAGATTGAGGAACAGCGACGGCTGGAAAAACAGGTCATTTGGGAAGGCACGTTTCGGGACTATCTGGAGATTGTGCAGCAGAACCCGAAGGTGGCGAACCTTGCGCACGCGCGCGTCTACGATATGATTATCAGCGCAGGCGTGGAGGAACACGGCGACGGTCAGCCGCGCGAATACAAATTCTTCACCTCCGAGCTGTTTGGCATGGAGCGCACGCTGCAGCAGTTGGTGGAGGAATACTTCGCGCCCGCCGCCAAACGCCTCGATGTCCGCAAGCGCATCCTGCTGCTGGTCGGGCCTGTGGGCGGCGGGAAATCGACGCTGGTGACGATGCTCAAACGCGGGCTGGAGCGCTACTCGCGCACGGACGAGGGCGCGGTCTACGCCATCAAGGACTGCCCCATGCACGAAGAGCCGCTGCACCTTGTGCCCGAAGAGCTGCGCGCCGACTTCAAACGCCAGTTCGGCGTGCATATCGAGGGCGACCTGTGCCCCGTGTGCCAGTGGAAGCTCCGCCACGAGTGGGGCGACAACATTCAGGATGTGCCCGTCGTGCGCATCAAGTTCTCCGAACGCGAGCGCACGGGCATCGGCACCTTCAAGCCCTCCGACCCGAAATCGCAGGATGTGTCCGAGCTGACGGGCAGCGTCAACCTGAACCTGCTCACTCAGATAGGCGTCGAGTCCGACCCGCGCGTCTACAACTTCGACGGCGAGCTGAACAAGGCGAACCGCGGCGTGATGGAGTTCATAGAGATGCTCAAGGCGGATAAACGCTTCCTCTACGAGCTGAACACCGTCGCGGGCGAGCAGATGATTAAAATCGGGCGGTTCGCGCTTATCTACACTGATGTGGTCGTGATTGCGCACACCAACGAGTACGAATACAACGCCTACTTCTCCAACAAGGAGAACGAGGCGATGATTGACCGCATGTTCGTGGTCAAAGTGCCCTACAACCTGAAGGTCTCGCAGGAGGTGCGCATCTACGAGAAACTGATTCAACAGTCCCAGTGGAGCGACGAGACGCAGGATCTGTCGAAGGTGCATATCGCGCCGCACTCGCTGCGCGTGGCGGCGATGTTCGCCGTGTTGAGCCGCCTCAAGCCGCCCAAAAAGAGCGGCATGTCGCTGATGACCAAGATGAAGCTCTACGACGGCGAGCGACAGGTCGGCGACTGGGACCAGCGCCATGTCAAGGAGTTGCACGAGGAGTACCCCGACGAGGGTCTGAACGGCGTCTCGCCGCGATTCATCCTGAACCGCCTCTCGGCGGCGATGGTGCGCGGCGACAAGCGCTACATCACGCCGATTGATGTGCTGCGTTCCATTCGCGACGGTCTCACCGAATACACCAGCAACGAGGAAGAGCGCAAGAAGCTGCTGACCCTGCTGGACGATGTGCGCAAGGAGTACGACGAGCAAATCAAGAAGGAGGTGCAGCGCTTCTTCGTCTACAGCTACGAGGAAGCCGCGCACACCCTGCTGGAGAACTACCTCGATAATGTGGACGCCTTCTGCAACAAGACCAAAGTGCGCGACCCCATCACGGGCGAGGAAGTCGACCCCGACGAGAAGCTGATGCGCAGCATCGAAGAGCAGATTGGCGTCTCCGAGAACGCCAAGCGAGAGTTCCGTGAGGGGATTATGCGCTCGGTGGCGTCGCTGGCGCGGCGCGGCGTGCGCTTCGAGATTGGCAGCGACGAACGCCTGCGCGAGGCGATTGAGCGCAAGCTGTTCGCTGACCTCAAAGATGTGGTCAAAATCACCACCTCCGCGCGCACGCCTGACCCCGAGCAGCTGCGCAAAATCAACGATGTGGTCGATCGAATGGTCGCGCAGGGCGGCTACACGCCCGAAAGCGCGAACGAAATCCTGCGCTATGTCGGCGCACTGCTGAACCGATAAACACCATCAGAGGCGGCAGTCAACCTGCCGCCTCACTGCTTTCCTGAGTGAGGTATACGCACCATCCTGAAGAACTACCCCAGACAAGTCAGCCTTACGGCGCCAACCCCATCAATTCCTCAAGGGAAATCATGACTTCCCGCGTTCCCGTGCCTGCAGAGTCCTTTTGAATCACCGTAATCCAGACTCGCCATTCGCGATAGATGAGTTGTTCAGGGGTTTTATCGGACAAAGGGATAATTCGTCCAACCCCATCAAGAATATTCGCAATCTCGCTAAGGGAGTAGACGCCTGCTGGCTGGAGAGAAATCTCGTTCGGGTGCAGTATTGCTTGTGCGCGCTGCTTAGTTGCCTCCCAATGGCTCCGCAGTTGTTGGTGCAAAGCCAGAACCCACTCCAGATACGCCTTTAAATGCTCTACCCGACGCGCCAGCGACAGTGGATGGGAAAAGACAAACTGCCATCGCTCGAGGGTGGTCGTTTCAGTAGAGGTACTCGTCAGTTGTCCAAGCGGGAATGTCTCCAGAATTTTCGTGGGATTGCGCTGCAGACGCTTCAAATCCACAAAGACTCGCCCCGATTCAGTCGCGTCTTCTGCAGAGACGCCATCGAAAAGCCAGCCTGCGCTCAGTCCCAGTGCGATTGCGCCCGAACGCAGATTTTTCTCAGCCGTCTCAGCGGAAGACACACCCATCAATAACCGATTGGGGAGACGCGCCGTGAGAGCAAGCGCCACCGGCTGCATCGGTTTGGGCAGCGTATCCAGAACGACAGCGCTTAGCTGAAGTTGAGCCACATGGTCTATAAATGGAATGAGCGAGTATTCTACAAAGTCTGGGGTATAATAAATCGGAATCAGGTAGACAACATTCTCGCTCCCCACCGCCACAAACCCATTTTCGCGGCAAAGCGCCTCCCATGTGGTGCGATTCCAGTTCTTCTCGCGCGTCTTTTCTATCAACTGTTCAGCAAGCTTCACTTGCGACTGTAGTTCACACCCCGCAATTACCAGCGACTGAGGGTAGAGGCTCCGCACCATTACAGAGAACAACCCAAGAAGAAACCATCTCATCATGATAGATTCACCTACGGTACCGATTCTGTGGGAAGTACAGGAATCCAAGATGGGCAACATCCACTTTCGGGCTGACTTAGGATACGAACTGTGTGTGATACAGGACACACCTCGATGATATCCGTAATTATGCGTTCAGCAGGCGGTTGCGAGCAGTTGATCCTGTACTCTTGAACTACAGCCCTTTTGTTCAGAGTGATAAATATATAAACTCTTGTACATGGAGGAACAAACACGGCGACATCGACTGGATAGACACCTAATCCACTTTCTCCACATGGTCTCCAACGCTGTATGGCACCACATAGGCATTCGCGATCGCCCATAAGGTTAGTAACTTTGACTTTGACTGGAAATGCCTTTGAATACATACAATATTCAAAAAGTGAACACTGTAAGTTTTGGCATGACACGAGATCGCTGTTGCATTCCTGATCTTCAAGTTCGTAGAAGTCGGCTCTAGTGGAGGTACAGCCCTCGCACGGGTCGTCAGTCTGAGTTCCAGCAAGGGCGGCTGGGAGTGCTGCAAAGTTCAGTGTCAGCCATATCGCTGTTGCGAAGCCCAACATGTCGTACTGTCTCATTCTCGTGAACCCCCGTCTAAGCTTGCAGTGAAGAGGCAGCTGTTGTGCACTCTCCGCTTAATTAACGCCGCAAACTGCATTATCGTCACATCGCGAAAGGGTTACTTGTGCGTTTTCGGTGAAGTACGCACTGAAAAGACGCCTGAGTCGCCAGTCCACACACTCATCCAGAAGAAGACGCGTCATTGAGCTTCACTTTCAAGCATTCTGCTGCCCACTGGAGTATCCCAACCGCCTGTTCACGACGCACCGTAGGGAAACCGCGCAGGAATTCATCGAGCGACTCTCCCGCTTCCAGGTACTCGAACAGCAACGAGATGGGCACGCGCGTGCCACGAAAGCACAGCGCCCCACTCAAACGGTCAGGGCTAATCCAGACCAGCTCCTGAAGCGACTGCATGGAAACCATCTTCGTCATCTCGTAAGAATTGTACCCATGTTCGTTTTGTTTTACTCCCGCCCGTTCGGAACGACCAGCATATAGACCCGCTGGCGATTGTCCGCCACGAAGTAGAGCTGCCAGCCGCGCGCAGAATCGGCGGATTTCGAAGGCTCTTGCGAGGACAGAGTGGACGGATCGGTCAGCGATCCTGCCACTCGCTGCACGGCGCGCCCAATCCGAAAGCTGGGCAGCGGCGGTTCAGAGGAGGTGATGCGTGTCATCATCGTGCGTACTTCACCCTGCGCGCCGATTTCCAGAGAGACCGCGCCCGGCGCGCTCTCGTAGACAGCATACCGCTGGCGACTCACCCCGTCGGGCAGGGGAGCTTCGAGAGCCAGCGCGAATAGCTCGCGTTGACGGGGCGACAACTGCTGGAACGGCAGCCACTCCTGATTCAGGGCGGCGTTGCGCTGCTGGGGCGTGAGCGACATCCAGAAGCGCAGGGCGGGCAGAATCGCAATCAGGTTCTCCAGCGGCGCGAGCGTCTCGTGCGCGACAGGCATCCCGCCGACGCGGATGTGCTCCTGCGCGCGCGCCGCCTGCAGTGGGGTCAGCCCCACTGCAAGGTTTGCCCACTCGTCGAGCGCGACCTCCTGACCCGCGCGGATCTTCTGTTCCAGCGGCGCAAGCGCGGATTCGGGAACCTCCGACGGGCGCAGCAGGTAATAGTCGCGATGCCGCGCCAGCAGCGCGCCCTCCTCCAGCCGCAGCCAGAAGACTCGCTCCCGAAGCGATTCAATCGTCCAGAGCGGCGCGCGGTCGCGTCCCATCTCCCGCGCAGGACGGATCCGATAGGCGTCGGCGTACAGCTCCAGCCCATACTCGCGGGCGTAGGCAATCAGCGTGGCGAGCGGGCTGCGCCGTATCGGTTCTGGAATCACCAGCGGCGTGCGGGCGCGCGCGGGCGTGAGCGCGTTGAAGGCATCCGCCTCGCTGCGCCACTCGCGCCAGACTCGATTCTGGGGGTGCGCCTCCAGCGTGCGCTCCCAATCGTGCAACTCCCACAGGGCAATATGCATCTGGGTCAGGCTCCGCTCTGCCTCTCTGCCCTGCACCACGCGCTCGCGATAGACCAGCCCGTGCGCCTCGGGCGACGCCTCGAAGACAATCTCCACCGCCTGAACGGGAAGGGGCGTCTCCTCCCAGCCCGCGAACGCCTTCGCGCGCAGTTCGGGCGGCATCGGGAACGCCCCACGGCGGGGCGGCGACGAGAAGACGATTGGCTCGCCCTGCGCAAGCTGGTTCAGCGCGGCGTCGGGCAGCGACGCCAGCGCCCTGCCCGCCAGATACAGCCGTTCGTCCCCTTGCGCCAGCTCCAGATAGCGGCGCACTTCGGGCGTCAGAGTCTCCCGATTCAGCCGCTCCAGCTGGGCGCGGTCGTGGCGGCGGAGCAGGTGCGCCATTTCAAAGAGCGGCTTGCGGAAGGCGTCGGCGCGGGCGCGTTCATAGGCGCGCAGCAGTTCCCCCTCGCGGGCGCGCTCGGAGGCGGTCTGCGCCAGCCGATAGCCGTTGCCGTCCGTGCTGAGCTGCCATGTGTAGCGGAGCGTTTCAGCAAGCCGTGTCAGAATCTCGTGCGCGGGTCGCTCGCGCGTGAGGACGCACACCTTATCGTCGGCGATTGCGCGGTCAGCGTA
This sequence comes from Fimbriimonadales bacterium, assembly GCA_025998675.1. Lineage (GTDB taxonomy): Bacteria > Armatimonadota > Fimbriimonadia > Fimbriimonadales > GBS-DC > GBS-DC. The sequence continues at coordinate 2,851,604 of AP024673.1, forward strand.
GAGCGGGACGCCCGTCGCTTCCTGCACCGCCGCAAGCGTCTCGCGCAGCGTCGTAAACGGCTTCTCAAGTTTCAAAGTCGCCTGCAGACGCGAATCGTTCTGCAGGCGCGCCTCCTGCGCCCAGAGACCGCCCAGCGCCAGCAGCCCGAAAAACACCGCAACCAAACGCATACCGTAATTGTAGACGACTCGCCGCGCCCGACGGTTGCACGGGCATACACAGGAAACCGACGCGCCGCGCCGAATCAGACGGCGTGCGCGCACTGGTGCAGGAACTATGGGTCTATCGCGAGCTGCTGCAGACGCTGGTGATTCGCGAGCTGCGCGTGCGCTACAAAAACTCCATGCTGGGCTTCTTCTGGTCGCTGCTGAACCCGCTGGCGACCGTGCTGGTGATGACCCTCGTGTTCAAGTATGTGATGGGCATGCGCATCGCGAACTACTCGGCGTACATTCTGGCGGCGTACCTGCCGTGGACCTTTTTCCAGTTCGCGCTGCTCGATTCCAGCCAGACGATACTGGTCTATATGCAGGTGATTCGCAAAATCTACTTTCCGCGCGTGCTGTTGCCGCTGGCGGCGGTGCTGGCGAACTTTGTTCATTTTCTGCTGGCGATGGGCGTGCTGTTTGTGTACCTGTACGGGTTTGTGGGGACGCCGTTGCAGTGGGGGCTGTTGTGGCTGCCAATCGCGATGCTGAGCCAGCTGCTGTGGGTGGCGGGGCTGGCGGCGATTATCGCCTGCTGGAATGTGTTCTACGAGGATGTGAAGTACCTGGTGAGCGTCGGGCTGCAGCTGCTGTTTTTCCTGACGCCCGTGATTTACTTCTCGGAGCAGTTGCGCTACACGACGCTGGTTCCTGAAGCGTACCGTGAGGGACTCTTCTGGGTGTACCATGTGCTGAATCCGATGGCGACGCTGGCGATGGCGTACCGCAAGGCGATTCTGCCGCCGATTACGATTGTGCAGGAGAACGCCGCGCTGGGGCAGGCGACTCAGTTTCCCGATATGCCGCTGCCTGTGTGGCTGCTGGGGCTGAACCTGCTGCTGGGACTGGGCGTCGCGCTTGTGGGGCTGCGCTACTTTAGAAAACGCGAGTGGGAGTTTGTGGAGCGACCATGAGTCGGGAGGAGCTGTGCGCGTGGCTGCGTCTGTTGCGTCTGGACTTCTCGCCGAATAAGCTGCGGGGCTTGCTGGAGCAGTTCGGCGATGCGGCGAGCGTCCTGCGCGCGTCTGCGTCGGCGTTGCGCGAGGTGTCGGGCGTGCGCGAGGCGGATGTGGCGGCGATTGAGCGCGTCGCGCGCGAGCCGATGGACCTCCCCGCGCCTCTGGAGTCGGGCGAGGCGCGGCTGGTGGTGGAGACGGACGCCGACTTCCCGCGCCCGCTAATAGGCGCGCCCGACATTCCGCCCGCGCTGCTGGTGTGGGGCGAGCTGCAGGAGCGCGATCGGTTCGCGATTGGCGTGGTCGGCACGCGCCAGCCGAGCGCGTATGGGCGCATGGTCGCCGAGCGGTTCACGCGCGATTTGTGCGCGGCGGGGCTAACCATCGTCAGCGGCGGCGCGCTGGGGGTGGACGCCGTCGCACACCGCACCGCGCTGGAGGCAGGCGGACGCACCATCGCCATTCTGGGCAGCGGGCTGGGCAGCCTGTATCCTGCCGAGAATCGCGCCCTGTTCCGACGCATCGTCGAATCGGGCGGCGCGGTGGTCTCACAGTACGCATGGGACGCCCCGCCCGACCAGTGGCGCTTCCCCGTGCGCAACCGCCTGATTGCCGCGTGGGGGCTGGGCGTGCTGGTGGTGGAGGCGCCCGAACAGAGCGGCGCGCTGATTACCGCGCGTTTCGCCGCCGCCGAGTACGGGCGCGAGGTGTTCGCCGTGCCGGGCAGCATCGATAACCCCAAAAGCAGGGGCTGCCACGCGCTGATCAAGGACGGCGCGGCGCTGGCGGAATCGGCGGAGGATGTTCTGAGCGTGCTGAAAATCGCCGCCGAGCCGCGCGAACGCTCCACAAGCCTGTCCCTGCTGACCGAAGTGCAAGAGCAGTTGCTGAGCGCGCTGGATCTGGAGCCGCGCCATGTGGACGCGCTCGCGCGGCAACTGGGGCTGGCGGTGCATGTGGCGCAGGCGGAGCTGACGATGCTGGAGATGCAGGGGCTGGCGCGGCGGATGCCGGGCGGGGCGTTCGTGCGCGTGCTGTAGCTACCGCCGACTGCCCACCCGCCGCGTCTCGCTGCGGTACACCTCCGCCAGCCCGTGAAACGGGTTGTTGCGCCACGCCTGCTTGAGCTTGATGAGCGCGAACTTGAGCGTCTTGCCCGCCGCCTGCTTGGTCACGCCCATGCGCTTGCCAATCTCCTGCAGCGTCCAGCCATTGAGGTACTGCTCGCAGACATAGCGCTGGCGCGGCGTGAGGTTCGCGCGCGCCAGCACGCTCTCCATCTCCACACGCTCCAGATAGGCGATTGCCCGCTGCTGCGGGTCTGCAAGGTCGTGCAGTTGCGCCTGCAGTTTGCGATGGCGCCGCAGTTTGCGTTCGAACGAATCCTCGCGCGTGAACGGATACTCTCCGTTGCGCTCCGACGCAATCCAGAACTCCGTCTCGTGGGTTTGCATGCCAACGCCTCCATCCTGTAGGATGGCTTTGTATACATTTGTATACCATGTGGGATGGGGCGTCTGTCAAGGGGGATGTGGAGGTTCGAAAGTCGCGCCGTCGCCCAGACGGCTAAAGCCGATCCTGCGTCAACTTCCGCACTCTATCCATGCGGTCTCTCGAAGGCTGGCGTCATTGCGACGCAGCGGCGTTCAGCTCGAGGCGTGTTGAACCGCCTGCGCCGCGCGTTCGCCCGATTCGAGCGCGCCCTCCATGTAGCCCACGAACAGGCTCAGGTAGTCGCCCGCGAAGTGGACACGCCCTTCGTGCTGGCGCAACAGCGGTAGCGCTTCGGTCAGGTAGCCCGGCGCGTGGTAGATGTAAGCGTGCTGCGCGAACGGGTCTGCCTGCCAGTCGTGGCTGCGTGCAGCGACAACCTGCGCGCGGCACTCAGGGTACATCCCCTCCAGCAGGCGCAGGCACTCGTCGATGCGCGCCTGTTCCGACAGCGACGCCCAGCGACGCGCCGACTCGCCCCCTGTCCAGAACGACAGCACGCCCGAATCGCCCGCCTGCAGGTCGGTCTCTTCCCAGACCGCGCTGACCTCCGAGCGGCTGGGGTAGGCGCGGGGGTACGGCTCGTCGCGCCAGAAGCGGCGGCGGAACTGGATGAGCGTGCGGATGACCGCGCCCCTACCCGCGTGCTGTAATGCTTCAACGCGCCAGGACGCCAGCGCGGGACGCCACTCCAGCTGCGTCAGTACAGGAAACGGAAGCGCAACAATCGCATGCGACGCCTGCACCGTCAGCGGCTTGCCTTCCTGCCGCGCATGCACGCGCACGCCGTCAGGTATCTGCTCAATCGCCTCGACGGGCGTGTTCAGGCGCAACTCGCCGCCCTGCGCCACAACAGCGTCCGCCAGCGCGCGGGGCAGCGTGTCCGTGCCGTCCACGAATCGGTACACGCCTGCCGCCACGCCCTTGCCGTAGAACGCCTCCTGCGCCGCGACGCTGTAGACCGACAGATTCTCCGGTTCAGTCGCCTCCATATTCTGGGTGTAGCGGCGGAACAGCGGCTCGCCCGCCTCCCACACGCCCAGCCGCTCGGCATACGCGCGCATCGTCACGCAATCGAGGGGGCGCAGCGGTTCAGGCGCATGCCACGGCGCATAGCGGTCGGGGATCTGCGCCGCCAGCGCGTCGATGGCGTTCCAGAACTGCCGCCACGCCCGGCGCGCACGGCGTCCCAGCGGCGGCGTCGGCGAAACGCCCCAGAAATCGGGGCGCGTACTCAGGGTCAGGTTAAAACGCTCGGCTAAACGAATGACTCGAGAGTGATTGGAATCGACAAACTCGGGACCGAGTTCCGCATGCTGCTGATTCGCGAGCGCGCGCCAGGTACACACGCGCCCCCCAACGCGCTCGCGCGCTTCCAGCACACACACAGAGAAGTTCGATTGGCGCAGCAGATATGCCGCGTACAGACCTGCCAGCCCAGCCCCAAGCACGACACAGTCGTATCGCTGGTTTTGGCTATCGCTCATGATCTCACCTGTTCGGTGGTATGCCAGAGTATACCCCATCGGGTAGAATCCTCGCGAGGAGAAGCCCTATGAGCGTCATCGACCACGCAGAACTTGTACGCCGACAGCGCGTCGCTTCGCTGGCGGAAGTCGACCCCGAAGTGTACGCGCTGATTCAGCAAGAGACCCAGCGACAGGAGCAGAATCTGGAACTGATTGCCTCGGAGAACATCACCAGCCGCGCCGTGCGCGAGGCGGTCGGCTCGGTCATGACCGACAAGTACGCCGAGGGCTACCCCGGCAAACGCTATTACGGCGGCTGCGAATACTACGACGAGGTCGAGAACCTCGCCATCGAGCGAGCGAAGCGGCTCTTTGGCGCGGAACACGCGAATGTGCAGCCCCATTCGGGCGCGAATGCGAACATGGCGGTTTACTTCGCGATTCTCAAGCCCGGCGACACGATGATGGCGCTCGACCTCGCGCAGGGGGGACACCTCACACACGGCAGCCCCGTCAACTTTTCGGGCATGCTCTACCATGTCGTGCATTACGGCGTGCGGCGCGATACGGAGCTGATTGACTACGACCAGCTGCGCGACCTCGCCCGCCAGCATCGCCCGCGGCTGATTGTCGGCGGCGCGACTGTGTACCCGCGCGAGATCGACTGGGCGGCGATGCGCGCGATTGCCGACGAGGTTGGGGCGTACCTGATGGCGGATATCGCGCACTACGCGGGGCTTGTCGCCGCGGGCGAGTACCCCTCCCCCATGCCTTACGCCGACTTCGTGACCACCACCACCCACAAGACCCTGCGCGGTCCGCGCGGCGGGCTAATCCTGTGCAGGGCGGAGTACGCCCAACTCATCGACAAGACCGTCTTCCCCGGCTTGCAGGGCGGTCCGCTGATGCACCAGATTGCGGGCAAGGCGGTCTGCTTCCACGAGGCGCTGCAGCCAGAGTTTAAGATTTACCAGCAGCAGGTGAAGGCGAACGCGCGCGCGCTCGCGCACGCGCTGCAGGAGCAGGGTTTCCGACTGGTCGCGGGCGGCACAGACAGCCACAAAATCCTCATCGACCTCACCCCGCTCGGCATCACGGGCAAACTCGCGCAACAGGTGCTGGACTCCGTCCACATCACCACCAACAAAAACATGATTCCCTACGACACGCAGAAGCCGTTTGTGACGAGCGGGCTGCGCGTGGGCACGCCTGCCGTCACCACGCGCGGGATGCGCGAGGCGGAGATGCCGCTGATTGCCGAACTCATTGGCGACGCCCTCCGAAACCATCAGGATGAGGCGACACTCGCGTCGGTGCGCGCGCGCGTGCGCGAGCTGACCGCGCGCTTCCCCGTCCACCATCTGGCATGAGGAGACGACCATGAACGCAGGCTTCCAGCAGTGGCTTCACGAAAGCATCGAGCAGCTCAAGGCGCAGAACCTTTACAAGCAGCCGCCGATTCTGGAGACGCCGCAGGGCGGGCGCGTGCGCATCGGTGGGCGCGAGGTGATTAACTTAGCCTCCAACAACTACCTGGGGCTGGCGAACGACCCGCGCCTCAAGCAAGCCGCGATTGAAGCGATACAGCAGTGGGGCGCAGGCGCGGGCGCGGTGCGCTGGCTCGGCGGCACGAACAGCCTCTATGACCAGCTCGAGGAAAAACTCGCCGCCTTCAAAAAGACCGAGGCGGTGCTGGTGTTCCAGTCGGGCTTCAACGCCAACTCAGGGACTATCCCCTCCTGCTTTGTGGAGGGCGATGTGATTATCTCCGACGAGCTGAACCACGCCAGCATCATCGACGGCGTGCGCCTCAGCAGCGCGCAATACAAAAAGAGCGAGGGCTATGTCTACGAACATAAAAACATGAACCATCTGGAGGACATCCTCAAGCGCTGCGGGCGCTTCAAAAAACGGCTCATCGTGACCGACGGCGTGTTCAGCATGGACGGCGATATCGCGCCCTTGCCCGAGATTGTCGAACTCTCCGAGCGGTACGACGCGGTGGTGATGGTGGACGACGCGCATGCGTCGGGCGTGCTGGGCGAACACGGCAGCGGCACGACCAGCCACTTCGGGCTGTACGGGCGCGTGGACATCCAGCTGGGCACGCTCTCCAAAGCGATTGGTGTGATTGGCGGCTACATCGCGGGCAGTCGTTTGCTCAAAGAGTGGCTGATTAATCGCGGGCGTCCCTACCTGTTCAGCACCGCGCTGCCCCCCGCCGCCGTCGGCGCGATTCTCAAAGCCCTCGAGATTCTGCAGACCGACCCGGAGCCGATGCGCCGCCTGTGGGACAACGCCCGCTACTGGAAGGAGAACCTGCACCGACTGGGCTTCGACACGATGGGCAGCGAGACGCCCATCACGCCCGTGTTGTGCGGCGACGAGGGCATCACGCAGCAGATGGAGCGCCAGCTCTACGAGGCGGGCGTGTTCGTGGTCGGGATTGTGTACCCCACCGTGCCGCGCGGCAAGGCGCGCGTGCGCACCATGCCCAACGCCACGCACACCCGCAAAGACCTCGACGACGCGCTCGAAGCCTTCGAAAAGGTCGGCAAGGCGCTGGGCGTGATTGGCAAGTGGGTGTAGCCTCATACCAAATGCGTGGTCATACCAATCTGCGGGTCATAATCCGTAAATCGACGACGCTTGTTGCCCTCACCCCCTTTGTCCCCCTCTCCCAACGGGTTGGGAGAGGGGGATAGCGTGTCGCGCAAGGCTTGCACGGCTCCCCTCTCCCGCCGCGCGGGAGCAAGGGTATTGAAAAGTCAAGTCCCTTGCTCCCCTACACGCGCACATACGCCCTCCCATCACGCACCATTGAGTTCCCCCCCCAACAACCGACGCGCGACCGCGCACAACGCCACTTTCTTCGGCTTCCCTGACGCCACCATCCGCTCATACACCCCACGCCAGCGCGCATCGTGCGCCACTGCCACCACTGCCGCCCAACACACCAGTCGCCGCAACCACGCACGCCCCCACTCAGCCGCGCCATCCCCCGCCAACGCCTGTTCTCCCGACGCGCAGGCGGGCTATCGGGCAGGGCGGATTGACGCGGCGCAACGGACAGCGATTGAGTCGGCGATTCGCGCGGGTCAGTGCCCGCCGTGGGACACGCCGCTCGGCGGGGCGATTGGCATTCACGGCGGCTGCGCAGGACGCGACTGGACGCTCGGCTGCATCGCCGTCGACGACGCGCATATTGAACGGCTCTATATGCTCCTGCCCATCGGCTGCCCCGTGCAGATTGCGCCGTGAGCGTGCGACGACTTCAACGGAACAGGTATACTGCGCGCAGTCAGGGGGGGAAGCAAATGGACGAACGCTCCCGTGAAAGGATTGCCTGGCGCGCCTATCACAAAGCGTGCGCGCTCTTCCGCGACAACGGCGCGCCCGAAGCCGACTGCGAAGACCTCGCCCACGAGGTGGTCTATCGCCTGCTCTGCTGTCTTGAGCAGGGCAACCCCGTGTGCGATCGCTGGATAGAGACCGTCGCCTACCGAGTGCTGAGCGACTATCACCGCAAGCGCATGCAGGAGCGCGAGGCGCAGGCGCATCTGGCGCACGAATGCGCGAGCGGGGATGAAGCGGCATGGTACAGCCTGCTTGCGTTGCGCGAGGCGATGGCGCGTCTGCCCGACGCCCAGCGCGTTCTGCTGACTGCCTACGCCGAGAAAGACACCGATTGTCTCAGGGCGATTGCGACGCAGGAAGGCGTCTCGCTGGGCGCAGTGTACAAGCGCGCGGAGCGTCTGATTGTTCACTTGAGGCGTCAGCTGCGCGACGAGTGAGCTTCGCTTGCAAATTTGGGGACAGATTCGCCGATGGGATGTCTAAAAAGGGCAGGCTGGCGCGTTAATTAGTAGCGTCTTTGCTCTGGAAGTACTGACGATGCGAACGCAAGGGAGTTATCGGCGGTTAGGGATGCGCGCAGTACGCGCACTGTTGGGTTCCCGTGTAGGACGCTGCTTGGCGGTGAGCATGACGCTGTTGCTGTTGCACTTGGACATCGCGCCTGCGGTCGCCAGCGCGGAAGCGGCGCGCACGCGCGGCGTTGGGATGCCTGCGGTATCGGTAGCGGAGCGTCTTTCGGGGATGTTGTTGACGCTCACTTCGGCAGTTGCCCAGTTCCAGCATATTGATACGCCGCCCCTTGCGCCTGCGCCTGGGTTGCCGCCTGCGTGGGGCGCAAGTGCAGGCGTTTATGGCGGTGTGGTGAACCTTGGCAACGGGAACCTCTGTTTACAGGTTCCGCTGGTAGGCTGGGCGAACGGGGTGAGCTTTGTTTTGGTGTTCAACTCGCAAGCCAATCCGAGCCAGTCGTCGCCGATAGCCCCCAAGTGGACACATAACTGGCATGTGTTTTTGCAGGTGAGCAGCGACGGCAGACAGGCTACGCTGCAGGAAGGGGACGGCTCGCGCTGGGTCTATCGCGACAACGATTTGGACGGCGTGTTTACAGCGCCGACGGGCGTGTTTGACCGTCTGTTGCGTCAGGCGGATGGGCGGTATGTGCTGGAGCGCAAGGGCAGTGAGGAGCGTTGGGAGTTTGCCGCAAGCGGTTCGGTGCGTGTGTTGGAGCGTGTGGCGGATCGGTACGGGCGCGCGATTGTGTTGGGCTATGCGAACGGGCGACTGCAGACGGTGACCGACCGCTACAATCGCGCGTTGACGCTGGTGTATCAGGACTCGCGGCTGTGGAAAGTGGTGGATTTCATGGGGCGCGCGTGGGAGTTGCAGTACGATGGCAACGGTCGGTTGTGGAAGGTAGTCTTTCCAGTCGTGGACGATGAGAACGGGCAAGCGCGTACTTATCAGCTTGTGTTGGGCTACAACGCGCGGGGGAATGTGATTAGTTGGACGGATCGGTTGGGAAATACCTGGCAGTACGGCTATGTGTCGTCCACGAGCGACGCGCTGAAGTGGTTCCAGGACCCGATGGGGCATCGGTGGACGGTACTGTATTCGCGCGCGGTGGCGGCGATTGGGATTGGCTCAGGCAGCGTGTCCGAGACGGGCAGTGCGCGTTGGGTGGATCCGACGCAAGTGTGGGTAGAGTACGGTTTTGCAGAGGCTTTGGCGGTGCGTATCGCGCAGGGCGGCAACGCGACTTCGGAGCGGCTGACGACGCGGCTGTGGTACAACGGGCAGTATCAGGTGGTCAAGCGTCAGGATACGGCGGGTCTGGTGTGGGAATGGAGTTATGACCCTCAGGGCAACCTGCTCTGGAGCAAGGAGCCGAACGGGGCGATGACGACTTACATTTACTATCAGGGGACAGACCGTGTATGGAAGGTGACGGACGCGCTGGGGCATGTGTGGGAGTATACCTACACCAGCGGGTATGGGGATGTGAAGAGTGTGAAAGACCCTGAAGGGGGTGTGGTGCAGTATGTGTATGATTACGAGTTGAATGAGCCTGTGTACGGCTTGGTGCGCCAGGTGATAGATGCGATGGGGCGTGCGACGGAGTATCAGTATTACGCAGCGGATGAGGCGAATCTGGCGCGCCGGGGTCAGGTGCGGCGGGTGATAGTACCTGGCGGATTCTGGCGGGAAATGGATTACAGTGGTCTGGGTTGGCTGGTGTCGCGCACGGTGCAGACAGCCAACGGGAGTGAGACGACGACCTATACTCATGATGCGTGGGGTCGGTTGCGGGAGATAGACTACCCGCGCAGTGCCGATGTGCGCATGGGCTGGGACGGTGAGAACCGTCGGGTGTGGGTGCAGGACGGTGCAGGTCGGCGCGACTACACCTACGATGCGTGGGGGCGTGTTGTTTTGCAGGAGGGCTGTTGTGGCAGCAGTGAAGGAATAGAGGTTGTGGCGGTTTCGGCGGAGTACGACACGGCGGGCAGGAAGCGGTTTGAGCGGGAGCGTCGGTCGGATGGGAGTGTCGTGCGCACGGTTGAGTACACCTATGATGCGCTGGGACGGTTGCAAAGTGTGGGCGATGATCGGGGCGCTGTGGGGTACAGTTATGAGCTGGGCACGGGGCGGCTGCAGCGAGAGGATTACCCGAACGGGAGTTTTGTGGCGTACACCTACTATGGGACAAGCCATCCGTTGCAGGTTGGTCAAGTATGGAAGGTGGAGCACAAGCGCGCCAATAGTGACAGCTTGTTGATCGGGTATGAGTACACCTACGACCTGCTGGGTCGGGTGGTGCAAAGCGTGGAGCGTCCGAGTGGGGACACAACGGTTTACACCTACACGCCTGCGGGTCGGTTGGCAAGCGAAGTGCGCACGGGTCAGGTGGCGTATCGTCGGGAGTACGAGTACAATTCCGACGGTAGTCGGCGTTATGTGGAGCGGGCGGACGCGGTGAACGGGTTTCATCAAGACGAGTATGTGTATGATGCGGTGTCGGGTCGTTTGGTGAGCGTGATTGATCGGGCGCCTGAGCCTGATGTGGTGTATAGCTTTAGTTGGAACCCCGAAGGCACGCTGGCGCGGTGGAGCAATAATCAGCCGAACAGTTATGCGCGTGTGTTTGGGTATGACGAGGAGGGTCGTCTGACGCGGATAGAGCGGGATTACGGTGACAGAGTGGAGGCAGTGTATGAGTATGGGTACAATAGTGATGGTGTGCAGGTATGGAAGCGGGATGGTCTGGCTCAGCAGGAGTATCGGTATGTGTGTCGTATTGGCTGTGGGGGTGTGCCGATGCGGGTGTATAGTCGGGCGATAGGGAGCGAGGGCTGGGATACGCTGGAGGAGTATATGGCAGGGTTGAGCAGTGTGTGGTATGGTACAGGTGCTGAGAGTGCCCAGGACTATGGGTGGTTAGCGGGGCACTGGTTGAGTGGGCTGACACCGCCGCCTGCAGGTGTGATGCTGTATCAGGACTGGTTTGGCGTGCGGGTCGGCGGGGAGTTTGAGCCGACAGCTGTGCACAAGCGCGTGCCTGATTATTTGGTAGGCAACCCTGATCTGCCCGATGGGCGTTTTGCGTTGCTGGGGTTTCAAATTCCTGCTATATGTGCCATTCCTTGCGGTGTGGCTGGTTTGTGTATGGCAGCGGGGCTGGCTTATCTCGCTGGATGCATGGTGGGATGCCGCGGAAGTAGCGACTACTGGGGATGTGTTGCGACATGCTTGGGGAACATTCCTGGATGGATTCTGGCTCTTTGCGGGGTTGCGATACTGGCGTGCATACTATGTGTTTTATGGCCTTTTCTACCAAGGATAAACGATGCGCTACAAAAATTGTGTCCTGGATACCCGGGGATTATTGCCAAATGCATGCGCGAAGCTGGTAAGGACTTGGTAAAATTAGTGGGGTGCATCGCTGAAGAGTGTATGAAAGCTCGCAAGCCACCGATTATTATTCCGGGTAGACCGAGCATGGGGGTGGCTTTATGACAGAAACGCAGCATCGTATCGAGGCGCGGAAGCTATGCCCGATTCTGGGCTTTGTTGCTGTACTGTCCGCTCTGGGCGGGACAGCGGTGGTCTGGGATTGGGTTTTTGCCTCTGAGGCAAATAGGGAAGAGCGAATCTGGATAGGGCTGCTATTGACAGCAGTGCTCTGGAACAGGTCGTGGGAGTTATTAACCGAAACTTTCACGTTATACATGGACTATAGAGAATATTACTTTCCTCTTAGGGTCGTTACTTTCCCAATGTTATTTCTATGTTTCGTCTGTGCAGGATGTGCACTTTTCTTTTGGCTTTCAGGGGTTACTCCTGCCAAGTTCTTCGTACATTATACTTTTGCTTTTTCATATTTGATTTCCGCTTTTGGTACGATGAGTGCATTCATGGCTAAGCGTTCTGTTTCGGATACTTTGCCATAGAACAGTACCCGACAGAACGACAGCGCGCCAAGCGCGATGGGATTTCGGGATTGTCAGATAGGGTGTGGCGGTGTACCGATGCGGGTGTATGGGCGCGAGATAGGCGGTGGAACCTGGACGACTGTGGAGGATTACCTGCCTGCAGGGAACGCGCTGGGGTATAATGGGAACTGGCGGTATGCGCACAGTGGGGGTACTTTGCTGATGATGACGCAAGCGGGTGAGCCGTGGGGTTATTATCCGCAGGACAGCAACGGGCTGGCGGTGCAGAGTGCGCCTGCCGAGCCGTGCGCGTGCCCTGTGTTTGCACCGACGAATGTAGCGGTGTGTTCTCCGCTGGTGGATGGAGGATGTGGAGGTAGTGTGTGTGACGTTTCTCCTGCCACTTTTGGAATTGATATAACTAAATGTCTCGGTGGAAAAAAAGACAAGAAGAAAACCTATCAGATGTGTGTTGATTTTTGTAAGGTTTTTGCGAATGCTTACTGCAAAGGAGCAGGGTTTGGTATCGATCCACGAGTGGGTAGAATCTGCGACCTTATTTCCAAGAAGGGATGTGAAGCCATTTGCAAAGACATTCATGATAGAAAATACTTTACCGACTGTTGGACTCCTTGCCTTGAAACAACCCAGCCTGGTAGTCCGAAATGCGCCGAATGTTGCAATGAACTATGCAAGGATAAGGAGGGAGGTGATGTGCAAAAGGGAGGTTTAGCTATATGCTACAAAAGATGCGCCACTGCACCAGAACGTGATTAGAGGGGGTCAGCAGAAATGAAGGGCGACAGAATCGGGCGATGGACAAAGTGGTTGACGATTAGTGGATTAATACTGACGCTGGGAGGTCTGTCCACTATATCTCTCAAAGGTTACCTGTTCCCTAATGACATTGGTTCAGACGTGATGAAATCAATTACTCACATCGGAGGCGAACCTCTCGGTACACAGCTTAGTCTACCAGTAGATGCTCGACTGGTAGGTCTTTCTATAACCTCCGACGGGCAGGGGCGAGGAAGATGGGATGTGGCTTACATTTTCAAGACAGATATAGACCTGAAAGTTTTGAGAGATACTTATCGCAAGAATTTTATCGGCAAAAATGTAAAGTGGATAGTCGACACATCAGATACACTCTCTTTTACGGTTTTTCGTGGTGATTCGACTGGTTCGTGTTCATCACAGGTGATCTACTCTGTGTCTGCTTTTCGAGGTATCTCAGAATCTGAGGGTGAGGTACTGGGACTGCTCCCGAGAGAGTATCGCGAGAAGGTTTTTATTTACTTTTTGGTAGATGAGCCAACCTTAGATCGGGTAGCTGAAGAAGGAGGCGGTATAACTTTGCCGATTTTAGTACGTTGACTCCCCACAGTGTTTCACGAGATGTAGTAGTGCAAATTTGCAACTGGTATACGAGTATGGGTACAATAGTGAGGGTGTGCGGGTATGGAAGCGGGATGGTCTGGCTCAGCAGGAATATCGGTATGTGTGTCGTATTGGCTGTGGGAGTGTGCCGATGCGGGTGTATAGTCGGGCGATAGGTGGAGAAAGCTGGAACACGCTGGAGGAGTATGTGGCGGGGCTGAGCAGCGTGTGGTACCGAACGGGCGCCGAGAGTGCCTAGGATTATGGGTGGTTAGCGGGGCATTGGTTGAGTGGGCTGACACCGCCGCCTGCAGGCGCGATGCTGTATCAGGACTGGTTTGGCGTGCGGGTCGGCGGTACTTTTGAATCGACCGACGAGTCGGCGTACTTACCAAAGTATCTTGAAGAAGTACGAGATCTGCCATACCTGTATATTGGGGAATCTGAATACGTCCCGATGGGTATTGGCGTTGGTGCATGTGTTGTTGCCTGCGCATGTGGCGCATTTTGCTTGTATTATCTGCTCTCGTGTATAAGCGATTGCCAGAGGTCGATGAACCCATTTGAGTGTGCTCGTGTCTGTTTAGAGTCGCTACCTGGATGGGTTCAATTTCTGTGTGGCGCTTGTTTGTCTGCTTGCTTGTTTTGTATCCAGAGGAATCTTTGCCGTCCGTCGGTCATAGTAGACTGCACCTTGCACTGCCTTGGAAGAGGATTGATCGGTTATTGTGTCTTCGGCAAGTGCGTGTGCCTTCCAATACGTTTCTTCCCTCGCCCTATCCCTAAACCGATTCTTTAGGAGGTAACAGCATGCATCAGCAGATACAACTTGGGCAGTTCGCACAGCTTACGATTGATGTCCCCAAGCCTCTGAAACCGATGCGCGCGAAAGAACGAGCGGTTCACGCGCTTTCACCAGAGGTTCGTCATTGCTGGTATTCGCTACGGGGAGGATGGGTAAGTACAAACGCCTACCTTATTCTCGACTGGCGACTTCTGAACGTATCCGACGAAGCCGAGGCGCTAAGACACACCGTTCACTACCGACCCGGAATATGGCGATATCTGGAACAGACTCAAGTCGCAGATGAAACATATCCTTTCGCGAGGGTGGAGCTGGGTGGTACGGCAGGCATCTGTTTGCAGAGGGGGATAAGATTCAGCAACGGAGTGACAGAATTTGTTCACAAGCGCGCGGACTTGATAACACTCAATAACGAGTTCTCTATTCACCTTTATGTGGAGGTAATCGGACTGGTCGGTCTTTTTGACCGTCTCTTGCTGAGGGGTAAACAATACCGTCTGGTTCAGGACGAGCTGGAGCGGGTGTTGTCTTCAATACTCCGCAGCTGGATATGGCTGTGAACTGAGCGGGTACACTCCTTTATTGCTATGGCAAAGACGGCGTCCACACAGGAGAAGGCGCACCAACGCGCCCGCGCGGGGAGGGCGGAACCGCCCCCGTGGGTGGCGATGCCAGAGGGGGAGTAACGCATTCGCGTCGCACACACGGTTCCTCTCGCCCGCCGCGCGGGAGAGGGGCTGGGGGTGAGGGCAACAGGGCGCGTGGCTCCAGCTGCAGACGCACGGCAATTACGAAGTCTGACGCGCTGATTGGTATCCGCCTGACGCCACAACGCCCCGCAGGTCGCCGACACGTTCCAGGGCGGAGCGCAGCACGGCTTCGCTGGGCGCGCGGCTACGCAAGTGCTGCTCGCACATACGGAACGGGTACAGCAGGCGGTCGTAGCGCGGGTCCGGCAGGCTGATGGGGCGCGTCTCCTGCAGCAGCCATGCCGAGATTTTATTCGCCCATTCGCGCGTGTCGTCGGGCGTGGTTAACACGGGCGTCTCCACCCGCACGAGCCCGTAGGTGGGCGAGGCGCCCTCCTGCCAGCGCAGGCGCAGATACCAGCTGTAGACCTCGCTCTGACCTTCGCGCACGGGGCGAAACACGCTGCTGCGGTAGCCCGCCTGCATACTCAGCACCTTCAGCATCCAGTTAATCTCCAGATAGCTGGTGCGATGCGACTTGGAGACGCCCACCACATTCACCAGCCGTCGCTGCTGCAACGCGCTCATCAGGTCGGCAATCGAGCCGTCCACCAGCAACCAGTCTGTTGAGTCGGGCGTCTGCTGCTCAATCCACTGCAGGGCAAGTTTGCGCTCCAGCTGGTCGCGCACACGCGCCACCGTCGCCCCCGCGCGCACCAGCATCGTCTGGAAGGAGGTCTTCTCCAGCTCGCGCGCTTCCAGCGAGTCGTGAACCGTGACGCCTGCCTGCTCAAACAGGCGCGCGTCGAACGCCTTCAGGGGCAGGTAGAGCGCCTCCTGCGACTCGGTGAGTTCCGCAACGGGATGCAACTCGCGATTGCGCCGCTCCAGCACCATCGCCGCCACATAGCCGTACACAACGGGCATGACGCCGTACCGGGTCTGCTGGTAATAGAGCAGTTGCGAGTGCTGGATGCCGTCGATGAAATGTGTGAATTGCGTCTCTTCGTCGCTTCGGGGCACTTCGAACACGCCAAACTCTTTCTGGTTCGGTTCGGGCACGAGCAGGGCGCGACTGAAGCCCCCCTCCTCTTCGGGCGGTTCAATCGTGTCTTCCGAGCTAATCTGGCGCACGACCTGCACGCCTTCGGGGTGCGCCTGCAGAAACTCCGCGACTTTTCTCAGAAAAGGTGTCATAGCAGTAGACAAGATTCGACTATTTCCCCGCGACTCCTGCTGATAGAGCAGGAAAATCGTCGCGGGCGTCGAAACGCGCGGCGTACAAGGAGGGCTATACGCATGCACTATACGCATTTAGGTCGTTCGGGTCTGCTGGTGAGCCGCCTGTGCCTGGGCACGATGAACTTCGGTCCCAACACCAGCGAGGAAGACTCTTATCGGATTATGGATCGCGCCCTTGAGCTGGGCATCAACTTTTTTGACACGGCGAATGTGTACGGCTGGGTCAAGGGCGAGGGGATTACGGAGCAGATTATCGGGCGCTGGTGGGCGCAGGGCGGCGGGCGACGCGAGAAGGTGGTGATTGCCACCAAAGTGTACGGCGTGATGGGCGACTGGCCCAACGAATCACGCCTGTCCGCGTTGCACATCAAACGCGCCTGCGAAGACAGCCTGCGCCGCCTCAAAACCGACTACATCGACCTGTATCAGATGCACCATGTCGACCGCGAGTGCCCGTGGGAGGAAATCTGGCAGGCGATGGAGCAACTCTACCGCGAGGGCAAGATTCTCTATGTCGGCAGCAGCAACTTCGCGGGCTGGCACATCACGCAGGCGCAGGAGAGTGCCAAACAGCGACACTTTATGGGGCTGGTCTCCGAGCAGAGCCTGTATAACCTGAACGCGCGCATGATCGAGCTGGAGGTCATCCCCGCCTGTCTACACTACGGCGTGGGCATTATCCCGTGGAGTCCGCTGGCGAGCGGGCTGCTGGGCGGCATTCTCAAGGGCGTGCAGGAAGGACGCCGCGCCTCCGAAGGCGTGCAGCAGCGGCTGGAGCAGTATCGCGACCGCATCGAGCGCTACGAGGCGTTCTGCGAGGCGCTGGGCGAGGAGCCGGCGAATGTCGCGCTCGCGTGGCTGCTGCACCAGCCTGCCGTCACCGCGCCGATTATCGGACCGCGCACGCTGGAGCAGCTGGAACGCAGTATGCGCGCGCTGGAAATCCGCCTCGACGAGGACGCCCTCAAACGACTCGACGAAATCTTCCCCGGTCCGGGCGGTCCCGCGCCAGAAGCCTATGCGTGGTGAGCGACCTGGACACCACCGATTGCCTTCCCGAAGCGCTTCGCACGCTTCGGGGGGCAATCACGCCCGCGCAGGCAATTGCGTTCATCTAACCCGCGTTTCCGAGTGTCTGTATAGTGAATTTTCAGCGACTCCCCTGCCTGCGCATGCGCGTAATTTGGAGTGCTGAAGCGGGAGCTTCAGCGTCGCGGAAGCGCCGCTTCCGCACTCCATACAGACGGAGCAGCGCGCATGTCGCAATTCTTGTGCAAAGGCACGCAGAACGCTCTGAACAACTCTCCATTCGCCGCGTCCACAGGGGTGTATGAACACATCGGTACAGAACCGCTGCGCCGAAACACATCGGGAGAGGCAACCATGAAGATACACGCCATCACGCCTGCGATACTGCTTGGCTTCAGCGCCACGATTTACATGGCGCTGGGGATACAACGCGAATCTTCGCCTGAGCTGGTGCGCTATACCCTTGTCTGGCAAAACAGGGAACGGGTGTACCATGTCCACTATCCCAACAACGAGCGCCCGGACGCGCCGAAAGCACTGGTGTTTGTGCTACATGGAGGCGGAGGCGCCAGCGCGTATGAGATGGCGCGCCGCACGGGGATGAACCGCATCGCCGACCGTGAGGATTTCATCGTCGTGTATCCCGCAGGCGTCGATGGGTACTGGAACGACGGACGCGCCAAAAACTTCCGACGCGCCCAGAACAGCGCCGATGTGGATGATGTCGGGTTCATCGCCGCGATTATCGACGCCCTTGTGCGTCAGGGGCATGCGGACTCAAAGAGAGTCTATGTGATGGGGGTGTCCAACGGCGGCATGATGGCTTACCGTCTGGGGATTGAGCTGGGGCATCGGCTGGCGGCGATTGCCCCTGTAATCGCCAACCTGCCTGAGAGTCTCTCCAGCAAAAAGCCCATGCGCCCGCTCCCTGTGCTGATGATGAATGGCACGGACGATCCAATCATCCCATGGAATGGGGGCGCGGTCGGCGTGTTCGGACGAGGACCCGGCGCCATGCTTTCCACCGACCGCACGGTGCAATACTGGGTCGATGCGGCGAACCTGCCCCGCAAGCCCGCGACCCGCGCGCTGGAGGACAGGGCGCCGCAGGATGGCTGCACGGTCGAGGTCGACGAGTACCGGGAGGCAGGCAATCCCGTCGAGGTCGTGCTGTATCGAATCAAAGGAGGCGGTCATTACTTGCCCGGCGGGAACACGCCCAATCGCTCAGGCTCGCTGGGCAAAAAGTGCATGGACATCAACGGCGCAGAGGTCATCTGGTCGTTTTTCAAGCGACACACACTCCCCACGCGCTAAGCGCCTCTGTGCAACATGGGTGTAAATTGCTGTTTCTATGGAGTGCGAAAGCTTTACCTCCGTACCCGATATAAACCGCGCTTCACCAGTGTATTGTCGTTGCCAGACAAGAACGCGTAGTCGGGAGATGGCAAATGTTCAGAAAATGGGGCACAGGAACCGCCACTATGCTTGCGTGTGCAAGCTGTAGGCGAGCGGTCGCCGTACCTTGCTTGTCAGAGAAGCGGCGGCGGTGCGACGCCGTATCCGCCACACGCCTCAATCCAGCACGGGAATCTTCTCCATTTCGCGGGCGGCTTCGCGCGGGTTGACGACCGGCTCGTCGGCGACGATTTTGCCGTCGCGGAAGCGGATGATGCGCTTGGCGTGTTCGGCGATGTCCGGCTCGTGCGTTACCAGCACAATCGTGCGCCCCTCGCGGTTCAGCCGCTGGAAAATCGCCATAATCTCTTCGCTGGAGCGCGAGTCGAGGTTGCCGGTCGGCTCGTCCGCCAGAATCAGCACGGGGTCTGTGACGATGGCGCGGGCAATCGCGACGCGCTGCTGTTGTCCCCCGGACAGCTCATTCGGCTTGTGGTGCAGGCGTTCGCCCAGCCCGACCATCTCCAGCGCGCGTTTGGCGCGTTCGGTGCGGTCGCGCACGCCCGCATACAGAAGCGGCAGCTCCACATTGCGCAGGGCGGTCACGCGCGGCAGCAGGTTAAAGGTTTGAAACACGAATCCGATGTAGCGGTTGCGTATCTGCGCGAGTTGGGAGTCGCTCATCGCGCTTGCCAGCTCGCCGTTGAGGTAATACTCGCCGCTGGTGGGACGATCCAGGCAGCCGATGAGGTTCATAAAGGTCGACTTGCCCGACCCTGACGGTCCCATAATCGCCACGAACTCGCCGGGCATCACCGTCAGGTCTACCCCGCGCAGCGCGTGTACCACCACAGAACCCATCTTATAGTCCTTTTTCAGGTTGCGCACTTCGATAACGGGTTTCATAGGCATGGGTAGTATACCCATAGACGCCTCAGCCTGCCCTGAGTTCGACGCGCAGGGTCTTTTCGTGGGTGTAGAGGGCGAATCCCTGCGGCGCGCCTTTCGGCTTGCGCACATATTTGCGGAGCGTGTAATCCACCTCCACGACGCGGGCGTGTTTGTCCGCGCTGTTTTGCGCCGCCAGCCGCGCAGCGAATTCGAGCGTGCTGCGTGGCACGCGCTGGGGCTGGTTCTCGGCGCGGATAATCACATGCGCGCCTGTGCCCGTGCGCACATGGAGCCACCAGTCGTTCGGTTTCGCGAGGCGGGTGAGCAGGAAGTCGTTCGCGGCGGCGTTCTCGCCGACCAGCACCTGATAACCATCGGGGCTGAGGTGGGTGCGGATTTTGTGCCCCTCGAAGGGGTCTTTCTCGGCGCGTCGGGCGGGCGCGCCGCGTGCGGGCGTCTCGCGCAGCCAGCCGTACGACTTTGCCTGCGCGTGCAGTTTCTGGAGGGCGTCGGGGTCGGCGGCTTGCTCCGCCTGAAACAGCGCGTGTCGGAGTTGGTCCGCCTCTTCGGTCAGGCGTTGCAGGCGCGCGTTCAGTTCGGCGCGGCTCTCGCGGGCGCGGCGCGCTTTTTGAAAGTAGCGCTCGGCGTTCTCGGCGAGCGTCCTGTCGGGGTCGATGGCGATGGCGACTTCGGGCGCGTCGGGCTGGGTGTAGTCGGGCGCGTGCAGCACGGTCGCACCTGCAGGCAGGCTGTGCCCAAAGGCGAGGATTAGCTCGCCGTAGAGTTGCCAGCGGTCGGCGTGCTGGCTCTCCTGCAGGGCGCGTTGAAGGTCGGCTGCGGCGCGTTCGCGCGCCTGAAGCGCACGACGCAGGTTCGGCAGCAGGCTCTGGCGCAGGGCGTCGGTACGCGCGTGCTGCATGCGCTCCTGAAAGACCTGTTCCCATGCGAGGTTCACGCTGGCGCGCGGGTGTTGCCAGCTGTCGGGATAGCGCAGGCTGGGGAATGGGTACGCGCCGAGGGCGCGACGGGTCTGCGGGTCGCGAATCCGCACGGGTTGCCACGCGCCCGTGCGCAGGCGGTGCGCCCAGCGCAGCACGCCCTCCGTCCCCTGCGTGCGGAACACTGCTTCCAGTTCGTCCGCTGTGAAGCGGCTCAGCCCCTCCAGATACGCCTGCCAGTCGCGCGACTCGCCCATCTGTTCGATGAGCGCGCGCCAGTCGTCGTCGGTCATCACGAGCGGGTTGCGCAGCCCCTCCACGCGCGTGGGGGGCAGGCGATAGGGTTCGCCCGCGCGGATGGGGCGCGCCTCGCTCTGACGCGGCGAGACCCACTTCATCGCGCTGCGCACCAGACCCGTCGGCTCAACCAGAATGATATTCGAATGCTTGCCCATCAGCTCGACCATCAGCCGATAGACGCCCTCGCGCGTCTGTACCGCCATCTGCACGATTCGGTCGAATCCGAGCATTTGCGCCTCGCGCACAATCCCGCCTGCCAGATGCTTGCGCAGGCTCTGCAGGAACGGGGGTGGGGTGGACGCGTTGGGGACTCTGGCGCTTATAGTGTGCATCCGCGCGAACTGGGCGTCCGCGCTGATGAGCAGCTGATGCTCCGTGCGCTGGGTATACAGAGACAGCACAATCGTCAGCGGCTCAGGCTGACGGATGTCCTGAATACGCGCGCCGGCGAAAAACGCGCGCTCCTGCAGCACGGCGTAGAGGTTCAGGCTGTCGAACGGGATCGGCTTCGAATCGGGCATGGAGTAATTATACAGGAGTTGCCGGCGGGGGACATCTTTTGGACCAATCATGATGTGTCGCGCGCGTGGCAGCCTCGAACGCCGTCGAATTGCGGCAAATTCCCCGAAAATTGCCGAATTCGCTGTCCGGTTTTGACGCGGTTTCGAGTCTTAATAGGGTGGAATGCCCTGCAAGGGCGTTCCACAGGGCGAATTGATAGATGTCAGCGGCGCTGGGCTTTGATCCTCCTTTCGACAGCGTCGCTCATTTTTTTAAAACCCCTCAATCTGTCGGCGGAATCGGGTGAAGCTCTCGCGCGCCTGCTGCTCCCACATCTGGCGCACAGCGTACAAGCCCTGCATGGCGACCTCGAAGTTGTCGGACAGGCGACGGAACATGGGGGCTTCCTCGCGCCACTCGCCGATATCGAACAGCGACACCAGCCGATACGACTGCTTGCCCTGCTGCACATAGTCGATGAGCGCGTCTTTGCGCAGGGTGGCGCGCAGTCTGGGCAGCGCTTCGGGGTACACGCCCGCCCAGAACAGCGTGAAGTCGCCGATGTGCCGATGCACCTCGCGCTCCTGATAGAACGACTGCGCGCCCAGCCGCACATCGGCGTAATAGAGCATCTCCGCCACCTCCTGCAGCGGGCGACCGTTCACATCGCGCAGGCGATAGAGGCTATCGATGTGCGCGAACTCGGTCAGCAGGTTCGTCAGATAGCCCATCACCTGCCGATCGTCCCAGCGCAACGACAGCGCAAACGCGCGCTCCACTAACTCCCCAAACAGTTCCTGCAGCGATAGGTCTCGCCGTAGCATCGCCAGGTCACCTCTTAATTAAGATATTCCATATCGGCGGGAAAGTTCCCCAGGCGCGCGCGCCATGCGATGGAGCGCGAGGGTGCTTTGCGAGGCGTAGATGGGCAGCCCAATCAGCAGGAACGGCGCGAGCGGCGCACAGCAGCCCAGCATGGCGAACACGCCCGCCTGCAGCGTCGTGCGCGGAGTGAGAATCGGCGCGGGCGCGCGCAGCTGATTCAGCATGTCGCGCACCGCGGCGGGCGCGGCAATCAGCCACGCGCACGACCAGAACCCCAGATACGCCAGCACAAACGCCGCCCCTGTTGTAAGCACGAAGAACAGCAGTTGCGCCGCGTTCCAGCCCATCCCACCGCCTCCCATCGTCAGTACGCCTGCCATCCAGCCCAGCACGACTCCGCCGAACACAGCCAGCAGAATGCGCATCTGCTGATACCATGCGCCGTACACCCAGCCCCAGAAAATCTGGGTCGGCGTCAGCCCGGCAAGGAACGCGCTGGTCAACTCGCCCGAATCGATCCAGCGGCGCACGCGCTTCGCCGTTGTGTGGTAGCCCCACAGCCACAGAAACACGCCCAGTGGGACCATCAGGAGTAGCACAACGCCCCAGTTGCCAGCGCCGGAGGCGAGCATGACAATGCAGAGCGCCGTTATGCCTGCGAGGGGCGCAAACGGCGGTTGCCGCTCGGCAATCGTGATGCGCGAGATAGGGTTCACTGCATACCGCCGCGCCAGCCAGTCCAGCATGGGGTAGAGCAACGGCAGGGCGAGCCAGCCCCACGCCGAATTCGGTCGTGCTGCAGGCTGAGTCGCACGCCCGAAACGAATCGCCAGCGTTAGTACGCCCAGCACCAGCGCGTAGCGCACGATGGGCAACAACAAGCACGCCTCCAGGGGCGGCTGCGCCGCAAGCCGTGTCATCTGCCAGACGCTGGACGCCATCGTCAGCGCATAGGTCGGGCTGAGCGCGCCCAGCGCAAAATGGAGCGGCGCAAACGCGAACACCAGCGCAGGCGCGAACCCCAGCGCGAGCGCCAGATACACTCCCCCGCGGGCGCGACTGTGCGCCCGTTGCAGTGCCCAGCGTGTCAGCGCGCTTCCGAGCCACTCCACCGCGCTCAGCCACGCCAGCGCCTGCCAGAACGCCGCCGCCCCTGTCGGCAGCCCCCACACCAGCACTGCGCCGCCCGTCAACAGCAGGCTTATCACACGCAGTAGCCCCGTCTCCACAAGGTGCGCGCGCAGCGGTTGCGCAACAGGCTCCGCCTGACGCCGCAGCGTCAACAGCAGCAGATTCAGGTAGCCCACCATGCCGAACATCGCCAGCGCCATGCTCTGCGTCGCCTCCGCGCCGACGCGCCCCTGCAGCGCCGCTCCATGCCAGACGGTCAACCCCATCCACGTCAGCAGCGCCGCGCTCGGCAGCAGGTAGAACCCGCGCCAGACGCCCGACGGCGCGTTCACCCAGCGCGCCAGCCGCTCAAAGCGCAACGCCTCGATAATCAGCCATGTGAGCGCAAACCCTGTGAGGTCGGGCAGCGGCGCGGCGATAGGCGTCGGCAGCAGCACGCGCCCGACAATCGGCAGCGCGAGCATCACGGCGAACAGGCTACTGCTCGCAACTGCCGTGCGCACGCGCCCGCCATCCAGCAACAAGGCGTAGCTCAAAAGTCCGACACTCAACCCAAAGGCAATCGCCTCCCACGCGGGCGCCAGCAGCGCGATGGAGACCAGCCCCAGCACGAAGTAGCTGGCGAAGCTGAACAGCAGCCACAGCACGCATGCATCCAGAAGGCTCGCGCCGAGCGCGCCCGCCACCAGCGCGTACACAGGCAGCCACATCGCCTGCGTCGCCGCGCGGAACATCATATCGGGCAAGCCACGCTGGAGCAGCAGCCCGTGCGCGGTAAAGGGTGTAAGGCGCAGCTGTTCGAAGTTGCCTGTGCGCACATCCGCGGCGAACGATGGGTCGGGCAGGCGTCGCTCGAGCCAGCCGCGCGCCAGCAGATGCAACGCCACAACCCACCCCAGGATCAGGTACAGCCCCGCGCCGCCCTTCGCCTGCGCCAGCACCGGCGCGAGAAACACAGCCGTCAAGCCCGCCCACAGCGCGAAAAACCACACCCCACGCGCCAGCTCCACCAGCGACAGGCGACGGTACTGCACCCCCCAGAACATCAGCCCATCCCCGACAGGCGCACGCGACTCCGAAAATTCCCGTTCCCCCAGAACTGCCATCGAGATTCAATTACTGCCCCGCGCGTGCAACTCCTGCCAGCCTTCGGGTATTGTATAGCGTATGGACGCCAAGACGATGCTGGAGCAACTCGCCGTGCCTGAGCTGCCGCTGCGAGTCGACGAGCGAGGCTTCCTGAGGGTCGGGAACACGCGCGTTGGACTGGATACGGTGCTTCTCTACTTTCAACAGGGCGCAACGTATGGAGTGCTGAAGCGGTAGCTTCAGCGTCGCGGAAGCTCCGCTTCCGCACTCCATAAATTGCCACTTTGCGAACTATGACCCGCCGATTGGTATTAGATTGATCAACGCGACAACGCTATTCAGGCGAAGTCCTATGGGGCTAACCGACCGCCAGTGGCTGCTGTTTCTGACGCTGCTGCCCGACATGGGGCGCAAGACGCTGCGCCATGTGCTGGAGCGGCAGCAGGTGCGCCGCGAGACGCCCGCCGAGATTCTGCGCCTTCCCGATGACACGCTGCACGCGGTCTATTGCCTGCCCCCACGCGCGCTGCGTGCGTTGCGTGAGGAGTACCCCGCGCGCATGGAAGAGACCGAACGACTGGATGCGCACCTGACCCGCTGCGGCGTGCGCTGGCTCAGCTTTCAGGACGCCGCCTATCCCCCCGCGCTGGAGGCGATGCCCGAACCGCCCCCCGTGCTATTTTTGTACGGCAACCACGCGCTGCTGGAGGGGCTGACCGTTGCGCTGCTGGGGTCGCACACCATCTCGGCGCAGGGGCTGCAGGCGCTGGAGAGGCTCGCCGAGAGCCTGATCCCGCAGGGGGTGACCCTGCTCACCAGCGCGACCCAGCCCGCGTATCAGCGCGCACTGCTGTGCGCCGTGCGCAACGGCGCGCCCTATGTGCTGGCGCTCGACAAAGGGCTACTCCGGGCGTTTGGGGATGACCTGCGCAGGGAACCGTTCAAACAGGCGCGCATCTGGCAGGCGGAGTTTGACCCCGCGCACGCGCTCGCCCTCAGCCCGTTCCGCCCCCGCGACGGCTGGCTCGCCTCCAGTGGCAGGTATCGCGACGCGCTGATTGGCTACCTCGCCAGCGCGGTGATTGTCGTCGAGGCGCGCCCCGACGGCTACATCGTGCAGCTCTGCCGCGAGCTGCTCCAGCACGGGCGCACGGTCTATGTGCTGACCCAGCCTCTGGAGCAGGCGCCGGGCAACCGCCAGATTCTGGAGGCGGGCGCGACGCCCTTCACGCCCAGCGCGTGATTTTGGCAGGAAACGCGCCCCCCGACGCGAACGAATCGCCCGATGACGCCCCTGTTCGAGACCCAGCTGCCGCTGCCGCTGCATGCGCGGGGCAAGGTGCGCGACACTTACGCGCTGGGCGACGCGCTGCTGATGATTGCGACCGACCGCCTCTCGGCGTTCGATGTCGTGCTGCCGACGCCCATCCCCGACAAGGGGCGCGTGCTGACCCAGCTGAGCGCCTTCTGGTTCCGCAAGTTCGAATCGTGGATGCCCCATCACCTCATCAGCGCGGAGTGGGCAGTGATTGCCGACGCGCTGGCGCAGGCGGGTCTGAACCCCGACGCCTATCGCGAGGCGCTGGAGGGGCGCACGATGCTGGTCAAGCGGGCGACGCCCCTCCCGATCGAGTGCGTCGCGCGGGGCTACATCGCAGGCTCGCTCTGGAAGGAGTACCGCGCCGCGCGGGAGCAATCCGACGGCGCGACGGTGCGCCTGCATGGGCTGGAGCTGCCCGCCGACCTGCAGGAGGCGTCCCCGCTGCCTGAGCCGATTTTCACGCCTGCGACCAAAGCGCACACAGGGCACGATGAGAACATCAGTTTCGAGCAGGCGTGCGCGATTGTGGGGCGCGAGACGGCAACCTATCTGCGCGATTGCACCCTGCGCCTGTACCGCGCGGCGCACGAGTACGCCCGCACGCGCGGACTCCTGCTCGCCGACACCAAGTTCGAGTTCGGCTACGACGCGCAGGGGCAAATCATGCTGATTGATGAGGCGCTCACGCCCGATTCGTCGCGCTTCTGGGACGCCGCGCAGTATCGCATCGGGAGTTCGCCGCCCAGCTTCGACAAGCAGTTCGTGCGCGACTACCTGGAGGCGATTGGCTGGGACAAGCAACCGCCTGCGCCCGCGCTGCCCGACGCGATTGTGGAACAGACCGCCGCGCGCTACCGCGAGGCGCTGCAACGATTGCGGGAATAAACAAGCGCCTCCCTGGACCTCGGCACGCAACAGGGAGGCGCTCGGTGGTGGGAGGTGAGGGGAAGGTTAAGCCGTTCGGCGGCGGCGCAGACCCATCAGACCCGCCAGCCCCGCGCCCAGCGCAATCACGCTCGCAGGCTCAGGCACAACCACCGTGAAATACTGGTCGCCGTCGATGTTCGCGAAGTTCACATTGCGCGGCTCGCCCAGATTGCCCAAGCCGCCGACGCCGCCCAGTACCTGATTCGACAGGAAGTCGTGCCCAGCGCCGTTGATGAACGCGCTGATTTTGATGACTGTGTTGCTGCCAATGCCGATAGCCGCGAAGGGGATTGCCAGCTCGACGCCTGTTGTGACCGCGGCGGCGGCAAGCGGGTCAGCCGCGCTGCTCGTCACGCCAGCCGTGTTGCTGTTGTTGATGGTGATGCGGATATTGTTCGGATTCGTCCCGCCTGTGAGGGTTCCATCCGAAGCGGCGCCCGTTGTGCCCAGGTAGTCGCCCGGTCCGCCGCCGCTCGTCAGCAACTGCGCCCAGTTCGCATACAGGGCATACGGACCGCCGCCGCCCGTAACGCCAATCCAGTAGTCCGCCTCGAAGCCTGAATCGAAGGTCAAGCCGTTGCCAGAGCCGTCGTCGCCCATGCGGTTGAGACCGTTGAAGTCCACATTCGGGTTGTCCCCGCGCAGGCGGTTCTGCCCTCCTGCAACCGTGTCGAAGAAGATTTCGAGCTTGTTGAAGTTCGATTCCAGATTGCCTGTGAGCATCAGGTACAGCACCTGATTGGTCATATCCACATAGGCGTAGGCGGCGTTCAGCTCCGAGCCGTTCGCGTAGTCGACCTGCCCCAGATTGCTGTCGCCGAAGCCCGTCGGGGTGTTCTGCACGACAATCGGCGCGCCGTAGTCGCCGTCGCGCGTGCCATCGATAGTCGGTTGCGCCAGCGCCGCGCTGCTCAGCAGCGCCGTCGCGCCTAACAGGTTCCATTTCATCATACGCATCGTTGCAGACCTCCTCTAAAGTGTTCGGGAGGGCGGGACAACCCGCCCCAAACACGGCGAGAAATCGTATTCTCGCCTTAAGCCCCCCGTAGGGGGCAGGGTACAACAGGGCGAAAGTAATAGATTCAGCGGCAAATGATCCTCGCGTCTATTATAGCACATCTCGCGCCGAAATGCCAACCCCGCACACGAAAACTGGTGAAAGTGCGGGGTATGCCTGTGCAAGTGAAACTGCGGTATTACGCACTTCATCCCTCTTACGAAATCTTCGCATAGCAGCAGGGGGCTCGCCCGCAGGCACGTGCACACAGGTGGGGTATAATAGGCGCGGCGTGAGCCACTCACGCACACACCCGAAAGGAGGAGGATGCGATGAAGCGATATCTGGGCTTTACCCTCGCGCTTGCACTGGCAAGCGGCATGGCGATGGCGCAACCGCGCGTGGTCATCAACGAATTCGCCTACGACGACACGGGCGCCGACAACCTCGAGTTTATCGAACTCTACAACGCGGACACAGAAGCTGTAAATATTACCGGCTGGATTGTCGACTGCGGCGACCAGCTCACGGGCGACAACAATCGCGACTTCGTGATTGGCGACCTCGACGGCGACGGCGTCGCGGACACAACCGTCGTTCTTCAACCAGGTCAATACTATGTCATCGGCACGGCTGCACTGAACACCCGCTGCGGGGGCTGTGTAAACCAGACTTTCGATCCCGGAACGGCTGGCGTGATCGAGAACGACAACGAGTGGATTGCGCTGATTATTCCGGGCGAACCGCGAACGGTGGTCGACGCCGTAGTGTACGAGGCGAACCGATCGGCGCTGGCGAACTGGGTTCCTGCGGACATTATTCCCCAGCTGGGCGGCGGCTTGTGGGGCAACTACCAGAGCCTGGAAGCGGGCACGACCACAGACGACGCCTTTCTGAGCATTGGACGCTGGCGCGACGGGCTGGACACGAATGTGAACGGGCGCGATTTCGGGCACTTTCGCCCCACACCGGGCGCGTCGAACGACCTGCCCGCATTGCAAGCTCGCCTCTGCCTGAATTTTGACGGCTACAACCTCGGAGATATACCCGACGAGTTCACTGGCTCGTACCGTGAGCCGCGCGTGATTGACCCCACGCAGGCGGACAACACGGTTGCCACCGCCTTCAACCCGAACGCGCTGCCTGCCTCCCCGCAGGGCGGCAATGCGATGATGGTGCGCGACTGGGCAGGCGGCGGCAATGTCGCTGTGTCCAACTTCGTCTACGAAGGCAACGCCGCCTACGACCTGTATGTCTACATCAACCCCAACACCAGTGAATTTACCGCAGGTCAGGTGGAAACATGGATGATTGGGATTGGCGGCGCGGAGTCGGTGCATAACCATCCGCTGCTCCTCGAAAGCGCCACGACGGGCAGCGCGAACGGCATGACGGGCGTCGCGTGGGCGTTCCGCCGATCCGTCTCAGCGACGACCAATCCTGTGCATCCTACGGAGACCAAGCTCCGCTTGGTGGACGCAGGCAAAGGCGGCGACAGCCGCATCAGCGGACCGAACAACACATGGACCATCTACGGCGAGATTGACCTCTCGGGCTACAGCGCGGGCTGGTATCGCCTCCGCCTGGAGGTCGCCAACGGCGCTGTGAAGGGCTATTTCTACGGCGACCCGAACAACCCGATTGTCGTCTGCGGTACGACCGAAACGGGCTGGGTGGGCGGCTTCTACATCGGCTACCGTGAGACGCTGGGCAACAACGCCGCGCGTATCAACCCGGTGCGCATCGACGACGCGTGCTTCTATGTGCCTGTGGAAGGCGATGTGGACGGCAACGGCTGCGTCGATGACGCCGATCTGCTGCAGGTGCTGTTTGCGTTCGGGTCGTCCGACTGCTCGCCTGCGGATGTGAACGGCGACAGCGTGGTCGACGACGCGGACCTGCTGGTGGTGCTGTTCAACTTCGGCGGCGGCTGCTAATCCCCATGTGCCCGCGCCCTCTCCTCCAGACGCAGGGGGAGAGGGCGCCTCGAATCCCAATCGGCGTATCAGACTTCGTAAATGCCTCGCGCTCACCTGCAGAGGCATATTGTTTTCTGCAACTTGCTACTTTGGAGTGCTGAAGCGGGAGCTTCAGCGTCGCGGTAGCTCCGCTGCCGCAAGCCACATAAGTCGCCGCATTACGAAAGAGTACCGCAGATGGATATGACTGCAATCGCGCTCGCCCCCCTTGATATTTAGCCACGCTAAGGGGTATACTTATAGAAAATGGCGACTGGAACCGTAGCAGAGCCTATGCGCAGGCAAGCGCACCCGAACCGCACGCCCACTGTGCTGATTGTAGGCAACCCGAATGTGGGCAAGAGCGTGCTGTTCCATAAACTGACAGGACGCTATGTGACGGTCTCTAACTATCCGGGCACGACTGTGGAGGTTGCGCGGGGGGTGATGCGCTATCGCGGGCGCGAGTTTGCGATTATCGATTCGCCGGGCATGTATTCGCTGACGCCCATCACGGACGAGGAGCGCGTGGCGCGGCGCATCCTGCTGCGCGACCGCCCCGACCTGGTGTTGCATGTGGTGGACGCCAAGAACCTCGCCCGCATGCTGCCGCTGACCGCCCAGCTCATCGAGACGGGCGCGCCCGTGATGCTGGTGCTGAACATGATGGACGAGCTGGAGCGCGCCGGGCTGAGCATTCAGGTGGACGCGCTGGCGCATCAGCTGGGCGTGCCCGTGCTGCCGACGGTGTGCCTGACGGGCGCAGGCGTCGACGCGCTGAAGGAGCAGATTTATGAGCGTCTCACCGCCGCCGACCTACCCCGCCGCGATTGAGCAAGCCATCGCCGCGATTGGCGAACAGCTGCGCGGCGACTACGCCCTCAGCCATCGCACGCTCGCCCTGCTGCTGCTGCAGGACGACCCCGAAATCTGGGACGAAGTAGAGGCGCAGGAGACGCCCGCCGCACTGAACGCCATCCGCGCTGTCAAAGAGCAACTGGAACACGCAGGCGAAACCCCGCTGGCATGGCAAATCGAGCAGCGCCGCCAGCAGTGGAGCCAGCAACTTGCCGCGCAGGTGACGCAGGCGACTGCGCCCCCGCGCCCCAACACGCTCGCCGAGTGGGTCGGCTGGCTCTGCATGAACCCGTGGACGGGATTCCCCATCCTCGCACTGGTGCTTTACTTCGGGCTGTACCAGTTCGTGGGCGTGTTCGGCGCAGGCACGGTCGTCGGGCTGATTGAGGAAACCCTGTTCGGCGAGTATATCAATCCGTTCGTGGAGCAGGCGGTGCGCGCGGTTGTGCCGTGGGCGGCGATTCAGGAGCTGCTGGTGGGCGAGTACGGCGTGTGGACGCTGGGCGTCACCTACGCGATTGCGCTCATCCTGCCGATTGTGACTTTCTTCTTCCTGGTGTTCGCGATTCTGGAGGACACGGGCTATTTGCCGCGTCTGGCGATGCTGATTGACCGCGCGTTCAAGGCGCTGGGGCTGAACGGGCGGGCGGTGATTCCGATTGTGCTGGGCTTTGGCTGCGACACGATGGCGACGGTGGTCACGCGCGTGCTGGAGACGCGGCGCGAGCGGGTGATTACGACGCTATTGCTGACGCTGACCATCCCCTGTTCGGCGCAGCTGGGCGTTGTGCTGGCGTTGCTGGCGGCGTATCCGCTGGGGCTTGCCATCTGGGGCGGCGTCATTCTCGGCGTGTTCCTGCTGGCGGGCTGGCTGGCGGCGCAGGTGTTGCCCGGACGCGCGACGCCGTTCTACATGGAGATTCCCCCCATGCGCCTGCCGAGCCTGTCGAATGTGCTGCTCAAGACGCTGGCGCGTTTGCAGTGGTACTTTCTGGAGGTGCTGCCCCTGTTCCTGATTGCGAGCGTGCTGATCTGGGTGGGGCAGCTGACGGGGCTGTTTGACCTTGCGTTGCGCGTGCTGACGCCGCTCACGCGCGCGCTGAGCCTGCCCGCGGAGGCGAGCGTCGCGTTCCTGTTCGGCTTTTTCCGGCGCGACTACGGCGCGGCAGGGCTGTACGACCTGCACGAGAAGGGCGCGCTATCGGGCAACGAGATGCTGATTACGGCGGTCGTACTGACGCTGTTTGTGCCGTGCGTGGCGCAGTTTCTGGTGACGATTCGGGAGCGCGGCTGGAAGACCGCGCTGGCGATGTTCGCGATTGCCGTCACGGTCGCGTTCGGGACAGGATTCCTGCTGAGCCGCGCGCTGAGCATGCTGGGGGTGAACCTCGGATGAGATGCAGTTTTTGCGGGCACGAGTTGACCGAAGAGGGTATTCAGAAGGCGTGTCGCGGGTGCGCGGCGTTCGGCGGCTGTCGCCTGGTCAAGTGCCCGCGCTGCGGCTACGAGCAACCACAGGAGCCACGATGGATCCAGAGCTTAGTCAACTGGGCAAAGCGGAAGCGAGCGGGGACGACGCACAAAACGCCGTCCCCCTGACCCAACTCCCAACAGGGCGCCAGGCGCGCATCGTCCGGGTCGTCCATGACCACGATGGGCACTGGCGCAAGCTCAGCGCGCTGGGCATCGTGCCCGGCGCAATCGTTGTTTTGCAGCAGCGCTTCCCGACCTACGCCATGCGGGTCGGCATGTCCACCGTCGCGGTGGACAAACAACTGGCGCAACTCATCTGGGTCACCCCGCTGTGAACCCAGCGTCTACCAGACCTCGTCTAAGGCGTCGCGCAGCAGGCTGTACGCGCCTACCACGCACGCAACGGCGAGCGCAATTGCGATTGCCGAGAACATTCCTTTCCACCTCCCCGTCTGGGCTATGAGAGATTCTGCCATCACACGCGGCGATTCTGTACCGTAGCCTTGCGGGATTTGGGCGTGCAGGCGTCCCGACGGGTATACTTGTGCTGCCATGATAGGCTCCGACTCATCACCGCGCTGGCGGCGGGTGCTGATTAAACTCAGCGGGGAGGCGTTCGCAGGCGAGCAGGGGATTGGCTTGAACCCCGACGCCATCGACTACCTCGCGCGCGAGGTAATTGCGGTTCACCATCTGGGCGTGCAGACGGCGGTGGTGGTGGGCGGCGGGAACATCGTGCGCGGTTCCGCCATCGCCCCCACCGGCATCGAACACGCGACCGCCGACTACATGGGCATGCTGGCGACGGTGATTAACGCGCTCGCGTTGCAAGCCGCCATCGAGCGGCACGGCGTGGACACGCGCGTGCAGTCGGCAATCACCATGCAGGCGGTCGCCGAGCCGTTCATTCGGCGGCGCGCCATCCGCCATCTGGAGAAAGGGCGCGTCGTGATTCTGGCGGCAGGCACAGGCAACCCGTTTTTCACGACCGACACCGCCGCCGCCCTGCGCGCCGTCGAACTCAACGCCGACGCGCTGCTCAAAGCGACCAATGTGGACGGCGTCTACGACCGCGACCCGCGCAAACACGCCGACGCCGTCAAGTTCCAGACGCTCTCGTTCGAAGAGGCGCTCCAGCGCCAGCTGCGCGTGATGGATCTGACCGCCTTCACCCTGTGTATGGAGCGCACGATGGAAGTCGTCGTGTTCAATATCTGGGAGCCGGGCAGCCTGCGCCGAATCGCTTTGGGCGAACCCATCGGCACCACCGTTCGCCACACCGAATGGAAGGAGGTATGAGTATGTCCAAACACGAAACGAACCCATCCATGACCCCCGACGCGCTCTTCAAAGACGCAGAGACGCGCATGAAACACGCGATTGAACACCTGCAGCAGGACCTCGCGGGCTATCGCACGGGACGCGCGAACCCCGCGATGGTCGAACGCATCACCGTCGACTATCACGGCACGCCGATGCAACTGCAACACCTGGCGTCGATCACCGTGCCCGAACCGCGCCAGCTGCTGATCCAGCCCTGGGACCAGTCCGCAGTGCCCGCCATCGAGAAGGCGATTCAGCGATCCGAGCTGGGCGTGAACCCCGTGAGCGACGGGCGCACGCTGCGCATCACCCTGCCGCCGCTGACCGAAGAGCGACGCAAAGACCTCATCAAGCAGGTGCATAAACGCGCGGAGGAGGGGCGCATCGCCGTGCGCAACATCCGACGCGACCTGCACGAACACCTGCGCCAGCTGCAGAAAAACAAGCAAATCTCCGAAGACGACCTCAAGCGCTACGAGCAGCAGATGGAGAAGCTCACGCACAAATATATCGAAGAGGTTGACCGCATTCAGAAGGCGAAAGACGCCGAGTTGATGGAGGTCTGAGGCGCAGGGATGCAACTGACCGATTGGCGCGCGGAGGCGGCGGAGCGGGGGGTAGACCTTGCGCGCCTGCCCCGCCATATCGCGATGATTATGGACGGCAACGGGCGCTGGGCGCGGGCGCGCGGGCAACACCGCCTCGTCGGACACGCGAACGGGCACAGCACCGTGCGCCGCATGGTGCTGGGCTGCGCCGAACTGGGCATCGAGGCGCTCTCGCTCTACACCTTCAGCACGGAAAACTGGCGACGCCCGCAGGAAGAGGTGCAGGGACTCATGCGCCTGCTGGAGCGCTCGGCACGCGAAGAGCTGCCCGTGATGATGCGCAACGGCGTGCAAATCCGCTTCAGCGGGCGCATTGACGAACTGTTGCCCGAGCTGCAGACCATCCTGCGCCGCGCGGAGCAGCTGACGGCGCACAATCAGCGCATCATCCTGCACTTAGCCATTAACTACGGCGGGCGCGCCGAGATTGTGGACGCCATGCGCGCGATTGCCCGCGAGGTGCGCGCGGGACGCCTCGACCCCGACGCCATCGACGAGGCGACCGTGCAGGCGTTCCTCTATCAGCCCGACCTGCCCGACCCCGACCTGCTGATCCGCACCGCCGGCGAACGACGCACCAGCAACTTCCTACTCTGGCAGACCGCCTACACCGAGCTGTATATCACGCCCGTGCTGTGGCCCGACTTCACGATGGAGCATCTGATCGAGGCGATTCTCGACTACCAGCAGCGGCAGCGCAAGTTCGGCGGCGTGCTGGAGCCTGCCGGGAGCGGCTAATCCCCCAAGGCGAAAAGCGTCAAACGCATATTGAACTCTGCTCCTGCGCGGGAGGAGGGCGCATCCTGAGTGCGCCACAGTGGGAGTATATCCAGCATTATACCAATTCGCGCATCAGACTTCGTAATTGCCTTGCATCTAAAGCCAGAGCCACGCGCGTTTTGCCCTCACCCCCAGCCCCTCTCCCGCGCGGCGGGAGAGGGGAACCGTGCAAGCCTTGCGCGACGCGCTATCCCCCTCTCATACCAATCTGCGCATCAAACTTCGTAATTGCTGTGCGCCTACAGCCAGAGCCACGCGCTTTGTTGCCCTCACCCCCAGCCCCTCTCCCGCGCGGCGGGAGAGGGGAGCCGTGCAAGCGGCGCACGATGCGCTATCCCCCTCTCCCGAACCTTCGGGAGAGGGGGACAAAGGGGGTGAGGGCTGCAAGCGTCGCTGATTTACGAACTATGACGCGCAGATTGGTATCACAACGGGTTGGGAGAGGGGGACAAAGGGGGTGAGGGCTGCAGACAGCACTGATTTACGAACTCTGATTGCGCAGTTGATATGATATCTAAAGCATCGATAGCACTCCTGTCAATCGCCCAGCTATCTTTCTTTCCAGTTGTTCGAGAGGATGATGGCGAGCGCGCTCAGGATAATCGTAACGCAAGCAAATACCGCCGCCCCCACAGCTACGCCCGTCGCCCCCAGACAAGACTATGAGATTCCATCGCATGCGCCTCCTATTGCGGTTGGTTCATAGCCCGCAAAAACCGCCGCATCGCGTCGCGCCAGGGGGGCATCGGGGGCAGCCCTGCCCAGCGGAGTCGCCACGAGATGAGCGCGGAGTAGGCGGGACGCGGCGCGGGCGTCTGCCAGTGCGCCATCGGCAGCGGCGTCGGCGCAACTGAGAGCCCCGCCGCCTCCAGCAGCGCGCAGGCGAACTCATAGCGCGACACGGGCGGCGGGTTCGTCAGGTGATAGACGCCGTAGCACTCGGTCGGTATCAGCATCCGCAGCCACTCGGCGACATCGGCGACATAGGTCGGCGAGCCAATCTGGTCGGCAATCACCGTTGGCGACTGACCCTGCCGCGCCCCCTCCAGCACGAACTGGGGGAAGGTCTTGCGTCCCACCCCGTAGAGCCACGCGACGCGGGCGATGTAGTGGCGCGGACACAACGCCTGCACCGCCTGTTCGCCCAGATACTTGGAGCGCCCGTAGACGCTGATGGGGTTGGGCGTGTCGTATTCATGGTAGGGCGCGCGCTTGACGCCGTCGAACACATAGTCGGTCGAGATATAGACGCACGCCGCGCCGATGCGCTGGCAGTTGGCGGCGATAACCTCCGCGCCGAAGGCGTTCACCCGGTACGCCTCCTGCGGGTCGCGTTCGCAGGCGTCCACATGCGTCATTGCGGCGCAGTGAACCACCACCTCGGGTCGGAAGGCGTCAAACAGCGCGCGCGTCTGGTCGGGGTCTGTGATGTCCAGCGCGGCGTGCTGGCTGTCGGGCGTAAATGAGCGCGCCGCGCCCAGCGTCTGCCAGCCCGCTTCTCGAAACCGTCGCACGACCTCCGCGCCCAGCAAGCCGCTCGCGCCCGTAATCAGCGCCCGCATCGGCTACCCCCAGAACACCTTGCCCAGCGTCGCCAGCCCAATCACGACGCGATAGACCACAAACGGCATCAGCGAGCGCGTGCGCAGGTAGCGTATCAGGAACGCGATACAGAGCCAGCCGACCACCATCGCCGCCGCGCCGCCCGCCAGCATCGGCGCAATCATCTCCGCAGGTACGCCCCCCTTGAACAGATTGCGAAACGACCAGACCGCCGCGCCGAAGGTGATAGGCGTCGCCAGCAGGAACGAGAAGCGCGCCGCCGCCTCGCGCTGCAAGCCCAGCGTCAGCCCCGCAATCATCGTGATGCCCGACCGCGAGAAGCCCGGAATCAGCGCCAGCGACTGCGCCACGCCAATCAGCAGCGCGTCCACAATCCCCACCGACTCCAGCGCGCGCTCCTTGCGACCCAGCCGATCCACCACCGCCATCAGCAGCCCCACGCCAATCAGCAGCCCCGCAATCAGCGCGTACTGCGCGCGGAACGACTCTTCAATTACATCCTCGAACAGCACGCCCACCAGCGCGGCGGGGATACAGCCGACGGCGATGCCCCACGCGAGCCGCTTGTCGATGGCGCGTTCGGGATCGTTGCTGAACGCCGCGCCCGCGATGCGAGTCAAATCGCGCCAGAAGTAGACCACGATTGCCGTCAGCGTGCCCACATGCAACGCGACATCGAACACCAGCTCGGTCTGCGGGTCGCCAATCTCCCAGCCGAACCAGAAGCGCATCAGAATCAGGTGCGCCGAGCTGGAAATCGGCAGGAACTCGGTCAGCCCCTGCAGCACGCCCAACCAGATTGCCTGTAAAATATCCATCTATTGACCTCCTGTCCCGGTGCGCGGCGGGGCGTCCGCCGCCGCGGACACCAGCAGCCGATGCACTCTGGGGCGCGTCCGTGCGCGCCGCGATTGAGTCAGCAACACATTGCGCACAATCACCGCCACAGGCACGCCGAAAAACATGCCCATCAGCCCGAAAAACTTGCCGCTAATCAACAGCACCACAATCACCAGCACGGGGTGCAAATCCACACGGTCGCCGATGATTTTGGGCATAATCATCTTGTGTTCTACCACGAACAGCGCGGTGATGAACAGCGTCAGCTTCAGCCCCAGCCCGACGCCGCCCTGAATCAGCCCGATCAGCACAATCGGCGCGCCCGCAATCGCGGGTCCAATCACGGGGATGGCGCGGGCAATCCCGGCGAACATTGCGAGCGTCGCCGCATAGCGCACGCCCATCAGTTGCAGCCCGACCCATGTCGCTACGCCTGCAATCACGCCCAGAATCAGCTGCGCCGCGAGGTAGCCGCGCATCACGCGATTGGTCTCCTGCATCAGCGTCAGCGTCAGGCGCACATAGCGCGGCGGCGTCCAGCGCAGCGTCTCCCGCTTGAGCCGATGCGAATCGAACAGCAGGTAGAACACAATCACGGGAATCAGGAACAGCTCCACCAGCAGGTTAATCAGCTGCCCCGTTTGCTGGAGCGCGCCCTGCAGGGTCGCCTGCAGGTCTTCGGTCGTGCGGTTGAGTGAGCGCAGGAGCGACTCGCGCTGGGCGTCCAGCCACTGCTGCGCCTGCGGGGTCAGGCTCTCGTACCAGGCGTTGTAGGCGGCTTGCCAGTCGGCGGCGGTTGCGCTGATGCGTTCCTGATAGCGGGGCAAATCGCGCAGGAAGTCGCGCGCTTCGTTCACGAACGGCGTGAGGAACGCCGCCGTCGCCCCAATCACCAGCGCCAGAAAGCCCAGCGTCACGCCCAGGCTCACCACCCCGCGCCACGCCAGCGCGCTCACCCAGCGCGGGCGACGATTCGACAGCCAGTCCACCAGCGGGATGAGCAGGTAGGCAATCGCGCCGCAGACGAACATCAGGCTAATCACATGGCGCACGGACCAGACCACATAGAGCGCGAGCGCCGCCAGCGCCAGCGTTGCAAGCAGCCACAGGAACCGCGACGCCCAGTCGCCTGTCGGGGATGCCGTTCTCCGCTCCATCCTGTCGGGGGGGATTATACCTGCTGGATCTGGAGTATCTGGAGCAACACAACCGTGATATTATCGCGTCCGCCGTTGGCGAGCGCGCGATCCATCAGCCGCCACGCGGCGCGGGTCGGCGGCTCGGCGCGCAGAATCGCCTCAATCTCCGAATCGTCCACCATATCGGTCAGCCCATCGGAGCAGAGCAGGTACAAATCGCCTTCCTGCAGGGGGAAGGTTTCGATGTCTGGCTCCAGCGGCTCCGTCGGGTCGGCGACGCCCACCGCCTGGCGAATCACATTCCGATGGGGGTGATACTTCGCCTGTTCCGGGGTCAGGATGCCCTGCTCGATGAGGCGCGCGACGAGCGTATGGTCGCGCGAGAGCGGTTCGAACACGCCGTCGCGCAGGCGGTAGCAGCGGCTGTCGCCCACATGCGCGAGGATTCCCTCGTCCTGCTTGAGGATGAGCGCGGTGAGCGTTGTGCCCATGCCGTAGCGGGAGGGGATTTTGCTCGCCATCTCGGCGATGTAGTGATGCGCTTGCAGCACGGCGTTGCGCGCCGCCTCCTGCGCCGCGCCCCCCATATGATAGTAGGCGTGCAGGAACTGCTTGGCAGCCAGCTCGCTGGCGATTTGCCCTGCGTTGTGCCCGCCCATCCCGTCGCACACCAGATAGACGCTGCCGCGCGCCGCCAGCGCCGCCGCTTCGTCTGGCTCGTAGAAGTCGAACTTGTCCTCGTTGTTCTCGCGGGCATGTCCGATTTCGGAGCGGGCGACGAATTTGACGCGCGGGACGATGCGCAACGGCTCTTCGGGGAGCGCGCCGCCCAACTCGTCCGCGCTGAACTCGGCGGTAATCTCCTGCATGGGCGTGTGCGTTCG
Source organism: Fimbriimonadales bacterium (assembly GCA_025998675.1). GTDB lineage: Bacteria > Armatimonadota > Fimbriimonadia > Fimbriimonadales > GBS-DC > GBS-DC. Next base: position 2,890,403 of record AP024673.1, read on the forward strand.
CGGTTCGGCGTCGCTTTCCTGCCTACGCGCCCAGAATCTCCTGAATAACATCGTTCAGCTCGCCCTGCAGTCGGTTCAGCCAGCCCGCCACATCGCCCACAATCGCGTCCAGCGACTGCACGGTCTGCTGCGAGCCTGCGTTGAACTGAATGAAAAAGTAGGCAGGGTCGCTGAAGAGCGGCTCGATGCGCAAATCGCAGATGTAGGGCAGCTCTTCGAAGGTGATGCGCAGTCCCAGTCCGCGCAAGCCGGGGAAGTAGCCGCGCAGGGTGTTCGGCGGGATGGGCGTGAAGGCTTCCACCGTGCGCTCGAACGCCGAGCCGTTCGCATCCTGATGCGCGATAACCTGCAGAATCATTGGGAAGCGGTCTTCCAGCAGCAGCGTATCGCGCACCGCGCCGAGCAGGTTCTCCACACGCGACGCCGAGAACTGCGCGGGCATCCCGTCGCTGGTGTATTGAATCTGGCTCTCGTTCAAAAAGACCGCCTCGCGCGTCATCGGGTTCACCAGCGCGAGCGCGCCCGCGATGGGCACTGGCTGCGGGTTGAAGCCCTCGCCAATCGCGTCCATAATCCGCATGCGCCGCACATCGTTCAACGGACCGACGGGCGCGTTCAGGTTCAGCTGAATCTGTCGAAACTCCATTAGGCTCATAGTCGGCGTCTCCAAAAAGATGTTATACAACTTCCGATTTTTTCAGTTTGCCTTCGTAGACAGGCTCGGCGAAGGCGAACGAGCGGCGCGCCTCGCTGATTTTGACCTTCGTGATGGGGCGCATCGGCGGCTCGTTCTCCCACAGAATCAGATACCCGTCTTTCGTGAAGGCGACTTTGGCGTCCTCGTCGATGGCGGAGGGCGTCAGCTGGCACTCGACCACCTGCAGCAGCTTGTAGGGCAGGTGCTGGCGCTTGAGCGTTTCGAGCGCGCCGCCCTGAATGCGATACTCGTCGATGGGCAGCTCAGGTCGCGCGCGTGCGAACAGCCCCACCTCCAGCTGATGCTCCAGCAGGTCGATGTTCACGCCGTCCTCACCGACGAGGTGTTCAATCACGCTGGGGTGCGCCTCAATCAGGTAGGCTTCCACCTGCTCTTTGAGGGCGCGCGCGGCGAGGTCGCGCTCGATCCACAGGCTCACGGTATCAGGCGCGGGGATGCGCCCGCGTCCATGGCAGGTCGGGCAGGGGCGCGTGAGGCTCTCGGTCACCGACTCGCCCGTGCGCTTGCGCGTCAGCTCCACCAGCCCCAGCGAGCTGATACGCCCGATTCGGAAGCGGGCGCGGTCGCGTTTGAGCGTGCGCTGCAACGCCTGCATCACCAGCCGATGGTCGCTCTTGCGTCCCATATCGATGAAGTCCACCACAATAATCCCGCCGATGTCGCGCAGGCGCAACTGGCGACACACCTCTTCCACCGCCTCGAGGTTCGTTTTGAGAATCGTCTCCGCCAGCGAGGTCTTGCCCGTGAACTTGCCCGTGTTCACATCAATGGCGGTGAAGGCTTCCGTCTCATCGATGGTCAGGTAGCCGCCCGACTTGAGCCACACCTTGCGGCGCATCAGGCGCTCCATCTCCTTCTCGATGTTGAAGTGTTCGAACATCGGGGTCGTTTTGTCGTAGAGCATCACGCGCGTGCGCAGCGCGGGGGCAATCACCTTCAGCACTTCATGCACCTTTTCGTACTCTTCGGGGTCGTCGATCCACAGGCGGTCGACTTCCGAGGAGAACACATCGCGCAGCACGCGGTAGAGCAGGGTCGCGTCGCGATGCACCAGCGCCGGCGCGTGCGCCCCCTCAATATTCTCGCGAATCTGTTGCCAGAGCTGGGTCAGGTACTCGATGTCCTGCCCAATCTCTTTCTCGGTTTTGCCTTCCGATTCGGTGCGCAGGATGAGCCCGAAGCCTGGGGGGTGCAGTTTCTGTCCGATCTGGCGCAGGCGTTCGCGTTCGGCGCGGTCTTCGATTTTGCGCGAGACGCCGAGCGCGCCTCCGTCAGGCATCAGCACCACATAGCGTCCGGGCAGGGTGATTCGGGTCGTGACGCGCGCGCCTTTCGTGCCGCGCGGCGCCTTGACCACCTGCACCAGTATCTCCTGCCCGATTTTGAGCAGCTCGCCGATGTTGCGCTTGCGCAGTTCGGAGCGTTTCGGGGTCGGGGCTGGTTCGTCGGCGTCGCCCGCTTCAGGCAGGATGTCGCCCACATACAGAAAGGCGTTGCGCTCCAGCCCGATGTTCACGAACGCCGCGTCCATGCCGGGCAGCACATTCTGCACCAGCCCCTTGTAGATATTGCCCACCACGCGCTCGCCCCGCTCGAAGCGCAGCTCCATCAGCTGCCCGTTCTCCAGCACGGCGATTCGCGTCTCGCGGGGCGAGACATTCACCAGAATCTCGCGAATAACTTTGTCGTTAGCGATGGGACACCTCCTGTACCTGTTTCATCCCTGCGGGCAGGGCGCGAGTTGCTCGCCGCCGTGCGTCTGGGTAGGCGCGTCGCGTTCAATCGGCGCGGCGACCATGTTGCCCCACTCGGTCCAGCTCCCGTCGTAGTTGCGCACATGCGGGTAGCCCAGCAGGTACTTCAGCACGAACCATGTGTGCGACGACCGCTCGCCGATGCGGCAGTAGGCAACCACCTGCTTGTCGGGGGTGATTCCCTGCGCCTCGTAAAGCGCGCGCAGTTCTTCGGGCGATTTGAAAGTGCCGTCCTCGCGCACGGCTTGCGCCCACGGGATGTTGCGTGCGCCTGGAATGTGCCCGCCGCGCTGCGCGGTCTCCATCATGCCCGGCGGCGCAATCAGCTCGCCCGTGTATTCCTGTGGGGAGCGCACATCGACCAGCGCGAACTCCGGCTTGTGCAGGCTCTCCAGCACCTGCGGGAAGAACGCCCGCAGCGACATGTCGGGATCCTTCGCGCGGTACTGGGTCGGCGGGTAGCTGGGAACCTCCGTCGTGGTGGGGCGTCCCTCCGCCAGCCACTTCTTGCGCCCGCCGTCCATGATGCGCACATCCTCATGACCATACACTTTCAGCACCCAGAACGCGTAGGCGGCGAACCAGTTGTTGTTGTCGCCGTACAGCACAATCGTATGTGCGTCGCTGACGCCCAGCCCGCCCAGAATCGACTCCAGTCGCTCTCGGGACGGGATGTCGCGTCGGATGGGGTCTTGCAGCTGTGTCTGCCAGTTCAGTCCAATTGCGCCCGGAATATGCCCTTGTTCATACGCCGTTGTGTCCACATCCACCTCAATCAGGCGAATATTCGGATTGCTCAGATTCTCCTGTACCCAGTCGGTCGAAACGAGAACACTCATAGGGACACCTCCGTATCAATTGTACCCGCTGGGGTATACTCGCGCTATGCCTGAAGCGTTCACCTATCGGGATGCGGGCGTGGACATCGATGCGATGAACCGCGCGCTGGAGTCGATCAAGGAGAGCGTCCATCGCACCTTCACCCCTGCGGTGCTGTCGCAGATGGGGTCGTTCGGGGGGATGATGGCGCTGGATGTGAGCGGCTATCGGCAACCTGTGCTGGCGGCAAGCATCGATGGGGTGGGCACGAAGGTGCGCGTCGCGCGGATGATGAACCAGTATCGTGTGCTGGGGCACGATCTGGTGGCGCATGGGGTGAACGACTTGCTGGTGCAGGCAGCCAAGCCGCTCTTCTTTCTGGACTATCTGGCGATGTCCCGGCTGGAGCCGCAGGTGCTGCAGGAGGTCGTCGAGGGCGCGTCGGAGTTGTGCCTGCAGCTGGGAATCGTGTTGCTGGGCGGCGAGACAGCGGAGATGCCCGATGTGTACCTGCCCGGCGAGGTGGATGTCGCCGGGTGTATCGTGGGGCTTGCCGAGTTTCAGCAAATCCCGACGCCCAGCCGCGTGGAGGTCGGCGACGCGGTGATAGGCATCGCTTCCAACGGGCTGCACACGAACGGCTACACGCTGGCGCGGCGCGTCTTCTTCGAGATTGCCAACATGCGGCTGGACGAGCCGCTGCCTGAAATGGGCATGACGCTGGGTGAGGCGCTGCTGCTGCCCCATCGCCCGTACCTGAACGCAGTGCTGCCGTTGCTGGAGACCGATGTGATTCACGGCATGGCGCATATCACGGGCGGGGGCTTCTACGACAATATCCCGCGCGCGTTGCCGAGCGACATGCGCGTGGTGATTGACCGCCGCAGCTGGGAGACGCCGCCGCTGTTCGCGCTGATCCAGCAGCTGGGCAATGTGCCCGACGCCGAGATGTTCCGCGTGTTCAATATGGGCGTCGGCTATGTGTTGATTGTGGCGCGCGAGCGGGCGCAGGATGTGCTGACCAGCCTGCAGATTTCGGGCGAGCAAGCGTGGCTGATTGGCGAGGTGCAGCGCGGCTCGCGCGAGGTGCAGATTATCTGATGCAGGAGCTGGATACGCGCCTGTTCTATTGGATTTTCGAGGGCTGGCGGGCGGACTGGCTCACGCCGGTCATGGTTTTTTTCTCGGACGCGCTAAAGACGCTGCCAGGGCGGATTGGCGCGGTGCTGCTGTGGGGCTACCTGCTGTGGCGCGGGGGCAAATCGCGCGCGTTCGCCCTGTGGCTGATTCCCGTGCTGATTCTGACCAACGAGACCTGCGACTTTCTGAAGGCGTGGGTGGGGCGCGAGCGTCCGTGCGTCGCTTTGCCGATTGAAGCCATCACGGGCAAGCTCACTTCGGGTTCGTTTCCGTCGGCGCACGCCGCCAACATGGGCGCGCTGGTGGGCACAGCGACCGCCGTGTGGGGGCGTCGCGCGCTGCTGTATCTGTTCTGGCTGCCGCTGGTGGTGGGGCTGTCGCGTATCTATGTGGGCGTGCATTACCCGTCGGATGTGCTGGCGGGCTGGACGCTGGGCGGGCTGTACGGTTGGGGCGGGGTACGCCTTGTGCTCTGGGCGTGGCGTGCGCGGCGCGCGCGGAGGGCAGAAGAGGAGGTATAATGCTATTATGCCGCGCAATAAGGCAATCTACATCGGGGTGCTGGTCGTGGCGGCGTCCGCGCTGCTGTATATCGGCGGACAGATTATCCGCACGATCGAGTGGTTCCTGCCGTGGGCGGCAGGCGCGGGTGTGGCGCTGATTCTAATCGGGCTGTTCGTGGAGATGCAGAAGAGCCGCAAACCGAAGCCTGTCGCGTCGGAGACCGCCGCCGCGCAGACCGAGACGCCTGTGGGCGCAGAGGAGAAACGATGAACCGCTGGGTACGGCTGGGCGTCGCCATCCTGCTGCTGGCAATCCTGCTGCGCGTGGGGCTGGCGATTTTCGTGGTGGGGCTGCGCGTCGTGCTGGCGCTGTTCCCGCTGCTGATTCTGGTGGGCGCGGGCTTCGTGGTGTACGGACTGTACCGCAACTGGCGTCGGCGCGCAATCGAGCGCAGCGCGCCCTACGAACTGGACGACTGAGATGAGCGAGCTGGCAACTGTCTGGCGCTTCACGCGCCGTCGGCTGGCGCAGGCGATTGAGGGACTAACCGACGCGCAACTCACATGGCGCATGTTCGACGGGGCGCACTCCATAGCCGAGTATCTGTACCATGTGGCGGGCGTGGAACTCTACTGGGCGCATCATCTGCGCGGCTGGCAGCCTGCGGACGATTTCGAAGCGGGCGTGCTGCAGTGTACCTGCGACTCGTTTCTGAACGCGCAACCGTTCCCCCTGTCGCAGGCGCAGTGCAACGCGGCGGATGTCGAGCGCGCACTGCAACTGGCGTATGCGCAGCTCGCCCCATTGATTGAGTCGCCGACGCCTGAGCAGCTTGCCAAGCCTGTGCGCAGCCCGATTGGCGACCCCATCGACGGGCGCGAGGGGCTAATCCGCGCCGCTCAGCACGCGGCGTATCACACGGGGCAAGTCTGGCTGATGCGCATGCATCCCAAGTTTCCGACGGAATAGCGCCTCGTTTTACCCATAGAGCGCGCCGTAGGCGGCGCAGGCGCGATAGTCCGCGCTCTCCATGTCTTCCGCGCCGAACATGCCCCACTGATGCGGGCGAAAGACGCGCTCTGCTGGCACATTGTGCATCGCGACGGGAATACGCAGCATCGAGCAGAGCGTAATCAGCGCGTCGCCGATGTGTCCCGCGCTCAGCACGCAGTGGTTCGCGCCCCAGTGCGCCATCACGGTATACACATCCCGAAATGCGCCGCGTCCCGTCGTGCGGGGCGCAAACCAGGTGGTGGGCCATGTGGGGTTCGTGCGCTCGTCCAGCGCGGCATGCACGGCGTCGGGCAGTTCAATCGTGTAGCCCTCCGCAATCTGCATCACGGGACCCAGCCCGTCCACCAGGTTCAGGCGGAACATGGTCGCGGGCATCCCGCCGCGCGTGCGGAAGCGCGTACTCCAGCCCCCGCCGCGGAAGTATTCGAGCATCCCGCAGTGCCATGTGGTCGCCTGCAGGCAGCGCGCCGCCTCGTCGGGCGACACCTCCCACCACGCTTTGATGGTGGGGCTGCCGTCGGGCGCGGTCTGCTCGCCTGTGCCGTCCAGCGCGGCGGGACCTGAATTAATCAGGTGCAGGAATCCGCCTTCCGCCGCGCCTGTGGGCGTCCAGCCCGCCACGCGGCGCACCGCTTCGGGCGACCAGTAGGTGCGCACATCGGCGAACACCTGCGCCGCGCCCGTCAGCAAGTGCCCGAACAGCATGCAGACCCCGTTCAAGTAGTCGTTTTCCGTCGCCACGATGTACGGCTGGCGAATGCCGTCCCAGTCGAAGCTGGAACACAGAATCGCCTCCAGAAAGTCGCCGTTGGGCAGATGATCCGTCCACTGGCGCTGCCCCTGAAAGCCACCCGCGATTCCGTTGAAGCCGAGCGCCTCCTCCGCGTAGCCCATCTCGGCGAGCTTCGGGTTGCCCACCATCAGGTCGCGGGCAATCAGCGCCATCTGAATGCTCTGTCGCCAGGTGCGCTCTTTCTGTTCCGGCGTGAGCTGTTTCTCGGGCGGGTTGTAGTCTTTGCCCTCCGTGCAGTAGCGCTTCACCCACTGGTACGCGCGTTCGAACTCGTCGGGGTCGTAAATCCCGCGCTCCATGCGACGCACGAACTCCACCATGTCCACGGTCATTGTACGCATGCCGAGATAGCGCTGCAGGAAGCCCTGATCGACCAGCGAGCCGACGATGCCCATCGAGACATTGCCCATCGACACATAGGTTTTCTCGCGCATCGTTGCGACGGCGATTCCCGCCTGCACGAACTGCACGATTCGCTCGGCGACATCGGCGGGGATGGTGAAATCGTCGGCGTCCTGCACTTCGCGCCCGTAGATGCTGAAGGCGGGCAGTCCTTTGCTGGCGTGCGCCGCCATCGCCGCCGCAAGGAACACCGCGCCGGGGCGCTCCGTGCCGTTGAAGCCCCAGATGGCTTTCGGGCGCGTGGGGTGCATGTCCATCACCTCGTAGCCGTAGCACCAGCTGCGTGACACGGTCAGGCTGACCCCGACGCCTTCGCGTTCGAATTTCGCTTCACATGCGGCGGCTTCCGCAATCCCGCCGATACAGGTATCCGCAATCACGCACTCCACAGGCAGCCCGCAGGCGTGGCGCACGCGCTCGGTAATCAGTTGCGCGGCGGCGCGCGCCATCGCCAGCGTCGCCGACTCCATGCTCTCGCGCACCCCCTGACGCCGCCCGTCAATCACAGGGCGAATGCCCACCTTCGGCAGTGCGCCCTGTAGCCGATTCACTGGCGGATTCACACGAAACTCCGTTTGCATCGTCGCGTCACCTCGCGCCTGAGATTCCCTGCACGGCGTGCGCCTCCTGCCAGTCTGTTCGCTGCAGGAAAACTCCGCAAAAATGCGGGAACTTTCACTGGAGAATATCAGTATATGGTCTACTGGTGGTAAATGGGATGACAGAGGAGAATCTTCAGAGCTATCTGCAGCAGATTCTGGACGAGTTGCGCGCGATTCGACGCCTGTTGGAACATGGGGGCGCAACGCCGCACGAGCAGCCGCTTGCGGAAGTGTCCGAGACGCGCTCGACGCCCCAGACGCGCGCGGCTCTGCCGACGGAGCTATCGTCCCTCGTGGCGGAGCAGTTTCTGTGTCGGTACCTGCGGGGACGCGAGCTGACGCTGGTCGAAGCGGACGATTTGACGCCGAGCAATCCCACAATGCGCGAGCGGATGCATCTGGCGTATTTCATCGGGGAACACTATGCCCTCGCGCGCGGGATGCTGGGCGAATTGCGCGCCACGCTGCAGAGTCCGCGCAACATCGTTATTAGCACGCAGGGGCTGGGTGAGCGCGAGCTATGCACACTTACCAACATCGCCACGCGCCTGCACAATCTGCATATGCTGGAGTTTTACCAGTACCAGCGCGATTCGAAACGGCTGGTGATGCGGGTGCGCCGTCAGCCCTACGCGCACAACTACCTGTCGGGTGAGTGGTTCGAGTGGTATGTGGCGCAGGCGGTGCGCAAAATTCTGGGCGATCAGGCGCCGCTCGTGCTGCGGAATGTGAAGCTGCAGACCACTTCAGGCATCCTATGTGAGGTCGATGTGCTGTTCGTGGTGCAGCGGGGCAACGAACTCGACATCGGCGTGCTGGAGTGCAAAAGCGCGAACGCGATTTACGGCGATGAGTTCGCCCAGATTAAGCGCATGGCGTCGCTGCTGAATCGGGGGATGCTCCGCACGGCGGTGGTGATGCCCGACGCGCCGTCGCCTGCGTTCGCGGATCAGTGGACGGAGCAGTGTGGGGCGCAGTTCATCGGGCGGAGCGCGCTGGAAGCGTTCCTGCGCGAGATGGCGCGTTAGCGGGCGCGCCTGTCTCGATGCGGCGTCTGTGTGCGTTGAGCCAACGAGTCTGTTCAGGCGGCGTTCGGCTCACTCGGCGGCGCTGTAGGCGCGGATGATGGAGCCTGCGCCCAGCACGGCGTTGCGCAGGCGCACATGCGGCTCAATCACCACCTCGTCGTCGAGGATGCAGTCGATGAGCTGGCAGCCGTCGCCGATTTGCACGCGCTCGCCCAGCACGCAGCCGTGCAGCTGGCTGCCGCCGCCAATCGCACACCCTGCGCCGACGACCGTGTAGCCGCTCAGTTGCACACGCGCCTCGATACAGGCGCTGTCGCCAATCTGGCAGCCCGCTTCGATTTCTGCGTCGGGTTCAATCGCTACCTCCGCGCCGACCCAGTAGCCCTGCTCGGTGCGGCGTCCTGCGGGGGGCAGGGCGGTCTTGACCACGCCGCTGAGCAGGGCGCGCGTGGCGCGCAGGTACTGCGCGGGGCGACCGATATCCAGCCAGAAACCATGCCCCTCGACCCCGTACACGCGCGCGCCCGCCGCCAGAATCTGCGGGTAGAACTCACGCTCAATCGAGCAGGGGCGCAGGGGAATCTGGGCAATCACCTCTGGCTCCAGAATGTAGATGCCCGCGTTGATCAAATCGCTCCCTTCCATCGGCTCGCCGCGGTCGGCGGCGCGTTTCTGCTCTTCGGTCGGCTCGAGGAACGCCTGCACGCGCCCATCGTCGCCAATCGGGATGACGCCGTAGGGGTGCGGACGGTTCACACGGTACAGCGTCAGCGTGACCTCTGCGCCGCGCTGCAGATGTTGGCGCACAATCGCGCCGATGTCGAAATCGGTCAGGATGTCGCCGTTGAACACAATCGCGCGGTCGGGCGGCAGCCCCTCAACGGCGTTGCGGATGGCGCCCGCTGTGCCCAGCGGCTCGGTCTCGACGGCGTAGCGCATGCGCACGCCGAATCGGCTGCCGTCGCCGAAGTGCGCCTCGATGCGCTCCGCCAGATAGTTCGTTGCAAACACAATCTCGTCCGCGCCCGCCGCCTTGAGCTGGGCGACCTGATACTCCAGAAACGCGCGGTTCGCCACAGGCATCAGCGGCTTCGGGCGGCGCAGGGTCAGCGGTCTCAAGCGCGTCCCAAATCCGCCAGCGATAATCACGCCTCGCAAAATCTGCCTACCTCCTCGCGGCGTAGAGTGTACCTAACTGGGGCGTGGGAAACTCAGCGTCGCCGTCGTCTGTCCCTCGCCGCTAACCATCGTGAACCTGCCGCGCAGCGTGCCCCGCGTCAGGTTGTCGATAATCTTCAGCCCCAGCGTGTTGCTCTTGCTGGGGTCGAAGTCGGGGGGCAACGGCGCGCCGTCGTTGGACACAATCAGCGTCACCTGCCCGTCGCTATCCTGCACCTGCACGCCGATTTGCCCCGACTCCTGCCCGCGAAAGCCGTGTTCGATGGCGTTTTGAATCAGCTCGTTGAGAATCAGCGCGACGGCGGTCGCCTGTTGCAACGGCAGCAGCACATCGTCGCCCTCGACGCGCGAATGGATTTGCTTGCCAGGGGGCGTCAGCGCCTGCTTCGTGTTGTGCAAAATGCCCGACGCAATCTTGCGCAGGCTCACCATGTCCAGGTCTTCGCGCGAGAGCAGCTCATGCACTTGCGCAATCGCCAGAATGCGGCTGAGGCTGTCGTGAATCACCTCCTCGATGGTCTTGTAGCGCGAGTAGTGCATCTGCAGGCGCATCAGGCTGGCGATTTGCTGCAGGTTGTTTTTGACGCGATGGTGCATTTCCTGCAGGATTGCGCTGCGCACCATCAGTTTGGCGTGGTCGATGGCGAGCGCGGCCTGGCTGGCGACGGCTTCGAGGGCGCGCAGCTCCTCGTCGCTGAACAGGTGTGGGCGGTCGGTGTAGCAGTTCAGCACGCCAATCACCTTTTCGCGCACGCGCATGGGCACGCAGACCATCGAGTGCAGTCCCTCGCGCTGGGCGAGGTCAGGGAATCGGTAGTCGGGGTGGGCGCGTACATCGGGCACGACGACGATACGGTCCTCGGCGACGGCGCGCCCCGCGATGCTCTCGCCGATGCGCAGCGGGGGCTTCTTGCGATACTCCTCACTCTCCGCCTGCGTCGCTTTCACCTCCAGCACGCCGCGCTCCTCGTCCAGCAGCATCACCGTCACGATTTTGTAGCCCATCGTGCGGGCGGTCATATGCACCAGCAGTTGCAGCACCTCTTCCAGATAGAGGTTGCCTGTGAGCGTGCGGCTGATTTCGGAAAGCGTCGCGGCTTGCGTCGCCGTGCGCTCCAGCTGCTCGATGCGGCTGAGCTGGTTCAGCGCGCCTGCAAGGTGACTGGCAATCCCCGACAGCAGGCGGATTTCGTCCTGCTGGTACTCTTTGGGCGCGCGCGTGCGCACGCTGATAACCCCGAACACCTCGTTGCGGGCGAGCAGGGGCACGGCGAGCATGCTCTCGTATTCCTCCTCGCGCAGGTCGGGATAGAGTTTGAAGCGCGGGTGGCGGTACGCCTCGCGGGGGATGGCGATGGGCTTGCGCTCCTGCGCGACCCAGCCGACGATGCCCTCGCCGGGCTGGAGCCGTATCTGGTTCACGAAGCGGGCGTCGTCGCCGGTGGCAGCGCGCAGCACGAGTTCCGCCCGCGTCTCGTCGTACAGAAAGATGTGGCAGATGTCGGTCTCCGTGATGCGCGTGGCGATTTCGGCGATGGACTGCAGCATGCTCTCGGAGGCGAGCGCGCTGCCCGCCGCCTCGCTGATTCGGCGCAACGCTTCTACCTCCGCCTCGCGGTCGGCGAGCCGATGCTCTAAGATGTGAATCGTGCGTCGCGCCTCCTGCAGTTCCAGCTCGCGTTGCTGGAGGGCGAGCTTGAGCGCGTTGGGGTCGTCGATGTTCAGCGGGGCGCGCCGCCGCTTCCACGAACGCAGGTATCGCATAGCTAAAGTATACCGACGCGCCGTCAGGGAGCGGCGGCGCCTGCTTCGGCTCAGTCGTGCGTCTCGACGCCCCACTCGGGCACGAGTTTCTGCTCCACACCGAGCGCCTGCAGCGTGCGCGCGACGACGGTGTCCACCGCCTCCTCCAATGTCTGCGGGCGGTTGTAAAACGAGGGGTTCGCGGGCAGAATCACCGCGCCCGCCTCCGCCGCCTGCACCATGTTGCGCAGATGAATGAGGTTGAACGGCGTCTCGCGCACGACCAGTATCAGCGGGCGACGCTCCTTGAGGCACACATCGGCGGCGCGGGTCATCAGGTCGTCCGAGACGCCCTGCGCCACACGCCCCAGCGTGCCCATCGAGCAGGGAATCAGCACCATCCCATCATGGCGGAAGCTGCCGCTGGCGGGCGGTGAGAAGTAGTCGCGCGGGTTCAACACCTTCAGCCCCGCCCACGGATAGCCCAGCAGCGTCTCGGCGCTGAGCGTCTCGCGCGTGATGTTCAGCCCCAGCTCGGTCTGCATTACCTGAATCGCCTGCTCGGAGCAGATGAGGTAAATCTCCTGAAAATAGCGCGTCGCCTGCTTGAGGAACCGATTCGCGTAAATCCCGCCGCTCGCGCCCGTGACGCCCACCACCAGCCGACCTGTGCGAGTCATGGCAGGAGTGTACCTCGCGCGCGGCGACAGGCTCCGTGATTGGCATCACAGAGCAGGAAGCGTGCGCGGGGGCGCGAATCGGCGAGCTATGCATGTGCAGGTCGCCGACATCTCGTTTGCGCGGTTCATACATCCATTTGTGTTCAGAGACGCCGACGCCAACGCGCTGGCAGCAATTGTGGATCGGCTGCGACCGATGGGCTGGGTGCAGGGCACATTCCCAGAAGGCGACCTGCTGCCCCATGTGCGCGACTATCTGAATCCTCATGAGGGCGGCGAGGCGACGGCGTACCTGCTGCAGATGGGTTCGGAGACGCTGGCGCGCTTTGCCCAGCAGACGCTACACTCTGCGAACGACTCGAACGCCCAGTGGCGCATGCAGCTGGGCGATCGGCAACTGCCTTTTGTGCTGGACGGGGCGCAGCTGGCGATTTTTCGCGGCGGCGTCGCCCTGCTCACGCTCGATGCACGCCCCCTATCGCACGCGCTGGACGACTGGCTCGATTTCGTGTATCACTTCCGCGCCTTCGCAGGGAAGGCTGGAGATGCGCAGGATCTCAGCGCGCCTGAACTCCACTACGGCGACGCGACGATTCAGGGAATCCAGCCGTTAATTGATTGCCTGCTTGAGCCTGCATACGCCCACGCCGCTGAAGAGCTCTTCATGCGCAACCTGATGCTGCCGTTCACTGCGCTCTATTTGGACGGTGAGCTGACCGAACAGGAGAAGTATCTGTTGTTATATCGCGTGCGTCTGTGTTTCGGCAGTCGGCACGAGTTGCATCCGCCGTGCGCCGAGCTGCGCCCCGACCATCCCTGCCTGCTGGAGTACGCGCATGAGATGTGGTTCACCTTCGCGCAGCAGGCGGCGGGCTTCGTCGCCCTCAACGCGCCGGGCAGCTGCGACGGATTCTTTCGGGGCGATCTGCCCCGACGCCTGCGCAACCGCTACTTCCTGCTCTATCAGCTCGTGTTGCACCAGAAGTTCATGCTGATGCATTTCTCCGACCAGGTCTCCGAGTCGTGGCTGCGGGGCGACGAGGATGTGCGCATGCGGACCTTCACGCGCATTCGCGACGCGCTGCTGGAGTTCACTGCGCGCGGCTACTTCGCGCAGGTGATGCAGTTAGAGCAACACCACCGCTACTATTGTCGCTGGCGCGAGACGCTCCAGCTGGAGACGCTCTATCAGGAGGTCAGCGACGAGGTGCGCGAGATGCACGACTACCTGCAGCTGCAACTGGAGCGGCGGCGCGTGGAGCAGTCCGAGCAGCTGAACCGTGTGGTACTCTGGCTTACGGGTGTGACGGTCTTTTTCGCGTTGCCGAGCCTGTTCGTGAGTTTTCTGGGGGCGAATGTGCGCCAGCTGGAGGCGTGGGACAGCCGCCTGCCCGCTCTCTGGTGGCTCTGGACGGTAGGCGCGTTCGCGCTGGCAGGTGTGATTATTGTATTCGCCATCACGCGCATGTCGCGGGTGCGGCGTCGTTGACGACGGACATACGCTCACTCGCCCGGATAGCGCACGCCCCACTGGGCGCGCAGCGCGTCCAGCGTGCGCATAATCGCCAGCGTTTCGTCCAACGGCATCCACGGGCTTTCGGTCCGCCCCTGCCGCAGGCAGTCATGCACATGGCGAATTTCAAACTGCAATCCGTCGCCTTCGTAGGGGTACAGCAGGTGTTCGGTCGTCCCATCGCGACGCACAAGATAGGCTTCCGAAGGCTTCCACCACGGGGCGGGCAGGTGAATGCGCGCCTGCGCGCCGCAGAGGTTCGCCTGCTTGGGCATCTCCACCTGCAGCGACGCGCTCAGCACCGCCTGCGCGCCGCTGGCGTAGCGGAACAGTATGCTGCACAGCTCATCCACGCCCGTTGCGCCCAGCGTCGCCTGTGAGAGGATCTCCTGCGGTTCTCCCAGCACCATAAACGCCAGCGCGACGGGGTAAACGCCGACATCGAGCAGAGCGCCGCCGCCCAGCTCGGGCGCAAACAGTCGGCTGGCGGGGTTGAACTCGGGTTGGAAGCCGAAGTCCGCCTGCAGGTATCGAATCTCGCCCAGCTCGCCCGCTTCGATGCGGCGCACAATCTCGCGCACGACAGGGAAACAGCGCGTCCACATCCCCTCCATCACGAACTTGCCCGCCGCGCGCGCCGCCTGAATCACCGCTTCGGCTTGCGCTGCGTTGACCGTGAAGGGCTTCTCACACAGCACATGCTTGCCTGCCTGAAGCGCGGCGAGGGTGTTCTCCGCGTGCAGTGTGTGCGGCGTCGCCACATACACGATTTCTACTTCGGGGTCGCTCAGCACGGCGTCGTAGCTACCGTAGCGTTTGGGGATGCCGTACTGCGCGCCGAACTGCTCGGCGGTGCGCAACTCGCGCGAGCCGACGGCGACCACCTGCGCGTCGGGCACATAGAACGCCGCCTGCATAAACCGCTTCGCAATCTTGCCCGTGCCCAGAATACCCCACTTCACTGGCATAGGAGAGAGGATACCCATTCGGGAAGAACAATTAAGCCGTCTTTCACACAATGGGTATACTCGCTTTTAAGTGTCTTTGCACGAGAATTGCGACATGCGCATGCAGCACCGCCTTTATGGAGTGCGGAAGCGGAGCTTCCGCGAGGCTGAAGCTCCCGCTTCAGCACTCCAAATTACGCGCATGCGCGGACAGCGGAGTCGCTGAAAATTCACTGCAAAGACACTTAGTCCGTGCCGCTTTCGCAGCGATCCAAACTAATGACGGGAGGCAACTGTGAGAATCATAGCATGTTTGGCGATTCTGTTCACAGGGCTGCTTGCCGAATCTCAGACATCCGAAACGCCTGTGGCAAGTTCCCTGCCCACGCCTGCGTCCACCGTTCTGTTCACGATTCCCTACGGCAGCGCCGAGAACCAGATTTACATCGAGTCTACACCGGGTCCAGGTGAAGGCGAGTTTGGACTCGGATTAGCCCCCGTTGGATTCTGTGTGCTGGCAGACGACAGTGTTGCGCTTGTGGGAGGTCGTCCTGCGAGTTCTTCACACGAATTGGCGGTTCAGGTCTTTGCACAGGATGGACAGTTGAAACGATTTGTACCCCACCCTAGTGTGTACACATTTGATAGAACATCGGTGCTTTTACATCATGACGGGAGTGTCTATTATATCGCGAGCAATGTGTTCGTGGACTATCTCTATGAGCGTCCGTCCAGTGCGCCTGACCCCGATCACAATCACCCTGACTCATCCGATACGAAAGACAAGCCTCTTTCGGAGAAAACCCTCGCTATATCACGGTTGCTCACAGTCGTCGACGCGAAAGGTAAGGTGGATGCCACGCTTACTGAGGCTCTGCGCGACCAACTGCGTTCCCTGCTTAGCGCACGGGACGACCTCTGGTCGTTCGGAGACTATGCAGTGGTGGACGGGCGTGGAACGGTGTATATTTCTGTTCTCCTGGCTTCGCGTGCGGGCGAGGAGTATGCAAAGACTCCACTGGCAAAGCTATCGCCAACAGGTGCGGCGGAATGGGTTGAGGAGCCACCTGGACGGTTGGTACGCTCGTACGATGGAAGTATGGCATATGTGAAGTTTGAACGGCATGAAAATCCTCGCGACGAAGCGTGGGTATCAGCATATACCTTTGTGGATACAGGTGGGAAGCAGATAGCACGTTTTCAAGCGCCGCCCAGAGCGAGTCGCCGCTCGCTTATCACACTTGATCCTGTATTGATTCGCCGTGACCGATTGGCGATTGTGTCCTTTGAGGGTACGCCGCCAGACAAGCCGAATCGCGCTGCCCAAATCCCCTTGCCTTTCCAAGCGTATTACCGATTGATGGTAATCACCCCTGAGGGCAAGATTGTGCATGAGGATTGGGTGCAGGGACCGCCTGTAGCGGGTTCGTGCGCAACAGATGGCAAGGGAAACCTGTACTATCTGAACTTCACCGACGAGGGAGTGGAGGTAAAGAAGATTTCGGTTCCGTAGCTCGTGAACACCCGCGCATTTCCGTCGCTGGAACGCCTCCTGCGGCTGGGCGGCAATTCGGAAAGAACAATTGAGCCGCCGTTCACACGGTGGGTATACTCGCGTTCGTGAGACAGTGCGAGCCTGAACCACGCGATTTTGCAGACGCGATACAGCAACGCGAGCATATCGTTGCTGTGCTTCAGCGCTATTTGCCTGAGCTTCAACAGCGCTACCATGTGCGTGCGCTGTGGCTATTTGGGTCGCACGCTCGCGGCGAGCAACGACGCCGGAGCGACATCGATATACTCGTGGAGTTCCGCGAGACGCCGTCTCTGCTAAAGCTGGCGCGCCTGCAACACGAGTTGACTCAACTTCTGGGCAAGCGCGTCGACCTCGCCCTGAAAGATGCCCTCAAGCCGAACATCGCCAGACGAATTCGTGAGGAAGCAATTCCGATATGAAACGCCAACGCACCTACCCCTGCCACGCGCCCACGAGATAGAAGGAGCCCGTAATCAGCACGAGGTCATCAGCGTCGGCGAGGCTAATCGCGCGCTGGAACGCCTCCTGCGGGCGGGCGGCAACGAGTAGCGTGCGCGGGGCGCGAGTCGGCTTGCTCGCCATCCACGCCTGCGCGCTCTCAAGCAGCGTCTCCGCTTTGTGCGAGCGCGGATGCTCAATCGGCGTGAACACAACGGCATCGGCGAGGGGCAGCAGATGGCGCAGGGTATCAGCAGGCTCGTGGGGCGTGAGCATGCCCAGCACCAGAATCAGCCGCTGGTACTTGAACAGGCGGGGCAGCGACTGCGCCAGCACGGCGGCGGCGTCGGGATTGTGCGCGCCGTCCAGCACCACGCGCGGCGATTCGGCGACCATCTGCAGGCGTCCGGGCAGGCGCGCCTCGTGGATGCCCTGCTCAATCGCCGTGTCAGGAATCGTGTAGCCCCGCTCGCGCAGCAGCGTCGCCGCCGCGACCGCGCATGCCGCATTGTGGCGCTGGTAGTCGCCAATCAGCGCGGGCTGCACCGCCAGCTCCCAGACGCCCCGACGCACGCGCACCGCCGAATCGGTCGGCGAAGGCAGCGGGGTATACGAAAACTCCGCGTCGCGGGGCACATCAGAAGACTCCGCGCGCATCACACAATAGAGCGGGGCGCGCTGGGCGGCGGCGACCTGCGCAATCATCGCCACTGCGTCGGGGTGCGCCGCGCCGCTCACCACAGGACGCCCCCACTTGATGATGCCCGCCTTCTCGTAGGCAATATCGCGATGCGTCGGTCCCAGGCGGTCCTGATGGTCCAACCCGATGCTCACAATCACGCTCACTTCGGGCGTGATGACATTCGTGGCGTCCATGCGTCCGCCCAGCCCGACCTCCAGCACGGCGATATCGACCTCCGCCTGCGCGAACGCCCAGAACGCCAGCGCGGTCTTGATTTCGAACTCGGTGGTCTGCCCGTACTCGGTGTCCGCCAGCCGCTGAATCGCGTCGCGCAGGGAGGCGACGCCTTCCGTGAACAGTTCACGGCTGATGGGCGCGCCGTCTATCCCGATTCGCTCGCGAATATCGAACACATGGGGCGAGGTGTAGGCTCCGACCCGATAGCCCGCCGCGCGCAGAATCGCGCTAACCATCGCCGTCGTGGAGCCTTTGCCGTTGGTGCCCGTGATGTGAACGCAGGGGTAGCGCAGGTGGGGGTCGCCGATTTGCCTCAAGAGCGCCTCGAAACGGGCGTTGCCCAGCCGCCAGCCCTGAATCGAGAGGCTCTCGATATACCGCACCGCGTCCTGAAAGTCCATCGCCGCGCCTATAGAATTATAGCGCATGGGCTATAATAAAGGCATGCGGGTCTTCGGGTGTTTCGTAGCGATGGTGTGGCTGGGGTGTCTGTTCGCGCAGACGACAATCCGCTCCGTTCAAGTGCAGGGCGTGTCGGTCGCGCCGCCGGAGCAGGTGGGCGCGTCGCTCTACGCGCTGATAGGAACCGCCCCCTCTGACGAGCAACTGCGCGCCGCCATTCAGCAGGTCGAGGCGTGGTATCGCGCGCGGGGCTACACGCTGGCGCGGGTGGTGGACTACACGCTGGACGAGTCGGGCGCGCTGACCATACAGATTGCGGAGGGCGTCATCGAGCAGATTGAGGTGCGGGGCAACACGCGCACGCGCACGGAGGTGTTGCGTCGGCTGATTGGCGTGCGCCCGGGCGAGGTCTACAACGAGGAGCGGTTGCAGCGTATCCGCCAGCGCATCGGGCGGTTCCCGTTCCTGCGCGACGCCAAGCTCGGCGCGGAAGCGGGCGAGCAGGTCGGCTCGACGAACCTGCTGCTGCAAATTGAGGAGGAGCAGTCGTTCGACTTCGCGGTTGCGGCGGGCTACAACAGCGAGCAGGGCTTCGTGGGCTATGCGGAGCTGGTGGAGACGAATGTCGGCGGGCTGGGGCATCGCGCACGGGTGCAGTGGCAGCGGGAGCAGGTGCGCAATCCCCTCACGGGCGAGTACGAGGCGCTGCGCCCGTCCTATGCGCTGAGCTACGAAGCGCCGCGCGCGCTGCCCGGCGCGTTCAACTTTGGCGTGGAGCTGTACGACCGCGCGCCGTTCTATCCCGTGTTCTACGCGGACATCGACACCGTGCGCCGCTACGAGCGACGGCGCGGGTTCACCGCCTATCTGGGCTACGACTGGCGCGAGCTGTTCGAACTGCGCCTGCGCTATCGAGCCGATCGGGTGGACTACGACGACGCGCCCGCCGCGTTGCTACCAATCTCGCTGCGGGCGGCGAATCGCGGGCGGTTCGACGCGGTGGGCGTGCAGGTGATTTACGACACGCGCGAGGGACGCTTCCCGCGCGCGGGGTTGTACGCGAGCGTGCTGGCGGAGCGCGCCCTGTCGGGCGATTTCCGATTCACCCGCGCGATTGGCGAGGCGCGCTACTACATCCCCCTGCGCCGTGAGCAGACGCTTGCCCTGCGCGGGGTCGCGGGCGTCGCCTCCGACGATGCGCCCCTGAGCGAGCTGTTCTGGATTGGCGGCTACGACCTGCTGCGCGGCTACGCCCAGGACGAGTTTCGGGGCAACCGCCTCGTGGTCGGCAGCGCGGAGTATCTGTTCCCCGTGCTGGAGGCGGTGCAGGCGGCGGTGTTCGTGGATGTCGGCGCGGTGTGGAGTCAGGGCACGGCGCTGGCGGATGTGCCTGTGCGGGCGGGCGTTGGCGCGGGACTGCGGTTCGCCTCCCCCATCGGGCTGATACGGCTCGACCTCGCCTATGGCAAGCGCGGGTTCGTGTACCTGAGCCTTGCAGGCGCGTATTGAAGGTACAATAGCGTTATGCAGGAGCGTCTGTGGGCGCCGTGGCGGATGGCGTATGTGAGCGAGGCGGGCACGCCCAGCGCGGAGTGCATCTTCTGCGCCAAGCCCGCCGAAGACGCCGACGCACGCAACCTCATCGTCTGGCGCGGGCGCGACTGCTTTGTGATTCTGAACCTGTTCCCCTACACCAGCGGGCATCTGATGGTTGCGCCATATCGCCATACGCACGACCTGGCGAGCCTGACCGACGCCGAGTGGGGGGAGATGGGCGCGCTGATGCGGCTGTGCCTGCGCGCGCTGGAACGCGAGTACCGCCCCGACGGGTTCAATGTCGGCTTCAATCTGGGGCGGGCGGCGGGCGCAGGGATTGAGGCGCACCTGCACCTGCACATCGTACCCCGCTGGCACGGCGACACGAACTTTATGGCGACCATCGGCGAGACGCGCGTGCTGCCCGAAAGCCTCGAGCAGACCTACACGCGCATGGTGAACGCCCTGCAGGAGGTGAGCGCATCCGATGACGGAGCTGCCCGTTGAGGAGCAACTCGCGGCGGTGGAGGCGCGCGCGAAGCAGTGCGTCGCCTGCCCGCTGGCGCGCACGCGCACGAATGTCGTGTTCGGCGAGGGCAACCCGCGCTCGCCGCTGGTGATTGTCGGCGAGGGACCGGGCGAGCAGGAAGACGCGACGGGACGCCCCTTCGTGGGCAGGGCAGGCGCGCTGCTCGACAAAGCGCTGCGCGACGCAGGTATGCTCCGCCGCCATGTCTACATCTGTAACATCGTCAAGTGTCGCGCGTGCATTATCGAGAACGGGCGCGCGCGCAACCGCCCGCCCGCACAGGATGAGATTCAGGCGTGCTACCCGTGGCTCGATCAGCAGCTGACGATTATCAAGCCGCTGGTGATTGTCTGTCTGGGGTCGCCGTCCGCCTCGACGCTGATTCACAAGAACTTCAAAATCATGCAGGAGCGCGGGCTGTGGTTCAGCAACCGCTACGCGCCCGCCGTGATTGCCTCGCTGCACCCTGCGTATATCCTGCGTCAGGCGGGCGAAGCCTACGAGCGGGCGTACCAGTCGCTGGTGGACGACCTGACCGCCGCGCGCGAACGCGCCCGCGAACTGCGCCGCCTGCAGGAGCAACTCCAGCCCCTCACGCCCGAAGGCGACGACCAGCTGCGCCTCTTTTAGCCCCTGCGCTGTCCGCTTTTGCCCGATTCATGAGTCTTATGCATGCGGTATGCATAGGAGCAGGCTATTCTGGGCAATTCTTGGCGCGGTGGGGGCGTTGCGCCTCGCGCCCGCGCAGCTGTATGACTTCAGCGTTGTCGCGCCCCCCAGCGGGATTAGCGGAAACCTTTCCATCTCCGCCCGCACGCAGGGTACACTCGTCGGCAACTACGACCAGAACACGAACCCGACAGGCACGCGCACCAAACCGGGCATCAATCCTTTTGATCCGTTCGGTCCGACGGAGAATGTACCTGTAAATGTAAGCCTCGGCGCGGCGATTGGCGGGACCATCAACCGCCAGGCAGGGGGAACCTTCCGCGCAACTGTAGACGGCGGCGCGAACACGATTACCTTCGAGAACCTGTCGCTAAACTTTCTGGCGAACGGTCCCGCGTCGCTGCCCGTGACGCTGACGCTGGCAGGGGAGTCGTTCCGCACGCGCAACCCAACCTCCACTTATATTCTCCCGTCACAGGGAATCACTTTTCCCATAGGCGCGGTGAACCTGAGCCAGTTCACGGCGGTGCAGACGGGCGTGGGCGCGGGCGTGCTGACCCCTGTGGGCGTCGATACCTACGACTTCACGGCGGCAGTGGCGGTTGACCTCACCCTCGCCGCAGACCTGCTGGGCAATCCCTTCGCGCAGACGATTCCCTTCGTGCTGCCGTTGCAGGGGCAGGTGGTCGTGCTGGGCAACTCGGCGGTGATTACCTCGCTGCAGCAGCTGAACTTCTCGCAGGCGTTCAACCCGAACCTGGATCTGCCGCCGTTCGAGCTGCCTGTACCGACCATCCTGCCGCCGGGCAGTACGGCGAACCTGATTTTTGACCTGACGCTGGAGGAGCTTGGCTTCGAGGTCGATCTGGATGTCAATCTCCGTGCGGAGGGGACGCTTGTGCCCGAACCTGCGAGTCTGACCGCGCTGGGCGTCGGGCTGGCGGCGCTGATACGGCGTCGGCGCGAAGTGTAGTGATACAGTCTCGGTTATGGCAGGCTGTGCAGCGGCGTCTTTGCCGCTGCATAGCGGGGATTTACTGTCGACGGCGCAGGCGCGCCAACCCCACAAGCCCGACGCTCAACGCCAGCAAGCTGGCAGGCTCTGGTACGACATAGAAGTCCAGGTAGAACACACCCGAGTCGCGGATGGGCGTGTAGCCCTGACTGGTGTTCAGGTCCAGCAGGCGGAACCCGACCGAGTAGACGCCTTCAGGCGCGCCGTCCGCCACCCAGAACACGGGGTTGAACGCCCAGTCGGCGCCTGTACCCAGCGTCAGCACCTGTCCGAGCGCGAGATTGATGGGCGTGCCGTCGCTGTGCGCGAGGTTCAGCCCGTCGCTGATCTCCATCAGCTGCAGCCCGACGACCGCGTTGGTCGGCAGGAGGGTGCGCCAGCGTCCGCGCGAGCTGTTAATCAGGCGGTCTACCCGCTCGTCGCTCTGGAAGCCGAACAGGTAATCGAAGGGGCGCGTCGCGAGGTTGCTGTATTCACCGCCGTCCTGTCCGCTAATCCACTTGCCTGCGAAGACGCCGCTGCCCGGGCGCAGTCGCAGGTAATCCTGCCCATAGGAACGCTGGTGCAGTTCGGGTATGCGGTTGTTGGGGTTCGTGTTGCGCACAATCGGGTTGTCGCGGCTGCCGCTGTAGCTCCACGCGCCGATGGGGTGAAAGTGTTCTGTGCCGGGCGTGTAGTGTGCATATAGCAGAGTCAGCCGCCCATAGTTGGGGTTGGGCAAGCCAGCGTAAGTACCACTGGTAAGGGTCGTCAGCGAGTCGACGCCGATGATATAAATATCGGTAGGCGCGTCGCCGTCCGCCAGCGCAGCCGTTGTTAGCGCCAGCGCCGCCGCGCCTGTCCACCACAAACGCTTCAGTGTGTTGAACATACAGATCCTCCTTTCCCTTGCGGGCGTGTGTATAATACCCCATCTAATACACACGGTGTCAAGGGGGGAGGATTCAGAGAGCTACTCGCTCACCAGAGTCTGAGCGCAGTCGCTGCACTCCAGCCACTGCTCGCGGGGGAGGTACTGAAGCGCTTTTGAGGCGCGTCCTTTGCGAAATACGGGGCGATAGAGCGTCTCGCCGGGCGCAAAATGGCGATGACAGGTATGGCACTCAGAGTCCGAATCGACCTCGACAGGTACGAAGCCCGCAATTACCCAGCCTTCGTGTCCCAGATGCGTCGCCAGCGATTCGACTGCCGCCCGCACCGCCAGCGACTTGTTGCCGTGATAATATTGTTCGGCAATCCGATTCAGCAGCTCGATTGTCTCGTCGTCCAGTGTGAAGTTAAGGCGTTTCACGGTGTGTATTATAGCATACGACGGCAACTGTGTCCCCTCCGCGCGTGTGGGAAGGGCAGCAGTGGAGGGAACACAGTTTCGCACGCTTACCGTCTCCAGCTGAACGATCGAGGCGCCGGGCGCGCCCCGGTGCTGGCGGCAGGGCGCGACGCGCCGCCCGTGCGCAGCGCACTCTGCGCCAGCGACAGCAGATAGCCCTTCAGTCGCTCCAGGTCGCGCAGCTCCACAATCGCCAGATACTGCACGCCCTGATTGAATCGCACGCCGCTCACCCGGTTGCGACGGCAGAGCTTCGCCAGCTTGCCCGCAATCACCCAGTCGGCGGTTTTCTCGTCAATCTCGTCGCTCAACAGCGGCCCGATGCGCCGAATCCATGTATCTACCGGCTGCAGGTAGTGATAGTCGCCCGCGTCAATCGTGCTTTCCAGATCGTACAGCGCGACCATATCGCGCAGCACCAGCGCGCCGACTTTGGGACCGATGCCCTTGATTTCGGTGATTTTCTGATAGATTGGCTCCACGCGCCCCGATTGCACAATCGCCTGCTGGATGTCCATCCAGATGTTGCCGATTTCGTCTTCGGCGTACAGGCGCGCGGCGTAGCCCGCCAGCCCTTCAATCAGCCCGCGGTTCAGCTGCTCGTTGATTTTGCGCTGATTCTCCTGGCACACCGCCACGAAGGCGTCCCAGAGTTGCTGGGGCGCGTTCCCCGACGCCAGAAACTTGCTGAAGTTTGCCTTATTCCCATGCAACACCTTGTCCAGCGCCTGCAGGGCAAAGCCCGAATATTCGGCGCGGTCGTTGCCCCGCTTCGCGAAGGCGTAGTAGCCCAGCATCACGCGAAAGGCGTAATAGGGGTCCGCCAGCGCGTCGCGCACCGCCTGACTATCGGGCAGCTGGATGCGCATCGCGCGCGCCATCTGCGGATACAGCACCTCGTGCTGGAACTTCTCCGCCTTCTCACCTGCCAGGCGGTTCAGTATCGCCTCAACCTCCATCATCGTCAACTTAGCCATTTGGCGCCTCCTGTTAATTTTTGATAGTTGTTGCCCATAAGTAAAAATCTCAGAAGCTACTCCTTAGACGGCTGGAACCATCATGAGGTTAGGCTGAAACCCCATCCGTTGGGGTTCCCATAATTATTATACGGAAAATCGGGCGAAAAATTCACCCGTAGCGCAGAAATTGCTCGCGTCGGCGTCGAAAGGCGTCCTCGTCGCGGGCGCAGCGTTGCAGGATTCGCTCGGGCTCCGCGCCGTCCATCACCATCGCGTGTACCTCGCGGTTCGCCAGCAAGCCCAGCGATTTGTGCGCCTCCCACTCGCGCGGGTAGAGTTTGCGCAAACAGTAGCCCAGTCCAATCCCGAAGGCGAAGGGGCGCAACTGCTCGCGATTTGTGATGAAAATAGAGACGCCCTGACACTCGACGCCCCTGTAGACGCTGCTGGTAGGCATGAAGACCATCGGCACGGCGCGCACGCCCGCGCTGGTCGGCAGTTCGTTCAGCATCCCTGCCAGCGCGCGCCCGTCGATCCACGGCGCGCCCACCAGCTCGAAGGGGGTGTCCGTGCCGCGCCCAACCGACAGGTTCGTGCCCTCCCACACGCCCACGCCGATATACAGAAACGCCTGCTGCAGGCGGCGCATGTTCGGCGATGGGTTCGTCCAGTAGAAGCCGCAGGCGTCGTAGGTCATGCTCCGCTTCCAGCCCTCGCAGGGAATCACAGTTAGCTGCGCGCCAATCCCGCGCTCGGTGTTGAACATCTGCGCCAGCTCCCCGACGGTCATCCCGTGCCGCAGGGCAATCGTATGGTAGGCGGTGAACGACAGGCGGTCAGGGTCGGCTAAGGGACCCTCCACCTGCCCGCCGATGGGGTTCACCCGATCCAGCACATAGAACGGGATTCCGCGCTCGGCGGCGGCTTCCATCGCCAGCCCCATCGTCGAGATGTAGGTGTAGTAGCGCGCGCCGATGTCCTGAATGTCAAACATCAGCGCGTCGAGGTTCGCCAGCTGCTGCGGCGCAGGCTTTTTGCGCTCGCCGTAGAGGCTGTAAATCGGCAAGCCTGTGCGTTCGTCGACGCCGTCGGGCACATTCTCATCAAGTTGCCCACGGATGCCGTGTTCAGGGCTGAACAGCGCGCCGATGGAGACGCCCAGCCGCCGCAGCAGGTCTATCAAAGGCTCGCGCGTCGCGGTCAGCCCGGTGTGATTCGTAATCACGCCCACCCGCGCGCGGCGGAGCGGCTCCAGATGCGACTCCAGTCGATCAATTCCGTTGCGTATCATGCCTGCGCCTCCCTGCCGATTGCGTCGCGAATCCCTGCGCGAACGGCAGGAACAGTATACCCCCGCGCGAATCGGGGGCGCATCGGGGAGGTGTGCGCCATGACGGATCAGAAATTCGCCGCGCTGAAGACCAAACTCCAGCAGGAGCCGAACCACGCCGATGTGATGTACTACTTTTTCGATCACTTTGCCGACCATCAGGCGTTTATCAAGATGAGCCAGCCCGTCACGGACGAGGAGCGTTTGAAACCGATTCACGCGGTGCTTCTGCTCAATCTGCAGCTACTGCTGGGCAAGCGGCAGGTTGCGCTGATTGCTCCGATGGTGCTGTCTGTACCCAAACATAAGTTGCTGCACGGGAGTTTCCTCACGGAGGGGATGAGCGTCGGCGCGTTTTTCTACTACGAGGACATCGACATGGGGCTGGTGGGCGTCACGGGCGGGCGACTGGGCGACCAGCTCCTGTCCGCGCGGTTTCAGCTTGCCATCGGCGCGCCTAATAGCGAATAGCCATCTGCAGTCCGCGGGCGTCGTGTGTGGGGTCGCCAATACACAGTTCCGATTCGCCCTGCAGATGGCGGCGCGTGCTCCAGGCGAGGGCGCAGGCGTCGAGCAGGTCGTCCACGCCCGCCTGTCGGGGCGGAATTGTTGCACGGAACGCCGTCAGCAGCTCGTTGACCGACTCGCCCAGCGCGCGCGACAGAGCCTCTCGCCGCGCGTTCTGACCTGCCGCCGTGCGCTTGGGCTGCGGGATGGGCGCGCCTGTGAGCGCCATGAAGCTCAGCTCCGGGTGCGATTCCCACACGCGCGTTTGCAGGTCAGGCGTCAGTTGCGCGTCCAGCTCGCGAATGCGCGGAATCAGGTGATACGCCTGCACGCTCAAGCCCAGCGTACGCAGGGGCGTGTACGATTCGGCGTCGAGCATTTCGCGCGTCGGCGGGATGAACACGCAGCAGGCGCGTCTGCCGAGCCGCTGGCGAGCAACCTTATCGCAGGGGCGCATCCGCGCGCGCCCCGACTCGTACAGACCGATGGGCATATCGACAGCGATTGCCCCCGCGTCGGGATGCGCCTCCAGCGCCGCTGCGAAGCTGGGGTAGAGCGCGTACTCCAGCGCGAGGCGTTCGCCATTATCGGTCAGGCGCACCGCCAGCCAGCCCGCCCGACAGCCGTCCACGCCCAGCGCGACGCGCCTATTCTCCGCAGCCACTGCCGAAGTTGAACAGCACAATCAGCAGGTCGGCGTCGTCCACGAGGCTGTCGCCGTTCACATCGGCGGGATTGCTCCCCGACGCGCCGAAGTTAAAGAGTACCTGCAACAGGTCAGCGTCGTCCACGCAGCCGTCGCCGTCCACATCGCCCGCCCTGCGGAACGGGGTGTCGGTCGTCCACACGGGTCCCGCGGGGGCGCCCCCATAGCGCAGTTCGCCGTGGCTGGGTCCGCCCGCCGCGCCTGAGCTGTCCAGAATCTGCGTCCCGCCGCCTTCGTCGAAGTGATAGAGCGCGGCGGTGTGCGCATCGGGCGTGAAGGGCTGACCTGGCGGGGTGAAGGCGCCGCTGTAGCGCAGGGTCGTCGACAGGCGCACCTCGTCCAGATAGCCGCTGAACGAGGGGTAGTTGCTGGGGTCGTAGTCGTGCTTCTCCGCGCCGAACACCAGAAATGGGTCGCTGAAGGCGCACGACTGCCCGCCCAGGTAGCCGCAGCAGTCGCTGCAAGGCATGCCGTTGTCGGGGTAGGAGATGTCGCCGTTGGGTCCGTCGCCCTGCGCCTCCAGCACGCCGTCCACATAGAGCCACAAGTAGCCGTCCGAGCGGCGGCGCTGCACGGCGATGTGATGCCACGCGCCGTCCAGCACGTTCGAGGTTCCGCAAATCGTGAAGTCGCCCGTGCCGTCGCCGCTGACCCCGAATACAATCCGCCCGCCAGCAACCGAGATACCAAACTTGCGGTCCTGATTGAAGCGGTCGCGGTCGATAATGATGTTGCCGTAAATCCAGTCCACATTCGCGCCGCAGGAGACGGGGCTGGTCGGGTTGTCGGCGAGCGTTCCCTTTAGCCAGAACTCAATCGTGAAATCCGTCGCGCCGATGTCCGCAGGCGGTCCGGGCAGGTTATTGGCTGGGTCGTCGATGCGGATTTTGACACGATCGATATCGTCTCTGCCGTTGCCGTAGAATCGGAACGAGTAGCCCTGCGCGTACACACTCGTATACGCGAGCAGCGCGCTCCACACACAGAATGTCAGGCGTCGCATAGCGGTCTCTCCGTTCACGGGGCTATTATAGCCCAGTTTGGCGCGCCGTTGCATCTGTGAAAACAGGTATTTTTTCTGTGATTCAACCGATTGACATAAGGCAGAATAGCGCTATGAGAACTCTATGGCTGTTAGCGGGACTGCTGTTGATGGGCGCAAACGCGCAAACTAATGCTGAAGACATCTATCTTGCCGACGATGGCGCGCCCAGTTTCTACACAATGCCGATGCCAGAAAGCCGTTCGTTTAAGATTGAGCGGAATTTCGCCAAGGGCGAGAAGTATTGGCTGTTATTCATGTCAGACACCGACCTCAAAGTTCCGCTCAAGGCGACTGTGTCCGATTCTGATGGGAAAGTCGTTGCCCGCACTGCTGAAGCGGAAGCCGCAACTGTGGTCGAGCTTGTCCCTGAACAGAGCGGAACCTATACCATCCAGTGTAGTACGGACACGAAGAGAAGCGGCTTCACAGTACTTGTCTCTGTATTTACCCCGGAAAAGAAATCTCCGAAAAACCTTGAAGACGCGCTCCAGTTTCTCACGGCGGTTAAGGAGTTCCGCGTAAAGATGATGCAAGGATTGGAGGAAGACGGTGTGTCGATGACTTTTCACTCGCAACGTGCGAGCATCGTTCATCGGGGAAAACCACACACCTGGACGATAGATGTGCCTGCTGGCGTCTATTCTATCTCCATCTTTGTTGATGGCACGAAATCCCCTGTTCGGGCACAGGTGGTCGCAGAGGGCGGTGAAGTCCATGAGGGAAGGACAGAACCTGGACGATGCATTTATGCCTTAATGCTGCAGAAACCCACCCGTGTCCGTGTGACTCTTGACGCCAACCTGGAAGGCTCCAACGCCTATGCTGTCGTCTATGTAGACTCTATCGCCTCTAAAAAGTAATAGTCTACTGAGTCTCATAACACGCCTGGTTGCACCCGTTCGTGAGGGCGGTGAGGATTGAAGTTTATTGCACATCCGCCCCACGGACGGGTGAAGCCTCGAAACAGACACACTATCTCCCGCAATCCGCAGCCCAACGGTTGCACCTCCTGGGGGGCGAGTGTTTCAGCGTTGTACCAGTCGGGCAGTCATCGTTTGTAAAATGGCTCCTCTTTCAAGTCGTCAGTGAAGAATTGAAACAGGTATTTTTTCTTGACATCGCCGATTGATATAAGGCAGAATAGTACTATGAGAACTCTATGGCTGTTAGCGGGATTGTTGTCGCTGGGCGCATACGCGCAAACATCGGAAACTGAAAATCTCTATCTTGCCGACGATGGAGCGCCCAATTTCTACAATATGCCGATGCCGGAAAGTCGTTCGCTCAAGATTGAGCGGAATTTCGCCAAGGGCGAGAAATACTGGCTGTTGGTTGTGTCGGACGGCGAATCTGAAGCTTCGCTCATGACGACTGTGTCTGATTCCGATGGGAAAGTTGTTGCTCGCGCTATTAAGGCGGAACCCGCAACTGTAGTCGAGCTTGTCCCTGAGCAGAGCGGAACCTACACCATCCAGTGTACTACAGACGCGCAGAGAAGCGACACCAAAGTACTTATTTCTGTATACACTCCCGACAAGAAATCTCCGAAAGATTTTGAGGCTATGCTCAAATTTTTCAGGGAGATTACGGCGGCTCGCATGGAAGTGGCAGAAACGCTTTCCAAAGAAAATATATCTATGAATCTACACTCACAATATGCGAGCATCGTTCATCGGGGAAAGCCGCACACATGGACGATGGATGTACCTGCAGGCGTCTATTCTGTCTCCATCTTTGTTGATGACATGAAGTCCCCTATTCGGGCACAGGTGGTTGCAGAGGGGGGTGAAGTCAAAGAGGCAGCGAGAAATCCCGGAGGCTGTTCTTATGCCTTAGTGCTGCAGAAACCCACTCGCGTCCGTGTGACTCTTGACGCCAACCTGGAAGGCTCGAATGCCTATGCTTCTATCTACATCGATGCAGTCACGCACAAAGAGTAAGACCAGTTCGCGCGGTAGACTTCGGGATTATCGTGCGCATCGAGCAAGAGCCGCGCGTTTTGTAGCCCTCACTTCAGCCCCCTCCCGAACCTTCGGGAAGGGGCTGAAGTTTGTCGCTTCTCGTGCCAGTGGACGGGTCATAGTCCGTAAAGCGGCGATTTATGGGGTGCGTCGCGCACGCCCTACCGACAGTGGCGCGGTTGAACTTGGAGCGCAAAAGCACTGAAGACAGGAACCCCGCATTCCCTCGCGAATCCATATCATATGCGCTTTGCGTCTCTATGGCTTACCGCGTTGCTTCTGCTGGGCGCGACGCTGCGTTCG
Source organism: Fimbriimonadales bacterium (assembly GCA_025998675.1). Classification (GTDB taxonomy): domain Bacteria; phylum Armatimonadota; class Fimbriimonadia; order Fimbriimonadales; family GBS-DC; genus GBS-DC. Next base: position 2,920,425 of record AP024673.1, read on the forward strand.
CCCGCGCCGGTTGCCGTCGAGAGCCACATGCTGCCCATGCGCGACGGCGTGCGCTTGGCGACCGATGTGTACCTGCCGCAGGGGCAGCCGCCGTTCCCCGTGATTCTCATCCGCACGCCCTACGACAAAACCGCGCTCAAGCCCATCGGCGAGGACGGCGCACGGCGCGGCTACGCCGTCGTGGTGCAGGACACGCGCGGGCGATTCGCCTCCGAAGGCGCGAACCTGCCATTTGAGGGCGACGGCTGGTGGGAGAACCGCGCCGACGGCGTCGATACCGTGCAGTGGATTGCCCGCCAGCGCTGGTGCAACGGCAAAATCGGCACATGGGGCGGCTCCGCGCTGGGGATTAATCAGCTGATGCTCGCGGGCGCAGGGGCGCGACCGCTCGCGTGCCAGCACATCACCGTCGCCGAGCCGAACCTGCATCAGGCGCTGTTTCCGGGCGGGGTGTTCAAAAAGTCGCTGGTGGAGGACTGGCTGCGGGTCACCCAGCATGCGCCCGACGCGCTGGCGCACTGGACGCGCCACCCCGCCTACGACGCCTTCTGGCAGGCGCGGGATGTGAGCCGCCGCTATCGGCTGGTGGGCGCGCCTGCCGTGCATATCGGCGGCTACTACGACATCTTCGCGCAGGGCACGATTGACGCCTTTGTTGGCTACCAGACGCGCGGCGGACCGAACGCGCGCGGCAAGCAGAAGCTGCTAATGGGACCCTGGGCGCACGGCGTGCTACAAAAACGGGTCGGCGCGCTGGAGTTCCCCAACGCCGACCAGCCGCCATGCACTTTCCATGACCCGTGGCGCTGGTTCGAACGCTATCTGAAGGGCGTCGACAACGGGGTAGACCGCGAGCCGACGGTGGTGTACTATGTGATGGGCGCAGTGGGCGAGCCGAACGCGCCGGGCAACGAGTGGCGCACGGCAGACCGCTGGCCGCCGCTGCCCACCCGTCCGACCGCGCTCTATCTGCACGGCGACCGCACGCTGGCGTTCCGCAAGCCCGCGCGCGGCGCGGCGCTGACCTACACCTACGACCCGCAGAACCCCGCGCCAACGATTGGCGGACGCGAGTTGAGCCTGCCCGCAGGACCGCGCGACCAGCGCACGCTCGAATTGCGCCCCGATGTGCTGGCGTTCACCAGCGCGCCGCTCCAGCAGCCGCTGGAAATCGTCGGGCGGGTGAAGGCGGTGCTGTATGTTAGCAGCGACGCGCCCGACACCGACTTCATCGTGCGCCTGTGTGATGTCTACCCCGATGGGCGTTCCTTCAACATCGCGGAGGGCGCGCTGCGCATGCGCTACCGCGAGTCGCTCACGCGCGAGCGGCGGATGCGTCCGGGCGAGGTGTATCGGGTGGAGGTGGATCTGTGGACGACGGCGATGGTGTTCAACGCGGGGCATCGGTTGCGCGTGCATATTACCTCCAGCAGCGCGCCGGGCTACGACCCGAACCCGAACACGGGCGAACCGTTCCGCGCCAGCCCGCGCACACGCCCCGCACAGAACACCCTCTACTGCGACCCAATACGGGCGAGCCATCTCGTGCTGCCTGTGGTGAGGCGTTGAGAGGCTGTCTGATGCCACTTGGGTGCGTGTGGACGACTCGCATTAGTCCAATAAAGCCCGCAACTGCATACCGCTTGACCCATGCACTGGGATCGAGGTAAATAGCTTTCATCGCAGGGATCTCTGTCGCTTGAGAAGGCGGCTTCCCCAGTTCGTCGGTAAGCCCTGCGCTAACCGCTTGCGCGCTTCGGACAGAGAGAGCGGGGCAGCCTCAGAAGACTCAATTCCCCAGAGTTCGGCAAGCTGTTGCAACGCGACAGTGGGCGGCTGGTGCGTGAGTAAGAAGCGAAGCTGCTGTTTGACCTCGCTCAGCTCCTGCTCAACGCGCGCCAGTCGTTCCCGAATCTCCTGCTCAGCTTTCATAGCACGGAGTATACCTTTCAGGCAAGGGCAGCCAGAAAAGCTCTAACGATTCCGATTCGTTTCCAGTTGTTTGCGGCGCAGGCGGCGCGGCTTGAGGTACTGACGGTTCCACGCGAAAATCAGCGTCAACACAAGCGCAATCCCCGTCAGCGGCAGCACAAAATAGCCCATCGCCAGCGTATACTCGTCCAGCGCGTCGTGATGGCTGGAGTAGAGAACCAGATAGATGGTGTAGGCGAGGTAGTAGCCCACAAACAGCGCGCCCTCCCAGCGTTTAATCTGGAAGCCGTTGAAGAAGACGGGGAAGCACGCCAGCGAGACGGCAATCATCACCAGCGCGTCAAACCGCAGCACAGCGGGGGCGACTGTCATCCCATCGGGCGCCACGAGGCTGCTGAAGCCCAGCACCGACAGGATGTTGAAGATGTTGCTGCCGACCACATTGCCCACCGAGATGTCGCGTTCGCCGCGCATGCTGGCAATCACGGAGGTCGCCAGTTCGGGCAGGGAGGTGCCGACCGCCACAACCGTCAGCCCAATCACCAGTTCACTCACGCCGAAGGCGCGCGCCGCCGCGACCGCGCCCTGAATGAGCCATTCCGACCCCAGCACCAGCCCTGCCAGCCCCGCGACAATCAGCCCCGTGAGCTTGAGATAGGTCCAGCCGTTGCGCGGAATCGCGCCCGCCTCTTCCAGCTCCTCCTCCAGCAGCGTTTCCGAGCGCGCCGTGCGCGCCATCCAGACCAGATACGCGGCGAAGATGCCCACCAGCACCCCGCCGTCCAGACGCGTGAGCTTGCCGTCATACGCCAGCGCGAAAAACAGAAGCGCCGTGCCAATCATCATCGGCACTTCGATTTTGATGAGGCGCACGCTCACCGCCAGCGGCGCGACCACCGCCGATAAGCCCAGAATCAGCAAAATGTTCACGATGTTGCTGCCGACCACATTCCCGACAGCAATATCGGGCTGCCCGCGATAGGCGGAGAGGACCGACACGGCAAGCTCGGGCGCGCTCGTGCCAAACGCGACCACGCTCAGCCCAATGACTACGGGCGGCACGCCCAGCAGCGACGCGAGCCTCGACGCGCCCCGCACCAGCCACTCGCCGCCGCCAATCAGTAGCAGCAGCCCCGGCAGAATCAGCCAGATTTTCTCCAACGCCCTGTGCGCCTCCTAACGCAAGCCATACACGAACGCCGCCGCCAGCAGCAGCAACGCGCCCAGCATCATCACAAACGCATACGAACGCACATAGCCGCTCTGCAGCGGACGGAGCCAGTTGCCCACGCTCCGCGCCAGCGCGCCCACTGCATTCACCACCAGGTCAATCAGACTCTCCACAATCACCGACAGCACGAGCGCGAACGCGCCGCCGAGATTGACCCCAACGGCGCGCATCACGCCGTCGTAGCCCCACTGCTTGTGCGCCGCGCCCCACACGCCCGCCAGACGCGCCTCTGGCTCGGGAACCCCGCGCCGATACCGCGCCACGCCAAACAGGATGCCCAGCACCGCCGCGCCCAGCGCAATCCCGAACACCAGCCCCTTGCCCGCCGCCTCGCTGAAAAAGAGCTGCTCCTGCGTCAGAATGCTCGGCTCGGCGACGGGCTTGAGGAACTCATGGAACGCCTTCTCGCTCGGCAGCAGCCAGCCGAACAGCACCGACCCCAGCGCCAGCAAGCCCAGCACACTCAGCACCGTCGCGTACCGCTCGCGCACAGGCGCATGGTGTTCCTGATGCGCAGGCGGCGCGAAAAAGACCAGCCACACCATGCGCGTCATATACGCCGCCGTCAGTCCCGCCGTCAGAATGCCCACGCCAAACAGCACGGGCGCGAAGGTCACCAGCTTCGCGTTGTAGACGCTGAGCAGCACCGCCTCTTTCGACCAGAAGCCCGACAGGGGCGGGATGCCCGCAATCGCCAGCCAGCCGACAAGCATCGTAGCGGCGGTGATGGGCAACGCTCTCGCCAGCCCCCCCATCGCGCGGATGTCGCCCTGATGGTGCAGCGCAATCAGCACGGAGCCTGCGCCCAGAAACAGCAGCGCCTTGAAAAACGCATGCGTCGCCACATGGAACATCCCCGCCCAGAACGCGCCGACCCCGCACGCCAGAAACATGTAGCCCAGCTGGCTCACCGTCGAGTACGCCAGCACGCGCTTGAGGTCGGTCTGCGCAATCGCAATCGTCGCGGCGAACAGCGCGGTCAGCGCGCCCACGCCCGCAACAATCCCCATCGCCATCGGCGCCATCTCCAGCAGCGGATGCACCCGCACCAGCAGGTAGACGCCCGCCGTGACCATCGTCGCCGCATGAATCAGCGCGGACACGGGCGTCGGACCCGCCATCGCGTCGGGCAGCCAGAAATAGAGGGGCAGCTGCGCCGACTTGCCTGCCGCCGCCAGAAACAACAGCAGCGCAATCGCCGTCGCCGCCAGACTCGCCTCACGCAACACGGGCAACGCCTGCGCGTTCACCTGCGCAAACGAGAGCGTGCCAAACAGCGCAAACACCAGAAACATCGCCAGCAGGTAGCCCGCATCGCCGATGCGGTTCACAATAAACGCCTTGTTCGCCGCGTCCGTGTTCGACTTCCACTCCGCGTTGCGATAGAAAAAGCCTATCAGCAGGTAGCTACACAGTCCAACCCCTTCCCAGCCGACGAACATCACCAGAAAGTTGCCCGCCAGCACCAGCACGAGCATGAAAAAGATAAACAGGTTAAAATAGGTGAAAAAGCGCGGATAGTCCTCGTCCTCCGCCATGTAGCCCGTCGCGTAGAGATGAATCAGCCCGCCCACGCCCGTCACGATGAGCGTCATCAGGATCGAAAGCGGGTCGAGGACAAACTCTATGGGGACGCGCAGGTCGCCGACCCTAATCCAGTCGGTGAGCAGGTAGGTGGTGCGCCGCGCCTCTTCGGGGAGCGCGAGCATTGCCTGAAAGAGCTGCCAGCCGAAGGCGAACGCCCCCAGCGCCACGCCCGTGCCTACCGCGCCGATAAGCCATTTGCCTGTCCGCTCGCCCAGCGTGCGCACCAGCCAGCCGCCCAGCAGCGCGTGAAACAGGCTACCTGCCAGCGGCAACGCAAGAACCCAGAGTATCGTGTCGCTTCGCAATCCCTCCATAGAGTCGCGCTCCTGCAGGTAGGATTATACCTGTAGGAGCGCGGCGCGGTAGAGTTGCGCATACGCCCCGTCGCGCTGGAGCAGCTCGGCGTGCGCGCCCTGCTCCACCAGCCTGCCGCGTTCCAGCACCAGCACGCGGTCGGCGCACTGCACGGTCGTCCAGCGATGGGCGATGATTAGCGTCGTGCGCACGCCGCGCCCTTCCTCAATCACGCGCTGAATGATGCGCTCCGAAACGGGATCCAGCGAGGCGGTCGCCTCGTCCAGCACCAGAATGCGCGGCTCACGCAGCAGGGCGCGGGCAATCGCGATTCGTTGCGCCTCGCCGCCCGACAAGCGCACGCCCCGATCGCCAATCAGCGTGTCGTAGCCGTCGGGCAATCGCTCGATGAATTCGTGCGCATGCGCGAGTTGCGCGGCGCGGACGATTTCCTCGCGTGTCGCGTCGGGCTTGCCGTAGGCGATGTTCTCAGCGACAGTGCCCACAAACAGCACGGTGTGCTGCGGCACGACGCCAATCTGCGAGCGCAGGCTCTCCAGCGTTGCCGTGCGAATGTCGCGCCCATCCACCCGAATCACGCCCTCCTGCGGCTGATAGAAACGCAGCAGCAGGTCAATCAGCGTGCTTTTGCCCGCGCCAGAGTGCCCCACCAGCGCGACCACCTCGCCGGGCTGAATCTCGAACGAAACCTCGCGCAACGCCTGCTCGCCCGTCGGATAGCGAAACGAGACGCGCTCGTACTGGATATGCCCATGCAGGGGGGGCAGGGGCTGCGCGTCGGGCGCGTCGTAGGCTTCAGGCTCCACATCGAGCGCTTCGGAGAAGATGCGCTGTGCGGCGGCGCGCACCTGCTTGCGCGTGAGCTGAATCGCGCCCACGCCCGACGCCGCCTGCGCAATCTGGTGCAGCAGGAACAGGAAGCTCAGCAGCTGGGCGGTGGTCATCTGCCCGCGCGCGACCTCCTGCCCGCCGAACCACAGCACGAGCGCGATACTCGCCGCGCCGATGAACTCCACCGTCGGGCGCAGGCGCGCGCGGCGACGCTCGCCCCGCAGCGAATGGCGCAGCACCTCGCGATTGCGCCCCACGAACCGCTCGATCTCACGGTCTTCCGCCGCGAAGGTCTTGATGACCCGCACGCCCGAAAGCGTCTCCTGCACCAGCGCGGAGACGCTCGCCAGCGCGCCCTGCGTCTGGTGCGTGATTCGATGCACCTGCCTGCCCAGCCGCTGAATCAGCACGGCAATCAGCGGCAGGAAAATCAGCGCCAGCAGCGCCAGCCGCCAGTTCAGCACGAAAATATACGCCAGAAACGCCACGATGCGCAGCGGCGCGTCCAGCGTATCGCGCACCAGCATCACCGCGCTCTGCAGCACGGGCACATCGTTGGTGATGATGGACTGAATCGCGCCCACCTGCCGCGACTGGAAAAAGCCGAGCGGGAGCCGCTGCAGGTGCGCGAAAATATCCTCGCGCAGTTTCGCCGTGAGCCGCTGCCCCGCCAGCGCGAGATAATACACCTGCCCGTAGGAGAAGAACCACTTCAGCGCGAACACGCCCAGCACGGTCAGCGACACGCGGTTGAGCATCGCCGAGTCGCGCATGTCCATCGAGCGGATGACCTGCTCCAGCAGGTAAGCAGTGTAGCCTGTGATGGCGGTCACGCCGACCGAGCAGACAAGCGCGACGACCAGCGGCTTCCACTGCGCCGCCACATACCGCCAGAACCGACGTTCTACTGAATCCACAGTGGGATTGTACCTGCTTCTGGTGTAGATACGCAGTTTTACATGCCCCTTGACACAGCGAGCAAAGCATGCTATAATATAGTTCAGAATACGATTTCTCGCGTGGGGGCGCGGTCGCCGCTGCGCGAGCCATTCTGGGGAGTACCCCCCAACGCAGGGGCGCACGATGCGGATACGGCTGACTGTTGTAGGCGTGTTGCTGACTCTCATGCTCGCAGGCTGGGCGGACGAGCCGACCTACCCTGTCGCCTTTCGCCTTGAGCTGGACGCCCCCGCGGAAGTGGTCTATCTCGCGGGCAGTTTCAATCAGTGGCAGCCGCGTGCGACTCGCATGATCCCTGACGCCGACAGGCGCGTCTGGACGCTCACGCTGCGCCTCGCCCCCGGCGCCCATCAATACAAGTTCGTGGTGAACGGCGCGGACTGGCGCACTGACCCGAACGCGCCCGCGATTGACGACGGCAACGGCAACCTGAACTCGGTGGTGTGGGTGGAACCCGACGGCTACAACCGCCCCGCGCGGCTCGGCGACGGGCACATCACCCGCAGCGCGCTCCGCCACGAGCCGGGCGACCTGCGCGACCGCAACCCCATCGGCGAGACGCTGTACCTGCGCCTGCGCGTACGCAAGGACGATGTGGCGCACATCACGCTGCACTACCGCCAGAACGGGCGCACGCGCCGTGTCGCGATGACGCCGTTCGTGAGCGACGCGCTGTATACCTACTTCCGCGCGCGCCTGCCCGAAGCCGATATCGATTACTGGTTCGAACTGCGCGACGGGCGCACGCGCCTGCGCCTGCCCGCAGGCGACGCGACCTTTCGCCATCGACGCGGCGAGAACCGCCTCGATGTGCCCAGCTGGGTGCAGGACGCCGTCTTCTACCAGATTATGCCCGACCGATTCTACAACGCCGACCCGACGAACGACCCCGACCCCAGCCAGCCCATCGATTTCACGGGGCGCATCGACGGCGACGGTTTTTACGGCGGCGACCTGCCGGGCATCCTGAAGCAGCTGGATTACCTGCGCGCGCTGGGCGTGGACGCGCTCTACCTCACACCCGTGTTCGCCTCCGTGACGCACCATAACTACGACACCGACGACTACGAGCGCGTCGACCCCGCGCTGGGCGCGAACGAAGACCTCATTCGGCTGGCGCAGACCCTCCATCAGCACAACATGCGCCTCGTGCTGGACGGCGTTTTCAACCATGTCGGCGTCTACTTTTTCGCGTTCCAGGACCTGCTGCGCCATCAGCAGGCGTCGCCCTTCCGCGACTGGTTCATCGTGGAGCGGTTCCCCGTGGCGGTGGAGTGGAACCCCGGCTACTGGGCGTGGTGGAACATTCCCTACATGCCGAAGCTGAACCACGAGAACCCGCTGGTGCGGCGGTATTTGCTCGGCGTGATTGAGCGGTGGACGCGCACGCTTCGGCTGGACGGCTGGCGGCTGGATGTGCCCAACGAAGTGCCCGACGGGTTCTGGCGCGAGTTCCGCCCGGTGGTGCGCCGCGCGAACCCCGATGCGGTGATTATCGGCGAAATCTGGGACGATGCGGGGCGCTGGCTGCAGGGCGATATGTTCGACAGCGTGATGAACTATGTCTGGCGCGGGGCGGTGCTGGGCTTCGTGGCGCACGGGAGCCTCACCCCGTCGCAGTTCGACCAGCGCATGGCGCAGCTGCAGGTGATGTACCCGCGCCAGAGCCTCTACGCGATGTATAACATGCTCAGCAGCCACGACACGCCGCGCTTCCGCCGCGAGTGCGGGGGCGACCTGAACCGCGTGCGGCTGGGCTTCCTGTTGCAGTTCACCGCCATCGGCGCGCCCGCGATTTACTACGGCGACGAAATCGGCATGGACGGCGGCGGCACGCCCGACAACCGCCGCCCGATGCGATTCGAACGCACGCCCGACGAGCAGGCGCTGCTGGACTATGTGCGCGACCTGATTGCCCTGCGCAAGCGGTCGGTCGCCCTGCGCCGCGGCGAGTGGACAACCGTGCTGGTGGACGACTCGCGCAAGCTCTACGGCTTCGTGCGCCACCATGCCGCCGACGCCGCGCTCGTGCTGCTGAACCTCAGCAACCAGCCCCAGCGCATCGAGCTGCCCGCATGGAACGGCGTCTCGCAGTGGACGCCCGCTGTCAGCACGCACACACGCAACGCAACGACTTTATCCGCCGTCCAGGGGCGCATCACTGTAGAGTTGCCGCCCCTGTCGGGAACCGTGCTGGTTCCCAGCAGTAATTCATCCACAGGAGGTAAGACACAATGAAGGCTACACAGCATCGTGGCTTCACACTGATTGAGCTACTGGTCGTGATTGCGATTATCGCCATTCTTGCGGCGATACTGTTCCCTGTGTTCGCGCAAGCGCGTGAAAAGGCGCGCCAGACGCAGTGCATCAGCAACCTGCGTCAGACGGGCACAGCCCTGTTGATGTATGCCAGCGACTATGACAACCGCGTCCCGATTTTCTGCTTCGCGGAGTATTACCAGTTCGGCGCGCGGATTCAGCCCTACATGAAGAATCGCGACATCCTGCGCTGTCCCTCCTCGCCGTTTCGTCAGGGCGCGGCGCAGGTGGTGCAGCGCGACAACGGCTTCGGCGACTACATGCGCGCGCCGAACCACCCGCAGGTCAATCTGGGCGTCTCCACGCGCGGGCGACAGAACTACTTCGACGACATCTATCCGCCGATGGACTATCTGGTGCATAACGGGCTGGGCGGCTATGGAATCTACGACTGTGGCTATAATCCGTCGGCGGTCGACTCCGGGCGCGTGACTCGCCCCTCGCGCGCCGTCGCCCTGATTGACCTCCCGCCGAGCCGCATGCAGTGGCCCGGTCCCCAGTTCTGGAGTTCGCGTATCGGAAACAGTTTCAAGGGACGCCACAGCGAGGGTTCCGTTGTGCTGCACCTCGATGGGCACTCGAAGTGGTATCAATACCAGAAGCTGTATCCCACGGATCGCGGACAGGCGAACTACTCTGAACCCAGCTGCTCCGACCCCGACCCGATGGCGGTCTACACTTGGTACTGCTGGGGCTACGAGTGGGGTCCGCAGGAAGACAGGAACTGATTCGCGCCCTGAAGTCGCGTTGTGTTCACGGGGCAGCCCGCATCGGGGGCTGCCCCGCGCCGTTTGTAGCGACGCCGCCAACGCGCCTGCGACCAGAAGGTATACTATCCCCCGCAACGGAACCGACACGGAGGGAACGATGCACTGGAACGCGCGCGCGCTGCGACACGCCTTTCTGAGCTACTTTCAGGAGAAGGGGCACCTGCTGCTGCCTTCCGATAGCCTCGTGCCGAAAGACCCGTCGTTGCTGTTTACCAGCGCGGGCATGGTGCAGTTCAAGCCCTACTTTCTCGGCGCGGCGCAGCCCCCCGCCCCGCGCGTGACCACCGTGCAAAAGTGCCTGCGCACCACCGACATCGACGAGGTGGGCGACCTGTCGCACCTGACCTTTTTCGAGATGCTGGGCAACTTCAGCTTCGGCGACTACTTCAAGCGCGAGGCGATTCTCTTCGCGTGGGAGTTCCTGACCGAGCGGCTGAAGGTGGACGCCGACCGCCTGCAGTTCACCGTGTTTCAGGACGACGACGAGGCGTTCACGATCTGGCAGCGCGAGGTGGGCATCGCCGAGAACCGCATCTGGCGACTGGGCGAGAAGACCAACTTCTGGCCCGCGAACGCCATCAGCGAGGGTCCCAACGGACCCTGTGGTCCCTGTTCCGAGATTTTCTACGACACGCGCCGCGAGACGGGTTGCACGAACCCCGCCTGCGGTCCCGCGTGCGACTGTGGGCGCTGGCTGGAAATCTGGAACCTGGTGTTTATGCAGTACGAGCGGAGCGAAGAGAACGGCAAGCCCAAACTCACGCCCCTGCCGAAGCAGAACATCGACACGGGCATGGGGCTGGAGCGCACCGCCGCCGTGCTGATGGGGCTGGAAAGCCCGTTCGAGACCGATGTGTTCGAGCCGATTGTGCAGCGCATTGAGCAGATTGCGGGCGTGCGCTACAAGCAGGGCGAGCCGACCGATACCGCCATCCGCCTGATTGCCGACCACATCCGCGCAGCGACCTTCACGATTGCCGACGGCGTCATCCCCCAGAATGAGGGGCGCGGCTATGTGCTGCGGCGTCTCATTCGGCGCGCCATCCTGCGTGGGCAGCGCGTGTTGCGCATCGAGCAGCCGTTTTTCGCCGAACTTGTGCCCGCCGTCATCGACGCGCTGGGCGACCAGTACCCCGAACTGGCGCAACGGCAGGAGTATCTAACCACCACTTTGCGCTACGAGGAGGAGCGCTTCCGTCATACGGTGCAGGCGGGTCTGGCGCGGCTGGAGGAGATGCTTGCCGACGCTGGGACGCAGCAGACGCGCGTGCTGTCGGGCGAGCGCGTGTTTATGCTGTACGACACCTACGGCTTCCCGCTGGAGCTGACGCAGGAAATCGCCGCCGAGCGGGGCGTCGCGGTCGATATGGCGGGCTTCGAACAGGCGATGGACGCCCAGCGCCAGCGCGCGCGCGAGGCGAGCGGCATCTCCGAGAAACTCTTTGTGCAGACGGGCGCGGCGCTGGCGGAGCTGGCGCAGCATGCCCCGCCCACCCAGTTCGTCGGCTACGACGCGCTTGACTGCGAGGCGCAGGTGGTCGGACTGGTGCGCGGCGGCGACCTCATCCCCGAAGCGCACACGGGCGAGACCGTCGAGATTGTGCTGAACCGCACGCCCTTTTATGCCGAGTCGGGCGGACAGGTCGGCGACACGGGCGTTGTTGAATGGCAGGGCGGACGCGCAGAGGTGCTGGACACCCAGAAGGCGAACGACTACTATTTCCATCACGCGCGGATTACGGAGGGCGCGCTGCGGCTGGGTGAGACGGTGCAGGCGCAGGTCGATGCGGAGCGCAGGCTCGACATCCAGCGCAACCACACGGCGACGCACCTGCTGCACGCCGCGCTACGACAGGTGCTGGGCGCGCATGTCGCACAGGCGGGGTCGCTGGTCGCGCCTGACCGCCTGCGCTTCGACTTCACGCACCCGCGCGCCGTGACGCCCGACGAACTGGAGCGTATTGAGGCGCTGGTGAACGAGAAGCTGCTGCAGGAGCTGGAGGTGCGCGTCTACACCGATGTGCCCATCGACGAGGCGCGTCGGCGCGGCGCGATGATGCTGTTCGGCGAGAAGTACGGCGAGCGCGTGCGCATGGTGGAGATTCCGGGCTTTTCGCTGGAGCTGTGCGGCGGCACGCACCTGCGCAGCACGATTGAGGCGGGGCTTTTTAAGATTGTGCATGAGGGCAGCGTTGCCGCGGGCGTGCGGCGCATCGAGGCGCTGACGGGGCGCGCGCTGTATCAGTGGTTGCGCGAGCGCGAGCAGGCGGTGCGCGCCGCCGCCGAACGGCTGCAGACCCCCGTGCCCGAACTGCCCCAAGCCGTCGAACGCCTGCAACGCCAGGTGGACGCCCTGGCGTCCGAACTGGAGCAACTCAAGCAACAGGCGGCGAACGAGGCGGCGGCGAGCCTGACGCCCGTGGAGGTTGCAGGCGTGCCTGTGGTGGCGCAGGCGGTGTCGGGCGTGGACGCCAGAGCGCTGGGCGCGGTCGCCGATCGGCTGATTCAGCGCGGGGTCGGCGTCGCCGCATTGGGCGCGGCGCAGGACGGCAAGGTCGTGCTGGTGGTCAAGGTCGCGCCCCAGTGGGTGCAGCAGGGCGTTCACGCAGGCAACCTGATTCGCCAGATTGCCCAGGCGGTCGGCGGGTCGGGCGGCGGGCGTCCCGACTTCGCGCAGGCGGGCGGCAAGCACCCTGAAAAACTCGCCGACGCGCTGGCGCAGACGCCGCATCTCGTGGCAGAACAGATTCAGCGGTGAGCCATTGTGCGAAACCCCGTATAAAACCGGGCAGGAACAAAATCGCCTGTTTCGAATCTAATGGGTATTATGCGACGAAGCGGTTTCACCCTGATCGAGTTGCTGGTCGTGATTGCGATCATCGCGATTCTCGCGGCGATTCTGTTCCCTGTGTTTGCGCAGGCGCGTGAGAAGGCGCGACAGACCCAGTGTACGAACAACATGAAGCAGAACGCGCTCGCCGTGTTGCAGTATGTGCAGGACTACGACGAGCGGTTCCCGATGAGCATCTACCTGACCGCGCAGAACAACCAGGCATGTATTTTCACCCTGTACAACGCCATCTACCCGTATGTGAAGAACTCCGATGTGGTGACCTGTCCATCGGATCGTCAGGCGTTCGACCTTGTGGGGAGCTTTGGTTCGTTCGGCGTGCCCGTGTGCGCCATCCCCAATTTCCGCTACACGGGTTATATCTTCAACTGGTGCGTTTTTGAAGATGGGGTCGTGCCCGGACTACTGGCGGGCAATCCTGTGGTCTCGCTGGCGCAGATTGAGTATCCTGTGGAGACCTCGATGCTGTACGACGGCACGCTGGGACCGCCGCCTACGATTCAGTCGTATCTGCAGGCGCGTCATAATGGTCTGGCGGGCGCGAACTTCGTGGATGGGCACGCGCGCACGGTCAAAGGGCGCGTGCGCGAGGGCGCGGGCAGCACGGCGACCACCTGGGACGGCAAGCAGGCGCGCGTCTTCGATGTCGGCGAGGTCGGTCCCTACCAGGGGCAATATAACCTGTGGGGCGTCGCGGCGCGACGCGCGAATGGCACGCCCTGCCGCAACTGTCCGAACCGCAACAATCCGGGCAACTGCAACTAAGCGCCTTTGCGCGACAATTGCAGCATGCCGATGAAACTCCGTCTGTATGGAGTGCGGAAGCGGAGCTTCCGCGACGCTGAAGCTCACGCTTCAGCACTCCAAATCATGCGTCTGTGTGCACGCGCGGATAGAAGGGCTATCGAAAACTTACTGCAACTGCAGCTAATTCTGCCCCGCCGTCGGCGGGGCTTGTTTTTTTCGAGGGCGTGGCAGGAAGGGGCGCACCTGTGCCGAAAATCTCCTCTGTCGACGCAGACATCACACATGAGGAGAGAATCGCTATGGATCGCAATCTGGGCATGGATTTTGTACGCGCGACTGAGGCGGCGGCGCTCAGTTCGGGGCGTTGGGTTGGCAAGGGCGACCGACACGCAGTAGACCAGGCGGCGTGCGAGGCGATGCGCCGCACGCTCGGCGACATCGATATGAAAGGCGTCGTGGTCATCGGCGAGGGCGAGCGCGACGAAGCGCCGATGCTCTACATCGGCGAGGAACTCGGCACGGGCAACGGGCACGCAGTGCAAATCGCCGTCGACCCGGTGGAGGGCACTAACCTCGTCGCCACGGGGCAACCGGGTGCGATTAGCGTAGTCGCCGCCGCGATGGAAGGCGAGGGCAAACTGCTCCGCGCCCCCGACATCTATATGGACAAACTGGTCGTCGGACCTGCCGCCAAGGGCGCAGTGGACATCACGCTGCCCCCGCGCATGAACCTGAAGGTCATCGCCAAGAGCCTCGGCAAAGAGGTGCAGGATTTGACCGTCGGCATGCTCGATCGCCCGCGCCACGAGCAACTGATTCGCGAGATTCGGCAGGCGGGGGCGCGCATTCGGCTGGTGTCCGACGGCGACTTGTCGCTCGCGCTGGAGGCGTTAGACCCGCAGGGCGAGATCGATGTGCTGATGGGCATCGGCGGCGCGCCAGAGGGGGTGCTGTCCGCCGCCGCCGCGCTGTGCATGGGCGGCGAGATTCAGGCGCGGCTGGTGTTCCGCAACGAGCAGGAACGCGAACGCGCCAAGCACCTGCTGGGCACGGAGGATGTCGACCGCGTGCTGACGATGGAAGACCTTGCGTGGGGCAATGTGGTGTTCGCGGCGACGGGCATCACGGGCGGCAACCTGCTGGGCGGCGTGCGCTACACGGGCTGGGGCGCCATCACGCACTCGGTCGTGATGCGCTCGCGCAGCGGCACCATCCGCTGGCTGGAGACGCACCACCACTTCCATCATGACCCGCGCTACTGAGCTATTTGCGTTAGAAGCGCAGCATGTGTATGAGACATCGTCTCTATGGAGTGCGGAAGCGGAGCTTCCGCATGCTGAAGCTGACGCTTCAGCACTCCATAAGGACGCACCGGTGCGGATAGAGGGACTAACGCAGTCTACCCGCGCGTGGGGTAGAATGATTCCGCGTGCGCGACTGAGGCGCACGCGCCGAATGAGGCGTCAGGCGTGATTACCATCGACTCTGTGGGCGACGCGCTGCAGCGTGTAGAGGCGCAAATCGGGCGCGTGATTATCGGGCAGCGGAGCGTCATCGAACAGGCGCTCTGCGCTTTACTTGCGGATGGACATATCCTGATCGAGGGCGTGCCCGGCATCGCCAAAACGCTGCTGGTGCGCGTGATTGCCCAGACGCTGGGGCTGGAGTTCCGCCGCGTGCAGTTCACGCCCGACCTGATGCCCTCCGACCTGATTGGCACGACGATTTTCGACGCCCAATCAGGCGAGTTCCGCGTGCGCTACGGACCGATTTTCGCGAACCTCGTGCTGGCGGACGAGGTGAACCGCACGCCCCCGAAGACGCAATCCGCGCTGTTAGAGGCGATGGAGGAGCGCCGGGTCACCATCGATGGCGTCTCGCATGCGCTGCCGCGCCCGTTCATGGTGTTCGCCACTCAGAACCCTATCGAGTACGAGGGCACCTACCCGCTGCCCGAAGCGCAGTTAGACCGATTCTTGCTGAAGGTGGTGATGGACTACCCTGCGGAGGCGGAGGAGCGCGCCATCCTGCGCCTGCACGACGAGGGCTTCCGCACGCACCAGCTGGAGCAGGTCGGACTGGCGCCTGTGATGGACGCGCAGGAACTGGAGCAGTTGCGCGCCGTCGTGCGCACGGTTCAGGTCGCCGACGAGGTGCGCGATTATATTCTGCAGATTGTGCGTCGCACGCGCCAGAACGAGTACCTGCTGGTGGGCGCCAGCCCGCGCGCGGGCGTCGCGTTGCTGCTGGTGAGCAAGGCGCTGGCGACGATGCGGGGGCGCGCCTTCGTCACGCCCGACGATGTGAAGCAGATGGCGACGCCCGTGCTGCGCCATCGCCTGATTCTCAAGCCCGAAGCGGAAGTCGAGGGACTGAACGCCGACCGCATCCTGTCCAGCATTCTGGACATGACTCCTGTGCCGCGATGAGTAGCCTGCTTCTGGAACGCCCGCCCCGACTGCGCGATGCGCCTGATGACTCTGGCGATGGGCGCGAGCGCACTCCTGTGTTAATTGTTGTGCGCCCCAGCAGCAGCGGCATGCTGCGCCATGTGCAGGGGCTGATCAAGTACCTGCCAGCGTTCGGCTACGCGCCGACGCTGACGGGACCCGACTTTATCCGCGATCGGGCGGGCATTCTGGCGGACTCGCGCGCGGTTCACACACTGCGCCAATACGCCGAAGAGTTCCCCTTCGTTCACTGCCACGGCGTGCGGGCGGGCTGGATTTGCGCGCTGGCGTTCCGCGACCGCTACCCGTGGCTGTGGACGGTGCATCACCTGCTGCTGAGCAAGAGCGCGCTGGTGCGCGCCCTGTGGCGCTGGATTGCCCGCTACCCGCGCGTGATAACCGCCGTCTCGGAGCAGGTAAAAGCCGGGCTTGTGCGCGGCGGCGTGCCCGACGCACGCATCGAGGTGGTGCCGGGAGGCATCGATCTGGAGCGATTCGAGAAGTTGCCCCGCCGCGAGGCGATGCGCGAGCAGTTTTTCGTGCCCGCCGACCGCCCCATCCTGCTGTGCGTGGGGCGATTTGTGCGCCATAAGGGGTTCGACCTCGCGATACAGGCGATGGAACGCGTCTGGGAGTGCCTCCCGGACGCCGATTTGTGGCTGGCGGGCGACGGACCCGACAACACGCGCCTGGTGAAGCTGACCGCCGCCAGTCGCCGCCCGCACCATGTGCGCTTTTTCGGCTACTGGAGCGCGGTGGAGGAGCTGTACGCCGCCGCCGATGTGCTGCTGGCGCCCGCGCGCGACGCGGGACTGGGACTTTCGACGATGGAAGCCATCGCCTGTGGGCTGCCCGTCGTGGCGACGGACATCCCCGCGATACGTCGCCTTGTTCAGCACGAGCGCACCGGGCTGCTGGCGCCGCCCGAGGATCCGACCGCGCTGGCGAACGCCGCGCTAAAACTGCTCAACGACCGCGCCCTCGCGAAACAGCTGGCGCAGAACGCCCTTCAGACCGCCGAACAGTTCCACATCCGCCACACGGTTGAGCAGACGACGCCTCTCTACCGCAGGCTCACGCGCGGCTAACGCGCCCTACAGCGCGCGCTGCGCAATCGCGTTCCCGTCGCAACTGAGCAGCACCTGCTCGTCGTCGATGACCGTCTCCAGATGCACGGGGCGTCCCCAGAGGCGCACCAGATAGCGCAGGCAGCGCGTCGTGCGTTGCATATCGAGCGGCTTGCCGTCGTAGTGATGCTTCAGGTACAGTTCGCCGCGATGCTCCCAGTCGCCGTCCTCGACGGTAATCACCGGCGCGCCGAAGTTGGTCATGTTGTCCACCAGCGTATTGCGCACCACGCGCCAGTCGGTCTCGTCCACCACCCACACCAGCTCGCCGTTGCGCTCTTCCACGCGGTAGGTGTAGAGGTCTAACTCGCGCACCAGTTTCTCGGTGAGGTACTTGTGCAGGAAGGTCTGGTCGCACTCCAGCGTGCGCACTTCGAAGAGTTTCTGCATCCCCTGCCCGACGGGTCGCTCGATGCGCGTCCCCAGCCAGTCGGTCTCCTGCTCGTCCGGGTCTACCTCGCCGTTCCAGCGACGCTCGATGTCGCGCAGCACCTTGTAGCCGACATAGTAGGGGTTCAGGTTCATGCGCGAGCCGGGCTGAATCACCGAAGAGTGCATCTTGCGGAACTGCACATGCTCATCGGGGGTGAGGGGGAGGTTTTCCAGGATGCGCTCATGCCAGAACGAGTTGTGATGAATCATCCCGTTGGCGACATAGCGGTGCGCCTCGGCGACCGTGATGTCGTAGACCGTTGCGCGCCCCTGCTCGATGCGAACGACGGCGTCGTAGGGTTCCTGCTTACAAAACCAGCGTCGCCTCTCGAGGTAGCGCTGAAGCGCTTCGGCTTTTCGTTTGAGCGCGAACCCGATTTTTTCTGCGAAGACGCGCGCTGCTGCGCCGCGAATGCCCAGCTGGTAGACGCCGTTCTGGGGCGGCGTGATTGACGACAGCACGCCGAAGTTGAGCAGAACGACCTGAGTCGTGCGTACCAACGACTCGGACGCACTGGAGAGGATTACGCCCGCGCTGCCTGCGTAAGCGTCGGCATCGAAGTAGCCGCGCAGGAACGCAGCCACCACCTCACGCGGGGACTGCAGCACGATCGACGGGATAGACTTCTGACGCGCCTTGCACTCTGGGCGCAATCCAATCGCGACGAACAGTTCTCGGAGCGCACGGGAATGAACGGCAATCCGCCAGCGCGCGCTGTTGTCCTGCATGTCGTATTTCACACGCGGATTGCATCCCCAGCTGCGCAGCAGGCTCGTCAATCGCTCCACGATTTCAGCGTCGCCCGTTGTGAACGCGATGCCTGATTTGGTGAAGTTGCCGTCGCCGACAAAGTAGCCGATGAGGTAAGCCAGCTCCTCGTTGAGGTATTCGGGCAGGCGCAGGGTATGGCGTGTGGCGAGGACGCGCCCGCAATTGGTCGGCGGCAGGTTGTAGCGCTTAAGTGCCTGCTCAATTGCCTCTGCCCGTCGGGTTTTCCGCCCGCGCAAGTGCCGCAGTACCGTGTAGTACGAGACGCCCGCCGCGCGCGCGACATCCGCAAGCGTGGCGCTGCGCTCCCGCAGGGCAGGCAATTGCTGGTAGGACTGCGCCCAGACCTCCGTGTTGACAGCAAGGGCAACCTCATCGCCCACAGCTATATCCTGCAGGTACATCCAGCGTCCATCCCGCAGCAGCACGCGGTGCTGATACGCGCCCTCGATCACGAAACCCCGCCGTGTCGTGATTCGCAGCGTGGGCGTGTCTGGCTGGCAGTGATAATCCTCCACCGGGCGCGTCTCGTTCGTCGTTCCAGTCGCCACTGCAGCAGGCGTCTGGCGCGTCGCATACAGGTCGTCAAAGCGTATCATCCCCCGTGAGGTCGCCAGCAGCGAGTCGCCCGTCGCGCACGCCCAGCCCTCGTTGATAATCTTGGTCTTGATTTGCGGTAGAAAGTAAATCATCTCTTCGCGAATCATGCTGATGATGTCGCGTTGCCAGTCTTCCAGCACGCGCGAGTGGTCGCGAACAAACAGCAGCAGGTCTTTCTGCGGCTCTTCGGGGATTTTGCGCGGCTTGGGTTCGGGTTTGGGCTTGGGCTGCGCCATGTAGAAGAGGTCTTCGTAAGTGTCGCCGACCGGGCTGGGTTCCCGCGATTCCTGCATGCGGGGCGGCGCGCCGTAGGTCGGCAGCACGGGGTCGATATGCTCTTCGATGGAAAGCACCGCGTCCAGAAACTGCTCCACGACCAGCGGACCATGCACCATTTCGTAGTGGCGGATGCGTTCCGCGTGCAGGCGGGCGCGCTCGATCATTTTGCGGTCGGTATGTTCGAAGTAGATGTTGTTTTTGAAAAAGTCGGAGTGTCCGTACACATGGGCAATCACCAGCTTGTGCGCCAGCATGTCGTTCACATCGAGCAGGAACGCCTGCGAGGGGTCGCAGTTGAAGACCAGCTCGTAGATACGGCTCACGCCGTACTCATACATGGTTTTCTGCACATGGTAGTCGCGCCCGAAGGTCCAGTGCGAGAAGCGTGCGGGCAGGGCATACGACCCCAGTTCGTAAATCACATGGGCGGGCGCGACTTCAAAATGCACTGGGAACGGGTCCAAGCCCATTTCCAGCGCTTTTTCGTAAATCATCTCGATCCAGCGTTCCAGTTCGGCGCGTTCAGCCTGCGTCATAAATGCCCCCAGTCATGGATATTAACGCAGATAATTGTCGGCAGGTTCCAGCGGTTTCGTGAGGCGATGAAAAATCGCGCCGAACCCCTATCGGGTTCGGCGCGATGGAATGTTGGTTGCGAAAGATTCAGGCTTAGCAGCCGATATCTTCCGAGTCGGTCACGCCCGTGCCGGGCACGCCGTGCAGGTCGTTGTACGGACCGTTGGGTCCACTGGCGGTGCTGGGCACTGCCTGCAGTCCGGCTTCGGTGGCAATTAAGCCGTCGGTCTCGCGCCAGTTGTAGTAGAAGTTGTTGGCGCCCACGCGGGTTGTCTGCCCGTTGTAAGCCGTGGCGGGCGTGGGGAACTGCTCGCGCGGAGCGATGTTCTTGACGCCGTTCCAGCGATACCACTTCGCGTGTCCATCGGCGAAGTTAATCACGAGCCCCTCTTTGTGGCGCGCGTAGCCGAGGAAGTTGAAGTACTCGAGCGCCGCCTGGTTCTTCAGGTAGCCGTCGAACAGCATAATCGTGTTGACAGGCGCTTCCACCGCCGCAATCTTGGTGACCTGCGTGCGCTTGTTCACCACAGGGCAGAAGTTCTCAGCGAACAGTCCGAGGTTGGGAATGTAGCCGACATAGCGGAAAGTGCCCAGCGCGGGCGCGGGCGAACCTGCCGCCTGCACACGCTGCGGCCAGTCAATGCCAGGTCGGTAGCTGGGGCACACAAAAATGTCCACATTCTTGATGTAGGGCGCCAGCGCATCGTAGATGGAGACCAGCGCCAGCTGTCCCGCGTTGTTGCGCCCGAAGTACGCGCTCATCGGGAAAGTTTCCTCGTAGTCCTGCACATACATCAGCACGCTGGTGGCAATCTGCTTCTGGTTGTTGGTACACTGGGTCTGGCGCGCGCTCTCGCGTGCCTGCGCAAACACGGGGAACAGGATCGCTGCCAGGATTGCGATAATCGCAATCACCACCAGCAGCTCAATCAGCGTAAAGCCCTTGCGATTCATAGGTCTGCTCATACCTCCTGTTGGTAATGGTTCTCCCCACTCTGCCTGCCCAAAAGTACAGGCTTTAGAATAAGACGAAGGCAGTCCCGTGAATCGGGGCTGCCCTCCTGGGAGTAGCCTATTATACCCCAAATGCGATTTTGTCAAGGGGTATACGGCAAAACTGTTAATTATTGGGGGCGTCAGAGGATTTCCGACGCCGTGATGATACTTTGGGCAATCTCTTTCATCGTTTTGTTTTGATTGCGCGCCATGAAATGGATGCGTCGGAAGGCTTCCGATTCGCTGAGTCCCAGCCGGTCCATCAGGATGCCTTTCGCGCGTTCGATGAGTTTGCGCGTTTCGAGCGCTTCCTGCAGTTCGCGCACCTCTTTGTCTTTGGTTTGCATTTCGCGGAATCGGGTCAGGGCGACATTGATGGCGGGCGCGAGTTCCTGTTTGCGAAACGGTTTGAGCAGGTAGGCATACGCGCCGGCGGCGGTCGCCTGGTTGACCAGTTCCTCTTCAGCATACGCCGTGAGGAACACTATCGCGCAGGGGTGCTGAATTACTATCTGACGCGCGGCTTCGATGCCGTCCATCAACGGCATTCGAATGTCCATCACAATCACATCGGGCTGTGCCTGGAGCGCGACGCGGACAGCATCCTCCCCGGTTTCTGCCTCTCCGACGACCTCGTAGCCCAGCTGCTCCAGCTGGGTACGCACCATCAGTCGGGTCAGTTCCTCATCTTCCGCGACCATGACACGAATAGGCGATTTGTGCGTTTCCATAGTTCCCTCCATCTCTCGCTTAGCTTCGCTTCGCTCGGCTTGCGGTATAGCGGCGCGCCATCTCCAGTTTACCTGCGGTGGAGTAGCAGGGGCTGTCGGGCGTGATGGGCAGTGGCACAACATCCCCTGTGAAAGCGGACTGGTAGATGGCAGTGATCAGTTCCAGCGCGCGTCGACCCTCCATAGCCGACACGCGCGGTTCGCGGTTCTCCAGCACGCTGGACACAAAGTCGTGAATCTCGGCGGTATGCCCTGGGATTTCCTGTTCCGGCACGGCGCGGCACGCTTCGCCGATTTGCAGATGGCGCTCCTCATGGCGGGAGTGGGGACGGAACGGGAACATCTGCAACGAGCCGTGCGCGCCCAGAATCAGCAAGCGGCTGGAATCGGTCTCCAGCTCGGCGCAGGTTGCGGCGCAGAAGCTCGCTTTAAGCCCATCCCAGTAGAGCGTCGCCAGACACCAGTCTTCGACCTCAATCTGGTGCGCGACGGTGTCGATTTCGGCGTAGACGCGCTGGGGCGTCCCCAGCAGGTGGATCAGTAGGTCGAGGTGGTGGATGGCTTGATTGATGACCGCGCCGCCGCCTTCGGTCGCCCACTTGCCGCGCCAGGTGTTTTCGTAATACATCGGGCGTCGCCACCAGAGGCAACTTGCCTCTGCATAAAACGGCGTGCCAATCAGCCCGCGCTCGAGAATCAGCCGTGCGCGCTGCACATCGCTTTCGAAGCGCAGCTGAAACACGACGCTGAGACGCCGTTTCGCCTTCTGCGCCGCGCGAATCATCGCGTCGGCTTCCTCCAGACTGATTGCCAGTGGTTTTTCGACCAGCACATGTTTGCCCGCCTGCAGGGCAGCGATGGCGACAGGGGCGTGGAGATGATGCGGCAGGCAGAGGCTGATAATCTGGATGTCGTCGCGCTTGAGCAGCTCCTCATCCTCACTACTCCAGATGGGAATCTCGTAGCGGCGCGCGAAGGCGCGGGCGCGCTCCTCGTCGATGTCCGCGACGCCGATTAGATGCGCCTTTGCGCCCAGCATTTGATAGGCTTTCGCGTGCGCCGCCGCAATTCCGCCTGCTCCAATAATCCCAACGCCAACTGTCTCCATCCGCTTGCTCCTGGTCAAGCCCAGCCGTCTGGGACGCGAACCGTAGGATGTATTGTACCCGCTGATGCAACGCAAGTCAAAAAACGGCAGGAATAGGCTTCGAAGGGGCGAATTGCGCCCGTGATGGCGGTTGAGTTGAAGCAGGTGAGCGTGGCGTATGGCGAGCAAGGCGCCCTGCGGCGCGTGAGTCTGCGTGTGGAGCGCGGCGAGTTCGTGTTCGTGGTCGGCGCGACAGGCGCGGGCAAGTCGACGCTGTTCAAGCTGCTGTACGGCGAGTTGCGCCCGACGGAAGGCGAGGTGTGGGTGCTGGGCGCGCCCGTACACGCGCTCAAGCCGCGCGAGCTGCCCTTCCTGCGGCGGCAGATGGGCATCGTGCCGCAGGATTACCCGCTTTTGCCGCGCAAGACGGTGTGGGAGAACATCGCCTACGGCTTGCGCGCGATTGGCTACAACGAGAGCGCGGTGCGTCAGCGGGTGGCGCAGGTGCTGGCGCTGGTGGGGCTTAACGAGCAGGCGCGCCAGCTGCCCAGCCAGCTGTCGGGCGGCGAGGCGCAACGCGCCGCCATCGCCCGCGCCATCGCCAACAACCCGCCCCTGTTGATCGCCGATGAGCCGACCGCCAACCTCGACCCCGACACCTCGTGGGAGATTATCGAGCTGCTGATGCGTATCAACCTGCGCGGGGCGACGGTGATTGTCTCGACGCACAACCGCACGATTGTCGACCGCGCCTGCCAGCGGGTCGTGGCGATGGATCGGGGGCAAATCCTCAGTGATGTGCCGCGCGGGGGCTATCCGATTGAACTCGACCGTCTGTATGCTTCGGTGTTGCTATGATCGATCGTGTCCGCTTCGTGTTGCAAGAGACCTGGGAGAGCCTGCTGCGCAACGCGACGATGCAGGCGGCGGCGATTAGCACCGCGTGTATCGCGCTGATTTTGCTTGGGGGCGCGGGCATGGCGCTGTATAAGCTGGACGCCGCCGCGCAGGCGTTGCCCAGCCACTTTGAAGCGGAGGTGTTCCTCAAGATGAGCGCGACGCGCGAGCAGGCGCTCCAGCTGCAAGCCGCGTTGCAAGCGCGCCCTGAAATTGCGAGTGTGCGCCTGACCCCGCGCGAAGTCGCCTGGGAAGAGCAGAAGCAGAAACTCGCGGCGGATGTAAACCTCGCGGACATTCCGAACCCGCTGCCCGACAAGCTCACCGTGCGCGTGCGCGACCCGCAGCAACTGCCCGCCGTCGCCGAGCGCATCCAGCAGTCGCCGCTGGTGGACGAGGTGATCGACAGCCGCGCCGAGCTACAGACGGTGCTGAGCCTGTCGCGTCTGGTGCGCTGGGTGGGGCTGGGCGCGGGCGGGCTGCTGCTGCTGGCGTCGCTCATCCTGATTTACAACACCGTGCGCCTGACGATTTTCTCGCGCCAGCGCGAGGTGCGTGTGATGGCGCTGGTGGGCGCGACGCTACGCTCGATACGGCTGCCGTTTGTTCTGGAGGGGATGACGCAGGGGCTGGTGGGCGGCGCGCTGGCGGCGACGCTGACGCTGCTGGCGGCGGCGTTCCTGTCGGACTATATGACCAGCCAGTGGGCGTTCCTGCGCGATTTGCCGCCCGGGATGCCCCCGTCGGCGGTGTTGATCGGGTTGCCCGCGCTGGGCGCGCTGATGGGCGGATTGTGCGCATGGTGGGCGACCCTGCGCTATGTGCGCATCTGAGGGCGACCGTGCGGGGGCGACGCGCGTGGCTGGCGGGAACGCTGCTGCTGGGGGCGCTGGGCGCGAGCGGACTTATCTGCCTGCTCATCGGCGCAGTGCCGCTCAGCCTGGCAGCGCTGTGGGACGCCGTGCGCGGGCAGGGCGAGGAGACGACGCAAGTTATCTTGTGGGAGTTGCGTCTGCCGCGCGTGCTGACGGCGGTGATGGTGGGCGGCGTGCTGGGCTGCGTCGGCTGCGCGTTTCAGGGGCTGCTGCGCAACCCGCTGGCAGACCCTTATATTGTGGGCGTTTCGTCGGGCGCGGCGGTCGGCGCGGCGGTCGGCGTGTTGCTTGGCTGGCATATGCGCGGCTGGGGCTGGGCGATTGCGCTGCTGGCGTTCGGCGGCGGGCTACTGACGCTCATGCTCGCGCTGGGGCTGAGCCGACAGGCGGGGCAGTTGCGAATCCCCAGCTTCCTGCTGGTGGGCGTGTCGCTGAGCGCGAGCCTGTGGGGCGTGATTACGCTGCTGCTAACGCTGGCGGGCGAAGACCTCTCGCGCGTGATTTACTGGCTGCTTGGGGGGCTGCTGAATGCGGACTGGGCGCGCCTGTGGGGCGCGAGCGTTCCCGCGCTGGTCGGGTGTGCGCTGCTGCTGGCGCAGGCGCGCGCGCTCAACCTCTACACGGCAGGCGAGGAGACGGCGCAGCATCTGGGCGCGCCCGTGGAACGGCTCAAGTGGGTGGTGCTGGTGGGCGGCGCGCTGGCGACCGCCGCGACGGTGTCGATTGCGGGCGTCATCGGCTTCGTGGGCTGGATGACCCCGCACCTGCTGCGGCGCGTGGTGGGGGGCGACCATCGCGCGCTGATGCCCCTCTCCGCGCTGGGAGGCGCGCTACTTTTGCTCTGGGCGGACACGCTCGCGCGCACGCTGGCGCGCCCCGTGGAGCTGCCCGTCGGCGTGATTACCGCGCTGATAGGCGCGCCCCTCTTTTTGTGGGTGATGCGGAGCGAAACGCGGGCTGGATAATCGCGCGGGACTGAGGCTCTAAAAGTTTTTCCCATTCCTCGCGCGAGACTCCAGCCTGACGAAGAATTCGAGCAAGCAAATCACGACTGATGTCGCCCTGATGGGGATTCGGCAGCACAACCTTGACCTCGCCTCGAACCATGTACTGGTGCTTGCCGCCAGCATAAGGACCGACGAAGCCCAACTGCTTCAGATAGCGAATCAGGTCCGAACGCTTAATCGGACCAAACACTGGCATTAGACTGCCTCCTGCTCAACAGTCAAAGAGATGCCGTCCACAACGGGCAGCGTATGTCCCAGCCGTAGTCCCAGAATAATCCACCCTTCCAGAACCTCTTGCAGCGTCTCGCGACATGCTTCAAGGGTTGGCGCGTTGGCGTAAACCCCCTGAAAGCCGGGAATCTCCCCGTAGTAAGTATTGTCCGGCAAAATCTCGTAAGTCGCTCGACGCATAGCGCCCTGAATGTAGTTGGTTAGCAACATGTTCATCACCTGCGACCGGCTCGAGGCGCGCCGCTGTTGGGGGAAGGTGCGCGCATCCGTTCACAAGAGAATTATATCCCATCTCCATGCGCCTGTGAAACAATCACTGTGGCTCTTCCGACATGCCGTCTGCTCAGGTACAATACCCTCTATGGAACCGAAGCTGGTCTCCGTGAAGCACGCTTACGAGCAACCGGTGGGGAGCCTGTTGAAGGTGCGCGGCTGGGTGCGCTCCCGACGCGATTCGAAAGGCGTCTCGTTCATCGAACTCAACGACGGCTCCCGCTTCAAGAGCCTGCAAATCGTGGCGGAGGCGGGCGCAATTCCCGAAGAGACGCTCCGCCAGATTACAACAGGGGCGTGCATCGAGGCAGTCGGCGTGCTGACCGAATCGCCTGCGCCCAAGCAGCCCGTGGAGCTGAAACTGCAGTCGCTGCATCTGTACGGCGGCGCCGACCCCGAAACCTACCCGATGCAGAAAAAGGGGCACTCGTTCGAGTACCTGCGCGAGATTGCCCACCTGCGCGTGCGGGGCAACACCTTCGGCGCGGTGTTCCGCGTGCGCAACGCGCTCGCCCACGCCATTCACCAGTTCTTTCAGGAGCGCGACTTCCTCTATGTGCATAGCCCCATCATCACCACCTCCGACTGCGAGGGCGCGGGCGCGATGTTCCGCGTCACGACGCTGGATCTGGAACACCTCCCGCGCACGCCCGACGGCAGGGTGGACTTCACGCAGGACTTTTTCGGCAAGCCCGCCTACCTGACCGTGAGCGGGCAGCTGGAAGCCGAGATTTTCGCGCTCGCGTTCGGCAAGGTCTACACCTTCGGACCGACCTTCCGCGCCGAAAACAGCAACACGCCGCGCCATCTCGCCGAATTCTGGATGATCGAACCCGAAATGGCGTTCTACGACCTCCACGACAACGCCGACCTCGCGGAAGAGTTCCTGAAATACATCATCGGCTATGTGCTGAACCACTGCGGCGAGGATCTGGAGTTTTTCCATGAGCGCATCGACAACACCGTGCTGGAGACGCTGCAGCATGTCGCCGAGTCGCCCTTTGAGCGGATTACCTACACGGAGGCGATTCGCATTCTGCAGGGCGCGTCGCGCGACTGGGAGTTCCCGCCCGTGTGGGGCAGCGACCTGCAGACCGAGCATGAGCGCTACCTGACGGAGGAGCATTTCAAAAAGCCCGTTATCGTGATGGACTACCCGCGCGAGATTAAGGCGTTCTATATGCGCCTGAACGACGACGAGCGCACCGTGCGGGCGATGGATGTTCTCGTGCCGCGCGTGGGCGAGATTATCGGCGGCAGCCAGCGCGAGGAACGCTACGAGGTGCTGCTGCAGCGCATCCGCGAGATGGGGCTGAACGAGCAGGACTACTGGTGGTATCTCGACCTGCGTCGCTACGGCAGCGCGCCCCATTCGGGCTTCGGGCTGGGCTTCGAGCGGATGCTGATGTACCTCACGGGCATGAAAAACATTCGGGATGTAATCCCCTTCCCGCGCACGCCGGGAAACGCGGAGTTTTAGGAGGCGTCTAACCGAATAGGCGACGCAAGCAAGAGCCATGAGGAATCGCACGATACGATGGACGACGGGACTGCTGGGCGTGTTGTTCGCGCTGAGCCTGCTGGCGTGTTCAGGCGGCGGGGGCGGCGGTGGGACGACCACCTTCTCCCTCGCCGTGACGGGCAATCCAACAGGCGCGCGCGTGTACCTCAACGGGCAGCTGGTGGAAAATCCGCAGCGAATCACGCTGCTTCCGGGCACACACCGCATCCGCGTGGAGACCACCCTCAGCAACGGGCAGGTGGTCGCCCAGGAGTTCACGGTGGTGGCGGGGTCGGTCGGCTCGATTCAGTACGACCTCAGCCGCTATCAGATTGAAACGAACCCCGCAACCATCGAAGTGTGGGCGGGCGAGCAGATTCAAGTTGCCGCGACCCTGCGCGATTTGCAAACGAACGGTATCGTAAGCGCGGATTTCATCTTCTCGGTGCGCGACCCGAATCTGGCGACTGCGCAGAAACTCAGCACGAACGCCGTGCGCATCACGGGCGTCCGTCAGGGCGCGACGCGGCTGGTCATTACCGACGGGGGCACGGGAGTCACTTTCGAAGTGCCCATCTCGGTGCTGGACTTCCCGCCGCCGCCTAACTAAAAGCGAGCAACACCTTGCTAAGTGCTGTTACAGAAAGTTTCCGCTGCCCTACTGTCCACGCAGGCGCGTAATTTGGGAGTGCTGAAGCGGGAGCTTCAGCATGCGCGGAAGCTCCGCTTCCGCACTCCATAAAAAATGGCGAATCGCACACATGCCGCGTTTCTAACGCAAAGACACTTATTGCGGACGGGCTTCTACGCAGCCGGTTCCGCGCGTGATTGTTCGTGCGAACCCCCTTGACAACCCCTCCTGCCTGTAGGGTATACTTTTAGACTGGGCAAATTTGCGCCTGTGGAGGGTATTGTATGCGGATTGTGCGACACAGCCGAAAGCGCATTCACGAAGTTCTGGAGCCGCCGAACCTGATTGAGATTCAATATAACTCCTATCGCTGGTTTTTAGAGGAAGGACTTAAAGAGCTGTTTGAGACCTTTTCACCGATTTACGACCTGACGGGGAACTACTTTCTCGAATTTGGCGACTACTGCCTGGGCGAGCCGAAATACTCGGTCGAGGAGTGCCGCGAGCGCGAGATTACTTTCGATATCCCGCTGCGCGTGAAGGTGCGATTCGGCAAGGTGGACGGCGAGGTGCAGGAGAGCGAGATTTATCTGGGCGACCTGCCGCTGATGACCGAGGGCGGTACTTTTATCGTGAACGGGCGCGAGCGGGTGATTATCAGCCAGCTGAACCGCACGGCGGGCATCCACTTCCCCTCGCCGTTTCTCTCCAGCACGGGACGCGAGATGATGTCGCGCGCCTTCGGCAAGGTGCTGCAGATGCAAATCATCCCCGCCGAGGGTCCGTGGCTGGACGGCGGCACCGACCCGCAGAATGTGATCCGCCTGAAGGTCCACCAGTCGAAGCACCTGCCGATTACGCAAATCATCAAGGCGTTCGCCGCTTACGAAGAGGCGCGTGTGCCCGCCGAGCTGGAGCTGGAGCGCGCCGTCGGCTGGCGCATGCTGGCGCCTGTGGTGTACGAGGGACGCACGCTGCTGGAGCCGGGCGATGTGCTGAGCTTCGATGTGCTGGAGAATCTGCCTGAAGGGGCGCGCGCGCTGCGCGTGAAGTGCGAGCCGCCCTACGACCCGCAACTCGGCTTGACCAACGACGCCATCGCGGCGATGTTCGGACGCCCTCGCGAGCGGCGCGAAATCCAGCACGAACTCACGCTGCACGCGCCCCGCGCCGCCGACCTGGTGGGCAAAACCGCCGCCGAAACCATCAAAAACACGCGCGGCAAGGTGATTGTGGAAGCCGACACGATTATCGACGAGAAAGCCGCGAAAGCCATCGAAAAACTCAAACTGCCCGAAGTGCGCGTGCGCTTCGTCGAGGTGCAGGGCGGCGACATGGACATCCCGCCCCTGCTTAAGGCGACCTTCGACGCCGACCCGACCAGCGACTCGCGCGAGGCGGTGCTGGACTTCTTCCGACGGATGCGCCCGGGCGACCCGGCGACCGAGGAGAGCGTGCGCAACCTGTTCTACGGGCTGGTGCTGGATTCCCGCCGCTACGATCTGGGGCGCGTCGGACGCTACCAGATTACGCGCAAGCTGCGCCACGGCATCCCGACCGATGTGCGCCGCCTGACCGTGCCTGACCTGCTGCTCGCGCTGCGCCACCTGCTCGAAATGGCGGAAGACAAGCACGAGTACGAGGACACCGACCACCTCGCCAACAAGCGCGTGCGCTCCGTCGGCGAGCTGCTGCAGGCGCATCTGCGCGCAGCGTTCATCAAACTCGAAAAGACCGCCCGCGAAAAGATGACCAACGCGGACGATGTCAGCCAGCTGCTGGCGAACGCGGTGCTGAGCGTCAAGCCCGTTGCGAGCGCGCTCCAGTCGTTCTTCGCCACGAACCCGCTCAGCACCTTCATGGACCAGACGAACCCGCTGGCGGAGCTGGCGAACAAGCGACGCCTGTCGGTGCTGGGACCGGGCGGACTCAACCGTCAGAGCATCCCGCCGCAAGTGCGCAACATCACGCCCTCACAGTACGGACGCATCTGCCCCATCGAGACGCCCGAAGGACAGAACATCGGGCTGGTCAACCAGATGACGCTGTACGCCTATGTCGACGAGTTCGGCTTCCTGCGCACGCCCTACCGCAAGGTGGTGGACGGCAAGGTGACCGACGAGGTGGTCTACCTGCCCGCCGACGAAGACGAGAGCGCGTATATTGCGCCCGCCGACACCCCGCTGGGCGAGGACGGCTTGTTGCCCGAAACGGTGCAGGTGCGCTGGCGCGACGAGTACCCCATCGTGCCGCGCGAGCAGGTGCAGTATATGGATGTTGACCCCGCGCAGGTGTTCTCCGTCTCGGCGACGATGATTGCCTTCCTGGAACACGACGACGCGGGACGCGCGCTGATGGGCTCCAACATGCAGCGTCAGGGCGTGCCGCTGATTAACCCCGAAGCGCCGCTGGTGCATACGGGCATCGAGCGCGTCGCCGCCAAATATGCGCAGAGCCTCATCACCGCGCGCGCGGACGGGCGCGTCAAGTATGTCTCCGCGACCGAAATCCGCATCCAGCGCGAAGACAACGGCGAACTGGACATCTATAAACTGCCGCACCTCGTGCAGTCGAACAAGGGCACATGCTTCAGCTTCCTGCCCAAGGTGAAGCTGGGGCAGCGCGTGCGGGCGGGCGATGTGATTGCCGACGGCGCGTCCACCGAGAACGGCGAACTCGCGCTGGGACGCAACATCCTGGTCGCGTTCCTGCCTGCAGGCGGCTACAACTACGAAGACGCCGTGTTCGTCTCGCAGCGACTGCTCTACGACGATACCTACACCAGCATCCACCTCGAAAGCCATCAGACCGACGCCACCGAGACCAAGCTGGGTCCGGAAGAGATTACCAGCGACATCCCGAATGTGGGCGAGGAGGCGCGGCGCGACCTCGACGAGAACGGCATCATTCGGCTCGGCGCGGAGGTCAAGCCCGACGACCTGCTGGTGGGCAAAATCCAGCCGAAGGGACAGACCGAAGCGTCCACCGAGCAGAAGCTGGTGCGCATCATCTTCGGCGGCAAGGCGGAAGAGATGCGCGATGTGTCGCTGCGCCTGCCGCACGGCGAGCGCGGCTATGTGGTGCGCGTGACGCAGTTCGCGCGATTCAAATACGAATGCGTTAGCTGCAAGAGCCTGTTTTACCGCGCGAAACCGATGGAAGCCAAAAGCTGCCCGCGCTGCAACGGCGCGCTCAAGCAGCTGGAGGAAGACGAACTGCCGCCGAGCGTGAACCACCGCGTACGCGTCACGGTCGCCACGCGCCGCCCGCTCACCGAAGGCGACAAGATGGCAGGACGCCACGGCAACAAGGGCGTCATCTCCAAAATCCAGCCTGTGGAGGATATGCCGTTTTTGATGGACGGCACGCCCATCGACATCGTGCTGAACCCGCTCGGCGTGCCCTCGCGTATGAACATCGGGCAGATTCTGGAGTTCCACCTCGGGCTGGTCGCTAAAGAGCTGGGCGTCCGCTTCCGCACGCCCGTGTTCCAGAGTTCGACGCCCGATGAGATTAAGCAGGAGATGCACCATCTCGCCGACCGCCTGCGACGGAAGGCGCTGCGCATCCTGCTGGATCACGAGTTGAACCTGCGCGACGAGTCGGGCAACCCCATCGAGTGGGGCTATCGCGCGACCTTTGACGACGCGCTGGAGGCGGTGCGCCGCGCGATTGAGACGGCGTCCGACGAGGCGCGCGCGCAGCTCGCGCAGCGGCTCGCGATTGCCGATAAGAAGACGCCCAGCGCCGAGGCGCTCACCGCCGCCATCCGCCAGCGCGCCATCGACCGCGCGGGCTTCGACCCCGAAACGGGCAAAGTCATCCTGCGCGACGGGCGCACGGGCGAGCCGTTCGGCAACCCCGTCGCCGTCGGCTACCTCTACATCCTCAAGCTGGAACACCTGGCGGAGGAGAAAATCCACGCCCGCTCAATCGGACCCTACTCGCTGGTCACGCAGCAGCCGCTGGGCGGCAAGGCGCAGTTCGGCGGACAGCGACTGGGCGAGATGGAGGTCTGGGCGCTCGAAGCCTACGGCGCGGCGCATACCCTGCAGGAGATGCTGACCATCAAATCGGACGATGTGAACGGGCGCATCCATACCTTCGAAGCGATTATCAAGGGCGCGCCCGTGATTCAGCCCTCCGTGCCCGAATCGTTCAAAATTCTGGTCAACGAGCTGCGCGCGCTCGGTCTCAAGGTGCAAATCATCGACGAGAACGATAACGCCTACGACCTGCGCAGCCTCGAAGACCTCGACACAATCGACGAACCCAAGCCCAAACCCGTGCTGAGCGACCTGCAGCCCAGCGCGTTAACAGACGGCAATCTGTGAGGTGAAGATTCTATGGCGGACATCTCGCGTATCAAGGCGCTCAAAATCGGTCTTGCCTCGCCCGACGATATTCGGGCGTGGTCGTTCGGCGAAGTCAAAAAGCCCGAAACGATTAACTATCGCACCTTCAAGCCCGAACGCGACGGGCTGTTCTGCGAGCGCATTTTCGGTCCCACGCGCGACTGGGAATGCTCTTGCGGACGCTATAAGCGCGTCAAAAACAAGGGCATCCGCTGCGAGCGGTGCGGCGTGGAGGTTACGCGCGCCCGCGTGCGCCGCGAACGCATGGGACACATCGAACTCGCCGCGCCCGTGTGCCACCTGTGGTACCTCAAGGGGCAGCCGCCCAGCCCGCTCGGACTGCTGCTCGACATCTCCCCACGCCAGCTCGAAAAGGTCATCTACTTCACCAACTACATGGTCATCGACATCGACCGCGTGGGCATCGAACAGAACCTCGGCGACCTGAACCGCATGGTGGAAGAAGCCAAGCGCACCTTCGAAGAGGAGATCGAGCGCGTGTTCATGGAGCTGGACGCCCGCCTGGAGCGCGAGCTGGAGGAGGGGCGCGACACACTCACCGAACAACAGATTGCCGAGCGCGTGCGCATGTTCGAGAGCCGCAAAGACAGCGAACGCCGCGAACGCGCCCGCCTGCTCGAAGAGATGGAGAAAGCCATCGAGCGGCTCGCCAAACTCCAGCAATACGAACTGCTGGACGAAAGCAGCTGGCAGGCGATTGAACAGCTCCTGCTCACGGGCGCGCGCAAACTGCAGCGCGACCTGCGCCCGCTGGTGCGCGTCGGGCAGGGTGCAGAAGCCATCCGCGAACTGCTCAAAAACATCGACCTCGAAAAGCTCGACCGCGAACTGCGCGAGGAAATCAGCAAGACGCAGGGCACGCGCCGCGCACGCGCCATCAAGCGGCTCGAAATCGTCGAAGCGTTCAAAAACAGCAAGACGCGCCCCGAATGGATGATTCTCGACGCCGTGCCCGTGCTGCCGCCCGAACTGCGCCCGATGGTGCAGCTCGACGGCGGACGATTCGCGACCTCCGACCTCAACGACCTCTATCGGCGCATCGTCAACCGCAACAACCGCCTGCGCAAGATTATGGAAATCCGCGCGCCCAAGAGCATTCTCAACTCCGAGAAGCGGCTCCTGCAGGAGGCGGTGGACGCCCTGATCGACAACACCAAGCGCTCCAAGCCCGTCACAGGCTCTGGCGGACGCCCGCTCAAGTCGCTCTCCGATATGCTCAAGGGCAAGGAGGGACGCTTCCGCAAGAACCTGCTCGGCAAGCGCGTGGACTATTCGGGACGCTCGGTGATTGTGGTCGGACCGACGCTACAACTGCACCAGTGCGGGCTGCCCAAAGAGATGGCGCTGGAGCTGTTCAAGCCGTTTGTGATGCAGCGGCTCATCCGCGACCAGCTCGCCAACAATGTCAAAAACGCCAAAAACGCCATCGACCGCCAGCTGCCCGAAGTGTGGAAGGCGCTGGAGTCGGTGATTAAGGAGCATCCCGTGCTGCTGAACCGCGCGCCGACGCTCCACCGACTGGGCATTCAGGCGTTCGAGCCGATTCTGGTGGAGGGCAAGGCGATTCAGCTGCACCCGCTGGTGTGCCATGCCTACAACGCGGACTTCGACGGCGACCAGATGGCGGTGCATGTGCCGCTGTCGTACCCCGCGCAGGCGGAGGCGCGCACGCTGATGCTCTCCACGCACAACCTGTTCAAGCCTGCGGACGGCTCGCCCGTGGTCTCGCCCCTGCAGGACATTGTGCTGGGCGCGTACTACCTGACGATGAACGACCCGCAGCACCAGCAGGAGGCGCGCCACTACTTCGCCAACCCCGAAGAGGCGCGGCTGGCGTTCGAACGCGGCGACGCGCGCCTGCACGAACCCATCCATGTGCGACTCGTGCGCCCCAACGCGCAGGAGCCAGAGCTGACGCAGACCACCATCGGACGCCTGATCTTCCAGGAAATCATGCCCGACGAGCTGCGCTACGACCCCGAATGGCTGAACAAGGTCTACAACAAGAAGATGCTCTCGGCGGTCATTCGCGCGGTGTACCAGACCTGCGGGCACGCGCGCACGGTGCGCTTCCTGGACGACCTCAAGGCGCTCGGCTTCGAGTGGGGCTTGCGCGGCGGCGTCACCTTCGCGCTGACCGATATGGCGGTTCCCGCGCAGCGCGACGCCATCCTGCAAAAAGCCGCCGAGGAAGCGCGCCTCATCGACGAACTGTACGATCGCGGCGAGCTGACCCAGGATGAGAAACGCCAGCGCAAAATCGAACTCTGGCAGCGCGTGTACGACGAGGTCTCCCGCGTGATGCTGCAGGAGCTGCGCGACGACAACCCGCTGTTTATCATCACCGATTCGGGCGCGCGCGGCTCCACCAAGCAGCTGGCGCAGCTGGTCGGCATGCGCGGGCTGATGATGGGCGGCTTCGACTTCCGCTCCGGCGGCGAGCGACTCGTGGAGGAGCTGCCCGTGCAGCACAACTTCCAGGAGGGTCTGACCACGCTGGAATACTTCGTCTCGGGCTACGGCGCGCGGCGCGGACTGGCAAGCACTGCGCTGCTGACCGCCAACGCGGGCTACCTCACGCGCCGCATGTGCGATGTCGCGCAGGATGTGGTCGTCCGCGAACCCGACTGTAACACGCCCGAAGGGATTGTCGTCAGCCGTATCGAGCGCGAGGGCGACCTCATCGAGACGCTGTTCCAGCGCATCCGCGGGCGCACCGCGCGACGCGACCTGCGCCACCCCATCACGGGCGAGATCCTCGTCGCCGAGAACGAGATTATCCCCGAATCGGTTGCGACCGAACTCGACGCGCTGGCGCAGGCGACCGAACGCTTCACGCAAACCCTGCGCGAGCTGGCAGGCAAGGAGGAAGGCGAGCTCTACACGCCCACCGACGACCAGCCCCTGCGCGACCCCATCACGGGCGAATCGCTGCTGGAGCCGTATGATATGCTCGAGGCGCAAACGCTGGAGCGACTGCACGCCCGACGCAACGAGCTGCGCGACCTGTGGCAGCAGGCAGGCTACGAGTGGGTGGAACACGACCGCGTGGGCGTGCCCATCCGCTCGCCGCTGACCTGTAATACGCGGCAGGGCGTGTGCGCGAAGTGCTACGGACAGGACATGGGCACGCTGCGCCCCGTGGAGCTGGGCACGGCGGTCGGTATCATCGCCGCCGAATCGATTGGCGAGCCGGGCACGCAGCTGACCATGCGCGTGTTCCACACGGGCGGCGTCGCGGGTGCAGGACAGCAAATCGCGGGCTTCAAAATCGGCGGCGCGCGCGCCCTCTCCGCGACCGAACTGGAAGAGCGCGGCGCCACCCAGGAAGCCATCGACCTCAGCAAGGACCAGAAAAATGTGCTGCTCAAGGTCGCCTCGAACCTGCTGAACAAGCCCGTGCCGCTGCTTGCGGGAGACGAGTTCAGCGAAGGCGAAGAGAAGCTCGAAAAGCGCACGCGCGACTCGCTGCGCCGACTCGCCAAACTGCAGGAGCCGCCCAACACGGGCATCAACCGCGTGGAGGAGCTGTTCGAGGCGCGCAAGCCCAAGGGTGAAGCCATCACCGTCGACTATCAGGGCGAGGTGGTGGACATCGTCCGCTCCATCGGACGCTGGGTGGTCATCAAAGCGACTCTGCCCGTCGGCGAGATGCTCGTGGGCAAGATGAGTCTGGAGACCATCGAAGACCCCAGCACGGGCGCGGTGCTGCTGGAAGCGATGGACGAGATTCGCCTCGCCCATGTCAACCGCCTGATGGAGGCGGGCGTTGCGCAGGTCACGGTGCTGGACGCCGTGCTGGTGCCGCCGCTGGGCTCGCTGGAGGTGGTCAGGGGCGATACCGTGCTGGCAGGCGACCGCCTCACGCCCGGACCGCTGAACCCGCACGAACTGCTGCGCCTGCGCGGCGTGCGCGGCGTGCAGGAGTACCTCATTCAGGAGATTCAGGCGGTCTACAAGGCGCAGGGCGTCGACATCGACGACAAGCACCTGGAGGTCATCATCCGCCAGATGCTGCGCAAGCGGCGCGTGATCGACCCCGGCGACACCTACTTCCTGCCCGGACAGATGGTGGATCGCTTCGTGTTCGAGGACACCAACCGCAAGATTCTCGCCGAGGGTGGGCGGCCTGCCACCGCCGAGTGGGTGCTGCTGGGCGTCTCCGAATCGGCGCAGCAGACCGAGTCGTTCCTGTCGGCGGCGTCGTTCCAGCGCACGGTCAAGGCGCTCACTGAGGCGGCGGTGCGCGGCAAGGTCGACGAACTGGTCGGCTTGAAGGAGAATGTGATTATCGGGCGGCTGATTCCTGCCGGTACGGGCTATGTGAAGCCGCGCTTCGAGCCGAAGTTCGAATGGGGCGCACGCGCCGAAGAGGCGGCGGCAGTCGTCGAAACGCGCGAGCCGACGCTGGGCACGCTCTTCGAAGAGGAGCTGGCGGAGGCAAGCGCCCCGCCTGCCGAGGAGACGCTGAGTCTTGCCGAAGTGGAGCCAGACGCGCAGGAGACCACTGCCGAAGCGCCAGAGGCGGACGGCGCAGCCAAACCGAAGCGCGCCCGCAAAAAGCAGAGCGAGGAGTAGCCCTCACCCCCTGTATCCCCCTCTCCCAACCCGTTGGGAGAGGGGGATGGCGCGTTGTTTGACGCCAAGTGCCTTTGCGCTAAGACGGCAACAGAAGCGCCGCTCCCAGCTGCCGCCTGCGGGAACGGGCGGGGGGCATGGGAGCAGTCGAAATTGTACGGATTTAGCCGTTGGGCAGAGGTGCGCCTCTGCATACGCTGACCAAACACACCTATCCTCAAGGAACCTGCAGGAGGGGAGCAGACAATCGAGGCGAAACCGTTTGGATTTACGAAAGTAGGTTCGCTGACTGGGATCACAGCCGCCTCAAATAGCGCAGCGATTCTCGCGCCATCGTTTCAGGGTCGGGATAGTAATCGAACGGCTCCAGCGACGCCCAGCCAGTGTAGCCGACCGCACGGAGCGTATCCAGTATCGGCGCAAAATCGGTCGCCCCGTAGCCCGGCGCGCGCAGGTTCGAATCGTTGAGATGCACATGCGCAAGGTAGGGCGCGTGCTGGCGAATGAGCGCGGGCACATCGTCGGTCTCGGCGAGCGCGCTTTTGACATCGAGCATCGTGCGCAGGTTCGGATGGTTCGCCTGCTGCACGAAAGCGACCGCCTCGCCCAGCCGCTGGACGACATTCGTTTCGGGCAGCGGCTCCAGCAGCAGCATGACGCCTTCCTGGGCGCACACATGCAGGGCGGGCTGGAGCGTCTCCAGCCAGAGCTGCGCCGCAGCGTCGGGCGTGAGGGGCGGGAGGGCGTCGCGCTGGCGGGGCGAGCCAAACACCATCACCCCTCCGCCCACCGCCGCGCAGAAACGCGCCAGCTCGACCAGATAGTCGGCGGTCGCCGCGCGCACTTCAGGGTCGGGATGCGTCGCGTGCAAGCCCGCGGGCGACCAGAGCAGCATATGCAGCCCCGCTATCTGGAGTCCGTGCTGATGGGCAATCTGGCGGATTTCGGCGCGGGCATGCGAGTCCAACAACTCCACCCGCTCCGCGAAGGTGAACGGCGCGAGTTCAACGCCGGCGTAGCCCGCATCCGCGAGGAGCGCACATGCGTCTGACCACCGCATGTGCCGAAGCGCCTCGTTGCACAGAGCGTACCGAATCAACGCCTCACTCCTCGTCTGCGTCCAGCGGCGCGCGCTCCACCCCGTACTTGAGCATCAGCTTTTCGAAGTCGCGCGGACTCATCAGCTTGATGTGAATGTCGGGGCGCAGGGCGCGCAGCAGCGCAATCTTTCGACGCTTGCGCCGATTCAGATTCGCGCGACGCACGGTCAACTCCACATAGAGGTTGTAGTCGGGCAGGTAAAAGTCAGGGGTGAAGCACTCTTTGGGGTTGCCGTCTGCGTCGGTGCGCAGCACGAAAGTGTGAGGCTCATACTCCCAGCGAATGCGGTAATAATCCAGCAGGCGCGCGAACGCCTCTTCGCTGGGATGCACAAACGAGACCGTCGCCTTGCGACTTCGCACTCTGGTTTATGCCTCCACCCTCTATTATACACGATGGGCGTTAAAATCGTGTTATCTGATGGGCAAACAGGAGGCTAATCGGGCGAGAAAGGCGTATTTTCCCGTAGTTTCCACAGGATTCCGTAGCGCAGCCCGCGCGTGCTGATTTGCGCCTCCTCGCGGCGCAGGGCGAACAGGACGCGCTCTAAGATGAGCGCGCCGACATGCAGCAGGGGCGCGCGGTCAGGCTCAATCCCGGGCAGGGCGCGTCGCTCAGCGTCCGTCAGGCGCAGCAGGCGTTCCAGCAGCGCGGCGGGCGTCTCGTCGCCGAACCAGACGCCGTGAACCTGTGCCGGATCGAACGCGGTCAGCCCCAGCGCGAGCATCGCCAGATTCACGCCTGTACCGCCGATGGCGACCACGCGCTCTGGCTGCGGGAGCGTGCGCAGGGGTTCGAACGCCTCATCGAGGGCGCGCGTCGCCGCCAGCACCTCGCGCGGGTGAGGCGGATCGCTCGGCAGATACTGCTCGCGCACGCGCCTCGCGCCGACGGGGAAGCTATGCCACGCCTCCATACGCGCGCTCTGCCCCAGCGCGACCTCCACGCTCCCACCGCCGATGTCCACCACCGCCAGTCGCGCCTCGCCCACACCGAGCGACTCGTCCCGCGCAGCCGAAAGATAGCTCAGCGACGCCTCCTCCTGCGCCGACAGCACGCGAATCACGGCGCTGGGGGGCAACCGTTCGCGCAGGGGCTGCAGAATCGCCTCCGGGTTGCTCGCCTCGCGCACGACGGCGGTCGCCGCCGCAATCACATGCTCCACCCCATGCGTGCGGCACACGGCGAGGTACTCGTCCACCGCCTGCAGGGTGTGCTGGACGGCTTCGGGGCGCAGGAGCCGCGCCGCGCCGAACCCCTCGCCCAGTCGGGTGATACGCGCCTGGTCGGTCAGCACGCGCCAGCCCTCCGGGTCCCGCTCCGCAACGAGCAACAGCACCGAGTTGGAGCCGATGTCTAACACGCCAACGCGCATTATCCAACCTCCCAGTGCGCCGCGCGCACTTCGTGAAGCGCCAGCAAATCCTGCAGAATCGATTCGCGTGTCGCATGGTCACGCAGGAGAACCTCCAGCGCGTAGACGCGGGTGTGCGGCTGGTCGGGGAACTCCTGACGGAACGAAAGCAGCTCCGCGTGATGATGGGACAGCACGGCAAACACGCTATCCAGTTTCGCGCGCGCCTCCAGCGTGACCCACAACAACGGAGGACGGTTCTGGTGCTGAATGCGCTCTTCAGGAATGCGCAGTAAGGTCAGCACGCCATAGACGAACAGCGTGCCCATCAGCGCAATCAGGTAATACTGGGGCGCGCCCATCCCGACTGTCATGCCGATGGCGACCACTGCCCACAGGCTTGCAGCGGTAGTGAGACCGCGCACCACGCTCCCCTGCCGCAAAATGGTGCCTGCACCGATGAAACCGACGCCGCTGACAATCTGCGCCGCGATGCGTCCAGGATCGCCCTGCGGACTGAACGCGCGGGAGAGAATCATCATCAGCGTCGCACCCAGACAGAGCAACACATGCGTGCGGATACCTGCCGGGCGTCCCCGCACTTCGCGCTCCCAGCCGATCAACGCGCTCAGCCCGACCGCAATCAGGAGCTGCACGGCGACCTGCCCAACCTCTTCCCACGAAACTGCCTGCATCGCGGCAAGTGTACCTGAATCCCTGTCCCGTGCGCGCCTGCAGGTATACTCTCTCCCCGATGAACCTGCATCAGACCACTTTGAGCAACGGCGTGCGCATCGTCGCCGAGCCGATTCCGACCGTGCAATCGCTCACGGTGAGCCTCTGGATTCGGGCAGGCTCCCGCGACGAACTCCCGCACCAGCACGGCATCGCCCACTTTCTGGAACATATGCTATTCAAGGGCACGCAGACGCGCAGCGCGGTGCAAATCGCCCAGGAGATTGAGGGGCGCGGCGGCATCCTGAACGCCTCCACGGGCAAGGAGCTGACCTTCTACTATGCCCGCATGCTCGCCGAGCATATGCCCATCGCCGTCGAGGTGCTGAGCGACCTCTTTCTGAACGCCCGCTTAGACCCGCAGGACATCGAGCTGGAGAAGGGCGTCGTGCTGGAGGAGATGCGCATGATTGAGGACACGCCCGACGAAATCCTGCACGACCGCGCGGCGGAGGTGCATTGGGGCAATCACCCGCTGGCGCGGCGCATTATCGGTACGCCCGAAACGGTCAGCGCGTTCACCCGCGAGGGCATTCTGGAGTTCATCCGCACGCACTACCGCCCGGAGCGGGTGGTGGTCGCCGCCGCGGGCAATCTGGACCCCGACGCGCTGTTTCGCGAGGTAGACCGCTGGCTGGGCAGTTGGAACCCTGCGCCTGTGGATGCATTCCCTGCAGCGCAGCCCATCCCCACCCGCGCCCCCGACGCCCCGCCGCGCCTGCTGGAGCCGCGTGAGGTCGAGCAGACCCACTTCGCGCTGGTGATGGACGGCGTGTCCTTTTTCGACGAGCGACGCTACGCACAGGCAGTGCTGAACACCCTGCTGGGCGGGAGCATGTTCAGTCGCCTCTGGCAGGAAGTGCGCGAGAAGCGCGGGCTTGCCTACGAGATTGGCAGCTACGCGCTGCCGATGTCCGATGGGGGGCTGTTCGTGATTTACGGCGGGGTCGCCCCCAGCGCGTTCGAGCAGGCGGTACAGGTGATTGAAACCGAACTGGAGAATCTGCTCGCCGCGCCGCCCGACGAAGCGGAGGTCGAGAGCGCGCGCAACCTGCTGAAGGGCAATCGCGTGCTGGCGCTCGAATCGACGCAGAACCGCACGGAGCTAATCGGCAGCGAGACGCTGATGCGCGGGCAGGTCACCCCCATGGAGGAGATTATCGAGCGCATCGACGCCGTGACGCCCGAAACGCTGCACATGCTGGCGGGGCAGCTCTTCGCCCCTGAACGGCGCACGCTGGTCGCCCTCACACCGCAAGCGTAGCGAAAAACGCGCGGGGGATGTGGAATAACCCCCCTGCGATGCAACAGGCGTGGCGACGCGAGTGGACACACTGGCTGACGGGGCTGGGCGTGGCTCTGCTGGTCTTTGCCGTGGGCGCGCTGCTGGCGGCGTATTTCCATC
This sequence comes from Fimbriimonadales bacterium, assembly GCA_025998675.1. Taxonomy (GTDB): domain Bacteria; phylum Armatimonadota; class Fimbriimonadia; order Fimbriimonadales; family GBS-DC; genus GBS-DC. The sequence continues at coordinate 2,961,979 of AP024673.1, forward strand.
GAAACGCGCAAAAGCTTCTGGAACAGGAGTTCCATGCGATGATGCTCCAGACGGCGCTTGCCGCCGCCGCCGCAGTAGATACTGAGCAGCATCAAACCTTCCAGCCCGGCGAAGAGACCACCGAAAAGTACCAGCGCGCCATCGAGCCGCTCGCAAAAATTCAGGCGACCAATCCCAAAATCAAATTCATCTACACTTTCACGCGCAAAGACGGCAAGATTTACTTCGTGCTGGACGCGACGCCTCCGGGCGACAGCGACAACGACGGCGTGGAGGACAAATCCTACATCGGCGACGAATACCCGGAAGCCGACCCCCAGATGCATACGGTACTTGAAACAGGCGAGGCACAAATCACTCCAATCGGGGTGGATCGCTGGGGAAGCTTTGTGAGCGCGTATGTCCCCCTGCGCGACCCCAGCGGCGCAGTCGTCGGCGCGCTGGGAGTCGATATCGAGGCGGAAACCTACCTGCAGGAGCTGGGCAGCCTCCGACAGGCGTTGTATCGGGTGCTTCTCGTGCTGGCGGTGTGCGCCGTGATTGTCGGGCTGGGCGTCGTCGCGTTCCTGCGGTATCAGGCGCGTGTGCATGTGGCGCAACAGGCGTATCAGCAGCAGCTGGAGTTTGACAACCATGTGCGCCAGCAGATTCTCGACCACACGCCGCTGATTGTGTTCGTGTGCGACCCGGAGGGGAATCTGTTGTTCAGCGAAGGCGCCGCGCTCAAGCACCTGCCTCCGCCGCCCGAAAACACGCCGCGCAGTCGCAACCTGTTCGTCACGATGCAGGCGTCGCCCGAAATCATCGACGACCTCAAACGCGCCATGCGGGGCGAGGTCACGACCGCCCAGCGCCAGTGGATGGGACGCCACTACCGCACCTACTACTCGCGCATCTTCGATGAGAAGGGACAGATGCGCATGCTATTGGGCGTCTCTATCGACGAAACGGAGCTTCAGCATTTACTTGCGGAGTCCCGCCAGCGGGAGCTGTACCTGAACTCGCTGCTGAGCGCGCTCCCCGATTTGCTGTTCGTAATCGATTGCGAGGGCGTCTATCGCGAGGTGTATGCGCACGACGACTCCATGCTGGTAGCGCCGCGTGCGGAGGTGATTGGCAAAACCATGCATGACTTCCTGCCGCCCACGCTCGCCGACCAGGCGCTGCAAGCCATCCGACTGGTGCTGGCGACCCGCGAGCCGTTCCTGCTGGAATATAGCCTGCCGATTAACGGCGAGGAGCATTATTACGAGGCGCGGTTTGTTCCTTACACCGACGACGCGGTGATTATTCTGGCGCGTGATGTGCATGAGCGCAAGGTCGCCCAGAAACTGCTGGAGGAGACGAACCAGTGGTTGGAAGAGGCGCTGCTCGAGGCAAACGAGATGGCGGTGCGCGCTGAAGCCGCCAATCGCGCCAAGTCGGAGTTCCTGGCGAATATGAGCCACGAAATCCGAACCCCAATGAACGGCATTCTCGGCATGGTGCAACTGCTCGAAGACACGCCGCTGAATCGGGAGCAGGCGGAGCTGCTGCACACGCTCAAAAACAGCGCAAACTTCCTGCTGGGACTGCTCAGTGATATTTTAGACCTCTCCAAGATCGAGTCGGGCAAGATGACGCTGGAGCAGATTCCCGTGAATGTGCATGCGCTGGCGCAGGAGGCGGTGAACCTGTTCAGCGGGCGCGCGAGCGAGAAGGGGCTGGTGCTGCAGGCGCACATCGACCCGAACGCGCCAGAGTGGGTGCAGGGCGACCCCGTGCGCCTGCGCCAGATTGTGGCGAACTTTCTCAGCAACGCCATCAAGTTCACGCACGAGGGAACCGTGACGCTGATGGCGCTGCCCAGCCCGACCTACCCGCAGGGCGTGTGGCTGGGCGTGCAGGACACGGGCATTGGCGTGCCGCCCGAAAAACACGAGACGCTGTTCGAGGCGTTCACACAGGCGGACGCCTCCACCACGCGCAAGTACGGCGGCACGGGGCTGGGATTGGCAATCAGTAAAAAGCTCGCCGAGCTGATGGGCGGGCGCATCGGCGTGGAGAGCGAGGTCGGCGTCGGGAGTCTGTTCTATGTAGACCTGCCGTTGCCTGCCGCCCAGCCGCCACAAGCCGCGCCCGACGAGCCGACAGACGCCCTGCCTGAAGCGTTCCCCGACAGGCGCGTGCTGCTGGTGGAAGACAACGAGGTCAACCGCAAGGTCGCCACGCGCATGCTCAGCAAACTGCAGCTCGAAGTGGACATCGCCGTCAACGGGCTGGAAGCGGTGCAGAAAGCGACCCAGACTGCCTATGATTTAATCCTGATGGACTGCCAGATGCCAGAGATGGACGGCTACGAAGCGACGCGCACGCTGCGCCAGCAGGGGGTGCAGACGCCGATTGTCGCGCTTACAGCCAACGCGCTGGAGGGCGACCGCGAAAAGTGCCTCGCATGCGGGATGGACGACTACCTCTCCAAGCCGATTCAGGCGGACAAGCTGCGCCAGACGCTGGCGTACTGGCTGGGCAACGCGCCGCAGCAGCAGGCGGCATAACAGGAGGCGACCATGCTGAACCACGACTATCTGAACGAAATCACGGGCGGCGATTCGGAGTTTATCGCCGAGATTCTGGACGACTTTGTGAGCCAGACGCCCGAACTGATGGAGCAGATTGCCATCGCGCTGGCGCAGGGCGACGCGGCGGCGGTGGGCAGGGCGGCGCACACGCTCAAGGGCAGCGCGCGCGCCGTCGGCGCGGACGCATTCGCCGCGATTGCGTTCGAGCTGGAGCAGGCGGGCAAGCAGGGCAACCTTACCGACGCGCCCGAGGCGATGCACCGCCTGCAGGACTACTGGCAGTCGCTGGAGGCGTACCTGCACGAGCAACTCGCTGCCGCGTAGTAATATCAGCGTGTAGTCAGCGTTCGCTAATTGCCTCGCACATGCCTGCGGAGGCGTGCATTCGCCCGCGCCCTGCTACTGTGGAGTGCGGAAGCGGGAGCTTCCGCATTCCATAAACCGCCGCTTTGCGAACTATGAACCGCCGATGGGTAGAACACGCCACCATGCAGAGAATCGCGCCGCCTGCCGATACTCACGGGTAGAGATGCGACGCTTTCGGTTTCGTCTGGAGCGGGTGCTGCGCTACCGTGAGACGCGCGAGCAGATTGCCTACCGTGCGGTGCAGGAGGCGGCGCGCCAGCGCGCCCAACTGCAGGAGCAGATACGCGCCCTGACCGAGCAGATGCGCCAGCTGGCAGGCGCGACCCTGCACCCCGCTGAATGGGCGCACCGCGAGCGCACCTTAGAGGCGCTCCAGACACGCCTGCAACGCCTGCAGGACACGCTGCCCCTCCTGATTGAACAGGAGTCGCACGCGCGCGAGGTCTACCTGCAGGCGCGGCGCGAACGCGAGGCGCTCACCCAGCTGCGTATCCGCGCCTACGAACAGCACCAGCAAGAGATGAATCGCCTGTTCCAGAACGCCATCGACGAGGCTGCCGTCTATGCGTATCAGCGACGCCTTTCAGAGGACCCTGCAACGGGTGCAGGAGATTGAATCGCGCCTGCAGTCGCTGCGGGGCGAGTCGGCTGCCGCCGCGCCGCCGTCGTTTGAGTCTGCGTTTGTTGCGCCGGTAGGCTTCCCCGTCGGCGGCACGCCCCCGCCCGGCATGCAGCTGCGCGTGCGCGACTGGGAGCCTGTGGTCGCCCCCATCGCCGCCCGCTACAATCTGGACACGGAGCTGGTGCTGCGGATTATCGAAGCCGAATCGGGGGGCGATCCGCGCGCGGTGTCGCCCAAGGGCGCGCTGGGGCTGATGCAGCTGATGCCCGAAACGGCGCGCGCGCTGGGCGTCGCGGACCCGCTGGACCCCGTGCAGAACATCGAGGGCGGCGTGCGGTATCTGAGCCATCTGATTCAGCGGTTCGGCGACCTGCGCCTTGCGCTGGCGGCGTACAACGCGGGACCCGGGCGCGTGCAACAGTACGGCGGCGTGCCCCCCTTCCCCGAAACCCAGCGCTACATCGAGCGGATTCTGGGGTAGCGGGCTACCGCGTCGGCGCGGATGCGCGGCGCGGCTTTTTGCGCCCGCCCAGCAGCCACTTGAACACCTTCAGCGCGCCCTGCTCCCACGCCACGCGATGCGTCACGCCCGTGCCGACCTCCAGCTCGGACGCATGCTCTAAGTACCACTGGTAAGAGCGTATCAGCGCCTCCGCGTTGCTATACACGGGTTGCCAGCCCAGCTGCGCCTGCGCGCGCTCCGTCGAGACAAACGAATCGCGGTCGGCGGTCAGGTAGACCCACTTATACAGAGGCGAGAGCTTGAGCGCCTCCAGCACGCGCAACACCAGCTTGACCAGCGCGGCGGGCGTGCCCATCGGACGCGCGCCCGAACCCGCGAAGTCGCACAGCGCCTGAATATCCTCCCGAACGGTCTGAAACCGAGTCGCGCCGATGTTGAAGGTCGCGTTCGCCTGCGCCGCGTCCACCGTGCACGCGAGCCAGTACGCTTGCGCGAGATCCGTGACCTCCAGCAGCTGGTAGCGGTTGCGCCCGCTGCCAATCATCGGGATGCGCGCGCCCGACTCCACCCAGTCGTACAGTATCTGGAACACGCCCAGCCGCGCCTGACCGATGAAGGTCTTCGGGCGAATCACGGGCACGATATGCCCCTTCGCGCGGAACTCTTCACAGATGCGCTCCGCCAGAATCTTGCTTTCGCCGTAGGGACCGACGCCCACCATCGGGTCGGTCTCCTCAATCGGGTGCTTTTCGGGCACGCCATAGACGGCGGTTGAAGACACATGCGCCACGCGCTCGACGCCCACGCGGAACGACTCGTCCAGCACGGTGCGCGTACCGTCCACATTCACGCTGAAGATGTCGGCGCGTTTCCACAGGGGGAGCGCCGCCGCGCCGTGAATGACCCAGCGCGGGCGCGACGCCTCCAGCGCGGCGCGCACCTCGTCGCGATTGCGTACATCGCCTTTGAAAAACAGCGCGCCTTCGGGGTACTCCGACTCCTCGTAAGGGGCAATGTCCAGCAAGGCGGGGCGCACGCCCTGACACGCGAAGTGATGCGCCAGATGGTAGCCCAGAAACCCCGCGCCGCCCGTAATCAGCACCGTGTCCATATACGGGAATTGTACCGCACTGAGCCTGCTGGACGCAGGTATACTCCCGATTCGATGCGGATTCCCATCGGCGGTCTGGGATTGGGCGCGGCGGCGATGCTGAGCGGCTGCGGCGCGCGGCGTGAGCCAACAGCAGAAGGGCGCGTCGTCGTGCGCGTGTGGAGCATGTGGGCAGGCGACGAAGAGAAGGTCTTTCAGGGCGTGGTGGACGCCTACAACCGCGCGCAGGAGCGGGTCTATCTGCAGAATCTGGGCGCGGTTGCGGACGACAAGATTCTGCGGGCGGTCACGGCGGGCGCGCCGCCCGACTTTTTCACCCTGCGCGAGCCCGGCTACCTCGCGCCGCTGGCGGCGAACAGTGCGCTGCTGCCGCTGGACGAGTGGTTCCATGCGGCGGGCTTCCGCGAGGCGGATTTCGTGCCCGGCGCGCTCGCGCTGGGACGCTACAACGGCGCGCTCTACTCGATGCCCTATCTGCTGGACGCGATGGCGCTCTTTTACAATCCCGACCATTTCCGCCGCGCAGGAATCCCGCCCGACCGACCGCCCGAAACGCTGGAACAGCTGCTGGAGTATGCGCGGCGGCTGACCCAGCGTGCGCCGAGCGGCGCGATTCGCACGCTGGGGATGCGCCCGCCTGACCTGATTTACATCATCGGCGCGTTCGGCGGGCAGTTCATCGACCCGCGCACAGGCGAGCCGACCGCCGACCATCCCATTAACCTCGAAGCGGCGCGCTACTACCGCGCCCTCATCGAGGCGATGGGCGACGGCAAGGCGGTTCAAGCGTTCACCATGAGCTTCGGCAACGAACAGGGCACCAACAACCCCTTCTTTCTGGGCAAAATCTCGATGATGATTAACGGGCAGTGGAACACCTATTGGTTCCAGAAGTACGCGCCCGATGTGCCCTACGCGATTGCGCCCATCCCGTACCCTGCGGGCAAGCCCCATCTGCGCCAGCCGACCTGGATTGGGCAGAATATGTTCTGTATCCCGCGCGAGTCGCGCCATCCGCGCGAGGCGTGGGACTTTTTCGTGTGGATGCAGAGCGAGGCGGCGCAGCTGCTCTTTGCCGAGACGATGCACGGCATCCCCAACATACGGCGCGTGCTGAAGCACCCCAGCCTGCGCGCCGTCAACCGCCCCGACGAACGCTGGAAACGGGGCTACGCACGGTTTCTGGAGCTGGTGGACAGTCCCAACGCCCGCTACTTCCCCATCACGCCCATCGCCGCGCTGTACCTGCACGAACTCTACACCGCGCAGGACTATCTAATCAGCGGCAACAAGACGCCTGAAGCGGCGCTGCGCGATGTGCAAGCCCGCCTGCGCGCCGAGTACCGACGCTGGCGTTAAGGAGGCGCGCCTCCCCCTCACGCAGCAAGGCTATTCATCGCCCATCTCGCCCAGCGGCGCAGGTTTAATCTGAACAGGTTCTGACGTATACAGCGGCTGCACCCACGCAGGCTGGTCGGGCAGCGGCGCAGGCTGCCAGTCGACAAGCTGCGCCTGCAGCTCCTCGTCGGTTGGGTTCAGCATCAGCTGCCACTTTTCGTCGGTCAGGCGGTCTTCGACGGGGTGCGTGAACTCGTAGTAGCTGAAGGACGCCCCGCGCGCGAGGGCGAATCGATTGCCCGCAGGCACAAGCACGAGGATCTCGTGCGCGTATCCAACGCCCGCCTCCAGCGCTACCTCGCCCACGCCCCCAGGACGCCGATCAATGGCGGTATGCACATCGGCGATGCACGCCATCCGCCGATCGGCGGGATGCTCGATTTCGTACCATCCCGACGCCTTCCCGTCGCCCACGACACTGACGGCGAGCGTATCCATCTCCCCGCCGATGTAGTGGAGCCGCTCGAGTTCCGCCCTGGTCAGGTTGCGATTGGCGAGTTGCTTGCGCGCGCACGCAAGCAGGAACGCAGTAAGCGCCTCCAGTTCGCTCAGCTCCTCCCGAACGGCGCCCGCCACGAAGGGGATTTTGAGCGTGAGGCGTATCAGCTCCAGCAGACGGCTCCATGCTTCGGTGTTCGGCTCTACAAAGTGATAACGCGGTTCGGGTTCAGGTTCCACATCGCCGCCTTCCGCCGCCACGACGGATTGCTTGGCGTACAGAATCGTATCGTGTCGCAGCTGCGCCCATGAGGCGAGCGCGGTCTGCAGGCTTTTGTCGCGCCATGCGTCGGTGCGGAAGAGGGCGGGCAGGCGCGCGTCCTGCGGCGGCTCGGCGATGCTCTGCAGCACCCACAGCCAGCCCCAGTAGAGGTTGCGCGTCCATTCGCGTTTGCCCAGCGCGGCGAACCGATCGGTCAATCGGCGACGGGTCGGCAGGTACTCCGACCACAAGGGCGACTGCGCGTCCAGATGCTGCGCCGCGCGCCGACTGCCCAGCGCCGCCATCACATCCAGCCCGCTGGGCACGGGACGCCTCAGCTCCTGTAGCACTTCGCTGTCGGGCACATAGCGCTGCCCCAGCAGGCGCATCTGCGGCGAGTTGGGGTCGGGCAGCGGCGGCAGCGCGCCCGTTAATGAGACAATCTTCGGGCGAATGGCGGGCATCCGCAGCTTGCAAAACGCCTCCATGAACCGCGCGAACCGCTCGCGGTCGGCGTACATCCGCAGCGACGGGTTCCTGCCGAAGACGCGCTCCGCCGCCTGACGCACTTCGGGCGGCGTGAGGTCGTCCACGCCCCCCACGAAAAAGTCGATCGGCGTCATCAGTTGTTGCCACTCATTCACCAGATTCGCCCGATAGAGCGCGTCGGTCAGCAGCAGCGCCTGACGCACGGGCATGGGCGTCGGCTCGGTCGTCCTGCCAGGCATCAGGCGTCGGGGCGCGAAGGGGAACAGCCCGTACCACATCATCGCGCGGAAGTAGCGCTGCAGCGTCGCCGTGCGCGTGTAGTGCCCGCGCACCTGGAACTGGGTGTAGTCTATCGCGTAGGGGAGGATTGCGCCTTCTCGGAACTCCTTATGCTCGCGAATCAGCTCCAGTTCGCGGCGCACCATCGGCAGCGCGGGATCAGGCAGCGAGTCGTTCAGGTTCTGCAGGCGCGCCGCCACCCCCACATAGGCGACATTGCGCAGCGCGGCGGCTTTCAACTCAGGCGTCGGCGCCTGCTGGTAGGTCTGCACGCACTGCCGTAGCAGTCGCCGCGTGAACTGCGCCAGACGCGGCGCCAGCGCGCGCGCCTCCAGACGGCGCAGTGTAAACTGAAAACAGAGATGGTACAGATGCAGCATGGAGTCGAGCGTCACAAAGTGCGGGATATTATCGTAGGCGTTTGCCTCGTAGATAAAAAACGGCTGTTCCCAGTCTCCTTTCTGGAGCAGGAACCCGTTGCGCTCCAGCAACTCGCGCGCCTCAGCGGGGATGGGCGCGTACTGATCGAGATTAACGACCTGATCCAAGCGGTATGGCTTCTGTTGTGTTCGCATGGTGCGCCTCCAGCGTGAAATGAACCTTCTCATGGGGCTGACGCAGGATGTAGGTGTGCGCATGCGCGACCACGACAACCGTGTCGCCGTTCAGATGCAGGCGCGCGGGCGCGGGCAACGGCTTGCTCTGCCACAGGGCGGTGAAGCCGAAGCCGCTCCAGCGGTAGACGCGCACAAACGGCTGGCGGGCGCGCGTGCGCTCAAGGGTAATCAGGCGCAGCGGTTGCTCCGGGCGCAGGCGCGCCAGCGCGAAATCGTCCAGCGGGCTGCCCAGACGCGACCCCAGCCACTTCGCGTAGCCGTACGCGCCTGTCCAGCCGAGGATATGGATCGTGTTCTGGCGGTCGCGATACCAGCGCGTGCTGCGATTCACCCCGACGACGAACTCCGCGAAGCCGTCCTCGTCAATGTCGGCAATCTGGAGTTTCCACGCCCGAAGCCAGGCGGGTCCCCACTGCCACAGACGCCTGCCCCCACGAAACACCTGCAGGAACGGCTCCGCATGCGGCGTGAACCGAACGGTTTCGAGCGCGCCGTCGCCATCGAGGTCCTGCTCGTACACCTGCGCCTCGACCACGCGCGATAGCTTCGACAGCCGATTCGGGAGTCCTGCTTCCCTGCAACTCGACTACTCCCCCGTCTCTTCTCGCCAGTTCACCAGCTGCAAGGGATAGCCTACCTCTATCACGCGCTGATAATGACGCTCGTTCGCCGACACCAGAACCAGCCCGTACCGCAACGCCGTCGCCGCTATCAGCGGATCCAAACGCCCTATCGGAAAACCCGCCAAATCCAACCGCGCATATAACTCCCCTGCCAACTCCCCAACCGCATAATCCACTGGCAAAATCTCCAGCCTGCTCGCATCCGCACGCCACTGTGCCAGCAAGTCCGCCCGCTGGCGACGCACCAGCCCCCGCACCACCTCCGCCACTGTAATCACCGACAGCGTGTAAGTGCCGTAAACCGTCCAGTAGGCGTTCGCCCGCGCCTGCACCACAGGATACGCACCCCGCATGATGTCCAGCCAGATGTCGGTATCAATCAGCGCCTTCTCCATTCAGGCTTCTCCAAGCGGTGCTTTCGCGCGCGGTTAGGATTTCCTGTTCTATTTCGGTCAGCAGGTCAGCATACTTGCGCCAGCGTCCCCAGAAGGGGTTCTCGGAAGGGACAGGGGAAATCAGTTCCACCTCCACCTGTGTGCCATCGGGCAGAGGCGGCTCCTGCTCCAGCTCAATCGTGCGTCCGCGTATCACGCCGCGTAAACTCATCGCGCTCACCTCTGAAGAGGATACCTCATTCAGACAGGCGTGCATTTTATACGCGCATCACCCACTCGCTGCCGCCGCGCTGGAGTTCGAAGGTTTGCGTTTTCCCGTCGACGGTCAGGCGGTAGGCGCCCAGAAAGCCGCGCAGGCGCGCCCTGCCGCGCGAGTCGGTCGTCAGCGTCTGCGTCGGCGTCCACCACTGCTCGCGTACCAGCCGTTTGACGCGCTCGTAGGCGGGCTTGGGGCTGAGGTCTGCCCGCAGCAAGCCCGCAGGCGCGCCCTGCCACGCGAAGCGGTCGCTCAGGTCCCACCATGTGATGGCGTCCACCGCCGGGTGCGCGAACAGCAGCGTGTAGAACCGCTCCACATAGTCCGCCTGACGCTGCTCGCCGTCGGGGGTGGACTGCCACGGGCGCGGCAGCTGCCAGCCGTGTTGCCCCGACAGGATGGTGATCTCCGTGAAGTGCAGGGGCTTGCCGAACCGCGCGTAAGTTTCGCACACCTCCCACACGCGCTCGAGCGTCCACTCGCCCCGATGCATATGCGACTGGATTCCGATTGCGTCCACGGGCGCGTTGCGCTTGATCAGCGTCTCCACCAGCTGCTCGAACTCCGGGCTGAGGTTGTAGTCGTTATACAGCAGGAACGCCTTTGGGTTCGCCTCCTTCGCCCACTGGAGGGTTTCGATGACCACATTCGCCGCGCCGTCGCGCTTGACCCAGTTGCCGACCCCGTTTTCGAACTGGTGCGAGACGGTCGCCTCGTTAATCACATCCCAGCGGTCGATCAGCCCCTGAAACTCGCGGATGATGGCTTGCACGCGCGCCTTGAGCAGGGGTTTGACGGCGTCGGGCTCGTTGGGCGCCCAGCGGGGGAAGACCTCGTGCCACACCAGCGGGTGCCCTTTGGTCGCAATCCCGTGCTGGCGGCACCAGCGGGCGATGCGCAGCTGCGCGTCGCGTCCGGGCGTGCGTCCCTGTTCGGGCTCGTAGCCGCCCCAGTAGAAGCCCAGCGTCGCGTAGTTCAGCAACTCGCGGAAGCGGCGCCCGTAGGTCTCGTGCTGCTGCGTCTCTTCAAAGTCGTACAGCGGGAAGATGTTCGCGCCGAACAGGAAGGCGTGCTGGATGAACTCGACTTGCACGCGCTGATTGCGCCGCGCGCGCCCGCGCGAGTCGAGCAGGCGGATGGTCGCGTCCGCCTTGCGATGGCGTTCAATCTGTGCCGGTGCACGGGCAAGCAGTTCCTGTGCTTTGGGCGTGAGTTGCATAGAATCACTCCTTACCGACACTCCTCAACGGCGTGCATCTCCACCAGCGGGCAGTTCGGGTCCGCGCTCGCGCCGCACTGCAGGCACACCTCCATCGGCTTGAGGATGCCCGCCTCGACGCCCGCGCGAATGAACGCGCTCAAGCCCTCGATAAATGCGCTTCGTTCGGACGGCTCCATCTGCGCCAGCACGCTCGCAAACCGCTGGCGGCGCTCCTGATCGAGGCGCTGGATCATCTCATGCCCCGCATCGGTCAGCGCAAGCCCCACCTGCCGCCGATCGCGCGGGTTCGCCACGCGCCGAATGAGCGACTTCTTCTCCAGACGATGCACCATGTTCGTCGCCGACGGGTACGAGATGTTCAGCCCCTCCGCCAGGTCGCCCACCGTGACGCGCCGATGCGTGTGTAAATAGCGCAACGCCTGCATCTGCGAGTAGGTCAAATCCGACTCCGCCAGCTCCTCCAGCAACTTCTCGCCGATGGAGGTATACATCGCCTGCAGGAACACCCCCGCCACCAGCTCCGCGTGATTCAGCAGCTCTTCCGTCAGCGCAATCGGCAATTTGATAGCTTCTCTCACGGGTCTCACCTGCGCATAAGGATACCCCAAATGTATAGCGTGGCTAAATATTCGCGCTCGGCAGGACTCGCGCCGTGGCGCGCGAATCGTCGGCGTATGCAAACGGTACGGTTCGGCGTGGTTGGACTGGGCGGCATGGGATTGGGGCACTGTCGATTCCTGAGCGAGGTTGTGCCCGAAACGACTCTGACCGCCGTGTGCGACACGCATCCCGACCGCGCGCAACAGGCAGGCGAGCAGTTCGGCGTCCCGCACTTCACCGACCCCGACGCGATGTTCCAGAGCGGGCTACTGGACGCCGTGCTGATTGCCACACCGCACTACGGGCATGCGCCTGTCGCCATCCGCGCGTTCGAGCACGGACTGCATGTGCTGGTGGAGAAGCCCCTGTGCGTCGCCGTGTCGGAGGGCGACCAGATGATTGCCGCCGCACGTCGCGCAGGCGCGAAATTCGCGATTGGCTACCAGCACCGCTTCCGCCCTGAAGTGCAGGCGGCGCGGCGGGTGATTGAGCAGGGCATCCTCGGCGAGGTGCGCCGCACGCTGCTGATTACCGCATGGTACCGCACGCAGGCGTACTACGATTCGGGCGGCTGGCGGGCGACCTGGGCGGGCGAAGGCGGCGGCGTGCTAATCAATCAGGCGCCGCACTTCATCGACCTCTGGACATGGCTGGGCGGGCTGCCCTGCCGCGTCTGGGGACAGACCCGTACCGTGCTGCACGAGATTGAAACCGAAGATGAGGCGTTCGCGCTGGTGGAGTACCCCAACGGCGCGCACGGCTACCTCTACGCGACCACCAACGAAGAGCCGGGCGAGAACCTCATCGAAATCTGCGGCGACCGGGGCAAGCTGCGTCTGGAGGGTTCCGACCTGCAGGTGTGGCAACTCAAGCATCCCATCCGCGCGTTTACTTATGAAGCCGAGGGTATGTGGGACGGTATCCCCGCCGAGCGCATCGAGCCGCCGTTTCCCAAGTCGCCCGAAGGCGCGCTGGAGGGGCAGCCCGCGCTGATACAGAACTTCGCCCGCGCCATCCTCTACGACGAGCCGCTCGTCGCTCCGGGCGAGGAGGGACTGCACACGGTGGAGGTCATCAACGCGCTCATCCTCTCCAGCAAGCGCGGGCAGCCCGTGTCTATCCCGGTAGACCGCGCCGCCTACGACGCGCTGCTTGCCGAGCTGAAGGCGCAGTCCCGCCCGAAAACGCGCCTCCGCGAACAACGCATAACCGACCCGAACCTGATTCAATAACATGCAGGGTATTCTAATTCACTGACGAGGTGGTCGAACAATGACGGTGCATACGCAGTTCCTGACAACGAGCGCACGGGGATTGAATCATGAACACCCCGCGCTGAAGATGTTCCAGAAAGCCAAAAAGCTGGGCGTCTGGGACCCCGCCGCGATTGACCTCACGCAAGACCGCGCCGACTGGCAGACCTTCACCGACGAGCAGAAAGACGCGACCCTGCGCCTCATCGCGCTGTTTCAGGCGGGCGAGGAGAGCGTGACGCTGGACCTGCTGCCCCTGATTCAGGTCATCGCCCGCGAGGGACGCCTCGAAGAGGAGATGTTCCTGACCTCGTTCCTGTTCGAGGAAGCCAAGCATGTGGAGTTTATGAGCCGCTTCCTGACGGAGGTGGCGGGCGTGCGCGGCGAAGACCTCTCGCGCTACCATTCGCCCTCGTATCGCAAAATTTTCTACGAGGCGCTGCCGCAGGCGATGCACCGCCTTACGCACGACGACTCGCCCATTGCGCAGGCAGAGGCGTCCGTGACCTACAACATGATTGTGGAGGGCGTGCTGGCGGAGACGGGCTACTACGGCTTCTTCCAGGCGTACAAGCGCCAGCAGAAGATGCCTGGGCTGGTGCAGGGCATCGGCAAGATGATGCAGGACGAGTCGCGCCATATCGCGTTCGGCGTCTACCTGCTCTCGCGCCTGATTGCGGAACACGGCGACCCCGTATGGCGCGCCATTCAGGAGCGAATGAACGAACTGCTGCCCTACGCGCTGGGCGTGGTGCAGGAGACCTTCGAGCCATATGAGCCGAATATGCCCTTCGGACTGGACAAAGAGGAGTTCCTGAGCTACGCGATGAACCAGTTCATGCGTCGGGACAATCGGCTGGCGCGCGCCCGCAGCCTGACGATAGAGCAACTCTACCGCGAGACGGAGGACGCCGAAGCGGAAGCCGCCGAACTGACGCAGGCGATTATCGCAGGCTGAGCCATGCAGAACACGCAATCACCTCAGACGCGCGCGTGGGTCACCGTCGTCGGCTGGAGCCCGATGGCGGTGATTAACACGCTCTGGCAGGCGTGCGAGCAGGGGATTGTGCCGACGCACATCTACCTGCTCTGCTCGCAGCAAGCGCCGCAAATAGAGCAGAGCCTGAAGACGGTCGAGCGCTACCTGCATGCAATCCTGCCCGAATTTGGCGTCGCTGCCCCGCAGATAGAGGTTCAATCCATCGACGAGGACGATCTGCGAGGGTTTCGACAGAGGCTTAACCTGACGCTTCTGGAGGCGCGTCGGCAGTGCGAGAAAGTCGTGCTGGACATCACGGCGGGCAGGAAGTATATGTCGGCGTTCGGACTGGCGCTGGGCTTGCGCGACGACATCGGACTGGAGACGCTCTACTACAATCAGCTGCTTGATCAGCGCTATCAGGATGTACCGCACCCGCTGATTCCGCGCCATCATCAGCAGCTCTACGACCTGCTGGAGGTTTTGGAATGATACTCCTGCCTGAACGATACCTGATCGCGCTTTTGAATCAGCTGGGCGATCGTGTGTCTGTGCACGCGCCCCTGCTGCAGGACGCTCAACTATTCACAGTTGACCTTTCAGGGTCCCAGGCGCGTATCGAGGCGATTATCTCCGCGCGGGACTATCACAACCAGCGTGATGCAGTGAAACGGCACACCATAGACAATTTGTCTGGGGATACTTCTCTCCGCATCGATGCGGAACTGCCCAAACACGACCGCCTGCGCGACGCCTTCCGCGCGGCGGGCATTGTGCCCCCAACGAATCTGGACGCGCTGAAGGACTATCTACGCGCAGCTGCTCAGTCAGACCCTGCGCGCGGGGGCGACATCTACTACTTCGCGTTCGATAATAACGCCCTGCGCAATCGTCTCTACTCTCTCTACTTGAAGTCCACCAGACGCGATCGCTCTGAGCCGAATCTGCTGCTGTCGAGAGCCGTGCGCGAGGAGCTGGACACACGCGGCGGCAAAATTCTATCCGAGTTTCTGGAAGCGTTCAATCGCGCCTATCAGGGCGTGGCGATCGATCAGATTTTTGCCAATCAGAATCGCCTCGACGATCGCCTGCGTTTGATGGCGCTGGCGGAGTATCGCAAGGTGCTGCAGTCGCGCAACTGTGAAGAGCTGCCCGCGGCGGATAGCGCCGACGCCGACGGGCGGATTATCGACTCCTATGCCGGGTACGCGAATGCGGTAGGACGCAAAGTGGTCGTGCTCAGCTCCGACAACGAGTTCATCCTGCGCTGCGAGGCGCGCCCCAACCTCATTCCGCAGATGGTCGCCTATCCGTTGGAGCTGGACGCGGCTTATGAGACCGATTGGGAAGCGTTGCGCTGGCTCCTCTATCAGTTGGCGGTGGTCTACGGGCGTCTGGATCTCCAGCTCGCGAAAGGCGCAATTGTGCGAGTCTATGGCGTGTGGAAAGGGAAAACGGAGCATGACTGGCTACAGGAGCATGTCAAGATAACCATCACACCCAGCAGCATACCGCTGGAGGCTGCGCTTCAACGCACGCTGAATATCTTGCAAAGGGTCTAACGCACACATTTGAGAAGTATATCCTGCAAAGGCTCTCAAGGGAGGTATAGATTATTCTTCCAGACGGTTCAGTAGATGCTCAATTGTTATTTTGAGATAGCGTCGATCGCTTGCAGAATATCTTTCAATCGCTCCTTGACATCCCTCATAAAGCGACTGCCTCTTGTAAGACACGGTCGCGTATTCTTGCCTTAAGCCCTCTGGGGGTCGCCACATCCACCGGGTGATTCAGCAGGGTTTCCAGTTCATACTGCAAGCCGCCCAGATCGAGAAGCGTCCGCCCTGGTTCAAGGTCCACCAGCAAGTCGATATCGCTGGCTTCGTCGGCTTCACCGCGCGCGAGCGAGCCAAAAAGTCGCACATTGTACGCCCCGTACTTTGCACAGACACGCAAAATCTCAGCTCGCTTCGCGTGAAGACGCTCGCGGAGCGAGACGGTTCCATCAGCAGGAGCAGGTGAACTTCTCATGGGTTGCACGCAACTATGATACCCTCTCCGACGCGCTTGTGCAGTGTGCGCGGGGTGTAGTGTTGCAGGAAAAGCGCTCCGATGGGTGAACTCCTGGAGCGGAGGAAAGCCGATGAAGGTTGTCGCAATCTTACCCCCATCCGAACAGGTACAGGCGCAGGTAGCGATGGTGCGTGCGCTCTTTTCGGGGCACACGGTGGAGCTGGCGACGAACGCCGCCGAGCTGGAGCCGCACCTGCCCGATGCGGAAGTGCTGATTTCCACCGCGTTCACGCCGCTCACCCGCGCGATGTTGCAGGCGGCGCCGCGCGTGCGCTTTATTCAGGTCGCAGGCGTCGGCGTGGACCATGTGGACATCGACGCGGCGCAGGAGCTGGGCATCACCGTCGCCGCCGTCACGGGCGCGAACACAGTCAGCGTCGCTGAGCATGTGGTGATGGTCGCGCTCGCGCTGATGCGCGGCTTAATCCCCGCGCACACCATGCTGGCGCAGGGGCAATGGTCGCTGCCCTACTGGATTGCGCACGCCCGCGATATTCAGGGCAAGACAGTCGGCGTCGTCGGCATGGGGCGCATCGGGCGCGAGGTTGCCGCGCGCCTGTTGCCGTTCGGCGTGACGATTTTCTACTACGATGTGCAGCCCCTGCCCCCCGAACAGGAATCGGCGCTGGGGGCGACCTATCTGGAGTTGGACGCGCTGCTGCCCGAGTGCGACCTGATTACGCTGCATATGCCTCTCACGCCCGAAACGCGCGGGCTGTTCAATCGCGAGCGGTTGCTGTCGATGAAGCCGGGCGCGTTTTTGATCAACACGGCGCGTGCGGAGCTGGTGGACGAAGGCGCGCTCGCGGAGGCGTTGCAGGGGCATCTGGGCGGCGCGGCGATCGATGTGTTCTCGTCCGAGCCGCCGCCGCTCGACCACCCGCTGCTGCGCCTGCCGAATGTGATTCTCACGCCGCATGGGGCGGGCGTCACGCAGGAGGCGCAGCAACGCATCGCGCAGGGCGTCATCCAGAATGTGCTGCGCTTTCTGGAGGGACGCCCGCTGGCGGATGTGGTGGTGCAGGGCACGCGCTAACCTACAAGCGTCCACTCACAAGCAACCGCTGCCCGCCCTGTGAACCGGGCGCCGCCAGTGAGCCTGTCGGGTCGTAGTCCGCCGACGACCCGGTCGGCAGCTGATTCAGCAGATTGATGGCGTTGGCGAGCGCTTCGGCGCTGTTGGCATGCGTCTCGGCAATCCACTCGATGCGTTCTGCTGAGGTGCCGCGAATTGCGTCGCGCACGCCGTTCACATAATGCTCGCGATCCATCAGCGGGTCAGCGGACGGCTCGCCGCGCACCCAGCGCGACCCGCGCTCTGCCAGCTCGGGATACGATTGCAGCTCGCGGCGCGTTTGATTGGCGGAGTCCACTCGATCCAGCCAGCGATTGACCCAGCTGGGCGTGCGCTGGAACAGCCCAATGCGTCCCGCCGACGCCACACGCACGCTACCAGCCGCCGTCGCGCGTTTCTCGACTGCAAACAGCCAGCCCTCGACCGACTCCGTATGCGCCAGCGACTGGTCGAGACGCTCGAATTGCACCGTATGGAACCGATACGCCAGCCAGCGCGGTTCGCGCGGGCAGCGCCACGGCTCGACGCCGTCGTCGTAGATTACGCGAATCCGCCAGACGCCCGCACGCGCCATCGAGACAATCCGCCCGCGCGAGTCGTACTCCACCGCAATTGGCTGCGGAACCCAGAGACGCAGGCGCACACGCGAGAAGCCGTTCGGCTCGTAGCGCACAAAGCACCCCCCGCGCGGATGCCAGTACCAGTGTTTTGGCTCCACGAGGATTTTGTCGTTCGGGTCGAGCGGACGCATGACGAGCTGTTCCAGCTCCTGATAGCTGCGCGCGCCTTCGGTGAGGTAGCGTCGCACGCGATTCTCCAGCTCAATCAGGGGGCGCAGCGCCTCGCGCACCTGGGGCAGGAGCCGACGCACGACCTCGTCGCGCAGCGCGTCGACTCCAACCCCGTCCAGCTCGCGGATTTCCTGCGGGGTGAGCAGTCGTTCCGCAGCGGCGCGGGCGCGCCCCTTGAGCGCGGAGGGCTTCACGCGCGAGAGCAAGCCCCACACCAGCGCCTGCGCGTCGCTCCACTCCACCTCCTCGCGCTCGGTGTAGCGCCGTACCAGGTTGTGGAAGATACCCGCCGTGCGCCCCTTGTACGGCGCGGGCAAATACCCCAGCGCCTTATGGGGTGCATACGATGCATGCCGCCCGCAGAATGAATGAACCGTGATTTCATACAGTCCAGGCGCCAGACGCCACGCGCCGCCCGACGGACGGTCGCCTGCGCGCAGCGGCTGATACACGCTCGGCTGGAATGTATCCAGACAGCGCAGGGGCATCGGCGCGTCGCTCATCGAGGTCGTCAGCGGCGACTGGTCGGGCGCGAAGAGCCGCTCCAAACGCGGGAGCTGTTCCCCCAGTTCAGGCACGCGGGGCAGGCGTTGCATACTCACATGCCTCCCGAATCGGACGCGCCATCTTCTTTAAGGAAGATACGGAACCCTTTCAACGGCGGCTTGCCGCCGGTCGAGCGGAACTGAATGAGCAGCTTGTCGGGTTGTCCTACCTCCCTAAGCTGATTGCTGGCGTCGCCGAACTCCAGGCGCGTCGTGAAGCCGTCCGCGCGTACAATCGAGTTGTATTGCTGGCTGAATCGGGAGGCGGCAAGACTCAGCTGACGCCCCGCGTCGTCCAGCAGCTGGATACTGCCCAGCCCGCTCCCGTACAGCGAAATGGTGTTCTGGGTCAGGTTGCGGAACTCCACCGTCGCGGCGTAGCCTGGACCGGGTCCGAACGGATTGGGAATCGGCTCGATTTTCGAAACACGCACGCGCCAAGTGCCGTTGCTCAGCCATTCGCCAATGCGTCCCTCAATCATGTCGCCCTGCAAGCGCCCCCGCACGGGTTCGAACTGTATCTCGATGCGTCCACCCGATTGAGAGACCAGCGCGCCCGCGTCGCGCAGCGCCGCGATGGAAACATAGGTCTTGTTGTTGGAGACTACCACATCTGCCGTCTCCTTGCCGTTGATGAACACACGCGCGCGCTGGAAGGCGAACAGCATGCCCAGCAACGCCAGCGCGCCCAGAAGCATGCCCGCAATTTTGTTGAATCGCATAGCCCATAACCTCCTGAACGAATTATCGGAGTGAAAGCCTACTTTGCACAGAGCGGCGCGGCGGGGGCGCTTTCACCCCCGCCGCGTGTTGCGTTAACACCCGCTCCCGAAGTTAAACAGCACAGTCAGCAGGTCAGCGTCGTCCACTGTCGCGTCGCAGTTCAGGTCGGCGGGGTTCAAGCCCGTCGCGCCGAAGTTGAACAGTACGGTCAGCAGGTCGGCGTCGTCCACACAACCGTTGCCGTCCACATCGCCGTTGGAAATGATGCACGGCGTGAACCAGAAGCCGCCCGTGAGGCTGAAGCTGCCCCCCGTGAGCGCACTGCTGGCGTCGGGCTGACCCACCGTGCCGCCGAGGTTGAAAGTACCCCCCGTGGCGAAGGTAATCCCGCCGCCGTCAATCGTCCACCAGCTCAGGTCATAGCCGCCCCCTGATTGGGCGCACGCGACGCCGATCAGCATCGCAACAAACGCACTCATCATCAGTGTTCTCATCGTTGTTGACCTCCATCGTTTGTTGTTGTTCCCCTCTCCCGCCCGCGGGAGAGGGGCAAGGGGTGCGCGAATCATGGCGCGCCGATGCGCACGACGCCCGAAGCGCCCTCGCGTTCCAGTCGCATCGGGCGCCAGAGGGTGAACCGCTCGTTGTAGTTGCCGGGCACGATGCGCACGGTACCGTTGCTGGGCACGCAGAAGGCGCCTTCGTACACGGTGTTGAACGGGTTCGACGAAGTGCCGCGTTCGGTGCTGCCGTCGTTGCCCGGATCGCCCGCAACGGCGCGGTTCACAAAGGTCGGGTTCGCAGGGTTGAACAGATACCACCTGACCTCAGGAAACGCGACATCGAGTCGCCCGAAATTAGACTCGTTGGTACAGTCCGATGGACCACATGACAGCGTGCCCCGCGCCCTTCGATTGATATCATACAGAGGCGAGCCAGAATCGCCCCTCGAACCCAGTCCAGTCGTACTAATCATCCGAAAGGTACCAGCGGTTCCAAAGCAGGTGGTATCGGATGTCTTGGTACCAAACTGAATTCGTTTGGGGTAGCCCCTTGGATGACCGATTGTAACGACTGAAGAACCGATAGGCAGGTACGAAGAATCCCACCCGATGTAGCTATCGCTGCCGGGAGGCGTGTACAGCCCAAGCAGCGTCCAGTCGGAACTGGCGTCGGTCTTGAGCAGAAGCGTACCATCGTTGCGAGGGAGTGTGTTGGGGTTAGGCGGGTTCTTGCCGTTGCAAGTCTGGCTCTGGTAGAACCAGATGATAACCGCCGTGTTTGCCTCCGCTTGCGTTCCCAGACAGTGGCGCGCCGTCATCAGAATTGGCGAGAAGTCGCCTATGTCGCGAACGATTAGGGCGCCTGTGCAGAGAAAAGAATCGCCTGAAGAACTGAACAAGATTAGTCCAATGGCTCTCCCCTCGATGGAGTTTGCCCAGCTGGGATAGCACATCAGGTCGGTATGGCAATCGCCTGACTGTGGATAAAAGTCGGACCCCGTCAGATCTTTGTAGCAGTACAGGGCGCCCACAATGCGCGGCAACACCGAAGGAGGCGCCGTGTATTCCGCAGGGAGATAGAACTCCAGCCCGATGGTGTCGCCAAAAATGATGGTCGACCACCATGTGCCGTCCTCGTTCAGGGTGGGCGATGTATAGGGTCCAAAGGCGGACATCGTCACGGGGTCGTACACGCGCAGTTGCACGGGTCCAGGGTCGGTCATCATCACACGCAGGGCGGTAGCGTTGCGGGAGTGGAGCTCGATTCTTTTGATGCGACTCCCGTCGCTCAGGCGATGCCAGGGTGCCCGCTCGAAGATGGCTTCGGGTACTGGACCCACATACCCGATTCGCAGGGAACGCGCTTGCGAATCTTCCTCCTCTGGCGGTGTTATCGTGGGGGGAAGCTCCACCCGGTAGGGTTTGATTTGAGGCGCCAGCACCTTTTGGGACTGATGGTAGATGAGGGAGAGGCGCGTAAACATTTCCTCTGGCATAACCGCCCCATCGGTGGTTATACTATCACCTGAACCCACGAAGTCGTCTTGTCCCCAGACCATCACGCAGGTGGCAATCGTTATGAACATGGATAATACTCTCAGGAGTCGTTTCATGCTCACCGCCTCCTTATTGCAGGTTGACCAGCACCAGCACGAAGCCCGTCTGACCTTTCTCAAGGCGGGTCATCGCCTTGCCCAGAATCGCGCCCTGTGCCTGTTGCAGGTCGGTCGCCTTCATCGCGTAGCCGGGGCGTTCGGCGGTGGTCAGGAAGTCGCCCGGAACGATTGCGTGTTCCGTCGCGTCCGCGTAGACCCACACGCGCCCGCTGATGGCAATCGGCGAATGGTTCTCGCTGCCCTCCAGGTTGCCCAGCACGATGCCTTTGGACAGCCCATTCGCGCCCGCGACGATGCCTGCGACACGCTTATTGTACGCGCCGCGCGCCAGGCGGAGGTTGCCCGGGTTGTCGGGGTCAATTTCCACGACCATGCCGGGTTGCACTTCATCGGTGGTGGGGAACTTCTCGGCGAAGTCGGCGCCCGTGATTTCCAGCACATTCACGCGCGCCGTGCCGTTCACATGCAACTTCGCGGCGGGCGCGTTGGTGCCGATTCCCACATTCCCGTTGCCCTTGACGCGCATGGTTTCGGTGAAGCTGGCGCTGCTGCCATATCCGAAGGCGATATCCGCGCCGTTCCAGTCGGTATAGATTTGCAACAGATTCGCCTGGATTCCGAATCCGTAGTGCGCGCTGGCGTTGGAACCCCACAGGCTAATCTTGTTGCCCGTCGTGCTGGCAAAAGAGAGCGGCGCGATAGGCGAGGTCGTCCCAATTCCCACATTGCCGCCTGCCCGGAAATACATTCGGATGGCATTTGCAGCGTTCTCCCACAGCTGCAGGTTGGCGCCGCCCCCGTCAGTGGCGAAAAACCACTGGTTGGCAGAAGATGGAAAGCCTATTCGCAGGTGCCCCGTAGAACTATTGACCAGCATTCCACCGCTGACTTCCAGAGGATAGGTGGGATTGGTCGTCCCGATACCGATATTGGAGCCGCTCTGGAAAATTACGGAGTCGCCCAGCGTGTTCGCGGCGGTGAACAGCGCGATGCGGTTCGCCGTGCCTGAGCCGCCCAAAAAGCTCGGCGCGCCCGTGATACGCGCCCACGGCACCGAGCCGCCCTGCAAAACGCCGCTCCAGCGCACATCGCCCGACACATCCAACGCGTGGGCAGGCGTTGAAGTGCCAATCCCGACGCGCCCCATGCTCATATCCACCGTCATTATAGAAGCGCTGCCCGCAACGAAGTTGAACTTGTCGCCCACATCTTGATATTGCAGCCCCCAGTTCGGGAACGCAGGCGAATGGGTAATCACCATGCGGTCGGCGTTGTTCGTGCCCGACTGGAACATGTTCAGCTGGGTTGCCGTGTTCGCATAGGGGGTCGCGCGAATCAGCACGCGCGGGGTGAGCGTCGTTGAGCCTACCTGAATCTCAAGGTAGCGATCCGCGCCTGTCCAGATGGACGCAGGCGGGTTGAGCTGCACGGTAAACAGCCCGTTGGACACATTCACGGTCAGCGCGCCCGAATCCCAGAGCACGGTAGTGTCTGTGGCGGTGGCGAAGATGCGGAATCGCATCGATTGTGAGGGGTTATTCAGGGGCGCGCCGCCCTGACGCAGGTAGCCCTGATAAGTGAACGATTGCGTTACGCCCTGTGCGGACGCGCCTACAAGAGTCGAAAGCGCAACCAGTGCGCTGAAAGCCGATACTACAAGCCATCGCTTCATCACATGACCTCCTGATTGGGATGTATCCCGCCTCTATTATCCACAGGGGGTCTTACAAAAGTCTTAACAAAACGGGGGTTTTTCGGGACTTAAGTCCTAATTCGGGGGTTTTCAGGGGATATTTGCGCGGCGATTTGGGCGGCGAGGGCGCGGCACTGTTCGAGGGCGGGCAGGCGTCCCATTTCGATGTTGAGACGGATGGCTTCGTCGAGGGCGTTCTGGGCGCTGGGGAGATCGCCCAGCGTGTTGTAGGCGCAGGCGAGGTAGTAGAGCGTGTTCGCCTGCCATGGAGTCATCTGGGTGGTTTGCCAGAAGCGCAGGCACTCCTGCAAGCCGCGTATCGCGTCGGCGTCGGGCGAGGCGAGACCGCACACGCCGTAGGCGATGGTCTTGCTGAAGTGGAGGCGGTAGGTATCCTCCTGGAGTGCGCGCTGGCGGAGCGCGTGTTCGGCGTAGCGGCGCGCGGCGACCAGGTCGCCCAGTCCCAGCGCGGCGGTCGCCGCCAACTCCCACGCGATGGCAGCCTCATGCGGACGATGTGCGATTTCCCGCCGCGCGGTGAGCTGGAGCGCCGCCTGCAGCGCGTCTGCGTAGCGCCCCTGTGTGCGATAGAGCAGCCCCCGCAGCCAGTGGATGCTCTCGGCGTGGCGTCCCACCTGCGCGTTGAGCGTGTCAAGATTCGCGATAAGCTGCTCTGCCGAGTCGAAGGCGCCCTGCTGGATGTCGATGTAGGCGCGCGTATACAAGATGGTCAGCAGGCGCATCGGCGCGCCCAATCGCCGCGCAATGCTCTCCGCTTCGGCGAGGTACACGCGCGCCCGATCGTATGCGCCGCTGAAATAGAGCGGCTCCAGTAGGGCGTCTATCGCATCGAGCAACATCAGCGGGTCGCCCTGCTGGTGCGCGAACAGCACGGCTTGCGCGCGCCACTCTGCTGTATGGCGGTCGGGGAGCAGATAGCCCGCCAGATAGTGAATCGCCAGATGGAGCTGGGGGTAGTGCGGGCACGGATAGTACGCCCAGAGCCGCTCCCAGTGAGCGTTCACGGTGTCCATGTCGCGCAGAGCGAAGGCGATTTGCACCATCCAGTAGAGCGTCCAGCCGCGCGTTTCGTCGTCGACGGGCGCATCGGGCGATTCGGCAAGCGCGTGCGCCTGACGCGCCCAGTGAAAGGCTTGCTCGAACTCCTCCAGGGAGAAGAACAGGCGCGCGAGCAAGCATAAGCCGCGACAGTGTAAATCGGGCGATGTGTCGGGCGTTTGCACCGCGTGCGTCAGTTGCTCGCGCATCCAACCTGTGAATGGGCGCAGCGCCAGGTAGCGCTCCAGATGGATAAACAGCTGCAATCGCGACTCGGCGCGCCCCTGTTCCCGCAGGTACACGAGCGTTTCCAGCAGCATCTCCCGATGGTCGTCCCAGAACGCCAGCCACTCGAACAGCTGCTCGGTGTAGCACTGGGCGTGGCGCGTGGCAGCCTGCGTGCAGACCCATGCACTGACCGCCTGCATCCACGCGCACTGTTCGTCGGGCGACTGGAGCGTCTGCGCGTATTCACGCACGACCTCCAGCAGGCGGAATCGAGGGATGTCGCTGTTGGTCGTGCGGGTCGCCAGTCCCGCGTTGATTAAAAGCTCCAGCGCCTCGGCGATGGGTTCGAGAGGCGCCTTCGGGTAAAAGATGGCATGGAGCGTGGAGAGCGTCCAGTCGCCCTGAGTGATTGCCAGCTGGCGCAGGAGCGTCTGGGCGAGCGGGGGCAGCGTCGCGCAGGCGACATCCAGCACGCTGCGCATTTCGCGATGGCGGGAAGGGATGTCCACGCGGTTCGTCTTGAGCCACTGCAGCCGATTCGCGATGGATTCCAGCATCTGGCGCGGGCTCAACACATTCACGCGCGAGGCTGCTAGTTCGATCGCCAGCGGGACGCCGTCCAGTCGCTGGCACAGCGCGGCAATCACGGGCAGGTTCGCCTCCGTCATGCGAAAGTCGTGCGCAACCTGCCGCGCGCGATGCACAAACAACCGCACGGCGGGGCTGTGCGCGGCGTCCTCGCAGGGCAGCGGCGCCAGCGTGAAGCGTAGTTCGCCATCGATATCGATGGGGATACGCGAGGTGATCAGCAGACGACAGGCAGGCGCCTCCTGCAACAGACGCGCCAGCAGCGGCGCGGCGTCAGGCAGCAGGTGTTCCAGGTTATCGAGGACCAGAAGCAGGCTCTCCCGCTGGCGCAGGTGGTACAACAGCTGGGCGTGCGGCTCGCTCGATACTTCCACGCTCAGCGCCCGGAGTATTCCCTCGGCGATTTGTTCGGCGTGCGTGAGGGACGCCAGAGGAACCCAGTACACAGTATCTGCACCCTGCTGTGTCCAGCGGTGGGCGACCTCCAGCGCAAGACGCGTCTTGCCGACGCCGCCCAGTCCCAGCAGGGTCACGCAGCGCGTGTCAGGCGACTGCAACAGACGCAGCAACGCCTCCAGCTCGTCCTCTCTGCCAAAGAGGGGGGCGCTGGGGATTGGAATCGTACTTTCTGCGGGATATTCGGGCGCAGGCGCGACAGGGGGCGATGCAATTAGCTCAGGCTTGTCCAGACGCCTTGGGGTTAGCTGCCTTTGCTCGCCTTTGCGTATCCGCGCGCTTTGCTGGCAGTGCATCAGCGCGGCGCGCGCCTTGTCGGGGATGGCGCGTCGCTGCTCGCGTTCGTACCGCGCGCGCCACGCAAGGCACATCTGACGCGCCGTGTCGGTCAGCCCCTCGTCCAGATACAGAATCGTCAGCTCATACAGCAGGTCGGGGTCATACGGCTGTTCGCTCATCAAGCGCTGCAGCCACTCGATCGCCTGCATGCGTTCCCCACGCTGGAGGTCTAAATCAATCAGCTGGCGCAGCGCATGGATATACTTCAGCTGCAGTTGCGCCGACCGGTCGATAATCCACGGCTCATAGAAGCCCGCCATGAATTCGCCGCGATAGAGGCTCACCGCGTGGGCGTAATGCTGGTACTGAGCGCTAGGGTCGCTCGTGTGCGCCGCCAGCGTCAGGGCTTCCTCGAAC